>NZ_JBBOSM010000001.1:0-2442500 GCF_038005145.1 Staphylococcus sp. FSL K6-3157 | reverse complement strand
GTCAGCTCGTGTCGTGAGATGTTGGGTTAAGTCCCGCAACGAGCGCAACCCTTAAACTTAGTTGCCAGCATTTAGTTGGGCACTCTAGGTTGACTGCCGGTGACAAACCGGAGGAAGGTGGGGATGACGTCAAATCATCATGCCCCTTATGATTTGGGCTACACACGTGCTACAATGGACAATACAAAGGGCAGCTAAACCGCGAGGTCATGCAAATCCCATAAAGTTGTTCTCAGTTCGGATTGTAGTCTGCAACTCGACTACATGAAGCTGGAATCGCTAGTAATCGTAGATCAGCATGCTACGGTGAATACGTTCCCGGGTCTTGTACACACCGCCCGTCACACCACGAGAGTTTGTAACACCCGAAGCCGGTGGAGTAACCATTTATGGAGCTAGCCGTCGAAGGTGGGACAAATGATTGGGGTGAAGTCGTAACAAGGTAGCCGTATCGGAAGGTGCGGCTGGATCACCTCCTTTCTAAGGATATATTCGGAACATCTTCCTTGAGAAGATGAAGAGGAATGACATTGACATATTGTATTCAGTTTTGAATGCTCATTAGAGTATTCTATAAATGAATGGGCCTATAGCTCAGCTGGTTAGAGCGCACGCCTGATAAGCGTGAGGTCGGTGGTTCGAGTCCACTTAGGCCCACCATTTTTTTATTTGTACATTGAAAACTAGATATGTAAGTAAAATTTATGATTTTACCAAGCAAAACCGAGTGAATTAGAGTTTTAAAAAGCTTGAATTCAAAAAAATAGAAATAATCGCTAGTGTTCGAAAGAACACTCACAGATTAATAACATTTTAGGTTTTCAACCGATTTTATCGTGTTGAAGGTCGAAAAGATTAAGTTATTAAGGGCGCACGGTGGATGCCTTGGCACTAGAAGCCTACGAAGGACGTTACTAACGACGATATGCTTTGGGGAGCTGTAAGTAAGCTTTGATCCAGAGATTTCCGAATGGGGAAACCCAACACGAGTTATGTCGTGTTATCGATATGTGAATACATAGCATATCTGAAGGCAGACGCGGGGAACTGAAACATCTTAGTACCCGCAGGAAGAGAAAGAAAAATCGATTCCCTGAGTAGCGGCGAGCGAAACGGGAAGAGCCCAAACCAACGAGCTTGCTTGTTGGGGTTGTAGGACACTCTATACGGAGTTACAAAAGAACAAATTAGACGAATCATCTGGAAAGATGAATCAAAGAAGGTAATAATCCTGTAGTCGAAAGTTTGTTCACTCTTGAGTGGATCCTGAGTACGACGGAACACGAGAAATTCCGTCGGAATCCGGGAGGACCATCTCCCAAGGCTAAATACTCTCTAGTGACCGATAGTGAACCAGTACCGTGAGGGAAAGGTGAAAAGTACCCCGGAAGGGGAGTGAAATAGAACTTGAAACCGTGTGCTTACAAGTAGTCAGAGCCCGTTAATGGGTGATGGCGTGCCTTTTGTAGAATGAACCGGCGAGTTACGATTTGATGCAAGGTTAAGCAGTTAATGTGGAGCCGTAGCGAAAGCGAGTCTGAATAGGGCGTTGAGTATTTGGTCGTAGACCCGAAACCAGGTGATCTACCCATGACCAGGCTGAAGTTCAGGTAACACTGAATGGAGGGCCGAACCGACTTACGTTGAAAAGTGAGCGGATGAGTTGTGGGTAGCGGAGAAATTCCAATCGAACCTGGAGATAGCTGGTTCTCTCCGAAATAGCTTTAGGGCTAGCCTTAAGTAATGATTATTGGAGGTAGAGCACTGTTTGGACGAGGGGCCCTTATCGGGTTACCGAATTCAGACAAACTCCGAATGCCAATCAATTTTATCTTAGGAGTTAGAACGCGGGTGATAAGGTCCGTGTTCGAAAGGGAAACAGCCCAGACCACCAGCTAAGGTCCCAAAATATATGTTAAGTGGAAAAGGATGTGGCGTTGCCCAGACAACTAGTATGTTGGCTTAGAAGCAGCCATCATTTAAAGAGTGCGTAATAGCTCACTAGTCGAGTGACACTGCGCCGAAAATGTACCGGGGCTAAACATATTACCGAAGCTGTGGATTGTCCGTAAGGACAGTGGTAGGAGAGCGTTCTAAGGGCGTTGAAGCATGATCGCAAGGACATGTGGAGCGCTTAGAAGTGAGAATGCCGGTGTGAGTAGCGAAAGACGGGTGAGAATCCCGTCCACCGATTGACTAAGGTTTCCAGAGGAAGGCTCGTCCGCTCTGGGTTAGTCGGGTCCTAAGCTGAGGCCGATAGGCGTAGGCGATGGATAACAGGTTGATATTCCTGTACCACCAAATTTCGTTTTAAGCGATGGGGGGACGCAGTAGGATAGGCGAAGCGTACTATTGGATTGTACGTCCAAGCAATGAGACTGAGTGTTAGGCAAATCCGGCACTCTTAAGGTCAAGTTGTGATGGGGAGAGGAAATTGTTTCCTCGAGTCGTTGATTTCACACTGCCAAGAAAAGCCTCTAGCTAGAATTTTGGTGCCCGTACCGCAAACCGACACAGGTAGTCAAGATGAGAATTCTAAGGTGAGCGAGCGAACTCTCGTTAAGGAACTCGGCAAAATGACCCCGTAACTTCGGGAGAAGGGGTGCTCTTTAGGGTTAACGCCCAGGAGAGCCGCAGTGAATAGGCCCAAGCGACTGTTTATCAAAAACACAGGTCTCTGCTAAACCGTAAGGTGATGTATAGGGGCTGACGCCTGCCCGGTGCTGGAAGGTTAAGAGGAGTGGTTAGCTTCGGCGAAGCTACGAATCGAAGCCCCAGTAAACGGCGGCCGTAACTATAACGGTCCTAAGGTAGCGAAATTCCTTGTCGGGTAAGTTCCGACCCGCACGAAAGGCGTAACGATTTGGGCACTGTCTCAACGAGAGACTCGGTGAAATCATAGTACCTGTGAAGATGCAGGTTACCCGCGACAGGACGGAAAGACCCCGTGGAGCTTTACTGTAGTCTGATATTGAAATTCGGTACAACTTGTACAGGATAGGTAGGAGCCTTTGAAACGTGAGCGCCAGCTTACGTCGAGGCGTTGGTGGGATACTACCCTTGCTGTGTTGGATTTCTAACCCGCACCATTTATCATGGTGGGAGACAGTGTCAGATGGACAGTTTGACTGGGGCGGTCGCCTCCTAAAGAGTAACGGAGGCGCTCAAAGGTTTCCTCAGAATGGTTGGAAATCATTCATAGAGTGTAAAGGCATAAGGAAGCTTGACTGCGAGACTTACAAGTCGAGCAGGGTCGAAAGACGGACTTAGTGATCCGGTGGTTCCGCATGGAAGGGCCATCGCTCAACGGATAAAAGCTACCCCGGGGATAACAGGCTTATCTCCCCCAAGAGTTCACATCGACGGGGAGGTTTGGCACCTCGATGTCGGCTCATCGCATCCTGGGGCTGTAGTCGGTCCCAAGGGTTGGGCTGTTCGCCCATTAAAGCGGTACGCGAGCTGGGTTCAGAACGTCGTGAGACAGTTCGGTCCCTATCCGTCGTGGGCGCAGGAAATTTGAGAGGAGCTGTCCTTAGTACGAGAGGACCGGGATGGACATACCTCTGGTGTACCAGTTGTCGTGCCAACGGCATCGCTGGGTAGCTATGTATGGACGGGATAAGTGCTGAAAGCATCTAAGCATGAAGCCCCCCTCAAGATGAGATTTCCCAACTTCGGTTATAAGATCCCTCAAAGATGATGAGGTTAATAGGTTCGAGGTGGAAGCATAGCGATATGTGGAGCTGACGAATACTAATCGATCGAAGACTTAATCAAATTTAAAAGTGTTTTGTTTGGTATTATCAAATTTTACTTACTATCTAGTTTTGAATGTATAATTTTTTATACAGTTCATTGTCTGGTGACAATGGCAAGGAGGTCACACCTGTTCCCATGCCGAACACAGTAGTTAAGCTCCTTAGCGCCGATGGTAGTCGGACTTACGTTCCGCAAGAGTAGGACGTTGCCAGGCAGCATTATAGGATGCGATGAGCCGAGACCGAGAGGTCTCTTTTTTTGTGCGCAAAAAAGAGCGGATGGTCCGATAGAGATGAGTTTAATTTAAGGATTACAAGAGCTGGTGCTCTTGTATAAGAACTACTAATTTCGCAAGCGAAAAAGTGGTTCTTTATAAATTAAGAAGTGATACTTTACTTATATAAGCGCTACTAATCTTGCTGACAAGAAAGTAACGCTTTAGATATTAGTCATGCTTTAAAATTGTCAAAGAACGAATTAGTGCATTGGTATGTCCTTCTAGTTGTGAAAAAGGTATGCCACCAAAACCTAAAATGAATTTTACAGATTGCTGTGATTTATCATATTTACTAAAAGGAATAATTTTCAATTTGTTTTCTTTTGCATTTTTTAAACATTGCGTCATAGTCAAACCATTTTTTACAGTTAGTGTAAAGTGCATGCCTGCTAATGCACCATCAATTTCTAATTGTTCTTCATAGGGTTTGAGTGCATCTAATATAAATTTAAGTTTGTCTCTATAAACATTTCTCATTTTATTTAAATGTCTCTCAAAACTACCTGACTGCATGAAGCTTGCAACCATTTTTTGTATATGTGAAGGCACTGTATTACCTTCTTTATTTTCTAGTGTGTTATATAATTTTAACAATTTTTTAGGTAATACTAGGTAGGCAACTCTGCAACTTGGGAATAAAGATTTTGAGAATGTACTAATATATATGACTTTATCTTTTGTATCTAAACTTTGTAATGCAGGAATAGGTTTTCCAAAGTAACGGAATTCCGAATCATAATCATCTTCAATAATGTATCTATTTTCAAATTGCTGTGCCCAATGAATAAGTTGAGTACGCTTTTTTAAATTCATCACATAGCCGGTAGGGAACTGATGAGAAGGTGTAACATAAGCAATATTATTATTAGATTCGTTGAAATATTCTAGTTCAATTCCTGTATTGTTCACAGGTACTTGAAGATAAGTAATTTGTTTTTTGTCTAAAACTTGTTTGATGGGTGGATAGCTAGGATTTTCAATTAAAAAGCGGCCTTTATTCAGTATATCAGTCACTAAATTAATAAGTTGTTCTGTAGAAGAACCGATAATGATTTGTTCTGGATGACATGCTACGCCTCTACTATTAAATAAATAATGCGCTATTTCTTGGCGTAATGTCCATTCTCCTTTGGGATTTGCATGTTGTAGTAAGTTTAATTGGCTATCTTCAAAAGCATCGCGCGCATATTTTCTGAATTGTTGCATAGGAAAGTATTCTGCATCTATTTCTGATAAGTTAAAGGCAAATTCATATGTTTGTTGAGTTTGATTGTCGTTATTTTGTTCATGATGTGTGTTTGATGCATGTATTTCTCTGGTAATAATTGGTAAAGTTTCAACGTCAGATACAAAATAGCCTGATCGTGGCTTGGCGAATATGTACCCCTCATCTGATAGGATTTGATAAGCATGTTCGATTGTTGTATTGCTTACAGATAAATGTTGCCCTAACGCGCGTTTTGAAGGAAATTTATCTCCTGATTTATATTGGCCTTCAATGATTTGTTTTTTTAGATTCTCGTATAGATTGATGTATAAATGCTCTTTTGTCATTACAACTGACCTCCTAAATTAATCTAGAATTGTCCCTTTTTAAATACCAGTTTATCTTTTAAAATGAATTTAATCAACTAAGTAAAGGGGTTAAATAAATATGTCTAAAGTAATTGGATCTGAAAGAGTTAAAAGAGGAATGGCGGAAATGCAAAAGGGCGGCGTCATTATGGACGTTGTAAATGCTGAACAAGCTAAGATAGCTGAGGATGCAGGTGCTGTTGCAGTAATGGCATTAGAGCGTGTGCCTTCTGATATTAGAGCTGCAGGTGGCGTGGCACGTATGGCTAATCCTAAAATTGTAGAAGAAGTTATGAATGCTGTTTCTATACCAGTTATGGCTAAAGGACGTATTGGTCATATAACTGAAGCTCGTGTATTAGAATCTATGGGTGTTGACTATATCGATGAATCTGAAGTATTAACACCAGCTGATGAAGAGTATCATTTACGTAAAGATACATTCACTGTACCATTTGTATGTGGTTGCCGTAACTTAGGTGAAGCTGCACGCCGTATTGGTGAAGGTGCTGCAATGTTACGTACTAAAGGTGAGCCAGGTACTGGGAACATCGTAGAAGCAGTTAGACATATGCGTCAGGTCAATTCAGAAGTGAGTCGTTTAACAGTTATGCATGACGATGAGATTATGACTGAGGCTAAAAATATTGGTGCACCATATGAAATTTTAAAATCTATTAAAGAAAATGGTAAATTACCAGTAGTTAATTTTGCAGCTGGTGGTGTAGCAACGCCTCAAGATGCTGCTTTAATGATGGAATTAGGTGCAGACGGAGTATTTGTAGGATCTGGTATTTTTAAATCAGAAGATCCAGAAAAATTTGCTAAAGCAATTGTACAAGCAACTACACATTACCAAGACTACGAACTAATTGGACGTCTAGCTAAAGAATTAGGCACAGCAATGAAAGGGCTAGATATCAATGAGTTGTCATTAGAAGAGCGTATGCAAGAGCGTGGATGGTAATATGAAAATTGGTGTTTTAGCCTTACAAGGCGCTGTGAGAGAACATATACGTCATATTGCACTAAGTGGTCATGAAGGTGTAGCAGTTAAGCGTGTCGAACAGTTGGATGACATTGATGGATTGATTATACCAGGCGGAGAATCTACTACGTTACGTCGCTTAATGAATCTATATGGATTCAAAGATGCTTTGCAACAATCCACATTACCTATGTTTGGTACTTGCGCTGGCTTAATTATCTTAGCAGCGAACATTGTTGGCGAAGAAGGTTATTTAGATAAACTGAATATTACTGTTCAAAGAAATTCTTTTGGCCGACAAGTTGATAGCTTTGAAAGTGAGTTAGATGTGAAAGGAATTGCCAAAGATATTGAAGGTGTATTTATTAGAGCTCCTCATATAGAAAGTGTGCATGGTGAGGCTAGTGTACTTAGCACAGTGGGTGACAAAATTGTAGCTGTTCAACAAGGCTGTTATTTAGGAGTTTCATTTCATCCTGAATTAACGGATGATTATAGAGTCACACAATACTTCATTGAAGCGATTGTTAAACCGACCGTAATTGAAAAAGTATAAAAAAGGGAGTGGGACAGAAATCTAATTTTTCTAACAAGATTTCGTCGTCCCACCCCGGCAAAGCTGACTAGAAAATGGAATACAAGAGCTAAAGCTCTTGCATAAGAACTACTTGTCTTCATAAATGAAGTAGTAGTTCTTTAAAAGCTTGATAAAAGGGCATTTTAAGTTCAGTCAGCCACTGCCAATATAATAAAAGAGCCTGAGACATGTATTTTGTCTCAGGCTCTTTTGAATATTAAACTTTAGATAAAGAACCCTGCAATGGCTGCAGAAATAAATGAAACTAATGTAGCACCGAATAATAATTTTAAACCGAATCGTGCTACCACATCGCCTTTTTCGTTGTTAAGCGATTTGATTGCGCCAGAGATAATACCGATAGAACTAAAGTTTGCGAATGATACTACGAATACTGAGATAACACCTTTTGCGTGTTCACTCATGTTTTTAACTTCACTTAGACTTTGCATTGCTACAAATTCATTTGATAATAATTTCGTTGCCATAATAGAACCAGCTTGTACAGCTTCATTCCATGGCACACCAACTAAGAATGCGAATGGTGCAAATACGAAACCGATAAGTGTTTGGAAGTCCCAAGTAATACTACCACCTGAAATACCAGTGAAAATGGCACTAACTAAGCCATTGAGTAAAGCGATAATAGCAATATAACCAATTAACATTGCGCCTACAATGACTGCTACTTTAAACCCATCTAAAATGTATTCCCCTAACATTTCGAAGAAGGATTGCTTATTTGTTTCACTTTCTTCAAGAATTAATTTATCTTCTTTTGGATCAACTTTGTAAGGGTTGATGATAGAAGCAATAATGAAACCACCGAAGAGGTTTAACACGACTGCTGTAACAACAAAACGTGGTTCAATTAACGCGAAGTAAGCACCGATAATAGATGCAGAAACGGTAGACATTGCTGAAGCAGTTAAAGTATAAAGACGTTGACTTGGAATATGAGCAAGTTCCTTTTTCAACGAAATAAATACTTCTGATTGTCCCAAAATTGCTGCTGCAACAGCGTTATATGATTCTAAACGACCCATACCATTAATTTTAGATATAACTAAACCTAAAACATTAATAATTACAGGTAAAATACGTGTATATTGTAAAATCCCAATTAATGCTGATATGAAAACAATTGGTAATAATACGTTAAAGAAGAATGGAGGATTTTCTGGATCTATGTATTCAAATCCACCAAACACGAAATTTACACCTTCTGCTGCTTGTGCTAATAAGTAATTAAAGCCTGTTGAAATACCACTAATGACTGTAATCCCAAATTGTGTTTTTAACAAAATAAACGCCATGATAAGTTGTATTACAAGTAATAACCCAACATATTGCCAGCGAACATTTTTTCTGTCGGAGCTGAAAAGAAAGGCTAACCCAAGAAATACTACAATCCCAATTAAACCGATAATAATATGCATATTTTTCATCCCTTTTAATTTTTTCTTACTACCTATAATACAATAAAAGTGAGAGCACTTACATCCTTAAACTAATATTTTTTAATCATATTGGTTGAAAAAGGTCAAAGTTGGTCATATAATATAGTCAAAGAAGGTCAAAAGAGGTGATAATCATGCACAATATGTCTGACATCATAGAACAGTACATTAAGAAATTATTTGAAGACACCAATAAAGACGTTGTAGAACTTCAACGTGCAAATATTGCACAGCGCTTTGACTGTGTGCCTTCTCAACTGAATTATGTAATTAAAACACGTTTTACAAATGAACATGGTTATGAAATTGAAAGTAAAAGGGGTGGCGGTGGGTACATCCGAATCACCAAAATTGAAAATAAAGATGAAACAGGTTACATTAATCACTTACTTCAATTAATAGGACCATCCATTTCTCAGCAACAAGCATATTACATTATAGATGGTTTATTAGATAAAAAATATATCAATGAACGTGAAGCAAAAATGATTTATGCTGTCATTGATAGAGAAACATTAAAAATGGATGTATTATCGAGAGATATTATACGGGCTAATATTATTAAACGTTTATTACCTGTAATAAATTATTACTAAAGCGAGGTGTTTAGTCGTGCTATGCGAAAATTGTCATTTAAACGAAGCAGAAGTTAAAGTAGCAGTAAAAGGACAAGACGGTGTAAATGAAAAATGGGTTTGTTCGACATGTGCTCAGGGTGGCAATCCTTGGACACAAAATCAACAGTTACAATCCCAAGATGATATTGAAGGCGCATTTGTGGTAAAACAAATTTTACAGCACTTAGCAGCTAAACATGGTATTGATTTTGATGAAATTGCTTTTAAAGAAGAAAAAAGATGTCCTACTTGTCATATGACGTTAAAAGATATTGCACATGTTGGTAAATTTGGTTGTGCAAACTGCTATGCAACTTTTAAAGATGACATTGTCGACATTGTGCGTCGTGTGCAAGGTGGTCAAATAGAACATACAGGAAAAACACCTCGATCTTCGCATAGAAAATTAGCACTAAAAAAACAAATTGAAGAAAAAAATTCATATTTAAATCAGCTTATTGAAGATCAGAATTTTGAAGAAGCTGCAATTGTTCGGGATGAAATTAAAGCATTGAAAGACGATGGCGAGGTGAAACATGATGAGTGATAATGATATTAGTGCATACATGAGTGAATGGATGCGCGATAAAGAAGAAAGCCCTGTCGTGATGTCTTCAAGAATCCGATTGGCTAGAAACTTAGAAAATCATGTCCATCCATTAATGTTTCCGTCAGAGCAGGATGGTTATAGAGTGATTAATGAGGTACAGGATGCGCTTCCTGACTTGTTTATGCAACGCTTAGATACTATGGATCAGCAAAGCAAATATAAACTTGTTGCGAAACATCTCATAAGTCCTGAATTAATCAGACAACCTGCCTCGGCAGTGTTGCTCAACGATGATGAATCATTGAGTATCATGGTGAATGAAGAAGATCATATTCGAATTCAAGCTATGGGAAATGATTTATCACTGCAAACATTGTACGAGAATGCTTCTACTATAGATGATACACTTGATAGTGAGTTGGATGTAAGTTTTGATGAAACATTAGGTTATTTAACAACTTGTCCGACAAACATTGGAACTGGCATGCGTGCGAGCGTGATGCTTCATTTACCGGGTTTAACAATTATGAAGCGTATGAATCGCATCGCTCAAACGATTAACAGATTTGGTTTTACGATAAGAGGAATATTTGGTGAAAGTTCGCAAGTTTATGGTCATATTTATCAAATTTCAAATCAACTGACTTTAGGAAAAACGGAAGAAGAAATCATCGAAAGTTTAACTGAAGTTGTACAACAAATCATTAATGAAGAAATGCAAATTCGCGAACGTATGAACCGTCACAATCACATTGAAACATTGGACCGAGTATATCGTTCGTTAGGAATATTAAAATATAGTAGACTGATATCTATGGAGGAAGCATCACTGAGATTAAGTGAAGTGAAACTCGGTATTGATTTAGGCTATATTGAATTAGAAAACTTCAAATTTAATGAGTTAATGGTAGCAATACAATCGCCATTCTTATTAGATGATGAAGATGACAGAGTAGTAAATGAAAAAAGAGCAGATATATTAAGAGAACATATAAATTAGGAGGTCATGCTATGCTATTTGGTAGACTGACAGAACGTGCACAGCGTGTATTAGCACATGCTCAAGAAGAAGCAATTCGCTTAAATCATTCAAATATTGGAACAGAACATTTACTTTTAGGGTTGATGAAAGAGCCTGAAGGTATTGCAGCTAAAGTATTAGAATCATTTGAAATTACTGAAGAAAAAGTAGTAGAAGAAGTAGAAAAATTAATCGGCCATGGTCAAGAACAAATGGGCGCTTTACACTATACACCTCGTGCGAAAAAAGTCATTGAATTATCAATGGATGAAGCAAGAAAATTACACCATAATTTCGTAGGAACAGAACACATTTTACTTGGTTTAATTAGAGAAAATGAAGGTGTAGCAGCACGTGTATTTGCAAACTTAGACTTAAATATAACTAAAGCACGTGCACAAGTTGTTAAAGCATTAGGTAGTCCAGAATTAAGTAATAAAAATGCACAAGCTAATAAATCTAATAACACACCAACCTTAGATAGCCTTGCACGTGACTTAACTGTTATTGCAAAAGATGGCACACTAGATCCAGTTATTGGTAGAGACAAAGAAATTACAAGAGTAATTGAAGTTTTAAGTCGTCGTACTAAAAACAACCCAGTACTGATTGGTGAACCAGGTGTAGGTAAAACTGCAATTGCAGAAGGCCTAGCTCAATCAATTATTAAAAATGAAGTGCCTGAGACACTTAAAGGCAAACGCGTAATGTCACTTGATATGGGAACAGTTGTAGCTGGAACGAAATATCGAGGCGAATTTGAAGAGCGTTTGAAAAAAGTAATGGAAGAAATTCATCAAGCAGGTGACGTTATACTATTCATCGATGAATTACACACATTAGTTGGCGCAGGCGGTGCGGAAGGTGCTATTGATGCATCAAACATCTTGAAACCTGCACTTGCACGAGGAGAACTACAATGTATCGGTGCAACGACATTAGATGAATATCGTAAAAACATTGAAAAAGATGCGGCACTTGAACGTCGTTTCCAACCAGTTCAAGTCGGTGAACCAACAGTTGAAGATACAATTGAAATCTTAAAAGGATTACGTGATCGTTATGAAGCACATCACCGTATTAACATTTCAGATGAAGCGGTAATTTCAGCAGCTACTTTAAGTCACCGTTATGTTTCAGATCGTTTCTTACCTGATAAAGCAATCGACTTAATTGATGAAGCAAGTTCTAAAGTTAGACTTAGAAGTCATACTACACCACCGAACTTGAAAGAATTAGAACAAGAAATTGAGCAAGTTAAAAATGAAAAAGACGCTGCAGTACATTCACAAGAATTTGAAAATGCAGCAAATCTTCGTGATAAACAAACGAAATTAGAAAAACAATACGAAGAAGCTAATAATAATTGGAAGAACGCACAAAATGGCGAGAATACTTCTTTATCAGAAGAAGATATCGGAGAAGTTATCGCTGGCTGGACTGGTATTCCATTAACGAAAATTAATGAAACTGAATCAGATCGTTTATTAAACTTAGAAGATACACTTCATAACAGAGTTATTGGACAAAAAGCTGCTGTAACGTCTATCAGTAAAGCAGTTAGACGTGCGAGAGCTGGGTTGAAAGATCCTAAACGTCCTATCGGTAGCTTTATCTTCTTAGGTCCTACAGGTGTAGGTAAAACTGAATTAGCTCGTGCTTTAGCAGAGTCTATGTTTGGTGAAGATGACGCAATGATTCGTGTGGATATGAGTGAATTTATGGAGAAACATGCAGTCAGTCGTTTAGTTGGTGCGCCTCCAGGTTATGTAGGACATGATGATGGTGGTCAATTGACTGAAAAAGTAAGACGTAAACCTTATTCAGTTATCTTATTTGATGAAATTGAAAAAGCACATCCAGATGTATTTAACATCTTGTTACAAGTGCTTGATGATGGACATCTTACTGATACAAAAGGACGTCGTGTAGATTTTCGTAATACAGTAATTATTATGACATCAAACGTTGGCGCACAAGAATTACAAGATCAACGCTTTGCAGGTTTCGGTGGCGCATCAGAAGGCCAAGATTACGAAACAATTCGTAACACAATGATGAAAGAATTGAAAAATGCTTTCCGTCCAGAATTCTTAAACCGTGTTGATGACATTATTGTATTCCACAAACTTTCTAAAGAAGAATTGAAAGAAATTGTAACAATGATGATTAACAAACTAACAGATCGTCTATCTGAACAAGATATCAACATCGAAGTTACAGATGCGGCAAAAGAAAAAATTGCTGAAGAAGGCTACGATCCAGAGTATGGTGCTAGACCATTAATTCGTGCAATTCAAAAAACAGTAGAAGATAACCTAAGTGAATTAATTTTAGACGGTAATCAAATTGAAGGTAAAAAAGTCGAAATTGATCATGATGGCAAAGAATTTAAATATAATATTCAAGATAGAAAAGAAAAAAAGAAAGATAAAGAAACAACAGAATCATAAGTTTAATCACTAAAAGTGAGCTTATTAAATTATAGCGCCTCTCAAATGTGTTAGTTCGCCTTTGAGAGGCGCTTTTTATTTAATAATAGAAAGTTTAAATCATTCTTTAAAAACTAGGATATCATTTTCATTCGATAAATTTATAATATTATTGGTAGTATATATCTATGCATGGTATTTTATAAAAACAGCTTTAATGTAAATGAAGTTAGAGACAGGTATGAGTAAATGTAATTGAAAAGACTAATCGTAAAGACCGCAGTGAGTTAAATAAGATTAAAATTTGTTTTTAAACAGGTTGAGGTATAAAATAGATTTGTTCAATGAAAGATGGAGGTGCAATAGTGGCCAAGAAGAAAGTTGTTTTTGAATGTATGGCATGTGGCTATCAGTCCCCAAAATGGATGGGCAAATGTCCAAATTGTGGTGGCTGGAACCAAATGGAAGAAATTGTTGAGCAAAAGGCGGCAAGTCCAAAACATGGCGTGCGCAGTCGTGATCGCGACAACGTTTCAAAAGTACAGAAGTTAAATGAAATTAAACAAGAAACGACACCACGTGTTAAAACTAAGTCAGACGAATTTAATCGTGTGCTCGGCGGAGGTATCGTTAATGGTTCGCTCGTATTGATTGGTGGAGATCCTGGTATAGGGAAATCAACATTACTATTACAAATATGTGCGGCACTATCACAATCGCATAACGTCTTATACATAACAGGTGAGGAATCATTAAATCAAACTAAGCTAAGAGCTGAAAGATTGGATGAAGATTCAAGCGAACTTAATGTATTTGCAGAAACTGATTTAGAAGTCATTCACGAAACAGTAAAACAATTAAAACCGGATTTACTTGTAGTTGACTCAATCCAAACGATATTCCATCCGGAAATTAGTTCAGCACCAGGCTCAGTGTCTCAAGTAAGAGAAAGTACACAAAGCTTAATGAACATTGCTAAACAAATGAATATTGCAACATTTATTGTGGGACATGTAACAAAAGAAGGTCAAATTGCTGGTCCACGTTTATTAGAACACATGGTAGATACAGTACTTTATTTCGAAGGTGACGAACACCATGCATATCGTATTTTGAGAGCGGTGAAAAACCGTTTTGGTTCTACAAATGAAATGGGTATTTTTGAAATGAAACAAAGCGGATTGAAAGGTGTTAAAAACCCATCCGAGATGTTTTTAGAAGAACGTTCGACAAATGTGCCTGGCTCGACTATCGTCTCTACAATGGAAGGCACGAGACCCTTACTCATAGAAGTTCAAGCTCTTGTTACGCCAACGACATTTAATAATCCTAGACGGATGGCAACGGGTATTGATCACAATCGTTTGAGTCTGTTGATGGCAGTATTGGAGAAAAAAGAAAATTATTTACTTCAACAACAAGATGCGTATATTAAAGTTGCAGGTGGTGTAAGATTAACAGAACCTGCTGTTGATTTAGGTATCATTGTGGCAACTGCTTCAAGCTTTAAAGATCTAACAGTAGATGGTTTAGATTGCTTTATAGGAGAAGTTGGACTGACTGGAGAAGTGAGACGCGTATCTCGTATAGAGCAACGTGTACAGGAAGCAGAGAAACTCGGATTTAAACGTATTATTATTCCAGAATCCAATATTGGCGGATGGCAATTCCCTAGTGATATTAAGGTCATTGGCGTGAAAAGTGTTCACGAAGCCTTAAAATACGCTTTGACAAAACAATAAATTAAATTCCCAAAATTTACAGATGAGAAAACATTTAATCTGTATAACTTTATAGAGAAAGGGGTGTTATAACTTGAACATGATAAGAATCATTGTTATTTTGTGTTATGTTATTTTAGGCGCTAGTTTAGGCGTATATCTTATTCCAGAAATTGCTGTGGATACTGGGTTAAGTGATTATATGTTATTAACTAATAACTATTTCAATGGACTACTTGGTATTGTTATTTTCTTTTTAATTTTTGGTTGGTTTATTAAAAAAGCGACATTATCGTTGAAAGAATTAGAACAAACTATAATGCGTCAAAGTGCTGTAGAAATTTTGTTTGCTACAATTGGACTGATGATCGGTTTAGTTATTTCTGTTATGATATCATTTATTTTTCAAATTATAGGTAATAATGTGTTGAACCATTTTGTGCCAATCATTGTTACAATTATTTTAGGTTATTTCGGTTTTCAATTTGGCTTACGCAAACGTGATGAAATGTTATTGTTCTTCCCGGAAAATATGGCGCGCTCGATGTCTATTAACGCACGTAATGCAGTGCCAAAAATTATTGATACAAGTGCTATTATAGATGGTCGCATTTTAGATATTATAGAGTGTGGTTTTATTGATGGTGAAATACTCATACCACAAGGTGTCATCAATGAATTGCAAGTTGTTGCTGATGCAAATGACAGTGTGAAACGTGAAAAGGGTCAACGAGGGTTAGATATTTTGAATTCACTATATGATACTAATCATCCTACGCGTATTATTCATCCGACGAAGTCTCATAGTGACATCGATGCAATGTTAATTAAGTTAGCACAGCACTACAGAGCACATATTATCACTACTGATTTCAACCTCAATAAAGTGTGTCATGTGCAAGGTATTCAAGCGTTAAATGTTAATGATTTATCCGAAGCGATTAAACCTTCAGTACATCAAGGTGACCGTTTTAACTTATTACTTACTAAAATGGGTAAAGAATCAGGACAAGCAGTTGGATACTTAGATGATGGAACAATGGTTGTTGTAGATAATGCCAAGAAACATATCGGTGAGTATATTGATTTAGAAGTAATCAGTTTATTACAAACGTCATCAGGAAGAATTATTTTTGCAAAAAAGATTAATTAAATAAATTACTAAAGGTTTTATATGAAATGTAGCTAAAATTGTTACAGTTTCACATGAAACCTTTTTTTGATAGTTGAATATAATTTTTATAAAATTTGTGTGCTGATCACTTTGAATTTAAGCACTGTGATTTCATATTAAGCTTTAAAGTGCTACAATAGATAGCGAAATTGTATTACTATAAAAGGAATTACGAGTGTGTAGCATGTGTGTGAAAGTACACAGTTTTTTGGATAGTGATACTTTTAAAAATTATAAGCTATGGTATTATTAATAAGCGTAGAATAACAAACTTATTAATGGTTGAGCGTCATTATTATTGTTAACGACATAAAGTTAAGTTGATACACGTTCAGCTTTTTTTGATGTGTGTATGAACGTAACAAGTGATGAAACATAAAACGCTATAAAAACATTACTAATTAATATTAAAAATGGGAGTGAACATAATGAGTGATCGTGTAAGAGTTAGATATGCCCCAAGTCCAACAGGTTATTTGCATATCGGTAATGCAAGAACTGCATTATTCAACTATTTATTTGCTAAACATTATGATGGAGATTTTGTAATTCGTATAGAAGATACGGACAGTAAACGTAATCTAACTGATGGCGAATCTTCACAATTTGATAATTTAAAATGGTTAGGCATCGATTGGGACGAATCTGTCGATAAAGATAAAGGTTACGGCCCTTATCGCCAATCAGAACGTGGCGAGATCTATAATCCGCTTATTCAGCAATTATTAGATGAAGACAAAGCGTATAAATGTTATATGACTGAAGAAGAACTTGAAGCTGAGCGTGAACAACAAATCAAACGTGGAGAAATGCCACGTTATGGTGGGAAACATGCACACTTAACTGAAGAAGAGCGTCAACAATTCGAAGCAGAAGGTCGTCAACCTGCCATTCGTTTCCGTGTTCCTAAAGACACAACGTTCACTTTTGAAGATATGGTTAAAGGTGAGATTTCATTTGATTCAGATAATATGGGTGACTGGGTTATTGTTAAAAAAGATGGCGTACCTACGTACAATTTTGCAGTAGCTATTGATGATCACTACATGGAAATTTCAGATGTTATTCGCGGCGATGATCATATTTCTAATACACCAAAACAATTAATGATTTATGAAACGTTTGGTTGGGAAGCGCCTAGATTTGCGCATATGTCACTTATCGTTAATGAAGAACGTAAAAAATTAAGTAAACGCGACGGACAAATCCTACAATTCATCGAACAATATCGTGATTTAGGTTATTTACCGGAAGCATTATTTAACTTTATTACATTGTTAGGCTGGTCACCAGAAGGCGAAGAAGAAGTTTATTCTAAAGAAGAATTCATTAAAATCTTCGATGAAAAACGTTTATCTAAATCACCTGCATTTTTCGACAAGCAAAAATTAGCGTGGGTGAATAACCAATATATGAAACAAAAAGATACTGAAACAGTATTCGAATTAGCTTTACCACACCTTATCAAAGCAGAATTACTACCTGAAAATCCAAACGAAGCAGATTTGGAATGGGGTCGTAAACTTGTTGCGCTTTATCAAAAAGAAATGAGTTATGCTGGAGAAATCGTTCCTTTATCTGAGCTATTCTTCCGTGACGAACAAATTTTAGGTGACGATGAACAAGAAATCATCGAAGGTGAACAAGTACCAGAACTAATGAACCACTTATATGGAAAATTAGAAGCACTTGAACCATTTGAAGCGGCAGAAATTAAAAAAACAATCAAAGAAGTTCAAAAAGAAACTGGTATTAAAGGTAAACAACTATTCATGCCAATCCGTGTTGCTGTAACAGGCCAAATGCATGGACCAGAATTACCAAATACAATTGAAGTATTAGGTAAAGAAAAAGTGTTACTACGTTTGAAAAACTACGTTAAATAAAGAGGGTTGCGTGCGATGATATTGTCTCAAGGTGAAAATACTTGAAAAATTACATCGAACCACCTATTATTAAAATTGAAATGGCCTTAGGATTAGTAAGCGATGAAATGTGTCAAGAGAGTGTGCGGTTGCTGTGAGCACACCACTGAAATTGCTGAATGCACCTTTGTGTTAATGAACTAAATAAACTTTAATGAGTGAAGATAAGTTGTTTTATATTTTTAACCATACTAATGGTTAAGGTAATCAACTTATATTTAAAAATAAGAGTGGAACCGTGCAAAGCACCTCTAACAAGTCAGTTAGAGGTGCTTTTTTTAATAAGGAGGTAGCAACCTTGTTTAAGATATTGAAAAGAATAAAAGATGATGTAAACATGGTGTTTGAACAAGACCCAGCTGCGCGCACTACATTGGAAGTTGTCACTTCTTATGCAGGTATACATGCAGTGTGGAGTCATTTGATTGCGCATGAATTATATAAAAAGAAGAAATATATATTAGCAAGATTAATTTCGCAAGTTGCACGCTTTTTCACAGGTATTGAAATACATCCTGGGGCTAAAATAGGCAAACGTTTATTTATTGATCACGGTATGGGTGTTGTTATTGGAGAAACATGTAATATAGGAAATAACGTCACGATTTATCAAGGTGTTACATTAGGCGGTACTGGTAAAGAACGAGGTAAACGTCACCCTGATATAGGGGACAATGTATTAATAGCTGCGGGCGCCAAAGTACTAGGGGATATTAAAATTGATTCGAATGTGAACATAGGAGCAAACTCAGTTGTGTTAAATTCTGTACCAAGTTATTCAACAGTCGTAGGTATACCGGGTCATATCGTTAAGCAAGATGGTAGACGTATTGGTAAAACGTTCGATCACCGTAACTTACCAGATCCTGTTTATGAACAATTGAAAGAATTAGAAAAACAACTTGAGAAAACAAGAAATGGAGAGATACAAGATGATTACATTATATAATACGTTAACACGTCAAAAAGAGACGTTTGAGCCTATTGAACCAGGTAAGGTTAAAATGTATGTTTGTGGACCAACAGTATATAATTATATTCATATTGGTAATGCAAGACCTGCAATTAATTACGATGTGGTAAGAAGATATTTCGAATATCAAGGATACGAAGTGGTATATGTGTCGAACTTTACTGACGTTGACGATAAATTAATCAAGCGTTCTAAAGAATTAAGTGAATCTGTAGAAACGATAGCGGATCGTTATATCGACGCCTTTTACGAAGATGTAGGTGCACTAAACGTTAAAAAAGCAACATCTAATCCACGTGTCATGAACCATATGGATGATATTATTAAGTTTATTAAAGAACTTGTAGATCAAGGCAATGCTTATGAAAGCGGTGGCGATGTATACTTCAGAACACGTAAATTTGAAGACTACGGTAAATTAAGTCATCAATCATTGAATGATTTGAAGGTAGGCGCTCGTATAGAACAAGGTGAACAAAAAGAAGACGCTTTGGATTTCACATTATGGAAACAAGCAAAACCAGAAGAAATAAGCTGGGATAGTCCATTTGGTAAAGGTAGACCAGGCTGGCACATTGAATGTTCTGTAATGGCATATCATGAACTAGGAGCAACAATTGATATTCATGCGGGTGGCACAGATTTACAATTCCCTCACCATGAGAATGAAATTGCACAATCAGAAGCACATAACCATGCACCGTTTGCTAACTATTGGATGCATAATGGATTTATCAATATTGATAATGAAAAAATGAGTAAGTCTTTAGGTAATTTCGTGCTTGTTCACGATATTATAAAACAAATCGACCCTGATGTATTACGTTTCTTTATGATTAGTGTACATTATAGAAGTCCAATTAATTATAATGTTGAACTTGTTGAAGCAGCTAAGAGTGGGTTAGAGCGTGTACGTAACAGTTATCAAGCGATTGAAGAACGTGAAGCGATTGCGACCAATATTGAAGATCAATCTGCATATGTAGAAGCAATTGATGATATTTTAAAACAATTTGAAACAGTAATGAATGATGATTTTAATACAGCCAATGCAATTACTGCATGGTATGATTTAGCAAAACTAGCTAATAAATACATCTTAGAAAACACAACTTCTACAACAGTAATTGAACGCTTTAAAGAAGTATATGAAATTTTTAGCGACGTACTTGGTGTACCACTTAAAGGTAAAGAGAGCGACATGCTTTTAGATGAACAAGTCGAAGCGTTAATAGAAGAAAGAAACAAGGCGAGACAAAATAAAGACTTTGCGCGTGCAGACGAAATTCGTGATGACTTAAAAGCACAAAATATTATTTTAGAAGATACAGCGCAGGGTGTGAGATTTAAACGTGGCTAATATGGATAACAAATTATTGAATCCTTTGACGTTGGCATATATGGGCGATGCTGTTTTAGATCAACACGTGAGAGAATATATCGTGTTGAAATTGAAAGCTAAACCTAACCGATTACATCAAGAAGCAAAACGCTATGTGTCTGCTAAGAGTCAGGCAGAGACACTTGAGTTTTTAATGGAAAACAATTGGTTTACTGAAAGTGAACAAGATATTGTGCGTCGCGGTAGAAATGCTAAAAGTTATACAAAAGCGAAGAATACAGATATACAAACATATCGTAAAAGTTCAGGATTAGAAGCCGTCATTGGTTTTTTATATCTAGAAAAAGAACATGAACGTTTAACATCATTGTTAGAATGTATCGTAAAAAATGTAGATGAAAGGTAGTGGTACTGTGGAAGAGATAGTTATAGTCGGTCGCCATGCAGTTAAAGAAGCGATTGTCTCAGGACATACAATTAATAAGATTTTAATTCAAGATACTATCAAAAAAGGTCAAATAAATGAAATTTTAAAAAAAGCAAATAGCCAAAAAATCATTGTACAAACAGTGCCGAAATCTAAAATAGACGGATTGTCAGAGTCACCTCATCAAGGGATCGCAGCATATATTGCACCATATGAATATGCAGATTTCGACGAATTTTTAGTTACGCAAAAAGCACAAGACAAATTATCTACAGTACTTATACTAGATGGTTTAGAAGATCCACATAATTTAGGATCGATTTTAAGAACAGCTGATGCCTCAGGTGTGGATGCAGTTATCATTCCAAAGAGACGTTCAGTTGCACTAACACAAACGGTAGCTAAAGCCTCTACAGGTGCAATAGAGCACATACCTGTTATTCGTGTGACGAACTTAGCTAATACAATTGATACTTTAAAAGACAATGGTTATTGGGTTGTTGGTACTGAAGCGGAGAATTCAACGGATTATAGAGAAATGGATGCAGCTATGCCTTTAGCGATTGTGATTGGAAGCGAAGGACAAGGTATGAGCCGTTTAGTAAAAGATAAATGTGACTTCTATATCAATATTCCTATGGTTGGTCATGTTAATAGTTTAAATGCGTCAGTAGCAGCAAGTCTGATGATGTATGAGGTTTACCGCAAACGTCATCAGATTGGAGATAAGAGATGAAGGATCGTTACTTAATCATTGATGGTTATAATATGATAGGGCAATCGCAGGACTTAAGTCGAATAGCAAAAGACAATCTCGAGGAAGCACGTGATCAATTACTTACAGCTATAGCGAATTACAATGCTGTAATAGCTGATGAAGTTGTCTGCGTTTTTGATGCTTATGAACAATCCGGCCCACCTACAGAATATATGTACCACGGGGTTAAAACGATATTCACAAAAGAAAAAGAAACGGCAGACAGTTATATAGAACGTTATGTCTATGATTTATACGAGAAACATACTAGACATATTACGGTTGTCACGAGTGATATGAGTGAACAGCATGCGATATTCGGTGCGGGAGCTTATCGTATATCTTCAAGAGAGATGTGGAGAGACTTAAGAGAGAACGAAGTATCTGTATCTAAAGAGCTCGATGGCTTCAACGAACAAAAGCCACGAACACGAATCGAGCTCTCTCATGAGATTCTTAAAGAATTTGAAAAATTAAGACGTGGAGATAATCACAAATAACTATTTTGCACCTTGATTTTTTTATAGCAAACTCTGTATCCTATGCTTACTTTAAGGAAAGGATTACGGACATGTTTGATAGAATTCACAACAAAGAATGTACAACTTATTCGAAGAATCGATTCCAAAATGAAATTGATGTGGAACAAATCATTGATGAAATTACACCATTGATTAATAAAAGATTAAATCATTTTTCAGTGCACCCGAGTGACAAAGAAGATTTATGCCAAGAAGTACTTTTGAAATTGTATAGTGTATTAAGCCGTTTTGATTTTACAGAAGCGACACCTTTAGAACATTATGTCAATTGCGTCATAAAAAATGTAAAAAATGATTATATACGCAAAAAAATGTATACACAACGCCGTCAAGAAGTGCTTGTGAATGAATTTATAGTTACTTATAATAATTCAAAATCTGAACAACCTATAGACAAATACATCATTGCACGGGAAATATCTTCGCAATTAAAGCAGTGCTTGAAAAGACTAACCGATTTAGAACAACGTATTATAAGTTATATTTTAATAGACTATAAACCACAGGAAATTGCACAAATTTTAAATTTAAACACCAAAGTAGTTTACAATGCCATACATCGTTGTAAAATAAAGATAAGACGTTGTTTGGAAAAATGAAAATATGTATTGAAACCAAGTTGTATGTAGTGCCAGTATCACGAAAATAGCATGTTTGAGTGGATTGCTGACAATTGACAATTGACTCAGAAGTTCTGTATAGTAGATTGGTATTATAATGAGTAAGGTGAAGTCTAATGAAAAAAGTACCACTGAATTGTGAAGTCTGTGGCAGTAGAAATTATAATGTTCCGAAACAAAGTAACCTTACATCTAGAATGACATTAAAAAAACATTGTCCGAGATGTAATGCACATACGATGCACAAGGAATCAAAATAATAAGATGACATATTAAGTAATCAGTTGAGTGAATATATCTTTCCAACTAAGTTGAGAGTATTGTATTTGCTTGATTTGTTGTATGGAATAAGCAAATAAGGAATAACGAAATAATACGGAGGTCTTGTTAATGGCTAAAAAAGAAAATTTCTTCCAAGGCGTAAAGTCAGAAATGGAAAAGACAAGTTGGCCAACGAAAGAAGAATTATTTAAGTACACAGTCATTGTTGTAGCTACAGTAGTATTTTTCTTAGTGTTCTTCTATGCCTTAGACTTAGGAATTGGTAGAATTATAGAGTTAATTAAATAGATAGGAGTGACGACATGTCTGAAGAAGTTGACGCAAAGCGTTGGTATGCTGTGCATACTTATTCTGGTTATGAGAATAAAGTTAAAAAGAATTTAGAAAAACGTGTTGAATCTATGAATATGACAGAAAAAATATTCAGAGTAGTTATACCGGAAGAGGAAGAAACACAAGTTAAAGATGGTAAAGCCAAAACATTAACTAAAAAAACATTTCCTGGTTATGTATTAGTTGAATTAGTGATGACAGATGAATCATGGTATATTGTGAGAAATACACCTGGCGTAACAGGATTTGTTGGTTCAGCTGGTTCTGGATCTAAACCTAACCCATTGCTTCCAGATGAAGCACGTTTCATCCTTAAACAAATGGGCATGAAAGAGAAAACAATTGATGTTCAATTAGATTTAGGTGAACAAGTGAGAGTTAAATCAGGTCCATTCGCTAATCAAGTTGGCGAAGTTCAAGAAATTGAGGCTGATAAATTCAAACTTACTGTTCTCGTAGACATGTTTGGTAGAGAAACACCAGTAGAAGTAGAATTTGATCAAGTTGAAAAACTGTAAATGATTACAAGTGCTAAGGCACTTGCATAAGTGACATACTAATCTCGCTAAAGCGAGAAGAGTCACTTTACATGCATTAAGAACTTCTAATCACTAAAATGATGAAAGTTTTGAGGATTACATTAGCTAAAGCTCATGCATAAGAAGATCTAATCACTAAAGTGATAAATGTTTTGAGGATTACATTAGCTAAAGCTAATGCATTAAGAACCTCTAATCACTAAAGTGATTAGAGGTTCTATAAAAAAGTTACACTTTACCATTGCGTTATCAAACGGGTTAATGGTATAATACTGTGGTCGCGCTCATAGAGCGTTCATTTCGTCACGAAATGTAGAAGAGTGGGAGGACAAAATTGAGTCCTGTGACCACATCACGATATCAAGGAGGTGCACATCGTGGCTAAAAAAGTAGAAAAAGTAGTTAAATTACAAATTCCTGCAGGTAAAGCAAATCCAGCACCACCAGTTGGTCCGGCATTAGGTCAAGCAGGTGTGAATATTATGGGATTCTGTAAGGAATTCAACGCACGTACACAAGAAGACGTAGGTTTAATCATACCGGTAGAAATTAGTGTTTATGAAGATCGTTCATTTACATTTATTACAAAAACACCACCGGCTCCAGTACTACTTAAAAAAGCTGCTGGCGTTGAAAAAGGTTCAGGCGAACCTAATAAAAACAAAGTAGCAACAGTAACTAAAGATCAAGTACGTGAAATTGCAAACCAAAAAATGCAAGATTTAAACGCTGCAGACGAAGAAGCAGCTATGCGTATTATCGAAGGTACTGCTCGTAGTATGGGTATTACAGTTCAATAATTAAAAATCAGTAATGAAAACATAGATTGACGATAGAAGCAGATGACAGAAAAGACAAACATGATGACAGCATTCAATATTGTCGTAATATGAGGAATAAATGTCATTTATTAAGGAAGTTCATTCCAACGATAAAATACAATTAAACCTCTCTGTTATCTGCTCTTAACTTGTGAAAACAAGTAAATGTGGGAGGGAATTCCGCTAAAACCACTGAAGGAGGAACATGAAATGGCTAAAAAAAGCAAAAGATATCAAGAAGTAGCTAGCAAAATCGATCGTGAAAAACACTACAGTGTTGAAGAAGCGATTGCATTAGCTAAAGAAACAAGCATTGCTAACTTTGACGCATCAGTTGAAGTAGCATTCCGTTTAGGTATTGATACACGTAAAAATGATCAACAAATCCGTGGAGCAGTAGTGCTTCCAAACGGTACTGGTAAATCACAAAGTGTATTAGTATTCGCAAAAGGCGAAAAAGCAGCTGAAGCAGAAGCAGCAGGTGCTGATTTCGTTGGTGAAGGTGAATACGTAGAAAAAATCCAACAAGGTTGGTTTGATTTCGACGTAGTAGTAGCTACACCAGACATGATGGGCGAAGTTGGTAAACTTGGTCGCGTATTAGGACCTAAAGGTTTAATGCCAAACCCTAAAACTGGAACAGTAACTATGGATGTTACTAAAGCAGTTGAAGAAATCAAAGCTGGTAAAGTTGAATACCGTGCTGAAAAATCAGGTATCGTTCATGCATCAATTGGTAAAACATCATTTGATACTGAAAAATTAGTTGAAAACTTCAGAACTTTACAAGACGTTTTAACTAAATTAAAACCTGCATCAGCTAAAGGTACTTACTTCAAATCTGTTGCTGTAACAACAACAATGGGTCCTGGAGTTAAAGTTGACACATCAGGCTTTAAACTATAATTTTTAACATAAAATATTTTAAGGCTGAAAGTCTTGCTTTCAGCCTTAAATAAATATTGACATAACACATGAAACCAGTTATATTGGTTAATGTATTATTTTACCTAAGACAGTAGGAGTTAGTGATAACTTAAAATTATATCCTGCCGAGGCTAAAATTGACTTGAACGTGAAGAATTTAGATCTTTCAAGCACTTTTTGCCACGGGTAGAAAGTGCTTTTTTTATTGAGTAATGTTTATAAGGACAATAACTCAAGATAAAAAGCACCAAACTAAATCTATGGAGGTGTCTAAATGTCTGCTATCATCGATGCAAAACAACAACAAGTTGATATCATTGCAGAACAACTTAAAAACTCAGTATCTACAGTTATCGTTGACTATCGTGGTCTAAGCGTTGCTGAAGTAACTGAATTACGTTCGCAATTACGTGAAGCTGGTGTTGAGTATAAAGTTTACAAAAACACTATGGTTCGCCGTGCAGCTGAACAAGCTGGAATTGACGGGTTAAACGAATTCTTAGTAGGTCCTACAGCAATCGCAACTTCAACTGAAGATGTAGTTGCTCCAGCGAAAGTAATCGCGGGATTCGCTAAAGAACATAAAGCATTAGAAGTTAAAACAGGTGTTATGGAAGGCAATGTTATCTCAGCAGAGCAAGTTAACACTGTTGGTACATTACCATCACACGACGGTCTTGTTTCTATGCTTTTATCAGTATTACAAGCTCCAGTACGCAACTTCGCTTATGCGGTTAAAGCAATTGGAGAAGAACAAGAAGGAAAAGAAGAAAGCGCTGAATAATTGCGCATAAACTAATAACAATTAATGGAGGAATATTAAAATGGCTAATCAAGAACAAATCATTGAAGCAATCAAAGAAATGTCAGTTTTAGAATTAAACGACTTAGTAAAAGCAATTGAAGAAGAATTTGGTGTAACTGCAGCAGCTCCAGTAGCAGCAGCAGGCGCAGCAGGTGGCGGAGACGCTGAAGCTGAACAAACTGAATTCAACGTTGAATTAACATCAGCTGGATCATCTAAAATCAAAGTTGTTAAAGCTGTTAAAGAAGCAACTGGTCTTGGATTAAAAGACGCTAAAGGTTTAGTTGACGATGCTCCTAAAGTAATCAAAGAAGGACTAGCTAAAGAAGACGCTGAAGAACTTAAAGCAACTTTAGAAGAAGCTGGCGCTACAGTAGAAATCAAATAATTTTTGCTGTCTAACAGTTAATAATTATATAGTGAAGATGATACAAGCAGCTTAATGCATCGCTACTTCGGTACGCTGATTTTAAGTGAAATGTATTTTATCTGAAATCTTTGAGAAATGAAAACCCCGTTATTAGTATAACGGGGTTTTATCTTATTTGATCTATATCTATGGTCGTTACTGTGGTTCGACCACAATGTGACATATAACATGGGTATAGTATTAATCTAAGAAGAATTAGATTAAAAGAGGTGTAGTCATGAGTCATTATTATGATGAAAATCCTGAAGTAGAAAGTAATGAGTTGCTTTTTACGTACTCCTACGATAACTGTAAATTAGAGCTAGTAACAGATTCGGGCGTCTTTTCAAAAGGAAAGATTGACTTTGGATCAGATTTATTAGTAAAAACTTTTTTGAAAGCATATCCTCCTGGCCCTACTAAACGCATCTTGGATGTTGGTTGTGGTTATGGCCCTATCGGTTTAATGATTGCAAAAACTTCCCCGCATCATGAAGTGACGATGGTTGATGTTAATCAGCGTGCACTATCATTATCAAGAAAAAACAGAAAAAAGAACCGTATAGACAATGTGGAAATCAAAGAAAGTGATGGTTTATCACAGGTAGAAACTGACGCGTATGATTTTATGCTGACTAATCCACCGATTAGAGCAGGAAAAAAAGTCGTTCACAGCATTTTAGAAGACGCATATAAAGTATTGAAACAAGGTGGCGCGCTGTATGTCGTAATTCAAAAAAAACAAGGCATGCCATCAGCAAAGCAAAAAATGCAAGACACTTTTAACAATGTAGAAGTCTTAGCAAAAGACAAAGGTTACTACATTTTAAGAAGCACGAAAGCTTGATTTAAAAGTATCAATCTGATATAGTAATAGAATGTAAAAATTTATGTTCAATAAGTGTGTACTTTTACGTGTAAATGAACAATGTATATGAGGTAAAATGGAAAATGGTGTCATTTGGTATGCTACCGTTTTCTTTTTATCTCATTATATTGGCTCATTTAGTAAAAGTAAACACGCAATTTTTGAGGGGTGAATCTGTTTGGCAGGTCAATTTGTCCAATATGGAAGACATCGTAAACGTAGAAACTATGCGAGAATTTCAGAGGTATTAGAATTACCGAATTTAATTGAGATTCAGACTGAGTCTTACGAGTGGTTCTTAGAAGAAGGTTTATTAGAAATGTTTAGAGACATTTCTCCGATTGAAGATTTCACAGGCAATCTTTCTTTAGAGTTTGTAGATTATAGACTCGGAGAACCGAAATATGATTTAGAAGAATCAAAAAACCGTGATACAACGTATTCTGCACCTCTACGTGTAAAAGTACGTCTAATCATCAAAGAAACTGGCGAAGTGAAAGAGCAAGAAGTATTTATGGGCGATTTCCCATTAATGACAGATACAGGTACATTCGTAATAAATGGTGCTGAACGTGTAATCGTTTCACAATTAGTTCGTTCACCATCCGTATACTTCAATGAAAAACTAGATAAAAATGGTCGTACAAACTTCGATGCAACAATTATTCCTAACCGTGGTGCATGGTTAGAATATGAAACTGATGCGAAAGATGTTGTTTATGTACGTATTGATAGAACAAGAAAATTACCATTAACAGTATTATTACGTGCTTTAGGTTTCTCAACTGATCAAGAAATCGTTGATCTTTTAGGTGAAAACGAGTACTTACGTAATACTTTAGAAAAAGATGGTACTGAAAATACTGATCAAGCATTATTAGAAATTTATGAGCGTTTACGCCCTGGCGAACCGCCTACAGTTGAAAATGCTAAGAGCTTATTATATTCTCGTTTCTTTGATCCGAAACGTTATGACTTAGCTAGTGTAGGTCGTTACAAAGCGAATAAAAAACTTCATTTGAAACACCGTTTATTCAATCAGAAATTAGCTGAACCAATTGTTAATACTGAAACAGGTGAAATTGTAGCTGAAGAAGGTACAGTCTTAGATCGTCGTAACTTAGATGAGGTTATGGATGTACTAGAAGCAAATGCAAACAGTGAAGTCTTTGAATTAGAAGGTACTGTTATTGATGAACCTGTTGAGATTCAATCAATCAAAGTATACGTTCCGAACGATGAAGAAGGACGTACAACTACAGTGATTGGTAATGCTTTCCCTGATTCAGAAGTGAAATGCATTACACCAGCAGATATTATTGCATCAATGTCATACTTCTTTAACTTGTTAAGTGGTATTGGCTTTACAGATGATATTGACCATTTAGGTAATCGTCGTCTACGTTCAGTAGGGGAACTATTACAAAATCAATTCCGTATTGGTTTATCAAGAATGGAACGTGTTGTACGTGAAAGAATGTCTATCCAAGACACTGATTCTGTTACGCCTCAACAATTAATCAATATTCGTCCTGTTATTGCATCTATTAAAGAATTCTTTGGTAGCTCTCAATTATCACAATTCATGGACCAAGCTAACCCATTAGCCGAGTTAACACATAAACGTCGTTTATCAGCATTAGGACCCGGCGGTTTAACACGTGAACGTGCTCAAATGGAAGTACGTGACGTTCACTATTCTCACTATGGTCGTATGTGTCCGATCGAAACACCAGAGGGTCCGAATATCGGACTTATCAACTCACTATCTAGTTATGCGCGTGTGAATGAATTTGGTTTCATTGAAACACCTTACCGTAAAGTAGATCTTGAAACACATTCAATCACAGACCAAATTGACTACTTAACAGCTGACGAAGAAGACAGCTATGTAGTAGCTCAAGCAAACTCTGTATTAGATGAAAATGGTCGTTTCGTAGAAGACGAAGTTGTTTGTCGTTTCCGTGGTAATAACACAGTTATGGCTAAAGAAAAAATGGACTACATGGATGTTTCACCTAAACAAGTTGTTTCTGCTGCGACAGCATGTATTCCTTTCTTAGAAAACGATGACTCTAACCGTGCATTGATGGGTGCAAACATGCAACGTCAAGCAGTGCCATTGATGAATCCTGAATCACCATTCGTAGGTACTGGTATGGAGCACGTGGCAGCACGTGACTCTGGTGCAGCAATTGTTGCAAAACATAAAGGCCGTGTTGAACACGTTGAATCTAATGAAATTCTTGTACGTCGACTTATTGAAGAAGATGGTCAAGAATATGAAGGCGAATTAGATCGCTATCCATTAGCTAAGTTCAAACGTTCAAATACTGGTACATGTTATAACCAAAGACCTATCATTGCTACTGGCGATGTAGTGACTAAAGGCGAAATTTTAGCTGACGGTCCTTCAATGGAACTTGGTGAAATGGCGTTAGGTAGAAACTTAGTTGTTGGTTTCATGACTTGGGACGGTTATAACTACGAGGATGCTGTAATCATGAGTGAACGTCTAGTTAAAGATGACGTATACACTTCTATTCATATTGAAGAGTATGAATCTGAAGCACGTGATACAAAACTAGGACCTGAAGAAATCACTCGTGATATTCCTAACGTTTCAGATAGTGCACTTAAAAACTTAGATGACCGCGGTATTGTATACGTAGGTGCTGAAGTTAATGATGGTGACATCTTAGTCGGTAAAGTAACGCCTAAAGGTGTAACAGAGTTAACTGCAGAAGAACGTTTACTACATGCAATCTTCGGTGAAAAAGCACGTGAAGTTCGCGATACATCATTACGCGTACCTCATGGTGCAGGTGGTATTGTTCTAGATGTTAAAGTCTTTAACCGTGAAGAAGGAGACGACACATTATCTCCAGGTGTTAACCAATTAGTTCGTGTTTATATCGTTCAAAAACGTAAAATACACGTTGGTGACAAAATGTGTGGTCGACATGGTAACAAGGGTGTAATTTCTAAACTTGTTCCTGAAGAAGATATGCCTTATTTACCAGACGGTACGCCAATCGATATCATGTTGAACCCACTTGGTGTTCCATCACGTATGAATATCGGACAAGTATTAGAGCTACACTTAGGTATGGCTGCTAAAAACTTAGGTATTCACGTTGCTTCACCAGTATTTGATGGTGCGAGTGATGATGATGTATGGTCAACAATTGAAGAAGCTGGTATGGCTCGTGACGGTAAGACGGTATTATATGACGGACGTACAGGTGAACCATTTGATAACAGAATTTCAGTTGGTGTAATGTACATGCTGAAACTTGCTCACATGGTTGACGATAAATTACACGCACGTTCAACAGGACCTTACTCACTTGTTACGCAACAACCACTTGGTGGTAAAGCACAATTTGGTGGACAACGTTTCGGTGAGATGGAAGTATGGGCACTTGAAGCATACGGTGCTGCATATACACTTCAAGAAATCTTAACTTACAAATCCGATGATACAGTAGGTCGTGTGAAAACATATGAATCTATTGTTAAAGGTGAAAATATCACTAAACCAGGTGTTCCTGAATCATTCAGAGTATTGATGAAAGAATTACAAAGTTTAGGGTTAGACGTTAAGATTATGGACGAGCATGACAATGAAATTGACATGCAAGACAATGAAGATGATGATGTCGTTGAACGTAAAGTGGATCTTCAACAAAAAGAAGCGCCACAATCACAGAAAGAAATTACAGACTAATTGCATTTAAGTTTATAAAAGAATACACCAAGTTAAGGTACAATACATGTTCGTATTTGCCTTAATCTTGGTTATTCCATTATTGATATAGAGCAATCAATCAATTTGCACAGCTAATCTAAATTGAAGGAGGTAGGCTCCTTGATTGATGTAAATAATTTCCATTATATGAAAATAGGACTTGCTTCACCCGAAAAAATCCGTTCATGGTCTTTTGGTGAGGTTAAAAAGCCAGAAACAATTAACTATCGTACTTTAAAACCAGAAAAAGATGGTCTATTCTGTGAGAGAATATTTGGACCTTCGAAAGACTGGGAATGTAGTTGTGGTAAATACAAACGTGTACGTTATAAAGGTATGGTTTGTGACAGATGTGGAGTAGAAGTAACTAAGTCAAAAGTGCGCCGTGAAAGAATGGGCCATATTGAATTAGCTGCGCCTGTATCACACATTTGGTACTTCAAAGGTATTCCAAGTCGTATGGGTCTTTTATTAGATATGTCGCCAAGAGCGTTAGAAGAAGTTATTTACTTCGCTTCTTATGTTGTTGTTAACCCAGGTCCAACTGGTTTAGAGCAAAAGACATTATTATCTGAAGCAGAATTCAGAGAGTACTATGATAAATTCCCAGGTAAATTCAACGCCAAAATGGGTGCTGAAGGTATCAAAGAATTACTACAAGAAATCGACTTAGACGCTGAACTTAAACAACTAAGAGATGAGTTAGAATCAGCAACAGGTCAAAGACTTACACGTGCAATTAAACGTTTAGAAGTAGTTGAATCATTCAGACATTCTGGTAATAATCCAGCATGGATGGTGTTAGACGTACTTCCAATTATCCCACCAGAAATCAGACCAATGGTTCAATTAGATGGTGGACGTTTTGCTACAAGTGATCTTAATGACTTGTATCGTCGTGTTATCAACCGTAATAACCGTTTGAAACGTTTATTAGACTTAGGTGCTCCAGGCATCATCGTCCAAAACGAAAAACGTATGTTACAAGAAGCTGTTGATGCACTTATCGATAATGGTCGTCGTGGCCGTCCAGTTACTGGACCAGGTAACCGCCCATTAAAATCTCTCTCTCATATGTTAAAAGGTAAACAAGGACGTTTCCGTCAAAACTTATTAGGTAAGCGTGTTGACTATTCAGGTCGTTCAGTTATTGCAGTTGGACCTAGCTTGAAAATGTATCAATGTGGACTACCTAAAGAGATGGCATTAGAATTGTTCAAACCTTTCATCATGAAAGAATTAGTTCAACGTGAAATTGCTACAAACATTAAAAATGCGAAAAGTAAGATTGAACGCATGGATGATGAAGTTTGGGACGTATTGGAAGATGTTATCAAAGAACACCCAGTACTTTTAAACCGTGCACCAACACTTCACAGATTAGGTATTCAAGCATTTGAACCTACATTAGTTGAAGGTCGTGCAATTCGTCTACATCCACTTGCTACAACAGCTTACAACGCTGACTTTGATGGTGACCAAATGGCAGTTCACGTACCATTATCTAAAGAAGCTCAAGCAGAAGCACGTATGTTAATGCTTGCAGCACAAAATATCTTAAACCCTAAAGATGGTAAACCAGTTGTAACACCTTCACAAGATATGGTGCTAGGTAACTATTACTTAACTTTAGAGCGTAAAGAATCAGTGAATACTGGTGCGATTTTCAATGATACAAATGAAGTGTTAAAAGCTTATGCGAACGGCTACGTACACTTACATTCACGTATTGGTGTACATGCTAAATCATTTAATAATCCAACATTTACTGAAGAACAAAACAAACAAATCTTGTTAACTTCAGTTGGTAAAGTTATATTCAATGAAATCATTCCGGATTCATTTGCATATATTAACGAACCAACACAAACTAATTTAGAAAATAAAACACCAGCTAGATATTTCGTATCAGCTACTGAATTAGGAGAAGGCGGATTAAAAGAATACTTCGATAACCAAGAATTAATTGAACCTTTCAATAAGAATTTCTTAGGAAATATTATTGCAGAAGTCTTCAATCGTTTCAGCATCACAGATACTTCTATGATGTTAGACAGAATGAAAGACTTAGGATTCAAATTCTCAACTAAAGCAGGTATCACTGTTGGTGTATCTGATATCGTAGTATTACCAGATAAACAAGAAATTTTAGATGAACACGAAAAATTAGTTGAGAGAATTACGAAACAATTTAATCGTGGTTTAATCACTGAATTTGAACGTTATAACGCTGTCGTTGAAATTTGGACTGACGCTAAAGACCAAATTCAGCAAAAATTAATGGGCTCACTTGATAAAACAAACCCAATCTTTATGATGAGTGACTCTGGTGCCCGTGGTAACGCATCTAACTTTACACAGTTAGCAGGTATGCGTGGACTTATGGCTGCACCATCAGGTAAGATTATTGAATTACCAATCACTTCTTCATTCCGTGAAGGTTTAACAGTGTTAGAGTACTTTATCTCTACCCATGGTGCGCGTAAAGGTCTTGCCGATACAGCACTTAAAACAGCCGATTCAGGTTACCTTACTCGTCGTCTTGTTGACGTTGCTCAAGATGTTATTGTTCGTGATGAAGATTGTGGCACTGACCGTGGTCTACTTGTTTCTGATATCAAAGAAGGTACAGAAATGATCGAACCATTCATCGAACGTATTGAAGGACGTTATTCTAAAGAAACTGTCCGTCATCCAGAGACTGATGAAGTAATTGTAAAACCAGATCAATTAGTAACTGCAGACATTGCTAAACAAATTACAGACGCTGGTATTGAATCAATGTATATACGTTCAGCATTTACATGTAATACACGTCACGGTGTTTGTGAAAAATGTTACGGTAAAAACCTTGCTACAGGTGAAAAAGTTGAAGTTGGTGAAGCAGTTGGTACAATTGCTGCACAATCAATTGGTGAACCAGGTACACAGCTTACAATGCGTACATTCCATACAGGTGGTGTAGCAGGTAGTGATATCACGCAAGGTCTTCCACGTATTCAAGAGATCTTCGAAGCACGTAATCCTAAAGGTCAAGCCGTGATTACAGAAATCGAAGGTGTCGTTGATGACATCAAGATTGCGAAAGACCGTCAACAAGAAATCGTTATTAAAGGTGCGAACGAATCTAAATCATATTTAGCTTCAGGTACTTCAAGATTGAAAGTTGAGGTTGGTCAAAGCGTTGAACGTGGTGAAGTTCTAACTGAAGGTTCAATCGAGCCTAAGAACTATTTATCTGTATCAGGTTTAAATGCAACAGAAAGTTATTTATTAAAAGAAGTTCAAAAAGTTTACCGTATGCAAGGTGTAGAAATTGATGATAAACACGTTGAAGTTATGGTTAGACAAATGCTACGTAAAGTACGCATTATCGAAGCTGGAGATACTAAGTTACTTCCAGGTTCATTAGTAGATATTCATAGCTTTACTGATGCAAACCGGGACGCATTTAAAGAACGTAAACGTCCAGCAACAGCTAAACCAGTCTTACTAGGTATTACGAAAGCGTCTCTTGAAACAGAAAGCTTCTTATCAGCAGCTTCGTTCCAAGAAACAACACGTGTACTTACAGATGCTGCAATTAAAGGAAAACGCGATAACTTACTTGGTCTTAAAGAGAATGTTATCATCGGTAAATTAATTCCAGCTGGTACTGGTATGAGACGTTACAGAGACGTTAAATACGACACAGTTGCACCAAATACAACAGTTTCAGAAGAATCAGAGCCAACTAAGATGTAATTCTTTTTACTGAATAAACAAGGTGATCGAGATATTATATTTCGATCACTTGTTTTTTATGTTTTTTGAAGAATTTATCGTATTTAAAGTTGACTCAACAGCAGCTAAGATGTTATTATTATTAAGGTTGATGCAAGCAGAACTTTGGAGGATATTTTAATGTCTAATGAAAAAGTTGCACGCTTTAACAAACAACATCATGTTATTGGACTTAAACAAACGCTTAAGGCTTTGGATAAGAACCAAGTTACATCATTGATTATTGCTGAAGACGTTGAAGTTCATTTACTGACTCGCGTGTTAAGTCAAATCAATCATAAACAAATACCTGTTTCATTTTTCAAAAGCAAGCAAGCTTTAGGAGAATATGTAGGTATTAACGTTAATGCAACAATTGTTGCGTTATTAAAATGAGATTAGTAAGAATTATTCTTACTAAATTTTATTTGCCCTTGAAATGAACCACCTGGATGTGTGGGATTATAAATGATGAGAGGAGGAAACATTCAATGCCAACTATTAATCAATTGGTACGTAAACCTAGACAAAGCAAATCGAAAACATACGGTTCACCAGCTTTGAACAGAAACTTTAACAGCAAAAAGAAAAAATACACTAGTTTAAACTCTCCACAAAAACGTGGTGTTTGTACTCGTGTAGGTACTATGGCTCCTAAAAAACCTAACTCCGCGTTACGTAAATATGCCCGTGTACGTTTGTCAAACAGTATCGAAATTAATGCGTATATCCCTGGTATCGGACATAACTTACAAGAACACAGTGTTGTACTTGTACGTGGTGGACGTGTAAAAGATTTACCTGGTGTACGTTATCACGTTGTACGTGGTGCGCTTGATACTTCAGGCGTAGATGGACGTAGAAAGAGCCGTTCAAAATACGGAGCTAAAAAACCTAAAAAATAAGTTTAAGATTCCGTAAATTTTCGCAATAAATTTTAAAAATATACTATAATAGGAAGGGAGGATTTACATTATGCCTCGTAAAGGATCAGTACCAAAAAGAGACGTATTACCGGATCCAATCCACAACTCTAAATTAGTTACAAAATTGATCAACAAAATCATGTTAGATGGTAAACGTGGGACAGCTCAAAGAATTCTTTATTCTGCTTTCGACTTAGTTCAAGAACGTAGTGGTCGTGAAGCTGTTGAAGTATTCGATGAAGCTATCGACAACATCATGCCAGTATTAGAAGTTAAAGCTCGCCGTGTAGGTGGTTCTAACTATCAAGTACCAGTTGAAGTTCGTCCAGAACGTCGTACGACTTTAGGACTTCGTTGGTTAGTTAATTATTCGCGTCACCGTGGTGAAAAAACTATGGAAGAGCGTTTAGCTAACGAAATCTTAGATGCAGCCAACAATACAGGTGGCGCAGTTAAGAAACGTGAAGACACTCACAAAATGGCTGAAGCTAACAAAGCCTTCGCTCACTATCGTTGGTAGGATAGTAGCTTTATCCCTGAGCATGTTCCACATTGATAGTTTACTATCGAAGGCGCATGCTTAGGGCATCGCCATATTTATAGTATTTATTCGCAGTTATACTGGAAGGAGAAAAATACATGGCTAGAGATTTTAGTTTAGACAGAACTCGTAATATCGGTATCATGGCCCACATCGATGCTGGTAAAACAACTACGACAGAACGTATTCTTTACTATACTGGACGTATCCACAAAATTGGTGAAACTCATGAAGGAGCTTCACAAATGGACTGGATGGAACAGGAGCAAGATCGTGGTATCACAATCACATCTGCTGCAACAACAGCACAATGGGATGACCACCGTGTAAATATCATCGATACACCAGGACACGTAGACTTCACTGTTGAAGTTGAACGTTCTTTACGTGTACTTGATGGCGCAGTAACAGTACTTGATGCACAATCAGGTGTTGAGCCTCAAACTGAAACAGTTTGGCGTCAAGCAACAAATTACAGTGTACCTCGTATTGTCTTCGTAAACAAAATGGACAAAATGGGCGCTAACTTTGAATATGCAGTTAGCACTATTCATGACCGTTTACAAGCTAATGCACAACCAATTCAATTACCAATTGGTGCTGAAGATCAATTTGAAGCAATCATTGACTTAGTTGAAATGAAATGTTTCAAATATAACAATAACGAAGGAACTGATATTGAAGAAATTGAAATTCCTGAGGATCATAAAGAAAGAGCTGACGAAGCTCGTTCAGCATTAATTGAAGCAGTAGCTGAAAGTAATGATGAATTAATGGAAAAATATTTAGCTGATGAAGCAATCACTGTCGCTGAATTAAAAGACGCTATCCGTCAAGCAACAAATGATATTGAATTTTATCCAGTTCTTGTTGGTACAGCGTTCAAAAACAAAGGTGTTCAGTTATTGCTTGACGCAGTAATTGATTACCTACCATCACCATTAGACGTTAAACCAATTGTTGGACACCGTGCTGATGACCCAGAAGAAGAAGTTATCGCAAAAGCTGATGACAATGCTGAGTTCGCTGCTTTAGCGTTCAAAGTAATGACTGACCCTTATGTTGGTAAGTTAACATTCTTCCGTGTTTATTCAGGAACGCTTTCATCTGGTTCATACGTTAAGAACTCTACAAAGGACAAACGTGAACGTGTAGGTCGTTTACTACAAATGCACGCTAACTCTCGTCAAGAGCTTAACACAGTATACTCAGGAGATATCGCTGCTGCGGTAGGTCTTAAAGATACTGCTACTGGTGATACTTTATGTGGTGAGAAGAATGACATTATCTTGGAATCTATGGATTTCCCAGAACCTGTTATTCACTTATCTGTTGAACCAAAATCTAAAGCTGACCAAGACAAGATGACTACAGCTTTAGTTAAGTTACAAGAAGAAGATCCAACATTCCATGCACACACAGACGATGAAACTGGACAAGTTATCATTGGTGGTATGGGTGAACTTCACTTAGATATCTTAGTAGACCGTATGAAGAAAGAATTTAACGTTGAATGTAACGTTGGTGCTCCAATGGTTTCATACCGTGAAACATTTAAGCAATCAGCTGAAGTTCAAGGTAAATTCGCTCGTCAATCTGGTGGTCGTGGTCAATATGGTGACGTTAAGATTGAATTCTCGCCTAACGAAACTGGTGGCGGTTTTGAATTCGAAAACGCTATCGTTGGTGGTGTAGTTCCTCGTGAATACATTCCATCAGTTGAAGCAGGACTTAAAGATTCAATGGAAAATGGTGTATTAGCTGGTTATCCTTTAATTGATGTTAAAGCTAAATTATATGACGGTTCATACCATGATGTCGATTCATCAGAAATGGCCTTCAAAATTGCTGCATCATTAGCGCTTAAAGAAGCTGCTAAAAAATGTGATCCCGTTATCTTAGAACCAATGATGAAAGTAACAATCGAAATGCCTGAAGAGTACATGGGTGACATCATGGGTGACGTAACATCTCGTCGTGGACGTGTTGATGGTATGGAACCTCGTGGTAATGCACAAGTTGTTAACGCTTTTGTACCACTTTCAGAAATGTTCGGTTATGCAACATCATTACGTTCTAACACTCAAGGTCGCGGTACGTATACTATGTACTTTGACCACTATGCAGAAGTTCCAAAATCAGTTGCTGAAGAAATTATCAAGAAAAACAGTGGTAATTCAGCAGAGTAATTAAATTTATTTTGTAAGATAACAGTCTATCTGTTAATTACATGTAATGCTTAATTATGTAGCTTACAGTTTTATCAATTGATTTTTTAGCTGAAATGCATTATAAAGGTACTATATAGTCCTTTATTACAAGTAACAAATATTCTTCTCGTGACAGTGAGTAACTGTCATGAGAGATAAATTTTAAAAATTAATTTTCTAACGAATAGGAGAGATTTTATAATGGCTAAAGAAAAATTTGACCGCTCAAAAACCCATGCCAATATTGGTACTATCGGACACGTTGACCATGGTAAAACTACTTTAACAGCTGCAATTGCAACTGTAATGGCAAAAAATGGTGACACTGTAGCTCAATCATATGACATGATTGATAACGCTCCAGAAGAAAAAGAACGTGGTATTACAATTAATACTTCTCATATCGAGTACCAAACTAATTCTCGTCACTATGCTCACGTTGACTGCCCAGGTCACGCTGACTATGTGAAAAACATGATCACTGGTGCTGCTCAAATGGACGGCGGTATCTTAGTAGTATCTGCTGCTGATGGTCCAATGCCTCAAACTCGTGAACATATCTTGTTATCACGTAACGTTGGTGTTCCAGCATTAGTTGTATTCTTAAACAAAGTTGACATGGTTGACGATGAAGAATTATTAGAATTAGTTGAAATGGAAGTTCGTGACTTATTAAGCGAATATGACTTCCCTGGCGACGACGTTCCTGTAATCGCTGGTTCAGCATTAAAAGCGCTTGAAGGCGTTGAAGAATATGAAAACAAAATCTTAGAATTAATGGACGCTGTTGATGAATTTATCCCAACACCAGAACGTGATTCTGACAAACCATTCATGATGCCAGTTGAGGACGTATTCTCAATCACTGGTCGTGGTACTGTTGCTACAGGCCGTGTTGAACGTGGTCAAATCAAAGTCGGTGCTGAAATTGAAATCATTGGTATGCAAGAGGAATCAACTAAGACAACTGTTACAGGTGTTGAAATGTTCCGTAAATTACTAGACTACGCTGAAGCTGGCGACAACATTGGTGCTTTATTACGTGGTGTATCACGTGATGACATCTCTCGTGGACAAGTTTTAGCTGCGCCTGGTACTATTACACCGCATACTAACTTCAAAGCAGACGTTTATGTTTTATCAAAAGAAGAAGGTGGACGTCATACTCCATTCTTCACTAACTACCGTCCGCAATTCTATTTCCGTACTACTGACGTAACAGGCGTTGTTACTTTACCAGAAGGTACTGAAATGGTTATGCCTGGCGATAACGTTGAAATGCAAGTTGAATTGATTTCACCAATCGCTATTGAAGATGGTACTCGTTTCTCTATCCGTGAAGGTGGACGTACTGTTGGATCAGGCGTTGTAACTTCAATTATTAAATAATAAATAATTTCTATCTTTGATAGATATTTTAGGAGCCTCCTTTATGGAGGCTCTTTTTTTATATAGAAGCCCTTATTACAACAAGGGATTAGGGCTTCTTAATGCAATAGCAAAGCTATTGTAAACCACAGAAACCCGAAATGGATTAGGGCTTCTTAATATAATTGTCTTTAGCACTTTTTATCATTATTTACGCGGACATCGCCCTAGCTTGTAGTCTTCATCTTGTAGTCTTCCCGCAGGTATTTGCGTAAATAACTGCTGTTTTAAGCAAATAGTATAATTGAATTAACGAAAATAAAAATAATAATGAAAACAAACAAGCACAATGCCAAAACGACATTGTGCTTGTTTATATAAGTAATAATAGAACGTCTGAGCTGTTGTAGTAGATCACATATGCTGAAGCATATGCGTAAGACTTACATCCAAATGAATTGGCAAGTAAGTCTTTATGCATAAAAACCACTAACGTAATAAAATTACGAAGTGGAAGAGGAACGCCTGCGTTGACACGCATGCATAAGCACTACTAAAGTAACAGAGTTACTAGTCTAGGGTTCGCCTGAGCTAAAGCTCATGCATAAGCGCCACTAACTCATTTCATTCCTAAGTGGTAAAGGATTACCTGAGCTAAAGCTCATGCATAAAAACCACTAACGTAATAAAATTACGAAGTGGAAGAGGAACGCCTGCGTTTACACGCATGCATAAGCACTACTAAAGTAACAGAGTTACTAGTCTAGGGTTCGCCTGAGCTAAAGCTCATGCATAAGCGCCACTAACTCATTTCATTCCTAAGTGGCGCTAACAATCACATTTTCGAGTTCTAGAATTTTGAGGAACTGGCTAACGGTATATTTCATTGCTTTTTCATCAATATTGAAGTTAGGACTGTGATGTGGGTGTGTTGTATCTTTTTCTGGATTACCGCATCCTGTTAGGAATAAAGCGCCTGGACGAACTTTTAAGTAATGAGAGAAGTCTTCACCAATCATCATTAATTCTGACTCGTTGAATCTTAAGTTAATATCGTTTGCTGCTTTTTTAACAACTTCATAGCTACTTGGATTGTTGTGGACAGGTAGATAGCCCTTAATGTAATCCATTGTGTATGTGATGTCGTTTGCCACAGCAAGCCCTTGTAAGAGTTTATCCATTTTAGTCATAACATGAGTTTGAACTTCTGTATCGAATGTACGTACAGTGCCTTTACAAAATGCAGTGTCAGGAATGATATTATCTGCAGATCCTGCTTGGACCATACCAAAACTTATCACTGCCTGTTTGACAGGGTCAATCGTTCTTGAAACGATTTTTTGTGCACTCATAATAAATTCAGCCATGATTACTACAGGGTCAATGGTTTCGTGTGGTTTGGCACCGTGTCCGCCTTTACCTTGAATTGTAATGTTGAATTCATCTGGTGAAGCCATCATTGCACCAGCACGTGAATAAATCGTACCTGTAGGATAACCACTCCATAAATGGTTAGCGTATATTTTGTCTACGTCTTGTAAACAGCCATCGTCTATCATTTCTTGAGAGCCACCTGGCATTACTTCTTCGCCATATTGGAAGATGAGTACCACGTTACCATTTAAAAATTGTAGATGATGCTCTATAATTTCCGCCACGCCTAATAAAGTTGCGGTGTGACCATCATGGCCACATGCGTGCATGGCACCTGGATTTTTAGATTGGTAATCGACCTCTGTAAGTTCATCTATAGGTAGTGCATCGAAGTCTGCACGTAATGCTACAGTGGGTCCGTCGCCACGACCTTTAAAAGTCGCAACGATACCATTGCGACCTACGGGTGTACGTATTTCACATGACAATTGACTCAATTGATTTTGAATATAATCATGAGTATGGTATTCTTCGAACGATAATTCGGGATATTGATGTAAGTAACGACGTACTTGTATCATTTTACTTTCTTTTTCTTGCGCTAGTTGAAACCAATCAAACAACTTCAACCCTTCTTCCTTAGTCATTTTTATCCAGTATACCATTTAAAATAACTTAACTGTACCACCAATTATTAACGGACAAATTCAATTGTGGAAAACGCTTTCTTTTTAATTATTATTCTACTTCCATGTATTTTAAAAATAGGTTATGATTAACTTAAACACAAAGACAATCCAAAGGGGGACTTGCAGTGGTACAATCACTACATGGCTTTTTAGATGAAAATATTCAGTATTTAAAGGATAACGGTTTATACAATGAAATCGATACAATTGAAGGTGCGAATGGGCCTGAAATTAATATCAAGGGAAAGAATTACGTTAACCTATCTTCGAACAATTATTTAGGACTAGCAACAGATGAAGATTTAAAGCAAGCTGCGAAAGATGCAATTGATACACATGGTGTTGGTGCGGGTGCAGTACGTTCGATTAATGGGACATTAGATTTACATGATGAATTAGAAGCAAAATTAGCTGAATTTAAAGGGACAGAAGCAGCGGTAGCGTATCAATCAGGTTTCAACTGTAATATGGCAGCAATTTCTGCTGTTATGAATAAACATGATGCGATACTTTCAGATGAATTAAATCACGCATCTATTATAGATGGCTGTCGTTTATCTAAAGCGAAAATTATTCGTGTAAACCACTCAGATATGGAAGACTTACGCACAAAAGCAAAAGAAGCAGTGGAGTCAGGTCAATATAATAAAGTTATGTACATTACTGATGGTGTATTCAGCATGGACGGTGATGTTGCGAAATTGCCAGAAATCGTTGAAATCGCTGAAGAATTTGGCTTAATTACTTATGTTGATGACGCACATGGTTCAGGCGTGATGGGTAAAGGTGCAGGCACAGTAAAACATTTTGGCTTGCAAGACAAGATTGATTTCCAAATGGGTACGTTATCAAAAGCGATTGGTGTTGTAGGTGGTTATGTAGCTGGAACACAATCATTAATTGATTGGTTAAAAGTACAATCAAGACCATTTTTATTCTCTACATCATTAGCGCCTGGAGATACGAAAGCAATCACTGAATCAGTGAAAAAATTAATGGCATCTACAGAATTACACGATAAACTTTGGGATAATGGTAATTATTTAAAAGCTGGATTAAAAGATCTAGGATTTAATATTGGTAACTCAGAAACACCAATCACACCTGTTATTATTGGCGATGAAAAGGAAACACAAGCATTCAGTAGCCGTTTGAAAGACGAAGGCATCTATGTGAAGTCAATTGTCTTCCCAACAGTTCCTAAAGGTACAGGACGTGTGCGTAACATGCCAACAGCTGCGCATACGAAAGAAATGTTAGACCAAGCACTAGCTGCTTATGAAAAAGTAGGCAAAGAACTAGGAACAATTAAATAGTAAGGATTTAAACTTGAGTCTGACGCATCAACACGTGTTTCAGACTCAACCATTATGGGAGTTGGAATATGAAATCAAATTTTGATTTCTTTTTCACTCCCGTTTTTTATGACCAGAAAAGGGAAGAAATAGTGAATAACTAAAATAGCCATGTTACTTTTTAGTAACATGGCTATTAAACATAATTATGTGAAAATGAGCAGGGTTTTCACTGTTGTTTAAAGTCCTGCTTTAGACTTTAAACGCTTACGTGTTTGTTTATTTTGGATAAATGGAATTGTGAACCATAAGATATGAAGCATACTTGATAATATAACAAGTACAATTGGAATAAATATTTCAACTATACTAATATCTATAACGAATGATGCCAGAATAAACGCAGTGATAGACGGTACTGCACAAATAATCACTACTGTTAACAGTACAAATTGTAATACTTGTGTTGCGATAGGGCTATATATATCTAGTATGACAATAGCCACATAAAATAGAGTGATAAAGGCAAGTAGTACAATAATCCAACCGAGCGCCAAACCAGTATCAGATTCAATAAAATTTTGATAGGGCGCTAAGATTGGCAGAATGAATAAAATCATTACTGATAACCATGACAGTACACCAAACAACAGAAATAATTTTTTAGATCTATTATGAGTCATAGTAACAACCTCCTTAAGATACCAAACCCATGTCATCTTATAGTTAAGAGATGTGTTTTTTACTAGAGGTAATTCTAAATGGCTAAGCACAATATAATTCATCCAATGCTTTCACTTACTCATATACCCACAAAATAGTATTTTTACACTATAACTAATAGTCTTTTTAATAACAGAAAAGTACTTTTAAATATTAATTTTTAAGAATCACTCTCAATATAATTAATAAAACTATACTTTTAGCATTAATGAGTCGATTTTTAGACAAAAATATTAATGAATTTATATTTACCTCCACACATATTTTTCTTAATATAATTGTAATATATTGTATTAGACTGCGCTCTACTTAATGATGATTTGTTAAAGTGCAATTATCAAATATTGGAGCAATTGTCGAATTTTCAGGAGCGGCTAAAATATGAAAAAATTAGTGGTTTATGGTAGTTTTTCATCAATGAATGAAATTGATGAAATCGTAACACATTGTAGAGATGAATATAAAAAAATTATTATAGCTTATCATATAAAATCTATGATACGAGCTGATATTGAAAACAGTCATGGTATTGATCTCGTACTGAAATATAAAAATTTAAGTGACTTAGCAATATTTGAAACTGAAGATATTCAAATTATAAGTTTAAATGAACTTTTATATGAAAGATATGATTTTAAAATGAGTATTGTAATACCTGTATATAATACAGAGCAATACATTGAAGAAACATTAGAAAGTATCATTAAACAAAATATGAATTTAGAGGATGTACAGATTATTCTTGTGAATGATGGATCGACGGATAATTCAGAGGATATATTAATTAAATATAGAAATAGGTATCCTAATAATATTTATTATATAAATAAACAAAATGAAGGGGTTTCTATCGCTAGAAATACAGGTTTAAAGTATGTAAGAGGTAAATATGTAAACTTTCTTGATTCGGATGACAAATGGGGACTTACAACTTTAAAGCATGTATATAATTATTTTGAGATGAATCCTACGCTTAACGTTATTTCTACAAGGTTAAGGTTTTTTGACAATATTGTTGGAGAACATCCCTTAAATTTCAAATATGAAAATAAAGTAAATAAAGTCGTAGATTTAAAACAAGATTATGATCATATTCAAATGAATGTTGCTTCTGTATTTTTTAGAACGTCAGCTATTAAAGGTGCAACTTTTGATACTTCATTAAAATATGGTGAAGATGCTAAATTTGTTTACAATGTCATTAAACAAACTTTTAAAATTGGTTTAATGAGTTACACGCAAGGTTGTTATTGGTATAGGAAAAGAAGAGACGAATCATCAGCTATAGATAAAGCATTATCTAACTCAACGTTTTATAGTCCAACCATCGAAAAATTTCATAATTACTTAATCAATGACAACCGTGACAATAATATTCCTAAGTACGTACAAATGATGATTTTATATGATTTACAATATAGATTAAGTTATCAAAATATTACGCTTTCAACCCTGAACAGTAAACAACTAGAAAAATATACAAACCAAATCATTCAGTTACTTAAACGAATGGATGATGACGTAATCTCTAATGCGCATCTAAAGCAAATTAATGCTGTGTATCAAATCGCTATTTTATCAGTGAAATATGAAGGGACAAATTTAAACATAAAGCATGAAAACGGTGAATATAAAATATATTCAAACCAGATTTTCATTAAAAATGTGAGTGATATGTATTTAAAGACAGAATATCTTTATGAAAAAAATAAACTATTAAAGTGCGGATATAGCCTACCAAACATTAATATGAATATTGATGTTATACCAGTAGCAATCATTAATAAAGAAGAAATCGTTCGACCTGTTCAAGAATCGATAATAACATCACAAAAATTTTTGAATAAAAACATCAGTTATAATAAATTTTACAGATTTGATATAAGTTTAAATGACGATATTAAGCAGATAGAATTGAAATATCTTGTGAATCATAGCAGCTTAGAAAAGATTAACCAAGTCAGTAAAACAAGGCATACGAATTTTAGTAATACGAGGATTCCATTTAAACAATATGCTAATAGAACGTTAAGAATTGAAGATAATAAGAAGATTCTCAATATCAAAAAGAAGCGGTTTATTATATGGAAAAATATACTTGGCTTACTTAAGAATAAAAAAACGAGAAAGTCAGCTATATATAAAATCATAGGCATTATTAATAAAAAAAGAAGTAATGACAAAGTATGGTTATTTGTCGATAGATTAGATAAGGCAGGCGATAACGCAGAAGCATTATTTGATTTTGTGGTAAAAAACAAACCTGACGTTAAAGCATATTTTCTTATTTATCCTTCCAGCCCAGACTTTGTAAAGTTACGTGAAAAATATGGAGATAAGATTGTTGCATTTAATAGTAAAAGACACCATATACTCATATTTAAAACAAATAAACTTTTTACATCACACTCAGAAGCATATCTGTTTAATCCGTTTGGTGGCATCAATGGGAAATTTATCAGAGAGCTTTTAGACTTTGAATTCATATTTTTACAACATGGTATCATTCAAAATGACTTATCTACGTTATTACATAAACGGAACAAACCAATAGATTATTTTATTACAAGTGCTGAAGCAGAGAAAAGAGAAATTATAGAAAAATACGGTTTTAGCGAGCAAGAAGTGATACTTTCAGGATTATCTAGGTTCGATTTATTAAGTCACAATAAAAAAAGTACTGAGCAAGTGATAACCGTCATGCCTACTTGGAGACCTCATCTACTTGAAGTAAGTGATAAACAATTCGTAGCAAGTCATTTTTATAAATCCATTTATACATTTTTAACTCATCCTAAGATTCAACAAATAGCCAAACATAAAAACAATAAAATTAATTTATGCTTACATCCGAGAATGCAAGACCGATTTTCGAAATTTTTTAAGCATATTACATATATCAACATCCCTAATCACTTTAGTTATAAAGATATCATTAGCAATACTAACTTATTAATAACAGATGTATCGTCTATCGCATTTGATATTGCTTATTTAAGAAAACCAATCATTTATTATCAATTTGATATTGATGAAATTTATACATATTCAGTGTATACTCCAGGCTATTTCAACTATGTACAAAATGGGTTTGGTCCTGTAACTTATGATGTAACTTCATTAGTAAAAGAAGTTGTTAAAGTTAGAAAAAATAACTTCAAAATGAGCAAGTTTTACTTAAGAAGAAGTGCGATGTTTTTCAAATATCATGATCAAAATAATAGACAACGAACTATAAAGCTAATATCAGAACAATCACTAAGGTATAAAGCGTAGTGAAAGATACGCTTTCATGGTGAAAAATGTTATAGTTTAGATAACAGATGGCGGTATGAAGGGGATTTTAGATGACGAAAAATTTAGGGTTGCATTTTACTACACAACGCCTTATCATTAGACCGTTGGAAGAAAATGATTACGAAACATGGTTGCGTGGTTTTGTAAACCGCAAGCCCTCTCAATTTAAATATGATAAAGGTCAAGTAGACATGTCAGAATCGACTGAACCTTGGTTTGCAGCACTTATAGTAAGGCAACAACAAGCTATTGAAGCAGATGATTTATATATCTTTGGGATTTTTGATAAAGAGATGAATCATTTAGGCATGCTTGATATTAAGAACTTGAGTCGCGACAATTTTCAGTGGGCTGAAATTGGTTATTTTATTCACAATCAGTATTGGAATCAAGGCTTTGCTTATGAAGCAGTGACAGAATTAGTTAAGCAAGCACGAGATACACTGCATTTTCACAGACTTGAAGCACATATCAATATAGATAATATGCATTCAATCGGTTTGATTGAAAAAGTAGGCTTTCAATTTGAATGTGTGCGCAAAGGTTTCATATTTGAGAATGGCGAATGGACAGATCATTATGTGTACTATTTAAATACACACAACGAAATCATAGATGAGTAATAACTTAGAAGGAAGGAGTGTCAACATGGTTGAATTTAGAGAATTAACAATGGGTGACGAAGCATTATATTGTGATTATATGAGAGAATGGATTGATCATGATGAAAAGGTAGTACCCGAGATTACAAATATTACAAAATATAGTAATTTTGAAGAAATAGTTCACGAATTAGCAGATAACAAATCGCACGATCAAACTGTAGATAATACGACATTGTTTTTAATAGATGATGATGAAATCATCGGTGCTGCCAATATTCGTCATAACTTAAACGATAGACTGAAAAAAGTCGGCGGCCATGTTGGCTACGGCATTCGCAAAAAATACCGTGGCAAAGGTTTTGGCAACAAGTTGTTGAAGAAATCTTTAGACTACTTATCAAGAATTGGTGTTCAAGAAGCTTTAATTACTTGCGATCAAGACAATGAAGTTTCCGTAGCAGTAATTAAGCACAACGGTGGTGAAGAAATCGAACCATCCACGTTGGATGATGGTACAGTCATACGCCGTTTCCAGATTGAGATAGCATAATAATAGAATAAGTTTTAGAGAGAAGAGGACGTAATTTATTACGTTCTCTTTATTTGTGTAAAATTCTTTTTAAAGAGTTATAATACAATTGTTAGGGGTTTTATTTTTTAATACTGTGTATGTTTATTGTATAAAATAAAGAATGATTTTATGTGTAATGATAACTTAATCTGATTATTATTTAAGGGTTATAGATTTGAATATTTTAGTGAAGTATAATGGTCCTAGTTTTTATATGAGCGGCAAGGGAAAATAACGACTTGAATTACAGTTGAACAAGTGGGGAATACTGAGTGAATGAAAGGTGAGAGAATGAATATTAATATTTTAGGGCATAATATTTTTGCCAAAGGAGGAACATCAAGAAGTAACATAAACTTGATAAAGTCATTTTTAAATAATGGCCATCATATAAATTATTTCAATAAATTAGATTTTAAAGATGATGAAATAACGCGTTTAATTATCCATGAAAACATTGATAATACGAATTTAAATATATTGAAATTTGGTAATTTAGATGAAATATCAGATGGAGATATGTTGATTATTACGAGAGAAGAATTATTCATTTGTGCTAAAGACGTTAAGCATAAAAATCAGGACATTAAAATTATTGGGGAAATACATGGTCCGTTAGAGTATATAGATGAAACTTTAGATTTATCTTTAGACGTCATTGATAGTATTAGAGTTAGTACCGAAGGCATAAAGAACAAATTTATCAATAAATATAATTATGAGTCGGTATTCTCTCAGTATGTTAATGCAGAACACATAGATATTAAAGAAAAGCCAATCAATACTAAAAGAAATTTCTTAATTAAAGCTAGATTTGAAGATAGTATTAAGGATATATCATATGTGATTAAGCTGATGAATTATATCGTTAAAAATTCAAAACGAAATGATATACAACTCTATATTATAGGTTACGGTCCGTCAGAGGTTTTATATAAAAATCTTGTAAAGTATTACAATTTACAAAGCAATGTTCATATTAATGAGAAAGAACCGTTTAACTATATTTATATATCTTCATCTCCTTATGAAACATTAGGTTATTCTATTTTAGAAACAATTGCTCATGGGAATAGAGCATTAGTTTATCCTGGTAATGATAATGTCTTAAAAGATGTTTATGCAAAATACTATGCAGTTCGATTTTTAGAAAAAAATATTATAGATGATAGTGAAATATTAATATCATTAATTGATAGTAAATATACACAACAAGAAAGAGATATTGATTTTGATAATTTAAATAAAGAATTTATTGATAGTGAATATAGCGAAAAATATATAGCTAATTTTAACAAAGCGGCAAAAGGTCATTCATTAGATATTAAAAAATATAAGGGCAAATATACTTTTAAATCTAAAAATAAAATAGAGAAACTGAATAGCGGTAAAGTATTATATAAAAAGTTAAAAGAAAAGCCGTTTTTAAGTAGAATCTTTAAAAATGAATTTTTCTTCAGAAGATTTAAAAATTATTATAAAAAAAGAAAAGAAAATCTAAGTAAGAAATTATTAGATAACATTAAACCTCAAGAGAACAAGGTGTTTATTGAGTCATTTCATGGTAATAATTTTAGTGGTGATCCTAAATATATTGCTTTAAGTATTCAGAAACATTATAACGACAAAGAAATTTTTGTGAGTTCTTCTAACTCATTAGTAGATATTGAAATTAGAAATTGTGGTTTCACACCAATACGATTTGGGACTCAAAATTATATTGAAAAATTCAGAAATTCTAAGTATATCTTTATGAACGGTAATTCATGGGATAAAGTGTATAAGCATAATGACCAAGTGTTTATTCAAACATGGCATGGTTTTCCGTTGAAAAAAATGGTCAACGATTTAAGTGATGACATCGAAAAGACAACGCAATTAATGCAATTTAAACCTCGTATGATGAAATGGGACTACTTAATTACTTCTTCAAATACTAATACAATGCTTCTGAAATCTGCATTTCCGTTGGAAGAAAATCCAAATTTAAATATTTTACAACAAGGTGCACCTAGAAATGAATATTTAATTGAAAATAATAATTATGAAGAAAGAAAAAGATTACAAAGAAAATATTTATTTACAGTTAATGACGATAAAAAATATGTCTTATTTTGTCCTACTTGGAGAAAAGATAAAAGAGAGCATTTGACAAGTATTGATTTAAAAAAATTACTAAGTCACTTGCCTGAAGAATATGAAATTATCATTAAACTACATCCTAATGAAGGGATGTTGAGAAGTAAATATAATAATTTAGATGCTAGAATTCACTGTTTTTATAATGAATTTGTAGATATACAAGAGCTTTATATACTATGTGAATCTATGATAACAGATTATTCTTCAACAATTTTCGACTTTGCACATTTAAATAAACCTATATTACTTTTACAAGAAGATGCAGAAATATACCAAAAAGATATTGGTTTTTATTTCGATATTTTTGAATTAGGAAATTTCCCAATTGCTTCGTTAGACGAATATAAATTAGCACTTCAAATTAAAAGTATTGACCACATAGATTATACAAATTTGATTAATCGCTTAATGGCGGACGATAAGATAGGTAGTGGGCAAAATATATTATCTGAAGTATTTAGTGACTCTACTGAAAAAGGAACTGATATGAATAATGGATACTGATATTATTTATAATATTAATGATAAAATAAAATTTGATGGTAGCAAGAGAATCCTAATTGATACAGGAAGTAAGTCTAATTATATAGAAATGGTGAGAAAGAATCCTGACTTACACGAAAAATATAAAACATTATTAAAAAATGATTATATACTATACTTTCATCAAGATACTATTTCTAAATTTTATAAAAGAGAATATGTAAATGAATTATTTCAAAGAAAAGATTTGAAAAAATATAATAATGTATTTTATACAATAGATGAGCCAATAGGTAGAAAACTAAATAACAAAGTAGAAAAAAAACTACTAGTAATATTTACTTGTATGCCTAATATAAAGGAATATGATAGTTCGTTAATGCCTAAACGTATGTTTCCAAAGTTTTTTGATGGTATAGAAAGAAGTTTAGTGAAGAACGTTTATACCATGAGAATTATGGATTTAAATGTTTCTCATGGTTCACATTATATTAGCACAAGCAATTATCCAGAATATGAAGAAGACATCCAAGAAGCAATAGTAAATGCTAAGGATCAATTAGGTATCAAAGATGAAAATATTGTATTATATGGTGGGTCAAAAGGTGGCACAGGTGCAATTTATCATGGTGCTGCTTTAGATTATAAGACACTTGCTGTTGACCCGATAGTGAATATTGGCGGAAGCTTAGCGCAAAAAGATAGAAGGTTTATGAAAGGTTTAAGAAAAGAGGATTTAATTCCTTCAATAGACTTTAATTTAAGAAAAAGTAATAAATACAAGAAGAATGTGATTTGTTGTGAAAATGTTAAGTTATACTTCGAACAAACAAATCGTATAGATGATAATTTAATAAATAAAATAAAATTAGAAGATGACTCGATTGTTAATCACCCTGATGTTTCTAGAAACAGCGTGCCTGAACAATTAATGATATTAAATGAATTATTGTTAAATAAGTCATAGTAAAAAGTAATTAATAACATTAGATAACGAAGGTGAACCAAGTTGGTAAACCTTTGTTTTTTATTTTTATAATAATGTAACCGCAAACATAAATAAAAGACTTCACTAGCAGTTTCAAGTATAATCGTTTTTAGTACTAGGTATTAAAACAATAGATAGAAATGAGGTTTATTTATGTCGAAAGTAATTAATGATATACATATAGCATTCGATGGATTAGAGAATGGCATGACTGTACTTGCTGGTGGCTTTGGGTTATGTGGCATACCAGAACATGCTATCGAAGCAATCCGTACGAAGGGTACGAAAGCTTTAACAGTAGTAAGTAATAACTGTGGTGTAGATGATTTTGGTTTGGGCCGCTTATTAGAGAAAAAACAAATTGATAAAATGATTAGTTCCTACGTGGGTGAAAATAAAATATTTGAACAACAATTAATTAATGGTGAATTAGATGTAGAATTAACACCACAGGGTACATTAGCTGAAAAATTACGTTCAGGTGGCGCAGGTATACCTGCTTTTTATACGAAAACAGGTGTCGGTACATTAATCGCTGAAGGTAAAGAAACGCGTGAATTTGATGGTGAAACGTATGTCATGGAACGTGCGATTAAGGGTGATTTTGGTATTGTAAAAGCACAGAAAGCAGATACCTTTGGTAACTTAGTTTTTGAAAAAACTGCGCGTAATTTCAATCCATTATGTGCAATGGCTGCCACAACGACTGTCGTTGAAGTTGAAGAATTAGTTGAAGTTGGCGAAATTGATCCGGATGAAGTACATATGTCAGGTGTTTACGTCGACTATATTTATTTAGGAAAGCATTTTGAAAAACGCATTGAGAAACGCACAGTAAAGGAGGCTAATCATGGATAAACAATTACAACGTAAGAAGATTATTCAACGTGCCGCACAAGAGATTAAAAGCGATATGGTAATTAATTTAGGTATCGGTATGCCTACGCTTGTGGCCAATGAAATCAATGACCATGTAGAGAATGTCTTTTTTCAATCTGAAAATGGATTGCTAGGTATCGGACCTTATCCAACAGACGCCGAAGTGGATCCTGATTTAATCAATGCAGGTAAAGAAACAGTAACTGCTGCGAAAGGTGCGTCGTATTTTGATAATGCGGAATCCTTCGCTATGATTCGTGGCGGACATATCGACTTAGCAATCCTTGGTGGCATGGAAGTCTCACAAACAGGAGATTTAGCCAATTACATGATTCCAGGTAAATTAGTCAAAGGTATGGGTGGCGCGATGGATTTAGTCGTCGGCGCACAAAAGGTCGTCGTAATTATGGATCACATGAATAAACATGGTGAATCTAAGATTAAAGCACAATGTGAATTACCACTCACTGGTGCTGGTGTCGTCAATACATTAATTACAGATTTAGCAGTATTTCAATTTGAAAACGAAGTGATGAAACTTGTTGAATTACAAGATGGTGTTACTTTGGAAGAAGTTGAAGCCAATACAGAAGCGCAATTTGAAAATCATTTGAAGTAGGTGTGTAGAATGGTCAAAGATAAAGTAGTCATTATTACAGGTGCAGCAAGTGGCATCGGTTTAGGGATTGCTAGAGTATTTTTAGAAAATGGCGCTAAAGTCGTGTTAGCTGATTTAAATAATGAAAAATTAGCTCAGGAAGCGCATGATTTGAAAGACCAAGGTTACGATTGCATGCCCGTTCAAGTAGACGTCACTGACGAAGCAGCAGTTAAGAATATGGTAGATGTAACTGTAGCAAAGTATGGTCGTTTAGACATTTTATTTAATAACGCAGGCTTACAACATGTTGAAAGTATCGAATCATTCCCAACTGACAAGTTCAGACAAATGATTGATATCATGTTAACTGGCAGTTTTATTGGTACAAAATATGCATTGCCGATTATGAAAGAACAACAATTTGGTCGTATTTTAAATATGGCTTCAATTAATGGCGTGATTGGTTTTGCTGGAAAAGCAGCGTATAACAGCGCTAAACATGGCATTATAGGTTTAACAAAAGTCTCAGCTTTGGAAACGGCGTCGGAAGGCATTACAGTCAATGCGGTTTGTCCTGGTTATATAGATACGCCACTCGTACGTAATCAAATGGCAGATTTAGCTAAAGATAGAGGCGTCGAGGTAGAGCAAGTGTTAGAAGACGTATTATATCCGTTGATTCCACAAAAACGTTTATTAGATATTAAAGATATCGCAGATTATGCATTATTCTTGTGTAGCGACAGCGCTAAAAGTGTCACCGGACAAGCTGTTTTAATAGATGGTGGTTATACTGTTCAATAAACAAAAAAATATAAAAAATATTTAATCTTAATTCAGTGATAATTTTCAATAAAAATATGTTACGTTATAGATAACTTAATATATTGATGACTTGAGGGTGAATTACTGATGAAAGGTCCAGACGCAAATGATACAAGTTGGGTATCTATTATTTTTACCATTGCTTGTCTTGCAATGTCGGAAATACTAGAAAATAGTTTGTATAATAAAATGCTCACTGCAGTTATGATTTTAATATTGATTTTTATTGTAATTCGGAGATTGAAAGTGACTTTATATGATATACAAACACAAGATGACAATATAAACACGTTTATTAGTGTGAAAGCTGACTATTGGATTTTATACATTAAAGATATGATTGGTTATGGACTGATGGCAGCAATCTTTTTTGACTTTTTATTTATAAAAAATAGTTTGGCGTGGCTTATATTATTGATAATCGTCATTTTATTTGGATTCTTAATACTATTTGAGAATAAATTTGAAAAGAGAACCGACATTATTGAAACAAATGATACGGAATAGAGGTGTTTTATGCTTTTTATAACCGCAAAAGAACAAGCACAATTATTAGATATGTCAGAAATTGTTGAAGCAGTAGCGGAATCTTTACGTGCATATTCAGAGGGCAAGACTGATACACCTTTGCGCTATTCGTTACCTTTTAACGAGGATAACCGTTATCTCGTGATGCCGGCATTGTCAGATGAATTGAAGATTGTCGGACTTAAGACAGTGACCGTGGCACCAAATAATACTAAAATTGGTAAGAAAACCATTGTAGGATCTGTTATTTTATCTGATTATGAAACGGGTGAAACACTAGCGGTACTCGAAGGCTCTTATTTAACGAAGATACGTACAGGTGCGATATCAGGTGTGGCAACGAAATACCTTTCACGTGAAGACGCTAAAACATTATGTGTCATAGGCACAGGAGATCAAGCGGAAGGTCTTATTAAAGCAGTCCTTGCTGTAAGGCAAATTGATCGTATACAGTTTTACAATCGCACGTATGAAAAAGCTGTGACCTTTGCTGAAGAAGTACAAAGTGAACATCCAAATCTAGATTTAGCAGTGTTTGATAATGTCGACGAAGCCTTAGAAGACGCGGATGTCATCGTAACTGCTACCAATGCATCAGAACCAGTATTTCATAAGCGTTTAGCGCCAGGCGTTCACTTAAATGCTGTCGGTTCCTTTAAACCAGATTTGCAAGAATTACCATCTCAAGCCATTGCAGATGCAGACAAGGTTGTTGTAGAAGCAGTAGAAGCGGCCATGGAAGAAACAGGAGACTTAATCAACCCGGTAGCAGAAGGTGTATTTAAAGCAGATGGTTTATACGGAGAACTCGGAAACATTGTTTCTGCAAAATTAGAAGGCAGACTATCAGAAGATGAAATTACAATTTTCAAATCCGTAGGCGTAGCCATCGTTGATATCGTAGTAGCCAATTACTTTTATCAAAAATTTATTAATAGAAAAAATGAATAAGAGAACTAGTTAAAAAAGAGTGCGATTAAATTCGTGCTCTTTTTTTAATTGCTAAAAATTAATATGTTTTATCAACGCTATACATTTGTATTATTATTTAATTTTCAACAATATTATTTTTATAAAATAACGTTGAAGTATATATTAGCATAGTGTAAAATGATTTAGTATTTAAAAAGTAAAGAATAAAGTTTATTAAAATATAAAAACAACATTATAATACAATGTAAAACGAAAATAATGACTGCTCAAATGTTTATCATATTTTAAATAAAACTATTTCAAAAGAGGAAATAATTTTTTATATAAAATAATATATTGGGAATATAAAAATAGTGAAAGTGATTTTATATTATATATAGGAGTGTTTATGTGCAAAGCAAAATCAAAAAATTATTAAGAAGAAAATTCGAACTCTATGATATTCAATTAATAGATGAATGTTTTGTAATGAAATTTAAGTTATATCATTTTTTAGAATTTAGTAAAAGAAGGTTTAAAATCAAAAATAAAAATGAGAATATAACTTTTGAATTTAAAAAAATTAATAGAAACGAGCTTGAAGTTAAAATAGCTGCAGAATATATTGGAACTGGTAATAATTCGTTAGAATTTTATTATAATAATAAGCAATTATGGCTAGTAAGTTATGAAAATTTAAAAGATATTTTTGAAGTCAACGATAAAATATATTTTTTGAAAGTTAATAAAAGTTTGATTTTAAAACAATATAAGACAAACCATAGCTTCACAGGAGAAAATAAATTATTACAAATAGATCAAGTTGATGATAAACATGCTCTACTTACTAATAAAGATAACTTAGATTCAATCATACTATTAAACCGTAACAAACAAATAGAAATTCAAATTGAAGATGATAAAATTAACTTAAGTTATATACAACAGTCTACTAATAAATACCATTTTAAGGTGTATGTCGTATTTAATAATGAGATTTATCGAGCAAAATTTACACAAAAATACATTACTCAGTTTCTAGTAATGAAATATATATGGAAAGATAGTGAACTTTTCACTTTATTTAATAGTACAAATGTACATAAAGTAAATGTATCAGCAATTATGAATGAGACAAAGTTGAGAATCATTACAAAAATAAAAGATAGTATAACTCCTAAAGATAAGTTTTTATCATTAGGAGTTATAGAAAATGATTTACAATCAATAGATAAAATACCTACGATTCAGGTTGGTAACACAGTATTTAGTGAACTGCCCATTGCCACGTTTAATAATATAAAGACTAAAAAATTAATTGCTATTTATGAAGATATTGATAGTGGAAATGAAAAGTATTTTGTCATGAATAGTAAAAGTCCATTGAAATTTAATAGTTTTTATAATTTTGAAGGACAAATTTACAATTTGAATATATTGAAAAAGAATGGAATAACACTATTTAGTTCAAAACCTAATATTAAAATGGGTGCTAATTTTATTAATGAAAAAACCTTGGGAATTTATTTTCAACCCAATAAAATTTACGATAATTTTCAATTTTACATTACATTTGAAGAAAGAATTTCACAAAACAAATATGAAATGCCTATATATAGAGGGGAACAGTCTATCGACATCCCTTATAATCAAATTCAACAACTAAAAACAGCATCTAAAAATATTATTGATATTTTCATAACAATATACGATGGTCAAGATGTTGTTAGAAAAGAGAAAATAAAGTATAGAGCAGGAATTTATAAAAAAGATAATTATATTACTATTAATAAAAGAAGTTTTGATAATAAAAAAGTATACTACATGTTTACATTAACACCTTTTAAAAACATAAAAATAGAATCTTTTGAGGTTAGTAAACTTGAATTAGAAATCTTAGAAAATAACGATAAAGAAAACAATGTATGGTTAATTGGTGAAAGAACAGATACTGCTCAAGATAATGGTATTAGCTTTTTTAGATGGTTACAAAAAAACACTGATATTGAAGCATATTACGTTATTGATGAAAATTCGTTGGATTATGAAAAATTAAGTGACCAAAGTAACATTGTTTTATTTGGTTCTCAAGACCATTTTGAAGTAGCATCAAAAGCGAAGGTTTTAGCTTCTACACATGATTTAGAGAATATTCTCCCTTATAAAACAGCTAGTGGGTTTTGGGGATATGAAGATACAATTAAAGTTTTTTTACAACATGGAGTGCTTGGAAGAAAAAATGTTGAATATAATAAAAAATATTATGATTTACCGTTTGATATATTTAACGTTTCTAGTACTAGTGAAAAATACGATATAGTAGTAAATCAACTAGGTTACGATGAAAAAAATGTATATGTAACAGGCCTTTCTAGATTTGATAATCTTCCATTAGAAACAAATAATAAAGTTAAGAAGATTTTGATTATGCCTACATGGAGAGATTGGTTAAATAGTGATTTTGCCTTTAATAATAGTGAATATATGAAAAAATATCTAGATTTAATAAAGGATAATAGGATGATTGAGTTATGTAAAAAATATAATGTAGAAATCAATTTCTATCCTCATTATAGATCTCAAGAATTTTTCAGATATCACTTAAATAAGACAAGTAAAGAAATACGATATATTGAATCAGGTGAACAAACTGTCCAAGAGTTACTAATTGAACATGATATTTTAATAACTGATTATAGCAGTGTTAGTTTTGATTTTTCATATATGAATAAGCCTGTAATATTCTTTCATTTTGATGTAAACCAATTTTTTAGAAAAGGGATATTGAGACCAATTGAAGAAACTTTTATTGGTGATATTGTTTATAATGAGAATGAATTACTAAATAGAATAGAAAGACTAATTAACTCATACGAAATTAAAAATGATTTAGAATTTAGCGATATTTTTGCTTATAGAGATCATTCTAATAGTGAACGTGTATACACTGCAATATTAGAAAAAATGAAATAATTGTATTTTAAGTAGATTAATTAATTTTATTAAATTATGAAGAAAGATTATAGCTTGAAAATTATGATACCTTCTAATGATAGAGGTATCATAATTTTTTATTATTCATTTAGAAAGAGGAAATTATGAAAAATTTTATATCAGTTATATTTTGGATGAGAGCAATTTCTTGTTTAGGGATTGTTGCTATTCATTCAATATCAATCACCCTAGGAAATAATAGTAATTTAGTAAAGAATGAATGGCCAACATACGTACAACTGTTTTTAATGTTTAGTACCCCAACCTTTGTTTTTATTACTGAATTTTTAAATGCACGTATTTACGGAAAATCTTTGAAAAAAGGTTTTTTTAGAAAAAGGTTACTATTTCTAGGTTTGCCATATATTTTTGTTAATTTAATATGGACCTTTGTTAGTCACAACCCAGCCAATATGTCTGAATTTATCGATGGCTTCTTATTAGTAACAATTCGTGGATATTCTGTTACATATTTTGTAGTTATTATTTTTCAATTTTATATATTGCATATGCTTTTTGGGAAGATATTATATAATATTAAACCGTTACCTATAATAATAATTTCAATAATAATTACAAGTGCTTATTGGGGGATTCGATTAATTTATCCTACACCTGATAATTTGTTAGGCGAATTAATATGGGGTAAAGAAGGACAAACGATATTTTTCGGATGGATTACATATTTTTTACTAGGTTATTATATTGGGATATATTATCAAAGTTTCATTCTTTCAATAAAAAAATATAGATATTATATTATAGGTTTATTCATAATGAGCATTATCTTTGTATTATTAATACATAATTTAGGTATCAATAGCGCCATTGGATCCAAAAGATTAGATACGCCAATTTATACAGTTTCAGTTATTTTGATGTTTTTCTTAATGAGTTCATATATTAAGCGAGTACCTAGATTCATACTATTCATAAGTAATTATTCTTTCTGTATTTATTTAATGCATTTATTTTTTCTCAATAGAATGACAGTATTAAGTGAAGTTGTTTTTGAAGATATTTTATTTAAGTTTATTGTTACGATAGTATTATCCATTTCTATTGCATACATTTTCAACTTAAGTAAATATGGTAAATATTTAATTGGTAATATAAATCGTATAGATTATGAAAAACTTCATAAAAACATATCATAAATTAACTTAGGTATTTGTTATATAGGTAAGTTACTTCAATCAAATACACACTTAAGGTATGATATTTATGATTAATAGTACATATATTCCAAAAGAGGAAAGGGAAATTTATATGAAATCAATTTTACTTATAGGGCAGTCTAATATGGCCGGGCGTGGCTTTATCGATAGCGTGAAGCCAATCGTAGATGAGCGCATTCAAGTATTGAAAAATGGTAGATGGCAAATGATGGACGAACCGATACATAGTGATCGTTCTGTTGCAGGTATAGGCCCCGCAGCATCGTTTGCTAAATTGTGGTTAGATGATCATCCAGATGAAACAATTGGCTTAATCCCGTGTGCAGATGGTGGTACAACGATTGATGATTGGGCAGAGGATCAAGTGTTAACACGACATGCGATTTCTGAAGCTGAATTTGCGATGGAAAGCAGTGAACTTATCGGTATATTATGGCATCAAGGTGAAAGTGATAGTTTAGAGGGTATGCATCTTGACTACGAAATTAAGTTAAATCAAGTTGTGGATCATTTTAGACAAGCGCTTAATGCACCTCAACTGCCATTCGTAATGGGCTTACTAGGAGACTTCTTAGGCAAAGCAGCGTTTGGTCAAAGTGCATCAGAATACACTCAAATTAATGAAGTGATTAAAACTGTAGCAGAAGCAAAAGATAACTGTTTCCACGTAACGGCACAAGGTTTAACAGCCAATCCTGATGAGATTCATATCGATGCCCAGTCACAACGCTTATTCGGTATGCGATATTATGCAGCATTTTCACAAGGTGACAACATTAAAGACCCGTTACCAGATGAAAAGAAAGCAGATTATTTATTATATAAAAAAGAATATACAAAGAGTGAACAAATGTATATGTTAGTAGCACGATTATCTAAGAATGAAATAACTTACCAAACATTTACAGAAGAAATGGCAAAGATGTATTAAAGTGATTACCTAGGAAATTTTAAAATTCACACAAAATACCCCAGCAATACCCACACTTTTCAGGTGATGCTATTGCTGGGGATTTTTAATACGCTACTGTCAAAAATCTACTCAATACGACCGTGTGTAATCTGTGTTAAACCTTCATTTATAGTGAATATTTTGGCGTTGATTTCCGTAACTCCCATAGTGTTGAGTCGTTCGCTATGCATATTTAAGTAACTTTCAGCATGCGCCTTACTGTCGAAGGCGTAAAGACCACCTGCTTCTTTGGTTGCTTCGTTCTCGGTCCAAATTTTCCATAAAAATCCTGGTTCATCATTAATCGATTTTGCTAAATCCTCGAATTGTCGTGCCATTTCATCTCCAAACGGACCATCTAAAGGAAAATCGACTTGTAAGATATGTACCATAAAAAATCATCCTTTCTAATTTCATAATCATATATTCACTATACATGTTTAATTCGTATACTGGTAAAATTTCAACTGCTTAAGTTAAAAAATCTAATTTAATTCTGATAATAATTTTAATATATAAAAGAGAAAATCCTTGCAATTAAAATAATTTGGAGTATGATGAAGGTGAATAATTACACTTGCCAAAAGGGAAACTACAAAATAGGAGTGATTTATTATGAATAAAGTAGTAAAGTTACTATCTTCCACAGTCATAGTATCAACACTTGTCGTAGGTTCTTCCGCAGCGTATATAACGAGTAATAATCAAGAAGTCAAAGCGCAATCAGAGCAAGTACAGAAATGGGGACACGGTGAAGGTGGCGCTAGTGGTGCCAACACTGAAAGTAGTGCGAGCGGTGTAGAATTAAAAGCTGAAACACCATGGTATAACTACGAAGGTTATACAACATATGATGCTTCATTTACACAAGATTACAACTTTGTAAGAGCATTAAAATATGATAATGTCTCAATCGATGGCTATAAAGTAGATCCAAAAGCAGACTCTAAAGTTGAATATAACGAAACAAGTTATGATACAACAGCATCATTTAATAAAGATGATGAAGTTGTTCAAACAACTTTCTTCACTAAACCAGATTCAGTTTCAAAGGATACGTTTAAAGATGCACACAGTTCTAATGAAATAACTGAAGAAGGAAAACTTGGTAACGAGGATGGCACGTTTGTAAAATATAAAACAAATGAAGGAAGCTACACAGCGTTCTTTGATACAAAAGATAATTTAATGGAAATGACTATAAGCCAATAGCCAAACAGAATAATGAGTTACAGTTATTATAAAGTATGACTCGTTCACTCCTCATTGTTAGTGATTATGACAATGAGGGGTTTTTATTGTAGAAGTAAAAATTTAGGGATTTATAAATAATTGTATTTTTGTAATATAATAATTATAGTTAGCATAAGTATAAGGTTATATTTAAATTAAGGGGAGATGGATATTTATGAAAAAAGTTTTTTGGGGTTTAGTGTTTAGTGCATTATTTTTCATGATGAGCAATGGTACGGTATCAGCGAATGAATTTGATAAAATAGAAAAAGATAATAATACAACAGTTGGAGTATATGGCATTAATACTGAGAATGGTAAAAAAGTTCAACACAATGCGAATGAACGTTTTGCATTTGCTTCTACTTTTAAAGCCATCGCGAGCGGTGTGTTATTAAATAATTATTCAGATAAAGATTTAAATAAAAAAATAGCAATTAATGAAGCAGATATTGTAGAATATTCACCTGTAACTGAAAATTACATAGGCAAACAGATGACACTTAAAGATTTAATTAAAGCATCTATGTTACAAAGTGATAATACGGCTAATAATAAAATAATGGAAGAACTTGGTGGCGTTAAAGCCTTTAAACATGAGTTGAAGCAATTGGGTGACAATATTTCTAATCCACAACGCTTAGAACCGGAGTTAAACCTCTATGATCCAAATAGTACAGCCGATACTACAACACCTAGAGCAGCAGCACAGACATTAAATACAATTTTAACAAGTGACCAAATAAGTGATGGGAATTTAGATTTACTGAAACAAGTTATGATTGAAAATGAAACGGGCGATAGTCTAATTAAAGCAGGTGCACCAGACAACTATATCGTTGGAGATAAAAGTGGCCAGGGCTTAACATATGCTACGCGTAATGATTTGGCATTTATCTATCCAGATAAGCATAAAAAACCAATTATTCTTGCAATTTATACAAAACAAGATGATAAAGATGGTCAGCCAGATGATAAAGTGATCGCGGATGCTGCTGAAGAAGCAATTGCACAATTAAGCTAAGTTGATAAAATGATGATAGGGCTATTCAGAGGAGCAGAATATGGAAATAAAACAAATGAAATATTTTGTAGAAGTTGTGAGAAATGGTGGAATGACACAAGCTTCAGAACATTTATATATCGCACAGTCTACAATTAGTAAAAATATTAAAAGCATTGAAAACGAATTTGACATTACTTTGTTTGATAGAAGAAAAAAACATATTATTCTAACGGATATAGGCCAGATTTTTTATGATAAGTGTGTTGAAGCATTAGCAGTCTTAGATGATCTATCATTAGAAATGGGCGACGTCACGAATTTAGAAAGAGGTCATATCCGTATTGGCATATCGGCAATTATGAATGTCAGGTTGTTTACGGAAAGCTTAAACCAGTTTCATTCTCAGTATCCCAATGTGACATATGAAGTCATTGAAGGCGGCGGGAAAGCGGTCGAATTTTATTTGAACAACGATGAAATTGACGTCGGTATTACAACTTTACCAGTGGATGAGGATATCTATCATGCGGTACCTCTATATAAGGAGAAGTTATTACTTATCGTTGATAAAAATTCTGAGTTAGCCCAACAATCATCTATCTATTTAGGTGATTTGAAAGATGAGAGCTTTATTATGTTTCATGATGACTATTACCTGAAAGATCAAATTATAGAAAGCTGTAGAAAAGTAGGATTTCATCCTAAAACAGTAGCTAAAATGTCTCAAATTACTTTTATAGAAAATATGATTCGTGATGGTATTGGCGTGAGTATATTACCTGAAAGCATCGTCAATATCTTAAATGATGGTGTTGTCGGCATTGAAATAAATGGTGCTGATGTAGCGTGGAATTTAGGTGTTATATGGAAGAAAGAAAGTTATATGAATCACGTTACGCATGAATGGATTAATTTTTTAAAGGATTTGAAATAAAAAACGTTGTTCAAGTTGAAGTATTCCACTAAGGAATGTCAAATATTCCAACTATGTATTTTAATCATAGATAAAGGCGTAATATAATAGAACTTGTAGAGGGTTATGAGTACTGATTAACTGATCATTGCGAAATGGTTATAAGTTGAGTTTTCAATATGTATGAATATCCACGTACAATCAATATATGATAGCTTTTATAATAAATGATAATTCAACTCAGGACTCATAACGGCAGAAGATAACTAAGGGAGTCCTCAAATTTTATAAAGATGGTAATCATAACGTACTAATCAGAGATGAAAGTAGGATTAGATATGTGATGCATTTGTAATATAGATACAAATGTATCGTATGTTAACCAATGCTTGCACAGTTGCGTGTTTTAGAAATTATAGTTAAAACCAATAAAATTCATCAGTTCTCCCATTAAAAAACTGAAAACAACCCCTATCTCTCTAAATATTGGTTAACTTTTTTCTGTACAAACAAGATGTGTTGTAACACGTGACTTGCAAGCAATATATAAAGCGCGCGTTATATTAACGGCATTTTAGCAAGTAGCATGTCATTGCATTATAAAGTGATAGGTGTACGCGATGTTGTATAACAGACAACAAGACAGGCACCATGCAATTTGGTAATGGCATTTCTAGATTATAAAAATCACTTGTTAGATGCCTTCATATATTTAAGAAAGCTTATGCTTCAGTTGAAGTAATATTAAAAGTAATAACCCTCTAGATAAATATCTCTCAAACAAGAGCGACTCTAACTACACTGTCCAATGTAGCTAGGGTCGCTTTGTTTATTTAATGAAATTTGCATGTATTAAATATTATTCTGTAATGATGGATGTAAATGATACGCTGCATCGGTTGGTTCATTTTTAATAACTTTATCTAATGTAGTCACGATTTGTTGAGCGATTTCAGATGTAGGAACACCGATAGCATTGACAGGATAATCTAATTTTTTAATTTGTGGAATATTATCGTAAGAGTAAATCATTGGTTGATTCTCAGGTCCAATGGCATTAATCGTCCCTACAGTAATATCGTAACTCCCGCAAATCACGCCAGGAGAAAGCGTGTCGGTTTTTAAATGTTGCTTCACGGATGCTTCTGCTTCTATCGCGTTCAATCCATTAGAATCGATAATACGGTAGGTAATGTTTTGTGCATTGCAGTAATCAGTAATCGCATCTTTTTTAGCGATTTGACGGGCGTCATCTGTATTAATGTCGCCTATGTAATCAATCGTTTGAATACCTTGTTCTAATAAGGCATTAATGGCCATAATCATCGCTTCTGCATGATTGACATTGATAATCGGGTAGGGAATATCTCTATCTACACCATATGCGACTACCGGTACGTTATTATAAATTTCAGGCGGTAAGTTTGAATTGTCACCTTCATCAAAGATAACGATACCATCACAGCCAAATTCAACAAATTTCTTTGAAGCGGCCGCAACGTCATCGATTGAAACAAACATGACATAACCGAGTGATTTAATGGCTCTATTAATTTCTGAAATGAGATGGGTCACAGCAACACGATCTACGGAAGGCCAGATTAATCCAATCGTGCCACTTCTTTTAGAAACGAGTGCTCGGGCCGAATGATTAGGTATGTAATTCATTTCAAGCGCTTTTTGTTGAATCATTTGTTTTGTTTTTGGTTTAACGAGTTGGGAATTTTTTAATGCTTTACTGACCGTGGAATAACTGACACCACAGGCTTCGGCAACGTCTTTTAAAGTTACAGCCATAAAAGTTCTCCTTGAAATAGATTGATTTAAGTTAGAATTAATTATACCATAGAGATAAGCGTTAGAATATTTTTTTGAATCTTAATAACAACGTTGTTATTTTCAGAGGTCAAACACAAAAGATGAAATTTATAAGGAGATGTAAAGATGAATTCAAGAGATACGATGAAGTATATTCAAGAAGGTCAACACATTGCAGTAATGCGTACAGACAACCCAGAGACGTTTTTAGATATTTCGAATCTAATTATAGAACAAGGGCTTAATATTATCGAAGTAACGTTAACGACACCAAACGCGATAGAAATTATTGCTGAATTATCTAAAAGAGAAGATGCGCTCATTGGTGCAGGTACTGTACTTGATAGTGTATCAGCACGTACAGCGATTTTAAACGGAGCTAAATTTATTGTAAGTCCATCTTTTGATAAGGAAACAGCTAAAATCGCTAACTTGTATGACGTTCCTTATATTCCAGGATGTATGACGGTTAAAGAAATGGTTGAATCGTTACGCTATGGTTGTAAAGTATTGAAACTATTCCCAGCAACACAATTTTCACCTAAATCTATCAAAGATTTCAAAGGTCCATTACCACAAATTGAGATTGTTCCAACTGGTGGCGTGGGTAAAGATAATCAAAAAGAATGGTTAGACGCAGGTAGTTTTGCAGTAGGCATTGGCAGTGAAATTACAAAAATTTATCAACAACAAGGACAAGAAGCTTTAGTGCAATATATTTCTGAACTAAAAAGAGAGGTATAACTATGACGGTATTTGGATTTGGAGAAGTATTACTACGCTATACTCCACCTGATTACAAACAACTGAAAGATGCCAATACCTTTGGTGTTAATGTTGGAGGTGCAGAATTAAATGCGCTCGTGACCTTATCTCAATTTGGGCACGCTACTGAAATGTTAACGGTATTACCACAACATGCATTAGGCAATTTAGCTATGAAAAAGCTGTATCAAACACAAGTAGGTACAACATTTTTGAAACAGCAAGACGGTAGAATAGGCACATATTATATGGAAGAGAGCTTTGACTTCCGAAGTGGTAAAGTCATCTATGATCGTGAACATTCAACTTTCGCAGAATATGGGTCAAGCGTCATCGATGACTTACCAATACAAAGTGGTGATTACTTTGTATTGACTGGTATTACATTGGCAGTTAATACAACAGTACGACAACATATCGTTGATGCACTAACTAAATTAAAGCAACAAGGCGTTAAAATCATATTTGATATTAATTTCAGAAGTAACTTATGGTCTAAAGAAGAAGCCGTACCAGTAATCAAGTCGATACTGCCACTTGTTGACGTACTCTTCTTTGGTAAAAAGGATGCGACGCATTTACTTGAGACAAATTCTGAAGAAGATGATATGAAGACATGTGCTGAAACGATTCAATCACAATATGAGATACCATTAATGGCTTCCAGTAATAGAGATATTGAGCAAAGTACATTACAAGGTATCATGTTATCGCAACAAAGTTATATTGAAGGCCAAGCTTATCAATATACGGTACTGAATCGCATTGGAGCCGGTGATGCATTTATGGCTGGTGTCTTACATGGACTGATTCGTAATTGGCAATTAGACGAGACTATAGATTTTGCGACGAAATGTTCAGTCTTACAACATACGACAAACGAGGATGCATTAAGTGTAGAAGAAAGTGATGTGCATAATTTATCCTCTCATTTCGGTGGGCTTAGTCGATAGAACCTTAAACAAAGGGGCATAAGACATATATGAAAAAAATTTTAACACTATTTGTAAGCGCATTCTTTACAGTGGGAATGTTAGCTTTATCACTTCCTCATAGTTATGTTAATGCGGAAGAGAAGCAAAAAGAAATTATGTTAGCGCATAATCAACCGACGAGCCATCCGGTTCATAAATCACTTGAGATTTTTAAAGAAAGATTAGAAGAAACATCTCATGGTCATCTTAAAATTAACATTTATCCGAATGGTCAATTAGGTAGTGAACGTGAAGCAATTGAAATGACGCAGACCAATGCAATACAAATGACTAAAGTGTCATCGGCTGCATTGGAAAGCTTTTCTCCAACATATTCATTGTTTAACATGCCTTATCTATTTGAATCAGAAGAGAATTATCGTCATGTTATGAAAAAACAAGAAGTACAAGATGCGTTTTTTAAATCCACTGGAGATAAGGGGTTTCTAGGGATCACATACTATGACGCTGGCGTGCGTAATATATACACGAAAGATAAAAAAATTGAAGATAATAGTGACTTAGAAGGTATAAAAATAAGAGTTCAACCAAGTAAAACGAGTGTCGATTTAATTAAGTCATTAGGCGGCACACCGACACCAATGGATTACGGTGAAGTATATACAGCGATACAATCGGGTGTGATCGATGCAGCTGAGAATAATGAAACTTCACTCACAACAAACAACCACGGTGAAGTTGCTAAAAATTATCATTATACGGAACACGCAATTGTTCCAGATATCTTGATTATGAACAAAGAAACGTATGATGACTTAACGAAACAACAGCAGAAATGGTTGAAAGATGCAGCAGCTTATTCTACTGAAAAACATGAAGTAATTTGGGATAAAGAAGTGAAAGAAGCTAAAAAGAAAGCCAAAGAAGACATGGGTGTGAAATTCCATAACGTAGATAAATCTTCTTTCAAAAAAGCATCTCAACCTCTACAAGATGAATTTAAAGAGAATCCAGATACAAAAGATGATTATAAACTAATCGAGAAGGAGGAGCAGCTTTATGAAGAAAGCAAAAAAGATCATTGATAAACTCCTCCTCACGTTAGCTGGTATTGCACTTTTTGTAATGGTTATATTATCCGTTTATCAAGTTGCTACACGCTTTATCTTTAACAGCCCAAGTACAATGAGTGAAGAAATCGTTAGATTCTTATTGATTTGGTTTGGCCTGCTCAGTGCCAGTTATGTATTTGGTGTAAAACAACATATAGCCATTTTATTTATTCGAGAAAGATTTCCTGAAAAAATACAACTTATTATGGAAAAGGCTTCAGACGTCATAATCATTATCGTAGCACTCGTACTCATGATTTGGGGTGGCTATGAAGTTGTGAATTTAACATGGTCACAAATTGCACCATCTACTGGCTTATCTATAGCAGCGATGTACGGCGCATTACCTGTTTCGGGCGTCTTTATCATTTTCTACGCAATATATAACTTGTTAGATAAAGGAGAACTTGAAGCAGTTAAAGAAGCCAATCAAGAAGATGGGGGTGAGCGTGTATGACACTTGCAGCAGGTTTAGTATTGTTCATCACATTCTTCGCTTTCTTGATATTCGGCTTGCCTATCGCATTAGCGATTATTTTGAGTTCTATCATAACGTTATTAATGATATTACCATTCGATGTAACGATTATAACGGCAGCACAGCGTATGGTTACGGGCATTGATGATTTTACAATGCTTGCCATTCCGTTATTCGTCTTGGCAGGTATTATTATGAATAACGGTGGTATCGCTTTTAGATTAGTGAACTTTGCCAAAGTGTTAGTAGGTAGATTACCTGGCTCACTGGCACATACGAATATTGTAGGTAATATGTTATTCGGTTCTATTTCTGGTTCTAGTGTCGCTGCGGCGGCCGCAATGGGACGTATCATGGGACCAATGGAAGAAAAACAAGGCTATAAAAAAGAATACTCTGCAGCGGCAAATATAGCATCTGCGCCATCTGGTTTATTGATTCCACCAAGTTCACTATTGATTGTGTATTCACTTGTGAGTGGTGGCACCTCAATAGCAGCACTATTTATCGCAGGCTATATACCAGGTATCTTATGGGGCGTTGCTTGTATGATTGTGGCTTATGTTATGGCGAAGAAACAAGGTTACAGAGTATCTGAACGCATTAGTTGGAAAGATAAATTATTTTTAACATTAGATGCTTTGCCAAGTCTATTTTTAATTATCGTAGTCATTGGCGGGATTGTGTCAGGTATATTCACAGCAACAGAAGGTGCAGCAGTAGCAGTGTTATACGCTACAGTGTTATCACTAATATATAAAAGTCTGACACTCAAACAAATACCTAACGTCATCAAAGAAACGGCAGAAATTAGTGGTATGATTCTGTTCTTGATTACAGCTTCTGCACTATTTTCACTCGTAATGAGTTATACAGGGCTACCTGAAGCCATTTCAAATGGCATTCTGTCAATGACAGATAATCCAATCATTTTACTACTGATGATGAACGTAATTTTATTAGTCATCGGAACATTTATGGATATAACACCAGCAGTGTTGATTTTCACACCGATTTTCTTACCAATTTCTGAAGTTTTAGGTTTAGATCCAATTCACTTTGGTATCTTAATTGCATTTAATTTATGTATTGGTAATATCACGCCACCAGTTGGTAGTGCACTATTTGTTGGTGCGAGTGTCGGCGGTGTTCGTGTGGAATCAGTATTCAAATATTTAGTGCCTTACTTTATCGCACTCATTATTTTATTGTTAATCGTAACGTTCATTCCGCAAATTTCATTATTCCTTCCTAAATTATTAGGATTATAGAAAAGGGGCAATAACATGGCATTAATTAATGACAATTTTTTATTAAATAATAAAACAGCAGTAAAGTTATATCAAAAGGTTAAAGATCTACCAATTTATGATTTTCACTGTCACTTAGACCCGAAAGAAATTTATGAAAATAAAAACTATGAAAACATTACGCAATTGTGGTTAGCCGGAGATCATTACAAATGGCGCTTAATGAGAGCATATGGTATAGAAGAAGGATTAATTACTGGCGATGCAGATGATTTCGATAAATTTGAAGCATTTATGAACATGTTGCCTTATTCAATCGTTAACCCAATGTATCACTGGTGTTCACTTGAATTAAAACGCTATTTTAACGAAGAAGCTGATTTAGATAAAGTGAATATTAAAAAGTTATATAAATCATTAAACCGTAAGTTGGCAAAATCATCACATACACCACAAAACTTAATTAAACAAAGTAATGTCTCTGTAGTTTGTACAACGGATGACCCCTGTGACGATTTGGAATATCACAAATTATTAAATCAAGATAAAAAAGTAACATTTAAAGTGATTCCTACGTTCAGACCAGATAGTTACGTATTCTTAAGCGAAACAACGGTTAAAGACAAGATTAAACAGCTTGATCAAACGATTGACGGTGAAATTAAAGATTTAAACAGTTATATCGAAGCACTTAAAACACGCGTTCATTATTTTAATAGACAAGGTGCAAGAAGTTCTGACCAAAGTTTTGAAAAAGCACCATTAATGTATGCGACAACAGAAGAAGCTACGGCAATCTATGAATCCATGATGAAGGGTGAAGCAGTTTCTGAAACACAACAATACGAATTAGCGGGTTACATTCTAACTGAAATTAGTAAAGTATATAACGAATTAAATTGGGTCGTACAATTCCATTTAGGACCAACTAGAAATAATAATTCGAAAATGTTAGAAGTCGCAGGTACTGACAGTGGGTTCGATAGTGTAGGTGAACAACTAAGCGCTAAAACATTGAACGCGATGCTAGATCACCTTGAACAACACAATGCCTTATCAGATACGATTATTTATCCTAATAATGGTAATGATCATCTTATGGTTCAAGCTACTGCAGGTAACTTTACTAACAGTGAGCATAAAGTGCAATTAGGTGCTGCATGGTGGTTTAATGACACGAAAGAAGGCATGGAACAGCACTTAGTAGATTATGCGAACGTTGGCTTATTAGCTAAATTTGTAGGTATGCTGACAGATTCACGTAGCATGATTTCTTATACACGCCATGAGTATTTCAGAAGAATTTTATGTAATTTCTTAGGAGACAAGATTGAAAAAGGTGAGATTGCCTTATCAGATGCAACAATTGAACAAATGTTAAAAGATATTTGCTATAACAATGCAGTGAATTTATTCAAAATAGAAGGCGTTAAGGAGGTATAACGATGGAATTATCATTTCGTTGGTACGGTGAAGATGATCCAGTTACATTAGAGAACATTAAACAAATTCCAGACATGAAGCATATCGTTTCTGCAATTTATGATGTACCTGTAGGTGAGGTTTGGACAAAAGAAAGAATCGCAAAATTAAAACAAACAATCGAAGCGGCAGGATTGAAATTTGAAGTCGTTGAAAGTTTACCTGTAAGTGAAGAAATTAAATTAGGTACAGATAAACGTGATGAACTGATTGAAAATTATAAGACATCATTAGTGAATTTAGCTGAAAATGGTGTTAAGACAGTGACATATAACTTTATGCCTGTCTTTGATTGGACACGTTCACAATTAGACTATGAATTATCTGATGGTTCTAATACGTTGATTTATAAACATGATCAGTTAAAAGATATTGATCCATTAACGACCGATTTAAACTTACCAGGTTGGGACGAAAGTTATTCGAGAGAAGAAATGAATCACTTAATTACATCTTATCGTGAAATATCGGATGAGCAATTGTGGGAGAACTTGAAGTACTTCTTAGATGGTGTATTACCAACTGCAATCGAACATGACATTGATCTGGCGATACATCCGGATGATCCACCATGGCCTATATTTGGTATTCCACGTATCATTAAAAATAAAGATAGCTATGAACGTTTACTTTCTATAAATGATAGTAAAAATAATGGTATTTGTTTCTGTACTGGATCTTTAGGTTCATTAGCAGAAAATGATTTACCAAGCATGATTAGAACGTTTGGCGCGCATATCCATTTCGTGCATATGCGTAACGTGAAACGACTAGATTCACATTCATTCTTGGAAACAGGTCATTTATCTAAAAACGGCTCAGTTGATATGAAAGCTGTTGTAGAAGCACTGCAAGATATTAACTTCAAGGGCACAATCAGACCAGATCACGGACGTATGATTTGGGGCGAAACAGGTAAAGCGGGTTATGGATTGTTCGATAGAGCATTAGGCGCAACTTATATTAATGGTTTAATTGAAGGAGTGAGCAAATGATGACTAAACAATTTGAAGGAGTCAATGTAGTAATCACTGGCGCAACAGGTGTTATTGGATCAACGTTCGTCAAAGGACTTGTAGAAAAAGGTGCCAACGTTGGTATCTTAGGACGTTCTGAAGATAAAATTGTTGAGTTACAAGATGAAATAGATAAAGAAAGACAACAAACAGTCGCATTAGTGGCAAATGTGTTGGATAAAGATGCTTTAACACAAGCGAAACTTAAATATAACGATACATTTGGTGCAGTTACAATTCTGATTAATGGCGCAGGTGGTAATAACCCGAATGCCACAACAAATGATGAAATGTATGATGAACAGGGTGATAAAACGTTCTTTGATTTAACAGAAGATGGTATTGATAAAGTATTTAAATTAAATTACACAGGTACATTTTTACCGTCTCAAGTATTTGGTAAAGATGTCGTCTCATCTGAAGCAGGTACAATTATTAATATTTCATCAATGAACGCATTTACACCACTGACTAAGATTCCAGCATACAGTGGCGCAAAAGCATCTGTAAGTAACTTTACGCAATGGTTGAGTACGTACTTTGCCGGTCACATTCGAGTGAATGCAATTGCACCTGGATTCTTTGAAACAGCTCAAAATAAAGCTTTACTTAGAAATGAAGATGGTTCTTATTCAGAACGTGCTTCAAAAATTCTCTCACAAACACCAATGAATCGTTTCGGTGTACCAGAAGATATTCTAGGCACACTTTATTGGTTGATGGATAAAGAATTAAGTGGCTTCGTTACAGGTATTGTCGTTCCTGTAGATGGCGGCTTCTCATCTTACTCTGGCGTATAGAATAGATATAAATTTTAAAATAAACTCCTTAATTCAACATTGGTTAAGGAGTTTATTTTTTGTTGCTATTTTATATAGTAAAGATGAAAAGGAATGAAATAAAAATTTATTTAAGTGTTATAAATTTACTTTTTAAAATGTCACAAATATGATTTGAATGTTATTGATAATCCATATCAATTACTCCATAATATAAAGTATATGTAAAGAATAAATAAAATATTGAATTATAGAATAGGTGGGGTGTTGTGAAAGCATTTTTTAGCTATTACAAACCATATAAAGGTTTGTTTTTCTTAGATTTTGGTTCGGCAATTGTTGTAGGTTTGTTGGAATTAATTTTCCCACTTATTACAAGTATATATATTGACCGTTTATTACCTACTAATCAATGGAATCTCATAGTGATTTTTGGAATTGCATTACTGTTTGTCTTTGGAATTGTCGCGGTACTTAAATTTATTGTGACATATTGGGGACATAAGTTAGGTACGAATATAGAGCGTGATATGCGTAATGATTTATATAGTCATATTCAGAAATTGAATTTTAAGTATTTTGATAACCAAAAATCCGGAAAGCTCATTGGTCGACTGACGAATGATTTGATGGATATTGGTGAAGCTGCCCATCATGGTCCCGAAGATGTATTTTTATCTATCATGACGCTGATTGGTGCATTTGTCATCATGTTAACGATTGATGTGAAATTAGCACTCATTACGTTCTGTGTGGTGCCTATTGTTTTTATCTTGGCTATATTTTTCAGCCAAAAAATGTCTCGTGCATTTAAGAACTTATTTACAAATGTGTCACGTTTTAATGAATTAATCGCAGATAATGTGGGTGGCATAAGACTTGTACAGGCCTTTACAAATGAAAAACATGAGCAAACGAAATTCAGAAATATAAACGATAATTTTAGAGCTACAAAATTAAAAGCATATAATTATATGTCTTGGAATATTACAATTAGTCATATTGCCCAAAATCTGACATTAATTATTGTGTTAGTAGTCGGAAGTTATTTTGTGTTGAATGGTGATTTATCTTATGGTGGTATCGTTGCATTTATCATGATTACGAATGTACTCTTTAAGCCTTTACAACAAATTAATATGATTATAGAGCTATTTCCAAAAGCGATTGCAGGATTTAAAAACTTTAGTGAAATATTAAGCATTAATCCAGAAATACAGGATGCGCCAGATGCGATTCAAATGCCGAGTGATCCTAAGACGATTCAATATAAAGATGTAACATTTGGATATGGCGAAACACCGATTCTAAAAAAACTAAATTTAGATATTCAGCATGGTGAGAAGATTGCATTGGTTGGACCGAGTGGTAGTGGTAAAACGACAATCAGTTCTCTATTGCCGAGATTTTATGAAGTAGATGACGGTGATATCTTAATTAATGGTCAAAGCATCAAATCGATTCAGTTAGCTTCATTACGTGCAGAAATTGGTGTCGTACAGCAAGATGTATTCCTATTCTCTGGTACTTTAAGAGATAATATTGTATATGGTCATTTAGAAGCTGACGAAACTGCAATATGGGACGCAGTTAGAAATGCGCAATTAGAAACATTTATCGAGGACTTACCCTTTGGTTTGGATACACTCGTAGGTGAAAGAGGTACGAAATTATCTGGTGGACAGAAACAGCGTATTTCCATCGCGAGAATGTTTTTAAAAGACCCGTCTATTATTATTTTAGATGAAGCTACAAGTGCGTTAGATATAGAAACAGAAAATAAAATTCAATTGGCATTTAAAAAGCTGTCTGAAAATAGAACATCGCTCATTATTGCGCATCGTTTATCAACAATTAAAGACGTAGACCGTATTATCTTTATCAAAGATGGCGAAATCTTAGAAGAAGGTAGTCACGAAGTATTAATGCAACAAGATGGACACTATAAACAACTTTATTTATCACAGTTTAATGAAGTTGAAACGTTTTAAAATGTTATAATGTGATTATAATAGTGAGTATTATGGGGGTGGGCAAACGAAATCAAATTATGATTTCTATCCCGCTCCCTTGTATTTTTATAGAATCTTAATTATGATTTAAGAAAGCGCTTTCTGTCGTATAGGAAGATCTGGAGGGTTAAAGTATGGCTTACAGTATAGGGATAGATTTTGGAACAGGTTCAGGTAGAGCCTTTCTTATAAATACAGAGAATGGTGAAATTGTAGAGCAATTTATTAAAACGTATACGCATGGCACGATAGAAGGAGAACTTGATGGTCAAAAACTACCTCAAAGTTATGCATTACAAAATGCGAATGATTATATGGAAGTCATTGAAGAAGGCATTCCAACTATTTTAGCAAAAACACAAATTGCGCCAAACGAAATTGTCGGTATCGGTATAGATTTTACATCCTCAACCGTGGTATTTGTGGATGAAAATATGGAGCCTATTCATAATAAGGAAGGATTTAAAGATAATCCACACGCTTACGTTAAATTATGGAAGCATCATGGTGCACAAGATGAGGCAGATGTATTATTTAAAACTGCACTTGAAGAGAAGAATCGTTGGTTAGGCTACTATGGCTTTAATGTGAGTAGTGAGTGGATGATACCTAAGATTATGGAAGTAAACAATAAGGCGCCTGAAGTGATAGCTGAGAGTGCGTATATCATGGAGGCGGGGGATTGGATTGTCAATCGACTCACTGATCAAAACGTCAGATCAAATTGTGGCTTAGGGTTTAAATCGTTTTGGGAAGCGGACACAGGATTCCATTATGATTTGTTTGATAAAGTAGATAATGATTTATCTACTATTGTAAGAGAGAAAGTGGAAGCACCAGTCGTTAATATTGGTGAAACTGTAGGTAAGGTTAGTCAGACAATGGCAGATAAACTAGGACTTTCACCAGAAACGCAAGTCAGTCCATTTATTATAGATGCACATGCAAGTTTATTGGGGATAGGTTCAGAAAGAGATAAAGAAATGACTATGGTCATGGGTACAAGTACATGTCATTTAATGCTTAATAAAGAACAACATAAGGTGCCTGGTATTTCTGGTTCAGTTAAAGGTGCCATTATTCCAGAACTTTATGCATACGAAGCAGGACAAACTGCTGTAGGTGACTTATTTGAGTACGTGGCGAAACAAACGCCGTATGATGATGTCAAAGAAGCGAAGTTACGCGATATTTCAATTTTTGAATTATTAAATGAAAAGGCCGCTAAACTATACCCTGGCGAAAGTGGACTTATCGCATTAGATTGGCACAACGGCAATAGAAGTGTACTTAGTGATAGTAATTTGAAAGGTTGCTTATTTGGCATGGGATTACATACGAAACATGAAGAAATTTATCGTGCGTACATGGAGGCAACCGCATTTGGTACTAAAATGATTATGCAACAGTATGAAGGATGGCATATGGAAGTGGATCATGTATTTGCTTGTGGTGGTATTCCTAAAAAGAATACATTACTCATGGATATCTATGCGAACGTGCTGAACAAACGAGTGACGGTTATTGATAGTGAATATGCACCAGCAATTGGCGCAGCAATTTTAGGCGCAATATGTGGTGGGGCGCATAAGGACTTTAGTGAGGCAGTCAAAGCAATGAAAGAACCCGTATTATATACTGTTGACCCTCAACCGGATAAAGTGGAAATCTATAAAAAGTTATTTAACGCATATCAATCATTGCATGACCTACATGGCTATAAAAAAGCGAGCATTATGCGTGATGTTGCAAAATTGAGGTAAGAGAATTAAACGTTAAGTAAAATAACCCAGAGGCAATATATCAGTGATGATATGTTGCTTCTGGGTTATTTTTATAAAGTTAGCCTGAAATGAAACTTGTTATAGCATCGATAAAACTATAGATACCTAAGAAGGAAACGGTTAAAACAACGAGTCCTCCGATAATATTGAGCCAAAGTGTATTTACAAAGCGGCCCATTAGATTTTTCTTATTAATAATAATAAAGATAAGTATTGCAATAATAGGTAAAATCATACCATTTAATGCTTGCGCAATAAGTAAGACTTGAAGCGGTTCAAAACCAAGTGCTGAAGTAATAATTCCAATAATGATAATCACAACAAACACAAGTTTGTATTTCTTGCTTTGCATGCCGCCTTTCCAACCGAGTAGGCTACTAATTGTTGCAGCGGCACCCGTTGGAGAAGCAATGGCTGATGACAGACCTGCAGCGAATAACCCAACACTAATCACTATAGGTGCAGCATCGCCAAGAACAGGTTCTAACGGTCCAGCAAGTTGAATGACACTTGATACTTCTTCACCTTTAATTAAAGTGGCTGCTGAAATTAATATTGCAGCAGAAATCACACCACCGACAGTAATTGAAATAATTGTATCCCAACGTGCGAATTTCAACTCCTTAACACCATTAAAACGTTCGTGTACAGCTGTTGAGTGGATAAAAAAGTTATATGGCACAACGGTTGTACCGATTAGAGCGATAACAGTAAGAATAGAGCCATCTGGTATTGTTGGAATGAAGGCACCTTTTAAAATGCCCATAACATCTGGTTTTATAACAATCATCGTAGTGATAAATATTGCGCCCATGATAACCATAAGTACAAGCATAACTTTTTCTAAAAATTTATAGTTACCAAATAATCCAATGAGTAATATAATAACGCCGATAACTGGAGCAACCCAATTTTCAGGTAAATTAAGTAAGTAAGATGCCCCAAGTGAGGTTCCAATCAAGTCACCACTAATATAGGCAGCACACCCAATGGTTACAGCAATGAGTGTGAACCACACGATGATTAGCTTACCAATTTTATTAGAAAATAAATCTTGAATTGCTTCACCTAAGCCTTCACGTGTAACGAGAGATAAACGAATAATCATTTCTTGTAACACGATCGTGGCGATGATTGAAAAGACAACTGCCCATAGTAAACTATAGCCAAATCCTGCGCCACCTTGAGTCATGGTTGTTACTGTACCAGGGCCAATGAATGAAGCAGTGATAATCATACCTGGGCCAAGCGATCGTAAAATCTTACCCGCGTGTTTAAACATTTAACCACTCCTCAGATTATTTTAATTTATTTAAATAAGCGACGTGGCCAGCAAGTACATATAATACTGCTGTAGAAACGAAATGGGCAGAATTCTGATTGGCATCTTTCATAGGATAAACTTCTACATAATCCATACCACATAGGCCGAGCGCACCAAATTCGTGGATCATCGTTAATAATTCATAGGACGTTAGACCATTGCCATCGACAGGTCCACCTGGATTATAAGCAAAATCCAATACGTCACTACATATGGTTAAATATACGACATCTACATCGGCACTTGCTTGAGCGTAAATGTCACGGGCAAACTGTTTTATATTATTTGATTCACGGATATCATTGATTGTTATCGTTACGGCACCAGCTTCTTCAGCGTAACGTCCTGTTGATGGATGATTTCTCGGGCCATGAATACCAGTGTGAATAATGCTTTCGTTACGTACACCGTCTGTTTCATAAAGTCTCATGAAAGGTGTATTACGGGCATAAGCTTCACCCTCATAATCTGGCATATTATCATAATGTGCATCTAAATGGATGATGCCGACTTTTTTACCAGTTTCTGTTAATGATTTAAGAATAGGATAAGTGACACCGTGTTCGCCGCCAAAACCAACTAAGAATTTTTCGCTTTCCCATAGTTTTTTAGTGAAATCTGTAATGTTGTCATAGCTTTCTTTATTGTCATGAGCGACAAATGGCACATCACCGACATCCCCCATAGATAAGTGTTCACTAATATCAATGTGGTTTAATTCTGGTAGATATTGACTGTAACGTGCAGAGGACAGTCTAATTTGCTTTGGACCAAGTTCTACGCCTGTATAATCTCCCCAAGTGCTTTCGCCTTCAAAAGGTACTCCATATACAATTACATCTGTATCTAAAGTATTTGATTGATTTAAATTTTTACTATTTAAAAAACATGGTGTATTCCCATAAATATTATTTTTCATAATTTATATCCTCCCCTTTATTGTAGATAATTATATAGAGTATTTTTTTATTTTTCAAATAAATCAGAAAATTCACTGATTGAATAATTCAAAATATATATGAATTAGAGGATTATTTATAAATTCTTTTAGATTATGAAGAGGAAAGGGGGGTGAAAAGGAGTAGGAAGGTTTGTTGGAAGCTGTATAGATAAATATAATAATAAAAAGCCACACCAATGAAGGTGTAGCTTTTGAAAAGACAATGTTTATTACATTGATATATTGTGAAAATTTATGCCCAACCACGGAAACGTGTAGCTTCAGCTGTACGTTTGATACCTACAACATAGGAAGCTAAACGCATATCCAATTTTCTACTTTCAGCTAAGTCATAGATTTTATTGAATGCTTCTACCATTTTTTCACGGAGTAGACTGTTTATTTCTTCTTCAGACCAATAATAGCCTTGATTATTTTGTACCCATTCGAAGTAAGAAACAGTTACACCACCAGCACTCGCAAGTACATCAGGTATAAGTAACACACCACGTTCTGTTAATATACGTGTCGCTTCTTTTGTCGTAGGACCATTCGCTGCTTCTGCAACGATGCTTGCTTTAATGTCATGTGCGTTTTCTTCAGTAATTTGATTTGATAATGCAGCTGGGATAAGAATATCACAGTCGACTTCAAATAATTCTTTATTAGGGATGACGCCCTCAAATAAGTGTGTCACTCGGCCATGTTTTTCTTTAAGCTCTACAAGCTCGTCAACATCTAGACCATCTGGATCATGTAAAGCGCCATAACTTTCAGAAATAGCTACAATTTTTGCTCCCATATCATGTAAGATTTTGGCAATAAAACTACCAGCGTTACCAAATCCTTGAATCGCAACACGAGACCCCTTGATATCAATGTTTCTACGCTTTGTTGCTTCTTCAATAGTAATTACAGCACCAAGCGCAGTGGCACGGTTACGACCTTCTGAACCACCTAAAGAGAGTGGTTTACCAGTGATGAAGGCAAAAGCATTTGAACGATTAATTTTACTGTATTCATCCATCATCCAAGACATGATTTGTGGATTTGTATAAACATCTGGTGCTGGGATATCACTCGCAGGACCTACGAATTGTGATATAGCTCTAACAAAACCACGAGATAGATTTTCAAGCTCTTGATTGCTCATTTGACGTGGGTCACAGATGACGCCGCCTTTACCGCCACCAAATGGTAAGTTAGTAATACCACATTTCATCGTCATCCACATTGCAAGTGCCTTAACTTCTTCTTTATTTACATCAGGATGGAAACGTACGCCACCTTTAGTAGGACCAACAGAATGATTATGTTGCGCACGGTAACCGGTAAAAGTTTTAACAGTACCATCATCCATGCGGACGGGTATACGGACTTCTAGTATTCTTAACGGTTCTTTGATTAAATCATACATGCCATCGTCAAAGCCTAATTTATGTAATGCTTCTTTTGTAATTTCTTGGGTAGATTTCACTAAGTCATTATGTTCTGTCATTATATTTTCCCCTCTATCTATTACTTATAATATTTGTACTTACTTATCTATAAATGTTATAGACTTTACGACTGAAAATCAATACTAGAGATTGAATTTTTATAAAAGTTTGAAAATTCAGTGAATAAATAGATGAAATTCTCTTTGAAAACGAAAGAATCATTAAAGACAATATATGAGCAGGAAGTGAATTGAGAAAAAATACATTGACTAAATTTTCAGAAATTAATAGAATGAATAATTATATTTAAAAAGTGTAGAACTTGAAGATAAGGAGAACATTAATGGAACAACCATCATTTAAACGTGCAATGAAACAACGTCATCTTATGTTACTTAGCTTTGGTGGTGTTATTGGAACAGGATTATTTTTAAGTTCTGGATATACTTTGCAACAAGCAGGTCCATTTGGAACGGTACTATCTTATTTAGTTGGTTCAATTTTAGTTTATCTCGTTATGTTATGTCTAGGGCAATTAGCGATCAAACATCCTGTTACAGGTGGATTTCATACATATGCAAGTCTTTACATTCATCCATCTGTTGGATATATCGTAGCATGGTTTTATTGGTTAACTTGGACCGTAGCATTAGGTTCTGAATTTACAGCAGTGGGTATTTTGATGCAGAAATGGATGCCTGAAACCCCCGTTTATATTTTTGCTACGATTGCAATTATATTAATTTTATTATTTAACATTATATCGACACGGTTTTATGCAGAAGTTGAATTTTATTTTTCTTTAGTAAAAGTTATTGCGATTATAGTATTTATTATTTTAGGTCTTTTGGTAATTATCGGATTTATTCACTACGATGGTTATGAAGGTTTAAACACAATTGCACATAGGTATACGAATCCTACCTTTCCTAATGGTATAGGTTCTGTGTTTTTAACAATGCTAGCTGTGAATTATGCATTTAGTGGCACTGAATTAATCGGCATTGCTGCCGGTGAAACAGAGAATCCTGAAAAAGTAATACCAAAGGCGATTAGAGCAACGTTATGGCGTCTTATTGTCTTTTTTATAGGTACAATGGTTATTATTTCTATTCTAATACCAAGTTATCAAGGTAAGTCATTAGAAAGTCCATTTGTTGTTATTTTTCAAAAAATGGGAATCCCTTATGCGGGTGACATTATGAATTTAGTGATTATAACAGCTTTGTTATCTGCAGCTAATTCAGGATTATATGCTGCGAGCAGAATGATTTGGAGTTTGTCGAATGAAGGTGTGTTTCCTAAATGGTTTGGAAAGCTAAATAAACATCATATGCCAGTGAATGCAACATTATTTAGCATGATTGGTGGCTTATTGGCTTTATTTTCTAGCGTGTATGTAGCAGATTCATTATATGTAATTCTAGTTTCAATTGCTGGTTTAGCAGTTGTTATCGTGTGGATGAGTATCTGTATTGCATATTTTAATGCTAAAAAAATTGACCGAAGCTTAAAAGTACACCAATCGATTCCAATTATTGGTTTTATATTATGCTTAATTTCTTGTGTTGGAATGCTTTTTGATTCTAATCAAGCACCTGCACTTTATTTCGGGCTACCGTTTGCAGCGATTGCGTTAATTTATTATTTTGTTAAATTTAATAAGAAAAGAGGAGAATAGATGAGACTGTTAGAAAAAGTGAAAACACAATCTCCAATTGTCTTAGATGGCGGACTAGCAACTACATTAGAACAAGCTGGTTGTGACTTAAATTCTTCGTTATGGTCTAGTGAAGTACTTAGACATCAACCAATTAAAATAAAGCAAGCCCATCAAGATTTTACAAATGCGGGTGCCGACATTATTTTAACAAGTACATATCAAGCAAGTTATCAAACATTTACAGATATAGGAATGCAGAATGAGGAAATTGATGACCTTTTTACAATAGCGGTAGAGCAAGTTATGGATGCAACAAATAATAATCAAGTGGTTGTAGGTAGTTTGGGTCCATATGGCGCATATTTAAGCGACGGCTCAGAATATACAGGGAATTATGTAATAAGTCGAGAAGCCTATTTTAAATTTCATGAACAACGCATAAACGCTTTGATTTCAAGAGGGATAAATGATTTTGTGTTTGAAACTGTTCCTAATTTTGAAGAGATTCAAGCAATTATAGAAAATATTATACCGAGTTATACTGAAGACCAAACATTTTGGCTCTCTGTAACTGTCGATGACACAGGAAATTTATCAGATGGAACAGAATTCGAGAAACTAATCGATTATATTAAACAGAAGGGCACTATTATTCCAATTTTTGGTATTAATTGTTCTTCAGTTAAAGGAATCAATCGATCATTAGACAAAGGATTAGCTAGTTTGAGTCAGACAATTGCGTTGTATCCTAATGGAGGTTCTCATTATAATGCGGATAGCAAAAAATGGGAAAATGATGCTAACAGTGATGAAATTATTGAACAAGTTCCGAAGTGGTTAATGGAAGGTGTTCAAATTATAGGGGGATGTTGTCAAACAACACCAGAGGACATTAAAAAAATTAGACATAGCATGAGTTAACTAAAATTGAAGTTTCAAAATAAGAAAAGGAGAAGTGCTTGGGTTAACAAGCACTTCTCCTTTGTTGTTTGTTTGAATATTAAGTGTTTATGATGGTTGTTTATTTCTAAGTGAAAATTCTTTAAAAGTGATAAAGCGTTTATGACTTTTATCATATAATTTGAATTTTAATGATGTCAGACTTTCTCTAAGCGTAATAGATGTTGCATGATGTAGAGGTGTAACAGTTTCATGTGTTTCCTCTAAAGAGTAGTTAGGAATTCTAGGATTCAAATGATGTACATGATGATAACCTATGTTTCCTGTAACCCAATGTAGTACTTTTGGTAATTTATAGTACGAACTACCATCAATTGCTGCTTTTACATAGTCCCATTCAGAAGCTTCTTCGAAATAAGAATCTTCAAATGTATGTTGGATGTAAAATAACCAAATACCTAACATGCCAGCAATGAAGATCATTGGTGCAAATACTGCAAAGAAATGACCTACGCCTAATAGATAAATTAGACCACCGTATACGACTAATAATAAAATGTTGTTCATCCAAGTATTGATACGTTCTTTCTTTTTAGCGTCTTTAGAATTAAAACGATTAGAAATAAATACTAAGAAGAACGGTCCTAATACAAACATCACAAGTGGGTTACGATAAATTCTATACGTTAAACGTTGGAATTTAGATGCTTCTGTATATTCTTCTACTGTCATAACCCAGATATCACCGATACCACGTTTTTCTAAATTACCGCTACCAGCATGGTGAATTAAATGTTCTCTACGCCATTTTCTGTAAGGGAACAGCGTAAGGAAACCAGTTACGTTTCCGAGTAAATCATTATGCTTTTGTTTTTTTAAATATGATCCGTGACAAGCATCGTGAAAAATGATGAATGTTCTAATTAAAAATATAGACGCGAATATACTACTAATAATTGCTAATGACCAATGCACATTATATAAAAGTCCGCTTACTACTAAAATTGCAATAAGAGGAAGTAATGTATTTATAATTTGTATTGTACTTTTCGTGTAGTTAGTTTTTGCGAAAGGTTTTACCATTTTGTTCAACATCTTTTTCTTATCTTTTTCCATATACACCTAACTTTCTTTTACTGAATAAGTTGAAAATAGAGTACATACTCTCACCAGTATTCCACTAAGTGTATATAAATAAATAGAAATTTACAAACATTTATACAAAAAAATTGAAAAATTTAAAATAATGAGAAATTTGAAAATGCAAAAAACGCATTGAATAAGGATTTGAACAGGAAAATATGGGTGAATTTAATTCTCTGTTGCAACTAATTAAATGGTCATGGATAGCGTCATTTCAGTTTTTCTTACTCATATTAAATTTGCTTAAGATATATAATAAATATATGTAAATTAGTAATAGTTTATAACGAAAAAGGGTAAAACGTATTAAATGAGTCTAGGTAAATTAGCATGAAGAATTAGTAATTTAAATTCTTCCTAGATAATCTTTGAATTGAGAGGAGAACTTTAAATATGGAAACACAATATTCAAAAGATGGACAAGGTGTTTATCAAACATTGAAAATAGATATAGATGGAGATAAGGAAACAATATTTAATTATTTGAGTACTACTGAAGGAATACAGCAATGGTTTCCACAATTGTCATTTGAAAAAAGAGAAGTGAATGGCAAAATGTACTTCCATTTAGAGGAAGAAGACGATTTGGAAATGACAATCACACATCTTGAAGAAACTAAGACGATTGGCTTTACATGGGATATTGGGACTGTGAAGTTTGAATTAAATAGCAAAGTTCAACAAACGGAACTAACATTTATTGAATATTTACCATTTGAATTTCCACACATCATCTTAGATTTTACAGGTTGGCAATTCCATATGGAAAGTATAAAAAGTATTGTAGAAACGGGGAAACCGCTCAATTCTCAAGATTATGATTTTGATAGTAAAAATGAAGCTATCGAAGCGCAAATAAAACTAGAAAATGACAAGTAAAAAAGCTGTTTATCGCATACAAAAAAGACGATCTTATAACTAAAAGGTCGTCTTTTTAAATATATTTGGAAATTTAAATCATTTTAAATTTTTATAAATGAACCTACATTGCTATTAGAATCCAAATAATACCTATTAAAACGAGTACACTGAAAACAAGTAACACGATGCCTAAGGTTAGTACTTTATGTGACTGTTGCTTTACGCCTATTCTTTCGTTTTCACTACGTTTCGCTTGTTTACTTTGGTCAATTTCAGCTTTACTTTCTTTAAAACAAAAATAACTTAAAACTAATGACATGATTAAAACAGCGAATAAAATAATGATTAAATAAGTCATTATGTCATCCCTCTCACTGCATATTTATTTACTAATAATATCAGTTATTGTCCAAAATATACATTAAAGTACTTGTTATTGAGATGAATTTTGTGAAAGTGGTATAGATGATCAAAATATCTATATTAGCAGGGTATTAAACATTATGTTTGCATAGCTAATGAACGGAACTCAATTATACTGTGTGTTCAATCCAATAATATAGTTTATAAAATGCTTTTGCTTTCATTGCTTAAAGTGTTAAGACTATGTTGGTGCATTAACCCCCTTGCTATTAATGGTAGCAAGGGGGTTTTTACGTTTGAATGAGTGTGTTTTAAATTTAAAATACTAAAACATTTAAAAATTGTACACTCAATGTATACAATAAAGCGCTTTTATTGTATAATTTAGTTGAAAATAAGGACTGTGTACGCACTAGAAAAACATTGCAGTTTCTGTAATGCACAAGGGGAGATAGAAATATGAAAAAAATTATGATTACAGGTGCTTTAGGACAAATTGGAACCGAACTCGTAGTGAAATGTAGAATGTTATATGGAAATGATAATGTTTTAGCTACAGATATTAAACAACCAGAAGCAGATTCAGCGATTGTAGATGGGCCATTTGAAATATTAGATGTTACTGATAAAGCGCGAATGTTTGAGTTAGTTGAGACATTTAAGCCAGACACAATGATGCATATGGCAGCATTATTGTCAGGCGTTGCTGAAAAAAATCCATTATTTGCTTGGGATTTAAATATGGGTGGTTTAATGAACGCTTTAGAAACAGCACGTGAACACAACTTGCAATTCTTTACACCAAGTTCAATTGGCGCATTTGGACCTTCAACACCTAAAGTGAATACACCACAAGTGACGATTCAACGACCAACGTCTATGTATGGAGTGAATAAAGTTGCTGGAGAGTTATTATGTCAGTACTATTTCGATAAATTTGGTGTCGATACACGTAGTGTGAGATTCCCAGGTTTAGTTTCTCACATAAAAGAACCAGGTGGTGGTACGACAGACTATGCGGTAGATATTTATTTCAAAGCTGTGAGAGAAGGTCGTTATACTAGCTTTATCGAAAAAGACACATATATGGATATGATGTATATGGAAGATGCCATAGATGCCATTATTCAACTTATGGAAGCGGACGGCGTTAAATTAATTAATCGTAATGCATATAACTTAAGTGCAATGAGTATTGAACCAGAAATGGTGAAAGAAGCGATTCAAGAATTTTATCCTGAGTTCCAATTGGAATATGATGTAGACCCAGTAAGACAGTCTATCGCGAATAGTTGGCCAAACAGTATAGATGTTAGCTGTGCACGTGCAGAATGGGGATTCAATCCACAATATGATTTAACTAAAATGACTCAAACGATGTTAAAGGCTATAGAAGATAAAGAAACAGTAAGATAATCTAATTTAAAGCCCTCACTCATACTGTAGTGAGGGCTTTAAGCTTGTAGTCTTCGATTAGTGCTTTTCCGCAAGAGTCGACCCAAATCTCTGCCATTTTTAAAAACAAAAAATTATTCATCAATATTTGCATAGGTATTGTTGATATACGAGTGATTTATAGACATATTGGGATATTATTAATCACAAAATACTTTTGAAAATAAATCGTGTTCATTTTTAGTATATTTGAAATTATTTGAAAATTATTGAACAGTGCCCTGTGGATTGGTATAATTTAAAGTAATACTCAAGGAAATAACATTAGGAGGAAAAATCATGTCAGAAAAAATTGAATTTGTACAACGAGAAACACTTAAAGAAAAACCGGATCCAAGTGGTTTAGGTTTTGGAAAATACTTCACAGATTATATGTTAAGTTTCGACTACGATATTGATCAAGGATGGCATGATTTAAAGATTGTGCCTTATGGTCCAATTGAACTTTCTCCAGCAGCTCAAGCACTTCATTATGGGCAAGCTGTATTTGAAGGCTTAAAAGCATATAAACATGATGGCGAAGTTGATTTATTCCGTCCATCTGAGAACTTTAAACGTATTAATAACTCTTTATCACGTTTAGATATGCCGAAAGTTGATGAAGAAGTTGTTTTAGAAGGTCTAAAACAACTAGTAGATATCGAACGTGACTGGGTACCAGAGGGTGAAGGTCAATCACTTTACATACGACCATACGTTTTCGCGACTGAAGGTATATTAGGCGTACGTCCTTCATACTCTTATAAATTACTTATCATTTTATCACCATCAGGCTCTTATTATGGTGGCGAGTCATTAAGTCCAACTAAGATTTATGTAGAAGATGAATACGTACGTGCTGTTCGTGGTGGCGTAGGTCACGCTAAAGTCGCAGGTAACTATGCGGCAAGTTTATTAGCACAAACAAATGCTTCAGCACAAGGTTATGACCAAGTACTTTGGTTAGATGGTGTAGAGCAAAAATATGTAGAAGAAGTAGGTAGTATGAACATCTTTTTCGTAGAGAATGGCAAACTTGTAACGCCAGAATTAAACGGTAGTATTTTACCTGGTATTACACGTAAAACAGTCATTGAATTAGCTGGCAATTTAGGCTATGAAGTAGAAGAACGTCGTGTATCGATTGATGAATTGATTGAATCACATAATAAAGGTGAGTTAACTGAAGTGTTCGGTACAGGTACTGCAGCAGTCATTTCTCCAGTAGGCCAATTGAAATATGGCGAAACTGAAATTGTGATTAATAACAATGAAACTGGTAAAATCACGCAAGATTTATATAACAACTACACTGGTATCCAAAGTGGTAAACTTGAAGACCCACAAGGTTGGAGAGTCGTTGTACCAAGATATTAATAGCTAACCAAAAGCTTCACTGCAGAAATTGCAGTGAAGCTTTTTTAATTTTATAGATAAAACGAATGTTTAATCTTTTTCAACTTTAATTTTAGTATTTATTTAGTAGGCATGTCATAAATGCTAGAATTATTTTCAATTTAAGAGTAAATATTCTCTTAAATTTAAATTTGACAATTGTAAGCGTTTACTTTAGTATTCTTTTTAACCTTTTGAATACGTATGCAAAAGAATAAAAAAGGTAAATTTATGGAGGTATATTTTATGACAGAAAATAAAGATTTGAAAAATGAAAATAATTACAAAAACACTAAAAGTAGTCAAAACAACGTACAGTCTTCTCTAGTTTTTTATGCAGATGCTAAATCAGTAAATATGATTGATTCAATGGATGATGAAGGATATTTAGATTTAAATCCTAAAGACATGAAAGAACAATCTATGAATGGATTTGGGGAATATAAGAATATAGTTGATTATATCGTTCAAATAACTAGAAAAATTTGGAAGGAGAAAGATATAGGTTTAATTTATGACACATATAGTTATGGTGTCCAGATTCATAGAGGATTAGTAAATAGTCATGGTGTTAATGAAGTTATTTCTGGAACATTACAAACCTTGCATTCCTTCCCAGATAGATCCGGTCTAGGATATAGTGTCATATGGTCTGGAAATGATAAAGACGGTTTTTTTACCTCACATAGAGGTAAATCAGTAGGAACTAATCTTGGTGATACTTTGTACGGACCAGCAACTGGTAAAAAAGTTATGTTTAGAACTACAGCAGATTGTTTAATCCATAACAATAAAATTTATGAAGAATGGCTAGTTATGGATACTTATCATCTAGTTGAACAATTAGGGTTTGATCCGATTGAAATTGCTAAGAGAGTCGCTAAACAAACAAAAACCTTGTCGCCGAATTTACAATTTAATATTTCTCAGTCTGCTGAAGAAGGACTACCACCAGAAAAGTATCAAAAAAAATATAGTGAATTTGAAATTGGTGATTTTATACTCGATTTATTTGCCAAGATATGGTCAAGAAAATCGTTGAACAAGGTCAAGGATTTTTATCAACAAAATTCTGTATTACATTATATTCGTAATATTGATGCTGTTGGTCATAGTGAAATACAAGGTACATTTCTGAATTTATTTTCATCAATACCTAATGGAAAAGTGTTAATTGATCGTGTTACATGTAATGAAAGAGAAGGAGAAGGTAATTGGGATGTAGCAGTAAGATGGAGAATTCAAGGGATACATGGGGGTATTGGTTATTTTGGTAAACCTAGTGGGAAAAATATTGAAATAAATGGAGTAAATCATTATAAGGTAAGGTCTGAGAAAGTAGAAGAAGAATGGATGTTATTTGATGGCTTAGATGTATTAAGACAAGTTTACACAGAGTCTGATGAAGAGGAGAAAAAGAGCGAACAAAATTCAGAAAATTTTGAAGATGGCAACTTTACTGGTGTCTCGTAAAAGGGGTAATAATATGAAAAAGTATTTTTCCTTACTTTTTATTCTTATTCTATTATTTACTACTTCTTGTGCTAATGGTGATGTAGAAGAAAAAAATGGTAAGTATAAAGAAAAAATAACCATAGCTGTTACTGAAGGGAATATAGGACAATTTAATGCGTGGCAAAAACGAAGTGAAACTTTCACAAAAGAAACAGGAATTAAGGTTGAGTTTGTGAAAGTCCCATATGAAAATTTACTGAATAGGATTACCACAGAAGGAATTTCAGGGGATTCCACGTTTGATATTGTTACATATCCAGATGTTATGGGCCCCTCAATAAAAACATTTTTGGAACCACTTAATGGATATACTAATAAAAGTTTTTTTGAAAGATTTCCAGAATCTGCAGTAAAACTCTCAACCTATGGTGATAAAGTGTATGGGATTCCATTACGATCTAATGTTCAATTACTATTTTATAGAAAAGACGTTTTCAAAAAGTTGGGAATCTCTCCACCAAAAACATGGAATGAATTTAATAAGAGCAGCAAAAAAATCGTTGAAAATACTGATTTGAAAGCAATAGCTCCTTATTATCAGTCAGGAAATAATGGTCAAAATATTTATATGTGGGCTACTTACCTTTGGGGAAATAATGGAGCTATTTTTGACAAAAATATGAAACCGATATTTAACAATAAACAAGGAGTAGAAGCTACTAATGAATATATTAATTTATTAAAAAAAGGTTATGCACCTAAAGGCTCAGTCCAATTTGCTGAACAAGATGCAAGAACCAATTTTAAACAAGGAAGGTCAGCCATGTGGATAGGATGGTGGTGGGTGTATTCAGATTTTAATGCTAGTGATTCTGCTAAAGATGTTAAAAATAATGTCGGTGTAGTCCCTATGCCTTCTTGGGATAATGGAAAAAAAGTTTCCAATGTGTCTACATTTCCTATAAGTATGATGAAAGATTCTAAAAATAAAGAAGCATCATGGAAATTTATGAAATGGCTTAGTAAGGAAGAAAATGAAAAAGAAATTGTATCTGATTCCCTTGATAAAAAAGTTCCCAAAGAAGAATTTTCTACCGATATTTCTCAGAAAAAGAATTTTAGAGATAAAGAATTAAATGAAAAAGGTGATGATTTATTTAATATTGCAGGGGACAGTTTTGAAAGTTCTAAAACACTTCCAATATCAAGAGTATGGCCGAAAATTTCAGATATTTTAAGTAGAGAAATTTCAAATATGGCTACTGGGGATAACGTCAAAGAATGTTTAGATAGAGCTGCTAAAGAAATTGAAAAATTATTAGACTCAGAAGGATATTATGACAATAAATAAGGCGTGATTGTATGAAAACAAAAAGCTTTAAATATATAACATTAATTCCAGCACTGATAATTTTGGGATTGATTACTTTTTATCCATTACTCAATTCTTTATGGATAAGTTTACATGAATGGAACTTAACGCTTAATAATACAATGGGGAAATTTGTTGGTTTTAATAACTATTTGAGGGCTTTTAAAGACCCAACCTTTTGGAATAGTTTAACTGTAACATTAATTTTTACAGTATTAACAGTAGTGATAACTATTATAGGCGCTATTTTATCAGCGTTACTTTTAAGCAAAGATAAACCATATATAACTTTTGTTAGAGCGGTTTTAATCGTACCTTTTGCTTTAAGCCCGGCGCTCGTTGGGTACTCTTGGAAATTTATGCTAAATCCAGATTATGGAGTTTTTAGTAAAATCATTGGAACAATCATACCTCCATTAGATGGTTTTATATGGCTAGGTAATCCCTTTACAGCGTTATTATCTCTAGTATCCGTTGCAGTTTGGATATGGTTACCCTTTATGACCCTAATGTTTATAAGTGGTATTCTAAGTTTGCCAAATGAAGCTTATGAGGCAGCGAAAATGGATGGTGCTAACAAAATACAATGTTTTTTTAAAATAACATTACCATTATTAAAACCAATTACTTTATTATCTACAATTTTGATGACAATGTTTGCATTAAAACAATTTGATCCTATCGTGACAATGACTGGGGGAGGCCCAGGCGATTCTTCTACAGTTTTAAACTTTTTAGTTTATCAAACTTCTTTTAAATACTTTGAAATGGGATATGGATCTGCATTAGGTTATATATTAGCAATCATCACAATAGCTTTTGTAATGGTATATACAAAAGTTCTAACAAAAGGAGATGGTTAAAAAGTGAATATAACTAGTAAAAAATTACTTTTTAATATTTTCGAACTATTAGGAATAATATTGATTGTGTTTTTCTTGTTTTTTCCTATTGCTTGGATCATCCTAACGGCATTTAAATCTGGGAATGATGTCTTTTCTTTAAAGGTTATCTTTACTCCAACATTAGAAAATTTTAAAACTATATTAGGACAATCGTATGAATTTGGAGCATATTATCTAAACAGTATTATTGTTGTATTTTTCACCTTAATTATAACTATGCCAATTAGTTTATTGGCTGCATATAGTTTATCAAGATTTAACATTATTGGAAAAAATTTGCTTTTATTCATGATATTATCGACACAATTTATACCATTAATTATAAATGCGATTCCTTTTTTTACTATATTTAAAAATTGGGGGATATTAGATACACCAATAGCTTTGATTATAGTGAACCTAGGACAGACGATTCCTTATGCTATTTGGTTAATCAAAGAATTTATTGATGGAGTCCCAAAAGGTATTGAGGAAGCTGCAGAAATGGATGGAGCTAGTAAGTTTGGTGTTATATGGCATGTAATTATTCCTATTGCGAAACCGGGAATTATTACAGCTACGGTTTTTTGCTTTGTAATAGTGTGGAATGAATTTATGTTTGCCTTAATATTAACAAACCAAAAAGCTGTTACGCTTCCTGTAGCTTTATCATATTTTGTTGGTGAAAATGGAGTTATATGGAATGAAATGTCAGCTGCTGGATTGCTATATGCAATACCAACTATTATTTTCATGTTAATTGTAAGGAAACAATTTGTGAAAGGCATGAGTGCTGGAGCCATAAAATAAAGGAGCGTCAAATATGTATATTTTAAAAAACAGGAAAAAAAATAGTGAGGATTTACATTTTAAAACAGTAGAGACTGTGCATGAAATTATTTATGATATAAAAAATAATGGAGACAAAAGCTTAAAATTTTATGAAAACAAATTTGGTGGTGAATCGAGAGAGCAATTCAAACTTTCTGATGAAGAAATAGAAAACTTAATAAGTAGTTTAGATTTTGAAACTAAAAAAATTATTGAGTTAAACGTAAAACGAATTGAAAGTTTTGCGAAGGCTCAATTGGAAACAATTAATCCTTTGGAAGGAAATTTTGGTGAAGGTATACGAATGGGACATAAAATAATCCCTATAGATAGCATTGGAGCCTATGTCCCTGGAGGAAGATATCCTTTATTATCTTCTGGACCTATGGTAATAGTACCAGCTAAAGTGGCGGGGGTAACAAATATAATCGCTTGTAGTCCTGCAAATTATAAAGGTTCGATACATCCAGCAGTAGTTTATGGTCTACAGTTATCTGGGGCTACAGAAATTTATGGTGTAGGAGGCGCTCAAGCCATTGCTGCAATGGCATATGGTACAGAAAGTATAACCAAAATTAATATGATAGCAGGACCTGGAAATAGGTTCGTTGCAGAAGCGAAAAAACAAGTTTTTGGAGTTGTTGGTATAGATATGATAGCAGGGCCTAGTGAAGTTGTTATTATTGCTGATGATACATCAAATCCAGAACTATGTGCTGCTGATCTTTTAGCTCAGTCTGAGCATGACCCGAATTCTAGAGCAATTTTAATCAGTTCTTCAAAAGATATTGCGGAAGAAGTAGTTTTAGAGGTTGAAAAACAGATACAAAGATTTCCAAGTGATTCTCCTGTTCATTATTCATGGGAAGATATGGGGGAAATTATAATAACTGAAAGTGACGAAGCGTCTATACATTTATCAAATGAAATTGCAGGTGAACATGTTCAAGTTCATTGTAAAAATTTGCGGAAATATGAAAATGAACTAAAAAATTATGGATCTTTATTTTTAGGAGAAAATAGCTCAGTGGTATTTTCTGATAAAGTTTCTGGCACGAACCATACATTACCAACTAATAAAGCTGGTAAGTATACTGGTGGTTTATGGGTAGGAAGTTATCTGAAAACTCAGACTTTTCAAGAAATAAATGAACCGGGATTAACTACATTAGCTGATCACTCAACAAAACAATCTGATATTGAGGGCTTACATGGGCATAAAATGTCGGCTTATAAAAGACTAAAAAATTAAAAAAGGAGAGATTATTATGAATGAAAAAAGAACTAATTATACACAAAGTGAAATTGAAAATGAATGGGTGGTACGATTTGATGAGATTAAAGGAAAAGCAATTCCATTAATGTTTATTGATAGTATTGTTCCCGGACATAACAGATTGAATTATGCATTAATAGGCGATACTGCTAGTGAAAATGAAAATTATAATCCTGTTATCACTCAACCCCATGGATTTCAAATAGGTATGGTAAAAGCTCCAAAAGGAAATGGTCCTGCTTTTCATACACACGAATATATAGAAACATTTTTTGTTTTAACAGGTAAATGGCGATTTTACTGGGGGAATAGTGCTGATGAAGTAGAAGGTGAAGTTATTTTAGAGCCTTGGGATATGATATCTTTACCTCCATACATGTATCGTGGCTTTGAAAATATTGAGGATGAAGATGCCTGGGTATTTTCTATACTAGAACAACATGATGTTTTTGATAGACCAGATCCTATATGGGACCCTAAAGTTGTTAAAAAGGGAGAGCAACATAACTTCTCTGTAAATGAAAAAGGGAAAATGATTCCCCCAGAAAACTTTGATGAGTTAGAGAAAAAAATGGCTGAACAATTAAAAATGGGTGACTTATGACACACAAAAATAGGATAAATAAAAATACGATTATTTTCTTGCCTGGTACTTTATGTAATGAAAAATTGTGGAGAAAACAAATAGAATTTTTTGAATCAGAATATAACATAATTATAGGTGATTTAAAAAACAATAATTCTATTGAAAAAATGGCTCAAGAAATTTTATCTGAAGCACCATCAAAATTCTTTTTAGTAGGTTTATCGCTTGGAGGAATCGTTTCCTTAGAAATAGCGAGAATAGCACCTCAAAGAGTCATCAAATTAATACTTATGGATACTACACCGTATCTTCCAACTAGCAAGCAAATGGATAGTTGGAAGGTGTTTAGGGAAATGTGTGAAAATAAACAATTTGATGATATAACAAAAAATCACTTGTTGCCTCAAATGTTAGCGAATGAAAATTATACAGAAGAATTAAAAAATGTAGTGGTTCAAATGTCTAAAGAAATTGGTATGGAATCTTACTTGAATCAATTGAACGCTTTAGAGAATAGAAAAGACTACAGTAAGTTTCTAAATGAAATATCGGTAGAGACATTGATTTTAGTAGGAGAAGAAGATGAAATATGTCCTTTATATATCAGTGAATATTTGGATGACCATTTAGTTTATTCTTCTTTAAGATTAATAAGGAAATCAGGTCATCTTCCACCTTTGGAAAATCCTGACAGCACTAATAAAAAATTAAATGACTTCATTAAGAAATGAGGGAAAAAAATGGAAATATATCATACCAAAAATAAACTTTTGAGTGATGAAAAAGTATTAGGAGGTTTTTTGAGTCTTAACTCTCCCTCATTAGTTGAAATGGTTGGTTACTCTGGATTTGATTTTATTGTTATAGACAATGAGCACGGGGCTTTTAGCAATTCAGATATAGTGGAATTAATTAGAGCTTGTAAAGTTTCAAATTTAACTCCGATAGTAAGAACAGTGAATGATAAAGATTTTATACAAAAAGTTTTAGACAGTGGTGCTCAAGGCATACAAGTGCCTATGGTTAATAATAAAAAGCAAGCAGAAACAGTAGTGAAAAACTGTCTCTTTAATCCAGAAGGGAATAGAGGTGTTTCTTATTCAATTCCAGCAGCGAAATATGGCTTATATAAAGGTAAAGATTACTTGAATTATACAAATGAAAAGTTATTAATCAATATACAAATAGAAACTTTAGAATCAATTAATAATATACAAGAAATATTAAAAGTTGAAAGAATTGATGTTGTATTTATAGGTCTTACAGATTTAGCGAATAATTTACAGTTAAGTAGTGATGATATCAAATTTAAAAGAAAGGTAGATAATTTAATAGAAGAAATAAAAAAAAGCGGAAAAAAAATAGGTATTGTTGCTAATAATGCTAATTCAGCAAAAAAGTATTTGTTACAGGAAGTTGATTATGTAGTAGTTGTTATTAATACATTGATTAATGAATCACTTAAAAACGTGATTGAACAAAAAAATGAAGAGAAGTGTTGAATATGCATAGTGTTAAAGAAATAGTTAAGCTTTATGCTAATAATGCATTAGCGCCTGAAGATATCATATGTGACTATGTTAATAATATTATTCATAATGACGAATTTAATACATTCATTACTATTACAAAAGATAAAGCAATAGAAGATATAGAAAAATATCATAAAACAGCTACTAAAGTCCATGGTATCCCTATTTCGATTAAAGATATTTATGATATAGAAGGTTATCCTACAACTAATGGATACCTATATGATAAAAATGTTACTCCTAGTAAGTCTTCAATAATGGTAAGAACACTCGAAGAAAAAGGCTTTATAATAGTAGGTAAAAATAATTTGACGCCATATTCCTCTACTGTTACTTCACAAAATAGCATATATGGAGATGTAATAAATCCTAGAAATAGGAGTTTTACTGCTGGAGGATCTTCGAGTGGTTCAGCAGCAGCAGTAGCATCTAACATGATTCCTTGTTCATTAAGTAGTGATACATCAGGATCAACTAGAATACCAGCCTCGTGCTGTGGAATTGTAGGACTTAAACCGACTTATGATAAGAATAAATTGTTTGGTATGACGCCAATTTCTAAAACACTAGATCATATAGGTTTATTAAGTAGAAACGTTGAGGATTTAGAAATAATTTTTAATATATTAAATGATATACCCACAAAGTTACAAAAGAAATTAACGATTGGTATACCTACAGATTATTTTACTGAAAATATTGATTTTGAAGTTAACGATATGATGGAAGACGTTTACACAAACTTTAAAAATTTGAGCTATTCTTTAGTCCCTATAGACACTAATTTTCTTAACAAAAATGATGTGATTATAACTTCAAGAAATATTGGTACTCCTGAAATGACAGTCCAACATAAAAAAAATATAAATAAAAAACAATATCCTGAATATTTAAAAGAAACATTTACTAAAAGCCAGAGTATTTCATCCATTGATTATCTTATTGCTAAAGAGAATAGTTTAAAAATGAAAAATGAATTTAATAAGATATTTCAAGAAGTAGATATAATACTAACTCCGACAATGCCAATTAAGGTACCACTTATAGAGGCTAGTAACATATATTATAAAGGATTAAATAATGATATTGAAGATGTCATGATAAAGTATACAACTGTTTTTAATCTGACTGGACATCCAGCTATAACTATCCCTTCTGGATATGTATCAGATAATATATCTCAAGGTATACAATTAATAGCACCATATCATAGTGAAAATATCTTATTAAATGTTGCTAAAACTTATGAAGACTTCATCAATACAAATTTTTAGTTCAAGGAGGAATTATATGCCCCATATAAGTTTATCGAATATAAAAAAACAATATAGTAAAAAGGCTGATATAATTGTCGATAATTTTAATCTCGAAATTAAGGATAGCGAATTTATAGTGTTTGTTGGCCCGTCAGGATGTGGAAAATCTACTATATTGAGGATGATTGCCGGTTTAGAAGATATAAGTGATGGTGAACTCTATATAGATAATAAAAAAATGAATGATGTGGATTCAAAAAACAGGGACATGGCAATGGTCTTCCAAAATTATGCTCTATACCCACATATGTCAGTATTCGATAATATGGCATTCGGTTTGAAGTTACGAAAAACGCCTAAAAAGAATATTAAAGAAAAAGTGCTAGAAACTTCGGAGATTTTAAATTTAGAAAATTATTTAGATATTAAACCTAAAGGACTTTCTGGTGGTCAGAGACAGAGAGTAGCATTAGGTAGAGCAATTGTGAGAGATGCAAGTATTTTTTTAATGGATGAACCTTTATCGAATCTAGATGCTAAGTTAAGAGTTCAAATGAGGTCTGAAATAATAAGACTACATAAACATTTAAATACCACTACTATATATGTGACACATGATCAAACGGAAGCACTAACTATGGCTAATAGAATCGTTATTTTAAACCGCGGGAAAATTATGCAAGTTGGTACACCTAAAGAAGTATATGATAAACCGGAAAATATATTTGTAGCAGGTTTCATTGGATCACCATCGATGAATATTTTAGACGCATATTTTAACGAAGACCATATTATTATTGAAGAACAAAAGTTTCCCATAACTCCCTCTCAAATACGTTTACTTAAAGAAAAAGGTTATGAACACAAAAATATAAAAATGGGTATTAGGCCTGAGCATATTAAAGACGAACCGATATATACAGAATCAGGTATTACCAATACGTTTGAAGCTGAGGTGAAAGTAAATGAATTACTTGGATCAGAATCTATTATTTACACTAACTTGGGTGACTATGAGTTAGTTGCTAAGGTTAATTCGAGAAATCAAAGTAATTCTGGAGATACAATAAAATTTATATTTGACATAAATAAGATACACTTTTTCAATCCTGAAACTGGGGATAGAATAAAGTGAAAATGATGATATGAAAAATATTATAGAAAGGGGATTAGCCATGAGTAAAAAAATATCCTCTAAAAAAATTGCTGAATTAGCAAATGTTTCGCAATCAACAGTTTCTAGAGCTTTTGATCCTAAATCTGGTGTTTCTACTGAAACAAGAAAAAAAGTTTTAGACATTGCTGATAAATTCAATTATAAACCCAATGCGTTGGCTCGAGGATTAATTACTAATAAATCCAAATTGGTTGGGATAGCAATGAAAGAAAAACAAAACCCTTTTTATTATGAAGCACTATCTTTATTTACTCAAAAATTAAGAGGTTACGGTTTCTCTGTATTATTTATGTACACTGAAAATGAAGAAATACAGCAAGAAGAGATTGCAAAATTTTGGGAGTATAATGTAGAAGCTATTATAGTAACAGATGCTTTATTATCCTCTGATATGGTTAAAAAATTAAAAAATGCAAACATACCAGTGGTACTTTTTAATAGAGAAGACGATGATTTACAGTGTAATTCAGTATCTAGTGATAATATCTATGCTTCTCAAGCTATAGCTCAATATTTTTATAATAAAAATATTGAAAAAATTTTATATGTTTCAGGAAAAAATAACACATCTACGAATAGAGATAGATTTTATGGTTTTAATAGCTTTTTTGAAAAAAAGAAGAAAAAGATTGATGTTATTGAGGGTGACTTTACTTTTGAAACAGCATATCAACTGACATTAGATTATTTAAAAGAAGGAAACAGACCTAATGGTATATTTGGTGCAAACGATATTACTGCACTTGGGATACTTGAAGCAACAAAAGAAATGAAAATCAATGTTCCTGATGATATTGAAATAATTGGTTTTGATGATATTAAGATGGCATCTTGGCCTAATAATCAATTAACAACGTGGTCACAACCTTTAGATTTGATGGTTAATGAAACAATAAAAATTTTATTAGAAGGTAACCTAATAAAAAACAAACGTATTAAGATTAAAGGCGATTTTAAATTTAGAAAAACAACCTCTAACAAAATTAGATAAAAGGAGTTTTTATATGGTCTATATTTTAAAATTAGGAAAAGATGATGATGAAGTAAAAGATAATGATGAAAAAGTTAGTCAAATTGTAAGTGATACGATTAAAACGATTGAAGCTGAAGGGGATAAAGCTTTACGCGATTTGTCTGTGAAATTTGATAACTGGAGCCCTGAAAGTTTTAAATTAAGTGACGAAGAAATTGAAAGCATTGTTAATGATATTCCACAACAAGTTAAAGATGATATCGCATTCGCGCAAAATAACATACAAAGATTTGCTGAAGCTCAAAAAAACTCGTTGAAAGACTTCGAAACAGAAAATTCACCTGGGGTTATATTAGGTCAGAAGAATATACCGGTTGATAGTGTAGGGTGTTATATTCCAGGGGGTAGATACCCGATGATTGCTTCTTCGCATATGAGTATCTTAACTGCCAAAGTTGCTGGGGTGAAACGTGTTATAGCTTGTACACCACCAATAGACGGTAAAATTCCAGAAACAACTGTGTACGCAATGTACAAAGCGGGCGCCGATGAAATTTATATTCTAGGTGGCATTCAAGCTATGGGTGGTATGGCGATAGGTACAGAAACAATAGATTCTGTAGACATGATTGTTGGGCCAGGTAATGCTTTTGTAGCAGAAACGAAACGCCAACTATTTGGCAGAGTCGGTATCGATCTACTCGCGGGCCCTACAGAAACATTAGTGATTGCAGATGAAACATCAGAACCTGAAATGATTGCTACAGATATATTGGGTCAAGGGGAACATGGACCAACATCTCCAGGTGCGATTATTTCTACTTCTGAAGCAATTGCGGAAGCAGCTTTAAAAGAGATAGAAAGACAATTAAAAACGTTATCAACAGCTGATATTGCAGGGGAATCTTGGAAAAATTATGGCCAAGTGATTATTGTGAAAGATGAAGCAGAAGCTGTAATAGAAGCGAATAAACTCGCTTTTGAACATGTTGAAGTATTAACTAAAGAACCAGACTACTTTTTAAATCATTTAACAAATTATGGCGCGCTGTTTCTTGGTCCAGAAACAAATGTAGCTTATGGGGATAAAGTCATTGGTACGAATCACACACTACCTACTAAAAAAGCAGCACGTTATACAGGGGGCTTATGGGTAGGTAAATTTATTAAAACAGTGACTTATCAACGTATTACATCTGAAGAACAAAGTGCAGCTATGGGTGAGTATGCAGCGAGACTATGCGGTTATGAGAATTTTGCGGGACACGCAGAACAAGCATTATTAAGAGTAAAAAAATACAAATAAAACTATTTATACTTAGTAAAGATAGGAGATTTTTAATGAAAAAAAGTTTTGATGATTTAAAAGGAAAAAATATCATAGTGACAGGTGGAAATAAAGGTATTGGTCAACAAATATCTAAAGATTTATCACAGCTTGGTGCTAATGTGATAGTTATAGGAAGGGATTCTATATCTTTGAACGAAACATTAGAAATATTAAATAGAAGTGAAGGCAAACATAGTATATATGCTTTGGATATAACAAAAATTAATGAAGTAGAAAAGACAATTGAAAAAGTAATCAAAGCTTACGGCACTATTGATGTATTAGTTAATAATGCAGGTGTAAATATTACTAAACCAGCTTTAGAAATTCAAGAAGATGATTGGGATAAAGTGTTAGATATTAATCTTAAATCCTTATTTTTCATCTCACAATTTGTAGGTAAATATATGTCTAAAGAAAGAGATGGGAAAATTGTTAATATTGCTTCCCAAGTAGGATTTGTCGGTTATTTTAATAGGGCGCCTTATTCTGCTAGTAAAGGCGGGGTCATCCAATTAACGAAATCTCTTGCTATAGAATGGGCGAAATATAATATTAACGTCAACGCTGTAGCGCCTACTTTCGTAGAAACAAATTTAACTGAAAAAATGTTTGAAGATCAAGACTTTAAAGAAGATGTGCTAGAACGTATATTGTTTCATGAATTACCTACGCCTAATGATATTTCAGGGGCGGTATTGTATTTAAGTTCTCAATTATCAAATTTTGTAACAGGTGAAACTTTAAAAGTTGATGGAGGATGGACAGCTATTTAACAAAAATTTATTAGTGTTTTATGTAGTTAAATAATAAATGTAGTATATGAAAAGTGTGATTGAACTTCATACTAGTCTCTTCGTATATATACTTCACACTTATTAATTAGAACTTAAAGAAATTCATTTGCCTTAAATTATCTCTAGAGATAAGAAATGTTAGAGACTTTCATCAAAATATGTAAGCGCTTACTTTAGTTAGAGGAGATTTATCCTTTGCAAATGCTATAACTAAATTAATGATGTTATCTAAGGAGGAATTGTTATGAATGTAATTAAACGTTTTGGAAGTGCAATGATTGTACCAGTACTTACATTTGCCTTTTTTGGTATAGTGTTAGGCATTTCCACTGTATTTTTAAATACCACTATAATGGGGAGTATTGCTGAAGAAGGAACAATTTGGTTTAAAATATGGTCTGTAATTGAAGCAGGAGGATGGACTGTATTTGACCATATGGAATTGATTTTTGCTGTGGGTTTACCTATTTCATTAGCTAAAAAGGCTGCTGCAAATGCGACATTAGCAGCTTTAATAGGATATTTTATGTATAATACATTTATTAATATTATATTAACTGAATGGCCCCATACATTTGGCGCGAATTTAGAAAAGGGCGCTGATAATGTAACTGGTTTGAAGGAAATTGGAGGTATTGAAACGTTAGACACAAATATATTAGGTGCTATTATTATTTCCAGTATTATTACATGGATACATAATAGATATTATGGAAAAAAATTACCTGAGATGTTAGAAGTGTTTCAAGGTTTAACTTATGTTGTTTCAATTTCTTTTTTTGTTACGTTAGTAGCTGCAATTATAACTTGTATTATTTGGCCTACAATTCAAGATGGTATCTCTTCATTACAAGGTTATATTATTGGATCTGGTTACATTGGCGTTTGGTTATATCATTTTTTAGAACGTGTACTAATACCTACAGGATTACACCATTTTATTTGGACACCAATAGATATGGGACCAGTAGTAATGAACCAAGGCTTAAAAGCATATTGGTTTGAACATGTAAGTGAATTTGCGAATAGTTCAAAACCATTAAAAGAACAATTTCCGTATGGATTTATGCTCCAAGGAAATGCAAAAATATTTAGTTCTATGGGTATCGCTTTAGCGATGTACTTTACAACGCCTGAAGAAAATAGAAAAAAAGTAGCTGCATTACTAATACCGGCTACACTAACTGCTGTGGTTGCGGGCATCACTGAACCTTTAGAGTTTACATTCTTATTTATTGCGCCATATTTATTTGTATTACATGCATTTTTAACAGCAGCTATGGCTACAATAATGTATAGTGTGGGCATCGTTGGACACTTCGGCGGAGGATTAATTGATTTTGTAGCTACAAATTGGATTCCATTGGGTTCGAACTATTGGCAACTCTACGTTCTTCAAGTAATTATTGGTCTTATTTTTATGGGCATATATTTTGTATTATTTAGATATTTAATATTAAAGTTTGATATACCACTTCCAGGCAGAGAAAAGAAAGAAGGAAATATTAAACTTTATAGTAAAAATGATTATAAAGAGAGTAAAAAAGACTCAAAAAGTAAAAGAAATAAAAATATACAAAAAGGAAACGAATTTGAAGATAAAGCACAATATTATTTACAAGGATTGGGTGGTAAGGAAAATATTAAAGATGTTACAAATTGCGCTACACGTTTACGTTTGACGGTTAATGATGAAAATAAAGTCTCAGATAATGATTACTTCACACAAGATAGAATGGCACATGGACTAGTTAAAAGTGGTAAAAGTATACAAGTGATTGTAGGTTTGTCAGTACCACAAGTAAGAGAAGAATTTGAAAGTATACTTCAAAATAATCAAGAATATTAAACAATCTTGATATGAATTTATATTTGCTAAAAGATAATAAATGTATGTATTTTATTTGATAAGAAATTTGGAAAATCATCATTAAGATATTGTAACTCAAAATTTCCATTGATAATTTTAATGAAAAGTATTGAAAAGAAAGTAGTTTTATCAATGTTAGTCTAAGATTCAAAGCGTTATTCTAAATGAATAGGTTGATTTTCTCACATTTTCCTAAAAATTTTTATTGTTAGACGTATACTAAAAAAACGACTACACTGATTAAACTTATGTAGAGGAGTGTGCAAAATGGATATAAAGAATAATACAATACTTATTACTGGTGGTGCGTCTGGTATAGGACTTCAGTTCACTAAAAAGTTTTATGAAAATAATAATAAAATTATTGTGTGTGGACGTAATACTGAAAAATTAAAAAGTATTAAAGAACAATTTCCAAAAGTAACAACGAAGAAATGTGATATATCTAGTGCTGAAGAACGATTGGATTTATATCATTGGGTAATTCAAAATTATTCAGATATTAATGTACTCGTAAATAATGCGGGTATTCAAAACCGTTTTGATATATTAAAAACCAATGCTACAACAAATTGGGAGAACTTAAATACAGAAATACAATCCAATTTTGAAGCAACGGTCCAACTTTCAATATTATTTAGCCAATACTTTTCTGATAAAACAACAAACTCAAATATAATTAATGTTTCTTCGGGACTTGCTTTCTCACCAATGGCAATTGCGCCAATCTATTCAGCGACCAAAGCTGCAGTACATTCATTTACAGTTAGTTTAAGACATCAATTGTCGAACACAAATACAAGTGTTTATGAGGTTATTCCTCCTGCTGTAAATACTGATTTAGGTGGGGAGAATATTCATACTTTTGGTGCGGATCCTGTTGACTTTATTAATGAAATTTTTGACGGTTTAGTTCAAGGAAAAACTGAAATTGGATATGGATCATCCAAAAAACGTCTTCAAATGTCAAAAGAAGCGTTAGATGATTATGCAGAAGAAATGTATCATACTTTAAAAAATACAATATAACTTTAATTTATACAAAAATATAAAATAATAGTTAATGCTTATTACTTTTACTAATAAAGGGTAAAGAACATGTGTAAAACATAGAATTATACAAAAATGAAATTAAGCATATAAATAGAGATAGTGAACTATTTTTTTATTTTAAGGGGAGGAAAATTTTATGAAATATCGCGAGTTAGGTAATACAGGTATGATGATCAGTGAAGTTAGTTTTGGTACATGGGCAATAGGTGGTGCATGGGGTGAAACAAATGACGAAGATGCATTAAGTGCTTTAGAATATGCCATTGATCAAGGCGTGAATTTCTTTGATACAGCTGATGTTTATGGAGATGGTCATAGTGAAGAATTATTAGCTAAGGCGACTGCAGGCAAAGAAGATGAAATTTATATTGCAACAAAATTCTGTCGACAAGGGGATATTGCTGACCCACAAAATTATAGTTATGAAACGGTAAAGTCATACTGTGAAGATAGTCTTCGTCGATTAAACAGAGATACAATTGATTTGTTTCAAATCCATTGCCCTGCTACTGAAATCTTAAAAGAGGGTAGTGTCTTTGACGTATTAGACCAATTAAAAGAAGAAGGTCTCATAAGACATTATGGGGTGAGTGTTGAGTCAGTTGAAGAAGGTTTAATATGTTTAGAATATCCTAATGTAGCAAGCTTGCAGGTTATTTTTAATATGTTCCGCCAAAAACCATTAGAGGAATTAATTCCTAAAGCTTACCAACAAGGTGTAGGCATCATTACAAGAGTGCCACTTGCAAGTGGATTGTTGACAGGAAAATTTACAACGAAAACTCAATTTGCTGAAGACGATCATCGTAAATTTAATGAAAATGGCGAAGCTTTTAATGTAGGTGAAACATTTTCTGGACTAGGTTTTCAAAAAGGGGTCGAATTATCTGATCAACTAACATGGATTAAAGAAGGTCGTCCTTCTATGGCAAGTGCAGCGTTAAGATGGATTTTAGATGCTAAAGAAATATCTTGTATTAATCCAGGGTTTAGAAATGTGACACAAGTGAAACAAAATTTAGAGGCATTAGATACTAAATCTTTCACAGAGGACGAAAATTTAAAAATTAAAAACTTTTACAAAGAAAAAGTCAAAGATGCTATCATGGGTACTTATTAATAAAGTAAATTGCCAAAATAACTGCACAGGGTTCATATGTATAAGGTAAACTAAATAAAAAATGCAGGAGTGCTTGATATTAACGCTACTTGTGTAGGATTTACATATGATCTTAATATAGCGAACGGATTTATTATTTTTGTACAAAATAAAAAGTATGAGTTATTGGTGCAGAAACAGGGTCGGAAATTACTGACTACTGAGACCGGTATATGTGTATATTATTTGGTGATGTGAACGGACTCCAATGAGTGGCAGTAAAATAAAGGCACTTTCGCTGAATTCATCTTAAAATGAATTTATGCGGAGGTGTTTTTTTCTACGAAGAAAGTAGCTAGTGCATTCAGCAGAAATTAACGACAAAATAATAAAAAGGAAATTCAAGAACAATAGCAGGATAAATAGGAGGCATATAGTTGAATAAACTCAGAACAATTTTGCAGACGACAGGCACATTAATCTCTTTAATCAAAAATACACCGAATATAATTAAAGGTAACAAAGATGAATTTGGACCAAATGAAAGTTATTTAGATAAAAACAGTAATTTGAATAATAAAAGAATATTGTTTTTAGGTTCTTCAATTACTTATGGTGCTGCAGCTAAAGGTAATTCATTTGTAGCATTTTTAAATAAAGAATATGGTGTGGATACAATTAAAGAAGCTCAATCAGGTACAACACTAGCTGGTAAACAAAAATCAAGTTATGTAGAAAGATTAAAAAGCAATGTTTCTACAGATAACAAATTAAATGCCTTTGTATGCCAGTTATCTACAAATGACGCAAGATCCAATAAGCCTATAGGATTAATCAGTGAATCTTATAGTATTAATGATTTTGATACGGAAACAATCATAGGTGCCATCGAATTTATTATTTCATATGTTAAAGAAAATTGGGATTGTCCTATTGTATTTTATACTTGTATACGTGATAAAGACCCTTATTATGAATTTTTGATTAACAAACTATTAGAAATAAAAAAGAAATGGGATATTAATATTATTGATGTATGGGGAGACAAGATAATAAACAAACTAGCTAAAGATGATAAAACGATGATGGCAGATGATGCTCATCCAACGCAAAAGGGTTATCGATATTTGTATACACCAATATTCTCTGAAAAGCTTAATGATATATTAAATGATTAAGTGATTTCTTATAAAAATAGAGATTACTTTTTGCTGATGTTTTTTTCAACTTAAAGTTTACGAGATATAAAAAAGACCCTCCAAAGATTTCACTTTTTAAGTGTCTACTTTGAAGGGAACATAATAGAAAAAAGCAGTCTCTTCTTAACATGTCTACTTATAATTATTGAGAATAAAAAATTAAATATTTGTATAACTTACAGAACAGTAGAAATATTATAGTTAGCAAAAACATTTAGGTCTTCTAAAAATGTATTCAGGTGCTTATTATTAGGGAATCGACATTCTAATAAATAACATCCGTCGCCTATTATTTTATAATTGTGTAGGATATAGTTGCTTTTTGTATCGACAAATTCTAAAAAGGGTAGGTGTGATATTTTATTCATGTAAATATTTATAAAAGCATGGATAGCACAATCTAAGCTTTCTTGGTTTACTTGAATAGTATAGTTCTGAATAACACCATCACTTTCTAGTTTAGAGACTCTTGTATTCACAGCTTGACCAGTTAAATTCACTTTTTTACCCAAGTCTTTCATTGTAATTTTAGCATTTCGTTGAAGTTCATTAATAATCATCTTATCAGTATTATCTATAGCCATATTAGTACTCCTTTTTCAAATATCAATTAAATACGATAAAACTCTTTCACTAAGTTATGTATTGTTCATACTTTTACTAATAAAATAAAAGTATCACATAAAGGAGGAATTGTAATGAATATAACTCATGTAAGAAATGCGACACTTATTATTGAATATGCTGATAAAAAAATTCTTGTAGATCCAATGTTAGCAGAAAAAGGTACTTATCCCCCTTTTCCTGACTCAATAAGACAGGATATGTATAATCCTTTAATTGAATTGCCTATGCCAGTAGACAACGTTATTAAGGATATCGATGCGGTTATCCTTACGCATCTCCATTTAGATCATTATGATGATGTAGCAAAAAATTTGTTATCTAAAAACATCAAAATGTTTGTACAAAATGAAGCAGACGCCGAAGTAGTTAGACAGGATGGCTTTGAAAATGTAGAAGTTTTACAAGAAGATACTGTCTTTGAAGGTATTGAATTAATTAAAACAAAAGGAGAGCATGGACGAGGAAACCAAGTACACGACATAGCTGGTTTAGTTTGTGGTGTTATGTTTAAACACTCAAGTGAAAAAACATTGTATATCGCGGGAGATACGGTGTGGTATGAAGAAGTTGAAAAACCAATCAATAATCATAATCCCGAAGTTATTGTAGTAAATGGGGGAGACAATGAAAATTTAACAATTGGTTCTCTCGTAATGGGTAAAGAAGATATTTATGCAGTGCATAAGTCTGCACCTAACGCAAAAATTATTTCTGTTCATATGGAAGCTGCTAATCATTGGACATTATCAAGAGAAGAATTAATACAGTTTTCTAAAGAAAAAGAAATTTCTTCAAATGTTTTTGTGCCAGAAGATGGTGAGTCTTACTCATTTTAAATGAAAGAAGCGGTTATGATGACAGGTGTAACTTACAAAGCGGTTGCCAAACAATTTTATCAATACATGCAAGAAAGAAATTTTTGAGACTTTCAAAGAATTATGTCCTGAACATTTAGTATTTTACCCACAGCGAAATAATCCGAAATACGGTGTACAAGGGTTTATAGAAACGGAAAAAGATAGTTTTGATGCTTGTCCTGATTTTAATCTCGAAGCTAAAGTGGTGTTTGCAGAAGGTGATGAGGTAGCCGTTTATTTAGAATTTGAAGGAACGCACACTGCTAGTGAGTATTTTGGTGTTCCAGCTACTGGAAAATATGTAAAAAATCATTTATGACTAAATTGCGTTTTACTAATGGTAAAGTTATAGAAAAACGGGCACATTATGATCGTTATGATGTGTTAGAACAGTTAGGTATGGATGTTGATAAATACGTACAGCAATATGTAAAAGAAGCTCTATAATACACTTTTTTAGATACCGCTTGTATTCTTATTGACTAAAATCCATATAATAAATTGAACTATATAAACATATTGTATCAAAAGCGACGTTATTAAGACGGAATTTGATTTTGAAACGATTAAGAGACTCTTTTTTAAACAAGGAGTCTCTTTTAATATCCCTGACGATAACCAGGAGTTATGTTTTTATCCAATTTACTTCCTCACTTTCAAATTCCTAGAAATTAACTTAAATATTTTTCGAATTTATATTCACTCTAAATTATACTCCGAATAGAATTAGTATATAAATGTAATCGGTGGTAATTTTCATGAAAATAAAGCATATCAAAAATGCAACAAGGATTATAAAATACGCGAATAATAGATTTTTAATTAATCCAATGCTAGGAGAAAATGGAAGCAATAAATCATTAGAATTTAAAACATGAAAAGACCAATATAGAATAAGCGTGCTAGCTTAGTTTTATGTTGATTATTTACAGAAAGGAGGAAAAATGAAAACTAAAATATGGACAAAAGATTTTATAATTTATTCAAGTATAAACTTCTTATTAATTTTAGTATACTTTCTATTAAATTCGACCATAACAACATACGCACAGATTGAATATAATGCCTCTAGTAAAATGATGGGATTAATAGCTGGCATTTTTATAGTAGGTGCTCTCATAGGGAGATTACTGATTGGGTTTTTAAAAATAACTAAGAAAATGTTTATCATGAATATATTATTTTTCACTTTAACAATAATACTCTATTTTATAAAATTGGATGAAGCTTTCTTAATTATTGTTCGTTTTTTAAACGGCATTTCCATAGGTATAACAACAACGATTGTTGGGACAATTGTTGCGTTAGTGATCCCCGAACATCGAAAAGGTGAAGGGATTAGTTACTTTGCAGTTAGCACAGCTTTAGCTACAGGCTTAGGACCATTCATAGGTATTACACTCACACAGAACTCAAATTTTATAAATATATTTTATATTAGCTTTATTTTTGGCATCATTAGTTTAATATTTTCGTTTTTAATAAATGTTCCTGAAAATGATAATCGTAAGAATTTATCATTCAGAAATTTATTAGATAAACGTACACTCCCAATAGGGTTTATAATATTCTTAAGTGCTTTTTCATTTTCAGGTATAGTTTCATATATTAATCTGTACGCAATTGAGATTGACCTTGTAAAAACAGCTAGTTTTTTCTTTATTCTATACACGATGTCAGTGTTATTTTCTAGACCATTTACAGGTAAAATTGTCGATATACATGGTCCTAATATTATCATGTACCCAGCATTTATACTCTTTTTCTTAGGGTTAATAACGTTAAGTATGAGTTACCATAGTTGGATAATGATGTTTTCTGCAATACTGATTGGTCTTGGTTTTGGTAATATTTCTTCAATTACACAAACAATTGCTGTAAGTAATGCCAACCCACAAAATATAGGCTTAGCAACATCTACTTTTATGATATTTATGGATTTAGGTAATGGAATCGGCCCCTATGCACTCGGATTTATTATTCCGCTTTTAGGATATTCTGGCATGTATAAAGTTCTTTCTATAGTTGTTATATTTACAGTTTTCTTGTATATTATTTTGAATAATAAAAAAAGCTAAATCATTCAATTTAAATCATTAAACAATAGAGTCCCTTTTAATCTTTTCTTTTAAAAACTTCAAAATAATTACTTCTATAAATTTTAATTTTCAAAAGTATGGTGGAGACAAGGGTTCTAAGAACTTAAAGTTTACAAATACATTAAGCAGTAGTATGTTTTTCAGAGAATCAATAACGATGGTTATTAAGATTTATTTTGATTTTGAAACAATAAAGAGCCCCCTGTTAAAAGGAGTCTCTTTTATTGTGTTTTGTGTTAACTATAGATTATGTAATTAATACTAATTATTATTGATACGCTTGTTGAATTTGGTTAAGTTGTTGCATCGTTAAATTAATGCCACCTTCACCAAAAAACCATGTATTTGCTTCAAATACATATACATCATTGTTTTCTATTGCTTTAGCATTATTAATAACTGGGTTTTTAAGTGCATTAGGTATACTATCATCGTTTTCATCTTGCGTTCTATTAATTACAACTTGTTTTGCCATTATTGTAGTAGCTGTAATTAGTTTTATACTGTACTTTTGGATTAAAGAAATTAAAGATATGAAGAAAGATTAATTTTGTAAAATAAACCTTATTAAGACGAAATTTACTTTCGAATCATAAGAGACACTTCTTTTTAAAAGAAGTGTCTCTTATGATAATTATCGATTATATTTTATATATCTAGTAACTCAAATTGTTTTATTTGTTTTTCAATACTTGTAGGTTTAGTATTTTCTTTTTCTTCCTTGCGCATGTTTTTATGTTCTTCAACATGTGCTGGACGTGACACCCATGCTTGGAAATACTTTTTTTCATTCCATTTCGATACAATAGAGTATGAAATTTTAGATTTTGTTTCGTTTTTCCAAATTTCCACGTCTATTAAACCATCATATCCTGAAAAATCATCTTTAGCATGGCTTACTTTGTTATCCAAAATCGCTCTATCTTCTATATTAGCTGTAAAATTAGCTTGTGCTATGAACATATATGTCATTCCTCCTTGACGGTATGAACTAATTTTAGCAAAAATAAAAAGTTAAAACATATGAAATGCATTAAATTAATATTCTGTGATTTATTTAACCAAAGTGTCTTTGCTTTATTCCCACTCAGTAGGGCAAGTATTGAATGAATCACTTAAAGTAGAGCACCCAAACATTGTTTTAGGGTGCTATTTATTTTTGTGAATTTTTAGATGAAATTGTACGGTACTAAACATTTATAGGTTTAGTGTATATTTTCAAACAATCATAGATACAATGCATATTGTTTAGGAGTATATATAAAGGCTAAAATAAATTTGAGTTAAATTTGGACAGGAGCTGGTTAAAATGTCATATACAAAAAGTGTAGTTACCGAAGGCGCAGAAATATTTTATGATGTAGAAGGGAAAGGTCCTATTCTATTAACTATAGTAGGATTTGGTGGTGATGCAGATACTTACTCCGATTTATCTTCTATTTTGTCTGACGAATATACTGTCGTACGTTACGATAGAAGATGCAATTCTAGAAGTACTGGAGATTTTAATGCAGATCTTGATGTGTCACAAGAGGTGAGAGATGCCCTTGCTATCGTTCGTGATATGAAAATTGAAAAAGTATTGTTATTTGCGAACAGTGGTGGGGCCGCTATTGGTTTGAAACTCATTGAAGATTATCCGGAGGTTATTGCTGGTGGGTTTTTACATGAACCAGCGATTATGAAAGTTTTACCAGATGCTGAGAAGTGGGATGAATATGTTGATTTCGTTTATAACACTTATAAAGAAAAGGGACCTTTTGCTGCAATGAAAGAATTCAGTAACTCACTTGTTGGTTTTAATCCTGCAGGAAACGAAAACGGTGTAATTGATGATAAAGATGGGATGATTGCAAACTCGCTTGAATATTTTTTTGCACACGAATATGCCCATATTTCGAGTGAAACACCAGATTTAGAAAAAATAAAAAAAGACAATTTGCCCCTCGTATTTATGGCTGGCGCAGACAGTAAAGATGCTTATTATGCGAGAACAGCTCGGGTACTTGCTGAAAAGCTAGATAAACCTTATGTTACTGTACCAGGGAACCACGTTTCATTCAGAACAGAGAAAAAATATGAGATGGTAGAAGCATTGAGAGATGTTTTAAATAACACAATATTAAAATAGAAAAGTTTAAAAAAAGTTCTTTTTTGACACAACCCCTCTTAATATAAAATTGAGAGGGGACACCTTTATTAGGCGGGGTTAAATGTCTCCGTATTCTCTACCATAGGCTTCCATCATATCTATAATTGGCATGAGAGCTTTACCTTTGTTTGTTAAACTATACACAACTTTAGGCGGGACTTCTGCATAAACGGTTCTATTAATAAGACCATCATTTTCTAATTCTTTAAGTTGTTTCGTTAAGGAACCTTGAGAAATACTTGTTAAAAATTTCTTTATCTCTCCAAATCTATAATCACTTTCTTTTAAATACCATATAATTAAATTTTTATAACGACCTGATAAAATATTCTGGGTATAAGCGATACCATATACATCTCGATGTTCTTCTATAACATTTTCATCAAAGCCATAATTACATATTTTAACCATATAAATCCCTCCATATCACAATAGTACGATTTTTAATACTATGTCATTATTTATTGCCTACTTCAATAATGGTTCTGTTCATATTAATATACTACATATGATATTTATTGAAAAGGAGTAATATTAATGAAAAGCAGAGTGACTGAAATATTTAATATAGAAAAACCGATTATTCAAGGACCTTTGAATTCATTAACAAATCCTAAATTTATTGCCTCTGTGAGTGAAGCAGGGGGCTTAGGAATAATGGGGCCTAATGCTGGTGATGCAAGAGTGACACGTTCGCCAGTTGAAACGACGGAGCGTATGAGAAAAGAAATTAAAAAAATTAAGCAACTCACAAATAAACCTTTTGCCTCAACAATTATGGTAAGTGAAGATCTTACTTACGTTGCATATATCGTTGATATGCTTATTGAAGAAAAGGTACCAGTTGTATTGATCAATGGACTATTAGATGAAGAAATTTTTACTAAGTTAAAAGATAATAATATGAAAATTATATTCCGACCAATTACGCCTACAACTGAAAATGCGAAAGCTGCTGAAGCAATGGGTGCAGATGTATTTGTAGCAACTGGATTTGACGAGGGAGGAACAGTACCAGAACGTGTGATTGGCACTTTTTCCATTGTACCGATGATAGCAGATGTAATTAACATTCCAGTTATTGCTGCTGGAGGCATTGGTGATGTGAGAGGTGTTAGAGCTTCCTTTAGCTTAGGTGCTGAAGGGGTATATGTGGGTAGTGTCCTTATACCTACTTATGAAAACCCAGCTGCTGAAAATGTAAAACAGTACATTGTTGATTCAAAAGCTGAAGATTTAATTCTTTTCAGAACACTTCCAGCTTATTATCGTTCGCTACCAGGTAAATTAGCAAAAGAATTAGAAATCATGGATAAAGAAGGCGCAACCAATGAAGAACTTGGACAACATATGGGTGCTGGAAGAAATATGAGACTTGGTATGGTTGAAGGAGATACAGAAAATGGTTATGTTTCTGTGGGAACGGGTATCAGTCCTATCAAATCTATCCGAAGTGTAAAAGAAGTTATTGATGATTTAATGCAAGATTTTAAACCACACTGATGCGTTCTTTATTATATAAATGAGAAGAGGAGTATTATCATGAATGAAACAATAAACTTATTAAAAAATCATAGTTCGATAAGAAATTTTGAAAATAAAGCGATACCTGAGGAACAAATTAATGAAATATTTGAAGCTGCAAACCAAACTTCTTCTTTCAGTTTGTTGCAAGCTGTAACTATTATTCGCGTGACTGATAAATCCATACGCAAAAAAATAATGAAGCTTAGTGGTAACCAAAGTTATATTGAAGAAGCTTCAGAGTTTTGGATATTTTGTTCAGATTTCAATCGTAATCATAATATAGCGCCCAATGTAGACGTAACATATACAGAATTCTTGCAAATAGGAGCAGTCGACGTTGGATTAATGGCTCAAAACACATTAACTGCAGCTGAATCATTAGGATTAGGCGGCGTTTTTATTGGTGGGATAAGATTAAATATAGAAGAAGTGACAGCTTTACTTGATTTACCAGAATATGTTGTTCCACTCACAGGTTTATGTATTGGTTATCCAGCTGGTGAAAGACCTCAATCAAAACCAAGATTACCTAAAAAAATAGTAATGCATAACAATCATTACAATGATTTCAACATGGAAGACATTGAAGCGTATGATAAAGAAATGAAAAAATATTACGAAAATAGACCTGTAGTAGCACCGTTTACTGTAAAGAAAGTGAAGGGCTGGAGTGAACATATTGAAGAACATTTGGCAAGAAGCATCCAACCTAATATGTTGGAATATTTAAACAAACAAGGATATGTAAAAAAATAACAATTAAAAAGGAGATTTAAATATGAGTAAGCATTTTAGTTGGAAAGAATTTATGGAAGATCTTACGCAAGAAAAAAGTGAATTAAATATAGCACCTACGCAGCCTTCTGAATCACATATGAAAAAAGTTATGAAAAGTCATATAGATTCAATTAATGATAAAAGCAAAAACGGTCCTACATTTGCTAAAGAATTTAAGGGAGAAGACCCTGTGGGCACTCAAACATTTTCTATAGGTGGCAATGACATGATAAATGACTTGAAAGATATGTTCAATGTACCATTCACGCCTCAAAAAGCAGAGTTAATTTCTCCTATAACAACTTCTTTTGGAAATTCTGCTGCTATGGCATTTAAATTATATGTAAATGTAAATGGACAAAATATAGCAATTGATATAATAGACGTATTCCAATTTAATGAAGAAGGAGAAGTTATTGAACAAAAAGCATATTGGGGTAAAGAAAATGTAACATTGCTTGATTAATGTCTTTATATCTTAGGGATTAGATTATTTGAAACACAAAAGAGTGTGCAGAAAGCAACCATTTTCTGTACACTCTTTTTTTGTCGAAACCCTTTATTATTGAGATACATTTTAATTTTGAAACATATAAGAGACTTCCTTTAAAAAGGGAAGTCTCTTAATGTATCTTATGATAAGCAATTATATAAATGTTTCCCCAAAATATAATTGAAGTAGTAAAGTTCATTATATGCTAAGTCGAGTCTGACAAAATGCTTTTCTATAGTAGTTAATAAACAGCAAAACAATTTCCATAAATTAAAATAACCGTTCTCTTGAAGCTTTTCTTAATTATTCATCTTCTATATGTTCTGAACCCCATTTGCAAAGCTCCTGTAAAGCAGGCATTAATGACTTACCTCGTTCTGATAAATAGTATTCTACCTTTGGCGGTACTTGCGGGTATTCGTGGCGGATAATGAGTGAATCAAACTCTAGCTCTTTTAATTGATTACTCAACATTTTGTGAGTAATGCCCTGAAGTGATCTTTTCAGTTCACCATAGCGCATGATATCTTCTGTTAACAACCAAAATAGTATGCGCAATTTCCACTTACCTCCAATGAGCGATAATGTATAATCAAAGCCTTTATTGTTAAGTACTTGTCCATTTGTAGTTTTAGAGTAATCCATATAATACTCTCCTTTTTGATAGTATCTTACTAAAAAGTGCATACTAGTATTTTTGTATCATCATATTATACTAGCAATTAGAAATAAATTGAAGATATGTCCTTTATAACTTATATAAGAGTACACTAATTAATTTTAGATGTAATCTTAAGACATATTGAAATAAAAGAGGAGAATATATAATGGCGATTAAACCTATTGATATAACTAAAGCTTACCGTTTATTACAAGTAGGTCCAACAACAATGCTTTCTGCCAAGCACGATAATGTTGAAAATGTGATGGCAGCAGCTTGGGTTGGCCTTGTTGGAAACTATAAAGTTATGGCATATATTGGCAAACAAGCCTTTACACGTGAACTCATTGAGAAAAGCGGTTATTTTGTAGTGCATATACCAACCGTTAAACAAATGGAAACAGTCTTATATGTTGGTGAACACAGCACTAAGGAAATGGATAATAAACTTGATAATATCCCTATATTTTATCAAGATGACGTTGACCTTCCACTCGTAGAAGGCAGTGCAGGTTGGATCGTATGTAAGGTAATGCCAAATGAGCAAAATGAACAAGATCACGACTTGTTTATGGGAGAGATTGTTGGTGCTTGGAGTGACGATCGTGTCTTTAATAACGGACATTGGATTTTTGACGACGCTCCTGATGAATTACGTACTGTGCACTACGTCGCTGGAGGACAATTCTATGCTATAGGCAAAGGAACAAAATTCAATCACGGTCCTGGAAAAGACTAGAGAATAAATGAAAATAATTTCATATTCATAGTTCACTTGCAAATAGAATAGATGTTTGTCATTGAGACACATTTTGGTTTTGAAAAGATGATAATTTTACAGATGAAGGAGACGTCTTCTTTTTTAAAATCTAAGTTAGTGACTAAAATATAGTAATTCATACCAAATTTTAAAACGTTCCTTATTAAGAAAATGTTTGCTTTTAATATGTGCTCTAAAAACCGATTAATTAAAAATGTGCGGTAGACCCATATAGAGCAGAAACCGAGAAAACATGCAGCTTTTACCTAAAACTTCTAAAGATATTGAATGATGTAAAATACCTTCTGAAGTTTTGTTAATAGTAGATAAAATATAAACAAATATTAAATCGAAGAATAATTCTGTCATACTGACTTCTTTTTCTCCATTTTCTCATCTCTGATACTGTACTTTCACTTATTCGCTTTCCAACAATTTAAATTTTTCTTTTAACGTTTGAAGGCCTTCATCTATAAGTCTTTTTTGTTCTATTAAATTTTTTTGATGTTCTAAAAATATATCTTTGCGTTTCATTTTGGTAGAACTTCCTTGATGGTATAATTCAGCAATCTCTTTTAATTTCGATACAGGCATATGTGTCTGACGCATACATTTTATAAATTCAACCCAATATAGGTCTTCTACTGAAAAATCTCTATAGCCATTCTTATTTCTCGACACAAATGGAAAGAGGCCTGCTTTGTCATAGTATCGAATGGTATGTTCACTAATGCCTAAATTATCGGCTACTTGTTTTACTTGCATAATTTACCTCCTGGAAAAGGGTGACTTTATAAAGTCACCCTTTTTCGTCTATTTGATAAGTTGAACTAGTAAATCTTCATAGTCATTATGAATAATAGCTTCAAACCCAAATGTTGATGCCATATCACTCTTTAATGACTCCACAGTGTTATAGCCAATGAGTTCAGGATCATCTATTTTTAAACCTATTCCTTTAATATCATTATGGAATAAATTATTTTGATGGGATAGCTCAATTATTTCTTCAGCTAAAGATTTAACGTAATTTTTACTTGGCAAAGATACATGGTTATCATCTACAACACTTTCTTCTGTAATGATTTTTATATCAGTTTCATTTTCTTTAAATATTGCTAAAAAGTAATACATATCAAAATGACCTCCTTATTATTTCAAGCTAATTAACGTGTCGTATAACCGCCATTTGCAAATAATGTTTGTCCGTTTATCCACCAACCATCTAAAGTTAAGAAAGTAATAATCGGTGCGATGTCTTCTATATTTGTAAGTTGATTGTGAAGTGCTTGAGATTTATGGAATGCCACTGCATCTTCGCCTTCTTGAGGATAGAAGAATGGTGTATCCATTGGTCCAGGAGCCACTGCATTAACTGAAATACCTCTATCCATAAACTCTGATGATGCTGCACGTGTATAATGCTCAACTGGAGCTTTTCCTCCAGCGTAAGTTGAATAAAATCCTGTATACGCAGCAAGTAATGCAGTGGCTAGAGTGATAATCTTGCCATTATCATTCATAGACTTCTCAGCATATTTAATAAAGAAATATGCTGACTTTGCATTGATATCTGCCATACTATCAAATTCTTCTTCAGTCGTTTCTGAAATAGGTTTTTTAAGTACTTTTCCTACTGTATTTATTGCGATATCAACTTTTCCAAACGTCTCTTCAGCATGTTGAAATAAAGCTTGGACATTACTAACTTTAGTTAAATCACCAGAAAATAATGTGCCTTGTCCACCTAGTTCTTCAACTTTTGAAAGTGTAGCTTTAGCATCATCTAAAGATTTTTCATTATGATGATGGATTACTATTTTAGCTCCATCTTTAGCGTAAGTAGTACTTAATAAGCCGCCAAGGTTTTTAGCACCACCAGCAATAACTACAACTTTGTCTCGTAAACTATTAAATTTACCCATATTATATAACCTCCTTTGAATATATTGCAATCATAAACCTTAGACCGCGATATCAAGCAAGTATTTATCTGATGTTTTTTGGTAGAGGAGATTTTTATAGTGAAGAAGAATTTAGAAGAAATAAATGGAAAAGTCTCTTTTGATAGCGAAGCAAATGATATCAAGAAACTAATAATGTATCTAGGTTCTGGACTTCTTGTTGCTTTACTTTATCATGGTGTTGGTATGGAGGTTATGGGTGATAATTGGAATCAATACTCTGATGAATTACGTAAAAGGATTGCTACAAAATTCCCTAGGGGAAATTTCAAATATGATGTAATACAAGTATTTTACGATGGTTTCAAACATAAACCAGAAACTACATTCGGCAATGTCAAATCAGATGTTCTTTCATAAATGCTTTAATTTCTTGAACGTCATTTTCTTTATAATGTTTAGGAATATACATCTTACGCCTCCTTTAGCAGCTTAATCATATTCGTTCAGTTATTCTAGAAGTGCTTTGTTATTTGTACTTTTCAACTTTAATCGATTTCTTTGCTTGTTCAGTATATGTTTCTCACTATATCAATTACACATAATAAATACTATTAATCAAAATACTTAAAACCTTCATTATTAAGACACATCAAGAAACAATGAAGGCGCTTCCTTCTTAAAAGGAGCGCCTTTATTGTTTCTTGATAATTACCGATTATATTTGATATATCTAATAACTTAAATTGCTTTATTTGTTTTTCAATATTTACTGAAACAGTGTTTTCTTTTTCTGACTTGCGCATATTCTTATGTTCTTCAATATGTGATGGATGTGAAACCCATCCTTGGAAATCTTCTTTTTGTATCCATTTAAATAAAATAGAATATGAAATTTTAGATTTTGTTTCATTTTTCAAACTTCAGCTTCTATTAAACTATCATATCCTGAAAAAACACCTTTGGCATGGATTACCTTGTTATCTAAAACAGCTCTATCTTCTATATTAGCTGTAAAATTGGCTTGTGCAATGAACATATAACCAATTCTCCTTAAGAATATTCATTAAGCGTAGTAAAAACCAAAGGTTAAAACATATAAAATGGATTAAATTAATATCCTCATTAATAACATTGGATTATTTATTTTCTCCATAATAGCTGCCATTTCTTATTTCATCTAGTATGCCCTCGTACGGTGCTTCATTAATTATATCTTCATTATTTTGTCCTGCATTACCAATATAAGATATTTTAGCAAATTCGGGCACTACCAATTTAGGGTAGGTATCGTATTTTTCACGTGACTCTTTCATAAGTTCAATGTGATCGTTTTGATAAGTAACTGTTATTTCTGGATGTTCTTCGACCCATTTAGGGAAGAAAATCGTCCCATGCATAATACTTTCATTAGGTAAAAAATCTAAAGCAACATCTGTACCCGTTGGTTCAGTCCATGTGATTTTGAAAACGCCATCAGTTAATCTAACGATATTAGCTTCTTGATCTCGCACCCATCTTCCTGCAACCATACCACCATGTATACGGTAATCAATTGTATTGCTATTTTTTACATACATCTCATATTCCCAACCATTATCATAAGTATAAATTAAATGTGTACCTAAAAAATCATTCAATTCATTAAAATTATTAGTCATAAAATTCTCCTCCAGAAATCATGTAATTAATTACATGTTATTTATTGCATTTATATGTTATGCTTATTATGAAAAATTGTCAAGGAGGATACCATGGCTCAAAAAAATATTTTACAGTACATATTACTAGGTCTTTTAAAAAATCAAAGTTTATCTGGATATGATATTAAAAAATCATTTGAAAAGGACATTGGAGAATTTTGGCAAGCAAAGCATAGCCAAATTTACCCCCAACTTAAAACTCTAAATGAACGTGCCTTAATTGATAAAGAAATAATAATAGCAGGAGAAAAATTAGAAAAAAAAGTATACTTTATTACTGATAAAGGGCTCAAAATACTAAATGACTGGATAGTTTCACCAACACCTGAGTTGTCTGTAAGTAAAAATGAATTTCATTTAAAACTATTTTTTATTTCTGATAAAAATGATCCAATCTTACCAGTTATGTTCCAAGAGCAAATACAATTGCATAAATCTAAGTTAATCAATTTAAAAGAACGTCGTACTATATTATTCGGGAACAAATATAATCGAGAAGTGAATTATGGGCATTATCTTGTCCTTGACTATGCGATTCAAAGAGAAGAAAACCATATAGAGTGGTTAAATGATCGCTATCACTATTTTGGATGATAATTTAATAGTTAAAAACAAGTATGGTAAAGTATAAGCTTCTCAAGAAAATAACTTAGCAAAATGGTTTGGTATCCCTTTTGCTAAACTTCGAATAAATGATTTACGTTTATTAAATTAGGAGCGTTAAATGAGCAGAGAATTAGCGTAAGCGAATTAACTGAAGATATATTCAAAATCACATATAATGGACCTTTAAAATTAATGATAAAAGAAATATGAGATAAGTAGGCTTATAGAATTAATATCGTTCGATTTTGATACAAAACTTCTTAAAGTGATAAAAAGAAGTTTTTTTGATTATTTAAATCCATAAACTTGTCTTATAATCAATGTATGATAATTATTAAAAAATATGAGCTTTAGACAGCCTAAACATAACTGCAATTATTGCAGTTATGTCTTTTATTTTGTGTTTTGTCTCTTTGAAAAAATATGCCAATTAATGTTGCAGCTACAATGATTACAAATAGATATACCATATATCATCTTCCTTTTTTATAAAAATATTAATATAAACAGATCTTTTCAACGTTCTCTAAAACATTGAATTTAAGAATATTATTCTCCCAGTTTCATTATTTGTTTAGCCTTATATCTTTATATTAAAATAAAGTGCGATATAATTTAGTATGAAGTTAATACATAGGAGCTGTTCAAGCGATGAAATGGATTTTATTTGATAAAGATGGCACATTAATATATTTTGACGGTAGTTGGATGAAGATTGGCTTACAACTCGTCGACGATTTCATGGAAGCATACAAGGACAATATACATGATATAGATGCAGCATATAAGCATTTAGGTGTCGTAGATGGAGAAATTCAACCTGGCACAATAATGGCTTCAGGCGCTTTGGAAGAAATGGTCAAAGCACTATGTGATATTGCTGGTCAGGACGTTTCTAAGTGGGCACAAAAAAGGAGCCAAACACTTGTTGATAATAGAGTGCCAGAAAATGTTCTGGTAGAAGGTATTTATGAAACGTTGGAGACGCTACAAAACCAAGGCTATAAAATGGGGATAGTAACAAGTGATTCTAAAAAAGGCGTAGAACAATTTTTAGAAGTAACTCAATTTGATCATTTCTTTGATGTAGTCATATCTACGGAAGCTAATGCAGTTGAAAAGCCTAATCCAGAAGTGCTTAATCCCTTGTTTAACAACTACGACGTATCACCACAAGATGTAATCATCGTGGGTGATACCGCCAATGATATACAAACAGGTGTAAATGCTAAGTTAGGCCTTAAGATTGCTGTATTAACGGGCGTAGGATTAGAACAAGAACTTAATAAAGCTGACCATATTGTAGATAACGCGAATGACGTTCTAGGAATATTAAATCAATATGCGTAGTTCACAAATTGTGTCATAATATACGTATCGTATATTATGACTTTTTTCTTTAATATAAACATAGAGGTGATTGTATGATTGATGGAAAATACGCAGATTATAAAGGCGAAACTTATAAAGTAGTTGAAATTGTTGGTAATGAATTGGTGCTAGCAACAGAAGACGAAAAGGCATTGAAACATGGTTTTGAAGCACAAACAGCAAATCAATCAGCGCATACATTATATTTCAAACGTATCCCGAGAGACGATGTTGATGAGCTTTATGCGTTATTTCAAGAAGCGAGATATGAAGGTGCCGTTTTTGATTTATATCAAGATACAGAACAACAACTTTATATTGGGACAGAAGATCAAGACAAAGCGAGTTCATTTGGATTAGATCAAACAGATGAACATTATTATAGTAAATATGTGACAGAAGACGAAATTGAAAAAATAATCTATCGCAGACATATTGAGTAGTACATTGTTATAGCAATGAAAAAGGAGTGAGACATAATAATTGTCCCACTCCATTGTTTTTTATAGCTGTTTTTTCTTCTTGATAATTTTTGTTTAAATGATGGCAGTGATTTGGCCAACTCCTGGCTAGTTAATAAAACGATAGTAAAAGACTACAGGCTGAGACCGTGTCCTAGGCAAGTGAGTATGAAATAAATAGAAAAGTCGAAATTGAATTTAAGAAAAATATGTACAAAAAAATGCCAACAAAGTCAGATGCTTTGTCGACACTTTATTTGTATTAGCGTTGATCTACTTTACGATGTGTCTCAATAATATGACGAATCTTATCAATGACTGGGTTTAATGAGTCTGGATCTTCATGTAAATCATATTCATTAATGTTCACACGTACAACAGGACATGCGTTAAATTCACTTATCCAGTCGTCGTAACGTTTGAATAGTTTTTGCCAATATTCTGGGTCAGTTTCCATTTCCATCTGACGACCACGCTGATTAATGCGATCAATGACTTCATCGTAATCACATTCTAAATAAATCAATACATCTGGTTTAGGGAAATAAGGTGTCATGACCATGGCGTTAAATAATTCAGAATATGTTTCAAAGTCTTCTGGGCTCATTGTACCTTGTTCTTCATGCATTTTAGCGAAAATGTCGACATCTTCGTAAATCGAACGGTCTTGGATGAAACCACCGCCATATTCAAACATGCGCTTTTGTTCTTTAAAACGTTCAGCTAAGAAATAAATTTGTAAGTGGAAACTCCAACGCTCAAAGTCGTTGTAAAACTTATCGAGGTAAGGGTTATGGTCCACGTTTTCAAATGAAGTTCTAAAATTCAGGCGTTCGGCTAAAGCTTTTGTTAATGTTGATTTTCCTACGCCTACAGTACCAGCGATAGTAATCACAGCATCTTGAGGGATACCGTATTTATTCATGCAATTGTCCTCCAATCAGTGGTTTCACTAATTCTAAAATATAATTATAGTCATCATTGTGTTTAACAAAATCAAGGCGTGTCGTGTCGATGCGAATAACGCGTTCTCCGTCAGCTTTTAACGAATTATAATAGGCATTGTAATCACGCTTTAAATTAAGTAGGTAATCATCCTCAATTTGATGTTCAAAACTGCGGTTACGTTGTGCTATACGGTCTTTTAAGGTCTCTAATTCCGCATCTAAAAAGATGATGATATTAGGCATTTCCAAGTCTTCAGTTAAAATATCATAAATTCTTGAGAATTTACTGTATTCGGCACTCGTTAAGGTATTATGTGCGAAAATTTTATTTTTATAAATGTGATAATCACTTACGATACCAGTTTCATTTGAAACAAGATCTTGGAATTGTTTGTAACGATTACATAAAAAGAACATTTCTGTTTGGAAACTCCATTTAGAAATATCTTCATAGAAATCTGATAAAAAGGGATTTTCATTTACAATTTCTTTTTCTTCATAGTAATTGTAAGTTTGACTAAGTTTGTGCGCTAAAGAAGACTTTCCGACACCAATCGGGCCTTCAACAGCAATAAATTGTTTTTTCATATTTACCGCTCCAATGTTAAAATAGACAATAAATATTGTACCATATGTGAGGTGTAAGACACATGACAACTGACCAAGATTTTATGAAAATTGCGATTGAAGAAGCAAAAAAAGCAGGGGATATTGGTGAAGTGCCTATTGGTGCTGTCATTGTTCGAGATAATGAAGTGATTGCAAGAGCACACAATTTGCGAGAATCATCACAAGACCCAACTGCTCACGCCGAGCATCTTGCAATTCAGAAAGCTGCTGCTGTCGTCGGTAGTTGGCGCTTAGAAAATTGCCGACTTTATGTCACGCTAGAACCATGCGTGATGTGTGCTGGAACGATTGTAATGAGCCGTATTCCGTATGTGATTTATGGAGCCAAAGATCCTAAAGGTGGCTGTGCAGGTAGTCTCATGGACCTGTTACAAGAACCAAGATTTAATCATCGTGCAACGGTTCAAACAGGTGTATTAGAAGAAGCATGTAGCCAATTATTAAAAACATTTTTTAAAAATTTAAGAAAAAATAAAAAAATCATACAAACAGCCGATAATACAAATCACTAAAGATTTGGTAGAATATGAGTGTGTTACAAATTTGTGGCAAATGAGAATGGTGTGTAATTAAGATTGTGTTATCGATCATAGAAGGAAACGAGGTAAATTAATGATAAAATTAATTGCAACAGATATGGATGGTACATTATTAAATGCGGCACATGAGATATCAGAAGAGAATATTAAGGCGATTCAATATGCACAATCGCAAGGCATAACAGTAGTTATTGCTACGGGACGTGCTTTTTATGAAGCCAATTCACCTGTAAATCAAACAGATTTGAAAGTACCTTACATCTGTTTAAATGGTGCAGAAGTGAGAGATGAATCTTTTAATATCATGAGTACATCTAAATTGAATCGTGAGTTAATTAATAGAATTACAACTGAGATGGATAAGGAAGATATTTATTATCAAGTTTATACAAACTTAGGTATCTACACTGAAAACCCTCAACGCGATTTAGAAATATATATAGATATTGCAGAACGAGCTGGTCAAAAAGCAGACGTAGAAAAAATTAAAGCTGGTATTCAAAAACGAATTGATAATGGTACTTTAAAAGTTGTAGATAATTATGACAAGATTGAAGATACCCCTGGAGAAATCGTTATGAAAATCCTTGCTTTTGATAGTGATTTAGAAAAAATTGACCGTGCAAGTGAGAAACTAGCACAATCAGAAAGTCTTGCAATTTCTTCTTCTTCAAGAGGCAATATTGAAATTACACACTCAGATGCACAAAAAGGCATCGCGTTAGAAACGATTGCAGAGCGTCTTAATATAGATATGGAAAGTGTTATGGCAATAGGTGATAATATGAATGATATTTCTATGCTAGAGCGTGCTGGTTACTCTGTAGCGATGGATAACGCAACGCCTGAAGTAAAAGCAGTGTCTAAGTATGCTACAGACACAAATGAGCAAAGTGGCGTCGGAAAAGCGATTATGAAATTGCTCAAAGAAAATAATGAAATTTAGTATGAGGAGAAGTGTATTATGAAAGGTTTAATCATTGTAGGGAGTGCGAAATTAGGTTCACATACAACAGCGCTATCCCAATATTTAAAAGGGCATTTTGAAGAACATGATTTTGAAGTTGAAATTTTTGATCTTGCAGAACATCCAATTCACCAACTTGATGTTTCAGGTGCTTCTAGTCCAAGTGAAACATATAAAAATAATTTAAGTACATTACAAGCTAAAGCAAGAGAAGCGGACTTTTTCGTCTTAGGATCTCCGAATTATCATGGTTCATACTCTGGTATTTTAAAAAATGCTTTAGATCACTTAACTATGGATGATTTCAAAATGAAACCTGTAGGCCTTATCGGTAATAGTGGAGGCATCGTAAGTTCAGAACCGCTATCACATTTACGTTTAATTGTACGTACATTATTAGGTATTGCAGTGCCAACACAAATTGCTACGCATGATACAGATTATAAAAAATTAGACGATGGTACATTATATTTAGATAATGAAGAATTCCAATTACGTGCTAGATTATTTGTAGATCAAATCATTTCTTTTGTTAAAAATAGTCCTTATGAACATTTAAAATAAGTTAAATGATTAAATTATACTAAAATAACTGTTAGGTTTCTAAATAGGGCCTAACAGTTATTTTTATGTATGCTATTTTGAGCTTGATGGCTTTAAAATAGAAGTTACGATTGTATGATATTGATCTAAAATCGACTTTATTTTAGGTAGGTCTATATTATGTAAATGAATGCAACGCTCATCATATGCATCTCTAGATTTTTTTAATAGCCCCAACTCAATGAGATTGTTGATTTGTATTGAAATGGGTGTGTTGTGACTATACAACAACCTTTTGAGTTCTACCGCTTCAATACTTTCTTTGTTAATATAAAGTAATTTATCCAATATAATTATTTCAGCAAATGTAAGGTTCAAATTTTGTTTTACTACTTTTTTAATTAATTTTCTCTTTTCTTCGTAAGTTATTATATTCATGTTATCACCACATTAAGTTATTTGTTCTTTGTTGTATTATTTTGAAATTTTTAATACCTTCTATAATAGGTTGTTTATTATTAAATCCATATGGGCTTACACCTTTGATTGCTTGGAAATGATATATATAATCTTTAAGTGAATGGAAGTGATACTGTCTCCATACAAAATCTAAAGTATCACCATTTAATAAAGCACATGTTGAAAAGTGAATTTTTGAAGCAATAATGTAGTTTGATAAGGTACAACACATAAGTGCTGAAAATTCACGCGATAAAAAGCTGTTATTCACAAAAAATTGATGCGCAATATCTTGGCAAATTAATTTTCTTTCACAGTTGTTATTAATATATTGAATAACGTCTCTAATCAATATATGTTTAAAATTCCGTTCAGATTTAGAGCGAGGAGTTGTATTTATAGTATTAAGATAAGTCGCTTTAATTAAATATAATAATTTTCGTTCTATATCTTTAGTGTTTGATTGATTTAACATTGATAAAATGACGTCGTTATAAAGTATTTTTAAATCGGGACTATCTTTATCTATTATATTATGTTCATTTTGAGCATGCTTATTCAAAATTTTATAATAATAGTAATTATTTATAGATAGACATAATAACGTGCCTTCAAAGTTGATATCATTAATACATTCATAGTCATGAATGTAAAATATATCTCCTGTACGATAATGTTGAAAATTGTTGTTTTTTAGTATTGTAATTGCTCCATCAAAAACGAAATAGATATTTAAAAAATGGTTAGTACGTAAACATTTAAAATTGGATGTTTTATTATTATATATCTTTAAATCATAATCCATTATTTATTTCACCACACCAATATACTAAGAAGCATCTCCTCTATAATAATTTTAATACGAAAAGTGTATATCGGACATTAACAAAATTTAACTCTTGATACACATTATTTTAAAATTAATATGCGAGTTTAGATTTTAGAGTAAATAATTTAATAGTAACGCTTAAAATTTTACTTTTTAATAATTAAAAACATAACGTCAAATAGATAATCTAGAAAAATTGAAATTACATTTACTAGAGATATTCAAATTTTGAACAAAAAAAGAGTACTAATAAATATATATTAGTACTCCTATAATAAATAAAGCGTATGAGTTAAATTGTATTTAACTATTTATGGTATTTTAATTTAGCAAAAGCATCGTGTTGGTGAATAGATTCTTCATTGCGACATTCTATTTCAAAACCATCAAGCCACTCAAAACCTACCAAATCTGCAGCGATAAGACGGATAAGGTCTTCTACAAATCTTGGATTTTCATAAGCGTGTTCTGTAACGCTTTTCTCATCGGGACGTTTTAGAATAGGATATAAAATAGAGCTTGCATTAGCTTCCATTGCATCTAAAATGACTTCTTTATAATCACCTATTAAATCAACATCTTTATTTAGAAAAGCTTTTACAGTGATAATACCACGCTGGTTGTGTGCTGAGTACTCGCTAATTTCTTTTGAACAAGGGCAAAGTGTAGTCACCGCAGCTTGGATTGTAATCTCTTTACGGGTTACATCATCTTTATCAATCGCTAAACCATAAGTTACATCGGCATGACCAACAGCTTTGATTTGAGTGACTGGGCTATAACGGTCGAAGAACCATTTAGCTGAGACATCTAAACCAGCACCGTTTTGTTCCATGCTAACTTGTAAACTACGTAATAATTGATAAAGTGCGTCAAAATTTAATTCAATGCCATTATTGTAGTGCTTTTCGACACTTTCTAATATACGGCTCATATTAATGCCTTTTTCGTCTTGATTTAAACTTGTTGAAAAACTAAAGTTTCCAGCAGTTTGGAAACGATCTACAAGTACTGGGTAAACTAAGTTTTTAATACCTACCTCTTCGATTTCAAACAAGAAATCTTTATGTGTACTTTGTAAGTCTTTCATATTTTCTTTTTCAGTTGGTTTCGTACCTTCGATAGGGTCAACAGAACCAAAGTGCTTCCATCTTCCTTCTCTAGTAGATAAGTCAAATTCTGTCATGCTATTGCCTCCACTTAAGATTCAAAGTTATAAGTCCAATAAGGTTCTACTTCTAAGAAACTGTGTGCTTCTCCAGGTACGTCAGGTGTTGCAAGTGACTCTAAGAATGGACCTGTTTGAGATGCATGTGCTTCGAATGTACGTAGTTTAACCTCTTTATAATCACTGATCTCATTTAGAATGTCTGGTGCACCTAATTTTTCATGTGCGTCATTACTAAATGCTACAAGCTGTAAACGTGGTCTTTCAGATGCTGGCATACGACCAACCGTTCTCACGACTGCTTCTGCAGTAGCTTCATGGTCAGGATGAACAGCAAACTGCGGATAGAAAGAAATGATGACAGATGGTTGTAATTCATCAATGAGGGATTTAACCATTGCATCCATTTCATCATGTGGTTCGAACTCTACAGTTTTATCTCGTAAACCCATTTTACGTAAATCAGTTATGCCTATTGCTTCCATTGCTTTTTCTAATTCTTTTTCACGAATATCTGGTAATGTCTCACGTGTAGCAAAAGGTGGATTGCCTAAATTGCGTCCCATTTGTCCGAGTGTCAAACATGCGTACGTGACTGGAACTCCATTATCGATATAGCGTGCTAATGTGCCTGCAGATGAGAATGATTCATCATCTGGATGTGGAAAAATTACTAATACTTGGCTTTCCTCTGCCATGATACGCCCTCCTTATGCTTTGAACGGTTGAGTACTAATTTCTAAAGCAGCAGCTAATTGACCTTCATAGTTAAACCCTGCTAGCAGAAACTCACCATTCTCATTCACTTCATAATGTGTTAATCCTTGGACATAGACCCAACCGCTATCTTTCAATTTAAGACCGACACGGAAAGGATCTTTGTTGCCACCTTTAAGTTGAGCGTGTTCGTAAGTCACTTGAATATTTCTCAAAAAAGTTCCCGCATTAAATACACGTTGGTCAAAGTGAGCAGCATATGCACCATTTGTTGTTTCAACATGTAAGTATACAGGTTTATGCTCATATGAAGAAAGTAATGCTTGTACTTCCTCATTATTTATTTGTTCCAAAATTTTGCCTCCTTGCTTCCAAACCCAACATTACAAAATTCAATTATTTATATTTACTTAACACAATAGATTTCTATGATATAAGTCTATACTTTAGTGTAAACCGACTCGTATACATTTTCTACCAGAAAAGTGAATTTTATATCTAAGAATTGTATTTTATATTTTGATTATCTCTTCATTCTACTAAAAAGCACAGCAGAAATGTATCACTCTGCTCAATTTTTATTAAAAAGTCTCAATTTAATAGTTAAATAGAGGTGGAATCCAATTCCTGTTAAAAAGATATAAAAGAAGTATAATGCATAAGTGTAATAAGATTTATATATAATTTGCATAACAATCAATTTATTATGACTGTAGTTTTAACAATAAAACATAGTATTAACATAGGTGTTAACGGGTATATTCATTTTAGGTAGAGGATATACAAGTGTTTATCGTGTTATTTTACTCGTTTAATATATAAAACTAAGGGTAAATAGCTTAAGTGCAACATTATATAGTAAGTTAAGTCACAACGATGGCTCTATAATTTAATTCAAGAAGGGATGATCATTTTGGAATTACAACTAGCAATTGATTTATTGAATAAAGAGGAAGCGGCAAAACTTGCGAATAAAGTTAAAGATTATGTAGATATCGTAGAAATTGGTACACCAATCGTTATTAATGAAGGTTTACCAGCGGTGCAACATTTAAATGATAATATAGAAGGCGTAAAAGTACTTGCAGACTTAAAAATTATGGATGCTGCAGACTACGAAGTAAGCCAAGCAGTTAAATTTGGTGCAGACGTAATAACAATTTTAGGTGTTGCTGAAGATGCATCAATTAAAGCAGCAGTTGAAGAAGCACATAAAAGTGGTAAAGAGTTGTTAGTAGATATGATTGCAGTACAAGATTTAGAAAAACGTGCTAAAGAATTAGACGATTTAGGTGCAGACTATATCGCTGTGCATACTGGTTATGACTTGCAAGCTGAAGGTCAATCTCCTTTAGAAAGTTTACGTAAAGTTAAATCAGTTATTTCTAATTCTAAAGTAGCTGTTATTGGTGGTATTAAACCAGATACAATTAAAGAAGTTGTAGCAGAAGAACCAGACTTGGTTGTAGTTGGTGGCGGTATTGCTAACGCAGATGATCCAGTTGAAGCTGCTAAACAATGTAGAGATGCGATTGAAGGCAGATAATATGACTGAAATTACAAATTATCGCTTAATATTAGATGAATTAGACCATACACTATCACACGTTAAAGATAGTGAAGCAAAAACGTTTTTAACACAAGTGGTTGAAGCGAATCAAATATTTGTTGCAGGAAAAGGTCGCTCTGGCTTTGTAGCAAATAGTTTTGCAATGCGTTTAAATCAATTAGGCAAATACGCGCATGTTGTGGGTGAGTCTACGACGCCGTCTATTACTGAAAATGATTTGTTTGTTATTATCTCTGGTTCAGGTTCGACAGAGCATTTAAGATTATTAGCAGATAAAGCTAAAGCTGTAGGTGCAGAAGTTGTATTATTATCGACAAACCCAGCTTCAGCGATAGGTGAACTTGCAAATGCAGTTATTGAATTACCGGCAGGGACGAAATATGATGCTGAAGGTTCAGCACAACCCCTAGGTAGCCTATTTGAACAAGCATCACAAGTGTTTTTAGATAGTATTGTTTTAGACTTAATGACTGAGTTAAAAGTTGATGAAGAAGCAATGCAACAAAACCACGCAAATTTGGAATAACCAAATATAAGTGTTAATAAAAGTAAAAAGAGAGAGGAAACTAATTTTAAGTTTCCTCTCTCTTTTTATTTCTGTATATTAAAATTAATCTAAATGAACTCTATTATGATCTTCCATACTATTTTCTTGTGTCATATCTATACATTGTTTACATGTTATAAAAGCGATTATTGCAAGTGAAACGATGATGTTAATAGTTAAAATCTTCTTCATTTTAATCATCCTAACTGTTTAAGTTTTTATATGAATTACAATGCATTAAGGTCGTTTTTGACTAGTTATTATTTTTAAAAAGGCACAATAAATATACGTGATAAAAATTTATTGTATGTTACCTTTTCCCTGATGTTTAATTGTTAATCAAACTCAACTAAAGCGTATGTGCTATAGCTATGCTAAACAGTTGATTGATAACAAAGTATAGAGTATTGAGACTTTGATACTACAATTTATTTTAATATTAAAAATAATAAATTTAAAAAATATAGAAGAAAGTTAATTAGAATCTAAAAACGAATTTTAAAATGGCAACTAATGATTAATAATAAAACAAATAGGGGATACTATAAAAAAATAGTTTAGTTACTTTTAGACTATTTTCACGTAGATCTATGACAATTTGATTTTAATACATTATTAAAGGGGAGATATAATGGAAAAAATCGTTGCTTTTTCAGATTGGCTTTGGGGGTTTCCTTTAGTTACATTATTATTAGTTTCAAGTTTATATTTAACAATAAACTTGAAATTTATTCAGTTTAGACATTTCTTTTATATGATGAAACAGACCTTTGGAAGTGTCAATAAAACGCCTAAGGGTGAGGGTACAATCACACCGAGGCAAGCATTGACCTCTGCGTTATCATCTACGATAGGCGCTGCGAATATTGTTGGTGTACCTACGGCTATTATGATGGGTGGGCCAGGTGCAGTCTTTTGGATGATAGTAATTGCATTCCTAGGCATGGCTTTAAAATTCAGTGAAAACGTACTCGGTGTACATTATCGTGAAAAAAATAAAAAGGGCGAATTTGTTGGTGGACCTACATATTATATGAAGAAAGGTTTTAAAAATAAAAAGTTAGGCGCTATTTTTTCTATCGTCTTTGCTTTTGCCCTGATGCTTGAGCTTATTCCAAGTATTATGGTACAAGGTCATTCGGCTGCAAGGACTGTTCATGATACATTTAATATACATATGGGTGTAACTGGTGTCGTTCTAGCTATTCTTGCAGCATTAGTCGTGTTTGGTGGTATTCAACGTATCGCGTCATTTACTGAGAAGATTGTGCCAATCATGGTAGGTTTATATTGTTTGTTAGGATTTGCTATTGTGGTAATGAATATCACTCAAGTGCCTAATATTATTGCACTTGTTGTTGAACAAGCGTTTAATCCTAGTGCAGCATTAGGCGGCACATTCGGTGCAGCGCTCGCAACTACCATCCGTTGGGGATTTGCGCGAGGCATATATTCTAATGAGGCAGGTCTTGGTACATCACCTATTGCTCATGCAGCTGCTAAAACGGATCATCCTGTACGTCAGGCTTTTTGGAGTGTCAGTGAAATTGTAGTCGATACGCTTGTCGTATGTAGTACGACTGCTTTCGTTGTACTTGTTTCTGGTGTCTGGACAGCAGAAGACGCAAAATCACAATCTGCAGCGCTCACAGCTAGAGCATTTGAAGATGCTTTTGGACAATTTGGCAGTATGATTGTATCGATTTCTATGGTGTTTTTCGTATTTTCAACGGTCATTGTCGTGATTTTTTACGGCTCTAGAATGGCAGAATTCTTATTTGGATTAACAGGTGGTTGGATTATGAAAGTCGTCTACGTATTATCATTAATCGTAGGTGCTTTGGGTGCAGCAACACAACTATGGAATTTGTTAGATTTAGCACTTGCAATTGTGCTTATACCTAACGTTATTGCTGTCCTTATACTTTCACCAAAAGTAAAATCACTAACTATAGATTTCTTTAACAACTATAAATAAGTTGTTCTATTAAAAATAAGGTCCCTCACTACAAAATGCAGTGAGGGATTTTTGGTACGCAGATTTTCTAAAATTGGGTTTGGATATTTTATTTCTGGAAAATTTAATGTACTAATGGGATTTGGATTGTAAGTTTCATTTAATTTTAAACAAAATTGGGAAGTAGATGACCTGAGCCTCCACGATTAAAATTTATCAGTGATTGTGTAAAGGTAAACAACTATAATTAATGTTAATATATATTATATTAAAGTTTACAATTCAAAGGGTGACATGAAAGTGGAAATATTAGAAAAAATTGATCAACACGCACAAGAACTGCCACAACGCCTTGCGTTACAATTTGATGATTTAAAGTGCAATTATAAACAATTAAAAATAAATATCGAATTAGTGCTTGAAGATATAGCGCGTATTCCTAGTCATCAATTTGTAGCAGTCATAATGAAAGACCCTATGGAAACAATCATCTATTATTGTGCATTGTTAAAGAAAAATTGTATTCCATGCATACTAGATTTTCAATGGTCACAAGCGCAGATAGACACATTACTAGATCATTATGGGATTTCTTATGTCATCAATGAGGAACAAGAAATAATAAGTAAGCATATTAAAAATAATCAATTGAAGAGGCATGATGATTTATTACATGTTGGTTTTACTTCAGGAACGACAGGCTTACCAAAAGCTTATTATCGCAATGAAAAATCATGGCTATATTCATACAAAGAAAACGAAAAGCTTTTAGGGATGCCGATTAATATACTCGTTGCACCGGGTCCTTTATCTCATTCGTTGTCTTTATATACTTGTATCTATGCTCTGTATAGTGGCAGAACGTTTATAGGACAACGTCAATTTGATGCGCCATTGCTATTACAAACGATTGAAAAAGTATCTGAAACAGTTGCCATGTTTATAGTGCCGACGATGTTAACATCGTGTTTGGCTGAAAATATTAAAATGGAGTCAGTGCGCTATATTTTTTCTACAGGTGATAAGTTACCTTTGGAAATAAGAAATAAAGTTCAACAATATATGCCACAAACTATATTAATTGAGTTCTTCGGAACATCTGAAGCAAGCTTTATAAGTTATAACTACAATAATGAAGCACCGTATCATTCTGTAGGTTTACCTTTTCCAAATGTGAAAATACACTTGGCACATCAGGATGAACAGGGTGTAGGCGTGTTGCATATTCAAAGTAATATGGTGTTTAGTGGTTATGTAAATCAAGATATTTCACGGAGTAAATGGTTGGAAATTGGTGATTTTGCATCACTTGATCATAACGGATATCTCTATTTGCACGGACGTCAGAGTGACCGCATGATTATTGGTGGTCGAAATGTTTATCCAACTGAAATTGAGCGTGTAGCCCAAGAATATGAATATTTTAACGAAGTGTGCATAGTGAGTAAGCCGCATTCGAAGTTCGGAGAGGTTGCAGTACTACTTTATACAGGTACACGATATGTGTCTTATCAATCTTTGAAAAGTTTTTTGTCATCATATTTGGCAAGATATCAAATACCATCTAAATTGATTAAAATAGATAAAATGTACTATACACAAAGCGGAAAAATAGCGCGTAGACAAATGAAGGAACGTTACTTAGGAGGAGAGTTTAAATAATGAAAGAAGCAGTCATAGTTGCAGCAAAACGTACAGCATTTGGCAAATATGGGGGAAAGCTTAAACATATAGAGCCAGAACACCTCATAAAGCCATTATTTACACATTTCAAAGAAACATTCCCCGATGTGATGTCAAATATTGATGACGTTTTTCTAGGTAATGTCGTAGGTAATGGAGGTAATTTGGCGAGAAAGTCCTTACTTGAAGCAGAACTAGATCACCACATCCCGGGCGTAACTATCGATAGACAGTGTGGCTCAGGTTTAGAAGCGATATTACAAGCTTGCCGTATGATACAAGCAGGCGCAGGTACAATTTATATGGCAGGCGGTGTAGAAAGTACGAGCCGTTCACCTTGGAAAATAAAGCGACCGCAATCTGTTTATGATACCCAATTACCAGAGTTTTTTGAACGCGCATCATTTGCACCTGAAAGACAGGACCCTTCAATGATTGAAGCGGCTGAAAATGTAGCTCAAACTTACAACATTTCAAGAACAGCACAAGATTATTATGCATGGATGAGCCATCAAAAAACAATGGCTGCATATGAACATCAAATCATTTCCCGAGAAATAATGCCATTTCAAGTTAAGGGTGAAACATTTCAGCGAGATGAAAGTATTAAACCAAAGTTAACGGAACGGACGCTGAATCGTTTGAAACCACTCTTACCTGAAGGAACAGTTACTGCTGGAAATTGTTGTATGAAAAATGATGGTGCAGTGTTATTAATGATTATGGAAAAAGAAACTGCCAAAGCATGTGGTTTTAATAGCGGGTTAGCATTTACTGATGGCTTAACTGTAGGCGTAGACCCGAATGTATTAGGCATAGGTCCTGCACCAGCAGTGACAAGACTACTAGAAAAAAATCACTATACTATTGATGAAATTGATGCGGTCGAATTGAATGAGGCCTTTGCATCACAGGTATTAGCAAGTCAAGAAATGTTGGGATTAACTAATGCGAAATTAAATGTTTATGGCGGCGCAATCGCTACAGGTCACCCCTATGGTGCAAGTGGTGCAGCTTTAGTGACGCGCTTGTTTTACATGGATGAATATCAAAGAACAATTGCTACAATGGGAATAGGAGGCGGCATGGGCAATGCATTATTGTTTGAAAGATGGACATGAAGAGCAAGAAATCATATTTAATGAAGATGATGTCATAGCTTATAATCAATATTTTAATCAATATCCATTAAATAAAGTACGTCCACTATATTGTGCTAAGTTATGGCCAGAATTTCAGTTGTTTCAGCAATATGCTAATCGCAATATTTTGCTGAAAGAAACAGAAATAAACCATACAAAATCGCTTGAAACGAATGAAACATATCTAGCGCATATGTGTATGATAGAGAAGAAGAAAATAAAATCATTTATGAAATATACTTTTAAATTAGATGTACATAAAAATAGTGAAAACTATATCACTATTAAACAAATATTTTTGGAGCAGCTATAGTATGATACAAATAACAACAGAACAAGTGAATGAATATTTAGGCTTAATTAATGATCAAAACCCAGTGCATCAATATATAGTGCCTGGTCAATTGATTGTGCAGCTAGCACTTACAAATAAAAAATTAGCATGGGTAGCATACAAAGTGAAATACATGGCATCGGTTGAAATAAATGAATCTTTAAATTTTGAACTTGTAACAAACGAAAAAATGGTTATTTCTAATCAAAGTGGTGATGTAAAAATTGTCATTGTGAAAATATAAATGTTGAATTGATTATGGTGTTCAAGGTGTATACGAATGATGAGAATATAATGCATTAGCGAGTACTTTTTTGTGTTAATTTAAAAGAGTACGATACAATAATAAGTGAAGTAACAAGTATACTAGGAGGATAACTATGACAGTAGAAACATATTGGAGATCTTTTATCGAAGCATTTCCTGAATATAAAGGTGTGCAATTTGATGCTTGGTCTTTTGGTGTTGACGAAGATGAATTAGCTGATTTAGTGAAAAAGGGCATGAAAACTGCGACGACAAGTGGATTATCGTCTTATAAAGTAGAGGAAGAAGCGTTACCACAAGTCGGTGATATCAGTGTTGTATTAAATGAAAAAGGAAACCCGCAATGTATCATTGAAACTACACGTGTTTATCAAACACCATTTAATGATGTTACTGAACATCATGCATATCTTGAAGGTGAAGGAGATAAGTCACTGGCACATTGGCGCCAAGCACATATCGAATTTTTCGAATCATATTATGCTGAATTAGGTATTCCTTTTGATGAATCAGAAATCATGGTGTGTGAAGAATTTAAGTTATTGTATGTATAAAAAAGAGCGGTACATAAGTTAGAACTGCTTCGAGTATTCTCTCCAAGCACAACAAAGGGGACAATCTTTGTCTAACTGTGTACCGCTCATAGGGTGAGTGTTTATAGGGTTGTGTTAGTCAAGGCAACATAAGGGGACAACTTATGTTGCCTTTATTCTTTTTAAACTTCTAATTTCTAAAGGGGAGTTTATTGCATATATGTTCTTCTGTAATCTGTTTAAAGCTAAATTTTGAAATGTCTTAGGTGTAAAGTAAATGTTATTAATAGGTTAATTTCATATTATCAACATCACTTTCAAGTAGAGAGAGTAACTTATATAATTCATTCATGCTGAAATTTTCATCAAATTTAACAGAAATTGTTTTGAAAGTTTTAGTGATAATTTCATATATTGGGTTACCATTTTCAAAAGCCTGTTTGTAGATAATCATGCTGTGATTCCCTCCTTTTTCTCTCTACACTTTATATACTAATAGATTTACTTGGAAAATACATGAGTCTTCAGTATCAACTTCGTATCGGTCTTATGTCGTATATGATTTAAAAAGTAAAAAGTATGTGAAAATGGTGAGTGAAGCAAAAGGGTTAGAATTGAACTTTGTTGAATTTTGGTGTAAATTGTAACTGAGATGTATCGTGTTTTAAAATTCAAGCTTGGAGTGATAATGTATGAAAAAAATTGCAAAGACTTTTGTAGCATGTAGTATTGTGTTTGGAACTACAGTAGGCCTAAGCATTGCTAACGAAGACATATCACAAAATGAAGTACAAGCAGAAACGACGCAACCTTATTATGATTATGAAGGCTACACAGCTCAAGGTGGAGATTTTGTATTAGATCAAGCATTTTATAATGGATTGAAAGCAGGTAATATTACTTTTAATGATATTAAAGTGAATAGTAAATATGATTCAGGTTCTGAGAGCAAAGTAATTTATGATCAAAAATTTGAAAAAGTAAATGGTAATAAAGCTAATTCAGTAGAATTTGAGATAGCGGAAGATGCAGTAAGTTTACAAGATATGAGAGTGCAATTTGGACAAAACTTTGAATATCAACCACCGCTTCATGGGGACAAAGTAAATAGCTCCGATGGTTTGTATGGGTATAAAGTAGGCGAAGGTTATATCGTATTTCATATGAGTGATGGTTATGTAACGAGTGTGACAGTATCATAAAGCATATTTAATATACAAAAACCAAGTAGAAATATATTTAATTTCTACTTGGTTTATTTTATTGATAGCGTTGCTTTTAAACTTCTGTAACGTCAACATCAATATGTTCAACACGGTTATATGCACCGTGGTCAACCGGTCCTACAAAGTCATTCATCTTCCAACCATTTTTAATTGCAGAAGCAACAAAAGCTTTGGCAGCAATAACTGCTTCTCTAGGTGTTTTGCCGTTTGCTAAATACGCAGTAGTTGCTGCAGCAAAAGTACAGCCTGCACCATGATTATAGCTTTGTTGGAACATATCAGTAGTTAATTGGTAGAAGTGTTCACCATCATAGTAAAGGTCATAAGATTTATCTTGATCTAATGCTTTACCACCTTTAATAATGACATGCTGTGCACCTTGTTTATGAATGATTTCAGCAGCTTTTTTCATATCATATATTGATTTTAAAGTACCTAGATTTGCAAGTTGTCCCGCTTCAAATAAATTTGGTGTTACGACAGTTGCTTTAGGTAATAAATGTTCAATCATTGCGTCAGTGTTGCCAGGATTTAATACTTCATTTTCGCCTTTACAGACCATTACTGGATCAACGACAAAGTAGTCGGCGCCAGATTCTACATATGCTTCACCAGCACGTTTGATTATTTCTTGTGTACCGAGCATACCTGTTTTCACAGCATCTGGGTGGATTGAGATTGCTGTCTCTAATTGTTTCTCAAATACATCAAATGGAATTGGCGTTACGTCATGAGACCATGTCGCTTTATCCATTGTAACGATTGATGTCAGAGCAACAATGCCGTATGTCTCTAACTCTTGAAATGTTTTTAAATCTGCTTGCATACCTGCCCCTGCACTTGTGTCTGAACCTGCAATCGTTAATGTTTTTTTCAATGCCATGAATCTTCACTCCTAAATTTCTTTTGTACATATCATACCACGTTTGTCGAGTATTCTAAATAATGACCTTTTAAATAGCGAGCAATATTTAACTACTTTGTATAAGGTAGATTAATTTTATTTTTGATGAAGAGAAATAGGGTTACCTGAGCTGGTTTAAAGGTTTACAAGTGCTAAGGCACTTGCATAAGTAGTGCTAATCTTGCTAATGCAAGAAGTGCTACTTTTACATGCATAAGAACTACTTATTCCGTGCATAATTTCTTGGACGTGGATTTTAAAAGGATTACCTGAGCTGAAGCTCATGCATAAGTGGTTCTATTCTTGTGAATACAAAGTAGAAATAATGGTTCGCCTGATCTGAAGCTCATGCATAAGATCTACTTATTCACGCGCATAATTTCTTGCACGTGAAAGTAGTTCTAATATGTTAAAATACAAACTGAGGTGAGAGGGAATATGGAATGGTCAGATGTTTTTCATGAAATTACTACACGACATGACTTTAGTGCGATGCACGAATTTTTAGAAAAAGAATATACAACAGAAATTGTATACCCAGATAGAGAGAATGTTTATCAAGCATTTGATTTAACACCATTTGAACAAGTGAAAGTTGTCATATTAGGTCAAGATCCATATCACGGACCGAATCAAGCACATGGCTTAGCTTTCTCAGTACAACCAGATGCTAAGTTTCCACCTTCGTTGCGTAATATGTATAAAGAGCTTAAAGAGGACATAGGTTGTGAAAGAACAACGCCACATTTACAAGATTGGGCGCGCGAGGGTGTTTTGTTATTGAATACAGTTCTGACTGTCCGCCAAGGTGAAGCACATTCACATAAAGAAATTGGCTGGGAACTTTTCACAGATGAAGTGATTAAAACAGTATCTGAACAATTAGAAAATGTTGTGTTTATTTTATGGGGAAAACCCGCACAACAAAAAGTCAAATTGATAGATACATCAAAACATCATATTATTAAGTCTCCACATCCAAGTCCTTTATCAGCTTATCGTGGTTTCTTTGGTTCAAAACCATATTCTCAAGCAAATACGTATTTACAAGAAAATGGTAAAGCACCAGTGAATTGGTGTGAAGGTGAGGCATAAACATGGAAAAAGATAAAGTTATACAGTTAATTGAGCAAGAATTAGTAGCAGCGGACGAAGCAAATAATAATGCTGAATTTGAAAAGCATATTTATGCTATTCATACGTTGACTTCACTTGTTACAGGGTCGACAAGTCAGCATAAAAGTTATAAAGATAATACGTATGATGTTTCTTCGTCATTCCAAACATCTACTATAGTAAGTAATGGTACTTCAAAACCCCAATCAACTTCTAAAAAACCAGCTGTATCTGCGGAAGAGATTCGAGCGATGGGCGGTAAAACATCACAACCAGTGCCACAAAATAGCGTTTCTGACAAATCACTTACATCTAACAAGTTGGTTACAGATGATGAAATAGGTAATGGAGATTCAATATTTGATTTTTAATTAAGAAGGGAAGTAAATAGCATGATGAAAGTATTTATTATATTAGGTGCATTGAACACAATGATGGCTGTAGGAACTGGCGCATTTGGTGCACATGGCTTAGAAAATAAACTATCAGCAAAATATTTATCAGTATGGGAAAAAGCAACGACTTACCAAATGTATCATGGTCTAGGCTTACTTGCGCTTGGTATCATTAGTGGTACAACTTCAATTAATGTGAATTGGGCAGGTTGGCTCATGTTCTTCGGTATCGTCTTTTTCAGTGGCTCATTATACATTTTGGCATTAACTCAAATTCGTATCCTTGGCGCAATTACGCCAATCGGTGGGGTTTTATTCATAGTAGGTTGGTTAATGCTTATTATCGGAACATTTAAATTATAAATTTTTAATTGTTATAGAATTCATCTTGTGGGTATAATACAGTCCATGAGGTGAATTTTATTTATGAGTCAAAATGATAAGCAAATAGATAGAGGAGATTTAAAACAAAACTTATCTGAGAAATTTGTATGGGCTATAGCCTATGGTTCATGTATAGGTTGGGGTGCATTTATCCTACCTGGCGACTGGATTGGTCAATCAGGCCCTATATCTGCAGCGATAGGTATTGTAATTGGTGCATTATTAATGATACTGATTGCAGTAAGTTATGGTGCTTTAGTTGAACGTTTTCCAGTTTCAGGTGGAGCATTTGCATTTAGTTTTTTAGGATTTGGAAGGTACGTTAGTTTCTTCTCATCCTGGTTTTTAACTTTTGGATATATATGTGTTGTAGCTTTAAACGCAACAGCATTTAGTTTATTAATTAAGTTCTTACTACCAGATATATTAGAAACTGGTAAGTTATATACTATTGCAGGATGGGATGTTTATATAACTGAGATTCTTATCGCATCGTTATTATTAATTGTCTTTATGTTTATAGCGATTAAAGGTGCAAGTGTATCAGGATCTCTACAATTTTATTTCTGTGTAGCAATGGTTATAACAATCTTATTACTATTTTTCGGTTCATTCTTTGGGAATAACTTCTCTTTTGAAAATTTACAACCGTTAACGAATGAAAAAGAAGGTTGGTTTACATCCATTATTATGATTGTGGCAGTAGCGCCATGGGCGTATGTTGGATTTGATAATATTCCACAAACAGCAGAAGAATTTGATTTTGCGCCGAATAAAACATTTAAATTAATCGTTTATAGTTTACTTGCCGCAGCATTTACTTATGTATTAATGATTTTATACACAAGTTGGTTAAGTAGCTCATCTACAAGTTTAAACGGTAATTTATGGTTAACAGGTGCTGTGACACAAGAAGCATTTGGTTACATTGGTTTAGCAGTGCTAGCAATCGCAATTATGATGGGGATATTTACTGGTTTAAATGGATTCTTGATGAGTTCAAGCCGTTTATTATTCTCAATGGGACGCTCAGGCATTATGCCTTCTGTATTTAGTAAATTGCATAAAAAATATAAGACACCTTATATTGCAATTTTCTTTTTAGTTTCTGTTACATTAATTGCACCGTGGCTAGGTCGTACTGCATTAACATGGATTGTTGATATGTCTTCAACAGGTGTATCAATTGCTTATTTTATTACATGTTTATCAGCAGCAAGACTCTTTAGTTTTGATAAATCAAGTAACACATACGGACCTGTATACAAAGTATTTGCGATATTAGGTTCAATCGTTTCATTTGTATTCTTACTGTTATTATTAGTTCCTGGGTCACCAGCGGCACTTTCAACACCATCTTATATCGCATTAGGCGGTTGGTTAATCATTGGTTTGATTTTCTTTGTTGTACGCTATCCAAAACTGAAAAATATGGATAATGACAGATTAAGTAAACTTATTTTAAATCAATCAGAAGATGAAATAGTAGATTTAATTAATAAAAATAAATCAGATAAAGCGAACACCTAGTTATTTTTGTGAATAATAATCATGTTTTTTGCATGTAAAATTATGTAATTCTAACATTTAAACTTGGATTATATAATTTCATATACGCCCTTCAATACAGACACATTAAAAGTGTTTATATTGGAGGGCTTTTATTATTAGAGGTTTGATTATAGAAACGGCGAGTAACAAAAAACCTGAGAAAAAGCATTATTACAAATGATTTTTCTCAGGTTTTTGATTTAGTATCATGCATTTTAAATTCTTTTTTTACGTATTTTCGTACCAGATACAATAAGCTTTGATATTTGATCAGCAAAAAGTAATCCTAAAGCGATAGCACCAGCAATTAAAGTCACTTCTAGCATCGTATTAATGGCTTTACTAAATTCTAATAGGATTAAGTTTTTTGTTGCATCGAATGCAAGGCCACCAGGCACGAGTGGGATGATACCTGGAACCATAAATATGATTACGGGTTCCTTTTTATAACGAGCCATGATGTGGCTCAGCATACCTAACGCAATACTTCCAAAGAAACTAGAATATATAGTATGGAATTGAAAACCTTCATAAAATAAAATATAAAACATCCACCCACACGCACCTACAATACCAACTGTGTTGTATAGGCGTTTTGGTACATCAAATATCACACCAAAGAAAAGGGAAGCAGTATAACTAAATATTAAATTTAAAATCCAAAACATAGACATTGCTCCTAAAAAATAATGAGTATAGTACCAACACCGGCGCCTATACCAAAAGCAGTCACTAGGGCTTCTAGTGATTTAGTGGTAAATAGTAACATATGACCGGCGAATAAATCTTGAATGGCATTCGTGATTAATACACCAGGCACGATAGGCATTACTGAAGCTATTATGATAGTAGATATTGAACCACCGGGTATTAAATGATGCCCTGAAACGGTTATGAGACCGATGACAATTGCGCCCATAAATTCTGGGATAAATTGAGCATGTAGTTTCCTTTGAAGCGTTTCTACAACAATGAAGCCAAAGGACCCAGCCAAAATAGCAGTAAGTACATCTGTTAAGATGCCACCTTGAAGATATAAAAAACTCGCTGCGATAATAGCGGCAGCTATAAATTTGAAAATTAGATCATGGTTAATGCTTTGTTCGTGATATATTTTTTGCAGTTCTTGAAAGGCATCTTCAAGTGAAATGTCACCTAAAGCAAGACGCCTAGATATGCCATTTGTTCTTGATATGCGATGAAGATTTGTATCTCGTGTTTTAATTCTGAAAATCCTAGGATAAGATTCGTTATGTAACATGAAGTTAATTACTGTATTTGTTACGAAACTATTGCTTTCTGGATAGCCTAACGTAGTTGCAATTCGAGTCATTGTATCTTCAACTCTGGAACCTTCTGCACCAGATTCCAACAGGATACGTCCTGCGAGCAAAATAACATCTTTCGCCATTCTTTCATCATAACTTTCAACTGTTTGATTGTATATTGTCATTTAATCACCAATAATAAAGTATTTAACTAAAGCTATGTTTTTGTATTCATAGCATAGGAATAAGTTATTGAGTTAATAATTTTTATTGTAACACTTTACTCTTAAAAATTGTTAGAAGAATCAGAAAGTAACTTATACGCTTTATAAAAATTAAAATATAACATTTTATACAATTTAAGTAATTTAAATATGTTTCAAATTTCGCAAATAGGCTAAAATAATATTAGTTAGCTGTTTCAGACAAATATTGAGTAGCGACAATATTTAGCAGTTAATATTAAATTAAGTAGTGATTAAAGTTCTCCCAAACACACTACACAGACTCAGGCATACTTGTTTAATAGCAAGTGTGCCTTTTTTTACTCGCTCTGCATTCAACTAGTTGAATGCTAGAGCGAGTTATGCAAGCGTAAGCTTGCGAACCTTAAGTAACAACTAGTTGAATGCTAGAGCGAGTTATGCAAGCGTAAGCTTGCGAACCTTAAGTAACAACTAGTTGAATGCTAGAGCGAGTTATGCAAGCGTAAGCTTGCGAACCTTAAGTAACAACTAGTTGAATGCTAGAGCGAGTTATGCAAGCGTAAGCTTGCGAACCTTAAGTAACAACTAGTTGAATGCTAGAGCGAGTTATGCAAGCGTAAGCTTGCGAACCTTAAGTAACAACTAGTTGAATGCTAGAGCGAGTTATGCAAGCGTAAGCTTGCGAACCTTAAGTAACAACTAGTTGAATGCTAGAGCTAGTAGGAGCGAGTAACGGGGTATGAAAATGTATAAAAAATGTCGACAAAGTTAGATACTTTGCCGACAGCTTTAAACAATTCCATTAATATGAATGTAATCGTTTATTGTATTTTATAATGAAAATAGATCTTGTAAGACATCTTTTGTGATGATATTACCTACGAAGAAACTACCAAAGTCGCCGTAGCGTGCAGTTGTTTCATCAAATCTCATTTCATAAACAATTTTTTTGAATTGAAGTGGGTCTTCTGCAAAAAGTGTTACGCCCCATTCATGATCGTCAAAACCAACAGATCCAGTGATGAATTGTTTGATTTTACCTGCATATTGGCGACCAATCATGCCATGATCATGCATAAGTTTCTTTCTATCTTCAAGTGGTAACATATACCAGTTATATGTTTCACCACGACGTTTATCCATTGGATAGAAACAGATGTATTCAGTACGAGGTAATTCTGGGAATAATCTTGGTTTAATATGAGGATTTTCATATGGATCTTCATCAGATTTTCCTGCAAGATAATTACCTAATTCTATGATAGAAACATAAGAATATGTTGGAATTAAGAAATCTGTAATTTTCAATTTATTAAATTCATTTTCAAAAGCATTTAAATCTTTCATTTCTGGACGTAATACCCATAAAAGAAGGTCTGCTTTTTGACCATTAATATTATAAAATGCATGATCTCCTGCATTATTTGTGCGTGCTTCTTCGTGCTTATCTAAAAACGATTGTAATTCTTCCACGAGAGATTGACGTTCTTCCTCTGGAACTAAACGTAAAGTAGTCCAATCAATAGCATATAATAAATGTAAACTATACCAACCGTCTAACGTTTCTGGTACTTGTGGCATTGTAAATCGCTCCTTTGTGAAAATTTCTATGTCTTCACTATAAAATTCTACCATAAAGGAACTGTTAAAACATAAGTAAATGATTACAAATTGGTGACATGGAATTCTATAAAAAAATAACGTATACTATATAGTGTAAATAAATAGATTTAAATTTCGAGGAGGCCCCTATGTCTTTATTAGATGTATTACAAGAAAAACTTTCAGGAAAAAATGTGAGAATCGTATTACCTGAGGGTGAAGATGAACGCGTATTAACAGCAGCAACACAATTACAAAATACGGAATATGTTACACCAGTAGTATTAGGTAATGAAGCTAATGTGAAGACTTTAGCTAATGATAAAGGATTAGATATTACTAACATTGAGGTTATCGATCCAGAAACAAGTGAATTGAAACAAGAATTAGTGACTGCTTTCGTTGAACGCCGTAAAGGTAAAGCGACTGAAGAACAAGCACAAGAAATGCTAAAAAATGTAAACTACTTTGGTACAATGCTTGTTTATACTGGTGAAGCTGAAGGACTAGTTAGCGGTGCAGCACATTCTACAGGCGATACAGTTCGCCCAGCGTTACAAATTATTAAAACGAAACCTGGTGTTTCAAAAACATCTGGCGTTTTCTTTATGATTAAAGGAGAAGAACAATATATCTTCGGCGATTGCGCAATCAATCCAACACTTGAAGCACAAGACTTAGCTGAAATTGCAGTAGAGAGTGCAAAAACTGCTAAAAGCTTTGACATGACACCGCGTGTAGCAATGTTAAGTTTTTCAACAAAAGGCTCTGCAAAATCAGACGATGTTGAAAAAGTAGCAAATGCAGTGAACTTAGCGCAAGAGAAAATTGAAACTGACAATATTGAAGATGTTGTTGTAGATGGTGAATTCCAATTTGACGCAGCAATCGTACCTGAAGTTGCTAAGAAAAAAGCACCAGACGCAAAAATACAAGGTAATGCTAATGTATTTATCTTCCCAAGTTTAGAAGCGGGTAATATTGGATACAAAATTGCACAACGTTTAGGCGGTTTTGATGCAGTAGGTCCAGTACTACAAGGACTTAATTCTCCAGTGAATGATTTATCGCGTGGTTGTTCAACAGAAGACGTGTATAACTTATCAATCATTACTGCTGCGCAAACATTACAATAATGGATTTAGCAAGCAAATATTTTAATGATATAGATTGGCGTTATATTGACCATTCTTCTGGGTTAGCGCCTATGCAATCATTTGCATTCGATGATACATTTTCAGAAAGTGTTGGCAAAGATTTATCATGTAATGTTGTACGTACTTGGATACACCAACATACAGTCATTTTAGGTATCCATGATTCACGCCTACCTTTTTTACAAGATGGTATTCGTTATCTTACTGAAGAACGTGGCTATAATGCGATTGTTAGAAATTCAGGTGGCCTAGGTGTAGTCTTAGACCAAGGTATACTCAATATTTCTCTCCTATTTAAAGGTAAACATGACATTACAATAGACGAAGCTTTTACAGTAATGTATTTATTGGTTTCAAAAATGTTTGAAGATGAAGACGTAGAGATTGAAACACACGAAATTGAACGTTCATATTGTCCAGGGAAATTTGATTTAAGTATTAATGGACGAAAATTTGCAGGCATTTCACAAAGGCGAGTACGTGGCGGCATTGCTGTACAAGTATATCTTTGTGTAGAAGGTGATGGCAGTGAACGCGCCGATATGATGAAGTCTTTTTATAAACGCGCGTTAAAGGATGAAGAAACAAAATTTACTTATCCAAATATAGATCCACAATGCATGGCGTCATTAGAGTCATTATTAGGCAAAGAAATCACTGTTCAAGACGTAATGTTTAAGTTATTATACGCGCTTAAAGATTTAGGTGGACGATTAAATATGGAACCTATAACAGATGATGAATGGCAACGCTATGAAGGTTATTTTGAAAAAATGATTGAACGTAACGCCAAGATGAATCAAGCAATGGATTAAATCATTATTAAGGCCAGAAACGGTACTTTTTTATTAAAGTAACGGCTCTGGTCTTTTTTAGAGTTAATATAAAAATAGTGACATAAATCTTTCTAATTGTTGAATTATAGAAACTAAATAAGTAATATAGGAAAAGTGTAGTTTAAAACTAACTAATTTAAATAAATTTCCGTAAAATCATGTTAACTTTTTGAATATAAGACTATAGAGTTTTATAATGGAAAAGTATTGATTATAATTAGTAGCAGGTATTAACTTTTGAAAAAGCACTTTCTGTTATTTAATTAAAAATAAACCAAGTAACTATGACTAGAGTTGTATGGCATAATATAAAATTTATGAGATAATGTATAATAATGTGTGTAAAATTAGTTAAGGTTGAGTATTTTCCTATAGAATACGAGCAGTCTTTTCAAATTAATAATGATAAAAGACATATTAGATTGGCTAACAACGAGACTTTAAAACACGGAATTTCCTGGGAAATTTCAAGCAGAATGCATTGTGGTGTTCTGAAATGATTAAAATCAGTGTTGTCTGTAATGTGTAGCTTACTTAAAATATAAAACTAAAGAAAATACTAAAGGTGATTGAGAATATGACACAACAAGGATATGGGGAAGCGAATGGAAAAGTAATATTAATTGGTGAACATGCTGTTACATTTGGCGAGCCAGCAATAGCGATTCCATTTACGACCGGGAAAGTGAGAGCGAAAATAGAATCTATAGAAGAACCTCTTTCTTCATGTATTAAAAGTGATGTATATGAAGGTGAGTTAATTAATGCACCTGAACATTTAAAGGCAGTAATAACTCGTTTTGTAGAAAAATATGAAATCCAAACACCTATAAAAGTTTCGATTGATACAAACTTACCACCATCTAGAGGACTAGGCTCAAGTGCTGCAATGGCGGTTGCTTTTGTGCGTGCAAGTTTCGATTACCTCAACAAACCATTATCTGATGAGTTGTTGATAGAAGAAGCTAATTGGGCGGAACGTATTGCACACGGTAAACCAAGTGGCATTGATACACAAACGATTGTATCGAATAAGCCAGTATGGTTTAAGCAAGGTAAAGTAACGACATTAAAGCCATTAGAATTGAATGGTTACATGATTGTTATTGATACTGGCGTACTCGGCTCTACGAAACAAGCAGTTGAAGATGTACATAATTTATGTAAAGAAGATAGTACGTACTTAGAACATGTGAAACATATTGGTCAACTTGTATATGAAGCAAGTGACTCTATAGAGCATCATAACTTCGAAAAATTAGCCTCTATCTTTAATTTGTGTCAAGAAAGCTTACGTACATTAACGGTAAGCCATAATAAAATTGAAACATTACTTGAGGCAAGTAAACAACAAGGCGCCATTGCTGGAAAATTAACTGGCGGCGGTCGCGGTGGTAGTATGATTGTACTTGCTTCAACCATAGAAGTGGCTGAGAAAATTGTTGAAAGTGCGCAAGACTTAGGCGCACATCACACATGGATTGAATATTTAGGAGGTTAATGACGTTGGTTAATAGTGGTAAAGCACGTGCACATACAAATATTGCGCTAATAAAATATTGGGGTAAAGCTGATGAAACTTATATTATTCCGATGAATAATAGTTTGTCGGTTACATTAGATCGCTTTTATACTGAAACTAAAGTGACATTTGATGAAAGCTATACTAAAGATACGCTTATTTTGAATGGTCAAGTAGTAAATGACGCAGAAGCGGCTAAGATACACCGTTTTATGGATGTGTTCCGCGACTTAAGTCAAACCTCAATGTTTGCCTATATTGAAAGTGATAATTATGTCCCTACAGCAGCAGGATTAGCATCTTCAGCAAGTGCTTATGCGGCATTAGCAGCAGCTTGTGATGCAGCTTTGAATCTTGGTTTAACAGGCAAAGCGTTATCTAGATTGGCACGTAGGGGCTCAGGATCAGCTTCTAGAAGTATCTATGGCGGTTTTGTAGAATGGGAAAAAGGGTATGATGATGAGACATCGTACAGTTTTCCTGTTGAAGCAGATAATTGGGAAGACGATTTAGCAATGATATTTGTAGTCATTAATAATAAATCGAAAAAAGTTTCAAGTCGTGCCGGTATGTCACTTACACGTGATACATCACGTTTTTATCAATATTGGTTAGACCATGTGGATGAGGACATAGCGTCAGTTAAACATGCAATAAATCAAAAAGATTTTAAACAATTAGGGGAAGTGATTGAAGCCAATGGTTTACGCATGCATGCAACAAACTTAGGTGCTCAACCGCCGTTCACTTATATGGTCGATGACAGTTACTTAGTGATGGACATCGTAGACCAATGTCGTAAGGCGGGTCATCCTTGTTACTTTACGATGGACGCAGGCCCTAATGTTAAAATTTTAGTAGAAAAGAAAAATAAACAAGCGGTTATTGATGCATTACATAAATCGTTTAAAGAAGACCAAATCATTGCGAGCGACATTACACGTACAGGCGTAGAAATTATTGAGTAAGGAAGAGATAAAATGATTCAAGTTAAAGCACCAGGGAAGCTATACATTGCAGGTGAATACGCAGTTGTCGAACCTGGATATAAATCAATATTAATCGCAGTAGATCGCTTTGTAACTGCTTCTATTGAAGATTCAAACGCAACTCAAGGCACGATACATTCTAAGACTTTACATCATGAACCAGTCACATTTCAAAGACGTGAAGATAAAATTGTAGTTTCAGATTTAAATGCGGCTAAACAATTGAAGTATGTCATCACAGCAATTGAAATCTTTGAACAATTTGTAAGAAGTAATAATATGCCTTTAAAACATTTCAATTTAACAATTGATAGTAATTTAGACGATACAAATGGGCATAAATATGGTTTAGGTTCTAGTGCAGCTGTCTTGGTATCAGTGGTTAAAGCTTTGAATGAATTTTATGGTATGCATTTATCTAATTTATATATTTACAAACTTGCAGTTATTGCAAATATGAAGTTACAGAGTTTAAGTTCTTGTGGTGATATTGCTGTTAGTGTTTATACTGGCTGGTTAGCTTATAGTACGTTTGATCATGAATGGGTATCACAGCAAATCGAAGATACGTCAGTCAATGATGTATTGAATAAAAACTGGCCAGGACTTCATATCGAACCATTACAGCCACCAGAGAATATGGAAGTGCTTATAGGTTGGACTGGCTCACCAGCTTCATCACACCATTTAGTGAGTGAAGTGAAACGCTTGAAATCAGACCCTACCTTTTATGGTAAATTCTTGGAACGCTCTCATTTATGTGTTGAGAAGTTGATACATGCTTTTAAAACGAATCATATTAAAGGCGTGCAACAAATGATTCGCATCAACCGTGAAATTATTCAATCTATGGATAAAGAAGCGACAGTTGATATTGAAACTGCGCATTTAAAAGTGTTGTGTTCTGTAGCTGAAAAATATGGCGGTGCTGCCAAAACATCAGGTGCAGGCGGTGGAGATTGTGGCATCACGATAATCAATAAAGGTATTAATAAACAACGCATTTACGATGAATGGTCAGAAAATGAAGTAAAACCTTTGGAGTTTAATATATATCACGGTCAATAATGAAAATGAACAGTATGAAGCTGAGGCATAAATATATGTCCTGCTCATTACTGTCTTTTTTTTGCTGAAATTGAATAAAAGTAAACTGCGAATCAACCAGACCCATAAACCAAACCCATCAATCATTGCTAATCAACTCATAATACGCAGTCGTTAGTCAGAATACATCTAAATCACTCTATGGAAAATTTACCTCTTAATGGAAATAAATTCAGTTGTAGAAATCAATTGTCTAAATGTACAAATGTTATTGAACTCATTGAGATTAAAGCATACGATCATCTTAAGAAAGCGCTTACAATAATGCGGTGATAGAAGGGTGATTATTATGAATTTCGGACGTAAGTTTGGAGATGCAATTCGTAGATTTGGTGGCGCAATGATTGTTCCAGTATTACTATTTCCATTTTTCGGGATTATTATTGGTATAGCTACACTGTTTAAAAACGAGGCGATTATGGGTCAGCTAGCTGATCCTAATGGTTTATGGTTTCAAATATGGTCATTAATTGAAAATGGTGGATGGACTGTATTTGAAAATATAGAACTTATTTTCGTTATCGGCTTACCTATTTCACTAGCTAAAAAATCAGCTGGTCATGCAGTAATGTCTTCGGTAGTAACTTATATGATGTTTAATTATTTTATAAATAGCATATTAACGACATGGGGACCTGCTTTTGGCGTGGACTTTAAGGGCGATGCTGGAGAAGTCACAGGTATTACGGAACTCGCAGGTATTAAAACGTTAGATACAAATATTATCGGTGCACTCATCATCTCAGGCATCGCGATTTGGTTACATAATCGATATTATGATAAGAAATTGCCAGAGTCTTTAGGAATATTCCAAGGTTCGCCGTTTGTTGTCATGATTGCATTTTTTGCTATGATACCTTTAGCTTTTTTAACAAGTTGGGGATGGCCTATTGTTCAAGGGTGGATTGCTTCGTTACAAGTATTTTTAGCTTCATCAAGTTATGTGGGCGTATGGCTCTTCCACTTTTTAGAACGAATTTTAATTCCGACAGGGTTACATCATTTCATATATACACCATTTGAATATGGACCGGCAGTGGTCGATGGTGGCATCAAATCATACTGGATTTCTCATTTAACTGAGTATTCGCAAACAACAAAACCACTAAAAGAAATTTTCCCTGGTGGTGGATTTTTATTACAAGGTAATATTAAAATGTTCGGTTCAATTGGTATAGCACTTGCGATATATTCAACGGCAAAAGCACATAAAAAGAAAGAAGTTGGGGCATTATTATTAGCCGCTACTTTAACGGCAGTGTTTGCAGGTATCACAGAACCTTTAGAATTTACGTTTATCTTTATAGCGCCGTTCCTATTTTTAATTCACGCTATTCTCGGAGCAACAATGGTAACAATTATGCATGGGTTTGGTCTCGTAGGTAATTTAGGTGGTGGCTTCATTGAAATTGCAGCAACCAATTGGATTCCACTATTTGGTTCTCATTGGGGGACTTACGTTGCTCAATTTATTATAGGTATTATATTCATATTCATTTATTATTATTTATTCAGATTTATCATCCTAAAAATGGATATACCTATGCCAGGTAGAGAGAAGGATGATGATATAGATGCTAAGCTTTATACGAAGCATGATTATAAGGAAAATAAAAATAAAAAAAATAGTGATAAAAATGAATATGAAACAAAAGCTGCGATTTATTTAGAAGGCTTGGGTGGTACTGAAAATATTGCTGATATAACGAATTGTGCAACTAGATTACGTGTGACTGTTAAAGATTCTGAAAAAGTAGAAGAAGCTGATTATTTTAAAACAGTAGGTGGTGCTCATGGTCTTGTGAAAAGTGGTAAAAACGTGCAAGTCATCGTAGGGCTTTCAGTTCCACAAGTGAGAGAAGCGGCAGAGCAAATTATTAAGCACGATGCGTAAGGCTACAAAATTAAATATGATGTAAAACCAACCACTATCGTTGCTTTACATCATATAATTTGTATCATTATTTGGAAATTTTATAGTTGTGATATGTTCTAGCGATAAAATCAAAAACCACATAATATGGAGTGAAACTGTAATATTCCGTATTATTAAAAAATTGCATTGGCGCACTGTTGACGTAAATATTGAATGCTGCATTTTTGGCAATATAATTGTCATGTAGTGTTGTGATAGAGACGTAATGCAATTCACGTGATTTAATGAGTTGAATAGGTTCTTTTAAATTTTTAGTTTCACCAGATAGAGAGATGATGAAAAGTAAATCTTCTGGAGACATTTGATCTATTGCTAAGCGCAATTCATTTTCATCATTAACTACAATAGAGCGTTTAGAGATAGAAAGCATATGACGTTGGGCTTCCCGAGCCACATTTTGCTGAGCCATGCCTGTACCGAATATATAGACGAAAGGTGCATCTTCTAATAAACGGTTTAAAAGTTTATAGTCGAACATTTCAAGGTGTTCTACGGTTCTTTGCACATCTTCGACAATCGGATCAGTGTTTGCTAAATGTGATGGTTGCGTGTTGTTTTCCATTTTCAAGTAAAACTTAAAGTTGCTATAGCCTTCAAACCCCATTTTTTTAACGAGTCTATGAATCGTTGAGATGGAAGTATGCGTCAATTTACTTAAATCATGAATTTTCATAGCTGACATGTCATCCATATTTTGACGTATGATATTGATGATATGTAAATCATTTTCAGTTAATTCTTCAAAGTGTTTATTTATAAGATGATCAAGTACCATATGTGCAGATTCCACCTATTCATTGGAAAATTTTCCGAAATTTGAAAATATATTCTAATGTTAATATATAAAATCTAAATACGTCAAATTTATTGGTATTTTTAATATTGTATTTTAATATGAAACTAAGTATTAAGCTTTTAAAAGAAATAAAGCGTAAATGTAATACGAAATTTTGTAAGCGGTTACTTTAAAGGTTGGATAAATTTAATATAAAGGGATGAGTCTTATGAATGTGAAAATTGGAATAATTGGATGCGGTGGCATAGCTAATGGTAAGCATTTGCCAAGTTTAGAAAAAATTTCAGAAGCAACTATGGTCGCTTTTTGCGATATAGACATAGCGAAAGCTGAATCTGCAGCGGAAACATATGGTATAGACAATGCGGCAATATATGAAGATTACAAACAGTTACTCGAAGATAAATCTATAGAAGTCATACATGTGTGTACGCCGAATAATACACATAAGGATATTACAGTAGCAGCATTAAATGCGGGTAAACATGTAATGTGTGAGAAACCCATGGCTAAAACTTCAGACGAAGCACGCGAAATGATTGATGCAGCGGAGCGAAATAATAAAAAATTAACAATTGGTTATCAAAATAGATTTAGAGCAGATAGTCAACATCTACGGAAGGTGACGCAACGTGGAGACTTAGGAGATATTTATTATAGTAAAGCACAAGCAATTCGACGTCGTGCAGTTCCTACATGGGGTGTGTTCCTAGATGAAGAGAAACAAGGAGGCGGACCATTAATTGATATTGGTACACATGCCTTAGATTTAACATTATGGATGATGGATAATTACGAGCCAGAGTCTGTTATGGGATCTACTTTTCATAAATTAGGTAAACAAGAAAATGCGGCAAATGCTTGGGGACCATGGGATCCAGATAAATTTACTGTTGAAGACTCAGCGTTTGGCTTTATTAAGATGCGTAATGGCGCAACGATTATCTTAGAATCTAGTTGGGCACTCAATTCATTAGACGTGGATGAAGCGAAATGTGCATTGTCAGGTACGCATGGTGGCGCAGATATGAAAGATGGTTTGCGCATCCATGGTGAATCATTCGGCACTTTATATACATCTCAAATTGAAGTAGATAATGCAGGTGTTGATTTTTATGAAAGTGAAAAAATCGATGAAGCTGAAGAAGAAGCACGTGCTTGGATAAATAATATTATTCATGATACTGAGCCAGTCGTAAAACCGAAAGAAGCATTTGTAGTGACTCAAATATTAGAAGCGATATATGAATCTGCAAAAACAGGAAAAGCGGTATACTTAAATAAACATTAATCAAAGGGGAGCTTACTATTGAATATTACAATTTGGAATGAATTTCGTCATGAACAAGAAAGTGCTGAAGTAAAGAAAATTTATCCAGAAGGCATTCATAAAGCACTAGCTTCTTTTCTAGAGGCTGAACACCAAGTTAAGACAGCAACACTAGACGAACCTGAACATGGCCTAACAGATGATGTATTAGCAAACACAGATGTATTAGTTTGGTGGGGGCATAAAGCTCATGATGAAGTCGATGATGTCATTGTCGAAAAGGTGAAACAATGTGTATTAGATGGCATGGGGCTTGTTGTGTTACATTCTGGACATTTCTCGAAAATATTCAAAAACTTAATGGGTACCACTTGTGACCTTAAGTGGAGAGAAGCAGATGAAAAAGAAAGGTTATGGGTAGTTGATCCAACACATCCGATTACTGAAGGCTTAGATTCATATTTTGAATTAGAAAAAGAAGAAATGTACGGAGAGCATTTTGATATTCCAGCACCTGATGAAACAGTCTTTATTAGCTGGTTTGAAGGCGGAGAGGTCTTTAGAAGCGGAGCAACTTTTAAAAGGGGTAATGGCAAAATATTCTATTTCAGACCAGGCCATGAAAGTTATCCGACATATTATAATGCCAACATCCAACAAGTCATCAAAAATGGTGTGAAATGGGCATGTAATTCCAATACACCGAAACATCAATATGGCAATGCTCAACCGTTAGAAGAAATAAAAGAAAAATAGGGTTGGGAGTTTGATTACTATGGAGAATGTGGAAAAATTGAAAATCGGGATTATTGGTTGTGGTGGTATTGCGCAAGGCAGACATATTCCTGCATTTCAAAATTTAAGTCATCTTGCTGAAATTGTGGCAGTGCAAGACGTCAATCAAACACTGGCAAAAACAGTAGCGGATAGATTCGCAATTGGTACAGTGTTTGAAAGTTATGAAGCTATGTTTGAAAAGGTTGATGCCGTAGCTATTTGCACTCCAAATAAATTCCATGCAGAAATTTCTATTGCGGCTTTAGAAGCGGGTGTCCATGTGTTTTGTGAAAAACCGATGGCGATGAATCAATTAGAATGCGAACAGATGGTTAAAGCTGCTATGCGTGCTGACAAATTATTGGCTATAGGCTATCATTATCGATTTACGGATGCTGCGATTACCGCAAAAAATGCTGTGGATGAGGGCGTGGTTGGTGATGCGCTTGTCACACGTGTACAAGCCTTACGTAGAAGAAAAGTGCCAGGTTGGGGTGTGTTTACGAATAAAACATTGCAAGGTGGCGGTAGTCTGATCGATTACGGATGTCATTTGTTAGATTTGTCATTATGGTTATTAAAAGATGTTGAACCCGTTGAAGTCATAGGTAAAACATATAACAGACTAAGCAAAACGCCGAATCAAATCAATGATTGGGGAGAATTTGATCATGAAACGTTTGATGTAGATGATCATGTCACGAGCTTCATTACTTTTGAAGATCATTCAACGATGCAATTTGAATGTTCCTGGTCAGCAAATATTAAAGAAGATACAAAACATATAAGTATTTCAGGTGTGGACGGTGGCATAAGTTTATATCCCTTTGAAATATACCAACCACGGTTTGGCACGTTTTTTACAGAACAAGCCGATGCAGCACATGATGAAGAAATTGCAGCTCAGAGACAAGCACTTAATTTTGTGAACAGTTGTCTAGGGCATGAAGCGTTAGTCGTACAACCTGAACAAGCGCAAAAAATTAATATATTAATAGATGCGATATATCAAAGCAGCACAGAAGGACATAGTATTCGATTGTAATGTTTTAAAATTTTAAGGAGGGTTTAATTTATGAAAATTGGTGTGTTCTCAGTATTATTTCAAGATAAGACTTTTGAAGAAATGTTGGACTATGTAGCCGATGCAGGTGTTGATATGGTTGAATTAGGTACTGGAGGTAATCCAGGTAATCAATTTTGCCCTTTAGATGAATTATTAGAAGATGAAAGTAAAAGAGCTGAATATTTAGAAAAAATACATCAACGTGGTTTAGGCATTAGTGCTTTTAGCTGTCACAATAATCCAATTTCACCAAATCAAGATCATGCCCAAGATGCGCATGATACTTTGTTTAAAACAATAAAATTAGCGGCTTTATTAAATGTGCCAGTGGTTAATACTTTTTCAGGTGTGGCTGGTTCGGATGAAACAGCAAAATATCCTAATTGGCCAGTAACGCCATGGCCAACAGCCTATTCTGAAATATTAGAATGGCAATGGGAAGAAAAACTAATTCCATATTGGAAAAAAGCAGCAGATTACGCAAAAGAACAAGGTGTCAAAATCGCAATTGAACTACATGCGGGATTTTTAGTACATACCCCTTATACATTGTTGAAATTAAGAGCAGCGACAAATGATGCGATTGGTGCTAACTTAGACCCTAGTCATTTGTGGTGGCAAGGTATCGATCCAGTTGCTGCAATTAAAATTTTAGGTCGTGAAAATGCAATTCACCATTTTCACGCTAAAGATACATACATTGATCAAGAAAATGTAAATATGTATGGTTTAACGGATATGCAACCTTATGGTAATGTACAAACGCGTGCTTGGACATTTAGAACTGTAGGCTATGGTCATAACCCACAAGTATGGGGAGAAATCATTAGCGCATTGAGAATCAATGGCTATGATTATGTCGTAAGTATCGAACATGAAGATCCGATTATGTCGATTGAAGAAGGTTTTACTAAAGCAGTAAATAATTTGAAATCAGTAAATATAGAAAATCCTGCACCAGATTTATGGTGGACTTAAAAGTCGATGAAGTGAACTTAGTATGCGAATATAAAAGCATATACTAAGTTCACTTTTTTATTTATAAGACAACTTGAATCAAGTCATAATAGGAAAACAATATAATTAAAAACTTGAAATTTTTACTAAAAAGAGTAAAATAATTAGAGTTGTAAATGCAAAAAATGTGAATGCATGCACATATACATATTAAATTAGCATAGGATTTTTGAGTCTGTATATTACTAGAAAGGTGAGGGTGTAGTTGCAAAATAAGTTTCTGATTTGTGATGATTGTCAGGGCGTGGATTGTAAATCATTAGAAAAAAAGTTGACGAAATTAGACCCTGAAGCTGAAATAGAGATTGGCTGTCAATCCTATTGTGGGCCAGGCAGACGAAAAACATTTGCGTTTGTTAATAACCGTCCGCTGGCTGCACTAACAGAAGAAGAACTCATGGAAAAAGTAATGAAACAGTTACAAAAACCAAGAGATCCAGAAGAAGAAGAGCGCTTGAGACAGCGTAATGAGTTGCGTAAACGCCGTAAAGAAGAACAAGATAGAAAATTGAAAGAGAAACTCGCACAGCGAAAAAGTGCGAAATAACATATAGATGCAATGTTTATATTGATAATATTTGAAAGTGAATCAGCAGTGGTGAGACTTATAAATTTAAGTTGCACTGCTGTTTTTGTGTTTTTTATAGCAATTAGTGTTGTTCTGATCCAAGCAATTTATTTAATATATTAGAATTATCATGATAAATTTTATAAAGATAGTATTATATTTGGTTTATTTGTTGATAAAAGTAATGAAATGGTCAAAAAATACAATTTATTTATGAAAACACATATAAAATGAACTGAAAAGGGTAAATACAAATTATGAAGTTAGTGAAACAATTAAATTTTAATGGTTCTTTGCACACCGGTTTTTAGCTATTGATTTATTAAGACGTGCAAAAGTTGTTCAATAATATTGCGAGGCTAACGAGCATAAATATAGAAATCGTATTTTAAAATACGCGATTCATATTTAATATAAGGAGCTGAAGAAGTTTGGCGGAAAAAGTACAATTAGGTAAATCAGATGTTAAAGTATCACCCATTGCTTTAGGAACGAACGCAGTAGGTGGTCATAACTTTTATAATAATTTAGATGAAGAACAAGGGAAAGAAACTGTACGTACAGCAATTAGAAATGATATTAATTTATTAGATACGGCATTTATCTATGGACCTGAACGTTCAGAAGAACTTGTCGGGGAGACAGTAAAAGAATTTACGAGAGAAGAATTTGCGATAGCTACGAAGGGTGCACATTATTTTGATGAAGACGGAAATGTACAAATCTCGAATGATCCGCAATTCTTAAAAGAGCAAGTGGCACAAAGTTTAAAACGTCTACAATTAGATTATATTGATTTGTATTATATTCATTTTCCAGATGAATCAACACCTAAAAATGAAGCCGTAGCAGCTTTAAAAGAATTAAAAGACGAAGGCAAAATAAAAGCAATTGGCGTTTCGAATTTCAGCTTAGAACAATTAAAAGAAGCGAATAAAGATGGATACGTAGATGTCGTTCAAATGGAATATAATTTATTGAATCGTAAAAATGAGGCGATTTTAGAATATACTTCAGAAAATAATATTACATTTATTCCATATTTCCCATTAGTATCAGGTTTATTAGCTGGTAAATATACAGAGAACACGAAGTTTGATGATCTTCGTGCTGAAAATCCAGAGTTTCAAGGTGAAAGATATCAAGAAAACTTAGAAAAAGTAGATCAACTCAGAGTGATTGCTGATAATCATAGAGTAGATGTAGTACATGTTGTATTATCGTATTATCTTACTAAACCATCATTAGATGTTATTATTCCGGGCGCCAAACGACCAAACCAAGTCGTGGATAATTTAATAACCCTTGATTTTAAATTAACAAATGAGGAAATCGAAAAAATAGAACAGTTATTTCCAATAGAATAATAACATTAAAGTAGATGAACCATGTAGTGTTTATCTACTTTTTATATTTATAAACTTTAAACCTAAAAATATAGATAAATAGTATGTTAGAAAAGTACTATTTTTGAGCAAACAATTTAATTTATTAATGTATTTTCATTTTTCTGTTTAATAATTTCATTATTTAGTGTAGGATTATTAATTAAGTTTACCTAAATAGTCAAAATGTATAATTATAAAGCTCAACAGATATATTATTAATTTAGTAGTAGAAGGAGATTATTATGATCACAGTTTTATTCGGGGGCAGTCGACCAGAGGGAAACACTGCTCATTTAACTAAAGCGGCCATAGCAGGATACGACTACGAATGGATAGATTTAACACAATATCAATTAAATCCAGTTAGAGATGTAAGACATGATAATAAGGTAATAGAATCATATAATGATGATTATAAAGAGATTATTGATAAAGTATTAGCGAGTGAGACGATTATTATTGCTTCGCCGGTGTATTGGTACAGTTTATCGGCATCAGTAAAAGCATTTTTCGATCATTGGTCTGAAACATTAATGGATCCAAATTATAAAAATTTTAAAGAAGAAATGGCGAAAAAAGATTTTAGATTAGTCATCGTTGGTGGAGATTTCCCGAAAGTTAAAGGAAAGCCATGTATCACACAAGTGAAATATAGCTTGGAATTTATTGGCGCAACGTTATCAGGTTATATTATTGGTACTGCTGAAAAGCCAGGCGATATTGAAAAGGACGTTTATGCATTAAAACGTGCACAAGAATGGCAACAAACATTAGGCCAAAAGTAAATATATTAAAGATGGTTTGAGCAAATGATTTATGTTGTTCAAACTATTTTTATTCTAGATAGATAAAGTATTTTGAATACTAAAATTATGTTATAATGTAGCTATTATTACCTATCTAAATAGGGGGAGAGCAACATGCACAAAGTAAGAAAAGCAACTGCAGAAGATGTTGTCAGCATCAGAGATGTAGCAACAAAAGCTTGGTATAATACGTATTTAAATATTTACGCAGCTAAGACAGTAAATGAATTATTGGCTGCTTCATATAATGAACAACATTTACTAAAACGTTTAGAAGATCAATTGTTTTTAGTAGTCGAAGAAGACGAAAATATTATTGGCTTTGCTATATTTATTTATGGTACTGAATTATTCTTGTCTGCACATTATGTGAGCCCATCATGGCAACACCATGGTTATGGTTCTAATCTATTGTCCGAAGGTATTCGTTATTTTAGAGATGACTATAATGAAGTTTATTTAGAAGTAGATAATAAAAATGAAGAAGCTATGACGTTCTACCAACAAAAAGGTTTTGAAAAAGTACGCTCATACACACATGTAATGTACGGTGAAGCAATGGACTTAGCGTTGTTACGTAAGCCATTAAAATGATCTGCAAAGTATAGGGTATGAACAGGAGGACTACATTGACATTTACAACTTATGCTACACAAAAGTTACCTGAAGAAAAAGTTTTTAAAGACCCGATTCATAGGTACATTCATGTCAGAGATCAAGTGGTTTGGGATTTAATTAAGACGAAAGAATTTCAACGCTTGCGTCGTATTAAGCAGTTAGGCACATTATATTTATCATTCCATACGGCAGAACATAGTAGATTTGGGCATTCGCTCGGTGTATATGAAATTGTACGTAGATTGATTGACGATTCATTTGATGGTCGCGAAGCATGGGATAATGATGACAGACCTTTAGCTTTATGTGCTGCTTTATTACATGATTTAGGGCATGGACCATTTTCACATAGTTTCGAAAAAATTTTTAACACGGATCACGAAGCATTTACACAAGCGATTATTACGGGACCTACTGAAGTAAATGAAGTATTAAAGCGTGTCTCAGAGGATTTTCCGCAACAAGTTGCAGATGTAATTAATAAAACGCATAAGAATAAATTAGTGATTTCTATGATCTCATCACAAATTGATGCAGATAGAATGGATTATTTACAGCGTGATGCATATTTCACAGGTGTATCTTATGGCCAGTTTGATATGGAACGTATCTTAAGATTAATGCGCCCATCTAAAGATGAAGTGCTTATTAAAGAAAGTGGTATGCACGCAGTAGAAAACTTTATTATGAGTCGTTACCAAATGTATTGGCAAATCTACTTCCACCCAGTAAGTCGAGGTGGGGAAGTATTATTAAATAATTGTTTAAAACGCGCAAAGCAGTTATATGAGGAAGGCTATACATTTAAAATGCATCCTACAGATTTCATACCGTTCTTTGAAGAGTCCATGACAATTGAACAATACGTGGATTTAGATGAAGCCGTGGTACTGTATTATTTAAAAGCATGGGTGAAAGAAGATGATGCAATCTTAAGTGATTTATCCCGTCGTTTTATTAATCGTGACTTATTTAAATACATGCCGTTTGACGGTTCTATTATTACAATTACAGAATTAACCGATTTGTTTATACAAGCAGGTATAGATCCAAATTATTATTTTGTAAGTGAATCGTTCTCGGATTTACCATATGATTATGATAGGCCTGGATCAGATAGACAACCTATTCATTTATTACGCCGTAATGGTAAAATACGTGAAATTAGTAGTCAGTCATTGATTATTCATAGTATTACTGGTATAAACAGGGAGGATTATAAACTATATTATCCTAAAGAGTTTATTACTGAAATTGAAGATGAAAATATAAGAAATGCGATTATCAGCATTTTAAATGAATTGAATTAGCGATTAACCAATGGTAGAAAAGTGTTCGCCATTAAATTGTCGTTTTGAATCCAACTTTTAAAAACCATTTAAGTATACATGAGATGTATTGTGGTTTTAAAATAGAACGTAGATATTACAATTAATTATGAAACTTATTTTATGGGAGGTGTTTGCTAGTGGCTGAAAGCAAAGGTTTTAAATTTAACATCATTAAGAATGACCCACTAGATGGACATAAAGGTACGAATATCGGTTCAATCAGTTTAGATAACGTAGCGCCTGTCTTTATTGATGTTCAAAATAAGGAAGCCTTTATTGATATTGGTGGTATGCATGCGCGCGCAAGTGTTGAAAAAGGTGTTAAATGGATTAAAGAAAAAGAAGTCGTTGAAGGTGAAGATGCCAAAGAGTATTGGCTATGCTGGGTTACGACTGAACGAGGCGAAAATGGCCCATACTACGCAGGTGTTACAGGCTGTTATTTAATGGTGAATAAAAGTATTCGTAGAGGATATAAAAGTATGCCCGAACACGTCAATATGATGGATAAATCTATGAAACGTCAAATAGAAATTGAACACATCGGTGAAGAAAATAAACAAGTTTTAAAAGATTTTCTTAAAGCGCATGATATAGAGATGTGGAATAATTCTGAACAAGCTTTGCATGACGCATTAAACACACAGTAAATTTAATGTAAGTAACATCTAAGCCATGTTGGTATTAGATTAAGTAGACAGCCGAATTGTTTGAATTCTGGCTGTTTTTTTTATGTGAATTCAACTTAATTGTAAGTGTTGCATGTAAAATCTATTCAGTTATTCTTATATTGCTGCTGACTTAGGTAGGTAAAAAGAAATTCTATATTTTCAGTTAGTGTGAAATTAACGCTTTGAAAATTGTTTTCGCAACTGTATTGCTTATTTCAAGTATGCTATAATTGTTTGTATTATTTTAAAGATTAGGGTGAAACGCACATTGGAAAACAATGTTAATATCCAGACGAAACAAATTGTTAAACAATTTGATAATAAAGAGAAATTTTCGCAAAATACACAAGGATCTTGGCAAAAACGCAATGCTGAATTTATCCGATATCAAGAAGAAATTAATGATGTTATTGTAAATGTTACAGTGAAAATTGAAGAATCAGGTGTCAAAATCATTCGCAACGGTGAAATTAAAATGATTCTTCATTTCGTTGAAGGTGAAGATACGATTACTTTATATGAAATTAGTGGCGGACGCATCCCACTAACGGTACGTACACATTCCATTTTACATTTTGTTACGCCTGATGGTGGCAAATTGAAAGTACATTATGATTTAATTCAAGATGAAGAGAAAATGGGATCTTATCAATATGAAATTACTTATAAGGAGACACCATAATGAACATAATTGATCAAGTCAAACAAACATTGGTTGAAGAAATTAATAACAGTATCCAACAGGCACAACTTGCTGATACGAGTGAAATTCCAGAAATCAAAATAGAAATTCCTAAAGATAAAAGTAATGGTGACTATTCAACAAATATTGCAATGGTCTTAACAAAAATAGCAAAACGCAATCCACGTGAAATCGCACAAGCTATTGTAGATAATTTAGATACAACAAAAGCTAAAGTAGAAAAAGTAGCTATCGCAGGTCCTGGATTTATTAATTTTTATTTAGACAATTCGTATTTAACTGCAATCATTTCTGAAGCAATGGATAAAGGCGACAAATTTGGCCATACTGAAGAATCTAATGGTAAAAGTATCTTAGTAGAGTATGTTTCTGCAAACCCAACAGGAGACCTACACATTGGACATGCCCGTAATGCAGCAGTTGGAGATACATTATCAAATATCTTAGAAGCAGCAGGCTATCAAGTAACTAGAGAATACTATATCAACGATGCTGGTAATCAAATTACGAATTTAGCGCGCTCAATTGAAGCACGTTATTTCGAAGCGCTTGGTGATGATTCTTTTGAAATGCCAGAAGGCGGTTACCACGGTAAGGATATCATTAATATCGGTAAAGATTTAGCTGACAAACAACCTGAATTAAAAGACCTTTCAGAGGACGAACGTATAAAAACGTTTAGACAACTGGGTGTCGATTATGAAATGGAAAAATTAAGAACAGACTTGTCTGATTTCAATACACACTTTGACAGTTGGTTTAGTGAAACATCTTTATACGAAAAAGGCGAAATTAAAAAAGTTTTAGATAAAATGACAGACCTTGGCTATACGTATGAACAAGATGGTGCAACGTGGTTACGTACGACTGATTTCAAAGATGATAAAGATAGAGTATTAATTAAGAAAGACGGCAACTACACGTACTTCTTACCAGATATTGCTTATCATTTTGATAAAATAGAACGTGGCAACGATGTATTAATCAACTTATTTGGTGCAGACCATCACGGTTATATCAATCGTTTGAAAGCATCGTTAGAAACATTCGGTGTAGAAAAAGATCGCCTTGAGATCCAAATTATGCAAATGGTTCGTTTAATGCAAGATGGACAAGAAGTGAAAATGAGTAAACGTACAGGTAATGCAATTACGTTACGTGAAATTATGGATGAAGTTGGCGTAGATGCTGCACGTTATTTCTTAACAATGCGTAGTCCGGATACACATTTTGACTTTGATATGGAACTAGCGAAACAAGAATCTCAAGACAATCCAGTGTATTATGCACAGTATGCACATGCACGTATTTGTTCGATTTTGAAACAAGCTGAAGAAAGAGGAATTAAACCTTCAAAAGAAGCGGATTATTCATATATCACAAATGCAAAAGCAATTGATTTATTGAAAAAAATAGCTGAATTCGAAACAATGATTGAAAGTTCAGCAGTTCAAAGAGCACCTCATAGAATTACGAATTATATTCAAGAGTTAGCTTCTCACTTCCATAAATTCTATAATGCGGAAAAAGTATTAACAGATGATGTTGAAAAGACAACAGCGTTAATCGCGCTTATTAATGCAGTCAAAATCACAATGCATAATGCATTAGATTTAGTCGGCGTTAATGCACCAGAATCTATGTAAGTAAAAGTTTAAAATGATAAGATTCGCTTAACGAGAGTGAGTAATAGATTTGTATGGATTATGTAGTTAGCAACTTATCCAATAACAAATTGTTGCTCGCTCTTTTTTAATAAATTAACTTACAAATAATTATAAAACTTAAAGTTGAAGAGGGATGGGGATACTATGTTGGATACAAAAACGTTATATCAACTACTATATGATCACATGGGTACACAGGGTTGGTGGCCGGCAGAATCAAAAATAGAAGTTATGTTGGGCGCGATTCTCGTTCAGAATACGAATTGGCGAAATGCAGCATATGCAATTGAATCTTTAAAGCAAGCAACACTTTTAGAACCACATCACATCTTGAATTTAAAGATAGAAGAGTTACAAATATTAATTAAATCGAGTGGATTTTATAAAAATAAGGCGCAAACAATTCTCTCTTTATTAACTTGGTTGGAGCACTATGATTTTGATTACCAGGAGATTAATGATCATTATAAACAAGACTTGAGAAAAGCGTTGATAACAATTAAAGGCATTGGCAGTGAGACAGCTGATGTACTCATTGTATATATCTTTGGAGGCGTTGAGTTTATTGCAGACAGTTATTCAAGGAGGCTATATCGAAAATTAGGATATACGCAAACAAACAGTTATGAACAATTAAAACGACACATTAAACTACCAAATGATTTTTCAAATCAAGATGCTAACGAATTCCACGCATTGTTAGATAATTTTGGTAAAAATTATTTTAACGGTAAAATAAACACAAAATATACATTTTTAGATGCTTATTTTGAAAATTAAAAAAGAGGTTGACCTTCACGTAACGTTATACTACATACTGCGTTATAGGAGGTGAGATAAATGAAACAACAATTTAGTCCGAAAGACATTGCAAATATCACGGGTATAAGTACACGTACATTACGTTACTACCATGAGATAGGTCTATTAATACCAAATCAAGTATATGAGCAAGGTTACAGATCATATAACATGGAAAATTTAACGAAACTACAACACATTTTATTTTTAAGAGCGTTAGAATTAACGTTAGAAGAAATAAAACAATATTTTGAAAGTACTATGACTGAAAAGAATGAAATTCTTAGTACTCGTTATGAAATTGTTTTAGACAAACGTAATCAATCCAATCGTATATTAGAAAAGTTAGAAGAACATTTTGAAAACCATCAATATGAGGCGCTGGAGATTAAAGATTTCAATGGATTTGATTTAACCGGACAATATGAGCGTGAAGCATACAGCAAATATAAAGATTCTAATTATTACCAAGCATTTGAACAAAATAACGCTCGAAAAACTAAAAATCAACAACAGTCTGATTATGATAAAATAGCACAGCAACTTGAAGCGTTTTTTAATAAAATGAATCAACTACAAAATGAAGGTGTTACACCTAATCAAGCAGTTGACAATATTGAAGAACTCAAATGTATTTTATCGATTCAAGTGCCTAATTGTGATAATCAATTTATCGAATATATGGCACATACGTATGAACAAGATGAGCGATTTATAAAGAATATTAACAAAAATCGAAACGATGATTTCCATCATTATTTAATTCAAACAATGCGTATATTTGTTAATAAAGAAGATAATTTAAGTTAAATTTGTCTTCCATTGAATTTGTTTATAAAATATGACATAAACGCTTAATTAGGCATCAAATGACTGATAGCAGTCGTTTGGTGTTTTTTTAGTGATTTCACCATTAAATGTGTATTTATAGAAAAAATTTAGGTTTGTTAATTAAAATTGGGCTGAATTTTGATATGATAAAGAAAAATATGAACTAGGAGATTACGACGTGAAAAGACCTCATAAAATATTTTATCTTTTTATTGTTTTAGTATTTTCATTAGCAGCTTGTGGAACAAACGAAGACCAAACGAAAGAGAAAGCACAGAATTCGGACAAACAATCTTATGATAGGATAATATCGTTGATGCCTAGTAATACGGAGATATTGTATGAATTAGGATTAGGAAATAATATTGTGGGTGTCTCTACTGTTGATGATTATCCGCAAGAAGTTAAAGATAAGCAGCAGTTTGATGCAATGAAATTAAATAAAGAATCCTTATTAAAAGCAAAACCAGATTTAATTTTAGCGCATGAATCCCAGAAATCGACAAGTGGTGATATATTAAATACGCTTAAAGATAGTGGCGTTAAAATAGTCTACGTGAAAGATGCACAGTCAATTACTGAAATGTATAGCACATTTAAACAAATTGGGCAGGTGACTGGTAAAGAGGATGAGGCAAATACACTCATTAAAGAGACAAAACAAAATATTAAAGAAGTGAAAGCATCTGTACCAAAAGATGCTAAACCACAAAAAGTGTTTATGGAAGTATCTTCTGAACCAGAAATATTTACAGCGGGTAATAACACTTTTTTTGATGATATGTTAAGCGAATTAAACGCAACGAATAGTTTTTCGAATTTAGAAGGTTGGCAAAAAGTAAGTAAAGAAGCAATTATTAAGAAGAATCCAGATATTATGATTTCGACAATGGGTATTTCTAAAGCCGAATATCAAAAAATATTAAATAATCGTGGTGGATTTAGTGACATAAAAGCAGTGCAACAAAAGCATGTTGAAGCTGTGGATGGCGATGAAATTTCTCGTCCCGGTCCACGTATTGATGATGGACTAAAAGCTTTAAAAGAAGCCATATACAAAGAGTAGCATATTTATCTCTATAACCATATTACCGTACTATCTTGAGCTTATGAAATTCCTGACATTTATAGAGGTGGGTGTAGTGTTAAGCATTAACAGATGATATTGTAATAATTGAAAGATTTCATTGAAAGCGTGGCAAAAAAATGCAGTACTATAAATCAATCATAATATGGCTAACAGTACTCATTGCTAGCATATTGCTAAGTTTATTATGGAGTATTGGGGATATCAGCAACGCACTGACCCAAACTATCCTCTTTCAAGTTAGAATACCAAGAACACTACAAGCATTGCTTGCAGGTATTGGTTTAACACTTGCAGGCCATATGTTTCAAACATTATTAAATAATCCATTAGCAGATAGTTTTACATTAGGGTTAGCGAGCGGGGCAACATTTGGATCAGGCTTGGCTGTCGTCCTAGGAATGTCATTTATTTGGTTGCCAATATTTTCAGTTGCATTCAGTATTATTACATTGATTTTAGTCCTTGCTCTAACGATAGCGATGTCGAGGGGGTATCCGATTAGAACATTGATATTATCGGGTATTATGATAGGGGCTTTATTTAACGCCTTTCTATATATACTCATTATATTTAATCAAAATAAAATGAATAATATTGTCAATTATATGTTTGGTGGATTCTCTTCAGCTGAATATAACGAAGTGGTATACATTGGCACAGTGCTACTCATTGGTGTTATTATTTTATTAAGCATGATTTCTAAAATTAAATTATTACAACTTGGCGATTTACGAGCCAAATCATTAGGTTTAAATGTTCAAAGCATGACATATAGCGTGTTGTTGATTGCATCAATTTTAACTGCAGTAATCGTTGCTTTTGTTGGTGTTATTGGGTTTATTGGTATGGTTATACCACAACTTGTACGGCGACACAGTGGTCATTATGATTTAGGGCAACAAATGATACTTAATATGATTATTGGTGGTACAATTATGGTGCTTTCAGATTGGTTAGGAAGTGTTGTTTTAGAACCATTCCAAGTGCCTGCAAGTATTATACTCGCTTTACTGGGTATACCAGTATTATTCTATATCATGATTACACAACCACGCATGTATGAATAACGAAGTATAAATAGATGAATATATACAGTTAAGCATGAATTAAAGTAAAAGTTTGAATTAAAGAGGTAATGATGATGGACTTAACACAAGTAAAAGCGGTCGTCTTTGACTTAGAAGGTACACTTTTAGATCGAAAAAAATCACGCGAAAAATTTATAGAAGAACAGTATGAAAGGTTTCATGATTATTTAGTACGTATACAACTTGAAGATTTTAAGAAAAAATTTATAGAATTAGATGACGATGAAGATCATGATAAACCAGAGTTGTACAAAGCAATTATTAAAGATTTTCATGTTGATCGCTTAACGTGGAAAGACTTATTTAATGATTTTGAAATGCATTTTTATCGTTATGTATTTCCTTATTACGACACGCTTTATACACTTGAAAAGTTAACAAGTAATGGCTACCTCACGGGTGTAATCGCAAATGGAAAGTCGAAAATTAAACAATTTCGTATGCATACTTTAGGTGTAGAAGATGCGATTAACTATTTGTCTACATCTGAAACAGTAGGTTATCGTAAGCCACATCCTAAGATTTTTGAAGATATGTTATCCCAATTAGGGACAAAACCAGAAGAAACGATGTATGTGGGTGATGATCCGTTAAATGATGTTGCACCTGCGAGAGCGATGGGAATGATTAGCGTTTGGTTCAAGGAAGACGATGATGTTGAAGTAGAACCATTACCTGAAGAAATAGATTTTACGATTAGAAGTACTGAAGAATTATTAACAATATTATCTATAGCGAAGAAAGGAAGATAATCAATGAATTTATTTACAACAAAAGATGGTGTCGCTTTGAATTACAGAACAAGTGGTGAGGGCAATGCTATTGTAATGATACACACTGCCTTAGATAATTTATCTATTTACAATGAACTTGAAAATGCTTTTAATAAAACACATCAGGTTGTGCTTATTGATTTAAGAGGCCATGGTTATTCAGATAAACCAAATGGTATTGAATTTAAAACATATGCAGAAGATATTAAAGCGTTATTAGATTATTTATATATTCCAGAATGTTCATTAATTGGCCATGAATTAGGCGGATCAGTTGCAGCCTCATTTGTTGCTCAATATCCAGAGATGGCAACGACACTGACATTAGTGAATCCAACGCTACTTAATGAAATAACACCTGAAGAACGTTTGTATCGCAAATATTCAGATAAAGTACGTAATTGGGAACAAGAAGCGCAACAAAAGTTTTTTGATAAGCATTTATATTATTCAAAACGCGCAGCTAAAAAGGTTTTAAAACAAGTAGATGATACCAATGCAATTGCTACGAAAGCTGAATTAACAGCAGTAAAGGAATCATTTAATAATAATCAAATAATGCATTATTTAGGGGAAATCCATTTACCAACTTTAATTATCGCTGGGCAACACGGTGAAAGAACAACCGTTGTAGAAGCTAAGGAAGTGGGTGACTATATCGGGGATGTTTCGTTTGAAGTGTTCGAAAAATCAGGTTTATATCCATTTATAGAACAGCAAGAAAAGTTCCTCGACGTTGTGGGAGAGTTTATTAAAGCAAATGAAAAAACAAAAATATAGAATAGCCGCACATTTATATTACAAAAGATATGAATATGTAATCTTTTTGTAACATCCCTGTTAATTACGTAATATTTATAGTACACTGTTGATGAGCACAAAATAACTTTTAAATAGAAGGAGAGAGCGCTTATGAAAAAAATGTTTGCGGCAGTTTTAGTTTCAGGATTAGCGTTTTCTGGAATTGGTGCAGGTAGTGTGGATGCGGCTTCAGGTAACTCTATCCAAAATGTTAAGGCATTACAAGAAGGAGATACAACATTAGAAGGCGCAACATTAGGCGAGTCTATTCAAAGTGTATTGAAAAATAATGATACGCCAGTCTATTCTCATCGACCTGATAACAGTGAACATTATTACGAATTTAAAAAAGACAATGGTGTACTTGTTGTAGCTACTGATGGTAAGAAAAATGAAGGCGAAATTACTCGTGTTTCTATGAGTTATAATGATACTGATGGCCCAGCTTATGATGAAGTTAAAAATGAAGTAAGCAAAGATGCGGTCGCACGTGAGCATTATAATAACGTAACTGGTAACTTTGGCTATGTGCAAGATGATGAAGTTTCATATCAATTCAGCTCATCATCTCCAAGTGATAAAAACATTAAACTATATCGTATAGATATTGGTGAATAAATATTGCTTATAGCATTTAAAAAGAATAATTTGACCGGCAAGTGTAAAGCTATATACTTGTCGGTTATTTTATTGTTAAAATAAGTGTAAGTATGAGATTATAAATTAAATTATAGTAGATATAGTTCAAATATTATTAAAGGAGCTTGTCATGAGAGTTAACGACAAAGTACTAGTGGAAAACATTAATGATTACTTCACTCATAAAGGTCTTTCACCAAATTTAATAGATGATATTAAAGTGAAATTGAAAAAATATTTTCAGAAATCTGAAGAAAAAGATGAAGATTATATTGAATATAGAAAAAAATCACCCGCTGAAGTGATTTTGACGATACAACGTAATTTATTTACATTACAATTGAATCCTATTGTGTTTTTTATACTTAATTTTATATTGCTATCGTATTTATATGATAAACAATTTGTGCCGTTCCAAGCAGCAACAGGATTGTCTATCTTTTATTGTTTAATTATCTTACCAATTTCGATTTTTATATATTTACGTATTGATTGGAAAAACTATCTTTATAGTAATAAATTCGAAAGAATAATAGGATTAGTAGTTGCAGGTGTGTCTTTTATACTCATTATTGCACACGCATTTAATATGAATTTGGGTATCGTAGCAGTAACTGTATACGGACATCAAGCTGTATTTTTTGTGGGTATTATATTTAGTATTGCTGGTCTTTATTTTAGAAGATTAGAATTTACTGGTATTGGTTTACTACTTTGTCAAAAAACAATAGACGCGATGATTAGCAGTCCTGAAATTGCTCAAATTGGATCTATCGTTATTTGGTTCTTGCTATTAATTGTTATTATTTATTACACAATACGTATTTCATCTAGGAACTAAAGTTAAAATACTTTATATAAATATATTTTTAGAACGCGCTTCAAAATGTTAACTGAAATAATTCGTTAACATCTTGAAGCGCTTTTTTTAATAGCTGGAATAGAAAAATAATAAATTTATAAACGATATATTCTGACAAAAGCAAAAATAGTAGCGTAATAAACACAAAATAAGGGTATATTACTTCTGAAAAGGGAGGTGGCCCATAATGATAAAAATCGAAACAAGTTGTAACAACGAGATTGCATATATCCGTGAGGGTCAAGGTTTTCCTGTTATATTAATACATGGACTAGATAGCAATATGGCTTCTTTATATAACTTGAAAGATGCATTGAAAAATAAATTTGATGTTATTGTTTACGATGTGAGAGGGCATGGTAAATCTTCTAAGCCGAACTCCTTTAATTTAGAAGATCATGTTGAAGATTTAAAAATATTAATGAAAAAATTAGAAGTTGAAGAAGCACATTTAATTGGACATGATATGGGTGGCTTAATAGCTAAAAGTTTTACTAACAAATATGAATCAATGGTGACATCATTAACTTTAATTGCATCTAATCTTATAGACAGTGTACACGGGTTAAATAAATTAATGATAGAACATCAAGATGAAATAGAAGGCTTTGATAAATCTGAAGCACTTATTCTATTGTTACCGTATATGTATAAAGATCAAGGAAAAGCGAAAAAGTGGTTTCAAAATCAGCTCATTTATAGTAGACAATCAGCCGAAGATAGTGCTGTTGCGACAAGAGCAATAATGGGATTTCCAGTTTTTAATAAAGACATTGAAATTGAACATGTTAATGTTCCAACTCTACTAGTTAATGGAAGATATGACCCCTTAAATATGGGAGAATCAACGGATAGATATAATCATGCGTTTCAAACTTTAACTATTTTAGAATTTAAGCAATCAGGTCATGCGCCACATATTGAAGAGCCCGATCATTTTGTGGAAGCCTATTTAGATTTTATTGATGCTTTGAAATATCAAAAGAATGATTCAGTATAAAGGGGTTTTGCAAAGTCGTTATAAAATACACGTTGCTATTTTATAGAGCATAGATACTGCAATTTTTTTATTTTTTTTATGAAATACTGTTGATATAATGTCTCAGGACTTTATCAGCGGTATTTTTTACTTTTTGTATGGAATGAAGATTTTGAAGTGGTGTTGATAACATGAAAAAGGTAAGTACATATAAAAAAGGGGAGTGGACATAAATACATGTCCACTCCCCCTTTAAAAAATAAGTTGAATATATTATAGAAATTTAAATTAGCTTAAACTTCTTTTTCGTCGTTAGCTTCTTTAATTCGACTATTAACGCGAGTTAATAATTCATTGATTTTTTTACGTTGCTTAGTGTTAACTAAGATTAATACAGTTCTTTCATCTTGCTCGTTACGTTTCTTATCAAAGTAATCTTCTTGAGATAAGTTTTTAACAGCTTTAACAACTTGTGGTTGTTTGTAATTCAAGTGATTAATGATATCTTTTAAATAATATTCTTCACTTTCGTGTTCGCTAATATATGTTAATACAGCGAACTCCTCGAAACTTACTGAAAATTCTTTTTTGATAATACCTTTTAGTTTGTCAGCATATGTGACCATAGCTAATAATTCAAAGCAATCATTGATTTTGGTGATAGCCATCCTAATTCCTCCCTATTCTAAATGCCCAATCAAATATACATATTAATAATTTTTTTGTATGATTATTTGTCTTAATTCAAAGTTAAATACAAAGTGTTTGTCATAATTTGTGGCTCGATTATATTTAAGTGAAATATATTAAAACCACTATTATTTAGTTTATTATAACTAAATAAAAATAGAAAGTAAACAAAAACATGTTTAAGCGTTACGTTAATGATTTCTATTATTAATTCAATTCTTTAAATACCAATACACTAATCGAAATTTATTTTTATATTTTTCAATTTACCATAATATGATAAAAAGGCTAAATAATATTATCATGTTTTAAAATGATAACTTTTTATAACGTGTACGTCTAATTTTTAGACAGCACAGTATCGGCATTTCTAGCTATGACATCTCCTTGATTTAATCCTTCAAGAATTAGTACATCTTTGTTATTACCCGAATTTTGTGTTTTAATAACTCGTTTTATAAATTTTTTATTTCTTTGTATAAAAACAAATTGCTTATCATATATTGCTGTTTTGGGAATTTCAATAATGCGGTTAGGTATTTCTACTGTGAAATGTTTACCAAAAACAGCGGCAGAATTTGAATTTAGCTCAACTAAATATTTGGAATTTTTAGTTGATGTGTCTATATTTATTGGAAAATTAGAAATATAATTCACTTCACCGTCAAATGTTTGCTGATTATTGTCTTTAATAGAAACTTTGTCTTTTAAATGAAGCTTATCAATTATCACTTCATCAACTTCAGCTTTGATTACTGTAGTAGGATCATAGATTTGCATAACAGGAGATTTAGTTTGATTAGACCATGATTGATTAATATGAACGATGCCAGACGCTGGAGCATAAACTGTGATACGAAGTTGTTCTTGGAGTTGTGCGATTTGATTTTGTAGACGTAATATTTCTGAATATACTGGGGTAGTGGAGGATTTATTGTTTTGCTTTAATTGTGAAAGGTATTTTTGCTTGCTACTAATTTGATGTTCAATACGTGGATTATAATATTCAAATAGAGGCTGGTTTTTTTCTATTTTGTCATGTGACTTAACGAACCAATCGTTAATATAGCCTTTATGGGGCTCATAATGAACTGGAAATCGTTGAGCAGGCTCTTGCCTTCCTATAAAGGTATAGGGTTTATTATAGGTTATTTTCAAAGTGTCAATATGATGCTCTGGTTTACTCGTGGTTATTTTAATTTTGAAATAGTAAAAACTTAGGGCGCCGATACTACAAAGTATTATCAACACAGTAAATAAAATAATGATTTTCTTCAATGATGTCACCTCTTGATGTATTGATGATTTGATTATACAGCGAAAAACAAAGGATTTGTTATAAAAAAAGAAGTCATTTACTAAATGTTAAAAGTAAATGACTCGAGTGAACAATTTTTAAAATAATCTCAATAAAATAATGCCAATCATTATAGCAATAATACCGAAAACTTTTCTCTTAGTAATTTTATTTTTGTAAGTGCCCAGCAAGCCGAAATGATCTATAATAACACCCATTAACATTTGACCTAGCATAACAATAATTGTAGTCAATGCAGCGCCTAAGTGAGGCATTAAAATAATGTTTGTAGTCACAAAAATCACACCAAGGATACCACCGATAAAGTAAATAGGTTTAAGACGACCTTCTTTAGGTGTGAAAGTAGCAAGTTTAAGACTTCTATTGAAAATTAAAGTCAAAATAAATAATACAATTGTACCTACTGTAAATGATATCAGTGAAGCCATTACTGATGAATTTATTTGTTGACCCAATGCGCTATTAATAGCAGTTTGAATAGGTGGACAGAAGCCAAATATAAATCCAATAAACAACCAAATATAAATTGAACTATTTTTATTTTTGTCTTTAGGGTTTCTGCGAACATAATTCATCAGAATGATACCGAAAATTAAAAATATAATACCCAGTACTTTAAATGCTGTGAAGGCTTCTTTATCAGCTCCAAACCAGCCAAATGTGTCGATTGTCACACCCATAATGATTTGACCAGCTACAGTGAGTACTACAGTAAGAGATGCACCTAAACGGGGTAAAAGGAGTAAGTTCCCAGTTAGGAAAATGACGCCAAGCATACCGCCGACAAACCATATGTAACTAAAAGATTGATTACTGTAAAATTGTGCTGTAAAAACATGAGGATTAGTTATAAGATTGAGTATGATTAAAAAGATTGTACCTGTTGCAAATGAGATTGTTGACGCATAGAATGAAGACTTTGTATAAAGGCTTAGTCTAGAATTAATTGAAGTTTGGAACGGAACAACCATACCTGCGATAATCCCAATAATATATAAAAGAAACATTAAATCACGCTTTCTATTAGGATAATTACATTATATAGGAAAGGTTATGCTTTTCCTATGTTTAAATTCTTTAAAAGAAAATAGCTTTTTAGTTTATTATAATGTACACAACACACAAAATATAATAGAATACGTATGTTAATGGTTTTTGGGAAATAAGATTAACAACTATGAAGTAATAATAACTTTATAATAATAAAAGCTTTTGAAGAAGTGAGTGACTAATTATATTGAAACAGCTTTCCATAATTCGACTAACAGATGAGGAAACTTTTTTTGTTGGGGCAGGAAGTAATGATGGCATTAAGAAAAATCAATTTATAGAAGTGTTGAATCCAAGAAGATCTTATAAAAATTTAGCTCAAATTGTTGAAGTGTATGATAAATATGCAATATGCAAGAAGTTAGGTAAGAAAAAGATATTTTTTGGTGATACGGTTAGATTAAGACCCTATAGAGATTAATGGTATAAATCAATAATAGTGAGATTAATTGGTGGGCTGTTTAAAACGTCAATTATTCTGTGTAAAAAGAAGGCCTGAAACAATCGTTTCAAGCCTTTTTTTAGTTAATCACCTAAGTAAATATATTTATAATAGAATTAACTAATTTTCAAAAAGAACATTGGTTGTCTTATCTATAATATGCGCAGAATGAACTTTTGTAGGGATGCCTGTTTTTGGTCTTAAAATATCAAGCGTGATTAATTTATTCATTCCTTCCTTAACTGTACCTTCGTTTACCGAATGTTCGATCTTAGGTATTTGCAATTTGATTGTTTTATTCACAGCATCATTGAAAATAAGTTCTAATGTTTGGGACATCATTTTTTTCTCCTCCTTAATTAATTGTTTCAGTTTTAATAACTTCGATAGTGTCAAAGTGCTCACCAGTAATTTGCTCAATGATAGACTTGAAGCTTTTTATTTGTTCTGGCGTTGCTTCGGTATTTAAATTTGCGAAATGACGCTTGAACTTTGAAGCTTTTCCATCTTGATCATACAAAACGCGGGTTAATGTGACTCCAAGCTGTTTGATTTGATTCATTTGCTTAACCTCCTTTCACTATATATATCGAATAAACATCCTAAAATGGTCAAAATTTTTTTGAGAAATTCGGTTTAAATACTTCCATGTGACATAAATATCATATATCATTAAATAAGAAACATTCAATTTGTTAAGAGGTGAATATATGAATCAAGTGGACCCTATAAGGGATATAAAAGAGATAAAGTCTATGTATGAAGTATTAAGTAATAAGTCGAAACGAGATTATTTATTATTCAAGTTTGCAATACATACTGGCGTTAAACTTTCCGAACTACTAAATCTTTGTGTGTCAGACGTCAAAGACGAACACGATGATATTAAGCTGTATTGGCTAGAGGACCAAGCTCCCAATATTCATATTAGATTACCCGACACGTTGAGGAATGAATTAATGATCTTTATTACTGAAGAAGATCTGAAAAATGATGAGCTATTGTTTCGATCAAATAGAACTTTAAAAGGTCTATCAAGACAACAAGCATATCGTATTATCCATGCTGCAGCTGAAGAGTTAGGCATGCTACATATTGGTTTGACGACGTTAAGAAAGACATTTGCTTATCATGCTTATCAATCTGGTATATCTATTTCTATTATTCAAAAATATTTAGGTCATCAAACAACTTTTGAAACGATGAAATTTATAGGTATTTCTGCAAAGACTACTAAAACAACAATAGCTTTAAATTTATAAAATATAATTAAAGGAGGGATATGATGAGCTTAATATATTTACTGGGTGCCTTGATTATAATCATGGTAGCGGTATTGTTCACACTAACAAATCCTAAATTCCAGCGATTTGCAGGTCAAATTGCTTTAATTGCACCGATTATTTCTTCGATTTACTTTTTATGGCAAATACCTCAAGTGATGGCAGGACATTTTGTAACGGTTAAGATACCGTGGCTGACACTCTTAGATATCAATATTGATTTTAGATTAGATGGATTGAGTTTATTCTTCAGTTTATTAATTTCACTCATTGGTTTAGCCGTATTTTACTACGCAACTCAATATTTATCTAAAGAACATGACAATTTACCACGTTTTTATGTATATTTATTACTCTTTATGCTCAGTATGCTAGGTATCGTTACTGCTAACAATACGATTCTTATGTATGTGTTTTGGGAATTAACAAGTGTATCTTCGTTCTTGCTTATTGCCTATTGGTACAATAAAGGTGATAGTCAATTTGGGGCCATACAATCATTTATGATTACAGTCTTTGGTGGTTTGGCATTATTAGCAGGCTTCATTATGATTTATACTGTAACAGGAACAAATTCAATAACTTCAATTATTGAACAGAGTGATCAAATTGCCCAAAGTGACTTGTTTATACCTATTATTATTCTCATTTTAATAGGGGCATTTACAAAGTCAGCTCAATTTCCATTTCACATTTGGTTACCGAAAGCGATGGCTGCTCCAACACCAGTAAGTGCGTATCTACATTCGGCAACAATGGTTAAAGCAGGTATATTCTTGCTATTTAGATTTACACCTGTTTTAGGTTTAAGTGATTTCTATATTTATTGTGTGACATTCGTTGGTTTAATCACAATGATTTTTGGCGCAATCAATGCAATACGCCAAGTCGATATGAAAGCAATATTAGCTTATTCTACAATTAGTCAACTAGGTATGATTGTATCAATGGTAGGACTAGGTGGAGGATTTGCTCAACATCCGACAGGTGAACTTTCTAAAATTTATGGTTTAATACTGTTCGCAGCTTTATTCCATTTAATGAATCATGCTTTGTTTAAAGGTGCGCTGTTTATGGGTGTAGGTATTATTGACCATGAGACAGGTACGAGAGATATTCGTCGCTTATCAGGTTTAAGAAAGGTATTTCCTATTACACATATAATAATGTTACTTTCTGCTTTATCGATGGCAGGTATCCCATTTTTAAATGGCTTCTTAAGTAAGGAAATGTTCTTTGACGGACTTGTGAGCGCACATCAATTACCCCAATTCAATATATTCCTTACGGTAATTATTGCGGTGATAGGCGTTGTAGCAAGTATATTTACTTTGATTTATGCAGTTTACATGATTAAGGAAGTTTTCTGGGGAGACTATCAGAAAGCAGATTTACCGATAAAAAATCCGCATGAACCATTCATGTTCACACTACCTTCTGCAATTATGATGATTTTGTTACCGATTATATTTTTTGTTCCCAATATATTTGGGCATTATATTATTTTACCGGCGTTACGAAGTATCACAATTGGAGAAAATGTAGATAAAATAGCGCCACATGTATCTCAGTGGCACGGATTTAATTTACCGTTGATTTTAAGTTTGATTGTAATGATTGTTGGCTTCACAGCAGCATTTAAAATCGATTGGAAAAAATATGCTAATAAGATTAAAGTAAAATCAATTACAGATTTATACTTAGGTTCATATAAACAATTTGAACATTATTCAGGATATGGAATCCGAAGCTTAATGAATAACCGTTTAAATCATTACATCACATTAACTTTACTTATTTTTATAATGGTTGTGGTATATGGAGTTATTCAAGCAGGATTTCCAAAAGTACAACAAATTCATGTGAGTGAATTTGGTCCGTTAGAAGTAATTACTTTAATTGTCGTATTTGTACTAGGTATTGCTTTAACATTTATACGTCAACGTTTAACAATGGTTATTTTAAATGGAATTATCGGTTATTGTGTAACGATATTCTTTATATTAATGAAAGCGCCAGATTTAGCATTAACACAATTAGTTGTAGAAACGATTACAACAATATTATTTATTGTTAGTTTTTCAAGACTACCTAACGTACCGCGTACAAAAGTTCACAAAAAACGTGAAGTGGTCAAAATTATTGTATCGCTCTTAATGGCAGTGATTGTAGTCATGCTCGTATTTATTGCACAGCAAAGTGACTCGATGGCTACAATTTCGACATTTTACCATGATGCATACGAATTAGCAGGCGGCAAAAACATTGTAAATTCCATTCTTGGTGACTTCCGTGCACTAGATACTTTATTTGAAGGTATGGTGCTCATCATTGCTGGTTTAGGAATTTATACATTACTTAACTTTAAAGAACGGAGGGGTCAAGATGAAAGAGAATGATGTTGTATTACGAACGGTAACCAAGATTGTCGTTTTTATATTGTTAACTTTTGGATTTTATCTGTTTTTGGCAGGTCATAATAATCCAGGTGGCGGCTTTATTGGTGGTCTTGTATTTAGCTCAGCATTTATTTTAATGTTCTTGGCCTTCGATGTTAAACAAGTGTTAGTCGCTTTGCCTTTAGATTTTAGAATATTAATGATCATAGGTTCATTAGTTTCTTTTGCTACTGCAGTTGTACCTATGTTTTTTGGTAAACCGTTCCTTTACCAAACTGACGCATATGTACAATTACCTTTGTTAGGTGAAGTCCATTTAACGACCGTAACGTTATTTGAAGCAGGTATTGTATTATCTGTTGTAGGTGTTGTCGTAACGGTTATGTTATCTATAAGTGGTGGTCGATCATGAATCTTATATTATTAATGGTTATTGGCTTCTTAATATTTATCGGAACGTATATGATATTATCAGTCAATTTAATAAGAATCGTTATAGGTATATCTATTTACACACATGCAGGCAATTTAATTATTATGAGTATGGGTCAATATGGCAAGAATATGGTTGAACCTTTGATAGGAGAAGGCAGTAAAAACTTTGTTGATCCTTTATTACAGGCAATTGTGTTAACGGCGATTGTAATTGGCTTTGCAATGACAGCTTTTCTATTAGTACTTGTATATAGAACGTATCGTGTAACAAAAGAAGATGAAATTGATGTATTGAGAGGTGATGACGACGATGCTAATGAGTAATTTATTAATACTACCGTTACTTCTCCCAGCAGTTTGTGCATTAGCCCTTGTCTTCATCCGTACTAACAGCAGATTGTCTCGAATTTTTTCAATTGGAACGATGGCTGTTACAACAGTTATTTCATTGTTCTTATTAATTCACGTAATGTATAACAAACCTATTGCCTTAGATTTTGGAGGATGGGAAGCACCTTTTGGTATTCAATTTGTTGGTGATTCATTAAGTTTATTGATGGTTACTACATCCAGTTTCGTTGTTACGTTAATTATGGCTTATGGTTTTGGTAGAACAGAGAAAAGAGCAATACGCTATTATCTACCAAGTTTCATCTTATTCTTAACTGTAGGTGTTATAGGTTCATTTTTAACAGCTGACTTATTCAATATATATGTCATGTTTGAAGTTATGTTATTGGCATCCTTCGTACTTATCACATTAGGACAATCAATTGAGCAATTACGTGCGGCAATTATTTATGTGGTACTTAATATACTTGGTTCATGGTTGTTACTTCTAGGTATTGGGCTGCTTTATAAACTGACAGGTACGTTAAACTTTGCACTTGTAGCACAGCGATTGAATGAGATGAATGACAAAAGTGCTATAACGATTGTGTCTATGGTCTTTTTAATAGCTTTTGGTGCTAAAGCTGCATTAGTGCTCTTTATGTGGTTACCTAAAGCCTATGCAGTTTTAAATACGGAACTTGCAGCACTGTTTGCAGCATTAATGACTAAAGTAGGGGCTTACGCATTAATCCGGTTCTTTACATTGATTTTTGATGGTCATGAAGGCATTACGCATCCACTACTGGTATTTTTAGCTTGTATTACAATGCTGATTGGAGCATTTGGCGTACTTGCTTATCGTGATATTAAAAAGATTGCAGCATATCAAGTTATACTTTCAATTGGATTTATCATATTAGGGTTAGGATCAAATACCTACGCTGGTGTCAATGGCGCTATTTTCTATTTAGCTAATGACATTGTCGTTAAGACATTGCTATTCTTTATTATTGGTAGTTTAGTCTATATTACTGGATACAGACAATATAGAAATTTAAATGGTCTAGCCAAACAAGAACCATTCTTTGGTGTGGCTTTTGTAGTTATGATCTTAGCTATCGGAGGCGTACCACCATTTAGTGGTTTCCCTGGTAAAGTATTCATTTTTAAAGGTGCTATAGAAAATGGTAATTATATTGGCTTATCTTTAATGATAATTACAAGTTTAATTGCAATGTTTAGCTTGTTCAGGATCTTCTTTACGATGTATCTGGGTAATGAGAAGAAAGCTGAAGAAACAGACTTTAAAAAGATACCTACGTACCGTAAAGGTCTCATTGGGATATTGGCAGCAGTGATACTCGCTATGGGACTTGCAGCGCCATTGATTTTTAAAGTGACAGATAATGCGACACATTTAAATATGGATGATGGACTATATGAAAAAATGGTTAACCCTCATTTAGTGAAGGAGGATAAATAATGCAACAGGTTTTGCTTAACATTGTCATTGCTTTTTTATGGGTGCTTTTTCAAGATGAAGAATCTTTTAAAGCATCAACGTTCTCCTCAGGTTATCTTATTGGCTTATTAGTTATCTATATTTTACACCGCTTTTTTGGACAGCAATTTTATCTCAAAAAAGTTTGGGTAACGATTAAATTTTTAGCTGTTTATCTATATCAACTAGTCACGTCTAGTATGACAACAATTAATTATATTTTATTTAAAACTAAAGATTTAAATCCGGGCTTGGTAACTTATGAAACAACGTTAAGTAGTGATTGGGAAGTTAGCTTTTTAACAATTTTAATTATTATAACTCCAGGTTCAACGGTAATAAGAATTTCAAAAGAAAAACAAAAGTTCTTTATACACGCAATTGATGTCTCAGACAAAGAAAAACAAAAATTGCTAAAAAGTATTAGACAATATGAAGGACTCATATTGGAGGTGGCAGAATGATAGAATCCCTTATTGATTTTTTCATTACAAGTGCACTGATTTTGTTTGGAATTGCATTATTATTAACTTTATTTAGATTGATTAAAGGACCAACAACTGCTGATAGGGTTGTTGCTTTTGATACCGCAAGCGCCATACTTATGTCTATGGTAGGTATGCTCAGTATTGTCTTTGGTACATTCTCGTTCCTTGATTCAATTCTATTAATCGCTATTATTTCATTTGTAAGCACCGTTTCCATTTCTAGATTTATAGAAGGGGGGCACGTCTTCAATGCAAATAACAAGCGAAATCGTTAATTTAATCGCAGCATTTATGATGTTTTTAGGAAGTATTATCGCATTAATAAGTGCAATAGGTTTAATAAAATTTCAAGATGTATTTTTACGAAGTCACGCATCGACTAAAAGTTCTACACTTTCAGTATTACTGACACTTGTAGGCGTTATTATCTATTTTATTTCTTCACAAGGTTATTTAAGTGTGCGACTTATTTTGGCATTGGTGTTTATTAATTTAACGTCGCCAGTTGGAGGACACTTAATATCACGTGCCGCTTATCGTACAGGGGCATACATGTATCGTAAAAGTGACGCGCCAAGACAAACAAATATATTGTTGAGTTCTAAGGAAAATAATACATTTGATATGTTGAAAAAACGTGCAGAAGATCGTGAAGAACGTAGACGTAAAACATATGAAAAAGAACACGATTACTAATATATAAATTCTAAAAAATGATGAAGTTGGGACATAAGTATATGTCGCAGCCTCATCATTTTTTAGTTGTCTCGAACGCGTATGCATCAGAACTATTTTGTATATACATTCTATTGTGATTCTAATATTAAATTAGGCAATACTATTTAATTGTGCATTAGACTGTATATGAGAAGTTGTAAAAGAAAATTCAACTTCCCAAGTGTAATACGTTTAAGCAAAGGGTAAAAAAATGATAAAATAATATATATTTGTAATTGTGTTAATTTTAAAAATATTAATCAAATAGATGATAGGGGTTATACTATTTGTTATTAGGTGTAAGAGTTTGAGACACAGTATGTTCATTTAAAAAACGATATTATTTATTGTTTCAACCTCAACAATTATGAAAAAATAATTAAGTTGAAAAGAGGTGAAACCTTGCAAATATTTGAGACGATACTCATTTTTTTAGCACTAGTAATCGTTAGCTCACTTGTACACATTTTTATACCGAAAGTGCCTTTAGCTTTTATTCAAATTATACTCGGTATGTTGGTGTATGTGATTCCTGTACCTGTTGAACTTCATTTTGATTCAGAACTGTTTATGGTTGCATTAATTGCACCATTACTTTTTGTAGAAGGGGTTAAAGTTTCGCGTGTCCACTTAAGGCGTTATATTAAACCGGTACTAATGATGGCATTAGGTTTAGTCATTACTACTGTAATTGTAGTAGGGCTTTTTGTTCATTGGATTTGGCCGGAATTACCAATGGCTGCAGCTTTTGCGCTTGCTGCGATATTATGCCCTACAGATGCTGTTGCAGTTCAAGCTATTACAAATGGGAAAGTGTTACCAAAAGGATCTATGACAATTTTAGAGGGTGAGTCACTTTTAAATGATGCTGCGGGTATCATATCTTTTAAAATTGCTGTAGCAGCACTTGTTACAGGTGCGTTTTCAGTGACGCATGCTGTTGAACAGTTTCTTGTTTCTTCAATAGGCGGTTTTATTGTTGGGCTTCTTATTGGGGTAGCTTTAGTAAGATTTAGAGTAACGTTATCTAGACGTGGTATTGAAAATATTAATATGTTCACTTTTATACAGCTTGTTACACCTTTTGTGACATATATAGTGGCAGAAATGTTTCATGCATCAGGTATCATTGCTGCTGTAGTGGCAGGTTTAGTACATGGTTTTGAGCGTGACCGTATTGCTCAAGCACGTACGAGATTGCAAATGAGTTATAACCACACCTGGAATATATTAGGTTATGCATTAAATGGTTTTGTATTTTCTATTTTAGGATACTTAATACCTGAAGTAGTAGGAAGAATTATAGAAAATGAACCTCATAATTTAATTTTCTTAATTGTCGTTACTTGTTTAATTGCACTTGCGATATATTTATTTAGATTTTTATGGGTATTCATATTATATCCTTACTTTTACTTACCAGTCAGTCCATTCCAAAAAATGATTTCTTATAATGAAGATAATCAGAAACCGACAGAAGCACCTCCAAAACGTGGCATGTATGCGTTTGTCATGACGGTGTGCGGCGTTCATGGCACAATTTCGTTAGCAATTGCCTTAACTCTACCGTATGTGTTAGCAGATCATCATTCTTTTATTTTCAGGGATGATTTACTTTTTATAGCATCTGGAATGGTGATTATTAGTTTGATTGTTGCGCAATTGGTTTTACCATTAGTTACACCAAATGCTGAAAAACCGAAACAAAAAGGAATGAGTTTCAAGCAGGCACGTGTTTTAATATTAGAAAAAGTCATTGATAATTTAAATCAAATGTCATCTGTGGAATCTAGTTTCCAATATGGTAATGTAATCAAGGATTATCATGAGAAATTAGCATTTTTAAAAACTGTGGAAAACGAAGATGAAAATACGAAGGAACTTCAAAGACTACAAAATATTGCATTTGCGGTTGAAAATAATACATTAAATGGTTTAGTAGAGAATGGTGATATTACTACTAACGTTCTAGAAAACTATATGCGTTATTCTGAACGTACGCAAGTCTATAAGCAAGCTTCTTTACTTCAACGTATAAAAGTCGAACTTAGAGCAATGATATTAAAACGCAGAATTAAACGTAAAGTTAAGACCAATGCAGCTACTTCATTATCCATCATTGACAACTTGCGAGAAATCTCTAATGTTATGCGTACAGTACATTATCGCGTCGTAAGTCGTTTAGCTAAAGAAACAACTGAAGATAATAAATTAGAGGTAGGTATGATTTGTGATAGTTATCTTATACGTATAGATAACTTAACGCCGTCTAATTTCTTTAATGCAAAAAACGAGAATTCAATAACAAAAATTAAATTAGCGGCACTTAAAGAACAACGCCGTCTATTGAATCAAATGGTTGAAGATGAAGAGGTAAGCGAAGTTACTGCTTTAAAAATACGTGAAGCAATAAATTATGATGAAATGATTATTGTAGATAGTTTAACGGATTAATGAATGATTCTTAAATAGAATGAGGGAGTGGGAGAGAAATCTAATTTTTCTAACAAGATTTCGTCGTATGAGCCAACCCAGCAAAGCTAACTAGAAAATGGAATACAAGAGCTTAATATAACCGCATTTTCAGTTCAGTCAGCCACCGCTAATATAATAATTGAGACTGAGACATGTATTTTGTCTCAGCCTCTCAGAGTGTCGACAAAGTCTCCGACTTTGTTGGCACTTTTTTTGTACGCTTTTCACGGGCATAGCTTGTAGTCTTCGGCTCAAATTACTGACATTTTTTAAATAGTAATAATATATTTAAATTAAATAATGGAAAATCATCCATAGACCCTGTAATACTAATGTATATATTACTTATTCAAAGGTTATTTAGAATAACATCAATGAGTTAAACGATTGCGTAATACATTAGCAAAGGCGAATGTATAAGCGAAACTAATTTCTTTGTAGGAGAGAAGGAACGCCTGAGCTGTTGTAGTGGATCACATATGCTAAAGCATATGTATAAGACTTACTAATCGCAATGAATTGGAAAGTAAGTCTTTATGCATAAAAACACCTAAACACTAAAGTGAATTTTTAAGAGGAATACTTGCGCTATGGCGTATTAATAAGAGGCACTATCTTAACAGGGAGATTAAGGAACGCCTGAGCTGTTGTAGTGGATTACATATGCTAAAGCATATGCGTAAGACTTACTAATCGCAATGAATTGAAAAGTAAGTCTTTATGCATAAGCGAAACTAACTTCCTTTTAGGAAGAAGTTTCGCTAAAAAAGCTCCATCAATGGGGGAGGAATCTACCATTGATGGAGCTAAGGAGATGATTTAAGGCTTGAATACCACCATGCCGTACGTTATAAGGAGGGTAACGAACGACATGGGGCTATTCACCTATAATAGGTTAAATAGCCTATCGACTTATTCCATGCTGCCATGTACTGTTTCGATATTTTCTTTCATCATATTGTAATAAGAATCACCTTTAGATCCTTTTTCACCGATTGAATCAGTAAATACTTCGCCAATGATGTCTTTTTTCGTTTCTTCGCTTAAACTTTGCATACTCTTCTTATCAACGCTTGTTTCAACAAGTAAATGTTTCAAATTATTATCTTTTACGAATTGAACTGCTTGTTTCATTTGCTCAGGTGTACCTTGCTTTTCAGTATTGATTTCCCAAATATAACCAGGTTTGATGTCATATTGTTTAGAGAAATATTTGAAGGCACCTTCACTTGTGATCATTGCGCGTTGCTCTTTAGGAATATCATTGAATTTATCATGACTTTCCTTATTAAGTTGTTCTAGTTCTCCAAGATACTTTTCGCTTTGAGCTTTGATTTCGTCATTATGTTTTTTATCGTGTTTTAATATTGTATCTTTGATTGTTTCAACATATTTAATACCATTGTCTAAACTTAACCAAGCATGAGGGTCTTGTTTTGATTTATCACCTTCGCCACCTTCTAAATACAATGGTTTTACATTTTCAGAAGCTCTTACTACAGAATCATCTTTAGTTGACTTATTGGCTTGACTTAATGCTTTTTCAAACCAACCATTTCCTGTTTCTAAGTTCAAACCATTATAGAAAATTATATCTGCATCAGTTAATGCTTTGATGTCTTTAGGCTTAACTTCATATTCGTGAGGGTCTTGGCCAATTGGCACAATACTATGTATTTCAACATTATCACCAGCAGTATTTTTGACCATATCGTATAATATTGAATTTGTCGTAACAATTTTTAATTTATCATTTGAGGCTGTATCGCTTTTTTCATTGCTCCCATTGCTACATGCACTTAAAAAAAGGATGAAAATGAGTGCAATTGCTATTATTTTTTTCATATAGTTTGTCCCTTCTTATTAAAAATTTGTAATTTACTTAGTATAAAAATAACGATGTAAATCAAGAATGCACATAATACAATTGTTGCGCCACTTGGCAAATTATAAAGATAGCTGAAATAGAGGCCAACAATCGCGCTGATTGTACTAAAAAGACTTGATATAATCATCATTGTATGTAATTTTTTGGCAATTAAAAACGCTGCTGAGGCTGGCGTAATTAATAGCGCGACAACTAAAATAATGCCGACAGTTTGAATACTCGCTACAGTTACAAGTGATAGTAATAGCATTACAAAATAGTGAGTTATAGTGGTGTTTAGACCGCTCATTCGGCTAAATACTGGATCAAATGTTGAAACCATTAACGGTCTGTAGAATAGTATGATTAATATCATAACCAGTACACCAACAACAATTGTTGACCAAAATGTTGATTGAGTTACAGCGAGTAAATTACCAAATAATATATGGTATAAGTCAGTGGTACTGTTAATCAAACTGATTAAAATAATACCCATCGCTAAAAATGCTGTAAAACTGATACCGATAGCAGCGTCAGGTTTGGTTTTACTATTTTTCGTAATAAAGCCAATGAAGATGCTGGCAATCATACCTGTGACTAATGCCCCAATAAACATAGGTATATTGAATAAGAAAGATAGGGCGACACCAGGTAACACAGCATGACTCATTGCGTCACCCATTAGCGAAAGTCCTCTAAGGACGATGAGACAGCCAACTGTACCACATACAATTCCAACTACGATTGAAATAATTAAGGCATTGCTTAAAAATTTATAATCGAGTAAATGTTGAACGAATTCCATAATAAATTTATCTCCTTTCTGTTGTTTTAAGTCGCTTCAATTTTTGAGTTTGAATTTAAAAATGTACTATTTAAATTCTCTGGTAGCATTGCAGTACTACTGTCACCGAAATAACGAATTGTTTTGTTTAAAAGTATGACACGATCAAAATACTCTTCAGTTTTTGATAAATCGTGATGGACAATTAAAAGTAATTTACCTTCACTTTTCAATTTTTGTAGTTGTGTCATAATGATTTGTTCACTATGGAAATCAATACCGACAAAGGGCTCATCTAACAAATAAAGTGTACTTTCCGTCATTAGCGCACGTGCGACAAGTACACGCTGTAATTGACCACCACTTAATTGTGAAATTTGACGATGACGTAAACTTTCTAATTCCAAGGTTTTCATCAATTGATTTAACCTTTTTTTAGTTTCTGACGTTACCCATTTAATCCAACCAATATCTTTGTATGCGCCTGATATAACAACATGTTCGACATCAATTGGAAAATCTAAATCAATATGTGCTTTTTGTGGAATATAGGTGATAGATTTTAATGAATTATGTATGTAATCATCGTTTAAGTGGGCGGTCCCAGTAGATTTAAACTCCCCAATAAAAGATTTGAGTAAAGATGATTTCCCAGCACCATTTGGCCCCATTATGCCAATAATCTCGCCTTTTATAGGAATGTTTAAATTAATGTCTTTTAAGACATGTTTATTCCCTAAAGTTAGATTTAGGTTTTTAACTCTTAACATATTAGACCTCCTTAATAATATTTTTAGGCTAACCTAATTTATCTTATAATATACCATGAAGATTTAGCGTGTCAAGTCGATTCGTGATACAATGAAGTGAATGAGTTGAGAGGTGAGATAATGCTAACTGAAGAAAAAGAAGACTATTTAAAGGCGATTTTAACGCACAATGGTGATCATTTTTTTGTTTCAAATAAGACACTATCCCAATATTTAAACATCAAACCACCTTCAGTCAGTGAAATGGTTCACCGTTTAGAAAAAACTGGGTATGTTGAAACAAAACCATATAAAGGTGTGCAGCTTTCAGCTAAAGGTTTAACATACACGTTGGATATCATTAAACGTCATCGTTTAATTGAATTGTTTTTAATAAAAATATTGAAATATAATTGGGAAGAAGTACATCAAGAAGCAGAAGTTTTAGAGCACAAAGTATCTAATTTGTTTGTAGAACGTTTGGATAAACTATTGGATTATCCAATTACTTGTCCACACGGTGGCGTGATACCACGTGATAGTAAATACAAAGAACTTTATACTACGAATTTACTTTCATTTGAGGCTGACGATAAGGTGACAATTAAACGTGTTCGTGATCGTACTGAATTACTCATATATTTATCGAGCAAAGATATATTAATTGATGAAGAAATTAAAATCATTAATAAAGATGATACAAATAAAGTGATTATTGTTCAAAAAGACGAAAATGTGACAATTTTAAGCTATGATAATGCAGCGCATATTTACGCTGAAATATAAATGATATTTATGGAGTGGGTAGCTTTTAGCATCCACTTTTTTTGTTTGAAAAAAATAAAAAAAGCTTGAGGTAGATGTTAGAAACATCATCTCAAGCTCAGTGATTTAAGTAAAAAAGTACCCATGAAATAATTGATAAATTGTGAAGATATTAATCGCTATCCATATCATGCTGTAAATAAAGGTGGGGACATGTGTTAACTCTTTTAAAGTACTACCATCCCAAGATACAGGTTGTTGTGAAAATGTCAGTTTAAAAATAGTGACTGAAGATTGCAAGACTTCGCCTAATAAGACACCCAATATAAAGTGAGATGTAAGGCTCACAATGTAAAACATCATCAATTGATTATCACTTTGGAATAAAAAATAGAGTAATGCAATAAGTAAAATAACAATGAAGATTGGCAGTATCTTTCTTGAGGTTAGTATTAAAAAATAAATAAATATAACTAAGTATGCACTTATAAATAAACTAGGGTATTGAAATTCAATAGCTAAGAAACCTAAAAATAACATGAGTGGTGGCATGATATAACCACCAAATGTAGTAATAGATTGACCGAAACGACTTTTTGATTGAGTCACAGCGAATCCTTGTTGCGACGTAGCAATACGTTCAGTAGGCGATGCAACAATAACTAAATCTTTGGCTTTCCCACCACTTAATTTATTGAATAAAATGTGTCCAAATTCATGTGTTAATACAGGGATGTAATTTAAATAAATATCCAAAATTCGGTTTATCGGTTTATTACGATAATTATGAATGATTATATAAAGTAGAGCTATAATCATAAGCCAATATAAATTGAGCTGGATAGCTGAACTGAAAAATTCATGTATTTTTGTCATATGATTACCTCGATTTAATATTTCAACAACCTCATATTCATAAAAAAAGTAAGGTTGTCATAGCATAATCTATAGTATAAAGTAATTTAGACAAGAAAGCATTTAGACTTTTGATGTATATTATAAGAATAAAAGTAAGAACAGTTTTAAAATATCTGTAAAACGCGTAATGTGTTAATATTGCAATAATAACTAAATGTTAAATTACATTTGATGTATTTTGAGTTAGGAGATCACCAACAATGACGGAGAGCAACAAATTAAATAAAGTAAATGTCTTATCGGTATATTTTGATAATGTTACTTTAAAGGACATGCGAGAGAATGTTAAACATTTTTTCTTATCCAATAGTCCAGAAAATTTATTTATTGTTACTGCAAACCCAGAAATAGTGGATTACGCTACGGATAATATTAAATATCGTAATTTAATTAATAGCGCGAATTATGTTATTCCAGACGGTACAGGCGTTGTAAAAGCGTCTAAGTTACTTAGAACGCCCTTGAAAGAACGTGTGCCTGGCATTGAACTAATGGAAGAATGCTTAAAAATCGCTAATGCGAATTATCAAAAGGTCTTTTTACTAGGTTCTAATAATGAAGTTGTTATCAAAGCACAACAAAATTTAGCACAAAAGTATCCAAACATTCACTTTGACTTTCATCATGGCTTTTTCGATTTAACAGATGAAATGGTCTTAAGACAAATCACCTCATTTAATCCTGATTATGTTTTTGTGGGGATGGGATATCCTAGACAGGAACACTGGATTGAACGACACATGAATAAATTTACTCAAACAGTATTGATGGGCGTAGGTGGCTCAATAGAAGTGTTTAGTGGTACGAAGAAAAGAGCGCCCGCATTATTTAGACGCTTGAATTTAGAGTGGGTTTACCGTCTGATTATAGACTGGAAACGCTTAGGAAGAATGAAATCAATACCTCGATTTGTTTTTAAAGTAATTAAAGAAACCCGTAAAAAGTAATAAAAGCGTAAATTGCAGTTTGAATTCTCTGCAATTTACGCTTTTATATTTTTCATAAAACTAGTTGTGAGCCTACTGTTATTTAACTACAAATCTAGAATTATCTAGATCACTTCTAAATTTCTTTTGATCTGCTTTAGAACGTTTTTTAAAATCATTTAAGAATTTTTCATATTCAGGTAATACGTCGTCTAATTCACCGAATTTTTTAAGTTTACCTGCTTCAATCCAAGCAATCTTAGTGCAAAAATCACGGACTTGTTTCATATTATGGCTTACGAAGAAGATAGTTTTTCCTTGTTTTTTATATTCAAATATTTTATCTAAACATTTTTGGGCAAACGTTTGATCACCAACCGATAAAGCTTCATCGATGACTAGAATATCTGGGTTAGTAGTGATATTTATAGAAAAGCCTAATTTTGCACGCATCCCGCTAGAATATTTTTTGACGGGTTGATAAATAAATTCTCCAAGTTCACTGAATTCAATGATTTCAGGGGTTAAATCTTTGATTTCTTTCCTAGTAAAGCCCATGCATAACATTTTGAATTCGATGTTTTCAACACCTGAAAGTTGGCCATTTAATCCTGCACTAATAGCGATTACACTTACATCGCCTTCACGGTTGATACCGCCACTCGTTGGTGACAATGATCCACCAATCATATTACTCAGTGTAGATTTTCCGGAACCGTTGATACCAACAAGACCTATGACATCACCTTCGTATGCTTTTAAGGACAAGTCATTTAGGGCATAAAAAGTCTTGTTCTCGTGAAAAGGAAGAAGGACATCCTTTAAGCGTTCTTTGTTATTACGATAAATTCGATATTCTTTAGTCACATTTTTAATGTCAACCGATACATTCATAATTTTACCTTCCTTATTTACAGTTACTCTTATTGTATTATATATTATATTAGTTGTTAAATTTATAAACCTATTGTAAAGTAAGTGAGTACAATTTAACGAAGTGAAGTTTTATACAGTTGTTAAATTTTACTGAACTTACGTTATAAAATCAACTATAAAGATAAATTAATGAAAAATATAAAGTTACGATAGCTTATATCTCATTTTTCATTAACGTTGTTTCATCACTTAGTATACAAAAATATATCATTTATAGCACTTTTTAGCTATTCTGATTTACGATAGTAAATGAAAGTTGTTAAGATAGACAATAAAGCGTATATTAAATTTAAGTGTAACATCGCAAATGGAATGTGATAAGGTAAATCGATTGAAAGTGTGGTTTATTAAAATGAATGCAGTGTGGGTAGTTTTTAGAGAGCATTTTAAAAATTTCTATCTTATTCAGAGATTGGCTCAGTTCCAAATGAAAATCACTAATACAAACAACTATTTAGGCACGGCCTGGGAATTAATTAATCCAGCAATGCAAATTATGGTTTATTGGTTCGTGTTTGGTTTAGGAATTAGAGATAACGGCCCAGTAGATGGTGTACCATTTATTTATTGGTTGCTCGTAGGTATTAGCATGTGGTTCTTTGTTAACCAAGGTATATTAGAAGGTACAAAATCAATAGCGACTAAATATAATCAAGTGGCAAAAATGAATTTCCCACTATCGATTATCCCATCGTATATTGTAATGAGTAGATTCTATGGACATCTTGCGTTACTTGTTGTAGTTATTTTACTTTGTATGTTAGCAGGTTACTATCCTACGATTTATACGTTGCAGCTGTTTTTATACGTGCCATTCGCACTAATTCTTACAACAGCAATTGCATTATTTACTTCAACGCTTGGTGTACTTGTAAAAGATACACAACAAGCAATTCAAGCATTAATGAGAATGGTGTTCTTTGCATCTTCTATTTTGATTGTGCCACCAGAAGGTATTGTGAAAGATGTAATGAAATTAAATCCTATATATTATCTTGCAGAAGCATATCGTTCTGCAGTGCTACATAAAGAATGGTACTTTATCACGCATTGGGAACTAACGCTTTACAATATGTTTATTATTATCTTCTTATTTGTAATAGGTTCTATTATGCATATGCGTTACAGAGATCAATTCGCAGACTTTATGTAAGTCGAAATTTAAAATACTAACTCATATTATTTGAGCTGACATGAATCCTTTAATGACTGAAATAGTTGTTAAAGGATTTTTCTATAATTTTTAGTGCAAGACAGATATAATGTAAACAATAAGAGTCGAAATTTAAATTGGCGGTGGAATTTGTGAGACAGATAATCAAAAAGCTTTATATGTTTATCATTAGCTTATTAAATTTAATTTATAGTAAAAAAAAGCTGAAGAATAATCATATCGTGGTCATGATGACATTTGCAGAAGATGTATTGCCCATTGTAGAAGCGTTAAATAGAAAATTATATAAAATTACAGTAATAGGTAACGAAGAAAATAGAAAATATATACAACAATTTGAAAATGTGACATTTCTACCTGCAGGTAATAAAAAAGTATTTCAACATATTAAAGCATTAAGCACTGCCAAGGTGATAATAATTGATACGTATTATTTAATGTTTGGTGGTTTCAAGAAAAAGACGAATCAGACAGTGATTCAAACGTGGCACGCTGCTGGTGCACTTAAAAACTTTGGGCTCCAAGATCACCAAGTGGACTTATCGAATAAACCAATGGTCAATCAGTATCAAAAGGTTTACCGAGCAACAGATAAATATTTAGTTGGTGGAGAACCAATGGTCACTTGTTTTAAAGATGCATTTGAAGCCGCCGACGAACAGTTTTTAAAAACAGGCCTGCCAAGATTAGTACCTTATACATTATTAAATGTTGAAAAAAGACAGCAAGAGCTTAAGAAACAATATGGTATAGAAGGAAAAGTAGCAGTATATGTGCCGACATATAGAGAACATAAGCAATCTAACCGTAATATTGATAAAGTGAATTTTGAAACTGCACTGCCGAACTATACTTTATTGAGTAAATTACATCCCTCTATAGCAAACGATAATCAAACAACGATTAACTTGCAATCTCTGATGATTATGGCAGATGTGATTATAAGTGATTATAGTTCATTGGCAATTGAGGCAAGTATTTTAGATAAACCTACATTATTTTATGTGTACGATGAGAAGCAATATGAAAAGGAGCGCGGTTTGAATTCATTTTATTATGACATACCCGCCCAATATAAAGCTTATAGTGAAGATGAGTTAGTGTGTAAACTACAAGAAAATAGTATAGTATGGTCTCCACTATTTGAAACTTGGCATGAGTACAATGCTAAAGATAGTTTAACGCAAGTCATTCACTATATAGAGGAAATGGTGAAACTATGAAAATATCAATAATAATTCCTGTATATAATGCAGCAAGTACAATTCGTAGAGCGATTGCATCGGTAGATACGAAACAAAATCATGAAATTATCTGTATCAATGATGGCTCTACCGATGAGAGTAGAACAGTTCTAGAGCAATTACAAAAAGAGTACCCAAATATTACGCTAATTAACCAGGAGAACAAAGGTGCAGCTGCAAGTAGAAATAAAGGACTTGCGCATATGACTGGTGACGTATTTATGTTTTTAGATGCTGATGATGAATTTTTAACGAGTAGAATTGATTTTATGGCAGATTTTTATCAAAAAGCGGAAGATGTGGATATCGTTTTAGGTCAAATAGCTAAAGGTAAACATGGTGAGTGGCAACCAATATATACGCATCAAGAAATTCAAAAGCTAGAGAAGATAGAGTTAGCGCAATGCCCTGATATCATGCAGTCAATTGGTCCAGGTGGGAAGATGTTTAGTGCACAGTTTGCAGATTTAAGATTTGATGAAGACGTTGTTTTTTGTGAAGAACATTGTTTTATTATAGCAGCATATAAAAAGGCGGAAAAAATTCAATTATTACCTAATATTGTATATGGATACAATGAAATAGAAGGATCTGTTACAAATCAACGTGCAGAACAGTTTGAATCTTACATGTTAGATGCTTTAAAAGTGAGAACACGTGTAATGGACATGTTGTCATCTAAAGATGAAAGAACGTATTATAGCTATCGAATGGATGAATTAATAGTAAGTTATTTACTACAAGCATATATCGAAAAGAATAATGTGATTACTAAAAAATTATTAGATAGTGTAACAACATATATCAAAGCAATGCAAAAAACAGATTACTCTGGTAAGGCTATGTTTAGAATAATTAAAGTAGTTGAGCAAGGGAGTAAAAAATGGAATAAAGCACTTTATCAACAATGGAGAGAAACACTATTAAGTGTTGGAATCGGTAGACCTAATTATTATCGTTTTAAAGTAGAAGTACTGCCAAAGCGTGTGAAATCAAGAGGAAAGATGAAATTAAAATATTATTTAAAACGCTAAAAAATGACAGAATTCGTAAACTTTTGAGCAATATGCTATAATTTTTAAAAATGTAAAATTTAAATTAATATTCTGTAAAGGGAGATATACTTATGAAACGTGTGATTACTTATGGTACGTATGATTTATTACATTACGGACATATAGAATTATTGAGAAGAGCGAGAGAAATGGGCGATTACTTAGTTGTAGCATTATCAACGGATGAGTTCAATCGCGTGAAAAATAAAAAATCATATTACAATTACGAACAACGTAAAATGATGTTAGAATCAATTCGTTACGTTGATTTAGTCATTCCTGAAGGCGGTTGGGGTCAAAAAGAAATCGATGTTGACCGTTATGAAATAGATACATTCGTTATGGGCCACGATTGGGAAGGTGAATTTGATTTCTTGAAAGAGAAATGTGAAGTCATTTACTTAAATCGTACAGAAGGTATCTCAACAACTAAAATTAAAAAAGAGCTTTATGGTGACGCAGAAAAATAAAGTGAGTTTGATATAGATTTTTTGTCGAAAGCATCACTTTTTAAAACTGAATATTAAAGTTAACTAACCCAAGTCATCTCGTTTTTGTGTTTACACAAAATTGAGATGACTTGGGTTTTTATATTGAAAAAACCACTTCCATATAAATTCAATTTAAATCGAATTTAATGAAAGTGGTTTTAAGTTAAATGTATTGAATAGGAGCAGTGCTATTCAACGAGCAAGACTAATTATTTACGTTTTGATTTTTTTCTGAATTTATCTAAAATGAGATAAACAATAATTGCAAGTGCAGTAATGATTAAGACCGTGCCCAGCAATGTTAGTATTGGATGGTCATCCCATGATGATTGGACAACTGTAGTTGTTTTATGAACGAGTGGTTTTTTCACACTTACTGTTGGTGGACCATATTTATCAGAAATAAATTCTCGATCATAATCAACATGTATTTTGCCATCTTCTACCACGAGTTTGTAATCATTTTTATCAAACTCTTTTGGTAACACATCATAAAGGTCTTTTTCTACATAATACGTATCGCCATTAATGTCTTGTTCACCTTTAGATAATATCTTTTCACGTTTATATTGATCAAAGGACATATTCATTAAGGCGTTCCCAATCTTATTACGTTCTTTCTCTCCACCGAGCGACTTATAATCGCCGGCCCCCATGATAGCCTGATTAATTCTAAAACCATCACGTTCGGTTGTAATGGTGTGGTTGTAATCTGCGATGTCGCTTGAACCAGTTTTCAAACCGTCAGTACCTTCTAAACTCATATCAGCACCTTCAAGTGAATGGTTAAAGGTATAATAAGTAACGCCGTGTTGTGTAGGTGCAAGTTGTTTTGTAAAGTGTAGGATTTTTGGTGTGTCTTGAACTGCACGTTGTGATAAAATAGCAAAATCTTTCGCTGTTGATGTAGAACTCTGTTGATCTTTATATTTCTCTGGCGTAAAATCCTTTAACAGAGTGTTTTCTGCGCCTGTTGGGTTAACGAAATGAGTGTTTTTCATGCCTAGAGATTTTGCTTTTTCATTCATCGCGTCTGTAAAATCTGAAACATTACCAGAAACTTCTTTTGCTAAAATAAGTGCAGCAGCATTACTAGAGTTTGAGACTGTTATTTGAAGTAATTCTTTGATAGTGTATGTCTCACCTGGATATAGTTTCGTGTTGCTAATTTTTGGTAAAGTGGACATTCGATAATGATCTTCTGTAATTTTTACAGTATCATCTAAAGATAACTTTCCTTTATTGACTGCATCAAGTGTGAGGTACATTGTCATCAGCTTGGTCATTGAAGCAGGGTACCAATCTTTATTCATCTGATACTGATAAAGAATTTGACCTGTTTGTGCAACATTAACTGCACCTTCTGGTTGGTAGTCTTCGGAAACACTTTGACCATATTGGTTTGCCGCTTGAGTAGGTGTTACTGTTTCTGCATCGGCAAAAGGTGTTATAATTGTACCAACAAAGAGTACAGTTATGATTGTCAGAATTAACTTTCTCATAATTACATTCCCTCTTAATATATTCAGTTTTAGTGCAATAGAAATATCTTAGCACATTTAGGTCAATAATAAAATGTTATAACAATGGTTTTTAGCCTTGTTGTGCTATAGATAAATGATTGTATGAAACCTTGTTGTGTGGAGTTGTATACGTAACATCTGTATTACTATTATGCTGAACTGCTCATTTTCATTAAATAGTAACTGAATTTCAAAATAATTTTAGAAGAGGTAATAAACATGAAGCAAGAGAATCCATTGTTCTACTTATTTAAAAAATTATCTTGGCCAGTGGGGCTGATTGTGATTGCTGTAACAATTTCTTCATTAGGTAGTATCACAGGACTAGCCGTACCTTTTTTCACTGGTAAACTTGTTGATGAATTTTCTTTTGAAGATATTAACTGGATGTTCATTGCCGCATTTATAGCTATATTTATCATAAATGCGTTACTGAGTGGTTTAGGCTTATATTTATTAAGTAAGATTGGTGAAAAGATTATTTATGCCATTCGCTCAGTCCTATGGCGACACATTATTCATTTGAAAATGCCATTCTTTGATCAAAACGAAAGCGGTCAATTAATGAGTCGTTTAACAGATGATACAAAAGTAATAAATGAATTTATCTCGCGTAAATTGCCCAATTTATTACCTTCCTTATTAACAATTATAGGTTCGTTAATTATGCTTTTTATAATGGATTGGAAAATGACATTATTAACTTTTATCACAATCCCATTATTTATTCTTATCATGATACCTTTAGGTAAGATTATGCAAAATATATCTAAAAAAACGCAATCAGAAATTGCTAACTTTAGTGGTTTGCTTGGCCGCGTATTAACAGAAATGCGCTTAGTTAAAATATCAAGTACTGAAAAGCTTGAATTGGATAATGCGCATAAAAATTTGAAAGAAATTTATTTTTTAGGTTTAAAACAAGCAAAAATTACAGCTATCATACAACCTATAACTGGAATGATCATGTTACTTACGATAGCTATTATTTTAGGTTTTGGTGCGATTAGAATTTCTACTGGTGCGATTACGGCTGGAACATTAATTGCAATGATTTTCTATGTTATTCAACTTTCTGCGCCACTCGTTAATTTATCTACTTTAGTGACGGATTATAAAAGAGCAGTAGGTGCTAGTAGCCGTATTTATGAAATTATGGAAGAACCTACCGAACCACTGGAGTCAAATCAAGGAAGCGAAATCATTGATGGTAGCCTAACATTTGCAAATGTTGATTTTAAATATGGCGTTAAACCGATACTTTCAAATGTCTCTTTTGATATACCACCAAGCAAAGTAACAGCATTCGTTGGGCCATCGGGGTCAGGTAAAAGTACAATCTTTAATATTATAGAACGTATGTATGAAATTGAAGAGGGTCACATTACATATGGTGGTAAATCTATTTACGATATCTCACTAGGAGATTGGCGTGAGAAAATTGGTTACGTTATGCAATCTAACGCATTAATGAACGGTACGATTAAAGATAATATTTTGTACGGTATCAACCGTGAAGTGACAGAGGATGAGCTAATCCATTATGCACAGTTAGCCAATTGTCATGAGTTTATCGAACACTTTGATGATGGCTACGATACGATAGTGGGTGAACGTGGTTTGAAATTATCTGGTGGACAGCGTCAACGTATAGATATTGCACGAAGCTTTGTTAAAAATCCAGATATTTTATTACTAGATGAAGCTACTGCCAATTTAGATAGTGAAAGTGAACGTAAAATTCAGGATGCATTAGAAGGACTAATGGAAAATCGTACGACAGTTGTTATTGCACATAGACTTTCTACTATTAAAAAAGCAGAACAAATTATCTTTATTGATGGTGGTGAAGTTACAGGTAAAGGAAGCCATCAAGAATTAATGGAAAATCACGAAAAATATCAACAATTTGTACGCACGCAAAATTTATCAAAATAGTAAAAAGCGAAAAACACATTTGAAAACCACATTGATGTATTCGCTTTCATAAGAAAACGCGGACATTTCCCGTTTGAAATTATGTTTCTCACTGTGATAATCGAACTATAAAATTGTTATTTTATATAAAGTCCATACATGCTATAATTATTGTGCATTATTAAGAAACGATGACTTGAAAAGTATATAACTAAATATATAAATAACTGAATTAACTAAACAGGGATAAGTAATATAAAAGTAAACACATTAAGGATTGTTATAAATGTGCCATTATCTGCTTTGACAATCATTTAATGTGTTTGCTTTAGTTATCCCGATACATAGCAACAAGTTACTTTTAGAAGTTCATTGTTATCATCGATTTAAAAAGGAATGGTGGGTGTATTATGTTTTTAGTGATTAACATAATTGGATTATTTGTTTTCTTAGGGCTTGCTGTACTATTTTCTAGAAACAAAAAAAATATCCAATGGAAATCGATTGGGATATTAGTCGTTTTAAATTTATTCTTAGCTTGGTTCTTTATGTCTTTTACTTGGGGCAAAACAGCTGTACAAGGTTTAGCAAATGGAATTTCTTGGGTAATTGATTCTGCCCATGCAGGGACTGGCTTCGCTTTTGCGAGTTGGGTAGAACCTGGCGCGATGGATATGGCAGTAAGTGCGTTATTTCCTATATTATTAGTTGTTCCATTATTTGATATTTTGATGTATTTCAATATATTACCAAAATTAATTGGTGCAATTGGTTGGGTATTAGCTAAAATTACGCGCCAACCTAAATTCGAATCATTCTTTGGGATAGAAATGATGTTTTTAGGTAATACTGAAGCACTTGCAGTATCAAATGAACAATTGAAACGAATGAAAGAAACGCGTGTACTAACAGTCGCAATGATGTCGATGAGTTCAGTATCTGGTGCGATTGTAGGTGCATATGTGTCTATGGTGCCGGGAGATTTAGTATTGACGGCAATTCCATTAAATATCATTAATGCGATTATTGTGTCTTCAATTTTAAATCCTGTATCTGTAGAGGAAAAAGAAGATATTATTTACAGTATTCGCAATGATGAAATAGAGCGTCAACCATTCTTCTCATTCTTAGGAGATTCAGTTTTAAATGCTGGTAAATTAATTTTAATTATTGTTGCATTCGTTATCAGTTTTGTAGCACTTTCTGATTTGATTGATCGCTTTATCAACTTGCTAACAGGTATTATAGGTGGTTGGGCAGGTCTTAAAGGAAGCTTTGGCTTAGATCAAATATTAGGTGCATTCATGTATCCATTCGCATTACTGCTTGGTTTACCGTGGGATGAAGCATGGATTGTAGCACAACAAATGGCGAAGAAAATTGTAACGAATGAGTTTGTAGTAATGGGGCAAATTAAAGATGTAATAGATTCTTATTCTCCTCATAGACGAGCTGTCATTACGACATTCTTGATATCATTCGCGAACTTCTCAACAATCGGTATGATCATAGGTACTTTAAAAGGTATTGTTGATAAAAAAACATCAGACTTCGTATCTCAATACGTGCCAATGTTATTACTTGCAGGTATTTTAGTGTCATTAATGACTGCAGGGTTTGTAGGATTGTTTGCTTGGTAAGAAGTTGTAGATAAAATATAGTTTCAGAATGCCAATAAAGTCGGAGACTTTGTTGGCATTTTTTTATGCACGCTTTTACAACGAGTGGTTTATCAATGTTATAAAATTATAGTCAATAAAACTTTGTGGGTAGTTTTTACGTTTTTGAAAATACTTCATAGTTTAACATTTCACATAAAAATAAAGCCAAGTAAATGAAGTGAGGAGACACATTCATCATTACTTGGCTTTTACGGGAAATGAATTAATTATATACTAATAGTAAGGACTAGGTACCATTAATATACTCGAGCAAAAATTGTTTTGTTTGTTACTATAAACAACACAAAGGAGATGGCTTCTTATTGGCTATCAATAAGAAGATAGATTTTATTATAGCAAAGGAATGCGCTAAAGTAAACCGAAAATTCAGAATTTTTAAAAATTGAAAAACTTAATTTTATAATTCACTTTATAATTGCTTTTTGAATATAATTTTCATGTGTTTTTATGCTGGTGGATGTTGTGGTATTGGTCATTTTTTGCTAACATTCAATTGATTGAAGCAAATACAAGGGGGTCGTGTAGGTGAATAAAACAGTACGTGATTTAATATTAGTCCTATTTGGATCATTTGCATTCTCGGCAGGGGTAAATACATTTATTATATCTGCTGATTTAGGTGAAGGAGGAGTGACTGGTTTAGCAATCGTACTATACTATGCCTTTCATATTTCTCCTGGTATTACCAATTTTGTATTTAATGCTGTGCTTATTGCAATTGGTTATAAATTTTTAAGTAAAAGAAGTATGTATTTAACGATTGTGGCTACAATATTAATATCGATATTTTTAGAATTAACAGCAAGTTGGCAAATTGAAACTGGAAATATACTAGTTAATGCGGTATTTGGTGGTCTATGCGTTGGTTTGGGTATAGGTGTTATTGTACTTGCTGGTGGTACAACAGCTGGAACAACGATTTTAGCAAGAATTGCTAATAAATATTTGGATATAAGTACACCATATGCATTGCTATTCTTTGATTTAATTGTAGTAGCAATTTCACTAACAGTAATTCCAATTTCTAGCGCGCTAGTAACAGTTATTTCATTGTATATTGGTACTAAAGTAATGGAATATGTAATAGAAGGTCTAAATACGAAGAAAGCAATGACAATTATTTCAAGCAATCCTGACGAAATAGCAAAAGTCATTGATGAACAAGTTGGGCGTGGACTGACTATTTTAAATGGTAGAGGTTATTTCACTAAACAAGATAAAGATATACTTTATGTTGTAATTACTAAAACACAAGTTACCAAGGCGAAGCGTTTGATAAGAAATATAGATGAGGAAGCCTTTTTAGTTATTCATGATGTGCGTGATGTTTATGGTAATGGTTTCTTGATTGATGAACATTAACTTATTTTAAAATATAAGTGCTTGAAATATAAATAAAGATTTTTTTACTGCCATGAAGTCTCCTGACCTCATGGCAGTTTTTTAAGTACGCCTTTTGCGGTCACAGCTTAAACCTGTAATTTATGGGTTTTGTTAGATTATCTAGATAGCTGTCTAGTGGATATTGAAGTTATTATATTAATGGTGAAACAACTAGTTATTTTTACCGTAATTTAACATTATATAAGATTATAAAAGGGATATTGTTTCTTTTTAATGTATATTAAATTAATCAAAAAGAGCGTTAAAAAGGATGAGATTTAATAGTCATAATATATAAAAAATGATATAATACCATCTGTGATAATGATTATCATTTATTAAATTGAATTAATGATATTTACGATGAATTGAGACAAATTAAATGTAAAAACATATATAGTGCATTATGCTTATTTATATAGGAAGAAGGGAATTTATGAGTCGCTTAGAAGGAGAACAAGTTACTATCGGTTATGGGGAAAATGTAATTGTTGAAAACTTAGATGTCCATATACCTGACGGTAAAATCACATCAATTATAGGGCCGAATGGTTGTGGGAAATCGACATTATTGAAAGCATTATCGAGATTATTACCTATTAAAAGTGGCGAAATTAAGTTAGATGGTGGGAACTTACACGCACAAGCAACCAAAGATATTGCCAAAAAAATTGCGATTTTACCACAATCTCCTGAAGTTGCGGATGGTCTTACAGTGGGAGAATTAGTATCCTATGGACGTTTCCCTCATCAAAAAGGATTTGGACGTCTTTCAGCAGAAGATAAAAAAGAAATCGATTGGGCGTTATCAGTTACAGGCACATATGAATTCAGACTACGTCCTATTAATGATTTAAGTGGAGGCCAGCGTCAAAGAGTATGGATAGCTATGGCATTGGCACAACGTACAGATATAATCTTTTTAGACGAACCCACGACTTTTTTAGATATTTCACATCAATTAGAAATTTTAGAGTTAATTACACAATTAAATAAAGAACAAGGTTGTACTATTGTTATGGTGTTACATGATATTAACCAAGCGGTGAGATTTTCAGATCATTTAATCACTATGAAAAATGGAGATATTATTGCTAATGGTGAGACTGAAGACGTATTAACTAAAGAAATTTTAGAAAAAGTATTCAATATAGATGTTGAAATTAGCACAGACCCAAGAACAGGGAAACCTATGCTAGTGACGTACGATTTATGTAGAAAAAGTTATTCGGAAGTTTAGAGGCTAATTATGACCACAAAGAAAAAGGGTAAGTTGAATTTTACAACTACATTTATAATAGTGTTTATATTACTAGTAGTTGCTTTAATTGTGTCGATTCTATATGGAGATGCAAAAATCCATATATCTACTATATTCGAGGCAATCTTCAATTATAATCCTAAAAACCAACAGCATAATATTATAAGTGAAATACGTATTCCAAGAGATCTCGGAGCAATCTTAGTAGGGGTTGCCTTAGCAACTTCAGGCGCTGTAATTCAAGGTGTTACTAAAAATGGTTTAGCAGATCCAAGTTTAATTGGTCTAAATGCTGGTGCCTCATTTATGTTGGCGCTTACCTTCGCATTTTATCCATCAGCACCATTCATCATATTGATGTTAGCAGGCTTTATTGGTGCACTCATAGGTGGCTTTTTCGTTTTAATGATAGGAAGATCAAGAAGCGATGGCTTTAACCCGATGAGAATTATATTAGCCGGAGCAGCAGTTAGTGCGTTACTAACAGCCTTAAGTCAAGGCGTAGCGCTATTATTTAGATTGAACCAAAGTTTGACGTTTTGGAGCGCTGGCGGCGTATCTGGAACAACATGGAATCAGTTGATGTGGGCAGCACCTTTTATTTTGGTGGCGCTTATCATTATGGTTAGTATGAGTAAACAGTTAACGATTTTAAATTTAGGTGAAACATTGGCTAGAGGCTTAGGACAGAATGTGGCGTTTACACGTGCTATCACTTTAATTTTATCTATGGTGATGGCTGGTGTAGCTGTTGCTATGGTAGGCCAAATTGCATTTGTTGGCTTGATGGTGCCACATATTGTGAGATATATAGTCGGTACAGACTACGCCCGTGTTATTCCACTCACAGCATTGGTTGGTGGCTTGTTGATGCTTGTGGCTGATACGGTTGCACGTATGTTAGGTGAAGCACCAGTTGGAGCTATTATTTCCTTTATAGGTGTACCTTACTTCTTGTATTTAGTTAAAAGAGGAGGTCGCTTCTCATGATAGATCCAAAACTGAGACATAAACAATGGTTAACAATGGTGATTCTGATTATACTTGTACTGCTAGCTTGTGCGTGGAGTATGACTTCAGGTGAGTATAAAATGTCGATAGGTACATTTTTCAAGACTTTAGTTGGTCAAGGCGCATATACCGATACATTGATATTAATGGAATTTAGAATGCCACGGATGATTATTACGATTTTAGCTGGTGCAGCATTAGCTATGAGTGGTGCGATTATCCAAAGTGTTACCAAGAACCCATTAGCTGAGCCAGGTATATTAGGAATTAATGCAGGTAGTGGTTTCGCCATAGCGCTATTTATGGTTATAGGAAATGTAGATGCTGGAAATTTTGTCTACGTACTACCAATCGTAAGCATGATTGGTGGCATCTTAACAGCATTTATCATCTTCTCATTTAGTTATAATAAAGGCGAAGGAATTACCCCTGCAAGTATGGTACTTGTTGGGGTAGGTATGGCTACTGCGTTAAGTGGTGGTTCAATGACTTTAATGTCCACATTTGATGAAGCTCAGTCAGAGTTTATTGCATCTTGGCTTGCCGGTAATATATGGGGAGATGAATGGGCATTTGTCATTGCATTTATACCATGGGTTCTCATATTGATTCCATTTTTATTATTTAAGTCTAATGTTTTAAATTTATTAAATACACATCAACATATAGCTCAAGGTGTAGGTGTAAAAATTGGCAGAGAACGCATCGTATTATTGCTTGTTGCAGTTATATTATCTTCTACTGCTGTTTCGGTAGCTGGTTCAATTGGCTTTATTGGCTTATTAGGACCACATATTGCTAAATCGATTGTTGGTCCAAGACACCAACTCTTTCTACCTATTTCAATATTAATAGGTGCATTTTTACTTGTGTTAGCAGATACGTTAGGACAAGTGATATTACAACCTTCAGGTATCCCAGCTGGGATTGTGGTCGCAATCATTGGTGCACCTTATTTCTTATATTTAATGTATAAAACCAAATCAGTATAAATTAAATGAAAAAGGAGCTTGGGCATAATTATATGTCTCAAGCTTTTTTATTTAAATATTTTTGATAATAATTTCAAAAGAAATCATTATCAATTTTCATATGTTAGCGTTTGCATTCATGTGTAGGGTATACTATAAATGAACATTCAAATTAGGAGGTCATCTCTATGAAAAAACTAATTAAAGATAAAACACAATTTTTAACAGATATGTTGGACGGACTTTCGTTAACGAATAATGAAATTGAAGTCATTGCAGATACTGTTGTTGTAAGAAAAGATAAGAAAAAGCAAGGCGTTGCTCTAGTTTCTGGTGGTGGAAGTGGTCACGAACCTGCACATGCTGGCTATGTAGCAGAAGGTATGCTCGACGCCGCTGTTTGTGGTGAAGTATTCACATCACCTACACCTGATAAAATTCTAAGTGCAATTAAAGCAGTTGATAATGGAGACGGTGTTTTACTTATAGTGAAGAACTATGCTGGTGATGTTATGAATTTTGAAATGGCACAAGAAATGGCAGAAATGGAAGACATACAAGTGGCAACAGTCATTGTTAAGGACGATATTGCAGTAAGCGATGATGATAAAAGAAGAGGCGTTGCTGGTACAGTATTAGCACATAAATATGCAGGTTATTTAGCAGACCAGGGTGAGTCATTAACTAACATTAAAGAAAAAGTAGACCAATTTTTACCAAGTGTTAAGACGTTGGGAATGGCTTTAACTGCGCCAATGGTACCGACAACTGGGCAATATGGATTTGATATTGAAAGTGATGAAATGGAAATCGGTGTAGGTATCCATGGAGAAAAAGGATTATCTAGAGAAAAAGTAGAAACTGTAGATCAAATTGTCGAGCGATTAATTAAAGCTTTAATGGAAGAAGTAAGCTCAGAAAAACTTATCGTTATGGTGAATGGTATGGGTGCTACACCATTATCGGAACTTAATATAGCAGCAAAATATGTAGCAGAAAATTTCCAAGAGAAGCACATTGATGTTGTACATTGGTTTGTGGGAGATTATATGACTGCATTAGATATGCAGGGCTTATCCTTAACATTAGTCCCATATACTGAAGAAGTGTTAACAGCATTAACTCAGTCTACAGCAAGTCCTTACTTTAATTAATAGTTGATTAGTCATAGATACGATAAGGAGTTGAACGCAAATGAATGTAAGTGAATTAAAGGAAAGATTACTTAATTTAGTAGAAGTGTTTGAAGAAAAAGAAACATTATTAACAGAATTAGATCGAGCAATAGGCGATGGTGACCATGGTGTGAACATGGTTAGAGGATTTAAAGCATTACCAGAGAAAATAGATGATAGTTCCATGCAAAATTTATTGAAGTCTACAGGTATGACTTTGATGTCTAATATTGGTGGCGCTTCAGGTCCATTGTATGGTTTTAGTTTTGTGAAAATGTCTCAAGTTGTTGGCGATGAGTTAGACGCTACAAACTTAAAAGAAGTATTGAATTCTTTTTCTGAAGCGATTAAGCAAAGAGGTAAAGTTGAATTAAATGAAAAAACGATGTATGACGTTATAGAACGTGCAAATGAAGCGGTACAACAAGGCGAAACTTTAAATGCAGATGTACTACAAACATACGCAGACGAAACAAAAGATATCGTTGCTACAAAAGGAAGAGCATCGTATTTTAAAGAAGAATCGAAAGGTCACATTGACCCAGGTGCACAGAGTAGTGTTTATATATTAAACGCATTGATTGGAGATGAATAATTATGACGAAAATTGTAATTGTGAGTCATAGCGAAGATATTGCAAACGGTACAAAAGCATTATTGGAACAAATGGCAGGAGATGTTTCAATATTAATACAAGGTGGCGTTGAAGGTAAAATTGGAACATCTTACGATCATATTCAAGAAATGATTAATGATTTAGACGATGATGCACTTTGTTTCTATGATATTGGCTCCGCAGAAATGAACTTAGATTTAGCTATTGAAATGTATGAAGGTAAGTATCAAGTAGTAAAAGTGGATGCACCAATTGTTGAAGGTAGTTTTACAGCTGCTGTTAAATTATCAGTAGGCGGTTCTATCGAAGAAATTGTCGAAGAATTGAAACGCAATTTCGGATAAAAATTCACTTGTTCATACCGATAGATTATTGATATAGGTTAGGTAATTATAATATTATAAGGTCTTCAATTAATATGGCAAAAAGATTCATTTTTATATGAATATATAAATGGTCTGTGGTAGAATAGAACCTAACTGTTATAGAAATCTGGATACCTAGGAGGACATTGCCATGAAAGATTTAATACAAAAGCATGTCTTAAACGGCGAATTCGAGTCAGTAAAACGTTTAATGTCCCAGACAGATTTTATGGAATTTGAAGAGGCTTACATTTCAAGTGCACATGAAGTAGAAAGCGTCATGTTTTATACATGTATTTTAGATATGATGAAAGTAGAAGAAACTGCAGAAATGCATGATTTGGCTTTTCTATTATTAGTTTATCCATTAAGTGAATTACAAGGTGCATTGGATTCAGCTTATTATCATGCAGAATCATCCATAAAACTTACGGACAGTAAAGAAGTGAAAAGTTTATTACAAATGTTATTGTTACATGCAGTTCCCGAACCAGTCATTTCTGATAAAAAAGCATTTGATGTGTCTCGACAAATACTTAAATTAGATCCGTCTAATAGTGTTGCGCGTAATGTGCTAAAAGAAACGGCTAAACGTATGGATAATGTCGTTGTAGACTTCAATGAATTAAATCGCTATAAAAATGCACATTAATTAACATGCTTAGCAATAAAACATATTTAACCGAAAAGCTCAGTTTTTAATTGAGTTTTTCGGTTTTTAATTTTGTTTTTCTATAAAAATTTATTAATTATAATATACATAATAAATTTTCACTGAGATTATAGAAATACAGCGACGATTTAAATGCTATGACATGTAGTTAACTTGAAAGCAATAAAAAATTAAAAAAATTTAGAGTTTTAAAATAGTGATAATAAGTGTATGGTAAATGTATAAAAATTCAAAAATAAAAGCTTTAATCTGTTTTAAACCCGCTAATACAGAATTTTAATTTATATTTAAAAATTAAAGTGAATTTTTAAATGTATGTAAATTCACTAGATGATTAGTGTAAAAAATAATTAATAGTGTTAATTTAAATTTTGTCGTGTTGCAAAATAATGACAGTGCGTTATAATAATTCAATGTGTTAACTTAAGAGGAGGTTATAAATCACATGGGCTTGAATAAAGAAGCTATAAAAATTGGTTTCGCTTATGTTGGTATCGTAGTAGGTGCTGGCTTTTCAACGGGACAAGAAGTAATGCAATTCTTTACTCCTTATGGGCTTTGGTCGTATCTAGGAGTTATTATATCAGGATTGATATTAGGGTTTGCAGGTCGACAAGTTGCTAAGATTGGTACTGCATTCGATGCACAAAATCATGAATCCACTTTAGATTATTTATTCGGTGGTGTATTTAGTAAGATTATTGATTATTTACTTATCTTCTTCTTATTTGGTATCTCAGTCACAATGATTGCAGGTGCAGGATCAACGTTTGAAGAAAGTTTTGGCATACCAACGTGGTTAGGTGCATTAATTATGGTGATTGCTATTTATATTACATTATTAATGAACTTTAACAAAATTGTACGTGCATTAGGTATGGTAACGCCATTCTTAATTATTTTAGTTGTTATCATTGCAATATTTTACTTATTTAATGGAAATATTTCCTTTGCAGAAGTAAACCAAACAGTTCCAGAGGCGAGTATTTGGAAAGGTATTCTTTACGGTATTATTTATGGTGGATTAGCATTCGCAGTTGGTTTTAGTACAATTGTTGCAATCGGTGGCGATGCTTCGAAACGAAAAATATCTGGTGCAGGTGCGTTATTTGGTGGTGTTGTATACACAATATTACTAGCGCTTATCAACTTTGCATTACAATCAGAGTTTACGACAATTAAAGATGCTTCTATTCCAACACTAACGTTAGCAAATGAAATTAATCCATGGATTGGTTTTGTATTATCGATTATTATGTTAGCAGTTATGTACAATACAATTCTTGGTTTAACGTATTCGTTTGCTGCAAGATTTACAGAACCATATAGTAAAAATTATCATGTGTTTATAGTTGCAATGGTGCTCGTAGCTTATGCATTAAGTTTCGTAGGTTTCGCAGATTTAATTAACTTCTTATATCCAATCATGGGTGTAATTGGCTTAGTTGTAGTTATTGCAGTACTTATTAAATACTATTCAAGAAAAAATCAAAATAAAGATCACATAGCGTAATCGTGATGAAATAAAGTATAAATAAAATTAGGATATAAATCCTAGATTTAATAAATGGCTGTTAGAATCCTATTGGATATCTAGCAGCCATTTTTGTTTTAAAATATGATATTAACTTATATAGAGAAAATTTTATAATTATTAATGGTAGTTTATTAATGTGGTTTTAAAATAAAGAAAATAGCAGTTTTATCTAATATAATCGTTCAAATAAATACTACTACGTACTAATTAATTATGATACAATGCATGCGAAAGGGAAGGTCGAGCATGAAGAAAAAACATAAATGGACAATTATCGCTATTGTTGTTTTTGTTATCGTTGCAATTGTGATTGCAATATTACTAAAGCAACAATATGACCGACAAAATGCCCAAGAATTTAAAGAAAAAGTACAAATTAATAATGAAAATGTAAATGCATTTACTAATATAACTTATAGTAGTGGGATACCCAATAGCCGCTTAGATATTTTAACACCTACTGAATTAGATCAAGATAATAAATTGCCTGTCATTTTTTGGTTACATGGTGGAGGATTTATTGCAGGAGATAAACAATATAAAAACCCGTTATTATCAAAATTTGCTGAACAGGGTTATATCGTAGTGAATATTAATTATGCACTTGCACCTGACTATAAATACCCGACACAGTTAAAACAAATTGATCGCGCAGTTCAGTTTATCAAACAGAACAAACATGAGTTACCTATAGATTTTGATCAAGTTGTTTTCGGTGGTGATTCAGCAGGTGCCCAATTATCCAGTCAATTTACAGCTATCCAAACAAATGAATCATTACGAGAAGATATGGAGTTTAATCAACAATTTGAACCAGATCAAATCAAAGCAGCAATCTTTTTTGGTGGCTTTTATGATATGAAAACTGTGAAAGAAACAGAATTTCCAAGAATACAGCTCTTTATGGAGAGTTACACTGGCAAGAGAGATTGGGAACAACAATTTAAATATATCAGTGAAATGTCTACGATAAACCAAGTGACAAAAGATTATCCACCAACATTTTTATCAGTAGGGGATGCAGATCCATTTTATAGTCAAAATATTGATTTTTATAAAAAACTAAAAGAAAAAGATGTTCCAGTGGATAAACTGTTTTATGATGGATCACATAATTTAAGGCATCAATACCAATTTCATATGCAATTACCAGAGTCACAGCAAAATATGAAAGATACGTTGAGTTTCTTAAGTAGAAACACAAGTGCTTCTGGTGTAGAGAGGGAATTAAAACCTGAATCAAAAAATCCTGATGGCGTTCAATTGAATCCTTACTAATGTGTTAAGTTAGCTAGAAGTAATAAAGTTATATAAATAAATTCAAAAAACAGCTTATAGCTCTCCTGTAATGGATACTATAAGCTGTTTTTAGTTCTAGTCTTCTTTGTCAGACTTAATTCATATAACGAAATGTTATTAGAAAAATTAGATTTCTGTTCCATTCCCATTTATTAATTTATAATTAAACTATAATAATGAAACGTTTAATATATAAACATTGAGGTAGACTAAAGTAATAACTTAGACATTATATATTTATTGAAATAACGTCCATCGATATAAAGTTTATCTCGAAGTTCGCCGTCAATCTGATATCCAGCAGCTTTAAATAAAGCTACTGCTGTTTCATTTTCAGGGACTACAGAAACTTCGATTCGGCGAATGTTATGGTTTAAGCACCACGCTTCAATAGAATTAATAAGTGATTGACCAAGCCCTTTTTCTCGATAGTGTCTAATAACACCCATGGAAAAATTGGCTTCATGACGTGTACGTTCAAATTTTTCAGTTGTTACGATTGAAAACCCAACAAGTTCACCATTATTTTCGGCAACGTATATTGCATTGGACGGTGATGTTATATAATGTTCCAAGTTTAAAACAGCATCACTGTTAGATGGAGCATACTCACCAGGATTATATATTAAATATTCAGATTCATCATAGATAGTAGTTAATAATTTTACAAATGGATCTATATCATTGATACCAATTTCACGAATTTGATGAACCATAAGTGTCCACTCCTTATTTCTATTTTGCTGATACTCAGTTATAGTATAACTTAACATCATTAGCATGATTTTACTAGGAGATATTTGAATTGGGCCAAATTAATATAAAGGAAGTATAACTATGAAACCTAATATTTTATTAGCAGGTGTAACAGGCTATATAGGAAAAAACTTAATACAATCCATTAAAGATGACGCAACGCTTTTTACGATGTCGAAATATCCTAAAGAAGATGAGTTTCAAGAAGTAACATGGTTAAAAAAAGATATTTATAATTATAATGATGTCCTTGAGTCAATGGAAGGTATGGATATGGCCATCTATTATTTAGATCCAACCAAGCATTCAGCAAAGCTGACAAAAGCAACAGCTAGAGATATGAATTTAATTGCTGCTGATAATTTTGGGCGTGCGACGGCAAAAAAAGGAATAAAAAAAATCATTTATATTAGTGGTAGTCGTTTTGATAATGAGTCAATAGACCGATTGTCGGCGTATGGAACGCCTGTCGAAAAAACAGAAGTAAAAGTTTCACGACCTCATGTTGCAGTCGAGTTACAAGTTTCAAAGTATGATGATGTACGCAGTGCACTTAATGTACAACTGCCAATGAACTGGACCTTAAATCAGATGGTGGAATATTATTTTGATTGGTTGAATAAAACTAAAGGAACGATGTTACATACTTATAATGAGGGCGATAATTTTGTTGTTTATATAAAAGATAAACGCAATCCAATACTTGTACTTCATAAAACGATAACAGAAAGTGATATGATTACATTAAATTTAGTAGGTGGATCGATAGTGAAACCGAATTTAACGAAACAAGGAAAGTTAGAATTTCGAAAACTGGAAGGTACACAAACTGTAATTGTTCATTTATATGATTATATTCCTAAACTCATTTGGCCAGCGTATTACTTGTTCCAATCGCCATTTCAAGATTTGATGATGAGAGGATTCGAAATAGATTGTCGTATTAAGCATTTCAATGGTCGTATACAGTCAGGAGAAGAAATAAAATATACTAAATAATTGAAAAGGTGATCATGTGGACATTTTATTAGTAGAAGATGATATGACATTATTTAAAGAACTGAGCGAAGAATTAGAGCAATGGGACTTTCAAGTGCATGGCATCAGTGATTTTAATGATGTTATGTCAAAGTTTGAAGCAGTGAATGCTGCAATTGTAATTATGGATGTTAAATTGCCTAAGTATGATGGTTTTTATTGGACTCGAAAAATTAGAGAGGTCTCCAATACACCTATTCTTTTCTTATCTTCACGCGATAATCCAATGGATCAAGTTATGAGTATGGAATTAGGCGCAGATGACTATGTCCAAAAACCATTTAATACGAGTGTACTTATTGCCAAACTACAAGCTATATATAGACGTGTTTATCAATTCAGTATTGAAGAGAAGCGTGTACTGTCTTGGCAAGAAACGACTTTAGATTTATCTAAAGATAGCATTAGTAAAGGTGATGCTCAAATCTATTTATCTAAGACTGAAATGGTTATTTTAGAAATGTTAGTGAAAAAGCAAAATCAAATCGTTACTAGAGATACTTTGATTACAGCATTGTGGGATGATGAAGCATTTGTAAGTGATAACACGTTAACTGTAAACGTGAATCGTTTAAGAAAAAAATTAGCTGATATTGATATGAATGATGCGATTGAAACTAAAATAGGCAAAGGGTATATGGCGCATGGCTAACATTAAATGGTTATTAATTTTCCTTCGTTCTCGATTAAATTGGATACTTTGGCTCATATTATTACATTTCATTTTTCTATTTATTGCATATTTAGATTACGATATCAGTGTAAGTAGTATTTTTTATATTATTATTTTGAATTTAGGAATCTCAGTGATTTTTTTGTTATATACATATATAAAGGAAGTAAAATTTTTCAAATACTTGTACAATAACATCGAGCCTGAAGAACTAAAACATAAATCTCTTGCTGATACTCCCTTTCAACAAGAGATGGTAAATTATTTATATAATCAAATTACTAGTCAGAAAAGGTTAGTTACAACTCAAAAACAACAAATTCAAACAACTGAAGCGTCATTAACTGATTTTGTGCATGACATTAAGACACCAGTAACAGCAATGAAGCTACTTATTGAAAAAGAGCGAGATGTAGAGAGAAAGTACGCCTTGCTTTATGAGTGGTCAAGAATTAATGGAATGTTAGACAGACAATTATTTTTAACGAGATTAGAATTTCAAAATAATGATTTATACTTTGAACATGTAGCATTAAAACGTCTTATTATAGAAGAAATACAAATCACAAGGTATATTAGTCAATCTAAAGGCATTGATTACGATCTTGATTTTGAAGCGGACTACGATGTCTATACAGATACAAAATGGTGTCGGATGATGATAAGACAAATTTTATCTAATGCCATCAAATATAGTGAAGATAGTACAATTCACATTAAAGCCCATATAGTTAATAAACATATAACACTTGAAATTATAGATGAAGGTAGAGGAATCAGTAAGAAAGATTTGCCGAGAATTTACGATAAAGGATTTACTTCCACTGCTTACCGTAATGAGACGACTTCATCGGGCATTGGTTTATATTTAGTAGGTAACGTTAAAGACAAATTAGGAATACGAGTAGATATCACTTCCGAAGAACAAATAGGAACTAAGGCTACATTTATGTTTCCTAATCAAAATGAACTTATTGCAAGACTATCTGAAAAGCATTGATAAAGTCTTACGGCTTTTGGAAGTAATTTGTGTACACTTTCCGTCAGCACAGTCTCAGCTGGGAGTCTTCGTCTAGTGCTTTATTAACTAAGATGGACTTGAGCCCAATCACTTCCATTTTCAAAGAAAAGAATACAATTAATCGTAATTGTCCTTGTTCTGAAGCATTGAAGTTTTTTAACTTTCAATGCTTTTTTTATTATGAATATAAAACGTTAATTATGGAATTCGCCAATTTGAAATGGGGACTATAATATATTTTAGATGATTATATTTTGTAAGAATATTTTATTCTTACAAGTTCTAAATGTTAAGAGATTGTAAATTTAATTGTGGAATTGTAAATTTTGTGCTATTTTCATATAAGGACAAATCAACATTTGCGAGATTTTTTAACCGGTATAGAAGCAAAGACTCATTTTCATGAAGGTAAGGGCACATTAAGTAATGAAATGATGAGTGAATTGTAAATCTTGCCAATTTTAATTTGTCTTAAAAGAGTTTTGATTTTTTAAATTTATTGAAGCTGATTGGAAACAGTCGCTGTAAATGGAGGATTTTTTGGATGTTTAACAAGAAAAAAGATAAGTTCATGGTGCAACTTGAAGAAATGGTCTTTAACTTAGATCGAGCTGCAATTGAGTTTGGGAAAATGGATTTTAATACGCACTTAGATCTGAAAGCTTATTCAGACAATATTAAAAAATATGAATCACACGGTGATGAATTAATGCATCAAGTGATTTCCGATTTAAACCAAACCTTCATCACACCAATTGAACGTGAGGATATCCTTTCATTATGTAATGCAATTGATGATGTTTTAGATGCAATAGAAGAAACGTCAGCGATGTTTGAAATGTATTCAATTGAATATACAGATGAATATATGGCTGAATTTGTTGATAATATCCAAAAAGCTATTGCAGAAATGAAATTAGCTGTTGGTTTACTCGTTGATAAAAAATTATCTCATATGCGTATTCATTCTATTAATATTAAAGAATTTGAAACAAATTGTGATGGCATTTTACGTCAATCAATCAAACACATTTTTAACAGTGAAACAGATCCAATAACGCTTATTAAAATAAAAGAAATTTATGAAAGCATGGAAGAAATTGCAGATAAATGTCAAGCTGTAGCGAATAACTTTGAAACTATAATTATGAAAAATAGCTAAGGAGTCCTAACTAATGGAATATATTTTAATCATCACAGTAGCTATTGTTATTTTTTCACTTATCTTTGACTTTATCAATGGTTTTCATGATACAGCCAATGCTGTCGCTACTGCTGTTTCAACTCGTGCATTAACGCCTAGAACTGCTATTATATTAGCATCAGTTATGAACTTTATTGGTGCATTAGCTTTTACTGGAGTTGCAGGTACAATAACTAAAGATATTGTAGACCCATTTAAATTAGAAAATGGGCTTGTTGTGGTGCTGTCGGCTATCATTGCAGCGATTTTTTGGAACTTGCTTACTTGGTTTTATGGTATACCGAGTTCATCTTCGCATGCGTTAATTGGTTCCATTGCAGGTGCAGCTATCGCATCTCAGGGGTCATTTGCCGTATTACACTATGAAGGTTTTACAAAAATCATTGCTGTTTTACTTATATCACCAGTAATTGCTTTTTGTGTAGGTTTCATTATGTATTCAATTGTTAAAGTCGTATTTAAAAATGCAAACTTAACAAAAACAAATAGAAACTTTAGATTCTTCCAAATTTTCACAGCGTCGTTACAATCATTTTCACATGGTACCAACGATGCTCAAAAATCAATGGGTATTATTACATTAGCTTTAATCGTAGCTAACTTACAACCAAGTGGTACTGTTGAACCACAATTGTGGGTTAAAATTGCCTGTGCTACTGCTATGGGGTTAGGGACAGCTGTTGGTGGTTGGAAAATCATTAAAACAGTTGGTGGCAATATAATGAAAATTCGTCCGGCTAATGGTGCTGCGGCAGATTTATCATCTGCTTTAACAATCTTTGTAGCATCTTCATTACATTTTCCGTTATCAACGACACATGTTGTTTCTTCATCTATTCTAGGTGTAGGTTCATCTAATCGTATTAAAGGTGTGAAATGGAATACTGCACAACGTATGATTGTTACATGGGTTATTACAATGCCGATTTCTGCAATTGTTGCTGCCCTTGTATATTTCGTTGTGAATATCTTCCTGTAAGTAGGCATGGTATAGCATGATTAGCCTTTGAAATAATAAAAGAGTTTGGACGTGATTGTCTATTCTCAAAAATAGGAACACCAAATTATTACTTTTTATAATTTGGTGTTCCTTATTTATAGACATCAGTGGCTTTGTTATGAGCATTTTATAAGTTATATTAACAAGAGGTAGTAAAGATATTTGTACGCTCATAAGACGACTGAGTGAGCTTATGAATGATATTATATGTAATTTTCTTTAAAATTTTTCAAATTAAAAAGCAGTTAGAGTTCAAAAGAGAAGTCTAACTGCTTTTTATTCAATATTATATTCATAGATTAATGAATATAATTATAGCTTGAAGCTTGTGAAGCTGGGATTGTACGATAATCCACTGTCCCTGGTGCTGTATTATAATTCATTTCTGAAATTAAAATACTACCATCTGGATTAACTTGTTCTACATAAGCCACGTGACCGATAGGGCCTTCGTAATTTTGCATAATTGAACCAACGCTTGGTGTATTATTTACAGTATAACCATCTGCTGCTGCATTGTTTGCCCAATGATCAGCGTTCCACCAATATGTGCTGATTGGTTTGCCAGTCTCAGCTCTACGATTGAATACGTGCCATGTACATTGACCCCAATCGTATAGATTAGCATCACTTGCTGATGAACTACCTGTATTTGGATTTGGTGTTGTTGTACCACCAGAACCGCCAGAACCACCAGTTGCACCTGGAATTGTTAACGTTTGATTAGGATAGATTATGTATCCACTCAAATTGTTTGCTGATATAAGTTCATCTACTGAAACACCATAATTATTGGCAATGATGTTTAGTGACTCACCAGATTCTACAGTATGCGTTGAACCACCAGATGATTGTGAAGAAGAGTTTGAACTTGAGCCTTGCTCTTGTGAACCACTTCCACCAATTTCAATAACTTGTCCCGGAAATACGATATTGTTATTGATATCATTACTTTGTTTGATTTCATCTACTGATACACCGTATTGTTGTGAAATTGTCCAAAGTGACTCACCAGATTTTACTGTGTGTTGTGTTGATGCATCGGCTTCATGATTGGAAATAACCGCTGCAGCGCCTGAAGCAGCTGTTACTGCAAATGCTAACTTTTTCAAAAAGAACTCCTCCTTCAATTCTTATATATCCCAAAAGCAGATATGTATTAAATATATGTGATAGTTTCTTTAATCTCAATTCACGTTCCATACTATCAAAAATCAGATGTTTTGTGGGTGTTGTTATAAAGATGTAATATTATTAACATTTGAGTACAAAAAGGATGAAGTGCCTTTAAGACGTTTCTTGTGCGATTTATAAGACATTATAAAGAGATAATTGTATTGAACTTTTTCGTGTTTGTAACAATTAAGTTGCTTGTAGTTATAAATAAATAGACTCAGCTAAAGAGATTTGGAAAATTATGTGGTTCATGTTTGGTATTGTTTGAAATAGTGAAAGTTAAAGTATTACGCTTATTGAAAGATTATAGTATGTTATTAATGTTATTATAATATTCAAGTATTTAAATATTTTTTTATAGTTAAGGAGTGAATCAATTGGCTGAAACTGCACAACATATAAATAAGCATAAACAACAGTCTAAAGATAAGTCTAAGTCTCATGCTTACGGAAAAGTATGGCTCTTTTTTGTCTATTACTGGATTATTTTTGGCATTGGTTGTTACTTCGGACAATACTTGCCGTTGGAATGGAGAAGACCTTTATCTTTCGTGTTACTTGGTTTAGTTCTTATCACCGTTATTTTTAACAGAGCGCGTAAATATGGTTTAGTAATTTCTCATATATATGCAATTGTAGTAGGATTGCTATCATTCGCAACATTTACGACATATATGCAAAATTTAGGACCTGAAGTATTCTATAAAAATGTGATTCTTGCCATTGCAGGATTTATGGTGTTTGGTATTATAGGCTTTTTTGTAATTGGCAATGCCGCAAGTATGGGTAAATACTTATTTGTAACATTAGTAGCCCTAATTGTTGCAAGCTTGATTGGTATGTTTATTCAAAATTCATTGTTCCACACGATTATTACTGTGGTAGGTCTATTATTGTTCCTGCTTTACACCTTATACGACTTTAACCGTATGAAACGGGGGCAATTCTCACCAAGAGAAATGGGCTTTAATTTATTCATCAATTTATTACACATTATAAAATACGTTTTAAGACTAGCGAATAAATTTAGAAAATAAAATATGAAGTAAGTACAGATAAAGTACTTGGTTTTTGATAGTTAATTATTTAACATGTTAACACCCTTAAAGTAGATTTTAGTAATCAACTTTAAGGGTGTTTTTTATATTGCCATTATATAGTGATGACACGATTTAAAAAAGAGCAATCTAATTAGTTCTTATTATAATTTAGTTAAATTAATGAAAAAGTGTTGACAAATTTAATTATTTTATTCAAAATTGCGTAAAGATAAAAGTATGTTGATTCAAATAAAAAAATACAAAAATAAAACAGTGTTATTTTTGTAAGTGTTAGAAACATTCATCATAATTTCATGTGGAGGTGTGATAGCAATGAATGAAGAGAAAAAGGCTCAATTTTTAAATGTTTATAAAAAATATAAAAGTTTAACGCATTACATAGAACAAAAATATAAATTGACAATAAATGATGTAGCAGTTTTAGAATTGGTTCAACAAAATTGTAGTGAAAAACATATGTTGATGCAGCCATTTTTAAAAATAGCTACTGCGGAATTGGATTTGAGTAGAACCAAAGTGCTTGCTTCAATTCGTCGTTTGATTGATCAAGATAGAGTGAGTAAGCTACGTTCAACAGAAGATGAACGTAAAGTATATTTATTAATGAATGAAAAGAACGCTGCACATTACGAAGCATTATTAGATGAAATTGAATCCTATACTGAATAAAACATATAGTTTCAAGTAAAGAAATGTCCCTTGTTGATTCATAATTTAAGATGATTTAAAAGACTAGTGGTACACATGAAATTCTATTGTGTATGGCTAGTCTTTTTTATTATGTAATATATAAGGTGCGATTATTTGTCATTTATATACGTAGTTCTATGTAATAGAGCGAAATTATTGTATAATATATCATGTTAATAAAAATATTTTTCGAGAAAGTGTGATGAAAGTATGGGACGTAAGTGGAATAATATTAAAGAGAAAAAAGCGCAAAAGGACAAAAATACAAGTCGAATTTATGCTAAATTCGGTAAAGAAATTTATGTAGCGGCTAAATCAGGTGAACCAGATCCGGAATCAAACCAAGCGCTAAGATTAACTTTAGAAAGAGCTAAGACTTATTCTGTACCGAATCATATTATTGATCGAGCGATAGAAAAAGCTAAAGGAGCAAGTGAAGAAAACTACGATGAATTAAGATATGAAGGTTTTGGACCAAATGGTTCAATGATTATCGTAGACGCATTAACAGAAAATGTGAATAGAACTGCTTCTGATGTACGGGCAGCTTTTGGTAAAAATGGCGGTAATATGGGAGTTTCAGGCTCAGTTGCGTATATGTTTGATCATACGGCTGTGTTTGGTATTGAAGGCAAATCAGCAGACGATACGTTAGAAGCGTTGATGGAAAAAGATATCGATGTGAGAGATATCGTTGAAGAAAATGGGTTAACTATTATTTACGCTGAACCAGATCAATTTGCGCAAGTTCAAGATGCTCTACGTGAAACAGGTGTCGAAGAATTTAAGGTTGCTGAATTTGAGATGTTGCCACAATCAGATATAGAATTATCCGAAGAAGATCAAGAAGCATTTGAAACACTAGTTGATGCTTTAGAAGATTTAGAAGACGTTCAAAACGTTTTCCATAATGTGGATTTGAAGTAATATGGGTAAAAATATCCAGTATTGGCTTAATCAACTAGATTTACAACCCCATCCAGAAGGGGGCTATTATAAAGAGATTATCAAAGCTAAATCAAATAATTTAAATGAAAGAGCAGTATATTCAAGTATTTATTTCTTGTTGACACATGACAATATATCGCATTTTCATCGTATCGATGCAGATGAAATATGGTATTACCACGCTGGAGATTCTTTAACAGTGCATATGATTCATTCAGATGGACGTTATCAAAGCGTGACAATAGGCAAAGACCTTGAAGCGGGTGATGTTTTACAATATGTAGTTCCAAAAGGAACGATTTTTGCTTCTTCAATTGAAGGTGAAAATGGTTATGCACTTGTAGGCTGTATGTGCCAACCTGCATTTGAATTTGAACATTTTGAACTATTGAGTAAAGAATGGTTGAATAATCAATTTCCAAGTTTAAAAGATATACATGAACGTTATGCTTTATCCGAAAGTGATATAGCTGGAAATTAATTGTTCTTTAATTTAAAAAATTAGATATTAATAAAGGCCTATCAGATTTTTAAGTCTGATAGGCCTCTCAATTTTAATGTTAATACTTCTTACGAGTTAGTAAAGTATGTTTATTTTGCTGTTCCAAAGACTTCGTTTGCAATTTCTACAACGTAAGCTAGTTTTTTCCATTGCTCATCTTCAGTTAGTTTATTGCCTTCTTCTGTTGAAGCAAAGCCACATTGTGGACTTAAACAAATTTGATCTAAATCAACATATTGCTGTGCTTCTTTAATACGCGCAAGGATGGCAGATTTATCTTCTAAGTCACCTGTTTTTGAAGTGAAAAGACCTAATACAGCTGCTGAATTTTCTTTAGGGAAAAAGCGTAATGGCTCAAAATCACCTGAACGATCATCGTCATATTCTAGGAAAAAGCCACCTAAATTTTCTTTGAATAAATAAGGTGCGACTGGCTCATAGCCACCTGAAATTGCCCAAGTTGATTGATAATTACCACGACAAATATGTGTAGTAATGAGTAGATCTTCTGGTAAATCTTGGACTGCTTCATTTACAACACGATATGCAAGCTGACGTGCTGCTTCTTTGTCTGCTTCAGTACGGTCACGGCCACGTGTTTTCTGAGAACCAGAAGTTAGGTTAGCCCAATAAACATCATCTAATTGAATGTAACGTGCGCCTAATTCATAAAATTTGAGCAAACTTTCACGATATGCCTGAGCCACATCATGTGCATAATCCTCGATATCAGGATAGATGTCTTCATTTAAGATATTTGGATGGAATAGCTGGTTTGGACTTGGGATAGATACTTTTGCTGTTGCACGCCCATTAACCTTGTCATATAAAAATTTGAAGTGTTCAAAATGTGGATGATTTGGGTTAAAAGCGACTTTACTCTCAACTTTAACATTATGATTTCTAGTTTCAACGCCTTCAAATGCTAAACCACGCTCAGAAGTATAGCCATTGACACCGTCTAAATTTTCCAAGAAATCGAAATGCCACCAACTTCTGCGGAATTCACCATCAGTGATGCTATGTAAACCTACTTCTAGTTGTTTCTCTATGATGTGCTCAATTTCTTCGTCCTCTATATCTCGCAATACTTGTGCATCGATGACTTCATTTTGATAATCTTTACGTGCATCTTTTAGGCGTTGTGGTCTTAATAAACTACCAACATGATCCGCTCTAAAAGGTCTTTGAATGACTGCCATGTTACTATCTCCTTTATTTATAGAATTTTCAGAAAAATATAGATAAAATCTATCAAACTTTATTATAATTGTCAATTTCGCTTTTACACTATGAAATATAGTACAATAATAATAATTAAATTCGTGATACAAAATTGGAAGACGTTCAGTATAATCCATAAGATGACATAAAGTAAACAGTTTTATATAATAATGACAAGGAGTTGGTGACAGTGAAAGTAAAATATATTGATAAGCGTCACTGGCGTCGTATCATTGACAAAGAGTATACAGAAGTCAAAGTAAACAACAACAAGTTCAAGGGTATTATTGGTTTGGTGACGATGAAAAAAGTACGTGAACCATTAGAGGTGACAGTAGTGGGCCAAAATATTATTGTTGCGGATGATAACTACCAATGGCTACAAATCTTGCCCGAAAAAAAACGATATAGTATTACAGTGATGCTAGATGACAAGGGCAACCCATTAGAATATTACTTTGATATAAATATTAAGAATGTTACACAAAAAGGAAACGCACGTACAATAGATTTATGTTTAGATGTACTTGTATTGCCAAATGGGGAATATGAACTTGTAGATGAAGACGATTTACAACGTGCTTTAGATCAAGGACAAATTACTAAAAAGCAGTATCACGAAGCATATATTATTGCGCATCAATTAATGATAAAAATTGAAGCTGATTTTTCAACGATGAAAGATAAAATCATGTATTGTTATTACAAGATTAAACAAAAATCAAAAAATCAACACCACCCATCACATGGTAAAGCCAAATATAATGAGCAAAAGCATAAACATAAACCATACAAAGCTAAACAACACGATCATAAACATCCAAATAAGCATATTAAAAGTGAAAACCACAATCAACAAAGTCGCAATCACAACCAAAATCATTCAACACATCGCGACTCAGAACCAGAACTTTAAGATAATTTGTACAAATTTAATTGAATGATACATGTATTATGAATCAGTGTATGAGCATCATGTGAATCATGTTATAGTGACACTGCTAGATGATAAATGTTAAAAACGTATAATTTGAAATTTGAAATTATATTATGAACTGTTTAGTGAACATGAATAATAACCAATTAATGAAATGATTAAAAGTGCTTTTAAAATATAGGGGGATAATATGAAGATTGACGATTATCGCTTGTTAACCACTTTAGATGAAACAAGAACACTAAGGAAAGCAGCAGAAATATTATATATATCACAACCTGCAGTAACACAACGTTTAAAATCAATTGAAAATACTTTTGGTGTAAATGTTTTTATACGTACTAAGAAACAATTGATTACTACAACAGAAGGTTCGATGATTATAGAGCATGCAAGAGATATGCTGAACAAAGAGCGTTTATTTTTAGATAAAATGCAAGCGCACATTGGTGAAGTTAACGGTACGATTTCAATCGGTTGTTCTTCATTAATCGGACAAACTTTATTACCGCAAGTATTAAACTTATTTACACGCCAATTTCCTAATGTAGAAATTCAAGTTCAAGTAGGTTCGAGTGAACAAATTAAAGCAAACCATAGAGATTACCATGTGATGATTATACGTGGTAATAAAATTATGAACTTAAGTAACACACATTTATTTAATGATGAGCATTATTTTATTAATCCTAAAAATCGTTACGATGATGTTGATAAAATGCCATTTATTGAATTTCAAGCAGATCCAATTTATATTAATCAAATTAAAGAATGGTATGGGAGTCAAATAGGTCAAGATTATCATGCTATGATTACTGTCGATCAAGTGGCCACGTGTAAAGAGATGTTGTTAAATGGTGTCGGTGTAACAATTTTGCCTGAGATTATGATGAAGCATCTAGACCGTGACCAGTTTGAATTTAGACGCGTAAATATAGATGAAAAACCATTGATTCGTTCCACATTTTTAAGTTACGATTCTAGCATGTTACAATTGCCTCAAGTAGAATCATTTATCAATTTAATGATGGAATATGTTGAATAACACCAATGGGAGCTAATACATAATCATTTATACATTGCCTATTTAAGTGATATACGAGAATTGACACCTAATTTAGTAGAATAGAGGTTTGTTATATGTTTAGTGCTTTATTACATATTAAGAATTACAAACTATTTGTAGTCAATATGATGCTTTTAGGTATGGGAATTTCAATCACTGTACCTTATCTTATTTTATTTGCGACCAATGATTTGGGTATGACTTCTACACAATATGGTCTGCTATTAGCATTAGCAGCAATCAGCCAATTTATAATGAACACGATTGTTGCACGCTTTTCTGATACACACAATATAAATAGGAAAGTCATAATCATTACAGCATTGTTAATGGGTGCTGTTAGTTTTTCTATTTACTTCTATATTCATGAAGTATGGATATTTATTGTTATGTATGCCGTTTTTCAAGGGTTTTTCGCGCCCGCAATGCCTCAAATGTATGCTTCAGCTAGAGAGTCTATCAATGTTTCGGCTTCAAGAGATAGAGCGAAGTTTGCTAATGCCGTATTGCGTTCCATGTTCTCATTTGGATTCTTATTTGGTCCGTTAATCGGCGCTTTATTATTAGGTGTTAATGGTTACGCAGGGTTATTTACTGGAACTGTTACCATTATTTTATTTACACTGATGTTACAGGTATTCTTTTTTAAAGATATCAAAACAAAACAAACCACAACTGATGTGAATCACATTGAGGCGAAAGCACCTAATATGTTACATGATAAGGCATTATTCGTTCCGTTTTTAGCCTTTATCTTATTACATATTGGTCAATGGATGTATACATTGAATATGCCGTTGTTCGTCACTAAATATTTGAATGAAGCTGAAGGGTATGTAGGTGGTTTAGCCAGTCTATGTGCCGGTTTAGAAGTTCCATTTATGGTCGTGTTAGGTATTTTATCTGCGAAACTCACGACACGTGTGCTACTGATGTTAGGTGGATTGTTTGGTGGCCTGTTTTACTTTAGTATTGGCGTGTTCGAAAGTTTGGTGATGATGTTTGTCGGCCAAGTATTTTTAGCTATTTTCTTAGCAATATTACTTGGTTTAGGCATCAGTTATTTCCAAGATATTTTGCCAGATTTTCCAGGATATGCATCTACACTTTTTGCTAACGCAATGGTGATAGGTCAGTTATGCGGGAACTTATTAGGTGGAATTATGAGTCACTGGGTAGGTTTGGGTAATGTATTCTTTGTATCAGCGACAGCTATATTTTTAGGTATGATATTAATATACTTTACAAAAGATCAAAAATTCACAGAAGAAAGTATGGAGTAGATAAAAATGACAGTAATTTTATGGATATTAATTATCGCATCATTTGTCTTAGCATTTGTAGGTTTAATTAAACCTATTATTCCATCAGTGCTTGTATTATGGGTAGGATTTTTAATTTATCAATTCGCATTTCATAATGGCAATTTATCATGGATATTCTATGTATCAATGATTTTATTCACCGTGTTTATTTTAGTAGCAGATTTTATCATGAATAAATATTTTGTAAATAAATTTGGTGGTTCTAAACTTAGTGAGTATGCGGCGCTCATTGGTGTAATCGTAGGTTGCTTTGTATTTCCACCATTTGGAATTATTATTATTCCATTTATCGCGGTACTAGTTGTTGAAATGATACAAGAACCTAACTTTTTAAAGGCTTTAAAAGCAAGTTTTGGATCCATCGTAGCATTTTTAGCGAGTGCTGTTGCACAAGGGATTATCATGTTTATCATGGTAGTGTGGTTCTTTATCGATGCATTACTCATTAATTAAAATTAGCGAGTTAGCTATTGTCATAAGAAGGGTAATTCAGTGTTCTAAACACTGTTAACTTTTTTTGGCGATTGCTAACTTTTTTAATTTTCTTAGTAGTATTATGATGTAAAGTAATTTATTAAATGAATACAGCTAAATTAAATGTAAGCGAATTAATTTTAAAAATAGGAGAAAATCAAGCAACTCCCTTGTTTTTGGCAACTGTATTTTAGTATAATCACAAACATGTGAAAAAAATATGATTTCGGAAGGGGGTCAAAAATGAAATATCCAATTGCTATATGGATGCTTGCAATCGGTGCGTTTGCAATAGGTATGACAGAATTTGTAATTATGGGATTATTACCTAATATTGCACGGGATTTTGACGTAACTGTAAGTCAGGCAGGACAATTGATAACTGGTTATGCATTAGGTGTTGCAATCGGTGGGCCTATCATAGTTATGTTGACGATTAAATGGAATAGAAAATATTTACTGCTAGCCTTAATGGCTATTTTTATATTAGGGAATTTTGCTGCTTCATTTAGTACGAGTTATGGATTTATGATGACAAGTCGTATCATTACATCGTTGGCTCATGGTTCATTCTTTGGGATAGGTTCTATTTTAGCAGCGAATATGGTGCGGCCAGAGAAACGTGCAAGTGCGATGGCACTAATGTTTATGGGATTGAGTTTAAGTAATATTTTAGGTGTACCATTCGGGACATTAATAGGTCAAAACTTTGGTTGGCCGATGACGTTTATTATTATTTCTATTATAGGAACACTAGCACTTATAGGCATTATTATTTTTGTGCCTATGCAACGTGATACAGTAAAATCATCAATGAAAAAAGAACTACAAATTTTAAAAGAAAAACGTTTGTGGTTAACTTTAGCAGTGACATTATTTGGTTTCAGTAGTGTATTTGCATACTTCACTTATATTTCTACAGTATTGACTGATGTATCAAATGTACAAGAAAACTTGATTTCATATCTGTTAATTATTTTTGGGGTAGGTGTTACATTAGGTAACGTCGTTGGTGGTAAACTTGCGGATTGGAATTTAAATAAAGCATTACAAATTATTTTCTCAATCTTTATCGTTTACTTCTTACTATTATACTTTATACAAATGAATGGTTTCTTAATGGTAGCAGGCATATTCTTCTTTGGTTTAATCGGCTTTAGTATGAGTCCATCATTACAATTTAAAAGTACGATTATTTCTAAAGATGCGCCTACGCTTGCAAGTACATTAAACCAATCTGCATTTAATTTAGGCAATGCGCTTGGTGCCTTTATTGGTGGCGTTGTCGTGACGAATTTACCGATAGCATCATTAAGTTTAATTGCGCCAATACTAACTGCAATCGGTCTGATATTCTTGTTTATTAGTATCGCTGTGGAAAGAAAAGAAGGCATGGCACCATAGACGTGACAATACGTACAAGAGTCTAAGATATATTATCCAGACTCAAAAAAAGATCTTATCATTAGTATTTAAACTAGTGATGAGATCTTTTTGTTTTAAAATATTTCACTTTTGAAAGTGGGTGCTAGTTGGTACGCAAAATTAGTGGTTGGAGATATAGCATAGCACTTTATTAATAGGTTAGAGACTGTACCAAATAGCCACTATTATTTAAACAACAAGATTATAAAGATGTATTTGTATCTTTATTTGTATAATGATGATCAATAAATAAAGCGATGGGTATAACGATAAATGAGATTATAATAAAGGTCCAATTACTTATTAATATATAAGGCCCAAATGCTAAAAATGATTGAGGAATGAAAAATACATAAAATATTGCATATAATAGTAATAAAATGACGACATACGTTAATATCCATGTCCAATGTGATTTTGTAAAACACTGCATTTGTACAGTTCGGAAGATCATCCATATAAATAGAAAAATGATAAAAATTCCTACTAATACAACAAGAGGAAATGAATATAAATATAATCGCTTCGCACCAATGAAAAAGCCAATAAATCCTTTAAGGAAACAAAAAATACCAAATAACAAAAAGATGTGCTGAATTATGTATTTGAATATATTTAAAATTGTTTCATTTGGTAATTTTTTAAGTTCCTTTTTGGCATGTGACTTAGGATCATGTTCAAAGAAATCCATGGCGAGTATACCTTCTTTTTCAGCTTCCAATAATTGATTTAAAATGCGATTCAACATTTTTTCAGAATCGTGAGGATTAACACTTAAATCTGCTCGGACGTATGTCATGTAATTTTCGAATGCATCTCTATCTGTATTATTTAATCGCAAAGCTTTTACATTATTTTCTCGCATTAATTTGTCAGTAGATTTCATTTGAATTTCGCAGTCCTTTTTATAGAATGTAATGATAAGGCTTATTATGACGAATATAACATTATAAATCAACATTACTTTTTAAAGGAGAAAATATGGAAAAACTTTCACTTAAACAAAAACAATATATTACTGAAATTGCAGACATACATGAAAGTGAACTTGCAAAACAAAATGAAGATTATAGTAAAAGCCGGTTATCTGTTGGATTACGTGAAGAAATGATAAATCATGGGCTGAAATATAATACAGATTTAGTATGGCTCGAAACACAGAAGGAAGAACTTATAGGTTTTATTTGGGCACGCTATTTGAAAGATTATAATAAAGTGATAATAGAAATGCTATATGTTAATGAAGCATTTCGTAAGCAAGGGATTGCTACGCGTTTTAAAAATGAAGTCGAAGCATGGGCAAGAGCAGTAGGCGCTCTAAAAATTGAAAGCACAGTGGACAGTCACAATGTTCAGATGCAACAATTAAATCGAAATATGGACTATCAAATAAGTAAAGTCATAATGACTAAAAATTTAAGGGTAAATAATGAAGATAATAGAGAAAAATGATAAAATTAATTTATTATAATTGCATTAAAAAGGAGTATATATATGAAAAAGTGTTTAGCACTCATATTAGCATCGACGATTGCATTAACCGCTTGTGGTAAAGATGATGAAAAGGCTTCTTTAGAAAAAGATATAGATAAATTAGAGAAGAAGAATAAAGATTTGAAAAAAGAAAAAGAAAAACTGGAAAAAGAGCAAGATAAATTACAAGATCAGTCGAAAGATTTAGAGAAAGAAATCAACGCTGAAACATAAAATATACGATGCTATGGTGTTTGTTGTTACTATACCTAGGCATTTACCATAGTAATAAATAGTGTATTTGATACAAAATTGACGAACAAATTTCTCGAAAAATGAAATATTATTTGTATAACATATAGAAATCACATTTAATGCTATTTCAGATGATATTTCTTTATTTCCTAGGAAATCATTGTATTATGGTTTTAGTAATTGGTATAATGGGTATCATTAAACATAATAAAGATTAATATAAAACATACAAAATAATTTTTTAAAATATGAATTTTGGAATATAGGTCGATTATTATTCAGTGATTTTCACTTCATAGGGCAACTGTAAGAATGAAGTAGATTAATAAGTCGTCTATATAGAAAGAGAGGTAAGCATTATGCATGAACAAGATTTTAATTTATTAGAAGGTCGTTCAATTACTTTACCTGAACTAGGTAGAGAATTAGAAAATATTACAGGTAGAGAAATAAAAGATTCAACAGGTGAAATCAAACGCGTGATTGCGCATTTACCTAACTTTGAATCTGATACAGATACGTTTGTTGCTACTTATAAATTAAACCATAAAAATGATTTTATCGATGCAACATTTACTGCACCGAAAAGTGAACGTAATCGCTTAAAAGAAGTAGCTGTTAATCTTGAATTAATTAGCTATATTACAAGAGCATAAACAAATTATAAAAAACAGTATGGTAGCGCGATATGAAAAGATTCATAACGCGTTACTTTTGTATAGAAAATTATTTTTCCAGTATAGAGGTGTAACATATGACAGTTTATATTGAAACTGAACGTTTAAGGTTACGAGACTGGCAAGAGGAAGACTTATTATCATTCCAACAAATGAATGCGAATCAACAAGTTCGTAGATATTTTCCGAGCTTATTAAGTTATCAACGTTCAGAACACGATATGAATAAAATGAATGAAATGATATTAGATGATGGTATTGGTTTGTTTGCTGTAGAACTTAAAGAAACTAATGGGTGGTTAGGTTTTATAGGCTTGAATTATGTGACAGAAGAGAGCAAGTTCCCATTTGAAGAGTTACCATTTTATGAAATTGGTTGGCGACTCATTCCGGAAGTTTGGGGCAATGGCCTAGCTACTGAAGGTGCAGAAGCGGTACTGAAGTATGCGAAACAACAAGGTTTAAATGAGGTATATGCTTTTACTTCGGAAAGCAATGAGCCCTCACTCAAAGTCATGGAAAAACTAGGTATGGAAATTTATGATTATTTTGAACATCCAGAATTAAGCAAACATCATCCGCTTAATAGACATGTAAGATATTATAAAAATTTAGCTATGTTAGATGATGAAAGCTTAAAATCAAGTAGTTAAATGCGAAAATTTGTGAATACACATGGATTTAGTGTATAAATAATCTTCTTTAAAATAATAGATCTCATCATTAGTATTGAACCTAGTGATGAGATCTTCCTATGTTAATTTTACTTAATTTAAGCAGTAGGTGTTTGAAATTGAATTAATTCGCTTAATTTTTTTAATGCTTTGTCTATATCGTTGTTATCTATATATGAATAAGAAAAGCGTATATAATTTTTGGATTTTGTATCATATATTTCTCCGGGATTTATTAAAATCTTGTGTTTTATAGCTTCGTCAAACAATATTTTCATATCAACAGGTTTATTTAATTTAAACCATATATAAAAGGAGCCTTTTGGTTTTTTCCAAGTTCCTAAAAGACTTAAGTGCTTGTCCAGTGAATGTAAAAAGACATCTCTTTTATTTAAAAGTTCTTGCTTCAATTTTATTAAATGACTTTCATGATAGGAAGACGCATTTAGCCATTCAGTCGCAACGAATTGTGAAAGTGAACTTGCTCCATAATCATTTTGCATTTTTAAGTCGGCTAAATGTTGTACTACTGAAGGTTTTCCAATAATCCAACCTATTCTCAAGCCGGGACTCACAGTTTTAGACAAACTATTGAGATATAAGATATTATCATTATCTGCAAAAGACTTTAAAGGAAGTGGGCGTTCATCATCAAAACATAAATCACCATATACATCATCTTCTACAATAGGTATTCCAACTTCTTTACATTGGGTGATTAATTTTTGTTTTTCATCTATTGTATAGGAATTTGTAGTTGGGTTATGTAATGTAGGAATACAATAAAAAATACTATTATTGTATGCTGATGTTGCATTAAAAATATTATTAATATTTCTTTTTATTTCAAAAATAGGTATATGTTTAATATCTGCTCTAATATTATGCCAAGTACGTATAGAATTAATGTATGATGGCGTTTCTATAATGATTTTCGATTGTGGGACGAGTAAGCCATCAGCAATTAACTTCAGGCCTTGCAAAGCACCGGAAGTGATACAAATATTCTCCTCATTACATATTATGCCTAATTTTTTTACATGGTTTGATATCGCTTGTCTTAATTTTAAACTACCTTGTGGGTGCTCATAGTTTGTATTAAGTAAGTCTTTTTCACTTGTAGAAAGAATTTCTTTGAATTTTTCATTTGGAATTAAATCTGGACTAAGTTCTCCAGTGCTTAAGCGAGTTAAATTAGATTCAAACTCTAATTTGTTAATCATTTGTATAAAGTATTGGTTATTTTTTGAGCTACTATTACTAATATACTTTTGCCAATTTGTATTGTTATTTATATAAGTGCTCCACTTGTTGTCTGGAATATAAAGTCCACTTCTTTCCTTTCCTTCTATAACACCATAGCTTTGAAGAATATCTAAAGCTTGTATAATAGTTGAACGGTTTACATCGTAGTAGTTTGCCATTTTCCGCTGAGATGGCAATTTCATACCACGTTCAAATGTCTCATCATTTATTTTTGAAATGATATCATCGATGATTTTTTTGTATTTGGGTTTGAACATATAAACGCTCCTATATAAAATTTGGTTGGTATTTTTATTGGTTTCTGGTTGGTCCGATTTTCTTGTATTTATTATAGTATAGTACTTATAGACCTTATATTCATACATTTTCAATGAATAAAGATTTTGAAAATTGGTCTGGTTTATTTTTGGAAATTTAAAATTGAGGAATGAGGAATTGACATGTTACAACCGTTAGCTCATGGGTTCTTACTCGCATTGGGATTAATCTTACCATTGGGTGCGCAAAATGTATTTGTATTTAATCAAGGTGCCAACCATAAGAGTATATATAAAACGTTACCCGTCATTATTACAGCAGGTCTGTGTGATACATTTCTTATTGTGTTAGCAGTATTAGGCGTGTCGGTTATTTTACTCTCATTTCCCATGCTGCAAGTTTCTATCTATTGTATAGGTTTAGTTTTTTTAATATATATGGCTTGGTCGTTATGGAAAGCAAGGCCAGATAAATTGAAGCGTTATCGACCAATGACAGCGAAGAAGCAAGTTGGTTTTGCGATTTCTGTATCGCTACTGAATCCACATGCAATTATGGATACAATTGGTGTCATTGGAACGAGTGGGGCAATATATGATGGTACGGATAAAGTCTTGTTTACTATTTCAACTGTAGTTATATCATGGGTTTGGTTTTTCTTTTTAGCAATTTCTGGAAAAATGATAGGCAACATTGATAAAACAGGAAAATACATTATGATATTAAATAAAGTATCTGCTATTATAATTTTAATTGTTGCGGTTATGATTCTAAAACAATTAATAATGCTTTTACTGTAGTGTAATGAGTGTTCAAATTTTATAATTAGAAAGTGCATAATAACATAAGACGGGGAGTGGGGCGGAAATCAAATTTTGATTTCTGTCCCACTCCCCGTCTATTGAAGTTTAGGATTTATATCCCAACGTTTTGTTTTTTAATACGATATATTTAATCATAAGTTCTAATACCAAGTGGTTTATAATTGTTTATCGCTTCGAATAGTGATTCTTTCGTATTGCACAAAGGAGCAAGGTTTTTGTATTTAGAATCTATGAAACCTTCTTGAATCATGTGATCTAAAAGTGCTTGTAAGGGCTCGAAAAACCCATTGATATTGAACACGGCAATAGGTTTTTCGTGAATACCAATTTGGGACCAACTATACATTTCAAAAAATTCTTCTAATGAACCTGCGCCACCTGGAGCCATTACAAAAGCATCAGCCAATTCAGCCATTTTATTTTTTCTTTCATGCATAGAATCTACTAATATCAACTCGCTTAATTTTCCACTTGTAATTTCTTTTTCATTTAACATATTAGGCATGATGCCTACAGCACGACCGCCATGATCTAATACGCCGTCTTGAATAGCGCCCATGATACCTACAGAACCAGCCCCAAATATTAATTCATAACCTTGTTCAGCCATATACTTACCCAACTGATAAGCTTCAGTAATATAGGTTTCATCGTTTCCTTTACTGGCACCACAATACACCGCAATGCTTTTCATATTTATTCCTCCTTGCTCGACATCTGATTCGCAATGATAGACGAAAAGATAGCTTCAAATTCAGCTACATCTTGCTCAGTAAAAGCTGAGGGACCTTTTGTACGTCCGCCACTTCTTCTAAATTGAGCACTCGCATGACGTTGCTCTAATAATGTATCAATGTTTTGTTGCGTATAGATGTAACCTTTATGATGCATAACTATTTTCGTCTTGTTTAAAAGTAAGCTAGCTAAGCCATAGTCTTGTGTGATCACAATGTCACTAGGGCGTACCAGTTTTACAATTCTAAAATCAACAGCGTCTGGTCCATCGTCTACATAGATAATATTCACGTGGTCTGGTTGTACTACTGTAGAAAAATGACTGAAGCTGCGAACAACGGTAACAAAAATGCCTGTCCCCTCAGTCAATTCAATTACTGAATTGGTTACAGGACAAGCATCTCCATCAATAATGACTTGTGTCATTAGGGTTATTTACCATTTTCTTCTTTGTTTTGTTTAACAACACTTTTGGCCACGTAGTCTTTATATTTTTTGAATTCAGATAAGCGTGCTTTTTTGTTTTTCTCTTGCACTTTTTCTTCTTCTTTATGACGTTTGTCTATATTCTTTTGCAGTAATTTATCAAGTTTGCTTACTTCTTTGCGATTTTCTTTTTCTAGCTTTTCGCCTTTTTTCTCTGTTTCATCATCAAGTTTACCTGGAGTTAATCCAACTTTTTCCATGTGTTTATTTGATTTTTTCATGTCTTTGATACGTTGTTTCTTATTATCTTGACGTGCTTTTTCTTCTTCTTTATGACGTTTGTCTATATTTTTTTGCAGAAGTTTGTTCATTTTGTCTGCTTCTTTGCGATTTTCTTTTTCTAATTTTTCGCCTTTTTTCTCAATATAGGCTGGATCATGTTCTTTTGCGATACGTTTAAGTTCACGTTTTTGATCCATGTCATGTTTTTTATCTGCAACGTAGTCTTTTGCGTGAGAAGATTTTTCTACAACATTATCTTTAACACGTACAGATTTATCTGCAACTGTTTTAGAAGCACTAACTGTTGCGTCACTTGCTTTTTTCACATCAGGATGATCCTTAATACGTTTGCGTTCAACGATTAGCGGTACTAAAAACACAGGTGCTACTGTGATGATTGTTTTGATTAATTGCTTTTTGTCCATACTCGTTGCCTCCATTTAATTTTATACTATCTACATATTACCCTATAATACACGAAAATAAACGCTAAATACAGTCTATACAGAAAGATAAACGTCATTTAGCATAGCGATAATAAAAAGAAGAGGCTAAGACAAATATACGCCTTAGCCTCGATTATTAATTTGGTAGTAGCTGACTGAACTAAAAATACACTTGCATTCTTTTGCTAGTCAGCTTTATTAATTTGAGTTTATACAACGAAACTTTATTAGAAAAATTAGATTTCTGTCTCACTGTTTCAAAACATTTAGTTATATTGATGCATAAGCATATATAGTTCATTGAAATATTATTCGCCTGTAATACCTTGTCCAATACCGAAACCGAAATAAAGGATAGCGATAATAATAACTAAAATAATTCTATATATAGCAAAAGGAATTAATTTAACTTTACTAATTAAGTACAAGAATGTCTTAATTGCAATTAAACCTACAACGAAGGCAGCGATAAAGCCTAATGCATAAAAACCAAAGTGGTCTAAATGAATATATTCAAAGTTTTTAACGAGTGACAAGCCACTAGCTGCTAACATAACAGGTACAGCCATAATGAAAGTGAAGTCTGATGCTGATTTGTGATCCATCTTCATTAATACACCCGTAGATATTGTAGAACCAGATCTACTGAAACCAGGCCACATTGCAATTGCTTGTGATAGCCCAATTACAAATGCTTGGATATAATTGATTTGGTCAACTGATTGTGGATTTGTAACTTTTTTACTATAAATATCAGCTATGATCATATATATAGCACCAATAAATAATCCAATCATTACAGTTGGAACACTGAATAAGTATTTTTGAATAACGTCATCAAATAATAATCCAAGAATACCTGCAGGAATCATACCGACAATAATATGTAGTAAGTTTAAGCGATTCGGTTTTTGACCAACGCCATCGATAGAAGATGCTTTGTACTTACCAATATGAAGCATTTCGAAATAACGTTCACGGAATACCCATGCACCCGCAAAAACAGAACCAAGTTGTATTACAATTTTAAAGGTGAAGGCTGATTCTGATCCTAAAAATTCACTTGATTTTAACCACATGTCATCGATAAGGATCATATGACCTGTTGAAGAAACAGGTGCAAACTCTGTTAAGCCTTCAACAATACCTAGAATAAGTCCTTTAATCAATTCAAGTATTAACATAATTTACCTACTTTCATATTACTAATTAAATTTCATAGATTTTCATTTTATAATGATAGCACAATAAAAATGTAATGCGCCACATATAAATGTAATTTTAGACTAAAGACTGAGATTAATATAATAAAAGGAATTTAAGCGTTGAAAAAAGAAAATCCTAATTATGTCTGAAATATGAAATTAGCATAAAAAATTACTAATAATAATGAGCGAATTCATTTAATTTTCAATGAATCAGTTTATAATATGTGGCAGGTGATAATTGTGAAAAGATTAACAAATTTAGCATTTAAATATAAAATATACCCAATGTTTATGTTTGTAATCAGTACATTATTAGCTATTACCGTAGTCGTTCAGAACATTGCTATTGCAGAAATTTTAAATGCAATGTTACTAGAAACGAACCAAAATTTGTTAATATTATTACTGTTTACATTATTTATTTTAATCGGACGCGCAACATTTAATACAATAAATCAAATGATCGGCAATCGCATGTCTACAAAAGTGAAATATGATTTGCGACGCCAACTTATATTCAAACAGTCAAAAGAGCCAATTGGCGTTCAAATGAATACTTTGACTGAAAGTATTGATGGTATTGTTCCATTTTTTAATAGTTATTTCCCACAAGTATTTAAATCAATGATGATTCCATTGTTTATCATTGTTGCTATGTGTTTTATTCATTTAAATACGGCTTTAATTATGATAGTCACTGCACCATTTATTCCTCTTTTTTATATTATTTATGGATTAAAAACACGTGATGAATCTAAAGATAAAATGACCTATTTAAACCAATTCAGTCAGCAATTTTTAAACAAAGTTAAAGGACTTATCACTTTAAAACTTTTTAATAGAACAGCTCAGACAGAACAAGAATTATATGAAGAAAGTACGACATTCAGAGATTTAACTATGCGTATTTTAAAAAGTGCTTTTCTATCCGGACTCATGCTTGAATTTATTAGTATGCTAGGGATTGGTCTTGTAGCTTTAGAAGCTGGATTAGGATTGATTTTATTCAATAGTATTGATTTTAAAACAGCTGCGATTGCAATCATATTAGCGCCTGAATTTTATAACGCTATTAAAGATTTAGGGCAATCGTTTCACACAGGAAAGCAAAGTGAAGGATCGAGCGATGTTGTGTTCGATTTATTAGATAAACAAGAAAAAGCGCTGAAACCTGAGATTTGTACAAATGGACAACAATCTGCATTAATTAAATTGGAGAATGTTAGCTTTAAATATGATGATGCACAACAAAATGCTTTAAATAATATTAATTTGAATATTTCTAGAGGAGAGCAAATTGCGCTCGTCGGGAAAAGTGGTGCGGGTAAATCAACACTTGCACAGGTTATTGTACAACGTTTCGATGCCCAGTCAGGTGAAGTGACTTATCAAAATGCTAATTTGAAATTAGGTTTTTTAAGTCAGATGCCTTATATCTTTAATGCCTCTATACGCGATAATATTACTATGTTTCAATCGATGGATGAGAATAAAATATTAAAAGTATTAGATGATGTTGATTTAAAAGAAAAAGTACTATCTTTAAAGGATGGATTAGATACATGGATTGGAGAGGGTGGTGAGATGCTCTCAGGCGGTCAAATGAGACGTGTTGAACTATCTCGAGTACTAATGATTCAACCAGACGTACTTATCTTTGATGAGCCTGCTACTGGCTTAGATGTGAAAACAGAAAATATTATACAAGATATAATTGCACAACAATTTGTGGATACAACTGTTATTACGATTGCACATAGAGAAAATACTATAAAAAATGCTGATAGACGTATATATATTGAAAATGGCTATTTGACATCGATAGATACACAAGAGAGAAGAAACAATGATAAAGGTGGTGACGTAACATGAAGCCACATATTCAATTTAAAATAGATAGAGATTTGATACTTTCGATTATTGTGGGAGTTATAGGGAGTTTAGTAGCACTTAGCATGTTCTTTTTAAGTGGTTATATGGTAACGCAAAGTGCACTTGGCGCCCCGTTATTTGCATTAATGGTTCTGATAGCTTCAGTTAAATTATTTGGATTTATAAGAGCAATTGCCAGATATATTGAAAGGTTGTTATCACATAGAGCGACTTTTACAATGCTTAGAAACGTTAGGGTTCAATTTTTCAAACATTTAATTCCGGTCGTTCCCGACGTATATCGAAAATTTAATTCTAGTGATTTAATCGCACGAATGATTGGCAGAGTTGAAGCTCTGCAAAATATATACTTGCGTGTTTATTATCCACCTGTAGTAATAGGTGTTACAGCAATCATTTCTACAATCGTAATGATTTACTTCTCATATGTACATGCAATTATCATATGTATTAGTATGATTGCTACCTTAGTAGTTATACCGTGGTTAAGTGCTAAGCGTGCACGTATACTGAAAAGACAAGTTAACAAAGTTCAAGGCGATTTTTTAAACCAATTTTATGATTATAAAGAAGGTTATGAAGAGTTGGATCGTTTTGGTCGAACAGAATTTTATAAAAAACAAGTGCTTCATCAACTGGATGACTATGAAGCAGCTCAAGCAAAAGAGCAACGATTTTTATCACTATACGAATATAGCTTAAATATTGTTTCGATGATCGCACTATTTTTCACACTGTATTTGGGTGTAGTTCAAGTACAAAATCAAGAATTAGACGTTGTTTATTTAACAAGTATCGTATTAATGATGCTGACGCTTTTCGAACAAGCAATACCTATGAGTAATGTAGCTTACTTTAAAGCGGATACTGACGAAGCTTTCCATGATATTGATGAAGTGATTGCTCATCCTATGAAGCAGGGCGTGGAAGCAATGCATTTAGAAGTCTTACCTACCGAGCCGTTGTATGAGGTCCGAGACCTCAACTTCAAGTATTGGAACCAATCAAGTTATGTATTACAAGATATCCAATTATCAATTGATAAAGGCGAGCATGTTGCTATTATTGGACCTTCAGGATCTGGTAAAAGTTCGTTAATGCAACTCATGTTAGGTTTGTATCAAAGTGATAAAGGTGAGATATTATTAAATCATCAAGATATTACAAATATCGTAGATGAAGAAAAATATAGTCAAATCAATGCCCTATTACAAACACAACAGTTATTTGACGGTACAGTGAGAGAAAACTTGTTTACTGACAAAGATGATGTTGAGCTACGCAACGTTCTAGCTAATTTAGGTTTGGATCATATCGATTTAGATCGATACATTACCATATCTGGTAATACATTATCAGGCGGTGAAATACAGAGACTTGGTATTGCAAGATTATTATTAAGAGATGTACCGATTTGGATCATGGATGAACCTACTACAGCACTCGATATATATCATACAGATAGTGTAATGGACATCATTCATACCAAAGCTCAAACCCTAATTGTTGCAACACATGATTTAAGGTTGCTACCGTATTTTGATAAAATTGTAGTTATGAGTGAAGGAGAAATTGTAGAAAGTGGAAGTTATCAGTCTCTAATTACAGAAAGAGGCTATTTATATCAAATGGTTGAAATGAATGTTTCTTAAACGAAACGTTACATTATTTTGCTTATAAGTTAAAAAAATGGAGCTCAAACACATTTGTGTTTGAGCTCTCATTATAAATCAAGTATATTTAATGAATAAATTTAGATAGAAGAACTATCTAATGTTTACCATTGCCATTGAAAAATTATTTTGCTTTTTCTTCTGTGAAGGCAGTGATTACTTTTGAAAGTAATCGATTTAGTTCTTTAGATTCATCTGAGCTTAATGAAGATGCTACTGCAACGTCTTGACAAGCTGTATCTAATTCAGGGCGAATTGCTTCGCTCTTATCAGTTAAATGAATGAATACTTCACGTTGATCGATTTCAGAACGCTCGCGTTTGATTAGGTCAACTTGTTCCATTCTTTTAAGTAATGGAGATACCGTACCTGTATCAAGTGCCAATTCAGTAACGACTTTCTTAACATTGACAGGTGACTCAGCCCATAAGATTGTTAAAACTAAAAACTGTGGATAAGTCAATTTGTATTTCTTAAAGACATTATTTGAGTAATAGCGATTTACTTGTCTTTGAGCATTATACAAACTGAAACAAAGTTGTTCTTTTAAATTAAGTGGTTCAGACATAAAGTTCTCCTCCAGACATTCTATCCGTTTTCTTCTGTATCGGACTTGAATCCGTCTTATGATGTGTGTGTGACACTTCCTCAAAACACTTTTGTACTGTGCCATGCTAAAATGTAGTGTACGTATAAAGTTTAGAAGAAATTTAAAATTTTATCAAGTAAAAGTTTAATTATGCGAATAATTGTACTTTTATGCAGACATTTGTATCAAGAAATGAGTGGTTATATGAAAAAAATTAAAAATCCAAAAACATCAATTACAATCATAACAGGTTTTTTAGGTAGTGGAAAAACTACATTTCTCAGTAATTATGTAAAATATTTACTAAGTAATGATGAAAACCCGAGTATCATCGTAAATGAATACGGTAACTTAGATGTAGATAGCCGTGCAATTAGCGATGATATTGAGGTTGCGTCAATATTAAATGGTTGCGTATGTTGTGACTTGCAACAAGATTTAATAAAACAATTAAAACATTTTCTAAACAAAAGTGCAATGCACCATATTATTATTGAAGCGACAGGTATAGCACACCCAATCGAAATAATTGCGGCATGTCAAGATCCTGAAATCGTCGCAAGCGTTAATCCACCAGTGGTTATTGGCTTAGTCGACGCTCCAAGATTTTTAACCAGAGCCCAATATACTCATAGTACAACACAATTGATGGAAGAACAATTATATGCAAGTCATACAGTTGTAGTCAATAAAATGGATTTAATTGACGAAAAAGAGAAAGAACGTATAAATGAAATTTTTGAAATTAATCCATATGCACCGACATTTTATTCGAGTTATGCAAATTTAGATATGGAGCAATTAATTTCAGTAACGCAAAATAAAGGACAAAATATAGAACAACATACACATCATCATGGGATAAATAGTATGCAATATCAGTTTTCTGGACCAATAGATAGGCAACTATTCTATCAATTTATTTTACGCTTGCCAGATAATGTTTTAAGATTAAAGGGATACGTAAAGTTTCGTGATATGCCGAATGATACATATGAATTTCAATATGCGTTTGGTTTGCCAGACTATCAAGTTACTGATGCATCCATGCCTTTAACAATTGTGCTTATAGGCGAACAAATAGATGTTAATCGCATACGCAATCAATTAGACATGCTACAATTCACTTAATTTTTTAAATATTAAAAGGGGTGTTGGTAATATGGATAAAGTAAAGATTAATCAACATGTTTCATTTTCAAAAGTAATACAAGGATTCTGGAGAGCAAAAGATTGGCAGTGGACACCACAACAATTAAATCGTTACCTTAATGAATTAGTAGAACGAGGTATTACTACTATGGATCATGCTGATATATATGGTGGGTACTCATGTGAAGGTATATTTGGAGAAGCATTGAAATTATCTCCTCAATTACGGGAACAAATGGAGATTGTTACTAAATGCGGTATTGTGCTGCCATCAGAACGTATACATGAAGCAGATGGTCACCGTTATGATCATAGTAAGCATCATATTCAAAAGTCTGTAGATCGTTCTCTACAAGAGTTGCAAGTAGATTATCTGGATTCACTACTTATTCATAGACCGTCACCTTTGATGGATCCACAAGAAGTGACTGAAGCAATCACTGCTTTAGTTAACGAGGGGAAAGTGAAATCATTTGGTGTTTCTAATTTTAATAAATCAGAATATGATTTATTGAGCAAACATCTTGTTTCTGATAAGTTGCATATTACATTAAACCAATTAGAAATTTCGCCATATACTATAGATGTACTTGAAAATGGCCTTATGAATCATATGTATAAAGATAATGTTAAAATGATGTCATGGAGTCCTATGGCAGGGGGTAAATTATTCGATTTAGAAGATGAAAAATCTGTTCGAATTATGGCCGTGATTTCCCCATTAGCACAAAAATATCATACTAGTGTGAATGGCATTGTAATGGCATGGTTAAATAAACATCCAGCAACAATAATGCCTGTATTAGGCACTCATAAAATAGAACGTATTGACGAAGCAATAAAAGGTTTAGAAGTTACAATTACAGATCAAGAATGGTTTGATATTTATACAGCTTCCCTAGGCCACGATATCCCTTAAAGTACATATTGAAGGAGCGTAACTAATGAATACACAGAACGAACAACATCAAAGAAATCAACTTAAATTTCAACGTAATTTTATTAATTTCCCATTTTTAGGATTTGCACTTGTCATCGCAATTTTAAATTTAGCATTTCCTGATATAACTTTAATGATGACGCTATTTGGACTGTTTTTCTTTTATAACGCGGGTATTTTATTTGTAGCGTTTATAAAACATTACAAACGTACTGCAATATTAGCGTTAATATTAACGATTTTATCTATGGCATTATTCGGTGCATCACTTTATTTATATGCAGCGGCAAATAATTTACTTTAATTTATGAACGTCTAGAGTAATAAATATTAAGTATTATCGAACAAAATAGGAGGAAGTAAATGGAACAGTGGATTACACAATTTATGGAGCAATATGGATATTGGGGCATAGGCCTACTTATCTTTTTAGAAAATATATTTCCACCAATTCCATCTGAAATCATTTTAACGTTCGGTGGTTTTATGACTACCCAATCTGGATTAGGCTATACTGGTGTTCTAGTTACCTCAACAATTGGTTCTGTAGTCGGAGCGATTGTGTTATATGGTATAGGCGCTTGGATTGGTGAACGTAATCTCTACCGTATTGTAGATAAATATGGAAAGATTTTACGTTTGAAGACGAAAGATTTAGATAAGACAATTCAATGGTTTGAAAAATATGGTTATTGGACAGTCTTTTTCTGTCGCTTTGTTCCTTTATTGAGAAGTTTAATTTCAATCCCAGCAGGTTTAACACGTATGAATATCCCCTTATTCATACTATTTACTACGGTAGGTACTATCATTTGGAACGCAGTGTTAATTTATTTAGGCCAAGCCGTAGGTGGTAATTGGCACACAATTGTTTATTATATGGATATATATTCTCGTATTATTTATATTATTTTAGCTATTTTAATTATTTTTGTCATTTGGAAATGGTTCAAACGACAAAGAACGCAAAAATAAGATTGGTATTTTCCCCAGATTAAATTTTAGATTCTTATGATTTAAATAGCGCGATACATATTTTGAATGTTATAATAAACAAACAATATGTATTGACGATATAGGGGGATTGCATTATGACAAAGCAAAAAGTTTCGATAATAGGTGCTGGAAATACTGGCGCAACATTAGCTTTTATTGTGGCCCAACAAGAACTCGCAGATGTCGTACTCATTGACCGTCCAGAGAGTGAAGGCCTTGTGAAAGGAAAAGCACTAGATATATTAGAAAGTAGTCCGATATATGGTTTCGATGTTAATGTAACAGGTACTATTGATTATGCTGATTCAGCGAACTCTGATGTAGTTGTCATCACTGCTGGTGTGGCACGCAAACCTGGTATGAGTCGTGACGATTTAGTTCAAGTCAACGAAGCTGTGATGCATGATGTAACGAAAGAAATTGTAAAATATTCACCTAAATGCAAAATAATCGTACTTACAAATCCTGTAGATGCCATGACTTATTCTGTATTACAAGCCTCTGGTTTTCCAAAGGAACGTGTAATCGGACAATCGGGTGTCTTAGATACAGCTAGATACCAAACATTTATTGCAGAAGCACTTAATGTATCGGTTAAAGATATCAGAGGATTGGTGTTAGGCGGCCATGGCGATACGATGTTACCTTTAATAACATCAACAAATGTAAACGGCGTGCCTCTGAATAAACTTCTGAACAATTCGCAAATTACACAGATTGTAGAGCGTACGCGAAAAGGGGGCGCAGAAATCGTAGAATTACTTGGAAATGGTTCAGCGTATTATGCACCTGCATCAGCAGTCTACAGTATGGTTGAAGCAATTTTAAAAGATCAGAAGCGTTTATTACCAAGTATTGCATTATTAGAGGGAGAATACAGTTTCTCTGATATATGTTTAGGCGTACCAACAATTTTAGGATCTAAAGGTATAGAGCGTATCGTAGAATTACAATTATCTGAAGACGAACAGGCACAATTACAAGTTTCTGCAAACGCAGTTACAGAAGTAAAAAAATCACTCAAACAATAAACAATAGTGAAATATACTAAGAAAGATTATTAGAACTATGAGGCTGAGACAAAATACATGTCTCAGCCTCAATCATTAAATTAGCAGTGGCTGAGTGAATTGAAAATGCCCTTTAGTTCTTATGCAAGAGCTTAAGCTCTTGTATGCCATTTGCTAGGCAGACTTGTGGGGCGGGCATATTAGGTCAAATTACAACTTTTGATTTATGTATTACCATCCGATTTTATTTCAATATAAAAAAGGCTATTAAGGTTCCGTTATGGAACCTTAATAGCCCTTTATTCAACTTAAAATTATGATCTAGATTTACTTACTTATACTTATAATCCAAATTCGAATTAATTACAATCTAAAAATACAGATGTATAAAGCAACATATTCAAAGAATGTTAATATATACATGTATTTTAGTCTTACTCTTACATTTTTTGGTACGTCCCAATTAGGGAAGCGGCGTTCGTAATAAAATAATTGTAAATAAAATAATCCAATACCTAAAGGGAGACACATGAGTATGATACTACGAGTATATGAAAATCCTATATCATGCAATAGATGTCCAATAATTAATTGAAATACGATAAGCACAATAAGCAAAATTATAATGTTAAATGTCATCTTGCACTTCGTACCCCTTTCGCAAATAAAATTAATATGCCTTGTAATACTACAAGCAACAGCACAAAGCATATTGCTTCAAGATTTAAATTTGACCATACTTTATTGATAATGCGAAGCGGTTCATTAATAAGGTAGACTGAATGTAAACGTAAGAAACGTCCAATATAAATGCCTAAACCGTTTAAAAACATCATTGCAATGATTATTGTTCTGTTTAACCAGAGGTAAGGCGTGAATTTTTCCATTTCTAAAAACATTAAAATTAATAAATACAATGCAAGTAACACTGCTGATACTAGAAAAGTGAAATATGCCCATTCTACTAATATTAAACCTTGATAGAAATTGAATGTAAATTGATTTAAGTGAATTAAATCTGTAACCATATAAAGTGTGTTAGGCACCATAAATAAGAAAATAAGAGCAAAAATAATAAATAGTGGCCATTCATATTTATGTACAGGTTTAAATAGATTTAAGAGTAAGCATAGTTCAAATGGCACATATGCTAGAAATAAATTTAAAGTCATAAATTGATAATAATCATTAAAGAAAATAGAAATAATGATTAATATTAGAAATACAGTTCTAGCGATATAACGAGCCTTCATAAATACACCTACTTTCTTTCTGAATAAAGCATTTAAATATATTGTGAAAATTACTAGTAATAGCAATTTTATTGAAAAAATGCCAATAAAAATTCCCTCTCTCAATATTAAAAAAGCTAAGGGAAAATTAACTCGTATTTTTGAATATGAGATTATATAATACATTTTTTGAATGTAAATATCAATGATAATGATGAATTGTTATTAACTAAATGATTTACGGTTGAATAAAAAAATAATAATTGTAGTTATAAATACATTTTAAAAAAACGACTAAATGAAAGGTTAATTATTTTAGCTAGAAAAGAAGTAAAGACTGATGAATCCATATATGCGGAACCTTTCATCAGTCTTTAATGAGTCGATAGTGCAATTAATCTACGTGCGATCCACTGGTTAGGATGCAGTTATAAATTTAATAAATTAAGTCCAATTGCTTCATCATGTTTACGGTTAATATCTAAGTCGGTCATAGTGATTACAATTTCGGCTGTAGCTGAAACGACCGCTTTCGTTAAATGACCACTAAGTGTTGCGTAAGTATTAGTCCCAAAGGTTGCATGTAAATGCGCAAATGGTTTGTCATCGATGTGAGAGATATTACCTAAAAGACTAATTAATTCTAATGGTTCTTCAAAGGATTTTTTCTCATAAGTTTTAGTGTCGATGTTATAAAAATTAAGTTCTACATCATCACAAGCACCAATGCCACTTACTGTACCGAATTTACCGCCTTGTTCTTTAGCTATATCTGTCACTGCTTCTACGATGTCTTCGCCACGTTCTAAAACAAGCACAATTGTCTTTCCGTCAACTTGATATACCATGTGAAACCTCCATTCTTAAAATTGATTACAACTATAGTATACAAGTTCTTTTTTATAGTTTATATAAAAGTGTTTAGATGAACAAAATTTTCTATTGTCTTTTGATGTATAAATGTTATAAAATACTCTAATATTATATATATATTAAAAGAACGTATCATGATATGAATGGTATAAACGAATGGAGTGAGAAACGTGAATAAGCAATTTGTAATTTTATATTTTAATATTTTCCTAGTCTTTTTAGGTATTGGTTTAGTTGTTCCAGTTCTTCCTGTTTATTTGAAAGATTTAGGATTAAAAGGTAGCGATTTAGGGGTTCTTGTTGCCGTCTTTGCATTAGCCCAAATGGTTATTTCGCCATTTGGTGGGACGTTAGCAGATAAATTAGGAAAGAAATTAATTATTTGTATTGGGTTAGGACTTTTTGCAATATCAGAATTCTTGTTTGCCGCTAGTCATACTTTCTCACTCTTAATTGTGTCTAGAATTCTTGGTGGGTTCAGTGCTGGTATGGTTATGCCTGGTGTTACTGGAATGATTGCAGATATTTCAATAGGTAAAGATAAAGCTAAGAATTTTGGCTATATGTCAGCAATTATTAACTCTGGCTTTATTTTAGGGCCAGGTATAGGTGGCTTTCTTGCAGAATTTTCTCATAGGCTACCATTTTACGTAGCAGGATTTAGTGGCTGTTTAGCATTACTGCTTTCTATTATCTTGATTAAAAATCCTAAAAACGAAACACAAGATGGATTTACAGTGTATCAACCTGAATTACTTACAAAAATTGATTGGAAAGTCTTCCTTACACCAATCACCTTAACACTTGTGCTCGCTTTTGGATTATCAGCATTTGAAACATTATTCCCATTATATACAGCAGATAAAGCACATTATTCACCTTTAGATATTTCATTTGCAATTACAGGTGGGGGTATATTAGGTGCTGTATTCCAAGTATTCTTCTTTGATAAATTTATGAAACATTTTAAAGAACTCACATTTATCAATTATTCGTTGATATATTCAGCAATTGTATTACTCGCTTTGACATTTGTGGATGGTTATTGGTCTATCATGGTAATCAGCTTTATTGTGTTTATTGGTTTTGATATGATTAGACCTGCAATCACGAATTATTTTTCTAATATTGCAGGAGATCGTCAAGGTTTTGCAGGTGGTTTAAATTCCACTTTTACGAGTATGGGGAATTTTATAGGACCTTTAGTGGCTGGGACGTTATATGACGTTAACTTTGAATATCCTTTATATATGGCAGTTGCAGTAATGATACTTGGTATGTTTGTTATACTAGTTGAAAAAATAATAAGAACGAATCTTAGAAAATCATAACTTCAAAAGATAAATAAAATAGAACGTACGTAGCCTAATTCACGTACGTTCTTTTTAATTTATATAATTTTAGCGTTATATGACTCGCAATATGACATTAAGATTAAATAAAGTCATATTGCGTAATATTAATGTTACAGAGATTACGATTGGTTTAAATTGTGGTCTATATAAGTTTTAAGTTAATAAAATATGCTAATATGTAGGAAATATTAAAAAAGTAATGTAAGTAAGGGGATGAATTTGAAAAATTTAATTTTATCAATTATGGCATTCCTTCTTGCTTGTTGTTTATGTTTTCTCTTATTTATAGCTACAAATCAACAAGCACTAGCAAAAGTTCATGAAACAATTTCTAGTTGTTCAGACAATGATAAACGAACTGAAACTAAAGGTGACGACAATCACAACAGTGATAATACTATTAGTGCAGCAGTGAAAGATGTTGAACAAGAAGAACCTTATAATGCCGAAGCATATGTACCAATAGCTAAAAAAACGACACACAATTTAAAAAATAATGAAATCGGGAATTCTAATTTACCCAAGTTCTCCGAAGCACAAAAAGAAGCACAAACACTTGTGAATAAAGATAATAACGCTGCTAATGCATATAATGATTATGGTATTGATCGCACATGCCAAGGTGCCTATTATTATATTTTTACTTTTGAAAACAAAGAACAGCCCAACACTTTTTATAGAGTTACAGTAGATAAAAATAATAAAGCGCACATTTTTGATAAGTCATATCGCGTGAAAGAGCAACAAACTACTAATACACCTAGTATTTCACCTCAAGAATCAAAAGTAATTTCTGAAAAGTATGCTAAAGATGAACTCGGTGAAAATGCAGTTCTCAAAAATGTTAAAACATCTAAAGAAGGCATGTTTTATACTTTTTATGAGTCTAAAACAGGAAAAGAATATAAAGTGGTAGTAAACAAAGTGGGTGACGTAGTTCGTCAGCCATCGTTAAATTAAAAGTAAAATATAAGTCGCGTAAACTGATGATAAAATGGAGTTGCGCGGCTTTTTTATGCTATGAAATTAGTATAAAGCAGTAAGTATCAATGTTATGATAATATTATCAATTGAAATGAGTGCAAACTATATAAACCAAGGTTAAAATATTTTAATGAAAAGGATGAGCATTTTTGAAAAAGATAAAAAAAGCAATCATACCTGCAGCTGGCTTAGGAACAAGATTTTTACCAGCTACGAAAGCTATGCCAAAAGAAATGTTACCTATATTAGATAAACCTACAATCCAATACATAGTAGAAGAAGCAGCACGAGCAGGCATCGAAGATATCATTATAGTTACTGGTAAACATAAACGTGCAATTGAAGACCATTTTGATAATCAAAAAGAATTAGAAATGATTTTACAGGATAAAGGAAAAACGGACTTACTAGAAAAAGTTAAATATTCTACAGAACTTGCTAATATATTTTATGTAAGACAAAAAGAGCAAAAAGGTTTAGGTCATGCTATTTATTCTGCACGCCAATTTATAGGTGATGAGCCATTTGCGGTGCTTTTAGGTGATGATATTGTTGAATCTGATAATCCAGCCATTAAGCAATTGATAGAAGCTTATGAAGAAACTGGAAAGTCTGTAATCGGCGTACAAGAAGTAGAAGAAGACCAAACACATCGCTATGGTATCATCGATCCATTAGAAAAATCAGGTAGAAAATATGAAGTGAAAGAATTCGTTGAAAAACCAAAACAAGGCACTGCGCCGTCTAATTTAGCAATTATGGGTCGCTATGTTCTTACAGCTGATATTTTCGATTATTTAAAAACTCAAAGCAAAGGTGCAGGTGGAGAAATTCAACTTACGGACGCAATTGAAAGATTAAATAAACACGATCAAGTTTATGCTTACGACTTTGAAGGTGATCGATTCGATGTAGGTGAAAAATTAGGTTTTGTGAAAACTACAATTGAATTTGCTTTAAAAGATGAATCTATGCATGAAGAATTAACTCGTTTTATAAAAAACTTAGACTTAGATAAATAAATCTTAGATTTTAAATAAAAGTATGAATGATATCAGTTATAACTTAGTGAACTATTACTAACATATGATACGAGGTGTTGTAATGAAGGAAGTTAAAACAAATGCAATGCGTATGCTCGATCGCTTGAAAATTGAGTATTGCGTCAATACTTACGAGGTATCAGAAAGTCATATGGATGGAAAGACTGTAGCTGAAAAGGTCGGCGTAGATGTATCACAAGTTTATAAAACACTCGTGTTAGAAAATGCTAAGCATGCGCACTTTGTATTTATTATTCCTGTAAATGCCTCTCTTGATATGAAGTCAGCAGCGCAAGCAGTTAATGAAAAGAAATTACAGTTAATGCCACTTGATGATTTAAAAAAAGTGACTGGCTACGTCCGTGGCGGTTGTTCCCCGATTGGTATGAAACGGCAATTCCCAACAATTATTGATCGACAAGTTGAAGAAATAGATGCTATCTATGTTAGTGGTGGAGCACGTGGTACACAAATTAAAATAGATGTAGCGCATTTAATTAGAACAACACGAGCAAAAGTTAAAAAAGTGACGCATGATGAACATAATTAAATATTATTAAGCTAATGACCATAAAGTAACGGATTATTTCTTGCTTTATGGTTTTTTGTTTTATGAAATAAAAAACTGGTTTGATTTTTAAAACAGATAGCTAAATGAAGGTATTTTTTAAAAATGCGGCATATTTTTGATTGATTTTGATTGTTTTTGGTAAATAATGATTGAAAAATGAAAACGGAAACATTATAATGGTGTTGAGATGAGGTGAAGCGATGATCACGGAAAAACGCCACGAGTTAATATTGGCTGAATTGTCACAAAAAGACTTTTTAACACTACAAGAATTGATTGATCGAACAAGTAGTAGTGCCTCAACAGTTCGTCGCGATTTATCAAAATTGCAACAAATGGGAAAGTTAAAAAGAATACATGGTGGCGCAAAGCTAAATCAATCATCTTTGTTAGAACCTAATTTGGCTGATAAAAGAAGTACTAATCTAAGAGAAAAACAAGAAATTGGGAGATTAGCAGCGAGCCAAATAGATGATGATGATTGTGTGTTTTTAGATGCGGGTTCAACAACTTTAGAAATGATTCCATATATTAATGCAAATGACATTATTGTAGTAACAAATGGTTTGACGCACGTAGAAGAATTATTAAAACGAGGTATTAGAACACTCATTCTTGGTGGAGAAGTGAAAGCAACAACATTTGCGACAGTAGGTGCGAGTGCACTGAAGACGCTGAATCGATATCGTTTTGATAAAGTGTTTCTCGGTATGAACGGTATTGACATGAAATATGGACTGACTACACCAGATGAACAAGAAGCAATCATAAAGCACCATGCTATGGAATTAGGAACGCAAGTTTATGTATTAGTAGACCATGCTAAATATGAAAAAGTATATTTCGCACATGTGCCTTTACTAGAGAATGTGGCGTTAGTCACTTCTGCAAAAGCGATGCAAGGCGTGACTTTTCAATATTATGCTGAAAAATATAATTTTATTGGAGGAACATTATGATTTATACAGTAACTTTTAATCCTTCTATTGATTACATTATGTTTTCAAATGAATTTGAACTTAATGGGTTAAACAGAGCAACTGAAACAAATAAATTTGCAGGTGGTAAGGGCATAAATGTTTCAAGAGTTTTAAAAACATTAGGTGTTCAATCTACAGCGTTAGGTTTTACTGGGGGATTTCCAGGTCGATTTATTGAAGAAACATTAAAGCAAGCAGAAATTGATACAGATTTTGTGCATGTTGATGAAGATACGCGTATTAACGTCAAATTGAAAACAGGTCATGAAACAGAAATTAACGCGCCAGGACCTAATATAACTCAATTACAATTTGAAGCCTTATTAACACAAATCAGCAATACTTCAGAACACGATACAGTTATTGTTGCGGGTAGCATTCCTAAAAGTGTACCTGCTAACGCATACGAGCAAATTGCGGAAATCACACAAGATACAGGCGCGAAACTTGTCGTTGATGCTGAAAAAGAACTCGTTGAATCTGTTTTAAAATATCATCCTTTATTTATCAAGCCAAATAAAAATGAATTAGAAGTGATGTTCGATACGACTATCAATTCAGATAAAGAAGTAATGAATTACGGCCGTGAAATTTTGAAAATGGGCGCGACTTCAGTCATTATTTCTCTCGGTGGAGATGGAGCTGTATACGTAGACGAGCAACATAGTTACAAAGCACTTGTACCAAATGGTCAAGTAGTAAATACAGTAGGCTCAGGGGATAGTACTGTAGCGGGGATGGTTGCAGGGCTAAATTCTGGTTTATCTATTAAAGAAGCATTTAAACAGGCTGTATCGGCTGGGACGGCAACAGCATTTAACGATGACTTGGCAACGAGGACGTCTATTGAAAATATTAAATCACAAGTAATGATTACAACATTAGGTGGGAGTGAATAAGATGAGAATAACCGAGTTATTAACAAAAGATACAATTGCAATGGATCTTTCTTCAACAGAAAAAAATGGTGTTATTGATGAGTTAGTGAATCAACTCGATAAAGCGGGCAAACTCAATAATGTAACAACGTTTAAAGAAGCGATTCATAATCGTGAATCTCAAAGTACTACAGGTATTGGTGAAGGTATCGCGATACCCCATGCAAAAGTAGCAGCAGTAGACACACCGGCGATTGCATTCGGCAAATCAAAAACAGGTGTTGATTATCAAAGTTTGGATATGCAACCTGCACATTTATTCTTTATGATTGCAGCGCCAGAAGGTGGGGCACAAACTCATTTAGATGCATTAGCTAAGCTATCAGGTATTTTAATGGACGAAAAAGTGCGTGAAGATTTACTTCACGCAAATTCCCCACAAGAAGTGCTTCAAATTATAGATAAAGCAGATGATGAAGCGACCGAAGAGGAAGAAGCAGAAACACAAGCAGCTGCGACTACATCAGCAACAGATTCGGATGAACCCTATATCTTAGCTGTTACAGCATGTCCGACAGGTATCGCACATACTTATATGGCTCGTGACGCTTTAAAAAAACAAGCTGAAAAAATGAACGTAAAAATAAAAGTTGAAACGAATGGTTCAGGTGGCATAAAAAACCACATTACTGATGAAGATATTCGTCGCGCAACTGGTGTCATTGTTGCAGCAGATGTAAATGTGGAAACAGACCGTTTTGATGGTAAAAATGTTGTGGAAGTACCAGTTGCAGATGGTATTAAACGCCCTGAAGAACTGATCAATATAGCACAAGATACTTCTCGTAAACCATTTGTAGCCAAAGGCAATCATAAAGCATCAAATCAGTCCGGAAGTAATGAAAAGCAAGGATTTGGTAAAACAATTTATAAACACTTAATGAATGGTGTTTCCAATATGTTACCGCTTGTTATTGCCGGTGGTATTTTAATGGCAATCGCTTTCTTATTTGGACCAAACTCGTATGATCCAAATAGTTCTGAGTATAATGCATTTGCAGAACAATTATGGAATATTGGTAATCAGAGTGCCTTTGCGTTAATTATACCAATTCTCGCTGGTTATATTGCGCGTAGTATTGCAGATAAACCAGGTTTTGCAGCTGGTTTAGTTGGTGGTATGTTAGCAATTTCAGGTGATGCAGGTTTTATCGGAGGTATTCTTGCAGGTTTCTTAGCAGGTTATTTAACACAAGGTATTAAGAAACTTGTAAGCGGGTTACCTCAATCATTAGAAGGTTTGAAACCTACATTGATTTTCCCAGTATTATCAGTAACAATCACAGGTTTAGTAATGGTTTATGTATTAAACCCTCCAGCGTCGTGGTTGAATAATTTACTACTTAATGGTTTAGAAGGTTTATCAGGAACGAATATTATGCTCTTAGGATTAGTTATTGGTGCAATGATGGCTATCGATATGGGTGGACCATTTAATAAAGCAGCATACGTATTTGCGACTGCAGCGTTAACAGAAGGCAATGCTGCACCAATTACAGCGGCAATGATTGGTGGTATGGTACCACCAATCGCAATTGCAACAGCGATGTTAATTTTCCGCAAGAAATTTACTAAAGAGCAAAAAGGTTCTATCGCACCAAACTATGTAATGGGATTATCTTTCATTACAGAAGGAGCAATTCCGTTTGCAGCAGCTGATCCGCTAAGAGTCATTCCATCAATGATGGTGGGTTCAGGGGTTGCAGGTGCAATCGCATTAGGACTAGGTTCTTCAATTCAAGCGCCACACGGTGGTATCTTTGTGATAGTAGGTACTGATTTCAGTCACGTGATACAATCACTTATTGCAATTGTTATAGGATCAATCGTAGGTGCAATCATTTATGGATTGTTAAAACCAAAAGTGACGGAAGACGAAATACAAAGTTCTTAAGTTACAGCTAACTAGTGTATAAAGTTTTATAAAATGAATAAACTTAGAAAAAACCAGTAGAAGCTCACAAGTTAATGAGTATTTCTGCTGGTTTTTATTTATATGTAATACTGAAATTCAAAAACTTTTGAATATAATAAAAGACTTAAGTTTGGTAAAATAAAAAGCGAAGTGTTGAAATAGACACATTGCGTAAAACAAAGAAAAGAAGGTAGAGAAAATGGCTGAATATGTGATTGAAAATGGGAGAATTTATACTGAAGAAGAAATAATAGAACGCGGATATATTATTGTTAAGAACGATAAAATTACTGACGTAGTCAAAGGGGATTATGAAGGTGCGTTAACAACTTATGATGCTCAAGGTCAGCATGTTTTACCAGGGTTTATAGATATTCATATGCACGGTGGCTATGGAGAAGATGCGATGGACGCATCATATGATGGATTGAAACATTTAGCAGAATCACTATTATCTGAAGGCACAACAAGTTTCTTAGCCACAACAATGACACAATCTGACGAGAATATTACAAAAGCATTAGAAAACATCATCGAATATCAGAAACAACAGAACGTTCTAAAAGCAGCCGACATCGTAGGCATACATTTAGAAGGACCATTTATTTCTGAACATAAAGTAGGAGCGCAAAACCCAGCCTATGTGCAAAGACCCTCTATAGAAAAAGTACAACAATTTCAAAAAACAGCTAACAACCAAATTAAAGTGATCACATTTGCTCCTGAGGTTGAAGGTGCCCACGAAACATTAGAGGCGTTACATGATCAAATACGTTTTTCTATTGGTCATACGGTTGCAACTTTTGATGAAACAAATGAAGCGGTAGCACGTGGCGCTAAACATGTGACGCATTTATATAATGCTGGAACTCCATTCGAGCATAGAGAACCAGGTGTTTTTGGTGCGGCATGGACCAATGATAGCTTAAGTACTGAACTTATCGTGGATGGTATTCATTCACACCCTACAGCGATTCAAATTGCTTATAAACAAAAGGGAAATACACGCTTTTTCTTAATTACTGATGCAATGAGAGCAAAAGGTATGCCAGATGGTGAATATGATTTAGGCGGACAAAACGTTATAGTAAAAGGTTCTGAAGCTCGATTAGCATCTGGCGCACTGGCGGGTAGCATACTGAAAATGAATGAAGGACTGAAAAATCTAATACAATATACGGGTGATTCACTAGATAATTTATGGCGAGTAACAAGTTTAAATCAAGCAATCGCATTAAATATTGAATCGCAAAAAGGGAGTTTGAAGGTCGGAAAAGACGCAGACATCGTTATAGTAGATGATGAAATTACAGTCCAAACTACTATAAAAGCAGGCGAAATACACAAATTTTCTTAATAACAATTTGAAATTTAACTCACTTTAAAACGTGTTATGTAAAGTGTAAATTGAATCAAAAAGTTGACGCGACTTAAAATTTGCGTTTAAATGTTAAGTTAGAGAAATAAAATTTCGTACGTACAAATTACATGATGACTTAAGATTGTGATAAAATAGAAGAAATGCGTATTTTTCGGGAGGTGTCACAAATGGGAAGGATTTAGTATATAATATGAAAATGCAACATAGCGATAAATCTTATGTACGGTCACCTATTGTGACACGATATTTGGAGGTGAATCCCTAGAAATAGGGAACTAATTGGAAACTGTGACCATAATAAATTTAGCATTATTTGTTTTTTTAATAGCATTAACAACGGTATTCGTAGGATCGGAATTTTCATTAGTGAAAGTCCGCGCGACAAAAATTGAACAACTCGTAGCAGAAGGCAATGGTAATGCACGTATAGTAAAAAAAATGATTAAAAACTTGGACTATTATTTATCAGCATGTCAATTGGGTATTACAGTGACATCTTTAGGATTAGGTTGGTTAGGTGAACCGACCTTTAGTAAATTATTACATCCATTATTTGAAGCAGTTAATTTACCTGAAGCCTTAACAACGACAATTTCATTTATTGTCGCATTTGTCATTGTGACATACCTGCACGTAGTACTCGGTGAATTGGCACCAAAAACCTTGGCCATTCAACATACTGTGAAAGTAGCATTGATATATGCTAGACCATTGTATTACTTCGGTGCAATTATGAAACCGTTGATTTGGCTAATGAATGGTTCTTCAAGAATGATTATACGTATGTTCGGTGTAGATCCTGATGCGAATAACGATGCAATGTCAGAAGAAGAAATAAAAATTATAATAAACAATAGCTATAACGGTGGCGAAATAAATCAAACAGAATTGGCTTATATGCAAAACATCTTCTCATTTGATGAGAGACAAGCCAAAGATATCATGGTGCCTCGTACACAAATGACTACATTGAACGAACCGTTTAATGTAAATGAGCTATTAGACACAATTAAAGAACATCAATTTACACGTTACCCGATTACAGAAGATGGGGACAAAGACCATGTGAAAGGTTTTCTTAATGTAAAAGAGTTTTTAACAGAATATGCTTCAGGCAAACCTATTAAAGTAGGTAATTACATTCATGATTTACCAATGATTTCTGAAACAACACGTATTAGCGATGCGTTAGTTCGTATGCAACGTGAACATGTTCATATCAGTTTGATTATTGATGAATATGGTGGTACAGCAGGTATCTTGACGATGGAAGATATTTTAGAAGAAATCGTTGGCGAAATTCGTGATGAATTTGATGACGACGAAGTAAACGATGTTGTAAAAGTAACAGACAGCAGATATCAAATCAGTGGTCGTGTATTATTAGACGATTTAAATGATGAACTCGGCATTGAATTTGCTGATTCTGAAGACATTGATACAATCGGCGGTTGGTTGCAAGCACATAATACAAACTTACAACAAAATGATTATGTTGATACTGAATATGATCGTTGGATTATATCAGAAGTCGATAACCATCAAATCATTACTGTTTTATTAGAAGTTGAATACAATGCAACACGTCCTACACCTGAAGATAATGAAGACGATGAAGATAACGATTAATCATTGTCTTATATATTTAAAGCTATCGATAAAGTCTCTGATTTTGTCGATAGCTTTTTTGTATATGTGTTTCACATGAGAAGGATTAGATTACTACCATAATAGTGGTGGCGTTGATATTGAAACAATTATGCGTGATACATGTATTACGTATTGCTATAATGATTAGAGTATAATGATATATCTTTATAATAATTTCAACTTAGTTGAAGGGGGATTAATTATGTTAGAAGACGTGTATTATTTAAATAATGGTTATCCAATGCCGAGAGTGGGTCTTGGAGTGTATAAAATTGCAGATGAAGAAATGGCACCTGCAGTAACAGCTGCTTTAGAAGCGGGTTACCGTGCATTTGATACTGCTTATTTTTATGAAAATGAACTAGCGTTAGGCAAAGCATTAAAACAATCTGAAATATCGCGCGAAGATTTATTTCTTACATCAAAAATTTGGAATGATTACCAAGGTTATGACAATACAATCGAATTTTTCACAAAATCGATAGAAAACCTAGGGACAGATTATTTAGATTTATTTTTAATACATTGGCCATGTGAAGCGGATGGTTTATTTGTTGAAACTTATAAAGCAATGGAAAAATTATATGAAGAAGGCAAAGTCCGAGCAATTGGTGTCTGTAACTTTAATGCGCACCATTTAGAAAAATTAATGTCGCAAACTAACATCGTACCTGCTGTGAATCAAATAGAGGTGCATCCATATTTTAATCAACATGAACTACAAACTTTTTGTAATAAGCATGATATCGCTGTGACAGCATGGATGCCATTGATGAGAAATAGAGGTTTATTAGAACACGAATTGATCACAGATATGGCAAGTCGCTATGGTAAAACACCAGCCCAAATTGTATTGCGTTGGCATTTGTCACATGATCGCTTAATTATTCCGAAATCAAAAACACCAGAACGCATTAAAGAAAATTACGATATCTTCGACTTTAATTTAGAATTGACAGATATTGCTGAGATAGATCGTTTGAATTGTGATGACCGTCAAGGAAATGATCCAGATAAAGTACGTATAGGTAGTTTGAAATAAGAATTGATACAACAACCTAGAGCATAAATATTTCAAGCTCAAATAGAAAGCATCAATCTATTAGTTTTTTCTAATGGCTTGGTGCTTTTAATTTTTTGATGTTTAAAAGTACATGCTTGTTTAATTTTTATAATATGGATTGAGCCAGTAGTTCTGACTTATACTATTTCTTATGCGTCAGTACTTTTAAAAAGCGATGTGTTATATATGTATAATAATAAGTGGTATTGAAATAGTTCTAGTAGCGATAATAAAGGGTTTTGTTTCCAAATTCATCAAATAGTTGATAGACTAAAGTTACAAATTATAACTTTTAATGATTTTAATACTGAACAACATTAGTAACCATATTTAAATTTCAACGTATTATCTTATTTTGTAACGCTTAAATCATTTTGCTCTGTTTTTTAAGAACTATCTAATTTAAATGATTATATATTTTAAAAAAATAAGTTGCCTAAGTTAAGTTTGGGCAATGAATATTAAGGCTATATAAAGATTGTGTAAATCTAATTGGTTAGTATAGCATTATAGTGATAAAAATTGATAAAGTGAAATTGAAGTAATTGAAATGAAGGTGTTTAATATGCAAATAAGAGTTATAGTGCCCTGTTATAATGAAGGTGAAGTAGTATTAAAGACTTATCAACGTTTGACTGAGATATTATCAAAAGATAGTCAACATCATCAATATGACTATGATTTACTATTTGTAGATGATGGTAGTAAAGATCAAACAATAAAATTTATTCAAGATGTAGCGACTAAGGATAATCATGTGAAATTTATTTCGTTTAGTCGTAATTTTGGAAAAGAGTCTGCGATGATTGCAGGTTTCCAAAATAGTAAAGATTGTGACGCAGCAATTATGATAGATGCTGATCTGCAACACCCGCCTGAATTAATACCTCAAATGATTGCTGGCTATATGGACGGTTATGATCAAGTTGTTGCGAAGCGTGACAGAAAGAATGAAAAGCCAACTAGAAAATTCATGACAAGATTGTATTACAAAATGATTAATCGTTTTGTAGAAGATATTAAATTGGAAGATGGTGTCGGCGATTTCAGATTGCTGAGTCAACGTGCAGTGCATTCATTGACTGATTTAGATGAATACAACCGTTTTTCAAAAGGGCTATATGAATGGATTGGTTATAACACCAAAGTGTTTACTTATGAAAACGTAGAAAGAGAAGACGGAGAATCTAAATGGTCATTTGGTAAATTGCTAAATTACGGTATTGATGGCTTGATATCTTTTAATAACAAACCCTTACGTGCAATGATTTATCTTGGTTTTATTGTGTTCTTTATCAGTCTGATGTATATCGGTTATAGTTTTGCAGGAATTGTGTTTAATGGTATTGAAACACCAGGTTATTTCTCAACTATTGCTGCAATATTACTATTAGGTGGTATACAAATGATTTCAATTGGAATCGTTGGTGAATATATTGGACGCATTTATTATGAGGTCAAACAACGACCGAAATATATTGTACAGGCATCGAACTTAAATTGTTCAAGTCAACGAGTGGAACGTAGCTTTGAAGAAACTATGAATGAGCGTTTTAAACAAGATCATCAAAATTATGAAAGTAAGATAAATGAAAGCGAAGAAGAGAAAAAACTTGTTAAAAATAGATAATAATTTAAAATTAGATGTTTTAAAGTGCGAGTAGGACAAAAATTTATTTTTAAATAAGATTTCGTTGTATGAGACAAGCTCGGCAAAGATGACTAGAAAATGGAATACAAGAGTTTAAGTGCTCGCATAATAAAAACTTATCTTTATAGATGAAATAGTGGTTATTTAAAATATTGATATGAGCGCATTTTCAATTCAGTCAGCCACTGCCAATTTAAAAAGTGAGGTTGAGACATGTATTTTGTCTCAACCTCACTTTTTTGTACACTTTCTGTAGGCGCAGTATCAGCATTTAGTATCCGTCTAGTGCTTTATTAACTAGTATTTAGGAGTCAATCATCATCAATAGCCTTTTCAATTGGCATTAAATAATGAAATTAATAAACACAGATTGACTCAAGAGAATTAATAGCTATAAAAAATAAACCAAGTGCCTTTGCAGCATTTGGTTTATCGCCTTGATTTAAATTATTAATGTTTTAGATTAGTAATTTTATTTTTTACGTAATTTACCGAAAATAAATGAAACAATTGCTACTAGAATAATTGTCCCAATAAGTGCTGGGAATATTGCGATGCCACCTAAATGCCAACCCCAATCACCAAGTAACCAAGAGCCTAGTGCGGAACCTACAATACCAGCGATAATATTACCTAAAATACCACCTGGTATATCTTTACCTACGATGCCACCAGCTATCCAACCGATTAAACCACCGACTATTAACATAAGTATAAAGCCCATATTGTTTTGCCTCCTTTATTATTCGTTCGACTTCTAATCTATACCACGAAATATAAAAGGTTAATCATTTATGTGAAGAAAATATATTCTGCCATAATAAGAATGATATAAATAATAAATGAATAATTAAAAAAGCATACCAATAAGGCGTTAATAGTGTCATTACTGATGATGATGCAATAATTAATATTTGGCCCACAAAAATAGGGCGTCGAATACGATTCATAAATTTAAGTTGTTCTTTTTCCTTTGGTTGAAATGTGCTATAAAAAAGCATGATAGCGCCTATGATAAAAATGGCTGGGGCTAAATAAGGAATAGACATATAAAATGAATCATGACTTGTACTATAAGTAAGTATTAAGGATGTACTCATTATAATAGTAAGAACAATCGCAATAAATTTTTGATCTGTTATAACGTATACAGTTACTTTTCTATTTATATACAATTGTAATATGGTCCAAATGATGAGTTGCGCACTTGTATAAAATGCGATGTAGTCATATTCACCGATGAGAAATAAATTGATGAGACCATTTACAGATAAAGCAATGAGTATAGAGCTAAACTTAAGTTGTTTGAAATTCTGACGATATAAATCAATTCCAAGAATAATTAATACCGCAGCTATATTTATAATTATATTTATTAGCATGTTGCTCTCCTAACCTAGATACTTCACTGCAACATTATACCAATTAATATTACGTTAATCATTTAATAACAATTAATTATTTAAATTTACATAAAAATATTAGGTCAAATAGAAATAAATATGTTTTCCTTATATATATTAGCAGTGATAGTTATCCTAACGATTTAAAGTCACTAAAATGAGTGACACCGTTATGTGGATAAGAAGCATTATACAACGTATCGTACGAAATACTCAATTTAAACCCCTTTTTTATTACTCCATAACAATGTGTGTAACTGTGGTAAGACGTAAACATTATTCATATCACTGCTTGCCATTACACGATCGACGAGTGTTTCATATAATGATAATAACTTTTCAGTATGTGATTCAACGTAATCGCCATCTAGATAAGGATTACCTACTTGTAAATAAAAAGGAATCGTAGGGTATCTATGGTGTATCATTTTAGCAAAATCGTAATCCTGGTCATCAAAAATTACTACTTTTAAATTTAAAGAAGCAGGTATACAATTTTCAATAACTTCATCTAATATTGGTAGATTAGGTTTCATTTTTGAACTTGGGGGTTTCGGACTAATAGTTAAGTCATCAATTTGTGTCATCCAAGGTTGGAATTTACTCCCTTGAGTTTCTAATGCGCTATAAATGTTTTTAGTTTCAAAAAGATCGACTAAATCCTGAATACCTTTTATAAGAGCAGGGTTACCTCCAGAAATTGTTACGTGATTAAATGAGTCACCAGCAATTTCATAAAGTGAGTTGTATATTTCCTCAGCGGTCATCATGCGTATATCTTCTTTAGCACTACCATCCCAAGTGAAGCTTGAATCACACCAACTACAACGATAATCGCAACCAGCTGTGCGAACAAACATCGTTTTTCGTCCAATCACTCGGCCTTCACCTTGAATTGTTGGACCGAAAATTTCTAAAACAGGAATTTTACTCATATTTGGACTCCTTTGGTCTATAGACCACATAACTTGTTGGTGTTTCTCTAACATAAACTTGTAGACATTTCGGCTGGTTGTCTCGTTCATTTAATGAAGTTTGCACCATTTCATAAATAGTCTGTGCAACGATTTCTGTTGATGGACTCTTGCCTTTGAATTGAGGTAAATCATTGAGTAAATGGTGGTCGAATTGGTCATGAACTAATTTTTTTAAGTCGCTAAAATTCACTAAAAAACCATTATGATCTAATGTGTCGCCACCAATTGTTAAATTTACGAAGTAGGTGTGACCATGTGTACGCATACATTTTCCAGCATCTTCACTAGGAATATAGTGGGCTGCAGAAAAGTTGAAGTCTTTATTAAGCTCAAAGCTATAAGGATGTTGAACGTTAGGATAATTTTGTTGGAACACGTTATTCAGCTCCTTTTTCTTTTAGATAAGCGTCTAAACCTCGTGCTCTTAATTCACAAGCAGGGCATTCTCCACAGCCTTCACCGATAACGCCATTGTAGCAAGTGAGCGTATTGTATCTAATATAGTCTAGTACGCCAAGTTCATCGCTTAGTGCCCAAGTTTCTTTTTTATCTAACCACATTAATGGTGTGTGTATAACGAAATCTTTATCCATAGATAGAGATAAAGTAACATTCATTGATTTTATAAAACTGTCTCTACAGTCAGGGTATCCAGAAAAATCAGTTTCACAAACGCCAGTAATAATATGTTTCGCGTTTGTTTGATATGCAAGCGCACCTGCAAATGATAAGAATAAAAGATTTCTGGCCGGTACAAATGTATTTGGCACGCCGTCTTCGCCAACTTCAATATCCATATCATGCTGCGTTAATGCGTTTGGTGTAAGTTGAGAAAGTAAGGACATATCTAATATGTGATGTTTTACATTTTGTGTTTCAGCAATTTGCTTAGCTACTTTAATTTCTGTATCGTGCCTTTGTCCATATTCAAATGTCACTAATTCTACATCATCGTAATGTTGTTTAGCCCAAAATAGGCAAGTCGTGCTATCTTGTCCACCACTGAAAACGACGATGGCTTTATTACTGTTTAAAGATTGTTGCGTCATAATATCTTGCACTCCTTAATAATGTCATACTAGCTTTGACTCATTTTCGCTATGACACCATAAAAAAACGCCTATCCTTATAAAAAAGATAGACGTTGTTTACGTGTCTAGTTTTTTATAGAGGGTGTCAGCTAGGAACCTCTTTATATTCATTTATACGGTGATAAGAATAATACATTTAAACTGTAAAATCAAGTTGAGATTTGGGATAATGAGTATAATAGGTAGTGAAAGATACATAACGAGGTGAAGAAATGATACTAATCATTGATAATAAAGATTCATTTACATACAATATTGTAGACTATATTAAGCAAAGTTATAGTGGGGCAGTTAATGTAGTAGATGTTGAAGAGATTACTACTGAGAAGATTACGCAAATGTCTCCAGATGCTATAGTTATTTCTCCAGGACCAGGATCACCTGATGATTATCCTATATTAAATGAAGTTATAAAAGTTTTTTCAGAACAAGTTCCAATTCTAGGTGTATGTCTAGGATTTCAACAAATAACGACTTATTTTGGCGGAGATATTATAAAAGGTGATAAACCGATTCATGGTCACACAACTCAAATTCAACATGATAACAGTGGTATTTTTAAAGGTTTAGCCGATACATTTTATGTTATGCGATATCATTCTTTAATTGCTGATACTAAGACATTTCCAAAAACATTAAAAGTTACTGCAACAAATCAAGAAGGTATCATTATGGCGTGTGCACACAAAACGTTACCTGTTTTTGGTGTACAGTATCATCCTGAATCTATCCTGAGTGAATATGGTAGTGAACAAATAAAATTATTTATAGAAATCGTGGAGGGTTCTCATGCACATACAATTTAATTATCGTTATTTATTAGACGAATCAGAATATGAATCCCATCAATACCAATTTACGCAGTGTAAAGATAAATTAATCGCATATCATTTAGACGAAGTAGGCAGCGTTATACAATTTGCAGAAATGCATCAACACCAAGGTAGCTATGTAGCTTTGTATTTACCCTATGAAGCGGCACCTTTTTTTAATGAACAGATGGCCACAATACAAATACAGGGTGAATATGTTTTTGCAGCTGCTTATGTTTTTGACAAAAAGGAAGATATAACATTAACTGACAAAAAAGAGCAATATATACCAAAATGTGATTTTAAATTTCAATTAAATAAATCTCAATTAATTACTCATATTAAAGCAGTTCAATCCGCAATTATTGAAGGTAATACATATCAAGTGAATTATACGACACGTTTGACTGATGACATTCATTATCCGATTGCTACATTATATGAAGTGTTACAGCAGCAAAATCATGGTTTTTATTCTGCTTTAATCGATACAGATGAAGTACAGTTAGCTTCTCTTTCGCCAGAATTATTTTTCCAACGTGGTCCGTTTGAAAATCGAAAAGATGTATTATTAAGCAAGCCCATGAAAGGTACTATAGCTAGAGGACATTCAGAAACGCAAGATCAGCAAAATTTACATACGTTAATGAATTCAGTTAAAGATAAAGCGGAAAATGTCATGATTGTGGATTTGTTACGAAATGATATTAGCCGTATTGCAGAAACAGGAACTGTAAAAGTCTATAAACCATTTCATATAGAACGCTACAGCACTGTATTTCAAATGACGTCGATGGTCACAGGGACGTTACATCAAAAGACTAAACTCATGCATATCTTAAAAGCATTATTTCCGTGCGGTTCTATTACAGGAGCACCAAAAATCAATACTATGAAGTATATTAAAAAGTTAGAGCAAACCCCAAGAAATGGTTATTGTGGTACAGTTGCCTTGTTGTTGCCTGAAGGGAAGTCCATTTTCAACGTGCCTATTCGAACGATTCAATACATGGATAACCAAGCCATATACGGCGTGGGTGCAGGTATTACTATAGACTCTAAGCCTGACGATGAAGTGCAAGAATTTAAGGATAAAACAAAGATATTGGAGAGGTTATAATGCAGTTATTTGAAACGATGCGTTTGGAAGAAGGAAAGTTTCCGCGCCTGCCTTATCATAAAAAAAGAATAAAACAGTCTGCTGAGCAACTTAAATTTAACTTGGATGAAGCAAATTGGAATCAGTTAATCGAAATGTTAATGAATGATTATCCAACAGGTGCGTATCGCATAAAAATATTATTAGACCAAGATGGATCGCTGGACTATGTTGTTGCAACCTTATCTGATAAAAATAAATTTACAGCAAAATTAGTACCTTTACCAGATAATGTAAATAAACCTGAATTAATAAATAAGACAACTGTTAGAAAACATTTATCACATAATCATCAGACTGACCTTGTGTTGTTGTATGATTCAAATGGAAAATTATTAGAATTTGATATTGGAAATATCATGATAAAAGAAGATGAATGCTATTATACGCCTCTATATAATGAAGATTTCTTGCGTGGTTGCATGAGACAATCACTTATAGATGATGGGAAATTATCGCAAAAAAATTACGATATAAACGATTTTAAAGATAAAATATTGAAAAACCAGATACAGGTTTTTCTTATAAATAGTTTGCGAGAGGTTGCCGAGGTTGAAATTTATCTATAGAATATAGAAAGTATAAACATTGGGTTTACCATGAATTCAGAAATGGGACCTATTATAGAAAACCGTCAACGTGAAAATATGAGAGTTGTGACAAATTAGCCTTTGATTTACATAGGTAAAATAAGGCGTATCATAGTATTAAATTTAGTGATACACAAGCATTCCCAATAGACTATATACAAGGGTGCACTTAAATAATTACGTAATAAATTATAAACAGCGAGTGGGGCATAACGATGATATTAGTTTGGATACTGACAATGATTTTAATAACCTTGCTTTCAAAATGGTATGTAAATCGTTTGCTGAAGAAACAACAGATTTATATTGCAAGATTCGTAATTACCATCTCTTGCATGGTTCAATTTGTAATAGTCTATTTTCTAGTGAAAGCACTTGTGGGTTATTTGGTACAAGGGTTAAACGTGTTTTATCATTAGTAAGAATATAAGAGGTGAGCCTATGAAAATATATAGCCAAGGAGACCAAGCAATTGTAGTTTCTATTGAAAAAGAAGTCTCTAAGGATTTAACAGAAGATTTATTAGCATTAAAAACGTATTTATTAGAAAAAGATTATCCTTTTATAACCGAAATTGTACCTACTGAATCAGATATGATGATTTGTTATGATGCGCGAGACATGATCAAACACTACAATATTAAATCACCATTTTTATATATGAATGCATTAATGCAAACCGTACAACTAGAGATTATATACGAAGAGCAAGCGATTGAACCAATGGAAATTCCAGTTGTTTATGGTGGAGAATTTGGGCCTGATTTAGCGGCTTTATTAACGCATTATAAATTAGATTTTGATAAATTTGTGAAGCTACATACGAAACATACGTATTTTGTCTCAATGATGGGTTTTACACCTGGATTCCCTTATCTTACCGGAATGGATAAGCGTTTATTTGTTAACCACACAGGTGGCAAAAAAACATTTATTCCAGCAGGTTCTGTCATAATAGAAGGGAAAAAGACAGGTATTACTACAATAGATACTTATGGCGATTGGTTAGTCATTGGCTATACACCTATTCGTTTGTTTGACCCAGAACTAACAGATTTTACTAAGCTAAAATTAGGCGATAATGTTAAATTTAAAGCAATAACAGAAGAAACGCTGGATCTAGGAGGCTTCGAACCATGTCAATCATAATAGAAGGTGAAGGATTATTCTCAAGTTTCCAAGATTTTGGTCGTAAAGGCTACGAGCACAACGGTGTTATTCCTGGTGGCGCACTAGATCCATTATCTCATGAAATAGCGAACAGACTCGTTGCAAATGATAAGCGTGAAGCTACGTTAGAGATGACAAATAGAATGGCGAGCATTCGCTTTACTGAATCGACATTGATTGCGTTAAGCGGTGGTAGTTTTAAAGCTAAAACAGAGCATATGAAAGTATTACCAAATAAATTATACTTAATGGAAAAAGGTGACGTACTTGTATTTACAGAGACAAATCGCACTTCTAGAGTATATTTAGCAATCGGTGGTGGTTTCGAATTAGATGAATGGTTAGGTTCAACCTCCACCGACTTCAAAATCAAAATTGGCGGTTTTCATGGACGTAAATTGCAAAAAGGCGACGAAATTAATATGAAACGCGACTATACTGAACGTCACCTTAAATTGTTTGAAAATCTAGAAGAAAAACATCAAACAGACTGGGGTATTGATGGTTATGCACTTTCCTTTAACTATATGTCCGATGTTTTTCATGTCATTAAAAACAAAGGGACAGAAGACTTTGAACAAAAAGCGTTAAGTCACTTTACGCTTGGAGAATATAAAGTCACGAGTAAAGCAAATAGAGTCGGGATGTATGTAGAAGGACAGCCCGTGAAGGCTTTTTATGAAGATATGCCGGCACATCAGTCTGTTCAAATAGGGACGATACAAGTTAAAAGAGATGGCACACCGATTATTTTACTCAATGACCATTATACAATAGGCAGTTACCCACAAATTGGGACAATCGCGAGTTATCATTTAACTAAGTTGGGTCAAAAGCATCAAGGTACAAAATTAAAGTTCCAATTTATAGATATTGAAACTGCAGAAAAGAATTTAATTAAATATACGAATTGGTTAAACCAATTGTTTCATGGTATTGAATATAGAATGCAGTTAGAGATGTTGAAATAAAAAATAGCAAGTCTATATATTACTGAATGAAGGATAATATATAGACTTGCTGATCAGCTGTAACGCCTCAAGTTAAGTTTTCGAGGGTTACAGCTTTTTATATTGCGTATATTTAGATATATAACTTTTGAGTTTTTGTAGAAAGCTTTCTAGAAGGGCATTATTATTTCGTGAAATATTAAAATAAAAATTCATTTCATATACGACTCTAGTCCGATTAATATAAAAACCAAGCAGAGTATAATTAAAAAGCATATTATTTCTTAATGATATATTCACAGCCGATTAACAAGCCTTTAACAAAACGGTGGCAAAACGTTAAATTATGTTTGAAAGTGTGTTTTTACTTGAAATTTGACCGAAATTGCTTTATATTTATACATTGAACTATATACGTTTTGTTACGGAAACATTACAAAATGATAAAAACTGTGAAGATGACGTTAAGCAATAATCGAAAACGTTAACACAATTTACACTATATAGACAAATGAAAAGTTTCTAATTAGAATATATAAAATTTCAAAAATTATAACTTTAATTCACAATTGAACAAGCTAATAAAATTCTAGTGTATAGAAATTTAAATTACATACACAGCTGTTCAGGATTTTAAAGAACTTAAACCTAAAGAAGATAACTTTTGCCAATAACGACCTTTGTTTAGTTAGGGATACTAACATCGCTAACAACATATTGAACACAGTAACTTTGCCAATTTTTTACTAGGTATGGATTATTTTCCAACCTATATTAATCTATATCGGGGGAACAAACATGAGTCTACACAAAAAGAAATTAACTCTTTTTGCGTTTTTTATTCTGACCGTGCTTACTGTCGCATTTAAAACGTATTTTTCATATTATGTTGATTTTTCTTTAGGTGTTAAAGGGTTAGTACAAAACCTAATCCTATTAATGAATCCATACAGTTTAATCGCTTTAGTATTAAGTATTTTCTTATTCTTTAAAGGGAAGAAAGCATTCTGGTTCATCTTTATTGGTGGCTTTGTTTTAACTTTCCTACTATACGCGAATGTTGTTTACTTCAGATTCTTCTCTGATTTTATAACGTTTAGTACATTGAACCAAGTTGGAAATGTTGATTCAATGGGCGGCGCAGTGACAGCTTCATTTAAATGGTATGACTTTGTATACTTTATTGATACAATCATTTACCTTTTTATCTTGATATTTAAACAAAAATGGTTAGATAAACGTGTATTCAGTAAAAAGTTTGTGCCAGTAGTTATGGCAGCTGCAATTGCCTTATTCTTCCTGAATTTAGCTTTTGCTGAATCAGATCGTCCTGAATTATTAACACGTACTTTCGATCACAAATATTTAGTGAAATATTTAGGACCGTATAATTTCACTGTCTATGATGGTGTGAAAACAATTCAAAATAACCAACAAAAAGCTTTAGCTAATGAAGATGACTTAACTAAAGTATTAAATTATTCGAAACAAAAACGAGTTGAACCGAACCAAGAGTATTTTGGTGCAGGAAAAAAGAAAAATGTTATAAAAATACACTTAGAAAGTTTCCAAACTTTCTTAATTGATAAAAAAGTCAACGGAGAAGAAGTAACACCATTCTTAAACAAATTATCATCAGGGAATGCAGGTTATAGATATTATCCAAACTTCTTCCATCAAACGGGTCAAGGTAAAACATCAGACTCAGAGTTTACTATGGATAATAGTTTGTATGGTTTACCTCAAGGTTCAGCCTTTTCATTGAAAGGTGATAACACTTACCAAGCATTACCAGCAATTCTTGATCAAAAACAAGGCTATACATCTAGTGTAATGCATGGTGATTACAAAACATTCTGGAACCGTGATCAAGTATATAGACACTTTGGTATAGATAAATTCTATGATGCGACCTATTATGATATGTCTGAAGAAAATCTTGAGAATCTAGGTCTTAAAGATAAAGAGTTCTTTGATAAATCAGCAGATTACTTAGCTAAAGAAAAAGAACCATTTTACAGTCATTTAATTACATTAACAAACCATTATCCATTTACTGTATCACCAGAGGATGCAACAATAGAATCACCAAATACTGGAGATTCAACGGTAGATGGCTATGTTCAAACAGCTAGATATCTAGATGAATCGTTAGAAGAATTTGTTAATGAATTGAAAGAAAAAGGTATTTATGAAGATTCCGTTATAATGATTTACGGTGACCACTATGGTATTTCTGAAAACCATAATAAAGCTATGGAAAAATTATTAGGTGAAGAAATTACACCTGCTAAATTTACTGACTTAAACCGTACAGGCTTCTGGCTGAAAATACCAGGTAAGGAAGGCGCAGTAGATGAAACGTATGCTGGTCAAGCAGACGTTATGCCTACACTGCTTCATTTAATGGGTATTGATACTAAGAATTACCTAATGATGGGTACAGACATGTTATCGAAAGAACATAACAACACAGTGCCATTCAGAAATGGTGACTTTATAACGAAAGATTATAAATATGTTAATGGTAGAATTTATGATAATAAAACGAATGAACCAGTAACAGAAAAACCTAAAGATTTTGAAAAACGTAAACAACAGGCTGAAAAAGATCTACAAATGAGTGACGATTTGATTAATGGTGACTTATTGAGATTCTATGACAATCCAGATTTCGAAAAAGTGAAACCTTCTGAGTACGAATATAAGCCAGGTCCAAAAGGAAAAGAGAAAAAATAATAGTTAATTTATAGAGCTAATATACCTAATTTAGGTGTATTGGCTCTTTTTAAATTTTACTTTAGATTCATTCAACTTCATATTTAAAAAATGACACAAAAATAGCTATGGTACTTTTTCAAGTGCCATAGCTATTTTTCTAATTAGGTTTATGTCTAAACCATTTTTATTACAAAATTTACGTCCTTATCCAAGTGCGACATCAAGTATCATCATGATTGTGAATCCTAACATTAGACTTAACGTTGCAAGGTCTGTATTATTACTTGCTTGAGAATCTGGTATAAGTTCTTCAACCACAACGAATATCATTGCACCTGCAGCAAATGCTAAAGCATATGGTAACATAGGGGTGATCATTATCACCGCAGCAGCGCCGACTACAGCAAATATAGGCTCGACGATGGCTGATGCTTGTCCATAATTAAAAGCTTTCCATCTTGATGCACCTGCAGCGCGTATTGGCATTGACAATGCTGCACCTTCTGGAATATTCTGTATCCCGATACCGATGGCTAATCCAACAGCGCCTAAAAATGTTGCTTGGCCATTACCAGAAACAATACCACCAAAGGCTACACCTATAGAAAGACCTTCTGGAATATTGTGTAACGTAATTGCCAATACAAGTAATGTATTTTTGTTGAGTTTTTTAGTACCTACACCTTCATGAAATTGATTAGTGTCTTTGGTATTTGGATGTATATGAGGAATAACTAAGTCTAATCCACGAATAAATAATCCACCCAATAAAAAACCAATAGCAGCAGGCAACCATGGGAAAGCTGTGCCTTCACCATAAGCAATGGCTGGCTGTAATAATGACCAAAAACTTGCAGCAATCATAATGCCTGCAGCAAAACCTTGCATTGAGTTCAATAACTTATCGTTAACTCTTTTGAAAATAAATACCGATGCTGCTCCTAATGCAGTAAGTAGCCATGTGATAAGACCAGCTATTAATGCTTGGATGTAAGGAGGTAAGTTTTGGAAAAATTCCGACATAAGCTTCTCTCCTTTGTATCATTTGAGTTCAAAAAGGTGTATAATATATAGAACTGAAATTAAGTTTAACAGATATAATTACTATTTTCGATATTTAAAAATTTCGATATTAAAAAGGATGTAGAATGATGGAAGCATACAAAATTGAACATTTAAATAAGTCATATGCTGATAAGACTATTTTCGATGATTTACATCTCTCTATTTCTGAAGGAGAAAAAATAGGACTCGTTGGTATAAATGGGACTGGCAAGAGTACTTTGTTAAAAGTAATAGCAGGACTAGACGAAGATTACGATGCGGAAATATCACATCCCAATTCGTATCGCGTCCGTTATTCTTCTCAAAAACAAGATTTTGATCGAAATATGTCTGTTTTTGAAGCAGTACTAACCTCAGAAACTAAAACACTTCAAGTTATACGTGCATATGAGTCTGCACTGAATCAATATAGTACGACCCAGAGTGAATCAGATTTACAAAAAATGATGCAAGCACAAGATGCAATGGATGCGAATCAAGCATGGGATTACAGTGCAGAAATTAAGACGATACTTTCTAAATTAGGTATTCATGATACGACAAAAGAAGTAAGTGAACTTTCAGGCGGTCAACAAAAAAGAGTGGGTCTTGCGAAAACACTTATTGAACAACCTGATTTATTACTTTTAGATGAGCCTACTAACCACTTAGATTTTGAATCTATCAATTGGTTAATCAATTATGTGAAACAATATCCACACACGGTGTTATTTGTCACACATGATCGCTATTTCTTAAATGAAGTATCCTCACGAATCATCGAATTAGACCGTGGGAAATTACGCACTTATGCTGGTAATTATGAAGCTTATATAGCACAACGTGCAGAAAATGAAATTATCGAACAAAAACAACAATCGAAACAACAATCTTTATATAAAAAAGAACTTGCTTGGATGCGTGCGGGTGTAAAAGCACGAACTACAAAACAACAAGCACGTAAAAATAGATTTAACGATTTAGAACAAGACGTCAAAAATCAGCATCAACAAGATAAAGCATCTTTAAATCTTGCTTATTCAAGATTGGGTAAACAAGTTTTTGAATTCGATGCTCTGACTAAGCGCATAAATGATAAGACATTGTTCGAAGACATCACTCAAATAATTCAAAGTGGTCAGCAAATTGGTATTGTTGGGCCTAATGGTGCTGGTAAAACAACATTGTTAAATATATTGAGTGGCGAAGATCAAGATTTCGAAGGTAATCTGAAAATTGGGCAGACCGTAAAAGTTGCTTACTTTAAACAAAGTGAAGAGCGATTAGATCGTGATGTAAGAATGATTGATTATTTAAGAGAAGAAAGTGAAGTAGCTAAAGAAAAAGATGGTACTTCAGTTTCAATTACACAATTACTCGAACGCTTCTTATTTCCAAGTTCCACACATGGTAAAAAAATATATAAATTATCAGGTGGCGAACAAAAAAGACTATATCTGTTGAGATTATTAGTCCATCAGCCGAATGTCTTGTTATTAGATGAGCCAACAAACGACTTAGATACTGAAACGCTCACAATACTAGAAGATTATATTGAAACATTTGGCGGCGCTGTAATCACAGTAAGTCATGATAGATATTTTTTAAATAAAGTAGCCCAAGAATATTGGTATATTCACGATGGTACAATGGAACGTATTATAGGGACATTTGAAGATTATGAAGCATATAAAAAAGAACAAGATAAAGCCCAAGCACAGCAAAAGCAACAGAAACAACAAACGCATGTAAAACAAAATACGAATAAGAAAAAAGGGCTATCTTTTAAAGAAAAGCAAGAATATGAAACAATTATTGAACGTATTGAAACCACTGAGCAAAGATTAGAAAGCATCGATGAAGAAATGATTGCAGCAAGTTCAGATTATGCTAAAATCAAAGAATTAACTGAAGAACAACGTCGTCTTAACCAGACGTACGAAGATGATATGGCAAGATGGAGTGAACTAGAAGAACTAAAAGAACAATGAGGGATTGTTAACATGGAATCAACATTATCGCATTATTTTGGCTACGATACATTTCGTCCGGGTCAAAAAGAAATTATAACAAAAGTAATGAATCATCAAAATGCGCTAGGTGTATTACCTACTGGCGGGGGAAAATCAATTTGTTATCAAGTTCCGGGATTAATGTTAGGCGGTACGACAATCGTTATCAGTCCATTAATTTCGCTAATGAAAGATCAAGTTGATCAATTAAAGGCCATGGGTATACGCGCGGCGTACTTAAACAGTAGTTTAACTCAGAAACAACAAAAAGAAATAGAGGCACAACTTAGAAAAGGTGAAATCCAATTTCTATATGTGGCGCCTGAACGTTTCGATAATGCTTATTTTGTTCAAATGGTGCAACAATTAAATATACCATTAGTTGCTTTTGATGAAGCACACTGTATTTCAAAATGGGGGCACGATTTTAGACCGAGTTATCGAGATGTGATTCATAAGGTATTTGCATTACCACAAGATTTTACAATTGTAGCACTTACTGCAACTGCGACAATTGAAGTTCAAAAAGACATTATGGATCGCTTGAATATTAATAAAAATGACGAGATTAAAACAAGTACAAAACGTCGAAATCTAGTCTTTCAAGTCAATCCTACATATCAACGACAAAAATTTGTGTTGGAATATGTTAAAAAATATCAAAAAGAATCCGGCATTATTTATTGTTCAACACGAAAACAAGTTGAAGAATTACAAGAAGCGTTAGCGATTAATGATATTAAGAGTACAACCTATCATGGTGGACTATCGAATAAAGAGCGTGAAGCTGCCCAAAATGATTTTGTTTATGATCGTGTACGCGTAGTTGTAGCTACGAATGCTTTTGGTATGGGTATCGACAAATCCAATGTAAGATTTGTTATTCATTATAATATGCCTGGTGATTTAGAATCATACTATCAAGAAGCAGGTCGTGCAGGTCGTGATGGTTTAAATAGTGATTGTATTTTATTATTTAGTGAACGTGACATCGGCTTACATCAGTATTTTATATCTTCATCGAAAGCAGATGATGATTATAAAGATAAGATGGGCGAAAAATTAAATAAAATGATACTTTATACAAAAACTAAAAAGTGTTTAGAAGCAACACTTGTTCATTATTTTGAGCCGAATGAAAAGCTTGAAGAATGTGAACAGTGTAGTAATTGCGTAAGAGAAAATAAAACGTACGATATGACAAATGAAGCAAAAATGATTGTGAGTTGTATTGCACGTATGAAACAGAAAGAAAGCTATAGCGTCATTATACAAGTATTAAGAGGCGAAGAATCTGATTATATTCGCTACTGTGATTATAATGAATTGTCGACACATGGTATTATGAAAAACTACACTACATCAGATTTAAGTCATCTTATTGATGAATTGAGATTTAAAGGCTTTTTAAATGAGTATGATGAAATATTAACTTGTGATAACTCTGTGAAAAGTTTATTGAGTGATCAAGTCACTATATTTACGACGCCATTTAAACGTAAAACTACAGAAAAAGTTAATATTAATACCGTTGAAGGTGTGGATCGTGCACTATTTGATGAACTTATAGCTGTACGTAAACAGCTAAGTGAGGACTTGAGTATTCCGCCAGTAAGTATCTTCTCTGATTTTACACTAGAAGAATTTGCTAAAAGAAAGCCAGAATCAAAACAAGATATGATTTTAATTGATGGCGTCGGTAGTTACAAATTAAAACATTACTGTCCAATGTTCTTAGAAACCATTCAATCATATAAAGCAAAAATATAATCAAGTTAGTTGTTGTAGTGCCACATAGCTTTCTGCTTTTAATAAATATAACCATAACCGCGAAGTTAAATTTCAAATTTTAATATACTATGTAACAAAAACATAGGTATATTTTTGATTTGAGTTAACTTCGCTTTTTTGTAAAAACAAGTTATTAATGAAGTAAAACAAAAACTTTGATAATTGCTTGATAAATACATGAATTATATGAAAATAGGGAATAGTTGTAGTAAATGTGAATTTAATCTAATTTTTTAAAATAGAGGACAGTAAAGTGAAGGTGACAAAGTGATAGAATTTAAAAATGTAGTGAAAAAATATGGAGATAAAACTGCAGTCGATGACATCAGTTTTAATATAAAAAAAGGCGAATTTTTTGTGTTAATTGGTCCTTCAGGTTGTGGAAAAACAACGACCTTAAAAATGGTCAATCGCTTAATTTCGTTATCTGAAGGATATATTTATTTTAATGATAAACCAATTAGTGATTATTCTATTTATGAAATGCGTTGGGATATTGGCTATGTACTGCAACAAATCGCACTTTTCCCCCACATGACAATCAAAGAGAATATCGCTCAAGTACCACAAATGAAAAAGTGGAAAGAAAAAGATATTAATCAACGCGTGGATGAATTATTGAATATGGTGAGTTTAGAACCTGAATTATATAAAAATCGTAAACCAGATGAGTTGTCAGGAGGTCAGCAGCAACGTGTAGGCGTGGTTCGTGCATTGGCTGCCGATCCGCCAGTGATATTAATGGATGAGCCATACAGTGCGCTAGACCCGATTAGCCGGGAAAATTTACAAAATGATTTAATTGAATTACAACAAAAAATTAAAAAAACGATTATTTTCGTAACACATGATATTCAAGAAGCAATGAAACTGGGCGACCGTATATGTTTATTAAATGGGGGTCGAGTTGAACAAATTGATACACCAGAAGGGTTTATTAAAAATCCTAAAAATGACTTTGTGAAACAGTTTATGGGAGATAAAGTAAAACGTACGGTTAATGATATGAAATTATCTGAACTGGTTAGCAATTTACCAAACAATAAATCAGAAATGGCTCATGAAAGTTATCCCGTTGTACAAAGTGATTATTTTGTACGCGATATTTATGAGCATTTAATTGACCATGAAGCAATTATTGTCGATGACGAAGCAGCTTCTACACAACATGTGCTAAAACGAGAAGATATATTTAAAGTTTTGTCAGAAGGCAAAGGAGGTCATAATGGATGAATGAATTCATTAACACTCTTGTAGAGCGCAAAGGTCAATTATTAACAACTATTTTTGAACATATGCAAATATCATTTATTGCTTTATTAATAGCGACTCTGATTGGTGTTCCCTTAGGCATTCTGCTTACAAAAACGCGTAAACTTTCTGAAGTCGTGATGAATATTGCTGCTATACTACAAACGATACCATCACTTGCTTTACTCGGTTTGATGATACCGCTATTTGGTATAGGTAAAGTGCCAGCCGTGATTGCTTTAGTCGTTTATGCTCTACTACCTATTTTGAGAAATACATACACGGGTATTAACGAAGTTGATGCTTCGTTAATAGAAGCAGCAAAAGGTATAGGTATGAAACCAGGACGCCGTTTGAGTAAAGTAGAATTGCCAATTGCGATGCCGGTAATTATGGCGGGTATTCGCACAGCTATGGTATTAATCATTGGTACGGCAACATTAGCAGCTTTAATTGGTGCAGGTGGTTTAGGGGACCTTATATTATTAGGTATCGATAGAAATGATACGTCATTAATACTTATCGGTGCCATTCCAGCGGCCTTGCTCGCAATCTTATTTGATTTAGCATTACGCTTTATGCAAAAAATGTCATACAAAAAATTACTGATTGCATTAGGTGCTATCGTATTAATCTTATTATTGTTTATAGTTGGTCCGTTGTTAGCGCAAAAAGGAGATAAAGTGACTTTAGCAGGTAAGCTTGGTTCAGAGCCTTCAGTGATTACCAATATGTATAAAATTTTAATTGAAGAAGAAACAGATCATACTGTTGAAGTTGAAGACGGATTGGGTAAAACAGCTTTCTTATTTAACGCCTTAAAATCAGATGATATAGATGGTTATCTTGAGTTTACAGGGACAGTGCTCGGTGAATTAACGAAAGAAGATCTACAGTCTAAGAAAGAAGACGAAGTATACGAACAAGCTAAATCGAGTTTAGAAAGTAAATATGATATGACGATGTTAAAACCAATGGAATACAATAATACGTATGCCTTAGCAGTGAAAAAAGACTTTGCAGAAGAGCATGATATTAAAACAATTGGTGATTTAAATAAAGTCAGTAGCAAAATCAAGCCTGGGTTTACATTAGAATTTAATGATCGTGAAGATGGCTATCCAGCTGTGAAAAAAGCATATGACCTTGATTTAGGAGACGTCAAAACGATGGAACCTAAATTACGTTATCAAGCAATTGAAAGTGGCGATATCAATTTAATAGATGCATATTCAACAGATGCTGAATTAAAACAATATGATATGGTCGTTCTAGAGGATGATAAAGATGTCTTTCCACCATATCAAGGTGCGCCTATGTTTAAAGAATTCTATTTAGAAGAACATCCTGAAATTAAAGCACCGCTAAATAAATTAGCAGGTAAAATTTCAGATGAAGAAATGCAACAAATGAACTACGATGTGACTGTGAAAAAAGAAGACCCATATGAAGTTGCAAAAGCATATCTAGAAAAGCATAATTTAATAGATTAAACATTAACTCTTTTATTACGGGTTCGGATGATGAGCGATAAGAATAACACGCTTAATTTATCTGAACTCGTTTTTTTACTAATTACAAATCAAACTGTTTGATGAGGACACATTGATTTTAAACTATTATTGGGTTTATAATAGTTATTAAGTTTTGAAATTTCTGTAAATTTAAGGAGGCCCGAAGCAACAATGAAAAAGCAAATTGAACAATTATCAGCATATGAACCAGGTTTATCGCCTAGAGCATTGAAAGAAAGTTACGGGATTGAAGGTGAATTATATAAATTAGCTTCAAATGAAAATTTATATGGTCCGTCACCAAAAGTTAACGAGGCGATTCAAGCACATTTAGATGAATTGCAATTTTATCCTGAGACCGGTTCTCCATTAATCAAAGAAGCAATCAGTAAGCACTTAAATGTTGATGCATCACGCATATTATTCGGGGCAGGCCTAGACGAAGTCATTTTAATGATTTCACGTGCGGTACTCACTCCTGGAGATAAAATAGTAACAAGTGAAATGACGTTTGGACAGTATTATCATAATGCAACCGTAGAAGCTGCAAATGTAGCACAAGTGCCTATGCAAAATGGATGTTTTGATTTAGAAGGTATATTAGCAGAGATTGACGATGATACGAAACTCGTATGGTTATGTAATCCAAATAATCCAACAGGCACTTATTTTACGCATGAAGAGTTACAACATTTCTTAACACGTGTACCAAGTCATGTTCCAGTAATTATAGATGAAGCCTATGTAGAATTTGTAACTGCGGAGGATTTCCCTGATACATTAGCCTTACAAGAGCAATTTACAAATGCATTTTTATTACGCACATTCTCTAAAGCATATGGCTTAGCAGGCATGCGTATTGGTTATGTCGTTGCAGCTAAAGAAGCGATCGAAAAATGGAATATTATACGTCCACCATTTAATGTAGGACGCTTATCTGAGTATGCAGCGTTGGCAGCATTAGAAGATCAAGAATACTTAGCATCTATTCGCGAACATAACGCGCAAGAGAGAGCAAAATTCTTTGAATTAGCTGTAAGTGATAGATTTTATCCAAGTCAAACAAACTTTGTCTATATCAATACAGACAAACCGCATGATTTATATGAAGCATTTTTAAATGTTGGTTGTATTACAAGAGAATTTCCTAAAGGGGTTCGAGTGACAATCGGTTTTCCAGAACAAAATGATAAAATGATCGAAGTACTTAAAAGCTTTGAATTTTAATTATAATCAATGATGATGACGTTCAACGAGACTAAAGTGTGTATGTAAAGATAAATATAATAAACCAATTCATTTAAGATGATGAGAAGTGTTATGTGAATAGCATTTAACATGGTTTAAATTATATTTATAAGTACAATTTTGGTTTAGTTGAACGTTATTTGCTATACTTAGAAGTGAAAAAAGGAGTTATATGTAGTCGCTTTTTACATAGTGTTTAGGCTATATATAATAAAGATTGAAGCTATTGAAAAGGGAGTAGAGTAGTAAATGACGAGAAAATCGATTGCTATTGATATGGATGAGGTACTTGCTGATACAGTAGGTGCATTACTTGATGACGTGAATAAACGCACGGATTTAGGGATTACATATGAGATGTTAGACGGGATAAAATTAAGACATGCAATGCCTGAGCATGATGGCTTACTAACAGAAATTTTAAGGGAACCTGGCTTTTTCAGAAGATTACAAGTTATGGATGATGCACAAGATGTCGTTAAAAAACTAACTGAGCATTATGATGTATATATTGCAACTGCGGCAATGGATGTACCGACTTCATTCCATGATAAGTATGATTGGTTAAGACACTTCTTTCCATTTTTAGACCCTCAGCATTTTGTATTTTGTGGTCGAAAAGATATTGTTAAAGCGGATTATTTAATCGACGATAATCCTAGACAGTTGAGCATCTTTACTGGTACACCGATTATGTATACTGCAACGCACAATATCAATGATGACAGATTTGATCGTGTGAATAATTGGAAAGATGTTGAGAATTATTTCCTAGGAGATAGTGAGTACAACATTTAACCATTTAAGTGTTTGAGATATGCGTTTTAGATACAAATATATAACAACATAAAAACGGTGTTTTCTACTTTATTTCACGTAGAAAACACCGTTTTTTAGTTAATTGAGAAACTTATATCTCAGCCACTTTGCTAGTTAAAATATAACGATTTTTGAAACTAAGTGGTTGTTTGTAATTTAAAACATCGCGTTAAAGCTTAATTATTCTGATTCAGTATCGGTCACTTGTTTATGTTCTGGAAGTGTTAGTATTTGAATAGCATCAGGCACAACTTCGATTTGAAGCGGTGTTTTTAAGTCAACTTCACCATCAATGTCAACTTTCATCTGTGGGTCAGTAGCGATGGTGATTTTCTTCGCTAATACATGTTTAATACCATCCGTCATATTATTCCAATTCATACTGTCACGTTGCTTAAATATATCGTTTAAGACACTGGTTCTTTCTTCTGTGAAGATAAATGTATTTAAATAACCATCATTAGGAGATAAATCAGTTAAAGGTATACGACTGCCACCTATGAACGGGCCATTCGCTACTACAAGCATTGTGGTATTACCTTCAATTTCATTTTCATCGACAGTTATTTTATAGTCAAAGTGTTCTGGATTAAGTAATGTTTTCACTGTAGAACCAACGTAACTTAGTTTACCAAAGACATCTTTGTTACCGTTTTGTACATTCTCTGCGTTTTGTACAATCAGCCCCATGCCTACAAAGTTTAAAGCATATTCATCATTTACTTTCATAACATCATAAGATCTTAGCTCTGCTTCTTTAAGTTGTTCACTTGCTACTTTATGACGTGGGTGCAAATTTAATGTTTTTACAAAATCATTAAACGTCCCGCCAGGTATAATACCGATTGGGATATCGAGCTGACTTTGCATCATGCCATTAACGAGTTCATTTACCGTGCCGTCTCCACCTAAAATAAAGATAATATCTACATCATCACTATAACTTTGTTCTTTTATTTTTTTACAATAAGTAATTATGTCTCCTTCATTTTCACTTAATTGGATAGAGAGATGTTTACAAAATGTTGTCAGTGAGGATGCTACATCTCCGAGCCCGTTATATATATCTTTTATACCTGAGTGTTCATGGTAAAATAATACGCCGTGTTTAAATTTTGATTGTGTCAATTTATTCACCATATTTCTTAGAATTTTGATTTACCTATTAAGTTTACCCGATTTTCAATAAAAATAAATAAAAAAGAGCGGAGAATACGAAATCAAAACTTGAAATTTGATTTCGTATTCCCGCTCTCATAGGGCTGACTAAATATCGGGCAGCTACTGTGCAAACTTAAATCATTAAATTATTATTTAACCCCGCGCATACCTTTGACGATTTTTGGTACAAAGGCAAGGATGATTAGGCTGACTACAATCGCAATTACTCCTAGGAATAGGAAATAATTTTTATAGCCAAGTGGTTCGATAAGTTTTACTAAGGTACCGTTAATGGCTTGAGCACAGGCGTTTGTTAGTAACCATAAGCTCATCATTTGTGTGTTAAAGGCTTTAGGTGCAAGTTTTACTGCTGCACTATTACCAGTAGGTGATAAACATAATTCACCAATTACACAAATAACATATGACAAGATAATCCAGTTTACACTTATCATTGCACCACCGGATGAAATGCCAATTAAGCCAATCATTATGTAAGAAGCCCCAGCTAAAAATGCACCTAAGACAAATTTCGTAGCTAAACTTGGCTGACGTCTTGCCATTTTAGCCCAGATAATTGAAAGTACTGGCGCAAGTAATACGATGAATAGAGGATTAATAGATTGGAACCAGGTTGGTCCAAAATCTGTTGTCCATCCAAATATATTTAAAGACATATCACTACTTTCAAGCGCGAAAATGTTGAGCACATTTGCACCTTGTTCTTGAATTGACCAGAAAACCACACCTAAAATAAATAGGGGGATGAAGGAAATGACACGTGAACGTTCATCAGATGTAACTTCTTTACTGCGAATCATAATTGTAAAGTAAATGATAGGTAACGCGACCCCAAGTATCAATACAGTGGTACTTACAATGTTAAATGAAAGTGTTCCAGTTAATCCAGTGATGATTAATACGGCTGCAATAACTATGGCTGAAGCTGCGAATATTAGACCGTATTTCTTTTTCTCACTTTGATTTAAAGGATTCGTAGGCTTCGTTCCTACATCGCCAATGTTTTTCTTATTGAAGATCATATACCAAACTAAACCTAGTGCCATACCCACTGCTGCAATTAAAAAGCCAGCATGGAAATCGCCTGATTTAACAAATTGATCTAATATTAATGGTGAAAGTAGCCCACCTAAATTTACAGACATATAGAAAATAACGAATCCAGCATCCATACGTGTATCATTCTCAGGATATAGTCTACCTACAATATTAGAAATACTTGGTTTCATTAATCCTGAACCCACGATAATAAAGAACATGGAGATGAATAAACCGACGATATCTAACGGTAAACTTAAGAATATATGTCCAATGATGATCAATACGCCACCGTAAAATGTGGCTGAACGCGTACCAGTGATTCTATCAGATATCCAACCACCAAGTACTGAAGTCATATAGATTAGAGCACCATAAACAGCCATGACTGATTGTGCAGTACCCTTGTCCATGCCGAGTCCACCATCTTTGATTGCGAAATACATATAAAAGATAAGTAACGCGCGCATCCCGTAATAACTAAATCTCTCCCAAAATTCAACGAAAAATAAAACCCCTAGACCTTTAGGGTGACCAAAGAATCCTTTTTGTGGAATGGATTGGATGGCTTGGTCTTGGGTTTTGTCCTGATTTTGCATAAAAATTCCCGTCCTTTCTTGCTCCCAATAAAAAAATGTATAAAATAGATTTTACTCCTAATAAAACTAAATTTCAATAATATTCTCACAATAACAATATTCGGAAAATTCTGTTAATATTTTAAAGTTATTTTATTTGATTTTAATTTTAAAGCATTAACATTTAGTAAAATTAGTCTTTGTTGATAATGTACACAAAAAAGTAGTGGCACAATGAAGTGACACTACTTTTTTAAATCGTATTTAGTTTTGATTGTTTAGTAAACGCCTTTCATAGCACGTCTTACTTTTGGTGAAATCATAAGTAATAGAATACCAATGATTACAGCGATAAGACCTGAGTACATAAAGTAGTCACTTTGATTCATCTTTGTATAGACAACAACAAGTTGAGCGTTAAGCCCTTGTGCAGTTGCATTACTTAGCATCCATAGGCTCATCATACGTGCAGTGAACGTTAGTGGTGCTAATTTAGTAGTTGTAGATAAACCTACTGGTGAGATACAAAGTTCACCAATCGTAATCAATAAGAAACTTAGTACAAGCCATAATGGATTGATTAACGCGTTGCCTGTAGCTAATGGAATAATCATAATTAAATAGGAGAGGCCCGCGATAATCGTGCCGATAGCAAATTTATGTACGGTAGGCGGGTTGTACTTTCCTAATTTCATCCAAAGTGTTGCGAAAATTGGCGCCAAGAGCACAATGAAAATTGGATTTAATGACTGCGCCCATGCTGCAGGTATTGAAAAATCAATTAAACCATTTGTTAATTCTGACATTTCTAATTGTGTTTTTTTATCTGCAAATGTTGCAAGTATCGTTGAACCTTGTTCTTGAATCATCCAGAAAGCCACGGAAGTGATATATAAAGGTACATAACTATAAACACGTGAACGTTCATCTTTTGTTATATTCTTACTTAATATCATATTAAGGAATATGTATACCGGTAATACAATACCTAACAGTGTAATTAAGAAACTAAAGTTACCTAATGTTAAGGCATTATTTAAATGTAGAATCCATAAATATATTAAGAATAATACGATAACGCCAACAGTAATAAGTACGAATTTTTTGATTTCTGGTCTTGTTAACGGTATTGGCACATTGCGACCAGCTAACCCTAAATTCTTTTTACGTTTGAGTGCAAAAACGATTAGACCAAAAAACATTCCAATTGCTGCTGCTAAAAAACCAGCGTGGAAACCAATTCTAGTTTGCAATTGCCCAGTAATTAAAGGTGAAAGCAAAGCCCCTAAATTAATCCCCATGTAAAATAACGTAAATGCTGCATCACGTCTTGGATCATTGCGTTCGTATAATTCACCAACGGTAGTAGAGATATTTGGTTTTAATAACCCTGTACCTGCGATAATTAGAAGTAAAGCTATCATTGCTGCTGTTAAATTACCCGGAATGGATAATAGGATATGTCCAAACATGATGAGGAACCCACCATAGAAGACGGCATCTTGCGTTCCAGTAATCCGATCTGCAATCCACCCTCCGATAAGACCAGACATATAAATTAAAGTTCCGTAAATAGCAACAATTTGCATAGCAACTGCTTGGCTAAGCCCGAAGCCACCGTCAGCAACACTATAATATAGATAGAAAATTAATATGGCTTTCATACCATAGTAACTGAATCTCTCCCAAAACTCAGTCAAGAATAGTGTGCTTAGTCCTTTTGGATGTCCGAAGAAACCTTTGTTTGGAATGCTTTTCATGATTTCTTCGTGACTATGATTAACTTTTTTCATAATTTCCCTCCCCTTAAATGGTTGGATTTATTCTATACTGTTTCCATAAAAAAAACAAGTGTGTCCCTGAATTATTCAAATGTAAGTAAATTTTACACTATACATTTGAAAATTATGAAAATAGGGTGAGAATATCATATTAAAGTTTAGTAATTTATCCCCGTGAAAGCATACAAAAAACCATCGGCTAAATCATGTGACTTAGTCGATGGTTAAATGATGGTAGACATATATTAATATCCCAAAATTTCAATCCTTGTAGGTGAGGAGTAGAAAAAAATAGTAATTTATTATCTATTATCTATTTTTTCTGGATAAAGGTCATGATTCATTAAACGATGTTCTGCCATTTTTTCATACTTAGAATCAGGACGGCCATAGTTTGTATATGGATCTATTGAAATACCACCACGCGGCGTGAATTTGCCCCAAACTTCAATATAATGTGGATCCATTAAATCAATTAGATCATTCATTATAATGTTCATACAGTCTTCGTGGAAGTCACCATGGTTTCTAAAACTAAATAAATAAAGCTTTAACGATTTAGATTCTACCATTTTAATATTAGGAATATAAGAAATATAAATCGTTGCGAAATCAGGTTGGCCTGTAATAGGGCATAATGATGTGAATTCTGGACAATTGAATTTCACAAAATAATCGCGTCCAGGGTGTTTGTTATCAAATGATTCTAAAACATCAGGTCTATAATCAAAATCATATTTATTGTTTTGATTACCTAATAATGTAATATCTTCTAATTCTTCTTTATTGCGTCCTTCAGTCATTGCATATCGCTCCTTTAGCGTTTAGGTTTTTGTTCTTCTTTTTGAATTGTAAGTGGTTGTCGACGTGCTTTTTCAAACATATAGTAACTGGCACCTATAATAATAATATAGCCTAAGATAGCGAATGAATCTGGTGTTTCGCCGAATAATATAAAACCAAATACTGCGGTAAATATAATAGATGCATACGTGAATATTGAAATATCTTTAGCTGGTGCGTAACTATAAGCCAGTGTTATACCAATTTGTCCTGCAGCAGCTGCTAATCCTGCACCGATTAAATAAACAACTTGCATCATAGACATGGGTTCAAATGTAAACACAGTAAAAGGTATCAATACTATAATGGAAAAGAATGAAAAATAAAATACAATAGTGTAAGGTGCTTCACGTGTACTCAATGCTCTGACACACGTATAAGCACTTGCTGCAAAAATACCAGAGAATAACCCGCCCAATGCAGGAATCATAGTGGAGGAGAATTCTGGTTTAACAACAAACAACATACCAAAAATGGCTACAATCATAGCTACAAATTGATAATTACGTACTTTCTCATTTAAGAAGATAATACTTAGTAGTATCGTCCAAAATGGGTTGAGCTTCATTAATGTATCTGCATCACTTAAAAGCATGTGATCGATAGCGTAGATATTAAGTAACACACCAATCAATCCCAACGTTGAACGAGAAATCAATAAAGGCTGACTACTTAATTTGCCAAATAAGGGCTGTTTATACTTTAAAATAAAATATAATGGTATAAACATTGCTACTAAATTTCGAGCGAGAGACTTTTGAAATACAGGCAAGTCACCGGCTAATCGGAAGAAGACAGTCATAAAACTAAAGCCAACTGCTGAAACTAAGATAGCAATGATACCTTTAACTTTAGGATTCACATGTATCGCCTCAATTTTTAATTTTTAACGTATTCATATTAGCATATATGCTCTGAATATGTATATATGGTTGAAAATCGAAGAGAAATATATTAAGATATAAATACGAACAAACGTTCTATTATTTAGGGTGAATCTTTTACTTATAAGAATAGAATATATGATAGTGACACATTGTATTTCACACAATGTATAAAATGATTTTGTGTAAAAGACGACACATCAAGCATTGCAAGATTTTTATGAAAAGCAAATAATAAAACCTTAAAATCACAAAAAAATATTTTTTGATTCATGAATATCACTTTAAGGTTGAATTGGTGCCATTTCTATTGATTATTCAACATTTTGTCGGAAATAAAAGCCTTTTAATAATCTTCTGAGTTATGTATAATGAAACACATAATATAGTATTGATGACCAGGACGAAACACAATATATAGTGTTTTATTACGTGGTCAATTTATTTATAATAAATCAAAATTTATGTAAAATCACACTGTTTTAGGCTCTTAAACATGACAAATCAAGCATTAATACTTAATTATTGAGTTTTTACATAACTACATATAGATATAGAAATTACTATATATTGTGGTTAGTTCGAGAAACTAAGTTATTTTGATTTTTTCAAAGTGCCTTTAAGCATTTAAATATAATACATGATTTTATCATAATAAGATAAATATATTTTAGAAAGTAGGTGATCCGATGAAGGTTGTATATTTTTCATTTTCTGGCAATGTGCGTAGATTCATAAAGCGAACTGAACTTACCAACGTAATGGAAATCACACAAAATAATTGTTCTGAAAGAATGGATGAGCCTTTCATATTGGTCACTGGAACAATAGGGTTTGGCGAAGTACCGCCACCTGTTCAGTCATTTTTAGATATTAATCACGACTTATTACAAGCTGTTGCAGCTAGCGGAAACCGAAACTGGGGACAAAATTTTGCAAAAGCTGGACGATCTATTTCGGAACGGTATCAAGTTCCATTATTAATGAAGTTTGAATTACATGGCACAACGAACGATATAAGCGAATTTAAAGATAAGGTGGGGCATTTCAATGAAGATTATGGACGAGAAGAAATACAATCATATTGAATTAAATAACGAAGTTACCAAGCGCAAAGAAAATGGTTTTTTTGATTTAGAAAAAGATCAAGAGGCATTAGCAGTCTATCTAGAAGAGATACAGGATAAGACAATTTATTTTGATACTGAACTTGAACGTCTTCACTATCTCGTTGATAATGATTTCTATTTTGATGTATTTGCTAAATATTCAGTGGCAGAATTAGAAGAAATCACTGATTATGCTAAAAGCATTCCATTCAATTTTGCGAGCTACATGTCTGCAAGTAAGTTTTATAAAGATTATGCATTGAAAACGAATGATAAAAGTCAATATTTAGAAGACTACAAGCAACACGTTGCAATTGTTGCATTATATTTAGCAAATGGACATAAAGCTACAGCTAAACAGTTTATTTCTGCAATGGTTGAACAACGTTATCAACCTGCAACACCAACATTCTTAAACGCTGGACGCGCACGCCGCGGAGAACTTGTATCTTGTTTCTTACTTGAGGCAGATGACAGTTTAAATTCTATCAACTTCATTGATTCCACAGCGAAACAATTAAGTAAAATTGGTGGCGGTGTTGCGATTAACTTGTCTAAATTACGTGCGCGTGGTGAAGCAATCAAAGGTATTAAAGGTGTAGCAAAAGGTGTACTACCTGTTGCAAAATCACTTGAAGGTGGCTTTAGTTACGCAGATCAACTAGGACAACGCCCAGGTGCTGGCGCAGTATATTTAAATATCTTCCACTATGATGTTGAAGAGTTTTTAGATACGAAAAAAGTAAACGCTGATGAAGATTTACGTTTATCTACAATATCAACAGGTTTAATCGTGCCGTCTAAATTCTTTGATTTAGCAAAAGAAGGTAAAGATTTCCATATGTTTGCACCACATACTATTTTTAAAGAGTATGGTGTGACATTAGATGATATTGATCTTGATGCATATTACGATGAACTTGTCGCAAATCCAAATATTGATAAAAAGACAAAAGATGCACGTGACATGTTAAACACAATTGCTCAGACACAATTACAATCTGGTTATCCTTATTTAATGTTTAAAGATAATGCTAATAAAGTTCATGCAAACTCAAACATTGGCCAAATTAAAATGAGTAACTTATGTACTGAAATTTTCCAATTACAAGAAACTTCAATTATTAACGATTATGGCACAGAAGATGAAATTAACCGTGACATCTCTTGTAACTTAGGTTCGTTAAATATCGTTAACGTAATGGAATCAGGTAAATTCAAGAATTCAGTACACACGGGTATGGATGCATTGACTGTAGTAAGTGATGAAGCAGACATTCAAAACGCACCAGGTGTAAGAAAAGCAAATAGTGAGTTACATTCAGTTGGTTTAGGTGTAATGAACTTACATGGTTATTTAGCGAAAAATAAAATCGGCTATGAGTCTGAAGAAGCAAAAGACTTTGCTAATATCTTCTTTATGATGATGAACTATTATTCCATTGAACGCTCAATGGAAATTGCTAAAGAAAGACAAGAAACTTATAAAGACTTTGATAAATCAGATTATGCCAATGGTAAATATTTTGAATTCTATACTTCACAAACATTCGAAGCGAAATTTGAAAAAGTACGCAAATTATTTGATGGTTTAGAGATACCATCTCCAGAAGATTGGAAAGCATTGCAAAAAGAAGTTGAAGCAAATGGTTTATTCCATGCATATCGTTTAGCAATTGCGCCAACACAAAGTATTTCTTATGTACAAAATGCGACAAGCTCTGTTATGCCAATCGTCGATCAAATTGAACGTCGTACTTATGGTAATGCTGAAACATTTTATCCTATGCCTTTCTTATCACCAGAAACAATGTGGTACTATAAATCAGCATTTAATACAGATCAAATGAAATTAATCGATTTAATCTCAACGATTCAAACACATGTGGACCAAGGTATTTCTACCATTCTTTATGTTAATTCAGAAATATCAACGCGTGAACTGTCTCGACTATATGTTTATGCACATCACAAAGGATTAAAATCGTTATATTATACTAGAAATAAATTGTTAAGCGTTGAAGAATGTACAAGTTGTTCGATATAGAATTTTAAGTAACGGATAAGCAATGTGGTTTTTTACAAGCAGCCTAGTCTTTTATATAGATTAGGCTGTAAATCACTGCTTAATTAAATTTTTACTGGATAGGGGAATTTATCTAAATGAAAGCAGTCAATTGGAATACGCAAGAAGACATGACAAATATGTTTTGGCGACAAAATATTTCACAAATGTGGGTAGAAACAGAGTTTAAAGTATCAAAAGATATTGCAAGTTGGAAGACTTTATCTGACGCAGAAAAGAACGCCTTCAAAAAAGCTTTAGCAGGTTTAACAGGATTGGATACACATCAAGCAGATGACGGTATGCCACTTATCATGTTACACACAACGGATTTACGTAAAAAAGCGGTCTATTCATTTATGGGTATGATGGAACAAGTCCATGCTAAAAGTTATTCGCATATCTTTACAACGTTACTACCTTCCAGTGAAACGAACTATTTATTAGATAAATGGGTTTTAGAAGAACCACATTTAAAATACAAATCAGATAAAATTGTAAATAACTATCACAAACTTTGGGGTAAAGATGCGTCTGTATATGATCAATATATGGCACGTGTATCAAGTGTATTTTTAGAAACATTCTTATTCTATTCTGGTTTCTATTATCCACTTTACCTTGCAGGACAAGGAAGAATGACAACATCGGGTGAGATTATACGTAAAATCTTATTAGATGAATCTATCCACGGTGTATTTACAGGTATGGATGCACAAAGTATGCGTAATGAACTGTCAGAAAGTGAAAAACAACAAGCAGATCAGGACATGTATAAGTTGTTAGATGACTTGTATAAAAACGAAGTAGCGTACACACATTCACTATATGATGAAGTAGGAATAGCAGAAGATGTACTAAATTATGTTAGATATAATGGTAATAAAGCATTAGCTAACTTAGGCTTTGATTCATACTTTGAAGAAAAAGAATTTAACCCAATTATTGAAAATGCGTTAGATACTTCAACGAAAAACCATGACTTTTTCTCAGTTAAAGGTGACGGTTATACGTTAGCGTTGAATGTTGAAGCATTAAAAGATGAAGACTTTGTATTTGAAGATTAAAATAAAATTGTTGCAGTTATGTAATTTGGTTAAGTCTGTTTAAGACTGCCCAGATAACATGACGCTACAAGAAAATACTAGGAACAATGCTTCCTATTTTAAGAGCTGCTAGATTTTCCGAAAGGAGAATTTGGTGGCTTTTTATTTGGTGAAAATAATTTGGAAGGTCATTTTTTTACATAATTTACGAATACTTTTACTAAAATGGCCTATTGCTATTGAATTTACCGCCAAAAATGTTAAAATTTTAATATAACTATTGATAATGATTATCAAAACCAATAGTGTTTATGAATTCATTGTACATCGAAAGGATTAGGTTACCTCATTATGAAATTCTTACTTAATGGTATTGTCCTATTTATTATTTTATTATTATTAACTATCCTTTCTCTATTTATTGGTGTCAGTAATGTTTCAATTACAGACATATTCCACTTATCTAAAGAGCAAATAAACATAATTGTATCTAGTAGGATTCCGAGAACGGTAAGTATATTAATCTCTGGAAGCACGTTGGCACTTGCGGGATTGATTATGCAACAAATGATGCAAAATAAATTTGTTAGTCCAACAACTGCAGGAACGATGGAGTGGGCTAAGTTAGGTATTTTATTATCGCTGATCCTATTTCCAGAAGCAAATATTATTATTAAATTAGTATTTGCGGTCACGCTAAGCATTGGTGGCACCTTCCTGTTTGTGAAATTAGTTCAATTTATTCGATTTACTGATGTCATTTTTATTCCACTCTTAGGGATTATGCTCGGTGGTATCGTTTCTAGTTTCGCTACATTTATTGCCTTAAGAACGAATGCGGTACAAAGTATCGGAAACTGGATGAATGGGAATTTTGCCATTATTACAAGCGGGAGATATGAAATATTATACTTAAGCATTCCTTTATTAATACTTACATATATATTTGCGAATCAATTTACGATTGCTGGGATGGGGAAAGATTTTAGTAATAATCTAGGTGTTAATTATGAAAGAATAATTAACGTCGGTTTATTTATTACTGCAACAATTACTGCATTAGTAGTTGTGACAGTTGGAACACTTCCATTTTTAGGTTTGATTGTTCCCAATATCGTTTCTATATTCAGAGGAGATCATTTAAAAAACGCATTGCCACATACAGCAATGTTAGGTGCTATTTTTGTAATGTTTTCAGATATAATCGGCAGAATTGTTGTGTATCCTTACGAAATCAATATTGGATTAACAATTGGTGTTTTTGGCACTGTTATTTTTATAATCTTGCTGATGAAAGGACGACATAACTATGCAAACTAGCCCTAAAACAAAACTATCTATTTTATTTGCAGTAACAGTGGTAGCTGCAGCTCTTTACCTTGTGATAGGTATTGATTTTGATATTTTCCAGTATCAATTTTCTAGCCGATTAAGAAAATTAATACTGATGATATTAGTCGGAGCCGCAATCGCAGCTTCAGTAGTGATATTCCAAGCGATTACAAGTAACCGGTTACTAACACCTTCAATTATGGGACTTGATTCTGTATACATGTTTGTGAAGGTTCTAATCGTGTTTGCATTTGGCGTACAGTCTGTATTTGTTACTAACTTGTATCTCAGTTTTGCAATTTCATTATTAGTAATGATTGTTTTTTCATTACTTTTATTTCAAGGTATCTTCAGAATTGGTGATGTTTCTGTTTATTTCATCCTACTCGTAGGGGTTATACTCGGGACCTTTTTCAGAAGTATTACTGGATTTTTAGAATTAATAATAAACCCAGAAGATTTCTTGGCTGTACAAAGCTCCATGTTTGCAAACTTTGACGCATCTAATACTAAATTAGTAACGCTCTGTGGTGTTATATTAGTTATTCTCATTTTGATTACGATGCGGGCTATACCATATTTAGATGTGCTTTTATTAGGAAAAGATCAAGCAATCAATTTAGGTATTTCATATAAAACGTTAACGAGATTATTGCTAATACTCGTTTCAGTGCTTGTATCTGTTTCAACAGCACTCGTTGGTCCGATTACATTTTTAGGATTATTAACTGTTAACTTAGCACATGAATTGATGAAGACATATGAACATAAATACATATTACCAGCAACTATTTTAATGAGTTGGCTAAGTCTATTCATAGCACAAGGTGTAGTAGAGAATTTATTCCAAGCAACGACGCAAGTAAGTATAATTATTGATCTAGTAGGTGGAAGTTACTTCATTTACTTATTAATAAAAAGGAGACATGCGAATTGATACGAGTACAAGGGCTTAATAAAAATATTCAAGATAAAGAAATTTTAAAAGATATTAATGTTGATATAAATAAAGGACGACTCACTTCTATGATTGGACCAAATGGCGCTGGGAAAAGTACATTGTTAGCCGCAATTACACGCCTAATGGACTTTGAAGATGGCTCTATAGAAATCGAAGGTAAATCAATTAGTGATTATAAAAGTAATGAATTAGCTAAAAGATTATCGATACTTAAACAATCTAATCATACAGAACTCAATATTACGGTAGAGCAATTAGTCAATTTTGGACGATTTCCATATTCTAAAGGTCATCTCAAACAAGAAGATAAAGAACAAGTTGAATATGCGTTGGAATTGTTACATCTTAAAGAGATTAGAAATCGCTATATAAAAACACTATCTGGTGGGCAACGTCAACGTGCATATGTAGCCATGACAATTGCGCAAAATACAGATTATATCTTGTTAGATGAACCATTGAATAATCTTGATATGAAACATTCAGTTCAAATTATGCAAACATTACGACAACTCGCAAAAGATTTAAATAAAACTGTAATCGTTGTTATTCACGATATTAACTTCGCTTCTTGTTATTCAGACGATATTATCGCTTTAAAAGACGGTGAAGTTGTCAAAGCAAGTACAAAAGATGAGGTTATTCAAACAGATACATTAAAAGCTTTATATGACATGGATGTAAGAATTGAAGAAATCCGCGGTCAACGCATTTGTGTGTATTTCGATGAGCTCACAGCAACTCAAGATTTAGAGCTCGCATACTCAATGTAATTCCATTCGTAACATTTGAAGGGAGTGATGCAACTGTAACGTGGTTATACTTTTTAAGGGCATAAAAGGAATACATCATTAGGAAAATCAGGAGGCGTAAGAAACATGAAAAAATTATCTTTATTATTAGTTGTAGGTTTAATGTTTTTATTAGTAGCATGTAGTAATGGTGGATCAGAGGATAAAAAATCATCTGATGCAAAATCAGAAAGTGAAGGTTCAAATAAAACTGTAAAAGTTGAAAATAATTATAAGGCTAGTGGGGAAAAACGTGATGGCAGTGATGCTAAAACGGTTAAAGAAACAGTAGAAGTGCCAACAAACCCTGAAAAAGCAGTTGTTTTTGATTATGGTACATTAGATACATTGAAAGAATTAGGACTTGAAGATAAAGTTAAAGCACTTCCTAAAGGTGAAGGAGCTAAGTCACTACCTGATTTCTTAAGCGATTTTAAAGATGAAAAATACTTAAACACAGGAAGCCTAAAAGAAGTTAATTTCGATAAAGTTGCAGAAGCTAAACCAGATGTAATTTATATTTCTGGGCGTACAGCAAATCAAAAAAATCTAGATGAATTCAAAAAAGCAGCACCAGATGCAAAAGTTGTATATGTTGGCGCTGACGACAAAGACCAAGTGAATTCAATGAAGAAAAACACTGAAACATTAGGTAAAATTTACCAAAAAGAAGACGAAGCAGAATCACTTACTAAAAAATTAGATGATAAAATTGCTGGCATCAAAGAAAAAACAAAAGACTTAAAAGATGAAAAAGCATTATTCTTATTAGTTAACGAAGGTGAATTATCAACATACGGTGCTGGAGAACGATTCGGTGCAATGATTTTTGATACAATGGGCTTCACAGCTGCAGATGAAAATATTAAGAGTAGTAAACACGGTCAAAACGTAACGAATGAGTATATAGCAGAAAAAAATCCTAATATCATCTTTGCTATGGACCGTGGACAAGCAATTGCTGGTAAGTCAACAGCTGAACAAGCTTTAGGTAACGACGTTATCAAAAATGTAGATGCTATAAAAGAAAACAAAGTTTATGAATTAGATCCAAAACTTTGGTACTTCGCAAGTGGTTCTACAACTACATCAATTAAACAAATTGAAGAAGTAGAAAAAGCAATTGAAAAATAATATTTAAAAAGGATAATCGTGGGGGATACAATTCCTTTCAGAAAGTCGACAAAGCCATATGGCTTTGTCGACTTTTTATGTTTCAAGAAGATAGTTTGGGGTGGCTTGGAACTTTAGATTAAACATTTTCTTTGTTATGCTAAAAATGAATTGATTAAGTACGTGAAAATTCATTTTTAAAACTTGTATAATATACTAAAGAAAAGGGTGAGTGAAGTACATGATTTTAGATAATGTAAATCCAAGTGATTTATTTCCAACTGAGAACAAGGGGCCAAGTGTATTAGGTACAATAGAATATTCAGTTCAAGGTTCTTCAGAATTTGAAGGTGCTTTTATTGCAACAAATGAACGTATTATTTTAAATGTTGATATGAATGGGGAATTTTATTACAGAAGTATTGCTTATAAAGAAGTAGAACAAATTAGTTACGATGGTGAAAAAATTGATTTTACTTTTAATATTGGACCAATGCCAATGAAGCAAATACAAAAAGGTGATGCAGAAGCCTTTGTACAATTTGTAAAAGAACAAATAAAATAGTGTGTGAATTTTAAAATAAAGTACATAGTGCCAAGCCTTAAAGTTATTTTATATTTGTTTCCCTAGTTAAGCTTGTACTTGAAAATCGGTATAAGTTTATTTTTAATATAAAAAGGTACTAATCCATTAATTAACGGATTAGTACCTTTTTCAATTCATTAATAAGCATAACGCATGAAGTTTATATAGAAAAATAAAGATGGTAATGATATTTACAACGATTATTAAAGTGGCCATCACACTTAGGACAGGCTTCAATCATCATATATTCATTGATTGTCATTTCATGTCTACATACACCACATAAAATTGCTTTTTCATTAAATTCACTAGAATCCCATCTTTTTATAGCATGTGATTCATGTTCGTTATGACATTTATAGCATGGATAGTATTTACCGCAACACTTAAATTTAATTGCGATGATGTCTAATGGTGTTGGATAATGCGTGCAACGTGCTTCATTGTCTACAGTAGAACCATATATATTAACCATAATCAATTCTCCTAATTATCGTTTGGGTGTTCGCCAATAATTCTAACTTCTCGATGTAGTTCAACATCAAATTTCTCTTTTACTACTTTTTGAACGTGGTGGATTAGATCTTCATAGTCTGTTGCGCTTCCATTGTCTACGTTCACCATAAAGCCAGCATGTTTCTTAGACACTTCGACGCCACCAATACGATGACCTTGTAGTTCAGCATCTTGAATCAATTTACCGGCAAAGTGGCCAGGAGGACGTTGAAACACACTACCACATGATGGATATTCTAAAGGTTGCTTAGATTCTCTTCTTTCCGTTAAATCATCCATTTTTTCTTGGATATCTTGTTTGTCACCAGGCATTAAAGTGAATGCTGCTTCGAGAACGACTAAATGTTCTTTTTGAACAATACTATTACGGTAATCTAACTCTAAATCTTTATTAGTTAATGTAATGAGTTCACCTTTATCATTTACACACAGCGCATAGTCAATGCAATCTTTGACTTCGCCGCCATATGCACCAGCATTCATAAAAACAGCGCCACCAATTGATCCTGGGATACCACAAGCAAACTCTAAGCCAGTTAGCGCATGGTCTCTAGCAGTACGAGATACATCGATAATCGCTGCACCACTGCCTGAAATAATAGCATCATCTGAAACGTCTATATAATCTAGTGAGAGTAAGCTAATTACAATGCCTCTAATACCGCCCTCACGAATAATAATGTTTGAGCCATTGCCTAAATAAGTGACCGGGATATCATTTGTATATGCATAGTGAACGATAGATTGGACATGTTCATTTTGGGTAGGTGATAAATAATAGTCTGCTTGACCACCAGTTTCAGTATATGTATAACGTTTTAATGGTTCGTCTATTTTAATAATTTCTTTTGGAACAATTGCTTCTAATTCTTTTAAGATGTCATCTTTATGCAAGTCTAGAACATCCTTTCCTGTTGAATTCATTTTGTTTATTATACCAATGATTACCCGTCTTTGCTAAATAGTAAAGCAATTTATTAAAGGTTTTATAGTTTTATTCAAATTTTAAGCTGTTGATTAAATTAATAAGTCATCATAAATCATTTTAATAATGACTTGTGGTCTGTTTGTTCAATTAATTGTTGAAATAGCATTAGTTTGTGTTTTTCATAATCACGAATGGTTACGTTATGACTTGCTAAACGTTGTTTTATATTATTAAAATGCATGGCAATCATACTGTTTGAAGCCAGTAAATTATTCATCTCTAAATAATCAGTGTAGAGTGGCGTGTCTGTTTGAATAATATGTAGTCGTGTGATTTGTTTTAACTCAATAAGATTGTTAAATTGAGCCATGACTATTTTTTTCTTATATGGATGGTGTAATCGATATAAGCCTTCATAATTCAAACGCTTTTCGTCTAAAGAAGTCACGTCATGTAAATTATTTACCCCAACTAAAATATCTAATATAGGTTCAGTAGGATACATGAAGTGTCTTGTGCCTCCGATGTGATGTGTTGATTTAACAGGTGTATCCAATAAATTGAATAAAACGTTTTTGAGATAATTATATCGCTGGGTGAAATGATTGTTATTATCTTCAGTTATAAATAATTGTATGCGTGAATACATATAGGTTGACCACTCCTTTAAATGTTATTATATAACTGTTAAACTGTAAATTCTGAAACAATATATCATATATCATTTTCAAGTTAAATAAGTTTCTGTATAATATGTAATGATAAGGAGTTCAGAAATGAAAAAAATACTGTACATTGTTTTATTAGTTTGTTTTTCTATTTCACTAGCTGCCTGTAACAACGAAGGAGAGAACGAATTCAAAGATTTTGATAGTTCGTTAAATGATGTGAAAAATAAAGAAAAAGAACTAAGAAATGTTATGGATGACATACAATTAAAACGTTTAGATAATTTGAGTAAGACAGATATGACAGATAAAAACAAGAAAGCATTTAATGATTTGCAAAATGAATTAAATAGCAAATTGATTCCTAAACTAGAAGAATACGAAACAGCAGCAAAAAATTTACCAACGGATTCAAATGAAACAAAAGAGCTTAAATCTACTTATTTAGATTCAGTAAAAAAGAAAAAATCAGCAATCAATGAGTTGAAAACGTTTGTTGATCTATGTAATCAATCGATTAAAGCAAATGAAGATATCTTAGAATACACAAAACTATTTGAAAAAAACAGATCACAAGTAGAGGACAATATACAAAAAGCTAGTACAGTTGGTAATAGTACAGATGTTACTAATTTTAAAAATAAATTAGAACAAAACAATAAAGACTTAAAAAACACTGCAGAAGAAGAGGCTGATTCTACAGATTCAAATGAAATAAAAAAATCTATTAAAGAGCAAATTATGCCATTAATTACTAAGCAAATTAGAGACTTGAATAAAGCTGAAATAACAGATGCCTATGTCAATGACGCTCGAAAAAATGCTATTGAGATGTATTATAGCTTGCAAAATTATTATGAAACAAGAGAAGAAACTATTGAAATTAGTGAGCAATTAGCGAAAATAGATTACAATAAGTTACCTCAAAAAGGTGAAGAACTAGAACAGTATGAAACTACTTTTAATAAGAAATATCAGAAAGCTAATGATAACTACAATTAATAGATGTATAAGTTAAGTTATAAGAATTTGAATAAACTGTTAACAATAAAAAGAGAATTGTGTATAATTGGAAACAATGATATGAGAATATCGTGGAACTTTCACACTTGGTGAGACTTAGGGTGTGTTAAATATTTTTAGAGGTGAATAGAATGGCTATAAAGCTGAGTTCGATTGACCAGTTTAAGCAAATTATTAAAGAAAACAAATATGCATTTGTATTGAAGCATAGTGAAACATGTCCGATTTCAGCAAATGCAATGGACCAATTCAACAAATTTTTATATGAAAGAGATATGGATGGTTACTACTTAATCGTACAACAAGAGAGAGATTTATCTAATTATATAGAAGAACAAACAGATGTGAAACACGAATCGCCACAAGCATTTTATTTTGTTGAGGGACAAGCAATTTGGAATGCAAGTCATGATAAAATTAATGTTGCTTCTTTGGCAAACGCTGAAGAGTAAAAACAAATTTAATTACATTTAGAAACGCTTGTTAATCTTTTATCAACACTAAGAGATTAGCAAGCGTTTCTTTTAATGTGAAAAATTTCCTAATGGCATGTATAATAAATAAGTGAATGAGAAATATAGACTGCTATTTGGTAGTGAACGAATTTATAGAGCTAAACTTTATAATTTATAGCGTTGGTTATGAGTTAGAACGCTTAATTGCAAAGCAAGTGTGTTTTAAATGCTCGCATAGGGATATAAACCAACATATGTACTATTATAATAAATAAGTCTACAGAGGGAAGATGATTTTCATAGAGTTATGTATAATCATCATAAAATAACAGTTATTAACAAAATAATTTGAGGTGACAAATATGAAAGTTTTAGTAGCGATGGATGAATTTAATGGTATTATATCTAGCTATCAAGCCAATCGTTATGTGGAAGAAGCGGTAGCTAGCCAAATAGAAAAAGCAGATATTGTTCAAGTGCCATTATTTAATGGTCGTCATGAACTTATGGATTCTGTCTTTTTATGGCAGTCAGGTACGAAATATAAAGTGCCAGCACATGATGCAGATATGAATGAGGTGGAAGCGGTTTATGGCATTACTGATAACCATATGACCATTATTGAAGGTAACTTGTTTTTAAAAGGGGACAAGCCAATCATTGAGCGTACAAGTTATGGTTTAGGCGAAATTGTGTTAGATGCATTAGATAATGATGCAGAACATATTATTATGTCTTTAGGTGGCATAGGCAGCTTTGACGGTGGTGCAGGTATGCTACAAGCACTTGGAGCTAAATTCTATGATGATGAGGCTCAAGAAGTGGATTTACGTCAAGGTAGTAAGATGTTGAAATATATACGTAAAATAGATATTTCTGGCATTCATCCACAATTGAAAAATGTACGTTTTCAGTTAATGTCTGATTTTGACAGTAAACTATATGGTAAAAATAGTGAAATTATGCAAACATATGAACTTTACGGAATGACACGTCAAGATGCTGCTGAAATAGACAACTTACTGTGGTATTTAAGTGAAATTTTCAAAAGTGAGCTAAAACTGACAATGGGTCCTGTTCAAAGAGGTGGCGCAGGTGGTGGTATTGCTGCAGCCTTAAATGTACTTTATGATGCCGAAATTATGACAAGCCACGAACTGGTAGATCAAATTACTCATTTAGATAATTTGATACAACAAGCGGATTTAATTATATTCGGTGAAGGTGTAAATGAAGCAGACCAAATCTTAGAAACAACAACAGTGCGTCTTGCAGAGTTAGCAACCAAACATAATAAACCATCTATTGCCGTATGTGCAACAGATGACAAATTTGATTTGTTTGAATCAATGGGTGTTACTGCTACATTTAATACGTTTATAGAAATGCCTGAAAGCTTTACAGACTTCAAGATGGGTATTCAAATCAGACACTATACAGTACAAGCAATTAAATTATTGAAAACACAATTTGAAGTGTAAACAGGTAGATGTTAAACATTTCAAACACATGCTAAATAAACGACTGTAAGTAGACAAGGAACGAATATAAGTATATATGAGTAATAGAAAAAGCGTAGATTTCTCAAAGTGAGGAATCTACGCTTTTTTATTGAGCATGGATCTATATAACAAATTTATTTTACTTTTTATAAGTGTTTACGACTTCTTGCGCAATGCCAATAATAACATCTACAGCTTTTTCCATAACATCAATGGAAGCATATTCAAAAGGTCCGTGGAAATTAGCGCAACCTGTAAAGATATTAGGGGTTGGTAGTCCCATATATGAAAGTTGAGACCCGTCTGTTCCACCACGAATAGGGGCTGTATTAGCAGGGATTTCTAACTTTTCAAAGACACGTTTAGGTATATCAATTACATGTGGGTTTGGTTCGATTTTTTCACCCATATTATAGTATTGATCATTGATTTCGATTTCTATCGGTGCATCAGTATAATGCGTATTAATATCATTTTTAATCTCAACAAGACGCTTCTTACGTAATTCAAAATGATTTCTATCATGATCACGAATAATATAGTGTAATGTCGTTTTTTCAACATCACCGTTCATTTTCATTAAATGATAGAAACCTTCGTAATCTTCTGTTCTTTCGGGTACTTCATTTTGTGGTAATAATGAATTGAATTGTTGACCCAAGAGAATAGCGTTAATCATAGCATTTTTAGCAGAACCAGGATGTACATTGACACCGTGACACGTAACGATTGCTTCTGCTGCGTTGAAACTTTCATATTGTAATTCGCCCAATTCACTACCATCCATAGTGTAGGCGAAATCCGCATTAAAGCGCTCAACATCAAAGGCATGAGGGCCTCTGCCAATTTCTTCATCTGGCGTAAAAGCGATACGAATAGGTCCATGTTTGACTTCTGGATGTTCCGTTAAATACTTCATTGCTTCCATGATTTCAACGACACCAGCTTTGTCATCAGCACCTAATAGTGATGTGCCATCTGTGACCATTAACGTATGACCTTCTACGTGTTTCATAGCAGGAAATACATCTTGGCTCAATATACGACTCGTTTCACCTAATTTGATAGGTTGGCCATCATAATTTTCTATAATTTGTGGATTTACCTTTGATGCGTTGAAATCAGGCGAAGTATCAACATGTGCCAAAAAGCCAACGGTAGGTAAAACTTCGTCAACATTACTTTCTAATGTTGCGAATAAATAACCTTGTTCATCAATGTCAGTTTCTAAACCTAAATCCGTTAACTCGTCATTTAACAAATTTAGTAAATCCCATTGCTTCTCAGTAGAAGGCGTAGTATTAGACTCTGGATCAGATTGTGTATCTATTGTTACATATCTTGTTAATCTATCAATTATATCAGTTTTCAAAAAAACACCCCTTAAGCTCTATTGTTCATATTGTAAGATTTTTTATATGTTTTACCATTCATTCTACCATAATGTTGTTTAATCCGTGTATTGAGATGATAGATGATTTCTGCACATAGAATACCAAAAGCAATCGCGCCTGAAATCAACGTGACTTCAAGAAATGTATTTGTAGCGAGTGTATATTGATTACTAACTAAATAACGCGTCGCTTCATATGCTAAACCACCTGGTACTAATGGGATAATCCCTGGAACAATAAAGATAATAACAGGTCGTTTGTAACGTCTACTCATTACGTGACTCATAATTGCTAAAATAAAGCTTCCTAAAAATGAAGCCATTACTTTACCGAAATCCAAGTCCACAGTAAGTTTGAAGATAATCCAGCCCATTGCGCCAACGAAACCACAAGCTAAAAGGAGTCGACGTGGTGCGTTAAAGATAATAGAAAAAAGCATTGTTGCTAAAAAGCTGACAATAAATTGTAAAACATAATAGCCGATGAGCATATAAGCACTCCTTTTTAAAATATTAATAAAACAATGGCAACGCCGGCACCAATTGCAAATGCTGTGAGAGCTGCTTCAACGCCACGAGACATACCAGCAATCAATTCTCCAGCCATTAGATCACGAATAGCATTAGTGATTAATATTCCTGGTACAAGAGGCATGACGCCAGCTATGGTTATAAAGTCTTGGTTTTCTGCCAGACCTAATTTAGTGAATGTGGCGGCGACCGTTATAACAACTACTGCACTAAGGAATTCTGAAAAGAATTTAATTTGAATATAGCGTTGTACAAAATCAAAAGTTAAAAACGCACCAGCTCCGGCAATAATTGCGAAAAAGAAGTCGTTAATTCCGCCGCCAAACATGATTAAGAAGAATCCACATGCGACTGCTGCTGCGAAGAATTTTGTAATAGATGAAAATTGTAAAGAAGCGTGATGCAAATGTATGAGCTCTGATTTTGCCTCGTCTATATCTAATTGATTATTTGAAATTTTACGCGATAAACTATTGGTTAAGGCGATCTTTTCTAAATCAGTCGTTCTTTCACGAATACGTACGAGTCGTGTGTTCGTACGATCATTAAGGGAAAAAATAATTGCTGTAGAAGTTACAAAGCTATATGTATCATCTAAACCATAATTGGCAGCAATTCGTGTCATCGTATCCTCGACACGATAGGTTTCAGCGCCACTTTCTAGCAAAATTCTTCCCGCAATAAGTACGACGTCAATCACTTTGTTTTCATCGATGATAGTGATTGTATCTGACATAGTTGGTCACCTCCTGAAATGATTTTATAACAATTGAAAGTTTACAGCGTACAACAGTAACTTTCAATAACGATTCATACTATGTTATTAATTTTTGAACTTCATTATATATTGTAACAAACATAATTTTGCAATTGTTGTTTTTAAGTTAAAAAATTAACAATTGAAATATGCGCTTGAATCTAGATTTTAATTTTAACATATAGATTCTTTGAGTGTTGACTGTGTCTGTTTTAGACGTATTTATTTTTTTGAAATTGGAGAGAAATTACATAATTTGAAACGTCTCTACAAAAAGCGAGCACAAAAAAAGAGTGTATGTATGAAATCAAAGATTGAACCTTGATTTCATACATACACTCCCAGTTTGAACAGTGTTAAATTTGGTAATGTTTTTATAATTTAACAATTGGATTAAACATAACTTGATTACGACCTTCATTTTTTGCCATATGCAGCATGTCATCCGCAATTTTGAATACTTTACGTTGAGATTTGTAATCTTCTTGAGTTAAGTAACCTACACCAATGGATACAGATAATTTGATGACTTCTTTATTTGGCATATGGAAAGTAGATTGTTCAACCCCTGCACGAATATTTTCACTGAGTTTTACACATTGATCTAAAGTATAATCGTATAAAACAATTGAAAATTCTTCGCCGCCATTACGATAAATACTAAATTGTTGAGGTACATAATTTTTTAATAGTTGAGCTACTTGTCTAAGCACGGCATCGCCAGATTTATGTGAAAATTTATCATTTACATCTTTGAAACCATCTATATCAATGAGCAATAATCCTAAGCTCTCATTGTTTTCTTCAGCGATACGCGTCGTTTCATTTAGATGTCTGTCAAATTCTTTAACATTTCCCAAGCCAGTTAAATAGTCCAGTTTATCTTCATTTTCGTAACGATTAACTAATGAGAAAAAATGCCAAATATCAACAAATGTGATAGAAGAAGTAATCGTTAAAATAAAGGATAAGGGTATTAAGAACAACACTTCTGTTAATTCATAATAAGGGCTAATAAGTGATAAAATAACCAAAATAACTAATGTAATTGCATTAAGGATTTGTAATGAAACAATGTCGCTTTGTTTTAAGAATGGTCCAACTGCACCGACTACGATGGCTATAACAATGAGAATCGTAGCAATAATAATAGTGAAATCACCAATTAGCACATTGACTACAGAGACAATGACTGCGGCTAGAACGGTGTATACCATATTTGTGTATCTACCTAAGAATAAAATAGGTACAAATGATAAATAGAGTGCGTATTCATTGAATAGTGGCACTGGATAGGCGGATAGTAAAAGTGCTACTATCGTCATTAAAATAGTGACGTATTCTTTTGAAAACACCATGTTTTTATTTTCTGAATACTGTAAGCGATGGAATAAGTAAATTCCTGCCACAATAACAGAGATGTTGTAGATAATAGCTTCAAACATTTAACGTTACACTCCTTTGAATAAACACTTAGTTATTGTAAGTGAAAACTTACATTTTGTCATCACTATAGAAATAGAAATTGATAACATTCACTTAATATTCATGTTAAAATATTTGTCTGAGTGATTATATAAAAATCACTTAGTTTATAATTAAAAATCAAAACGAATTCGTTTATAGAATATTAATTATCTCATTACTATTTGTATAAGTAAAAGCGTATGAGGTATTATAGTATTAAGTGCATAAATATTTAGATATGGTAGGTGTGCAATTTATTAGAGTTGCATCAACATCACAGACCATTTTATAGATAATATAAATTTGCAGTTTAAAGTTAAAATTATTTTCAATGTAACGACTTTGAAATTCAAAATAATCAAGAATTATATTAATGAAGGTGAACTGATGTATACATTATTATTAATCATTTTTTCAATGATTGTCAGTTTAATACTAACACCAATAATTATAAAGGTTTCTCATAAACTAGGCATTGTAGATAAGCCAAATTTTAGAAAAGTACATACAAAACCCGTTTCTGTATTAGGCGGAACTGTAATACTTTTTGCGTTTCTATTAGGGATATGGCTAGGACATCCGATAGAAACCGAAGTTAAACCGCTTGTTATTGGATCAGTATTAATCTATTTGGTGGGACTTGTAGATGATATCTATGATTTGAAACCAGTTATAAAATTAATTGGCCAAGTAATTGCAGCACTCGTCGTTGTCTATTATGGAGTGACGATTGATTTTATCTCCTTACCAATTGGGCCTACGATACATTTTGGCGTATTTGGGATCCCTATCACAGTGATTTGGATTGTAGCCATCACTAATGCAATTAACTTGATCGATGGATTAGATGGATTAGCGTCTGGTGTATCGATGATTGCCTTGATGACAATTGGCTTTATAGCAATATTACAAGCAAATATTTTTATTATGATGATTTGTAGTGTCTTAATAGGTGCGCTTTTAGGATTCTTATTCTTCAATTTCCATCCAGCTAAAATATTTTTAGGTGATAGTGGTGCATTACTTGTAGGATTTATTGTAGGATTCCTATCATTACTCGGATTTAAGAATATAACTTTCATTTCACTATTCTTCCCGATTGTTATCTTAGCAGTGCCGTTTATTGATACGTTGTTTGCGATGATACGTCGAGTGAAGAAAGGTCAGCATATTATGCAGGCAGATAAATCGCATTTACATCATAAATTATTAGAATTAGGTTATTCACATCGCCAGACCGTAGTACTTATATATTCTATAGCATTACTATTTAGTCTTGCTAGTATTATATTATATTTATCTCAACCATGGGGTGTACTCATGATGCTCATTCTTATTTTAGTTACAATTGAGCTTATTGTAGAATTTACTGGTCTCATTGATGATGATTACAGACCTTTAATGAAATTAATTGAAAACAAACAACAGAACAAAGACGATGAACATCATTAATAAAGAGGCTTCCAAGACGGAGGCCTCTTTATTTTATACTCACATACGTAGAATTTGGATTTTAAGATTAGGAAGTAGGAATATCGAAAGGTAAGCGTACCACTTCATTTTCTATTAAATCGTAATTCCCTGAAGTATTACGATTTAAAAAATCTATAAATTGATCGTAGTCTGTTTTAACAACATCAATGTGATAACTTACTTTATCGGTATAATTTGTTTCGCGTAATAAGTAAGGTGTGCTCGCGAGTTCATATTCAAACTTACCCGTTAAATCATAAGCAATGGTAACCGTTGTAGGTATAGCAGGACGCATAGCAACTCTACCAATATCATAAATTACATCTCGTACTGCACCACTATACGCACGTATTAATCCGCCACCGCCTAATTTAATACCACCAAAGTAGCGTGTAACAACCACGGCAGCATTATGTATCTCTAATTTCTTTAAAATATCGAGCATAGGAACTCCCGCTGTGCCACTCGGTTCGCCATCGTCGTTTGCTTTTTGGATATTCATTTGGTCTCCAATTGTATATGCTGAACAATTATGAGTTGCTTCTCGGTGTTCAGATTTCACTGCGTCGATAAAAGCTTTAGCTGCATCTTCAGATTCAACAGGTTTAATGTGCGCTATAAAACGTGATTTACTGATTATATTTTCAATTGTATGTTTTTGTTTAACTGTGATTATTGCATCATCCATTTATCGTCACCTCATCTTTGTATAGTCAGACAGTCATTTATGTATGTTTTAAAAATTCATTAATTACACATATTATACACTGTATTGTATTATAGATTAAATACAAAAATAAATTTTCTTTTTACTTAAAATAGGGTATCATAGTTGTGAGTATAATTGAGGAGGATTAAGATGAAGATTGCTGTCTTGACAGATTCAACGAGCTATCTATCTCAAACACTAATAGAAAAATATAACATAAGAATTGCGCCGCTAAGCGTAACTTTCGATAACGGTGAAAACTTTGTGGAAAATGCAACAATATCAACGGAAGCATTTTATAAAAGAATGGAAACTTCAAATACAATTCCTACGACGAGTCAACCTGCCATTGGAGAGTTTATAAAACATTTTAAAGAACTCCGAGATGAAGGTTATACAGATGTCATATCTGTTTTTATATCATCTGGAATTAGTGGCAGCTATCAAACAGCTACGCAAGCAGGAAAAATGGTGGAAGGAATCAATGTGCATACATTTGATTCAAAATTAGCTGCGATGATAGAAGGTGGTTATGTACTACTTGCAGTTGAAATGATAGAACAAGGATATGAGCCCCAAGATATTATTAAAGAGCTTGAAGCTATGCGTGAAGTGACTGGTGCAATCTTAATGGTAGATGATTTGAAAAATCTACAGAAAAGTGGTCGTATCACCGGAGCGCAAGCATGGGTAGGTACAATGTTAAAAATGAAACCTGTTTTAACATTTGATGACGGCAAAATTGTACCAGAAGCAAAAGTTCGTACTAAAAAACGTGCACTCAATGAAATAATTAATAAAGTTACCGCTCAAGTGAAAAATTATGATGAAGTAACATTATATATTATTGAGGGAGATAAACCAGAAGATGCAGATTGGATGGAAAAGGAATTACACGAAAAATATCCACAATATAATCTTCACCGATCTAAGTTAGGACCTGTTATTGCAGCGCACTTAGGTTCTGGTGGTATGGGACTAGGATTTACAGGGAGAAACATACGTTTAACATAAATATTAACTCGTTTAAAGACATGTTGTGCCAAGAATGGTATGCATGTCTTTTTTTATTGGAGGTTATTTGAAATAAAACATTATGGAAAATTAATCATCGAAAAAAATATGTTATCAGATGAGAAAATCAGACATATTTCCCCTGGTGTGATAAACAAAAAAGGATGTTGGTATTGTATACAGTGTCATACACAAGAGAAACGTCATTTTTACAAATACTTTTCAACATTATTAGATAAAGAAGTTGTGTATTGTAGAAATTGTATCAATTTGGGCAGAATGGATAATATTAACGAAGTATATATTACTGAAACAAATGTAAATATGTCCCAAGGAATATATCATTTACCATTTGAATTGTCAGAACAACAACGTTTTGCTTCAATTAAAATTTTAGAAGCGGTTAAAAATTTAACGTCTATTTTATTATATGCTGTGACAGGCGCAGGTAAGACAGAAATGATTTTTGAAGGTATTAGCTTTGCGAGAAGAGCAGGCTATAATGTTGCGGTTGTATCGCCCAGAGTTGATGTTGTTATAGAAGTGAGTTTGCGTATTAAAGCAGCTTTTCGAGATGAAGCAATAGATGTACTCTATCAAGGTCAGAGACAATGTCATAATGGACACTTTGTGATTGCTACGGTGCATCAATTATATCGATTTAAACATCATTTTGACTTGATTATTGTAGATGAAGTTGATGCATTTCCATTATCAATGGATCCAATACTCTTTGATGTCATAACACATGCTTCAAAAGAACATCATGTCCACATTTATATGACTGCAACGCCGCCAACTAAATTACTTAGAAAAATGAAAGAAGGGTCTATAATAACACTACCCGCCCGTTTTCATAGGCAACCTTTGCCAGTTCCTCAGTTTAAATATCACAAAATAAAATTTCATAAAATACAACGCTTTCTAATGAAACTATTGAAACAACAAATTGAAGCAGATAGATATACGCTCGTGTTTTTTAATGACATACAGCATATGAAACAAATGTATCATTATTATAAAACAGAAATAACTTCATTGACCTATGTGCATAGTGAGGATGTACTTCGTTTTGAAAAAGTGAGCGCTTTAAGAAAAGGTGAATATAAAGTTATGTTTACCACTACAATTTTAGAAAGAGGATTTACTATGGCAAATTTAGACGTTATCGTGCTCAATAGTCATATGTTTGAAAGTAGTGCACTTGTTCAAATTGCTGGAAGAGTGGGGCGTAAATTAGAGTCACCATCAGGATTAGTATTATATTTACATGAGGGAATTACGATGGACATGCTTAAAGCACGAAAAGACATTAAGAAAATGAACGCATTGGCGCATAATAGGGGATGGTTAGATGGCTAGATGTATCCAATGTCATCATACTTTTTCTGAAGCGTTTAATGCTTTTACATTTTATAAAAAAGCATCTAAATTATGTGAATCATGCATAGAACAATGGGATGATATCAATATTAAACCCCTCAATCGCTGTGTCAGATGTTTAAAGAAATTAGACGAAAATGAGAAGAATTGCTTAGACTGTTTATTTTTAGCAACAAAATATAACTTAATGAATCAGTTATATTGCCAATACCAATATAAAGGTATGTTGAAGACGCTTATTCATCAATATAAATTCAAGAAAGATGTCGCAATCTGTGAAATATTAGCAACACAGCTTCAGTTCCCTAAAATATCATATGATTACATTGTACCTATACCGTCACCGTTAGTTAGAGATAAGGAGCGAACGTTTAATCCCGTGCTGGCCGTGTTAGATGAAATGGGTGTGGATTATGAGCCTTTACTATATACGCGAGTCCGTCCAAAGCAATCACTTTTAGGAAAACAATTACGCGCGCAATCAAAAAATCCATTTGAAATCGTAAAAAATATAGATTTAGAAAATAAAAATATTTTACTTGTAGATGACATTTATACTACAGGATTAACAGTTCATAATGCCGCAGAGTTGCTTTTTGTTAGAAGAATCAGAAAATTCGATGTGTTTACGTTTGCACGGTAGGAGAAACGTGGTATTATAATAATAAGCAATATTACCAATATAGAGGTTTTAAAGGAGTCGATTATTATGATCAGATTTGAAATTCACGGGGAGAACCTCACTATTACTGATGCGATTCGCAACTATATTGAGGAGAAAATTGGTAAATTAGAAAGATATTTTAACGATGTGCCAAATGCAATCGCACATGTTAAAGTAAAAACGTATCAAAATTCGGCAGCAAAAATCGAAGTAACTATTCCATTGAAAAACGTTACTTTAAGAGCTGAAGAACGCCACGATGATTTATACGCTGGTATTGATTTAATTAACGGTAAACTTGAAAGACAAGTTAGAAAATACAAAACGCGTGTAAATCGTAAAAATCGAAATCGTGGAGAACAAGAAGCATTTGCATCATTACCACAAGAAAGTGAAGCAGAAGAAATTCAAAATGATGACAATGAAAGTGATATCGAAATTATTCGTTCAAAAAATTTCAGTTTGAAACCTATGGATTCAGAAGAAGCAGTATTACAAATGGATTTATTAGGACATGATTTCTTTATTTTCACAGATCGTGAAACTGATGGTACGAGTATTGTTTATAAAAGAAGAGATGGAAAATATGGTTTGATTGAAACAACTGAATAATTTGTTTTAATTAAGTCCAATATTAAACTAACCGTAGCGTTCATGATTGAGTTAAATCATGGACGCTCATTTTTTGTTGTGTTACTATGAAATAATTTGAAAGTTAGGTAAGATCTTGTGTATATTTTTATTGGATAAGAGATAAAATAAAAAAAGAAAACTATTAATAAATAAAAAATAGCATTAACAAGCGAGAAAACTGTTTAAATGGAAAGTTAATAAGTGTAAATTTAAGCTTATAAATGATATCATAAATTGTTGTAAGCAAAGAGTTAAAAAGCTAAAGGAGCGAACAAAATGGGTTTTTTATCAAAGATTGCAGATGGCAATAAAAAAGAAATAAAACGCCTTGGTAAATTAGCCGACAAAGTCCTTGCGTTAGAAGAGGATACGTCGATATTAACTGATGAAGAAATTAGGGAGAAAACAAAAGTATTTCAAAAACAATTACAAGCAGAAGAAGATATAAAAAAACAATTTAAAATGCTCGATGATATTTTACCGGAAGCCTTTGCGCTCGTAAGAGAAGGTTCAAAACGTGTGTTCAATATGATTCCATATAAAGTTCAGGTTATGGGTGGTATTGCAATTCATGGTGGCGACATTTCTGAGATGAGAACAGGTGAAGGTAAAACGTTAACTGCAACAATGCCAGTTTATTTAAACGCATTGTTAGGCCGTGGTGTGCATGTTATTACAGTAAACGAATATTTATCTAGTACGCAAAGCGAAGAAATGGCAGAATTATATGAATTTCTTGGGTTATCTGTAGGATTAAACATCAACAGTATGACAACAACTGAGAAGCGAGAAGCATACGCAAGTGATATTACGTATAGTACGAATAATGAGTTAGGATTCGATTATTTACGTGATAATATGGTGAACTATGCAGAAGAACGTGTTATGAGACCTTTAAACTTTGCTATCATTGATGAAGTTGACTCAATTTTAATTGATGAAGCACGTACGCCACTGATCATTTCAGGTGAAGCTGAGAAATCGACTTCGCTTTATACACAAGCAAATGTCTTTGCTAAAATGCTTAAAAATGAAGACGACTATAACTACGATGAGAAAACAAAAGCTGTTCAATTAACAGAGCAAGGTATTGATAAAGCAGAACGCATGTTTAAGATTGATAATCTATATGATGTGAATAATGTGGATATTATTAGCCATATTAATACTGCGTTACGTGCACATGTAACATTGCAAAGAGATGTGGATTACATGGTGAATAATGGTGAAGTCTTAATTGTTGACCAATTTACTGGTCGTACAATGCCAGGACGTCGCTTTTCAGAAGGCTTACACCAAGCCATAGAAGCGAAAGAAGGCGTGAAGATTCAAAACGAATCTAAAACAATGGCCTCTATTACATTCCAAAACTATTTCAGAATGTACAACAAACTTTCTGGTATGACAGGAACAGCTAAAACTGAAGAAGAAGAGTTCAGAAACATTTATAATATGACTGTAACTCAAATTCCTACTAACAAACCGATACAACGTGTGGACAAACCAGACTTAATATACATTAGTCAAAAAGGTAAATTTGATGCAGTTGTTGATGATGTTATTGAAAAACATAAACTAGGACAACCTGTACTATTGGGTACAGTTGCAGTTGAAACCAGTGAATATATTTCTAATTTATTGAAAAAACATGGCGTACGTCATGACATTTTAAACGCTAAAAATCATGAACGTGAAGCAGATATAGTTGCTAATGCAGGTCAACGTGGAGCGGTTACTATCGCTACGAACATGGCAGGTAGAGGTACAGATATTAAACTTGGCGCAGGTGTTGAAGAAATTGGCGGCCTTGCAGTAATCGGTACAGAGCGACATGAATCTCGTCGTATTGATGACCAATTACGTGGTCGTGCTGGACGACAAGGTGATAAAGGGGACAGTCGTTTCTACTTATCACTACAGGATGATTTAATGGTACGTTTTGGTTCGGAACGTTTACAAAGTATGATGAATCGTTTAGGTATGGATGATTCTACACCGATAGAATCTAAAATGGTGTCACGTGCCGTTGAATCTGCTCAAAAACGTGTAGAAGGTAATAACTTTGATGCGCGTAAACGTGTACTTGAATATGACGATGTATTACGTAAACAACGTGATATTATCTATGGTGAACGTAACCGTATTATTGATAATGATGAAAGCGGAGATTTAGTAAATGAAATGCTCCATTCCACATTAGATAGAAGCGTTCATTATTATATAAATGAAGATGAAGAAGATCTAGATTACGAGCCATTTATCAACTATATTGATGATGTATTCTTAAATGAAGGCGACTTAAAACTAGAAGATATCAAAGGTAAGGATCAAGAGGATATCATTGATATTGTTTGGTCGAAAGTTGAAGTCGCTTTAAAAGATCAAAAAGAGAAAATTGGTACGCAATTTGATGAATTCGAGCGTATGATTTTACTTCGTTCAATCGATTTACATTGGACAGACCATATAGATACAATGGATCAATTACGTCAAGGTATCCACTTGCGTTCTTATGGTCAACAAAATCCATTACGTGATTATCAAAACGAAGGACACCAACTTTTCGATACAATGATGCAAAACATCGAAGAAGATGTCAGCAAATATATCTTGAAATCAGTAGTTACAGTTGAAGATGACTTAGAACGTGATAAAGCAACAGATTTCGGTAAAGCTGAACACGTATCTGCAGAAGATGGTAAAGAAAAGGCTAAAGCATCGCCTTATGTTAAAGATGAACATATCGGTAGAAACGATCCTTGCCCTTGTGGTAGTGGAAAAAAATATAAAAACTGCCATGGTGCATAATTTGAAAATGATTTTAAATAAAACCGGAAGCCTTGATAAAGTATATATCAACTTCCGGTTTTTATTTATCAAAATTAAAATTAACTTGTTTTGATAAATAAAAATAGCGGCAGAGTTGTAATTAAACTTCAAACTTTTGTAGAATAGATATATTGAATAAAATGACATAAATTAATAGTAGTATTTCAATCGTACGATAACAGGAGAGATGCAGTGATGGAACTATCAGAAATTAAACGTAATATAGATTATTATAATGAAAAATTAGAGCAACTTAGGGGGTCTCTTTGACTTAGAAGAAAAAGAGACAAATATTCAAGAATACGAAGAAATGATGGCTGATCCTACTTTTTGGGATGATCAAGATAAAGCACAGGAAATTATTGATAAGAATAATGCTTTAAAAACGATTGTAAATGCATATCGAGGATTAGAATCTGAAATAGAAGACATGGAAACAACAAGAGAACTATTATTAGACGATGACGATGATGATATGAAGTCAGATTTGGAACAGAACGTATTAGATTTTAAAGCAAACTTAGATAAGTTTGAACTACAATTATTACTTGATGGTCCATATGATGCGAACGATGCCATTATGGAACTACATCCTGGCGCAGGCGGCACAGAATCGCAAGATTGGACAAATATGCTTTTAAGAATGTATCAACGGTATTGTGAACAGAAAGGGTTTAAAGTTGAGATTGCAGATTACCTACCTGGTGATGAAGCGGGCGTTAAAAGTGTTACACTAATTGTTAAAGGTCATAATGCCTACGGTTATTTGAAAGCTGAAAAAGGCGTGCATCGACTTGTCCGTATTTCACCGTTTGATTCGTCAGGACGTAGACATACGTCATTCGCTTCCTGTGATGTTATACCGCAATTCAATAATACAGAAATTGAAATCGATATCAATCCAGATGATATTAATGTTGATACATTTAGAGCATCTGGTGCAGGTGGTCAACATATTAATAAAACAGAATCAGCAATTAGAATTACCCATCAACCTACAGGCATTGTAGTAAACAACCAAAATGAGCGCTCTCAAATTAAGAACAGAGAAGCTGCAATGAAAACATTGAAAGCCAAGTTATATCAATTAAAAATTGAAGAACAAGAGCAAGAAATGGCAGAAATTCGTGGCGAGCAAAAAGAAATTGGCTGGGGAAGTCAAATAAGATCTTATGTTTTTCATCCTTATGCAATGGTTAAAGATCATAGAACAAATGAAGAATCAGGTAAGGTAGATGCAGTTATGGACGGAGATATAAGTCCATTTATAGAAGCATACTTACGTAGTCAAATGGATCATTCAGAAAGTTAAGCAAATGAAAATTAGAAATCTCGTCATTAGTATTTATACTAGTGACGAGAATTTTTTTAAAAGAATAAATAAAAGCATGTAAAATGCAATTTTAAATATTACACGTTAGATTTGAATGATGTATGTATATAGCTTCTGGAAGGTTGTAATATCAATGTTTTAAGTGACATTTAAGCTAATTGAATTGACCCATATTAAGTATCAATTGTCTATTACATTACAGTATAATAACAATCGCAAAAGACGAAATGTTTTATGCTATATTATGATTGATTAAAATTTAAGACAGTAAAGGGTTGAACATGTAATGAAGAAGGGATTAACATTTTCTGTAACATCGGCAGCATTGTTTTTTGGTTTTAATGGTATTGCATCAGCAGACCAAATTCACACAGTAAAAGAAGATGCTAAATTATCTGATATAGCGCATGCATTTGCCACAACAACAAATGAAATTCAGTCATTAAATCAATTGAATGAAAGAGTAACTGTACAAGCAGGAGAACAATTAGTACTTCCAGACAAAGATATAGTAGAAATAAAACAAGGAGATACAGTTTTAAATATTGCTGAAAAATATCAACTTAATTTAGAACAAATTTATCAGTTAAACCCAAATCTAGGTGAAGTTATTTACCCAGGCCAATTAGTGGCAGTATCTGAAAAGGGATCAGCACATTTAAATAACCAGCTTCATAGTATTTTTAACGAACAACAAGTACAGAATGAAACAAGAGAAGGTAATGATGTTCCAGTAACATCAAATAACCTTGTACCAACGACACAACATACTTGGAATTACGTGGAAAAAGAAGCAGCAAATAATCAAAATGAAAGTAAACAAATGTATTCTAGTCAATATAAACCAACACAAGTCGCTTCAAATGGTAGTAATTATTATAACTGGGGACAATGCACATATTATGCATTTGATCGCCGTCAACAATTAGGAAAATCAGTAGGTAACCTTTGGGGTAATGCGAATAATTGGGCTTCAGCAGCTAGTAATAGTGGCTACAAAGTTAACCATACACCTGAAGTGGGTGCTATTATCCAAAGTAATGCCGGTAACTATGGCCATGTAGGTGTTGTAGAACGTAAAAACCCAGATGGCTCAATTGTAGTATCAGAAATGAATTGGCAAGGTGTAGGACAAAAATCTTATAGAACGATTCACAACACTGGTCAATATAATTATATTCATTAGCAAATCGTAAATTGGTATATACCTACAATATCATCTGAATAGCTAAAGAAAAGGTGCTTAATAGTGAGATTATATTAGAGGTAAGTTTTGCTGAGTATAATAAATGGTACATCATAGAACCACTCCTGCATGTTTTGGAGTGGTTCTATGTTTATAGCTCAATGTATTTAAATAATGTCATTAATAAGGTAATGGGACAGAAATATAATTTTTCTAATAATATTTCGTAGTATATGCTCAGCCAATTACTGTCAAAATAACAACGGAAGCTGAGATATAAGTTTATGTACTAGACACCCCATAAATTGAATTAGTTAAATTCAATTACATTGATAAGACATTTTGATTGTTGAATGATATTATAAAATTAAGTATAATCATTCATTAAACAAACTAGGAGGCGATGTCATGGGAGTACATCAATATTTTAAACGCTTGTCTGATTTAGAAAAATTAATTAGATTACCGGGAAAATTTAAATACTTTGAGCATAATGTCGCTGCGCATTCATTTAAGGTGACAAAAATTGCCCAATATTTGGCTACAGTAGAGGAATACCATGGTAATGAAGTAGATTGGAAAAGTTTATATGAAAAGGCGTTAAACCATGATTTTGCTGAAATTTTTACGGGTGATATTAAAACACCAGTTAAATACGCAAGTGGCGAATTAAAAAAACTCTTCTCACAAGTAGAGGAAGAAATGGTAGATCATTTTATAAATGAAGAAATTCCAGAAGCCTATCAAGATATATATCGAGAAAGACTTCAAGAAGGTAAAGATGACTCATTAGAAGGTCAGATACTTTCTGTAGCTGACAAAATAGATTTATTATATGAAACATTTGGAGAAATACAAAAGCGTAACCCCGAACAACTATTTTTTGAAATATATGAGATGTCCTTAGAAACGATTATGCAATTTGATCATCTAAGTTCGGTACAAGATTTTATAGATAATATTATTCCAGAAATGTTAACGGAAAAATTCATCCCAAGATCAGAATTACGTGAAACAACAATGGCTATTTTAAATAATAGGAATGGGTGAAGTGAATGATTTGGTATGTGCTCGCATCCTTTTTTCCATGTATTTTCGTGGTATTTTTCAGCGTGCTAACACGAAGTAAATGGGTAGGAACGATTTTAACATTAATTATAATTGGTGCATCCGTTCAAAAAGGTTTTTTTCATAATGAATGGATCATTTTTATAGATGTCGCCTCGTTGCTGGCTGGTTACCTTATTATCGATCAATTAGAATTTCATAAAAAAGAAGATGACTGAGTAATAAGTATTAAGCAACTTAATTGCTATAGTTAAATATGCATTTTATAATTGTATGACTTCAAAAATATAGTTTATTTTAGAATAAACAAATACAACTTAGGCAAACATGGTGACAGAACTATGTTTGTTTTTCTTTATATATAGTAAGATAAAAGCGAACAAATGTTTGTTTTTTCATTTGTAAATCTGTTAAAATATGTAACGAGAATATGAATCTGCAAACTTGATGCAGACACACAGCAACAGTGGTATATACATTTTAAACATAGACACATCAGGTATGTTCGTATCGTTAGAAATTATATAGGAGGCATGTGTCACTATGGAACATCATCAATTTAAATTACAATCTGATTTTACACCTCAGGGTGATCAACCAGATGCGATAAAGAAAATAGTTGAAGGCGTTAATGAGGGCAAACGTCATCAAACCTTACTCGGTGCGACAGGTACAGGTAAAACCTTTACGATGAGTAATGTTATTAAACAAGTAGGCAAACCCACACTCATTATCGCCCACAATAAGACATTAGCAGGTCAATTATATAGTGAGTTTAAAGAATTCTTTCCAGAAAATAGAGTAGAATACTTTGTTAGTTATTATGATTACTATCAACCAGAGGCATATGTGCCATCAACTGATACATTTATTGAAAAAGATGCTTCAATAAATGATGAAATTGACCAATTACGACATTCAGCGACAAGTTCACTTTTTGAAAGAGACGATGTCATTATTATTGCGAGTGTCAGTTGTATATACGGTTTAGGTAATCCAGAAGAATATCGAGATTTAGTAGTCAGTGTTCGTGCTGGTATGGAAATGGACAGAAGTGAACTTTTAAAAAAATTAGTAGACGTTCAATATTCGAGAAATGATATTGATTTTAGACGTGGTACATTTCGTGTAAGGGGAGATGTAGTTGAAATTTTCCCTGCTTCGAGAGAAGAAATGTGTATTCGTGTAGAATTTTTTGGTGATGAAATTGATCGTATCCGTGAAGTAAATTATTTAACGGGTGAAGTTTTGAGAGAGCGTGATCACTTTGTGATTTTTCCGGCATCCCACTTCGTAACACGTGAAGAGAAAATGAAATCTGCAATACAAAGAATTGAAAATGAATTAGAAGAACGCTTAACAGAATTACGCTCAGAAAATAAATTATTAGAGGCACAACGACTAGAACAACGTACGAATTATGATTTAGAAATGATGCGAGAAATGGGCTTCTGTTCTGGTATTGAAAACTACTCTGTGCATTTAACACTAAGACCAATGGGTTCAACGCCATATACGTTATTAGATTATTTTGGCGATGATTGGCTTGTAATGGTTGATGAATCACATGTGACATTACCTCAGATTAGGGGTATGTATAATGGAGACCGTGCACGTAAACAAGTGCTTGTAGATCATGGTTTCCGTTTGCCGAGCGCTTTGGATAATAGACCTTTAAAATTTGAAGAATTCGAAGAAAAAACCAATCAACTCGTTTATGTATCTGCTACACCTGGTCCATTTGAGTTAGAACATACAGATGAAATGGTACAACAAATTATTCGTCCAACAGGTCTATTAGATCCTGAGATTGAAGTACGACCAACGGAAAATCAAATTGACGATTTAATAAGTGAAATCCATGAGCGCATTGAACGTAATGAACGTGTGCTAGTTACAACATTAACTAAAAAAATGAGTGAAGATTTAACTACTTATTTAAAAGAAGCTGGCGTTAAGGTCAATTACCTACATTCAGAAATTAAAACATTGGAGCGTATAGAAATTATTCGTGATTTACGTATGGGAACTTATGATGTCATTGTTGGAATTAACTTATTAAGAGAGGGTATCGATATACCAGAAGTATCTCTTGTTGTTATTCTTGATGCTGATAAAGAAGGTTTCTTACGTTCACATAGATCACTTGTTCAAACAAGTGGACGTGCAGCACGTAATAGTCGCGGTGAAGTTATTATGTACGGTGACAAGATTACAGATTCCATGCGTTATGCCATTGATGAGACAGAGCGACGTCGTACAATTCAAAAAGCATATAACGAAAAACATAACATTACGCCTACTACGATTAATAAGAAAATTCATGATGTTATTAGTGCAACTGTCGAAAATGATGAAACAAATGAACAACAACAAACTGAAGTACCTAAGAAAATGACGAAAAAAGAACGCGAAAAAACAATCGCAAATATAGAAAAAGAAATGAAACAAGCAGCTAAAGATTTAGATTTCGAAAAAGCAACAGAGCTTAGAGATATGTTGTTTGAATTAAAAGCAGAAGGGTGACAAATATGAAACAACCATCCATTGTAGTAAAAGGGGCTCGTGCCCATAATTTAAAAGGTGTAGATATTGAAATACCGAAAGATAAACTCATCGTGATGACGGGACTGTCTGGATCAGGAAAATCTTCACTTGCCTTTGATACAATATATGCTGAGGGTCAGCGTAGATATGTAGAGTCATTAAGTGCTTATGCAAGACAATTTTTAGGTCAAATGGATAAACCAGATGTTGATACGATTGAAGGTTTATCACCTGCGATATCAATTGACCAAAAGACTACAAGTAAAAATCCAAGATCAACTGTAGCGACAGTAACTGAAATATATGACTATATACGGTTGCTCTACGCACGTATAGGCAAACCGTTTTGCCCCAATCATGGTATTGAAATAGAATCGCAAACTGTACAACAAATGGTAGACCAAGTGATGCAACTTGAAGAGCGTTCTAAAATCCAATTATTGGCTCCTGTGGTTTCTCATAGAAAAGGTGCACAAGAAAAACTCATAGACGACATTAGCAAAAAAGGCTATGTACGTGTACGTGTTGATGGTGAAATTATGGATGTAAACGAAGTGCCAAATTTAGATAAAAATAAAAATCATACTATCGAAGTCGTAATAGATCGCTTGGTGGTTAAAGCAGGTATTGAAGGACGTCTTGCTGATTCTATAGAAACTGCGATTAGACTTGCTGAAGGTACATTAATCGTTGATATAATTGGGGGAGAAGAATTAAAATTCTCGGAAAACCATGCTTGTCCGATATGTGGTTTTTCAATTGGTGAACTAGAACCTCGTATGTTCAGTTTTAACAGCCCCTTTGGTGCATGTCCAACATGTGATGGTTTAGGATTGAAATTAAAAGTAGATTTAGATTTAGTGGTTCCTGATACAAACAAAACTTTAAATGAAGGTGCAATCATAGCTTGGGAATCTTCAAGTTCTGATTTTTATCCAACATTATTAAATCGTGTTTGTGAAGTATATAAAATTAATATGGATAAACCATTTAAAAAATTAACAGATAGACAACAAGATATCATTTTAAACGGTTCTAAAGGTAAAGAAATTGAGTTCACTTTTAAACAACGCAATGGTCAAACACGTAAACGAACAATGGAATTTGAAGGTGTGATTAATAATATTAATCGTCGTTATCATGACTCACCATCTGAACTTGTTAGAGAGATGATGAGTAAATATATGACTGAGCTACCTTGTGAAACTTGTAATGGTAAACGTTTAAGCCGTGAAGCGTTATCTGTATATGTTTCTGGTCAGAATATTGGTGAAGTTGTTGAACATTCAATTAAAGATGCTTTGCATATGTATGAACATATTGAATTGTCAGATCAAGATAGAAAAATTGCAGATCAAATATTAAAGGAAATTAACTCACGTTTAGAATTTTTATACAACGTTGGTTTAGAATATTTAACACTCAATCGTGCATCAGGATCATTATCAGGTGGGGAAGCGCAGCGAATTCGTCTTGCTACACAAATTGGTTCTAGACTGTCAGGTGTACTTTACGTGTTAGATGAGCCTTCTATCGGACTTCACCAAAGAGATAATGATCGACTTATAAGTACATTAAAAGAAATGCGTGACTTAGGTAATACTTTGATCGTTGTAGAACACGATGAAGATACAATGCGTCAGGCTGATTATTTGGTTGATGTAGGCCCAGGTGCAGGTGAACATGGTGGCGAAATTGTCGCGAGTGGTACACCTAAACAAGTAATGAATCAGAAAAAATCACTCACTGGTCAATATTTAAGCGGGAAAAAACTGATAGAAGTACCTGAGGAACGCCGTGAAATAACTGATCGTAAAGTCAGTGTTAAAGGCGCAAGAAGTAATAACTTAAAAGATATCGACGTAGATTTTCCATTATCAACAATGACAGTAGTTACAGGTGTTTCTGGTTCAGGTAAGAGTACGTTAGTTAATGAAGTGCTGTATAAATCATTAGCAAAACACATTAATAAATCAAAAGTAAAACCAGGTGATTGTGACGAAATTCAAGGAATAGAGGAACTTGAACGTATAATCGATATTGATCAATCACCTATTGGAAGAACACCGAGATCAAATCCAGCAACTTATACAGGCGTATTCGATAATATTAGGGATATCTTCGCGCAAACAAACGAATCTAAAGTAAGAGGATATACTAAAGGCCGTTTTAGCTTTAATGTGAAAGGCGGTCGTTGTGAAGCTTGTAGAGGTGACGGTATTATAAAAATTGAAATGCATTTCTTACCAGATGTGTATGTACCGTGTGAAATTTGTGGTGGTTCTAGATACAATAGAGAAACGCTAGAAGTCACTTATAAAGGTAAAAACATTGCAGATATTTTAGCAATGACAGCTGAAGAAGCGACTAATTTCTTTGAAAAAGTACCTAAAATTCATCGTAAATTGAAAACATTAGTTGATGTTGGACTAGGATACGTTACACTCGGACAACAAGCAACAACACTTTCTGGTGGGGAAGCACAACGTGTTAAACTCGCATCTGAATTGCATAAACGTTCTACAGGTCGCTCCATCTATATTCTTGATGAACCAACGACTGGTTTACATGTTGATGATATTGGTCGATTATTAAAAGTACTCAATAAACTAGTAGAAAATGGTGATACTGTGGTTATTATTGAGCATAATTTAGATGTTATTAAAATGGCAGATCATATTATTGACTTAGGTCCAGAAGGTGGCGATGGGGGCGGTACGCTTGTAGCTACCGGTACGCCAGAACAAATTGCAGAAGTAAAAGAAAGTTATACAGGACAATACTTAAAGCCTGTGCTAGAAAGAGATACAGTAAAATAAACAATATAAGTATGTAACTCCACTCAAAAAGGTGGGAACATAAGTATAAATGGCTCTCTTCAAGGTAAGTACTTTAACGTGCAAACTTTGAAGGGGGTATTTTTGTATTTATTACCAACAAATCCCTAGAAAATGATTTGTAGTAAATTAAATGAATAAATTGAAAATATAATCAGTCACTGGTGTGTGATATCGTTTATAATTGATATAATGATAGATATTATAGATATGTGTTGAATTATCGATCTTCTACACTTTTTGATATGGATTATCATTTCTTTTTGATATGATAATATCATATTGCAAATGTAAGAGAAATATTGATAGAGGTGAACTATGTTAACTACCAAGAGTTTAGTAGACCGCTTTGAACTTGATCTTATTGTTGGAGAAGCAGGTTTAAACAAACAAATTAAAAATACAGATATTTCAAGACCAGGTTTGGAAATGGCAGGTTATTTTTCTCACTATGCTTCTGACCGTATTCAATTATTAGGTACGACGGAATTATCTTTTTATAACTTATTACCAGATGAAGAACGTAAAGGTCGTATGAGAAAGTTATGTCGTCCAGATACACCAGCGATTATTGTGACGAGAGATTTAGAACCACCAGAGGAACTTATCGCTGCAGCAAAAGAACTCGACACGCCTTTAATTGCGTCGACGATTGCTACTACACAATTAATGAGTCGTTTAACTACATTTTTAGAACATGAACTCGCACGAACAACATCACTGCATGGAGTACTTGTCGACGTTTATGGTGTAGGTGTACTGATTACTGGTGATTCTGGAATCGGTAAAAGTGAAACGGCATTAGAATTAATAAAACGTGGTCATAGATTAGTAGCAGATGATAATGTGGAAATTAGAGAAATTAGTAAAGACGAATTGATTGGGAGAGCACCTAAATTAATAGAACATTTATTAGAAATTAGAGGCTTAGGTATCATTAATGTAATGACATTATTTGGTGCAGGTTCGATTTTAACTGAAAAACGATTGCGTTTAAATATTCATTTAGAAAACTGGCATAAAGACAAATTATATGATCGAGTCGGCTTAAATGAAGAAAAATTACGTATCTTAGATACTGAAATTACGAAAAAAACAATTCCTGTACGACCTGGACGTAACGTAGCGGTTATTATTGAAGTTGCGGCAATGAATTACCGACTGAATATTATGGGCATCAATACAGCAGAAGAGTTTAATGATCGCTTAAATGCTGAAATATTACGAAATGGTAGCAATAGTGAGGAGAAATAGGTAATGATGACATTAAATTATATCAATCCAATTGCACTTGAGCTTGGGCCTATTTCAGTACGTTGGTACGGAATTATTATCGCTGTTGGGATACTCTTGGGTTATTTTATTGCTCAAGAAGGTGTGAAACGAATTGGCTTTGATACAGATACATTAGTTGATATCATTTTTTGGAGTGCAATATTTGGATTTATTATGGCGAGACTTTATTTTGTTGTATTCCAGTGGCCGTATTATATTCAAAACCCAATTGAAATTCCGATGATATGGCACGGTGGTATTGCAATACACGGTGGCTTAATAGGTGGATTTGTTACAGGGATTATCATCTGTAAACAAAAAAATATTAACCCGTTTCAAATTGGTGATGTCATTGCACCAAGTATGATTTTAGGCCAAGGTATTGGAAGATGGGGCAACTTTATGAATCATGAAGCTCATGGCGGTCCTGTTTCAAGAACATTCTTAGAAAACTTACATATTCCAGATTTTATTATTAATAATATGTATATTAACGGCAAATACTACCAGCCAACATTCTTATACGAATCTATTTGGGACATTTTAGGCTTTGTTATACTAATCTTGCTTAGAAAACATTTACGTATAGGAGATACTTTCTGTCTATATCTGATATGGTATTCAATCGGCAGATTTTTCGTAGAAGGCATGCGTACAGATAGCTTGATGTTAACTAGTGATATTCGAGTAGCGCAGTTAATGTCTATTATACTGATTATAGTAGGTATTGTGATTATGATTATAAGAAGAGTGAAATATAACGCACCAAGATATAAAGATGTTGGTCCGTTAACTTGGTCAAATCAAAAAGTGAAGTGATAAAATATCATGCGTAATTTAAAAAGGGTTAAAGTTAAAGGCAATAACCCACTCTGGCATATGTATCGTTATATTAGATACTTTAAAATATTTAAACAAACGATAATTATTGAAATTTGCAGGTACTTGCCTCATGTGAAATTAAAACATTGGGCGTATCGCAATTTATTGAAAATGAATATTGGTAAAAACACAGCATTTGCTTTTAAAGTAGTTCCCGATTTATTATACCCAGAGTATATTTCCATAGGTGAAAATTGTGTGATTGGCTATAATACTACAATTTTGACTCATGAATTTCTCGTTGATGAATTTCGAACGGGGCGTGTGCAAATTGGTGATAATACTTTAATTGGCGCGAATGTTACAATATTACCAGGTGTAAGCATAGGATCAAATGTTAAAGTCGGAGCGGGTGCTGTTATTTCAAAAGACATACCTGATTCGGCATTAGCATATGGAAATCCCATGCAAATAAGAACTTAATTAATATTTAGGAGGTGATAATGGATGGCGCATAACGGCAAAGTAATACCAATGAAATTAGATAGTCAATTTTATAAAAAATTGGGAGACCAAAAATTTCTGCACCAAGATTATAAAAAAGCAGCAGAATATTATGGCAAAGTGCTGGATATGTCACCTCAAGATTTTGATGTAAAAGTAAAATACGCGGAATGTCTTGTGAATATAGGACTAAGTGGTAAAGCAGAGCATCTATTTTATGAAAGTATTGCGCAACAAGAGTTAGTAGAAGAAAGTTATTATCAGCTTAGTCAATTAAACATTACATTAAATGAAGCAAATAAAGCATTTTTATTTGGTATAAATTATGTCACGATGTCTAACGATGAAGATTATAAAGAAGAACTTGAAGAAATGTTTGAAGTTTCTTATAATTCAGCTGAAAAAATAGAGATAGAAAGTCAGCTATTTGCAGTACAACTTATTTTCCAATACCTATTTTCTCAGGGAAGATTACCCGAAGCACGAACATTTATCTTAAATCAAAACGATGAAATTCAAGAACATCGCGTAGTGCGTAATTTACTTGCGATGTGTTATTTATACATGAATGAATATGACATTGCTAAAGAAATGTTTGAGCGATTGCTTAGTGAAGATAATACGGATGTACATGCATTATGTCATTATACTTTATTACTTTATAATACGAATGATAAAGAAAAATACCAACGCTATTTAAAAATTTTAAATAAAGTCATGCCGATGAATGATGATGAATCATTTAAGCTAGGCATCGTTTTATGTTACTTGAAACAATATGAAGCTTCGCAAAAAATATTACAGCCACTTTATAGAAAAGGAAAATTCCTTTCCATCCAAATGTACAATGCGTTAAGTTATAATAGTTACTATTTAAATAATATTGAGGATAGTAAATATTATTGGTCGAAGTTGCAAGATATGACTAAAGTAGATGTAGGTTATGCTCCTTGGGTTATTGCAGAGAGTAAAATGTATTTCGATGAACAAGTATTACCATTATTACTCCATGACGATAGCCATCATAGGTTATATGGTATTTTCTTATTAAACCAGTTAAAGGGACGCGAAGTGCTTTTGACACAAGAAATTTGGGCAGTTCTAGAATCTATGGAAGATTACGAAAAGCTATATCTTACCTATATTATTCAAGATTTAAAATTAAACAAATTAGATTTCATTCATAGAGGCTTATTGATGTTGTATGGTGTGAAATCATTGAAAAATAATGAGGATTTATTTATTGTATGGATTGATCAAGCAGAAGCGATTATATCTGAAAAAGTAGATTTAACAAATGTAAATGAATATATTGCAGCATTTGTGTATATGTATTATCGTAATGCTGATAGTAAAATAACAAAACAACAAGTAATCGAATGGTTTGATATATCTTCTTACCGTTTAAATAAAACGATAGATTATTTAGTGAGCATATAAGTTTAAGAAATGCAAGAAATCATATATACTGCGCATAATGAATTATTAAACAGGAGGCAATTTAAATGGCTGAACAAGTGGATTTTGATGTGGCAATTATAGGTGCCGGACCAGCAGGAATGACTGCTGCAGTTTATGCATCACGTGCTAATTTAAGCACAGTAATGATTGAACGTGGTATGCCAGGTGGACAAATGGCAAACACAGAAGAAGTTGAGAACTTCCCAGGATTTGAAATGGTAACAGGTCCGGACTTATCAACGAAAATGTTTGAACATGCGAAAAAATTTGGTGCTAAATATCAATATGGCGATATCAAATCAATAGAAGATAAAGGTACTCATAAAGTGATTAACCTTGGTAATAGTGAAATTACAGCTCGCGCCGTAATCATTTCAACAGGTGCAGAATACAAAAAAATTGGTGTACCTGGTGAACAAGAACTTGGCGGTCGTGGTGTAAGTTATTGTGCCGTATGTGATGGAGCATTCTTTAAAGGTAAGAAATTATTTGTTATTGGTGGCGGAGACTCAGCTGTAGAAGAAGGAACATTCCTTACAAAATTTGCTGATAGCGTAACGATTGTTCACCGTAGAGATGAATTACGTGCTCAAAAAATCCTACAAGATCGTGCATTTAAAAACGATAAAATTGATTTTATTTGGAGTCACACTTTAAAAACAATTAATGACAAAGATGGCAAAGTTGGTTCGGTAACATTAGAATCAACAAAAGATGGCACAGAACAAACACTAGATGGTGATGGCGTATTTGTGTACATTGGTATGAAACCATTAACAATACCTTTCCAAGATTTAGGTATTACTAATGAAGTTGGCTATATTTTAACGAATGAAGACATGAGTACAAGTGTACCTGGTATATATGCAGCAGGTGACGTACGTGAAAAAGGATTACGTCAAATTGTCACTGCAACTGGTGATGGAAGTATTGCTGCACAAAGTGCCATTGCATATATCGAGCATTTACACGATACAATTGAAGCATAAATAAATTGAATCATTGATGGGATAAAGTCATAGATTATAAAAGATTTTATAAAATATCATAGATAAATTCAGTCATAGCTAGAATGTCATACTTACGATCTATAAGTAAGTTATAACATTCTAGCTTTTTTACATAATGAAACAACTATAGCGTTATAATATTGATAGATAAAACTACTACCTTAGTCGTTTTTCATGTAAAATATAATGTGATAATATTAACTCGTTAGACTTATATTGAGAAAAATGAAAGATATTGTATAAATGCCAATATAAATAAGCTATTAACAGCGTAGAACTAATTTTGCGATTAAAATAATCAATGGATGGTGTAAAGAGATGCAACGAGAAGAAAAAGAAATAGTAAAGAGTGAATTGTTGGTTGTAACTGGTTTGTCAGGCGCTGGAAAATCTGTGGTCATTCAGAGTTTAGAAGACATTGGATATTTCTGTGTAGATAATTTACCACCGATTCTTTTACCAAAATTTGTAGAATTGATGGGTCAAGGAAATCCTTCTTTACAAAAAGTAGCGATTGCTATTGATTTAAGAGGTAAGGAACTATTTAAATCTTTAATTAAAGAAATGGATCAAATTAAGAGTAACTCAGATGTTATTGTTGATTTAATGTTCTTGGAAGCATCGAATGAAAAACTGATTTCTCGTTATAAAGAAACACGTCGTGCACATCCTTTAAATGAAAAAGGTCAACGTTCATTAATTGAAGCTATTGAAGAAGAACGTGAGTTGTTGACTGAAATACAAAGTTTAGCGAATTATACGATTGATACATCGCAAATGACACCGAAAGAATTGCGCAAACGTATGGGAGATTATTTTAATCAAAGTAACTATCAAACATTTAATATTAATGTAATTAGCTTTGGTTTTAAACATGGTATACAAATAGATGCGGATCTTGTATTTGATGTAAGATTTTTACCTAATCCGCACTACGTTGATGAGTTGAGACCATTAACTGGCGAAGATGAAGCAGTATATAAATATGTAATGAAATGGAAAGAAACAAATATTTTTTATGAAAAATTAATGGATTTATTGAAATTTATGATACCAGGATATAAAAAAGAAGGAAAATCTCAACTTGTTATTGCAATAGGTTGTACTGGTGGCCAACATCGTTCTGTCGCACTAGCCAAACGTATCGGAGCAGAACTCAGGGAGAGTTTTGACTATAATGTGTATGTACAACATAGGGATGCACATGTCGAAAGTGGCGTGAAACAAAAAAATGAAAAGAATTAAACTTGTACTTATAGGTGGAGGTACGGGTTTATCCGTTTTAGCACGTGGTTTAAAGGGTTATCCGATCGATATTACGACGATTGTCACAGTAGCTGATGATGGTGGTAGTACGGGTAAAATACGAAGCGAAATGGATATACCTGCTCCAGGAGATATACGAAACGTTATTTCGGCATTAAGTGAAACAGAATCAACAATAGAACAATTGTTTCAATATCGTTTTAAAGAAAACCAAGTCGAAGGTCATTCTTTGGGTAATCTACTCATTGCTGCATTAACCAACATCAATAACGATTTCGGACATGCAGTGAAAGAACTAAGTCAAATTTTAAATATTAGAGGGCGTGTTATTCCTTCTACCAATACGAGTGTACGTTTAAATGCGGTGATGGAAGATGGAGAAATTGTATATGGTGAATCTAATATTCCAAAAAAGAATAAAAAGATTAAACGTGTATTTTTAGAACCAGAAGATGTTGAGCCAATGGAAGAAGCAGTTGAAGCAATAGAAGAGGCAGATTTAATCGTATTAGGCCCTGGCTCACTTTATACGAGTGTGATTTCTAATCTATGCGTGAAGGGTATTTCTAATGCACTGTTAGGTGGAGACGTTCCTAAATTATATGTTTCAAATGTTATGACACAACCAGGTGAAACAAATAGTTACACTGCAATCGATCATGTGAACGCAATACATGATCATGTTGGTCAGAACTTTATCAATTATTCTATCTGTAGCACCCAATCATTTACTGAAGATGTGTTAAAGCGCTATAGGGAAGATGGAGCATCACCAGTGAAATGTAATATGGATCATATGGAAGAACAAAATATTAAAGTATTTACACATCCTAATTTAGTAGAAGTTTCTGAAGAATACTACGTGCGTCATAATACTGAAGTATTATCTAAAATGATTTATGAAATAGCTATGAGAGAAACTGACACGATTGAATTTACGCGTGAGAAAGAAAATGATAAATAATAACTAAGTGATTTCATTTAGTTAAAGAAGGGACTGATTAATCTATGAGCTTTGCATCCGAGATGAAAAATGAACTGACTAGAATAGAAGTAGATGAAGAGAATGCAAAAGCAGAGCTCAGTGCGCTTATTCGTATGAATGGTGCACTCAGTCTTTCCAACCAACAATTTGTTATTAACGTACAAACCGAAAATGCTACTACGGCAAGACGTATATATTCGTTAATTAAAAAAGTATTTAATGTTGAAGTGGAACTACTTGTGAGAAAGAAAATGAAATTAAAAAAGAACAATATTTATATCTGTCGTATTAAAGTACGTGCCAGAGAAATATTGGATGAATTAGGTATTTTAAAAAGTGGTGTCTTCACGCACGAAATTGATGAAGCATTGATTCATGATGATGAAATGAGAAGAAGTTATTTACGTGGTGCTTTTCTTGCTGGTGGCTCTGTAAACAATCCAGAAACATCATCTTATCATTTAGAAATATTTTCATTATATGAAGATCATTCTGAAGGTATAACGCAGTTAATGAATAAATATGAATTGAATGCAAAGCACCTCGAACGAAAAAAAGGTAGTATTGCCTATTTAAAAGAAGCGGAAAAAATTTCTGATTTCTTAAGTTTAATTGGGGGATATCAAGCACTTTTGAAATTTGAGGATGTCCGTATCGTACGTGATATGAGAAACTCTGTTAACAGATTGGTGAATTGTGAAACTGCTAATTTGAATAAAACAGTAAGCGCTGCTATGAAACATGTAGAAAGTATTCGTTTAATTGACCAAGAAATTGGTCTGGATAATTTACCTGAAAGATTACGTGAAATTGCAAAACTCAGAGTAGATCACCAAGAAGTGTCTCTTAAAGAATTAGGAGAAATGATGACTTCTGGCAATATATCTAAATCTGGTGTGAATCATCGATTAAGAAAGTTGAATGAAATGGCGGATAAATTGAGAACTGGCGAACCAATTGAACTGAAATAATATACTTTACAGTTTTATATTTTACCTTGGACTCTTCAATTCTGCCTTCGAGAAATATTAGTGGCATTATTAAAAATAAATCTAGTCATACGTGAATTAGTTATGCTAGTATTATTATAAAATAATTGTATAATTTAATTTTGATTATTAACGCCTCTATAAAGAGGTGTTTTTTTATATAATTAATACAATTTGTGATGCGTAATAGCAATAGAATTTTGCTTAAACCCTATTGTTGTTGGATTCGAAGGAGTGAGTTAATGTCAAAACTGTTTAATAAGCATTCTAAAAATATTATTCTTTGTATAATAGGTACGTTTATTAACGCAATAGGTGTCAATTGTTTTTTACTTGGATCTAACTTAGGAGACGGGGGCACTGTCGGTATATCTTTAGCACTATTATATTCATTTGGATTGTCGCCGGCTTGGACATCATTAATTATCAATACACTCGTTGTATTAATTGGTTGGAAATTTTTGAGTAAAACAACTGCAGTCTATACAGTTATAGCAAATACGTCACTTTCACTGTTCTTACATTTAACTGAAAATATAAATCTTGGTGTGGATAATTTCGTGATTAATGCTGTGTTTGGTGGGGCTATTATCGGTATTGGTGGAGGTTTAGTTATTGCGACAGGTAGTACACTTGGAGGCACATCAGTTATAGCTAAGATAATTAATAAATACTCAGAAATTAAAACATCGCAAGGCATCTTTGTGTTGGATGCACTCGTCGTTCTATCTTTTTTGATGGTACTTCCTTTACAAAATGTGTTATTTACAATCATTATGCTATTTGTGACCGAAAGAGCGACATCGTTTATCATAGAAGGATTTAATCCTAAAAAAGCAGTTACGATTATATCAAGTAAAAGTGAAACAATTAGCGATAAAATTAATGCTTTTACAGGAAGAGGCTCTACGATATTAACTGGTAAGGGTGGCTATGCTAAGAGTGAGACGCATATGCTATACGTGGTAGTGCCACAGTCTCAAGTGACGAGAGTGAAAAAGCTTGTTAACGAAGAAGATGAAAACGCCTTTTTAGTAATCCATGATGTGAGAGATGTTTTAGGTAGTACTTTTATAAATGTAAAATAAATTTATAAAAGTATTGATTTAAAAAAGAGAAACAATTGTCTTGCATAGATTTTTAGCATATTATAGACTACATAGATTACTAGATATATTGAAAAAGGGTATATGGTAAAAGTGGTTAATGAGTTGAGTGTTTTTAAAATAAAAAATAAAACCCGATACCATAGATATATAACGTATGGCATCGGGTGAGGTTTAGAAAATCTTATTCAAGTCCCCTCGAAGGGAATCGAACCCCCATTTTAAGAACCGGAATCTTACGTGTTATCCATTACACTACGAGGGGTTAAAAAACACGCTAATACAAGTGTACAAATCTTAGAAGTAACGGTCAATAAGAATAATGTAAGTTTCGTGAAATTTCGAGCTTTAATTTTTGACCATATTTGACTTTTGAGTTAAAATAAATTTATCAATTAGAAATGAGGAGGCAATATTAATGAATTTAATACCTACAGTAATTGAAACAACAAACCGTGGGGAACGTGCATATGACATTTACTCACGTTTATTAAAAGACCGTATTATTATGTTAGGTTCACAAATCGATGATAATGTAGCAAACTCTATTGTTTCACAATTATTATTCCTACAAGCACAAGATGCTGAAAAAGATATCTATCTTTATATCAATTCGCCAGGCGGAAGTGTGACGGCTGGATTTGCAATTTATGATACAATTCAACACATTAAACCAGATGTACAAACAATCTGTATTGGTATGGCTGCCTCAATGGGTTCATTCCTACTTGCAGCAGGAGCAAAAGGTAAACGTTTTGCTTTACCAAATGCTGAAGTAATGATTCACCAACCACTTGGTGGTGCGCAAGGTCAAGCAACAGAAATTGAAATTGCTGCGAATCATATTCTTAAGACACGTGCCAAATTAAACCAAATTTTAGCAGAGCGTACTGGTCAGTCAATTGAAAAAATTGAAAAAGATACAGATCGTGATAATTTCTTATCAGCTGAAGAAGCTAAAGAATACGGTCTAGTTGACCAAGTTATGGTTCCTGAAGCATAACGCTAAAATTAATATAAAAGCTTAAGAAAAAAAGACAAGCCACATCATGTGGCTTGTCTTTTTTTTATCATTATTCTACTAAATCTTCTAAAGCTATTTTTAAATCTGGATATTTAAATTTAAAGTCTATAGCCTGTAATTTATTTGGTATTACTTTTTGTGTGTCCAATACAACTGTAGACATTTGGCCTAAAGCTAATCTTAAGGCTAATGCAGGTACCCAAGTGAAATGGGGACGATGTGTGACGCGTGCCAATGTATAGCCAAATAAATTTTGATGTTCAACAATAGGCGCTGTAAAGTTGAAAACGCCATGTGCATTTCCGTTGTTAATTGTATAGAGTATGGCTCTTGTTAAATCATCCAAATGAATCCAAGAATACCATTGTCTACCTGAACCGAGTTTACCACCAAGGTAAAATTCATATGGTAGTTTCATCAAAGGTAAGGCGCCTCCATCTTCTGCTAGGATCATGCCAAATCTACCAATCACAACACGTGTGCCTAATGATTCAAACTGACGTGCGCGACGTTCCCATTGGTAAACTACTTCTGATAAGAAATCAAAAGGGAGCGATTTATATAATTCTGTATAAGTTCGATCGTAATCTGGCTTGTAATAACCAACTGCACTCGCATTAAAGAATACTGAAGGTTTTTGTTTGCGGTTTTTAAACAAGTCGAATAATGCTTGCGTAGACTGTAAGCGGCTCAACATAATTGCTTGTTTATGTTCTTTTGTCCAACGTTTCATTAAGCTTGCACCTGCAAGATTAATAACGATGTCAATATCAGGAATTTGAGATTCCCAATTCGTTTTAGACCAATTAACGTATGTTATTTTTGGGTGTGAAGTTGATTTGTCTTGTCTAGTAAGAATTGTTATATGCGCGTCACTTTGCTTGATAGCTTCAACGAGTTGGGTACCAACCATACCTGTGCCACCTGTTATTAAATAGTGTTTCATTATATCACCTCATAAAATAGTAATGCTTTAGACTGTAATGATTAAAAAACGACTCAAGCTAAATTTTTCTGACATAATTCTTTCGAAAATTGTTCAAGAATATGTCATTTAGTCATCTTAAGAAGTATTTAAAATAATATTGGATACCGTTATAATAAGGGTACCTTCGATATTAATTAATCATCTCTTAATTATTTCGAGTATACCCCATAATATACTAACGAAGGTAAAATTTTGACTCCCTTTAGTAGTGGCCTATGCGATTATCGTATAGGCCTATATTTATATGCTAACGTAATTAAAGATTTATAACTATCTTTTTATTTATAAATTGCTTATATAAACGTATCCTTAATAAATTTTTTAATGCTTTACTATTAGATGAAAAGAAATATTAGACTGAAAATAACTAATAGAAGGAAAATAATAAAACTAAAGAAAAGATTACGTTTTTTGGAAGTAGGCTTTGGTTCATAGTTGTCATTTTCAACCATCATCTGACGAAGGCCTTTTTTGTTAGGGTGACCCTGCTGCTCAAAATCATTTAATAAATCATGTTTATTCATATTTAGCTCACATCCTGTTATGATAATAGTGAAACATGTAAAGTAAAAATTGAAATTAAATAAAAGTATTGAAAATATAGTTTGATTTAGATTAATATTATACTAAATCATAAAATGTTAAAGCATAGTTGCATTTTACAACAGATATGACATCAAGATAACAGCCATATTAAAAAATAGTTAATCGGTTTGATTAGTATAAAAAATAGTGTAAAATATACATTTGTTAATGAAAGTACATTTAGAATAAATATAAAAGTTATGATATAAATTGAAGTGAGGGGAGCTTATGCCAAAGCATAATCAAAATAACAAGAAAATGAGCAGTTTTGCAAAAATTGTGAGTGCGATTATTGTCTTGTTATTAGTAGGTGGATTAGTTTTTGCCATTTTTGCCTTTGTAGATCATTCGAAACAAGCCGACGAACGTTTAGCTGATCAAAAGCAAGAAGAAAAAGATAAGAAAAAAGAAAAGACTAAAGAAGAAAAAGATAAGAAAAAAGAGAAATCAACAGAAGAGTCACAAGAAACGCAACAAACCCAACAACAAACTCAGCAAGTTCCAACTACGCAACAAACACAGCAGACACAACAAACTCAACAACAAACACAACAACCTGCAACAGCTGAACGTACAACAGAAGAAGAAAAAGACTCTCCTGAGAAAACAAAAGAAGCAACAACTGAAGAGCGCTCTACCGAAGAGCAAACTACAGAGGAACGTACTACAGAGGAACGTACTACCGAAGAACGCACGACTGAAGAGCGTACAACAGAGGAAAAAACACCTGAGCCATCTACAGAAGAAAAAACTTCAGAACCTTCAACTGAAGAGCAAACACCTGAACCTTCAACAGAAGAAAGAAGTAGTCAAGCTGACACACAAGAAAGATCAACACAAAATAGTAACTCGAATTCATCAGAAGAAGATTAACATTGTTCATAACGGTTTAGTAAATATAGTTGTATAAGCTATATAAAAGAAGCACTCGTTCTCACGGGTGCTTCTTTTATATTGTCAACAAAGACTACGACTTTGCTGGCGTTTTTCTACACTATTTCTGCAGTCATAGCCTTAGTCTATAGTATTCAGCTAGGATTTTTCTTGAAGGAGTCAGACCAAAGCGTTGTCATTTTTTAAACTAATCAATCATTCATCATTAGTAATTAGTTGACCCCTTATAAAGACAAACGCAGAATTTATTTTAATGAACTTGAAGCGCAGGGTGCTTATAATTTCAAAAAAATAAAAGCTAATGTGAATCAGATTGAATTAAAATAGGAAGTTTAATAAGAAAGTAAGGAGCGATGACAAGAGTATTAAGGTAATGCAACCACTCAAACAACCGAATGGGCCACAACCACAACCGATATTTTTTGTATAATTATATGATTGGTGTTGGTGTGTACCAGCGTACGGTTTTTGACTATGCTTATTAAAATGATCTGGGTCCTTATATCGTTGGTCATCCGGATCGATAACCTCTGGTTGATCTTTTTGTGACATAGTTTTTCCTCCAAAATAGTATTATAAAACTATTTTAATGATAATAGGACAACCATTCAATCATTCACGCTTGTAAAAGCATAAGAATGTGAATAATATGTGTTTATATTATAATATGTACTATTAAAAAATAATAAGTATGAATGATTAATTGATGTTTTTAACGGGTATTAAATTATTGTAGGTAGTTACAAAAGTAACAAAATTTTTAATGGTCAATAGTTAATAATTAATAGATAGGTATTTCTCTTGCAATTTTAAAAATATAGTAGTAGTATTGCTGTTATAAGAGGTTATATTTTTTTGTCCCACCAGGGACGTAAAAAGTCAATCTATGGTTAGAACTTGACCCTTTAAATGGAAATGGAGGTGGATAGTAGTGAAGGACTTGATAAAAATTCAACAAAAGTTAGTTCCAGAAATTGTTGAAAAGATGTATCGTCGTTTTTCAATACTCACTACTATCTCCAAGCATCAACCCGTAGGTAGACGAAGTTTAAGTGAATACATGGATTTGACTGAACGTGTACTGCGTTCAGAAACAGATATATTGAAGAAACAAGAACTTATCAAAGTTAAACCAACAGGTATGGAAATAACTGAAGCAGGTGAAACAACGATTCGTCAATTGAATAGCTATTTCAATATTTATTCAGACGATCATCATCTTGCGCAGGTTATTAAAGAGCAGTACAACATCAAAGAGGTTTACGTCATACCTGGCGATTCAGATGCTGATAAAACAGTTAAGATTGAGTTGTCACGTCAGGCGGGACAACTTGTAGAAGATGTTCTTTACGAACATGCAATAGTTTCTGTGACTGGTGGTTCAACGATGGCATATGTCAGCGAAGCCATGCACAAGCAACCGTACAACGTATTATTCGTACCTGCACGTGGAGGACTTGGTGAAAATGTTGTATATCAAGCGAATACGATTGCTGCAAGTATGGCGCAGCAAACGAACGGTGATTATACAACACTATATGTACCAGATAATGTAAGTGAGACAACATATAATACGCTTATGTTAGAACCATCAGTTATCCATTCACTTGAGAAAATTAAGGAATCCAATATTACGATCCATGGCATTGGTGATGCGCTGAAGATGGCGCGAAGACGTCAATCACCTAGTGAAGTTATAGAGAAACTTCAACATCACAATGCCTCGGGAGAAGCATTTGGATATTATTTCGATGATCAAGGTGACATTGTCCATAAAGTGAAAACGATTGGACTACAATTAGAAGATCTTGAGTCGAAGAAGTTTATCTTTGCCGTAGCTGGGGGTAAATCAAAAGGAGAAGCTATTAAAGCTTACCTTTCAATTGCACCCAATAACACTGTATTAATCACAGACGAAGCTGCGGCAAGAGTAATCGCAAAACAATAGTAATAAAAGGTGAAATACACTTTTTAAATATCATTTTAAAGGAGGCCATTATAATGGCAGTTAAAGTAGCAATTAATGGTTTTGGTAGAATTGGACGTTTAGCATTTAGAAGAATTCAAGACGTAGAAGGTATTGACGTAGTAGCAGTTAACGATTTAACAGATGACGAAATGTTAGCTCATTTATTAAAATATGACACTACACAAGGTCGCTTCACAGGAGAAGTTGAAGTAGAAAAAGACGGATTCCGTGTAAATGGACAAGAAGTTAAATCATTCTCAGAACCTGAACCAAGTAAATTACCTTGGAAAGACTTAGACATCGATGTTGTTTTAGAATGTACTGGTTTCTTCGCTGATAAAGAAAAAGCAGAAGCTCACATTGACGCTGGCGCTAAAAAAGTATTAATCTCTGCACCAGCAACAGGCGACTTAAAAACAATCGTTTATAACACTAACCACAGTGAATTAGATGGTTCAGAAACAGTTGTTTCAGGTGCTTCATGTACTACTAACTCATTAGCTCCAGTAGCTAAAGTTTTAAATGACGACTTCGGCTTAGTTGAAGGTTTCATGACTACTATTCACGCATATACTGGTGACCAAAGTACTCAAGATGCTCCACACAGAAAAGGCGACAAACGCCGTGCACGTGCAGCTGCTGAAAACATCATCCCTAACTCAACAGGTGCTGCTAAAGCAATTGGTTTAGTAATCCCTGAAATCGATGGTAAATTAGACGGTGGCGCTCAACGTGTTCCAGTTGCTACTGGTTCATTAACTGAACTTACAGTTGTATTAGAAAAAGACGTAAGCGTTGAAGATGTTAATGCAGCAATGAAAAATGCTTCAGACGAATCATTTGGTTACACTGAAGACGAAATCGTTTCTTCTGACGTAATCGGTATGACTTACGGTTCATTATTCGATGCAACACAAACTCGTGTTATGACAGTTGGAGATCACCAATTAGTTAAAATAGCTGCTTGGTATGATAACGAAATGTCTTACACTTCACAATTAGTTCGTACTTTAGAATATTTAGCTGACCAATCTAAATAATTCGGATTAAAAAATTAATTTAACAAGCTTAAATGTTGTTAAATTTAAACAATAAGCTTAGGAGTAAGCGGGGAGCACATCGCTTCTCCGCTTATTTTACTTTATTGTTCCATTCAGAGGAGGAAGCTTATATGGCTAAAAAAATTGTAACTGACATAGAATTAAAAGGTAAAACTGTACTTGTACGTGCAGATTTTAACGTACCAATGAAAGACGGCGAAATCACTGATGATAACCGTATCGTTCAAGCATTACCAACAATAAAACATATTATTGAGCAAGGTGGAAAAGTAGTATTATTCTCTCACCTAGGTAAAGTTAAAGAAGAAAGTGATAAAGCAGAATTAACTTTAAAACCAGTGGCTACAGCATTAACAGAAAAATTAGGTAAAGATGTTGTGTTTGTACCTGAAACACGCGGCGAAAAACTAGAAGAATCTGTTAAAGCACTTAACGAAGGTGATGTACTTTTAGTTGAAAATACACGTTATGAAGACGTTGATGGTAAAAAAGAATCTAAAAATGATTCTGACTTAGGCAAATACTGGGCTTCACTTGGCGATGTATTCGTAAATGATGCTTTCGGTACAGCTCACCGTGAGCACGCGTCTAACGTTGGTATCGCATCTAATTTAGAAACAGTTGCAGGATTCTTAATGGAAAAAGAAATTAAATATATCGGCGGCGTAGTTGAAAACCCTGATAAACCTGTAGTTGCAATTTTAGGTGGCGCTAAAGTTTCTGACAAAATTGGTGTCATCACGAACTTATTGAAAATTGCTGACAAAGTACTTATCGGTGGCGGAATGTCGTACACATTCTTCAAAGCGCAAGGTAAAGAAATTGGCTTATCATTATTAGAAGAAGATAAAGTTGACTTTGCTAAAGAATTATTAGACCGTGCTGGCGATCAAATTGTATTACCAGTAGATTGTAAAATTGCTAAAGAATTCTCAAATGACGCTGAAATCACAGAAGTATCTATTGATGATATCCCAGCTGATCAAGAAGCAATGGATGTTGGTCCGAAAACAGTAGAATTATTTAAAGAACAATTACAAGGTGCGCATACAGTTATATGGAACGGACCAATGGGTGTATTTGAATTAAGTAACTTTGCTAAAGGTACGATTGGTATTTGTGAAGCAATCGCTGAATTAAAAGATGCTAACACAATTATCGGTGGCGGCGATTCAGCTGCAGCAGCAATTTCATTAGGATATGCAGATGACTTCAGTCACATTTCAACTGGTGGCGGCGCTTCATTAGAATACCTTGAAGGTAAAGAGCTACCGGGCGTTATCGCAATTGCTAACAAATAATTGCACGACTAAATATGCAAGACATGATTATAGCGTTTAAAATATTAATCATAAATTACTAATAGGAGTGTTATATAATGAGAAAACCAATTATCGCAGGTAACTGGAAAATGAATAAAACAGTTCAAGAAGCTAAAGATTTCGTTAATGCATTACCAACATTACCAGATACTAAAGAAGTAGAATCTGTAATTTGTGCACCAGCAATTCAATTAGACGCATTAGTTACTTTAGTAAATGATGGTAAAGCACAAGGATTACAAATCGGTGCTCAAAATGCTTACTTCGAAGATAATGGCGCATTTACTGGTGAAACTTCTCCAGCTGCATTAGCAGACCTTGGTGTTAAATATGTTGTTATTGGACATTCAGAACGTCGTGAAATCTTCAAAGAAACTGACGAAGACATTAACAAAAAAGCACATGCTGTATTTAACCATGGCATGACACCAATCATTTGTGTTGGCGAAACTGATGAAGAACGCGAAAGTGGAAAAGCAAACGAAGTTGTAGGCAACCAAGTGAAAAAAGCAGTAGAAGGTTTATCTGAAGAGCAATTACAACAAGTAGTTATTGCTTATGAACCAATCTGGGCTATCGGTACTGGTAAATCATCAACTTCTGAAGATGCTAACGAAATGTGTGCATTTGTAAGAGAAACAGTTGCTGAGTTATCTAGTCAAACAGTAGCAGATGCAACTCGTATTCAATATGGTGGTAGTGTTAAACCTAACAACATTAAAGAATACATGGCTCAATCAGACATCGATGGCGCATTAGTAGGCGGCGCATCACTTAAAGTGGATGATTTTGTACAATTGTTAGAAGGTGCAAAATAATATGGCGAAACAACCAACTGCATTAATTATTTTAGATGGTTTTGCAAACAGAGAAACAGAACATGGTAATGCTGTAAAACTAGCTAATAAGCCTAATTTCGACCGTTACTACAGTAAATATCCAACAACGCAAATCGAAGCAAGTGGTTTAGATGTTGGTCTTCCTGAAGGTCAAATGGGTAATTCAGAAGTTGGTCATATGAATATTGGTGCTGGACGTGTAGTTTATCAAAGTTTAACGCGTATCAATAAATCTATCGAAGACGGTGATTTCTTTGATAATGAAGTATTAAACAACGCAATTCAACACGTTAAAGACAATAATTCAGCGCTACATCTCTTTGGCTTATTATCTGATGGTGGTGTTCATAGTCATTATAAACACTTATTCGCATTATTAGAATTAGCTAAAAAGCAAGGTGTTGAGAAAGTCTATGTTCACGCATTCTTAGATGGACGTGACGTAGATCAAAAATCATCACTAAAATATATCGAAGAAACGCAAGCTAAATTCGATGAACTTGGCATTGGCCAATTTGCATCTGTTTCAGGACGTTATTACGCAATGGATCGTGATAAACGTTGGGATAGAGAAGAAAAAGCTTATAATGCAATCCGTAATTTTAAAGGTGAAACTTTTGAATCAGCTAAAGCTGGTGTCGAAGCTAACTACGAGAAAGATTTAACAGACGAGTTTGTTGAACCATTTATCGTAAAAGATCAAAATGACGGTGTGAATGATGGCGACGCAGTTGTTTTTTATAACTTCCGTCCAGATAGAGCAGGACAACTTTCTGAAATATTTACAGACAAAGCTTTCGAAGGTTTCAAAGTTGAACAAATTGACGATTTATTTTATGCAACATTTACAAAATATAACGACAATGTGAAAGCAGAAATCGTTTTTGAAAAAGTTGATTTAACAAATACTATCGGTGAAGTTGTTCAAAACAATGGTTTAAAACAATTGCGTATTGCAGAAACAGAAAAATTCCCACATGTCACTTATTTCATGAGTGGTGGACGTAATGCTGAATTTGAAGGTGAACGTCGTCGTCTAATCGACTCACCAAAAGTTGCAACTTACGACCTTAAACCAGAAATGAGTGCATACGAAGTTAAAGATGCATTAATTGAAGAATTAAATAAAGGTGACTTAGATTTAATCTTATTAAACTTTGCTAACCCTGACATGGTTGGACATAGTGGTATGCTTGAACCAACGATTAAAGCAATAGAAGCTGTAGACGAATGTCTAGGCGAAGTGGTTGATAAGATTACAGAAATGGGTGGTCATGCTATCGTCACTGCAGATCATGGTAACTCAGACATGGTATTAACAGATGATGATAAACCTATGACTACACATACGACGAATCCAGTTCCAGTTATCGTTACTAAAGAAGGCGTAACATTGCGTGAAACGGGTCGTCTAGGTGACTTAGCACCAACATTATTAGATTTACTCAATGTAAACCAACCAGAAGATATGACTGGTGAATCATTAATCAATCATTAATTTAATGAATTAAAATTTAGAGTGAAAATTGGTGCTATAAATTAAGATAGAAGGCTTTCTTATTCTGATAATTTATAGCATCTATAAACAACACAAGAGAATTAAATTACTTTGTATTTATAGTATTTAAAGCTATAATGAAGATGAAATTTAATATTTCTAAACTACTTATTTATAAAGGAGATTATAAACATGCCAATTATTACAGATGTTTACGCTCGCGAAGTCTTAGACTCACGCGGTAACCCAACAGTTGAAGTAGAAGTATTAACTGAGAGTGGCGCTTTTGGTCGCGCATTAGTTCCATCAGGTGCCTCTACTGGTGAACACGAAGCAGTAGAATTACGTGACGGTGATAAAGACCGTTACTTAGGTAAAGGTGTTATTAAAGCAGTTGAAAATGTAAACGAAATTATTGCACCAGAATTAGTTGAAGGTGAATTTTCAGTTCTAGAACAAGTATCTATCGACAAAATGATGATCCAATTAGATGGTACTGAAAACAAAGGTAAATTAGGCGCTAACGCTATTCTTGGTGTATCACTAGCAGTAGCTCGTGCAGCAGCTGATTTATTAGGCCAACCACTTTACAAATATTTAGGTGGATTCAACGGTACACAATTACCAGTACCAATGATGAACATTGTTAATGGTGGTTCTCACTCTGATGCACCAATCGCATTCCAAGAGTTCATGGTATTACCAGTTGGAGCAGAAACATTTAAAGAATCATTACGTTGGGGCGCAGAAATTTTCCACAACTTAAAATCAATCCTTAAAAACCGTGGTTTAGAAACATCAGTTGGTGACGAAGGTGGATTCGCTCCTAAATTCGAAGGCACTGAAGACGCAGTAGAAACTATTTTAGAAGCAATTAAAGCAGTTGGTTTAGAACCAGGTAAAGATGTATTCTTAGGCTTTGACTGTGCATCTTCTGAGTTCTTTGAAGATGGCGTTTATAACTACGCTAAATTCGAAGGCGAAAATGGTAAAAAACGTAATGCTGAAGAACAAGTTGACTTCTTAGAAGAATTAGTTAACAAATATCCAATCATCTCTATTGAAGACGGTATGGACGAAAACGACTGGGACGGTTGGAAAGTATTAACTGAACGTATCGGTGATCGTGTACAATTAGTAGGTGACGATTTATTCGTTACAAATACTGTTAAATTAGAAGAAGGTATCGAAAAAGGTATCGGTAACTCAATCCTAATTAAAGTTAACCAAATCGGTACTTTAACTGAAACATTTGAAGCTATTGAAATGGCTCAAAAAGCTGGTTACACAGCAGTTATTTCTCACCGTTCAGGTGAAACAGAAGATACTTCAATTTCTGATATCGCTGTTGCAACAAATGCTGGTCAAATCAAAACAGGTTCATTATCAAGAACAGACCGTATTGCTAAATACAACCAATTATTACGTATTGAAGATGAATTATACGAAACTGCTAAGTTTGACGGACTTAAATCTTTCTATAACTTATCTAAATAATACCGCTTAAAAATTAAAGAGTTCACGTGCTAACACGCAAGTCATTTATGACTTGCGTGTTTTTTAAAGTCCTACTTTTTCAATGAAATTGAGATTAGTAGGACTTATGCAATAGCTTTAGCTATTGTAATCCTCCAGAAGCCCACTTGAGTGGTGCGAAGTTAATGAATACGTCTACTTAAACGGAAGTATGAAGGTAGATGAAATGCTAAACGAACAAGATTTATAGTACTTCCTAACAATATGACTATATAAATTATGTCACATAATTTATATAGTAAGACTTGCTTAAATTGTTCATCTTTCACTATGAAACTGATATAATTAAAGATGTAAATCATAGAAGGAGCCTTAATTTATATGGATGTAAAACCTAAATCAAGAGAAACAAAAACGGCTCATCTGATTGCTTATAGTTCATTAATCATCGCTATTCTTTATGCAATACATTTATTTGTTGTTTTAGATGATAGTGTAATTAAACAATTACTTTTAAATAGTGAACAAAAGCCATCGGAAAATGCTGTTGGAACAATTAAAAATAGTTTTCAATTTACAGGCGTAATGTACATATTTGCTAACTTAGCAGGTATCATCGCCATCTGGAATAGACATACTTATTTATGGTGGTTTATGTTTGCTGTATTCCTCTCACAAATCTTGTATAATGTAGTTAATATCGGTCCAGTATATGGAGCAATATTAGATGTTAAAGCAGGAATTAATTTAATTCCATTAACGGTTGTATTGATTATGTCATTTGTATTAGCGATTTATATGTTAGCTGTTTCTATTAAACGTAAGAGTACGTTCAATAGATAGTAGTTTGCTAAAGAAGACGAACGTGTGGTATAATGCGATTCGTATATAATGAATGGAGGACAATTTTCATGCATACAGTAGTAATGATTATTTTAGTTTTAGTATGTATTGCATTAGTAACTGTTGTATTACTCCAAGAAGGTAAAAGTAATGGACTATCAGGTGCGATAAGTGGTGGCGCCGAACAGTTATTTGGTAAACAAAAGCAACGCGGTGTCGATTTATTCTTGCATAGATTAACAATTATATTGTCTGTCATTTTCTTCTTGTTAATGTTAGGCATAAGTTATTTTGGTTTATAAGGTCCGACAATGTTAAAGTCGGGCTTTTTTATTTATAATAGATATGTTGTACGCTAAAAAGAAATTTATAAAAATTAATTAACTCGAAATCAAGCATAAGCGAAAGGGTTGAATCACGATGCAAATCAAACTTCCAAAGCCATTCTTTTTTGAAGAAGGCAACCGAGCTGTGTTATTATTACATGGTTTCACTGGGAATTCATCAGATGTAAGACAATTAGGCCGATTCTTACAGAAAAAAGGGTACACATCTTATGCGCCTCACTATGAGGGACATGCTGCACCCCCTGAAGAAATATTAAAATCCAGTCCTTTTGTATGGTTTAAAGAAGCATTAGACGGTTACGACTTTTTAGTCGAAAAAGGATACGATGAAATTGTAGTCGCTGGTTTGTCACTTGGTGGCTGCTATGCATTAAAATTAAGCTTAAACAGAGATGTAAAGGGTATTATAACTATGTGTTCACCTATGTACATTAAGACAGAAGGGTCTATGTTTGATGGTGTGCTAGAATATGCCCGCAATTTTAAAAAGTATGAAGGTAAAGATGAAACCACAATTAATAAAGAAATGGACGTTTTTCAACCTTCAGAAACTTTAAAAGAGCTTCAAGGACAAATCCAAGATGTAAGAGATCATGTGGATGAAGTAATGGATCCATTATTGGTCGTTCAAGCAGAACAAGACCAAATGATCAATACAGATTCTGCAAACATTATATACAATGAGAGCGAATCTGATGAGAAAGATATTAAATGGTATGCGAATTCCGGACATGTCATTACAATTGATAAAGAAAAAGAATTAGTATTTGAAGATGTATACCAATTTTTAGAATCATTAGATTGGTCTGAATAAAAATTATAGAATTATTTAAAAAAAGAAAGGAGGGGCATAATGAATTTAAAACCAGCCATTGAAGAAATTATTAAACAACCAGATTATGAACCCATGTCTGTATCTGATTTTCAAGACGCATTAGGTTTAAATAGTGCCGACTCATTTAGAGACTTAATTAAGGTGCTTGTTGAATTAGAACAAACAGGTTTAATTCAACGTACAAAAACAGATAGATATCAACGCAAGGAATCTAACAAATCCCAACAATCAAAATTGGTGAAGGGTAAACTAAGCCAGAATAAAAAAGGCTTTGCATTCTTACGTCCAGAAGAAGGTGAAATGGATGATATCTTTATTCCACCTACAAAAATTAATAGAGCCATGGACGGTGACACGGTCCTAGTAGAAGTACAAAATTCAAAAGGTGAACATAAAGGTAAGCTAGAAGGCGAAGTGAAATCGATAGAAACGCATTCAGTCACACAAGTGGTTGGTACGTTTAGCGAAGCACGCCATTTCGGTTTTGTATTACCAGATGATAAACGTATTATGCAAGACATCTTTATCGCTAAAGGACATAACTTAGGTGCTGTAGACGGCCATAAAGTACTTGTACAGATCACGAAGTACGCAGATGGTACAAATAATCCAGAAGGACAAGTTTCGGCTATATTAGGCCATAAAAACGATCCTGGGGTAGATATATTATCAATCATCTATCAACATGGCATTGAAATTGAATTTCCAGACAATGTTTTAGCAGAAGCTGAAGCAGTGCCGGATGAAATTGAACCATCACAAATTGAAGGTCGTCGCGATTTACGTGATGAACTTACAATTACAATTGATGGCGCGGATGCAAAAGATTTAGATGATGCAATTGGTATTAAAAAGCTAAGCAATGGTCATACGCAATTGACAGTCAGTATCGCTGACGTTAGTTATTATGTCACTGAAGGATCAGCCTTAGATGAAGAAGCATATAGTCGAGCTACAAGTGTCTATTTAGTTGACCGTGTGATTCCTATGATTCCACACCGCTTAAGTAACGGTATTTGTTCTTTAAATCCAGACGTTGATCGCTTAACATTAAGCTGTCGCATGGAATTTAATGAACGTGGAGAAGTCGTTAAGCATGAGATTTTTGATAGTGTGATACATTCAAATTATCGTATGACATATGATGAAGTGAATGAAATCATTACAGATCAAAATGCAGACACACGTGAAAAATTCAGTGAAGTCACGCCAATGTTAGACTTAGCACAAGATCTATCACAACGCTTAGTTAACATGAGAAGACGTCGTGGAGAAATCGACTTCGATATTAGTGAAGCAAAAGTAATCGTTAATGAAGAAGGAATCCCAACAGATGTAGAATTAAGAAAACGTGGAGAAGGAGAACGCTTAATCGAGTCATTTATGCTTGCAGCAAATGAAACGATTGCAGAACACTTCGATCACTTAGAAGTACCATTCATATATCGTGTTCACGAACAACCTAAATCAGAACGTTTACGCAAGTTCTTTGATTTTATTACGAATTTTGGACTAATGATTCAAGGTACAGGAGAAGAAATCCATCCTTCAACATTACAAAAGATTCAACAAGAAGTTGAAGGTCAACCAGAACAAATGGTTATCTCAACAATGATGTTACGTTCAATGCAACAAGCACGTTATGATGATGTAAATTTAGGACACTTTGGCTTATCAGCTGAATACTATACACATTTCACGTCACCAATACGTAGATATCCTGATTTAATCGTACATAGATTAATACGTAAATATATTGTAGAACAATCTATGAACAATAAAGAGAAGTCAAAATGGGAAGCACTGTTACCAGAAATTGCTGATCATACATCTCAAAGAGAACGTAGAGCGATTGAAGCAGAACGTGATACAGATGAACTTAAAAAATCAGAATATATGGTACAACATGTTGGCGAAGAATTCGAAGGTATTATAAGTTCAGTTGCTAATTTTGGTATGTTTGTGGAATTACCAAATACGATTGAAGGCATGGTACACGTTTCGAATATGACAGACGATTTTTACCATTTCGATGAACGTCAAATGGCAATGATTGGTGAACGTCAGGCTAAAGTGTTCCGTATAGGCGACCCAGTTCAAATTAAAGTCATCAACGTGGACGTAGATGAGCGCATGATCGATTTCCAAATCGTTGGTATGCCATTACCTAAAAATGAACGCAGTCAAAGACCTTCACGTGGTAAGACAATCCAAGCTAATCCTCGTGGCCAATCATCAGATAAGTCTAAAGGTGACAGCAAAGGTAAAACGAAACACAAACAACGTCGAGGTAAAAATCAACGTAACAACGATAAATCAAATAGTGGTAATACAAAACACAAACCGTTTTATAAAGATAAAAATGTGAAGAATAAAGCACGTAAGAAGAAAAAATAACTCAACAAAGAGGTGAAACTCAATGCCAAAGAAAAAATCACCAGGAACACTAGCTGAAAATCGTAAAGCCAGACATGATTACGTCATTGAAGATACGATTGAAGCGGGCATTGTGTTACAAGGGACTGAGATTAAGTCAATTCGTCGTGGCAGTGCCAATCTTAAAGATAGTTATGCGCAAGTTAATCGCGGTGAAATGTATCTTAATAATATGCATATTGCTCCGTACGAAGAAGGTAATCGCTTTAACCATGATCCTCGCCGTTCGCGTAAACTTTTATTGCACAAACGTCAAATTGAAAAATTAGGTGAGCGTACGAGAGAAGTAGGTTATTCGATTGTGCCATTGAAACTCTATTTAAAACATGGACACTGTAAAGTATTGCTAGGTGTTGCACGTGGTAAGAAAAATTACGATAAGCGACAAGCATTGAAAGATAAAGCAGTAAAACGTGACATGGATAGAGCGATGAAAGACCGTTATTAAGCGGATATATTGCCAAAGACCCTAATCTTTGGTAATATAATATGTGCTTTCTAAAAAGCTGAGCGATAAGCGTGAAGTGGACAGGAAGTGCATTTTATACTATTTAGGGGGCGTTTTTGGATTCGACAGGGGTACCATGAGCAGGTTAAGCGTGTCGGAGGGTTGTCTCCGTCACTAACACACACAGTTATAATAACTGGCAAAGAAAACAATAATTTCGCAGTAGCTGCGTAATAGCACTCTGCATCGCCTAACGGCATCTCCTATGTGCCGTTAACCGCGATTCAACCTTTAGTAGGATACGCTAGGCACTGCCGTTTGAAGTCTGCCTAGAAGAGATTAATCAAACTAGCATAATGATGGCCGTCTATCACTTACCATTATGCGAAACTCAATGATAGACTACACACGTAGAAAGATCTGTATCAGGACCTCTGGACGCGGGTTCGAATCCCGCCGTCTCCATCCTTGAGCCTTTAACCTTAGTGGTTAAAGGCTTTTTATTTTTGGGTGCACAGATAGTGCACAGAAAATGCACATATAGAAAAATGATTGGTTATTTATTTCCTATTATTTTTTATATGTTTAATATTTGTAATAAGAAAATATACATTAAAGATGAATATAAAAATAGTGGTACCAACTGTAAATAATTGTAAAGTTTGAGAAGAATTATTTATTAAGTTACTTATTGTTGCTAAAGATATAAATGTAAAGATATTTAATATTAAAATAGCCAAGCATATAATAAATAAAGTAACAAAAGGTCTTTTTTTGAATTTAGGAGTTAAATTTTTGTATATATTAAATAGTTCATTGTTCTCTTCGTAATAATAATGTAATTGGTGTTTTTCTAGTTCAGAAAGTTTGATGAAAATTCTTTTGCTATTATATAGTTTATCAAGTGTGCAAATATAATATTCATTCTGTTTTTGTAAAAGAATTAATTTTTCACAAGTAATACCAATTTTAAAAGAGTCCTCTTTTGTTAGATAATAATATTTTTCTCGCGTATTGCTTAATGAAGCATAAACTGCAGTACAAACTAAAGTAATCATAAAATTAACAATCATACAAGTGAATATTAAAAGTAAAGTTTGTGTTGTATTTTGAAATATTTGGTTTAAATTAAATTCTTTTAGGTTATCCGACATATCAGTCAAAATAATAATTTCTATCATAAAAACGAGGAAAATAAGTAATAGAACACCGAAAATTTTATTAGTCGCAAAAAATTTATTTTTTTCTGTCAGTTTTATAATTATATCTTGAGAGAGTGATGTTATAACTAAAGAAACACCTCCAATAATTGAAATTACTATTGAAAATATTAATATTATTATTTCGTAGGTTTCCATAAAGTCTCCTTTATAAGTATTTAATTATTTCTTTCTGTGTACTAGGGTACAAATGACCATATCGTGATGTAACTTCTTCTGTAGATGAATGACCTAATCGTTGCGCTATTATCATAGGACTAGCGCCATGATTCACAAGCATAGACGCGTGACTGTGACGTAGCTCATGGATAACGATACGTGGGAAAGTTTCACCATCTGGCAAGGTATCATCTAATACCTTTAATGTACCAGTGAACCATCTATCAATCGTAGATTCACTTAGTGCCTTAAAGAAAGTACCAAACAATACATAATTATCTTTAAAAATGTTATTCTCTTTATACCAAGTTAAATAATTTCGTAAGTCGTCCATCATGTGAGTAGGTAAGTATATATCACGTGTGGCTGCTTTCGTCTTAGGGGCTGTCACTTCACCGTGATAGTCCGTTTTGTTTATATGGAGATAATCATCGTCAAAATTGATATCTTCCCATGTGAGTGCTCTAATCTCGCCTTTACGTGCGCCACTATAGAATAATAGCTTGAAAAATAACTTCTGTTGTATATTGGGCAAGGCTTCATAAAATTGATTGAATTGTTCTAATGTCCAATAGTTTAAACGCTTTTTAGTCTCAATTTCAAAGTTACCTACTAATGATGCAACGTTACGCCCTAGATCATGATACTTCATAGCATGGTTCAATAAAGATACTAAGAATACATGCATCTTCTTTAAATAGTCCCCTGAATGACCTTCTTTTAATTTCTGTGTTTGAAACTTCATTATCATTTTTGTATCAATATTGAATACGTCCATTGACTTAAAGAATGGTAATAAATGATTGTTGGTATGTGTCTTTAACGCTTTAACACTTGATGATTTGCGTCTAGCTGTATACCAATCAACATATTCCTCTACTAGCTTATCAAAGGGCAATTTATTAATCTGTCCTATGCCTTCTATTTCGTCCATATAAGCGTTACAAGATTTTACAGCTTCTTTACGCTGCTTAAACCCTTTACGAGTTATAAACTGACGAGTATTCGTCTTATCATAGTATGTGATACGGAAATAATATGTACCACGTTTAGCATCTTTATATATATTGTGGGATATCTTTAAGTCGTGTTGCATGGGATTCACCTACTTTTGTTCGGATAAATATCGGTTTAATTCATTTATTGAAGTAATTCTAACAAGACGTTGTATTTTTATAGCATCTTGTTTTTCTACAGCTTTTTTAATTTCTTCGTGATATTCAGTTACATCAAATATTTCTCTATTTTTATCAATATTCGCTAAACGGTTTACAAAATCAAATGTACTATTAATATTTTTGTTTAGTAAATCAAATATTAAGTCATACTCCGCAGAATCATTTATCAATTCGTCCATTTCTCTTTTAGTTTTTAACATCTGTTTTGTTGAAATTACACTACTTTGAAAATTTGCAACAAGCGACATTAAACTTCTTTGATCTTCTTCATCTAACTTCAAAGGTTTACCGTAAGTATTGCCATCATCGTCAATTAATACTTCATCTTCTTCATATCCTAAATATATATTGAAATCTTCTTGTTCTACTAACCACATTAAATTCATGTACGGTTTATCTAAGAAAACTACAGAGTTATCCTTCTTATTTACACGATAACGCATTTCAGAAATAACGGAAGCATCAAATTTATTACTTTCTTTAAAACTCCTATTTAATTCCGTTATATATTTTTTAAATTCTTCTTTGGCCTCATTATTATCATATCCAGCAGATTCCAATAGTTGAGTATAAATATTTTCTTCACCTTCAGGATCAAATGCATAAGCTATTTTTATTAACGTCTTTTTAGTTGGTTTTTCTACCTTACCACTTTCAATAGTTGATATATAAGAACGTGAAATATCAACTTTATTTGCTAATTCTTGTTTATTTAAACCTCTTGATTCTCTTAATTCTTTTAATAAATCCTTTAATAACAAGGTTTATCACTCCTTTTTAATTCTTAATATTAATTTTAACACAAGTTACGCTTGCACCGTAAGTAAAAGTAGTGTATATTTAGGTTAAGTTAGTTACGCAACTTACGTAATTAACGTAAATTAGTTAATTGGGTGGTGAAAAAAATGAGTGTTGCTATCAAAAGAATGGCATTTAAATTTTCAATAGTCAAAAAAGGGTGGAATGCTAAACAATTAGCAGAACATGTACCTATGGATTACGTTTACTTAAATAAAATTATTAATGGTAAAGCAAATCCTTCTGATTTAATGGCTATAAAAATTTCGAATGCACTTGAAGTTGATGTGTCAGAAATATTTGAAATAAAAGAAAAAGTATAAGGAGGGAACAAAATGACAAACTTAGCATATCCAATGTTATACATTGCAAGACGTGAGAAAGGTGATACGCAGAAAGCAATTGCAAAGAAACTTAGCATTTCAGCTCAACGTTATCAGTTAAAAGAATCAGGTAAAGCGAATTTCACACTGCCAGAAGCAAAAATTTTATCTGAATTATATGAAATGCCTATCGATGATTTATTCAGTAATTCAATAACAGTAGGATCATAACGGACATTATGAAATTTTAAGGAGAGATAATATGAAATTATTTAATAGTTTAATTGTAGGAAGCGCAGTAACGTCATTTATAACTGGATATATCACAAATGATGTGTTTAATAGTATAGCTTTATATACGCCGTTAGCAGCTATATCATGGGCAATATCAGAATGCTTTAATGAAAGAAAAATAAAAAAACAATTATTAAAGGAGAGTAAATAATATGAATTATTCAGAAAAAGTAGAAGAAAGTGTTGAATTTGCAGATTTAAGAAACAAGGTACAATCTATAATCGATTATGTGAGTACAGAAACAACCGAGTTACAAGATGATAGAGAATTTGCAATGCAAAGCAATCAACCAATCGTACACCAAATGATTAATAACAACATTAAGCAAAATTATGTAATTGAAAGTACATTACTAGCGATTAGAAGAGACATCGAGAACATGCATGATGATATTCAAGCTAATATTAAGCAAGAAAAAAGCGCATCTGTAATGTCGGCAAACGGAACAGATAACGCTTAAGAATTTAAAGTTTATTAAATTATTTATATCTCTATTATACCAAAAATAATGGTACGTATCTACAAAAACAACATGAGGGGGATTTGATGGCTATAAAAACTAAAGATTCAATACTAGATGTGAATGAATTAGAAATACCGAATGAGCTTAAAGAATTGGATCAATGGGTACTGTGGCGTGCTGAATGGAATGAAAGCCGTCAAGAATACACAAAAGTACCTTATCAAGTAAATTGTGTAAAAGCTAGCTCAACAAACAAGGGCACGTGGGGTAACTTCCATGATGTTCATTCACTTTATGATAGTAGCAATCAATATGAAGGTATTGGCTTTATATTAAGTGAAGAAAGTAAATATATTTGTCTTGATATAGACAACGCTGTAGATGCTGAAACACATCAGTTACAAACAGAATTAGGAATTGAAATGACAGAACTCACATACTGTGAATTAAGTCCAAGTGGCACAGGTTTACATTGCTTTTTCAAAGGTACATTACCAGAAAATAGGAAAAGTAAGCGTACCGATTTAGATATAGAGTTGTATCATACTAGCAGATTTATGACATTTACTGGTTACACTATCGGAGGTTCAGAAATTAGCGATGATCAAGGTGTGATTGATAATTTAGTAGAACGATTCTTTAAAGCAGAACCTAAAAAGCAAAATATAAGAATTGCTAAAACTGGTAGCAGTATTTTTACAGATGATGAAATTGTTAGAATGATGACTAAAAAAAGTAAATATAAAAAATTGCTTGCTGGTGAGTATGAAGGTATTTTTGATAGTCCTAGTGAAGCAGTGCAAAGTTTGTTAAGGGTATTAGCATTTTATACTGGTAGAGATAAGACGCAAATGGAAAGTATATTTTTAACGTATAACAACCTTACTGATAAGTGGGATGAAACTCGTGGTAATTCAACTTGGGGGAATAATGAACTAGATACAGCAATAGCAAATCAAGAAACAATTTATGAGCCTAATTCGAGAGGGACAGGGCAATCACTTAGATATACGATATCACTGATTCGTAAAGAAGAATTAGCGTTTATGAAAGCAGAATTTGAGAAGGCGAAAGAAAATGGTGAAGCGTCAGGTAGACCACCACAAACGATTAGCTCAAATAGATGTGCCGTATTACTTAATGATGTAATAAAATTTGTGATATTTGATTTAGAAGAAAATACAAAAATTGCAATGTACCAAAGCGATAAAGGTATTTACACACAAAATACTGCAATTATTAAACGTATTATTTCTTGGTTAGAACCTAGACATAATGAGAAAAAGGCATTAGAAGTTATTTATCATTTAACTAATATGGTAGACGTAGTAGACAAAACAAACGAACCACATTTAATACCGGTTAATAACGGTGTGTTTAACAGAAAAACTATGAAATTAGAAGCTTTTACGCCAAAGTATATATTTACTACTAAAATTTCAACGAATTATTTTGATAATCCTAAAGCACCAGTAATTAATGGCTGGAGTTTTGATAACTGGTTAGATGAAGTTGCATGTGGTGATAGAGAAGTATTCACATTATTATGGCAAGTTATTAATGATTCATTAAATGGAAACTATACACGCAAGAAAGCAATATTTCTTGTAGGTGATGGAAACAATGCTAAAGGTACTTATCAAACGTTGCTTACTAACTTAATCGGTTTCGATAATGTAGCAAGTCTTAAAGTTAATGAGTTTGACCAAGAGTTTAAATTGGGCGTGCTGGAAGGTAAAACACTTGTGATTGGCGATGATGTGCCGGTAGGCGTAAATATTGAAGATAGCTCGAACTTCAACAGTGTTATTACAGGTGATCCCGTGCTTGTAAATATAAAGAATAAACAACCATACCGAACTGTTTTCAGAACTACTGTGATTCAGTCAACGAATGGCATGCCTAGATTTAAAAACAAAACTGGTGGTACAAATAGGCGACTTTTAATAGTACCGTTTAACGCAGATTTCAACGGTAAAAGAGAAAATCCAGATATCAAAGAAAAATATCTTGCTGATAAAAAGGTGCTCGAATATGTACTTCACAAAGCTATAAATTTAAATTTCAACAAATTTATTGTTCCTAGAGCATCAGCTGAATTATTAGAAGAATATGTTCAAGACAATGACCCAGTATATGATTTTAAAGTCACAGAGTTTGATAAATGGAAAGTTGATAAAGTACCTAAAACGATTGTCTATTATAAATATAAAGTTTTCTGTGAACGTAGTGGTTATAGACCCCTTTCTGAAAGGAAATTCTGTAAAAGTTTTGAACGCTATCTTGGTAAAATTTGGAAGGTAGACAAACCTAGATATTATTCAGTGAATGACTTACAAGCAAAGGTAGGATATTTTGACCCTACACTTTTACCACATGGGGAACAAAAGCAATCATATATAAATACTAATTTAAAAGTAGTGTGAATGAAAGTGTGAATGGAATGGTGTATAAATAGAAATTTCGTTCACACCTATTTAAAGTCGATATAACAGGGTTTACAGTACGTTTTAACACAACTTTTTGTACTACTGTGAATGAAATGTTTTCGTTCGTTACCACCTTTAAAGTGTTGTTATGACAGTATTTGTTGACTAAACTGGTAATGGAATTTCAATTTTCAAGAAGTTAATATATAAAACAACTAAAAAGTAGGAGATTAATATATAAGAAGTTTTTTCTTGATTTTCGTTCTTTCATTACCAGTAAACTACTAAAACTGTTGTGGCAGTAAGTAAAATAGGTGGTAATGAACTGGTAACGGTGTGAATGAAATGGCGTTTTTGGTAACGAACTAAATACAAAATATAAAAAAGGAATGATGAAAATGAAATTAACACAATTCGATTTACTAAAGACATATGCAGACAAATATTATGACGGTCACTTTACGGTGATGAAATTTACAACGAATTATAGGGTGGCATTTGGGACTATTCATGCAAATGACTATGATCAGTTACGTGAAGGAATTTCAAGAATGGCAGAAGGTAAAAGTTTAGAATCAGCATGTTTAAATTGTATAAAAAATGAAGTGTCTTTATATGAAGTACCGTTATCAGATACTAGCGTTTTCGAAACGTTAGATTTAACAAACTAGTCAAAAAAAGAATAGAGGACAAAGAAAATGAGATACCTATACAACAGTGGCAATAGATATGGAACAGTAATAACTACCGAAACAGGTCATCGTGTGATTACAGAATATCCACGTGAAGTATTTAACTTTAACGACGATGAATTGCAGGAGTATATGTTAGATAACAACTTAGGTTTTAATGCAATTGATTTTAACGATATGACAATGCAGCAACTTGAAACAGTATTAATGTGGTGTAAACAGTTAGAACCTATAAAATCAGTTAATTACAATTGTTCTAGTTATAACTTAAAGCATATGTTTGAACGTGAGTCTTATGGCTTTTATATATCAAATGGGAACATGAAAGAAGTCATGGCACTTGCTGGATTTAAGCCTAAGAGTGCAGACGATCTCAATTGGTTTTATCCGATAAGTAAGCGTAGTATTAAACAACTTTAAAAATAAGATGTTCAATTGAAATTGTATAGCTACAAATCATTAACAGATATTAAAGATTGTTTATATCTATATTATTAAAGGGGATATGCACATGTGGTATAGAGATGTGGTTAATCAAATTGTTGCCAGATTACCGACCGATATAAGTAATGTATCAGAAAGTTATTTAGATACTGTAATCAAGCGATATGTAACTAAGCATGAAGATATTGAAGAAGTGAAACAATGTATTAATGATATGAAACAAAGTAAGGAAATTAAAACATACAAATATTTTATGACTAAACAATAAGGAGTTTTTTAAATGGCTAAAGTAAATGAAAAATCAATCGAAGTATTCAACAAGGTAATTGAACCAAAGGTAGAGAATAAAAAATATGTAGCGTTAGAAAAAATTAAAGTAACTGACAAACTTAAAGAGTTCGATTTTAAAATGTCGCACTATCGCAATGAAGAAGATTTTGCAATGATTGCATCACTTAAAAAGGAACAAGGGAAACTTGAGAATGAGATTGTGGCATTACATGAGCAAAGTGAAGATGATAATCATAAGTTGTTAGATAAAGATATTAAAGACTTTAACAGCACTTATGAAAAAGAGGTTAAAGAATTAAGCGATATAAATAGTAAGTTAATTCAAGACTTCAATAACAAATTGCAAGATGCATATGAAGTATATGAAAAGATTGCAGCTAACAAAGTAGAAGCTATTCGTAGAGCGTCAAGACGCAATTATATGAATAGCGCAATTAGTAATCCAGATCAATGGAGATTGAGTTTACAACGCAGCACAAGTTTAGTTGATGATCCATTCAGAACAGATACAGACCCAACTATCTTAGCAAATACTTTTAAAGAGAAATTATTTAATATTAACAGTCGTGCAGATTCAGAATACAATAACGGAAACCAAAAGTGGTAGAGGGGGAATTTAAATGAGTTATACAGTATTAAGTCCATTAGAACAAAATTATGCATTAGGTTTTGATGAAAAGAAAAACACTATAATTTTAAAACCATTATATTCAGATTCGAAAGTCGGCATTGCTAAATCAGAAGGATTAACTAATTCTAATGTGAATTATAAAAACGGTTCTATAACAAGAAGAGCGTTTAAAAACTTTAAAGATTCTGACGGAATAGATATTGTGTTGAATAACAATGAAAGTTCATTCGTTGCTAACAGTCAAGATATTGGCGTACTTACTGTTATTAAAGAAGAATTTATAGGCTTTGGTATTCAAGTTGATAAGGTGAAAGATAAAGGTGAAGGGCTAAAAGAATTAGTAGACATAGCTAAGAATAAGCGTTCAGTATCAGTACAATGCTATGCCAGTACATTAGGTATGGATGGTACAACGATTGGTAACATTGATAAGGTTGAATTAATATCTATCAACACAAAATAAATAACTTATAAAATAGTATTGTTATAATATGGTTTGTGTAGTATAATGTAAGTAGGTAGAAATCTACCTTGAATGCTTTATAAATCATTCAGTCAATTCTTCTGGTATCAATTAATCGCTTGTTCTTGAAAGCAGCATACAGATAAACTCTTCCTTTATACGCCATCATCACTTGTCATGTTCTTGAACTTGTGGTGGTGTCTATTTTAATATCAAGAGTTCATACAGACATATACAGTTTGATAGATCATACATTCATTAAGTATATCTAACATGTGATGGATGTGTGATTAACAGATTGATGTAGAACATTGTTAAAACAAGAGAATGATTATAAGTTGTTGTGATGTTAACAAGATAAGTATTCAAGTTAGATAATGATTGAAGATATATTGAATGATGAATAAGTAATTAGTTCAATGATGATAAAGAATGAGTAAATCAATAATGATAATGAGATAAGTAAATGTAATCAATTGAATGATTAGATCATAATGAATTCATTTATATTATCAAAAGAAGAATGATTAACTAAATAACTTTGATGAACAAACTTAAAAGATAAATGATTACAAAATGTTTTTGTTCTTCAACTTAAAATTAAATTCAAAATAAATTATTAAAATAAAAAAAAATAAACATTCAACATGAACATCAATACAATAAGTATCTTCATACTTATTCAATAGGTTAAATGCTTAATAGTGTTAATAGGTTTATAGCAAATAGATAACTAATACAAAGGTCATAACAGTTTAGCGATATCAATGTGAATAGATTGGTTAAGTACTCATAAAGCGAGTGTAATAGCTTATCTAAATACAGTTGAAGCAGCTAGTAATATACATGATAAACAGAGCAATAAAATGCTTAATATCAAGACTTCATACAAGGCATTTAGAGCCTGTTTCAGAGCATGTTATAACACTGTGATTAAGGCTTAGTAAATAATAAATGCACGTCATATTAGTACGGATATTACCAATTGAATAGGAGTAATTAAAAAGGGAGGCATCCTATAGGCGCCCACCATATTTTTAATCTTTTTAAATCGATTGACTCTTAATCTTGACCGATTGTTGAAAATAAAAGTCGAAAATGTGTAAAGTTCACAAGCTTTACGTAGGTTAAATACTAAAAATTATATGAAAAGGGGAAGTAAAATGGCTCAAAGAAAGTTACTGTCACACCAAAAGTCTAGATTAACTACAGAAGCACAGGAAACAAAACAAGCTACAGAAGAAGCATTGAAACAACTTACTAAATTACAACCAGAGCCACCTGAATGGTTAGATAATACAGCTACAAAGGAATGGCATAGAATATTCCCGTTACTAGAAGAATTACCAATAGCAAGTTTAGATTTAGCCCTTGTTTCTGCATATTGCACAGCGTATTCAGACTATATCAATGCAACTATACGAATGAAGAATGAAAGTGCAATTATAGAAACGGAACGTGGCACAAAGCTTAATCAAAATCATGCTATTAAAAGGGATTCACTATCACAATTAAATAGTATTGCGCCTAAGATAGGGCTAACTGTGGAATCAAGATTAAAAATACTAGATCCTTCAAAAGAAAAGGTGACTGGAAAATCAGTTTTTGACATATTCGGTATGGATGATGACGACTAATAAATAAATTTGTTTCATTAAAAGTGTCTAGGAGGGCTACTATGATATTAAAACGTTGTAAATCAGTTTTGTGTTATAAAGAAGAAATGAAAATTACTGAATATGAGTTGCTAACTAATTACAATCCACAATTCATTAATAGTAAGATTCGAGCAATACAAGAACAAATCAATGCAATGTATCATCTTAATACATCGCATACAGTGTGTGATGAAATAGCTGGTGTTATTACAGTTTCATATCCATTAGATAAATTAGTTATATGGATAACTGACCAAAAGGATGAATTGAATCGTTTTAAAATTAATAGTACCAAGAAACTCAATTTATTGAAGAAACTTATTAGAAATTACACGCCTAAGGAACAAAAAGAAGTGATGAGATACTTTAAATCTAGTGGTAGCGACAAGCCGATTAAAACGATTGATAAGTTACAGGAAGATTTATATAAGATACACCACAGTAAGCGTGTAGAACGTAATGAACAGCGTGTAAAAGAGAATGAAGTTATATATCAAAACTTTGTAGTAGAAGTGAAAGAATCATTAAATAATGAGCATGAGGAGTTGGTTGTGTGATTAGAGGATTAGATAAAGTAGATTATCCAATATTAGAAAAATACATGCGTAATTATCATAGCATGGTTGATACTTATAAGAATAAACCTAGTGATATGGACGAATTGAAGTATATGAACCTAGAGTCGATTGTAAAGGGCATTACAGAAGTATATAACTCGGCAGAAATTAAAACACAACAGGTTATAAAATTAACGTGGTGGGATGATAAGAATTACACAGATGAAGTTATCGCTGATGTGATAGGTGTAAGCAATTTCACATTAAGACACATAAAAGACATCGTGTTAAAAAGAGTTGCAGAAGCAATTGATTACGTATGAGGTACGATAAAGCAACTGTAAAAGAGTTTATATTGAATTACCACAAGATACAAGATAATAGTGTTTCATGTGATGAAGATGTTGGTATTGATGACTTTTTCAATGTGAACGATCAAGCAGAAACTCATAAGATAGATAATAGCAATGTTGAAGATGTGATATTTTTTAATGAATTAGAAGCTGTTATAGAAAGAGTAGCGACTGAAAAGGAACATAATTTATTTTTGTTGCTTAGTAATGGTGTAAGTTTTGAAAAGGCTGGCAGTATATTTGGTGTGAAAGAACAAAGAGTTAGACAGATGTTAAATCAGTTGTTGGATAAGGTGTCATAATTATACTAAGGGTAAGTGTCGTCATGCGCTTGCCCTTTTTTTTATGTTCGCTTTTATGTTCTGTCTATTATTTTTTTTATAAATTGTGTATTATATATATAATTGTGCTGATTAAGTGGGGGATAAAGTGGAAAAATTGACCGAGATAACAAGTATGGTGGGCAATGGGGCTACAACACCATATTATGCAAGAATTGGTTCTTTAGCCGTAGTAGTTAAATCAATCAATAATAATGAAAGTTTTTATGCCTTGTTTAATGAAGCCATGGGCTATTATATAGCAGAGAGTTTAGATTTCTTACATCCAGATTTTGGATTCGCACAATATGAAACTAATTTAACAAAAAACCACATACCAAACGATGTAAGTTTTTATGATAAGGAAGTATTTACATATACAGTTTTAGAAAACTCTATTATACCAATTGATACACCTGGTATGCTTAATACAATTGACAACAAAGATATAATTGAATTGATTATATTCGATTCTTTTATTTCTAACACCGACAGAAATAAAGGGAATATATTAATAAAAATGCCTAAAAAAGGAAAAAGAGCAAAGCTATTCCCATTAGATTATACGCACATATTTCCAGGTGAGTGTATTTGGTTTGATGTTTTAAAAAAGGGAAACCCAGCAATAGAAGAAATGATTGATGGCATTTTTCATACTGAAAATTATCAATTACTAATAGAAAATAAAACTTTTAATTCTGCAGAAATATGGCAAGTAGGTTTTGAATTTAAGAATAAATTAGTGAATATTGACATAGATGATATAATCAACTCTATACCGAATGAAATAAAAAATGGACATGAAAAACAAGACATTAAATTATTGAAAGAGTTTATTGAAAGAAATAAAAATGAATTTGATGATATAATAGAAGAAATAGAAAAACATTTAGTGAGGTGAGGAAAATGTATAAAGTAAAATACTCAAGTTTCAATTATTACCCAGATATCCTTTTGATTTCTAACATCGCAGTAGGCGTTATTTTTCAAATTGAAAGTAATAATAACTATTATGAAAATAAATTTAATCTTATGCAAAAGAAAAACAAACTTTTTAACTTTGACGAAGAGCTTGATCCAGATTTCACGAAAATGTTTTTGAATGGAATTAGAGAAAACTTTCTTAATTTTAAAGGAGATATAGAAGAATTCACAAGATTTTATGTGAATAATTTTAAATTCACTAATATACAAATTAGAAATTTCAATAGTTTAGACGAAGCCAAAGTATTTATAAAAGATACAACTAGATACATTCTACATCCAACCCAAGAATCTAAAAATAAAATGACTGAAACAGAGAAGAAAGAATATATAAATAATTATTTGGTGAAAAAATTCAATACTGTACAAAAATCTTATGTGTTTGAAGGTAATAAAAATCAGGACAAAATAACTGTAGATTTTATGGTTAAAGACCGAATTGGAAAAAAAATAGGTTATAAAGTTGTAAACAAATCTCCTCAAGCTATGTTTAATATTAGATCATATATAGCTCATGCTTTGATAAATGATGAAAATTTAACTTTTATTTTGGATGATAACATGGAAAAAGAAAAAGAATATATATCTGGTTTAAATAGTGATATAAACAGGGAATCAGAAATAAATGCTGTGCTGAAAAAGGATTTAGTAACCCAATAAAACGCTCGCCAATTGGTGGGTGTTTTTTTATACAAAAAACCTAGAAATTAATCTAGGTCAGTTATTTATCCTCAATTGTTTTTCCTTATACTCTCTACTTATTTAATTTAATAACTTTTGGATATACATTATTTTTGCCTGTAGCTATCGTATTTCCTACCGGGGAGTTTTCCACAACAAAACCACTATGTTCTCCAAGATAAACAGTATATTTTTACCATTTTAAAACTAAATATTATAATTATCTTCTAATTTATAATACTTAGCCTCTATTAATTTTTCTTTTAATCTTTCAATAATTGCTTCGGTTTCTTCTACTAAATCTTCTTTTATAATATTGATTTTTTCTGATTTAAATTCATCTGTAGCATATCCTGTAGTTCTACCAAATTTATTTAAACTTAGAAAGAAAGCAAGGTCATTAAGAACTTCCGCCCTTGATAATTTTTTATTTGCTTTAAAATTAAATATACTATATCTATTTGAGTACAAATTTTCTTCTTTGATTATGAAACCTTCATTATCATCAAATTCTGCACGAGTAATATTTAAATTTTGCATATGTCTTTGCACTCTTTTTTCATAAATTAAATCTCGTTCTTTACTTATTCTCTCTAATTTTCTTTCACTTTCTTCCAGTTCTTGATATGTTTCAACATCAATTAATTTTTCATCGATATTTGAGAATAGTTTTAAAATGTAATGCTTTGATAAAGAAGCTTTTTCTTTGGCAACCTTCATCCATTCTTTTTTAGGTTCATATTCATCTATATACCATTCTTTTATAGTTGGTTTTAAGTATACACAAAGTCCTCTTACTCCATATTCACCTTTTGTTTCTTTGGTTATCAAAACATGTAATATTAAATGCTCAATTAAGTCACAATAAACTAAATTTTCTTTTTTATGATATTCATAGGGATATTTAAAGTGAGCTATAAAATCTTTGCTAGATATATTTTCATATTTATTTTCAAGAATATGGTGACAATACAAACCTTCTTTTGCTCTTGAATACTTACCACGAGTAATGCTTTTAATTTCTTTGTTTAAAAACCTTTGATATGATTTCTCTCTATAGAATTCGTCTAATACTTCACCATATTTCTTTATAAGATATTGAACGAGTTGAGAATATGATAAATTTAACAATTCCATATAATAAGTATATTTTTTTTCATAAGTATTATGTTTGGTTGACATAGCGTACTCCTTTAATTGAATTATATGTATAATAATTTAATGTCACATTACTATTAAGTCTATAGAAGTATTCTCTTGTTTTTTATAGACAAAATGTTCGTTGTATAGATAATGCATTTTATATTGTCTCTAAAACAATATTACCTACACTAGATCACTCTTGTACCTCTTGATTATAATCGACTTTATTACCTTGCATTTCTTTGTTAGCTTTGTCTAACAACGCTTGCTGTTCGTCAACGGGTAGGGAAGTACCAGGTGTGAGTTGCTTTTGTTGTTCTTCTGTCAAAGTTTCTTTATACTCTTCAGGTGACGAATAGTAGTTACCATCATTGTATTGTTTCTTTTCATTAATGTTTTCAGTTGTTTCACTTGTTGTAACATTACTTGATTGGTTAGTGTTTTGTTGCTCTTGTTGTTGCGCTTCTTCATACGTTGGATAGTCCTCGACAGTTTCATTTTCAGTTGTTTTACTTGGTTTTGGTTTATCGTCTTTTTTAAATGACTTCATTTCCTTTTTATTTTCCGATTTACTTTCTTCTTTATTCCCACATGCTGCTAATACTAAAAAACTTGATATTAATAAAAAAATGACCTTTTTCATTATGCATTTCTCCCTTAATAATATTTATATATTTAAAACAGTAAATACTGTTATTCCCAATTATGATGTTCATAATTCAAGTAATGATGCAAATTAATTAGACATATTTTAAAATAATTAATAACTTGATTGTACTATACCTAAAAAATAAAAGTGATAATAAAAAGTTATGATTACAATTGCAATTCGGTGGTTTTTCTTATGATTAACAGTAATATAAAAGTGACTATATAGCGCTAATCGAACAACGTTGCGTAAATCTGTTTCTCGATGCAGCACAGAGTGGATGTCAGAGTTATAATCAATTAATAATTAATTACACACAAAAAAACTTGATTTAAATTTCAATAGTGTGGATAATTACATTAAAATAAAAATAGTAGGTGTGAAAAATAGGTAAATATAAATGGCATATATTCTCTGGTATGTTGGGTTGTTTAATAATATTAATAGTATTTTATTTAATGAGGATATACGATAATCAAGTAGAAGCAATTAAAGTTTGTATCTCTTTTGTATCTATTTTTGCGACCATTGGAGGTGCTTATTTAGGAGCGAAGGTTTCAGGTAAAAATGCAATAGAACAATATAAATTGGATCAAACAAGTAAATCTAATAAGGAAGTAATGAAATTATTAATAGAAATTAAAGGAACATGTGAAAAAATCAGGGAAATTAATACAGGAAACATTTTAATTATAGACTCTATACAAAATGGAGGAGAACGAGTAGACTTTGAAACTTATGAAGAAAATTATAAAAATTGGGAAAATATATACGATAGATTAAAAGTTGAAATTATATCCACAACAATAAACTTTGATGATATAAAAAATCTGCAAGAACCTACAATGTTATTACCATATTTGGAGGTAAATACTGATTATGTTTTTGAAGAAGGAAAAGGAGAATTAATTAACCCTGAAGGTACCGATTTTAATGAAGCAATAAAAATCGCAAATGATTATTTGACACAAGAAGTTCCAAGGAATATAGAAAAAATTGAGACAATGATAGAGGAAAACTTAAAAAAAGTTTAAAAGTTTAAGTTTATTTAATTAATAAAAATCATAACATTTATATAAAAATAAAATATGTGATTATAGGAGATTATTCAATAAATTTGAGAAGAACTATAAAACTAAGAATAAACAGACGAATCTATAGTGCACAAATTTTTGTTGTTTTTGCAATTTTAACATTTTACACTGATATACTAAGACAATGTAAACATTGATATATCAATACTTATAGCGATTTTTAAACGTATACATAAACGGTATAATGAACTCCCGCCGTCTCCATATCAAAAGGCTTAGCCATTGTGGCTAAGCCTTTTTTGTATTTAATTTGATACATATTTCAAATCTCAATGTTACACGTAATTGATATTGTTTATTTTGATCCTAATTGTACCTGTTTTTTTAATCATAATTCGAGTTCCATTATGATTCCTTCGTTTGTTTTTATAAATCCATTTTTTGTATAAAAATTTGCTGCTAGTTCTCCACCTGTAATTAGAAAAATTTTATATATTCCACTAAGTTTGAGTGAATTAGAGACAGAATTTATTAATATTTTACCTATACCGTTGTTTTGGAATTCAGGAACGACATGAAATTCGTCTATGCAAAATTGGTTCATGCCACTAAAATAATAGTCTATTCTACCTATGCACATGGCTATTATTTTGTGATTTTCTTCAATGATATAACCTCTAGAATTAAAGCCGCTCATTGTAGCTTCAATTCTAAGTAATGCTTCTTTTTCAGACCAATTATTATACCATGGAGGTCCCTTATAAGCCGAAACTAAATTTTTTGCACAATTATTGTAATCTTCACTTTGAATTTTTCTGAATTCCATACGTATCCACCTTTTCATTTTAATTATAAATATATAATATTAACGAATAATTTATATGGACTCATTAACATTTTTTAATAATACCAGTTAGTTCATACAAATTTTGAATACTATCAGTTACATTAGGAATATCATTTTCTCCATTAAATCTGTATATACTATGCATTCCTGCTAATTTAGATGCCTCATAATCGTTTTTAAAACTATCACCGATGAAAATACACTCACATAAATCTACTTCTAATTCTTTAGCTGCTTTTTCAAAAATAAGAGGATTAGGTTTTTTGATGTTTTCCTTTTCCGAAACTAAAATTACATCCATGTATTGTTCGATTTGTAATGCTTTAATATTATTGTATTGGAAAGGATATTTTCCGTTTGTGATAATACCTATTTCGTAATTCTTTGAGACAAGTATATCTAACAATTCTTTTAGATTTGGATATGGTAAACAATGTTTTCTGAAATTGTTGATATAGTCATTTAGAAAAATGTCAGCGGTTATATGATTAATATTAAAGATATCTATTAATTGTGTATAAACTTTATCCTTCCAAACATAACCATTTTGATCCAACTCAATAAATTTCCTTTTGAAAGTATTTTTATCAATATGGTTTAGATAGTTAATAAATTTGTCATATTGATAATCCATAAACTTATTTAACGAAGAAGGTCGATCTAAAATTGTTCCATCTAAATCAAATAAAATTGCTTTTATCATAATTTTAATACTCCCTAATTTTTATTATTTGAATATTCAATCAATTTAAACAATGATATCATATAATTCAAAGTATTTATTAGGATAAGGAGGAATTAAATATGAGTCTTTACTTAGAAAACATGAATCAGCAAACTTTCAAAGCATTTTATGAGGAAAGTATAATTGAATATCCTACAGAACATGTTAAAAGTGGTGGTTGGGAGAAAGATGGATCAATTGAAAGAGCGCGTACAGAATTTGAAAATTTACTGCCTGAGGGGTTAAATACAAGTAATCAATATTTACTATCTGTGATTTATAATAATGTTAGATATAGGTTATTTATGGTTACATATATTTAATGTTAAAGAACAAAAGAAATGTTTTATTTATGATATTAAAATTAAAGATACATATACAGGGCAAGGTTTAGGTACAAAAACGATGGAATGTATAGAAGAATACTGCAAAAATAAAGAAGTAGAAAGTATTGGTTTGCATGTATTCGGACACAATAAGCGAGCTGTATCTTTAGATAATAAAATGGGTTTCGAAACTACAAATTATCGTATGGAGAAAACATTGAAGTGATTATATAATATGAAAGGATTTTTTTTATGATTCAATCTATAAACCACGTGACTTATTCAGTATCGGATATTAAGACATCTATTGCTTTCTATAAAGATATATTAAAAGCTAAAATTTTAGTAGAGAGTGGCAAAACAGCGTATTTCACATTAGGTGGTCTGTGGCTAGCGTTAAATGAAGAAAAAAATATACCTAGAAATGAAATTCAATACTCATATACACACATGGCATTTACAATAGATGAAAGTGAATTTGGCGACTGGTATCAATGGTTAAAAGATAACAATGTTAATATATTAGAAGGACGTAATAGAGACGTAAAAGATAAACAGTCAATATACTTCACTGATCCAGACGGCCACAAGTTAGAATTGCATACAGGTACGTTGCAAGATAGATTAGAATATTATAAAGAAGAAAAGCCACATATGAAATTTTATATATAAATAGGTTATATTATGACAATAGAAACAAGGTTATTTGAAGAGAATGACATTAATCGGATAGATGAACTGCTAGGTTTATATAAATATTTAGGCTATCCAACAACAAAAGAATCATTAATCAGTCGTTTGAAAAAGATATATAATCATACAGATTATTATTTGTTACTTTTAATTAAGAATGATGTAATAATCGGCTTGAGTGGTATGTGTAAAATGCTTTTTTATGAAAAAGATGGAGAATATATGCGTTTACTAGCATTCGTAATTGATTCTAATTATAGAGAAGAAGGATATGGAACACTTTTATTAAAAGAGTCAGAAACGCTAGCAACTCAATTAGGCTGCAAAACAATCACTTTAAATAGTGGAAATAGAGAAGAAAGGGATAATGCTCATAGTTTTTATAAAAATAATGGTTTTGAGAACAAATCATCTGGATTTTCGAAAAGTATAGATAATATAAAATAAAACCAACTAAAAATAGTTGACTTAATGTTTATTAAATTTATTCTGAGAATTCAATGTCATCGTAAGCTTTAGTCCAATGGTAAGGCTGTAAATCATTTAAAAATTTGTATTGTGGTTGCTTATTATCAGTTGTTACACCGACTTTAATTTTATTTCCCCAATATAATAGTCTTTCTTGACATGTACCACAAGGTGTAAGTATTTTAAAATTACTATATTCATCATCTCTTACAACGCAAATTGAATGAGTAATAATGTCTTGATATTTATGTGCATCTAATATTGCCCCTGTTTCAATACACAAAGCACTAGAGGCATTTATAATCTCTGGCGCAACAGATGTATAAGTGTTTCCATTTTTTGAATACATTGCAGCTGCACCACCCCATCCATTTGGATATCTTTCTTTTATCAAGGTTTTAGCATCTTCAAAAAGTTTCTGTTCAATATTCATAAACGTACCTCCGAAAAATATTTATATAAATCCATACTACTATAACTGGAAATGATTAGGGGATATTTCTTATGAAAGAAGGAAAGTTATTGAGTTATTAAAACTAACATTTGAAGTAATACTTTTAAGTTAAAACCTCATATATAAATATGCGGTTTGTATTATAGTGTGAGTGTGATAATATATTTTTAAATAAAAATATATTGGTTGGAACATAGAGGTGATTTTTTAATGAGTTTAAAAGAAATGTGGCATTATTTATTAAATAAAAAATGGGAATCTGATGATGTTTGGATGCTAGTTTTTTATATCATTATAGCAAGTATATTTGTAACACCATTATTAGGTGTACCAATAGGTGTTATAGCATTTTTAATCTTAAATGAGGATGTTTTAGAGAAATAATAACTCTATGAGAATGTCTGGATTACATTGGATAACATTGGATAACATAGAAAGGTGTGCATTATTATTGCGAAGTATCTCACTTCTAATAAAGTAGTTATATATTTATTGGTTATAGTAATTTTACAACCAATTGTATTTAGTGTTTTTGATTTAGATAGATTTATTTTATTGGAAATTATAAGTCATAGTATATTCATAATGATTGGGCTAATATTTATATTTTTAAATTTTTATTTCCGTAAAAAGCAAAATAAAAACCACGATAAATAAATGTAATAATAACAATAAAGAAAAGTGAAAATACGATTATAAATTTTAATGAATTGATACATAAATGCTTTAATGAACTCCCGCATCTCCATATCAAAAGGCTTAGTCACAATGGCTAAGCCTTTTTTGTTTGTGAGTATTAAGTATAAGTTGAATAAACTGTACTATACTTAAAAATGAATAGTGAAACTAAATTGTTAAGATTAAGTTAAGTATCATTATAAATGTAGAGGGATAGCTTTAAATTATGTTGCAATTAGATGACCTTAATTACTATAAAAACCATTAATTGTTATACGATTATATAACAATTAAATTGTATAATTAATAATAAATTTTGATTATCAAGTAAAAAATTACATTTTGATGTATAATGAAGGTAATGAAGAAAAGGAGATTTATAAAATGAATATAAATATAGTAACTGATTTATTGAAAGAAGAAAACGTTGTAAGTATAGATTTATTATTGGTAACTGGTAAATTAGAACGTGCTAAAGAAATTGATGTTGATAAATCATCCGAGAATTTATTATTTGTGACAAAACCAAAAAATAAAGTAATTAACTTAAATCATGTTGTTAAAATAGAAACTGTACTTAAATTTGAAGGTAATGTCACTTTTTAATAATTACCTAACACAAGTATGAAAAATGAATATGTACAAAGTGCAACGACTTATGTTGTTTTTGTGATTTTTATATTTTAGACTCAACTCGTAATGCAATGTGAGTCTTGATTTAGTAACACCTATAGCGGTATTAAATGATGTAATTAACTCCCGCAGACGTTAGATTATAAGGCTAAGCCATTGTGGCTTAGTCTTTTTAGTTTGTGTTGATTTAGTATTGTCGAATATAAGCTTGTTGAAATATGGTGCCTTATACAAATAATCTTTTTGTTGTAAGAAGTGGTATGTTTTTAAATTTAATGAAGTGAAGTGTGACAATAATGTAAGTTGTATTAATACCCGCCTTTGTTAAAATTATCTTTGGCTTAATGAAAGTCAACTTTAAAAAATAGATATTTAATTTAGGAGGATAATATGAACGAGGGCGTAAAATACAATAGAATTTCAGAATTAGATTATATGAGAGGTTTCGCCTTACTAGGAATAATTCTAACTAATATAATTTCAATATTTGTCTTGCCAGCACCAAGTAACTACGATCAGGCTAGTTATTTAAAGTTCATTGATTTTTTTGTTGAAAGTAAATTTTTTACAATATTTACATTTTTATTTGGAGTCGGGTTTTATATATTTATTCGCAATGCTAAAGCAAAACAATTAAATAGTAATATCGTGTTTATAAGAAGGTTAGTAATCTTAGCGTGTTTCGGTATATTGCATCAAATGCTTCAACCAGGAGAAGCATTACTATTGTATTCAATCATTGGCTTGATCTTATTACCTTGTTTTTATTTTAAAAGATCTATCAATTTAGTCATTGGCTTAATATTATTGGCTATTTGTTTATACATAGGTAGTAAAACAATATTACCGATACCATATTTCATATTAGGACTGGCAGCTGGTCAATTTAATATTTTTGAGAACCTTAAGACTAAAGTGTTAATTGTAATAGTAGGTGCTTCAGGTGTGATGTCTGCATTAAGTTGGATTTTGCTAAATAAGTCATATGTATTTCCTACATATAAATTTTTAGAAGATAATTCGAACAATGAATTGATTAATAAATATATTCAAAATAAAGATTTGTATGATCAATTAATCGTTGTTACTAGTCCATTTATAGCGTTATTTTATGTCTCTCTATTATTATTAATTATAAAAGTACGAAGCTTTGCTAAAATCTTAAGCCCATTACGATTATATGGAAGAATGGCGCTTACAAATTATGTAGGACAAACTTTATTAATTTGGCTGGTTATATTATGTGTGGATAGTGATCAAGTAGATTATATGGATACTTTATGGATTTGTATTGCAATCTATATTTTACAATTGTTATTCACAAGTATTTGGCTGAAATACTTTGAATATGGACCACTGGAATATATATGGAGAATGGGAACTTATTGGAAATGGTTTAGCTTGATAAAAAAATAGGTTAAGTTTTTAAAATTACACTAATGAGAGAGTGGAATAAGATGAAAAATAAAAGAAAGAAAGTTTTACTTTTTGTATTGATTATTACGTTAATTATGGCATTAGCTATGTCAACAATGCATTATATTTTTGACTATAATTATGAGAATTCTGAAATGGTTAAAGTATTGATTTACTTTGAAATTATTATGAGTATACTTTCCATATTTATGTATAAAAAACTTTTCTCAACACAAAAATTATTTAACATACGGCTTTCTTTTTGGTTTTTACCTCTTATTATTCTAATCATAATTACATTGGTTGTATTTTTTATAAATGGAGATTTTACCGGCAAAATACCAATGATTTCTTTAATATTAGTAACAACACTTTTAGTTGGTGTTAGTGAAGAAGTAGTATTTAGAGGTATAGTGTTGCAAACATTTTTACAAAAGGGCGGAATAGTAACAGCTATTTTAGTTAGTGCGATATTATTTTCCTTATTTCACGCAGTTAATATTTTTGGCGGATCATCAATAGGTGAAGTGATAAACCAAATGATTGGGGTATTTTTAGGTGGAATAGTGTATGCTTGCCTCTCAATAAATTTAAAGAGCTTTATACCACTTATTATATATCACTGTTTATGGGATTTTCTAATCTTAAGTAATGAAATAGTTAGTGCTAATATTGAAGTGTTCATTTTCATTATAGGAACATTAGAATTTATTATTTTAATTCCAATATTTATTTACACAGTCATTAAATTTAATAAAGGGGCTTAAATAAAGTTAATAGGGAATGAACATTGCGCAAAGAGGCTGAGACATGTGATATGTCCCAGCCTCTACTACTTGTTATGATATTTAAAAAACAGAAATAGAATAATGTTAATTTATACTAGTGAAAGATGGAAATATACAGGGGTTACGAGGTTAACCTGTGATTGTTTAATCAAACTCTATTTCGTATAATGATTCGTTTATTTGTTCGTACAGCTCATATTTTTCTAAATAATCAATCCATACATCATTCGGTTTCTTTTCTCTTTCTTCAACTAAAGATTTAATTTTTTCATATATACCTTTCATCAAATCTTTATACATCCCATTTGCTGCTCTTTCTATTTTTGCCTCTGACCAGCGCTTTTTCGGTGGACGTCTTTTATCCTTTTCTAGTTGATAGTTGATAGCTTTGTCGTAAAAGCTATCTAACGCTGGTAATTTATCTTCTATATGTGCTTGAAATTCGTTTAAATTCATAAATATTCTCCTCTTTTAAAAAACAACGTTCTACATAATTCTAACAATAATAGGGTAAATTAAATACCTGATGAATAATTCATTTATTTTATAATGGACTGAATTGTTATTGAATAACTCAGTATTTGGACTAATTGATTATTAGAATAATATTTGTCAGTTGATAGTGCTATCACTATTAAGTATACCAGTCTATTCATGCTATTTAGTTACTTTTCTATAAGTTTCTATTTTTTTCTTGGTCAATAGGTTCATTTTTAAATATATGAATCTAAACATTGATATTCGTTATTCCTACTGAACATGTAGCATGTTTATTAAATGAATCTATTGTAATATTATTTTCTTAAGTATCAGTGGTAATGTTAAATATAAAGAGTTGAGCGTTTTACATATGATTTAATTAATAAACTACATGAATTATACTGTAATGAATATAAGTAACTGCTAAGAATGAAAGTAATCAAATTATTGTATAGTGAATGAAACTCATTTAAATAGATTGGTGGTAAATATATGGAGAAAATAATGGTTATCGGGTCTTCGGGTTCTGGAAAATCAACGTTATCAAGACAACTAGGTCATGCTTTAGATATACCTGTTTTTCATTTAGACGTATTATTTTGGAAACCTAATTGGGTTATGACAAGTTCTGATGAACAAAAAGAAATTCAAAAAACATTATTGCAAAAAAAGAAATGGATTATTGATGGAAGTTATACTGGTATCTTAGATGAAAGATTAAATGCTGCAGATAGTGTGATACTTTTAGATTTGCCAAGAAAAATTTGTTTTTATAGAGTTTTTAAGAGATTGTTTAAAAATATTGGTAAGACTAGAATTGATATGGGCGAAGATTGCAAAGAAAGGATCAATCTCACATTTTTAAAATATATTTGGAATTTTCCTAAGCACAGAAAACCATATTTATTACAAAAAATTAAGGCAAATAAAAACGATAAAAAAGTATTTGTTTTAACCAATATTAAAGAAATTGAACAATTTAGAATGAATGTGGAAAAGAACGACATTTAAATCTAAAAATTACTATGGATTGTTTTTAAACTGTTACAGAAATCGTAGAGGTTTGGTCTGACGCCTTCCTAGTTGATGAAATATTAGCCGAAGACTACAGGCAGTTTCTGTGATTGTTCAAAGCATGCACAAAAAGCGCTGACAAATTTGGATTCTTTGAGACGCCTTAATTAAGGTGTCTTTTTTTGGTTATTGAGATAACTTTATAATGAAATTAATTTGAATATTACAGATTAACCAAAAAAATTAAAATGGAATTAATATTAGTGTAATCGACAATTAAAAACCACATGATATATTATTCTAAGATTGAATTATTTTACACTTTAGCTTACAAGTCAATGACAATATTGCTTGTATAGTTTATTCAGTAAAATAACACTTAGAAGGGAAGATTTATAATTAAACGATACATATATATTTTTACATTTTTTATTATAGGGGTTTTAAGCATATTAGGATTTACACATTTAAACACTGCATCTGCTGTGACGGCTGCAACTCAAGAGGAATCCATAAGTCATATGAACACGTTAGAAGGTAAGGGATGGGATTATGATGATGAATATGGCTGGCAATGTTTTGATTTAGTGAATGAGCAATGGGATTATTTGTATGGTCACGGATTAGAAGGTGACTATGCAAAAGAAATTCCAACTAAAAATAACTTTGAGGGTGAAGCCACGGTATATAAAAATCATGAGGGATTCCAAGCACAAGCTGGAGATATCGTTGTATTCAATGATGAATTTGGCAGTGGTGCAGGTCACACAGCAATCGTTACGGAAGGTAATTATAATGGCGCTAGTGATAAATTTGAATCATTAGATCAAAATTGGGACGGCGGTGGCGCTGAAAAAACAGAAGTAGCTCACAGAGTAGTACATGATTATGAAACTGAAATGTGGTTTATACGTCCTCATTATGCTCAATAAATTACTTCATGATTAATACATTTGTTTATCATTGGAACGGTTGATCAGAATTTTGCAAAAGAGTGTCTTGATATAAATAACTTCACATTGTGTTGCAACCCTAACTCATTAGGTGGATAATAGAGTTAACGTATGAGAACCATAAAATATTAATTAGGGTGACAACACATGAGTGATGTATATGTATTCATAATAGAATGTAGCGATGGTAATGTTTATCGTGAGTATGTGGAGAATATATGGAAAATTGATAAGGCATTAGCACTTAAAAGATTTGAAAAAGGTATTCATAGATATAATTACTTTTATCTAAAAGATTGTGATAGCTATGTAAATGTAGCGAAGATTACTTCTATAAAGATTGATGATGCACACAACACTTGATCAATTACTCATTCTTATTTAATTAATAAAAAGTTAACAGATTATAATTTAAGGCGAGCGCAACGTTGCGTTAGCCTTATTTTTATATCTGAAAAGTGTAAAAAGGCGGTTTACGATACTAAATATAAATAATAGAATGGTCTAGTGTGGTATTTTTGGGATTTAGTGAGGGAGTATAAATGTTATTATACGTTAAGGCTCTTGGGATGAGCATCTTAATTGGGATTTTAATCTTCTTATTAATGTTTATAGGCACAGGAAAAGATCAACTGCTTGGTAGTGTGATTATGGCACTATTAGGCTTTTTTGGAAGTTTTATTTCTTTCTTGTATGAAAAAAAGCATAATAGGGAGGCTAAATAGATTAATAAAAAAATAAATAGAAGGTAATCCAGTTGTTTAAACAAGTTTGGCTCGACTTCACGTATCCACGCTTGAAATTGATACTCTATTCATTTTCTTCTAATCTAAATGTGATATTTGAGAAGTAAACTGTTTTAACAGTTACTTCTTTTTTTGTTTACAAACAAGAACAAGTGTTCTATTATATCTTTGAGGTGATAAATATGGAGCCAAATTTAAATTGGAAAAAAGATTTTCAAGAATTCCAAGAAATACTAAATTCTGACATTAATCCTGAATGGTTATATAGTGCTAAAGCGAATATGATATTGAACCCTGCATATACTGGAGAAGGCAGACAATTCTTTTTTACAAAAGATATTATGAAAGCGAGTAAAACAATTCCATTCTTTTAATGTGGTTAATGCTATTAATATCTAAAAATAATTAAAAATATATTGCTTTAAGTAATATTAATATAGATATAAAGTTAAACGCTAGGTAGCCATAGATACCTAGTGTTTTTTTCATTTTCTGATTTCCAGTTTTTTGGATGCATGATACGCTTATAAAAACTATTAAGTTATAGAAAAATGGGGGAATATAGATGAAATCGATAAAAGTGTATCATTATGATGCTTTTAGTAAAAAGCCAAATAAAGGTAATCCTGCTGGAGTTGTTTTAAATGGAGATGACCTAACAGAAACGGAGATGCAAGACGTTGCTTTTAAAGTAGGGTTTAATGAAACAGCTTTTCCAATAGCATCTGATAGAGCAGACCTTAGAATACGCTATTTTTCACCAAAACAAGAGATGGAACTTTGTGGCCACGCAACAATGGCAACCATTTATGCGTTAAAGACAAACGGATGGTTAGAAAATAAAACAGAGCTAACTATTGAAACCAATGTAGGGGTCTTACCGATACGTATTACAATGAATGAGCAAAATGAAATACATATAACAATGAAACAAGCATTACCACAATTTAAAAAATTTGAAGGATCCAGATATGATTTAGCAAAAGCAATTGGCATTGAAGAAGCGGATTTTGTCGATGAGTTACCCATAATGTACGGAAGCACTGGGACATGGACACTTTTAATACCTATAAAGTCACTTGATATTCTTAATAAAATGGAACCAAATAATAAGGTATTTTCTTCAATTTTAAATGAAATACCAAACGCGTCGGTACATCCATTTTGCCTTGAAAGTTATTATGAAGAAGTGGATATGCATGGTCGTCATTTTTCTTCAACTTTTTCAGGAACAATAGAAGATCCGGTGACTGGCACTGCTTCAGGTGTAATGGGGGCATATTTTGCCAAGTATATAAAAAAAGAGTGTAATATGCCTATCAATCTTATTGTAGAACAAGGACAAGAAATCAATAAGGATGGCCAGGTGATAGTGAATGTTGCAGAAAATAATGAAATCGAAATAACTGGCAATGCTGTTTACGTAGAAGAAATTGATATATCATTTTAGAAATAAGCGTTTTTTAAAAAGTATGCGCAGAACTTTATGCTTTATAACAATAGTGAACAGATACTTTTGTATTTGCTATATGGGTATAGTAAAGTTAGTCCAAATGAGATATTTAGAGAGGTTGGATAACTATGGATTTAAATAATGTCATAAATACCTACAAAGTAATACTCTCGAATGCTTCTACAACAAGTAAAAATGATAAACGAAGAAACGGTGTAGATAAAATAATTGGACTGTTTATTAAAAACCCTGAAACGAAAAGTGAAGGGTTAAATTTTCTGGAAAGTTTAGATACAGAAACATTCTATAATTTACTTAGTGCTTGGGATATAGGTCGAAGTGTCCTCACAGCGCCAGACTGTTTGAACGATGATATCAGGATTAATGGAGGCAAGACAAATTTAATGAAAGAAAATGTTAAAACATTAAAAAATAATTTGCCTATCCAATATGAAGCAGCCATCTATTTTAAAGATAAAGACTGTATTTTTGTAAAACAATGCCTCATAGCATTTCAGAAAGAGTTTATATAATAATATAAACACCACTTAAAAGACGAGGAATAACTTTTTTAAGTGGTGTTTTACTATAAGTAGTAAACTTTAGAAATATTTGTGTTTATAGCACTTGTAGAGGTGCAAAATAATTGTAGAAAAAATAACTACTAAAATGATGACAAATTGAAATATACCTATATCAATATTTCCGCCAGTAGCGTTATATACGTCTTTAATACCCATGAAAGATAGAAGCGTGGATAACTCGAAATTTAATATAGTAATGAATCTTCTATTGAAATTTATAGCGTCTTTGGATATTGTTTTATTCTCAAAAGTGGATTTAAAATTTTCGAATTTTACGTAATACTTAAATAAAAGATACATGAAAATCCATAAAGCTAAAATTATTATTGGAAGAATGAATATTTCTTTTTTGTATCCCCACGCATCTGGGTTACTATATAAATCAAAGTGCACAGGTACTTTCTCTGGCAAACTATTGTAATTAATAGAAGTATATAAAAAAAGTAAAATAATAAAAATTAAACCAGTGAAATTCAAGGTTTTGTTGATCATGATATGTCCTTTCAAAATTGGATGATTCACGACTAACGTCGCATTATGAAGAAATTGCTCATAAAAAAGAACCAAATGCTTTTATAACAAATGGTTTGTTTAGGTTCTAAAATAAAAACCTGGAGTGTTTATTATCTTTTATATTTTATAATAAAATTATAGAAATTGCAAAAAATACGGCTGATAAAATAAATAAGATAGCACCAAAAAATAAGAGTTTTCTAGATTGTTTTTGAATACCTAGCTCATGGTTATTGTCTAAGTTTTTTTCGTTGATGATTTTGCGCTCATTATTAAATTCATAAAATGAAAACAAACTAATAATCAATAGAATCAAACTAATTATGAAAGTAATAATGATTAATATGCCCATTTATGAGTTAGCTCCATCTACATTATTTGATAAAATTTCTAAGTAGCGATATATATTATTTGAAGTGGTATCTTTCGGTAAACTGTGAGTAAATACATGTCCGTTTTTAGTTTCAACAGTATAAGTGACGTGGTCAAGATTGATATTATAATTAATGATTTGCATAAATTTCTCCTCGGAAATTGAATTTATTATACAATGAATGCGTTCGTAATTTTTCGTGACTTTTTAATTGTTTTGAACGATGTATAACTAATTATATCTAATTGTACTACATATAAAGTTAATTTGTTGTAAAAAAGGTAATAAAAGCTAATTTAATTTTATATTTACTAAAATCTGATAGTTTAATTAAACTGTAGAAACACAAACTTTTATAGAAGATGTTGACAAAGCGTTATAACCATAGTATATTTGTATTCAAGTAATTTTTCATTCGGAAATTTTAAAAGTAGTCTTATTCATTGAATTTTACTCCTTTGGATTTTTTAATAACAAGTTACAAATATATGTGCTAAAGCACACGGAGGTTTTCATATGAATAAAGGTACAGTAAAATGGTTCAATGCAGATAAAGGTTTCGGTTTCATCGAAGTAGAAAATAACGACGACGTATTCGTACATTTCTCAGCTATCAATTCTGAAGGTTACAAATCATTAGAAGAAGGCGAAACAGTTGAATTCGACATCGTTGATGGCGACCGTGGTAAACAAGCTGCTAACGTTAACAAAGCATAATTTAAAATAATAAATTATCTTTAACACTCACCCTACGGGGTGGGTGTTTTTTTTTTGTTAAAAATTAAAAGAATTAATAGCAATAAATTATAATGAATATTTAGAAAAGTATAAGAGGATTATTTTGTAAGCGTTTAATTTAACTAGTATACTTAATATATAGTTAAAGGAGCGGATATTATGCAAAATTATAAAGGATTTGATAAAGATTTTAATATTACAGATAAAGTAGCTATTATTACTGGGGGGAACAGTGGTATAGGTAAAGCAATTTCCGATTTTTACATAGAAAAAGGGGCTAAAGTTGCAGTATTAGATATAAAAGATAGTGTAAAAGAATTGAAAGGTGATCACATTCTAGGTATTCAATGTGATATAACAAATGAACAAGATATAGATAATGCGATTGAGTTAACAAAGCGGACTTTTGACCGTATTGATATATTGGTGAATTCTGCAGGTGTTGCGCTTTTAGATAAAGCGGAAACAATGTCTAGCGAGATTTGGCAAAAACAAATTGATTTAAATTTAACTGCCTCGTTTAAAATGGCTCAAAAAGTTGGTAATGAATTTATTGAACAAGGTGAAGGTGGAAAAATTATTAATATGGCAAGCCAAAATGCTTTAATAGCATTAGATAAACATACTGCTTATGGAGTAACAAAAGCTGGAATTGTTAATTTAACTAAGAGCTTGGCATTTGAGTGGGCAAAATTTAATATTAATGTTAACGCTATTGCGCCAACAATTGTTGCAACAGAATTGTCTGATAAAGCATGGGTGGGTAAGGCAAGAGAAGACGCTTTAGCTGGTATCCCTTTAGGAAGATTTGGTGAACCTGAAGAAGTAGCAGCAATCGCTTTATTTTTAGCAAGTGACGCGACCAATTTTATGACCGGAGAAACCATTGTATTAGATGGTGGAAATACGATTAAATAAGTGATGTTAATATATATTTAGTGAAGATATTTTATAACTAATGAATAATAATAAGTAAATCCTATAAATTAATATTTATAGGATTTACTTATTTTGTGTATATAACTGAGATAGTAACGATTTTATAAAGTGCTGACGCCTAGGGGAATAATATGAGCGAGAGACTACAGGCTCGAGCCATATCCCAGGCAAGCAGGCACTTTAAAATCGTATTAATATGATTTACTAGCAAGAATTATTCCATGAAATTTATATAAATAAAAAACACATCAGTAATTTTGGATGTGTTTAATCATTAAGTATTTGCAAGATTTCATCGTATTTTTGTTCGCTCAACATACCTAATGGACTTTCTTCAAATTTAAATATTAAAAAATCATCGTTTGAATTAAAAGAATTTTTAATACTTTCGTATATTTCATTTCTTTCTAAATCACTTTTTAAAAGCCATAACCCTCTATAAATATACAAAGCATTACCCAAGGCATTTAATTTAGCAGGCAATTTTTCATAACCATATGAAATAGAATTCAAATTATACGACAATATGTATTTTGACATTAATATCAGCCTCCTATATAAGCATATCATTAACTGTAAAATAAAAGTTGGACAAAGGTTGATATTAAGCGAATTTAGAGTAAGCTTTTACAAGAATTATAAAAAGTATTTAATTTAGTGTTCTATTTACTGAAGCTTAATTCATTTTAGAGGTAATTTAAATTGAAAGAAATAGCTCTCATTTGCATATAAATATTTAAAAGTGAATACTGTATGTAGGGATTTAAAAATGACTTTGTTAGAGAATTCATAATCTATATAAGTAAGGGAAGATGCATATGCAAATTTTCAGAATAAGCTCAGACCATAAGAAAAGTGCACGTTTTTTAGATAATAGAAGGCTATCGAAGCAAGTATTAGAATTATATCAAATTATTAGAGTATGTTTAGCAAAGTTAAACCTTGTTGATGTAAACAGTAATTATATTAAACATCCAATTGTTGCTCATGTTTATAACAATGGCGAACCATATATTATAGATACTTTCAAAATTTTAGAATGTATGAACGAAGAGCATATTCGACGAGGAGGAAAACGGTCTGTAGGTTTTAAAAATGATATAGCACGTTTGAGAGAAATTGTTTATAAAAAAGAATATCAAAAATATTTTTCACATGAAAAACTACCTCCATTTTATGTTTTTGGTGATTATAAAGTACACGGTGAAGATGCATTTGAGTTATATCAAACATTATTATTCAATAAATGGAAAAAAGATAAAATACCGCCACGATGTGGTATTAAAAAAGGTACGGATAAATATGACACAACGTTATCAAATTGAACAGTTATGGCGTCAATATAAATATGAAGTGTTGTGGCACGACCAAAATAGTTACAATAAAATTAGAGAAACAATGAAACAAAATCCGACATATGGAGATATAGTATCTTTGATTTCATATGCGTTAACATTAAAGCCAACTGAAGGTTCTATTATCAATGCTTATGATCATATGTGGGGGTATTTTAAAAAAATACGTAGTTCATCAGAAAATGAATTCCAGAAAAGTTTAAAATATCAATTTCAACAACATAAAATAGATGAAACTTATCTTTTAGAATTTCTCAAAAGTATGGCTTGTTTTTACAACGTTGATTATATAAAACAATCTTCAATTATAAAAAATTTGAAATAGGAGGAATTATAATGGGAATGATAAAAATGTTAACGAGAACATTATTACCTTTTGTGGGTGGAAATATTATAGGCAAAATAACTGCAAAAGAAGCACCAAAAGATTATGGCAAATTTGAAAAACCACCGTATTCTCCACCACGATATGCGTTTCCTATTGTTTGGCCAATATTATATTTATGCATGGGTGTAGCTTATAATTTGGTTAAAGGCAATGGAACAAATACCAAAGCAGCAACTGTTACGCATTATACTCAGCTTAGTTTGAATTTTCTATGGTCATTATTGTATTTTAAAAAGAAAGTAAGGGGCATCGCATTGATTGAGAGCTTTATTTTATTAATAGCAGTAACGACTAACGTTGTTGTATTTTTTAAAAACAAGACTATTTCAGGTATCTTGCTTTTCCCTTATGTTCTTTGGTCTAGTTATGCTAGCTATTTAAATACTGGCAATTGGTTGCTAAATAAAGATAACCCAGAGTATTCAAATGGTCTCTGTAAATAAGATTTTAATTTAGAGTGTCAACAAAGTTTCTGACTTTGTTGACATTTTTTAATTAAACCATTTCTATATACTATGGAAAATAAAATATATTAGAAATTTAGGGGTATAGATATAATATGTTAATACTCATACGTGCATGAATAATCATACAGTCATGTTGTTTTAAAGAGTCGTTAAAATAAAATTGTTGAGGTGCAATAATTTAAATGAAAGGGTGGATTTTATGAATTATATAAAATATTTAAATTCTCAAGATAGTACCCGAATTTATACGAAGATTAATGATGTTGAAGAAGCACAAGCAAATATCATCGTAGTGCATGGATTAGGAGAACATTTAGATCGCTATGATGAATTAACAAGGCATTTAAATTTAAATAAATTCAACGTCATTCGATATGATCAACGAGGACATGGACGCTCGGAAGGACGTCAAACGTATTACAGTAATATGAATGAAATAGTGGAAGATTTATCAGCAGTAATTAATTATGTGGAATCGAATTTTGAGGGTGAAGTATACTTGATTGGCCATAGTATGGGAGGCTATACAGTGACATTATTTGGTACGCAATATCCCAATGCAGTAGATGGCATAATCACTTCGGGGGGATTAACACGTTATAATATTAAATTATTTGGTGAGCTAGATAGAAGTATGTCTTCATATGAATATGTAGAAAATGAATTAAGTGATGGATTATGTTCTGACCAAACAGTTGTTGAAAAGTATAAATTAGATGATTTAAATGCGAAACAAATATCCATGGGGCTCATTTATACATTACTTGATGGTGTTGAGTATTTAAAAAATAATGCAAAGCAGTTCAAGGATAATATATTAATGTTACATGGTAAAGAAGACGGTTTAGTTAGCTATAAGGACTCAATTCAATTATATAATGAAATAGGCTCAGAGCATAAATCTATTCATATTTATGACAGGTTGCAACACGAAATATTTAACGAATCTTCTTATAACAAAAGTATATTTAATGAAATTGTAGATTGGCTAAATTATGAATTAAAATAGCTTTGGAATTTTAAAGTATACATCATTATTATTGCTCAATACTTTATTAACTATCAGGAAATGTTTGTTTTGAACTATTGAACATTTTACAATAAGTGTAGAAGTCATGTTTAAGGAGAGAAATTATTTATGATGATAAAAACATTGCATATGCAATATGAAGAGGGTTTTGAAGCTTTCGATGAACGAGTGAACGAATTCCTACAAGAAGTTAGTGAAAAGCAACATTGGGATCTTGTGAGCGTTACACCATCTGTTACAAATAGTTTGGAAGGTGTAGATTATTTTATTACCGTCGTATTTAAAAAATAAAAGTGGAAAACGATTGTTGTTTTCCACTTTTATTATAACTAAGAACGTTATTCGAATTTCTGTCCCTTAATGCGTACTTAGCTTAATATAACAATATCATTATGCATTAAATGTCTGCTTAGAAACATTAAAATAATCTGCGAGAATGGCAATATCATTTTCTGAAACACTACGGTATCCATTTTCCCAATCCCAAACCTGACAAATTCTAAAATCTTTGCCATAGTTATTATTTAAATTAACAACTAATCTAGAGATACTTAAATTATATTTTTCACGTAAATCATTTAGTACTTTCACAATTAATCACTCCCAAACGAGTTGTAATAAAATCCGTATTTAATTGTAGTATACACACTATTTATTTTCAAATCAGTGAACTTATAAAGGCGTTATCATATACTGGTATTATGCAATTTAGCTTGTTAAATAAGAGAAGGATTAGAATGTATTAATAATAAAAAATTCGAAAAAGAGAGATAAGGTGGATTCATATGAAAATTATTGCTATGAGTATTTTTGTTGATAATCAAGATAAAGCGAAACAATTCTATACTGAAAAATTAGGATTCGAACTGAAACATGATATTGAAATGGGCGGGGAATTTAAATGGTTGACCGTAAAAGAAAATAATTCTAATAATCCAGTTGAAATAGTGTTAGAACCTAATGTGAGTGAGATTGCCAAAAATTATCAAGAAGGTTTATATAGTGCTGGTATACCCGTAACTATGTTTGGTGTTGAAAATATGGAAGCATCACATGAGCGTTTAGTTAATTTAGGTGTCGAGTTTCATACTGAACCTAAGGTAGTTGATGGCACCAAACTTGCGGTTATAAATGATACTTGTGGCAATTTAATTCAGCTTATAGAATAATAATATATGATGAAAGACACTGTAACCGACTACTGAACTATTACCATTAATATTAATTTAGTTTATTTTCTAAGAATTATAGGAGGTGTTTTATGGAATTAGTAGTTAAACGGACAAAAGATTTATCAAATATTGAACTATTACACATTTTAGAAGAAAGGATAAAAGTATTCGTAGTAGAGCAAAAATGTGCATACCAAGAAATAGATAAAGACGACGAGGAAGCTTTGCATATTATATTGAAGGATGAAAACCACATTGCTGCATACACGCGTATTGTTGATCGCCAGTCGCATATCAGCTTCGGAAGGGTGCTAGTGGCACAAAACTATAGAATGCGAGGCTTTGGGCGTAACATTGTGCAGAAAACAATAGATATTATTAATGAAAAATATAGTGGATCACTCATCAGTATTTCGGGGCAAGCCTATTTAAAATCATTTTATGAATCATTTGGTTTTAAAGGTGTTTCTGATATTTATTTAGAAGACGATATTCCACATATTAAATTTGAAATGATGGCAAGATAATAAGAAAGTTTAATAAACGAAATGTGTTGGAACTGTTTAAATTTAATACAAAACGGATTAGATAGATTTAAAAAAAGTAGCTTCCGAAATGGAAACTACTCTTTTAAATTTAACTAGGGTTTACCTAGATGTAATTTCGGTCTTTTTGAACTCATCGTCTTTAGAAAAATCATTTAGAAAGACTTTTTTTAAACAAATGTGATAGCCCCTTAATGTTTGTTTGAATATCTCCGGTTGATACACCAACTTAAATGCATATCCTTTAGCTTCTGATTTATTGTTTTTTCATTTTATCAATATCTTGAGAAACTAACATTAATAATTCTTCAGTTTCAGAGTCCGTTAAATCATCAGAACCTTTAATTCTTATAACAGAACCTTTATCTGTTTTAACATGATAGATAGGCTCGTCATCTTTATAAACTTTGCGTAGTACTTCCATTTCATCACCCTTTTTTATCTGAAACAATTCAATATAATTAGTAACACATAATGGTTAAAAATAAAGAATTGAGTTGTTATCGTAACTAGCAATCATTTTTATAAAATAAATTGCTATTTATTAATACTTTAACTATAGGATAACTTTTTGTTGGATTCATTTCCAACAGTATGATTAATTTTATTTAAATTTATTAATATTTACATATATTGCTATATTCTTCATTGATAAATCAATTATAAGTTCAAATAAATAATTTGAGAACGATTTACACAATTTAGTTATTTAGGTTTTTATTATATAAAAACGGGTAAATATAACTAAGCACAAGAAGTCCTCCAAACTTTAGTGTGGAATATATTTTCGATTCGAGATTTCACGCCACTTTTCGAAGTGGCGTATTTCTTTTATAATAGCGATAAGTTATATTAATAGTATCATTTAAATTAAAAGGATGTAAAAGATGAAATTACTCAATATACTATCATTGGTTTGTAGCATATTTATAGCATTGATCATTGTTTATGGTGTGATTATGATGGTTGGTGATGCCATGGGTATTACAACTTTTAATGGTCAATTACTCATTGTAGGGCTATCATTAGTCTTACTTAGTGGATTAGTCGGAAAGCAAAAACCTAGATTATCTATGCTTATATTATTTGTAGGTTTTATTATAGTTGTTATGAATTAATGAATATAAAGATACAGTCCAATAAGTTGAATTTAATTCAATTTATTGGACTGTATTTTATTTGAATAAACACGAGTGGTGTATAGCTTTTCCGTTATTCAATATTATTTTTTAATTTTTCGTCCATGTCTTTAGCAACGGCAGTTAATAAGTGAGTTATTTCAGTTTTATTCGATTTGTCATCAGTTTTGACTTTAATTAATAGACCTAAGTTTGTCTTTATATGATAAATAGGTGCCTTGTTTTCATATACTTTTCTTAGAATTTGCATCTTTATCACCTCATCAAATAGAAATACGAAAGTGCAAGAAAGAGGAAATCAAAAACTTTTGAGTGTAAAATGTTACCTAGTGATTATATTAAAGCATTTTTGATCAAATAGGAAATAATTGGATTTTAAAAATGCTGATTAAACGATATAAAAAAGACTGAGAAATGTATATATGAACTCAGCCTCGGTTTATCTATTTCTAAAATGATTTGATAGAATTGCAATGTTAAAAATGATTAAAATTGATCGTTTGTTCTATCTTCTTCAACAATATATTCATCTGTGCTGTAATCAGTAGATGATGTACTTAATATAGATTTTACTAATAGCGCAAATGAAACAATACCTAATAAGACTAATGCAATTTTTTTCATAACATCAAGCTCCTCTTTGTTAGATAGTTTACCATACAGCAATACTAACAAACGAATATATATATGATGAGTTTGTTAGCATTTTTATTAATTATACTAAAAAATGAGTTGTTAAATATTTAAATATAGGATTAGCGACACCAATATTCAATTTTAATTGTTTATTTTATAAGCTTAGGAATAACTTTAATGTAAACAAGCTCACCAATGAGTTCGGTTAATGTTTGAGTAATAATGACTGTTGTAGTGATGGTTACCCAATGATTTGGTAAGGAAAGGGCAAGAGGTAACACAACCAATGCGTTTCTCGTACTAGTACTGAAAGCTAATGTTCTTAAATTCAGAATATCTAAACGGAATAACTTTCCACAAAATAAGCCTATTATAGGTGCAATAATCATAAAACAGATATAAATAGGCACAACAGTTAATACAATATTTAAATCATTCGTAATCTTGTTTATTTGTGAACCTACGACTGAAAAAAGTACGAGTGACATAAAGAGTTCCGGTAACCATGCAGTAAGATTTAAGACACGATTCATAGAGTTAGATTTTTTACTGAGCAGTTGTAATAATAATGCGAGCATCAAAGGAATAATGATGAATGTGAAAAAAGCATTAATAAATGGTGCTACTTCAATGATTGATAAGATTTCATTATTTAAAAAAATAGTAAAATAAACGGGCAGTAGAATAATTTGTAATACAAATAATATAGGTGTAGAAATAAGCATATGCTGTGCATTTCCTTTTCCTAATGCGGTGAAGACGATAACGTAATCAATACACGGTGTTAACAGTACGAGATATAGCCCAATTAATATTGGAGCAGAACTAACTTCAAATAATTGTATTAAAGCAAAAACAAAGATAGGTATGATTATAAAGTTAGATAAAATTAATGCAATTATATATTTCGTGGTAAAAAGATTTTGGCGAATATTGAAAAAAGGAATTTGTGAAAACATGCTAAACATTAAAATGCCAATAAAAATTGAAACCACAGACTCTAGAAAAATAGAAAATATTTGTGAGGATAAACCAGCTAATATACCCAGCACAAGTGCTACAAAATATATATAAATTTGATAGTGTTCAATTTTACTTTTAAAGTGTTGCATAATGACCTCGCTTTTAGATGATGTATAAAAATTAATTATAACTTAATGTGATACTCTATGAAATTTAATATACGCATTTGACGATATAATAAGTTTTTGATTGTATAGGCAACTTTTATTTTGATATAATAACCAAGGCATGTCTTAGGGCATGATAGAATTTAACGGAGATGGGTTTTCTACGTGTCCTTTGACATGTGAAGATTCATAACTCCCGTTATAGTCAAAAGCCCCTTTAATTAGGGGTTTTTTTAATGGTCAGCAAAGCCTTGTGGGTTTTGTTGTTTTTTAATTTTTAATCCTCAATTTATAAATTCGCAGTGGCTGATTGAATTGAAAAATGGGCTTATAGCAAACCTTTAAAGAACTACTACTTCAATTATGAAGACAAGTAGCTCTTGCATTCCATTTTACAGTCAGCTTAGCCAGGCTAGGTTCATACGACGAAATCTTGTTAAAAAATTAGATTTCTGTCCCACTCTAAAATACTATTATGATTTTAAAGTAAAAAGTTTAAGTTTTAACACAAAAACTCATAATCGCTAAGCTATATTAATAGCGATTATGAGTACAGTTAATTTCCATATTAAGATTTTTGTTTATCTTGTATGCTAACTTTATTTTCGACTTTTTCGTCAGTTGAGTTGTCTACACTTAATAATAATGCTCGTACTATAAGTGCACCAGTTAATAGTAAAAGTAAATTTTTGAATAATTTCATAATTATCACTCACCCGTCTTTATTAAAACGACTTAAATATAGCAACACATTCCTAATACATAATTGCCTTATTGATATAATACCCTTTCTATAATATTGTAATTGGTATTTTACACAAATTGTAGAAAGGGCTAAGTCTAAAAAAATTAAACGTCGATGATTTTAAGTTGTGATTGTGCTTCATTAATTTCTATTTTTAGATTTTTACTATTATTTTCTACAGTAGTACTAATTACTTCACCATTTTGTATAGAAAAATGAACTTGGCTTAAGATACCCATTGCATAGTCATTAATTGGACTGACCAATGAAATAGAATTGGCATCTTCCTGTATTACAAATTGTTTCTGACTCTGATTAATAATCTCCCATTGAGGTAAGTATGTTAACTTCAAAATTAACCCTCCTAATTGTTGTTTTTCAAAAGTTATTATTTAATTTTCATTATAAACTATATTGCTGAAAATGGTATTAAACACAACTGAAAGTAAATGCGACTCATTTAGTTAAAATGTTAATTACAGGGAATAACAATATTGAAGAAATTGTTTAATAGAGGTGATGTTATGAATATTCTGATAGCAATAATATTAAGTCTTGTATTCGCATTTTTAGGAACAATGCCATTTTTATTTGTAAATACGAGGTTGTACGAAAATGTTAACCATTCAAGTGAAGAGGTTCGTCATGAGAAAAGGAGAGCGTATAAGCGCTTTATATACTTTTTTATTTTAGGAATTGCTATGTTAACAATTTATCATTTTCTTACTGATTAATTACGATTACACCAGATTTATATCGAAAATTTAGTTTTGTAATTGTACATGTAAATTAGGTTTACAATTTTATGAGAAATTAAAAAAGTCCTGGTCACGATATATAATAATCTTTAAGGGATTATTCTCGTTGTGATCAGGACTTAATTTGATTAACTGAATATAATTGAGCATAAAATACCAGCGACACCTATAATAATTAACATAAATGTTGCTCCAAGTAATGATTCTTTAGCTTGCTGAGATTTTTTGTTTTTGTAAGTGATAAGTAACACGATACCACATACTAGAAAAACTAATGATAACCAGAATATAATCATGAAATGTAGACTCAAAGCACTAGACCTCCTTTAATATAAAAGTTGAATTGCAATGATTTAAGATATAATATTATTGCTTTTTGTAATTTTAAATGTAGTAAATATAATTTTTATTATAACATTATCAGTTTATCACTAAATACTTAACAGCAATAGTGTAAATATTTATGTAAAATATATTGAGTCACAATTAAATGGATGAACAACGTTTGATTAATTAAAAGTTTCAAAAGCTCAAATTAGGAAAGATAATACTATACAATTTAAATAACGATTTTCTGGAAGGGGTGGTTATATATTGGAAAATATGAATGTGAACTTAGAAGAAACGAAAGAAGCAGTTAATAGTTTAAAGTCCAAGGATTACTCTGATAATAAACAACAATATGATAAAACTGAAGAAAAAATTATAAAACAAAAAGACTATATACGAAATAAGCTCATGCCTGATAACAAACAAGAAGATGAACGTATCAAAGAAATAGCGAGTAAACTTAGTTCGCATATAAAAGTAGCCTTTGATGAATTTGACAATATGGATGACGTTATTGATTATTTAACACCGACGTTTCAAAGGGGAAAAGTTGATAAAGCATATGGACGTGCATTATTACTTATGGAAGAAAATACATTGATTGAGCAAGTGAAAGTCCATTTTGACGACCATAAAATAAATGCTAAATTGATGGATTATATTTTGACTGAATTAATAGAGTTAAGTAATGAAATAATGCCAAATGAATATAGTGAAATTTTGACAATTGAGAGGTCGTATTTTGAACTATTATATAGCGATAATTAATATTATTTAATTAATTAAGTAGTTTGATGTATAATGAAAGTAAATTAAATAAGCGAGGAGATTTGGCTATGAATGAAGTAAATAAAGTGATTTACATTGTATTAGCAGTGTTTCTAGGTAGCTTTGGTATTCATAAATTCTACGCTAGGAAAACGGGCGTAGGGATTTTATACCTAGTATTTTGTTGGACAGGTATTCCTCAAATATTAGCGATTATTGGTGCTATCCTTACATTATTGAAACCAGCTGATCAGAACGGTAATGTATTAGTATAAGTATTATGAATATAAATAAGTCTAGGCTAGCAATCCTAGACTTATTAAATGGCTGTTAGAATTCTACGGAAATCTAACAGCCATTTTTTAGTTCAAAATATATGAGTATAATGACTGTAAAAGGGTGTTAACTCTAATTCTCGTCATATCATAAAAAGTAATAATTTATTTTTTTAAGTAAAAAAAACTGCCTGCAAAACACGCAATTTTGCAGGCAGTTTATAATGTTTACTTTAAATTAAAAAAACTTTATAAAGTTTACATTTCCGAATTAAATATAGCCATAACAACAATTCTTTTTAATTTTTTAAATAATAAAAAGAATCGTGGTAGACAAATAACTTATATTTGATATGATTAGACAAAAGTACGATATGGTAAATCAAGTAACGATTTAAAAATATATAAAATCGAGGTAATGCTTATGACATTTTATGATTTTGTAATTAGTTTTATAGAAGACGATACACCTCTTGGACAACTCGCTCACAAAATTAAAAGGGATAATAATTTCCCTAAAGATGCAACTAGCTATAATGAATTAAACTCGTATTTTTATAGTAATTATATAGATCATGAAATGTTAGCTTCTGCTAAACGGGCGCTGAGTTTATATCTTAATAATATAAGCATAGCTTAATATATTTAGTAATCTATGTTTCGTAATACCAGTTTTGTTTGTTTAAAGCATCTTTAATATCTTTCGTTTTAAAATTAATTTCATTATTTCTAATAGAGAATGGTTCAAGTATACTTTGAGCCATCCATGAATTAATAAGCTCTTTAGGTAATCCATCTAATTCCATATCAGTCTTACTGACGACAAAACATTCCCAATCAAGTGAAACTTTCGAAGGATTAATATAATTACACTCTTTGAGCTGATTCATAAATAACACTCCTTAATATTGTAAATCCGACATTAAGTTTTACCCATGTATGATATGGGTAAAACGATAATTGTGAAATAAATGAAATTTAATCATATTTTCTAGCTATATAATTTTAAAGTTAATAAACAAGTAATTCAAATAAATAATGCTTGATGATGTGTAACGCAATGGGTTATGCGTTTTCTTTTTATATACCCGCTTTTTAGTATGTGCTAATCAAAAAATATGAATATTACTAAATAAAAAAACTGGAAGCACTCAAAAGAGTGTTTCTAGTCATAGCGTTGAAAAAATTTACGATTTTATGGGCAGCTTTTTGTGCATGATTTCCGTGGGCCTCAGCCTGTAGTTTTCGGCTAGTGCTTTTCCCGCAGGAGTCAGCCCAAATCACTGCCATTTTTAAACAAAAATAAAACGATAGATTATTCATTGATTGAACTTATATAAAGGGCAATATAGATACTAATGAAGATAAATGAATTAATTACAAAGATTATATCAACGAAAAAATATAAAAATAAACCAAATGCTTTTATAGCAATTGGTTTATCTACATTTTAGGGTGATAAGAGGATGCACCATTTAAGTGATTGAATTCGTAGAATTCTATTTCTGGAATTGTATTAATAATTTGATTAACTGTATGTGCGATATCATTGTTATGGATCAAAGTTTCAGTTTCCATTGGTAGTGTTAGTTGAGTCATATTGTAATTTTTATACATAAGACAGTTCGTTTTAAAGTTATGTTAGAGTGATTTTAAGAGTAACTTTAATTATACGAAAGTTGCTTATTATTTTGTATGAATTTATATAATTGTACCGATTTTGTAAAGCGCTGACGCCTAAGGGAATAGTATGAGTCTGTAAAACAAATAATATCTCAACTCTATTGCTATATTGGCAGTAGATGACTGAAGTGAAAACGCGCATAATATTAAGCTTGTTTCACTCCTAGTCATCTTTGCCGGGGTGGGACGACGAAATCTTATTAGAAAAATTAGATTTCTGTCCCACTCCCATGCCCCAGGCAAGAATACGCTTTCAAAATCGGAATATTTTAACATAGAAAAGCAGCAATCCATTAGAAACTAATAGATTGCTGCTTTTAATTTCAAACGTTGTTATACACGTCAAAAAAATAATTCTACCAAGGTATAATACCGAGAATACAAGCGACTAGAATCATAAATAAACTTGATCCTATTGCCCATTTGATAACAATACGTTGGTTTTGTCCATATTCAATATCTAGCATACCGACTAGTAAATAACCGGCAGCATACAGTGGACTTAATACGTGAAGCGGTTGTCCTAATACTGAAGCTCTGGCCATATCTACTTTAGATATACCAAATTGTTGTGCTGATTCAGCAAGAATTGGTAATACGCCATAATAGAATGGATCGTTAGCCATAAAGTAAGTGAAAGGCCCACTTAATATGGCAGTAATTAAAGCAAAATGATTACCTAAAGCATCAGGAATAATTTGCACTAATGTATTTGCCATTTCATCAACCATATGTGTACCATCCATAACACCCGTAAAGATACCAGATGCAAAAACAAGGCTTATTACTGATAATACATCGCCAGCATGCTTTTTAATTACTGAATTTTGAATACTTAGGTTTGGATAATTGAGTACAACTGCAACACCGAACCAAAGCATGAACATAACTGGGATAGGCAACAGACCAATCACAAGACAAACAATTAATGAAATTGTTAAAATTGCGTTTGGTATGAGCATTTTAGGTCTTTTTAATAATGACTCTTCTTTCGAATCTGTAGGTCTTACATCATCTAAATCTATATGTGTATTAGAAGTAATGTATTTTTTTGCACGTTTACCTAGTATGTATGCTACGGCAAAAGCAAAAACGATACCTGCAATCATTGCAGGTATAATAGGTATGAAAACTTCCTCAGTGGTAACCTGTAAAGATGAAATTGCTCGTGCTGTCGGGCCACCCCAAGGTAACATGTTCATAACCCCAATTGATAGTAGTGCTAAGGTTGAAAGTGTATATAAGCTCATGCCAATTTTTTTATATAGTGGCATCATTGCAGTTACAGTTATAATGAATGTAGTAGTGCCATCGCCGTCTAATGCGACCATAGAAGCTAGGACAACAGTACCCATTGCAATTTTAACTGGATCCCCTTTAACTACTTTAATAATTTGATTGATGACAGGTTCGAATAACCCGGCATCGATCATGACACCAAAATATAAAATGGCGAACGTGAGCATAATACCTGTTGGTGCAACTGTTTCAATGCCTTTAAGCATGTATTCGCCAAGACCAGAGTAGAAACCGCCAATCAAAGCAAAAACAGTTGGTACAACAATCAATGCTGTTAATGCTGACATTTTACGTGACATGATTAATATCAAGAAAACGATAATCATAATGAAACCTAATAAAGCTAAATTCATATGTTTGACTCCCCCCATCTGTCTAATTATAGCGCTTTCATTTGATTTGTAAAATGAAAAATAAAAACTTATATAAAAACTTTTAAAAAGTTAATTTTAAAATAAAAGTGCATCTATTGATAAATTTGAATTTAACAATAGATGCACTTGATAATAAATAGATGAAGTTATGTATAAAAAGAAAGTTAACCTAAAAAACCCATTACATATGTTTTCCACATTGGATAACTCATTAGAATAAATGCGAAGATGGATACGAACATAGCAAAGATATTAGCTACACGATCGCCACGTATACAAGCGTATAGGTTAAATAATAAAACACCTAAGATAAACAAAGCGCCTGCTAATATTGCCATATCGCCTTCTATCACTTTGTTAACAGCTAGTAAAGGTGTAGCTAAAGTGATTAATGATAAGAACAAAGATAGTAATGTAGTAGCATATTTCAATTTGTTCAGTCCTTTCTATAATTGGAAAGATGATATTTTAATGTGCATATGTAGATTGTAAGTATGACTTATTAAAATAATATTTCTAAATGCTTTTGATTGCAAGCCATTATAGGAAAACTTTTGAAAAATTACTTTAACTAGATGATTTTGCTACATAAAGCGAGCTATTGTGATTATGAAATAAATATAACGTTATTTTATATACAGGTATCAACTATTTAATTAAATAGTTCTAAATCATTGCCTTTAAAGTAATATATTAACCAATGTTCATCGACGTAATAGTCCTCATATTTTCTAGCATGTTCCTCTAAAAAGAGTGTGTCAAAGTTGAGATTACTGAAAAATACTTTTCCACTAATGTTATTAGAAATGAGTGAAGTTAATAAGATTTCTATTTCTTTGTCATGGCATATTTGGAAAATATGGCGCATTAACAATTTAGAGATATAATCTCTGGAATGATCATCATGACCTTGGACACACATGTTTTCCATTATTGCTTTATGAGATAAGCTATATTTTTGTTTGTGAATTAAAGTAGCCGCACCAACTAATTCATCTTGTTCAAAGGCACCAAGCACTGCATAATCTGATGTTTGTGAAGAAAGTAATTTTTGTATATTTAATTCAACTAAGCATTTGTCATTTTGCAATTTCCATGCAAATACTTCAAGTTCTTTGTGGATGCCCTTTAATAAAAAAGCGCGATAAATAGATGAATCTTCACTTGTTAAGTAACGTATATCTGTCATTGAATGCCTCCTAAACTGTACAAAGTATATATAATAAAATAATTAATATTCTGATATTTTATTTATAATACTATAGTAAAAGAAGTGATTGGGCAACTTTTCCATTTGCTTATGTCAAAAATATAATTAACTTAAAATTCCTTGGATTAATAAATTTATCGCTTTAAATTTAAAGAATTGAAATTCATTTGATGGATTATGATATAATATAGTGGTGTATACTAAAGTGGAGGCAAGACTTTTGGAGGCATTAATTATAATTATTGTTTCTCTGACAGCACTTATCCTGATTTCTTTTGCAATTTTAGTTGTTTATTTTTTCACTCAATTTAGTGATGATGACAATTAAATACCTAGACAGAGAATACTAAAGACATCAAGAAATAAGAGGGCAGAAACATCAAAGCACAAAATAACCCCTAGGCTCGAAATAGAGTCTAGGGGTTAAATATTATATTAAATACTAGTCAACAACTTCTACGTTTAAATCAACGTCAATGTTGCCACGTGTAGCTTTTGAATATGGACAAAATTCGTGCGCGTCTTGTAAATATTTTTCAGCGTCTTCTTGAGATAATACGCTTTTAACTTTAGCATCAATTGAAACGCTCAATTTAGGGCTTTCAGCATCTGGATCATCTTCTAAACGTACAGTTAGAGTTACTTCTGGTTCAGCATCTCTCACTTTGTTTTGTTTTAAGATTAAATCGAATGCACCGTTAAAGCATGAGGCATAACCTGCTGCGAATAATTGCTCAGGGTTTGTACCTTTTTCAGCGTCAGCTTGTGCTGGTGGAATAACCGCTACATCAATTGCTTTATCATCTGTTTGAACGTGTCCGTTACGGCCACCTGTATTTGTTGCTTTAGTTTCATAATTTACTGCCATTTTATTACCTCCTTAATGACTTACTATTACTGTATACCCGAAGAATTATTTTTAAATCATATAAAATTCATTCTTTGATTAATACTGCCATTTTATAAGTTAATGTATATTGATTGTTTTATTTTTGAAAATTGTTATACAATTATTTTAATCATATTAGATAAAGGAAGTAATAAAAATGACTGAAGTTGATATAGCTGTTACGATAGCGCCAGAAAACGAACTTTCACAATCTACTATAAAAGACTTAATTAAATTTCAAGATTCAATAGAAATCATTGAACTTAGAATAGATCAGTGGGTGGATTTTGATGTGAAGCATGTGTCTAAAGTAGTAGACAATATCTATAGTTTAAATTTAGGGAAAAAAATACTCGTTACTTATCGTACTTCTTCACAAGGTGGAGACGGTACGTTATCACAAGAAGCATATTTAAATGCATTAGCTGAAATGATCAATTTAGCACATATTGATTTAGTTGATATTGAATTTGAACCCGGGAAATCAACACAACCTTTAATAGATTTAATTGAACAATTTAAAAACAAACAAATCCAAGTGGTATTGTCCTATCATGATTTTAAAAAAACACCGGCATTAGAAGCTTTAAAACATCTTTATTTTAAAATGCATCAACTTGAACCAGATTATTTAAAAGTTGCAGTAATGCCTCATGAAAAACAAGATGTGCTTAATTTATTAAGTGCGATGTCAGAAACGTCTGATTCAGTCACTCAACAAGTAATAGGCATTGCAATGTCAAAATTGGGTGTTATATCAAGGACTGCGCAGGGATTATTTGGAGGCACTGTAACGTATGGCTGTCTTGATAGTCCTAAAGCACCAGGTCAAATTCATGTTGAAGCGTTAAAACAACAATTAAAGTTATATGAGTAGTTTGAAAATAATCTCGACCTGTCTTATAATTGAAAATAATTATCAATAGTGAAAGGGCGATATTATATGGAATTGCAAGAAGCAATAGCACAACGTCGTAGTATTAAAGTGTTCAAAAGAGATATGAATATAGACGATGCTGCTTTATATCAAGCTATTCAACAAGCTACTGATGCACCTAATCATGGTATGAGAGAGCCATGGAGAGTTGTTCATATTGCTAAAGATAGATTAGGGGATATGAGTAAACAACTTACCAAAATCGCTTTTCCTAATCTGAAGAAAAAACAAGAAGATCATTATAATGTAGCAACAAATCTTGGGGGAATGCTAGCTTTAGTCTTAAAAGAAGATCCAAGACAAAAACAAAATTTAGAAAATTATATGGCATTTGGAGCTTTCACTCAGAATTTAATGCTTCTTCTACATGAAGTTGGCATTGGTACGTGTTGGAAAACGCCAGCATATATTTTTGAACCTGAAATGCGTGCGTTATTTGGAGTGAAAGACGATGAGAGCTTAGTTGGATTTTTATATTTAACTGATTTAGAAGACGAAGTACCACATAGAGAACGTCATCTAAATAATATAATAGATAAATTTTAACTGTCATATAATAATTGTAAAGTGGGTAAGCAGTCATTTGAATGATTGTTGAGATAAATATATAAAGGCCGCATTGGAATTAAAATTCAATGCGGCCTTTATACTTAAATGTATGCCTTAGATTTTCATCTGCAACATTTTATGATTTATTTAAATGTTTCTGCTAAAAATGATTCAACTTGTTCTGGAGATTTTGCATTTGCTGAATGTAAATGAGCTAGTTTTTCTCCATTTTTGAAAACTAACAAGCTAGGAATACCCATTACATCATTGTCAGACGCTACGTCTTCTAATTCATCACGATTTACAGTGAACCATTGGTAATCATTATATTTTTCAGTGATTGGATCAATCCACATGTCCATCGCTTTACAATCTGGACACCAGCCTGCTTCAAATTTAACAATGACAGGATTATCACTTTGTATTGTTTCTTTAAAATTGTCTGTAGAATTTATTGGTTGCATAGTATAACTCCTTTATTTTAGATATTATTAACTTTATTATAACTGACAATTAGCCATTATTAAAAAAATCAGCTTGATATTAAGAGCGTTTTAAGTAGAAATTTGATATATTAGTGTTAACTAGACATAGGAGGTACAGCATAATGATAAAATTTTACCAGTATCCTAATTGTACAACTTGTAAGAAGGCAGCTAAGTTCTTACAGGAGTATGGTGTTAGTTTTGAACCAATTGATATCGTTCAACATACACCTACTAAAAACGAGTTTAAAGATATTATTGAAGCGACAGAAATTGATATTAATAAACTTTTTAACACACATGGCGCAAAATATCGTGAGCTTGGATTGAAAGATAAGTTGAAAGATCTAACGAATGATGAAAAGTTAGATTTATTGGCTTCAAATGGTATGTTAGTTAAAAGACCACTAGCCATTTCAGGAAATAAAGTTACAGTTGGATTTAAAGAAGACCAATATAAAGAAACTTGGTTATAAAATAAATTTTAAATTCATAATTAAATAAGTGGTTACAATAGTGATTGTGGAAACGCTTCATCTATTGCTGTGAAAACATCTGATTACATTACGGTATCAGGAAATAGTTGCTTGAAAGCTTTTCATATGGCATCATTAATATGTAAAATCATTTAGGAGGGGATTCTTGTGGCAGTACCGAGTGAATTTAAATATTCTAAAGAACATGAATGGGTTAAAATTGAAGGAAATACAGTAACAATTGGTATAACTGAATATGCTCAAGGTGAATTAGGAGATATCGTATTCGTTGAATTACCAGAAGTCGACGATGAGATTAACGAAGGTGAAACTTTTGGTAGTGTTGAATCAGTAAAAACAGTTTCAGAACTATACGCACCTGTTACTGGGAAAGTTGTCGAGTCTAACGAAGAATTAGAAGACAGCCCAGAATTCGTAAATGAATCACCATACGATAAAGCATGGATGGTAAAAGTTGAATTAAGTGATGAAAGTCAATTAGATGAATTACTATCAGCTGAGCAATACTCAGAAATGATTGGTGAATAAAAACAAAGTATGAACTCCATGATATAGATTATCTTGGGGTTTTTTTATGAGAATAATCTATTTTATGTGGTTTTTAGTCAAATTAAAAGATGCATAAAGTGAGCTATAGTAAATCATAGCTTAATAGTACTAAAAAACAGTTATTATATAAGATAATGAATATTTAATTAGATGTCTTTAAATGACAAAAATTATTTTCAATAATAAGATAAGATTAGGAATATGTAAATTATGTTTATAGTCGCTAAGTATTGTGAAGAACTAAGTAGATTGAACAACTATCAACATTTAGAGGGTGGATGTCATGACGATACTAAACCAAGTTATCATTGTCGAAGGCAAGTCAGACAAGAAGCGGGTAAAGCAAGTTATTGATCAGCCAATTGATATCATATGTACAAACGGTACTATGGGCATTGATAAAATTGATGCAATGGTTGAAACTTTATATGATAAACAAGTGTATATTCTTGTTGATTCAGATAAAGAAGGTGAAAAGATACGGAAATGGTTCAAACGATATCTCAGTGAAAGTAAACATATACGCATAGATAGACAATATTGTGAGGTTGCTAGATGCCCTAAACCATATTTATCCAGAGTACTGCGAAAACATGGTTTTTCTGTAAAAGACGCAGAAAAAGTAGCTAAAGCAAAATTAGATTATATAGCTGAAAGGGTAAGTTTATTAACATGAATGTAACAAGTGAACACCGTGCAGATGTGCACGAACATGAAGAAAAAGAAAAATATTTAATATTTGGTTATACACCAACGTGTGGAACTTGTAAAGTTTCAGAACGCATGTTAGATATAGCAAATGAAATTTTAAAACTACCAATTACAAAAATAGATTTGAATTTTCATCCTGATTTTAGCCAAGCGCAAGAAATACAATCTGTACCTGTGCTCATGTTGATGTCTAAAGGTAAAGAGCAGAAAAGAATTTACGCATTTCAATCTGTTCCTTATTTGTTAGAAAATTTAAAATAGTTATTGACGAAACATGAGTGCGATGATAGGATTAAAAATAATTAAATAAATGATACTCTTATCAAGAGTGGTGGAGGGATGTGCCCTTTGAAGCCCGGCAACCGTCTGAATCAGAAATGGTGCCAATTCACATGAAGTTACGATTAACTTTGGGAGATGAGAGAAGCGATTAATGCTTTCTCTTTTCTTCACTGAATAAAAGAGGAAGCATTTTTTAATTGATAGTGTAATACAAGGAGGCAAGTGTGATGATTGAATTAAATCAAATAGTCAAAAGGTACAAGACAAAAAAACACGACGTACTAGCTGTAGATCATGTTGATTTAAGCATTCAATCAGGCTCAATCTTTGGAGTAGTTGGTTTTTCAGGAGCAGGGAAAAGTACTTTAGTAAGACTCTTGAACAATCTCGAGCAACCTACTTCAGGTGACGTAATTATTGATGGAGATAAGATTGGTGATTTATCTAAATCAGATTTAAGAAAAAAACGTCAAAAAGTGAGCATGATTTTTCAACATTTTAATTTACTGTGGTCACGAAATGTATTAAATAATATTACATTTCCGCTAGAAATTGCTGGTGTTTCCCGCCGTGAAGCGAAGCAACGTGCTTTAGAACTAGTGGAATTGGTAGGACTAAAAGGAAGAGAAAATGCATATCCATCGGAATTATCAGGCGGTCAAAAGCAACGTGTCGGTATCGCGCGTGCATTAGCTAATGAACCTACTGTATTGCTTTGCGATGAAGCAACAAGTGCGTTAGATCCTCAAACGACAGATGAAATTCTAGAATTATTATTAAAGATTAAAGAAGAACGAAATTTAACAATCGTAATCATTACACACGAAATGCATGTCATTCGACGTATCTGTGATGAAGTCGCTGTTATGGAAAATGGCCGTGTAATTGAACAAGGCAAGGTTACAACTGTCTTTGAAAACCCACAACATGAAGTAACAAAACGCTTTGTGAAAGATGATTTAGACGATGATTTTGATGAATCTATCACAGATTTAATAACATTAAATGAAAATGATTATGTAGTTCGCTTGAATTTTACAGGAAGCAATACTACGGAGCCGTTAGTATCATACATAACTAAGACGCATAATATTGATGTAAATATATTGGAAGCTAATATTAAACATACGAAAGACGGTTCAATCGGCTTTTTAGTAGTGCATTTACCAATAGTAAATTCAGAAAAATTCGAAAAGTTCAAAAATGATTTAGAAGCGCAACACGTTTCAGTGGAGGTGTTAAAGCATGGGTAATTCGTTTGGTGACATACTCCGTGAGATGGTTACTATGCCAAATATTAGTTGGGACGAAGTTTGGTTAGCAACATATGAAACAATTTATATGACTGTAATAGCAACAGCGTTTGCTTTTGTTTTAGGACTGATTTTAGGTGTATTACTCTTCTTATCAGCTAAAAGTAAATCACCAGTGGCAAGAGTCTTTTATAGTGTAGTTTCATTTATCGTAAACTTATTCAGAGCGATACCTTTCATTATTCTCATACTCTTGTTGATTCCATTCACAAGTTTAATATTAGGAACAATTAGTGGACCAACTGGAGCTTTACCAGCATTGATTATTAGTGCTGCACCGTTCTATGCAAGATTAGTAGAGATCGCATTTAAAGAAATCGACAAAGGCGTAATCGAAGCGGCTTGGTCAATGGGCGCAAATACATGGACAGTAGTGAAAAAAGTCCTTTTACCAGAAGCAATGCCAGCTTTAATATCCGGTATTACAGTGACTGCAATTGCTTTAGTTGGATCAACAGCAGTTGCAGGTGTAATTGGTGCAGGTGGTTTAGGTAACTTAGCGTATTTAACTGGCTTCACACGAAATCAAAATGACGTCATATTTGTATCAACAGTTTTAATACTGATTATTGTATTTATCATTCAATTTATTGGTGACTGGTCTACAAATAAAATAGATAAACGATAAATTTTAAAAGGGGACTTTATTATATGAAAAAAATATTAAGTTTAGTTTCTGTAGCTGCTTTAGCACTTTTATTAGCAGCATGTGGCGGTGGCGGAGATGAAAAAGATAAGACAATTACAGTCGGAGCTTCGCCAGCACCGCACGCAGAAATATTAGAAAAAGCAGAACCATTGTTAGAAGATAAAGGTTATAAGCTAAAAATCAAAACGATTAACGATTATACAACACCGAATAAATTATTAGATAAAGGTGAACTTGATGCGAACTTCTTCCAACATACACCATATTTAAAAACAGAGAAGGAAGACAAAGGCTATAAAGTGGAATCAGCAGGAAACGTTCACTTGGAGCCTATGGCAGTTTACTCTAAAAAATATAAAAGTTTAAAAGATTTACCAAAAGGCGCAACAGTATATGTTTCGAATAATCCAGCTGAAGAAGGACGTTTCTTAAAATTCTTCGTAGATGAAGGACTTATTAAATTAAAAGATGGCGTTAAAACAGAAGACGCTACGTTTGATGATATTGTAGAAAATAAAAAAGACATCAAATTTAATAATAAACAATCTGCAGAATATTTACCTAAAATTTATCAAAACGAAGATGCTGATGCTGTAATTATTAATTCAAACTTTGCAATTGATCAAGATTTAAGCCCTAAAGATGATTCAATTGTTCTAGAGAAAGCAAAAGACAACCCTTATGCGAATTTAATTGGCGTAAGAGAAGGTCATAAAGATGACGAGAAAATCAAAGCGCTAATTGATGTACTCCAGTCTAAAGAAATTAAAGACTATATCAACAAAGAATACGATGGTGCGGTCGTACCAGCAAAATAACACCAAATTTCATGAAGAATCCTTTAACCACAACGGTTTGAGGGTTCTTTTTTATGGTTGTAAGAATTGAAAAAGGGCAGTATGTAAAAATTATCGAATATAAAGCATGAAAAATACGCCCAAATTTGGACGTGTTAACTAAGTTTTACTTATTCAAGGTTGTTCATCATTCCCTTTTCTATTTGTTCTATAACACTTTTTAAAGATATGGCTACGACTTAATATTTATGAAGATACTTCTTTTATAATCTCTTCATCTTTAACAGACGTTCTTAAAAATATGTAAAAGCGTCTAAGTTGTAAAGGATTGCCTTTGTGATTCGTTAACACAAAATTGCTATTTAGGTAATAATTGTCATTCCATTTTGACTCTTTCTTGTTTTTAATTAATACGATAATAAAAAATTAAAGTTGAGAATATGCGTGTAGAGGGCTTTATTATTATGAAATAGGCACATATCATTTAAAGTAACTTATGTATATTGCAAAGATAACTAGAAATGTAGCAAATATTCCATGTACGATTAAAAGTAAATAATACTGTTTATCAGTCATGGGGGTAAAGTTGTTCCGCTTAACTCTTCTATTATTTTCCCAGCGAAATATAAAAGCCCAAAAATAAGCGTAGACAGGTATGAAAATAATCCCTAATACAATAGCAGCTAGTAACCCCATAATAAATCTCCTTTTTACTTAAGGATATCATAAATTCTATATTAGATTATCAAAATATATAAATGCATGGGTATGTACTTTTGACGTTTGGACAATATAAGGCAATCATAAAAAAACTGTAAAATATAGTTGTGTATAGAATTTATAAAGTGAATTGTAATAAATAATTGAAACATGTGATGCACGCTTATCTCATATATTTGAAATAGTGGTCTCAGGTGAGTAAAATAAGAGAATGGAAATAGATTGATTGAGAAAAATCAGTTTAATTTTCAATGGGAGAACTAACAAATTAATGGTAAGCTTTCTATAATAATGGAAGGTTTATATATTGATTATATATAGAATCACTAAAATATCACTTTCGCTGTTGATATTTTATTTAATAGCTCGGAGGTTATGGGATGCTTTTATATCATAAATGATTTAAAAGTGATGGGACATATACTTCCGGGTTATTTTTTAGTGCATTTATCTGGATTCTTACAAGACGCATGAGCAAATGGGGCTAATTTAGTGCTTGCAGAATACTTCAATACGTAAATATGTAACCGTGTCTGAGCCAAACGCTTCTGACATATAAAATAATAAGATTGTACTTAAAGAACTACAAAAAACCACCGACAAAGTTGCTTAACTTCGTCGGTGGTTTGTCTACGGTTGAAATACTATTTTAATTAAAGTATATATTTAGACTAAATCATGCTCATCTTTAATATCGCCAACTATATTTTCTAAAATGTTTTCCATGGTAATTATACCAATAGGATCAAGGTTTTCATCTTCGACAAGTGCGATGTGAATTTGATGTGTTTTCATCAGCTCTAATACATGATGGTATTTAGTATTAAGACTTACTTTTAGAATATCGTTTGTAATATCTTCAAGTGTCGTTAAATCATCATTTAAAAAATCCTTAGCATGTAAGTAACCAACAATTTGAGTTGGGTTATCTCTAAATACAGGGAATCTTGTGTAATTCGCATTATTTATATAAGCTTTTGTTTCATCTACATCATTTTTAATATCGATAATTGAAACTTTGTTGAGAGCAATATAACCATCATTAACCGTCATTTCATCAAAGGCAAATGCACGATTGATATGTGTTAATTCATTTTCAGAGATTTCTCCGCCTTCATGACTTTCTTTAATCAATAATTTTAATTCTTCTTCGGAATGATAGAGTTCACTTTCTTTAGCAGGTTGCATACCAAACATCTTCAAAATTAATCTCGCTGAACCATTAAGTATATATATAAATGGATAAAATAATTTGTAAAACATGATCATTGGTTTAGCTATAATTAATGTGATTTGTTCGGCTTTTTGTATCGCAACTGTCTTAGGAGCCATTTCGCCGACTACAACGTGTAAATAGGTTGCAATTACGAAAGCGCTAATTAAAGTGAAGACATGTATCATCGAATCTGACAAACCTAAACTACTGAAAAGCGGGTGTAACATAAACTCGAAAGTCGATTCGCCGACCATACCGATGCCTAAAGCGGTGATTGTAATACCTAATTGACAGGCGGCTAGGTATTCATCTAAGTGTGTTACTACCTTTTGTGCTGAAAGTGCATTTTTGTTATTACCTGTTGCAAGCGAGTGGATTCTTGATGTTCGAACTTTGACTATTGCGAACTCTGAAGCGACAAAGAATGCAGTAAGTATTAATAAAATGATAAACGTGATTAAACTAATAAGGGTTCCCAAATATTAATTAATTCCTCCAATATTTTCTGATTCAATCTAAAAATGATTGAAAGTTCATTATATAAAAAATGAGTGTAGTTATCCACTATCAAGATTTACAGAGTTTAAAAAAATGAATTTGTTTTTTGTGTCATCGAAAAATTTGAGAAAGTGTATTTAAAAACGCCATCGAGCAATATCGACGGCGTCTCAAACATATATTGATTTTAATCTTTTGTAGTGCTTCCTAATTTATAACTAATAATAAAGCCACAAATTATCGTTATGATTGAAATTATCCATATTAAAATAGAATCCGGGAGGCCAGGAAATACTGCGTAAAGCGAACCTACTACGAAACCAATAATTAATGCATAGGTTAAGTAAGTATGGTAAGTCAGTAAGTGTTGAATGATTTTACTAGCAAATAAGAAACCGGCAATAACGCCTAAACCAACAGAAATCAATACAGGAATGGCATTAAAGTTTAGTGAAATAAATTCTGAGAGAGCATACATTACTGTGCCATATACTCCAAACACTAATAACATAAATGATCCTGATATACCTGGAAGTAACATAGCACTAGAAGCACACGCACCAGCAATAAAATATTTTATGAAAAGACCAGTTGAAAGTTCTAGTGTTTCACCTGCATGCTTGTCGCCGTTATTTAATAAAGTAATAACAACAATTATAATGATACCCAATGCTACAAGAGAGTAATGTTTAACATTAAATGTTTGTTTAAATCGAGAAGTTTTTAATAAATATGGAACGATTCCTGCGATTAACCCAACAAAAAAGAACATCGTGGGTACTGTGTGTTCATTAAGTAAGTAATTAATAACTTTACTTAATAAGCCAATAGCAATTACCATCCCTAAACCGATGGGTATTAAAAATTTTAAACTTTCCCAAAAACGTTTTGAAAAAAGACCACTAACAGAACGAATAAACTCATCATAAATACCGAGTAAGAGGGCGATTGTACCTCCACTCACTCCTGGAACTAAATCAGTTGTTCCCATAGCAAATCCTTTCCAAATATTTGACCATTTTATTTTTGACATGACAGTCTCCTTTTGATTAAAAATATATAAATGATAATAGCATAAAAGTAAGCGTGATAATATTAAAAGCAAAATAGAAAAGATTATTGTTTATCACATATAAATGAACTGAGACTCTAATTTAAAAGAATATAGGTATTGAGAACAAAGATGATATTATTATCAGTTACAAAAATTAAAGAATCCCTATCGAAAATGATTGTGTTTTAATAACGATTTTAATTTAGCTCCTGAAAAGGTTTATATTCGAATATAACTACGTTATAATTAGAAGATGTAAGAAAGGCTCAGTCTTTTGACTGTAGATTAAAATTATTATAAACTAGATAAGAAAAACATATCATATAATACGGAGGGAATATGTATGCCATCAACATTAGAAATTAAAGACCTACATGTGTCTATTGAAGATAAAGAAATTCTTAAGGGTGTTAACTTAACAATTAACACAGACGAAATACACGTTGTAATGGGACCAAATGGTACTGGTAAATCAACATTATCATCAGCAATCATGGGACACCCTAACTACGAAGTAACGAAAGGTGAAGTTTTATTAGACGGTGTTAACATATTAGAACTTGAAGTTGACGAACGTGCAAAAGCTGGACTTTTCTTAGCTATGCAATATCCGTCAGAAATCACTGGTGTTACAACTGCAGATTTTCTACGTTCAGCAATTAATGTTAAACGTGGAGAAGGTAATGAAATTAACTTGATGCAATTTATCAAAAAATTAGATAAAGAAATGGATCGTTTAGATATCGATCAAGATATGGCGCAACGTTATTTAAACGAAGGATTCTCTGGCGGCGAGAAAAAACGTAATGAAATTCTTCAATTAATGATGTTAGAACCAAAATTCGCAATTTTAGATGAAATTGACTCTGGTTTAGATATCGATGCTCTAAAAGTAGTATCTAAAGGTATCAACTTAATGCGTGGCGAAGAATTCGGTGCATTAATTATCACTCACTATCAACGTCTATTAAACTACATTACTCCAGACCATGTACATGTTATGTATGCGGGCAAAGTGGTTACTTCAGGCGGACCTGAATTAGCAAAACGTTTAGAAGAAGAAGGCTATGAATGGGTTAAAGAAGAGTTCAACGCTCAATAATAAGTCTCAAATCATATGAAAACATTAATTTAGATGAAGATTTAAGGTTTTGATTTATACCAATGAATTAAATCATACAATCATCAAATGGGAGGAAAAAATAGTATGACGACTGAAACTTTGAACATTTCTGAAGCTCAACTTGTTGAATATTCACAAGCCCATAATGAACCTTCTTGGTTAACTGAATTACGTAGAGAAGCGTTGAAATTAACTGAAACTTTAGAAATGCCAAAACCAGATAAAACAAAAATTAACAAATGGGATTTCGATTCATTTAAACAACATGAAACAGTAGGTAATGTTTATGAATCAATTGAAAATCTACCTGCAGAAGTAAAAGAAATTATTGATGTAGAAAACACAGAGAACTTAGTAATACAACATAATAATACACTTGCTTTTACAAAGGTTTCTGATTCTGCAAAAAACGATGGCGTAATCATCGAAGGATTATCAGATGCGTTGAAGAATCATCCTGATTTAGTAAAAAAATACTTTATGAATGACACAGTAACTGTTGATGAACATAGATTAACAGCATTACACACAGCGCTTGTTAATGGCGGTATGTTTGTATATGTACCTAAAAACGTAGTGGTTGAACATCCAATTCAATACGTTGTTTTACATGACGATGCTAATGCAAGTTTCTATAATCACGTTATTATTACTACTGAAGAAAGTGCAGAAGTAACGTATGTTGAAAACTATTTGTCAAATACAAGTGGTGAAGGTAACCAACTTAACATCGTTTCAGAAGTAAGTGCTGGTGCAAACTCGAAAATCACTTATGGTTCAGTAGATTATTTAGACAAAGGCTTTACTGGTCACATTATTCGTCGTGGTATGACAGAAACAGACGCAACAATTAACTGGGCATTAGGACTAATGAATGAAGGTAGTCAAATTATCGATAATACTACTAATTTAATTGGTGATCGCTCAGAAAGTGAATTAAAATCTGTTGTCGTTGGTACGGGTAGTCAAAAAATCAATTTAACGTCTAAAATCGTACAATACGGTAAAGAAACAAATGGATATATTTTAAAACATGGCGTTATGTTAGAAAGTGCTTCAACAATATTTAATGGTATTGGTTACATTAAACATGGCGGTACTAAATCAAACGCGCAACAAGAATCACGTGTACTTATGCTTTCTGAAAAAGCACGTGGGGATGCGAACCCTATTCTATTAATAGATGAAGATGACGTAGAAGCAGGACATGCAGCATCAGTAGGTCGTGTAGACCCAGAACAACTTTATTATCTAATGAGTCGTGGTATTTCACGTCGCGAAGCTGAACGTTTAGTTATTCACGGCTTCTTAGATCCAGTTGTACGTGAATTACCGATTGAAGATGTAAAACGCAAATTACGTGAAGTAATTGAACTTAAAATTAATAAATAATTAACGATATTAATTACGTTAAGGCCAGTAGTAATTCAAGTGTTAGGAATGCGAATAATTCTTGTTAAGTACGTTTTAAATTTGAATTAAAAAGTGGTCTTCCTAACTATACTAAGGTCTGATTATAGATTTTTAATTAAGAAAGGTCTGTGGATAATTTGACCGAATCATTAAATGTTAGTGAAATTGTAAAAGATTTTCCAATTCTTAAGCAACAAGTACATGGTAATAGACTAGCTTATCTAGACTCTACAGCAACAAGTCAAACGCCTACTCAAGTGATTGATGCGATTGATGATTACTACAAACGATATAACTCTAATGTGCATCGTGGTGTTCACACACTTGGTTCATTAGCAACAGATGGTTATGAAAATGCACGTGAAACGGTAAGACGTTTTATAAATGCGAAATACTTTGAAGAAATTATCTTCACACGTGGTACTACAGCATCAATTAATATTGTTGCACATAGCTATGGCGATGCAAATGTTAATGAAGGTGATGAAATCGTTGTTACTGAAATGGAACATCATGCTAATATCGTTCCTTGGCAACAACTAGCGAAGCGTAAAAAGGCAGAATTGAAATTTATTCCATTGACTGAAGATGGAGAATTAGCGATTGAGGATGTTAAAGCGACTATTAATGAAAAAACAAAAATAGTTGCTATAGCTCATGTTTCTAATGTATTGGGCACTATAAACGATATCAAAGCTATTGCCGAAATTGCACATGAACATGGTGCAATTATCAGTGTGGATGGTGCACAAGCTGCCCCTCATATGGATATAGATATGCAAGACTTAGATGCTGACTTTTATAGTTTTAGTGGTCATAAAATGCTTGGTCCAACGGGTATAGGTATTTTATATGGTAAACGCACATTGTTAAATAACATGGAACCAGTTGAATTTGGTGGAGATATGATAGATTTTGTTGATAAATATGAAGCTTCATGGGCAGATTTGCCAACAAAATTCGAAGCAGGTACGCCACTGATTGCACAAGCGATTGGCTTTGCAGAAGCTATAAAATATTTACAAAATTTAGGGTTCGAAGCAATTCATCAACATGAAGCAACGTTAACACAGTATGCTTATGACAAAATGTCAGAGATAGAAGGTATCGAGATATATGGTCCAGCAAAAGATCGTCGTGCGGGTATCATTACTTTCAATATGACTGATGTTCATGCGCATGATGTTGCAACTGCGGTTGATACTGAAGGTGTAGCTGTTCGCGCAGGGCACCACTGTGCTCAACCACTAATGAAATGGTTAAAACAATCTTCTACAGCCCGTGCAAGTTTTTATATTTACAACACGAAAGAAGATATTGACCAATTAGTTGAATCCTTGAAACAAACGAAGGAGTTTTTCTCATATGAATTTTAATAATTTAAATCAGTTGTATCGTTCAGTGATTATGGATCATTATAAAAGCCCTAGAAACAAAGGTACTTTAGATAATGGATCTATGACAGTAGACATGAACAATCCAACGTGTGGGGATCGTATTCATCTTACGTTTGATATAGAAGATGGTTTTATCAAAGATGCTAAATTTGATGGAGAAGGCTGTTCAATTTCAATGTCTAGCGCCTCAATGATGACCGAAGCGGTTAAAGGCAATTCGTTAGCTGATGCTATGAAAATGAGTCAAGAATTCTCAAAAATGATGCTTGGCGAAGATTATGAAATCAGTGAAGACATGGGAGATATCGAAGCACTGCAAGGTGTTTCACAATTTCCTGCAAGAATTAAATGTGCCACGTTAGCTTGGAAAGCCTTAGAAAAGGGTACAGTTGAAAAGGAAGGCAATGCAGAAGACTAATTCGAGTCGAACCATTGACATTGTGTAAAATCCCATTCAAACTAGTAGGAACAACATGAAATTTTATGAACGTTTATAAATGAAATCATTATTCTTATAGCAGACAGTTAAAAGAGAATAATACAATAAATGAACTTGCACGTAAGTCGTTTTTAATATATAAAAGGAGTGATTTAAATGGCTAAAAAAGCACCTGATGTTGGGAATTATCAATATGGTTTCCACGACGAAGATGTTTCCATTTTTAGATCAGAACGCGGTTTGACAGAAAATATTGTCCGCGAAATTTCGAATATGAAAAGTGAACCTGAGTGGATGCTTAATTATAGATTAAAATCATTAAAACAATTCTACAAAATGCCTATGCCTCAATGGGGTGGAGATTTATCAGAATTAAACTTTGATGATATCACTTATTATGTTAAACCATCAGAAAATACTGAACGCTCATGGGATGAAGTGCCTGAAGAAATCAAACGTACGTTTGATAAGTTAGGTATTCCTGAAGCCGAGCAAAAATATCTTGCTGGTGTTTCAGCACAATATGAATCAGAAGTTGTTTATCACAACATGGAGAAAGAACTTGAAGACCAAGGTATCATCTTTAAAGATACAGACAGCGCTTTAAGAGAAAACGAAGATTTATTCAGACAGTATTTCTCAACAGTTGTACCTGCTGCAGATAATAAATTCTCAGCGTTAAACTCAGCTGTGTGGTCAGGTGGATCATTTATTTACGTTCCGAAAAACGTTAAATTAGACACACCTTTACAAGCTTATTTCCGTATTAACTCTGAAAACATGGGTCAATTTGAGCGTACTTTAATCATTGCTGATGAAGGCGCATCTGTAAACTATGTAGAAGGTTGTACAGCACCAGTTTACTCAACAAGCTCGTTACACTCAGCTGTTGTTGAAATCATTGTACACAAAGACGCGCATGTACGTTATACAACGATTCAAAACTGGGCGAACAACGTATATAACTTAGTTACAAAACGTACTTTAGTATATGAGAATGGTAATATGGAATGGGTTGATGGTAACTTAGGTTCTAAGTTAACTATGAAATATCCAAACTGTGTACTTTTAGGCGAAGGAGCCAAAGGCAGTACGTTATCTATCGCATTTGCTGGTAAAGGACAAGTACAAGATGCTGGGGCTAAAATGATTCACAAAGCGCCAAACACATCGTCTACAATTGTTTCTAAATCTATTTCTAAAGATGGCGGTAAAGTTGTTTATCGTGGTATCGTGCATTTTGGCCGTAAAGCAAAAGGCGCACGTTCAAACATCGAATGTGATACTTTAATTTTAGATAACGAGTCTACTTCAGATACTATTCCATATAATGAAGTATTTAATGACAATATTTCGTTAGAACACGAAGCAAAAGTATCTAAAGTTTCAGAAGAACAATTATTCTATTTAATGAGCCGTGGTATTTCAGAAGAAGAAGCGACTGAAATGATTGTAATGGGCTTCATTGAACCATTTACAAAAGAACTTCCAATGGAATACGCTGTTGAAATGAACCGTTTAATCAAATTCGAAATGGAAGGATCAATTGGCTAGTCTTAGCTAGTGATTCAACAATTTCTTACAAAATAAAAGCACGAGAGATACGAATTCAATATCATTTATTCTTTAAATGTTATCGAAGTTTGCGTATCATCTCGTGCTTTTTTATACATAACTTTGCTATTTATGCATAATTTTAAAAAATTAAAACCTTCCATATTGGAAAAGTAAAAATAAGTAGTGCTACTAGTGTTAATAAACACAGTAAGCTATTTACGATGCGGTCACCATTGATAGCTGAAATAATATTAATCATAATTAATATTATGATTATAAAAAATCCACTATAAAAATATAAGTTACCATTAAATACTTTGTTAAAAGATAATATTGGTATGAGATAGGCGACTAATGTAGCGAAAGCAGAAACTAAAGTCATATAATACTTAATAAAAAACACCCCTTTTAGTAAAGAAACAACTTTATGCGCTATCAAAATTTCAAAATACAAGGGAAGTTTATAGCATTGGTATACACCAATCATACTATTTGTGACATATTTTCTTGAAAATAGAAGAAAGCAAAGGTATATTTCAAACTTTTCACCATTAATAGGGTGAGGGTTTGACGAATTTCAAGAAGGATAAGAAAACAAGTGCCCAGCCATATGAATTGGTTGGGCACTTGTGCTTATGTATAGCTAGTACCGTATTGGAGCGTACTGATATTTTCTCTTCGCAAGTCTGCACCTGTTCTGTACAAAACGATAATTGATAAGAGCAGTATCATTACTGTACAAATAATAATCCATTTTCCCAGTTTGCTAATATCAAAAAGGAGACTGAAAATTATTATTAAGAATAATATACAGAAAAAGGCAAAAGCCGTATACATCATTAAATTTCCCATAAATAAAACATTCCTTGTAAAGTTAGCTTAAAAAACTCACTAATATAAGTGAGTTTGTGAAGAGTTTCCCGAATTTAGCGTACTTAAGTGTCACGCTTATCTTAATTTTAGCATAGCTATAAAATTCATAATATATATATGATAGGAAATAGTACTAAAGGATGATATTTACTAATTAACTTATTTAAAATTTAATTTAGTTAATTCATCACAATTAGATGATTCAAAATCCTAATCCTTTTGTAATGTTTATAAGTTTTGAAAGAAGGGAATCAAATTATAACTTATAAATTTTTTTATTATAAATTATACTAAAGGAGTAATGCATATATGATTATAGCTATAATCATACTTTTGTTTGCTTCATCTTTCTTTTCAGGCAGTGAAACCGCATTGACGGCAGCCAATAGGATGAAGATGCAAACACAAGCTCAAAAAGGCGATAAAAAGTCTAAAAAATTATCGCAATTATTAGTTAAACCAAGTGAATTTATTACCACTATTCTTATTGGTAATAATATAGCAAATATTGTTTTACCTACATTAATAACAATTTTAGCTGTTGATTTAGGAATTAGTGTTAGTATTGCAACAGCTGTGACAACAGTAACGATTATTGTAATATCTGAAGTCATTCCCAAATCGATTGCTGCTACATACCCTGATAGAATTTCACGTTTAGTTTATACACCGATTTCATTCTTTATTATTTTATTTAAACCAATAACGTTAATCTTAAATAGTATGACTGATGCGATAAATAAGTTTCTTTCTAAAGGCAATGAAGACCAGCAACGATTTTCAAAAGAGGAAATCAGACAGATGGTTTCGATTGCAGGTAGTGAAGGTGCATTTAATGAAATGGAACGCAACCGTATACAAGGAGTTATGGATTTTGAAAAATTAAAAATTAAAGATATTGATACGACACCTAGAATAAATGTTACAGCGTTTTCATCAGATGTGTCTTACAAAGAGGCATATGATACAGTTGTTTCAAATCCCTATACCCGCTATCCAGTGTATGATGAAGATATAGATAATGTTATTGGTGTTTTCCATTCAAAATATTTATTAGCTTGGAGTCGTGAGCCCGATAACAATATGACACAATATACTTCTGAAGCTTTATTTGTAAATGAGCATAATAAGGCTGAGTGGGTGCTAAGAAAAATGACTGTATCACGTAAACATTTGGCGATTGTATTAGACGAATACGGCGGTACAGAAGGTATTGTATCTTATGAAGATCTAATTGAAGAGATGTTAGGTATGGAGATAGAAGATGAAATGGATGAAGAAGAAAATGAAAAAATCGAAGAACAAATGAAAGCATACAACAAGAAATAACGTTTTAATAACACTTTTATACTCATTTTGTAGTTAAATATAAGTGTTGAAAAAGGGGTGTGCTATATGAAATTATCATCAAGAATTACTGAGGTTTTAGGTATTAGATTTCCGATTTTGCAAGCAGGTATGGCAGGTAACACAACGCCTGAATTAGTAGCAACTGTGAGTAATAGTGGAGGATTGGGAAGTATCGGTGCAGGTTATTTCACACCTGAGCGACTTGAAAAAGAAATTACCTATGTACAACAACTGACTGATTTACCTTATGCCGTTAATTTGTTTGTACCTAGTCAGAAATTATATATTCCAGATAAAGTAGAACATATGAATGCTTGGCTAAAACCATATCGGCGTGCGTTTAACATTGAAGAGCCAGTATTGAATATGGATGAAACACATCAATTTAATCATGCAATTGATGTTGTTATTGAAAAGGGCGTACCGGTGGTTACTTTTACTTTCGGTATTCCTGATCAAACAACCATTGCAAAATTAAAAGAAAGAGATATAACAATTGTGGGTACCGCAACCTCTGTAGATGAAGCAATCGCTAATGAAAGTGCAGGGGTAGATGCTATTATTGCACAAGGTAGTGAAGCAGGCGGTCATAGAGGTTCATTTACGGTGACTGGAAGTAACCAGACGCCATTAATTGGAACAATGTCACTCGTCCCTCAAATTGCTGATGCAATTGATATACCAATTATTGCGTCTGGCGGTATTATGGACGGTCGTGGACTAGTGGCAAGTATCGTTTTAGGTGCAGAAGCAATTCAAATGGGAACTGCATTTTTAACTACTGAAGAAAGTGGTGCATCATCACTATATAAAAATATGATACAACAAAGTAAAGAAACAGATACTGTAATCACTAATGTATTTACTGGAAAGCCCGCTCGCGGTATTTATAATGATTTTATCCATAAAATGGATGAATATAACGATGACATACCGGACTATCCAATTCAAAACCAGTTAACGAGTGCGATTCGTAAAGAAGCAGCTCAAAAAGGGGATGCACAGTGGACACATTTATGGAGCGGTCAAAGTCCACGTCTTGCTCAAAATGTTTCCGCTACATTGTTAATTCAACGTATAATTAATGAATCAAAAGCACTATTGAATAGTTAAATTGTTATATCAATAACATAGATGCCTTACGCTAAACGATTGCTCGTATCCTTATATTATGAGCAATCGTTTTTTATAATATAGAGATGAGTAAATTAGGCTAAGTGTACTCTGTATATTATAGAAATCTCTTGTTTTTTAAAGTTATAGTAAATTAAATTTAATCAAGTGAATCCAATAAAACATATATGGTATCATTACATTGGTGATACTATGATAAATATTGGATTAACGGGTTGGGGCGATCATGATTCATTATACGAAGACTTGCAACGAAAAGCAGATAAACTAGTGACATATGCAAGTCATTTTCCGATAGTAGAATTAGATGCTACTTATTATGCAATTCAACCTGAAAGAAATATAAGAAAATGGATAAGAGAAACACCTAAACGCTTTGAATTTGTCGTAAAGATACATCAAGCATTAACTTTGCATGCTGATTATCATGATTATGCAGAAACTAGGCAAATCCTATTTGATCAATTTAAAGCGATGCTAGAGCCATTAAAAGACGAAAATAAACTGGCTATGGTATTAGTACAATTTCCACCATGGTTTGATTGTACAGTTCAGAATATTACATATATACGCTATATTCGTGAGCAATTAAAAGCATTTCCTATGTGTGTAGAATTTCGTAATCGATCATGGTTTAATGATGCTTATAAAGAAGAAACATTAGCGTTTTTAACGCAGCAACAAATAATACATTCCGTGTGTGATGAACCACAAGCAGGTCAAGGTTCGATTCCGTTAGTTAATCGCATTACGCATGAAACTGCGTTTGTTAGGTATCATGGGAGAAATGTTCACGGCTGGACTAAAAAAGATATGACGGATGAAGCATGGAGAGATGTAAGGTATTTATACGATTATAATGAACAAGAATTAAAAGATTTAGTTAGTAAAGTGAAAGTATTAGAACACAAAGCTAAAAATATTTACGTTGTTTTTAATAATAATTCTGGTGGCCATGCTGCTCAAAATGCAAAAACTTACCAAAAAATATTAGGCATTGATTATCAAGGGTTAGCACCGCAACAATTAAAATTATTCTAGGAGAGATTACATGTTAACAATTATATTATTGATTTTAATTGGAGGGTTATCAGCAATTTTAGGCTCTATTGTGGGCATCGGTGGCGGTATCATTATCGTGCCTACTTTGATATATCTTGGGGTAGAGAATAACCTATTAGAAGGTATTACGCCTCAAATCGCTATAGGAACATCTTCCGTTATTTTAATAGTGACGGGGTTAACTTCAACGTTAGGTTATTTAAAAACAAAGCAAGTAGATGTGAAAAACGGATCAATATTTTTATTTGGCTTATTGCCTGGTTCTTTAATTGGAGCGTTACTAAGTCGCTATTTAACGTTAGAATCCTTTAATTTATATTTTGGTATATTCTTAATCATTGTATCCATCTTACTTATTATAAGAAATAAGATTAAACCATTTAAAATATTTGATAAACCCAAATATGAGCGTAGTTACGTCGATGGTACTGGTAAAAAATATCATTATAGTGTACCGCCGCTAGTAGCATTTATTGCGACACTATTTATTGGTACTTTAACTGGATTATTCGGCATTGGTGGCGGTGCATTAATGACACCATTAATGCTTATTGTATTTAGGTTCCCGCCTCATGTAGCAGTTGGTACAAGTATGATGATGATATTTTTTACAAGTATAATGAGTTCAGCAGGACATATTGTACAAGGGCATGTCGCGTGGTCATATGCTATCGTCCTAATTATTGCGAGTTATTTTGGTGCTAAACTAGGCGTGAAAGTGAATCAATCCATAAAATCAGATACAGTAGTCTTTTTATTACGTACATTTATGTTAATTATGGGTATATATTTAATAATAAAATCATTCCTATAAAGTAAGAGGAGGGAAATTATATATGAAACTAACGATTTATCATACAAATGATATACATAGTCATTTACATGAATATGCACGAATTTCAAAATATTTAGCCGAAGATAGACCGAAACTAGATCATCCCTCACTCTATTTAGATATTGGCGACCATGTTGACTTATCTGCGCCAGTTACTGAGGCAACGATGGGTACAAAAAATGTTGAACTGTTAAATAAAGCACAGTGTGATATTGCCACGATAGGAAATAATGAAGGTATGACAATTTCACATGAAGCTTTAAATACACTTTATGATGATGCGAACTTCGAAGTGACATGTGCCAATGTTTTTGATGAACAAGGACAATTGCCAAATCATATATCACCATCTTTAATTAAAGTTATAGATGGTGTACGCATTTTATTTATTGCAGCTACTGCACCATTTACGCCTTTTTATAGAGCACTTGATTGGGTAGTAACTAATCCTTTAGAAGCAATAAAAGATGAAATTAGTGCTAATGAAGGGGAGTATGATTTATTAATTATTATGAGTCATGTTGGTGTTTTCTTCGATGAAAAGTTATGCCAAGAAATTCCTGAAATTGACCTTATTTTAGGTAGTCATACTCATCATTATTTTGAAAATGGTGAAATGAATAACGGTGTATTAATGGCAGCAGCAGGTAAATATGGCAATTTTTTAGGTGAAGTTACCCTCGAAATTGAAAACAAACAAGTTGTTAGAAAAGAAGCTACGATATATCCAGTTGAAACTTTGCCTGAAGTTGAAACAGATTTTGAAGCTGAAGGTAAGGTACTTTTAAGTGAACCTATTGTCGATCGACAAATCGAGCTGCCACGTAGAACAGATGTTATTACGCAAACGGCGCATATGCTTGCTGAAAGTATATTTGAATTTACGAATGCTGACTGTACGATTATCAATGCTGGATTAATCGTTAAAGGTGTCATTGCTGATCAAGTTACTGAATATGATATTCATCAGATGCTACCTCATCCAATTAATGCAGTAAGGATTAAATTAAGTGGACAAGAATTGAAAAACGTTATAATAAAAAGCCAGAAACAAGAATATATTTATGAGCATGCACAAGGTTTAGGCTTTAGAGGTAATATATTTGGTGGATATATATTATATAATTTAGGTTTTATAGAATCTGAATCACGTTACTTTATTAACGGTGAAGAAATTGATGATGAAGCGCCTTACATTTTAGGGACAGTTGATATGTACACATTCGGTCGTTATTTCCCAATGTTAAAAGATGAGGCTATAGATTACTTAATGCCTGAGTTCTTAAGAGATATTTTCAAGGAAAAATTACTAGAATTTTAAAAATTAACAATATACGTTTTAATTTATTGAAAATTTCGTTATAATGATTACAGATTTCAAACTCAGGAGGATTGTGCGGATATGGCTACTAAAAATGAAGAAATTTTACGTAAACCAGATTGGCTGAAAATAAAGCTGAACACTAATGAGAACTACACTGGTCTGAAGAAAATGATGCGCGAAAAGAATTTGAATACAGTTTGTGAAGAAGCAAAGTGTCCCAATATACATGAATGTTGGGGTGAACGCCGTACTGCTACATTTATGATTTTAGGTGCAGTATGTACACGTGCTTGTCGTTTCTGTGCAGTTAAGACAGGGTTACCTAACGAGTTAGATTTAGATGAGCCAGAACGTGTGGCTGAATCTGTTGAATTAATGAACTTAAAACATGTTGTTATAACAGCAGTAGCACGCGATGATTTAAGAGACGCTGGTTCAAATGTTTATGCTGAGACGGTACGTAAAGTGCGTGAACGTAATCCGTTTACTTCAATAGAAATATTGCCATCAGATATGGGTGGAGATTTTGAAGCGTTAGAAACATTAATGGCTTCAAAACCAGATATTTTAAACCACAATATCGAGACAGTCCGCCGACTAACGCCGACAGTTCGTGCAAGAGCAACGTATGATCGTACGTTAGAGTTCTTAAGACGCTCTAAAGAGTTACAACCCGATATTCCAACTAAATCAAGTTTAATGGTAGGTTTAGGTGAAACACATGAAGAAATCTATGAAACAATGGATGACTTACGAGCAAATGATGTTGATATCTTAACAATAGGTCAATATTTGCAACCTTCACGTAAACACTTAAAAGTTGAAAAATACTATACACCATTGGAATTTGGTAAATTAAGAAAAATTGCGATGGATAAAGGTTTCAAACATTGCCAAGCTGGTCCGCTTGTAAGAAGCTCATATCATGCAGATGAACAAGTGAATGCAGCTGCCAAAGAAAAACATCGTATTGGTGAAGAAAAATTGGGTACTGATACAAAGATTTAATAGTAAATAAGACTTAGTTCATTTGTTAAGTGTGCTTAATTTAGCTTCACTTTATGGGCTAAGTCTTTATTAGAAATATAAAGTATATATGCATAGCACCAGCCTGACTAAAGCAGTTGGACGTTCATTGAATGCATGGATAGTATACTTAGATTAGGTGAATGAAATGATAAAAGTGAATGAACACTACTTTGAAATCATAGAAGAGTATAGAGAATGTTTTGACGAGGAAACCTTCGCAAATCGTTATTCTGACATATTAGATAAGTATGATTACGTTGTAGGTGACTTTGGTTACGAACAATTAAGATTAAAAGGTTTTTATACTGATAAAAACAAAAAGGCAGAGTTGAGCAAACGTTTTTCGACAATACAAGATTATTTATTAGAATATTGTAATTTTGGTTGCCCGTATTTTATCTTGAGACGTATTCCAGAACAAGAACTTAAAGCATATGTAGATGAAACTGAAGAGGTTGATCATGATTTTGAAGAAAATAAATTACAAGATGTAAAGATTAAGCCGAGTATTCAAGATACAGAAAAATAAATGTTGATTAATAAAAAGGGAACAGAACATATAGCTCTCGTTTTAAAAAGAACTCATCCATTAAAATTTGTGGATGAGTTCTTTTGCTATATTTAAATATTACGATTTTGATTATGTAGGCATAGGCATATGTATTGTTCCTGTAGTATGTGACACGCGTTGTTTCCAAGGAGTCTCATATGCAAATGTGATATAAAATTAATGAAGCTTTCTAATAGTTAATAACTATTGAATGACTTCATTTAAATATTCGGTGATTTCATTTCCTTCATCTTCATTAACACCAAGTATATATGAAATGTAACCTTCTTCTTCCAAATCATCTGTGCCGATAATCCCAAATTTATTTGTTTGCATATTTAATACGATAGTTTTACCAAAATGGCGATTGGTTTGGACTAACATCAAATCGTAACGACTATGTTCACCTACAAATCCGACAAATTGGACTTGAGCTGATTCATCGTCATCATATAGATACATATCAATCATTTTATAACACTCCTCTTAGTGTGTGGCTTATAATATAATACAGTAGTTGATTCTTTTTTCATGATTAAAAAGTCTTAATTAACAGTATAACGATAAATGAATTCGACTGCAAAGGTATGGTATGATTAGAATGATAGGGGTGACGATGATGTATTTTGTTAATAAAGAAAAATTGAATACAAAGTTAAATTATTTACAACAATTAATTACAGATTATCCTCAAAGTAAAGATAATCAATATGCGTTTGAACGTATTGCACAAATGTTTATAGAGTCAGCTGTAGATATCGGAAATATGGTTATTGATGGCTTTATATTAAGAGATCCAGGTAACTATAAAGATGTTATAGATATTTTAGAATTAGAAAAAGTGATTTCTAAAGACACACAAGTTCACATTAACAAAACGGTCGATGTAAGAAAACAATTCGTCCACTATTATGATGAGCTTGATACGGCTAGTCTTATACCACTTTTTGATGAGACGGTGCCTTATTATCAACAATTTATTGAAGAAGTCATACGTTTTCTAAAAAGTGAAGATGTGCCAGTTACAGCTTTTGGTAAAAAAGGAGAGTAAATATTAATGAAAAATTACAAAGCTTATCTTATTGATTTAGATGGCACGATGTATAAAGGTAATGAAACTATTGATGGTGCAACGCAATTTATAGAATATCTAAACCAACAACAAATTCCACATTTATACGTAACGAACAATTCTACGAAAGAACCAGAAGAAGTAGCTTCAAAATTACATACAATGGGTGTAGATGCAAAGGCAGACGAAGTAGTTACTTCCGCACTTGCAACTGCTGAATACATTTCAGAAGAATCTCCAGGTGCTACTGTTTATATGTTAGGTGGTAGCGGCCTTGAAAAAGCACTAACAAGTCACGGATTAATATTGAAAGACGATGAGTTTGTGGATTACGTAGTAATTGGATTAGATGAAGCAGTTACATATGAAAAATTGACTACTGCAACATTAGGCGTACGTAATGGTGCGAAATTTATATCAACAAATCAAGATGTGTCGATACCTAAAGAACGAGGCTTCTTACCAGGTAACGGTGCTATTACGAGTGTTGTAACAGTATCTACAGGTATTCAACCGACATTTATCGGTAAACCTGAACCTATTATTATGAAAAAAGCATTGGAAATTTTAGATTTAGAGCGTTCAGAAGTAGCTATGGTTGGAGATTTATATGATACGGATATTCTTTCAGGAATTAATGTGGACATTGATACGATACATGTACAAACAGGTGTCACAACTAAGGAACAAATCGTACTCAAAGAAATACCTCCGACTTATACGTTTAAAGATTTGAATGAAGTGATCAAAGAACTCAAAATGTAGGGGTGATTGTATGAATAAAATAGTCGTTAGTAGAAAAATACCTAAGTCATTTATAGAACAATTAGAAACACTTGCAGATGTAGAAGTTTGGAATGAATCTTATACACCAATGCCAAGAGATAAATTTTTGGCATCTTTAAAAGATGCAACTGCCTGTCTTATAACTTTAAGTGAAAAAATTGACGAAGAAGTTATAGAAGCAGCACCTCATTTGAAAGTGATTGCAAATATGGCAGTTGGTTTCGATAATATAGATGTCCAACTAGTACAAAGTAAAGGGATTGTTGTTACGAATACGCCTGGCGTGTTAACTGAGACAACAGCAGAGCTAGGCTTCACTTTGATGCTGACCGTGGCAAGACGCATTGTTGAAGCGGAACAATACGTACAAAGAGGGGAATGGCAAAGTTGGGGGCCATATCTTTTGGCAGGTAAAGATTTATATAATGCTAAGGTAGGCATCTACGGCATGGGTGATATCGGAAAAGCCTTTGCGAGACGCTTGAAAGGATTCAATGCAAATATCATGTATCACAATAGGTCAAGACATAAAGATGCTGAAGAAGCATTAGGCGCTTTATACGTGCCTTTTGATACAATGCTTGAGCATAGTGATTTTATTATTTGTACAGCGCCACTTACTGAAGATACAAGAAATAAATTTGATACTGCTGCATTCAAAAAGATGAAAAATGATGTGATATTCATTAACATCGGCCGAGGTGCAGTTGTTGATGAGCAAGCACTTGTTAATGCTTTACAAGATGGAGAAATTGGTGCATGTGGTTTGGATGTCTTACGTCAAGAACCGATTGATATGACACATCCATTGTTATCAATGAAAAATGCAGTCATTTTACCACATATTGGTAGTGCATCTGTAGTAACGAGAAATCGCATGATTCAACTTTGTGTAGATAATATACGCTTAGTGTTAAGTCACAAACAGGCTAAAACACCGATTTCATAAAATTAAATTACACCTTCTCAGAGAGAATGGGACATAAATATACCATTCTCAAATTAAAAGCAGCAATCTATTGGTTTCTAATGGATTGCTGCTTTTCTATGTTAAAATATTCCGATTTTAAAAGCGCATGCTTGCCTGGGGTATGGGAGTGGGACAAAAATCTAATTTTTCTAATAAGATTTCGTCGTCCCACCCCGGCAAAGATGACTAGAAGTGAAACAAGCTTAATATTATGCGCGTTTTCACTTCAGTCATCTACTGCCAATATAGCAATAGAGTTGAGATATTATTTGTTTTACGGACTCATACTATTCGCCTAGGCGTCAGCTCTTTATAAAATCGGTACAATTATATAAATTTATACAAAAAAATAAGCCACTTTCGTATAAAAATTACAATATGACTCAGCTAACACTACCAATGGAAACTGAAATTTTGATCCCAATGATATCGCACATGCAGTTCATCAAATTGTTGAAACAATTCCAGAAACAGAATTCTACGAATTCAATCACTTAAATGGTGCATCCTCTTATCACTCTAAAATGATGTTGAAAATAATTCTTTATGCTTATACACAATCAATATTTTCTGGACGAAGAATTGAAGCTGCACTTTCAGATAGTATTCGTATGGTGTGGTTATCTCAAAATCAAAAGCCATCATATAGAACAAAAACTCATTGATAATGAGTCTATATTTCTGCTAACAAAGTCAAAGACTTTATTAGCATTTTTTTTGTGCCCAACTTTTCATGAAACTCACTTTGTTATATTAATATTTTAAAAAAAGTAATACCACTCTTTATTATGCGTTATTCAATATAACACTTTTGTTATATATAAATTTGTTTATTCAATTGTCAACCTGTCGTAAAAAATGTATAATATATTAGTAAAATGTTAACGCAATGTAAATTGCTTTAATTAATAAAATTTTATTTATTACATAATTTAATTATAGTCTAGTCTGAAATGAAAAAGAAGAGGTGACCAATGAGTAAAAAAATAGAACAAGATTCATTATTTAATAAGTTAAAACCTTGGCTCATAACGCTGCTTTATTTTGCTATTTTTATAGCGTTGTATCTCATATACGGTACTGGCGATACTCATAATAACTTTATTTATAATGAATTTTAATAGAGGAGAGAAGCATGAAAGATATTATACAATCACTAATTGAAAATGCCCAAAATCACCCTGATCATAAAGCAATTCAACATAATAATGAGAGTTTGACTTATCGTGAATTGAACCAATATTCAAATATACTGGCCGACATTATTAAAGAATCTAAGCGACCGCTCATTTTATATGGTCACATGTCTCCATTTATGATTGTCGGTATGTTGGCAAGTATAAAAGCTGGTTGCGGCTATGTTCCAATCGATACATCTATACCTCATGAACGTATTCAGTCCATTATTGAAAAAATAGAAGGTCAATTTATATTCAATACAACTGAAAATGATATAAATATAAAAGAAATTAATGTGATAGAACAGAGTATGATAACAAGCGCATTAAACATGGAGCAATTTGATTCTAGGATGGTAGGAGAGAATATTGCTTATACGATATTCACGTCTGGCTCTACAGGCGAACCTAAAGGAGTTCAAATAAGTTATGAAAGTTTGAATCAATTCACTAAATGGATGGTTGACCTTAATAAATTAGGTCATAAGCAACAATGGTTAAATCAAGCACCATTTTCATTTGATTTATCAGTGATGGCAGTTTATCCATGTATCGCAACTGCAGGTACATTAAATTTAGTAGATAAAACGATGATTAATAAACCTAAACTATTAAATCAAATGCTGGAGCATTCAAAAATAAATATATGGGTTTCAACACCATCCTTTATGGAGATGTGTTTAATGCTACCTAATTTATCTGAAACAACATACACGAGTTTAAAAGAATTTTTCTTTTGTGGTGAAATTTTGGCACATAGAACTGCTCAAATGTTATTACAGCGTTTTTCATCTGCTTATATATACAACACATATGGTCCTACAGAAGCAACTGTAGCTGTTACGAGTATATTGATTACTGAAGCGGTAATTGAGCGATATAATCCTTTACCGGTAGGCGTTCCAAGACCAGGTACATCTTTATCACTGACAGATAAAGGTGAGCTTATTATTTCTGGAAAGTGTGTAAGCGCGGGATACGTCAAAGATGAGGTTCGTTCTAATGAAGTGTTTAAAATAAATAATAATAAAAAGTATTATTATACAGGTGACAAAGCAGAAATAAGAGATGACCAATGGTTTATTAATGGTCGTATAGATTTTCAAATTAAATTAAATGGTTACAGAATGGAATTAGAAGAAATAGAATTTCAATTAGGCCAAATAGCACGTATCAAGGAAGCTATAGTAGTACCAATATACAAAGGTAATAAAGTTATACATTTAAATGCTGTAATCGTAGTAAATGAAGCTGACCGTGTGGAAAATGAACAAGAAGCAATTCATAACATCAAATGTGAATTAAAACAACGTATACCAGAATATATGATACCAAGGAAAGTTATATTCCAAGATAAATTGCCTTTAACAGTAAATGGTAAATTAGATCGTAAAAAGATTGCTGAGGATGTAATGTAATGATTCCATATGGCACATTTACGTTTTTTCTCATAGCAACTATAGTATTAATACCCGTCATTATTCTTGGTCTTATGGGTAAAAGAAGCCGCATATACAATGGCGTGAGTACTGTAATAATGATTGTACTTATTTTCTCATCTGAAAAACACAATTTATTTGGACAGGATTATTTAAGTGTTCAAGTTATAAATTTTTTGCTCTATACGATTTGGCAAGTTTTAATTATTATATATTATTGGAAATCTCGAGCTAAAAATAATACATTCAGTAAATTTTTTATGGTCATCACATTATCTATATTACCGTTAATTATTGTGAAAGTGATGCAAAGTTCTTGGTTTGGAACTGCACAGCTGAAACTTCATGAAAATAAAGTCATAGAATTTATAGGATTTTTAGGTATTTCATATGTAACTTTTAAAAGTGTTCAATTATTGATGGAAATACGTGACGGCTCAATTAAAGAAATAAAAAGTTGGAAAGTCATACAATTTATTTCATTCTTTCCAACCATTTCATCTGGACCAATCGATCGTTATAAACGATTTGTAAAAGATGATAATAAAATACCTAATGGTGAACGTTATCGTGAACTATTAGTTAAAGCAATTCATTTTATAATGCTTGGATTTTTGTATAAATATATTATTGCGTACTTAATCCAAATGTATGCAATCAATCCACTTATGTTAGATTTTACGAGCTTTACTGCAAAATGGCTGTATATGTATGCCTATAGTTTATATTTATTTTTTGATTTTGCAGGTTATTCGTTGTTTGCCATTGCATTTAGTTATTTGTATGGCATACAAACACCTCAAAACTTTAAGCAACCTTTTAAAGCTCAAAATATTAAAGATTTTTGGAATAGATGGCATATGTCATTATCGTTTTGGTTCAGAGATTGTATATATATGAGATCATTATTCTTTATGTCAAAGAAAAAATTATTGAAAAGTCAATTTGCGATGTCGAATATTGCGTTTTCACTTAACTTTTTAATCATGGGTGTGTGGCATGGTATTGAAATGCATTATATTTTATATGGTTTATATCATGCGGTACTTTTTATTGGCTACGGTTATTATGAAAAGTGGAGAAAAAAACATCCGCCACGATGGCAAAATCTATTTACAACAATGTTAAGTATCATTATCACATTTCACTTTGTAACGTTTGGTTTTCTGATATTTTCTGGAAAACTGTTTTAAAAAATAGGAGGAATTTTTATGGAATTTAGAAAACAAGTTTTAGATTTATTAGAAGAAGTAGCTGAAAATAGTATCGTTAAAGAAAATCCAGATGTTGAATTATTTGAAGAAGGTATAATAGACTCTTTTCAAACAGTGGGACTTTTACTAGAAATACAAAACAAATTAGATATAGAGGTTTCAATCATGGATTTTGATAGAGATGAATGGGAAACACCAAATAAAATAGTAGCGGTTTTAGAAGCATTAAGATGAAACTAAAACCATTTATACCAATCATCGCAAGTCTTATATTGTTTGGAATTTTCTTAGCTATACCAGTAAGTTGGTTTACAGGATTAATTAATTCAAAAACTTTAGAAACACAACGTATATCGTTATCAGATCAAGTGTTAAAAGGAACATTAATTCAAGATAAGATGTATGAATCTGATGCATATTATCCAATTTACGGTTCGAGTGAACTTGAAAAAGATGATCCTTTTAACCCTGCTTTATTAATAAATAATGATAAAAACATTTCTGAGAAACCATTTTTAATTGGAACAGGTGGTTCAACAGATTTAGTCAATGCAGTAGAACTAGGTTCGCAGTATGATAATCTTAAAGGTAAAAAGATAGCGTTTATTGTATCACCACAATGGTTTACTAATAATGGTTTAACATCTGAAAATTTTAAAGAACGTATTGCTAAAGGGCAGTTAAACCAACTGTTTAAACAAAATAATTTAAGCCCTGAACTTAAACAACGTTTTGCTAAAAGACTGTTACAGTTTAAAGATGCTGAAAATAAGCCCTATTTGGAAAAAGTAGCACAACAACCCCAAAATGTTAAGGATACTTATATTTCATCTTTTACAGATAATCAATTGAAAAAAATTGAATTAATAAAAGCGATGTTTCCGTTAACTTCTTCTCCATTATCACAAGTTAAACCTGTAACTCAAGAAGGTGAGTCATGGGAGGATATTCAAAAGCAAGCAGAAGAATATGGTAAAGCACGAACGAAGTCAAATGAATTTGGTATTAGAGATGAATATTGGGATTTAATAAAAAACCATAAACGTAAAATAAATAGAGATTATGAGTTTAATATTAACTCACCAGAGTTTAATGATTTAGCATTGTTAGTAGATACACTAAACGAAGCTGGTGCTGATGTTGAATATATAATCTTACCATCTAATGGTAAGTGGTATGATTATATTGGTATTGATAAACACAGAAGACAAGGTATCTATAAAAAAATTAATCAAACAATTGTAGAACGTGGTGGGGACGTTTATGATATGTCAGATAAAGATTATGAGCCATATGTTGTAAGTGATGCAGTACATATTGGCTGGAAAGGCTGGGTGTATATAAGCGAAAGAATGAATCAACACTTACAAGAATAATTTAGCATGTTACTAACAAGTTTCAGAGTCTATTGTTAAATCAATCAAGTTGTTGTCTGAATTGAAAATGTGAAAGTTTCAACGCTTCTATTCTTTTTTTGGTAAAAATTTTGGATGAAATTTGGGACATAAGCTTCTTAGATAACTGAAAAATGATGGTTTCTATGTGAAATAAAATAGAAGCCATCATTTTTATGTTTTATATATTTGAGTAGCTCGATGATCTACAATTTTCTTTATGCTTATTGCCATTAAGATACCTTCACTTTTTGTTTAACTTTAAGCAATACACAAAGCGATATTCACTAGAAATATACGGTGGAAAAGTACGGAATATTGTATAATCAGTCGGAAAATTGATATTATGACGGAGAATACATTTCTAGTAAAGCACTTGTAATTTTTGCAAAATAAAAAAGCTAAACGATATTATTCGTTTAGCTTGACTATGCTTTGAAACTATTCGCATTACAAAAATGAAATAGTTAATTAAAGTGCTCGAAAGAAACTTAATCTTGAGATGTTATCTATATATGAATATATCAATTAGAATACTTGTTCTACTTCGATTACTCCTGGTACTTCTTCATGCAAAGCACGTTCAATACCTGCTTTTAAAGTGATTGTTGAACTAGGGCATGTACCACATGCACCATGTAATTGTAGTTTAACAATACCATCTTCTACATCAACGAGTGAACAGTCACCGCCATCACGTAGTAAGAAGGGACGAAGTTTTTCAATTACTTCTGCTACTTGATCAAACATTGTTACGTTTTCAGTTGGCATGGAAATGCCTCCTTTCAAGTGAGTTATTTCATATTCTACTTATCTTTTTATTATAATAGAAATGTAAGGAAAAATCTATCAATCAATACAAAAGGGGAATGTTAAAATGAATAAAGCTAGTGTCATCGTTTATGGTGCAGATATTGTTTGCGCAAGTTGCGTTAACGCGCCAACAGCGCGCAATACTTACGATTGGTTACAACCATTGTTAAAAAGGAAATATCCAGATGTTCAGTTTGAATTCACATATATTGATATTGAAAAAGATACTGAGAACTTAACAGATCATGACCAACAGTACATTGAACGCATTCAAGAAGATGAATTATTCTATCCATTAGTTACCATAAATGAAGAATATGTATCAGATGGTTATGTACAATTAAAAGATATAACGAAATTTATGGATGCGCATTAATCACATCCTATTTAGTCTTTCAATTAAATATTACGTCTTAAAAAGATAAAGCGCTTGAGACATCTTATTATAATGTCTTAAGCGCTTTACTGTCCAAATTTGTTTTTCGTATTACTAATTTGAGGAGATAGTACTTTTTAACCGTTATGGTATTTATATAACCATAGTACGCCTGATTTTAAAATAGAAGCTAAGCGGCCGGTAACAGTTCGGTCCATTATATAAGCAAATCCTTTTTTATCTCCAAGTGAGCCGAGGAAACCTTGAACTTTAATTTCAGGCATTTTTTCTGGAAGTGCTTTACCTTGCCATTGTAATTTCATAACATCTGCAATTTGATCACCTTGTGCTTCAGCGAGCTGTGCACTTGGTGCGTGCGGTAATTCTGCACAGTCACCAACCACATAGACATTTTTGTAGGTAGGCACTTGGTGATATTGATTTAAAATAACACGGCCACCTTTACTAATGTCTATTGGAAGGTTTCTAACTACCTCAACAGGTTGAATACCTGCAGTCCATACGACTAAATCTAATTCTTCAGGTACATCATTATTATAGATACAGCCTGGTTCTACGCGATTAATATCAGAGTTTGGTACTACAGTTACATCATTTTTCTTAAACCAATTTTCAATATATTGACTTAACTTTTCAGGAAAACGACGTAGAATACGTTCGCCTCTGTCATAGAGGTAGATTTTTAAATCTTCTCGACTTTCACGTAGTTCACTTGCTAATTCGATACCACTTAATCCAGCACCAACGATACCTACTTTGGCGCCATTTGGTAATTCGCTTAAATGGTGGAATGTCTCACGAGATTTAGATAATGTTTGAATACTATGTGTGTATTCTTCAGCACCTGGCACACTGTGATACTTATCTTCACAGCCTAAACCAATCACTAATTCATCATAATCTACTTTCGTATTGCCAACGGAAATAATTTGATCTTCTAAATCGATATCATTAATTTCTCCAAAAACATTGTTGATGCGATCAGAATCAGGAAAATTCATACGAACATCCTTATCAGATTTAGTACCAGCAGCCAACTCATAAAACTCTGGCTTTAAACAGTGGTAAGGCATACGATCAATTAATGTGACCGTATAATTTTCAGGAAGTGCAGATGGTAAAATATGTGACATGATGCGCATATTTCCATAGCCGCCACCTAATAAGACTAAGTTTTTCATTTGTGATACCCCTCTAGTAAAAATTGTATTGAGCATTAAGATAAAATGAGATGTATTTTATCTTCAACTCGTCAATGTAAGTTATTAAATATAATGTGGTTAAATCATATTTCGTCTTTCATCGATATACCAATTTTCTATAATCAGCTTACTTAGATATATTATAAGCCTTTTTGAATACTTCTACAAATAAAGTAGATACTTTATTATTTGCAATTACATTTAATTTGTAACAGAATTTATTATTTCATCTACTTAAGTAATAACGGCTTGTTTTGACGCAATCTATTTGATAAATAAATGTGGCTAATTGATTAATTATATATCTATAATCAATTGTTTATTCTGGTTGATAAGACAGTATAAAAGTGTGGATTTTATAAGCTAGTATGTAGTCAACTATGTGCAGTGTTTGTTATAATTGTTTAACTGATAATTTATGAGAGGGTGTATTATGAATCCAATAATTGAGTTCTGCATTTCGAATTTAGCGAAAGGCGGGGACTACGTATATAATCAACTTGAAAATGACCCAGAAGTAGACGTATTAGAATATGGTTGCTTACAAAATTGTGGACTATGTTCAAGTGGGTTGTACGCACTAGTGAATGGTGATATCGTTGAAGGTGAATCGCCAGATGACTTATTACAAAAAATTTACGCACATATAGAAGAAACATGGATTTTTTAGGAGGTAATTATAATGGCAGTAGTTGAAATAACTGAAGCAGCAGCATATGAAGTAAAAGACATGTTACAACAAAATGATATGGCAGATGGTTATTTAAAAATTAAAATAAATGGTGGAGGTTGTACAGGCCTTACTTATGGTATGTCAGCTGAAGCAGAGCCAGGTGAAAATGATGAAGTCTTGGAAGTCCACGGTTTGAAAATACTTGTAGAAAAATATGACAAACCTGTATTAGATGGTACTAGAATTGATTTCAAACAGTCACTCATGGGTGGCGGTTTCCAAATTGATAATCCAAACGCAATTGCATCTTGCGGTTGCGGTAGTTCATTTAGAACAGCCAAAGTTGCTGGTTCTCCAGAAGATTGTTAATTTATAAAATTTAAAGGCTATAGTTCGCATAATATCCAAGGTGAGCTATAGCCTTTTATAAGTTTATGTGAAATAATAAACAATATGGGCATTAGCGCTTGAAAATAAGCTATAAAAACTATAAAATTAGTATTGGATAAAAAATGTCTTTTTTGTGAATTACTAATTAAAATATAGGGTATAGCAAAAGACTAAGGCAACAAAAAAATTATGAAAGTTTAGGTGAATGAAATGGCTCAAGATCGTAAAAAAGTATTAGTTTTAGGCGCGGGTTATGCAGGTTTACAAACTATTACAAAATTACAAAAGCAAATTTCAGCAGATGAAGCTGAAGTTACATTAATTAATAAAAATGATTACCATTATGAAGCTACTTGGTTACATGAAGCTTCAGCAGGTACGATTAGCTATGAAGATTTACTATATCCAGTTGAAAGTGTAGTAAACAAAGACAAAGTTAACTTTGTTAAAGCAGAAGTTACAAAAATCGACCGCAATGCTAAAAAAGTAGAAACTGACGCTGGTATTTTTGATTACGATATCTTAGTTGTATCATTAGGTTTCGAAACTGAAACATTTGGTATCAAAGGCATGAAAGATCATGCTTTCCAAATCGAAAACGTTTTAACTGCTCGTAAATTATCTCGTCATATCGAAGACAAATTTGCTAACTATGCATCTTCTAAACAAAAAGATGACAAAGATTTAGCTATTATTGTTGGTGGCGCAGGATTTACTGGTGTGGAATTCTTAGGTGAATTAACTGACCGCATCCCTGAATTATGTAATAAATATGGTGTAGAACAAAGCAAAGTTAAAATTACTTGTGTCGAAGCTGCTCCAAAAATGTTACCAATGTTCTCTGATGAATTAGTTAACCATGCTGTAAGTTACTTAGAAGATAGAGGCGTAGAATTCAAAATTGGTACTCCAATCGTTGCAGCTAACGAAAAAGGTTTCGTAGTAAAAGTTAACGATGAAGAGCAACAATTAGAAGCTAATACAGTTGTATGGGCTGCTGGTGTTCGTGGTAGCAATTTAATGGAAGAATCATTTGAAGGTGTTAAACGTGGACGCATCGTTACTAAACAAGATTTAACTATAGAAGGTTATGACGATGTCTTTGCAATTGGTGATGTTTCCGCATTTATCCCAGCTGGTGAAGAACGTCCATTACCAACAACTGCGCAAATTGCTATGCAACAAGGTGAACAGACTGCTAAAAATATTATAAATATTTTAGAAGGTCAACCAACTCAAGAATTTGAATATGTTGATCGTGGTACTGTATGTTCATTAGGTTCTAATGATGGTGTAGGCGTTGTTTACGGTAAAGATATTCAAGGTAAAAAAGCTGCATTCATGAAAAAAGTTATCGATACACGTGCAGTATACAAACTTGGCGGTGTCGGCTTAGCATTTAAAAAAGGTAAATTTTAATATAGCAATTAAATAATACAGGCGCATGCACTATGTGATTCTGTACTTAAAAAGACCTGTCTAGTAAATAGATAGGTCTTTTTATTAAATAAAAAAGCACTAAGCCATATAAACCGTAGTATCATTTTTAATAAAATAATGGATAGACAATGACACATTAAAAATTCAATTTAAAAAGAGGGATGCGCAATGCAAGTAACAATGCAAAGCAATACTAATATTAACAATAAAACTTTAGTAGTTGGTGTGCCAGAACACTTGAATCAAATTAGTGAGTTAACTGTAGAAGATGAAAATATAATTGAAAAATTAGAAGAACTAAAACGCAATCAAATTATTAATACAAATGTTGGGACAATTTCTAGTACACTGTTTTCATTAAATGGTAAAAAATTAAAGCTCATCACAGTTGGTTTAGGCAATTTAAAAACAACAAACTATAGTGATTTTTTAAAAGTATTTGGCAACTTATTTCAATATTTAAAAAAAGATAGAATTACTCAGGCTTCACTCTTATTTGATACGTTTGGCTCTCAAGTAATTACGATAGATGCGGTTGCAGAAATTTTAGGGCAACAAAGTGAACAAGCAACGTATCAATTTGATGGCTATAAAACGAATAAAATGCCGCCTTATCAACTTGATTTAGATATACATACAGAAAGTTCAGCAGTGCACACATTTGTTAAGCAAGGATTAATTATTGGTTCATCGATTAATTTAGCGCGCGATTATAGTAATATACCGCCTAATATATTAACACCAGGTTATTATGCTGAACGCATTCAAAACCACTTTAAGGATACAGACGTTGCTGTCGATATTAAAGATAGCGATACCGTACAACGTGAAGGCTTTGGATTGATACATGCAGTTGGTAAAGGTTCAAAGCATGGTCCTAGAGTTATTACACTTACATATAATGGAGGCAATGCAGATGCTGAGCCTATCGCACTTGTAGGTAAAGGTATCACTTACGATTCTGGTGGCTATTCTATTAAGCCGAAAATAGGCATGCAAACGATGAAGTATGATATGTGTGGTTCTGCGAATGTGATCGCAATGATTGAAGCAGCACGCCAATTAAAACTTAAAGTAAATATTGTAGGGGTTATTGCAGCTGCTGAAAATATGGTAAATGAAATAGCTATGAAACCTGACGATGTTTATACAGCGTTAAGCGGTGAATCTGTTGAAGTATTAAATACGGATGCTGAAGGACGCTTAGTATTAGGTGATGCAGTATTTTATGCAAACCAATTTCAGCCACAAGTAATTCTTGATTTTGCAACTTTAACCGGCGCAGCTGTAGCCGCACTTGGTGAAGATAAAGCTGCAGTGTTTAAACATAACGCAGAACACCAGCTTGAGGCTATAATTGCTAAAGCACAATTAGTAGACGAATATGTTTTTGAATTACCAATGACCTCTACAGAACAAAGTTTAATCCGTAAAAGTGAAGTCGCTGATTTAGTGAATCATACGAATGGTCATGGAAAAGCTTTGTTTGCTGCTACATTTATTAATCATTTTGCAGGTGAGACACCTCATTTACATTTTGACATTGCAGGGCCTGCAACAACTCAAAGCAACACATATAAAGGACCAAAAGGACCGACAGGCTATTTAATTCCAACCATTGTTCAATGGTTGCGCACATTAAAGTAAATGTTAAAGTAATTTAAATCATTTTGTTATTATTTTAATGGAAAACTCATAAATTATTTTATAGAGTTTTCTGTTTTTTTATTTATAATATGAAAAACATGTAATAATCATTTGACAGTAGGTTATGAATTACCAATGAGCTAAAAATATGGAAACAGATTGGGTAAATGCCATTGACAATTGAAGTGGATATTGATATTATAAATTTCGTAATGCTTTAGTTCGATAACGTGGTAAAGGAGTCATGCTTTGTGATAAATGCAGTAGTTATAGCAGTCGTACTGATGATTGTCTTATGTTTATGTAGATTAAATGTAGTGATAAGTTTATTTATTGGTGCGCTCGTAGGTGGCTTAATTTCAGGAATGAATATCACTGAAATTGTGTCCGTATTTGGTAAAAATATAGTAGATGGTGCTGAAGTAGCACTTAGTTATGCCTTGTTAGGTGGTTTTGCAGCACTTATTTCTTATAGTGGCATTACCGATTATTTAGTGAATAAAATTATAGATGCTATTCATGCTGAAAATAGTAAAATGTCACGAGTAAAAGTGAAAATTATTATTATTGTTGCATTATTAGCGATAAGTATAATGAGTCAGAACTTAATTCCTGTACATATTGCATTTATCCCAATCGTTATTCCACCATTAATCAGTTTATTTAATGAACTTAATATCGATAGAAGACAAATAGCAATCATCATTGGCTTTGGTTTATGTTTTCCTTATGTTCTTATGCCTTTTGGTTTTGGACAAATTTACCACCAAATTATTCAAAGTGGTTTTTCAAAAGCAGATCATCCAATTGAAATGGGTATGATTTGGAAATCGATGCTTATACCATCGATAGGGTATATTGTCGGCTTGATTGCAGGTATATACTATTATAGAAAGCCAAGAAAATATATACAACGTGATGAAGTAAAAGATACAACTCACACTGAAATTAAACCTTATATACTTATAGTTACAATAGTTTCCATTATCGCAACATTCCTTGTACAATTACTTACTGATTCAATGATCTTTGGTGCATTAGCAGGTGTCCTAGTATTCTTTATTTCTAGAGCATATAAATGGACTGAATTAGATAAGAAATTTGTTGAAGGTATACAAATTATGTCCTTTATCGGTGTCGTTATTTTATCTGCAAATGGTTTTGCGGGTGTGATGAATGAAACAGGTGACATTTCTAAGTTAGTGAATGGCATAAGTGGTGTCATAGGAGATAATAAACTTATAAGTATTATTGTAATGTATTTGATTGGATTAGTTGTCACGTTAGGTATTGGCTCATCATTTGCTACGATACCTATTATAGCTACATTATTTGTTCCGTTAGGCGAATCTTTAGGATTAAGCACAATGGGGCTTATAGCTTTAATTGGTACAGCGAGTGCGTTAGGTGATTCTGGTTCGCCCGCAAGTGATTCAACACTTGGCCCAACTGCTGGATTAGACGTTGATGGTCAGCATGATCACATTAGAGATACGTGTATACCTAACTTTGTGTTTTACAATATACCGTTAATTATTTTCGGTACAATTGCTGCTATGGTACTATAAAGCTATTAAGTGGAAAACGGAGTGACAGCAATGACCAATATGTTAGAAGCGTTAAATATGAAAATAGAAAAAGAAGCACAGGGTTTGTTAATTATGTCTATGCCAGTAACGGATCAAGTTAAACAACCATTTGGCTATTTACATGGTGGTGCGAGTTTAGCATTAGGAGAGACAGCTTGTTCTATGGGTGCGGCATATTTAATCGATACGAATCAATATGTACCATTAGGATTAGAAATGAATGCAAATCATATTGGGTCTACCACAGAGGGTACAATTTACGCAACAGCATCTATCATACATGAGGGTAAGACAACACAGGTCTGGAATATAGATATTAAAGATGATACAGATAGATTAATTTGTGTCATGCGCGGAACAATTGCTATAAAGCCTCTGAAACGTTAATAATCAAAAAGCGCTATAAAGTTAATTATTTAACTTTATAGCGCTTTTTGTTTTGTTTTTATTTTCAATTTCATCATAAGCTTCTGCAATACGAAGTGCTGCTTCTCGTCCGCCCATAATATTGCGTGCAAACGGTCCAAGAACTAAATCAGCTAAACCACCTGTGACAAAGAGGTTAGGTAACCATTCTAAAGTTTGAGAAATATATGGCAAGCCGCACGATGTTATAGGGGCTTGGAAGTGATTCGTAAGGTGCTTAATAATTGGCTGCTGCATGATTGATTCTTTAAACCCTGTAGCTAATAAAATATGATCATAGTGCAAGCAATAATTTTCAGTGCAAATGTGATGTTGTTGAATATCTGTAAGTTCATTGATATGCAATTTCAATCTGTTTTGTTTGATGTACTTTTTAAGCCTTAATTCTAGTTCTTTAGGCATAGATCCTCTATGTCGCTCGCGTTTAATAATATCAAATCTTTGTTCAGAAGATTCAATGGCATTAAAAGAAGTCATATTTTTAGGACCGAGCCATCCTGGGTCTGCATCAAAATCATGTACATCTATGTGTTTATTCGTCCACAAATGAATTTTATTGTTATTTTCTTTTAATAGTCTTAAGCATAAATGTGCAGCTGATATACCACTACCAACGACATGTGAAGTTTCTTGATAATAGGATTCATCGTTATCGAACACATGTGATATATCGGGTTGTTGTACAAATAGTTTAGGTGTGTATGGTTCATGATTACAGCCAAAAGCAATAATTAAATTATCTGTATGTATCCATTCATTATTACTTAATTGTATTAACCATTGCTTGTCGTCTTTTTCTATTTTATTGACATAACTTTGTATATGACTTTGGTTTAATTCAAAGTGATGAATAAGCTCATGCGTGTGATCCATAAACATATCACGGTTTGGTCGTTTGTAGGGACCATAAGCTGAATGTGTATAGTGCATTTTCTTAGCATATTGTTTCAAATGAAATGGGTTAGGATGAACATGATGTACACATGGGGAACGTAAATAGGGCATGTCTATACGTTTAGTATAATTATTGAATTGTTCGCAGAGATTATGATGTGGGTCTATAATTTTTAAACGGTCACTTTTTAACCCCTTCGATCTTAGTTTGATAGCTATTGTAGCAGCATGCAAACCACCGCCGATAATTGTCCAAGTTGTCATAAGTATTAAATCTCCTTTAAAACGAAATGATTACGATTTAATATATCATTAATTTTTATATATGACAAATAGAAATGAACATACTGGTTAAAATTATCTTAATCTGTGTCTATAAATTATAAAAAAACACTCAGCTATTTAATAATAGCTGAGTGTTTCATAATATAGGGAAAAGCAATTTATATTAGATTTTTGTATCTTTTAACTCATCTTTTAAATCGTTACGTTTTGTTCGTTTTGAAGCGGGTGTATCTAAATTATATGCAGCTTTAATAATAAGGTGACTTGATAATGGACCGGTAATTAAGATAAATAATATACCAATAAGTAACTGCATACTTGCGTAGCCTTCATGTCCAATAAAGAACAAGAATACACCACTAATTAATAACATAGCTCCTAATGTAGCTGCCTTACCAGCAGCATGTGCTCTTGAATAGACATCATCTAAACGTAAGAGACCAATCGCTGCAAGTGCACTGATGAGTGAACCAAGGATAACTAAAATAAGTGCGATACTAATGACGATCGTCGTTATCATATTCAATCACCTTACCTTTATCCATATATTTCGCAAATACTGCTGTACCTAAGAATGCTAAAATGCCGATTAATAGGATGACGACCATTAAATATTTAGTGCCTAAGAACACACTGAATAATGCGACGATGGCCATAAGTTGAATACCTATTGCATCAAGTGCAACAACACGGTCAGCTAGAGAAGGACCTATGATTACACGTACAAGCATACCTAACATAGACAATGCTACGATGACTAATGCGATAATTAAGATTATATTGTAGTTCATCATTTTTCGCCTACCTCTCTAACGACTTTTTCAAGGGAGGATTTAATACCGTCCACTTCCTCCTCTTTAGTACTAAAATCAATACAATGTATATAAATTTCAGTACGATCATCACTTATACCCAATACTACTGTTCCAGGTGTTAAAGTTATTAAATTAGATAATAACGCAATTTCCCAGTCTGTTTTCAAGTCAGTATTATAAGTGAAAAATGCTGGTTCATTGTCTATTTTTGGCTTAACTATAATGCGTATCACATCGATATTGGCTTTTATTAATTCTATAATGAAAACGAAACAAAGTTTAATTATTTTATAAACTGTAATAATATAAAACCTTCCAGGTAAAATACCACGCATTAGGTATACTAATAATAGGGCAAATAAGTAGCCTAGTATAAAGTTATTAAAAGTATAACTCCCTGTTACAAACAACCAAAAAACAGATAAAAGTAAATTTACTAATATTTGGACTGCCATATTATTTTCCCCCCAATACGCCATCGATATAAACACTTGGATCATAGAACGCTTCTGCAGCATCTTTTATAATTGGATGTAGAAAGTCTGCAGATAATCCGAAAAGTACTGAAATTACAACTGATACAATAGCAATCGCAAGTATACCTTTATATTGTAATTTAGGATTGACTTTATATCCTTTTGATTCGCCAAAGAATCCTTGTAAGAATATGCGAATAACGGAATAAAGTACAACAAGACTTGAAAGCAGTATGACAATACCACTTAAATAGAAACCTTTTTCGAAGGTAGCCTGTACAATATAAAATTTACCATAAAAACCACTTAGTGGTGGTATGCCTGCTAAGCTAAGCGCTGCAATAAAGAATGTCCAACCTAAAACTGGATAGTCTTTAATGAGACCACTGTATTTACGTAAGTCATGTGTTTTAGTGATTTTGTACATAACACCAATTAAGAAAAACAGTGCTGCTTTAATTAACATATCATGTAATGTGTAATAAATAGCGCCCATCATGCCAGTTTGGTTCATCATAGCTACACCGACTAAAATAACACCGACAGCAATCATTATATTGTAAATAATAATTTTCTTAGTATCAAAATAACTGACTGCACCTACACAACCAAAGATAATAGTTAGTAGTGCTAAGAAAAGAATAATATAGAACGGAAAGCTTGATGTATCATGAATGAAAAGACTTGATGTTCTAGCAATTGCATAGACACCAACTTTTGTTAATAACGCACCGAAAAAGGCAATGATTGCAATTGGTGGGGCATAATAAGCACCTGGTAACCAAATGTACATTGGAAAAACGCCGGCTTTCGTTGCAAATACAAAGATAAACATGATGAATATGATATTTACAATCCCAGTATCTGCAGCAGGTAGTTGTCCTAATTTTTCACCAATATCGGCTAAATTTAACGTACCAACTACAGAGTAGAGCATTGCTACTGCAATAACAAAGAAAGCGGATGATGTAACATTTATAAGTACATATTTTATTGTTTCACTTAATTGTACTTTCGTACCACCGATAACTAATAGAATATAAGATGCCAGTAAGAATACTTCGAAGAATACGAATAAGTTAAAAATATCACCTGTGATAAATGAACCTATGACACCTGTTAGCATGAACATTACTGCGAAGTAGTAATAATACGTTTCACGTTCTATGCCCACTGATTGATAAGAATATAAAATAATCAGCATTGTTACGATTAAACTTGAAATCACGAGAAGGATACTAAATATATCGAGTACTAATACAATACTATATGGAGCTTCCCATGAACCAAGTTCTAAAGTTATAATCCCATTCTTTAATACGTTGTTTAAGTTAATAAATGCAAAAATTAATGTGACAGCTGTCCCGCTTAGTGCAACGTATCGTTTAATAATAGGGCGCTTACCAATGAACACAAGTGCAATAATAGTTAACATTGGTATGACGAGTAGTGAAATAATGAGATTACTCTCGATCATCATCTAGCACTCCTTTCATACTTTCTACGTTGTCAGTTCCTAATTCTTTATAACTTCTAAAGGCTAGTACTAAGAAGAACGCTGTTACAGAAAATGAAATTACAATAGCTGTTAAAATTAAAGCTTGTGGTAGCGGATCTACATATGAAGTAATATCTTTTTCAAATATCGGTACTTCACCTTTTTTCAACCCACCCATTGTAATTAAAAATAAGTTGGCAGAGTGTGTTAAAAGGGTACTCCCAATAATGATACGTATCAAACTCTTAGAAAGAATGAGGTAGACGCTCATTGCTGTGAGGATACCACAAACAAATATCATTACTATTTCCATTACTCATCCTCTCCAATCGATAAGATTATAGTCATTATGGTACCGACAACCGCAAACAGTACGCCTAAGTCAAAGAATGTTGCTGTGTGCATTTCTATCGGTTGTAATATTCCTAAAGGTATTTCAAACGGTGTGTGCGTGAAGAAGTTTTTACTATAAAACCAACTCGCCATAGGTGTTGCTATACAAAATAGCAAACCAATGCCTATTAATATTTTGAAATCCCAAGGAAAGATTTTTTTCATAGTTTTAATATCAAAAGCCACAGTGATGATGACAAGCGCACTGGCTAATAACAGTCCACCTACGAAGCCACCACCTGGTGTGTAATGTCCTGCCAAAAATAAAGATAAACCAAACATTACGATGAGGAAGAAGATAACAACAGCTGAATATTGAAAGATTATATTATTCTTCTGTCTTTTCAATGTTTTTACCTCCTTCGTCATTTGTTTTATTACTTGTACGAAGTTTAATCATTGTATATACACCTAAACCAGCGATTCCAAGCACCGCAGATTCGAATAAAGTATCGGTACCACGGAAATCGACAAGTATAACGTTAACCATATTTGTACCGTGTGCTAAGTCATATACATGCTCTTTGTAGAATTCAGAAATAGAGCTAAAATGTCGGTTACCATAAGCGATTAAACCAAGTACAGTTACGACTGCACCCACACCAATAGAAATTAAAACATTTACAAGTTTGAATGAACGCGTCTCTTTATGTCTGTTTAAGTTTGGTAAGTGATAGAAACACAATAAGAATAACGCTGTAGAAATTGATTCAACTATAAACTGTGTTAAGGCTAAGTCTGGTGCGCCAAAGAATATAAAGAATATAGCGACAGAATAACCTACAGCACTTGCCATAATGATGCTGAACAGTCGTGAACGTGCAAATATAATCATAGAAGCTGATGTAATTATAAGTACCACTATGATTAATTCAAATGGACGTACTTCACTCACGTCTTTAAAGTTAATACCAAATGGTGTGACTAATAATGTAGCTAAAGTAATTAAAATTAAAGAAATAAATATAATTACTAAGTTGTTACGCGTAAAACCAGTCACATAAGCATTTGTGAACTTACTTGAGTGACCTAGCGAATCATTACCGAACTTATCATACCAGTAATTGATTGTAAGTTTTGTAGGATGTGCGCGTAATAAGCGCACCCAATAGCCAAACGATAAAATTAGCAATATACCAACAATATATATACCAATGGTAGAGAAAAATGCTGGTGTAAAACCATGGAACATATGGAATTCTGCATGCGTTCCAGTACTTTGACTAATTGAATTAACAGCAGGTTCAATAATTGATCCCGTTAATATAGAAGGGAAGAACCCAAATACTATAACTAATATTGCTAAAATAGCTGGTGAAAACAACATTAGTATAGAAGCTTCATGTGCTTTTTTCGGTAATGCATCTGATTTATGGCTACCTAAGAAGATTTGGCCAATAAATCTTATAGAATATACAAATGTAAATATACTACCGATAATTGCTACGATTGGAATTAATAAACCAAGCGTATTTAAACTAAATAAGTTAACGTTTGTGACCTCAATCATACTTTCCAAGAACTTCTCTTTAGAAAGGAAACCGTTAAACGGTGGCACCCCTGCCATACTGAGTGAGGTGATTATGGTAATTGTAAAAGAAATAGGCATTATTGTTAGCAATCCACCTAATTTTTTTACATCACGAGTACCTGTACTATGGTCAATGGCACCAGCAATCATAAATAACGCACCTTTAAATGTAGCGTGATTTATAAGATGGAACACAGCAGCGGTGAACGCAGCAACATAAAGTTGACTTTCAGCACCTTCAAAATGATAACTTACTGCACCTATACCTAACATAGACATAATCATACCAAGTTGTGACACGGTAGAAAATGCTAAGATACCTTTTAAATCTTGTTGTTTTGTAGCGTTTAATGACGCCCAAAATAGAGTGATTAAACCGACAGCAGTTACTGTCCAAATCCAACCTTGCGAAAGTGCAAAGATTGGTGTCATACGTGCTACTAAGTAAAGACCTGCTTTAACCATCGTAGCTGAGTGTAAGTAGGCACTGACCGGTGTTGGCGCTTCCATTGCATCCGGTAACCAAACGTAAAATGGAACTTGAGCAGATTTTGTCATCGCACCAATTAATACAAATATCATTGATAAGATGAAATAAGGACTTGTTTGGATTTCAGATGCATTTCCAATAAGTTCTTGAATACTTGTAGAGCCACCTGCGAGTGATAATAAAATAAGACCACCCAGTAGTGACAAGCCGCCAAAGACAGTAACAAGCATTGATTTTTGAGCACCGTAAATAGATGCTTGTTTGTCACGCCAAAATGATATGAGTAGAAAACTAGAAAATGAAGTTAACTCCCAAAATAGATATAACATAATAATATTATCAGATAAAACAACACCTAACATTGCACCCATAAAGAGCAAGAGATAACAATAAAAATTCCCTAATTGCTCTTGTCGACTTAAATAACTTATAGAATATAGTACGATTAAACTACCAATGCCAGTTATCAACAAACTGAATAGTAATCCCAGACCATCAACATATAAATCGAAATTCATACCAAAATGAGGCATCCAGTTTGCTTTCTGCATTATGGTATTCCCTGACATGGTTGTAGAAATATATGAGAGGAAATATATAAATAAGACGACGGGGATAGGTAACACAAACCATCCTAAATGTATTCGTTTATGAAACCGATATACAAATGGAATAATGAGTGCAAATATTAACGGTAGAAGAACCGCTATATGTAACAAACTCATTATTTTATCCTCCTTTAAAAATAGTATAAGGTTATTATACATGAATTAGACTATTCTGAAAAACATGGCTAACCCATGAAGCACATGATTTAAATGTTTATTTAAATAAGAAGAAACGCAGTATTTTTATTCAAAATTTTGTTTATATTGAATTGCGTAATCCTTCTTAAGTTGCTGTAAATTCTCGAGTGATTTTTTTGCATGTAACGTATCCTGATCTTTTAATTTAAGTTCCAGTTTAGTGATTGCTTGTTGTAGTGATTGTTCATAAGGTAATTCGTCTTCTGTGAATAATTTAAGATGCGATTTAGTTGTATAGCGCTTTTCAAAATGACTTAACGCTTTACGCTCATGAAAAAATACATTTTCAGTTTCAGTTGGGCTATGTAAATCACCTTGTTTTGGGTGTTTGATAACTTGTTCCACTTGTACTAAGACTTGATTTTCATCTTCTTCCTTTATTATGACACCGTAACTTCCAGTTTTATGTGCAAAACGATATAACATAATTCAATACATCCCTTCATTTGTGTTAGAATACATATATCATCTTAACATGAAATGGAGAATAAAAATGACGAACTATCCTCAGTTAAATTCAGAAATAAACGGTAACGAAATTAAAATGGTATTACACACAAATAAAGGAGATATGACATTTAAATTATTACCTGACGTGGCACCGAAAACAGTGGAAAACTTTGTAACACATGCTAAAAATGGTTATTACAATGGTGTGACTTTCCACCGTGTAATTAATGACTTCATGGTACAAGGCGGAGACCCAACAGCAAGTGGCATGGGTGGCGAAAGTATTTATGGTGGCGCATTCGAAGATGAGTTCTCACTTGAAGCATTTAATTTATATGGTGCTTTATCGATGGCAAACTCTGGTCCAAATACAAATGGATCTCAATTCTTCATTGTCCAAATGACAGAAGTACCTGAATCAATGCTAAGTCAATTAGCAGATGGTGGTTGGCCAGAACCGATTGTTAAAGCATACGGTGAAAATGGTGGTACACCTTGGTTAGATCAAAAACATACAGTTTTTGGTCAATTAATAGATGGGAAAGCAACGTTAGAAGACATTGCAAATACAAAAGTAGGCCCTCAAGATAAACCAGTACATGATATTACAATTGATTCAATTGATATCGAAGAAAACCAAAAGTAAGCGAGTAAGAAATGATATTTTTGCAATTATAAGTAGAATTTAAAATATAATATATAAAACAGGTTCAATCGAACACCCAATTTAGTAATTTTATGTTGAGTGTGAAGTTGAGCCTATTTTTTATTGAAACTACTTTACAAGTTAACAATGTAATTAAACGTATTGAAAATAGGTAGACACATTTTTATGTATGCATTTTTTATAGTCTAGCAATTTTAAGCGTTAAATGAGAGTAGATACTTGCTATACATAGAAGGTTCACGTTTTTATTTTGTTGAATTATTGTATGGAATATATAAAATGTGAAATTTTTCTATTAAATGTTAGTACCAAGTTATAATTTATGCTATTATAATAGTGTTAAGTAAAACGAAATAAGGGGTTATCACGTTGAATAATCACTATACAGTAGGTCAACATATCAAAGTTCGTGTGACTGGTATTCAACCGTATGGCGCTTTTGTAGAAACCCCGGACAATGCTGAAGGATTAATCCACATATCCGAAATTATGGATGATTACGTCCATAATTTGAAAAAGTTTTTATCAGAAGGACAAATTGTAAGAGCGAAAGTGATTTCAATTGATGATGAAGGTAAACTGAATCTTTCTTTAAAAGATAATGACTATTTTAAAAATTATGAACGTAAGAAGGAAAAGCAATCAGTATTAGATGAAATTAAAGAAACCGAAAAATATGGGTTTCAAACAATTAAAGAACGCTTGCCGGTTTGGATTAAACAGTCCAAAAACGCTATTAAAGATGAAAAAACATCTTTAACAAGATACTGACATTTCGATAAGAAATGTCAGTATTTTTTATTGTGAAGAAGATATAATTAAAAATTACATGCGTGAGCATATTTATTTATCTTTATAGTTTAGGTAGTTAGAATTAACAAGCACTCAAATAGTGTGGAAAAAAAGCGATATGGTATTTTACTTAGGAGGAATAATTGTAATGGATAAAAAATTTCAACCATTATTTGAAAAGCTCACATTACCTAATAAAGTTGTATTAGAAAATAGATTTGTCTTAGCTCCGCTAACACACGTATCTTCTAATGATGATGGGTCGATTTCAAATGAAGAAGTAGTATATATGGAACAACGTTCAAAAGATGTGGGATTAGCTATTTCTGCTGCTAGTAATGTAACAGATTTAGGTAAAGCATTTCCTGGACAACCTTCTGTAGCACATGATTCAAATTTAGAAGGGTTGAAACGATTAGCTGAGGCAATGAAGAAAAATGGGTCTAAAGCTGTCGTTCAAATCCATCATGGTGGTGCCCAGGCATTACCTAATTTAACTCCTAATGGAGATGTAGCTGCACCGAGTCCAATTTCATTAAAAAGTTTTGGAGAACAAGAAGAACATCATGCACGTGAAATCACTGTTGAAGAAATAGAACAAACAATTAAAGCGTTTGGTGAAGCGACACGAAGAGTGATTGAAGCTGGTTTTGATGGCGTAGAAATTCATGGTGCTAACCACTATTTAATCCATCAATTTGTCTCACCTTATTACAACCGTCGTAATGATGAATGGGGCGAAGATCCTTATAAATTCGCAAATGCAGTTGTTGATGAAGTGACAGAAACAGTTAAACGTCACGGGAATAAAGATTTTATCGTTGGATATAGATTTTCACCTGAAGAAGCAGAAACACCGGGTATAAGCATGGAAATTACAGAAACGTTAGTAAAACATTTAATTGAAAAACCATTAGACTATTTACACGTTTCATTGATGGATATACATTCAAAAACGCGTGAAGGACAATATAAAGGTCAAGAACGTATTAAATTGTTATTACAATGGATTAATGGTCGTATGCCACTAGTTGGTATTGGTTCAATATTTACTGCGGAACAAGCAATTGAAGCAATTGAATCAACAAATGTAGAACTTGTAGCTTTAGGTAGAGAAATCTTATTAGATCACAATTTTGTTAGTAAAATTAAAAACGGTGAAGAAGATCAAATTATTTCTCATTTTGATCCAAATAGAAAAGACAAGCATCATCTACCACCAAAATTATGGGAACAGTTTAATAAAGGTTTCTACCCACTTCCAAGAACAGATAATAAATAGTATATAGAACATCAAGTAGTGTATTATCACAATTTTCCAAAGATATTGTGATAGATATGCTACTTTTTTTATTTATAGATAAAAGTAAAATATTAGCAGCTTATAGATGAAATAAAGCGAAAAATTCGGAAAAATAATTTAAAAATAACAATTATTATTATGGCTTCATCAAACTAGTAGATATTGGGCAAGGTATTATTCATTAGTAATTATATATAATTACGAGTAAATAACAGTGTATATTTATTAATTTATCCACTGTTATAATGCATGAAGTTATGATTGAATATACAATTTTATGTAAAAATAATAAACGATATTTTATTTTTTAAATCAGACAAAATTATCTTGTATAAACATAGGTAATTATGTCATTATATATGTAAGGGCTTACATATAAATCGAGTAGTTTAAAGATATGTTTAAAGCTTGATTTTTGTTGATGTATCAGCTTATAAGTCGCATGAAATGAGTAGTTTTAGAAAATGGTTTCAGTTGAACTCTAAATACGTTATGCTATGAACAAGTATCGTTTTAGAGTTTAAAAAGACTCTTAAATATTTTCAAAGGGGAGATATCATGTCAAGATCAAAAGAAATCATAGAAGTAACAAATCATTATGGAGCACAAAACTATGTGCCACTTCCAATCGTTATATCGGAAGCAGAAGGTGTTTGGGTTAAAGATCCCGAAGGTAACAAATATATGGATATGCTATCTGCGTATTCAGCTGTAAACCAAGGTCACAGACATCCAAAGATTATTCAAGCATTGAAAGACCAGGCAGATAAAGTTACTTTAGTGTCTCGTGCATTCCATAGTGATAACCTAGGCGAATGGTATGAAAAAATTTGTAAACTTTCAGGTAAAGAAAAAGCATTGCCAATGAACACAGGTGCTGAAGCGGTTGAAACTGCGTTAAAAGCTGCACGTCGTTGGGCTTACGATGTTAAAAATATAGAACCAGATAAAGCAGAAGTAATTGCATTCAATGGTAACTTCCATGGTCGTACTATGGCGCCAGTATCGTTATCATCAGAACCTGAATATCAACGTGGATATGGTCCATTATTAGAAGGATTTAATAAAGTTGATTTTGGAGATATTGAAGCTGTTAAAGGCGCAATCAACGAAAATACTGCTGCAATTTTAATTGAACCAATCCAAGGGGAAGCTGGAATCAATGTTCCACCAGAAGGTTACTTAAAAGCAATTAGAGAATTATGTGACGAACATAATGTCTTATTTATTGCCGATGAAATCCAAGCTGGTTTAGGTCGTTCAGGTAAATTGTTTGCTACAGACTGGGATGACGTTAAACCAGACGTATACATTTTAGGTAAAGCATTAGGCGGCGGCGTATTACCAATTTCAGTCGTATTAGCAGACGAAGAAGTATTAGGTGTGTTTTCACCTGGGTCTCACGGTTCTACATTTGGTGGTAATCCATTAGCTTGTGCAGTTTCAAATGCTGCATTAGATGTTATTATCGACGAAGATTTACCAGGACGTTCATTAGAATTAGGAAATTATTTCAAATCTGAACTAGAAAAAATAGATCACCCTGCAATTAAAGAAGTTCGTGGTCGCGGTTTATTTATCGGAATTGAATTAAATGAAGATGCGAGACCTTATTGTGAAGCATTAAAAGAAAAAGGGTTATTATGTAAAGAAACTCATGACACTGTGATCCGTTTTGCTCCACCACTTATTATTTCAAAAGAAGAATTAGACTTTGCATTAGACAAAGTAAGAAGCGTTTTCGAGTAAATTTATAGTTAAAAAATATAAGTTTTGAAAACTCTTTAAAAAGCGAAATGTTATGTTACAATTATCATGAAAGCGAAATCATTAGTTACGAAAAAGAGGCGAAATGAATCATGACTGAGAATAATAATTTAGTTACTTCTACGCAACAAATTATTAAAGAAGCATTGCATAAACTGGGATTTGACGATGGTATGTATGATTTAGTAAAGGAACCTTTAAGATTCCTTGAAGTTCGAATTCCTGTCCGTATGGATGATGGTACTGTTAAAACATTTACTGGTTATCGTGCACAGCATAATGATGCTGTTGGACCAACAAAAGGTGGAGTTCGTTTCCATCCAGATGTTGATGAAGAAGAAGTTAAGGCCTTATCAATGTGGATGACATTGAAATGTGGCATAGTGGATTTACCGTACGGCGGAGGTAAAGGTGGAATCATTTGTGATCCAAGACAAATGAGCATTCATGAAGTAGAACGTCTATCTCGTGGGTATGTGCGCTCAATTTCTCAATTCGTTGGACCAACTAAAGATATTCCAGCACCAGACGTATTTACAAACTCTCAAATTATGGCGTGGATGATGGATGAATATAGTTCATTAGACAAATTCAATTCACCAGGTTTCATTACTGGTAAACCAATTGTTTTAGGCGGTTCACAAGGCCGTGATCGTTCAACAGCTTTAGGTGTAGTAATTGCCATTGAGCAAGCTGCAAAAAGAAGAGGGCTAGACTTAAAAGGTGCACGTATGGTAATTCAAGGTTTCGGTAACGCAGGTAGTTTCTTAGCGAAATTCTTGTACGACATGGGTGCAAAAATTGTTGGTATTTCAGACGCTTATGGTGCATTACATGACCCAGAAGGTTTAGATATTGACTATCTGTTAGACAGAAGAGATAGTTTCGGAACAGTAACAAATTTATTTGAAGAAACAATTTCAAATAAAGAATTGTTCGAACTTGATTGTGATGTGCTGATTCCGGCAGCAATTACAAATCAAATTACTGAAGATAATGCAGCAGATATTAAAGCTGATATCGTGGTTGAGGCTGCTAATGGCCCAACTACACCAGCAGCAACACGTATCTTAACTGAACGTGGCATTCTACTTGTTCCTGATGTATTAGCAAGTGCTGGTGGCGTAACTGTTTCATACTTCGAATGGGTACAAAATAATCAAGGTTATTATTGGACAGAAGAAGAAGTAAACACTAAATTACGTGAAAAACTTATAACTGCTTTTGATACAATTTATGAATTATCACAAAATAGAAAAATTGATATGCGTTTAGCTGCGTTTATCGTTGGTATTAAACGTACTGCAGAGGCAGCTCGTTATCGTGGTTGGGCATAAAACGTAAAATAGAGTATAAATGGTTTAAATAGTTATTAATTTAGATAAAATAGAAAGTACCCACTATTAATTTTTAATAGTGGGTACTTTCTATTTATTACGAGTTCATTTTTTAGGAGAAACTTCCTTTGTGTTTTATCTTAAAAATGAGTTGAACTATAAATTAGTATGATAAATTCATTTAATGATTATTCAAAAATGGCAGTTCATTAGGCCAAATTCTGTAGGGATAGTACGAGCCGAAGAATACAGGAAGAGGCTGTGCCCGTGGAAAGTGTGCATAAAAAAATGTCAACAAAGTCACAGAATTTGTTGACACTCTAAAAAGTTAGTTTGAAAACTAACTTTTTAAGTAAATGCGTTTAATAAATTTAATAGTTAATCCATATATATCCAGTAATGGGATGATTATTAAAAAATAATACTTTCCTCAACACTATTATTTTTACCAGCAAACTATTTTTTATCATAAAAATTAGCTGGTAATGTTTTTACAAAAGTAAATAAAACTATCGTCTGCAACGTTACCATGATTAATAAACCCAATCTTATATAAGGATGATCTATCATGAAAATTGAAAAGCCGATAACTATATAAAGACTTAACAAAAGTTTGAACTTATCCTTCAATGTATAGCCTTTGTTTTCTTTAAAGCTCTCAACATAATTCACATAAACCTTTGTTTGTACTAACCATTTTTCAAATTTATCAGAGCTTTTAGAAAAACAAAGTACTGCAACTAATAAAAATGGCGTAGTTGGTAACAAAGGTAATAAAACACCAGCAAAACCAATGACTGTAAATAACACACCAATAATAATTAAAAAATATTTCAAAAAAACACTCCTATTGATAGCTATTATCAATAATAAACTAATTCATCACTATAGTAAATAACATAACATTTTACAGGATAGTTTTTATTTTGGTTGTTAATTTAGACATTTGTTGTAGGTAATGGAAATTCTTATTTTGCTTGTGTTTCATTTTCATTAATTACTTGTTTGTATAAATCTGGATAATTCGTAAAGACGCCATTTACGCCATATTCATTGAGTCGTTGCATGTCTGCTTTTTCATTAACAGTAAACGGATGAACTAAGAGACCTGCTTTTTTGAGATTATGCACATTTTGTTTTGTTAAATCTGTATGTTCAGGTCCTACGCCGACTGCATACTGTTTGATCGCATTAAAGTCTTGTTGTGTCATACTAGGTAATTCACCCTTATCTAATAAGCGTACAAGCGGTATGTTAGGGTTAAGGTTTTGTAGCTTTAATAAACTTTCTTGTGAAAAGGATTGAAGCATAACATGTCCATTTTCAAGCGAATCACTATTTAATAAATTGTGTTTATTTAATGTATCTAGAAGTTTTTCTTCCATGCCAGGATAAACATCGGGCGATTTTGTTTCAATATAATAATTGGCACCTGAACCATAGCGTTGGAAAATTTCATCTAATGTCGGTACTTGGACACCTTCATAGTTTGAATTTGCATATTGAGGATTTTCCGCATTAAATTTACTTCCTGCATCTAATTGTTTCAGTTCTTCAAGTGTATATTGATCGACTCTACCTGTACCATTCGTTGTTCTATCAACAGTTTCATCGTGCATTGCGACGAGGTGACCATCTTTAGTCATTTGTAAATCAATTTCTATATATGATGCGCCTATGGCATTGTGACTCTTGTCGTAAGCCGCTAGGGTATGCTCTGGTGCATAGCCACTTGCGCCTCTGTGAGCGATTGTTGTGAATTTTTCACCTGTTAAATTATGTAATTCGTTCTGCTTATTATTTATACCGTTTGAATGAGCGCTTTGTTGTGAATGAGAAGCGTTCTGATTTTCCATCTGACTGCCTTTACCACTTGCGTGAATCTCTGGAGATGCACCGAGACTCAATAATGATGTTACTGCAATACTTGAAATGATAAATTTACTGACGTGTTTCATAATGTTGTCACTCCTTAATCTGAACTGTAATTTCATAGTACAAAATAAAATCAGAAATAAGAATAGGATTTACAACATATTTATTCAAACTAAATAATGTTAAACATATAATTACAATTTATATCAAAAAATTACAAATAAAAGAACGACACTATACCTTGAATGGCTAATACAAGCTGTTTTCTCAAGAGTTGTGGCTATTTGAAGATATATTAACTAGCAATACTGTCATTGCGTCACAGGGTGCTATATATGTCTTTATAATTTAGGATGATTTATTAAGGCGTTATGATTATATATGTAACAAAAAGAACTGGAAGACCGCTTTTTTAAGCACGTTTTCCAGTTCTTTTTGCTAAAGTTGTTGCTTTATTATATTGATTTGTTGTTTTACTGCTTCTTGTCCCGTTGAACCATAACTGATTCTACGACTTACACAGTTTTCAGGTTTTAAGTAATCATAAATGTCCGCTTCGATACTAGCATGCGCGTTTTGATATTCTTCTAATGGAACGTCTAGTAAATAAACGTTATGTTGTATAGACCAAAGCACAATTTTACCAACGATCTCATGTGCATTTCTAAATGGCACACCTTTGTTGACTAAGTAATCTGCAAGTTCTGTTGCATTTGAAAAATCATTGTAGACTGTTTCTTGTAAGTGATCCACATTCACAGTCATTGTATCGACCATGCCTTCGAAGATACGTAGAGAACCTTTAAGTGTATGCACAGCATCAAAGAGTCCTTCTTTATCTTCTTGCATATCTTTATTGTATGCTAAAGGCAAACCTTTAAGTGTCATAAGCATACTCATAAGATTACCTGTCGTACGTCCAACTTTACCTCTAATTAATTCTGCCATATCAGGATTTTTCTTCTGTGGCATGATAGAAGAACCAGTTGAAAACGCGTCGGATAAAGTTATGAAATTTGCTTCTGCTGATGACCAAAAAATAATTTCTTCAGCAAAACGAGAAAGATGAACCATAGTTAATGAAATGTTGTGTAACGTTTCAACAATGTAATCTCTATCGCTTACAGCGTCCATGCTATTTTCATAAAGTGCGCTAAAGTTTAATAAAGATTGTGTTTCATGACGATCAATTGGATAAGTAGTACCACTTAATGCAGCTGCACCAAGAGGGGAGATGTCAATACGCTTTAAGCTATCTTGGAAACGTGATTTATCTCTTTCTAACATCCAATAATACGTCAATATATGATGTGCAAACGATATTGGTTGTGCTCTTTGTAAATGCGTATAACCAGGCATAATTGTATCAACATGTGCTTCAGCAACTTTTACAATAGTTTGTTGGAAAGCAGTGATAGATTCAATTAAGTAGTTAACTTCTTCTTTTGTATATAAATGCATATCAGTAGCGACTTGATCATTTCTACTACGTCCAGTGTGTAATCTGCCACCAGCATCACCGATACGTTTAATTAATTCATGTTCAATATTTAAGTGAATATCTTCTAAAGAAACGTCTAAGTTTAAATTACCTTGTTCATAATCAGCTAAAATAGCGTTTAAGCCATCTATAATTTGTTCGCAGTCTGAATCAGAAATAATACCTTGTTTGGCTAACATCGTTGCGTGAGCAATACTACCTTGGACATCGTATTCGATTAATGCTTTGTCAAAGTGGATAGAAGCATTGAATTCATCGACCCATGCTTCTGGTTGTTCACTAAATCTACCACCCCAAGCTTTACTGCTCATCGTTATATCCGCCATGTAACATAGAATTCACTTTAGTAGGTAGGCCAAAGATATCGATGAAACCAACTGCTGATTCTTGATTAAACGCGTCTTCTTTTGTATAAGTAGCTAATTTTTCATTATATAGTGTATGTGGCGATTTTCTGCCATTAACGATTGCATTACCTTTGTATAATTTAATACGTACATCACCTGTAACATATTGTTGCGTACTATCGACGAATACTTTTAAGCTATCTGTTAATGGAGAGAACCATAAGCCATTATAAATTTGTTCTGAGAATTGTTTTTCGATTACTGGTTTGAAATGTGCTACATCTTTTGTAAGGGTAATTGTTTCAAGTGCTTTGTGCGCTTTTACAATTACTTCAGCTGCAGGTGTTTCATAGACTTCTCTTGATTTAATACCTACAAGTCTATTTTCTACATGGTCAATTCTACCAATACCATGTTTACCAGCTAATTTATTTAAATATAAAATGAGCTCACTTAATTTATATGATTGACCGTCTAAAGCAGTAGGGATACCTTGCTCAAATGAAAGTACAATTTCATCTGATTCGTCAGGTGTATTTTCTATTGGATTAGTTAAGTCATATGCATCTTCTGGTGGTGTGGCATATGGATCTTCGAGAATACCACATTCGTTACTTCTACCCCATAAGTTTTGGTCTATTGAATAAGGTGAATCGTGTTGAATCGGTACTGGGATATTATGTTTAATTGCATAATCTATTTCTTCTTCACGACTCCAAGCCCATTCTCTAACTGGAGCAAATACTTTTAGTTCTGGATCCAAAGCTTTAATTGCTACTTCAAAACGAACTTGGTCATTACCTTTACCAGTACAACCGTGTGCAATACCAACTGAATTTGTTTTGCTAGCAATTTCAACTAATTTTTTTGAAATTAAAGGTCTTGATAATGCAGATACTAATGGATAAGTACCTTCATACATTAAATTACCTTTAATTGCATATGATACGAAATCTTGACTGAATTCTTCAGTAGCATCAATAATGTGACATTCACTTGCCCCCATATCTAATGCTTTTTGATGAACGATGTCTAAATCCTTACCTTCACCTACGTCTAAACAACAAGCTACAATGTCGTAACCTTTATCTAATAACCATTTTACTGCAACACTTGTGTCTAAACCGCCTGAATATGCTAATACTATTTTCTCTTTCATAATTTCCACCTCTAATTGATATTTTTAAAATTTGTTTTTTTATTTGATATTGAATAGTATAGCAGATGTTTATTGAAAATAAAACCACTTTTATACATAAATATGCAAAAATATTCGGATAGGCTTATTCGTTAAAGGAAGTATTTATGTTACGAATATTGGAATAGTGTTGATTAAAGGGTTATATCTATATGTATATAATAATGAATAAAAAAAGTGATACGCTAAAAATAATTAGCAAAATTGTCATAATTTATGACTGATTATAGGCTAGTTGTTTGAATAGTCAAAATAAACTTAGTAATATTATACTGAAACTAAAAACACTGGAGGCAATATCAAATGACTCATATTCAATTAGATTATGGTAAAACTTTAGAATTTTTTGGAGAACACGAACTACAACAACAAAAAGATATCGTTAAATCAATTCATAAAACAATTCATGAAGGGACAGGCGCTGGTAGTGATTTCTTAGGTTGGATAGACCTTCCTGTTGATTATGATAAAGAAGAGTTTTCACGTATTTTAGAAGCTTCTAAACGTGTTAAAGAAAATACAGATGTATTTGTAGTAATTGGTATCGGCGGTTCATATTTAGGTGCACGTGCAGCTATTGAAATGTTAACTTCTTCATTTAGAAATAGTGATGAATATCCAGAAATCGTCTTTGTAGGTAATCATTTATCTTCAACATATACACAAGAGCTAATTGATTATTTAGATGGAAAAGATTTCTCAGTCAATGTAATTTCAAAATCTGGTACAACAACTGAACCAGCAGTTGCATTCAGATTGTTTAAACAATTACTTGAAAATAAATATGGCAAAGATGAAGCGAAAAAACGTATTTTTGCAACTACAGATAAAGAAAAAGGTGCATTAAAAGAATTAGCTACAAATGAAGGCTATGAAACATTTGTTGTACCTGACGATATTGGTGGTCGTTATTCAGTATTAACTGCAGTGGGCTTATTACCAATTGCAGTTGCTGGAATTGATATTAAAGCAATGATGGAAGGTGCAGCTAAAGCACGTGAAGAATTGTCATCAGAAAACATAGAAGACAATATTGCTTATCAATATGCAACTATCCGTAACGTTTTATATGCAAAAGGTTATGACACTGAAATGTTAATCAACTACGATCCTTCAATGCAATATTTCAATGAATGGTGGAAACAATTATTTGGCGAATCTGAAGGTAAAGACTTCAAAGGTATTTATCCTTCAAGTGCAAACTATACAACAGATTTACATTCTCTTGGCCAATATGTTCAAGAAGGACGTCGTTTCTTATTTGAAACAGTAGTAAAAGTAAATAATCCAAAACATAACATTACTATAGAAGAAGATAAAGATAATTTAGATGGATTAAATTACTTAGCAGGTAAAACAATAGACGAAGTTAATACAAAAGCTTTTGAAGGTACACTATTAGCGCATACAGATGGTGGCGTTCCAAACATTGTTGTTGATATTCCTCGTTTAGATGAAGAAACATTTGGTTATATCGTTTACTTCTTCGAATTGGCTTGTACAATGAGTGGTTACCAATTAGGTGTGAATCCATTCAACCAACCAGGCGTTGAAGCATACAAACAAAATATGTTTGCTTTACTAGGTAAACCTGGATTTGAAGATAAAAAAGCAGAATTAGAAAAACGTTTATAATATAGAAACACTTGTTTCATTAAAATAGTGATTTAAGAAAAGACTCATTCCAAAGATAAATTTGGAATGAGTCTTTTCTGTATTGATAACGCTAAAGTGAATAATAATTAGCTAAATTTTTTCAAGCACATTACGATTACTAATACCATAAGTCTCTGACATGATGCTTTCTTCATTCTCGAGACTGATTTATATTAAATCTAGTACTTTATAGTTTTAAAAACATGATATTACACTTATAATTATAATCAATAGAAATGATGGAGATGGGTTAGATGACAGAAGAACAAGTACAATATTGGTTTGATTTATTCGGAAACCTAGGATATATTGTAGGTTTTTTATTGCCATTTATTGAAGCTTTTATTCCTATTTTGCCAATCATTGTATTTGTCATTGTTAACGTTAATGCATATGGTTTTATAATCGGAACTTTATTGGCTTGGATGGGTACAGTGGCTGGTAGTTATATAGTGTTCCTATTTTTTAGAAGGCTTACGCATACACGTTATATGAAGAAAATACAACAACGTACCTCTGTTCAGAGATTGATACATTTCATTGATAGAAAAGGCGTTCTTCCAATTTTTATTTTAATGTGTTTTCCATTTACACCAAGTGCGCTAGTCAATATTGTCGCAAGTTTATCGCATATTAAAGCACATGCCTATTTGACCGTTCTTATAGCTTCAAAATTCGTAATGATTGGGCTTGTAGGTTGGTTGGGGAATGATATTACAACTTTATTCACAAGCCCTACAAGATTGATAACTATCATCATCGTCATTTTAATAGTATGGTTTGTAGGACGAAAAATCGAGAAACATTTTATGCATTCTTCAGAGGAGTGACAGCGTGCGATTCATATTAAAACATTTGATTTCCATAATATTTGCGATTATTATTGTACTATTGATACAAGCGTTTGTAATTACAGGCGCCGTCATTAAAAATGATTGGATGGCTCCGAACCTTAAACAAGATGATCGAATTATTGTAAATAAGATTAAAACTACATTTAACATATTAGATAATAATGATATTATAATGTATCGTAAAGGCGATGAAATTCAATTCAGTAGAATTATTGGTAAACCTGGTCAATCTATTGCATATAAGAACGGGACGTTATACAGAGATGACAGGGCAGTGGATGAGCCTTATGCGAGTAATAGTATAAATGATTTATCACTTAGAAATATTCAGCAATCTGAAGGAGATATCATTCCACCGAATGCTTATTTTGTACTCAATGATAATCGTGAAAACAAACAAGATTCTAGAGCGACTGGATTTATACAGAAAGAAGACATTATTGGAAATGTGAGTTTAAGGTATTTCCCATTTGAAAAATTCACAGTGAACTTTAATTAAATAGACGAGGTGTAAAAATTGAAAAAAGAGATATTAGAATGGATTGTGTCGATTGTCGTTGCAGTGGCATTGGTATTACTAATTGTAAATTTTGTAGCAAAACCATATACAGTTAAAGGTGACTCCATGGATCCTACGCTAAAAGACGGCGAACGTGTCATGGTCAATTTATTTGGTTATAAATTTGGCGATATAAAAAACGGTAACGTCATTGTCTTTCATGCAAATAAAGAAAGCGATTATGTTAAACGTGTTATCGGGACTTCTGGCGATAATGTTGAATACAAAAAAGACAAATTGTTTGTTAATGGTAAAGAAGTAGAAGAACCATATTTAGATTCAAACAAAAAAAATAAACAATATGAATATATTACAGGCAGCTTTGAAACAAAAGATTTAAACCAAGTAGATGGGAAAAATAAAATTCCTGAAGACAAGCTACTTGTGCTCGGTGATAATCGTGAAGTAAGTAAAGATAGCCGCTCATTTGGTTTAATAGACGAAGATCAAGTGGTTGGTAAAGTAGCATTTAGTTTCTGGCCACTTAATGAAATGAAATTTGGATTTGATCCTGATACAGATCAAGATAAATAATAACTGAATTTAAGATATAGTTACCTAATATTATAAGAGAAGTGTTAATCTGTTAATTTAATGGATTAGCACTTTTTCTATACAAAAATCTATGAAATTAAATAAATTTCATTAATCAGCGTAGAGGGAATTTAAATCAGAGATCGTTACGGAATTTAAAAAACCATATGAAGGGGTACTTTTTATAAAGAACTGATTCAAATACTTAAAATAGTTGAATCGGTCAGATGAAAGATTCGTAAAGAAGAACCTTTTCTATGTTAAAATGTGAGTCAAAGGAGTGGAAGTTTACCATGGAATTAAATGCTTATATTGGAAGAGCAGGAACAGGGAAGTCACATGAAATCATTGAAGAAATTAAAAGTAAAATGAAACAAGATCCACTAGGCGATCCCATTGTATTAATTGCTCCAACGCAAAATACTTTTCAACTCGAACAAGCATTTGTAAACGATCCTGAACTAAGTGGTAGTCTTAGAACAGAAGTGCTACACTTTGAACGTTTGAGTTACCGTGTGTTTCAAGAAGTCGGTGGCTTGATGGAACAACAGTTATCAAAAGCAGGTACAGAGATGATGATTTATGATATCATCCAACAACATCAAACAGAGTTGAAGCTCTATCGCTCTCAGGTTAAATACTATGGTTTTAGTGAAAAACTTTATGAACAAATACAAGATTTTAAAAAATATGCAGTTTCTCCAGAACAATTAGAGGAATATATAGCTGCAAATCACTTACAAACACGCACGAAACATAAATTGCAAGACATCGCGCTTATTTATAAGCATTTAGAAGATAGAATAAATGGTGAATATGTGTCAACTGAGGATTCTCTTCAACGTTTTATAACGATGATGGATCAATCTGAGTGGTTGAAGCGAGCCGAAATATATATCGATGGTTTTCATAACTTTTCGACGTTAGAATATCAAATTATTCGTAGCTTAGTAAGTTATGCGAAAAAGGTTACCGTAGTATTAACTACAGACGGGGACAAAGATACGTTTAGTTTATTTAGAAAACCATCTGAATCTTTAACGCATATTGAAGACATCGCGAATGATTTGAATATTAAGGTCAACACTAAACGTTTTAATGAAACAAATCGGTTTAATAATAGTGATTTAAAACATTTAGAGCATAACTTTAACGCATTACAATTTGAGCCAATCTCGGCACAAGGCAATATTGAAATTTTAGAGGCATCTGTAATGCGCGAAGAAATTAATGAAGTAGCTCGTCGTATTTTGAGAGAAAATCGCGAACAAGGAAGACGTTTTCAAGATATCGCAATTTTGTATAGAGATGAATCTTATGCATATTTGATGGAATCGATATTACCGCAATACGATATTCCATACAATATAGATATTAAAGAATCTATGACGCATCACCCAGTAATGGAAATGATGCGCTCACTCATTGAAGTCATACAAACAAATTGGAATTTTGATCCACTTATGCGTCTGTTTAAGACAAATATACTTTCTAAAAAGTTTAAAGATAGTCATTATCTTATTGATATTTTAGAAAACTTTGTACTGGAACGTGGAATTTATGGCAAACGCTGGATTGATGAAAAATATTTCCATGTTGAACAATTTAGAAAAATGGGATTAAAGCGCCAGCCATTAACTGATGAAGAACGTGAAACGTTTGAACGTGTAATTCAAATGAAAACAGATGTGATTGATAAAGTGATGATGTTTGAATCGAAAATGAATAATGCTACAACTGCAATTGAATTTGCGACAGCCTTTTATGAAGCTATAGAAACATTCGATTTACCTAGTCAATTGATGACAGATCGAGACACATTAGACGTTGAGGGCGAACATAAAAAAGCAGAAGAAATTGACCAGATATGGAATGGTTTTATTCAAACATTGGATGATTTAGTTACTGTTTTTGGCGAACAGACTATGACTCAAACACGTTTTTTAGAATTGTTTGATATTGGCTTAGAGCAATTAGAATTTGTGATGATACCGCAAACGATTGATCAAGTGAGTATAGGGACGATGGATTTAGCTAAAGTTGATAACAAAGCACATGTATACCTTGTCGGTGTAAATGATGGGGTCATGCCACAAACCGTTGCATCATCGAGTTTGATTACAGACGACGAAAAGAAATACTTCCAAGAACAGTCAACGATAGAATTGAGCCCTACAGCAGATATATTACAAATGGATGAAGCGTTTGTGTGCTACATTGCTATGACAAGAAGCCGTATAGCTGTTACATTTTCTTATTCTTTGATGGGAAGAAGCGGAGATGAAAAAGAACCGAGCCCATTTTTAAATCAAATTCAACAGTTATATACAAATCTAGATATTCAAAATATTCATCATCAACATCAAGCTAACCCATTATTACTAATGGAACACCCACATCAAACTAAAATTGCATTATTTGAATCGTTAAAAGCATGGTTAGATGATGAGATTGTGGCTGATACATGGTTAGACACATATCAAGTGATGAGAGACGATAACAATTTAAATGATGGTTTGAGTTACTTATTATCGGCATTAACGTATGATAATGAAACGGTCCAATTAAGTGAATCATTGTCTTCAGATTTATATGGGAAGACGATTAATGCAAGTGTATCCAGATTTGAAGGATATCAAGCTTGTCCATTTAAACATTTTGCCTCACATGGTTTACGACTTAACGAACGTACAAAATACAAACTTGAAAATTTTGATTTAGGTGATATTTTCCACCAAGTGTTGAAATTCATTTCAGAAAAAGTGAACGGTGACTTTAAAAACTTAAATACGAAACAAATTCATAAATTAACATTAGAAGCTTTATCTGAAATATTACCTGAAGTTCAATTTAACTTGTTGAATTCAACGGCTTACTATCGTTATTTATCACAACGAATCGGCGCTATTGTTGAGACCACTTTGACTGCGCTCAAATATCAAGGTAGTCACACAAAATTCACACCACAACGTTTCGAAGCAGGATTTAGAAGAAAACCGCGTGATAATAGTGAATTGTTAGCTGAGCCATTGAAGACAACGCAAGGCGTTCCAATCAATATTCGTGGACAAATTGATCGTATAGATACATATCAGCAAGGTGATCAAAGTTTTGTGAATATTATTGATTATAAGTCTTCAAAATATAGTGGGACACTAGATTTGACTAAAGTCTATTATGGTATGCAAATGCAAATGATGACGTATATGGATATTGTGTTACAAAATAAATCACGTCTTGGTTTAACAGAGATGACTAAACCAGGAGGACTTTTATATTTTCATGTTCATGAACCGCGTATTAAATTAGCGTGGAACCAATTAAATGAAGATAAAAGAGATACGGAGTTTATTAATTCGTTTAAATTAAGTGGGTTATTAAATAGTGATGAATCAGTATTAGATGCTTTTGATACAAGATTAGAGCCAAGTTATAATTCTGATATTGTACCACTTGGATTGAAAAAAGATGGAGGAATTAAAAGTAACAGTAAAGTTGCAGATGAAGAAACAATTTATAAATTAATAAAGCATAATAAAAAGAATTTTATTGAAACTGCCTCCAGTATTATGGATGGTCATACAGAAGTTGCACCAATGAAATATAATCAAACATTACCTTGTGAATTTTGTAATTATAAATCTGTATGTCATGTAGATGGTGCTATTGATAGCAAACGTTATCGTACTGTAGACGAGTCGATTAATCCGTTAGAAGCAGTGCAAAATGTGGAGTTAGAAAGCGAGGAAGATGAATTATGAGTCAAATTCCAGCAAAGCCAGCTGATACAAGATGGACTGATAACCAATGGAAAAGTATTTATGCCAAAGGACAAGATGTACTTGTAGCTGCGGCTGCAGGATCAGGCAAAACAGCTGTTTTAGTTGAGCGCATTATTCAGCGGATTATCAAAGATGAAATAGATGTTGACCGCTTACTTGTAGTGACTTTTACAAACGCAAGTGCACGTGAAATGAAACATCGTGTAGATCAACGTATTCAAGAAGCATCTATGGCATCACCTGATAATGCACATTTGAAAAATCAGAGGATTAAAATTCACCAAGCACAAATTTCTACACTCCATAGTTTTTGTTTGAAATTAATACAACACCATTACGATGTTTTAGATATTGATCCAAACTTTAGAACAAGTAGTGAAGCGGAAAATATTTTATTGCTTGAACAAACGATTGATGAAGTATTGGAAAGTCATTATGATGTGTTAGACCCAAGTTTCGTAGATTTGACTGAACAATTATCGTCTGATCGAAATGATGATCAATTACGGAATACGATTAAACAAATGTTTTATTTTAGTGTGGCGAATCCCAATCCTTTAACTTGGCTGCAAAATTTAGCAGACCCTTATTACAATGCTGAGCAACAAGATGATTTACTACAATTATTGAATGAAGTAGCAATGATTTTTATGAATTCAGCATTAGAAGCGTTGAATAAAAGTTATGATTTATTCATGATGCTAGAAGAAGTAGATAAACAAGTAGCTGTATTAGATAAGGAACGACACTTTTTAAATCAAGCGATGGAAGGCGGTCAATTGAATACGCAAGTCATTGCTGAACACCAATTTGAAGCGCGTTTCCCAGCTAAAAATAAGAAGATTAAAGAAGCGAATGAGATGATGCTTGATGCGTATGATGATGGTAAAAAACACTATGATCAATATAAAGCATTGGTTTCAAAAGTTCAGGAAGATTATTTTTCACGTGAAGCAGAAGAATTGAAGCTTGATATGCAGCGCTTAGCACCGAGAGTATCATATCTAACGCAAGTGACAGCAGATGTAATAAAGCAATTTAATTTGAAAAAAAGAAGTAGAAATCTCTTGGATTTTTCTGATTATGAACATTTTGCGTTACGCGTATTAATGAATGATGACGGTACACCTTCAGAAATTGCGGACATGTACCGCCAACAATTTGAAGAAATTCTTGTTGATGAATATCAAGATACGAATAGAGTTCAAGAGAAAATATTATCATGTATTAAACGAGGTAATGAGTCAGACGGCAACTTATTCATGGTAGGTGACGTGAAACAGTCTATCTATAAATTTAGACAGGCAGATCCAAGTTTATTTATAGGAAAATATAATCGTTTTTCATTAGATGGCTTAGAAAATGGTATGAGAATTGATTTGTCACAAAACTTTCGTTCAAGAGAAGAAGTGCTAACAACGACGAATTATTTATTCAAACATATGATGGATGAAGCAGTAGGCGAAATTGTATATGACGATGCTGCACAATTGTATTATGGTGCTCCTTATGATGATAAGCCTCACGATGTTCAGATGAATATGTTGATAGAAGATGCTGAGTCAGATTTAAAAGGCGCAGAGCAAGAAGCTGAATATATCGTACAACAAGTTGAAGAAATAATGGATAAACATGAAATATATGATATGAAATTAGAGCAATATCGTAAACCAAGCTATAAAGATATCGTCATACTTGAACGTTCATATGGTCAAGCACGTAAGATTCAACAGGCGTTTAAAGATCACAATATACCGTTCCATGTAAATAGTAAAGAAGGGTATTTTGAACAAGTAGAAATACGATTGATATTATCCTTTTTAAGAACAGTTGATAATCCGTTACAAGATATCTATTTAGTAGGGTTAATGCGTTCTGTGATTTATCAATTTACTGAAGATGAATTATCTAATATCCGCGTATTTAGTCCTAACGATGATTATTTTTATCAATCAATTAAAAATTATATGCTGAATGATGTTGCAAATAAAAAATTGGTGAAAAAATTAGATGCATTTCTAAAAGATATAGAGATGTATCAACATTATAGCCAAAGCCATCCGGTTTATCAGCTAATTGATAAGTTTTATAATGAGCATTATGTAATTCAATATTTCAGTGGTATTGTTGGAGGCAAAGGGCGTCGCGCTAATTTATATGGATTATTTAATAAAGCAGTAGAATTTGAGAATTCTAGTTTCCGTGGTTTATATCAATTTATTCGCTTTATAGATGAATTAATAGAACGTGGCAAAGATTTTGGAGAAGAAAACGTTATCGGTCCAAATGATGATGTGGTTAGAATGATGACGATTCATAGTAGTAAAGGGTTAGAATTTCCTTTTGTAATATATTCGGGGTTATCTCGTAAATTCAGAAGAGATGATTTACATAAACCAGTGATCTTAAATCAAACTTACGGTTTAGGAATGACTTATTACGATGTGGAAAGTAATTTATCTTATCCTTCGCTATCTTCCGTTACGTATAAAGCCATTGCAGAAAAAGAAATGGTCTCAGAAGAGATGAGACTCATATACGTTGCGCTCACACGTGCAAAAGAACAATTATTTTTAATAGGACGTGTTAAAGATGAGAAGGAATTAACTCAGTTTGAACAAGTTTCTGTGTCGGATACTCATTTGCCTGTAAGTTATCGACTAACTGCGCAAAGACCGATTGATATGATTTATCCAATATTGTCTAAATATCAGTCATCTGCTTTACCGAATGAATTGCGTTTTGAACGCTCAATTAGTGACATCGATGCAACGATGAAACCCTATGTTCAATTAAATATAGATTTTTATCAAGATATTGCATCAGAAGCGGTAGTTGAAGAAAGTGAACGACGCACGATAGAAGATATTGAGACGCTGAATACGAATGACGAAGCAATTCAATCACAAATTCATCAACAGCTGAGCTATACGTATCCTTATCAAGACGTTGTCGATAAACCTTCAAAGCAGTCTGTATCTGAATTAAAACGTCAACTAGACACGGAACAAGCAGATACAAATTATGATAGAGTAAGACAATATCGTATAGGAACATCTTCTTATGAAAGACCTGGCTTTTTAAGTCATAGCTCTAAAAGGAAAGCAAATGAAGTTGGTACATTGATGCATACAGTGATGCAACACCTACCATTTAAACGCGATGGTCTATCACATCATGAATTACATGAACATATTGATCAAATGATTGAAAAACACATCATACCGGAAGATGCGAAAGACGATATTCGCTATGAGGATATCTACACATTTATTAGTAGTGAACTATACGCAACCATCGCCTCCAGTGATGCAATATATCGTGAATTACCATTCGTTGTGAATCAATCCAATGTGGATCATTTAAAAACAGATGACGAAGATGCTTCAATCATTCAAGGTATGATTGATCTTATATTTTTAAAAGATAATCAATATTATTTTGTAGATTATAAGACAGACGCATTTAATAGACGCCGGAACATGTCAGATGAAGAAATTGGTGCTCAATTAAGAGCGCGTTATAAGATACAGATGGAATATTACCGCACCACATTAGAAACAATATTAAAAACCGAAGTTAAAGGATATTTATATTTCTTTAAATTTGGACAACTTTCAATTGATACTTAAATTTCCAAAAAGAGGTGCTATATTGTGTCACCGCAACGCAGATTATTTGAATTAGATGCATTACGTGGTTTTAGTTTGTTTGGCATCATATTAATGAATATTTTAGTTTTTAGTTTTCCTTATGAGGAAACTTATCTACCTGGAGTATTAAATGGTGCCAATGAAGGGCTATTCCGCATTGTTACACTTTTTGTTATCAGTTCATTTTATCCAATATTTACAATGTTATTTGGATATGGATTAAGCATTATGTATGAAAATAGTAAACGTAGAGGGATGTCATATTATCCTTTTATATATCGAAGATTAGTAGTTTTACTTATTTTTGGTGTACTACATGGCTATTTTTTATTTAATGGAGATATTTTATTTGGATATGGCTTTACCGGTATGATTGCAGTTTTATTTATCAAGTTGAAACCTAAGACTTTAATTAAATCAGCTGCTGGCTTATTTATAATGAAAATTGTCATATTAGTTATTCCAATTTCTTTAGCATACTGGAATAAAGGTCGCCATGAAGCAAGTAATTATACAGGTAAATCACTTGCGCAATTGGTTGATATCAAACAAAATGGTCATTACTTTGAATTCTTACAAGTTAATGGATTGGAAAGTAAGTATAGTGTTATAGATATTGTTACAAGAGCTGCATATCTTGATCTTTTACCTTACATACTTATAGGTATTGCCGCACAAAAATTAAGTTTGATAACTAAGATTCAAAACAACCCACGTAGTGCCATGACATGGGGGAGCACTTTATTTATTATCGGTTATTTTATTAAACTTCCATTTGCCTTAGATTATGCAAACAATACGTTTTCAGTCATAAGTTCAATGGTAGGTGGCCCGATTCTTGCAATGGGATACATCTTGATCTTTGTTCGCTTATGTCAATATGCCAAAGCTGCGAAGGTACTAGACATTTTTAAATATCCTGGAAAACTTAGTTTATCAGTTTATATATCACAAAGTATCATTTTCACATTCATTTATTATGATATTGGCTTAAGTTTATACAACAAGTTACCGCTTTATCAATCTTATATTATCGTAGTAGTTGTATATAGTTTGCAACTTTTAGCTTGTTATTATTATTTGAAATTCTTTAAGTATGGACCCATCGAGTGGTTATGGCGGAAAATTACTTACTTAAAATAAGACGCATTAGACACAAAACAATAGAATTTTGAAAATTCTAGTTATTTATTTGTTATTTAGTAGTAAATATAGTTATAATATGTAATAAGATATAGATGAGGAGCTGATATTGAATGAAATTCCTATCATTCAGACATGAAGGACAGACATCATATGGTGTGAAAGTAAAACGTGAAGAAGCTGCGTGGGACTTACAAAAAGTTTTTGCAGATTTTTCGGAGGGCGCGTTCCATCCTAAAACGTTATTAGACGGCCTTCAACAAAACCAAGTCGTAGATTTTCAAGAAGAAGTTCGTAAAGCAGTTGTTGCTGCAGAAGATAGTGGTAAAGGCGAAGATTATAAAGTACAATTTGCTGACATTGAATTTTTACCACCAGTAACACCAACTAATAATGTCATTGCCTTTGGACGTAATTATCAAGATCATGCTAACGAATTAAATCACGAAGTTCAACGCTTGTACGTATTTACTAAAGCCGCTTCTTCATTAACTGGAGATAATAGTACAATTCCTAATCATAAAGATATTACAGATCAATTAGATTATGAAGGTGAATTAGGTATTGTTATTGGGAAATCTGGTGAAAAAATACCAAAAGGCTTAGCATTAGATTACATTTATGGTTATACAATTATTAATGATGTTACAGACCGTAAAGCTCAAGATGCACAAGATCAAGCATTCTTATCTAAAAGTTTAACTGGCGGATGCCCCGTTGGACCTTACATCGTAACTAAAGATGAATTACCTACACCTGAAGACGTGAATATTGTTACAAAAGTAAACAATGATATTCGTCAAGACGGTAATACGAGTGCAATGATTCTTAAAATAGATGAATTAATTGAAGAAATTTCTAAATATGTTGCTTTACATCCAGGTGATATTATTGCAACTGGTACACCTGCTGGCGTAGGCGCAGGAATGAATCCTCCGCAATTTTTACAACCAGGTGATGAAGTTAAAGTGACAATTGATAACATTGGTACACTGACTAATTTTATCGCAGAAAAATAAACGATAGATATATTAACCGGGCTGACATATGTGAGGCCCGGTTTTAATATGCGAAAAATAGAATTAACATTGCAATAACGGGCATATTCAAATAAAATAAGTAGTGCAGAATTTCTTTTTTGAAAAATATACTTATTTTGAGTATGATTAAGAAAGGTACTTTTTATTTTACTAATTAAAAGGTGCAACATACTTCTGTTTTACATATTATTGAAGTACAAATTGTGTGGGGGTTATATATTATGTTACACATGCATATTGCAAGTTGGGTGTTATTAGTAATCTTGTTTTTTGCTGCTTATTTTAATTTTTCAGTAAAACAAGGCGCATCACCTTACTTTAAACCAATCCATATGCTCTTAAGAGTGTTTATGGTATTAGTTTTAATTTCAGGTTTTTGGACATGGATTCAAGCATTCTCATCTGGTAACGCTGGCGGGCATATGTTACTTACGTTGAAAATGATTGGTGGCGTAGCAGTAGTTGCACTTATGGAAGTGTCACTTGCAAAACGTAAAAAAGGTCAATCAAGTCATGGTTTATTGTGGACAACGATTATTGTTATTTTAATTACTATGCTTTTAGGTGTTATCTTGCCATGGGGACCAATTACGCAACTATTTGGTTTATAAAAATTTTAAAACATAAATCAAGTTTAATTAAAAAGGGATCTTCCAATTTTGGAAGGTCCCTTTTAGTTTGAATCACTAGTGCTATTTATTGCGTGCTTTGTAACCAATCATATTAATGATATCTTTAGGTCTACTATAGGGTGGGGCGTAAGCAACTTCAAATTCTGTTAATTCGTCTATAGTTAATTTATGCATCATTGCCATAGAGAGCACATCTATACGTTTGTCTGCACCTTTCTTTCCAACAGCAGCGGCACGTAAAATACGTCGGTTCGTTTTGTCAAAATGAATGCGTAAATGTAACTTTGTATTACCTGGATAATAACCCGCATGTTCTCCTTGTTTGGCTTCAACAGTTTCATAGTCGAAGTTCGAAAGTTCCTGTGGAGATACACCTACACTTGCAAAAGTATAATCGAAAAATTTTACAATATTTGAACCTAAGTAACCTTTAAATTGTATAGATGGGTCACCGGCTAATTGTTCTGCAATGATGCTTGCACCACGATGTGCGCCCCAAGCTAACGGGATATGTGCATTTAAATCTACATGGCGATAATGTGAAGTGATAATATCACCTAAAGCATAGATATTAGGAATGTTAGTTTGAAATTGATCATTCACTGGCACATAGCCCTTGTCATCTAGAATGACATTGGATGACTCAATAAATGCTGAATTTGGTTTGACTCCGATACCTTCTATTATAAGGTCATAATCTTCGACTTTACCCGACTTAAAGTGAACTTCATTACCAATAACTTTGGATACTTGTTCATTTAAACGATAGTCTATATGTCTTTTCTCAATTTCATCGATAATTGGTTGATTCATGTCTTCGTCCATTAATTTATTGAGATGTGTTGAACGATGAACTAACGTAGGTGCGATACCTCTTTCATATAAATTATCTATAATTTCTAAACCAATATAGCCAGCACCGATAACGAGCGCTTTTTTAACTTGGTTAGCTTCAATAAAGTCTTCAATTGCATCTGTATCTTCCATATTTCTTAAAGTGAATGTCATATCGCTATTTAAGTTTAACGTATTAGCACTACAGCCAGGGCTTAGAATTAATGTGTCATATCGTTCTTCAAAGGTTTTATCTTGGGTGTAATCGTAAACAGTTATGGTTTGTGAAGTATCATTGATTGAGGTTACTTCATGATAAGGTTTCACTACAATCTGTTTAGCATCGTAAAATGATTCTGGTGTTGCTTCTAGTATTTGATCTCTTGATGCTACGATGTTTCCTAAATAATAAGGCAAGGCGCAGTTTGCAAAACTCATATCACGATCTTTCTCGAAGACAATGATTTCACTTTCTTGATCTAATCTTCTTATTTGGCTGGCGACAGTTGCACCACCAGCAACAGCACCAACGACTATGATCTTATTCATAATAAATTGCCTCCTAGTGAGTAATTCTCATATTAAATATAAGATTTTACAGTTACTTCATATGGAATGTTTAATTGGAAGTAATCATTTAAATAACGACCAATACCATCATTATTATTTGAATGTGTGACTTCATTCGCAATATGTTTTAACTCATCCAAGCCATTTTCCATTGCGATACCATGTTTTGCGTATTTAATCATTTCTAAATCATTATCTTCATCACCGAATGCGATAATATGATTTCTATCAATATCTAAATGTGTTTTAACATAATCAATACCACGTGCTTTGCTGATACCTTGTTTTACGATTTCTATAACTGGGAAAGGTGAACCCCATCTACGGTGTTCAATATTTTCTGCATAGAATCGTGTAAGCATTTGTTTAACTCTAGGAATCATAAATTCTTCTGCTTCTACTAAAATTGAAGTCGGTGATTCATTTAAACATGTAAGTAAATCGCCTGTTTCAATTTTTGGCGTACCCATGGAAAAACCATCGAATAATTTTTGATCATAGCTATTAAGAAATACATAATCTTTCACTTCTGCAATAATATTAGTAACGCCAAAATCATTTAAAGATTGAATAATATTACGAGCTAAATCAAAATCTAGTCTTTCATGCATTGTTTCAAATTGATCATCTTTTGGATGATGTACAAATGCGCCGTTAAAGTTAACGACAGGTGTATTCATATTAAGTTCATGATAATAAATTTGGCTTGCTCTGTAAGGTCGACCAGTAGCAATCATTAATTTGTGACCTTGATTTTGTAAAGTTGTTAGTACTTCTTTAGTATATGGTGTGATCACTTTTTCATCGTTCAAAAGTGTTCCGTCTAAGTCTAGACAAATTAAATAAGGTTTCATGTAAATCTCCTTAATCTTTGATAATTGATGTATAAATATCATAGCATTTTATTGGCGTTTTGTAAGATATTTGATATATTGTTAATAAGATTAAATACGAAGAGGTGAAATTTATGGAGGAAGATTTAAAAGATAGCATATTAGGTGCTTTAGAAATGGTAATTGACCCTGAGTTAGGTATTGATATTGTGAACTTAGGCTTAATATATAATGTGAATGTTGATGATGAAGGCTTATGCACAGTAGATATGACACTGACTTCTATGGGTTGTCCAATGGGACCGCAGATTATGAATCAAGTGAAAGAAGTATTAGCTGAAGTTCCGGAAGTTAAGGATACAGAGATTAATATCGTTTGGAGTCCACCATGGGGCAAAGATAAGATGTCTCGTTACGCTAAGATTGCTTTAGGCGTAAGCTAAGCTTTATTATGTAGAATGAAAACTAGTCTAGTAAGTACATTTTCAAATGTACTTTTACTTAGACTAGTTTTTTTGTCTTCTAAATTACAAACGGTGATTTTTCTAAAGAACAATTAAATGAATTAATTAGTAAATTTGGTAGCGCTATAGTTTATTTAATAAACACACGAGTACCAAGAAATTATGAAAGTCACGTTAATGCACTGATGAATGATGTATCTAAAGAACATGATAACGCCACGTTCATCGATTGGTACAAACTTTCTGCAGGTCACTCTGAATATTTTGCACCAGATGGTATTCATTTAGAAAAGTCAGTTGTTGAGGCTATGACTGATGAAATATTAAAACATATACTTCTGAAAAAATGATAAATAAACAAGAAGTAATATGTGGAAGTTTATAATTAAAATTAATAAAAACGCCCTCAATTTTTGAGGACGTTCAGAATGTCGACAAAGTATTAGGCTTTGTCGACAATTTTATACATGTTTTCCAAGACTATAGCTTCAAACTGTAGTCTTTGTAAAGTGTTGTATTAACTAGTCAAACGTGGTCATAAAATACCGCTATGATGAATTGCACATTTTAATTTCAATATTTTTTATCTGTTTCATGAATAGGGTAATCATTCGCGCTCATATCACGTCTTGTCATGAATCCATTAGCATTAAATTCCCAATGTTCATTACCATGCGTACGCATCCACTGATTTGTACTTGCATCTCGCCATTCGTATTCAAATCTAACAGATATACGGTTGTCAGTATAGCACCACAATTCTTTCATTAATTTATAATCTAGTTCTTTATCCCATTTTCTATAAAGAAATGCTTTAATTTGCTCACGACCTTCGAAAAATTCACTACGGTTTCGCCAAACTGAATCTTCTGTATATGCTAAGCATACTTTTTCTGGATCTCTAGTATTCCATGTAGTTTCTGCCATTTTCACTTTTTGTAAGGCGCTCTGTGCATTGAAAGGTGGGACAGGCAATTTGATTTCTTCAGTCATTTTTGGACACTTCCTTTATTGTAAAGTTACAAGAAGTCTAGCAGAATATACTTTTTAATCAAGTTTTTACCACGCTATTTAAAAGCGTGAAAAACAGTGTTTAAGCGTAGTGAAAAATGGGCAAAAGACTGATAGACATTGACTTATAAATAGATGAAATAAATTTTAAAATGTAGACTAATTTGTTGATTATTTAAATGAAAAAGACTATAATTAAATTAAGGTCAAAGAAAGTCAAAGTCAAACTTGATTTATTTTGATCAAACTTTTAATGGTGAGGTGAATCATTTTGGATATTAATCAAATGACCTATGCAGTTCAAGGTGCTTTACAAAAAGCAGTTGAATTGGCAAAAGAAAATGAGAACCAAAATATAGAAATTGAAGCTGTGCTTAAAGCAGCACTTGAAGAAAATGAAAGCCTATTTAAAAGTGTTCTAGAAAGAGCAAATATTGATACAGAACAACTTGTTAATGCATATAATGAAAAATTAAAAAATTATCCATCGGTTCAAGGAGAAAACATTCAATATGGGCAATACATCAGCCCTAAAGCAAACGAACTTTTAAATAAAGCAGAATCTTATATGAATTCCTATGAAGATGAATATATTTCTATGGAACATCTTATACTTTCTGCCATGGAAATTGATGAAACAACAAAACAGTTTGTCGGTAACAAAAAAGAAGTCATCGAAGAAATTATTAAAAAAATAAGAGGAGGTAATCACGTGACGTCACAAAATCCAGAATCAAATTATGAAGCATTAGAAAAATATGGTCGCGATCTAGTTGAAGAAGTACGTAAAGGGAATATGGATCCAGTCATAGGTCGTGACGAAGAAATTAGAAATACAGTCAGAATTTTAAGTAGAAAAACAAAAAATAATCCAGTATTGATAGGTGAACCTGGCGTTGGTAAAACAGCAATTGTTGAAGGACTAGCTCAACGTATTGTGCGTAAAGACGTACCTGAATCTTTACTAGATAAAACAATTTTCGAATTAGATTTAAGTGCACTCGTAGCAGGTGCTAAATATCGTGGTGAATTTGAAGAACGTTTGAAAGCAGTATTAAAAGAAGTGAAAGATTCAGATGGTAGAATTTTATTATTTATTGATGAAATTCATATGCTTGTTGGTGCAGGTAAAACAGAAGGTGCTATGGACGCTGGGAATATGTTGAAACCTATGCTTGCACGTGGCGAATTACATTGTATTGGTGCAACAACATTGAATGAATACAGAGAATATATTGAAAAAGATTCGGCATTAGAACGTCGTTTCCAAAAAGTAAATGTATCTGAACCTGATGTAGAAGACACAATTTCAATTTTACGTGGACTAAAAGAACGTTACGAAGTGTATCATGGTGTCCGTATACAAGATAAAGCAATCGTAGCTGCTGCAGAATTATCAGATCGCTATATTACAGATCGTTTCTTACCTGATAAAGCGATTGATTTAGTGGATCAAGCGTGTGCAACGATTCGCACTGAGATGGGTTCCAATCCTACTGAACTAGATCAAGTCAATAGACGTGTAATGCAATTAGAAATTGAGGAAAGCGCCTTAAAAAATGAATCTGATAATTTAAGTAAACAGCGTTTACAAGAATTGCAACAAGAATTATCTAATGAAAAAGAAAAACAAAATGCAATACAATCTCGTGTTGAAGAAGAAAAAGGTAAAATAGCAAAACTACAAGAAAAACGTACAGAGTTAGATGAAAGTAGAAAAGCATTAGAAGATGCTGAAAATAATTATGATTTAGAAAAAGCAGCGGAATTACAACATGGTAAAATTCCAGAATTAGAAAAAGAATTACGTGAACTTGAAGATGCGTTCCAAAACGAACAAAATGGTGATAATGATCGCATCATTCGCGAAATTGTTACAGATGAAGAAATTGGCGATATTGTTAGTTCTTGGACAGGTATACCAGTATCTAAACTTGTTGAAACTGAAAGAGAAAAATTATTAAATCTATCTGATATTTTACATGAGCGTGTAGTAGGACAAGATAAAGCGGTAGATTTAGTTGCAGACGCTGTTGTAAGAGCACGTGCGGGTATTAAAGATCCAAATAGACCTATTGGTAGTTTCTTATTCTTAGGTCCAACAGGCGTAGGTAAAACAGAACTTGCTAAATCATTAGCATCAACGCTATTTGATTCTGAAAAACATATGATTCGTATTGATATGAGTGAATATATGGAAAAACACTCAGTTTCACGCTTAATCGGTGCACCTCCAGGCTATGTAGGCCATGATGAAGGTGGACAATTAACAGAGGCTGTTCGCCGTAATCCATATTCAGTGATATTGTTAGATGAAATTGAAAAGGCACATTCAGATGTATTTAATGTGCTTTTACAAATATTAGAAGAAGGTCGTTTAACGGATTCTAAAGGTCGAGAAGTTGATTTTAAAAATACAATTATTATTATGACAAGTAATATAGGTTCTCAAGTACTATTAGAAAATGTTAAGGATGCAGGTGTCATTACTGATGCAACTGAAAAAGCTGTAATGAATAGCTTGAATCAATATTTCAAACCTGAAATTATCAACCGTATGGATGATATTGTACTCTTTAAACCATTAACAATTGGCGATATGAGTTTAATTGTAGATAAAATATTAACGCAATTAAACATCAGACTTATGTCACAAAGACTCTCAATTGATGTGTCTGATAAAGCAAAAGCATGGCTAGGTGAAGAAGCTTATGAACCACAATTTGGTGCTCGACCATTGAAACGTTTTGTTCAAAGACAAATTGAAACACCACTGGCACGCAAAATGATTAAAGAAAACTTAACAGAAGGTACAAAAGTAAACATAGACTTAGTAGATGATGGTTTGATATTTGAAGAAATCAAACCAGACACGGAATAAGTAGAATTTCAATTAACTAGCTTCTGATAAGTAAAACACTTAAATAGAGCGTCACCTTAAAATAATAATACCAACCCAATAACAGGAATGGTATAGAACATAGATAAGAGCCTGGGACATAAATATCCCATTCTCAAATTAAAAGCAGCAATCTATTAGTTTTTAATAGATTGCTGCTTTTCTATGTTAAAATATTCCGATTTTGAAAGCGCATGCTTGCCTGGGGTATGGGAGTGGGACAAAAATCTAATTTTACTAATAAGATTTCGTCGTCCCACCCCGGCAAAGATGACTAGAAGTGAAACAAGCTTAATATTATGCGCGTTTTCACTTCAGTCATCTACTGCCAATATAGCAATAGAGTTGAGATATTATTTGTTTTACAGACTCATACTATTCCCCTAGGCGTCAGCGCTTTACAAAATCGGTACAATTATATAAATTTATACAAAAAAATAAGCCACTTTCGTATAATAAAGTTACTCTAACATAACTTTAAAACGAAGTGTCTTATGTATAAAAATTACAATATGACTAAGATAACACTACCAATGGAAACTGAAGTTTTGATCTATAACAATGATATCGCACATGCAGTTAATCAAATTGAAGCTGCACTTTCAGATAGTGTCGTATGATGTGGTTATCTCAAAATCAAAAACCATCATATAGAACAATAAATCGTTTTAGAGTACATCCAATCATGGATAAATTATTAAAGTCTCTATTTGTTAACTTTAGAACCTAACTTATAGATTAAAACGCATTGATAATGAATCCATATTTATTGATGGTACTAGAATTGAAGCTAATGCCAATAAGTATACATTTGTATGGAGAAAAAATACTGAACGCTATAATAAAAATGTGATTGAAAAGTCGAAATCACTTTATGAAGAACTCATATAAACAGAGATTTTACCTAAGCTCAAATTAGAGATGAATTAAGAAATTAGCATTCAATATTTAAAAGCTGTCAGTGATTTGGTGCGACTGCTGACTATAGGATGAGATTGTGACCGTGAAAAGTGTGCACAAAAAATGCCAACAAAGTCAGAGACTTTGTTGGCATTTTTTTCGCGTCTAATTATAGACGTGTTCTAATGTTGTTCCTTTGTATCATCATTATTGCCTTTAATAACCATTTCAAATAATACAATAATAATAGTGAAAAATATCGCGCCTACAATAGGTGTGATGAGATTAAGCTCGCCACCGCCTGCTAAACTATTAAGCACAAAGTTAATCATTTGCAATAAGACAATAGACCAAAATAAAGTTGCGAGGTATTTCATTATGTAATGCCTCCAATATAATATATATATTTTCATTATAAATAAGAAAGTACTGTTTGTATAGTATCAAAGTAAGATTCTTAGTTTTACATTGTTATAATATAAGTTTTAAATTATAATTAATCTGTAAAACATCTTATATGTTAGGTGTTGTTCTTGTATTTGAAATGTGTATTATGTTAAATTAATACCTGGTATTAAAATTAAAAATAAGATTGAGAAGGTGTACAACCATGGATGTGGGTATTAAAGGTTTTGGTGCATACGCACCTAAAAATGTCGTAGACAATACCTATTTTGAATCATTTTTAGAAACTTCAGATGAATGGATTTCACAAATGACTGGTATTAAAGAGAGAAGATGGGCTGATGAGGATGAAGAAACTTCAGATTTAGCTTATCAAGCAAGTTTAAAAGCGATAGAAGATGCTCATATCGAAGCAACAGATATCGATATGATTATAGTTGCAACATCAACAGGAGAATTTCCGTTTCCTACAGTTGCCAACCTGTTACAAGAGAAATTAGGTGTTGGTACAGTTGCCTCGATGGATCAACTTGCTGCATGTAGTGGCTTTATGTATGCCATGATTAATGCTAAGCAATTTGTTCAGTCAGGGGACTATAAAAACATACTTGTTGTCGGTGTAGATAAATTATCTAAAATTACAGATTTTACTGACAGATCAACTGCAATATTATTTGGTGATGGTGCTGGCGCAGTTGTAATCGGAGAAGTATCTAAAGGCCGTGGTATTTTAAGTTATGAACTCGGTTCTGATGGTTCTGGTGCTAAACATTTATATTTAAATCCAGAAAATGGAAAAATATTTATGAATGGTCGTGAAGTATTTAAATTTGCAGTGAGAATTATGGGTGAAGCCTCTAACAATGCCATAGCTAAAGCAAATTTAAAACCAGAAGACGTAGATATGTTCGTACCACACCAAGCAAATATCAGAATTATGGAATCTGCAAGAGAACGCTTAGGCATTCCAAAAGAAAAAATGAGTGTCTCTGTAGATAAATTTGGTAATACATCTGCAGCTTCGATTCCTTTAAGTATTGCTCAAGAATTAGAAAATGGTAAGATAAAAGACGATGACGTCTTAGTATTAGTAGGATTTGGCGGCGGTCTTACATGGGGCGCTGTAACACTAAAATGGGGAAAATAGGAGGATAAAATATGAGCAAAGAACAACGTGTTGTAATAACAGGAATTGGCGCATTATCACCTCTTGGCAACGATGCTAAATCAACATGGAATAATGCTTTAAACGGGGTAAGTGGTATCGATACAATTACACGAGTAGATACAACAGATTATAATGTTCATTTAGCTGGAGAGCTAAAGGATTTTAATATAGAAGATCATATACCTAAAAAAGAAGCGCGTCGCATGGACCGTTTTACACAATACGCAGTTGTGGCAGCTAGAGAAGCGGTTAACGATGCTAAATTAGAAATTAATGATAATACAGCTAATAGAATTGGTGTATGGATTGGTTCAGGTATTGGTGGAATGGAAACTTTTGAAATTTCGCATAGCACATTAATGAACCGCGGTCCAAAACGAGTAAGTCCATTTTTTGTACCAATGCTTATACCGGACATGGCAGCAGGACAAGTATCAATTGATTTAGGTGCTAAAGGGCCTAATGGTGCTACAGTGACTGCATGTGCGACAGGTACGAATTCGATTGGCGATGCTTTTAAAATCATTCAACGTGGAGATGCAGACGCAATGATTTCAGGTGGAGCAGAAGCACCTATTACGCATATGGCTATCGCAGGATTCAGTGCGAGTCGTGCTTTATCTACAAATGATGATAAAGAAACAGCTTGTCGACCATTCCAAGAAGGTCGCGATGGATTTGTCATGGGCGAAGGCGCTGGTATTGTTGTACTTGAATCTCTAGAGTATGCTCAGGCACGAGGCGCAGAAATCTATGCTGAAGTAGTAGGTTATGGCTCAACAGGTGATGCGCACCATATCACTGCACCTGCCCCTGAAGGCGCAGGTGGCTCACGTGCTATGCAAGCTGCTTTAGATGATGCAGAAATAAAAGCTCAGGATGTACAATATCTTAACGCACACGGTACGAGCACTCCTTTAGGTGACTTAACAGAAATACAAGCAATTAAAAACACTTTTGGAGAAGCTGCTAGCTCATTAAAAGTGAGCTCAACAAAATCAATGACAGGTCATTTACTTGGTGCTACAGGTGGGTTAGAGGCGATATTCTCTGCACTTTCAATTAGAGATAGCCGCATCGCGCCAACAATCCATGCAAATTCCCCTGATCCAGAATGTGATCTTGATATTGTACCAAATAAAGCAGAAGACTTAGAGATTAATTATGCGATGAGTAGTAGTTTAGGATTTGGTGGACACAATGCCGTACTCGTATTGAAAAAAATCAATGACTAAATCTATAAACTTCATTTAATTTTAAAAGATTTAAAAATATATACAATATAAAAAAACAGCTAAAATTTTAAATTTTGGCTGTTTTTTTTATATTGGAATTTTCTTTAGTGCTAACAAACTTTGTATATTTGTAGTTATAATACATTTTTACCATTATTAACTTCATAATAAGGAAGGAAAATTTTAAAAATGTATATGTACAACATACAATTCATGTATAATAGGAATAATTTAAAAGTCTGGAGGGATAAAATTGAAGAAATTTATGACGTTATCGACGACTTTAAAAACAAGGCTAATAGCTGATTTCATCTTGACCATTGCGAGCCAAGCGATTTTACCTTTTATGGCTTTATATTTAACGAGCAAAACAAATGCGGTGTTTGCCGGTGCATTTTTAATAATAAATATCGTAGTTAGTTTTTTTGTGTCTTTTCTAGGTGGATACTTAGGGGATAATTATAATAGGAAGAAAGTCGTTAATTATATACACTTTTTATACGCAGTGTGCTTAATTATTTTAAGTATTACTGTAACCATGGATGGTGTTGGTTTAATTATTTTTTGTGCTACAGTGTTTATTTTTGAAACCTTATTTGCAGCGAGTCAGCCTATTTTCGAAGCGGCTATCATGGATGCGATATATGAAGACGTAAGAGAATATGTATATCAACTCAATTATTGGATGTTTAATATTAGTACTGCAATAGGAATGATGTTAGGTGCAGTACTATATTTAGGACACAAGCATTTGTTATTTATTATGTTTTTCTTTGCTATGTTAGTGAGTTGGTATTTATTTGAAAAATATTATGATGTAGAACAAATTTATAATAAGAAAGAAGAACTGACATCTCGCTTTAAACATTTTATGAATAGTTATCATGTTGTACTTAAAGATAAATACTATATGATTTTTAATTTAGGAATGATGTTAGTTTTTATGGCAGAACTCAGTTTAAATTCATATGTCGTAGTTAGATTAAAAGATGAGTTTGAAGCTTTTAATTTTTTAGGATTTTACATAGATGGTGTCAGAATGTTTACTGTCATTATGATTATCAATACGATTGTGGTAGCGACGTTAACTTTTACAGTGAATCGACTTATAGCGCAAACTTCTAAAAAAACTGTCTTTATCATCGGTATAGTGTTATATACGATAGGTTATAGTGTATTGACGTCAGCCAGTGCATTTTGGATATTGTGTTTATTTGCAATCATTGCCACGTTAGGAGAATTAATTTATTCACCAATTCAAAATGCGCAGCGCTTTTTAATGATACCTGATGACAAGCGCAGTACCTATTCTACATTTGGCATGGTATCTTATTATGGAGCCAATGTATTATCTAGATTCGGATTGATTTTGGGGGCATTTTTACTGCCATGGATGATGTCAGTCTATGTTGCTGCAGTTGTATTAATCGGTTTCGTCTTACTTTACTATGCATTATTCTTTAATCCCAATATAGAAACAAGATAATAAAAAGACTGTATTAGAGTATTGTTGAAAAATAAACAATATCTAATGCAGTCTTTTATATTGCAAAAGAAATTACGATAGAGAGTAATAAATAAAATAAATTACAAGCAAATGCAATTTTAACCCATGGCGTAACAAAATAATTTTCCTTTTTTGCTTGCGTAGGTTTGAAAAACTCGTCATTTTCGAGTGTGTCTTTATGTTTTTTGTTAGTAAGTTGGTATTTTAATCTTCTAAAACCATAGCTTGTAGGATCTAAAATACCTTCTTGGACAACAATAATAATGAAGAAGAAGATAGCTAATGAAATGGAAATATAGAAAAAGGTATTGATGTATAGGACTAATGTATGTGAAGCAAATAGCCAAACTAACAAAGTAAGTAAGGGTGTAAAAAGTATCCAAATCAGTAAACTTGTTATGTGTTTCATATTAACTCCTCCAATTATACAATAAATTTATTGTAACTTAATATAACTAAAAAATGAATATAAACTTCTATAAATTCAATTATATCAACACTTGTATAAGATTATAAAATAAATTGTTAATAAATTCTTTAATAATGTAAAGCAAAACAATATTGCTTTACACGTAAAGTAAAAGTATAATGTTAATAAATATTCTGAATATTTCAAAGGGAATGTTAATTCTGAATTTAAAGGGGGATAAAATATGCTTAAGTATGTTTTAAAGCGTTTGGGATATATGATTTTATCATTGTTCATAATCATTACGATTACATTTTTCTTAATGAAGCTTATGCCAGGTTCACCATTTAATGATGAAAAATTAAATGAAGAGCAGAAGCAAATTTTAAATGAAAAGTATGGTTTGAATGAACCTGTACCTGTACAGTATGCAAGTTATTTAAAGAATGTCGTTACGGGGGATTTTGGTAACTCATTCCAATATGATAACCAACCTGTATGGGACTTAATAAAACCAAGATTATTACCATCGCTTGAAATGGGACTGACAGCTATGGTTATTGGTGTGATTTTAGGGTTGATTTTAGGAGTTATAGCAGCAGTACGGCAAAACAGTTGGGTCGACTATACAGCCACCGTCATTTCGGTTATTGCAGTATCAGTACCATCATTCGTTTTAGCAGTATTACTACAATACGTATTTGCAGTTAGATTACAATGGTTACCAGTTGCAGGTTGGGAAGGAATATCGACCGCGATACTGCCATCATTAGCACTATCGGCAGCAGTATTAGCAACGGTGGCAAGATACATAAGAGCAGAGATGATAGAAGTTTTAAGTTCGGATTATATCTTGTTAGCACGTGCAAAAGGTAATTCAACAATGAGAGTACTATTTGGTCACGCATTACGAAATGCATTGATACCGGTTATTACGATTATTGTACCGATGTTAGCAAGTATCTTAACTGGTACTTTGACAATTGAAAATATTTTCGGTGTGCCAGGATTAGGGGATCAATTCGTGAGATCAATCACTACGAATGACTTCCCAGTTATCATGGCGACAACAATTTTATTCAGTACATTGTTTATTGTCTCCATTTTCATTGTAGATATTTTATACGGTTTAATTGATCCGCGTATCCGTATACAAGGGGGTAAAAAATAATGGCTGATAAAAGAGACGAAAAATTAACAGATGATCATTCAAATGCAGTTATGACGCATACTTCAGAAGGTATACCGGCATCTGATTTTATTAGAAGTAAGAATGATATTGAAAAAGAACCGGAAATGCAAAGAGAAAGTAAAAACTTTTGGCAAGATGCATGGAAGCAATTGAAACAAAATAAATTGGCCGTAGTTGGGATGATTGGCTTAATCCTTATCGTACTACTAGCGTTGATTGGGCCTTTATTAAGTTCACATGATTATGCAGAACAAGATGTAGATAGACGTAACTTACCAGCTAAAATACCTGTGCTAGATCAAATACCATTTTTGCCATTTGATGGTGAAGGCGCAAAAGGTGTCGATGCTTATAAAGAAGCAGGCGTTACAGAAAACTTTTGGTTTGGTACAGATCAATTAGGCAGAGATTTATGGTCAAGAACTTGGCAAGGTGCGCAAGTATCATTATTCATTGGTGTGGTAGCAGCTTTGCTAGATATATTTATAGGTGTTGTGTATGGTGCAATATCTGGATTCTTTGGAGGACGGATAGATAATGTCATGCAGCGTATTATAGAAGTTGTTGCTTCGATACCTACACTGATCGTGGTTATCTTATTCGTATTAATTTTCGAGCCATCTATTTGGACAATCATTTTAGCCATGGCACTTACGGGTTGGATTGGTATGAGTCGTGTAGTACGTGGTGAATTCTTAAAATTAAAAACACAAGAATTTGTCTTAGCATCTACAACATTAGGTGCATCAAAATTAAAATTAATATTCAAACATATTTTACCTAATACACTTGGCGTTATCGTAGTAACTTCTATGTTTACAGTGCCTAATGCCATATTCTTCGAAGCGTTCTTAAGCTTCATTGGTATTGGTGTACCGGCACCTAAGACGTCGTTAGGTTCGTTAGTAAATGAAGGTAGAGCAATGCTGTTAATTCACCCGCATGAATTATTTATACCAGCAGTAGTATTAAGTTTATTAATTTTATTCTTCTACTTATTTAGTGATGGATTACGCGATGCATTTGATCCTAAAATGCGCAGATAATAAAAGGGGGCAACATTTATGTCAGAACGAGTATTAGAAGTGAATAATTTGCATGTTTCCTTTGATATCGATGCTGGGGAAGTGCAAGCAGTTAGAGGTGTTGATTTCTTTGTCGATAAAGGTGAAACACTCGCAATTGTTGGTGAATCTGGTTCGGGGAAATCAGTCACAACAAAAGCAATCACCAAATTATTTCAAGGTGATGCAGGTAGAATTAAAAAAGGTGAAATTAATTTCTTAGGAGAAGATTTAGCAAAGAAATCAGAACAAGAATTAGTCAAACTTAGAGGTAAAGATATATCTATGATTTTCCAAGATCCAATGACTTCTTTAAATCCAACGATGAAGATTGGTAAGCAAGTTATGGAACCTTTGATGAAGCATAGAAATTATAATAAAGCAGATGCGAAAAAACGTGCTTTAGAGATACTAAATTTAGTAGGTTTACCAAATGCAGAAAAACGTTTCACTGCCTATCCACACCAATTTTCAGGTGGACAAAGACAAAGAATCGTTATTGCAACAGCACTTGCATGTGAACCGAAAGTATTAATTGCCGATGAACCAACAACCGCTTTAGATGTAACGATGCAGGCACAAATATTAGAGTTGATGAAAGAGCTTCAAGATAAAATTAGTACATCAATTATATTCATCACACATGATTTAGGTGTGGTTGCGAATATCGCAGATCGTGTGGCAGTAATGTATGGTGGTCAGATGATAGAGACCGGAGATGTAGATGAAATATTCTATGATCCTAAACATCCATACACTTGGGGATTATTATCATCAATGCCAGATTTAACTACAGGTTCAGAAACAGAATTGCTAGCTATACCAGGGACACCGCCAGATTTATTACATCCACCTAAAGGAGATGCATTTGCAGAGCGTAGCCAATTTGCATTAGATATAGACTTTAAGACGCCACCACCTTGGTTTCAAGTATCACCTACACATTTTGTGAAATCGTGGTTGTTGGACGAACGTTCACCTTATATTGAGCCGCCAAAAATGGTGCAGAAACGTTTACGTGAAATGCCAAATAATTACGATAAACCTCAACAAGTAGAAAGGGTGTCGTTCGATGGAAAATAATAAAGATGTGCTATTACAAGTGAAAAACTTAAAACAATATTTTAATGAAGGTAAGCGAAATGAAGTTAGAGCCATCGAAAACATTTCCTTCGATGTATTTAAAGGGGAAACATTTGGTTTAGTAGGAGAATCAGGCTGTGGTAAATCAACTACAGGTAAAGCCATTATTAAATTGAATGATATTACAGATGGAGAAATACTATATGAAGGCGTAGATATTCAAAAGATAAAAAATCGTAAAGACTCATTGAAATTTAATAAAAAAATACAAATGATTTTCCAAGATCCCTATGCATCATTAAATCCGCGTTTAAAAGTTATGGATATCGTAGCTGAAGGTATTGATATACATAAACTTGCTTCTGGGGTTAAAGATCGTAAGAAACGTGTTTATGATTTATTGGAAACAGTAGGTCTAAGTAAAGAGCATGCGAACCGTTACCCACATGAATTTTCTGGTGGACAACGCCAACGTATCGGTATTGCACGTGCATTAGCAGTACAACCAGAGTTTATTATTGCTGATGAACCGATTTCTGCATTAGACGTTTCTATCCAAGCGCAAGTTGTAAACTTGTTACTAAAATTACAGAAAGAGCGTGGCATTACATTCTTATTCATCGCCCATGACCTTTCGATGGTGAAATACATTTCTGACAGAATTGCAGTGATGCATTTCGGTAAAATCGTTGAGTTAGGTAGTGCTGATGAGATTTATCATCATCCTATGCATCCTTATACCAAATCTTTACTTTCAGCTGTACCTCAGCCAGATCCTGAAAGTGAAAGAGTGAGAAAGAGAACTGTTTTTAAAGAAGATGCAGAGAACAATGACAAGCGCTCATTGCACGAAGTACGACCAAATCATTATGTATTTACAACAGATGAAGAAGCGGAAGAACTGCAATCTGAAACACAGGAACCGTCTGTATAAAAGGGGAAAGGGGGATTATGATGAAAAAGTTTAAGTTATTTACGATACTTATTGCGCTGACAGTAGTATTAGCAGGCTGTGGTAGTGCTGAAGGTATATATTCAGATAAAGGACAAGTATTTAGAAAAGTGTTATCTCAAGATATTACGTCACTGGATTCAGCATTGGCAACAGATACAGTGTCATTTGATATGTATAACCAAATTTATGAAGGACTGTATACATTAGATAAAGATGATAAAGCGCAACCAGGTGTGGCAAAGGCAATGCCTAAAGAAAGCAATGGCGGTAAAACATTAACGATTGAATTGCGTAAAGACGCTAAATGGTCAAATGGAGATCCAGTTACTGCGCATGACTTCGAGTTTGCATGGAAACGAGTAGTTAATCCTGAAACAGCATCTGAATATGCCTATATTATGTACGATTTGAAAAATGCGGAAGATATTAATATGGGTAAAAAAGATGTGGATGAATTAGGCGTTAAAGCACTAGATGACCATACATTAGAAGTAGAATTAAACAAACCAATTCCGTATATTAACGAAATGTTCGCTTTTGGTACATTTATGCCACAAAATGAAAAAGTTGTTAAAAAACATGGTCAGCAATATGGTACTACAGCTGATAAAACAGTGTTTAATGGACCTTTCAAGATAGAACAATGGAGGGTTGAAGATAAAATTCAACTGGTAAAAAATGAAGATTATTGGGATAAAGAAGCGGTTCATTTAGATCGTGTAAATTATAAAGTATTGAAAGACCAACAAGCAGGGGCGTCATTATATGATACAGGATCTGTTGATGATACTGTCATTACTGCTGACCAGGTTGATAAATATGAAGATAATGCAGGTTTGAAAAAACGCTTATTAGCAAGTACATTTTATATCAAATTAAACCAAAAAACTGTACCAGCATTTAAGAATAAAGATATGAGGCTTGCAATTTCACAAGCAATTAATAAAGAAGGCTATGTAAATGCTGTTAAAAATGATGGTTCGGAAGCAACAGATGGTTTCACATCTAAATTAACAGCAGAAACACCTGATGGTAAAGATTTTGCGAAAACGATTGATTCGCCATTATCATATAACCCAGAAGCTGCTAAAGAACATTATGAAAAAGCTAAAAAAGATTTAGGTATAAAAGATCTGACCTTCACGATGAATACTGAAGATACACCAAGTTCAAAAATTTCAGCAGAATATATTAAAGCTCAAGTAGAAAAAACGTTGCCTGGTGTCACAATGAAAATTAAACAATTACCATTTAAACAACGTTTGAATCAAGAGTCTTCTGAAACACACGAAGCCTCATTATCTGGTTGGGGACCAGACTACCCAGACCCATTAACATTCTTAAGTATTATGACAACAGGTGCTGCTCAGAATAATACTGGCTGGGGTAGTAAAGAATATGATCAATTAATTGAAGATGCTAATGGCAAATTATTGAAAAAACCGGAAGAACGTAATGCTGCTATGAAGAAAGCAGAAGAAATGATGTTGGAAGATGCACCAGTTGCACCGATATATCAAAAAGGGGAAGCGCATTTAACAAATCCACAAGTTAAAGGCTTAATCTATCACCAAATTGGAGGAGATACATCTCTGAAAAATGTAAGAATAGATAAGAGTATTGATAGAGAAACTGGTGAAAAGAAAGAATAGAATTTTAACAATAAAATAAATATTATAAACAGCACATCAACATAAGGTTGGTGTGCTGTTTGCTTTCATATTAAACTAAAAGTTTACTAGTACGTACTTATTTGAAATCAAGGCAACATTTCTATTTCCATTAGTTATACATTTATTTAAAGCACTAGCTGAAGACTACAGGATGAGATTGTGATTGCGGATAGCAAGCACAAAAAATGCCAACAAAGTCACTGACTTTGTTGGCATTATGACATATTCTAATCAAATAGAATGTGCCTGTTATAATTATCTTTTACGACCTAAGCCCATAGCTTTTTCCATTTTCTTCAATGTTTTGAAAGAAACTTTTTGTGCTTTATCTCTACCATTATCTAAAATAGTATCTAATTCATCTGAATTAAAATAGTACTCATATTTTTCTTGAAAATCTGTTAAGAATGTTTTTACGATTTCTGCTAAATCTGATTTAAACACACCATAATTAGAGTCTTTATATTTAAGTTGTAATGATTCTAGAGATTCATCCGTTAAACTAGAATAAATGGATAATAAATTAGAAATACCAGGTTTGTTATCTCTATCAAATTTTATAATACCATCTGAATCAGTTACTGCACTTTTGATTTTTTTAGCTGCAGTATTTGGTTGATCAAGTAAGGAAATGAAGTTCTTTTGATTATCATCACTTTTACTCATTTTTCTAGTCGGATCCTGTAAACTCATGACACGGCCACCAACTTTTGGTATGCGTATTTCGGGTTTGATTAATATATCGTTAAAGCGAGAATTAAATCTATCTACTAAATTTCTTGTTAATTCCATGTGTTGCTTTTGGTCGTCACCCACAGGGACAATATTCGTGTTATAGATTATAATGTCTGCAGCCATTAATGGTGGATATGTAAGTAAACCTGCTGGAACGCCTTCAGTTTGTTTAGTGGCTTTGTCTTTAAATTGTGTCATACGTTCCAATTCTCCAATAGAAGAGATCGTAGTGAGCATCCAACTCGCCTGTATATGCGCTGGTACTTCTGATTGTATGAATAATGTGGATTTCTCTGGGTCGATACCAGAAGCTAAATAAATCGCTGCAAGCTGTCTTGTTTGTTTACGTAACTTCAAACGATCTTGTGGAACAGTAATTGCGTGCTGATCCACGATGCAGAAGAAACAATTGTAGTCGTCTTGGACTTCACCAAATTGTTTCAATGCACCAATGTAATTACCAAGTGTTGGAATACCACTGGGCTGGATACCTGAAAATAATGTTTCCATTTTTAGATGCCTACCTTCTAAAATTTAATTTAATATATATTACCTACATTATAACAGTATTTCAATCATTTGTAATTTATGTTAAACTATAGACATATCAATATTTCTACCTGAATTTATTGAGAAATGGTTTTATTTTAAATTTTTTGATAAAAATTAAAGAATTCTCATTTAATTTTAATGTTGAAAGGGTATACTTTGATTGTAAGGTTAAGGAAGACGAAGTTTACTTAAAAGTTTCTTAATCATATAAATATTGAAATCTAATGAATTTAAATTCATGAAAAATAGGAGAGTGAGATGTATGGTAACATTATTTACTTCACCAAGTTGCACATCTTGCCGTAAAGCGAAAGCATGGTTACAAGAACATGACATTCCGTATACGGAGCGTAACATTTTTTCAGAACACTTAACAATTGACGAAATCAAACAAATTTTAAAAATGACTGAAGACGGAACAGATGAAATTATATCTACACGTTCTAAGACTTACCAAAAGTTAAACGTTGATATAGACGCATTACCGCTTCAAGATTTATATTCAATTATTCAAGATAACCCTGGTTTATTACGTCGTCCAATTATTTTAGACGAAAAACGTTTACAAGTTGGTTATAACGAAGACGAAATCAGACGTTTCTTACCAAGAAAAGTACGTACGTTCCAATTACAAGAAGCGCAACGTATGGTTGACTAAAACAAATTACAAATTACAATATTGGCCATAAAGTAGCATGTTTATGATGTTGCTTTATGGCTTTATTATATTTAGCATAACAAATAGACTCAGAGTGAAGTCAAGCGAACCGATTGCTTTATATTTCAATACTTTTATAAACAATTGGCCATTTGATTAAAGAATGATAAATGCGAAACAGCACTTGGTAATTAGTGCTGTTTTTTTGGCTTATGTTAGGGTATGTGTTAATATAAGAGACCAATTAGGAAATAGTAAAAATCAATGAAACAAATCAATTGTAATTATTACTACGTTCTAATACAATAATGATTACTATTCATCGACTGTAAGGAGTGAGATGATATGAGAATAGAGCGTGTTGACGATACTACTGTTAAATTATTTATAACATATAGTGATATAGAGGCTAGAGGTTTTAAACGTGAGGATTTATGGACAAATCGTAAGCGTGGTGAAGAGTTCTTTTGGAACATGATGGAAGAAATCAACGAAGAAGAAGATTTTGTAGTTGAAGGACCTTTATGGATACAAGTACATGCTTTTGAAAAAGGTGTTGAAGTAACAATATCTAAATCTAAAAATGAAGATCTTATTAATATGTCAGAGAATGGTGATAATGAACAACTTGATTATCAAGTAAATGATTTATTATCACAGACGTTTGATCAAGATGATAGTTTAGAAGATTTATTTGAACAACGTCAACAACAAAAAGAAAGCAACCACAACCAAGATAATAACGACCATAAACAACAAAGCACACGTACAGTGATTGTTAGATTTAACGATTTAGAAGAAGTTATTGATTATGCACATCACAATAATCAATCAATAGATGACTTTGAAGATTTATTATACAGTTTTAATAATATATACTACTATGCTGTTCATTTTGATGAAACAGTAGATCAAGAATCAATTAATGATAGTTATAGTCAATTACTTGAATTCGCATATCCTACTGACAAATCAGAAGTATATTTAAACGACTATGCAAAAATTATTATGAGTCATAATGTTGCGTCACAAGTACGTCGTTATTTCCCAAGTGCGGCAGAATAATGTAAAAATTTTGAATTTAAAACTGAGACCTATTGAAATTTAATTTTCAGTAGGTCTTTTTGTGTACTCTTTTTTATTTAATGTTCAATTGTTAGAGGTATATAAGTAAGTTTCTATTATTACTATATTTTAAAAGTAATTATGCGTTAGTAACAGTGTAATAAAATGAGGTGATAAAATTTTGTTATGTGCAAAAAATGAAAGTAACCAAATCATATCAGCAATGATTGCTCAAAAAGGGCATCAATATACGTGTCCGCATTGTCATAATAAGGTTATATTTAAAAAGGGCCAGTTCATTGCACCTCATTTTGCCCATGTAAGTGAAAGGGGGCTTACATGCAATAAAGGAGAAACTTATGAACACTATCGACTTAAATACCAGCTTGCTCAATGGTTTGAAAAATATAATTATGATGTTGCCATAGAACCTTATATAACAAGATGTTATCAATATCCTGATTTAATCATAAATCACAGTGTAGCAATTGAAATACAATTTTCACGAATTACGATATTAAATATAAAAAAACGCAGTATATCCTTACAAAAATGTGGACTAGATGTTGTGTGGATTATTAATAATCCAAGTTATGATAAGGTAACACAAATTTTAATGCTTACAACTTATGAACGGACTTATATTAATTTGAAAGAGCGCCATTTATTTGCTTGGAATAGTTACACCCAACAACTGTACAGATATAAGATTTTACAATATTTAGGAGGCAAACGTTATGTTGCGATAAGGGAGATTGTTTCAAATGATACTTTGATACATACTTCGACTCACGTAAATATTCAACATAACAATTTAACTTTAAAATTAAGTGAAACTGTAATTACTAAATACTTGAAGCATTGTCGTAATAGGCGTTCGGTACTCGAGCCGAGCCTTAGCGTTATGTATCAATTACAATTATCAGAAGCATGGATAAGTAAACACCTTGGCATAATTTTCCCAGAGCAATTATATGTGAAATCTCATCCGGTATATTGGCAATTACAACTTCTATTTATGCTAGCGCATTTACAATTTAAGTTAAGTGATTTTATAAAACTAATTGAGTATAATGAATTTTATATAGGTGATATTAATAAGGAAGAAATTGCTAGTGAAATGGTTAGAAAATTTCAACAATTGAATTATAGCATTGGACTTAATAACGTGCAAAAATGATTGTTACGTGAGAAAATTATAATAATGAACTTTATAGGAGGTTTACTTAATATTATGACTGAACAATTAACAAGAGAAGAACAAGAACGTAAGTACCCTGAATATACTTGGGACTTAACTACTATTTTCGAATCAGATGAAGCTTTTGAAGCAGCATTTAAAGAAGTGGAAAATAACATAGGACAAGAAGAACAATTTAGAGGTCATTTAGCTGATAGTGCAGAAACACTTTATAACGCGTTAGCTTTAGAAGACGAACTAGGTTCTCAATTAGAAAAAGTATATGTATATGCACATCTAAAACAAGATCAAGACACTGCAAATGATAAGTACACTGGGTACGAATCACGTGCGCATCAACTTATTATTAAATTTAGTTCTGGATGGAGTTTCTTAGTTCCAGAAATTTTACAAATTGATGAAGCACAAATCCAAAATTTTATTGAATCTAATGATGATTTAAAACGTTACGCATTTGATTTGAAATTGATTAATGAAAAACGACCTCATGTTTTAAGTGCAGATAAAGAAAAATTACTTACTGAAGCACAAGATGCCTTATCAACAGCAGATAATGTATATGGTATGTTTAGTAACGCTGATTTAGAATTCGAGGATGCCATTGATAAAGATGGTAATCATCATTCATTAACTCAAGGCACGTTTATAAAATGTTTAGAATCAGATGACCGTATTTTACGTAAATCTGCATTTGAAAATTTATATAAAGCCTATGGTGCTTATAACAATACATTAAGCGCAACTTTAGCTGGTGAAGTGAAAAAGAATGTGTTTAATGCCAAAACACATAATTATGAAACTGCAAGAGCAGCAGCATTAAGTAATAATCATATACCAGAAGAAGTATATGATAATTTAGTTAAAACTGTGCATAACTACTTACCATTATTACATCGCTATACGAAATTACGTAAAGACTTATTAGGATTAGAAGATATGAAGATGTACGATCTTTATACACCTTTAGTTAAAGATGTGAAATTTGAAATGCCATATGAAGAAGCTAAAGATTGGATGGTAAAAGCTTTACAACCTATGGGAGAAGAGTATATGAAAGTTGTTGAAGAAGGGTTAAATCATCGTTGGGTAGACGTATACGAAAATAAAGGGAAACGTTCAGGTGGTTATTCTTCAGGTGCGCATTTAACTAATCCTTTTATATTATTAAATTGGTCTAATACAGTGAGCGATTTATATACATTAGTGCATGAATTTGGACACTCTGCACATAGTTATTTCAGTCGTCAAAACCAACCAGCCAATTCAAGTGGTTATACAATATTTGTAGCAGAAGTAGCTTCTACATGTAATGAGGCATTGTTAAGCGACTATATGGACAAACATTTAGATGATGAGCGTAGACTATTATTACTTAATCAAGAGCTTGAACGTTTCCGTGCAACGTTATTTAGACAAACAATGTTTGCTGAATTTGAGCATAAAATTCATCAAATCGAAGAAGCAGGAGAGCCACTTACAGCAAACCGTATGAATGAAGAATACGCAGAACTGAATAGACAATATTTTGGTGATTCTGTTGAAACAGATGAAGATATTAGTAAAGAATGGTCAAGAATACCTCACTTCTATATGAATTATTATGTGTATCAATATGCAACAGGATATAGTGCGGCTCAAAGTTTAAGTCGTCAAATTTTGACTGAAGGCCAACCAGCAGTAGATAGATATATTAATGAATTCTTGAAAAAAGGCAGCTCAGATTACCCAATTGAAATACTTAAAAATGCAGGTGTAGATATGACAACTCCTGAACCAATTGAACAAGCTTGCCAAGTATTTGAACAAAAATTAGACGCTTTTGAAAAGCTTATGAAAGCTTAGTATGAATGTATTCGTTTTCAATATGACAAGTTTGTGACAAAGTGATTTTATTTAATCTAAAAGGTTGAAAGACGCATTTTAGCGTGTTATATTATAAACATGAAATTAATCACATAACAAACATACCCCTTTGTTTGAAGTGAGAAAATTTCTCCCATCCCCTTTGTTTAGCGCCGTGTAATCAGACACGGCGTTTTTTTATACCCTTTTTTAATTAAATTCAAAAATATGAATAACTATTCGTTTGACTTTAAAAAAGTAAAACTATAAAATCGACTTGTACTTAAAATAAATACAAGGAAGAGGTTGAATATATGAAATTAGCAGTTGTAGCAGCAAATGGTAAAGCAGGGCAACTCATTACGAAAGAAGCTTACGATAGAGGATTAGATGTTACTGCCATTGTAAGAAGTTCAAATAAAACAGTAACAGATCAAGTGATTCAAAAAGATTTGTTCGATTTAACAGCGGCTGACATTGCAGAATTTGACGTAGTTATCGATGCTTTTGGACAATCTGATGAAAATAAATTAGATGAACATAGTAAATCAATGAAACATCTAGGTGATTTAGTAAGCAACAGTAACAAGCGTTTGTTAATTATTGGCGGGGCAGGTAGTTTATATGTAGATGAAGCACATACGCTGAAGTTGGTAGACTCACCGGATTTTCCTGAACAATTTAAAAAGATTAGCCAAGCACAAATCAAAACACTAGAAGAAATACAAAAACGAAAAGATGTAAACTGGACATTTGTTTGTCCAGCGCCAGATTTTCAATATGATGGTGAGAAAACTGGAGAATATAAATTGAGTGCAGACGAAGTTATTGGTTCAAAAGTAAGTTATGCAGATTTTGCTCAAGCAATGGTTGATGAAGTATTAGAAGCACAGCACATCCAACAACGTTTTGCTGTATTTGCGAAATAAAATAATAATGAAAACTATAGTGAGATGAGAGTAGGACAAAAATTTAAATTTTCTAATAAAATTTCTGTCTCAGCTTCGCTCAGCTGACTAGAAAATGGAATACAAGAACTTAATCTCTTGCATAAGAACTACTTGTCTCCAAAAATGAAGTAGCAGTTCTTTAAAAGCTTAATATAAGCGCATTTTGAATTCAGTCAACCACTGCCAATATAAAAATTGGGGTCGAGACATGTGGTATGTCCCACTTCTGAAATATAAATGATGATTTGGACCGATACTTGCGGAAAAACACTAGAAGAAGATTATAGAGTGAAGCTGTGCTAGCGAAAAGCATGCACAAAAAAATGCCAACAAAGCCTGAGACTTTGTTGACATTCTGAGATAGCCTTTAGGGCTATCTTTTTATTTATTAAAAAATGTGGTTATCTGTTTATTGCACATTCAAATTTTAGATCTCCAAAATTTTCCATCTGGAGATTTAAGTTTTTCTATCTTTTGTTGCAGTGCTAATTTTTTAAGCTCTTTATTCATTAATTTTTCAGGCCATTCATAAATGGTAAGTAACTCTTCTTTAGTAACTAATTGCTGTTGTTGTATATAACCTTCTAGTGTAGGCGGTAATTTTTTTTCAATAGGTGTTCCAATTAGTTCATTTATGATATACGTATAGATGTGATAAGGATATAGACCTTCAACTTTCAAACCTTCTTCGTGAACGTCTTCGTTAAAGAATACGAGTGAAGGTGCTTCTTCAATCTCCATTTCTCGTGCAATATGCAAGTCTACTTGTAAGCTTTCTTTTAAATAGCTACTATGCAAATCTTCTTTAAAGACTTCGTAATCTAGTCCTGCGTTACTTATGCAATTATTGACCATTGATTCAGTGATTATATCTCGTTTTGGTATAATTTCATTTTGTACAAGGTGTATAAAACGTTCTGCACGTAAGCGTCCTTGAAGTTCAGCAGCCTTATATGCGAGCGCAATATTATCTAAGTCCGATGTGCTCTGCGCTTGGCATTTAGTTAAGATACGTAAAGATGGATTTAATATATGTCTTATACTGATATATTGCTTATACTCTATACGCAATTTGGAGAGAATTGCTGACAATTTAAAGCAATCTTTACTGAATGGGTCGAAAAAAGAATAAATTTCTATCTTACTCACAGGTGAAAGATTCGCATCTTCACGACTATTAGCATGTATTAATTTTAATTCTTCAGTCATGTACATTTCACCTACAATTAGTTTTCGGTATTAACCATATGATTCGCTGTTAAACGTAATCTTTCATACAAATAATCGCCGACACCCGCTTGGAAATCTGCATGCTGAATAGCACTATACATATTTTCAAGCCATGCGTCGCGTTCGTTGTTTGTTATTATAAACTCCATATGACGTCTTTTTAACATTGGATGACCATGTTCTTCTGAATAAAGGCTTGGTCCACCTAAAAATTGAGTCAAGAATTGTTTTTGTTTTCTACTTGTTTCTTGAAAATCTCCAGGAAACAAATGGTTAATTCTGTCGTCTTTTTCCACTAAGAAATAGAAATGGTCAATCATCTTATATAATGCGTCATGTCCAATGATTTCGTAAGGTGTCTGTGCCATTTTATCACCATATTCTCTTAATATATAACTAATATAACACGAATATTTACATTTGGAAGTAATTCGACTTTTTAAACTTGCGTACAATTAGTTATTGTTCAAATTTGATTTACGATTGAAAAATCTTTGAACTTTATTTTCGGGTGTTTCATGTTTAATATCGAATGCTTCAAGAATCATTTTAAATTGAATTAAACCATCATCATAATCTTCAACTTCATATTCCAATTCATAGTCTTGATAATTTAAATAGTCACTTTTATCTAAGACGAGTAAATTGCCTTGAATTGCTTTTTCTAAACGTGAAGTAGTCAAAGCACCAAGAATCACAAGCTGATTAACGTCAACATTCATTTTATTTAATTGTTCGGTGATTTCTAATGGTAAATCATTCGCGACTAATTTTTTATTTAGTTCGGGTATAACATGTGTTTCAAAATTATATTCCATCAAGCCAACTTCGGCAGGTACCTTTAAGGTCATTTCATAGTAATCATCTTTTACGCGTATTCTCAATGCAGACTTATGCGAGCGTAAATCAAATTGCTCAGTATCTATATAATAGTTTGTCTGACTGAAGGGTTGCATCTCTGGGAAATACTTATTATATATAGATTGGTACTGTGATTGAGATAATAATTGTTTGAATTCAATTTCATTGTTAGTTGCCACGAGAAACACTCCTTTTAAGCATATAATGATTTATTTTAAAACACTTACGACATAATTTAAATTGAACTGCATTTTAAAATTAAAAATACTTCAGGTATTATGCTAAATTGTTGTCATAACATTAGACTTGTAACGTGTTATGTACGATAGAATTATGTTAAAATGATGGAGAATAAGGAGGAACAAGCATGCGTATTTATGTAAATGAAATTAAAGTAACAGAAGATAGTATTAATTGTTATACAGAAGCGTCTACAGAAGGTCTGGAAGAAGCAGGACAAATGCTTGTTGACAGTGATAATTATAGTTTTGCATACATCTTGGATGATGGACAATCGTATTCATATTTAATTTTTGTTCAAGAAACTTGGTCTATGCTACATGAAAATAAAGGTAAGAAAATAATAGTAAATGATAAATTAGAATTACAGCAGTTCGAAAGGGAATTTAATTACATATTGGATAACATACAAGGTAATTTAAATTATGGTAAAGAGTTTGTTTCCGTTGTAGAAGATACTTTCGAATTAGAGTGAAGCGGAGTGAGGCATTATGAATCAATGGGATCAATTTTTATCTCCATATAAACAAGCAGTGGACGAATTGAAAATTAAATTAAAAGGCCTTAGAAAACAATACGAAGTAGAAGACAATGCTTCGCCAATTGAATTCGTAACCGGCCGTGTCAAACCAATGACTAGCATTATTGATAAAGCAAATAAGCGTCAAATTTCGTTTGATCGATTACATGAAGAAATGTATGATATCGCAGGATTACGCTTAATGTGTCAATTTGTTGATGACATTGAAGTAGTAGTTAATTTATTAAGACAACGTGAAGATTTTAAAGTTGTGGAAGAACGAGATTACATTAGTAATACCAAACAAAGTGGTTACCGTTCATTCCATGTTATTATTGAATATCCTATTGAAACACTAAAGGGAGAAAAGAAAATATTAGCAGAAATTCAAATCAGAACGCTAGCCATGAACTTTTGGGCCACTGTTGAACATACATTACGTTATAAATATGATGGAGATTACCCACCTGAGATTCAACATCGCCTTGAACGGGCAGCAGAAGCAGCGTTTTTACTTGATGAAGAAATGTCGGAAATTAAAGAAGAAATTCAAGAAGCCCAAAAATATTATTCTAAAAAACGCTCTAAGAAACACAATAATGACTAGGGGGTGTAATCATGCGTTATACGATATTATCTAAAGGTGATTCAAAATCGAATGCACTGAAACATAAAATGATTAACCATATGAAAGATTTTCAAATGGTTGAAGACCCAGACAACCCAGAGATAGTTATATCAGTGGGTGGTGATGGGACATTGTTACAAGCTTTCCATCAATATAGTCACATGTTATCTCGTTGTGCGTTTGTAGGGGTACATACTGGTCATTTAGGATTTTATGCGGATTGGTTACCACATGAAGTAGAAAAGTTAATTATTGAAATTAATAATTCAGAATTCCAAGTCATAGAATATCCTTTGTTAGAAATTATTGTGCGTTATAACGATAATGGTTACGAAACAAGATATTTAGCTTTAAACGAAGCAACTATGAAAACAGAAAATGGATCTACTTTAGTGGTCGATGTGAATATACGAGGTAATCAATTTGAACGATTTAGAGGTGATGGTTTATGTGTATCTACACCATCAGGTTCAACAGCATATAACAAAGCCTTAGGTGGCGCATTAATTCATCCATCTCTAGAAGCAATGCAAATTGCAGAAATTGCATCAATTAATAATAGAGTGTTTAGAACTGTAGGTTCGCCTTTAGTATTGCCGAAACATCATACATGTTTGATAACACCTGTAAACCATGACACGATATTAACTACTATTGATCATGTAAGTATTAAACATAAAAATGTTAATGCTATACAATTTAGAGTAGCAAATGAAAAAGTAAGGTTTGCTAGATTTAGACCATTTCCTTTCTGGAAAAGAGTACATGACTCCTTTATCTCTAGTGAGGAAGATGAGTAATGAAATTCACATATGATATTGAATTTCCAGAATTGGTAAGAACATTTTTACAAAAAAATCACTATTCTAAGCGGACTATAAGCGCCATTAAACATAATGGCGCTTTAGTTGTTAACGGACAGCCAGTTACAGTCAGAAAGCAGTTGGAAATTGGCGATGTGCTTCAAGTTCATTTAGGGCAAGAAACGCCAAGTTCGAATTTGCTGCCATTTACGGATAGATTGAATATCTTATATGAAGATGAATATTTACTTGTTGTATCGAAACCTGCACTTCAAAATTGTGCACCCTCGAGAGATCATAAACATTTGAGTTTAGTCGAACAAGTATTAGGATATTTTAAGCAGTCATCCCTCTCAATTACCCCTCATATCGTTACTCGTATAGATCGGAATACATCTGGTATCGTTATTTTTACCAAACATGGATTCATACATCATCTAATGTCTCAAACACAGGTTGATAAGCGATATTTATGTATATGCCATGGTAATTTGAAAGGTGAAGGCTTAATTGATGCACCTATTGCAAGGGACCCATCTAGTATTATTCAACGCCAAGTCAATGTGAAGGGTAAAGAAGCGAGAACACGTTTTAAATGCCTTCAATATTCTGAAGATTATAGTTTGAGTGAAGTACATTTATTAACTGGTAGAACACATCAAATACGTGTGCATTTTCAACATATAGGACATCCAATCGTGGGCGATGATTTATATGGAGAAAAGCACCCAATATATACACATCAATTATTACGCTGTGTACGTGTATCTTTTATTCATCCAATCACGTATAAAAAGCTTGAAATAAATGATGATTATAGCGCAATAGAATCTATATTTAATATGATATAATTTTAACATTCATGGAGGTGGGGCCATTGGCTAATGAAAAGGATTCAATCACTTTAGAAGATGAACAAGTATATGATCAAGCATTGCTAGATAAATTGTTGTTTGAAAATCATATCGATGAATTCAGAAAAGAATTCTTAGCGATGCATACATATGAACAAAGTGAATACTTTGAAGACAGTGATGAAGAAATTCGACAAAGAATATTTGAAGTATTATCACCAGAAGAAGTAGCTGATTTCTTTGAACAATTAGAAATTGACGAAGATGAATATGAATCACTTTTTGACACTATGGATGCCGAATATGCGAGTAAAGTGCTAGAAGACATGTCTTATGATAATGCTGTAGATATAATGAATAAGTTATCTAAGCAAAAAATTGTTAGCTTGCTTACATTAATGAAACGTGAAGATGCTAAAGAAATCAAAGCATTACTACACTATGAAGAAGATACTGCTGGTGGTATCATGACGACAGAGTATATTTCTTTAAAAGCGACAATGCCAGTTAAAGAAGCAATGATGCATGTAAAAGAACAAGCACCAGATGCCGAAACAATTTATGTTATTTTTACAGTGAATGATAATAAACAACTCGCAGGTGTACTTTCGTTAAGAGATTTGATTGTGGCTGAAAATGATGCATATATTGAAGATATTATGAGTGAACGTGTAATCAGTGCAAATGCGGCAGATGATCAAGAAGATGTTGCTCAAAAAATGCGAGATTATGATTTTATTGCTATGCCTGTAGTAGATTATCAAGATCATTTACTTGGTATTATTACTATCGATGATATTTTAGATGTTATGGATGAAGAAGCTAGCGAAGACTACTCACGCTTAGCTGGTGTGTCAGATGTTGATGCAACCAATGATTCCATTATAAAAACAGCTAGAAAACGCTTGCCTTGGTTAATCATATTAACATTTCTAGGTATGATTACTGCTACAATTTTAGGCTCTTTTGAAGATACTTTATCGCAAGTGGCATTATTAGCTGCCTTTATTCCCATTATAAGTGGGATGTCAGGTAATTCTGGAACGCAATCGCTTGCCGTTTCTGTGCGTAATATTTCAACTGGTGAAATTTACGAGCAAAGTAAATTCAAAGTAGCATTGAGAGAAACAGGAAGCGGATTTTTAAGTGGTTTAATTTGCTCAATATTGCTATTTTTAATTATAATAATACTTTATGGTCAACCAATATTAGCAGTGATTGTTGGCGCTAGTTTGACGATAGCAATGACAGTCGGTACATTAGTAGGCTCAATGATTCCGTTAGTTATGGATAAACTGAAAATCGACCCCGCAGTGGCGAGTGGACCTTTTATTACAACAATTAACGATATTGTAAGTATGTTAATTTATTTTGGTTTAGCAACGTCATTTATGGCTTATTTAACGTAGGAGGGTTATATGGAATTTCTATCGCTTGTTGTCGTTGTATTAGCGGCATTTTTAACACCAATTTTAGTCAATAGACTACGTGTTAGTTTTTTACCTGTCGTAGTTGCTGAAATATTAATGGGGATCGTCATTGGTCACTCATTTTTAAATTTAGTAGAACGCGATGCGATGCTTAATATTTTATCCACTTTAGGATTTATCTTTTTAATGTTTTTAAGTGGTTTAGAAATAGATTTTAAAGCATTTAAAAAAGATAAAAGTTCGACTGCACAAGAAGAAAAATCTAAAAAACAAGAACCTGGACATTTACAACTAGCAGTTATTGTATTTATGGCTATTATGATTATTTCAATTGTATTTGCTTATATGTTTAAATGGTTTGGTTTAATTGATGATGTCTTACTTATGGTAATTATTATTTCAACAATTTCTTTAGGTGTAGTAGTACCAACTTTAAAAGAAATGAACATTATGCGTACTACAATAGGACAATTTATCTTACTTGTTGCTGTATTAGCAGATTTAGTGACAATGATATTACTTACAGGTTATGGTGCGATACATGCTTCTGGTAGTACATCACTTTGGTTAATTGGTAGTTTAGTAGTATTTACGCTAATCTTTTATTTCTTAGGAGGCATCTTCAAGAAAGCGCAGTTCCTACAAATGTTGATGGATGGTACGACACAAATTGGAATACGTGCAGTCTTTGCATTGATTATTTTGTTAGTAGCTTTAGCAGAAGGCGTAGGAGCTGAAAATATACTTGGGGCATTTTTAGCAGGTGTCGTTGTATCACTCTTAGGTCCAGATGAAGATATGGTAGAGAAGTTAGACTCATTTGGTTATGGTTTCTTTATTCCTATATTTTTTATAATGGTAGGTGTAGATTTAAATATTCCAGAGTTAATTAAAGAACCTTCGTTATTATTAATAATACCTTTTTTAATATTAGCATTTTTAATTTCGAAATTAGTTCCTGTGTTTTACATACGTAGATGGTTTGATATGAAAACCACAATTTCTTCGGCCTTTCTACTAACTTCAACGTTGTCTTTAGTAATCGCATCGGCGAAAATTGCTGAACAATTAGGTACTATTTCTAGTGAAATATCAGGTATTTTAATACTAAGTGCAGTTATTACATGTGTATTTGTACCTATTGTCTTTAAAAAGATGTTCCCAATGCCAGATGAAGCAACAAGACAAATTGAAGTTAGCTTAATCGGTAAAAATCAATTAACAATACCTATCGCTCAAAATTTAACTTCACAGCTTTATCAAGTTTCACTTTATTATAGAAATGATTTAAGTGATAAACGCAAGCTTTCTGATGCCATTTCTATGGTTGAAATTGGAGATTATGAAGAAGAATTGTTGGAACGTTTAGGATTATTTGAAAGAAATATTGTAGTCTGTTCAACTAATGATGATGATATAAACCGAAAAGTTGCTTTAATGGCTAAAGAACATGGCGTTAAACGAGTGATTTGTAGGTTAGAATCAAGTTCTAGTGATATTGAACTACAAAGAGAAGGCATAGAAGTATTCAGTAGCTATTTGAGTAACAAGATATTACTGAAAGGTCTAATTGAAACACCAAACATGCTTAATCTTTTAAGTAATGTTGAAACTTCATTATATGAAATTGCAATGTTAAATCATCAATATGACCAAATTCAATTACGTAATTTCCCATTCGATGGTGATATTATCTTTGTACGTATCATTAGAAATAATGAGTCTATCGTACCTCATGGTGATACACAATTACGTTATAGAGATAGAGTGATTGTAACTGGATCTAAAGAATATGTGGATGAATTGAAACGTGAATTAGAATTTTATTATTAGTAAAGAGTATAGCGTTAAGTTGAAAAAGCGTTTTTTATGTTTTGATACCTCTGACGCTTTACTTTTATAAATAAGTTGAAAATATCTTTTATTCATTAGAAGGTGTAGATATTTATTAAATAAAATATATATAGCAAAAAAACTGTTTAAACAATTAAACCAATGTTAAAATAAAGGATGTTGGAATTGGAATCGAGCCAATGAGTCAAAGCTTTCTGATGATTTCTCGAATCGGTTTAAAATGAAAACTTAAATAAAGGAGTTATTCTCATGTTTAATTTAGAAAATAAAACGTTTGTCATTATGGGTATTGCTAATAAACGTAGTATCGGATTTGGAGTAGCTAAAGTATTAGATGAATTAGGTGCAAATTTAGTATTTACATATCGTAAAGATAGAAGTAAAAAAGAGTTGGAAAAATTAGTAGCACAACTGAATCAAGAAACACATCATATGTACCAAATTGATGTTCAAAAAGATGAAGATGTTGTTGACGGTTTTGCGAAAATTGGCGAAGAAGTCGGAAACATTAATGGTGTTTATCACTCAATCGCTTTTGCAAACATGGAAGATTTACGTGGTCGTTTCATAGATACTTCTCGCGATGGTTTTTTATTAGCGCAAGACATAAGTTCGTACTCATTAACAATCGTGTCACGTGAAGCTAAAAAATTGATGCCTGAAGGTGGTAGTATCGTAGCTACAACTTACTTAGGTGGAGAATTTGCTGTTCAAAATTATAATGTTATGGGTGTAGCTAAAGCAAGTTTAGAAGCAAATGTCCGTTATTTAGCATTAGATTTAGGTGAAGACAATATTCGTGTAAATGCAATCTCAGCAGGACCAATACGTACTTTAAGTGCAAAAGGTGTAGGCGGATTCAATACGATTTTAAATGAGATAAAAGAACGCGCACCATTAAAACGTAATGTTGATCAAGAAGAAGTAGGTAAAACTGCAGCATACTTATTAAGTGATTTCTCTAGTGGAGTAACTGGTGAAAACATTCATGTTGACAGTGGTTATCATATCGTTAAATAATAATCAAAACACCTCTAACATGCAATGTGTAGAAATTAACATTGCACGTTAGAGGTGTTTTTTTAAACTATGAAAATGGTACATTGATGGCAAACTAAAAAGCTGAAAGGTCTTTTACATTAAAAGAATCTTTCAGCTTTTTTTGTTAAATAACAATGGATTTTTGATTTTATAAACGAGCTAATCTTTGACGTCACTATTAGCTGCTTCAATAAGCTGTTGTCTATACCGGAATACATTACGGACGATAGATTTAATAATAGCATATAGTGGCACTGCTACAAGAATGAGTACAAAACCACCAAGGTTACCTGCTGCTAAAATTACAACAATGACTGTTAATGGATGGATGTTTAAAGATTTACCCATAACATTTGGCGTAATGACATTTCCTTCTAGCTGTTGTGCAATCAGTGTAATGATACAGACCCAAATAAATATTGTTGGACTTTGTATAATGCCAATGATTCCAGCTGGTACAAATGCCATCCAAGGACCTAAGAACGGAATCATATTGGCAAGACAGGCAAACATAACAAGTAATAATGTATAGTTAAGTCCTAGTATAGAATAACCAATATATAAAATGACACCTAAAATAATACTTACAGTTACTTGACCTTGAATATAAGATTTAACTGTTTCATTTAAGTCTTTTAATAATTCAACTACGAATACTTTTCTATCCCCTTTAAATAATCTTGCAATAAAAGGAATGAATCTTTCGTGGTCTTTTAGCATATAAATTAGGAAGAATGGCACCATGATAAGTAGAAACATAGTAGAAATAAATGATGTCACGAACCCTAATGAATTAGATAATATACTAGTAGCGCCATCGCTCATTGATTTAATCATATTATTAATTCTGTCTGTTACATCTGCTGGTAGTCTTTCCATTTGATCTAAAGCAAAATTAACAATGTTTTGAATTTCATTTTGTAGAGCTGGGATTTGTTTAATTAATTTTGAAATTTGATCTATTATCAGCGGTGCAATATAACCTACAAAGCTGCTTATAATAATAACTAACGCAATCAAGATAATTGTTATACTACCCCAACGTGGAACTTTATATTTTTCAAGAATTTTTTGAAAAGGTAAACAGACATAGAATAAGAAGCCACTAAGTAACAGTGGTAACAATACCGATTGAATAATAACAATAAATGGTGTGAATACACTATGGACTTCCATTACTAATTTGATAAGTAAAAACAGGATGAGCAAGGCAACACCTGTTCTAAACCAAACCTTATTAAGCATAGGACTTTTCCTCCTAAAAAATCGTATTTGAAGTACTATTCAGTATATCTCAAATAGCTACAGAACAAAAGATAAAAATTGATGTCAATTCGATGAATAATTAAATCGATTCAAATAACTTTATAGAATATTAAGTAAAGTCACATAATGCATTAAATAGTGTAAAATTATTTCAATAGAGAATTTAAGTCATTAAAAATTTTTATTATTAATTCACAATCGAAAATATATAAAATGTGAAAAAGATAACTTATGAAATGCGTTGCACGGAATATTTTATATGTGTATAATGATAAAAAATATCATTATACATGATGGTACAACAAGGGGGATACGTTATGTTAGAGAGTTTACTTACGTGGTTGTATGATATTGTATGGAGCAAGCCTTTAGTCTATGGTTTGTTGCTTACGGGGGTATTATTTTCATTTATGTTACGCTTTTTCCAAGTTAGACATTTTAAAGAAATGATACGTCTAATGTTTCAAGGGGAGAAATCACCTACAGGTATTTCCAGTTTCCAAGCGATTGCACTATCATTAGCAGGTCGTGTAGGTACTGGTAATATTGTAGGGGTGTCGACTGCTATATTCATTGGTGGCCCTGGCGCAATATTCTGGATGTGGGCATCAGCATTTTTAGGAGCTGGTAGTGCATTTATTGAATCTACACTCGGTCAGATTTATAAAAGGGAAGAAAAGGGGCAATACCGAGGTGGACCAGCATTCTATATCGAATATGGTATCAAAGGTAAACTCGGTAAAATTTATGGTTTAATCTTTGCTGTAGTAACAGTAATTTCAGTAGGTTTATTATTACCAGGTGTTCAATCCAACGCAATTTCTAGTTCAATGAAAAATGCGTTTAGTTTTGATCCATGGATAGTCGCAACAATTTTGGCAGTATTAATTGCTTTAATTATTTTCGGTGGTATTAAATGGATTGCAAACGCTGCAACAGCAGTTGTTCCGTTTATGGCAATTTTATATATTTTAATGGCAGTTGTTATTATATTTATTAATATTGAACAAGTTCCAGCGCTATTTGCTTTAATATTCAAATCTGCGTTTGGGTTTGAAGCAGCATTTGGTGGGATCGTTGGGGCAATGATTGAAATTGGTGTTAAAAGAGGTCTATATTCGAATGAAGCAGGTCAAGGGACGGGGCCACATGCTGCGTCTGCAGCAGAAGTATCTCATCCAGCTAAACAAGGTCTAGTACAATCATTCTCAGTATATATTGATACACTTTTTGTGTGTACGGCAACAGGTTTAATAATTTTACTTTCAGGTACATATAACGTCACTGGTAATGCTGACATGTCAGACGGTAAATCCAGTTTGATTAAAGATAATGGTGTTTTTGTAGAGATGTCGAATGGAGATAAAGATTACTCTGGTACAGCAATGTACGCGCAAGCTGGTATTGATAAAGCTTTCCAAGGAAGTGGTTATCAATTCGATCCTGCATTCTCAGGAATAGGGTCATACTTCATTGCGATTGCATTATTCTTCTTTGCCTTTACAACAATATTGGCATATTACTATATTGCTGAAACCAATATTACGTATCTAACTAGAAAAAGTTCGAAAAAAATGACTTTTGTTTATATTAATATCACTAGAACTGTTCTCATTGCAGCTACAGTGTATGGTGCAGTGAAAACTGCTGACTTAGCGTGGATGATGGGTGATTTAGGTGTAGGTATGATGGCTTGGCTAAATATCATTGCTATATGGATATTGCATAAGCCTGCAATTAACGCTTTGAAAGATTATGAGAAACAGAAGAACGACCTTGGATCAGGTAAAAAAGCAATTTATAAACCAGATCCTAAGAAATTACCTAATGCTGTCTTCTGGCACAAAGATTATCCTAAACGCCTAAAAGAAGAAAATTTTGAGGAATAACTCAGTATTCAATTTATAAAAATTAAGTTGAAATATTTTAAAATAATGCGTCTCTTGGTACAATGTCATTAAGACTACTAGGGGGCGCATTATTTATGTATGATTTTCAACCAGGAAGAATTAATAAAATTAGTTTTCCTAGCGAATTATTAGAAAGAGATGTCACACTATCTATTTACTTACCAAAAGATTTTTCGGAATTATTTAAGTATAAAGTTGTATTTTGTTTTGATGGTTTAGATTTTTTTAGTTTTGGAAGAATTCATAGAAGTTATGAAAATCTACGTGAAGCGAATGAAATTGAAAAAGCAATCTTCGTTGGCTTTCATTATGAAGACGTTGATAAACGACGTGCTGAATTTCATCCACAAGGCGCGCGTACACATTTAACAGTTAAAGCGGTAGCGAACGAAATTTTACCTTTCATTGATCGAACGTTTCCTACATATAAAGTAGGTAATGCGCGTATATTACTAGGAGATAGTTTAGCTGGAAGTGTAGCCTTAATGACTGCTTTATCTTATCCAAGAATTTTTAGTCAAATCGGTTTATTAAGTCCACAACATGATGAAGTGATTCAGACTTTAATTGAACGATGTCAATTTCAAGAACAGTTAACAATATGGCATGCTGTTGGTTTAGAAGAAGAAGACTTTGAGTTACCAACAAACGGTAAGCGTGCAGATTTTCTAACGCCTAACCGTGAACTGAAATCCATTATTGAAGCAAATAACTTCACGCATCATTACATAGAGTTTGAAGGCGGCCATAGATGGAAATCATGGAAGCATTTACTTGATGATTTGCTAAAGTATTTTTTGTCAGATAATATTTCATTTTAATAATCTGAATAAAATTTAGTTTAAAGTAACGAATTTTTCAGAAATTTGATATAATGTAATTATGTTAAACAAAGGAGGAATTTAAATGATTTTAGGATTAGCATTAATTCCGTCAAAAGCGTTTCAAGATGAAGTGAATGCATATCGTAAGCGTTATGATGCTCATTATGCGTCAATTATGCCGCATATCACGATTAAGGGGCAATTTAAAATAAACGATAGCGATTTAGAATCTGTCAAAGAGACAATTAAATCTAGACTTGAGGGTATACCAGCAGTTGATGTTCATGCAACAAAAGCATCGAACTTCGCGCCGATTACCAATGTCATTTATTTTAAAGTTGAAAAAACTGAAACTTTAGAAAAATTATTCTACAAATTTAACAATGGTGATTTCCATGGCGTGCCAGATCACTCATTTGTACCACATTTCACAATTGCGCAAGGACTAACAAGCCAAGAGTTCGAAGATATTTATGGACAATTGAAATTAGCGGGTATTGATTATAAAGAAACAATTGAACAACTTTCTTTAGTTTATTACGATGAGAAAGATGAAAAATGGAAAGTATTAGATAACTTTAACTTAGCTTAAATAACGCCCATTAGTAGCATCTATGATTGCTTACGATAAAAAATGGAATTAAAGAGGAGTCACTAACAAATTGTTAGTGACTCCTTATTTTGTGATTATAATCTTTGTGAATATATTATGAGTTAAGGTGATATTTTTTATTTCTAATAAAGTATATGCCATAGAATATAGCTAAGAATAAGAATAATAATGCTGAGAAATAAAACGTATTATTTACAGAAGCTGTGAATTGGGTGATTAAGCCACCAACAAGCGGACCAATCATTGAACCAAATCCTTGTACACTGTTAAATACGCCCCAAGTCTCTTCTTGTTCATCTATATGTATATGACTTGCCATAAAAGTGTTCCATGCAGGTAGTAATATACCATACATCAGACCAATAAAGATTGCCAATATCCATACAAGTGTAATATCTGTAATCAGTGATAGAGCAAATATCATTATCGTATATAATATAAAACCACCAAAAATGACGCAGTACATAAATAATGTGCCATGTTTATCAATGACTTTTGATAAGAAGAGCATTGAGATTGCACAACCAATACCGCCAAATACAAGCGCCATAGTATATTCTACTGTAGATACACCGACAACTTTTGTTGCATATGTAGGTAGGATAGGAACTAGTGCTGTGATAGAAGCACCTTGTAATAAAATACCTGGGAATAAAATTAAATGACGTTTTGTCACATCTACAATTTGACCTAATTGTTGTTTAACTGGTCGAGTATTATAATTCGTAAGTCTTATCTTCACGAAGTAATATAAAATCCAAGCAATTAGTACTACCAACGCCATCATAAATGCAAATTTCGTCGGATGGAACTTGAAGATAAGATTCATGCCCACCATACCGACAAGTAAACCGAGGAGCCATGAAAAATAAACATATCCCATTTGTTTGCCACGATTTTTCTCATCGACACTTGCAAGCATAATGACCCAAATAGGACTAACAGCTATACCAAGTAGTACTGCACTAATAATTAGAACAATCGGAGAAGTCGGGAACCAAATGACTAAGAACAAGCTTCCGAAAGCAAGTAGGAAACCTAATGTGAGTACGAGTTTCGTGCCTAATCGTTTAAGTAAAAAACCAATCACGAAGTTGGTTGTTGCATCAGCTATAAAATGAGCAGAAATAGCGATAGATGTAATACCTACCGCAATTGAGGTTGCTGTTGGAAGTAATGCTAAGTAACTTAATATATACATGCCTCGGGCAAATTCCATTAAGAACAAAATTACTAACAATATTATGAAGTTTTTATTTGAATGATAATTATCTTTATTTAACGAAGAGCTTTGCATATAAAGGAACCTTTCCGTAAACTTCTTCATAGCGAGATGAATGATCTAGTAAATTTAACAAGTCATTACACAACTTGTAAGTTGAATATGGAATTCGAGATTCATTCATTGACTGAGTCATTTCTGCTATTTTTGATGGTGTATTTGTTAATGTTGCCACCTGTTGAATTGCTTCTTCAGGTGTGTCAGCAATCAAACCAAATCCTTTTTCTTCAAAGTAATTTGCATTCTCTAACTCTTGACCTGGAGCAGGATTTAAGAAAATCATAGGTGTTTGACGTGTCAAGGCTTCGGATATTGTGATACCGCCTGGTTTAGTAATCATCAATTGGCTTGAAGCCATCCATTCATTCATATGCTTAGTATAGCCTACGATAAGTACGTTGTCGTAATTTTTAAATTGTGCAGATAACGTACGTTTCAATTCTTTATTTTTACCACAAATCATTACGACTTGAGAGTGAGGACTTCGGTTTAATATTTCTTGTATCATTTGGTCGAAACCTTTTGATACACCAAAGGCACCTGCAGACATGAGTATTGTTGGTTTGTCAGGGGCTAAATTATTTTGGCGTAGCCACGATGTTTTATCAATATCCTCTTCGAATTTATCTGCGATAGGGATTCCTGTAACTTTTATCTGCGATTTAGGAATACCTATGCTAGCAAACTCATCTTTTAAATCTTCTGTAGCTAGATAATATCTTTGAGAATGAGGAGTTATCCAGTTCTTTTGCATTCTATAATCTGTCATCACAGTTGCAATAGGAATGTTCATATCAAATTGTTCTGTTAAAACAGACATTACTGGTGTTGGGAAAGTAAGCAAGATTAAATCAGGCTTTTCCTTTAACAGTAAATTTATTAATTTATTAAGTCCATAGTATTTATAGAAACATTTGTCTAATTGGTCGGGACGACTATAGTAAAATGCTTTGTACATATTTCTGAAATATTTAAAACTGTTAATGTACCACTTTTTACATATAGAAGTCAGTATTGGATGAGCTTCTAAAAACAAATCATGTTCAATAACTGTTAAATTGTCTAGATTCATTTCGTTAAACTGGTTCACTACACTTTGAGTAACCTGTAAATGACCATTACCAAAGGATCCAGTAAGGATTAGTATTTTTTTATTTTGAGTAACCATTTAAGCCACCCTCCAATAGTATAAATTTAGCTCATGCTAAGTTTAACGCATTTCTTTGACATGTGAAAGAAAAAACATAATTACTGAAGATTATATCATTTTACATACTGATATGAAATGATTCATACTGAATTCAGAAATATGTATGCAGTAAATCAAGTCATTGTATATTAATACATTACCACGCTTAATATAAATGTATGCTTGAAAAGTAAAAATTAAGTGAATATATAGAAAGCATTAACAAATTAGTTACATAAATTTAACAAAGGAATTCAAATCTAATTTAAACTCAAAAAAATCATGTGATTTTCCTGTTATAAAAGCACATATATAATAGGAAGAAATTATTATAATCTAGATAATAGATTCTATAAAATCAAAGAAAAACGTGTATAATAGAAGTATTGGAAATAAAGGAGCGATAAATGTTGGATGCAAATTTGTTATTTGAAAAAATAAGAGTAAAACAAGTTGTCGGTACGTTAGAGAGAGATGTAACAGATATCACAACTGATTCTCGTACTGCACAACAAGGTAGCGTTTTTGTAGCATCGAAAGGTTATACCGTTGATAGTCACAAATTCTGTCAAGACGTAGTAAACCAAGGCTGCCAAATCGTCGTCGTAAGTCAAGCGCAAGAATTAGACGGTAATGTGACACAAATCATAGTACCTGATACTTTACGCGTAGCAAGTCTATTAGCAAACAAGTTATTTAATTATCCAAGTAAACAGCTTGTCACTTATGGTGTTACAGGAACAAATGGTAAGACGTCAATTGCTACAATGATACACCATATCTATAGAAAATTAGGTAAAGGTAGTGCTTACTTAGGAACAAATGGTTTTCAGATTAATGAAGAAAAATCAAAAGGCTCTAATACTACACCAGAAACTGTAGCTTTAACTAAAAAAATCAATGAAGCTGTTGAAAAGAAAGCTGAAGCTATGACTTTAGAAGTTTCCAGTCATGGGTTATCATTGGGACGCTTAAGTGGTGTTAACTTTGATGTGGCAATTTTTTCAAATTTAACACAAGACCATTTAGATTTTCACGGCACGATGGAAGCATATGGCCATGCAAAATCACTATTATTTAGCCAACTTGGACAAGATTTATCTCAAGAAAAGTTTGTTGTGTTAAATCAAGATGATGGATTTTCTGAATATCTTGCATCAGTATCACCATTTGAAGTGTTTACTTACGGCATTAATAACAAAGCACAATTTATGGCTGAAGATATAAATGAATCATTACAGGGTGCGACTTTTAATTTTGTAACGCCAGAGGGTAATTTTTATGTGAAGTCACCATATGTCGGGCTTTTTAATGTTTCTAATATTATGGCAGCAATGATTGCTGTTTGGAGTAAGGGCGTTAATCTAAGTGAAATTGTAAAAGCAGTTGAAAATTTAGAACCAGTCGAAGGCAGACTCGAAGTATTAGACGTAACGTTACCAATTGATTTGATTATTGATTATGCACATACAGCAGATGGTATGGATAAATTAATTGATGCAGTTCAACCCTTTACTTCACAAAAATTAATTTTCTTATGTGGTTTGGCAGGAGAACGAGATATGAGCAAAGCACCTGAAATGGGACGTATTGCATGCCGTGCGGACTACGTGGTTTTCACACCAGATAATCCAGCAAACGATGAGCCTAAAGTGTTAACACAGGCACTAGCACAAGGTGCGACGCATCAAAATTACATTGAATTTGACGATCGTGCTGAAGGAATTCGCCATGCGATTGATATCGCTGAACCTGGAGATACAGTAGTATTAGCTTCGAAAGGGCGGGAGCCGTATCAGATTATGCCTGGCCATGTAAAAGTACCTCATAGAGATGATTTGATTGGTTTAGAAGCGGCATATAAAAAATTTGGTGGTGGGCCAGTTGAAGATTAGCAATATAGATTGTAATGATGTGCATTCAAATTTATATATTTATGAAAATACTGAAGCGGAAGTATACTTAATTGCGCTGCCAGAATTAAATTGGTCATTAGAAATAGATACAACATTAAATGAAGATGATATCAATGATGAACTTGTGATACACTTGTTTACATTACTTGACGAGTTTACAGCAACTAAGGTTGCCACTGACATTGTCAAATTGATACTTGAGGATTAAAGGAGACTAAAAATGAGTATAAAGGAAGAAGTAGAATCTAGAAAAACCTTTGCAATTATATCTCATCCTGATGCTGGTAAAACCACATTAACTGAAAAGTTATTATTATTTGGTGGTGCAATTAGAGAAGCAGGAACTGTTAAAGGTAAAAAAAGTGGGAAATTTGCAACAAGTGACTGGATGAAAGTAGAGCAAGAGCGTGGTATTTCAGTTACAAGTTCAGTGATGCAGTTTGATTATGATCACTATAAAATCAACATTCTAGATACGCCAGGACACGAAGATTTTTCAGAAGACACATATAGAACACTTTTAGCAGTAGATAGTGCTGTAATGGTAATTGACTGTGCAAAAGGAATTGAACCACAAACACTAAAACTTTTTAAAGTTTGTAAAATGAGAGGTATTCCAATCTTTACGTTTATTAATAAACTTGATCGTGTTGGTAAAGAACCATTTGAATTATTAGATGAAATTGAATCTACTTTAGAAATTGAAACATATCCCATGAATTGGCCGATAGGAATGGGACAAAATTTCTTTGGTATTATCGATCGTGACTCACATACGATTGAGCCTTTTAGAGAAGAAGAAAATACGTTGCATTTAAATGATGATTTTGAATTAGAAGAAGATCATAAAATGAAAAATGATAGCGCGTTTTCTCAAGCGATTGAAGAGTTGATGCTAGTAGAAGAAGCGGGCGAAGACTTTGATAATGAAGCATTACTAAATGGTGAATTAACGCCTGTATTTTTCGGTTCGGCATTAGCTAATTTTGGAGTTCAAAACTTCTTAAACGCTTATGTGGATCATGCACCAATGCCTCATAGTCGTCAAACAAAAGAAGAAGTGGAAGTAAAACCTTATGATTTAGATTTTTCAGGATTTATTTTCAAAATCCAAGCGAACATGGACCCTAAACATAGAGACCGTATTGCCTTTATGCGTGTAGTAAGCGGTGCCTTTGAACGTGGCATGGATGTTACGTTACAGCGTACCAAGAAAAAACAAAAAATAACACGTTCAACATCATTCATGGCTGATGATAAAGAAACAGTAAACCATGCGGTGGCTGGAGATATCATTGGTTTGTATGATACTGGTAATTACCAAATTGGTGACACGTTAGTTGGTGGTAATCAAAAATTCAGTTTCCAAGAATTACCACAATTTACGCCAGAGTTATTTATGAAAGTTTCAGCTAAAAACGTTATGAAACAAAAGCACTTTCATAAAGGTATTGAACAATTAGTTCAAGAAGGTGCGATTCAATATTATAAAGCACTACACACAAACCAAATTCTTATTGGGGCAGTTGGACAGTTACAATTTGAAGTATTCGAACACCGCTTAAAAAATGAATACAATGTCGATGTTGTCATGGAGGCAGTCGGTCCGAAAATTGCACGTTGGATAGAAAATGAAGAAGAAGTTAAAGATAAAATGAGTACATCGCGCTCAATTTTAGTTAAAGATATTTATGAAAATTATGTATTTTTATTTGATAATGAATTTGCAACGAGATGGTTTGAAGAGAAGTTTCCAGAAATTAAATTATATGGTTTGTTATAAAACTATATTTTGTGTATAATAACGATATTAATAGAATACCTATGACTTTGTAGTCAGAGGGGAGTAACTCAACTGTTATTAAAAGTATATATGAAGCATACATTTATATGCTTAAAGAAAATACTTTGTATGTCTTTTTAACATAGTCATTTTATCGTCATTACGAAGCTTGATTGCTTCCGGTAAAATGGGCAGATACAAACTGTCGAGTGAGACCTTTGCTAATAGTGAATAACGTGATTGATTTGTTCTTTAGTGTATAAAAACTAAATGAACTAAATTAAATAACGGCAACACACTAACTTAGCTTAGGTCTCTATTTTTATGTTTAAAAAAATTAAGGAGTTGTCCTAGATGGATCCAAGTATGATTTTACCTTATTTATGGGTGCTCGTTGTTCTAGTATTTTTAGAAGGACTATTGGCTGCAGATAATGCCGTAGTTATGGCAGTTATGGTTAAACATTTACCGCCTGAACAACGAAAAAAAGCTTTGTTTTATGGTTTGTTAGGTGCATTAGTATTCCGTTTTATTTCTTTATTCTTAATCAGTATTATCGCAAATCTTTGGTGGATACAAGCACTTGGTGCATTATACCTACTATATATGTCCATAACCAATTTGATATCCTTCTTTAAAGAGAAAGATAAGGAAGAACAAGAAGCTGGTGATGATCACCACTTTGATGAAGATGGTGGAGAGATTCACGCAAGCCCTAAAGAATTTTGGGGCACTGTATTAAAAGTTGAATTCGCAGATATTGCATTTGCTATTGATTCAATGCTTGCAGCTCTTGCAATTGCAGTGACATTACCAGCAGTTGGCATCCACTTCGGCGGAATGGACTTAGGTCAGTTTGCTGTTATGTTCATAGGTGGTATGTTGGGCGTTGTAATTATGCGTTTCGCTGCAACATGGTTTGTAAACTTATTAAACAAATACCCAGGTTTAGAAGGCGCAGCGTTTGCTATAGTTGGTTGGGTAGGTGTTAAATTAGTGGTCATGGTGCTTGCACATGAAAAAATCGCTGTTTTACCTGAACACTTCCCACATAGTACGTTATGGCAATCAATTTTCTGGACTGTCATGATATTATTAGTAGTTATTGGTTGGTTAACTTCATTAAGAAATAACAAGAAAAAAGAAAAACAAAAGTAAATGTTAATATAACTGGAAAAGCTCATAGAGGTTTTCCAGTTTTTTTATGTGAAAACATGTAAGGTATTATTTATAAATTTTAATATTGTAGTTTACTAAAATTGAGCAAGGATGTGTCAAAATATTTGAGAAAATCATTTAAAGTTAGAAATTTAGAAAGAAAGTGATTATAATCAGAATGTATCTACTTTTATAAAAGAAAATAAAGAAGAATTATCTATTATATTATGTCATAATAGATAGTGAAGATTTATGTAAGATTAGGGGGGATTAAGGTGACTCAAAATAAAAAACACGTCATTCCTAAAGAAAAATATGGACGTAAACGACGTGAGTTTTTTCATAATGAAGAACGTGAACAACGTGTACATTTAGAGCATGAGGCCAGAGAACAGCGTAAAGAAAAAGCGCAAAGATTAGCCAAAAATAATGAAGAGCGTGTGAAAGAAAATTTACGAAAAGCACGTATCGAAAAGCTAACACAAGAAGAGATACAACAACAACAGGCTTTGATGGCTAAACAAAGTGGTTCTAAAGAAGATATAGATATACCAAGCGATAAACAGTCATCAGATACCACACAGTCCTCAAGTTACCCACAGAAGCAAAATGCTAATTATCATACTCAAAGTAAGTCTGAGCAAGAAACAGATGATCATCGAGAGAATACAGAAAATGATACAGTGGTTACTGAGCAGAGCACATTATCAAAAAATCAATCGCCAAAAATTGATGAAGAAGATAACTTTTATTCAGAAGAAGCACAACAATCTCGAGTTGAAACATACGTTGAAGAAGATGATGTAGATGCAAAAGAAGAAAAAGCGCAAACAACAGCGCGTAACAAACATGCATCTCAACATCAAGGACCAAATCACGCCAATCAAAATGGACCATTAAGCAACGTTGATAAGATTAAATATTTCTTTAAGGAACATTGGCCTAAAGTACTTATTGTTATTGCAGTTATATTATTATTAACATTGATGAATTCAATATTTGCTAACGTTGATCAAAACGGTAATGACAAGGATAGTATTTTCCAAAGTAATAAGGGTAAAGAAAAGTCATATACCACAACTATGAAGAGCGCTAATAGTGCTACGCAATCAGTAGTAACGGTTGAGAATGATACAAGCAACAAAGATTCTTCTGCAGAGAAAGAGACACAAGAAGCAGGTAAAGAAAATGAGCTAGGATCAGGTGTCGTCTACAAAAAAGTAGGCGACTCTATTTTTATCATGACAAATGCGCATGTAGTAGGAGACAAGAAAGAACAGAAGATTACATATGGTAATGGAGACTACTCAATAGGAAAAGTTATTGGTACAGATAAATTCTCTGATATTGCAGTGGTTAAAGCAAAGGTTAAGTCTGGGAGCGACGTTAAACCAATCAAAATGGGTGATTCAAGCACTTTAGTATTAGGGGAACCTATTATCGTGGTAGGGAATCCACTAGGCGTTGATTTTAAAGGTAGTGTTTCAGAAGGAATCGTATCAGGTCTTAATCGTCATATTCCTGTAGATATTGATAAAGATGAACAATATGATGTATTAATGGATGCATTTCAAATCGATGCGCCAGTAAACCCTGGTAACTCTGGTGGTGGCGTGGTTAATAGAGATGGTAAATTAATAGGCATTGCATCGTTGAAGATAGATATGGATAATGTAGAAGGTATTGCATTTGCAATTCCAGTAAATCAAGCTGAATCAATAGCAAAAGAACTTGAAGCTAAAGGTGAAGTCAAATATCCTAATACAGGTATTCGTATCATGAATGTTGCCGATATCGATGATGAAAGGCGTCAATCATTACAACTACCTGAAGATGTGAAATCAGGTGTATTAATTGGTGAAGTTAAAGAAAATTCAACAGGTGAAAAATCTGGGTTGCAAAAAGATGATGTAATAGTAGAATTAGATGGTAAAGAATTAGAAGATAATCTAAGATATAGACAAATTATTTTTAATCATAAAGATGATTTGGATACATTACCAGCTAAAATATACAGAGATGGTAAGCTTAAGGATATCAAGATTAAATTGAAGTAGCGTTGGGGTGAATAAACGTTGTCCATTTTCAATCAATTGTTAAAAAAATCAAGCCCTCAACAAGGGATAGTGATGTATTATATTGTTGCAATTATCGTAGCATTTTTATTACTTAATTTACCATTTGTTCACAAATCTGGAATCAATGTTGACCCGATTGATTCTTTGTTTGTAGCAGTTTCAGGCGTGAGTGTGACTGGTTTATCACCTGTTAATATCGTTGAGACATATACTACTTTTGGACAAATCATAATTATGATTATTCTAAATATCGGTGGAATTGGCGTCATGGCCATTGGTACGATGCTATGGGTGTTTTTAGGAAAACATATTGGCATGCGTGAACGTCAGCTTATTATGCTTGATAATAATAAAGATACCATGAGTGGTACAGTTAAACTGATTCTAGATATTGTACGTACAATTTTAATTATAGAACTTGTTGGAGCATCATTATTAGCATTCTATTTTTATAGAGATAATCCAGATTTGCAATATGCAATTATGCAGGGCATGTTTGTAGCGGTATCTGCAACGACAAACGGCGGTTTAGACATAACAGGACAATCGTTAATTCCTTATGCTAATGACTATTTTGTTCAGACTATAGTTATGTTTTTAATTATTTTAGGATCTATTGGCTTTCCAGTATTAATTGAAGTAAAAGCATACATTAAAAATAGAATACCTAATTTTAGATTTTCATTATTTGCAAAAATTACAACAATGACTTACTTAGTATTGTTTGTATTCGGCGCAATAATAATTTTATTATTTGAACATAACCATGCTTTTCAAAATATGACGTGGCATAAATCATTATTTTACGCACTGTTCCAATCTGCAACAACAAGAAGTGCCGGATTACAAACCATTGATGTAAGTAATTTTGGAGAAGGTACGAATGTAATTATGAGTGTCTTAATGTTTATAGGTTCTTCACCGAGTTCAGTAGGTGGTGGTATTAGAACGACTACATTCGCAATCTTAATCTTATTCTTATTGAACTTTAGCAATAATAATGAAAAAACCTCGATTAAAGCATTTAATCGTGAGATTCATACAACAGATGTACAACGCTCATTTGCTGTTTTTACAATGGCAGGAATACTCACATTTGCAGGTACGATTACAATACTTGTGGTTGAAAATGGCAAAATATCATTTCTGCAAGCATTTTTCGAGGTCATGTCAGCATTTGGGACATGTGGACTATCATTAGGTGTTACTGATGACATTAGTGGGATGAGTAAGATCGTATTGATGGTACTGATGTTTATTGGTCGTGTAGGACTTATTAGTTTTATTATTATGATTGGTGGGCGTAGAGAGCCAGACAAATATCATTATCCGAAAGAACGTATTCAAATTGGCTAAAACTTCATTTTGATAGTTTTAAGATGATTAATTATAAAGTTATTCCCTTTCTTGTGAAAACAGTGCAAGAGAGGGTTTTTTAATTTCAATGTTTTATAGAATAATGTAAAAGTAGTAAAAAGAGGCAATTAAATGATTTAAGCAAGGCTTCTTAAATTATTAAAATTCTTAGAATGTAATATTTCCTTTTGCTATCATGGGTATTTAGAAACATGTTAAACTGTAGGAAATGAGGGGAGAGGCATATGAAAAAAAGCGAGAGAATTAGAATAGATGTTATCACAACTTCAGATATGCACAGTCATTTTCTAAACGGAGATCATGGTTCTAATATATATAGAGCAGGTACTTACGTTAAAACGAAGAGAAAAGAAAATGAACATGTTATTTTGTTGGACAGTGGCGGTAGTTTGGCTGGTTCATTGGCTGCATTTTATTATGCTGTTGTTGCGCCATATAAGCGTCATCCTATGATAAAGCTGATGAATGCTATGCAATATGATGCAAGTGGTATTAGTCCTAATGAATTTAAATTCGGTTTGTCCTTCTTTTCAAGAGCGGTCTCTTTATCCAGGTTTCCATGGTTATCGGCGAATATTGAATATAAGCGTACAAGAGAACCTTATTTCTCTACACCTTATACGATAAAAGAAGTAGAAGGCGTCAAGATAGCTATTGTTGGATTAACTTCAGACGGATTGATGAATCGCGAACACTTTGAAATGGAAAATGAGCTACAAATTGATAAAACTTTAGTGGCTTCTAAAAGATGGATTCGCTTTATTCATGAAACTGAAATGCCAGATTTTCTCATAGTCATATATCATGGTGGTATAAACCAACTAAATAAATCCGCAAATGAACGCGAACAAAACGTGAATGAAGCGGAAAAAATTATGCAATCATTAGGCGTGATTGATTTACTGATTACTGGTCATCAACATCAAACTTTTATAGGTAGAGATGATCAAACATTGTATGTACAAGCTGGTCAAAATGCGGAACAATTAGTCCATGTAAAAATTAACTTTAAGCAAAGAACTACCTCATATGAATTAGAAGATGTTGAGTCACAAATTGTTGATTTAAACGAGTATAAGGAAGATGAGGATTTACTAAACTTAACATTTTATGATAGAAAAACTGTTGAACATTGGGGGAAAGAAGTTTTAAATGTTACGCCCGTTTCTGCTCAAGTAAATGGTTTAGGAGACGTTATTACGAAGCCCCATCCTTTCACGCAACTTTTACATGACGGTATTCGCTCAGAGTTTGATTATGATATTTCATGTGTACATTTACCTACCAGTGGAGAAGAAGGCTTAGAAGCAACAATAACCAATGAAGCATTATATAAAGCGTATCCGCATCCTGACGTGCCAGTTGATTTAACTTTAAAAGGACAGCAGATTAAAGATATTCTAGAGTATGGCTATTCACATATAGAATTTAGCCATGGTGAACTCAGTTTAACAATTATTGATGAAACATTATGTACGTTTTGGCAAGGCGTGGATTACACAATTGATATGAATGCTGCACCGTTTAATCGTGTTAATTTAAAAAACATAAGACTGAATCATATGTATCGTGTAAGTATGACAGATTATTGTTATAGAAATTATAGACAGTATTTAGAAAATGCAGTTATTCATGAAACTGGCGAAATAACGATGGTAGAATTAATATCTAGAAATTTGAAAAATGAGCAGTATAAAATAAATCAAAAACAAAGCTTTAATGTAATAACATAGGCTAAAGGATTGTAATATAAATACTACTATATCCTCGTTTGCATAAGATAGGGCTATAGACTCAGCATGTAGTCTTCAATTCATGCTAGGCTATTCTAATTTGGCAAGTGTCTCGTATGCAAAAGTGTTGTAATAACTGGAAAAATGAGCATTATAATATATTTATTTTATATAGCACAAAAAACTGGAAGGCGATCATTATTTTAATGAGCGCCTTCCAGTTTTTAATTTTTAATAAAACGTATAAAGTTCCACAATAAGTTAAGCATGGAATATTAATAGAATTACTACTGCAACGATTTGTGCTATTACAGTGGTAGCAATTCTACGCGTATAAAAGTAGCTTATTGAGAGTGCAATTTGTACGATAAAGATGAAGAAAACAATCCATAAATTATCTAGATAGTAGAATAATGAAGCTGAGCAAAGCGCCGTAATTATAATGCTAAGCCAACTTGGTATGTTTAATTTAATCAATTCTTTTTGTAAAACTGTTCTCATATAGAGTTCATGACAAGGTATAACAAAGACTAATGTTATTAACATTTGCCATTTAAAATATACGCCAGTTCTTGTTAATTCTTTAATTAATTCAAGATATTTTATATCCGAAGAAATTGCTGCAATAATCAGCTGAATAATAATTAATACAATACCAGTAACAATTCCAACACCTAAAGAAGTAAGTAATCTCTTAGATTCTATATCTCTTTGATAAAAGATATAACTAATACCAGCTATGAGCATAATGCCAGTATATAAATACCAATACTCTTGTTTTTCCCCCCACATAATGAAGAGGATGATGTGGAATACAATAAAGCTTAAAAGAAACCATATTAAAGCCTTTGAAATTCTATTCATTTTTTACTATCCTTCTTGTTCAACGATTGTATATCGCTTATGATTAATAACAGTTTTTTCAGGCAAGTCTAAATCATTGAAATTCTCCATAATTGTTAAATCTACAATTACTGAATTATCATTAATTTTCTCTACACGGCCTTTTAAACCATCATAGAATTCTACTATATTTCCAACTTCTGCAACAGTCATTTTTAGTCCTCCCTAGAAATGCTAACTAGATAGTATTATACAAAAAAACTTAAGACAAATAAACAAATAACCATTAAATTGTGTGATATAAACCGATTTTGAAACTTTTTATCATATTTAATGTAAATGATTGGCATTTTTAGAGGAAATATAGCATAAATAAGGTAAGGGTATATTTTTAGGGAAAAGGAGTGCAATAGATGAAGTTTATTAGTAATAATGATATTACAGATCCAACATTAAATTTAGCAATGGAAGAATATGTATTAAAAAATATGCCGAAAGACGAAAGCTATTTTCTATTTTATGTGAATAGACCGTCTATTATAATTGGTAAAAACCAAAATACGATTGAAGAAGTTAACAAACCATATATTGATGCACATAATATTGATGTTGTGAGACGTATATCTGGTGGAGGCGCTGTTTACCATGATGAAGGTAATTTAAATTTCAGTTTTATAACAGATGATGATGGTAACAGCTTCCATAATTTTAAAAAATTTACAGAGCCAATTGTTGAAGCATTAAAATCGTTGGGTGTTGATGCTGAAATGACTGGTAGAAATGATATTCAAGTAGGTAACGCCAAAATTTCAGGCAATGCTATGGTAAAAGTGAAAGATCGTATGTTTAGTCATGGCACATTAATGTTAAATAGTGAATTGGATGAAGTTCAGAACGCATTAAAAGTTAATCCTGCAAAAATTAAATCTAAAGGGATTAAATCTGTACGTAGCAGAGTCGCAAATATTTCAGAATTTCTTGAAGAACCTATTAATATTGATAACTTTAAAGATATTATTTTAAAAACTATTTTTGGAGAAGCAAATCAAGTTGAAACATATCAACTTACTGATGAAGATTGGAAAAATATTGAAGCATTGAGTAATGAGAAATATCGTACATGGGATTGGAATTATGGTAGAAATCCAAAATATAACTTTGAAAGAGAAGAGAAGTTTGAAAAAGGTTTCGTTCAAATTAAATTAGATGTTAAACAAGGTCGTATTGAGCACGCAAGAATTTTTGGAGATTTCTTCGGTGAAGGTGACATAACAGAACTTGAAAATGCATTAGAAGGTACGTTACACGAGTTTGATAGTATTGAGGAAGCATTTTCAAACTACGATATTTATCATTATTTTGGTGATATCGATCGCCATGAACTCATTAGATTAATGTCATAAACAAGAGTTATAAGTAAAAATAAAACTCAAAAAGGTCTATTCTCTAACTTATTGGTGTAAGTAGGGAATAGACCTTATTTTAAATAACAATCTATTAAATTATCCAACGAGAAATTCCTCCAGGTTTCTGTATTCTTCAGTATAACGTTTGAAATCCTGCTCGTTTTTATTCTTAAGCGCGTGGTCAATGAGGTATTCTAACTGCTGTTTACGGACATTTCTTAACGACTCATCAATGATTAATTCAATACCTAAATCATTAATCGTTGACACAAAAGATTCTAATGAATTGTATTTAACATTTGTATTGTTTTTCATTTTCAACACAGCCCCTCTATCTATATTTACATATAGTATACAGCCTTTTATTTTTGAAATCAATAAATAGTCAGATTTTTCCGAAAATATAATTGTAATTTGCAACTTTTCAAAAAATAAGAAAATGCAAAAGTATAATAACTAAAAATCAATTGTAGAAAACTTATAAAATATTTTATTAAATAAGTTGATTTTAAAATCTTTGTGTTATATTATTTGAGTATCACCATAAGTTTTAAGGAGGCGTCAGCTATGATTCAACAATACATTATTAAAAAAGGTGATATGGCTCTTCAACCTTGTAATTTATCTATAGGACTAAATGAAGGTACTTGTGTATTAAAGTATAAGGAGGAGCGTGATATCGTAAAGGAACGGACACATAAGATTATAGATCGTTCATGTAGATTTTATGGTAGTAGCTATGTATTTAAAAAAGAAGACACAATGAGAATTACAGGTATTAATAGTAAACCCCCGATATTATTCACTCCATTATTTCCTACTTATTTTTTTCCTACACATTCAGACCGAAAAGAAGAAAACACTTGGATCAATATTCATTATGTACAAACCATAAGAGCTTTAAAAGATAAAAAATGTAAAATCACATTTGTCGATAACCAGACTATAGTTGTTAATATTTCAGCACACAGTATGCATCATCAATACTTAAATGGCATATATTATTACTATATGATGGACAGAGCTGCTAGGGTGGCTACTTTTGATCCTGAATCTCCTATAGACTATACGAAACCACAATTAAATATTTATGAAGCATTAGCAAAATATTCTCTATTTGAAAATAAATAGCAAAACATTTCTAAAATTTAAATGTAAAAATGTCATATGTGGAATATTATATTAATTTAGTGTAAATATTCCGCATATTTTTTTGGTTAAGGTACTTGAAAATTTCTCTGAAGTTGATATAATAGTATTTGTGCTTGATTGAGATATCAATTATTCCACAGTAGCTCAGTGGTAGAGCTATCGGCTGTTAACCGATCGGTCGTAGGTTCGAGTCCTACCTGTGGAGCCATTGGAAACGTACTCAAGTTGGCTGAAGAGGCGCCCCTGCTAAGGGTGTAGGTCGCGCAAGCGGCGCGAGAGTTCGAATCTCTCCGTTTCCGTTAATAAAAACAAGATTTTTAATACCGAAGTCCTTAACAGGATTTCGGTATTTTTTTGTTTTGTGAATTTATAATTTGTAAATTCACAATTAATAATCATGATAGTAAGTAACCGCAAAAAGTTAAATAGGAAAAGAGTAAAATTAGTTAAAAGTATAATGAATTGCTACAAGTACTGCTAGTTGATACCACTTGTTTTAGAGCTTCGTTAATCCTGTAATAGCTTCATGTTTTATATTGCTCAAGTGTTAAGTGCTGTGAATCAACTATAATATATCAAAACTCAATTTTTTAATAAAAAAATTATAAGTAATCATCAATAGTACATAGACACTCGTCTATATAGATAGTATTATATTTAGTTATAAGAGGAGAGATGAACTTGTCATATAAAGAATTATCAAACGTATTAAAAGTGCTTTCTAACCCAAGTAGATTAGAAATTATGGATTTACTTTCTTGTGGTGAGTTATGTGCATGTGATGTATTGGAACATTTTCAATTTTCTCAGCCAACTTTAAGTCATCATATGAAATCTTTAGTAGAGTGTGAGTTAATTACTACACGAAAAGAGGGGAATAAGCGCATGTATCGGCTTAACCACGATGTATTTGAACAAATTAATCAAAGTTTAAATCTAATAAATACTACAAATGAATTATGTATTTGTAAAAATATGAAGTCAGGTGAGTGTTAATGATGACGATATTAGCAATCACAATCTTTGTATTAACGTTAATTTTTGTTATCTGGCAACCTAAAGGTTTAGATATTGGAATTACTGCATTAATTGGTGCTGTAGTATCTATAATTACGGGTGTTGTAAGTTTTTCAGATGTACTGGAAGTTACTGGAATCGTTTGGAATGCGACTTTAACGTTTGTTGCAGTTATTCTTATTTCACTTATATTAGATGAAATTGGGTTCTTTGAGTGGTCTGCTATACATATGGTTAGAGCATCAAAGGGTAATGGCTTGAAAATGTTTATCTTTATCATGCTTTTGGGTTCAGTTGTAGCAGCCTTCTTTGCAAATGATGGTGCAGCTTTAATACTTACCCCTATTGTATTAGCTATGGTACGTAATTTAGGTTTTGATAAAAAAGCAATATTTCCATTTATCATTGCTAGTGGTTTTATTGCAGATACAACTTCATTACCACTCATTGTTAGTAATTTAGTTAATATAGTTTCTGCAGATTATTTCGATATAGGTTTTATTGAATACTTCAGTAAAATGATTATACCTAATATATTCTCGTTGATTGCAAGTATTCTTGTGTTATGGCTTTATTTCAGAAAATCTATTCCAGGTAAATTTAACGAAGTAAATATTAGAGAACCAAGAGAAGCGATTAAAGATAAAAAGCTTTTTAACATCTCTTGGATTGTACTTGCTATCTTACTCGTTGGTTATTTAATAAGTGAGTTTATAAATATTCCAGTATCTATTATTGCTGGTATGATTGCTTTAATATTTGTATTATTAGCGCGTAAATCTAAAGCGGTGCATACGAAACAAGTAATTAAAGGTGCGCCATGGAATATTGTTTTATTCTCTATTGGTATGTATCTCGTCGTATTTGGTCTGAAAAATGTGGGGATTACAACACTTCTTGGTGATGTACTAACAAATATTTCAAGTTATGGCTTATTTAGTAGTATCATGGGCATGGGCTTTATAGCTGCATTTCTTTCATCTATTATGAACAACATGCCAACTGTATTAATAGATGCTATAGCAATTGGTCAATCGAGTGCCACAGGAATATTAAAAGAAGGCATGATTTATGCCAACGTTATTGGGTCTGATTTAGGACCTAAAATAACACCCATTGGCTCTTTAGCCACACTTCTTTGGTTACACGTGCTAACTCAAAAAGGAGTGAAAATATCTTGGGGTGTGTATTTCAAAACGGGAGTTATTATCACAATCCCTGTTTTATTTGTAACCTTATTAGGTTTATATTTAACACTAATTATTTTTTAAATGAGAGGTAATCATAAATGGATAAAAAAACAATTTACTTTATATGTACTGGTAATTCTTGTCGTAGTCAAATGGCTGAAGGCTGGGGAAGAGAAATACTCGGCAAAGAATGGAATGTTTACTCAGCAGGTATCGAAACGCATGGTGTAAATCCTAAGGCGATAGAAGCTATGAAAGAAGTTAATATTGATATTTCAAATCATACATCCGATATGATTGATAGTAATATTTTAAAACAATCTGATCTCGTTGTTACACTTTGTAGTGATGCTGATGATAATTGTCCAGTTATACCGCCTAATGTGAAAAAAGAACATTGGGGCTTTGATGACCCAGCAGGTAAAGCATGGTCAGAGTTTCAACGCGTAAGAGATGAAATAGGAGATACAATTAAACGATTTAAAGAACTATAATTATCTCAATTTTAAAAATGAGCATAAATTAAATCAGAAAAATAATAAAAACCTTCAAAGTAGACACTAAAAGTGAAAACTTTGAAGGTTTTTTACACGTCAAAATGAAAAAGTGTATTAATAATTATAGTTTGTAAAATTTTAAATAACTAGTTAGGGAAAAATGTACTATAAACAACAAGATTATGATAATTAGATATGAGTAAATCTTAATCGGTAATATGATGCAATAAATGTAATGAATTTTTGGTTTTATTTCAAGATTTTGTATGACTATATATATCTTGATATTGCATGAAAAACAAGAAATTCATTATAAAATATTGTTATAGCGCATTTAAATAGAGATGACTTGAGGAAAAACTAAGAAATTGTTTTGGTTTCCAAAATAAATATTGTTCACAATGTTGTATATAAATAAAAAAAGTGGTAAGCTATTCATTGTGATAAATCAAGAAAATAGGAGAGAGATATATGGGCTTTATTATGATGATTATTGTAGGCGGTTTAATCGGTTGGTTAGCCGGCGCAATTTTAGGTAAAGATATTCCAGGTGGAATAATTGGTAATATTATTGCAGGTTTAATCGGTTCAGCTATTGGTAGTAAATTATTAGGTACATGGGGGCCAGTCTTAGGTGGCGTTCCAATCTTACCAGCACTAATCGGGGCAATCGTATTAATCTTAATTGTTTCATTTATTATGAAAGCAATTAGAAAAAGAAAATAATTAAAAAACACTCACCATTTGGTGGGTGTTTTTTGTTAATCATAAGAGTTCTATAAGGTAATTGTAAAAATAAAAGCTAATCGTTTCTAAAATTAGAAACAATTAGCTTTTTCAATTTTTTCGTAAATTTCAATGTATATGAAATCTATTTTTTACTTATTAAATTTCTGATTCCTTTTATAATAAAGCCTACTACTACAGATCTGAAAACACGTGATATAATATTTTTCATTATTAGTCCTCCTAAGTTACAATTCAACTTTCCATAATTTGCTATATAGTTTCTTTACCCAATTTCAGATGAAATATTGGAGAAAATAGAAAATATTTTATCTTTTAATAAAAAAGTGGTTATTTTTCAAAAGAAATAAGACCGTCTTCGTCTGCTTTGTTAAAGAAAATCGTAATGATGCCACTAATGATAGCGATAACGTATGGAATGCCTGTCCAAAAGAACACTAAATGTATAATACCTTGTAAAAGTTGATTTGAGTAAAATTTATGAATGCCACACCAACCGAGTAAAAATGCAAGTATAACGTAAATGACTTTATTTACTTTCATATGTCTAGTCCTTTCATTTTAAAGTTCTTATCTTAATTATCTCTTATATTAAGCGATTCAACAATCGAAAACAATTAATGAAAAACGATTTCTCGTAAAAACCAATTATTACTTCGAATTTTTTATTTAATTCATATATAATATAGTTAAATAAACATAGTAAGGAGAATACAAATGATTAGAAAAGCTAAACCTACGGATAAGCATGAAATTGCAAAATTATGTTATATCATATGGAGTCAATTAGACATAGATTTAGTGGAATACACCGATAAAGAAAGATTACTAAAAATCATGGAACAAAGTATGGTGGATGTACCATATAGAGGTCATTATAGTAACACTTGGATATACGAAGTCGATGGTAACATTGCAGGTTGCTTAATTGCATATCCTGGTAACAAAGAGTTAGAGCTTGAAAAGGCTTGGTTAGATATGGAATTAGATGAAGACATTAGAGCATATGGGACGCCGATGCCAATGAAAGAGGCTAATGATGATGAATGGTATATCGAAACAGTTGCTACATTCCCAGAATTTAGAGGGCAGGGTGTCGCTACTAAATTAATTAAACATGTATTAGAAACGTATCCAGATGAAAAATGGAGCTTAAATTGTGATTTACTCAATGATGGGGCGTTACATGTTTATAAAAAATTAGGATTCCAACCTACAAGTGAATTCGATTTATATGGTCATATGCATTACCACATGGTACATATAAAAGACTGAGTTTTTATCTCTGTTAAAAAACAAAAAATCGACCTTCATGAGTATGAAGATCGAAAAAGTAATACTTACTTTATTTGATTGCTGGGTTAAACTTGCTAATTGAGAAATATATTAAATACCACCGAGCAGAGCACTAATATAAATACCTAGTGCATACAGTAGACCGAAGAATGTATTCGTTTTTCCTGTTGCAGCCATTGCTGGCATCATAGTTGCTGGCGTGTCATTCTTTTTGAATCTACGTACAGCCTTGATAGGTAGCGGGAATGACAGTAATGCAAGTAAAAAGAAAATTGAACCACCAGGTTGGAAGAATGTAATATAGATAACTAATGCATACGCGACAATGTACATTAATGCTAAGAAGCGTATTGAATTATTTTTACCCAATAAAATAGGTAATGTCTTACGACCACTTTCTTTATCTTTAACACGGTCACGAATGTTATTAGCCATATTGATTAAACCGATTGTTATAACAATCGGAAGACTGATCCAAACAACTAGATTTTGTAAATTACCTGTTTGAATGAAGAATGCAATTAAAATAATAATCATACCCATGAAAATTCCAGAGAATACTTCACCAAAAGGAGTCCAAGAAATAGGGAACGGTCCACCCGTGTATAAATAGCCAATTGCCATACACACGAGTCCAATTGGTATGAGCCAGAATGAACTGTTGATGGCTATAAATAATCCCAGTAAAGCAGCAATGACATAAAATGCAATGGCTATATTCATGACTAACTTAGGACTCATGCCATTGCGAACGATTGCACCACCGATTCCTACAGAAGTGTGGTCATCTAACCCTTTTTTGAAATCATAGTATTCATTAAACATGTTTGTCGCAGCTTGAATTAATAAACAAGCGATTAACATGGCTAAAAGTAAAGCAAGACTTAGATGATCTTCACTACCAAGTAGGAATATTTTTGCAGTAGCAGTACCAACAAGTACTGGTACCACAGCAGCGGTTAAAGTATGTGGTCTCATTAAGTGCCAGTATTTTCTGACAGTAGAATATTGTTGATATTGAGATGCCATAAAATTTTATACCTCGAATTCTTTTATATTAAAATATTTTTTATCAAATTTATTTTAATGGAAGAACTTGTAAAGGTCAAATAACGTGAAAATTATATAAATGAAATAGGCTAGATACCATACACATATTGTGAAAAGTGGTACAATATTATAATGAGTGCAAACTGATAAATGAAAGAAGTGAAATAGATGACTTTGGACGTCAAGGAAAGTGAAATTGTCGAAGCGGTATACGAAAGTAATCATACTTGGGTTTCTGTAGAAGCAAAATTAAATTATGAATTAGATCCTACTGTATTATTCCATGTTACGGAAGACAGTGTAGGAGACCGTTTTTATTTTAAAAAAAATGACAACGAAACTTCATTCTTTGGCTATCATGCTATTAAAAGATTTAAAAATGACTTTGAAAGTAAACAATCTATTTTCCGAGAATGGGAAAAATATAAAAGTGATATTGATTTAATTCATCCAAATTCAGAACGACATCATTTAAAGATATGTGGTGGATTCCAATTTTCAACACATAAATCTGGAGATGAGTGGCGTGAATTTGGTATTAATCATTTTATATTACCTGAAGTATTGGTAACTATGGAAGAAGGAAACACGTATATTACCTATACTGTAAAAGCAGATCAATTTGAAATTGACTCATTTTTATCGATTATAGATAAGTTAACTCAAGAGAATGTTAGCCCAAATTTTGAAAAAGGTGAAATTAAGCGCATTGAGGATATTTATAAAGATGAGTGGCGTGATTTAGTTAAAGATACAATAGATATATTAGACGAAAATAAAAAAATTGTGCTTGCAAGAAAACGATTGATTATGTTTGATAAAAACATAAACATCCCTTATATCTTAAACCAAGCAACACAAGGTGAACATAATAGTTACTTATTTGTATTAGAATCACAAGACAGTGTATTCTTTTCACAAACACCTGAACAGTTAATGGAAATTAATGATGAAATACTATCTACCAAAGCAGTTGCAGGTACGATTAAACGTACGCACCACGATGATGTGGATAATGAAAATATAAATGCATTTTTAAACGATGAAAAAAACTTAAATGAACATCGTTTTGTCGTAGACAGTATATTGAATGACATTGAATTGTATGTTGAAGATATTACATACAATAAAAAACCGCAAATTTTAACAAATGATCATTTGTATCACTTATATACGAAAATTAAAGGACAATTGATTAGCGAATCTTATATTGGTTTATTAGATAATCTTCATCCGACGCCGGCACTTGGAGGTTATCCTAAAGAGGAAGCAATTGAATATATTGAACAAAATGAGTTTGGAACACGTGGGCTTTATGGCGCGCCAGTTGGCTATATTGACATGTATGATAATTGTGAATTTATTGTTGCAATTAGATCTATGTTGATTAAGAAAAATCAGGCAACATTATTTGCTGGTTGTGGGATTGTAAGTGATTCTGATGCGGATAGTGAAGTAGAAGAGACTGCTGTTAAATTTAGCCCAATGATGAAAGCTTTAGGAGTCGAGAAATATGAATAACCATACAACTGCATTAACAAAACAGGTATTTACTTTTGTTTCAGAATTATATGCATACGGAATAAGAGAAATAGTGATAAGTCCAGGTTCTCGTTCAACACCAATGGCAATTGCAATTGAGGCACATCCTAAAATGAAATCTTGGATTCATCCAGATGAACGTAGTGCTGCTTTCTTTGCGATGGGGTTAATGAAAGGTAGTGAGCGACCAGTTGCTATTCTTTGTACATCTGGTAGTGCTGCCGCGAATTATACACCAGCCATTTCTGAAAGTAGCTTGAGTCATTTACCACTAGTGGTATTAACAAGTGATCGTCCACATGAACTCAGAGGTATCGGGGCACCACAAGCAATAGATCAAACAAATATGTTTGCAAATTATACACAATATCAATTTGATTTCCCTATTGCTGATAGTAATGATGACCAAGACTTTATGACGAATACAGTTAAATTCCAATTACAAAAAGCGAGTCAGTATTTATATGGCCCGCATCGAGGTCCAATTCATCTGAATTTGCCATTTAGAGAGCCGCTGACACCTGATTTAGAAAAAGTTGAATGGTTAACTTCAGATACGAAGATTATGCCACATTATCAAAAAACGACGAGTCTCAATGAAATAAATGTAATTGTTAAAAAACGCAAAGGACTTATTATCGTTGGTGATATGCAGCATCAAGATGTAGATCAAATACTCACATTTGCGACGATACATGATATGCCTATACTTGCTGACCCATTAAGTCAATTACGTCGTGAGCACCATCCTAATGTTATAACGACATATGACTTATTATTTAGAGCCGGATTAGAAGTAGATGTTGATTTTATAATTAGAGTAGGTAAACCAGTTATTTCTAAAAAAATAAATCAATGGTTAAAAGATACGAAGGCATTTCAAATATTAGTGCAGAATAACGATAGACCAGATGCATTTCCAATAACACCTCATGTTTCTTACGAGATGTCTGCAAATGATTTCTTTAGACAATTATCTGAGACAACTACAGTTGAACGTAAGCAATGGTTAGAAAAATGGCAATCATTAGAGAAACATGCCAAAGTTGAAATTAAAGATTATGTAAGAACTGCGACAGATGAAGCGGCCTACGTAGCAAATGTACTAGACAAATTAACAACAGATGATGCATTATTTGTGAGTAATAGTATGCCAATTCGAGATGTAGATAATTTGTTTATAGACTGTGAAGCAGCAGTCTTTTCAAATCGTGGCGCTAATGGTATTGATGGTGTTACTTCAACAGCATTAGGTATGGCGGTACACAAGAAAGTGACATTGTTAATTGGCGATTTAGCCTTTTATCATGATATGAATGGCTTGCTTATGTCTAAATTAAATGACATCAATTTGAATATCGTGCTATTAAATAATGATGGTGGAGGAATCTTTTCCTATTTACCACAGAAAGATACAGCCGATGCATATTTCGAAAGGTTATTTGGCACACCAACTGGATTGGATTTTGAACATACTGCGCTACTTTACGACTTTACATTTAAACGATTTGAATCTATTGAAGCATTTAAGTACACTGAGTTATCCAAATTTGGCGCACATATCTATGAAATTATGACGCATAGAGAAGATAATCTACAACAACATCTTAAACTCTATAAAAAGTTGAGTGATATTATCAATGTTACATTATAAATTTCATCGAGCGAATCAATCAACTAATCAATTATTAGTGATGCTACACGGCTTTATTAGTGATCAACAGGCATTTGATAACCATATTCACATATTGAAAGAAAGCGTAAATATCGTAACAATTGACTTGCCTGGACATGGTGCAGATGAATCTCCATTTCATCGAGAGTGGGACTTTCCTTTTATTAGCCAACAGTTAGATGAAACGCTAGAAGTGTTTAGTGCATATCAATTATTTTTACATGGCTATTCAATGGGTGGTAGAATAGCGTTGTATCATGCAATTCATGGCAACACTACATTGACAGGTCTTGTCTTGGAAAGTACGTCCCCAGGCATTGAAGATAGAACAGCACAGATAGAAAGGCAACAAGTTGATTATGCACGTGCCCAAGTATTAGAAATTGCAGGATTAGAAGTTTTTGTTAATGATTGGGAAAAACTGCCACTATTTTATACACAACATGACTTAGATAAGATCACTAAATTAAGTATTCGTAACATGAGAATGCGTCAAGACGCATCTAGATTAGCAAAAGCGTTGAGAGATTATGGTACTGGAAAAATGCCTAATTTATGGTCGGAATTGAATCAAATACAAATCCCAACATGTATTATTGTTGGAAATTTAGATGGTAAATTTTGTGAAATTGCTCAAAAGATAGTTTCAATTATACCGAAAACTGAACTTTTTGAAATAGCACAGAGTGGTCATACTGTTCATGTGGAAGAAATGGCAGAATTTGATAGAATAGTATTAGGTTTTATTCAAAAGGAGGAGCAAAATGACTAGACAGTGGGAAACAATTAAAGAATATAAAGAGATTAAGTATGAATATTACGATGGAATCGCTAAAGTAACAATTAATCGACCTGAAGTTCGTAATGCTTTTACACCAAACACGGTACAAGAAATGATGGATGCATTTACTAAAGCACGTGATGATCAACGTGTTGCTGTTATTATTTTAACAGGTGAGGGAGATAAAGCATTTTGTTCTGGTGGAGATCAGTCAGTACGTGGTCACGGTGGCTATGTAGGTGAAGATCAAGTTCCTCGTTTAAACGTATTAGATTTACAAAGACTTATTCGTGTAATTCCAAAACCAGTTATCGCAATGGTAAGAGGTTATGCAGTAGGTGGCGGTAATGTATTAAATGTTGTATGTGATTTAACAATTGCTGCTGATAATGCTATCTTTGGCCAAACTGGACCGAAAGTAGGGTCATTTGATGCAGGTTACGGTTCTGGTTATTTAGCACGTATAGTAGGGCATAAAAAAGCGCGTGAAATTTGGTATTTATGTCGCCAATATAATGCACAAGAAGCACTAGATATGGGATTAGTTAATACAGTAGTACCACTAGACGAAGTAGAAGATGAAACTGTTAGATGGTGTGAAGACATTAAGAAACATTCACCAACTGCTTTAAGATTCCTAAAAGCTGCTATGAACGCAGATACAGATGGCTTAGCTGGACTTCAACAAATGGCTGGAGATGCAACATTACTTTACTATACAACGGATGAAGCAAAAGAAGGTAGAGATGCGTTTAAAGAAAAACGTGATCCTGATTTTGATCAATTCCCTAAATTCCCGTAAGGAATTATTATATTAACCGTTATTGAGAGGTTAACATATACTGTCGACAAAGTATCAGACTTTGTCGACATTTTTTTGCGCTTTTTTGCAAGTACAACTTCGACTTTACTATGTACCCTTATACGGAATCATCTAAGATATGGTTTCGGTACATTATTAGGACTTTATTCGGTGATTTTGCCCATAGTAAAAAGAATAAAAAAGATGAATAACTGGAATCATTACATAGATCTTATTTTTATATAAAAATAAGATAGTGTATCAATTTATAGTTAGAAATACGTTGCTTAAAAAACTCTTTTAATACTTATAATATATTTGACTATAATTTAAAAATATATTAATATTATAATGAAAAGAAATGAGGGAGAACAATGGCATCAGACGCTAACGACCAAATACGAAAAGAAATGTGCTACTTATTTTATATTACGAGTAAAGAAGTTGTAAATCGTTTTAATCGCTACTTAAAACAGTATGATATAAGCTTTCCTAACTATATTGTATTACTCTATATTGAAAACGATAAAAATGTTTATATTAAAACGTTATGTGATGAACTCTATTTAGATTCTGGTACTATAAGCCCTATAATTAAACGTTTAGAAAAAAAAGACCTAATTAATCGAATCAGAACAGAAGAAGATGAACGTAGAGTTAAAGTGAGATTAACAGAAAAAGGTTTGAAACTTAAAGAAGAATTCAGCAAAATCTCCGAAGATGTTATTCAACAATTTGATATGGAAGGTGAAGAGTCAGTTACTTATTATCAAATTTTAAAAGCGTTTGCTGAGAAAAATGTTTTTAAGAAAAATGAAGATTTATAAATATAAAGCACCCGCTAAACATTGAAGATAATTCAACATTTAGCGGGTGCTTTTGTGTCTATAATAAAAAATTATTGTTGATAGTATTCCTTAAGAAATTCTTCAAGCCTTCTCATACCTTCTTTTAAGGCATCAAGTTCATAAGCATAGGATATACGTACATGACCTTTACCTAAATCAGTAAAAGCTGAACCTGGTACCATTGCTACATGTGCTTTTTCAAGTACATTAATACAAAATTCAAAATCGTCATCAGTAAATTTTTTGATGCTAGGGAAGATATAAAAAGCACCTTCTGGCTTAGCATCAAGTTCAAATCCAAGAGACTCTAATTTTTGAATTAAAAAATCACGACGTTCAATATAAGCTTTATTCATATATTGTGGCGCTTCTAAGCCTTCATTTAAAGCAGCAATACAAGCAATTTGTGCTGGTACATTTGCACAAATACAATTATAAGCATGCATAAATGTTAACTTTTCAATTAAGTACTCAGGTCCAATTAAAAATCCAATACGGATACCAGTTGCAGAATGCGATTTACTTAAACCACCTACGAGTAAAAGTTGATCGCGGATAGCATCAAATTCTGCAAAAGAAGTATGTTTTCCACTAAATGTGTTTTCAGCATAAATTTCATCACTAATTATGAATATCTCTTTATCTTTCAAGGTCTCAGTGATTGCTTGCACCTCATCATACGATAATATGACGCCAGTAGGGTTAGTTGGATAGTTGAGTAATATTGCTTTTGTATTGTTCGTAATATGAGCTTCTATGGCCTCAGGAGTGATTTTATACTGAGACTGAGTTGTATCTACGAAAATTGGAACGCCACCCAGTGTTTTAATTAAAGGAATGTATCCTGCATAAATAGGGCCAGGAACAATAATTTCATCGCCTTGATTAATAATACTTCGTAATGCTGTATCTAATGCTTCACTAGCGCCATTAGTAATAATAATTTCTTCAGTACTATACTTAAAATGATAGCGTTGCTCAAAATATTCACTTACAGCGTTTCTTGTGTCAAATAATCCTTTATTATGCGAATAGGTTGTTTGATCTTCATTTATCGCATTAATGTATGCAGATTTAACTACATCTGGCATAGGAAAATCTGGTTGGCCAATTGTTAAATTGATACAGTTATCAATGTTCTTAATACGACTTGAAAATTGACGTATGCTTGGTGCGCTTAAATATTTAGCATTATTGTTTAAAGAAAGTTTCATTGATTATTTCACCTCGAGATTAAAAATACCGAATTGTATTTTTATATGTATGATTAATAGATATCATCAAATTATTTCTATCATAACATATTTAAAATAAATACAATTCGGTAAATGCTTTTATTAACCTTTGAATTTAGAAGGTGACTGCAAATTAATAACTGGGTTTGTCCATTTTGATACAAAACGTGTCGATAAAATATAAACAATGAAACATGTTGCACTTAAAAGATAAATATAAGTTAAAACAGATATTTCATCTTTAAACGGATGAAGACCGAAACCACGAACCACTCCGATTACAAGACCATGTAATAAATAGATATGCATTGTTCTACGTCCTATATAAGTAAAGAATTTTTCTTTTTCAGGTATTAAATTCAAGAAAGAAAACATTGTTGCTAAAATAATAAAATAAAGGAGTAATCTTTTGAACGGACTGTAAAGATCTTGTTTCCCTTCTAATGACATATATGGCGAATCACCTAACAACCAGTCTGAATTGATTGGATGAATGGTATAGATTATATAGAAGGCCACTAAAATTATAAAAGCAATAGGGACGAACTTTTTATTTCGTAAAATTTGAGTATGTTTACTTGTAAATAAATAACCTAAATAAAATATCGGAAAGAACATAATCGTTCTTGAAAAACTCAAATAATTATCAATATTGTCAGAATAACCAGCAAACAATGAAAAAATGATTGCTATTGGTAAGACAAAATAAGGTTTATAGTCTTTAACAATTACTAAAATCACATGAAAGAAGAATAATGTAAGTAGAAACCAAAGTGCGAACACTGGATCGAAAGGATCGAATTGAACGCTATCTTCTTTACCAGTTAAATAATAATATATAGAGAAAAAACTAAAGAAAATAATATAAGGTATTAATAGTTTTTTAGAGACTTTTTCTAAATAACCAGCTTCTCCTGCTTTTTTTGCAAAGTAACCAGAAATAAATAAAAATGCTGGCATATGAAAGCTGTATATTGTTAAGTACAGCGACGATAGATATGTACTCGCTTCATTGTATGGTTGTAATAAATGCCCAAAGACAACAAGAAAAATCAATATTGCTCTTGCATTGTCAAAAAAGTAATCTCTCTTTTTTAATTGTGCCATGCTTTTTCTCCTTTAAAAGTGCCGGGTGAATTTTATAATCACTGATACTAATTTATTATAAATCATATGAGAAATGCAACAAAATAGATCGATTTGTATTTTATTATTGTATATTATGTAGAATGACATTATAATATTAAGAAATATAATAGTGTCATTTGATTGGTAGTAACAAGTAAATTAACATAGTGGAGATGAAGCAACATGTACAAACAACTAGAACAATTAATTACACTGACGAGTAACGATTTGAACTTAGTAAGTAGAAGGTTTGGCCAACGTACAGATTTAACTTCAGAGCAATTAGAAATGTTAAGAATTTTATACAATTATGAAGTTTTATCTCAATATGACTTAACTATGAAAATTAATAAAGAACAATCAATTGTATCACGTTGGATAAAAAAACTTTGCCAAATGGGTTACATAACTAGTAAACAATCTAATAAAGATTTGAGATGTAAAGATTTAATGGTAACGGATAAGACAAGGGAACTCGTACAACAAATTAATGAGGTAAGGGTAGCTTTAATTGAAGCGCGCTGCCAAAATTTAACTTCACAAGACATAGAAGACTTAAACCATTTGCTATATAAATTAAACATTCGTCATGCTTATTTACGCTAGATTATTGGGTCTGATTAATTTATATGGAAGCATCAATATATAAATTTAAGAGTACATGTTTCACTCATAGAAAATATCTGTTGAGTGATCATGTACTCTTATTTTAATTGTATGAAAGTAAATATAGTATTGTAGACGTAATTTAAGCTTTATAAGTATTTACATCAAAATATTTACCTAATTTACCCATTGAATCATAGAACCCTTTAATACGTGTGGCATTGTGCTCTGCCCATCTTACGTCAGTTGCGTATTGATGTTCACCTGGATTTTCAGGGTTCCAACGCATTTTATAAAGTGTATTTTGGCCTTGGCTGATGTATGAACTTGAGATGAATTTAGCGCCACCAACGATTGCTTTTTTAACTGTATCCCAACCGTTAGATTTGGCAGTAGCGAAACCTTGTTTAACTGCATCGCTATCAACTGCTCCGATACCAAACATATTATAATATTTGTTTGGACCATCTGTTACGACTTTATCATCTACTACATCGCCACCGTTAGCAAGTTTTGAAGTACCATCGCCTGTTTCTAATAGGGCATGTGAGATTAAATAAACTTCATTTATATTGTAAGCCTTAGCTGCTTCACTGAATGCTTCGCCTTGACCTTCTAAAATGCCTTTACCAACTAAAAGTTTATCTAAATCTACTGAAGCAATATCTTGAGATTTATCTAAACGTAAGAATTGATATTTTTGAGTAGGGTCTTGTGCTAATTTACCAGTATCCATAGCATTTTTTATTTCGATAGGTGTAGCATCTTCCCATTTACCTGGTGTGTGTTGAATTTGAGGTTTGGTTTTTAAACCTGCTTGAATTGCAACAGCTTCATCTAGCGTTAGACCAGATTGATAATATTTGATTAATTCTTTGCGTAAGTCTTCTTCTTTAATCCAAACCATTTGGCCATTAGTTAGTTTGCCGTGATACCAAGTCACACCATTGATAACTTGTTTCTCGAATACTGTAAAGATACTTTCATAGAAATCATTTAATGAGCCTGCTGGTTGATCAGAAGTTGGATCTAAGTAGTAATTACCATCAGCATTATAAATAACATAATCAAATTTATAAGGTGTAGCTGCCGATTTAGTTACATTAGATGTTTGAGTTTCGGTTGCAACTTTATTATTTGTATTTGTATTTAAATCTTTAGCTGCAATCCATCCAGTCTTGTTATTAACATTACCGTACACGTATTCATCTTTATCCACTTTAACTGATTTAGAAGCATTAAATTGATTGTTTTTCACATTTTTTAATGAATCTAATTGTTGAGCTTTTGTACCCCAAGGTACTGCATAAAGTCCATTATTTGTAGATTTAACTGTGAATTGACCATTTTTAGCAGATGTTTTACTTAAATCACGTGTATTGATGTCTTTTGTATTAACCCAACCTAATGGCGTGTTTTGGTTAGAATTTTGAATTAATACGTAAGTGTTATCGCCTTGTGTACGTTGTTTTGTAACGTTAAATGTACGGCCTGATAATTTTGATGCATCTTTGGCTTTTGTATCATTAACTTTAGTCTTAATACCAGAATTTGTATTATTTAATTGACCAATTTTACTTACTGATTGGGTTGGGTTTGCTGTATTTTTAGTAGTAGCTTCATTAACTGTAATATCACCGGTTTGCATCCAACCTATATTACTATTCGTTTTGTTATCTGTTATTAAGTAGAAACTATTACTTCCAAGTGTAGCTTTTTTACTTAATTTATAAGTATTGCCATTCACATATGGTTTTTGTACACCTTGTTTGTCGTAAACTGAAGTGTAGACACCATGATTTGTTTTGGCTACAGTACCTTGTTGGTTAGTAAGATTAGTTACTGATAATTGACCTGTATTTGTAGGTGGGGCAACAGTTGAACTTGGTGAAGACAACTTACTTAAACTTACCCAACCAGATAAATCATTTACAGAGCCATAAACATAGTTTGTTTTGCCAATTTGTTGTTGTTTCGTTGCTTTAAATGTTTGGTTAGCGTTACCTGAAACAGTTCCAGCTTTTTGAGAGCTAGTACCCCAAGGGACTGTATATAAAATTTCGCCTGGTTTAATATTATAAGTTTTGTTTATCGCAGTAACAGGTTTAGCTGTGTTATAATCCACATCATTTTGGTGAACCCAACCAATTAAGTTCCCTTTGTTATAATCAGTTACCAGATAGAAATTTTCGTTGCCTATTTTGGCTGATTTTGTAACTTTTAGTGTTTGATTTGTACGATCAGTTTTTTTACCTTGGTGGTCATAAACTGTTGCATATAAGCCATCATTTGTAGTATTAATACGGCCAACACCATTATTAGCTTCTACTGTTAATGAACCTGTTTTTAGTGGGGTAACAGTACTACCAGTGTTACTAGAACCACCTGTACTACCTGAGCCACCAGTATTGCTAGAACCATCTGTATTTGTAGATTCGTCTTTGCCACTAGTACTACCTGAAGATGTTGCTCCCCAAGGTGCTACTTGACCAGTTTTAATTAAATATTTTTCATAGATTAGGTCATATAATTCATCATAACTGTAGTTATATGAAGCTAAGTAACCATGAGGGTCAGTATGATTAGAACCACCTAGGAAAGTACTAACGGCTTGGTGAGTCCAAACTGTACCTTGTCCATCGTACTCAGCACTATCTGGTGAAAGACCATAATATTGTAGGTTTGTTGCTGCATAATCAGCATAATTGTTAATTGAACGTGCAAATGAATCATAATCATGTGTATGAACTAACTCAACATGAATAAATCGATCGTTTGCAGCTGGACCAGCGCCCCAAGCAAGATAGTCAGTATTTGCAGTTTCAATAATACGATTACCGTCAATATATGCATGAACAAAAGCACTATTATAATTATTCTTCATGTAGTTAATTTCACCAGTAATAGTTGAGTTATCATTTGCAGTTTCGTGTAAAACGATACCTTCTGGTTTACCATAACGATAATTATATTGCGGTAAATAACTTGCAATATCTTGTTCATAATTTGGAGCTTGGAAGTTATTGTTACGAATATAGTTATTAAGTGATGAACTCACTTGTGGACTATATGCTGGTAGAGAACTTGTTGTGCCTGCTTCTCTTGTTATTGCAGAACGCGTTGAAAGCGTATTATTTACATTAGCTGATGCTACTCTTAATTTAGGAGTAGCTTCTGTACTTACTGTTGTCGCAGTAGTACTTGGCGTACTAGGCTTAGTTGCAACTGCTGTCGCAGTTGATGTTGCCTTACTATCTTCGCTTGTGCTTTGTTCACTTACGTCAGAAGAGGCATCTACTTTATTATCTTCAGAAGCTTTAACATCTTCATCATCTTGAACGTCTTCATTAGAAGCATCTTCTTCAGTAGCTTTAGCATCTTCAGAATTCTGTTCACTTACGTCAGAAGAAGTGTTGTCTTCTTTATTATCTTCAGAATCTTTAGCATCCTTATCATCTTGAACGTCTTTATCAGAAGTATCTTCTTCAGATTGTTGAGTATCTTCAGAATCTTGTTCGTCTAAGTCAGAAGAAGTATCTTCTTCAGATTGTTGAGCGTCTTCAGAATCTTGTTCGTTTAAGTCAGAAGAAGTGTTGTCTTCTTTATTATCTTCAGAAGCTGTAGCATCCTCATCATCTTGAACGTTTTTATCAGAAGCGTCTTCTTCAGACTGTTGAGTATCTTCAGAATCTTGTTCGTTTAAGTCAGCAGAAGTGTTGTCCTCTTTATTTTGTTCAGTAGATTGACTAGTTTCATCATCTTGAACGTTTTTATCAGAAGCGTCTTCTTCAGACTGTTGAGTATCTTCAGAATCTTGTTCGTTTAAGTCAGCAGAAGTATTGTCCTCTTTATTTTGTTCAGTAGATTGACTAGTTTCATCATCTTGAACGTCTTCATTAGAAGCATCTTCTTCAGTAGCTTTAGCATCTTCAGGATTCTGTTCGTTTACGTCAGAAGAAGTATTGTCCTCTTTATTTTGTTCAGTAGATTGATTAGTTTCATCATCTTGAACGTCTTCATTAGAAGCATCTTCTTCAGTAGCTTTAGCATCTTCAGGATTCTGTTCATTTATGTCAGAAGAAGTGTTGTTCTCTTTATTTTGTTCAGTAGATTGATTAGCTTCATCATCTTGAACCTCTTTGTCAGAAACATCTTCTTCAGTAGCTTTAGCATCTTCAGAATTCTGTTCGTTTACGTCAGAAGAAGTGTTGTCCTCTTTATTTTGTTCAGTAGATTGATTAGCTTCATCATCTTGAACCTCTTTGTCAGAAACATCTTCTTCAGTAGCTTTAGCATCTTCAGAATTCTGTTCGTTTACGTCAGAAGAAGTGTTGTCCTCTTTATTTTGTTCAGAATTTTGATTAGCTTGATTGTCTTGAACGTCTTTATTAGAAGTGTCTTCTTCAGTAGCTTTAGTATCTTCAGAATTTTGTTCGTTTACATCAGAAGAAGTGTTGTCCTCTTTATTTTGTTCAGAATTTTGATTAGCTTGATTGTCTTGAACGTCTTTATTAGAAGTGTCTTCTTCAGTAGCTTTAGTATCTTCAGAATTTTGTTCGTTTACATCAGAAGAAGTGTTATCTTGAGCTGTATTTTGTTCAGTAGCTTGCGTATTTTCAACAGTTTGATTGTTATTAATTGGAGTTGTTGTATCATCAGTTGAATTATCTTCATTATTTTGAACATTAGTATTTTCTTCAGATTGTTGAGCATTTTCAGAACTTTGTTCGTTTACGTCAGAAGAAGTGTTGTCCTGAGCTGTATTTTGTTCAGTAGTTTGCGTATTTTCAACAGCTTGACTGTTATCAACTGCAGTAGTTGCATCATCAGTTGAATTGCCTTCGTTGTGTTGAATATTTTGATTAGAAGTATCTTCTACAGATTGTTGAGTCTCTTCGGAATCTTGCTGGTTTAGGTCAGAAGAAGTATTGTTTTGAGCGGGATCTTGTTCAATACTTTGAGCATCTTCAGAATCCTGAGTGTTTTCAGTTACTTCATTAGCCTCAGATTGCGTGTTCGCTTGGTCTTCTTGGCCTGAAGTTTGTTGATTGTATGTATCTTGACTTGGTGTTTGCTCAGAGTTCAACTCATCTAATTCTGCATCGTAAGTATTAACTTCGTTTGCTAAGGTCTGTTCAACTTGTGTAGGGTCTTGGTATGATTGTGTACCTGAAATATTAGTGGTAGGTTTACTAACTTCAGATTTGATTTGTTCACTTTGTTTAAGTGTATTCTTATCATCTAACACATTCTCGTTTGTAGATTTATTTTGTACGTCATCTGCAGCTTGTGCTTGATGAGATGTTAAAGCTGTACCTGCTAACGTTAGTGCTACCATCGACGGTACTTTATAAGTAAACTTTTTCTTAGTCATTAAACTGCCCCTTTAACTATATAATTTAATGTCTATTATAATACGACTTTTGGAGGAGTGGTTTACTTTTTACTGATTTGTAATATAAAATTAATCTAATTAAGTTTTGGAAAAGTTATAACATCTGATTTAATGCGTTATAAAGCTTAATTTTGAAAATATTGAAATATTACACAAATCGAAATATTACAAAAGATAGTTGCAATATAAATACAAAAACATATTAAATTGGGTTAAATTGATTTTGTCATAGCAATATGATCAATATTTTCCTCAATAAAAATCTTTCCAAAAGGTTTATATCCTAGAGATTCATAAAAAGTTTGAGCGTGGCATTGTGCATTTAGCATTAAGGAATGATGGCCTTGATTTTTAGCGATTTCTTCTAAAAATTGCATGAGTAGTTTGCCATATCCAGATTTTCTATGAGATGAAATAATAGCAACTCTTTCTATTTTAACAGCATTGTCATAAGGACGAAATCTACCAGTGGCGAAGGGGATGTTGTTTTCATCATATCCAATGATATGTGTAGCAATAGCTTCGTATTGATCTATTTCATTTTCTAACGGTACACCTTGTTCAAGAACAAATACTTGTTTTCGTATACTGTATGCATCTTCCATCATGGAAGGCGTTGTAACAATTTTAAACATAACTATTCCTCGTTTCATTTATTTTAGTTAAAAAAACACCCTATCAAAGTTTAATATGATAGGGCGTTTTTTAATGATTATTGTGCTTCTTTTCTAATTATCGCAGTATATTGCCAAAAAATTCGCATTTGTGCAATATTCCAATTATTCATACCCATTGTAAAACCAGATGGTCTAAATAAATTAACATCTGTAACCTCTAGTGCAGCCGCAATAAGATATTGGATGGGTACGCTAATTTCTTTCATTGTTTCTGTAATACCATTTTGATTATAAACCCATGAAAACGGTAATTCTGATTCAAAAACATCAACTTTTTCGAATATTTCTGGAAGTCCAACAATATAACATGCACCATCGATGATAGGATTATTATCACTATCTTTATAGTATATGCGTAAAGCTTCATAGTTTTCACGGTGTTCATGATTGACATAGAAAAATTCATTTCTAAAAAGCGCCATATCTTTGCTGTGTATCATTTGTTGTTCTAAAACATTAAACATTCCGTTTATATGAGCAAGTTTTTCGTATGTTTTGCGTGACATATAGTGAGCTCCTCTCTACAGTTAATATTGATTAGTTGGTACTTCTTGAGTATTTTGTTGCTGATTAGGATCAATTTGTTGCTGGTCGGTATTCGGTTGTTGCTGATTATTATTGTTTTGTTGTTGGTTAGGGTTACCTTGTTGCTGATTAGGATCTACTTGTTGTTGATTAGGATCAATTTGTTGTTGATCGTTATTCTGTTGTTGTGAATTATCATTGTTTTCAGTGCCATTTAATTCTGATGAATTGTTTTCATCATCATCATTGGAAGTATCATTTTGATTTTTTCTAAGTAGACTACTGTCTAACTCTGTTTGTGGTACGAGTGTACCATAAAAATCAGTGACACGTTGATTTAAGAAATCACTTGTATCTTCAATCTTAGGTAAATTTAAATCATCACGTAGTAAATTTGAAGTGTCTTGAATACTATTAATATCTGGATTGTAATAATAGATTCCATTTAAGTAATCATCTTCACCTTCAAGTTGTTTACTTTTGATTTCAACATCATCTTTTAAATAAGATGTTGCAAGAGCTTTTACCTCATCATAGCTTAAATTATGTTTTGAATTATTCCCAACTATTTCAATAACATCATCTAGTTTACTAAAGGAACCAGCATTTTGTGCCTTAGCAAAGAGTTTTTTAATTAACTCCATTTGTCTTTGACCACGTTTTAAATCAGAATCATGATGTCGTGTTCTAGCGACTGCTAATGCTTCGTCGCCATTTAGTTTTTGATGTCCTTTTTCAACTTTTATTTTGCCACTGTCATCAGTATTTGGTTCACTGATGTCATAAGGGACATTATATTCAATGCCACCAAGTTCATCAACAGCATCTACGAATGCATCCATATTAATACGTACATAATAATCAACCGGTACGTTTAAAGTAGCTTCTACAGAATCCATTGAAGCTGTAGGTCCACCATAAGCATGTGCATGAGTGATTTTATCGTAATAACCTACTTTTGGAATATAACTGATTGTATCACGTGGAATGCTTAGCATTCTTATTTGTTCTTTATCGGAATTAAATGTTGAAAGAATCATTGCATCGGTTCTTGATTGTTCAGTACTTTGCCCATTTTTTTCTCGTCCACTATTTCCATCAATACCTAAAAATAAGATAGAAATAGGATCTTTAGAAGGATCGACTTTAGATTCACGAATGTTTGATTTCCTAGAGGAGTCACCATCGTTAAAAGAATTCTCAAAAGCGCCTTGAGATGATTTGAGTAGAATGATAGCAAATATAACCGGAACAACGACAAGAACTAAAGATAGAAATATTAAAAAATATTTTAAAAATTTATTCATGTTTGAAGCTCCCCATGTATATGATTTTGTACATGTTACTATATTATCGTTAAATGTTATAGCTCTTTTAACTATATTAAATATTTGTAAAGAAGAAAATGTACTATAACTTATAATTTTATTACTATAGCTAGTAAATATCAACTATGAATGTGTTATTTTCAAGTTTAAAGTAAAATTAAATCAGGGTATGTGAAGTATAATGCTTATATATTGGAATTTATCAGTAGAAACTAACAAAATTGTCATTTGCTTAGAAATGATTTATAGCGATACATGAGCTATAATATATAATAGAAATATCATCTTGTGAACAATAACTGTGTTTCAAGGAAATGACAAAATAATTATAAATATAAGAAAAAAGGGCTTTGCTACGTTATAATTTAAGAACAATGCTTTCTATAAAATATTTTTAAAATTAATAATTGAAATGGATATATCTTTAGCAAAAGATATGAGGAGGAAAAGCGAGTATGAAGCAAGAATGGTTAGATAAAATAGATGAGAGTTTAGTGAAAGATTTTTATGAAATACAAACAGAAACAGAAAAAGAAGAAGGGTTCAAAGGAAGTTTAGCTTTTGGAACTGCAGGTATTAGAAGCACTTTTGGCTTAGGACCAGGAAGATTAAATGCATTTACAATTCGCAAAGTGGCTTTAGGTTTAGCTCAATTTTTAAGAAGTAAAATTGATTCACCAACTGTAGTAATACACTTTGATACGAGATTTTTATCTAAAGCATTTTCACAAGAAATGGCTAGTGTGCTAGCTAATAATAATGTTATACCTATTTTGTCAGAAGATTATAAATCTACTCCAGAGTTATCATTTGCCGTTAGACATTTGAATGCAGATGCAGGTGTGATGATAACAGCTAGTCATAATCCTAAAAATTATAATGGTATAAAAATTTATGATGAAAAAGGTGGCCAATTATTACCTGATGAATCCGAACAACTTAGTAATTATATTAATACGATAGAATCTCCATTATCGATTAAAAAGGGCGATTTTGAAGTATTAAAAGAAAATAATAGAATTAAATATATTACTAGTGAAGTAACTGAAAAATATAAAAGTGAAGTTAAAGATTTAGTAGGTTCGATTGATGAAAAAGGTGCAAAAGTAGTATTAACCAGTTTACATGGTACAAGTTTACCGTTAGTTTCAAATATATTAACAGAATTGGATTACCAAAATTTTGTGATAGAAGAAGAGCAATCTACACCGGATGGTAATTTCCCAACTGTAGAAATTGCTAATCCTGAAGATGAAACTGCTTTTAATTACGGCCTAGCACTTGCAGAAAAAACAGACGCACAACTGATCATAGCTACAGACCCTGATGCAGATAGATTTGGTTTTATTGAGCGTTATGGAAAAAATGAATATAGATATTTTAATGGTAATGAAATTGGGTTACTGTTTATGAAATTGAGATTCCAAGAATTAGTTGAAGCGGGCGCACCACTTTACATTATTAAATCTATCGTCACAAGTGAGTTAGCAGAAAGATTAGCATTAGCGTTAGATGTACAAGTTAATAATGTGCTGACTGGATTTAAATATATTTCTGATTTAATTGAGCAAAAAGGTGCAGACAATGAGACGCAATTATTACTCGCATTTGAGGAAAGCCACGGCTATTTAGCGAAATCAATTTCTAGAGATAAAGATGCAATTCAAATGGTACCTTTATTAGTTAAATATAAAAATCTATTATCTAAAAATGGTTTAACATTTAAAGACACTATGGAAGATATTTATCAAAATATTGGTGCATTTAAAGATAGAACACTCGCACCGTCATTTGAAGGAGCCGAAGGTGTAGAAAAGATTTCGAATATAATGAGTCAATTTAGAAATAACGATATATTCTCAATTTGTGGTATGGATGTAAAACAAATAGAAGACTATCATACGGGTGAAAATAGAAATGTTATAGAGGGTACAACTGAAGCATTAACGTTACCGAAAACGGATTTAATTAGATTTATTTTTGATAATGGATTTATCGCGCTTAGACCATCTGGAACAGAGCCAAAAATTAAACTCTATTTCTCTCTGAATGTAGAAGATATAGATGCAATTACAGATCATTTTGAAAAAGACTATATTCAAAATATAGATTAATTTATGTAGAGGCAGCAAGATGACATCAAAAAAACTAAAACAACTTATGATTTTTTTAATCTTTATTTTAACAATAATCACTTTTACAATTGGATACAGATATTATCAAGATAATAAACAAGACACGAAATACCAAAGTATTCATACGAATAATTTGAAAACAGTAATGGATAAAAACAACCCACAAATAAACGCGATTCATCAATATTTAGAAAAAGTTAATTTTAACGGCACTGTAGCTGTTTTTGAACGTGGTCAACTTAAATTAAATAAAGGATATGGTTTCAAAAATTTTGAAACAGATGAAAAGAATAGGGCAGACACATTATATTTAATCGGATCTTCTCAAAAATTCACCACAGGATTAATGCTTAAGCAATTAGAAAATGAGCAAAAAATTAATATGAATGATGTGGTTCATCAATATTTGCCATGGTTCAAAACATCTAAACCTATTACATTAAATCAACTTATGCTTCATCAAAGTGGTTTATATAAATATAAAGCTTCAACTTCTTATAAAGATCTAGACAGTGCAGTACAGTCAATACAGCGCAAAGGTATTGAGACTAAATTTTATAATAAAGATAGATATAATGATGCTAATTATTTAGTTTTATCTCGTGTGATAGAAGAAGTAACTGGTAAATCTTTTTCAAAGAATTTCGAAAACAGATTATCAAAGCCATACGGATTGGAGCATACAGCATTTTTTAATGATGAAACTTTCAAAAAAGATATGGCGGAAGGCTATAAAAAAGATGAAAATACAGGTGAACCGGTTAAGCAGAAGCCTAATGTTTTAAACCAATATTACGGCGCTGGTAATTTATATATGACCCCTCATGATATGGGAAAATTGATATTAACTCTACAAAACAATGAACTGTTCAAAGATAATATAACAACGCCTTTACTACATGAAAGTTTAACGCCACGTTATCCAAAAGCGTATCGTTTTGGTTTTTATTCACTTCCTAATAAAAATCGAATTAATGGTGGTTTTTTTGGACAAGTATTTACGGCATATTTTAATGACGACTATATTGTGGTGCTTGGGACAAATTATGAAGATAATGATGTGAATAATGAGGAAAAGATAAAACACATTTTTAATAAATTACTAAAACAAGACAAACCTTATAATATAGTAGGGCAACGTTATTAATTACTTGATTATTGTAGTAACCTAAAGTGAAGTAATTTAAAACACTCCTAACTGCAAAGTGTAAAGGTATAACCTTTAACTTGATGACAGTATTAGGAGTGTTTTTTCTTAAGTATAAATAATAGTCATATTATGCTACAAATCATATTCAACTTATTTACAGTATTTTAGTGCATTGACGAACATGCCCTCAAACGTATCTGGATGAATGGACATGACCACTGAACAATTAGGGAAGCGAGATTTGAAATCAGTTACTGTTGCACCTTTTGTAAACGTACCATTCGTTTCTATTTGTACATCGGCTTCCTGTACATTGAATTTTTCAGGATGAAGCAAATAAAGCACAGTATATGCATCGTATACATTAATCCCTTTTTCAAAATCATCGCCTTTGTAATGCTTGAAGAGTTGATGCAACATATCACCAGTTTCATTTAGTGTTGGTAGTTTATTTACAAATGCATGGCTTAATGTTGAACTTCTTGCTACATCAAGTCCTACCATGGTTAAAGGCAAACCAGAATTAAAAACGATTTGTGCAGCTTCAGGGTCACAATAAATATTAAATTCCGCTAAAGGGGTGACATTACCACGGCCTGCGCTGCCTCCCATTAATACAATTTCCTTAATATAATCTTTTACTTCTGGATAAGTAGAAAGTAATAAGGCAATATTCGTTAATGGACCTATTGGTATAAGAGTTATAGGAATCTCACTACTTATTAAAGCTTTTCGCATTGCTTCTACAGCATGTGTTGAAGCTAAATCTTTTTCATTTACTTTAGGAAATGGATAACCATCCATACCTGACTCACCATGAACTTGGCTTGCATCTACAATCTCAGAAACTAATGGTTGAGAAGCCCCTCTATGAACGGGTACGTCACTTGCAAAGAATTGCTTGAGTTTCAACGTATTTGCTGTAGTTTTCTCAATGCCAACATTACCATTAATTGTAGTAATCATTCGTAGGTCAAAGTTGGGATGATTCAGCGCGATACTTATAGCAGCGGCATCATCAATACCAGGATCGGTATCTATAATGATTGGTTGTTTCATAATTGTTAAGTCCTCCTAAATCATTTTGTTATTGTATGGATCCATTTTACATTGTTTTCTTTTAAAAGTGTTGTATATAAATTAATGTGTATTTATATTGAGCATAAAAGTAGGGAAGAAACATAAAATTTAACGGGAACTAACTTCTATAATTTAATTAATAATAAAAAAAAGACTTCTCTAAAAGAGAAGTCTTTTCTTGGATTATAAGTGAGCTGAGTGTCCACCTTGCATTACCCAATAAGTACCAATAACAGTAATTAAAGTAATGATAATCGCAAATATAACTTTAAATGCTTGTAAGTTTCCGTCTCTACCTTCAGTTAAGTGCATGAACATTAATAATTGAACTGCAGCTTGTATAAAAGCAAAACCAAAAATGATGGTAATCTTAACGTTAAGTTCCATAGATGTGTATAAAGTTACAAACACTGCTAATATTGTCAGAACGATTGAGGCAATAAAACCTACTGTGTGTTTTACTATTGTATTCATCCGCTAAACACCATCCCTATCATATATACGGCAGTGAAGATGAAGATCCATACAACATCTAAAAAGTGCCAATATAAGCTTACTATAAATAATTTAGGAGCATTGTCTTTATTTAATCCTCGCATAGCTACTTGAATTAATAAGCAGATAATCCAGACGATACCTAACGATACGTGGGCACCATGTGTTCCTAATAGTATAAAGAAACTAGACCAATAAGAACCAATAGAAAGGTTAACACCTTCATGTACATAGTGTATGAATTCATAGATTTCAAAGCCCACGAACACGACACCTAATAATACAGTGATAATCATCCAAATCATCATTAATTTTTCTTTTTCTTTTCTCATGTAGTAAATTGCAATACCACATGTATAAGAACTAATCAATAAAGCGAATGTCATTATCAAAACGAGGGGCAATTCAAATAACTCGGTAGTCATTTTACCACCATAATCGCCACCATGTTGCAGTGTTAGTAACGCTGCAAACAACGTACCAAATAATGAGAATTCAGCTGTAAGGAAAATCCAAAAGCCAAGCTTATTTAATTCACCTTCATGCGAACGTTGATCAATTGTGTTTGCATCATGACTCATGACTTACAGCCTCCTTTTCTTTTATTCGTGCTTCACGTAAACGTTTTTCAGTTTCAATTACTTCAGAAACTGGAATATGATAACCGTGATCTACTTGGAAACTACGGTAAATCATAGTTCCGAAAATACCAATTAAACAAAGAATAGCCGGTAGCATTGTTTCAAAGACTAGGAAGAAACCACCAATAGTGAAGAATATTCCCATCCAAAAACCAACTGGCGTATTATTCGGCATGTGGATATCTGTGTAATTATGGTTATCTAAATAATGACGACCATGTTCTTTCATATCAACAAATGTATCATAGTCGTTCCAGTCTGGTGTGATAGCAAAGTTGTATTTAGGTGGCATCGCAGCTGCAGTTGACCATTCTAAAGTACGACCTAAGCCATCCCAATTATCACCAGTTGCTTCACGTGGTGCTTTGAAGAAGCTGTAAACAATACTTGCGACTAAGAACATAAAGCCTAATGCCATTAATAGGGCACCGAAAGTTGAAATTACGTTTAGTAACCACCAACCATCTTCAGGCATATAAGTGTATAAACGACGTGGCATACCATCAAGACCTAGTATGAATTGAGGTATGAAACAAATGTTGAAACCAATTACAAAGAACCAGAAACACCATTTATTTAATGTCTCGTTCAGCTTAAATCCAGTCATCTTAGGCCACCAGAATATTAAAGCTCCTAGACAGGCAAATACAACCCCCGCTACTAATGTGTAGTGGAAATGGGCTACTAAGAAGTACGTGTTGTGGTATTGGTAATCTGCTGCTGCCATAGAAAGCATAATACCAGTTACCCCACCAATTAAGAAGTTAGGTATGAATCCTAATGCGAATAGCATTGGTGATTCAAAGGTAATACGACCTTGGTAAAGTGTGAATAACCAGTTAAATATTTTGACACCGGTTGGTATACCAATAAGCATTGTTGAAATCGAGAAGAATGAGTTAATTAATGCACCATTACCCATTGTGAAGAAATGGTGAACCCAAACTAAGAAACTTAAGAATGCGATACCTGCAGTCGCCCAAACCATACTTTGGTGACCAAATAGGCGTTTACGCGCAAATGTTGGAATGATTTCAGAGTATATACCGAATGCTGGTAGGATAACAATGTATACTTCGGGGTGCCCCCATACCCAGAAGAAGTTAGCCCAAAGCATTGGCATACCACCATTAGCAACTGTAAAGAATGCTGTACCGAATATATTATCGGTTGTAAATAGTGCTAATGCTACTGTTAGTACTGGGAAAGCCAAGATAACGATTAAAGCCGTAATGAAAGTAGTAACCGTAAACATTGGCATTTCCATAAATTTCATTGTAGGTGTTTTCATTCTAAGTATAGTTACAAAGAAGTTAATACCTGTCATCAGTGTACCGATACCAGAAATCTGTATTGCAATTAAGTAATAATTGACACCTGGCCCGGGACTGAATTCGCCTGCGAGTGGTGCATAGTTAGTCCAACCAGCTGCAGGTGAGCCTCCGATTATAAATGACAGGTTGAATAAAATCATACCTGAGAAGAATAACCAGAAACTTACGCTATTTAATACAGGGAATGCAACGTCTCGAGCACCAATTTGTAAAGGTACAATGACATTCCATAAACCAAATATGAAAGGCATTGCCATAAAGATAATCATGATAACACCGTGTGTACTAAAAACTTCGTTATAGTGATTTGAGTCCAAGAACGTATTGTTAGGAATCGCTAATTGTGTACGCATCATTAATGCGTCAATACCACCACGAACGAACATTAATACGGCACAGATTAAGTACATTGCCCCGATTTTCTTATGGTCGACAGATGTGAACCATTCTCTGTATAAATATTTCCATAATTTAAAATAAGTAATTACTGCGATTAGTCCAATGATTCCAAATGGGGCACCGATTTGTGCCATTGTAATCATCCAAGAACCTTCAACAAGTAATTGATCCCATGGAAAATTCATTAATGTCCACCTCCAGATTCATGCTCTTTTTTCTCTATTTCAGATACTTTTTCGTCTTTAGCACCTTTAGAGATTTTGTCCATTTCCTCGACGTTATGTTTTTCTTCGTCTTTGAATTCACTGTTGTATGGTTCATCGTTGCCAAGAATCATGGCTTTCATACCATGTCTCTCATAGTTCGCATTTGTGATTTGCGGTTTACGTGCAGGTTGATCAGGTTCATCTAACACATCTTCAGTTAATTCTTCTTCAGTGTTAAAGTTCGGATCTTTTTGTACGTAATTGTAGCGATCATAAGCGTGGAAAATATACTCAGGATCTGCTGCAGGATCAACAAATGCTAGATGGGTACCACTGAAAGTTAACTCTTCATTTTCAGTAGTTGGTAAAAGTTGCTTATCAAATGTATCTTGATCTAACTCTTTTTTACTTTGAGCATCTTTGACCCAATCGTTAAATTCACTTTGACTTACTGAGTTAACATCGAAAGTTTGACGAGAAAAACCTTCACCATTGAAGTTTGAGTTACGTCCACGGAACGTACCTTCTTCACTGGATGTTAATGTCCAGTCCATCGTCATACCTGTCATCGCGTATTTCTGACCACCAAGTTGTGGTATCCAGAAACTTGTCATCATATCCATTGATTGGAGTTTGAAAACAACTGGACGATCTTTCGGTATTGTTAAGTGATTAACAGTTTCAATTTTTTCTTCAGGATAACTAAAGAACCACTTGTAACCAGCACTTGTAGCATAAACTACAATTGGATCATCCTCTTTGTCTGGTGTTTCCTCATACATGTAAAGTGATTTAACCGTTGGAATGGCTATAGCAATTACAATGAGAATTGGAATAATGAACCAGATCGATTCAAGTAAAAAACTATGATGCATCTTTCCTGTTTCCTCTGTCTTGCCCATTCTATATTTGAATAGAAAGACTGTGAACAAGAGAATTACAGCGACAACTATAGCAAGCATGAAGATGATTGAATAGATAATCAAGAACTTCGTATCACTTGCCATTGGCCCTTTTGGGTTTAAAACTTCTACATTCTCACAACCACTAAGTAAAATTAGCGAGCCAAAGAGTAGAAGCAAAGACTTAAATTTTGACACTTTTTTGACCTCCTAATACTACAATTGTAGGGCTTAACATCAATTTTAAGATATTACGCAATTATTACAAGTGTTTGTGCGAAAAAAATTATTGTAAAATTAAAAGAAACCCAACAGAACCAATGTCTGACGGGCTTTTAAAGATTTGTTAAAATTATGTGTACATTTTGTGAAAAGTGTCATAATTAAGTCGAAAGGGTAATTTTGTCTTAAAAATTGTGATAATCGTTATCATTTACGATTTTTGAGACTATGTATGAAACTTAAGTGTTACTTAACTTCAACATAACGTATAGATTTTTTTACAGCGCCATTTGAATCTTCAACTTTGTATTCAACTTTATACTTTCCAGTTTTATTTGTATTTATATCTCCATCAACGGTAATTTTATGAGTTAAATCGCCATCTTCTTTATCAAAGGCACTTACACCATTAAGTAAATTGTAATCGTCACCTTTTTCGATGATTGTATCATTAGTACCTTTTAGTTCTGGTGTTGAATTATCAGTAGCTTCTGCACTTAAGTTAGGTGACACAAGTGTTGCAGATACGCCTAACGCTGATAATGACTGTATTAGTTTATTCATAACGTTAACCTCCGTATGACCGTCATTTGTTTTATTCAACTATACTATACTTTAAATGAGTTTAGAATACATCGTACTATAGTCTTAATATAACCTATGACTTTGAATCTAGCTGTAATTTTCAGTAAACATTTAGTAAATTGAACGTTCTGCGAGTTTTGACATAATAAACTTCAAATAATATTAAATTTAATTCGAAAGTCTTGGGGGAGGATTTTAACTGAAAATGAAAGATCTCAGTCATTTTATATTTGAACAATATATTATTATAGATGTAGAAAGTGGAAAATTGGAATGTCATGTAAAAGACACTATTTATATAGTAGAAGGTGGATCTAAATTATTCACATTTACAGTAAAGAGAGATGTTGATAAGGATTATGAAGATGGAGTTTCTTCAATGGTAGATGATAAATTTAAAGTAGGTAAGTTTATTTCAAGAGATTCAGAAATATATGGAGGAAGTTTTTTCTTAAAATCTATTATCACAACTTTACGACAAAAAGGTATAAATGGATAGAAAATAAAGTTCGAATCATTTATACCCAAAATAAGTACTGGTGTGAAATTATTATTTAGATGTTTAGATGAAGCATTTGAATTTTGAATATTATATAAAAAGAGAGGTTAGATTTCACATTGTGACATCTAACCTCTCTTTCTTAAAATATTAATTGTAACAATACGTAATAATCATTCTAGAATGATTATTCAATACCTCTACGCATTTTTTCCGCCATAAGTGTATTATTTAAAACCATAGTAATAGTCATCGGGCCAACGCCACCAGGAACTGGAGTAATTGCGCCTGCAACTTCTTTTACTTCATCATAAGCAATATCACCTTTTAATTTACCATTTTCGTCTGGTGTGTTACCAACATCAATTACAACTGCGCCTTCTTTGACATCTTCTTTTGTAACTAATCCCGGACGACCAACAGCACTAACGATGACATCAGCATTTTTTAAATAACTTTGCATATCCTTAGTTCTTGAATGAAGAATCGTAACAGATGCATTTTTTTGTAATAATAATTTAGATACTGGTTGTCCTACGATATGACTACGTCCGATAACAACTGCATCTTTACCTTCTAAATCAATGTCAGCATGATTTAATAATTCCATAATGCCTAAAGGTGTACATGGAACGAAAGTTTGTTGGTCTATATAAAGTTTACCAATATTTTCAGGGTGGAAGCCATCCACATCTTTTGCTGGATCTATAGATTCTATAACTTTTTGTTCACTTACTTGTTTTGGTAAAGGTACTTGTACTAATATACCGCTCACAGTATCATCTTCATTTAAACGTTTAAGTTCGTTTAGAACGTCTTCTTCAGATGTTGATTCATCTAAATGTACGATTTCAGAAATCATACCAATTTTTTCTGCTGCTTTCTTTTTAGAATTTACATAACTTTGACTTGCACCATCGTTACCTACAAGTATTACAGATAATTTAGGTGTGTAACCCTTAGATTGCAAAGCTTCAACTTGATCTTTAAGACCTTGTCTGTAATCTTTTGCAATTTGTTTCCCGTCTAAAATTTTAGCGACCATGAAAAAATCCTCCTCCAATGTGTACTTTACTTAACTTTAACATAAAAAACTTGATGAATAACAACCAAAAGACGTAGATTGAATCATTTTTTTGATTTAAAGTTCGATTTTTGATTGAAAAAGCACCATTTAATTGTTATGCTATATCTGTAATATACATCTAATAGTAGTAACATTTCAAATTTCTGAAAGGGTGTTCATTGTGAAAGTGGTAGTTATAATGGGGAGTTCTTCTGATTGGGAGACAATGAAAGAAAGTTGTCTTATGCTAGACCAATTAGAAATTCCTTACGATAAAAAAGTAGTCTCAGCGCATCGTACGCCACAATTAATGTTTGAATTTTCTAAAGAAGCAAGAGAAAAAGGATATGATGTCATTATTGCTGGAGCAGGTGGTGCGGCACATTTACCAGGTATGGTAGCATCAATGACAACATTACCCGTGATTGGGGTACCAATCGAGTCAAAAAGTTTAAAAGGATTAGATTCGCTATTATCTATCGTTCAAATGCCAGGAGGTATACCAGTAGCAACAACTGCGATAGGCAAAGCTGGTGCCAAAAATGCAGGCGTGTTAGCGGCTAGAATTTTAAGTATTGGCAATAAAATAGTCCAAAAGAATTTGGAAAATTTCGAAAAATCATTAGTTGAGAAAGTGAGTGAAATGCAACATGAGCTTCAGTAAATTAAAATTCGGTTCGACTATTGGAATTATTGGCGGAGGTCAGCTAGGTAAAATGATGGCACAATCTGCCCAAAAAATGGGATTTAAAGTCATTGTACTTGATCCTGATCAAGAATGCCCATGTCAATATGTTGCACATGAATTTATTAATGCCGCTTACGATAATCAAGAAGCTTTAAATCAACTTGGTGAATCATCGGACGTCATTACTTACGAATTTGAAAACATTTCAGCAAGTCAATTACAAACATTAGTTTCAAAATATAATGTTCCTCAAGGTTATCAAGCAATTCAGTTACTACAAGACCGATTGACTGAAAAACAAACGTTGCAAGCAGCACAAACTCAAATTGCACCATTTGTTCAATTATCTGAACCGAGTGATTTGAATCAAGCAATTGAAAATATTGGTTATCCATTTATCGTAAAAACACGTTTCGGTGGTTATGATGGTAAAGGTCAAGTTTTGGTTAAAGATGCAACTTATATTGATGAAGCAAAGTCGCTTGTTGATAAACAAGAATGTGTAGCCGAACAATTTCTAGACTTACAAAAAGAGGTTTCACTTACAGTGACGATTGGCAATGATAATCAAATCACGTACTTTCCACTCCAAGAAAATGAACATCAACATCAAATACTTTTTAAAACAATTGTACCAGCCCGTACAGATATAGAAAAAGAACAAGAAGCACAAAATGAAGTTAAAAAAATTATTGATCACATCCATTTTGTAGGTACATTTACCGTTGAATTCTTCATCGATACACATAATCATTTATATGTTAATGAAATTGCACCGAGACCACATAATTCAGGACACTATTCAATAGAAGCATGTGATTACTCTCAATTTGATACACATATATTAGCAATTACAGGACAAAAATTACCACAATCTATTGAATTGCTAAAACCTGCAGTAATGATGAATTTATTAGGTAGAGATTTAGATCTTTTAGAAGATCAATTTGCTGACCATCCAGATTGGCATGTGCATATATATGGTAAAAACACACGTAAATCAGATAGAAAAATGGGTCATTTAACTGTTTTAACTGATGATGTGACTCGTTCTGAAGAAACATTGTTAAACAGATTTGAAGGGAGATACAACTAATGTCTTTGTTATATGAAGGGAAAGCGAAAAGAATTTTCTCAACTGGAGAACCTGAAATACTACGCGTTGAATATAAAGATGAAGTGACAGCTGGAAATGGGGCGAAAAAAGATTTCATAGAAGGTAAAGGACGATTAAACAATCAAATTACTACTAGAATTTTTAATTTTATAAAAGCTCAAGGCGTGAATAGTCACTTTATTGAACAGACTTCTGAAACTGAACAACTTGTGAAATCGGTAGATATTATTCCTTTGGAAGTAGTAGTAAGAAATATTGCAGCTGGTTCTATAACAAAGAGATTAGGTTTTGAAAAAGGTCATGAATTTGATGCTCCACTTGTAGAGTTTTTCTATAAAAATGATGATTTAAATGATCCATTGATTACAGAAGATCATATTAAGTTATTACACATAGCAACAGATGATGAAATTGCTATTTTAAAAGAAGCAGCTAAAGAAATAAACGCGATACTTGTTCAATTAATGGATAAAATGGATTTAAGGTTAGTTGACTTTAAAATCGAATTTGGGCGTACGACAGATGGTCAAATTATATTAGCTGACGAAATTTCACCAGACACTTGTCGCATATGGGATAAACATAGCGATACAAATTTTGATAAAGATGTATATCGTGAAGACACGGGATCAATTATTGAAACATATCAAACTTTCTTAAATAAATTGGAGGCACTATAAAAATGAAAACAATCGAATTACACATCACTTTACAACCGCAAGTACTTGATACACAAGGACAAGCATTAAACCGCGCAGTACATGATTTAGGATATAAACAAGTGAACGATATTCGCGTAGGTAAAGTTTTATATATGACAATTGATGAAGCAACTGACGAAGCTGTACACAATGTGGTTACAACACTAAGTGAAAAATTATTTGCTAATACTGTAATTGAAGAATATAGTTACAAAGTTTTGGATGAAGGAGAGAAAGCTTAATGAAATTTGCAGTGTTGAAATTTCCAGGATCAAACTGTGACCGAGATATGTATAACGCGGCAGTGAAATCTGGTGTCCAAGCAGAATTTGTAGATTATAGAAATACTTCTTTAGAAGGGTTTGATGGTGTACTTATACCTGGCGGCTTCTCATTTGGAGATTATTTACGCTCAGGTGCGATGGCGAGTGTTGCACCGATTACTGAAGAAGTTAAACGTTTTGCAGATGAAGGGAAACCAGTTTTAGGTGTATGTAATGGTTTTCAAATTTTGACTGAAATTGGACTGTTACCAGGTGCATTATTGCATAACGACTCGCATTTATTTGTGAGCCGTAATGAAACTTTAAAAGTTGTAAATAATAAAACGATGTATACCAATTTATATGAAGCAAATGAAGAAGTAATTTATCCGGTTGCACATGGTGAAGGGCACTATTACTGTACACCAGAAATGTATGAAGCATTAGAAGCCAACAATCAAATTGTTTTAAAATATCTGGACAATCCGAATGGTTCGTATAATGACATAGCCGGAATTATTAACGAAAAAGGAAATGTATGCGGTATGATGCCACATCCAGAACGCGCAATTGAGTCAATTCTAGGCACTGATAGTGGAGTGAAATTATTTGAAGCAATGGTAAATAGTTGGAGGGAACAAAATGTCTAAATTTTTAGAACCAAGCTCAGAGGAAATTAAATTAGAACGCTTATATAAAGATATGGGTTTAACTGATAAAGAATACGACAAAGTTTGTGAAATCTTAGGACGTGCACCTAATTTTACTGAAATAGGTATTTTTTCTGTAATGTGGAGTGAACATTGTTCATACAAACATTCAAAGCCATTTTTAACACAATTCCCAACTACTGGTAAACATGTATTAATGGGACCAGGTGAAGGCGCTGGTGTCGTGGATATTGGTGATGATCAAGCAGTAGTATTCAAAGTTGAATCACATAATCATCCTTCAGCAGTAGAACCTTATCAAGGCGCAGCTACAGGAGTGGGCGGCATCATTAGAGATATCGTTTCTATGGGTGCAAGACCTATCAATTTACTAAATAGTTTACGCTTTGGTGAATTAACAGAGAAACAAAATCGTCGTTTATTACGTGGTGTTGTCGCTGGTATCGGTGGTTATGGTAACTGTATTGGTATTCCAACTACTGCAGGTGAAATTGAGTTCGATAGTAGATATGATGGCAACCCTTTAGTTAATGCTATGTGTGTAGGTGTTATCGACCACGACATGATTCAAAAAGGGACTGCAAAAGGTGAAGGCAACCCAGTGATTTATGTTGGATTAAAAACTGGCCGCGATGGTATTCATGGTGCTACATTTGCTTCTGAAGAACTAAGTGAAGATAGCGAAAGCAAACGACCATCTGTTCAAATTGGCGATCCATTTGTTGGTAAAAAACTAATGGAAGCAACACTTGAAGCAATTACATTTGACGAACTTGTGGGGATACAAGATATGGGTGCAGCCGGACTTACTTCTTCATCTTCAGAGATGGCAGCAAAAGGTGGCAGTGGTTTACACCTTAAACTTGAAAATGTACCAACTAGAGAAGAAGGCATTTCACCATATGAAATGATGCTCTCTGAAACGCAAGAACGTATGCTACTTGTTGTTGAAAAAGGTACAGAGGATAAATTTTTGGAATTATTCGACAAGCATGAATTAGATAGTGCAGTAATTGGTGAAGTGACAAATACAGACCGTTTTGTTCTTACTTATGAAGACGAAGTATATGCTGACATACCAGTACAACCGTTATCAGACGAAGCACCTGTATACACTCTAGAAGGTGAAGCACCAGAATATAGTACAGCAAAAAATGATTATAGTAATATTGATGTGGAAAATGTGTTTGACCAATTACTACAACATCCTACAATTGCATCAAAGCGTTATTTATATGAACAATATGACCAACAAGTCGGTGCAAACACCATTGTAAAACCTGGTTTGCAATCATCTGTAGTACGTGTTGAAGGTACAAATAAAGCTATTGCATCCACAATTGATGGTGAAGCACGTTACGTATTTAATAATCCGTATGAAGGCGGAAAAATGGTCGTCGCTGAAGCATATCGCAATTTAATATCTGTAGGTGCTACACCATTAGCTATGACTGATTGTTTGAATTATGGTTCTCCAGAAAATAAAGAAATCTATCAACAACTTGCAGACTCAACAAAAGGTATGGCAGAAGCTTGTGAAGTCTTAAGTACTCCTGTCGTGTCTGGTAACGTGTCGTTATATAACGAAAATAGAGAAGCATCTATTTTCCCAACACCGGTTGTAGGTATGGTTGGATTAATTGAAGATATTCAATATCTAAATGAATTTACTCCGCATGCAGGAGATACTTTATACATTGTTGGTGAAACAAAAGACGATTTTGGCGGAAGTCAAATTGAGAAACTACTTTACAAAGAGGTCAATCATGAGTTTGAAGCGATTGATTTATCGGACGAAGTACGTAAAGGCGAATCTATTAAACAAGTAATTCGTAATGGTGTTGCATCACATGTACAAACAGTTGGTAAGGGTGGATTACTAGTGACATTGGCTCGTATAAGTGCACATTACCAATTAGGTATGAACGTTAATTTAGATGTTACAAATGAACAACTTTTCAGTGAAACACAAGGTCGTTATGTTGTTGCAGTTAAAGAAGGTCAATCGTTCGATGTAGAAAACGCAGTAGAAATTGGTAAGTTAACTCAAGACAACCATTTCCTCGTATCAAACAAGGAAGTTCAAGTAACACGAGAAGTTAAAAATCTGAATGAATTATGGGAAGGGGCTATTCCTAAATGTATGACTACAGTGGATTAAATGAAGAGTGTGGTGTATTTGGAATTTGGGATCATCCGGAAGCTGCACAGTTAACATATATGGGGTTACACAGTTTACAACACCGTGGCCAAGAAGGCGCTGGTATCGTGTGTTCGGATGGCGAATCACTTGTTGGACAACGCGGTATGGGTTTACTTACTGAAGCAATTTCAGATACCCAACTTGAATCTTTTAAATCCTATAAACATGCAATTGGTCATGTACGTTATGCCACTTCTGGTAATAAAGGAATAGAAAATATCCAACCATTTTTATATCATTTTTATGATATGAGTGCCGCAGTTTGTCATAACGGTAATCTAATTAATGCACAAAGTTTAAAAAGATCGTTAGAACATCAAGGTTCTATTTTTCATTCTTCATCAGATACAGAAGTAATTATGCATTTAATACGTAGAAGTAAGGCACCAACCTTTGAAGATGCGCTTCAAGAAAGTTTGAGAAAAATCAAAGGTGGCTTTACTTTCGCATTATTAACGAAAGATGCGTTATACGGTGCAGTTGATCCTAATGCAATTCGCCCGTTAGTTGTAGGCAAAATGAAGACTGGTGCATATATCATTGCTAGTGAAACATGTGCGATTGATGTATTAGGCGCAGAATTTGTGCAAGATATTCATGCAGGTGAATATGTTGTGATTAATGACGAGGGTATTAGAGTAGAGTCTTATACAAGACATACGACAACTGCAATTTCAGCAATGGAATACATTTATTTCGCAAGACCTGATTCTACGATTGCTGGTAAAAATGTTCATGCGATTAGAAAACAATCAGGTAAACAGCTTGCCCAAGAAAGCCCAGCTAATAATGCTGACATGGTCATTGGTGTGCCAAACTCTTCTCTATCTGCGGCTTCAGGTTATGCAGAGGAAAGCGGATTACCTTATGAGATGGGACTTGTTAAAAATCAATACGTAGCACGTACATTTATTCAACCTACGCAAGAACTACGAGAGCAAGGCGTACGAGTTAAGCTGTCTGCAGTTAAAGATATCGTTCATAATAAAAATATTGTACTTGTTGATGATTCCATTGTAAGGGGTACGACAAGTAAACGCATTGTACAAATGTTAAAAGACGCTGGTGCAAATGAAGTGCACGTTCGTATTGCATCACCAGAGTTCATGTTCCCAAGTTTTTATGGTATAGATGTCTCGACTACAGCTGAACTGATTTCTGCGAATAAATCGCCTCAAGAAATTAGCGAGCATATTGGATCAGATTCCTTAGCATACTTAACTGTCGATGGACTTATTCAATCTATTGGACTGAATGAAGATGCACCATACAGTGGTTTATGTGTAGAAAGTTTTACTGGAGATTATCCAGCTGGACTTTATGACTATGAGTCTGACTATCTAGAGCATTTAAGTGAGCGTCAAAAGGAATATTTAGCAAATCATACACAATACTTTGATAAAGAGGGGAATTTAAATGTCTAAAGCATACCAACAAGCAGGTGTCGACATTAACGCAGGTTATGAAGCGGTAGATCGTATGTCGAGTCATGTCAAAAGAACGATGCGTAAGGAAGTACTTGGTGGACTTGGCGGTTTCGGCGCAACATTTGATTTGTCACAATTGAATATGAAAGCACCATTACTTGTTTCAGGAACTGATGGTGTTGGAACAAAGTTGAAATTAGCTATAGATAACAATAAGCACGATACAATAGGTGTCGATGCCGTTGCAATGTGTGTGAATGATATTTTAACAACCGGTGCAGAGCCACTTTATTTCTTAGATTATATCGCAACACATAAAGTGATTCCAGAAGTCGTTGAACAGATTGTCAAAGGGGTAAGCGATGGCTGTGAAGAAACAAACACTGCACTTATTGGTGGAGAAACAGCTGAAATGGGAGAAATGTATCACGAAGGAGAATATGATTTAGCAGGTTTTGCTGTAGGCGCTGTAGAAAAAGATGAATATATCGATGGTACTTCAGTAGCACCAGGACAAGTCATTATAGGTCTCGAATCTAGTGGTATTCATTCAAATGGTTATAGTTTAGTTAGAAATTTAATTAAAAAATCTGGCATTAACTTAAATGATAAGTTTGATGAACAACGCACATATCTAAATGTCTTTTTAGAACCTACACGCTTATATGTTAAACCAGTGCTTGCTGTCAAAGATGCAGTGAAAATCCATGCAATGACGCATATTACTGGCGGTGGTTTCTATGAAAACATTCCTAGAGCTTTGCCTGAAGGAGTTACGGCAAAAATTAATACGTCACAATTCCCAACACCACCAATATTTGACTGGTTACAAGCACAAGGAGAAATCTCAACTGAAGAAATGTATAACGTTTTTAACATGGGTGTTGGCTTTACATTAATTGTAGACAAAGAAAATGAAGCAGCAGTGTTAAATATATTGAAACAACAACAAGTTAAAGCATACCAAATTGGTGAAATTGTTAAAGGTGATCAGCCAATTCAATTATTGGAGGTATAACTGTGACTAAAATAGCTATTTTTGCGTCAGGATCAGGCAGTAACTTTGAAAGCATCATGACTCAAATCGAAGAAGGTAATTTACCGAATATAGAAGTCACTGCCTTATATACAGACCAAGTAAATGCGTATTGTATTGAGCGTGCTAGAAAATATAATTTAGATGTTCATATCAATGAACTTAAAAATTTTCCTTCTAAAGCAGATTATGAGCGCAAAATTATCGAATGGCTTACTTCAGAACAAGTAGAATGGATTGTCCTAGCTGGTTATATGAAACTGATTGGTGAAAATATATTAAAAGCATACAATAGACGTATTATTAATATACACCCTTCACTGTTACCTAAATATAAAGGTAAAGATGCAGTAGGCCAAGCTCTGGAGAGTGGCGACACGATTACAGGTACAACAGTGCATTATGTGGACAGTGGGATGGACACAGGAGAAATTATCGAACAATGGACATGTGATATATATACGGACGATACTAAAGAACAACTAGAAGAAAGAATTAAAGTGATGGAACATAAGTTATATCCGAAAGTGATATCCAAAATCATTCAATAAGAGGTGCCAATACAAAATGAAAAAAGCAATTTTAAGTGTGTCTAATAAAAGTGGTGTTGTGGCATTTGCCCAATCTTTAAACCAATTAGGGTATGAGTTATATTCTACAGGTGGCACGATGCAAGCTTTAGTTGAAGCAAATGTTCCAGTAAAATCAATTTCAGAATTAACACAATTTGAAGAAATTATGGATGGAAGAGTTAAAACATTACATCCATCAGTTCATGGTGGTATACTAGCTGATCGTGATAAGCCAGAGCATTTGGAACAATTAAAAGAGCAACATATTGATCTTATAGATATGGTTGTAGTTAATCTATATCCATTTAAAGAAACTGTAGCGAATCCTGACGTTACAGAAGGTGATGCAATTGAAAACATCGATATCGGTGGACCAACTATGTTACGTGCTGCAGCTAAAAACTTTAAGCACGTGACGACAGTCGTACATCCAGCAGATTATAATGAAGTTATCGAAAAATTGAAAAATGACGATTTGGATGAAGCGTACCGTAAGTCACTTATGATTAAAGTGTTTGATCACACAAATCAATATGATGCAGCAATTGTTGAATTCTTTAAAAATAATAAAGAAAGTTTACGTTATGGCGAAAATCCACAACAATCAGCACAGTTTGTTCGCACATCTACTGCAGCGCACACACTTGGAGGCGCTAAACAGTTACATGGTAAACAATTAAGCTATAACAATATTAAAGATGCAGATGCAGCTTTATCACTTGTTAAGCAATTTGAACAACCAGCGGCAGTAGCGGTAAAACATATGAATCCTTGTGGTGTAGGTGTTGGAGAAACAATTAATGATGCTTATCAACATGCCTTTGAAGCGGATAGTCAATCTATTTTCGGTGGAATCGTTGCTTTAAATAGATCTGTAGATAGTACGTTGGCAGAAACTTTACATGAAATATTCTTAGAAGTTATCATTGCTCCAAAATTCACACAAGAAGCATTAGACATTTTAAATAAAAAGAAAAATATAAGACTTTTAGAAATTGATATGACGATTGATAATAGTGAACAAGAAGTCGTGTCTGTTTCAGGTGGTTATTTAGTACAAGATAAAGATAATGTGAAATTAACACGTGACGATATGAAAGTGGTTACGGAAGTTGAGCCTACTGAAGCACAATGGGATGCAATGTTATTAGGATGGAAAGTGGTTGCATCTGTGAAAAGTAATGCTGTCATTCTAAGTAATGCAAAACAAACAGTCGGTATTGGCGCAGGGCAAATGAACCGTGTTGGGTCAGCAGAAATCGCCATAGATCGTGCGATAGAAATGAATGATCAAGTTGCAATGGTATCAGATGGTTTCTTCCCAATGGATGATACAGTTGAATTAGCAGCTAAGTCAGGTATCAAAGCTATTATTCAACCAGGTGGATCAATTAAAGATCAAGCATCTATTGATATGGCGAACAAATATGGTATTGCAATGGTAACTACAGGCGTTCGACACTTTAAACATTAAGGGAATTGGAGGCAATATACTTTATGAAAGTACTTGTAATTGGTGCAGGTGGTAGAGAGCACGTAATAGCGCACAAACTGAAGCAATCACCACTTGTTAATGAAATATTTGCAATCCCAGGTAATGACGCAATGTCGAAAGTTGCACAGGTACATAGTGAAATAGCAGAAACAGAACATGAACAAATTGTAGCATTTGCACAACAACATGGTATTACATGGGCAATCATTGGCCCTGAACAACCTTTAACAGAAGGGTTAACTGACAAATTAGAAGCTGCACAAATAAAAGTATTTGGACCTAATCGAGCAGCAGCACAAATAGAAGGTTCTAAATTATTTGCGAAAGAATTAATGAAAAAATATGATATTCCAACTGCTGAATATACTCAAATTAGAAATAAGCAAGATGCATTAATTTATATTCAATCATGTGAATATCCAGTTGTATTGAAAAAAGATGGATTAGCAGCAGGTAAAGGGGTTATCATTGCGGAAAGTTATGAGGAAGCATTATCGGGTGTAGAAGAACTATACCAAGAAGAAGAAGGAATCGTGGTTTTTGAACAATTTCTTGAGGGTGAAGAATTCTCATTAATGACTTTCGTAAATAATGACTATGCTGTGCCGTTTGATTGTATAGCTCAAGACCATAAACGTGCATTTGATGGTGACTTAGGTCCAAACACTGGAGGAATGGGGGCGTATTGTCCTGTGCCTCATATTGAGGATCCTATTATCAAACGAACAAACGATGAAATTGCACAGCCTATTGCAAAAGCATTGGTTAATGAAGGCTACTCATTTTTTGGTGTACTTTACATTGGAGCAATTATTACAGATGAAGGTCCAAAAGTGATTGAGTTTAATGCACGTTTCGGCGATCCCGAAGCTCAAGTGCTTTTAACTCGTATGGAAAGTGATTTGATGCAGCATATTTTAGATTTAGAAGCTAAAAAACCAATCCAATTTCAATGGAAAGTCGATTCCGTAGTAGGTGTTATGCTTGCATCTAAAGGTTATCCAGCAAATTATGAAAAGGGTAAAACTGTTTCTGGCTTCGATTTAGATGGTCAATACTTTGTAAGTGGATTAAAAAAAGAACAAGATATATATGTGACATCTGGTGGCCGTGTCATTCTAGCTTTAGGTGAGGGAAAAGATATTGCAAGTGCAAAAGCTAAAGCGTATGAAGCAGTCGATAAAATTAAAAGCAATGCATTGTTTTATCGAAAGGATATTAGTGATAAAGCACTTAAATAGCAATTAAAGTAATTTATAAATGATTATTTTGAATTATATAAATGTAATCAAGAAAATTGAATTAGCTACCAAAAAAGCGTTAAGACAAAATGGTTTAAGTTTTGTCTTAACGCTTTTTATTTAAATTATATGGATAGTAAAGTGATTCAGTAAATACTTGAAATACGCACATCATTAATTCCTGTGATTGGAATATATTGTGCTAGGAAATATGCAACGATTAAAATAGAACTTACAACTACGATTAATAAAAAATCTTTATACGAGAAAGGTGCATAATAATAGTATGTTCTAGGTCCGTCTTTAAATCCTTTTTTCTCCATAGCAACTGACAATTGATGTGCTTTTCTGATGTTTTGACTTAGTAGTGGTATTACAAGGTGTTTTAAACGTTGAAACCCTCTATAATTACGTGAACCAATCATTTGATAGCGCATTTTCAATGATTTTCTGAGTTCGAACAATGAAGTGAACATCAAAGGTACCATTCTAATTGCTGCCATAAAGGCATAAGCTACTTTAGGTTTAACTTTGAGATGTTGCATAAGACTATAGAAAATCATGACGATTTGTGATGTGAAGGCAATTAAAATTCCAAAAAGAGAAACTGTTGTCGTACGCATTGCTAAATGTAGACCACGATATAAACTTTCGGTAGTAATTTGAATAAAGCCTAGCTTAAATATCGTGTGTGTCCCATCACCATAAAAAATCATGAATAAAGCAGATATCAAACTAAAAGTCACAGTAAAGAGTATGAAAACAAAAGTGACCTTGAATTTTAAACCATTAAATAAAAGTAGAAATATCAACATTAATAATGTTATATAGAGCATATAATCAAATTGATGTACAAAGATTACAAAGAAAAACAAAATGACTGCAATTGCTAATTTAGTAATAATGTTGACGTCATCAACAAATGAATAGTGTTTTTTCCACATCTCAAACATAAGTATCACCCTTTAATTCAGTTAATTGATGTTGATCGACATGGAGTCTACGGGTCGGATACCGTGCAATAATTTCTGAATCATGCGTCACCATTACAATCGTTTGTCCATTTTGTATACGGTTTTGGAATAATTTAATAAGGTTAAATGTATTATGACTATCGAGACCAAAGGTAGGTTCATCAAGTAAAATAAAGTCAGAAGATGAACTTAGTGCAATAGCAACGCTTAGACGTCTTTTTTGGCCTGTAGACAGTTCAAATGGATGCTGTGTTTTAACGGCTTGTAAATTTAGTATTTCAAGCATGTTTTGAGTCTCTCGCTCAGCTTCAGCAGTTGAACGGTTTTTATTCTTATATTGAATGTAAATTTCATCATATACAGAATGTGTAATAAATTGTAATTCTGGGTTTTGGTAAACTAAATACATATGCTTTGCGGCGGTTTTAATTTTTGATAGAGTATGATTGTTAAAATACATTTTTCCGTCATATTTAATTAGTTGCATCATCGATTCTAATAAGGACGTTTTGCCACTACCATTTGAGCCAGTAATGGTAATCCATTCGCCAGCATAAATGTTTAATTCTGATATGTTGATCAGTTGCTGTTTACCGCGTTTAATCAAACCGTTTTTAAATTTAAAGCTATCATCTGATTGTTGTGTAGTTGCATCATTTTGAGTTTTCGATGATGGTGGGGCGTATTGCCAAGCATTAGGATGCCAAACACCATATTCTGTTAATAGATGCTCATAGTCATGCAATATCTTATTAGGAGGTGCATCGGCTATTATGGCACCATCATAATTTAATAGAATGACACGATCAACATGTTGCCAAATATGTTCTACTTTGTGTTCTACAATTAACACAGTTTGGTCATGCCACAATGATTTTATTTTTTGCCATAAATCCGCAGTTGCATCCACATCTAGCATTGCTGTTGGTTCATCTAAGAATAGGGTGTTTGCTTGTTGTAACAAAGTTTCTGCAATTGCTAATTTTTGTTTCATTCCACCACTCAATTGATTAATATGTTGATTTTCATCGACATTTAAATCTACTGCTGACAAGGCAGATTGAATTCGGCTTTCCATTTCATCACGTGGTACGCGCAAATTTTCTAAAATAAAAGCCAGTTCCTCATATACTTTAGGCATACAAAATTGAGTGTCTGGATCTTGAAAAATAACGCCACAATCTTCTTCAATTTGTAATTCATCATATTTCATAGGTAAATCAATTAGATTAGGAACGATACCACTTAAAACGTTTAATAACGTACTTTTACCTGAACCAGAAGGACCTAAGAGCAACACTTTTTCTTTGTTTTTTATATGAAGTGTTAAATTATCAAATATTTTATTATTACTGTTAGGGTATTTTAAGCGTAAATTTTTTGTGACTATCAACTTTATTGCTCCTTATAAATTGTCATAATCGCTCTGAGTTGCAGGTCTGAATAATTTAGTGACACCGGTTTGATCTAAGGCTTTTACAATATAGTAAGATAAAAGTCCAGCCACAACAATTCCACTTATAAGTCGAAATACGATATATAGCATAAGGTTCCAACCAGCTATTTCACCGAGATAACCGTAAGCAAAATCCAAGGGTAAAGTTGATACTGAGGCTAAGAAACCAGCCAACATTGCAACCATTGCTGAGCGAGATTTATATCTGAAAAGTGCAAAGATGAGTTCACATGCTAAACCTTGTATTAAAGCATAAATCATTGTAGCGATATCAAAACGGCCCATAACGATGGTTTCGCCGGCACCTGCAGCAAATTCAGCTAAAATAGCAATGCCTGCTTTAGGAATAATAAGATAAGCTACTATAGCTGCCATAAACCAAGCGCCGTATGTTAGTTCTTCAAAATGTAGACCTGTAACTTGTAACGCTTTATAGACAAAATTCCAAATATTATAAATGACAGCGAAAACTACTGCTATTAATACAGTTACCAGTATCTCAGAAAGTTTTAATCCTTTTGACATATATACTCCTCCTATATAAAAAAACGCACAACCTTCTAGAAAGGTGCGCGTTAAATACAGGCATACGGATACCATTTTTTATAAAAGTATCGCAGTACACTTTCCTACGCTAGTTTAATCTAGATCAGGTTCAAAGGGTTTGAGGGTATACCTCATCTCAGTCACTAAACACCCCTAGTGCGAATGATTATTTAATTTAACTCTAATGTATGATTTTTAATCACTTCTGTCAAGGTTGTAAATAAAATTAATCAAAAATATTATGTATTCAAAATATATTGAGCCTTTCACTATATAAAACACTCTAAATGATTTAAGTTAGGCGAAAGGTGAGGGAAGATAACATAAAGCTAAAAAAGAGAGCGAAACAGTAATCAAAAAATTGACTCTGTAATCTCGCTCCCACAAAGTAGAATAGCTATCAAATAACTACTACTAGTATAATAATTAAGTCTGATACGTTTATATACGTCTGATTTACGCTTTAATTAATCAAATGTATCTTGAATATTTTTTTGCGTTTCTTCGCTATTTTCTTCAGACGAATCTTTTTCATCTTTTAATTTATCTTCAGTTTCTTTAGCTTTTTCAGCTGCTTTTTTATTTAATTCTTCTTTACTCATAAACAAAACACTCCTTCATGTTTTAATCATCTATACAATATAAATACCACGAAGAAAAAGAGGTAAACAAAAGTACTTAAAAAATGAAGGATAAAACTGTAAAATTAAAAGTAATATTAAATAAATTGTTTAGAGTAAAGGTATATGTGGAAATTTGACTATACAACTAATTTATATCATACTATAGACTTATTTATTGAAATTATTAAAGACAAGAGCTAAATGTTAATATATAATAACTTTGAGGTGAATGGTATGTCTTTTATGAAGAAACACGCTGAGATATTATATAGTTATATTATAGGCATCGTTTCGCTTTTCACAGGTCTCATCATTTTAATTAATTTACCAATGATTCATAAATTAAATGGCAAAGGTAAAATTGATTTACACATTCATAATGTATGGGATTTTATAAACGCATTTTTTGCTGAAATAATTAGGGTAATGAGCAATTACATAGGGGATTTTCCAGTAGTTAGCGCCATTTTAATAATTATATTTGGCATTGGATTAATTATGCTAGGAATTACTTTATTTAGAACAACACGATATGACTACGATATTTCAATATTCTTTTTAGTTATTGGTATTCTATTCTTTATCATAACGCTAATTTTAATGACCCAAGTTTATAGTTTTTTCGCTATTATTTTCGTAATACCATTTGTAATTCACATTGGTTATATCGTTTATAAAGATGAGTTAAATATAGAGCATAGAAAATATCATTATTTATGGATTATTTTCAGTTATGGGTTTAGTTATTTGATAACACAATTGGTGTTATATGGAAGAATCGAGAGTGATGAAATTATACCAATCGACATCTTAAGTGTTAACACATTTTTCATAATTATGTGGTTACTGGGGCAAATGTCAATCTGGAATTTCTTATTCTTAAGAAGATCATTGCCATTAACAAAACAGGAATTAGGCGAAGAAGAACCAGAATTATCTAGAACGAGTAAGGACACTGTAACGAACCAAACGATGGAACGTTGGAAGACTTTACAAGACAAAACGACAGAATTCACACGTAAAACTCGCAGAAGTGTAGATATTCAGAAAGTAAGAGATAAGAAAGATAAATTTATTGAAAAATGGAAGAACATTATTGATATACAAGAAGATGATGTTCCAAATTGGATGAAGAAACCGAAATGGATTAAACCGAGTTATGTAGAATTATTTTGTGGTGCTGTTTTATTATTCTTCACATTAATTGAATTTAATAATAGAAATTCATTATTCGTTTCTGGTAATTGGGAGATTGGCCAAACACAATATGTTATTGAATGGATAACGTTGTTCATCTTAATGATCATCATCATTATTTATATTTTAACGACATTGACGAATTATTTGAAAGGCCGATTTTATTATTTACAATTATTTATGGTAAGTTTATTGTTCTTTAAATTATTCACTGAATTTATGAATATAATGGTTCATGGGCTATTACTTTCAATCTTCATTACACCGATTCTAGTTATGATGTTAATTGCAATTGTGGTAGCGTTTATAATTAAATTGCGAGAACCTTCTAGAGATTAAGAACTTAATACTGTTGTTTGACGAACCTATCTTCCAATTGGTTGGAAGATAGGTTTTTTTATTAAAAAAGATAAATGCTTAGTCAAAACGTTTGAGCTAAATGAATATTAATGATGTTACGATGTACTTGAAATGATAAAATAAGTAAGCGACAGATAAATATAAAAAAATAGTAGAAAGGCTGACATAATTTTATGAAAACTGCCACATTAAATAGAGGTAAAGAAACAAAATATTTAAATGAATATCCATTGGTAAGCGAAGATGATATTTACGCACACGATCACTTACACGAAGGAGATTTATTTCAATTATTAAATGATAAAGACCAGTATATTGCAACAGCATATGTTGGACGTCAGCATAAAGGTATCGGTTGGGTATTGAGTTATTCGCGTGATGAAATTGTTAACACACAATTTTTTGAAAGATTATTTGATATTGCGAAAAAAGAACGTGAATATTTTTATAATGTAGAGGGCACAAATGCATTTAGAGTATTTAACGGAGAAGGTGATGGTGTTGGTGGTCTTACAATCGACAATTACAACGGTCATTACTTAGTTCAATGGTATTCTAAAGGTATTTATAAGTTCCGTTATAATATTTTGAGTGCGCTGAAAGCAATATTTGGTTATACGTCAATTTTTGAAAAGTTACGTTTTAAAGATGCTAATGTAGAAGGTGGCTTCGTTGACGGAGATGCACCGGAATTCCCAATTGTCATCGAAGAAAACTTTACATTTTATAATGTGCATTTAAATGATGGGCCAATGACGGGCATCTTTTTAGATCAAAGAGAAGTAAGAAAGAAATTAAAAGACCAATACGCGCAAGATAAAAATTTATTGAATTTATTCAGTTATACAGGGGCATTCTCAGTTGTAGCTGCAGAAAATGCAGAGATGACAACAAGCGTTGATTTAGCTAACCGTTCTCGAGCGCTTACTGAAAGTAATTTCGGTTTAAATTCTATTGACCCAGCGTCACAATACATTTATGTTATGGATACTTTTAATTTCTATAATTATGCTCGTCGTCATGATTTCTTCTACGATACAATTGTTATCGATCCGCCAAGTTTTGCGAGAAATAAGAAAAAAACATTTTCTGTATTAAAAGACTACGATAAATTAATTGTTGGTGCACTCGATATACTTGGGCCTGAAGGTACATTGCTATTATGTACAAATAATAGTACGTTTTCACTAAAAGCTTTTAAAAATGTAGTTACAGAAACATTAACTAAAGAAGAAGTGGACTTTGAAATCATTGATGTCATGGGCTTGCCAAAAGATTTTAAGACGCATGCACACTATAAACCTTCAAAATATTTAAAAGCGATTTTTGTAAAAATACAGTAAAGTGTGAAAAAACGGGTATTATTCTTAGTGTATAGAATTTACTAAGGAGTGAACATAATGAGTTTTAAAAATAAAATCACGAATAACGTTACACAAAAAGTAGGAAATAAAGTCTTAAATATAGAAGATATAAATAATAAAGGTAGCATACCAACAACACATAGTGAAATTGAAGAACGACGCCAACGTGCAGAGGCTTTAGTAAGAAAAAAATCGATGCTATCATCTGGAGTAAGTGTAGTACCTATTCCTGGTTTAGGCTTCAGTGTAGATATTAAACTTATGAAAGATATCATTGAGGACGTAAATAAGATTTATGGTCTTGATCATAAACAAGTTAATACCATGGGAGATGACATGAAAGAACGTGTGCTAACTACTGCGGCAATTCAAGGCAGCCAATTTATTGGTAAAAAAGTATCAAGTGCTATTCTCAAAGTAGTTATTCGTGATGTAGCGAAACGTACTGCAGCAAAACAAACGAAATGGTTTCCGGTAGTAGGTCAAGCAATCACTGCTTCTATAAGTTATTATTTCATGAAAAAAATAGGTAATGATCATATTCAAAAATGTGAAAAAGTTGCTAAATCACTTGTGTAAAACTACAGCGTTTTCACAAATTGTTAAATAAACGCTGAATATTGTCATGTCATGGGTGCAAGGAATTGAATTTATATATATAATTTGGTAATCTTATTATATAAAACTTTGTTAGGTTTTATAATAAACTAACGATTCTAACTATACGAAGGAGAAATAAATTATGGAACAAAAATCATATGTAATTATCGATGAAACAGGTATTCACGCTCGTCCAGCGACAATGCTTGTTCAAACTGCCTCAAAATTTGATTCAGATATTCAATTAGAATATAACGGTAAAAAAGTTAACTTGAAATCAATCATGGGTGTTATGAGTTTAGGTGTAGGTAAAGATGCTGAAATCACTATCTACGCTGATGGTAGCGACGAAACAGACGCAATCGAAGCAATCACTGAGATTTTATCTAAAGAAGGATTAACTAAATAATATGACTAACTATATAAATGGCATTGCTGCATCTGATGGTGTAGCTATTGCTAAAGCATATTTATTAGTTGAACCAGATCTTTCATATAATAGTGAAAAGATTACAGATATCGACGCTGAAATTGCTAAGTTCAATGACGCCATCGAAACATCTAAAGTTGAGTTAACAAAAATAAGAAATAATGCTGAAAAAAATCTAGGTGCTGATAAAGCAGCGATTTTTGATGCTCATTTATTAGTTTTAGATGATCCAGAGTTAATTCAACCGATTGAAGACAAGATTAAAAATGACCAAGTTAACGCACCAACTGCATTATCTGAAGTAACTGGACAATTCATTACTATATTTGAAAATATGGATAATGAATACATGAAAGAACGTGCTGCTGATATTCGTGACGTTTCTAAACGTGTGTTAGCACATATTTTAGGTGTAGAGTTACCAAATCCTAGTATCATTGATGAAAGCGTTGTTATAATTGGAAACGATTTAACGCCTTCAGATACTGCTCAGTTAAATAAAGAATTCGTGCAAGGCTTTGTAACAAATATTGGTGGAAGAACATCACACTCAGCAATTATGAGCCGTTCTTTAGAAATACCTGCGGTTGTAGGTACAAAATCTATTACTGAAGACGTTAAACAAGGCGATATGATTATTGTTGACGGATTAACAGGCGAAGTAATTATTGATCCTACAGATGATGAAGTAATCGCTTATGAAAATAAACGTGAACGTTTCTTCGAAGATAAAAAGGAATTACAAAAATTGCGCAATGAAGAAACAAAAACAATTGATGGTAAACATGCTGAATTAGCTGCAAACATCGGTACACCTAATGATTTAACAGGTGTTATTGAAAATGGTGCAGAAGGTATTGGTTTATATCGTACGGAATTTTTATATATGGGTAGAGATGAAATGCCTACTGAGGATGAACAATTCGAAGCTTATAAAAAAGTTCTAGAAACGATGGAAGATAAACGTGTTGTTGTACGTACATTAGATATCGGTGGCGATAAAGAGTTACCATATCTAAATTTACCTGAAGAAATGAATCCATTCTTAGGTTATCGTGCGATTCGTTTATGTTTAGACCAACCTGATATTTTCAGACCACAACTTCGTGCATTATTACGTGCATCTGTTTACGGTAAATTAAATATCATGTTCCCAATGGTTGCAACAATCAATGAGTTCCGTGATGCTAAAGCATTATTACTTGAAGAAAAAGAAAACTTAAAACAAGAAGGTACAGATGTTTCTGATGATATTGAATTAGGTATCATGGTTGAAATTCCTTCAACTGCTGCATTAGCAGATGTCTTCGCAAAAGAAGTTGACTTCTTCAGTATTGGAACAAATGATTTAATTCAATATACAATGGCGGCTGACCGCATGTCTGAACGCGTTTCTTACTTGTATCAACCATACAATCCTTCAATTTTACGTTTAGTAAAACAAGTGATCGAAGCATCACATAAAGAAGGTAAATGGACTGGTATGTGTGGCGAAATGGCAGGCGACGAAATCGCTATTCCATTATTATTAGGCTTAGGATTAGATGAATTTTCAATGAGTGCTACATCAGTGCTTAAAGCGCGTCGTCAAATCAAAGGTTTAAGCCAAAATGAAATGGAAGAATTGTCACAAAGAGCAATTAATTGTGCAACTTCTGAAGAAGTACAAGAACTAGTTGAGCAATATGCTAAATAATAATTGAACATTTGAGTTCGAAAAAAGCTGATAGACCATTTATAGTGGGGCTATCAGCTTTTTTATTTTGCTATAAATTCAAAAAAATAGAATTAACGTAATAAGTCATTGCATGTTGTTAAACAGTAACTTTGTAATAACACTAAAAATCATATAGTTTAGAAAGTGAAAGATTTACTAATTCAAATGTAGGATAGCTACATTGCTTGATAATTATTCTATATTTAAAGTGTGGTTGATTTTATCAATGTCAATTTGGTACATTGGCTCATTATTCAACAAGATAAAAGGTGTGGCGAAAGCATCATAGTCTATCATTTCATTTCTATATTGGGAATTCGAGATGTTTTTTTCGCTATATGAGACGCCTTTATCTGACAAATAGTTTTTTATGAAAGTACAAGGTGGGCATTCATTTTGCGTATAAATTATTATTTTATCCATTAAAACTCGTCCTTCCTATTTTAAATTCGATATACTTTAATATAAGAAACTTTTTAAATTATTACAAATCTTTGAATTACATGCAAGTGGTCATTAATTTGTCACTATATTTTGAACGCAACTTATTTCAATACAACGTAAAGCAGTTTATAATGAATGAACGTTGTGATTTTTGTCACAAATAAATAAAAAAGGTGATATTATGGATTCAGTTGAATTAGCCCGTTTTTTAACTGCGATGACACTCGCGGTTCATATCATATTCGCAACGATTGGTGTGGGCGTGCCATTAATGTTTGCTGTTGCTGAATTTTTAGGTATAAAAAGAAATGATCCAAAATATATAACATTAGCCAAAAGATGGTCTAAAGGATATACCATTACGGTAGCTGTTGGTGTTGTGACAGGAACAATTATTGGACTGCAATTATCACTATTATGGCCAACCTTTATGCAAATAGGCGGTCATGTTATTGCATTACCATTATTTATGGAAACATTTGCTTTCTTCTTTGAAGCAATTTTCTTAAGTATTTATTTATATACATGGGATAGATTTAAGAGTAAATGGACTCATTTCCTTATTAGTATTCCTGTCATTATAGGTGGTACATTCTCAGCATTCTTCATTACAGCGGTCAATTCATTTATGAATACACCAGCTGGCTTTGAAATGAAGGATGGGAAAATGGTTAACGTTCAACCTTGGGCAGCAATGTTTAACGAATCATTCTTAATTAGATCATTCCACGTTGTTGCTACAGCACTTATGACGATGGCATTTGTACTTGCTGCAATTGCTGCATTTAAATTATTGAAAAATAAATTCAAAAAAGACACAGAATATCATAAAAAAGCATTGAAACTAACGATGATTCTTGGCGTAGTATTTACTTTAGGTTCTATGTTAGCTGGAGATTTATCAGCTAAGTTTCTACATCAAGAGCAACCAGAAAAACTTGCTGCTTATGAATGGCACTTTGAAACAGAGTCCAATGCAGATTTAATATTCTTTGGTAGTTTAGATGAAGAAACACAAGAAGTATCCGGTGCCATAAAAATACCTGGCATACTCAGTTTCTTGGCTGATAATAATACAGACACAGAAGTAAAAGGATTAAATGAGTTTCCAGAAGAACTGCATCCACCGATGATTGTACACTATTACTTTGATATTATGGTTTCTATGGGTGTATTCTGCTTGATTATATCAGGTGCGTTTATATTAACACTTATATTTAAGAAGTTACGCAAATTCACTTATTCAAAACCAATGTTGTATGGTGCATTGTTAACTGGACCAGCAGCAATGATTGCAATAGAAGCTGGGTGGTTCTTAACTGAACAAGGTCGTCAACCATGGTTGGTTCGTGGCTACCTTAAAGTAGCTGATGCTGCAACTCAAGCAGGTGGTTTAACACTCGTGACAATATTATTCGGTATTTTATATATAATATTAATCGTGACTACCGCATATGTATTAATTCGAATGTTCAGTAATAAACCAGCATATAAAGATGTAGAAGAAAATACACCAGAAAGAGGTGATGAGTAATGATATTTGCTTATATAGGTATTACAGTACTTGGAATATTCTTATTCTCTTATATTATTATCGCCTCTATTGATTTTGGTGCTGGGTTCTTTACTCTTCACGCAAAAGTGACTAAACAAGATAAACAAATTAACCATTTAATAGGTCGTTATTTAAATCCTGTGTGGGAAGTAACAAACGTATTCTTTGTATTCTTTTTCGTTGGCATTGTAGGTTTTTTCCCTGATGCAGCGAAATACTTTGGTACCGTACTACTCGTACCAGCTTCAATTGCATTAATATTACTAACAATTAGAGGTAGTTTTTACGCATTTGAAAATTATGGACCTGATTCAAAACTCATTTGGTTAGCAATGTACGGCTTGTCAGGATTGTTTATTCCAGCTGCGCTTGCTACAACGCTAACAATATCAGAAGGGGGCTTTATTACAGGTTCAGGTGATAATATAGATTTGAACTGGCTTGAATTAGCTTTGAGTCCTTATTCATGGTCTGTCGTATTCTTAGCCGTTATATCAGTGCTATACATTTCTTCAGGCTTCCTTACGTACTATGCTTCAAAAGCTAAAGATAAACCAGCATATGATTTATTAAGATATTGGTTCTTGTTCTGGGGACCGCCGATGATCGCAATTTCATTATTCGTATTTGTATCGTTAAGACTACAAAACGAAGCGCATTTCTTAAGCGCAGTAACTGATTATTGGTGGATGTTCCTACTAAGCTTTATATGCTTTATAGGTGTCATGGTACTTACACTAATAAAAAAATGGCACGGATTTGCATTTATCCTTGTTATACTACAAATGGCATTTGCATTTTTCGGATATGGCGCCAGCAAAATGCCATACATCTTATACCCATATGTTCGTATAGATGAAGGTGTCGTTAATAGTAGCATGGCCATTGCTTTAATTATTGCATTTGTTTTAGGTTTACTTTTACTCATTCCATCGTTAATATTATTATTAAGATTATTTGTTTTCGACAAAGATTATGTTGAAGGAAAAAAATAAATTAATTTTTTAAAATGAGGTAATGATAGTTATTCATTCGCTTGCTTAGGCTGATGAGTAGCTATCTTATCCGTGATTTTTTAAATTGGAGGACGCATATGGACAAAGAGTATGTGGTTATCGGCTTAGGTCGATTCGGTGGTAGTATAGTAAGAGAACTTAATGCATTAGATATGGATGTTATGGCAATTGATATGAATGAAGCACGTGTAAATGAATATAGTGATATTGCCACACATGCTGTCATTGCTGATACAACAGATGAAGCTGTTATGAAAAGTTTAGGCATCAGAAATTTTGATCACGTTATCGTAGCAATAGGTGAGAATATACAATCAAGTACATTAACAACGCTAATTTTAAAAGAGTTAGGCGTTAAGAAAGTAACAGCTAAAGCGCAAAATGATTATCACGCAAAAATTTTGAATAAAATTGGTGCGGATACAGTTGTCCATCCAGAAAGAGATATGGGAAGAAGAATCGCTCACAATGTCGCAAGTGCAAGTGTGTTAGATTATTTAGAACTTGCAGATGAACATTCAATTGTAGAGATTAAAGCGAGCGAAAAAATGGCTGGCCAAACCATTATAGAATTAGATATTCGAGCACAATTCGGGATAAGTATTATTGCTATAAAAAGAGGTAAAGAAATTTTAGTTTCTCCTGACCCTAATATTAGTATTGAGATCGGTGATATATTAATTATGATAGGGCATGATAATGACTTAAATCGTTTTGAGAAAAAAGTAGTTCGATAACAATGTAATATTGAAGAAGTCTCCAAAATTGGAGGCTTCTTTTTATTATTTCGATTATTATATTGGCAGTGGCTGACTGAACTGAAAATGCCCTTTTATCAATCTTTTAAAGAAATAAACAAGTATTCAACTTTAATAAAGATTATTAGTTCAAAACCACATAAAAATACTATTAATTAAACGAGGTGTGTTAATGAATGGTAAAAGGCTTAAAAAGTCCTATGTTAAGCAGTAGAAATTATGGAATTGCTTTTATGTAGTAAAATGTTCAGTTTCTATGAAATAGATTAGTCATAGCAAAACAGTCCACACATTGTTTTGACAATGTGTGGACTGTTTATAAGTCCTATGATTCAGATGATTGATTTGTTTCATCTTTTTTAGGTTTAGGTTTTGGATTGTTATTGTTATTGCTTTTTTTCTTGTTTTGATTGTTAGGTTTTGGATTTTTTGCTGGTGCTTTCGTGTTGTTGTTTTTAGGTTTGTCATTTTTAGAGCTAGGTTTCTTAGCAAATGATTGGTTGTTATCTTCATTTACTTTCATAATGACTGGTAAGATCATTGGTTTACGTGCAGTCTTTTCAAATAGATAAGGCTGTAACGTTTCAATGATTGACGATTTAATTTGATGCCATTGAATCTCTGGATTTTGATTTAATTTTGAAATAACATCCGTTTTGATTCTACGTTGTGCATCATAAATTAATTGTCCAGATTCACGCATGTATACAAAACCACGTGAGATAATATCAGGTCCAGAAAGTAGTTTGTTTGTTTTGAAGTCTATACTTACAACGACAATCACTAAACCTTCTTCTGATAATAGTTTACGATCACGAATAACTACATTACCGATATCACCAATACCACTACCATCAACTAATACATTACCTGATGGTATTCTACCAGCTTTTCTAGCAGAATCATGTGTCAGCGCTAAGACATCACCTATATCAAAAATAAATACATTATCTGGTTCAACGCCACACTCAACACCTGATTGACCATGCGCTTTTAGCATACGGTATTCACCATGGATTGGTAAAAAGAACTTAGGACGTAACAGACGTAACATTAATTGTTGATCGCCTTTAGAACCGTGACCAGAAGTATGAATATTAGATACTTTATTATGAATAACTTCTGCACCGGCACGATAAAGTGAATTTATTGTGCGATTAATACTTTTCGTATTACCTGGAATAGGTGAAGAACTAAATACAACTGTATCTTCAGGGATGATTTTAATTTGTTTATGCGTACCGTTGGCAATTCTAGATAATGCTGCCATTGGTTCACCTTGAGAACCTGTACATAGAATCAATAATTCATGCTTAGGCACAGTATTGATTTTATTTGGTTCAACAAATGTTTCTGGTGGTGCTTTGATATAGCCTAATTCCATACCAATCTTAATGTTGTTTTCCATTGAACGACCAAATGTAACAATTTTACGGTTGTGTTTAATTGCAGCTTCAACTGCTTGTTGAACACGATAGATGTTTGATGCAAATGTGGCGAATATGATTCGTCCATTACAATCATGGAATATCTTTTCAACATTTTGGCCGACTTCACGTTCACTTAAAGTAAAATCTGGTACAAGTGAATTGGTAGAGTCAGAAAGCAAACAAAGTACGCCTTCTTCACCTAATTTTGCCATTTTAGCTATATTTGCTGGTTCGCCAACTGGTGTGAAATCAAATTTGAAGTCACCCGTATGAACAATATTTCCTTCTGGCGTATTAACAATAACACCATATGCTTCTGGAATACTGTGTGTAGTTAAATAGAATGAAACTTCAAAATGTTTAGATTTGATGACACTACTTTCATCAATTTCAATAAGTTTTGCAGTTCTTAATAAATGATGTTCTTCTAATTTATTTCTGATTAAACCTAAAGCTAATGGTCCACCATATATAGGCACATTAATTTGCTTTAATAGGTAGGGCACACCACCTATATGGTCCTCATGTCCGTGAGTGATAAACAGACCAACAATTTTATCTTGGTTCTGCTCTAAATAAGTAATATCAGGAATGACATAGTCAATACCTAATAAATTATCATCAGGGAATTTGATACCTGCATCGATAATAACGATTTCGTCCTGATACTCAACGGCATAAGTATTTTTACCAATTTCGCCTAAGCCACCAAGAGCATAAACCGCAACTTCATTTTTATGAATTTGTTTCATTATTCAGCTTGCTCCACATTGAAGTGATCTGATTGTTTTTCATATTCTAAATGTGCGCCCTCTAATTTAGTAATAAATTCAATGTTAAAATTACGATCTTTTAAATATCTTCTTACTTGTTCTTCTGTTTGTCCTTCAACGTAAATTGTTTGTGTGTGTTCACGTACAATTACTTCTTCTTTGGTTTTTTGAAAAAACACTTTAAATACTGCCATTTTATATATTTCCTCCTAAAATCATGTTTGATTTTTAATTTTTTATATTAAAACCCTAGTAATATAAAAGTTTGAAGTACCCATTGGTTATTTGAAATTAACTGCACTTCTAATTATGCATGGACACTAATACTGTATATAAATAGAACATACTAGTTTTTGCTTAGTATGTTTCTAGGGAGATCTTCAGTTCGTTCGTTTAGAAAACTACAAACACTATGTTTCATATGTTTTCAGTTATTTCTCATTTTACATGATGTAGTAGAATAAATAAAGCAGTTTTATCTTTAGTACCTCTTTTAATAAGTACAAATAATTTCATTTTTATTATAATTAATATTTAATCTGCAAAATCAAATCTTTAGTTATGTAAAAAAGCTGCAAAAAATTATCATAAAACTTGAGTGCACGTTGAAAGTTAATTATGATGAAAGGGAGTTATTATTAATTATAGAAATGATAGATGGGTAAGGGTGATAGAAATGGATCGAGTAAAAAGAATTATAGAAGATGTTAAACGAGAAAAAAATCGACACGATAAAATATTTCAAGATATCACTTTTGAAATCCGTACAGAACAAGTAATCATGTTTTTTAATTATAATGAAATAATTGATACTGTAAATGGTGATCAAAATTACGTCAAACATAATCATGATCCAGAATTTATAGACATTAAAGAATTAAACGACTTAAAGACAGAACTTAAAAAAATAGATATACCATTTACTGAACGTAGAGATGACTTTATGTAAAAAATGCCGTTAGCTAATGAGAAATTCTCAAAGTGCTAACGGCATTTTATTTTTAATAGATTAAACTTCTACTGCATCTTCATGTGGTGTAAGTGGATTATTTGGATTAATATGATCATAAAACATTACACCATTAATATGGTCTATCTCATGTTGAACGACAACAGCTGGATAACCTTTTAAACGTAATTTTACGTCATTACCATCTATATCTGTTGCTTTTACTGTGATTCGATATTTACGGTGAACGAGTCCTGGAATGTTTTCATCTACACTTAGACAACCTTCGCCAGTTGGTAAATATGCTTCTTGAACACTGTGGCTCATGATTTTAGGGTTAACTAATGCTAAATCATAACTTTTGCCTTCACCGTCATCTGGTAAATAAACTGCTATCATTTTTTTTGCAATATTAATTTGTGGAGCAGCAAGGCCCACTCCTGAGCGAAGTCCATACTTATTAGCTGTTTCTTCATCTTGACTATTAATTAGAAATTCGCGCATAGATTTTAAAGTTTCACGATCTTCGTCAGAAAGCGGTATTGTTACATCTTTTGCTTTTTCACGAAGTGTTGGGTGACCATCTCGGATAATATCTTTCATTGTTATCATTTTGTTCATACACCTTCCTTAATATAAAATATACCAAAGTTTAACGCTTAAAATACAGTGATACATTTGATTTCTTATAAAATATTATATAATATAACACACAAATAAAGGAGGATTTCTCAAAAAATGAAATTAAAGTATAGCATCGGTGCGATACTCGCTTCTACAATGTTAGTAGCGGGGTGTACAACAGACAAAGGTGAAATAGAAGATTATAACGAAAAAGTACAAAAAGCATTTGATGAAGAGAAACCTGTGTCTTCAGTAGGGAAGAAGTTAAATAGTCTTGAACAAGACAAGCAAAAATTAGTAGAGAAAATTAATGGTAAAGACCAAGCAAAAGTGAAGGATACTTCGAAAAAAGTCGTGGACAATGTTGAAGAAAGAGAAAAAACATTTAAAAAAGAAGAAGAAGCTATAGATAACTCAGAAAAAGAATTTGAAAAAGCTGAAAAGCATGTCGATAATATAAGTGATGATGATAAGAAAAAAGAAGTGACACAATTGAATCAAGCGCTTAAAGATAAATACAAAGCACATGATGAATATGCCAAAGCATATAAAAACATTTTGAATAAGGAAAAAGATATGTTTGGCTATACTTCAGGTGATCAAGTAAATCAAGAACAAATAGACAAAAAAGCAGAAGCAGTTTCGAAAGCATATAAAAACATGAATAAAGCATTTGAAAAATACTCAGATGCAATGAATAAAGTGAACAAAGAAAAAGAAGATGTAGATAACCTTTCTTAAATTATAAAGCGGTAAATTTGAATTTTAAATTGCTACGTTATAGCATAAGTTATGAGGGCGCTTACAATTTTAAGGGAATTACTTTATAGCGACTTAGTTTTTAAATAGTACAGCGCCATGAAAAACAGTGGTACAGATTAAAAACTGTACTTGTCGTAAGTATTACAGAACTTTTTCAAATTATTTAACAGTGTAACAGTTTTGTGGTACAATATTGAAGGATAAAATAAGTTTCTATTATACGGGAAAGGTATGGTGAATTGAATGGCTCCGAAATTGAAAGCCCAATTCGATGCAGAGAAAGTATTGAAAGATACTGAATCTCAATTTGAAATGATCCAAATCTTGGATGAAGATGGTAACATCGTTAATGAAGATCTAGTACCAGATTTATCGGACGAGCAATTAGTTGAATTAATGGAGAGAATGGTTTGGACACGTATTCTTGATCAACGTTCTATTTCATTAAACAGACAAGGGAGATTAGGTTTCTACGCTCCGACAGCAGGACAAGAAGCTTCACAATTAGCTTCACAATATGCTTTAGAACAAGAAGATTTTATATTACCAGGTTACCGTGATGTTCCACAATTAATCTGGCAAGGTTTACCTTTAACTGAAGCCTTCTTATTCTCAAGAGGTCACTTTAAAGGAAACCAAATGCCTGAAGGCGTTAACGCATTAAGCCCACAAATTATTATCGGTGCTCAGTATGTTCAAACTGCTGGTGTAGCGCTTGGTATTAAAAAACGTGGTAAAAGTGCTGTAGCAATTACTTATACTGGTGATGGTGGTTCGTCACAAGGTGATTTCTATGAAGGTATTAACTTTGCTTCTGCATATAAAGCACCTGCAATTTTCGTTATACAAAACAACAACTATGCGATTTCAACACCACGTAGTAAGCAAACTGCTGCTATTACATTAGCTCAAAAAGCTATTGCAGTTGGTATCCCAGGTATTCAAGTTGATGGTATGGATGCTTTAGCAGTATACCAAGCAACTAAAGAAGCGCGTGATCGTGCTGTTAATGGTGAAGGTCCAACTTTAATTGAAACAATCACTTATCGTTATGGTCCACATACTATGGCTGGAGATGACCCAACGAAATACAGAACATCTGATGAAGATTCTGAGTGGGAGAAAAAGGATCCATTAGTTCGTTTCAGAAAATATCTTGAAAATAAAGGTCTATGGACTGGCGATAAAGAAAATGAAGTTATCGACCGTGCAAAAGCTGAAATTAAAGTTGCTATTAAAGAAGCAGACAATACTGAAAAACAAAAAGTTACTGACTTGATGGAAAATATGTATGAAGAAATGCCTCAAAATTTAGCAGAGCAATATGAAATCTATAAAGAGAAGGAGTCGAAGTAACCGATGGCACAAATGACAATGGTTCAAGCGATTAACAACGCGCTTAAAACCGAATTACAAAACGATGAGAATGTTTTACTTTTCGGTGAAGACGTCGGTGTTAACGGTGGTGTTTTCCGTGTAACTGAAGGTTTACAAAAAGAATTCGGTGAAGACCGTGTATTTGATACACCTTTAGCAGAATCTGGTATTGGTGGTTTAGCTTTAGGTTTATCTACTCAAGGATACCGTCCAGTAATGGAAGTACAATTCTTTGGATTTGTATTTGAAGTATTCGACTCTATAGCAGGACAAATTGCACGTACTCGTTTCCGTTCTGGTAACTCTAAACAATCACCTGTTACTATTCGTGCACCATTTGGTGGCGGCGTTCATACACCAGAATTACATGCTGACAACTTAGAAGGTCTTTTAGCTCAATCACCAGGTTTACACGTTGTAATCCCGTCTAACCCATATGATGCTAAAGGATTATTAATCTCAGCAATCAGAAGTAATGACCCGGTTGTATATTTAGAACATATGAAATTATACCGCTCTTTCCGTGATGAAGTACCTGAAGAAGAGTACACAATTGAAATTGGTAAAGCAAGCGTGAAACAAGAAGGTAATGACATTACACTTATTGCATATGGTGCAATGGTACAAGAGTCATTAAAAGCAGCAGAAGAGTTAGAAAAAGATGGTTATTCAGTAGAAGTTATTGACTTACGTACTGTTCAACCAATCGATATCGAAACACTTGTTGCTTCAGTAGAAAAAACAGGACGTGCTGTAGTAGTACAAGAAGCGCAACGTCAAGCGGGTGTTGGAGCAACAGTTGTTTCTGAATTAGCAGAACGCTCTATCCTTTCATTAGAAGCACCAATCGCTCGTGTTGCAGCGGCAGATACAGTTTATCCGTTTACACAAGCTGAAAATGTTTGGTTACCAAACAAAAATGACATCATTGAAAAAGCGAAAGAAACTTTAGAATTTTAATATATATTTAATGAAGTAGGATGATATCAGTTTAATTGATGCACCTACTTCATCCAAATTTATATTTATAGCATGAGATAGTGACTTAATTGTCCATCGCTCAATTTCTAATTTTTGACTTAATATGAATTTTTAGGAGGATAATAACGTGGCATTTGAATTTAAATTACCCGACATTGGTGAAGGTATCCACGAAGGTGAAATTGTAAAATGGTTTATTAAATCTGGAGATACAATTGAAGAGGACGATATTTTAGCTGAGGTACAAAACGATAAATCAGTTGTTGAAATCCCATCACCTGTTTCAGGTACTATTGAAGAAGTACTAGTAGATGAAGGTACTGTTGCAGTTGTTGGTGACACAATCGTAAAAATCGATTCACCAGATGCAGAAGATATGCAATTCAAAGGTAGTGAAAGTGACGATTCAGCAAGTGAAGAAACAGAAGCACCTGCAGAAGAAAGCACTAAAGAAGAAGCACCTGCACAAGCATCTAAAGACGAAGAAGTAGATGAAAGTAAACGCGTTAAAGCGATGCCTTCAGTTCGTAAATATGCTCGCGATAATGGTGTTAACATTAAAGCTGTTTCAGGTTCAGGTAAAAATGGCCGTACAACTAAAGAAGATGTGGACGCATACTTAAATGGTGGCGGAGAAGCAGCTTCAAATGAAAGCGCAGCTACAGCAACTGAAGAAACTTCAAGTGCAGCACAATCAGCACCAGTTTCTACAGAAGGTGAATTCCCAGAATCAACTGAGAAAATACCTGCAATGCGTAAAGCAATTGCTAAAGCAATGGTTAATTCAAAACAAACTGCACCTCACGTAACATTAATGGATGAAATTGATGTTCAAGAATTATGGGATCACCGTAAAAAATTCAAAGAAGTTGCAGCTGAACAAGGTACTAAATTAACTTTCTTACCTTATGTTGTTAAAGCACTTGTTTCTGCACTTAAAAAATATCCTGCGCTTAACACTTCATTTAACGAAGATGCTGGCGAAATCGTACACAAACATTATTGGAACATTGGTATTGCTGCTGACACTGACAGAGGACTATTAGTGCCTGTTGTTAAACATGCAGACCGTAAATCAATGTTTAGCATCTCAGACGAAATTAACGAACTTGCTGTTAAAGCACGTGACGGAAAATTAGCGGCAGATGAAATGAAACATGCTACATGTACAATTAGTAATATCGGTTCAGCTGGTGGACAATGGTTCACTCCAGTAATCAACCACCCAGAAGTAGCTATCTTAGGTATTGGCCGTATTGCACAAAAACCAATTGTTAAAGATGGTGAAATAGTAGCTGCGCCAGTATTATCATTATCATTAAGCTTTGACCACAGACAAATTGATGGTGCTACTGGACAAAATGCTATGAATCATATCAAACGTTTATTGAATAATCCAGAATTATTATTAATGGAGGGGTAAAATATGGTAGTTGGAGATTTCCCAATTGAAACAGACACTATTGTAATCGGAGCAGGACCAGGAGGCTATGTTGCAGCAATTCGTGCAGCACAGCTAGGTCAAAAAGTAACAATCGTTGAAAAAGGAACATTAGGTGGCGTATGTCTTAACGTTGGTTGTATTCCTTCTAAAGCATTGTTACACGCTTCACACCGTTATGATGAAACTAAGAACTCAGAAAATTTAGGTGTTATTGCTGAAAGTGTTTCACTTAATTTTAATAAAGTTCAAGAATTCAAACAATCAGTAGTTGAAAAATTAACTGGTGGCGTTGAAGGATTGTTAAAAGGTAATAAAGTAGAAATCGTTAAAGGCGAAGCTTACTTTGTTGATAACAATAGCTTACGTGTTATGGATGAGAAAAGTGCTCAAACATATAACTTTAAAAACGCGATCATTGCAACTGGTTCAAGACCAATTGAAATCCCTAACTTTGAGTTTGGAAATCGTGTAATTGACTCATCTGGCGCTCTAAATTTACAAGAAGTTCCTGGTAAATTAGTAGTTGTTGGTGGCGGTTATATTGGTTCTGAACTTGGAACTGCTTTTGCAAACTTTGGTTCTGAAGTTACTATTTTAGAAGGCGCTAAAGATATCTTAGGCGGTTTTGAAAAACAAATGACTCAGCCTGTTAAAAAAGGTATGAAAGAAAAAGGCGTTGATATTGTAACTGAAGCTATGGCTAAATCTGCTGAAGAAACTGAAAACGGTGTTAAAGTAACTTATGAAGTAAAAGGCGAAGAACAAACAATTGATGCTGATTACGTATTAGTTACTGTAGGTCGTCGTCCTAACACTGACGAATTAGGCTTAGAAGAATTAGGTCTTAAATTTGCAGAACGTGGATTAATCGAGGTAGACAAACAAAGCCGTACTTCAATTGAAAACATTTTTGCAATCGGTGATATTGTTCCTGGTTTACCACTTGCGCATAAAGCAAGCTATGAAGCTAAAGTTGCAGCTGAAGTAATCTCTGGTGAAGCATCAGAAGTAGATTACATCGGTATGCCTGCTGTATGTTTCACTGAGCCAGAACTTGCTCAAGTAGGTTATACAGAAGCTCAAGCTAAAGAAGAAGGATTAAAAATTACTGCTTCTAAATTCCCTTATGCAGCTAATGGCCGTGCGTTATCATTAGATGACACTACTGGCTTTGTTAAACTTATTACGCTTAAAGAAGATAATACTTTAGTAGGTGCTCAAGTAGTTGGTACTGGCGCATCTGATATTATTTCTGAACTAGGTTTAGCAATCGAAGCTGGTATGAATGCTGAAGATTTAGCATTAACTGTACATGCTCACCCAACATTAGGTGAAATGTCTATGGAAGCAGCTGAAAAAGCTATAGGTTTACCAGTACACACAATGTAATTTCATTGTTGTAACAGATATAACGATAGCCTTGTGGGGGCGGGAATATGAAATCAAATTTTGATTTCTGTCCCGCTCCTTTTTCATTTTAAAATGTAATATCTAAAATAAACTTTAACTATAAATATTCAATGGAAAAGTAGGAGGCATGCTTATATGGAGTATCAATATCCAATAGATCTTGATTGGTCAAATGACGAAATGATGCAAGTTGTGTCATTTTTCAATGCTGTGGAATCTTTTTATGAATCTGAGGTAGAAGGAAAATTATTAATTGATCGCTACAAACAATTTAAAACAATCGTTCCTGGGAAAGCAGAAGAAAAACAGATTTTTAAAGAATTCGAAAAAAGTAGTGGATATAATAGTTACCAAGCTGTTAAAACAGTTCAAACTGACAACAGTCAAACGTTTTTTAGCGCAACGAAAAAATAACTATTGTCATGTAAGCTATATTCTGATATTTTTATTAAGCATTAAACAAAATGTTTGATAAAAGTAAACAGGATATAGCTTTTTTTGCGAAATTTTATTATAGTGCACGTCATAAAAATACATAATCCTACACCAAATGAAACTCAAGTTATGATTGTTACAACCACGTCATATTTATAGGAGGAAGCACAAATGAATCCGTTATTATCTTTTAACGCAGTAAGTAAAGCTTATGATGATATACCAGTATTAAATAAAATCAATATAGATATTGAGTCAGGTCATTTCTATACATTACTTGGGCCTTCTGGTTGTGGTAAAACAACAATTTTAAAACTTATCGCAGGATTTGAACAAGCCGATGAAGGGGATATTATATATCGAAATCAGACAATTAATCATATACCATCAAACAGACGCAAAGTGAATACAGTATTTCAAGACTATGCTTTATTTCCTCATTTAAATGTCTATGAAAATATTGCTTTTGGATTAAAACTAAAGAAAATGAACAAAAGCGACATAAATAAAAAAGTGCAAGAAGCATTAAAACTTGTAAAACTCACTGGTTATGAAGATAGAACAATTGAAGGTATGAGTGGGGGACAAAAACAGCGTATTGCAATTGCACGTGCGATTGTGAATGAACCAGAAATATTATTATTAGATGAATCTTTATCAGCACTAGATTTAAAATTAAGAACCCAAATGCAATATGAATTAAGAGAAATACAGTCTAGATTAGGTATAACATTTATTTTTGTTACACATGATCAGGAAGAAGCTTTAGCGCTGAGTGATTATATATTTGTAATGAAAAATGGTGAAATTCAACAATTTGGCACACCTACTGATATATATGACGAACCAGTAAATCGCTTTGTTGCAGATTTTATTGGAGAATCAAATATTATTGTGGGTACTATGATTGAGGATTATGTGGTGAATATCTATGGTCAAGATTTAGAATGTGTAGATATGGGTATTTCACCACAAGAGCAAGTAGAAGTAGTGATTAGGCCAGAAGATATATCCTTGGTACAACCAGAGCAAGGTTTATTCGAAGTGACAGTTGTTTCTATGCTTTTCAGAGGCGTACATTATGAAATCAATTGTACTGATAGTAAAGGTTATAAATGGTTAGTTCATTCTACTAAAAAAGCAGAAGTTAATAGTAAAGTGGGTTTATACTTTGAACCAGAAACAATTCATATTATGGTGCCAGGTGAAAGTGAAGCTGAATTTGATAAGCGTATTCAAAGTTACGAGGAAATAAATCATGCGCAAGATTAATACATATCTATTTATACCCTATATACTGTGGATGGTTTTATTTATCATTGTTCCAGTAATCCTTCTTGTTTATTTCTCATTCATTGATATACAAGGACATTTTGGATTGGAAAATTATAAAAAGTTGATTTCACTAAAATATTTCAAAATGATTTGGGACTCGGTATGTTTTGCGGCAGCGATTACGTGTATGACGCTACTTATAAGCTATCCAGCTGCGTATTTTATAAGTTCATCTAAATATCAAAATGTATGGTTACTTATACTGATTGTACCAACTTGGATTAATTTACTACTGAAGACCTATGCATTTATAGGCATATTCAGTCATGATGGTATTATCAATCAAATATTGAATGTTTTATCTTTGCCTGAAATGGAATTGTTATTTACTGTTCCTGCGTTTTTAATAGTAGCAAGTTATATTTACATTCCATTTATGATTTTACCTATTTTCAATAGTATGAAGGATATTCCTGATAATATTTTGCAAGCTTCAAGTGATTTAGGTGCGAGCAAGCTAACAACATTTAGAAAAATTATTATACCACTCACGAAGCAAGGCGTATTGACAGGAATTCAAGTCACATTTATACCAGCATTATCGCTTTTTATGATTACAAGACTAATTGCAGGAAATAAAGTGATTAATATTGGGACGGCGATAGAAGAACAATTTCTAGTGATACAAAACTACGGAATGGGTTCTACGATTGCGTTGTTTTTAATTGTATTTATGGCGCTAGTCTTAATTATTACAAATACTAAAGCTACGAATGGGAAAAGGTGAATCATATGAAATGGTATGGAAAAATATATATCGGCATATTAATCGCTGTTTTATATGCTCCAATTTTATTTTTAATGCTTTATTCATTTAATGCTGCTGGTAATATGGTTCATTTTGATGGGTTTACTTTAGAACATTATCAATCATTATTTAGTAATGACCGATTAATGTCTGTTATTTTTAATACGATAGGTGTAGCATTGTTAGCCCCTGCATTTGCTACTGTGATAGGAACACTAGGTGCGATTGGTTTATATCATTTAAAAAATAAAAAAATAAAGGTTTCATTACTTACATTAAATAATGTTTTATTAGTGTCTTCTGATGTTGTTATAGGCGCTTCATTTTTGATTATGTTTACAGCAATCGGACATTTTACTGGTATGGGTCTCGGATTGATAACGGTACTTATTTCACACGTTGCTTTTTGTATTCCTATTGTGGTAATCATTGTGTTACCTAAACTGTATGAAATGAATAACCATACGTTAAATGCGGCACGTGATTTAGGTGCAACGGAGTTTCAAGTTTTGAATAAGGTCATGTTACCTCAGTTAATGCCAGCAATTATAGGTGGCTTTTTTATGGCATTGACCTATTCATTAGATGATTTCACTGTCAGTTTCTTTGTTACCGGTAATGGATTTAGTGTGCTTTCTGTGGAAGTTTATGCAATGGCAAGAAAAGGTATTAGCATGGAAATAAATGCGATATCTACACTTTTATTTGTCGGGATTATGTTCGGTATACTTGGTTATTATTTAATTAAAAATGTGCTTAAGCATAAAAAACAAGTGAAACGGGGTATATTATAATGAAACGTTTTTTACAGTTAATTATAATTTCTATCATCGTTGGTTTGATATGTTTATTTATCAGTCAAAAATTCACTTCAAAACACCATTCTAGCACTGGTGAAAAAATTTATGTTTATAATTGGGGAGAATATATTGATCCTAGTTTGTTAAAACAATTCCAAAAAGAAACAGGAATTGAAGTCGTCTACGAAACTTTTGATTCAAACGAAGCGATGGAGGCCAAAATAAAAAATGGTGGTACTCATTATGATGTTGCTTTTCCGAGTGACTATACAGTGCAAAAATTAAAAAGACAACAATTGTTATTACCTCTAAATCATGAGAAACTGCCTAATATGAAAAATCTTGATTCAGATTATCTCGATATGCCATTTGATGAAGATAATACATATTCAATACCTTATTTTTTTGGTACTGTGGGTATTCTTTACAATAAAAATGTATATCCAAATGATAACTTTGAATCGTGGGATCAGCTTTATAAAGTGAAATATAAAAATGATATATTATTAGTAGATGGTGCGAGAGAAATTATAGGTGTAGCTTTAAATAAATTAGGTTATAGTTTAAATGAGACACATTCATCGTATTTAGCAGAAGCTGAGAGAAATTTAACACATTTAGGTCCTAATGTAAAAGGCGTAGTAGGTGATGAAATTTCAATGATGTTAGAACAGCATGAAGCAAATGTTGCAGTAGTATGGAGCGGTGTAGCAGCTCCAATTGTACAACAAAATGAAGAATTTGATTATGTAGTTCCTAAAGAAGGTTCAAATCTGTGGTTTGATAATATGGTTATACCTAAGACAACACAAAATAAAGCAGGTGCCTATAAGTTTATGAACTTTTTATTAGATGCAGAGCATAGTAAACAAAATACAGAATGGGTGGGCTACGCGACGCCTAATAAATCAGCAAGAGCACAATTGCCTGCAAGTATAAAAAATGATGAGCGGTTTTATCCTACAAAGGAAGAACAAGCTAATTTAGAAGTTTATAAAGATTTAGGGAAAGAGACATTAAGTGAATATAATGAAAGATTTTTAAATTTTAAAATGTCACTAAAATAAGTCATAGTTAGTAGTTATTTTATCGTTAATTCGATATAATAGTTTGACAAGCAATATAAGGAGTTGTAAAGACATGTCAGGAGAGCAATATACTCAAGTTAGACGCCCGGTGAGTCGACTAGCAGAAAAAGTATTAGGTTGGTTGAGTTGGATATTCTTATTATTACTAACCATTATTACGATGTTTATTGCACTAGTATCATTTAGTAGTGAAGCATCAATACAAAATTTGGAGACTTCATTGAATGGCAATGATTTTATTCAACAAATATTAGCGAATAATGGATTAAATACAATCCAATTTGTAATATGGCTACAAAATGGCGTGTGGGCGATTATAGTATATTTCATCGTTTGTTTGCTTTTATCATTTTTAGCCTTAATTTCAATGAATATAAGAATTTTATCAGGATTCTTATTTTTAGTCGCAACGATAGTGACGTTACCATTAGTGTTGCTATTTGTACCGCTAATTATCCCAATTCTATTTTTAATCGTGGCAATCATGATGTTTGCACGAAAAGAAAAGGTAGAAACGGTGCCTGCATATTATGCAGAAGGATACCAAGAACGTTATTCAGATTATGAGCAACAATCAGAACCGAACTCACCTCAATACATTGAAAAGCAACAAACTTCTGACGTAGAACAACAACAAAGTAATGATAATCAATTAAGAAGAGGCGGTTATAGCTCTGAAGTTGCAGAAAAAGTAAACTCTGAAAATAATGCATCTGATGAAGAACCACAAGTACTTTCTAGACAAGCAAAATATAATTATAAGCAAAGAAAACACAATAATGTTAAAGATGACAGTCAAAGTACTGAAGATGAATTCGGTCAAGTTAGCAATGTATATAATGAAGATGGTGAAGCAGTTGCCAACGAAGACCAAAATAGCAAAGATGCAGTAACGAATGAGCAAGAAGAACAACAAGATAATGAAACAGAATTAGAAAATCAACGTATGGCGGAAGAAGAAGCACGCCGTAAACAAGAAGCGTACGAAGCGCAACAAAGAAAACAAGCTGAGCAAGAAGAACAACAACGCCGTAAACAAGAAGAAGCAGAAGAAGCTGCAAGATTGAAACAAGAAAAAGCAGAAGAAAAAGCACGTATTAAACAAGAGAAAAAAGAACGCAGAAAACGTGAAAAGGAAAAACGTAAACAACAACCAAGTGCAGCTAATCAGCGTAGAAAGAATTTCGAAGAACGTAAGAAAATCACTTCGCAAGATGCCGAAGAATCACAAGAGGTAAAGTCTAAAGAACAAAATGATTCTGAAACAAAAGACAAATCATAATAAAAGTTGTGTTATTTTTATAACAACTCCATTTGTTATTCGATTAATAAACTCGATTGCTCACATGATGTGCGGCAATCGGGTTTTTATTTATATTGCTCTAACAAAATATCATTTAGTGATAGGTCGTGGTTATTTTTAATTATTCATAAATTTGCTATGATATAATTAATGAATTTATAGGAGGAAGAGTATGAGTAGGAAAACAGAACGTATTCTAGCTTGGATAGCAAATAGTCTTAGTTTAATTTTCTTAATATTTTCGATAATTGTATATGCGTTCATCAACGTGCCAGAATTTAAAGAAGTGTTTAATGAAATGAATCAACAACAAGGTGTAGAAATGTCGCCAGAAGCATTTAAAGCTTCTATCATATTCCAAGGTGTCTTTACACTTATTTCAACGATTTTAGCTTTTATTGCAGTATTTACGATTAAAGGCAATCGTATATTAGCAGGATGTTTATTTATCGTTTCTGCTATTATTGGTATGTTTGGTGGCAACTTTATTGCGATGATTTTATGGTTTATTGTTGGTATTATGCTATTTGTTAAAAAAGACGACAATAATCAAGCTAATCACATTAATCAGATGCCAAATTATAACATTTATAATAACGAAAAAGAAAAACAAAAGCCCCAGCAGCAAGACATGGATCCTGAGGCAGAAATGAAACGAAAAAAAGATGATGACCCGTATATTTACTAAATGTATCTGACAATCATTTATAAAGATAAATTGGTAAAAATAGAAAAGCACGTTACTTAAATTCATTTTAAGTAACGTGCTTTTTAGATATTTCAGATGAATTATTTATAGAATTTGAGTAATTGTTCGAAGGTTTCTTCGAGGAAGTTCAAAAAGACTTTATCGCTTTGTAATTGTTCAGCATTTGGTGACAATGTACGAGCTACAAAGAACTCACCTTTTTTAACTTCTTTAACACGGTTGAGCGCTTTTGTTAGGTCTTCATCTGACATTTCATGAATGTAAAATTTTTCTTGGCTCATATGATCAGGACTAATGCTATAGTCATTTGGTAAATTTTTAAGTGTTTCAAATTGGTCCTCGAAAGCTTTTATTTGTTGTGCTTTGTCTTTTGTTTCATGCATGATACCATACATGACAAATAATTGATTTTCAAACAGACCTATTTGAAAATGAGGTTGCATTTTATAACCGCGTTTATTTGTAGCGAATGCGACCCATGTATCTTTTGGTGGGTTAACTTTTCGACGCGCATGTTTAGCTACGTGTGGATAAAATTTTTCACCGGTTACTGTTTCTAAATATTGTGCAAAATAATCACCTAATTCATTAAGCTGTGGTCGGATACGTTCATTTAACGCTTCCATTCTTGCATCAAGACCATCAACTGTGAATGCTTTGAAATCTTTAGGTTTAAATATGTATTTAGTCATTGGGGCCTCCTGTAAACATTATTTACGTTTGTATTGTAGCATAATATAATTGGATTAACATTGTCTTTGCCCATTTTGCACAGCTTAAAACATAACTTTATGGTGCGCGTGTAGAAAAGACTAAATAGGGTATACATGTAAGAAATCATAAAATATACAAAATATATTTTTATACATATTATTATTAGAAATTAGAAAAGTTAAGTATTAACTTTTTAAGTATTAATTACTGTATAATGAGAAGTCCATAAGGAGCTGATACAATGACTGTTTACGAGTTTGCTAAAGGTCTCATATTAGAGGCAGGGAACAATGTAAAAAAAATAATGAAAGAAGATATAGAGATAGAAACAAAATCAAATCCTAATGATTTAGTGACTAATGTAGATAAAGCTACAGAAAACTATATTTTTGAAAATATTTTAAAAACATATCCTAACCACCATGTCATTGGTGAAGAGGGGCATGGTCATGACCTTAACAACGTGACGGGTGTTGTGTGGGTCGTTGATCCAATTGATGGTACATTGAATTTTGTTCATCAAAAAGAAAATTTTGCAATTTCTATCGGTATTTATAATGATGGGCAGCCATATGCAGGATTTGTATATGATGTGATGAACGATGCACTATATCACGCTAAGGTTGGAGAAGGAGCATTCGAGAATGAAAATCGACTTCCTGAAATAAAATCGACAACTTTAAGTACAAGTATTATTGGCATTAATCCTAATTGGCTAACCAAGCCTCGTTTAGGAGAATTATTTAAACCTATAGTAGAAGAATCCAGGAGTGCCAGAGCTTATGGATCAGCTGCTTTAGAAATTATTCATGTCGCAACCGGAAAATTAGCTGGATATATTACACCTCGATTACAACCCTGGGATTTTGCTGGTGGTCACATCATCTTAAATGAAGTAGGTGGAAAAGGTACAGATTTAATGGGAGACGCATTATCAATTTATGAACCTAGTTCTATTGTAATGGCGAATAAACAATTACACGCTGAACTCATTGAACAACATTTTCAAAAAAATAATGAAATCATTGGATTATTGCAACAACGTTTAAAAAATAAATAATAAAAGATCATTTTAGAAGAAAAAACAGCCTATGAAAAGCGCCTCAATCCTATTTTTTAGAATTGAGACGCTTTTATAGATTGTATATAAAATTTGACTCGATTATAGCCAATCGTTTTCGCGATATTTCTTTTTTAAAGTGAAACCGTAACCAAATGTTGCAATGAATAATATAAGTGTTAAAATCATCAATGGAACATTTGTTGCAGCTAAACTAAAGCTAAATAAAAGCAAGAATACTACAGCTACTACAGCAAGTACCCAGAATATTGCTTTCGATTTTTTTTGTTGCATACTACCACACCTTTATAGTTTTCTTTAACCAATTATATGATATAATAAAAAAGTTGCAAAGAAAAGTGGGAATTTACTCGAGAAAGGAATTTGTATAAATGACTAATAGAAGAGAAGACGTTCGTAATATAGCTATCATCGCTCACGTTGACCATGGTAAAACAACACTAGTAGATGAGTTATTAAAACAATCAGGAATATTCCGTGAAAATGAACAAGTAGACGAAAGAGCAATGGATTCTAATGATATTGAAAGAGAACGTGGTATCACAATCCTTGCTAAAAATACAGCAGTTAACTATAAAGACAATCGAATTAATATTTTAGATACACCAGGACATGCTGACTTCGGTGGCGAAGTTGAGCGTATCATGAAAATGGTTGATGGTGTTGTACTTGTAGTAGATGCTTATGAAGGAACGATGCCACAAACACGTTTCGTATTGAAAAAAGCATTAGAGCAAAACTTAAAACCAGTTGTAGTTGTAAATAAAATTGATAAACCAGAAGCACGTGCTGAAGGTGTAGTAGATGAAGTATTAGACCTATTTATCGAGTTAGAAGCTTCTGACGAACAATTAGATTTCCCAGTCGTTTACGCATCAGCTGTAAATGGTACTGCAAGTTTAGATGCAGAAAAACAAGATGAAAACATGCAATCTTTATACGAAACAATTATCGATTATGTACCAGCACCAGTTGATAATAGAGAAGAGCCGCTACAATTCCAAATTGCACTATTAGACTATAGTGACTATTTAGGACGTATTGGTGTAGGACGTGTGTTCCGAGGAACAATGCGTGTAGGAGATAGTGTATCTTTAATTAAATTAGATGGTACTGTTAAAAACTTCCGTGTAACAAAAATCTTTGGTTTCTTCGGATTAAAACGTGAAGAAGTTAACGAAGCATATGCTGGTGATTTAATTGCCGTATCGGGCATGGAAGATATTAATGTTGGTGAAACAGTAACGCCAAGTGATCACCAAGATGCGTTACCTGTATTAAGAATTGATGAACCAACACTTGAAATGACATTTAGAGTTAACAATTCACCATTTGCAGGTCGTGAAGGCGATTATGTAACATCTCGTCAAATTCAAGAACGTCTTGATCAACAATTAGAAACAGACGTTTCATTAAAAGTTACACCAACTGAGTCACCAGATAAATGGATTGTTGCAGGTCGTGGAGAATTACATTTATCAATCTTAATAGAAAACATGAGACGTGAAGGCTTTGAATTACAAGTGTCTAAACCTCAAGTTATTTTAAAAGAGATTGATGGTGTGAAATGTGAACCGTTTGAACGTGTACAATGTGAAGTACCACAAGAATATACAGGTCCTGTAATCGAGTCATTAGGCCAACGTAAAGGTGAAATGCTTGATATGGTTACAACAGATAATGGCTTAACTCGTATTATCTTTATGGTTCCTGCTCGTGGTTTAATTGGTTATACTACAGAATTTATGTCTCAAACTCGTGGTTACGGTATCATTAACCATACATTTGATGAATTTAGACCACGTGTTAAAGGTCGTATCGGTGGCAGAAGAAATGGTGCACTTGTATCTCTTGATCAAGGTAAAGCTAGTGCTTATGCAATTATGGGCTTAGAAGACCGTGGTACAAACTTCATGGAACCTGGTACTGAAGTATATGAAGGTATGGTTGTTGGTGAACATAACCGTGATAATGACTTAACAGTTAATGTTACGAAAGAAAAGAACCAAACAAACGTACGTTCTGCTAATAAAGACCAAACTGTAAGTATGAAACGCCCAAGAATTTTAACATTAGAAGAAGCATTACAATTTATCAATGACGATGAACTTGTAGAAGTTACACCAGAAAATATTCGTATTAGAAAAACAGTTCTAGAAAAATCAGCGCGTGAAAAAGAATCTAAACGTATCAAACAATTGATGCAAGAAGATGAGTAATTAAAAAAGATTTGATATGAGAACCAAACTAGTTAATATTATCTAGTTTGGTTCTTTTCTTTTAAAATTGTCATTTAAAATAATGTGGTTAATAAAATTAAAAGTATATTGCTATTAATATTATATGTACTTGATGATTTATAACATATAAAAATAGCTAAGCATTTAACAATTTGAGCTGCATTTTAGTTACGGCTCATAATTATTGAACAATTAGCTATTATAATTATAAAGTTTGTTTATTAAATTATTGTGTAATAAAATTTTGTGTTAGAGATGATTGTAAGTTGTTACTTGATTGCGCTGTTTAGGTGTATCAAGTCTACTTTTACACTCATCACACATAAATGTGTGCATCGGATCATTTCTAAGTCTTTTCGCTTCTAATGTATTTTGATCGATAAATACTTCTGTATCACAAATAATACATTGAACTTTTTTCATACTTAGATCACCTCAATATGAGTAACGTATGCAAATTGGTAAGAATAACCTTCATTTGGAATGTAAACAAAGCTATCTACACTATAGTCATCATATAATCTTTTACCATCTTTAGCGAATTGGAAAAAGAGGTAAGGTAATAAATCAATCGGAACCTCAATGGCATCATTCTCATTATATAAACGGATGATCTTTGCAGAATCATGTGGTTCAGCATTCTTGAAAAAAGGTGTCATATTGATAACAAATGATTGTTCCAATACTGCACGTCTTTTATATTTAATTTCAGAATTTAATGTTGGTGGATTAGTTTGACCTTCCAAAATTGCACGATTCCATTCACGGTTATCGTCAAAATTGATTGGTTTTGTACCGTCGAATACACCTTTTTCTAAATCTTCAATTTGTACTTTTCTATCATCAAAAATCCAAGTTGTACTATCTAATGATATTGGAAATTTAACTGCGCCCTTAATTTGAATCATAGTCCCACTCCTATTTGTATATCTTATCTATCTTTATAACAAAAATATGTAAAAATGAACTTTTTGTGAATGTTTCTCACTTGTTAGTGAATACTTCTATACTCATTGTACATTAAAAACTGCGTTGAAATAAAACGTTTTCACAACGGATGTCAGTAGTCTGACGATTCTGTAAAAAATATATTTGAGATAAAGATTTCTTTAATATCAATATTATCACAAATAACACGGTTTAGTATATTAAGGAATTCACTTGCTTTTTATGAATCAGTAAGATACACTTCTACATATAAAGTTACAATTGATAGGGGGAGTATGTCTTGGTAAAAAATCAAAAAATGAACAATGCGGCATATGACCAGTTGAATAAAGATGCTGATAGGATTCTCCAACTTATAAAAGTACAAATGGATAATCTGACGTTACCTCAATGCCCGTTATATGAAGAAGTACTCGATACACAAATGTTTGGATTGCAAAAAGAAGTAGATTTTGCTGTTCAACTTGGTTTAGTCGATATAGAAGTGGGCAAAGATTTAATGCTACGATTAGAAAAAGAACTTTCTAAATTGCATGACGCATTTACTAATGTTTAATATGGTTAAATAAATAGATTTTTTGGCTGGAAAGATTTTAACCAGCTTTGAAAATACACACAACTTGAATAAGTAGTATCTTCAAAACTACATAACATATTTCAGAGTGGCTGGGACATCAATATATTGTTGATTGCATCGCAGCCATTTTCTTTTGCTCAAAATAGACAAATGACGAAATTAATGGTTAAAATAATGGTATTTAGTGTTATATTTGTTCGAAATATCATAGTGATGTTTGATATAATGTTAAAAGTGTAATTTATTTTTTATGAAATAGACCCAATATCTTAAGACGATTTACAACAATAAATATCGTTTTAATGTTACGAATTTGAGCTAGTAATGATAAATGATATTAATAATTAGAATTGGATGATATGTCAAATGAATAACATAAAACAATTTTTTCGATATATTGGTAGAAATGCCAAATATATTGATTATCCGTTAGTAATTACATATATTTTATTATGTCTTATAGGCTTAGTAATGGTATATAGTGCAAGTATGGTTGCAGCTACAAAAGGTTCATTGACAGGTGGCGTTCCAGTGACTGGGACTTACTTTTATACAAGACAATTAATGTATGTAATCATGAGTTTAATTCTTGTCTTTTTCATGGCCTTCTTTATGAATGTCAAATTCCTTGAATCCATCAGATTTCAGAAATGGATGATGATGATAATGGTTGCTTTACTTGTAGCCACTTTACTTGTAGGAAGTAATATTAATGGTTCGAAAAGTTGGCTCAATTTAGGGTTTATGAATCTACAAGCTTCGGAACTATTGAAAATTGCAATAATTGTATATATACCTTATATGATAGAAAAGAAACGACCAAAAGTTTTTAAAAATCCTAAACTATTAACATCACCAATTATTTTGGCTTCATTTTGTATAGCACTTGTGCTTTTACAAAGAGATGTAGGTCAAACATTATTAATCTTAATAATCTTCTTTTCAATCATATTTTATGCAGGCATTGGTGTTCAAAAATCACTTAAATATGGTTTGATGATTTTATTCGGTGTAGTTATTATAGGTGGGTTGTTCCTACTGTTAGGATTAGTTCCAGATTACTTGACTGCGCGTTTTAGTACATTAACTAATCCATTTAGTAATGAAGAAGGTACTGGGTATCATATTTCTAACTCCTTGATTGCAATCGGAAATGGCGGATTGTTTGGACGAGGGTTAGGTAATAGTATTATGAAATTAGGATACTTACCAGAGCCACATACTGATTTTATATTTTCGATTATTGCTGAAGAGTTAGGCTTGGTAGGCTGCGTCGTGGTTATAGGCTTACTATTCTTTATAGTTTACAGAGCATTTGAACTTGCAAATAAAACCAATTCTTACTTTTACAAGTTGGTCTGTGTAGGTATTGCAAGCTATATCGGTAGTCAAACGTTTGTTAACTTAGGTGGCATTTCAGGTACAATACCATTAACAGGTGTACCATTACCATTCATAAGCTTTGGTGGTTCTTCAATGATAAGTTTAAGTATCGCCATGGGTCTATTGCTAATTACAGCGAAACAAATTAAAATCGAAGAATTAAGAAAGAAAAAAGCAAATAAAATTAACAATAATGTAGGAATTTCTAGAAGATCATAAGTTACTTAATTATGGTAGTTATGATATAAATATGTAATTTGTAAAAGCAAACGTTACAACAGTAAAATGTTGAAAACGTTTGCTTATTTTTATAATCAGACATCTTAATTTTGAAAAACTTAGTGTTTTTAAAGTTAATGATAATAAAAAGTTATCAATTTTAATAACTTTTTATTATACTTAAGCTATGATATAATTCCATAGAAATGCGAGTATACTACAGTGTTTAGAGACTATCACATATAGATAAAATTTTATCAATCAGTGATCATAATTCAACAGTTTAAGAAGTGTTTCTAGAATAAACGAATAAACTTTTATTTGTATACATTGTTCGCATTTTGCTATAATGGTTTCTATATCAAACTTTTTAGAAAATTCAAATTTTAAGGGGGACCATGTTGTGAAAAAAATAAATAAACTTATGGTAGCCAATCGTGGAGAAATAGCAATAAGGATTTTTAGAGCAGCAACTGAGTTAAATGTACAAACAGTTGCGATTTATTCAAATGAAGATAAAGGGTCTTTACATAGATATAAAGCGGATGAATCATACTTAGTAGGCGAAGATTTAGGTCCTGCAGAATCATATTTAGATATTGAACGCATTTTAGAAGTGGCGAAACGTGCCGATGTAGATGCAATTCATCCTGGTTATGGTTTTTTAAGTGAAAATGAAACATTTGCACGTAGATGTCAGGAAGAAGGCATCAAATTTATTGGGCCACGTGTAGAGCATTTAGATATGTTTGGGGACAAAGTTAAAGCAAGATCAACAGCAATTAAAGCAGATTTAAGAGTTATCCCAGGTACTGATGGACCAATTGATAATCAAGAAGATGCTATAGCTTTTGCAAATGAAGCGGGCTATCCACTTATGATTAAAGCTACAAGCGGTGGCGGTGGTAAAGGCATGCGTATCGTCTATGCAGAAGATGAATTAGAGGACGCATTCCACCGTGCTAAGTCTGAAGCTGAAAAATCATTTGGTAATAGTGAAGTATATATTGAAAAATATATCGATAATCCAAAACATATAGAAGTTCAAATTATCGGTGATGAACATGGGAATATCGTTCACTTATATGAACGTGATTGCTCAGTGCAACGACGTCATCAAAAGGTAGTAGAAGTAGCACCTTCTGTTGCTTTGTCTGATGATTTAAGAGAACGTATTTCTGATGCTGCAATCCAACTCATGGAAAATATAAAATACGTTAACGCTGGTACTGTAGAATTTTTAGTATCAGGAGATGATTTCTATTTCATAGAAGTGAACCCACGTGTACAAGTTGAACATACAATTACTGAAATGATAACAGGCGTGGATATTGTAAAAACACAAATACTTGTAGCAGACGGTGAAGTATTATTTGATGATGAAATAAATATGCCAAAACAAGAAGATATTCGAACGTTAGGGTACGCTATACAATGTCGTATTACTACTGAAGATCCTACAAATGATTTCATGCCTGATTCGGGTAGAATCATAGCTTATCGTTCAAGTGGTGGCTTTGGTGTTAGATTAGATGCTGGTGATGGTTTCCAAGGTGCAGAAATTTCACCTTATTATGATTCATTACTTGTGAAACTATCTACTCATGCGATGTCATTTAAACAAGCAAATGAAAAAATGGATCGTTCGTTACAAGAAATGAGAATACGTGGTGTTAAAACCAATGTGCCATTCTTGATTAATGTGATGAGACATGAACAATTTAAAACCGGCGATTATACAACAAAATTCATCGAGAAAACGCCAGAGCTTTTTGATATAGCACCAACACTTGATCGTGGTACAAAAACACTAGAATATATAGGTAATGTTTCAATTAACGGTTTCCCGAATGTTGAAAAACGACCAAAACCAATTTATGAAGCATCTCCAATTCCAAAGATTGCTAAAAAAGAGGTTGAACAATTAGAAGGTACTAAGCAACTTTTAGACGCACAAGGCCCTAAAGCAGTTGCAGATTGGTTAAAACAACAAGAAGATGTATTAATAACAGACACAACATTTAGAGACGCACATCAATCATTACTTGCTACTCGTGTACGTACGAAAGATATGATGAACATCGCTTCTAAAACTGCAGATGTAATGAAAGATAGTTTTTCATTAGAAATGTGGGGTGGTGCAACATTTGATGTCGCATTTAACTTCTTAAAAGAAAACCCGTGGGAAAGATTAGAAAGATTAAGAAAAGCTGTTCCAAATGTACTATTCCAAATGTTACTACGTGCTTCTAATGCAGTCGGTTATAAAAATTACCCTGACAACGTAATTAAAAAGTTTGTCAAAGAGAGTGCAGATGCTGGAATTGATGTATTCCGTATATTTGATTCATTAAACTGGGTAGATCAAATGAAAGTAGCAAACGAAGCAGTACAAGAAGCAGGTAAAATTTCAGAAGGCGCAATTTGTTATACAGGTGATATTTTGAATCCGAATCGTTCTGACCTGTACACAATAGAATATTATGTAAATATGGCGAAAGAACTTGAAAGAGAAGGCTTCCATATTTTAGCGATTAAAGATATGGCGGGCTTATTGAAACCTAAAGCTGCGAATGAGTTAATTGGAGAATTAAAAGCTGCAGTAGATTTACCTATCCATCTGCATACGCATGATACAAGTGGTAATGGCATACTTGTATACAAACAAGCGATAGATGCTGGTGTAGATGTCATTGATACTGCTGTAGCGTCAATGAGTGGCCTAACAAGTCAACCAAGTTCTAATTCGTTATACTATGCATTAAACGGTTTTGGTAGAAATGTACGTGCGGATATTGATGGTATGGAAGAATTATCTCATTATTGGGGTACAGTGCGTCAGTATTACAGTGATTTTGAAAGTGATATTAAATCACCTAATACTGAAATTTACCAACACGAAATGCCAGGTGGACAATATTCAAACTTAAGTCAACAAGCTAAAAGTTTAGGTCTAGGCAATAGATTTAATGAAGTGAAAGAAATGTACAAACGTGTTAATTTCTTATTTGGCGATATTGTAAAAGTAACACCTTCTTCTAAAGTGGTAGGTGATATGGCTTTATACATGGTGCAAAATGATTTAGATGAGCAAACTATCATTGATGATGGCTATAAATTAGACTTCCCGGAATCTGTTGTATCATTCTTTAAAGGGGAAATTGGCCAACCAGTAAGTGGATTTAATAAACAATTGCAAAAAGTCATCCTAAAAGGTCAAACAGCTTTAACAGATAGACCAGGTGAATATTTAGAACCTGTAGATTTTGAAGCTGTAAGAAAAGAATTAGAAGAGAAACAAGAAAGAGAAGTTACAGAACAAGATATAATCAGTTATGTGTTATATCCTAAAGTTTATGAACAGTTTATCTCAACGCGAGAACAATTTGGTAATGTATCATTATTAGATACGCCAACATTCTTTTTCGGTATGAGATCTAACGAGACTGTAGAAATCGAAATTGATACAGGTAAGAGACTCATTATTACACTTAAGACAATTACAGAACCTGATGAAAAAGGTATTCGCACAATTTTCTATGATATGAATGGTCAAGCACGTCGTATCTTCATTCAAGATGAAAACGTCAAGGCAAGTGAAAGTGTGAAACCTAAAGCAGATAAATTAAATCCAAATCATATCGGCGCTCAAATGCCAGGTTCAGTTACTGAAGTCAAAATTTCAGAAGGTGAATCTGTTACGAGTGGTCAAGCTTTATTAATTACAGAAGCAATGAAAATGGAAACTACAATCCAATCACCATTTGATGGTGTGGTTAAGAAGGTTACAGTTCAAAGTGGAGAAGCAATCCAAACAGGTGACTTATTAATTGAAATTGAGAAAGAGCCAGTAGATTAAATTTTTTATTCTACAATCAAACAGCCGTCAGATTTCTTAAATGGGAATTTGACGGCTGTTTTATATGTCAAAAACTTTAATAGAAATGGGTAGTTCTAAAAGTCGACAAAGTCTCTGAATTTTTTGTGTTGTACACTTTCCGCGGGACACTCTCAGTCTGTAGTCTTCAACTAGTGCTTCCTCAACAAGTCAGGAGTCCGCTCAAAGCATTGTCATTTTTAAATAATCAATAATTAATTAGTTGAATTATTATAAATGCAACAAATAACAATGAATATATAACCCACTTAATGAAAAATATCTTTAGTATATATTGATTTTAATGCTGAAAAGTAGCTTTAATGAATATTATCAATAAAAAAACCAAATGCTTTTTTAGCATTTGGTTTATCTACGTACTTATACTGTTTATGAACCAATAAAATCTAAGTTATCCGCCACTTCGAATTGTTCGAAGCATTAGTACTATAAAGTAAGCTATTAAGCCAAACAATATAGTGATAAATAGCGCATGTAACAAAGCAATGAATAGATTAACATTTGTCATCATAGATAAAGCACCTGTAATAACTTGTAAAACTACTAAGACAAAGGCAGATGTATAACCAAAACGTATTGTACGATTATGGCTATAATTTTTTACTGCATGGATAAATGTTAGTAATATCCAAATGAAAGCAATTAAAGCCATACCTCTATGCGTAAAGTTTACCCAGTCTTGTACATTATGCGGTATGATATCGTCAAATGGCAGTGGCCATTTACCATATGCTAAGCTGGCTTCTTTGTGTCTTACTAGTGCTCCCGTGTATATAGTTAAATATACAACAATTGCCATAATCCATGTATAAATTCTTAATGGTTTTCTGATAAATAGTTCATCAGCTTCATATTTTTGATCAATTTCAAAAATAATTAAAGTTAAGACAAACACTGATGAAAATGAAATCAATGAAATACCAAAGTGTAAAGCTAACGTATAAGAATTTTGTTGCCACATTACTGCTGCTGCACCAACAAGCGCTTGGATGACTAAGAATCCAACACTTATAATACTTAACGGTTTTACTTCTTTAATATAACCAATATGTTTCCAAGCAACTATCGCTAACCATAAGACAACAAGCATGGATATGCCTGAAACTGCACGGTGACTTAATTCAATCAACGTTTGAATTGGTAAATTTTGAGGTAAAAATGCACCATGACATAATGGCCAGTCAGAGCCACATCCATCTGCTGAACCAGTCTTGGTAACTAAGGCACCACCCAATTGAACAAAAGCCATAATGAGTGTTGCTAAAACAGATAACCATTTTAGGTTTTTTTTGCTAAACAAGAATTAACCCCCCACTTATATGTAAAATTCTTGAGACATTAAATTACATTCAGATGTACCATTATTTGTTGTAATTATTGTAATTATTAATCTCGAAAAAACATACTTATAAAATTTAAATAAATCTTAACTAACATTATAACAAGAAATATAGATTAAATTGTGTCACAAAAATGACTATTTGTGAAAGTCGCTAAAGTGTCACAAATAACTTTACATAAATGTAGTCAATAACACAAATTTAATATATCATTGTATTATATGAAAAAAATAGGAGGGAAATTATGAACAAAGAACAAACTTTGTCACATAATTCTAGTCGTGTAACTTTTAAAGAGTTACAGCAAATCATCAAAACAGGACTTGTACAAGGAAACTTACTGCCTGCATTTGCTGGTTCATGGCTTGCAATTGTGTTGGCGAATCATTCCTTCCTCTCGTCAATACCACAAATCTTAATGATGTTGGTGGGCTCTACGTTAATTATGGGGGGCGCATGTGCTTTAAATAATTACTATGATCAAGATATTGACAGTATCATGCCAAGTAAACAACAGAGACCAACAGTTAATGAGAGAATCTCAGACAGAAATCTATTGATTCTCAGTTTTGGAATGATGCTTATAGGGGAGGCATTTCTATTTGCGTTAAACATACCTTCGGGAGTAATTGGCTTGATAGGAATCGTTGGGTATGTTTCGTTTTATTCTATTTGGTCTAAACGTCATACGGTTTGGAATACAGTAATTGGTAGTTTTCCAGGTGCAGTGCCACCATTAATTGGTTGGACTGCAATAGAAGGAAACATCAGTTTGGTAGCAGTAGCACTATTCTTAGTAGTATTCTGTTGGCAACCGGTTCATTTTTATGCGTTAGCAATTAAGCGTAAAGATGAATATTCATTAGCAAATATTCCAATGCTACCATCCGTTAAAGGGTTTAGTCGTACGAGAGTAAGCATGTTAATATGGCTTGTTTTCTTATTACCACTACCATTTTTACTTAGCACTTTAGGCACAACGTTTATTGTAATCGCAACATTGTTGAATTTAGGTTGGGTGTACATGTGGTTAACAAGCTTTAAGAAAGATTTAGATGAAACGAAATGGGCAACAAAAATGTTTATTTATTCATTGAATTATTTAGTAGTATTCTTTGTGCTCGTTGTCGTCGTGTCATTAATTCAAATGTTCTAATAATTAATAATGAGGATGTATTATATGAATTTACCAATTTTACCTACTTTAAGTACAAGTTTTATTATTATTAGTGCGATCTTAGTTGCAATAGGTTGGCGCAAAATTTGGAAGAGAGAAATTGAAAGTCATAAAAAAGTAATGCTAAGCGCAGCGTTTTTTGCACTCGCATTCTTTATCATTTATGCTTCAAGAACGATTTTCGTTGGTAATACTGCTTTCGGCGGTCCAGATTCAGTGAAAATTTATTACACAATATTCTTAGTATTCCATATCAATTTAGCAACAATTGGTGCAATTTTAGGTGTATCACAAATCATCACGGCCTTTAAAGAGAAATTTAAAGTGCATAGATTTGTCGGCCCGATTGCATCGATTATATGGTTCTTTACTGCAATTACTGGTGTAGCAGTTTATGCTTTACTCTATGTAATTTATCCTGGCGGAGAGACTACATCGCTAATTAAAGCAACATTTGGATTGTAACTAATATTTTTGACTTACTGTTAGTCATTTTACGGAAAGATTATCGGCATATAATAAAAATGGTAAGCAATCAAATTTTGATTGCTTACCATTTTTTAATTACAGCGATATCGTTAATAAACAACAATACCGAAGGTTCAATCTAGTTACCTAAATATCTTAGTAAATGTTTTGCAGTTACAGAAGCTTTAATGTCTAATAACCCTTTTGTTTTTCCTTCATATAGCAATTGACCACCTTGTCCACCAGCATAAGGGCCTATATCAATGATCCAGTCTGCATGAGTCATCATGGTTAAGTTATGTTCTATTACTACTACTGTGTTGCTGTCATCAATAAGTTGATTAAAACAGTCTAATAAGATAGGTATGTCATCTTCATGCAATCCTGTTGTAGGTTCATCGAAGACAAAAGTTTGGTGATTTACAGTACGTGTTAAATATTTACTTAGTTTCACACGTTGAATTTCGCCGCCTGATAATGTATTTAATGTTTGACCTAATGTCATATAATTAAGTCCCGTAGATTTTAAAGCATTTAAAGGTGTTGAAATATTGTGTTTTGAATGGAAGAATTCGATTGCTTCATCTACAGTTAGCGCAAGAATATCTGCGATTGAATAACCAGCTATTTTTGCATCAAGAACTTCTGGTTTATATCTTAAGCCGTCACAAACATCACATGTTTGAGTAAAATCTGGCATAAATGCAAGCTCAGTTTTTAAAATTCCTTTACCATGACACTCTGGACAGGCGCCTTCTGAATTATAACTAAACATAGATTTTTTTAATCCAGTTTCTTCACTGAAATAGCTTCGTACTTCATCAAATATATTTAAATAAGTGAGTAAGTTAGAACGACTTGATGCATGTACAGGTTTTTGATCAATAAAAATAGTGTCTTGTAACTGACCTAATCCTTCATGAATTAAAGAACTTTTGCCGGAACCTGCGACACCAGTCACTACAGTCATAGCTTGTTTAGGTATTTTAGTTGAAACATTTTTTAAATTATTACGAGAAATATTAGAAAGTTTAATATAATCTTGGATTTCTCTAGGTTGTGATTTAAGATTATGCATTCTTCGTAAAGCAACGCCTGTACTCGTAGTTGATTTTAATAAAGTATTGTAAGACCCGGTAAATGTAATTTCTCCACCGTTTTTTCCAGCAAGTGGACCTAAATCTACAACGTGATCAGCAATTCGTATAACATCAGGGTCATGTTCAACGACCAACACAGTATTTCCTTTGTCTTTTAAAGATTGTATGATTTCATTTATACGTTGTATGTCATCAGGATGCAAACCAACACTAGGCTCATCTATAATGTAAACTAAATCGCTTAGAGGGCTATTAAGGTGTCTTATTAATTTAATACGTTGTGATTCACCACCAGAAAGCGTGGTAGTTTCTCTAGATAAAGTTAGGTAATTAAGCCCGATATAACTTAAAGATTGTAGCTGTTTTTGTAGTGGTTCAATGATGACGCGGGCTTTATCTGAGTGAATGTTTTTAATGAAATCTAATGCATCATCAATGGATAATTGAGTGAAATCTGAGATGTCAAAACCATTAATTTTACATTTTAAAATATCTGGATGTAATCTTTTTCCATGACATTTCGGACATTCTTTTGAAGTTACGACACGATCTATGGCATCTCTAAATTTATTTTTTTCAAAATTATCATTGAGTAAAAAAGAACGTCTAAACCGATGAATTAAACCTTCGAATTTGGCTGTTTTAGGCCAATTATCAGGTGGGTTTTTCAGTTTAGTAGGCTTTGTATATAGCAATGTATTAAGTTCTTCTTGTGTATAATCTTTTAATTTTTTATCATTATCAAATAACCCTGTATACAAATAACGCTTTCCTCTCCAACTATCTGGTCTAAAAGAGGGGAATCGTATCGCATCTTCATTTAATGATTTATTGAAATCTAACAGCTCATTTAAGTCTATATCTTCCACATAGCCTAGACCTGAGCATGTATCGCACATCCCTTTAGGATTGTTAAATGAGAATATGTCAGAGTAACCCACAAAAGGTTCTCCGATTCGAGACCATAATAATCTCACTGAAGCATATATATCAGATATTGTACCTACTGTAGAGCGCGAATTACCACCCAATCGTTTTTGGTTGATAATCATAGCAACTGGTAGGTGTTCAATCAAATCTACTTTTGGTTTTGAATATTGAGTTAATTGATGTTGTATATATGTAGAATATGTTTCATTTAAAAGACGTTCTGACTCGGCAGCAATGGTATTAAATACTAGTGAAGATTTTCCTGAACCTGAGCGACCAGTAAAAACCGTTATTTGATGCTTGGGTATATCGACAGAAACATTTTTCAAATTATTTTGTTTTGCACCGTGAATACGAATTGTTGTCATGACTTTCACCTCTCAATTATCACTATACCCAAAAAAGGGTGATGTATCACTTGTATCGCTGAATCGTAAAAATGTGTATTTTAAATGACCTGTGCTAATCTTAACAAAGAATTTACAACGTCATACCTTGCTTGTGACATAATGAAACATGTACAATAAATGAAAGTAATATATAGGTGGGTGAGCGATGAAAAAACTAATAATTAAAATTGTTGGTGTATTATTATTAATTTGTTTTTTAATTTATCTATTTTACTCACCGCGTTTAAAGTTTGACGTACTCGAAAATCCTAATAAAGATTCAACAAAAACGACTCAAAATAAGGATGCTCAAAAAACTGAGACAAACGCTGAAAACCCTAAACCTGAAAAGGGCGTAAGTACGTGGGTTGGTCAAAGCTTAGATGAATTAACTGATAAATATGGTCAAGCTGATCGAGTTTATCCATATAAAAATAATTTTAAAAATTATGTATTTAAGCAAAAAGATAAATATTATTTGATTACTACTAAAAAAGGGATTGTTAAGTCTGTTTATGCGACAGGTAAAGATGCTAATGTAAATCCAATAAAGATACAGGATGATGCGTCAAACGTTTTTGAAAAATATAGTATCAATCCAGAACCAATGATTTCTGTAAATGGTAAGCAATATCAATTAGAATTATCTGATTCAGATATGAAAACACAAGCATTAATTAAATTCAAAGATATCTATGCTCAAGTCTACATAGATCAGCAATCTAATGAGGTAGTCGCGGTTAGATATTTAGATAGTGAAGCTTTGGCAGCATTTAAACCGTATCAAATGTTATCTACCAAAGAAGATAAAGAAGTTAAAAGTAAATATAGTAATATTACTTATGAGCAAAACTCAAATCAGCTGACTACACTTTATGAAATTACAAATGAAATGAGAAAGTTAAAGGATGCTGAGCCATTGAAGGTTAATAATCAATTGACGCATATTGCCTCATTTAACTTGTATGAAGCAATTGGTACTGATAGTGTTGAATTTACTGAAGATGCTTTAAAACAACAGTTAAATGAGCAAGAAGTGCCATTTGTATCTGCTAGTCAAAATGTAGGCTATGATTTTAACGAAGTTCCAACTTTAATACATAGTTGGCTCAACTCAGATATTCATAGATCTAGGATGTTAAACTCTAAATATAATGAAATGGGTGGCGAAGTAACGAATGGTTACTACACAATTATTTTTGTTGAAGATAAATAGAAAGGAGATTTGTAACGATGATTACTGAAGAAACATTAACAGTGCTTGATGAAATTGAAGCACTTAGTGATAAAATACTTGAATCAAGATTATATAAAGAATATAAAGAGGCTGAACAACAATTAACGGATAATGATGAGGCACACTTACTATACCAAGCATTTTTGAAATCAAAAGATAAATATGATGAAATTATGCGTTTTGGTAAATACCACCCTGATTACCAAACAGTGATGTTGGACACACGTAAACGTAAACGTGCGTATGAAATGTTGCCAGTTGTAATGGATTTTAAACAAAAAGAAGTTTTACTACAGGATTTAATAGATGAAGTGATTGTTAAAATTGCATACGCTGTTTCTGAAAATGTAAAAATTGAAACAGGCAATCCATTTTTCCAAAAAGATGCAAGTGGTTGTGCTACAGGTGGATCATGTAACTGTTCTCTTTAAGCTGAATTTTAAGAGTTATCAATAAGAAATATTGAAAAAGCTGGGACGCCTCATTGAGGTTTCCCAGCTTTATTGTGAAGCATGCGTTGCTAGTGATAAGTATGTTTAAAGCGTTCTGCTAAATCGGGTCTATCAGTAACAAGGGTATGCGCACCATTAAAAATCAAATCATTCATTAAGTCGAGATTATTCACACCATAATAACCTGGAATGATATCACGTGTGTTTAGCCATTGAATGAATCTTGGTGAAGTTAGTTTAATACCTTTGAATGAAACAGGCATTTGGAAAGTGTGCGCACGTGGTTGAAAGCTATTGCCTAGTCCTAAATAGAACTTTAAGAAACCTTCTGCAACTTCACTTTGACCTGCGCCAATGGCTACTGTACCATTACTTATTATATTAAAACGTTCAATTTGTTTACTATGGAAACTTGTTACTAATACGCGATCTTGAGCATTATTAGCAACAATATCCTCAAATATAATTTCTGGTACAAGATGGCCATGTTCACTTTCAGGGTCATCTTTTAAATCAACATTAATCAATTGATTTGGATATAATTTAAGTAATTCATCAAAAGATAAAATATAAGCATCTTTGTGGCCTCTATAAGGTTTATGACCGTTTATATCTACAAAATGATATCCTGAATCTAACTGTTTTATCTCTGCTAAAGTATGTTCGGATACTTTACCTGACCCGTTAGTCGTACGATCCACGTCTACATCATGGAAAACGATGAGTTTTCGATCTTTTGTAAGTCTTACATCTGTTTCAAATCCATCAATCCCGTGTGCTGCTGCATTATCAAAAGCAAGTTTAGTTTGCTCTGGTCTTACAGCCATGCCACCACGATGGGCAAATATATATGGTGCAGGTTTAGAAAAGAAAGATGGTATACTTTGATTATTCGGTTTAGCTTTATATTTAGTAAGTAAAAATACACTGCCGACTAAACCAAGTGTACTTAAAAATCCGCCCTTAATTAATTTATTGATTTTTGTCACGAGCAATCCTCCTCAGTTTTGAGTATATAAAGTAATATAGCAAATGTTTGTGATACATCAAAATAATTGTTATTTCTAAAAATAAAAAGACATGATATTATATAAAGGCTAATAATTGGAGTGAAAAATATGAACACTATAGCTAGAACAAGTTTGATAATTTATTTAAAACATATGAAACACGAAAGACAAGTAAGAAAGTTTGGCCATATTGTAAGTGTAAATAGACAACAACGCTATGTTGTAATGTATATAAATGAAGAAGAAGCGGATCAAATTGTTGAAAAATTAATGAAGCTCAAATATGTAAAGGATATTGAAGGCTCACCTTATAAATATTTGAAAAAGGTTTATGAAAAAGAACAGCATGAAATATCTTGATTTTTTGTATCTGATTAAAAGAAATGTAGCTAAAGAGTTAATATGAATGAGTTAAAAAGCCACAATAGTACAGTGATTGTCTACAGTGGCTTATTTTATTCAATTATTGCAATGGTGGAATCCATCTCTGTAGTCTTAAAACACTGATTAAGTAGTTAAAATATAAATCGATGTCGTGGAAGGTTTCACTAGGTTGTACATCTACCTCTTTGATATCTATATTATATAGTCTTGCTTGCTCATTGATCATTTCAAACTTTTTATTGGAATTAGGATAGGGATAATTTAAAGCATTAACCATGATATACATAGCTTGGAAGTGATTTTCACTTGTAGGATGCATAACGATTGCTACTGAAGAAGTTTTTTTCTCGAAAGTAGCAGCGTGGAAATAAACAATATGGTCGATACGTTTGAAATTATATTCTATTAAAGTGTTAAATTCGAATAAGTCTGTGAGGCCTTCGCCTAATTTTATAAATGATTGTTTCATTATTGTATCCTCCTTATCATGCAGTATGCATTATATAAAATTTGATTTAAGAATGGAAGTGTTAATAATATGAGAGTGATTTCAGGAATACATAAAAGTAAAGCGCTAGAGAGCATAGAAGGGCGCAATACCAGACCTACAATGGATAAAGTGAAAGAGGGCATTTTTAATAGTCTTCATGAAGTTTCAGGAATAGGCTTAGATTTATATGCAGGTAGCGGGTCTTTAGGTATCGAAGCTTTGTCTCGTGGTATTGATAAAATGATTTTTGTAGATCAAAATTTTAAAGCCGTTAAAGTGATTAAAGCAAATTTAAAGAGTTTGAATATAGAATCGCAAACTGAAGTATATAAAAACAATGCAGACCGTGCGTTGAAAGCACTTTCGAAACGAGATATTCAATTTGATGTAATCTTTTTGGACCCCCCATATGAAAAAGGACTAATAGATGAAGCGTTGAAAGAAATCGCAAAGTTTAATTTATTAAAAGAAAGTGGTATTATCGTTTGTGAGTTCAATCATCACGAAAAAATTAATACTGATCCTTTCCATGTGATAAAGCGTTATCATTATGGACTGACAGACACTTTGTTATTAGAAAAAGGAGATTAAAATGTCTACAACTAAAGCAGTTATTCCCGGAAGTTTTGATCCAATTACCTATGGGCATATAGATATTATAGATAGAAGTGCTGATCGCTTTGATGAGCTTCACATTTGTGTCTTGAAAAACAGTAGTAAAGCAGGAACATTTTCAATTGAAGAACGCATAGAATTGATTAAAGAATCAGTGAAACATTTGGATAACGTTACAGTACATCATTTTAATGGTTTACTTGTTGATTTTTGTGACGATATTGGTGCGCAGACAATAATCAGAGGTTTGAGAGCTGTAAGTGACTTTGAATATGAATTGAGACTGACTTCAATGAATAAAAAGCTAAATAGTGATGTAGAAACAATGTATATGATGACTAGTACAAATTACTCGTTTATTAGTTCAAGTGTTGTTAAAGAAGTTGCTGCATATAAGGCGAATGTTTCAGATTTTGTTCCAGTACATGTGGAAAAAGCATTGAATAAAAAATTTAGAAAATAACTATAAGAACCAAATGCTACATAACAAATTGGAAAATGGCTCTAGACTTTGTATGAAATCGCTGAACTGTAGCTATTCAAGTAGGCAACTGGATAATTAAAAATGGCTGACTTCATACTTTTAGGCATGCGGTCAGCCATTTTTAATTTATGATTATTACACTTTTTAAACACGTATGACAGGTGTATTGAAGTCGGTAGCGGTATTATTAGAAAGAAAATTATAAATTTGAGTGGCGTGTATTTCGTTCGTAAAATAATGCGCGTTTTGTTTGTTGACTTGTGTTATATAATTACGCTCTGGAAAAGTGTTCTTTAAATATTTTAAATACTGTTGTCCTTTTTGTGTCATGCCCAATACTCTAACTGCTTCAATTGTTGAAGGTTTATCTTGTTGTTTGAAATTCAGTAAAATGTTCATAAGTAAACGTTGGATATGCGTATATGTATAACGCTTTGACTTAATTAATTTCATTAAATGTTCAAAAGAAGTAGCTTCATTGATTAAATGCACTAAACGATGTTCTAACCCTTCACTCATTAAGTGGATTTGTTCTAAAGTTTGCACATCTTGGCTTAAAATTGCGTATTTGATATAAGTGAAGGTATCTTCAATTGAAACTTGGGGCGCTTCATAAAGAGTTTGAGCCGATTCAGGAACAACTTTTTTCCATTGGTCATCACCTGTTTGAATTGATTTACGAATCGAAGTACCACTTGCAAAAGCAAAGTTTGAAATCAAATCATCATGATGAGCGCTTTGTTCTCGAGTTATCGTCCAGGGTTGGATGGTTGGTGCCCATTTTTGAATCGCACGCACATATGATATCCCTAAAGTGTTATTAGGTGATGAAAGTAATGAATGGTCAGAGATAAGTTCACTAATGATTCGTGGATAGCTTTTACCTTCTTTAGATTTCTCTGAAAATTGTGGTGAATCTTCTACTTTATTCATTTCTTGTGCAAGTGATAAAAATGCATTTATATCACCAGATTCACTTCCGAATGATAAATGATTAACATTTAAATAATCTGCGACTTGAACTGCAGTCTCTGCAAAATATTGTCCTGCAGAAATTGCAGAGTAGGCAGGTAATTCAATAACTAAGTCGACAGCGGTTAACGCCATTTGTGTTCGCGTAAATTTATTATAAATTGCTGGTTGGCCTCTCATTACAAAGTTTCCACTCATAATTGCGACAGAAACTTCAGCTTCAGTAATTGACTTTGATTTCTGTGCATGGTATAAGTGACCATTGTGGAAAGGATTATATTCTGTGACTAGTGCAACGCTTTTCATTTGCAATTCTTCCTTTCAGAATTCATTATATATATTGTAACAGATGTAAATGTGTTAAGAAAAAATCTTGACAACTTATGTCTATAAAGTTAAAATAAATTTTGTGCTTGTTAGAGGTGAAGCCCTATGAAATGGTCAATAACACAATTAAGAAAATTCCAAGATAAACCATTTGAATTCCATCAAACGGTTAATTTTGATCATTTAGTAAAATCATTAGATTTAATAGATCTATCTGATATTGATGTTGAAGGTGAATTAACCGTCAGATCAAATGAAGTCATTGCAGATATGCATATAACTGGAACGTATACGATGCCGTGTGCACGTACTTTAGTTCCTGTAGAAACTCCTATAGATATTAAATCCCAAGAGATTTTTGATTTAGAAGGATATGATGAATATAGTAATGGCGAAGATAAAGATGAACATTACCATGATGCAACAAACGGTATGATAAATCTAAAAGATATTACTGAAGAACTAGTTATCATTGGAAAACCAATGCGTGTTTTTTCAAACGAAAGCGATCAGATGTTAAGTGAAGGCAATGGTTGGGAAGTTATTGACGAAGAAGAAGCGGTTGAGCTTGCAAAAGATAAGGAAGAATCTGAATCTAAGCAAATTGATCCTAGGCTTCAAAAACTACAACAATTATATGACGAAGAGTAATAGCGGATTTTAATAATCTATAGTATAATGGATTATTGAATCTGAAAATTTCTATTTAGTGTTTGAATATAAGGAGGATATATCATGGCAGTACCAAAAAGAAGAACGTCAAAAACAAGAAAAAATAAACGTCGTACGCATTTCAAAATTTCAGTACCTGGTATGACAGAGTGCCCAAGTTGTGGAGAATATAAATTATCTCACCGCGTGTGTAAGAACTGTGGTTCATACAATGGCGAAGACGTTGTATCAAAATAATTTCATTTAATTAAATGGCTTAATAATAGCCTATACTAATCGTTCACTAATTATTCACTTGATAATTTTTGAGCGATTTTTTATGTTAGTGATAGGTAGTATTTATATTCAGCTGATAGGTTGTGTAAAATTATGGAAACAATTAATGCACAAATAATTATAAATAAAATAGAAAATAGTGATGCCATCTGGCTTTATGAGCATTTTAGTGATTATTTTCAAGAAATTTCTTCTTATAAAGAATTTAAGAAGTTATTAAGTGCGTATAACAGTATTAGAGGAACAAACAGGTTGTATAAGCATTTACATATAAATCGTCAAGATGAGTATATTTGGTTTGATACTAATATGGAATCAGGTGCAAGTGTTATTTTAAATAAATATCAAGAAATTATTGGTATGGCACTAATACCGATTAAGCAATCACATTCAATTAAATTCTCGAAATGTAGTTATACAATCCCTTTACAAGAAGATTGGCTAGTTCATACTGGTGGCGCAAATGAGTTGTTAAATCATCACTATAGATATAAAAATCAACGTAATGCTTTTGATTTTGTAAAAGTAATAGAAGGTTTCACATATAAAGGTGACCCCACAGAGTGCGAGAATTATTTTAGTTATAATGCACCTATTTTAGCTCCGGCAAACGGGGTAGTAGAAGAAGTTGTAGACGGGATTCCTGATTGCACACCTGGAGAATATAATACAATGCATCCCGAAGGTAATTACATAGTTATTAAGCACGGTCGTAATGAATATAGTATGATAGCACATATTAAACCGTATTCGTTCAAAATTGAGAAAGGTGATACATTATTACGTGGACAACATATCGCAAATGTAGGTAATTCAGGAAATGCTTCTGAGCCACATGTACACTTTCAAGTGATGAATCATAAAGATATCCAAACTACTCAAACGTTGAAAATTAAATTTCTCAATAACGCTTCACCAGTTAAAGGTGATATAGTAACATATACAGGAGATAATATTTTAGTGGAAAGTGAAAGCCAGTTTTCTACATTTTTTAAAAATATTAGTACAAATATTAAGCATAAATTTAAGAGTTAAAAATACTAAAATAAAGAGGCTATGCTATGGAAATGATTACTTCGGCTCAAAATAGTAAAGTTAAAAATGCAATTAAATTAAAAAAGAAACGTGAAAGAGATAAGACAGGACGCGCACTTATCGAGGGTTATCATTTAATTGAAGAAGCTTATAAAAGCAATTTAAAAATTGAACAATTGTATGTCGTAGATATTGAAAGACTTGATGATGGCATGATTAATCATGCTGAAGAAGTATTTGAAATTAATTTAAAAGTTGCTGAAGCATTATCAGGTACAGTTACACCACAAGGCTTCTTTGCGGTGATTGAAAAACCTGTTCATGAAACAGCGAATGCACAACAAGTGCTACTAATAGACTGTATCCAAGATCCAGGTAATTTAGGAACATTAATCCGCACCGCAGATGCTGCCGGATTAGATTTAATTGTGCTTGAAAAAGGTACAGCAGACCCTTATCAAGATAAAGTTATGCGTGCGAGTCAAGGCAGCGTCTTTCATATTCCAATTGTGTCACAAGATTTAAGTGAATTTATTGATGGCTTTGAAGGGGGAGTGTATGGTACTGCATTGGACAATGCAGTACCATATAATCAAATACAAAGTGAAGAAAAGTTCGCGCTACTTTTAGGTAATGAAGGTGAAGGTGTAAACCCTGAATTATTGAGTAAAACGTCTCAAAATTTAACAATACCTATCTATGGCAAGGCAGAAAGTTTAAATGTAGCAATAGCTGGTAGTATCGTGATGTATCACTTGAAAGGTTGACCCTTTAATCAATTATCGTATATAATATAGTTAATGATATTTCAAAATAAATATTAACCTTTAAAAAGACGTAGACTATTTTCATACAGTTGCTTAAGGGAGATTATCCGAAGACTGCAAGATAATCCACTGTATTTAGTTTTTTTCACCTTTTTGGTTACTTAAAGAAATTTAAGTCGGACTTCATTTCCGTTATCAATGACAACAAGTGTATGCTTAGGCATAAATTTGGGTGGTACCACGGAAGGCTTTCGTCCCAGTTTCAAGGGATGAAAGTCTTTTTTGCGTTTTTACAAAAAATCACTACACATTAAGATTTTAAATAGGAGGACTATGTATGGCACAGACAGAAGCGATGACTGAGATTAAGCAGCAAGCATTAGTTGATATTAATGAAGCTCAAAATGAAAAAGAATTACAAGATGTAAAAGTTAAATATTTAGGTAAAAAAGGGTCAGTTACTGGTTTGATGAAACATATGAAAGATTTATCTAATGAAGAAAAACCAGCCTATGGTCAACAAGTGAATGAAGTGAGACAAGCAATTGAAGGTGAAATTGAATCACGTCATGAACTTTTAGCGCATGAACAATTAGAACAACAATTAAAAGAAGAACAAATTGATGTTACATTACCTGGCCGTAAAATTTCAATAGGCTCTAAACACCCTTTAACAAGAACGATTGAAGAGATTGAAGATTTATTCTTAGGTTTAGGTTACGAAATTGTTGACGGTTTTGAAGTAGAGAAAGATTATTATAACTTTGAAGCGCTAAACTTACCTAAATCACATCCTGCAAGAGACATGCAAGATAGCTTTTATATTACAGATGAAATATTAATGCGTACACACACGTCTCCTGTTCAAGCAAGAACGATGGAGGAACGCAATGGCCAAGGTCCTGTAAAAATTTTATGTCCTGGTAAAGTTTATCGACGCGATTCTGATGATGCAACGCACAGTCATCAATTTACTCAAATTGAAGGTTTAGTTGTAGATGAAAATATTAAAATGAGTGATTTGAAAGGTACGTTAGAATTATTAGCTAAACAATTATTTGGTGAAGAGAGAGAAATTAGACTACGTCCAAGTTACTTCCCATTCACTGAACCTTCTGTAGAAGTAGACGTTTCATGTTTCAAATGTAAAGGTGAAGGCTGTAATGTTTGTAAGGAAACTGGTTGGATAGAAATTCTAGGAGCTGGTATGGTGCATCCTAATGTATTAGAGATGGCAGGTTTTGATTCAAATAAATATACTGGCTTTGCATTTGGTATGGGTCCTGATCGAATTGCAATGTTGAAATATGGTATTGAGGATATACGTCATTTCTATACAAATGATGTACGTTTCTTAGATCAATTTAAAGCTGTAGAAGATAGAGGTGAAAAGTAATGTTTATTTCAAAAGAATGGTTAGAAAGTTATGTAGATATTAATGAACCAGTTAATGTACTTGCAGAAAGAATTACACGTACTGGTATTGAAGTAGATGATATTGTAGATTATACAAAAGAAATCAAGAACTTAGTTGTCGGATACGTACAATCTAAAGCGCCTCATCCAGATGCTGACAAGCTAAATATATGTTTAGTAGACATTGGTGAAGCAGAACCGGTTCAAATCGTGTGTGGTGCACCTAATGTTGATGCTGGTCAGACAGTCATTGTAGCAACAGTAGGTGGCAGATTACCTGGCGGCATAAAAATTAAACGTGCTAAATTACGTGGAGAACGTTCAGAGGGTATGATTTGTTCCCTTCAAGAAATTGGTGTGCCAAGCAATCTTGTCCCTAAAAAATTTGAAGATGGTATTTATGTCTTTTCGTCTGAAGTGACTCCAAGTACAGACGCTATGACTGCACTATATTTAAATGACCAAGTGATGGAATTTGATTTAACACCAAACAGAGCTGACGCATTAAGTATGATAGGTACAGCTTATGAAACAGCAGCGTTATACAATGTGTCAATGAAGAAACCAGAAACAAATAGTAATGAGGTTTCTGAACAAACGTCAGATGAAATCAGCGTGAACATTCAAAATAAAGATAAGGTAGCATATTACAGCGCAAGAGTGGTGAATGGTCTAACAATCGCGCCATCTCCAGAGTGGATGCAAATGCGTTTAATCAAAGCAGGCATTCGCCCAATCAATAACGTCGTAGATATATCAAACTATGTACTTTTAGAATACGGTCAACCACTACACATGTTTGATAAAGATCAAATAGGTTCAAGTCAAATAGAAGTACGTCAAGCTCATGCTGATGAAAAAATGACTACTCTAGATGATCAAGAAAGAATATTGAAAGACAGTGATATTGTTATTACAAATGGCACAAATCCAATAGCAATAGCTGGTGTAATGGGTGGCGATTTCTCAGAAGTGACTGAATCAACAACGAATGTTGTGATTGAAGGCGCGATTTTTGACCCTGTTTCTATTAGACATACTTCAAGAAGATTAAACTTAAGAAGTGAAGCCTCTAGTCGTTTTGAAAAAGGTATTGCGACAGAATTTGTAGATGAAGCGGTAGATAGAGCCTGTTATTTACTACAAACTTATGCGGGCGGTTCAGTAACTCAAGGTCGTGTGGCAGAAGGCGATTTAGGTCAATTTGTTACCCCAATTGAAATTTCTATTGATAAAGTAAATACAACAGTAGGTTTTGAACTATCAGCGGAAGAAATTGAAGCGATTTTTGTACAATTAGGATTTGGAACAACTAGAAATGAAGATATCTTAACTGTTATGGTACCGTCTCGTCGTAAAGACATTACAATAAAAGAAGATTTAATTGAAGAAATTGCACGTATGTATGGTTATGACGAAATCCCATCAACATTACCTGTGTTTGAGGAAGTAACACATGGTGCTTTAACGGATAGACAAGGTAAGTCTCGTGTCGTGAAAGCAACACTAGAAGGTGCTGGTTTAAGTCAAGCAATAAATTATTCATTGGTAGACAAACAAAGAGCGAAAGATTTCGCACTACAAGAACGCGCTACAATTGATTTATTAATGCCGATGAGTGAGGCGCATGCTACTTTGCGACAAAGTTTGATACCTTATTTAATCGATGCAGTTTCCTATAACGTCGCACGTAAAAATAATAATGTGCGCTTGTATGAACTAGGGCGTGTATTCTTTGGTAATGGCGAAAGTGAATTACCAGATGAAGTTGAATATTTAAGTGGCATCTTAACAGGTGATTACACAGTTAATGCTTGGCAAGGTAAGAAAGAAGAAGTTGATTTCTTTGTTGTCAAAGGTATCGTAGATCGCATTGCCGAAAAACTGGATATCCAATTTGACTATGAATCTGGAGAAATTGATGGCTTACATCCTGGTAGAACAGCTATGGTTAAATTAAACGATGAAATCATTGGTTTTGTTGGTGAATTACATCCTCAAGTTGAAAAAGAAAATGACTTAAAACGCACATACGTTTTTGAATTAAATTATGAGAAATTGATGGCTGTCTCAGTTGGATATATTAATTATCAACCAATCCCTAGATTCCCAGGTGTATCAAGAGATATTGCTTTAGTTATCAATCGTACAATACCTTCAGCAAAATTAGTGAAAGTCATTGAAAATCATGGTGGAGAAATTTTACAAAAAGCCGAAGTATTTGATGTTTATGAAGGCGAACACATTGCTGAAGATGAGAAATCAATTGCAATTCGTTTAGCTTATTTAGATACACAACAAACACTTACAGATGACAAAGTAAATGCAGTACATGAAGACATCTTAGTTGCTTTACAAGCAGAAGGTGCAACAATTAGATAAAATAGTGTAATTTAAAAACCTTGGCAGACCATTATTATGGGATGCCAAGGTTTTTATGCTAAAGGTATAATGTTAATAGTAAATTTATTTGCTAACGATGTTTCTTTTGTACTAATTTTTCTGCTTTTGAACGGTTAGCAAAATGCTTTTTAGTAATAGAGTCTAGATAGTCAATGCCTTTACGATCAATGATTTTAGCTGCTGCAAGGTCGACTTTATTGCTAGCTCCTTTAGGAATCTCTGTTTTAGCAGAACGCGAGAGACTATCCATATTTTTAACAAAGGCATAACGTGAAATAATACTGGCTGCCGCAATTGCTATAGATTTAGATTCACCTTTTGTTTCGAATTTTGTTTTAGTACTGAATGGTAAATCGGTTAGAGCATAGCGTTTATATACACCAGCCTCAGCAAATTGATCAATGACAATATAGTCTAATGCATCAGTATCTATCTTTTGTGTTACATTTTTGATTGCTTCGTTATGTAATACTGCTTTCATTTTAACTTGTGACCAGCCAGATTTTTGTTTTTCGTTATATTTTTCATTGTGCATAGTTAACAAAGAATGAGGGATAAAAGTTACAAGTTGTTCAGCTAATTCAACGATTTTTGCATCAGTCAATTTCTTAGAATCATCAACACCAAGCGTTTTTAATACTTGTACATTCTTTTTGGAAACATAAGCAGCACATACAGTAAGTGGACCAAAATAATCACCACTGCCTGCTTCATCACTACCAATACATTGATAATTGTTATATCGAATAGTCTTATTAGTGCTAGAAGTTTTTTTAACTGAATTCGTTTTAGATTGTGCAAGTTTAGCTGTATTAGGTAAGAGTTGAGATGCTATATTATCTGCATCTTTACCTTGAAACATGACTTTATTTGAATTGTAAATTGAAATTGAAGTGCTTTTATATTTGGTTTTGCCTTTCATTCCTTGAGAAACATTCGATGTATCAAATTGAATTTTAGACATTAATTGCTGGATTTCTTGATTTGTTAATTTAAGTACAACATTTGTCATGTTTTTTGGCCTCACTTTATATGGATTACTAATATTTATATTTCAACAATGAATATCATATCACAAGTATAAATAACCGAGCTACTAGTGAAAGCACCATCTATTAAAAGTTTATGTAGAGGCGTTTTCATTTACATTGTCAAAAATGTTATAAATAACAAATATTTCAAATATTACAAATCACACCTCTTACAAAATAATATTTTGTCGTGTATAATGGTTCGTAATAAATAGTATAAATTACTAAATTAAACACTTAAAAGAATCAATAAGAGAATGAATTCGGAAATATAAACAAAAGTCAGGAGTTATTATATGGGAGAGTTTAAAAATCGGATTAACGTCACTATAAATGATCAGCGTTATACAATTGTCGGAGAGGACAATCCTGAACATATCCGTTATGTAGCACATCTCGTCGATGAAAGGATTAAAGAACTGGGTAGTAAGAGTGCAGGTTTAGACACGACAAGAAAAGCAATATTAACAGCAGTAAACATTATGCATGAAAAAGTACAATTAGAAGAGGAAAATCATCGTCTGCAACAAGAAATAAAACAACTGAAAAACAGTGATGAATAATGATTTTTGATATATTAATTGTAATTGTTTTTATTTACATAGGAATGATTGGATTTAGAAGAGGTGTATGGTTTAGTGCATTACATCTAGGGGCTACGTTGTTTTCATTATGGGTAGCGCAACGATTTTATTTGCAAATATCTCAACGATTGGAATTATTTATACCTTTTCCTAAAACACAGGCTTACGATTTGAATTATGCTTTTCAATTTGATAACCTACAACAGCGATTCGACCACATTATTGCATTTTTAATCGTAGCGACAATTACCAAGATAATTTGTTATGGGGTTATTGTTGTCTTTGATAAGGTTATTCAATACCGAGGGCTCAATTTAATAAGTCGATTTATTGGTATGTTAATGGGAATAATATCTTCAATTATTATCTGCACAACATTATTGTATAGTGCAGCACTTTATCCATTAGAATTCATACAACAGCAACTTTCAAGCTCGATTATTGCAGAATATATGTTATTACATACACCTTATGTGTCGACGTTTGTATTAAACATATAGCTAGCATAATTTTCGTAAAATATATAGATTTTTAAAATACAGGAGGTCAGGGCATAACCAATTTACTGATGAACGCATAACAGTAATCTGTCTTGACCTTTTTTTATGGAGTGAAAGTAATGACAAAAAAAGATATTATTCAATTATTAGAAAAAATAGCTACTTATATGGAATTAAAAGGTGAAAACACATTTAAAGTTTCAGCTTATAGAAAAGCAGCTCAAAGTCTTGAAATAGATGAACGTCCACTTGATCAAATAGAGGATGTCACAGAGTTAAAAGGCATTGGTAAAGGTGTAGGAGACGTAATTAAAGAATATCAACAAGAAGGAAATTCTTCGACATTAGAGTCACTACAAAAAGAAGTACCAGAAGGGCTAATCCCTTTACTGAAAATACAAGGATTAGGTAGCAAGAAAATAGCGAAACTTTATAAAGAATTAAATATAGACGGTAAAGAAGCATTACAAAAAGCTTGTGAAGCTGGTGAAGTGAGTGAATTAAGCGGCTTTGCTAAAAAAACGGAACAAAATATCTTAGAGGCAGTTAAAGCGCTTGGTGCGAAAAAAGATAAATACCCTATTGATCAAATGCGAGGCTTAAACATTGAAATTAATGAACATTTATCCTCAATTGAAGGTATCGAACAATACGAAGTTGCTGGTAGTTATAGAAGATTTAAAGAAATGAGTAAAGATTTAGACTATATTATAAGTACAAATGAACCAACTAAAGTACAACAGGCATTACTTGATATACCTAATAAAGTTAAAGAAGTAGCTGTTGGACAAACAAAAGTATCATTAGAAGTAACTTATGATGATGAAACAATAGGTGTAGATTTCAGGTTAATCGAACCTTCAGCTTTCTATCACACACTACAGCATTTCACTGGTTCTAAAGATCATAATATTCGTATTCGTCAGTTAGCTAAAGAAAAAGATGAAAAAGTGAGTGAATATGGCATTGAACAAGCAAATGGCGAATTGCTACAATATCAAAGTGAAAAAGAAATTTATGATCATTTCGGTGTGAAATGGATTGACCCAGCAATGCGTGAAGATGGAAGCGAGTTTGATAAAGACCTGTCAGAAATTATAAAATTAGATGACATTAATGGTGATATTCATATGCATACGACGTATAGTGATGGTGCATTCAGTATAGAAGAGATGATAGAAGCAAACATTGCTAAAGGCCATCAATTCATGGTGATTACAGATCACTCTCAAAGCTTAAAAGTTGCCAATGGTTTGTCAGTTGAGCGCCTATTACGCCAAAATGAAGAGATCAAAGCCTTGAATAATAAATATGAAGAAATTGATATTTACTCAGGTATTGAAATGGACATACTTCCTGATGGCCGTTTAGACTATGACGATGAAGTATTGGCGCAATTAGATTATGTTATTGCAGCAATACATCAAAGTTTTAACCAATCGCAGGAAGACATTATGAAACGCTTAGAAAACGCGTGTCGCAATCCATATGTTAGACATATTGCACATCCAACTGGTCGTATTATTGGTAAACGCCCAGGTTATGAACCAGATATTGATAGATTATGTGAAATTGCCGAAGAGACAAACACGATTTTAGAAATTAATGCAAACCCTAAACGGTTAGATCTAAATGCCGAAACAGTTAAAAAACATCCGAATGTTAAATTAACTATTAATACGGATGCCCATCACGTAAATCATCTTGAATTCATGAAGTACGGTGTGGCGACTGCACAAAAAGGGTTTGTTAAAAAAGACAGAGTAATCAATACGATGTCACGAGAGGCGTTTAAATCGCTTATAGAAAATAACATTAAATTGAAGAAATAGAGGGATTATATGAGACAGAAATCATTAAATGTCCTGGAATTCGACAAAATAAAAGCACTTGTAGAGAATGAAACAATAAGTGATTTAGGTAAAGAAAAAGTTGTAGCGATGACTCCAGCAACTGATTTCAATACTGTCGAATTTCAAATGAATGAAACAGATGAAATAGCTCAAATCTATAATAAGCATCGCATGCCAAGTTTAAGTGGTTTAGCAAAAATATCTTCATTTATTCATAGAGCGACAATTGGTGGCGTGCTTAATGTTAGCGAATTAAATGTAATTAAACGCTTAATACAAATACAAAATCAATATAAAACATTTTATAATAGTTTGTTAAACGAAGAAGAAGAAATTAATTACCCAATTCTAAACGATAGAATGGAACAACTCCCTGTTTTATCAGACTTGTATCAAAATATACATCAAAAATGTGATGCTTATGATTTATTTGATGATGCTAGTTACGAATTACAAGGTATTAGAAGTAAGATTTCTAAAACAACGCAACGCATAAAACAAAATTTAGATAAAATTGTAAAGCATCAAGGCAACCAGAAAAAACTTTCTGATGCAATTGTGACAGTACGTAATGATCGTAATGTTATACCAGTAAAAGCTGAGTATCGTCAAGATTTTAACGGGATTGTCCATGATCAATCAGCTTCTGGTCAAACATTGTATATAGAACCTTCCTCAATTGTAGAAATGAGTAATCAAATTAGTAGTTTCCGTAACGATGAAGCGGTAGAGCGTGAACGTATATTGACTGAACTAACTGTACAGGTTGCTGAAGAAGCAGACGCTTGTTTGATTTCAGAATCTATTATGGGTCAAATTGATTTTTTAACAGCTAAAGCACGTTATGCAAGATCAATTAAAGGTACGAAACCAGAATTTACTACGGATAGAACTGTTTATCTACCAAAAGCATTTCATCCGTTGTTAGATAGAACCTCTGTTGTGGCGAACACGATTGAATTTGCTCAAGATATAGAAACTGTGATTATAACGGGACCAAATACGGGTGGTAAAACGGTAACGCTCAAGACACTGGGATTAATTATTGCTATGGCTCAATCAGGCATGCTAATTCCTACACTTGATGGCAGTAAATTAAGTATTTTTGAAAATGTGTATTGTGACATTGGTGACGAACAATCCATTGAGCAGTCTTTATCAACGTTTTCTTCTCATATGAAAAATATTGTAGAAATACTTCAAGACGCTACTAAAAATAGTTTGATTTTATTTGATGAATTAGGTGCAGGGACAGACCCAAGTGAAGGGGCTGCATTAGCAATGAGCATATTAGATCATGTACATGAAATTGGTTCACTTGTAATGGCTACGACACACTATCCTGAATTAAAAGCATATAGCTATAATAGGGAAGGCGTAATGAATGCGAGTGTAGAATTTGATGTTAATACATTAAGTCCGACTTATAAATTATTAATGGGTGTTCCTGGACGGTCAAACGCGTTTGATATTTCTAAAAAATTAGGACTTAATATGCAAGTGATTCAAAAAGCCAAATCAATGATTGGGCAAGATGAACAAGAAATTAATGAAATGATTGCCTCATTAGAACATAATTCTAAACGTGTTGACGAACAACGTATTGAATTAGATCAGCTAGTAAGAGAAGCACAAGAAGCGCGTGATGCACTTGCTAAACAGTATGCGCAATATCAAAATTATGAAAAACAACTTTTAAGTGAAGCGAAAGAAAAAGCGAATCAACGTGTGAAATCGGCTACGAGAGAAGCAGATGACATTCTTAAAGAGTTACGTGATCTTAGAGATAAAAAAGGTGCTGATGTTAAAGAGCATGAGTTAATTGATAAGAAGAAACAGCTTGAAGACCAGTACGAAGCTAAATCACTGAAACAAAATGTTCAAAAGCAAAAATGGGACGAGATTAAAGCTGGAGATGAAGTGAAAGTACTGACGTATGGCCAAAAAGGTGAAGTGTTAGAGCTAATAGGCGATAAAGAAGCGGTAGTACAGATGGGTATCATAAAAATGAAATTACCATTAGAAGATTTAGAGAAAACGAAGAAAACCAAAGAAACACCTGCCAAGATGATTAAACGAGAAAACCGACAAAGTATTAAAATGGAACTTGATTTACGTGGTTATCGATATGATGAAGCCATGGTAGCTGTTGATCAATATTTAGACCAAGCAGTGTTGAGTAATTATGAACAAGTTTATATTATTCATGGTAAAGGTACAGGTGCTTTGCAAAAAGGTGTGCAAAAACATTTAAAACGACATAAAAGTGTGTCATCATATAGAAACGGAATGCCAAGCGAAGGTGGGTTTGGCGTTACCGTGGCAGAATTAAAATAAGCGTGAGCAAGAAATATGCAGAATGCTATAAAGTCTGTTATAATTTCTTCATCATTTGAAATTTAAGGAGGATTGGCAGTTATGGCAATCGTAAAAGCAACAGATTCAAACTTTGATGAAAACATCAAATCAGGTGTAAATTTAGTAGATTTTTGGGCAACATGGTGTGGCCCTTGTAAGATGATTGCTCCAGTATTAGAAGAATTAGCTGGTGACTATGATGGCAAAGCTAATATTTTAAAACTTGATGTAGATGAAAATCCATCAACAGCTGCTAAATTTGAAGTTATGAGTATCCCAACTTTAATTGTATTTAAAGATGGCGAACCAGTAGATAAAGTAGTAGGTTTCCAACCTAAAGAAAACTTAGCAGAAGTAATCGAGAAACATTTATAGTAAATCACTAGCAAAGCTGGGACATTAATTTAATTAATGTCCCAGTTTTCAATTTATTAGCGTTTCAATAGATTGTTTAATACGTAGGTACTATTTATAATAGATTGTAGGTAATATTTAACAACTCAAACAATGAGATGTATATATGATTAAAAATTATTAACTGAAACATGATGTATATTTACTTTCATGTCGTTGTATTATAAAGATTTAAAGGAAATATGAAGTGAAAGGAGGAGACATAAACGTGGAGACGTATCAAGAACAAATCAAACAGAAACTCACAGTTGTACCAACTGAACCAGGTTGTTATTTGATGAAAGATCGTAATGATCAAATTATTTATGTCGGTAAAGCGAAGAAATTAAGAAACAGATTAAGGTCTTATTTTACTGGAGCTCACGATGCAAAGACAACACGTTTAGTTGGAGAGATTCGAAATTTTGAATTTATTGTCACGTCTAGTGAGACAGAATCACTGTTATTGGAGCTTAACCTTATCAAACAATATCAACCAAGATATAATATTTTATTAAAAGACGATAAAAGTTATCCATTTATTAAAATTACTAAAGAAAAATATCCGCGGTTAATTGTTACAAGAACAGTTAAAAAGGGTACCGGCAAGTATTTTGGCCCTTATCCTAATGCCTATTCTGCGCAAGAGACAAAAAAATTACTTGATCGTATTTATCCATTTAGAAAATGTGATAAAATGCCTGACAAATTGTGTTTATATTATCATATTGGTCAATGCCTCGGTCCATGTGTCTATCCAGTTGAATTAGAAAAGTATGCAGAAATGACCAAAGAGGTTTCAGATTTCTTAAATGGTGAAGATAAAACGATTTTGCATAATTTAGAACAAAATATGAAAGATGCGAGTGAAACGTTAGATTTTGAAAGAGCAAAAGAGTATAGAGATTTAATTCAGCATATTCATAATTTAACTAAAAAACAAAAAATCACAACATCAGACTATACAATAAGAGATGTTTTTGGTTATAGCGTATCTAAAGGTTGGATGTGTATTCAAGTATTTTTCGTTCGTCAAGGTAATATGATTAAACGTGATGCAACGATGATACCAATACAACAAACAGAAGAAGAAGAATTCTATACTTTTATCGGTCAATTTTATGATTTGAATCAACACTTGTTACCTAAAGAAGTGCACATTCCGCAACATTTAGATAAAGCAATGGTTGGTTCAGTCGTAGATACGAAAATTGTCCAACCTATGAAAGGGAAAAAGAAAGAATTGGTAGATTTAGCGAATCATAATGCTGAAGTAACGCTTGAAAATAAATTCGAATTAATCGCAAAAGACGAGTCCCGAACAGTTAAAGCAATTGAAGAGCTTGGTGACCGTATGGGCATTCAAACACCAATTAGAATTGAAGCGTTTGATAATTCTAATATACAAGGTGTCAATCCAGTTTCCGCTATGGTGTCGTTTATTGATGGTAAACCAAATAAAAAAGGATATCGAAAATATAAAATTAAAACAGTAGATGGGCCAGATGATTATAAATCAATGCGTGAAGTGGTACGTAGACGCTATACGCGTGTCCTAAATGAAGGCGCACCATTGCCAGATTTAATTATTGTAGATGGTGGTAAAGGGCATATGAGTGGTGTGATAGATGTGCTTGAGAATGAATTAGGATTAGATATCCCTGTTTCTGGCCTTCGTAAAAATGATAAGCATCAAACGTCAGAGATATTATATGGAGAAAGTGCTGAAATCGTTCCGCTCAAAAAAAACAGCCAAGCATTTTATCTGTTACAAAGGATACAAGATGAAGTGCATAGATTTGCTATTACTTTTCATAGACAAACACGCCAAAAAACAGGTTTGCAATCAGTATTAGATACAGTAGATGGTATTGGTGCCAAGCGTAAAACGAAATTGTTGCGAACGTTTGGTTCAATTAAAAAAATGAAAGAAGCAAGTATTGATGATTTGAAAGCATCAGGCTTACCACAAAATGTAGCCCAAAATTTACATCAAGCCTTATATGATAAAAAATAAAATGTTTATGGCATGAGAATCATTCTCATGCCCAAATTGTTTTTAATTAGTGTTACAATAGCAAATAAGAGGAATTCTTTTTTTAAAAGTATGTGGAAGCGTTTTCTAATTGAGAAAAATTATCATTTGAAATCAAACCTTTTAAACATTGAGTAATATTCAATTAAGGATTCGCTTAAATGTTTAGAATCATACGGCATAATATTATATTGCAACAAACATATAATATTATAATTTAGTGTTGTACGTTTGTTTTTGAAAGAAATTATGTAATCGCTTTATATATTTCTAAGAAAGAATTTCAAAAAAAATCAACTGTTTCACAGGGGGGAACTTCCTTTTGGCATACTCGAAAAATCAATTCTATTTAAGACGTTTACATTCTTTACTTGGTGTCATACCTATAGGTGGATTTTTAATATTCCATTTACTCGTAAACCACCAAGCGACGAAAGGTGCAGAAGCATTTAACCAAGCGGCTGGATTCATTGAATCCTTACCTTTCTTAATTGTATTGGAATTTGTATTGATTTACATTCCGATTCTGTATCACGCAGTTTATGGTGTACATATTGCCTTTACGGCAAAAGAGAACGTAGGGCATTACTCAGCTTTTAGAAACTGGATGTTCCTACTACAACGTATAACAGGTGTTATCACTTTTGTGTTTGTTGCTATTCATGTATGGCAAACACGTATTCAACGTGCGTTAGGCCATGAAGTTAACTTCGACATGGTGCATGACATTGTAACTAACCCATTTTGGTTGGTTTTCTATATTGTCTGTTTATTAGCTGTTACATTCCACTTTGCGAATGGTTTATGGTCATTCTTAGTAACATGGGGTGTATTACAATCACAAAAATCGCAACAAATTTTCACATGGGTTTCATTAGTGGTATTTATCGTAGTTTCATACATTGGTATAAGTGCTATTCTTGCGTTTTTATAAGATAAAAAATAAGTTTTAGATTTATATTTAGGGGAGTGACAATTTATGGCAGAGAAGAAAGTTATTGTTGTCGGTGGAGGACTTGCCGGTCTAATGTCAACAATTAAAGCAGCAGAACAAGGAGCACATGTCGACTTGTTCTCACTTGTTCCTGTTAAACGTTCACACTCTGTGTGCGCACAAGGTGGAATCAACGGAGCAGTAAATACAAAAGGTGAAGGCGACTCGCCTGCAGTTCACTTAGACGATACAATATATGGTGGAGATTTCTTAGCAAACCAACCACCAGTTCAAGCAATGACAGATGCAGCACCTAAGATCATTCATTTACTAGACCGTATGGGTGTAATGTTCAATAGAACGAATGAAGGTTTATTAGACTTCAGACGTTTTGGTGGAACAATGCATCACAGAACAGCATACGCTGGTGCAACAACTGGTCAACAGCTACTATACGCTTTAGACGAACAAGTTCGTAGTTTTGAAGTAGATGGTTTAGTTACTAAATACGAAGGCTGGGAATTCTTAGGTATAGTTAAAGATGATGACAACATGGCAAGAGGTATCGTTGCTCAAAACGTGACGACATCTGGTATTGAATCATTTGGTTCTGATGCAGTTATCATGGCTACAGGCGGTCCAGGTATTATCTTTGGTAAGACAACGAACTCAATGATTAACACAGGTTCAGCAGCATCAATTGTTTATCAACAAGGTGCAATGTATGCAAATGGTGAATTTATTCAAATCCATCCAACAGCAATTCCTGGTGATGATAAACTTAGATTAATGAGTGAATCTGCGCGTGGTGAAGGTGGACGTATTTGGACTTATAAAGATGGTAAACCTTGGTACTTCTTAGAAGAGAAATACCCAGACTACGGTAACCTTGTACCACGTGACGTTGCTACCCGTGAAATCTTTGACGTCTGCGTAAACCAAAAATTAGGTATCAACGGTGAAAACATGGTTTACCTTGATTTATCACATAAAGATCCACATGAATTAGATGTAAAATTAGGTGGTATCATTGAGATTTATGAGAAATTCACAGGTGATGATCCTCGTAAAGTACCAATGAAAATCTTCCCTGCAGTGCATTACTCAATGGGCGGGCTATATGTAGATTACGATCAAATGACAAATATCAAAGGCTTGTTCGCAGCTGGAGAATGTGATTATTCACAACATGGTGGTAACCGTTTAGGTGCCAACTCACTATTGTCAGCAATTTATGGTGGTACAGTTGCAGGTCCAAATGCTATTGAATATATTTCTAACATTGAAACTTCTTACGCTGACTTAGATGATAGTATCTTTGAAAAACGTGTAAAAGAAGAACAAGAGAAATTTGATAAATTACTCAATATGCAAGGTTCAGAAAATGCGTACAAATTGCATAGAGAGCTCGGAGAAGTTATGACAGCTAACGTAACCGTTGTTCGTGAAAATAAAACTTTATTAGAAACTGATAAAAAGATTTTAGAATTAATGGAGCGTTATAACAATATTGATATTGAAGATACTCAAACTTGGAGTAACCAAGCAGTATTCTTCACTCGTCAATTATGGAACATGCTTGTACTTGCCCGTGTAATTACAATCGGTGCATACAACCGAAATGAATCTCGTGGTGCACATTACAAACCAGAATTCCCTGATAGAAATGATGAAGAATGGTTAAAAACTACTTTAGCAACATATCAAGGAAAAACAGAAGCGCCTAAATTCACTTACGAAGATGTTGATATAAGCTTAATTCCACCTCGTAAACGAGACTACTCTACGACGTCTAAAGGAGGTAAATAATTATGGCAGATACAAAAGAAGTAAATGAAACGGCAGCGCAAGAAGAACAAAACCAACAACCAAGCCAAAAATCAATCAAATTAATTATTAAACGTCAAGATACAGAAGAATCAAAACCTTATGAGGAAGAGTTTGAAATTCCTTATAGAGAAAACTTAAACGTTATAGCATGTTTAATGGAAATCAGACGTAACCCAATTAACAGTAAAGGTGAAAAAACAACACCTGTAATCTGGGATATGAACTGTTTAGAAGAAGTATGTGGTGCTTGTTCAATGGTGATTAACGGACAAGCAAGACAATCATGTTCTGCAATTGTTGATCAATTAGAACAACCAATTAAATTAGAACCAATGAGTACTTTCCCAGTGATTCGTGACTTACAAGTTGACCGTACTAGAATGTTCGATAACTTGAAACGTATGAAAGCTTGGGTTCCAATTGATGGTACTTACGATTTAGGTCCTGGACCTCGTATGCCTGAGAAAAAACGTCAAACAGCTTATGAATTATCAAAATGTATGACATGTGGTGTATGTTTAGAAGTTTGTCCTAACGTTACAAGTAGTAATGATTTCGTTGGTGCACAAGCAATCTCACAAGTTAGATTATTTAATTTACACCCAACAGGCTCAATGACAAAAGATGAACGTCTTGAAGCCTTAATGGGTGGCGGTGGACTACAAGCATGTGGTAACTCTCAAAACTGTGTCAATGCATGTCCTAAAGGTATTCCTTTAACAACATCGATTGCAGCATTAAATAGAGAAACATCATTCCACATGTTTAAATCATTCTTTGGTTCAGATCACCAAGTCAATTAATAGCGTATAATATAAACAAAAGACTTAACATCTATTTAAAACAGATGTTAAGTCTTTTTATTTTGAAAATCTTAAGATTTTAAAGGAACATGAGATATGGCTAGAGTCTTTTATCGCTCCTTTATATTGTTTTACTAGGTGTCATAATTTGCTAATTGGTATAATTATATATGTATAGCAAAAAATAATATTGTATTTCAGTCTTGATAAATGATTTTGAAAACAAGGCTGTGCTACAATAAAGGACAAGCAAATGAATAAGGATGTAATTGAATATGGAGAAACCAATTGGTGTAATAGACTCGGGTGTCGGTGGGTTAACAGTAGCAAAAGAAATCATGCGCCAACTACCTCACGAAACAATTTATTATTTGGGTGATATTAAACGTTGCCCTTATGGCCCGAGAGAAGGCGCAGAAGTTAGGAAATTCACAACAGAATTAGCTGAAAAGCTGATGGAATTTGATATAAAAATGCTTGTTATTGCTTGTAATACTGCGACGGCAGTTGCTTTAAAATATTTACAAAAATTATTAGCTATACCAGTCATTGGTGTCATTGAGCCTGGTGCGAGAACAGCAATTATGACAACGAAAAATAATGATGTTTTAATCTTGGGTACAGAAGGTACAATTAAATCTGAGGCTTATAGATATCACATTAAAAACATTAATCCTAATGTAGAAGTTTCTGGTATCGCATGTCCTGGCTTTGTTCCTTTAGTTGAAGAAATGCGTTATAAAGATCCTACAATAACTAGTATTATCGTGCATCAAACATTGAAACATTGGAGAAATAGTAATGCAGATACTGTTATATTAGGTTGTACGCATTATCCTTTACTTTATCAGCCAATAAACGATTATTTTGGTGGCGAAAAAGTGGTGATTTCTTCTGGTTTAGAGACAGCACGTGAAGTAAGCGCATTATTAACGTTTAGTAATGAACATGCTGCTTATACAGCTCACCCAGAACATAGATTTTTTGCTACGGGTGAAACAGAGCATATCGAACGTATAATAGAAGAATGGTTAAATATGAAAACGAAAGTAGAAAAAATAGAAGTATAGAAAGAGGGAACATAATAGTGGAGGATATTGTAATTGCATCAAATAATAAAGGTAAGATAAATGATTTTAAAGTTATTTTTCCAGATTTTAATGTCATTAGCATTTCTGAAATTATTGAAGATTTTGATGTGGAAGAAACTGGTAATACTTTTGAAGCCAATGCAAAATTAAAATCAGAAGCAGCGGCAAAAGCATTAAACAAACGTGTGATTGCAGACGATAGTGGACTCGAAGTATTTGCTTTAAATGGAGAGCCAGGTGTTTACTCAGCTCGATATGCTGGCACGGCTAAAGATGATGATGCTAATATTGAAAAAGTCCTTTCCAAATTAGGTGGGTCAACAAATCGTAGTGCGCAGTTCGTATGTGTAATTAGCATGAGTGCGCCTAATGAAGAAACAGTTCAATTTAAAGGCACAGTCCAAGGAGAAATTACATTAAATAAAATCGGTGAAAATGGGTTTGGTTACGATCCGATATTTTATATAGATGACAAAAATAAAACAATGGCTCAACTCACTGTTGAAGAAAAAAGCGAAATAAGTCATAGGGGTAGAGCAATAGAGAAATTACAACATTATTTAGAAGGTGATGCTTAAATGACAAAATGGATTATAGTCAGTGATAATCACACTGAACAAGGCGTGCTTTTTGATGTTATCAATCATCATGAAGATGCAGATGTTGCATTGCATTTAGGTGATTCTGAATTTGCTTATGATGATAGTGAACTCAGTCATTTTCATAGAGTAAAAGGAAATACAGATTTTTCTCCAGAATTTCCAAATGAAGAAAAAATAGAAAATAATGGCATTCATGCTTTCTCCACGCATGGTCATTTATATAGTGTTAATCGTACAAGAATGAAATTAGCTGAAAAAGCTACAGCGTTAGGTTGTGAATTTGCTTTTTATGGTCATACACACGTGGCAAAATATGAAAATATTGGTGGCGTTCATGTTATTAATCCTGGTAGTGTTTCACAATCACGAAGCCGAGTTGAAGAAACTTATGCAGAATTATTGATCAATGAAGAAGACCAAAGCGCAAAATTAAATTTTCGTAATCGAAATCACGATATAATTGATAGTGAAACATTTAGTATATAATATGATTAGTGCATATTCGAGTCATTATGGATATGCGCTTCTATATATTATTAAAATGGATAAATAATTAATATGGCAGTTTCAGCGGTTGTTTTAAATTAAATTTCAAAAATAGTATGAAAATAAGATAAAAGGTTTATTATAGTGAAAAATCATATTTATTTTTAATGCTCGGAGTATTGCTTTATTAGGCTAAGTTAGATATAATTATTCTTGTGTTCAAAAAGATTATGTCCTGGTAGCTCAGTTGGATAGAGCAATGGCCTTCTAAGCCATCGGTCGGGGGTTCGAATCCCTCCCAGGACACTAAAGCAGTAAAACTACATACCTTTTAAAACTAAGAACCCCGTAACGATGGGGTTCTTTTTATTTTGTTTACTATACGATACAATAGAAAACAATTTTTTATAGCACCGGCATGGCACCGAAAATACATTTTACATTGCTGATAAAATTTCAATCGCTTTTTTATTTTCTTCAAGATATTTTTCTTCTAATAAATGGGAATATATTTCAGTAGTAACAGTGATGTTTTTATGACCAAGTCTTTTGGAAATATAATAGATGGATATATCGTTTGCGAGGAGATAAGAGCAATGCGTATGTCTTAATGCATGTGAAGTGATCTGTTTAATACCATGTAAGTTACAGGACTGTTTTAATTGCTTGTTAACAGCGTTAATAGTAAGTGTAGTCACAAAAGGACACTAAGAGAATCAATTACATATTATTCAAAAAAGAACCCGGTTGCGACGGGGTTCTTTTTTTGAATCTTATACTTATCAGCTTGAAATATTTTGATTATAACGTAGTGAAAAAAGGTCATTAAAAGTAATGGTCAGGAGATTAAAAATTATAGTAAAATAAGAGCGAGCAAGTTGGATAGATGGTGGCTAATCTCATTATAAATGGGGTGATGCCTATGAAATATGGTTTGACTCCTAGAAAGGAGTAACATTGGCCTAGTATTAGTTAGTAAAAATGACCATAAAAAATAACCATCTCTAGCTTTGGCGAGTTGTAGATGGTTACTAAATAACTATCAAAGCCACCGTCTTTTTAACGGGCTCACTAGGGCGATACACTTATGGTGTGTTGCCCTTTTTCTATCTATAAATTAACACAACACATAAATATTATCAATTGATTAAGTCGGCATATTCATGTCGGCTTTTTATTTTAAGGAGGAAAAAGTATGAATGTAAAAGTAACAGTAATCGTAAGAGTATTAAGTTTAATTTTGGTGTTAGTGAACCAGTGGTTGTCAAATAAAGGAGTGAGTCCTATTCCAGTGGATGAGTCAACACTAATGACTATCGCAGTCGCATTAATCACGATGTGGGAAGATAACCCATTTACAGATGCAGCTAAGTGTTCTTTTTTTGAATCTTATACTTATCAGCTTGAAATATTTTGATTATAACGTAGTGAAAAAAGGTCATTAAAAGTAATGGTCATGAGATTAAAAATTATAGTAAAATAAGAGCGAGCAAGTTGGATAGATGGTGGCTAATCTCAGTATAAAGTGAGGTGGTGCTTATGAAAGTGCCGTTAAAATCTTTAGAAAGGAGATGCCTTGTGTGGTTTCAATTGTAGAAGTGCTTCACTTAATGTTAGGTTTCGGTACGTTCATCGTTACCTTGTTAGGTTTAGTTATTACAATTGTCAAATTAAACCATAAAAAATAACCTTCTATTCGCTTTGGCTGGCAGTAGAAGGTTATACTATAACTAGATACAGAGGCCACCGTCTTTTAACGGGCTCACTTGGGCGACACTTATGGTGTGTTGCCCTTTTTCTATCTATAAATTATCACAATATAAAAATATAATCAAATTCTATAGGTCGACAAAAGTAATAGTATGTAGAAAAAATATAGTGAAATAAGAGCGAGCAAGTTGGATAGATGGTGGCTAATCTCAGTATAAAGTGAAGTGGTGCTTATGAAAGTACCGTCAACAACTTTAGAAAGGAGACGCCTTGTGTGGTTTCAATTGTAGAAGCGCTTCACTTAATGTTAGGTTTCGGTACGTTCATCGTTACCTTGTTAGGTTTAGTTATTACAATTGTTAAATTAAACCATAAAAAATAACCGTCTCTAACTTTGGCCAGTTCCGAGATGGTTGGTTTTAAAATCAGCTAATTAAAGAATGGTCACCGTCTTTTTAACAGGCTCAGTTGGGCGATACACATATGGTGTGTTGCCCTTTTTCTATCTATAAATTATCACAATATAAATATATTATCTAATTTTTATAAGTCGTCTCATTGTATTGGCTATTTATTATATAACTAAATAAATCTAAAACATTTGTGTATATGGTATATTAAATATACGGATAATACAATATAATTAAAAAGTTAAGAAAAAAATATTTTACATAGTTTTTTTTAAAATGAAATGGGGCGATGTAAATAAAGAGAGAATCATTTTACACATATGTTTTACCTGGAATCATTCTGATTATTATAGTGTCTATAATAATATTCATACCAAAAGTTAAATGGTATGAAGGAACTGAAAAAAAACCGTTAATAATTGCCCATAGAGGTGCTAGTGGTTATGAACCTGAACATAGTTTCCCAGCGTATGATAAAGCAATTCATGAAATGAATATTGACTATTTGGAATTGGACTTACAAATAACTAAGGACGATAATTTAGTGGTTATGCATGATGAATCAATAGATAGGACTACAAATGGCAAAGGTAAGGTGGAAGACTATACAATTGAAAAACTAAAAAAAATGAAGTTAAAAGATAAGAAAGAGCGAAGTTTGGAGATTCCAACTTTTGATGAGGTTTTAGATCAATATGGTAACAATGTTAAATACTATATTGAGTTAAAAAATGCTAAAGATAATCCTAATATGGCACATATTACGGTAGAAAAATTAAAGAATAAAAGGTTATTTAATTCTAAATACATAGTTATACAATCCTTCGATGATAGAGCTTTAAAAACAATTAAAAATGAGGATGAAAACATACCATTGGTTAAATTAATTTATGATAATGAATTAAACAAATTAGACGATAATATGTTAGAAAGTATAAGCAGTTATAGTTATGCAGTTGGAATTTCGCATAAAAAAATAGATCGTGAACTAATAGGAAGTATTGAAAATAATGCTATGCAAGTACACGCATTTACTGTGAACAATGAGAATGACTATAGATTTTTGAAACAAATAGGAGTGAAAGGATTTTTTACAAATTATGGAGATGATATTGTAAAGTAATAAATAATAATAGACGCTTTAATATGAGAGAAAGATATATTCCAATTATAATTTTCACTAAATTTAATACTTGAATGATTAGTATTTTAAAATAATCCATTTAAAGTGTTGTGTATTACCATTTTATGTTATTTTGAGGTAGTAGTTTTTAAAATATTAATGAATACATAACAAACGATTTTTATGCATATTTAAAAAATTAATGAATTATAAAAATAAGTAGGGATTATTTATATTATATAATGAATACTAAATAATCTAAAAGGGGAATTAGGAATTGGAAAAATTGCTGTCTATCATTGTACCAGTGTATAACAAGGAATTATTTCTTAATGAATGTATAGAATCAATTGGGGCATTAAATATTGATGAAAATAAAATTGAAGCGATATTTATAGACGATTGTTCTAGCGATAACTCATTAAAAATAATTGAAGGATATAAAAATAAATACAGTTTTTTAAAACTCATTAAATTAGAAGAAAACACGGGTAGTCCTGCTGAACCTAGAAACGTGGGTATTAAAAATGCGAATGGGAAATACATAACTTTTCTTGATGCCGATGATTGGTTAGATTCAATTGGTTTGCCGATGTTGTTAAACCAAGCTGAAGAGAACAATGCCGATGTTGCGTTTGGACATAGTATTAAACATACGGATAAAGCGATTAGCAAATTAGGAAGATTCACTTCGTATAAAGTTGCAAATGATTTAGTGCCATATGAAATTAATAAGATATTTAGAGCAGTTGGGCCACCAGGGAAAATTATTAAAAGAGATATCATTGTTGAGAATAAAATAGAGTTCAAGCATATGAAATTTGGTGAAGATAAATTGTTCTTTATCAATGCTATTTCTAAATGTAAAACAGCTTCTATGAATTCAACGCCTGTTTATCATGTGAATAGATATTCGTATAATCAATCACTTGTAGGTGAAACAAATATTATAGAAAAAACACATTTTAATTTATTGGTACTACAAGAAGTGTTGAAATTGGATATACCTAAGTCTGCAAAATTTCAATCATTGAGTCGACTTGTAGAGGTAGATTTCATTTCTAGATTATTTAATAATAGCAGATTTCTAAAAAGTGAAAATAAAGCCGTATTCTATAATCTATTTCAACAAATGATAGACACTTTAAATGAGCATGATAAAAATGTTGAAGATTATATCATTGGGGATAAATATAAAAACATTTATCAAATGCTTATAAATAAAGAATATGATAAACTTTTTGACTTTATCGGCATGCTATTAAAAGGTGGAAAGGCAGATAGATATGTGAAAGATAATCAAATTCACTTTTTAATGCCGGAAACTATAAAAGATTATTTACCAATGAAAGAAGAGTTATTTGCTGTTTATGAAGGCTCGCATCTTATTGGTAATGAATTAAGAGAAGTTATAAGAGTTTATAAAGCCCCAGAGACTACAATTGATCAAGTGTTACTTACTAAAATTAATTATGAGCTCAATGCAATCGAAGTTGAATTCTCTGAAGATGAGCATCGATTATACGTAAAAACTGAGGATTTAAGTAAGTGCGACTTTGACTTTAATATTAATTTAATTCACGATAAATATAAGAAGTATACGATTAACATGAATTTACCTAATGCAACGCAGACGCTCAAACTTAATAGACAAAATTTCAAGTCTGAATTTATTGTGAATGAAAAAAAATCTAGAAAGACAGAAGCGCCTAATAAATATTTCACTTATAATCCAATAACGATTGGCATAGCGAAAAAGGTCAATTTATATAAAGATGTGGAGTTTGAAGAGCGCGCAGATGCTAATGTTGAAATAGGTGAGATAATAGAAATTAAAAACATTGGCTATACTAAAAAGAATACGCCAAGACTCATCACAGTTGATGGATTAGTACTAACAGCTAATCAAAAGTTTATTTATCGTGTTGCTACTAGTAACTCTAATCGATATATTTATGAGAAACCTGAAACAGTGATTATTACAAAAGAATGTAAGGAATATCAAAATAGGGACTTTAGCGGTGAAGCTTTGAAAGAGCTTAAGGTAAATGAAAAAGTAACTATTCAGAAAGTAGTAGCTTCTTCAAAGGGTACGCCACGACTTAAAACAATGCATGGCACATTTATTACCGCAAATAGAAATTTTGTTAAAGAGGTTTAATTAAAAAAGAACTGTGACTTTATAGATATTGCAAGGAGATTCCAATTTTGGAGTCTCCTTTTTAATTTTTAACTTTATCGATGAAAATTACTTTGAAATTCGTTGCGTAAGATACTCATATATAAGTCTGTTTCATAATTTCCATTTATATAAGAACCTTCACGATCGCTACCCTCAATTATAAAACCTGCATTTTTATAAGACTTTATAGCTCTATAATTATATGATAGGACTCTTAAGTAAACTTTATTCACTTCTAAGTGATTAAAGGCATATTCTAAAATTTGATGCGTTACTTGAGTGCCAATTCCTTTATTCCAAAAATTCGGGTTAAATATGCCTATTGCAAATTTTGCTTTATTATTTATTTTATCTAAAGATAAACGAGCTTGTCCTATAAATAAAGCGTCATAGTCAATTACCCATTCATATGGGTTATTAATAATCCTCGAAATTAGTAATTTAGCACCAGATTTTTGCTTTTCTGTTTCTACATTCATATCAGAGCCATACATTCTCAAAAGTTCTTCATTAAATGGGACTGAGAGATAATCTTCAATATCACTTGTTTGAGCATCCCTAAGATGTATATGTTTATTAATTTTAAGCACTGCTTTCATAATATTCCTCCCAATCTATTAAGATAGTCTGTTGAATTTATTTATATAAGCATACTACAAAGTAATTCTACTTATACATTAATTTTTAAAGTTTCTGATAAAATTAATGGTTTTCTAACATGGAATTAATAATACATTAATGTTATAAAGTGTAATTTAATTGTACAAAATACAATTGAGGATTCATAACTGTTTTAAACTGGCAATTAAATAACAGATAAAGCAATTTTATGATTAAGTAAGGAATATTAAACAATATAACTAAGGATTATCTTATATTATATATAACAAGCGATACACAAACTAAATATTTTTATTAAGTATCGTTTTCAACATGATTTTCAGTCAGAGAAATCTTATTTTATAAGGAGTGTTTATAATGGAAGGTTTATTTGAAGCAATTAAAAATACAGTACAAGCTGGTATTGCAGGAGATGGCATCAAAATTGGAAGTGGCGTTTTAGACATCATTTCTAATGGAGCAGCATTAATTTCTCAAGCATTAGGATTTTAATCTAAGTAGATTTCAAAAAAATAATACTTTAAAGGAGATAATCGATATGTCAGATTTATTTAACGCAATAAAAGAAACGGTACAAGCTGGTATTGCAGGAGACGGAGCTAAATTAGGGACAAGAATTGTAGATATCGTATCAAGCAGTGTAGGTCTATTAGGACAATTATTCGGATTCTAGTAAAAATAAATTATAAAACTTATAAACAGAGGAGAGATTTTTTATGACTAAATTAACAGAAGCTATTGCAAATACTATACAAGCAGCACAATCAGGTAATGGTGTGGAATTAGGGACAAGCATTGTAGATATAGTATCAAGCGGCGCTGGATTATTAGGACAATTGTTTGGATTCTAATTATTAAAATAGAAAGCAGTGGTCAGGGTAACAACCTTGGCCATTTTTTTGTGTGTTCAAAATGTGTATACTGTTATTGTGTGAACATAAACAATAAGTGCATCTAATTATAATAATGAATATGTATAAAAAGAGGAGAAATAAAAATGAATTCTAAAAGCCTGCTCATAGATTTTGATGATACAATTGTAGATTTTCATGATGCAGAATCACATGCATTTTTCAAAATGACAGAAAGATATAAATTAATCGCTAATCATGACGATTTAAAAACATTTATGAAAGTGAATCAAGCGCATTGGGAAGCTTTTCAAATTAATAAATTAACGAAAGAAGAAGTTTTAAGCAAACGATTTGAAGTATATTTTGATTTACATGAAATGACTGTGGATGGTAAAGAAGCGGATCACATATTTAGAGATGAATTAGCGAAAGCACCAATAAAATTCTTTCCTGACACAGTTGAAACATTAAAGTATTTAAAACAAAATCATGATTTATATATTGTGACGAATGGTGTGTTAGAAACGCAAGAGCGCCGTATTGAGAAGGCGCAGTTTGGTCAATTATTTAAAGGTGTTTTTGTTTCAGAACAAACAGGTTACCAAAAACCGATGCCTGAATTTTTTGATTATGTATTTAAGGAAATCGGTGAAGACAAACGAGATAATGCCATAATTGTCGGAGATTCTATGACGTCAGATATATTAGGCGGCAAAAATGCCCAAATTGACACGTGTTGGTTTAATCCTAGAAATAAAATAAATGAAACTGATATCAAACCAGATTTTACAATAACATCACTCAATGAACTATTAATTTATATGGAATAAAAGAGAGAAAGAATACGAAATCAAATTGTATTTCAGATTTCTGCCCATACTCGGCTGACTAAAGAGGATTTCAAGAGTTGGAATGGTCGTATAAAAACTACGCGTATACATTAATGTATACGCGTAGTTTTTTAAAGTTGAAAACAAATATATTGAGTGTCGGACTGCTGATGAAAATAAATAACTAAGACATATGTTTATCTTTCGTACTCTTGTTTATGGTGTCCAAACTAGAACATCATGTCCATCCTTGTTTACTGCATTTACGTCTTTGAATCCTTGTTTAATAAAGAATGCTTTAGATTGATTACGAGCGATTACTTTAATAGGAAGTCCTTGTTTTTTCGCGAAATCTAATAACTCTTTACCGTAACCGCGATTTTGAAAGTCGTTTAATACTTCTAATTTCCACAAAACGTTGTAATCGTCGAAATCAGGGAAGTAGACTTCTTCAACATCCCCTTTACGATACAATGCCATTCTTGCACCTAATCTATCACCAATTTGAATACCATAAAAAGGTGAATCTGAACTCGCATCTATCATTTCTCCACGTAATTCATCAACCATATACAAGTCTTTGTTGCCGAAGTTTCTAAAATCTTCGAATAATTCGTCTGTTTTATAATTTATATCGAGACGTTTCACGTTACTCATAGCGTCTTCCCCCTTTGTACTATTATATTTTATTATACCTTATTTCTAATGATATTTCACAAAAATGACGACACGAAACATACTATTAAAGTGGTCTGTATACGATACTTATTTCAAATACATAAACACACTTTTTTTAAATTTTTCAAAAATCGTTTATTATAGTATATACATTGAATTAAAGAAGTAAAAAATACAGGTTATTTTAAGCCGTTAAATTGTCAATATAGTACATAAACTTTATACTGATTAGGAATAGAGTAACATAAGGAGAATTACGAATGGATTGTATGACTACGAAACTTAACGAAAAAGATCAATTTATTTCAAAAATTAAACAAAGTGATTCAACACTAGCTCAGTTCTATCATTTAGATGCAATGGATGAGAAGAACTATAAACACAGACTTCTTAGTGAAAATAATGGAAGAGAAGTTGCATTAGCAAAAGTGATTGAAAACTATATGAGTGATTTATCTTTGACTGAAGAACAAGAAAGTAATATTAAATTATTAAGTAATGGCGCAAAAGTAATTGTTGGTGGACAACAAGCAGGTTTATTTGGTGGACCTTTGTATACATTCCATAAAATATTTTCTATTATTACGCTAAGCCAAAAACTATCTAAAGATTATAATAAACATATTGTACCTGTGTTTTGGATTGCAGGGGAAGACCATGATTTTGACGAAGTAAATCATACTTATGCATACAATAATCAAGATGCTAAGTTACATAAAATCAAATATCATACAATGGAGCCACCTGAAGCAAGCGTCTCACATTATAATCCTGATAAAGCTCAACTCAAAGAAACTTTGAATCAATTTTTCCAACAACTGAATGAAACTGAATATTCACGACCTTTAATTGAAATGTGCCGTAATATTATTGATGCACATGATAGTTGGTCCGATATGTTTAAAGCATTGCTACATGAAGTGTTTAAAACATATGGTTTATTAATGATAGATGCTAATGATCCTGAACTACGTCAGTTAGAGCAACCATTGATTAGAAAGATTGTGGAAAATCATCTTGATGTTGATGCAGCCTTTAGGAAAACACAAGCACAAACAACAACTAGTGGTTTAGAGCAAATGATTCAAACAGATACAAATGTGCACTTGTTTTTACACGAAGACAATATGAGACAATTACTAACATTCAAAGAGGGACAATTCTATTTGAATAAATCAGATAAGACAATGACGCTCAAAGAGGTTTTAAGTATAGTAGATTCTGAACCAGAAAGATTTTCAAATAATGTGGTAACAAGGCCTGTAATGGAAGAATGGTTATTTAATACTGTTGCTTTTATTGGCGGACCAAGTGAAATAAAGTATTGGACTGAATTGAGTGATGTGTTTAGAACGTTGGATGTTTCAATGCCAATCGTCCTACCACGCTTGCGAATTACTTATATTAATCACAGAATTGAAAAATTATTAGCACAATATCAACTGGATAAAAACCAAATTATCGAAAATGGAATTGAAGATGTAAAACAAAAATTTGTTAGAGCACAAGCATCTCAAGCATTTATTGATCAAATCGAATCAATGAAAGCACAACAAGAAACACTATATCAATCGTTAAAATCAGAAGTAAAAGGCAACAACGATAATACATTGTTATTAGAAAAAAACAATTCAATTCATCAAAAGCAATACGATTATTTGATAAATAGATATTTATTAAATATAGAACGAGAAAATGAAATTAGTATGAAACATTTCAAAGAATTAATTGGCACACTTCATCCAATGGAAGGATTGCAAGAACGAATATGGAACCCTTTACAAATTATGAATGATTTTGGGATGAATGTGTTCAATCCCTCCACTTATCCACCACTTTCTTACACTTTTGATCATATTATAATAAAACCTTAGAGGCAGTAAGGGTGCACCCGATTCATCATAATGATGAATCGGGTGTTTTTTTACGTTGAATAAGAAATTGTGGTGAAAATTGTATAATTAGTGGAGGATAGTGGTGAGATGTGGTAAATTATATATATGAGAAGGTGAGGTGATTATAAATGTTCATGGGAGAATACGAGCATCAGTTGGATACAAAGGGACGTATGATAGTTCCTTCCAAATTTCGCTATGACTTAAATGAGCGTTTTATAATCACTCGAGGCCTTGATAAATGTTTGTTTGGCTATACTTTGGAAGAATGGCAAATTATCGAAGAGAAGATGAAGACATTACCAATGACTAAAAAGGACGCCCGTAAATTTATGCGTATGTTCTTCTCTGGAGCCGTAGAAGTAGAATTAGATAAACAAGGGCGTATTAACATTCCGCAAAATTTGCGACAATACGCCAACTTAAGTAAAGAATGTACAGTAATAGGTGTCTCAAATCGTATTGAAATTTGGGATAGAGGAACTTGGAACAGTTTCTATGAAGAATCTGAAGATAGTTTCGAAGATATTGCTGAAGACCTGATTGATTTTGATTTTTAATAGGAGGAGTTAAATTTGTTTCATCATGTCAGCGTTATGCTTAAAGAAACCATTGATTATTTAAATATTAAAGAAGATGGTGTCTATGTCGACTGTACATTAGGTGGCGCAGGGCATGCCCTCTATTTATTAAATCAATTGGGTGACGAAGGTAGGCTTATAGCAATCGACCAAGATAGAACAGCGATTGAAAATGCTAAAGAAGTTTTGAAAGAACACTTACATAAAGTGACCTTTGTCCATAGCAACTTTAGAGAATTAACTGAAATTTTAAATGATTTGAATATTGAAAAAGTAGATGGCATCTACTATGACTTAGGTGTGTCCAGTCCACAATTGGATGTACCTGAACGTGGGTTTAGTTATCATAACGATGCCAAATTAGACATGCGGATGGATCAAACACAATCGTTATCAGCTTATGAAGTTGTAAATGATTGGCAATTTGAAAAATTAGTCAGAATCTTTCATAGATATGGCGAAGAAAAATTTTCAAAACAAATTGCCCGACGTATAGAACAGAACAGAGAACAAAAGCCAATCGAAACAACGTTAGAACTCGTTGATGTAATAAAAGAAGGTATACCTGCAAAAGCTAGACGAAAAGGTGGTCATCCTGCAAAAAGGATTTTCCAAGCAATTAGAATCGCAGTGAATGATGAATTATCTTCATTCGAAGATTCGCTAGAACAAGCGATAGGTGCAGTGAAAATTGATGGTAGAATTTCAGTCATAACTTTCCATTCATTGGAAGATAGATTATGCAAACAAATGTTTCAAGAATACGAAAAAGGTCCAGATGTTCCACGGGGATTGCCAGTCATACCTGAAGCGTACACGCCTAAATTGAAACGCGTTAACCGTAAACCCATTACCGCTGCTGAAGAAGATCTAGATAATAATAACCGTGCGCGTAGTGCGAAGTTACGTGTTGCAGAAATATTGAAATAAGGAGTGAATGATGAGTGGCAGTAGAGAAGATTTATCAACCTTATAATGGATCAGAACAACAGATTCCCGAATCACAGCCGAGGAAACAACCTAAAACGCAACCTAAAACCAAAACCGTAAAACGCAAAGTAGTAGTTCAACTTACAAAGTTTGAGAAAATGTTATACATAGGACTTATAACAGTAATTGCTTTAATAAGTATTTATATGCTATCTTTAAAAATGGATGCGTATGATACTCGAGGAAAAATTGCAGATTTAGATACTAAAATCGAACAACAATCAAGTGAAAACAGCGCAATAGAATCTGAAATTAAAAAGAACTCTTCATATGAACGCATTTACGATAAGGCAAAAGACGAAGGAATGAGCCTTAAGAACGACAATGTAAAGGTAGTGCGTAATAATGGCGAAGCGAAAAATTAGATTTAAAAAACCGAACTTTTTAATTAAACAAAGTAAAATAGGGGCAGTCCTACTCGTTCTCGGATTTGGACTGCTCTTTTTTACGTTGGTTTTAAGATACTCATATATTATGTTGACAGGTCACTCTTCCGGTGAAGATTTAATAATGAAGGCAAACGAAAAATATTTAGTCCAAAGCCAAGAGCAGCCTGAACGTGGGAAAATATATGACCGTAATGGAAAAGTACTAGCAGAAGACGTAGAAAGATATAAAGTCGTTGCTATTGTTGATAAAAAAGCGAGTGAAGGTAGCGAGAAACCGAAACATGTTACAGACAAAAAAGAAACTGCAAAAAAATTAGCGACAGTGATAGACATGTCTGAAGAAGATATTGAGAAAAGATTGGATAACAAGAAAGCATTTCAAGTTGAATTTGGACAAAAAGGTTCTGATTTAACCTATCAAGAAAAAGAAAAGATAGAGAAAATGAATTTACCTGGAGTCACACTTTATCCAGAAACTGAACGTTTCTATCCTAATGGTAACTTTGCATCACATCTTATTGGAATAGCACAAAAAGATGCTGATACGGGTGAATTAAATGGTGCTATGGGTGTTGAAAAGATATTCGATAGTTATTTATCAGGACAAAAAGGTGCATTATCTTATATTCATGATATTTGGGGCTATATTGCGCCGAATACTAAAAAAGAGAAAACACCACAACGCGGTGATGATGTCCATTTAACGATAGATTCCAATATTCAAGTCTTTGTTGAAGAAGCACTAGATGGAATGGTTGAGCATTATAAACCGAAAGATTTATTTGCTGTAGTCATGGATGCAGATACAGGCGAAATTCTCGCTTACAGTCAACGACCTACGTTCAATCCAGAAACTGGTGAAGATTTTGGTAAAAAGTGGGCGAATGATTTGTATCAAAATACGTATGAACCAGGTTCCACATTTAAAAACTTTGGTTTAGCAGCAGCAATTGAAGAAGGAGAATTTAAGCCAGATAAAAAATATACAGCAGAACCTAAAGAAGTCATGGGTTCAAAAATTTCCGACTGGAACAAAGTAGGTTGGGGAGAAATACCAATGTCACTTGGGTTCACATATTCTTCAAACACCTTAATGATGCATTTACAAGATTTAGTTGGTTCAGATAAGATGAAAGAATGGTATGAAAAATTTGGATTCGGTGAATCAACGAACGGCATGTTTGATGGTGAAGCTACTGGTGATATCGCATGGGATAATGAAGCACAGCAAAAAACATCTGCATTTGGTCAATCAACGACTGTAACACCAGTACAAATGTTACAAGCGCAATCAGCGTTCTATAATGAAGGTAATATGTTGAAACCATGGTTTATAGATAGTGTATCTAATCCTGTAAGTAATGATACTTTCTACAAAGGTGAAAAAGAAATCGCTGGTAAACCAATCAAAAAAGATACCGCTAAAAAAGTACGTACTGAAATGGATAAGGTTGTTAACAGCGAAAAGAGTAATGCTAAAAACTATAGAATTGATGGTTATGAAATAGAAGGTAAAACCGGTACAGCACAAGTAGCGGATCCAGATAATGGTGGATACGTAGAGGGTGAAAACCCATATTTCGTAAGTTTTATCGGTGATGCACCAAAAGATGACCCAGAAGTTGTCGTGTATGCTGGTATGAGTTTAGCTCAGAAAAATGACCAAGAAGCTTATGAAAGTGGTGTAAGTAAGGCCTTTAAACCAATTATGGAGAACACGTTGAAATATCTGAACGTCGGTGATAAAAATTCGAAAGACAAATCAGATGTGAAATACAGCAAAGTGCCTGACGTTGAAGGTCAAGAAACACAAAAAGCACAAGACAAAGTGAATAGTAAGTCTCTAGAACCTATCGTTATAGGTGACGGTGAGAAAATCACAAAACAATCTGTTACTGCAGATAAAGAAGTATTGCCTAATAGTAGAGTGTTATTATTGACTGATGGCGATATTACGATGCCAAACATGTCCGGTTGGACTAAAGAAGAAGTCGTTGCATTTGAAAAGCTTACGAATACAAAAGTAACTACTAAAGGTAGTGGATTTGTTTCTGAGCAATCGATAACAGAAGGTCAAAAGATAAGTAAAAAAGATAAGATAGAAGTAACGTTGTCTTCTGAAGAAATTAATGGAGAAACAGCTGATGACGAATCAAAATCTAAAGACAATGAAGAAGATAAAGAATAAATTTAAATAGCACAACTTCTGAATTCAATTTTAAATCATGTTAGAATATTTGTTTCATGATTATGAGGTGTTCACAAATAGTAGCTTGTCAGTATTTAGTAGCGTATGACGTTAATTAAATAACTGATAAAGCTACTTACCTCTATACATACTGTAGCCACTTAGCACTTAGAAATAATCCAATTAAATATATAAAGGAGCATAATATGGTTTATTTACTCGCAATTATTGCACTTTTAGTCACTTTTATATTAGTCCCAGTATTGATACCAACATTAAAAAGAATGAAATTTGGGCAAAGTATTAGGGAAGAGGGCCCGCAAAGTCATATGAAAAAAACAGGCACACCTACAATGGGTGGACTTACTTTCCTGATTAGTATCATTGTAACTTCGATACTCGCAATTATTTTTATGGAAAATCCTAACCCAATTATTTTACTATTATTTGTAACAATAGGGTTTGGTTTAATCGGTTTCATAGATGATTACATCATTGTTGTGAAAAAGAACAATGAAGGGTTAACAAGTAAACAAAAATTCTTAGCACAGATTGCGATAGCAGTCATCTTCTTCATTTTGAGCCAAGCGTTTAATTTAACTGATTTTTCTACAGGAATACATATTCCATTTACGAATACAGAAATACCACTATCTATTGCATATGTTATATTCATTGTGTTTTGGCAAGTAGGTTTCTCAAACGCAGTGAATTTAACAGATGGTTTAGATGGACTAGCAACTGGTTTGTCTATAATTGGATTTGTTATGTATGCAATTATGGCTTATTTCCAAGGTGCTACCTCTATCGGCCTGTTCTGTATTATTATGATTTTTGCTTTAGTTGGGTTCTTACCATTCAATTTAAACCCAGCTAAAGTATTTATGGGAGATACAGGTAGCTTGGCGTTAGGTGGTATATTTGCCACAATTTCAATTATGTTAAACCAAGAATTATCACTCATTTTTATTGGTTTCGTGTTTGTTGCAGAAACTTTATCAGTAATTATTCAGGTTACATCTTTCAAATTAACAGGAAAACGCATTTTCAAAATGTCACCATTACATCATCATTTCGAATTAGTTGGATGGAATGAGAAGAAAGTTGTTACGGTATTTTGGACAGTAGGCTTGATTTCAGGACTAATTGGCCTATGGATTGGAGTGAATTAAATTGCTGAAATATACAGGATTAGAAAATAAAAATGTATTAGTAATTGGATTAGCGAAAAGTGGTTATGAAGCAGCGAAGTTGTTAAGTAAGTTGGGCGCGAATGTCATAGTTAATGATGGCAAAGATTTAAGCCAAGATTCACATGCCAAAGATTTAGAAAATAGAGGGGTTAAAGTCATTGGTGGAGAACATCCATTGTCTTTACTTGATAGTAATCCTATTATAGTTAAAAATCCTGGAATACCCTACACTGTACCTTTACTTGAAGCAGCAGTAGAAAAAGGCTTGAAAATCTTAACAGAAGTTGAATTGAGTTATTTGATATCAGAAGCACCTATTATTGGTGTCACAGGTACCAATGGTAAAACTACAGTAACGTCATTAATTGGAGATATGTTTCAAAAAAGCAGAGTAACAGGTAAAGTATCAGGGAATATTGGATATGTTGCTTCTAAAGTAGCTCAAGAGGTTACAGCAAATGATTATTTAGTTACGGAACTATCTTCATTCCAACTACTAGGTATAGATCGATACAAGCCGCATATTGCTATTATTACAAATATATATTCCGCACATCTTGATTACCATGAATCTTTAGAGAACTATCAAAATGCTAAAAAAGAAATTTATAAAAATCAAACAGAGGATGATTATTTAATTTGTAATTATCACCAACGTCATTTAATTGAATCGGAATCATTAAGTGCCAAAACCTATTATTTTTCTACACAACAAGAAGTTGATGGTATTTATGTAAAAGATGGTTTTATTGTGTTTCAAGGATTTAGAATTATTCATAAAGATGATTTAGTATTACCAGGTGAACATAATTTAGAAAATATACTTGCAGCGACGTTAGCTGCACTTTTAGCTGGTATATCAGTAAGAGCAATCATCGATAGTCTTACTACATTTTCTGGTATTGAACATAGATTACAATATGTAGGTTCAAATAAAACGAATAAATATTACAATGATTCAAAAGCAACCAATACACTTGCAACACAATTTGCACTAAATTCATTTGATCAATCAATTATTTGGTTATGTGGTGGCTTAGATCGAGGTAACGATTTTGATGAACTTATTCCTTATATGAAAAACGTCAAGGTGATGGTCGCATTTGGAGAAACACAAAGTAAATTTGTGAAACTAGGTGAAAGTCAGGGCAAATACGTAATAACAGCGACTGATGTACAAGACGCAGTCGATAAAATACAAGACGCTATAGAGCCAAATGACGTTGTACTTTTATCTCCAGCCTGTGCAAGTTGGGATCAATACAATACTTTTGAAGAGCGTGGAAATAAATTTATAAAAAGTTTCCAAGCGCACTTACCTTCTTTTTAAAGGGTGTGAAAATGAATGGCTAATAAAGTAAGTGAATTTGACTCTGAATACTTAAAAGAAAAACGAGCAAAACGTCGAAAACGACAAAAGCAAATTCAATATTCAGTATTTGGTGTATTGTTATTTATTATCATTTTGATTCTTATATATATGTTCACGCCTTTAAGTAAGATAAGTAGTGTGGAAATAAAAGGCAATGATAATGTTTCCAAAAGTGCAATCAATAAAGCGATTGATGTTAAAGACAACTCTAGAATGTACACATATAGCACTTCAAAAGCGATGGATAAATTAAAAGAAAACAAATTGATAAAAAGCGCGAAAATCACGAAACAAATGCCTAACAAATTAACGGTTGAGATCTCTGAAAATCAAATTGTTGGAATGACGAAAAAGAAAGATAATTACGTGCCTATTCTAGAAAATGGTACAGAATTGAAAAACTATGATGGTAATGCAACGGATGATGGACCCATTTTAGTAGGATTTGAAAAAGAGGAGAAAGAAAAAATTATTAATGAACTTGCAAAAATGCCAGCAAATGTAAGAGGTATGATTGCAGAAATTAAATATGATCCTCAAGAAAATTTACAAAATCAAATCAAATTATTCACATCTGATGATATTCAAATTCTTGGTAATCTCAATACGATTGCTAATAAAATGAAATATTATCCGCAAATGTCTCAATCGCTAGAACGTGATGAATCAGGCGAATTGAAAAAGTCAGGATATATTGATTTATCAGTAGGTGCATCATTTATTCCTTATAGTGGTGGTAACGAAACAAAATCAGCAAGTGACAAAAATGTAGACGAACAAACAACAGAAACAGATGCAGCAAAAGATGAGTTACAAAGTGCATTAAACAAAATAAATAAAGAATCAGATAAAAATAATTAAAAAATTTCGACAAATACATGTGTTTATAGTTCACAAGCATCAAAACGTATTGTAAACTGTTAATAGTGTGAACTTGAATAAGTTATTGTCAGGAGGTGCCTATCTATGGAAGAGCATTATTATGTAAGTATAGATATTGGTTCATCAAGCGTTAAAACGATAGTGGGCGAAAAATTTCACAATGGTATAAATGTGATAGGTACAGGACAGACCTTCACAAGTGGGATTAAAAATGGTCTTATTGATGATTTCGATATCGCTAAACAAGCGGTAAAAGATACAATCAAAAAAGCCTCTATTGCTTCAGGTGTAGATATTAAAGAAGTGTTTTTAAAACTTCCAATAGTCGGAACTGAAGTATTTGATGAAGTAAATGAAATAGAATTTTATGAAGATACAGAATTGAATGGTACACATATTGAAAGTGTGCTTGAAGGTATTCGTGAAAAAAATGATGTGCCAGAAACTGAAATTATAAATGCATTCCCGATTAAATTTATTGTTGATGGGGAAAATGAAGTTTCAGATCCAAAAGAATTAATTGCTAGACATGGTTTGAAAGTAGAAGCTGGTGTTATTGCAATTCAAAAATCAATTTTAATCAATATGATTAAATGTGTTGAATCTTGTGGCGTAGATGTATTAGATGTGTATTCAGATGCGTATAACTATGGTTCAGTGCTATCAGCTACTGAAAAAGAGCTAGGTACATGTATCATCGATATCGGTGAAGATATTACACAACTTGCATTTTATGAACGTGGCGAGCTTGTTGATGCTGAGGCAATTGAGATGGCTGGTCGAGATATCACAGAAGATATTTCGCAAGGCTTAAACACATCTTATGAAACAGCAGAAAAGATTAAACATCAATATGGTCACGCTTTCTTTGAATCTGCTTCTGATCATGACGTATTTAGTGTAGACCAAGTGGATAGTGAAGAAGAAGCTCAATTTACTCAAAAAGATTTAGCAGATATTATTGAAGCACGTGTTGAAGATATCTTCTTTAATGTTTTTGATATATTACAAGAGCTAGGACTTACTAAAGTTAACGGCGGTTTCGTTGTTACTGGTGGTTCAGCAAACCTATTAGGTGTTAAAGAATTACTACAAGATATGGTAAGTGAAAAAGTAAGAATTCATACACCATCACAAATGGGCATTAGAAAACCTGAATTTTCTTCAGCAATTTCAACAATTTCTAGTAGCATTACTTTCGACGAATTGCTAGATTATGTTACAATTAGTAATCATGACAGTGAAGAATTCGAAGAAGAAGTCATCGAATCTGATGAAAGAGAACATAGCACAAAATCAAGCGGATTTGACTGGTTCAAGAAAAAATCAAACAAACAAGAAGAGCCACAAACGTCAGCTTCTGAAATGGAAGAACCAGAAGCACCTGAGGAATACGACGAAAAAGTAGACGTCAACCAAGATGAAGAACGTAAACCTCAAGACAAAGAAGAAGGTAAATTCAAAAAACTTATGAAATCTCTATTCGATTGATTGGCCATTAAAACTAGGAGGAAATATAAATGTTAGAATTTGAACAAGGATTTAATCATTTAGCGACGTTGAAAGTCATCGGTGTAGGGGGCGGCGGTAACAACGCTGTAAACCGTATGATTGACCATGGTATGAATAATGTTGAATTTATTTCAATCAATACGGATGGACAAGCTTTAAACCTGTCTAAAGCTGAAGCTAAAATCCAAATTGGTGAAAAATTAACACGTGGTTTAGGCGCTGGAGCTAACCCAGACATTGGTAAAAAAGCTGCAGAAGAGTCTCGTGAACAGATTGAAGATGCTATCCAAGGCGCAGATATGGTATTCGTAACTGCTGGTATGGGTGGCGGTACTGGTACTGGTGCTGCTCCAGTCGTAGCAAAAATTGCTAAAGAAATGGGAGCATTAACAGTAGGTGTCGTTACACGTCCATTTGGTTTTGAAGGTCGTAAGCGTCAAACACAAGCAGCAGCTGGTGTAGAATCAATGAAAGCAGCTGTAGATACATTAATCGTTATTCCTAATGACAGATTATTAGATATCGTTGATAAATCAACACCTATGATGGAAGCATTTAAAGAAGCCGACAACGTATTACGTCAAGGTGTTCAAGGTATTTCTGATTTAATCGCAGTATCAGGTGAAGTAAACCTTGACTTTGCAGATGTGAAAACAATCATGTCTAACCAAGGTTCAGCATTAATGGGAATTGGTGTTTCTTCTGGCGAAAACCGCGCAGTAGAAGCAGCTAAAAAGGCGATTTCGTCACCATTATTAGAAACTTCAATCGTTGGTGCACAGGGTGTACTTATGAATATCACTGGTGGAGAGTCATTATCACTTTTCGAAGCACAAGAATCAGCTGACATCGTACAAGATGCAGCAGACGAAGATGTAAATATGATTTTCGGTACTGTAATTAATCCAGAATTACAAGACGAAATTGTAGTTACAGTTATCGCTACTGGATTTGAAGATAAACCTTCATCACAAGCACGTAAAGCTTCAAATACTGGTTTCGGTACAAGCGCAACAAGTAGTAACAGTTCAAAAGAAGATTCATTTGCATCAAATACAGCAAATACTTCTCAACCATCAGAAAGTGCTAGTGAAGGCAGAAGTCATACTACAAATGAAGATGACATTCCAAGCTTTATCAGAAATAGAGAAGAAAGACGTTCAAGAAGAACTAGACGTTAATTTTCGAACTAGCTCGCCTTGTATACATAAGGCTTAAAGCTTAAAGTAGTCAATAATAAATACAATGATGTCATCAGGTCCAAAGATCTGATGACTTTTTTGAATTTTATTGCTGTTTGTGAATATAATTTAATCATATATCTGTCTAAAATTTTAGAATAAATTATTGTCGCGGGTCTCCTATATGAAGTCATAGCGAGGAATTACAGTTTTAATTAATGGAGGGTCATAGTATGCATGATAAATTTATTAAAGATAATCATATATTGAAATATGAGGATAGCCATTTAAACAATGTAAAATTGGGTATAACAACAAGAGAAGAAGGTTTGAGTCCCTATCCTAAATCAGCTTTTAACATGGCTAGATATATTAATGATAATCCACAACACGTTACACAACACCAAGAAGAGCTTGCAGCTGTAATTCAATACCCGAGAGCACAATGGGTATTTCCTATACAAACGCATGAAAATAAAGTTGTAGAGGTGACAGCTAAAGATAAAGGCACGAATATTGATATTTTAACGGATGCTCTACATGGTGTAGATGCATTATATACGTATGAATCTGATATTCTGCTTACAATGTGTTACGCGGACTGTGTACCTATATATTTTTATAGTGAAAAACATCATTACATCGGTTTAGCACATGCTGGTTGGAGAGGAACTGTCGGTCAAATTGTGAATGAAGTCATTCGCCATATCAATTTTAATTTAAATGATTTGAATATCGTAATTGGACCTGCAACATCTACAACTTATGAAATTAATGATGATATTAAATCAAAATTTGAATCATTACCGATAGACATGAATGAATATATTGAGACAAGAGACAATGACAGACATGGCATTGATTTAAAACGCGCGAATGCTTTATTAATTGAAAATGCAGGTGTTCCTAAAGACAATATTTATATTACTAACTATGCGACATCTGACGATTTATCCTTATTTTTCTCATATAGAGTAGAGAAAGGGAATACTGGCCGCATGTTAGCATTTATCGGTCAATAATGAAGAGGTGTAGAGATTTGAACGTACAATATAATTTAGAACAAATTGAAAAACAATTAAAAACACACTGCGAAAAGGGTAATATTTCAACGTTGCCAAACGTGATTGCAGTGACAAAGTATGTTACAATAGACCGAGCTAATGATGCTTATAATGCGGGGATTAGACATTTTGGTGAGAATCGTTTAGAAGGATTTCAACTAAAAAAAGAAGCTTTACCTGACGACATAGTAATGCACTTTATTGGTTCATTGCAGACTAGAAAGGTAAAAGAAGTGATTAATGAAATTGATTACTTTCATGCATTAGATCGTCTTAAATTAGCAAAAGAAATTAACAAAAGGGCAGAACACAAGATAAAGTGTTTTGTTCAAGTAAATGTTTCAGGTGAAGAATCTAAACAAGGTGTTGCGTTGGAAGATGTGAATACTTTTATTGAAACATTGGAACAATATGAGAATATAGAAGTAGTTGGTCTTATGACTATGGCTCCATTAACTGATGACGAGTCATATATAAAAAGCTTATTTCAATCATTAAAGAATAAAAGAGATGAGATTAAAGCGCTCAATTTAAATTATGCACCATGTACTGAGTTATCGATGGGAATGAGTAATGATTTCCACTTAGCTGCTGAAGAAGGTGCGTCATTTGTGAGAATTGGGACTAAACTTGTAGGAAAAGAGGAGTGAGCCCCGTGGCTTTAAAAGATTTATTTAGTGGATTTTTCGTGGTTGAAGAAGAAGATGACGAATTAGAAGCACCAGAAGAAGAACAAGGTAGACAACAAAACAAGCAACAAGCGCAGTCTCAAACGAATTTCAATGAATATAAAAATAATGAAAATACAGAGCGACAAAGATCCATACAATCCGTTCCCAAAAAGCAGTCATCAAGATTACAGCAATCCTCAGGTGAAAGGAAGTATCAAATGAATAACACTTCATCAAAAAATAATGCAAGGAACGTTGTGAATATGAATAATCAAGAACATGATCAATTCGGTTTTACAGAAGAAAGTTCTAAAATGTGTTTATTTGAACCACGTGTTTTTTCAGATACTCAAGATATCGCAGACGAACTTAAAAATCGTCGCGCAACTTTAGTTAATTTACAGCGTATTGATAAAGTTTCTGCTAAACGTATTATCGACTTTTTAAGCGGTACAGTTTATGCAATCGGTGGAGACATTCAACGCGTAGGGTCAGATATATTCTTATGTACTCCAGATAATATTGAAGTCGCTGGTAGTATTACAGATCACATAGAAAATATGGAATACCAAGGTGAATAGAGGTAATAATAAATGGATATAGGTTTATTAGGAAGTATATTTAGTTTTATTTTATTCTTGGTTCAAATTTATTATTACGGAATGATTGTTTATTTCTTTATGTCATGGATACCTAATGCACGAGAAAATAAATTTGGTCAATTTTTAGCTAAAATTTATGAACCATTTTTAGAACAGTTCCGTAAAATTATTCCTCCAATTGGTATGATCGATATATCATCAATTGTAGCAATAATTGTACTTGTTTTATTCCGACAAGGTTTAGCAAGTATTTTTAATCTGATTTTGAGTAATTTAGCTTAAATAAATTTACGTTGAATAGAATTGAAGTTTACTTATAACTAATGTATAAAATAAATGAGAAGCACCTAACGTTGTATGACGCGAGGTGCTTTCTCTTGTATGTGGAGTGATTAACATCGATATTTACCAGCATTTTAGAAAAGAAGAACATGAATTAATAGATCAACTTATGGATAAGTGTAACCGTGCGAATGAGCAGTATGCGCCCATATTAACACCTTTTCTAGACCCACGTGGACAATATATTATGAGTGTTATAGTAGGTAGTTACGATGATTTAGAAGTCACATTCTTTGGTGGGCCATATGCAGAACGCAAAAGGGCTATTGTTGCACCTGATTATCTTGTGCCAGAAGAAGAACTGTTTGAAATTGTATTGGTTGAAATAGACTATCCTCAAAAGTTTGTAACGCTGCAACATCAACATATATTAGGAACAATTATGTCTTTAGGGATAGAAAGAGAGCAATTAGGAGATATTATTGTAGATGATTCAATTCAATTTACTTTGACAAAACAATTGGAATCTTATATTATGTTAGAACTAAATAGGATTAAGGGTGCTACAGTTAAACTTAATTCTATTCCTATAAAAGATATGATACAATCAAAAGAGCATTGGCAAACATATGAAACTACTGTGAGTGGTTTGCGTTTAGATGCCATCTTAAAAGAAATGATTCGCAAATCCCGTACAATTGCTAAACAATTAATTGATAAAAAGCGTGTCAAGGTCAATCATACAATGATCGACGCTACAGATTTTCAACTTGATAGTGGTGACTTATTGTCAATCCAAGGTTATGGTAGAGCAATGATTACTGATATTGGTGGTAAAACAAAAAAAGATAAAGTAAGAATTTCGTACAAAACTTTATTCAAATAATGTTATACTTATATAACGTATAAACAAGTTAAATTAGATTTTTATCAATAAGAATGCATACAAATGATTATAAAAAAATAGAAAATATAGACATAAATCACTATTTCAGATATTTAAAGCAGTGCTAAAATAGTGTATTATAGAAGGAGGATAACGCATGCCTTTTACACCAAATGAAATAAAAAACAAAGACTTTACACGCGTAAAAACTGGTTTTGAACCAACTGAGGTTGAAAGCTATTTAGAACAACTAAGTAACGAAATTGAACGTTTAAAAGAAGATAAAAAGCAATTAGAGAAAGTCATTGAAGATAAAGATACAAATATACAGTCATATAAAGATGTTCATCAATCTGTAAGTGATGCTTTAATTCATGCGAAACAAGCTGGGGAAGAAACGAAATTAGCTGCAACTAAAGATGCTGAAGCAACAGTTTCTAAAGCACAAAGTGAGGCTAATAAAATTGTTAATGATGCGGTTGAAAAAGCACGTCGTCTCTCATTCCAAACTGAAGACATGAAACGACAATCAAAAATATTTAGATCACGTTTTCGCATGTTAGTTGAGGCTCAACTTGATTTACTAAAAAGTGAAGATTGGGATTATTTATTAAATTATGATCTTGATTCTGAACAAGTAACTCAAGAAAATATTAATCATTTACATGAAAATGATTTGACTGAAGAAGAAAAAGCGATGAAAGCGAAAGCAGAGGCAGATAGTACTGCAGAAGCAGACGCTCAGGCTACAAATACTGAAACAGATAAAAAATAGTAATTAATATAAATAACAGACGCGTAAACATCTCTTTGCATATCAAAGCGAGTTAGGGACAGTGAGAGCCTTTCATATGTAAGATGTTTATATCACTGTAATTTCAAAAAAATATATGAACAATGAGAGAACTCTAAGTTGAGTTAATCAGGGTGGTAACGCGGTATTAATCGTCCCTGTTAATTGAACTTAGGGTTCTTTTTATTGTACGGATGAATTGAATTTATTATGAAAATTGGAACAAGGAGTGTATAAAATGGATTATAAAGAAACGTTATTAATGCCAAAGACAGATTTCCCAATGCGCGGAGGGTTACCAAATAAAGAACCTAAGATCCAAGAAGAATGGGAAGCACAAAACATTTATCAAAAAGTGTTAGATAAAAATGAAGGGAATCCATCATACATTTTGCATGATGGCCCACCATACGCTAATGGTAATTTGCATATGGGACATGCACTGAATAAAATCTTAAAAGACATGATGATTAGATATAAATCAATGCGTGGGTTTTATGCACCTTACGTCCCAGGTTGGGATACGCACGGTTTACCTATTGAACAAGCACTAACTAAAAAAGGTGTTAAACGTAAAGAATTATCTATTGCTGAATTCAGAAAAAAATGTGAAGCTTTTGCTTTAGAACAAATTGAAAATCAGAAAAAAGATTTTAAACGTTTAGGTGTTAAAGGTGATTTTGACAATCCATATATCACGTTAAAACCAGAATATGAAGCAGCACAAATTCGTTTATTTGGCGAAATGGCAGATAAAGGATTAATTTACAAAGGGAAAAAACCTGTATATTGGTCACCATCAAGTGAATCTTCACTTGCAGAAGCAGAAATTGAATATCAAGATAAACGTTCAGCTTCTATCTATGTAGCGTTTGATGTTAAAGATGGTAAAGGCGTTGTAGATTCAGATGCGAAATTCATCATTTGGACAACAACACCATGGACATTACCTTCTAACGTGGCGATTACAGTACATCCTGATTTAACTTATGGTCAATATAATGTGAACGGTAAAAAATACATTATCGGTAAAGACTTAGCGAGTGATGTTGTTGAAGCATTAGGCTGGGATGAAAATACGCTTGAATTAGAAAAAGAATTTAAAGGTAGCGAATTAGAGTATGTGGAAACACAACATCCATTTGTTGACCGAGTTTCATTGGTTATCAATGGCTTACATGTTACTACTGATGCTGGTACAGGTTGTGTGCATACAGCACCTGGTCATGGTGAAGATGACTATATCGTTGGTCAGAAGTACAAATTACCAGTAATTAGCCCAGTTGATGATAAAGGTGTCTTTACAGAAGAAGCTGGTCAATTTGAAGGTATGTTCTATGACAAAGCCAATAAAGCAATTACGGATGTGTTAAAAGAAAAAGATGCTTTATTAAATTTAGAGTTTATCACACATAGTTATCCTCATGATTGGCGTACGAAAAAACCTGTTATCTTTAGAGCAACGCCACAATGGTTTGCATCTATTGATAAAGTTCGTCAAGATATCTTAGATGCAATTGAAGTAACTGATTTTAAAGTAGATTGGGGTAAAACACGTATCTTCAATATGATCCGTGACCGTGGTGAATGGGTTATTTCACGTCAACGTGTCTGGGGTGTTCCTCTACCAGTATTTTATGCTGAAAACGGTGACATCATCATGACAAACGAAACTGTTAATCATGTTGCAGATTTATTTGAAGAGTTTGGTTCTAATGTTTGGTTTGAACGTGATGCAAAAGACTTACTACCAGAAGGGTTTACACATCCAAGTAGTCCAAACGGTGAATTTACTAAAGAAACAGATATTATGGATGTTTGGTTTGATTCTGGTTCATCTCACAGAGGTGTTTTAGAAGGACGTCCTGAATTATCTTATCCAGCAGATTTATACATTGAAGGTAGTGACCAATACCGTGGTTGGTTTAACTCATCAATTACAACTTCTGTTGCGACAAGAGGTAAATCACCATATAAAATGCTCTTATCTCACGGCTTTGTTATGGACGGCTCAGGTAAAAAAATGAGTAAATCATTAGGTAACGTTATTGTGCCAGATCAAATTGTTAAACAAAAAGGTGCAGATATTGCACGACTTTGGGTAAGTAGTGTTGATTACTTAGCTGACGTTCGTATCTCAGATGAAATCTTAAAACAAACTTCTGATGTGTATCGTAAAATCAGAAATACATTAAGATTTATGTTAGGTAACGTGAGTGATTATAATCCTGCTACTGATGCATTAGCTGAAGCAGATTTATTAGAAGTAGATAAATATTTATTAAATAGACTACGTGAATTTACAGCAAATACTTTAGATCATTATGATAACTATGATTACTTAGATATCTATCAAGAAGTTCAAAACTTTATTAACGTAGAATTAAGTAATTTCTATTTAGATTATGGTAAAGATATTTTATATATTGAAGAACGTGATTCTCATAAACGTCGTAGTATGCAAACAGTGTTATACCAAATTGTAGTGGATATGACAAAACTATTAGCACCAATCTTAGTGCATACTGCTGAAGAAGTTTGGTCTCATATTCCGCATGTTGAAGAAGAAAGTATTCACTTAACTCGTATGCCAGAACGCGCTGAAGTAGACCGTGAATTTTTAGATAGATGGAATACATTTATGGATTTACGTGATGATGTTAACCGTGCATTAGAAGTAGCACGTGGTGAAAAAGTAATTGGTAAATCATTAGAAGCAAAAGTTGTAATCGGTAGCAATGACAACTTTGATGCAACATCATTTTTACAACAATTCTCTGATTTACAGCAGTTATTTATTACTTCTCAAGCAGAAGTAGTGGAATCAGTTGAAAATGGTGTGGCTTATCAATATGGTGATATCCGTATTGAACACGCGCATGGTGAAAAATGTCAACGTTGTTGGAATTATAGTGAAGAACTAGGCTCAGTTGGCGAACTTGAAGACTTATGTCCACGTTGCCAAGAAGTCGTTAAAACACTCGTATAAAACGTAGTGTGATTAATTAGAAATAAAAATGAAATAATTAAATTAGGTTATATGTTTTGCCTCGCGCAAAGCATATAGCCTTTTTCATGTTTGAACTATTAAGATAATTATGAAGAAATGGATAAAAATAATACTATTGAATGAGCTTTTTTAATGTATAAAAATGGATTTCAAGTATACTGAATTTATTAGAGTTTTAGAAAGGTGTTATACATGTTCCATAGTCAAAGCGCGCATTTTGTAAATGGCATTACATTAAATGTTAGAGATAAAGATGAAATGAAACAATTTTATGAAAACATCATAGGTATGAATGTGGTAAATGAATCTTATTCAACAATCCAATATGAGATTGGTAATTTAAATCATTTTATGACTTTTAACCAGGTTATACAGGGCAGAGAGCCGTTACGTTCAGAAGCAGGATTATTTCATTTGGCAATCAAGTTACCTGCTAAGACAGACCTTGCAGATTTGCTCGTACAAATAAATGAGTCTGGTATTCCAGTACACGGTGGGGAGCATGATGTGACAACCTCATTATACTTAGAAGACCCTGAAGGTAATGGTTTAGAATTTTATGTTGATAATCCAATTGAAGACTGGTTATTTGAAGATGAAAAAGTAGTGCTTGAAACGCAACCGATTAACGTGCCTAATCTATTAGCGTATACTTCAAATGAAAAATGGCAAGGTATACCTGATGAAAGTGTTATTGGTTATTTAAATTTAAAATCAATTGATTTAAGCAAAGTAAAGCAGTACTATAATAATTATTTCGGACTTGAAACATCATCATTAGAAACAGATGGCTCATTTTACTTATCCTCTAATGGTTATCATCAACATTTAGTGGTTAATAATTGGTTATCTAGTATTAAACGAATTGAAAATAATAGAACATATGGTTTAGCAATTATTGATTTTCATTACCCTGAGACTACGCACAAATTATTAACAGGGCCAGATGGTATACAATTTCGATTTAATTATAATAAGGTCGTGTGATTAAATGAAAAAAAGACTTGGTACGATGTTTGCGATAAGTGCTATTATTACTGTTGCTGCTGCATATGAAGGATTAGATAACCAGGATATGACTGAGCCAACAAATCATTTCTGGTCATTAGATCCAATGAAATATAATACGTATACTAAAGGACAATGCACGCACTACGTCTTTGAAAAAGTAAGAGAAGATGGAATGAAAATAGGGAAGAAATGGAACGACGCAAAGTATTGGGCATCGTATGCACAAAAAAGTGACTATAAAGTCAATCAATCACCCAAGGTAGGGAGTATTTTACAGACTACTAAAGGTGAGTATGGTCATGTAGCTTATATTGAACAACGAAATGACAATGGTTCATTAGAAGTTAGTGAAATGAATTATAACAAGCCTTTTGAAATATCAAACCGAATTATAACGAAAGACGAAGTTAAAGATTATAAATATATCCATCCAAAGAAAAACGCTAGTGTTTAAAAATAGTATTTACAGTTAGTACTTGTGCATGCTTTCCGCGGGCTCAGCCTCAGCCTGTAGTCTTCGGCTCGTGCATTTCCCGCAGGAGTCAGCACAAGTCGTTACCTTGATTTAATATTAAAATAATATGAAATATGTTTTCAATAATTCATATCTATGTTTTTAATAGGAAGATTTATTTAATATATATTCATATAGTTTTTTATTTTGTGGCAGTTCTTTTGCATGCTTTCCGCGGCCACAGCCTTTAGTATTCAACTCATGTTGAACTATTCGACTAGGTGTCGACGTTTCAATACAATATTGTCACTACTTGAACATAAAATATTTCATCTACATTAACTATTAAAAATAGGCAACATGGTGCGCCATTTTATTGTTAACTGTAGATGATTTTTTAAATTGGCTTATTGTATATGTGAATATTATTAGTGATTTAGTATTAATAATGTAACTTTTTTATCAGATATTCAAACTGTAACTTTTTTTATAAGTTTGATTAGGATATAATGAAAGATGTTGTAAAAGCGACTGAGATTAGAATAGGAGGTACAGACATGAAACGTCCGTACTATATTGGTATTTCTTTATTCATAACAATCGTTATATTAATATTAGATCAAATCACAAAATTTATTGTTGCTAGTTCAATGAAGGTTGGAGAAACATTTGAAGTCATTCCCAACTTTTTAAATATAACTTCTCACAGAAATGATGGTGCCGCTTGGGGTATTATGAGCGGGAAAATGGGCTTTTTCTATATTATTACAGTTATTATACTCGTAGTGCTCATTGTATTTTATATTAAAGAAGCAAAACACAGTTTGTTAATGCAAATCGCTATTAGTTTATTATTTGCAGGTGCTTTAGGTAACTTTATTGATCGCGTGTTACACGGTGAAGTTGTTGACTTTATTGACACATATATATTTGGTTATAACTTTCCAATATTTAATGTAGCTGACTCTAGTTTGACGATAGGCGTTTTGTTAATTATTATCGCTTTGTTAACAGATATGAAGAACGAAGAATAGGAGAGATTTTGCATGACAATACATGAGTATAAGATAGAAAATAAAGATGACGCAGGCCAGCGTATCGACAAAGTATTACCTGAATTCAATTCAGATTGGTCACGTACACAGATTCAAGATTGGATAAAATTATCACTTGTAAAAGTAAATGATAAGCTAATTAAACCAAATTATAAGACGAAGTTAAACGACCATATTGTAGTAACTGAAAAAGAAATTGTAGAAGCAGACATCAATCCAGAAAATTTAAACTTAGATATATATTATGAAGACGATGATGTAGCAATCGTTTATAAACCTAAAGGTATTGTGGTGCATCCTTCAGCTGGGCATTCAACAGGGACACTTGTAAATGGTTTAATGTATCAAATGAAAAATTTATCTGGCATTAATGGTGAAGTACGTCCAGGTATTGTACATCGTATTGATAAAGATACATCTGGTCTATTAATGGTAGCCAAAAATGATATTGCACATCGTAGTTTAGTGGATCAATTAGTTAAGAAAACTGTGACACGTAAATACGTAGCGCTTGTTCATGGCAATATACCGCATGATTACGGTACGATAGAGGCACCAATTGGTAGAAATAAAAATGATCGTCAATCAATGGCCGTTGTTGATGATGGTAAAGAAGCAGTTACACATTTTAATGTATTAGAGCATTTTAATAATTATACTTTAGTAGAATGTGAATTAGAAACAGGGCGTACACACCAAATACGTGTACATATGAAGTATATTGGATTCCCGCTTGTAGGCGATCCGAAATATGGACCGAAGAAAACCTTGAATATTGGCGGGCAAGCGCTACATGCCGGTATCATTGGTTTTGAACACCCAGTGACGCAAGAATATATTGAAAAGTCTACACCACTTCCTGAGGATTTTGAACAATTATTAGCAGATATTCGTAAAAGTGACAGCTAACTAATAAAAGTAAATTTGAAATATAAAGTTTTGAAGGCTTAAATTTAATAAATAAGAACGAGCTACTAGAATTCTATATTAGAACCTAGTAGCTTTTTATGAGGTTGGGACAAAATACATGTCCCGCTTCCAATCTATCATATGAGTGACGTGAAATAGCGTCAAATGATTATTTTGAATTTTATTTGACCGCTTGCAAGTGAATTATATTCATGGTAATATAGTGACAGTTTAATAGAGCGCCATATCGTCTTTAAATGAAAGTCCAGAGAGGCTTCGAAGACATGGATTTAATATAAGGTACATAAACATATTGTATGTTTGTGAAGACAAATGAACACTGTTGTAGCTGAAGTTTATCGCGCAATGGGAAACATAGCGGTTAACTCCCTGTGAAGAGAAAGCATCTAAGTTAAGTGAAGATAAATCTCTTGTTTGTTTATGATACTTTATAACTAAACCTCATGTCTAAAAAGACATGAGGTTTTCTTTATATTAAATAAGATAAATATTTATCAAATTAAGGAAGGTGCCTAAAATGTCAGAACGAGTTATTATGGATGAAGCAGCGATTCAAAGAACGGTGACACGTATTGCACATGAAATTTTAGAATATAACAAAGGTACTGATAATTTAATATTGTTAGGTATTAAAACGCGCGGTGCATTTTTAGCACGACGTATTCAACAAAAAATTGAGCGCATAGAAGAGAAGCTTGTGCCAACTGGAACAATTGATATCACTCAATTTAGAGATGATTTAGAACAGACAATAAACGAAGCTGAAGAAAGCGCATATGAAATTGATGTTAATATTACAAATCAAGTCGTAATTATCATTGATGATGTTTTATATACAGGACGAACAGTCAGGGCTTCTTTAGACGCAGTGTTACAGTACGCTAGACCTAAGAAAATAGGTTTAGCTACACTAGTAGATCGAGGACATCGAGAATTACCGATACGTGCAGACTTTGTTGGTAAAAACATACCAACAGCAAGGGAAGAAGCTGTGGCAGTGTTTCTTGAAGAAATTGATGATAGAAATGCAGTAGTAATTGAATAGCACCTTTTAATTCAGTACGAGAGACTGAAAAAGGGAAGAGGATTTAAATTTTCAGCTACGGTCTAACCATTAGATACGTAAGCAATTCATTTATAGTTGTCAAACGTACGATGATGATAACATTCCTCTTCACATATACTTTGTTTTATTGCGAGTTATTTATAGTCATTAAATTGTAATGGCTATAATTCAACTTAGCAATAATCAAGATATATACTTTTTAGTCTCTTTACATGAATTTAATGTAAAGAGATTTTTTTATGAGAGGAAGCATAAAATATGGAAAATGAAACAATGTTTGAACGGACAGTTAAGCCAGTATTAGATGTGCAAGATAGACCTAAATTAGGACAATGGGCATTTCTAAGTACACAACATTTATTTGCGATGTTTGGCTCAACTGTACTCGTACCATTTTTAACAGGATTACCTATATCTTCAGCGTTATTAGCTTCTGGTGTTGGGACATTGTTATACATACTAATTACTAAAGCGAAGATACCAGCATACTTAGGGTCGAGCTTTGCATTTATTACACCCATTATTACAGGACTTAATTCACATAGCTTAGGTGACATGTTGATGGCGTTATTCATGAGCGGTGTAATGTATGTACTCATCGGTTTAGCAATTAGATTAACTGGAACAGCATGGCTGATGCATTTATTGCCGCCGGTTGTTGTAGGACCAGTCATTATGGTTATAGGATTAAGTTTGGCACCTACAGCAGTTAATATGGCAATGTTTGAGAATTCCTCAGAGATGCAAGGCTATAATCTGAGTTATTTAGCAGTAGCAATGACCACGTTGATAGTAACAATCGTAGTGCAAGGGTACTTCAAAGGATTCTTATCCTTGATACCTGTATTAATTGGTATCGTCACAGGTTACATCCTTTCAGCATTTATGGGACTTGTCAATTTTGCTCCAATAGCGAAAGCAAAATGGTTACAATTTCCAGACGTGTACTTGCCATTTAAAGACTACACGCCATCCATTCAAATGGGACTAATCATTGTCCTGATACCTATTGTCTTTGTGACTGTAAGTGAACACATTGGTCACCAAATGGTCATTAACAAAATTGTAGGACGTAACTTTTTTAAAGATCCAGGTTTAGATCGTTCGATTATTGGTGACGGTGTTTCTACCATGTTTGCAAGTTTGATTGGCGGGCCACCGAGCACAACTTATGGTGAAAATATTGGTGTTTTAGCCATCACAAAAATTTATAGTGTATACGTCATCGGTGGCGCAGCAGTTATCGCTATTATTTTAGGATTTGTTGGTAAATTTACAGCACTCGTCTCATCTATACCCACACCAGTAATGGGTGGTGTATCTATACTACTTTTCGGTATTATCGCAGCAAGTGGTCTAAGAATGCTAGTCGAAAGTGAAGTTGATTTTGCAAGTAACCGTAACCTTGTTATTGCATCAGTCATCCTTGTAATTGGTATTGGTAATCTCGTCTTTAACTTAAATGGCATCGGTATCAATATGCAAATAGAAGGCATGGCATTAGCAGCTTTAGCAGGCATTATACTCAATCTTATCTTACCCAAGGAAACACCAGCGAATAAATAAGAATTGATCATTATGAGGAGGCTAAAAAATTGGATAACTTATTGTCGATGGAACATCTAACTACAAATGAAATATATGAATTAGTCAAACGTGCGAGTGCAATAAAAAAAGGTGAACTAGAACCTCGACGTTATGAAGATAAATTTGTAGCAAATTTATTTTTTGAAAACTCAACACGTACGAAAAGTAGTTTCTTAGTAGCAGAACAAAAATTAGGACTGAAATTAATTGATTTTGAAACAAATACATCTTCTGTTCAAAAAGGGGAAACATTATATGACACGTGTAAAACTTTAGAACAAGTAGGTGCAGATGTTCTGGTAATAAGACATTCACAAACAACTTATTATGATGAATTAAAATCGCTTAACGTACCAATTATTAATGCAGGAGATGGCAGTGGGCAACACCCGACACAAAGCTTACTAGACATCATGACAATCTATGAAGAATATCAAACTTTTGAGGGCTTAAATATTTTGATTTGTGGTGATATTAAAAACTCTCGTGTCGCTCGAAGTAATTTTCAAAGTTTAACAGCACTGGGTGCTAACGTAATGTTTTCTAGCCCAGATGCTTGGAAAGATGATTCCTTAGATGCTCCGTATAAAGATATTGATACTGTAATAGATGAGGTAGATATAGTAATGTTATTAAGAGTACAACATGAAAGACATACAGACGAGAACACAACACAATTTGAAGTAAGTAACTATCATAATCAATACGGGTTAACACAAGCGAGATATAATAGGCTAAAATCACAAGCAATCGTGATGCATCCAGCACCAGTAAATAGAGGTGTGGAAATAGAACATTCACTTGTAGAAGCATCAAAATCACGTATTTTCAAACAAATGGAAAATGGCATGTACTTACGCATGGCAGTTATAGATTATATTTTACAATCGAAAGGGGCAGAAACAAATGAAATTATTAACGAATGCTAAAATCTTAAAAAACGGTGAATTTGAAACGGTGTCTATCTTAGTTGAAGGACAACATATTAAACAAATAGCTACGCAAATCGAGGTAGATACAAATACTGAGATAATTGATGTTAAAGGACAGTTTGTTTCTCCAGGTTTAGTAGATGTGCATGTGCACTTACGTGAACCAGGTGGGGAGCATAAAGAAACAATAGCAACGGGTACGAAAGCAGCTGCTAGAGGTGGATTTACAACCGTCTGTCCAATGCCAAATACGCGTCCAGTGCCTGATTCAAAAGAAAATCTAAATCATTTAAATCAATTAATAGAAGATAATGCTGAAGTAAGAGTATTACCTTACGCAGCTATTACAGTGAGACAAGCTGGTAAAGAACATGTCGATTTTGAAACACTTGCTAACAACGGTGCATTTGCATTTACAGATGATGGTGTAGGTGTTCAACAAGCTAATATGATGTATGAGGCGATGCAAGCAGCAGCAAAAGTGAATAAAGCAGTCGTAGCACACTGTGAAGATAACAGTTTAATTTATGGTGGCGCTATGCATGAAGGACAACGCAGTAAAGCTTTAGGCATTCCTGGTATTCCAAATATTTGTGAAGCAGTACAAATTGCACGTGATGTGCTATTAGCAGAAGCGGCTGGCGCACATTATCATGTATGTCATGTATCTACGAAAGAGAGTGTCAGAGCAATTCGTGATGCTAAAAAAGCAGGGATACATGTGACAGCAGAAGTTACACCACATCATTTATTATTAACTGAAGATGATGTTCCAGGTGATGATGCGATTTATAAAATGAATCCTCCATTAAGAAGCAAAGAAGATAGAGAAGCACTGATTGAAGGCCTATTAGATAGTACGATAGACTGTATTGCAACAGACCATGCGCCACACGCTACAGAAGAAAAAGCACAGCCTATGACAAAAGCGCCATTTGGTATTGTTGGAAGCGAAACAGCTTTCCCATTATTGTATACGCATTTTGTAAAAAATGGTGATTGGTCGTTACAACAGTTAGTAGATTATTTAACGATTAAACCAGCTCAGACTTTCGAGTTACCTTATGGTACATTAGAAGAAGGCGGATTAGCAGATTTAACAATTATTAACCTAGATGAGGAAAGTGAAATAAAAGCAGAGGATTTTGCATCTAAAGGAAGTAATACGCCATTTATAGGTTATAAAGTATATGGTACGCCAGTATTAACAATGGTTGAAGGTGAAGTTAAATTTAAGGAGGAACAATAATGTTGAAGAAACGCTATCTAGTTTTAGAAGACGGTTCATATTACGAAGGCTATCCCCTTGGTTCTGACCAATTAACAGTAGGAGAAATTGTTTTTAATACTGCAATGACGGGTTATCAAGAAACAATATCGGACCCGTCATACACGGGTCAAATTATTACATTTACATATCCACTTATCGGAAATTATGGTATAAATCGAGATGACTTTGAATCACTTGTACCTACCCTAAATGGTGTAGTTGTTAAAGAAGCAAGTGATCATCCAAGCAATTTCAGAAAACAAAAGACATTACATGACGTATTAGTAGAATATGATATTCCAGGTATTTCAGGTGTTGATACGCGTAGTATTACCAGAAAAATCAGAAATTTCGGCGTGTTAAAAGCAGCTTATACTGATAATAAAGCTGAAATTGAATCATTAGTAGAACAGTTAAAAACGACTGAATTACCTAAAAATGAGGTGACAGAAGTATCAACGAAAACACCTTACGTTTCAACTGGTTATGATTTGAGTGTCGTATTAGTCGATTTTGGTAAAAAACAGAATATCGTTAGAGAATTGAATTTGCGTGGTTGTAATGTAACCGTCGTGCCATATGATACTTCAGCTGAGGCAATTATGAGAATGACTCCAGATGGGGTAATGCTTTCTAACGGACCAGGAGACCCTGAAGAAGTAAAAATCGCAGTTGAAATGATTAAAGGTATACTAGGACACGTTCCGTTCTTTGGTATATGTTTAGGACATCAACTTTTCGCCTTATCTCAAGGTGCCACATCATTCAAAATGAAATTTGGTCATAGAGGCGCCAATCATCCTGTAAAAGATCTCAAAACAGGAAAAATTGCAATAACGAGTCAAAACCACGGTTACGCAATCGATAAAGACTCATTAATTGATAGTGACTTAGAAATTACACATATTGCAATCAATGATGGAACGGTAGAAGGTTTAAAACATAAGTCATTACCAGCATTTTCAGTTCAATATCACCCTGAAGCATGTCCAGGACCATCTGATTCAAATTACTTATTTGATGAGTTTATCGATATGATGAATGATTTTAAAGCGAAGGAGCGTATGTCAAATGCCTAAACGTACAGATATAGAAACGATTTTAGTTATTGGATCCGGACCAATTATCATTGGTCAAGCTGCAGAATTTGATTATGCAGGAACACAAGCTTGTCTAGCATTAAAGGAAGAGGGCTACCGTGTAATATTAGTAAACTCTAATCCAGCAACAATTATGACTGACAAAGAAATTGCAGATAAAGTATATATTGAACCATTAACACATGATTTCATAGCTCGCATTATTCGTAAAGAACAGCCGGACGCATTATTACCTACATTAGGTGGACAAACAGGATTGAACATGGCCATTCAATTACATGATAGCGGTGAACTTGAAGCAAACAATGTACAACTTTTAGGCACTAAATTAGAATCTATTCAACAGGCAGAAGACAGAGAATTATTTAGATCATTAATGAATGAACTTGAGGTGCCTGTGCCTGAAAGCGATATTGTAAACACTGTAGAACAAGCGTTTATGTTTAAAGAAAAAGTTGGCTATCCACTCATCGTAAGACCAGCATTTACAATGGGAGGTACTGGCGGCGGTATTTGTCATAATGATGATGAATTCAAAGAAATTGTAGCGAATGGATTACATTATAGTCCAGCAACACAATGTTTAATTGAAAAATCAATTGCTGGTTTCAAGGAAATTGAATATGAAGTAATGCGTGACAAAAACGATAACGCTATCGTTGTGTGTAACATGGAAAATATTGACCCAGTTGGTATACATACAGGCGATTCGATTGTTGTGGCGCCGAGTCAAACATTGTCAGACATTGAATATCAGATGCTACGTGACGTGTCATTAAAAGTAATCCGTGCTTTAGGTATAGAAGGCGGCTGTAACGTGCAGTTAGCTTTAGATCCACACTCTATGGATTATTATATTATTGAAGTAAATCCACGTGTATCTCGTTCGTCGGCATTAGCCTCTAAAGCAACAGGTTATCCAATTGCTAAATTAGCAGCTAAAATCGCAGTTGGCTTATCGTTAGACGAAATGTTAAATCCAATTACAGGTACATCTTATGCTGCATTTGAGCCAACTTTAGATTATGTTATTTCGAAAATTCCACGTTTCCCATTTGATAAATTTGAAAAAGGTGAACGTGTTTTAGGAACTCAAATGAAAGCAACTGGCGAGGTTATGGCAATTGGTAGAACTTACGAAGAGTCATTACTGAAAGCAATTCGTTCCTTAGAGTATGGTGTACATCACCTTGGTTTACCAAACGGAGATTCTTATGATTTAGATTACATTAAAGCACGTATCAATGATCAAGATGATGAACGTTTATTCTTTATAGGTGAAGCGATACGTCGTGGAACAACATTAGAAGAAATTCATGATATGACACAAATTGATTACTTCTTCTTAAATAAATTCCAACATATCATCAACATTGAGCATGATTTGAAGGCCAATAAAGGTGATATCGAATACCTGAAATTTGCTAAAGACTATGGCTTTAGTGATCGTGTCATTGCACACCGTTTTGATATGACCGAAGAAGAAGTTCATGATTTAAGAATAAAAAATGGTATAACGCCAGTTTATAAAATGGTAGACACTTGTGCGGCAGAATTCGAATCAGCAACGCCATATTATTATGGTACGTATGAATATGAAAACGAATCTATTGTTACAGACAAAGAAAAAATTCTTGTGCTCGGTTCAGGACCAATTCGTATAGGACAAGGCGTAGAATTTGATTATGCAACAGTACATGCGGTGTGGGCAATACAACGTGCAGGTTATGAAGCAATTATCATTAATAACAATCCAGAAACCGTATCAACAGACTTTTCAATTTCTGATAAATTATACTTTGAGCCATTAACAGAAGAAGACGTTATGAATATTATTGATTTAGAGCAGCCTAAAGGTGTAGTTGTACAATTTGGTGGCCAAACAGCAATCAACTTAGCAGATAAACTTGCTAAGCATGACGTTCAAATTTTAGGAACATCTTTAGAAAATCTAAATCGTGCTGAAGACCGTAAAGAATTTGAATCATTATTACACACGATTGATGTACCTCAGCCTCAAGGTAAAACAGCGACGTCTCCAAAAGAAGCATTAGAAAATGCGAGAAATATAGGTTATCCAGTTGTTGTAAGGCCTTCATATGTATTAGGTGGACGCGCGATGGAAATTGTGAATAGTGATGCCGAACTAGAAGATTACATGAACCAAGCGGTTAAAGCGAGTCCTGATCATCCAGTACTAGTAGATAGTTATTTGACAGGTAAAGAAATTGAAGTGGATGCGATATCTGATGGGGAAACTGTTATAATCCCTGGTATTATGGAGCATATCGAAAGAGCTGGTGTCCACTCAGGAGACTCTATCGCAGTCTATCCACCACAGACATTAACGCAAGAAGAAATGGTTACGTTAGAGGACTATACGATTAGGTTAGCTAAAGGATTAAATATTAAAGGATTAATTAATATCCAATTTGTTATTGCTCGTGATGGTGTCTTCGTCTTAGAAGTGAATCCACGTTCGAGCCGTACAGTACCATTTTTAAGTAAAATTACGGACATCCAAATGGCTCAGCTAGCGATGCGTGCGATTATGGGTGAAAAACTTGTAGATTTAGGTTATAAAGCAGGTATTCAGCCATATACTGAAGGTGTCTTTGTCAAAGCGCCAGTGTTTAGCTTTAATAAGTTGAAAAATGTTGATATTACGCTCGGACCTGAAATGAAATCAACAGGAGAAGTTATGGGTAAAGATACAACAATGGAAAAAGCCCTATTCAAAGGATTAACAGCCAGCGGTATGGAAGTAAAAGATCATGGTACTGTATTGATGACAGTGAGTGATAAAGATAAAGAAGAAGTAGTCAGTATCGCACATCGTTTAAATGAAGTAGGCTATAAAATTTTAGCAACAGAAGGTACTGCCAATAAATTAGCTGAGCATAATATCCCAACAGAAATTGTTGGTAAAATTGGTAAAGAAAATGATTTATTAACGCGTATTCAACAAAGCGAAGTACAAATTGTAGTGAATACGATGACGAAAGGTAAGGAATTCGAACGTGATGGCTTCCAAATCAGACGTACATCAGTTGAGAATGGCGTGCCTTGTCTCACTTCATTAGACACAGCTGATGCACTAACGTCAGTGATTGAAAGCATGACATTTACCATGAAAAATATGTAATAGTTAAGTTTGCTATGAACTAAGATAAAATAATAGCGTGATTGCGCAACAATTTTTTTCTTAGTTCATATAGTAGAAGTTTTTAAAATACGAGGTGTAGAACATATTATGAATAATTTACCAATTATTGCACTAGACTTTGATTCATCAGAAGCGGTGGATACATTCTTAGACCAATTTGATGAGCCACTTTTTGTAAAGGTAGGTATGGAACTTTTTTATCAAACTGGGCCACAATTAATAGCGTCTATTAAAGCACGCGGACACGATATTTTTTTGGATTTAAAATTACATGATATCCCTAATACTGTGGGTAAGGCAATGGAAGGATTAAGTAAATTAAACGTTGATTTAGTCAACGTACATGCTGCTGGCGGAACTGAAATGATGACGCGCGCATTAGAAGGCTTAAAAAAACATAACCAAAATATTAAAATTGTGGCAGTTACGCAACTTACTTCAACTACAGAAACCATGTTAAGAAATGAACAAAATATTCAAAGTTCCATAGAAGATGCAGTGCTTAATTATGCGCATCTAGCCAAAACGTCTGGTTTAGATGGTGTCGTATGTTCACCACTTGAATCGGCATTACTCACAGGCGAACTCGGCAAAAACTTTTTAAAAGTAACACCTGGTATTAGGCCAGCGAATACGCATTTGGACGATCAAAAAAGAATTACTACACCGGAAGAAGCAAAACAATTAGGCTCGACACATATTGTAGTAGGACGACCAATTACAAAAAGTGATAATCCGGTTGCAAGTTATCATAAAATTAAAGAAAGTTGGTTAAGTTAAAATGGCTAAAGCAATAGCAAAATCACTATTAGATATTAAAGCAGTTTCACTTTCGCCAAACGACCCGTTTACATGGAGCTCAGGTATTAAATCACCTATATATTGCGATAACCGAGTGACATTAGGTCATCCTTCTGTTCGACGTAATATTAGAGATGGTTTAATTACATTAATTAAAAATAATTTTGCGGATGTCGAAATCGTTTCGGGCACTGCAACAGCTGGTATTCCACATGCTGCCTATGTTTCTGAAGCGCTAGATTTACCGATGAATTATGTGCGTTCTAAAAGTAAGAGCCATGGTAAACAAAACCAAATTGAAGGTGCATTGAGCAAAGGTAAAAAAGTGGTTGTCATTGAAGACTTAATTTCAACAGGAGGTTCTTCTATAACTGCTGTGGAGGCGTTAAAAGAGGCAGGAGCTGATGTTCTAGGCGTAGTAGCTATATTTACGTACGGTCTAAAAAAAGCGGATGAACAATTTAAAGCAGCCCAAATACCTTTCTTTACTTTAAGTAATTATAATGAATTAATTGAGGTAGCTAAAGAAAAGGGAGAAATTTCTGACATTGATATTGATACATTAGTTGAATGGCGAGACAACATGTCTTAAAATATGAGTTGGAGGGGATATTATGACAGAAGACCCGAAAAAAGCATATAATCACTTTGCACATTTAAATGATTTTTTAAAAAAAGAAGACGATTATAGACATCCATCTCATTCAGACGATAAAAACGAATGGCTAGCTAACACATCTGAAGCAAATATATATAAGAAATCAAAGTCTAGTATTAAACAAAAAGGACATATTAAGTAAATCATAATATGTAATATGTATAGACGTATTTAAGACCATAATAAAGAGGAAGATCAAAATGAATTCCATTTTGACCTTCCTCTTTATATTAAATCATTTTGATATAGTAAACTTTTTGTTGGAATTTGTTAAATTAAAGTCATTTTTTACCGATAAAGACTATCAATATAGTACTTATTATATGTGCTGTCCGTTTTAAAACTAAAATGTGTAATTGTGTAGTATAGTCGTTATTAGCGGATCATAAGTTTAATAATAATATAACCTACTAATAATACTAATGCTGCGATAAGTAATGGAATAATATAAAAAGACATGAAATACCTCCAATTAGATTTATATTTATTCTAACTGTAAATATGAAAAAGTAAAAGAAATAAAGATGATACAGTCATTCAACTAAAAAAAGAGTTGACTGTTATACATTTTTTGAAAGTAATGGGCTAAAAGCTTTACAAAAATTACAAAGTGGTGTGACTACTATTGTTGTGGTACATTTGCATTTATAATACGATGTATAACTTAGAATTACAATAATATATTTTCATGAGGCTGGGACATAAATATATGTCTTAGCCTCAATAGTTATATTGATTTTAGCTGACTGAATTGAAAATACTACTCGTAATTGTTTGCCAAAGAGGTATAATTTTTGAAAATGTAAGGGGTGCTTAAATGAAAATGATGAAACAATTATTCCGTGATCATACTAAAAATGTCATTGTTTGTTTAATTGGCGCATTTGTCAGTGCAATTGCAGTAAATTGCTTTATCTTAGAATCTAATCTAGGGGATGGAGGCACAGTTGGTATATCTTTAGCGCTCAAATATGCTTTTGGTTGGTCGCCAGCTTTAACTTCTTTAATTATTAATACAATCGTTATCATTGTAGGTTGGAAATTTTTAAGTACCAGAACTGCTGTATATACTTTTATTGCAAATACGGCAATTTCTCTATTTTTAGATTTAACTGAAAATTTTAGCACAGGTATAGATAACTTTGTAATCAACGCTGCTTTTGGTGGTGTGTTTGTAGGCGTGGGCATCGGCTTGGTTATTGCAGCAGGTGGTGTCATTGGAGGAACTTCAGTTGTAGCTAAAATGCTGAATAAGTACTTTGATATAAAAACTTCACAAGGTATATTCTTATTAGATGGTTTAGTTGTCCTATCGTTCTTGTTTGTCTTACCGTTAGAAAATGTGTTGTTTACGATTATTATGATATTCATTACCGAACGTGCAACTGCATTTATAATTGAAGGATTTAATCCTAAAAAAGCTGTTACAATTATTTCAGATAAAAATGAAAATATTAGTGATAAAATTAACAGTTTTACAGGCAGAGGCTCAACGTTACTTAAAGGGAAAGGCGGTTTCGGTAAAAAAGAAACAAGTATGTTATATGTTGTAGTGCCACAATCCCAAGTCACGCGAGTCAAAAAATTGGTGAATGAAGAAGATGACAAAGCTTTCTTAGTTATACATGATGTACGTGACGTGCTAGGCAGTGGATTTATTAATTTAACATAAGCCAATATTTTAAACGATTGCAAATAAGAATTTGTAAATAATTTACAATTTATAATAGCGTTGTATATTCGATTTTTTACAATTTATCATTTATTCTAGTATTAAGAAGAATTAAGGAGGTTGGATAATGGCTATACCCAAAATAACTACATTTCTAATGTTCAATGGAGATGCAGAAGAAGCAATTAATTTATATGTTAATACATTTGAAGATGCTGAAATATTGGCATTGGTAAGATATAGTGAAAGTGATAAAGAACCAACAGGTGCTGTTCAACACGCTATTTTCAGGTTGAAAGATCAAGTGTTTATGGCAATTGATAACATGAATGGCGTCGATATAGAAATGAATCCAGCCGTATCATTATATGTCACTGTAGACAGTGCGTTAGAAATGGAACGCTTATTCAGTAATCTGAAAAGTGGTGGGGCTATTTTAATGCCTAAAACTCAGATGCCACCATTTAGAGAATTTGCTTGGATACAAGATAAATTTGGTGTTAATTTTCAATTAGCATTGCCAGAATAAACTTAAATTATAAAATGAAAAAAGCTAGGATATAATCGTTTTTGAAAAGCAAACGACTTTATCCTAGCTTTTTTATTATGCGCTTTGATAATCCTAACGCTTATAATAAAAATTATTTTACTTTCATTTTTTGAATGTGATCATAATCTGGTGTAGCAAAAAGCGTTTTCTGATTATCATATGTTACAAAACCTGGTTTGGCACCTGAAGGTTTGTGTACATGCCTAATTTCTGTGTAATCTACTGGAATTTGTCCGGAATTACCAGCTTTGGAGAAATAACCAGATAACATGGCCGCTTCTTTAATCGTGTCTTCACTTGGTGCATCACTAAGTATCACAACATGTGAGCCTGGTATATCTTTCGTGTGGAACCAAAGATGGTTTTTTGCCGCTTTTTTATTCGTTAAATAATCATTTTGTTTATTGTTTTTACCGACAAGAATTGTATCACCCTCAGTTGAAACATATTCTTGTAATTGAATGGTTTGTTTCTTTTTCTTCTTATTTTGTTTGCGTTGTTTCATAAAGCCCTGTTCTGCAAGCTCATCACGGATATCATCAATCTCATCAACAGAGATATGTGCGAGTTGTTGTTCAATACTTTCAAAATAAGCAATATTCTCTTGAGTTAATTCAATTTGACGTAGTAACTCGTGTGCTCTTGTTTTTAACTTGTTATATTTTTTATAATAATTCTGTGCATTAATAGCAGGGGCTTTAGTTGGGTTAAGAGGAATCGTAATTTCTTCACCAGTATAATAATTAAGCGTTGTAATTTCTTTATCGCCTTGCTTAATTTGATAAATATTGGCTGTTATTAACTCACCATACAGTTGCTGTAATTCTTTTTCTTTTGTACCTTCTTGCTCATCAATTAGTTTACTTAATTTATTTTGATATTTATGAAGTTGTTGTTGTACAAATTTAACTAAATCATTCGCACGTTGTTTGACGCGTTCTCTCTCGCCACGTGCATCATAATAGCGATCAAGTAAATCATGCAGTGAATCATATTCTACAACATCATCATAAAATTGATTTAATTTCATAAAGTAAAAATCTTCTTTACCTGTTTCATGATTTTTATGGAAAACAGGTGTGGGCTCCCCCTTAGTTTCTTCAATTACTATATCAAATGCTTCAGGCAATGTTTGAGCAGTCATAAATTGTTTTCTGCTAACAATTTCATTAGTGATTAATGGACTAAAACCTTCTAAATGATCTAGTAATTGTCGTGCTATTTTTCCACTATTAAAATCTATATATTTTAACACAGTTTCTCCAGATATATCATATGGATTAATTTTGTTTTGAGCTGGTGGTGCTTCATATTGAAAACCAGGCATTACAGTACGATACTGATTTGTATTTGGTGTTAAATGCTTAAAGCCTTCAATAATCTTGCGCTGTTCATTTACTAAAATTAAATTACTGTGTTTACCCATAATTTCCAATATAATTGTACGATGTATTGTATCGCCAATTTCATCTTTACTCTGTACATCTATTTCTACGCGTCTATCATTACCAATTTGTCTTACTGCTTTTATAAAGCCACCTTCAATATGTTTACGGAACACACGTGCAAACATAGGAGGATCAAATGGATTATCATATTTTTTATTAGTTAAATGCATTCTAGTAAAACTTGGATGGATAGAAAGTAGAAGCTGATGATTTTTACGATTTTGACGCACGACGACAAGAAGTGTGTCGTTTTCTGGTTGATTTATTTTGTGGATTCTACCACCTACAAGAAATTGTAGAGATTCCACCATTTTTTTAGTGAATAAACCATCATATGCCATTACTATCAGCCACCTTATTTTTAGTCATTCAACATATTGTAACATGGCGCAAAGATTAGGTCATGAGCAAAGTTTGTGTTGTGGGACGCTATACAATTGAATGTTTCTTATGGTATCATATGTTAATAATAGAAGATTAGCTTAGAGAGGTAGTAAGTCATGGATAATGAGAAAGGTTTATTGATTGTACTATCTGGACCTTCTGGTGTAGGAAAAGGGACAGTTAGAAAAAAAATATTTGATGATCCAGCCACATCTTATAAATATTCTATTTCAATGACCACACGTAGTAAACGTGAAGGTGAAGTAGATGGTGTTGATTATTTTTTCAAAGCAAAAGCAGAATTTGAGGAATTAATTAAACAAGATGAATTTATAGAATATGCTGAATACGTAGGAAATTACTATGGGACGCCTGTTCAATATGTTAAAGATACGATGGAGCAAGGCCATGACGTATTTTTAGAAATTGAAGTAGAAGGTGCGAAACAAGTGCGTAAGAAATTCCCAGATGCATTGTTTGTTTTTCTTGCCCCGCCAAGTTTAGATCATTTACGTGAACGATTAGTCGGTCGTGGTACGGAATCTGATGAAAAAATTCAAAGTCGTGTGAATGAAGCACGTAAAGAAGTCGAAATGATGAACTTGTATGACTATGTTGTAGTTAATGATGAAGTAGAGTTAGCCAAACAACGTATTCAATCTATTGTAGAAGCTGAGCATTTGAAGAGAGAACGTATTGAAGCGAAATATAGAAAAATGATATTGGAGGCAAAAAAATAATGTTATACCCACCATTAAACGAATTAACAGCAAAAGTTAATTCAAAATATTTAATTGCAACTACTGCTGCAAAACGTGCTCGTGAAATAGATGAAAATCCAGAATCAGCATTGTTAAGTAAATATGATGCAAAAAAACCTGTAGGTAAAGCGCTAGAAGAAATCGCTGGCGGAGATGTTTATCCGGACGGACTATATAAAATACCATCTAAGTAATTAAAAGTTAATCTTGAAACATATAAATAATAACTAGCACGCTGCTAGTTTAAAGTTTTTCAAAATGAGTCTGGGACATAAATACGTGTCTCAGACTCATTTGTTAGATTGAACAGTAGTTGTTTGATATCTCATTGTACTTGTTTCAAGCTTTTAAAGTGCTATATCTTCATTTATGAAGAGAAAGTAGTGCGGATATAAGCGCTTCAGCTCTTGTGTTCTTTATTAATAAGGCTTGCGGAGCGGGAATACGAAATCAAATTTTTGATTTCTATCCTGCTCCCTTTTTTTATTTAATTTAAAATTTTGTGTATAATGGTGATTAATCATTTATTTAAAGCATTCAATAACAAATTAACCTTTGTTTTATTTAAACATATAAAGTTATAGTCCATTAAGAGGTCATATTTAAATTATTTGGAGGAGATTTGCAATGAAACGAATATTACTTGCGGTTACAGGTGGCATTGCTGCGTATAAAGCAATTGATTTAACAAGTAAATTAACGCAAGCAGACTATGACGTTAGAGTCATGCTTACAGATCATGCACAAGAGTTTGTGACCCCATTAGCTTTTCAAGCAATTGGTAGAAATCCAGTTTATACAAGTACTTTTTTAGAACAAAATCCGGAAGAAATTCAACATATCGCATTAGGTGATTGGGCAGACGCAATCGTAGTGGCACCAGCGACAGCAAATATCATTGCTAAACTTGCAAATGGTATTGCAGATGATATGGTAACGTCGACATTGCTCGCTACTGAAACTGCTAAATTTATTGCGCCAGCGATGAATGTGCATATGTATGAAAATAAGCGAACACAACATAATCTCGCTACACTGAGTTCAGATGGTTATTATTTTCTTGAACCTGGTGAGGGCTTTTTAGCATGTGGCTATGTAGCAAAAGGCCGTATGGAAGAACCTTTGCAAATTGTTGAAAGGTTAAACCAGTTTTTTAAACACAATGACCAAGTATCTTATTCGATAGACAGTCGATTTGAAGGTATGAATGCACTAATCACTGCTGGACCGACTGTCGAAGAGTTAGACCCAGTACGTTATTTATCTAACCGATCATCAGGAAAAATTGGTTATGCATTGGCAGAATCACTAACTAAGCGTGGGGCTAACGTCACACTCGTATCTGGACCTACACATCTAACACCTCCAGAAAATGTGAATGTTATTCAAATTCAGAGTGCTGAGGAAATGTTTGAAGCGGTGAAAACACACTTTGATGAACAAGATATCGTATTTAAAGCTGCAGCAGTATCAGATTATGCGCCTGCTGAAATGTTAGAGCACAAACTAAAAAAACAAGACGGTACATTATCTGTGACTTTTAAACGTACACCAGATATTTTGAAATATCTAGGTGAACACAAAACAAAGCAATTCTTAGTAGGCTTTGCAGCAGAAACACAAAATATTGAAACATATGCGCAGAAAAAACTGCAACATAAAAATGCAGATGTGATTATTGCTAATAACGTAGGAGATCGTTCAATAGGGTTTAGTTCAGATGATAATGACTATACGATGTACTTTAAAAATGGAAATCCTATGAGTTTAGGAAAACACAAAAAAGTCATATTAGCGGAGCATATCTTAGATAGTTTAGAAACAAGGTGGGAATAAAATGATAGCAAAAGTAATTGTTGATATACCTTCTAAAAGTGTGGACTTTACGTTCGATTATATAATTCCTACAAGACTACAATCTATGATACAAGTTGGTATGCGTGTCATTGTGCCTTTTGGACCAAGGACAATTCAAGGCTATATTATGGAAATAACAGAACAACCCGACGCAAATATAGATATAGCTAAGCTTAAAGAGATAAAAGAAATTCAAGATATTAAACCAGAATTGACTGAAGAACTTATTAAGTTAACAGATTGGTATAATAATTACTTTGTGACGAAGCGTATTTCTATGTTAGAAGTGATGTTACCAAGTGCAATTAAAGCTAAATATACAAAAGTTTTTTCAATTGAAAATGATGAAGCGATTCCGGAACAGTTACGTCACCGTTTTGATAGTGAAGGTCATTATGCGTATAAAGAAGCTCAATATAATGATGATCTCTCCGCCATCTCTCCTTTATTAAAGCAAGGTGATATTAGTGAAGTGACATTGCTTTCTCAAAGTCTCAGCAAAAAGAAACAACGTGCTGTGAGAGTGATAGAAGGTTTTGAATATGATGCTGTACTGGGTTCTTTAGAAAAGTCTCAAAAGCAATTTGATTTATATGCTTATTTAATTGATGAACGTCATCATACTGTACTACTGAAACAATTAGAAGCAATGAACTTTTCAAAATCAAGTATTGATACACTGATGCGCAAAGGCTTTGTGGAAAAATACGATGCAATCGTGGAACGTGATCCCTTTGAAACGCGTGTATTTGAACAAGATGAAAAACAACAACTCACAGCTGATCAACAACAAGCGTTTGAAGCAATACTTAAAAATATTAAGGCACATGAACAGAGGACTTTTTTACTCCATGGTGTGACTGGTTCAGGAAAGACTGAAGTTTATTTGCAAACAATTGAAGAAGTGTTGCATTTAGATAGACAAGCTATGATGCTAGTGCCAGAAATTGCATTAACCCCACAAATGGTTTTAAGGTTTAAGCAACGATTTGGTGACGAAGTTGCCGTGCTCCACTCAGGTTTGTCGAAAGGTGAACGCTATGATGAATGGCAAAAAATCAGAGATGGTAAAGCTCGGGTAAGTGTTGGTGCACGGTCAAGCGTGTTTGCGCCATTTAAAAATTTAGGCATGATCATTATTGATGAAGAACATGAATCATCTTATAAACAAGAGGATTATCCTAGATATCATGCACGTGATATCGCAGAGTGGCGCAGTCAATATCATCAGTGCCCATTGATATTAGGGAGTGCCACACCAAGTTTAGAAACATACGCGCGCGCAGATAAGGGCGTTTATGAACTGTTATCTTTACCAAACAGAGTCAATCAACAGGCGCTGCCAGAAATTGAAATCGTTGATATGAGAGCTGAATTAAGTTCAGGTAATCGGTCTATGTTTTCCGAACAATTACGTGAAGCCATTCAAACTCGTTTAGATAAACAAGAACAGATTGTATTGTTTTTAAACCGTCGAGGCTATGCATCATTTATGTTATGCAGAGATTGTGGTCATGTACCACAATGTCCTAATTGTGATATCTCATTAACTTATCACAAGTCTTCGGATCAATTGAAGTGTCATTATTGTGGTCATCAAGAAACACCACCGAGCAAATGTCCTAATTGTGAAAGTGAACATATCAGACAAGTTGGTACTGGTACACAAAGAGTTGAGGAGTTATTACAAGAAGTGTTCCAGGAAGCACGCATTATACGAATGGATGTTGATACTACATCTCGTAAAGGTGCTCATGAAAAATTATTAAATGATTTTGGCTCAGGTAAAGGAGATATTTTATTAGGCACTCAAATGATTGCGAAAGGGTTAGATTTTCCTAACATCACACTCGTAGGTGTACTCAACGCGGATACAATGTTGAACCTTCCTGACTTCAGAGCAAGTGAACGTACTTACCAATTATTAACGCAAGTATCAGGTCGTGCAGGACGTCACGAAAAAGAAGGTCAAGTAATCATTCAAACTTATAACCCAGAACATTATGCGATTAAAGATGTTCAAGAAAATGATTATCCGGCTTTCTTTAACAAAGAGATGAATTATAGGAAAATAGGTAAATATCCTCCTTACTTCTTTTTAATTAATTTCACTATCTCACACAAAGATATGAAGAAAGTCATGGAAGCATCGAAACATATTCATAAAATTTTATTACAGCATTTATCGGATAAAGCATTAGTGTTAGGACCATCACCAGCAGCATTATCAAGGATAAATAATGAATATCGCTTTCAAATCTTAATTAAATATAAAAGTGAACCAGCGCTCCATGAAGCGCTTAAGTATTTAGATGATTATTATCATGATCAATATTTAAAAGACAAGCTATCGTTAAAAATTGATATTAATCCCCAAATGATGATGTAAGCAACTTAGTTAAATGTATTGTCTACAGTTGATCCAAAGTTTACAGAGGTTTGTATAATTAAATAAACTACAAAAAAGGACAAATAGTTTAATTTGAGACGTTTTTAAAGTCTTAGTTAACTGTTTGTCCTTTTTACTGTTATATATTTGAATGATTGCTAACAATGTTGGTTAATATATGTGGCATTCGTCGATTTGCATCCTTGAAATATTATATTAGAGGAGTTTTGTGAGGAAATAAGAGATTATTAATATTGCTAATGATTATAAATAGCATCTATGAAGGGGAATAAATACGCTAAAAACATAAGTATTACTAGAATAGCTATAAACCAGTTTTCTTTATCCAAACGTATTCATCCTTTGTAAAAGTATATAGTAACCATATTATAAAAGAATAACTAAAATCAATAACATAGGGTGAATGTAATTAAATCTTTAAGTTAAATTAACAATGTTATTAAAAGTGAATAGTGAGCTACTATTTATTATAAAGGTCTTTTTAACTTTTTGTTTTTAAAACTTTAAATGTCTATAACAATTATTATGTATGCAAATTCAGTATATATAAAACATATCAAATTTAAAATTTGCATTTAATGACTTGTACAGTTATATTGAATAGTAACGAGTCCAATATAAATTGAAAACGAACTTATTTAAAATAAAGGTCTGAGGTTTTAAAATCAACAATAAAATACATTGCTGAGTATTTTTCATCATCTAAATACAATATCTAAGGGGTTTTGTCTATGAGTTTAATGAATAAGAGAGAAGCTACAGGATTAAGCATAGTTGAATTATCAAATCGCATCGCATCTTTATATAATACGAAATTAAGTCCTGAATTAATTGAACGCATAGAAAGTAAGCAAACGAAATTAAAAAATGAAGACGCACAAATATTGGCCGAATTTTTTAATACAACTTCTGAAGATTTAATGTGAATCAAACAGACTTCAAAAATTCATCCAAATAAGTGTGTAACAATAAAGTGTGCGCATCATCGCACCTGTTAAATATTGAGCTTAGCGTTATAAATTAATATTTAAAATAAATAGACAAAATTTAAAATATTAGTGTATAGTGAGCCTATAAATCTCGGCATAGTACGAGTGAATAAAGGGGCGATGTTGCAATGGTATATAATGAATACAATCAACCAATTGGTGATATAATAAATGATTTTGAAATGCCTGGTTTTCCTGAAACAAAGTCATTAAAAGGACAATATAGTCGCTTGGAAAAATTGTCAACACAACATATCGATGATTTATTCAATCATTTTAGTGTAGAAGCAGATGCGCCGAATTGGACATATCTACCTGATGAACAAACTCAAGATTTCAATCAATTTAAAGCCTACATAAATAATAAAATTAAATCAAAAGATCCTTATTTCTTTTCAATTATTGACAACAAAACGGAAGAAGCGGTTGGTATTTTATCATTGTTAAGAATAAATCAAAAAAATGCATCTATTGAAGTGGGCCATATTCATTATTCAAATGTTTTAAAACAATCACGTATTGCAACTGAGGTTCAATATTTATTAGCAAAGTATGTATTTGAAACATTAGGTTATAGAAGATATGAATGGAAATGTGATGCTTTGAATCAACCTTCTATTAAGGCAGCCAAACGACTTGGATTTAAATATGAAGGCATTTTTAGAAATCATACAATTTATAAAAATAGAAGTCGAGATACATGTTGGTTATCTATGATAGATAGCGAATGGCATGAAAATAAAATAGAATTTGAAAAGTGGCTGAATCCTTATAATTTTGATGAGTTTGGCATACAGCTTACTAGTTTATCTATGAATTAAAAAAGAGAACTAATATTTATATAATTGAATTATATGTAAAACGAAGGAGATATTTTATTGTAAACTGATAAAATATTTCCTTTTTTTTGTTTGGAATTGTTAAGCTGTATGTAGTAATTAAAACGGATGAAATATATTTTCAAATTAAAGTATAAACGGCTAGTACGGTTATTTAAATTAGCTGTTACACAATGCATGATGCATTTTTGGTCAAAATAAGTTATAATGATATGATGAATTTTTGTGAGGAGAATTATGATGACAATTAAACAGCTTGTTACGAGTCAACACCCAATTCTAAAAAGATCAATACCTGATGTTACTTTATTTGACGCTCAATTAGCGGAGTTGTTACTCGATTTAGAAGATACAATGTATGATGTAGGTGCATCCGCTATATGTGCACCACAAATTGGTATATCGCAAAAAGTGGCGATTATAGATATGGAAGTAGATGGCTTGTTACAACTGATTAATCCTCAATTAATAAGCGAATCTAATGAGAAAGTTACAGATTTAGAAGGTTCTATTAGTATACCTAACGTATATGGTGAAGTAACCAGAAGCAAAATGATTGTTGTTAAAAGTAATGATAAAAATGGTAATGAAGTTGAAATGACCGCATATGATGATATTGCACGTATGATATTACATATGATTGACCATTTTGAAGGTAAGTTATTTACTGAGCGCGTAAGTAAATTTTTAAATGAAGCTGAAATGGAGGCGTATTTTGACAATGAGTAAAATTATATTTATGGGGACACCTGATTTTTCAACTAAAGTTTTAGAAATGCTAATTGCTGAACATGATGTAATTGCAGTTGTAACGCAACCAGATAGACCAGTTGGTAGAAAACGTACACTCACACCACCACCTGTAAAAAAAGTGGCAGTAGAACATGACATTGCGGTCTACCAGCCAGAAAAATTAGCACAATCAGAAGATTTAAAAGTACTTATTGATTTAAATGCAGACCTAATCGTCACAGCAGCTTTTGGACAAATATTACCAGAATCATTATTAGCATCACCTAAACTGGGTGCGATTAATGTCCACGCATCATTGTTACCTAAATATAGAGGTGGCGCTCCAATTCATCAAGCAATTATTGATGGTGAACAGGAAACAGGTATATCTATCATGTATATGGTTAAAAAATTAGATGCAGGTAATATTATATCTCAACGCGCTATCGAGATAGAACAGCAAGATGATGTAGGTACGATGCACGAGAAATTGAGTTTTTTAGGTGCAAACTTACTGAAAGAAACGTTGCCCTCTATAATAAATGGCACCAATGACAGTGTTGTTCAAAATGAAAGTGAAGCGACATTTGCCTCTAATATTAATCGTGAAGACGAGAAAATTGATTGGACACTATCAGCAGAACAGATATATAACCATATTCGCGGCTTATCACCATGGCCTGTTGCTTATACGTTGATGGATGACGGAAATTTAAAAATATATGCATCTAGAATTGAAAAAGATAAAACGGGAGAACCAGGTACGATTATAGAAACAACTAAAAAAGCAATCATCGTCGCAACGGGCTCTAAAGATGCTATTGCTTTAACAGACATACAAGTTGCAGGTAAAAAACGAATGCTTGCTGCAAATTACTTAAGTGGAGTGCAAACGTCACTCGTTGGGAAGGTATTATTATGACAATAGACACGAATGTACGACAGTTAGCGTTTGAAACTTTACAAGACATCATTAATGACAAGGCTTATAGCAATATCATCATTAATGATGTTTTATCTAATAATGAATTAAATCGTGCAGATAAAGGATTATTTACTGAACTCGTTTATGGCACATTAAAAAGAAAATTTTCACTGGATTACCTACTAAAACCTTTCGTTCAAACAAAGCTTAAAGGTTGGGTAAGACAATTACTATGGATGAGTATTTATCAATATGTTTATTTAGACAAGGTTCCTGAACATGCGATTATTAACGAAGCAGTAGAAATTGCTAAACGTAAGGGTGGACCACATAATGGTAATGTAGTAAATGGTATATTACGTAATATTATGCGCAGTGACTTGCCAGACTTCACTGAAATCACTGATGATAAAAAAAGAATCGCTATCGAATACAGTTTGCCGAAATGGTTAGTAGATCATTGGTCGACACACTTTGGTATTGAAAAAACTGAAGCAATCGCGGAATCATTTTTAACAAAAGTAGCGACAACTGTACGTGTAAATTTAACAAGAATTTCAATTGAAGATGCAATTAGAAGATTAGTTGAAGATGATTATATCGTGGAACAAGATAACGAAATTGATACGTGTTTGCATATCAGTGGCAAACCAATTATCGAATCACGTATGTTCAAAGATGGTTTAGTTTCTATCCAAGATAAAAGTTCTATGTTCGTTGCGGAATTAATGGGATTAACTGACGGCGACGAAGTATTAGATGCATGTAGTGCACCAGGTGGAAAAGCGTGCCATATTGCAGAAGTATTAAATGGCACAGGTCATATTGATGCAACTGATATCTATGAACATAAGATAGACTTGATAGATTTCAATATTAAAAAATTACGATTGTCTAACATTTCTGCTTTTGAACACGACGCTACTGAAAAATATGGTAAAGTGTATGATAAGATTTTAGTTGATGCACCATGTAGTGGCTTAGGTGTCCTAAGACACAAACCTGAAATTAAATATGAACAATCGCAACAATCGATTCAATCATTAGTCGAAATTCAATTGGAAATTTTAAATAATGTGAAAGATAATTTAAAACCAGGTGGCACGTTAGTTTATTCTACATGCACAATTGAACAATTAGAAAATGAGAATGTAGTATATACATTTTTAAAAGATAATAAAGATTTTGAGTTTGACACATTTGAACACCCGATTACTGGAGAAAAAGTGAAAACGATGCAAGTACTACCTCAAGATTTCAACTCTGATGGCTTTTTCATTACTAGGATTAGAAGAAAGGAAAATTAAATTATGATTACTGAAGAAAAGAAGAAAAAGAATAAGTTTCTTCCCAATTTTGAAAAGCAGTCCATTTATTCAATTAGATATGACGAGATGCAAGATTGGTTGATACAAAATGGTCAGCAAAAATTCAGAGCGAAACAAATTTTTGAGTGGCTTTATGAAAAACGTGTAGATAGCATCGACGAAATGTTGAATTTATCTAAGGAACTTAGAGAAGTTTTAAAAGAAAGTTTTACAATGACAACTATGACGACAGTCGTTAAACAAGAGAGCCGAGATGGCACAATCAAATTTTTATTTGAACTACAAGATGGCTATACAATTGAAACAGTTCTTATGAGACATGAATATGGGAATTCAGTATGTGTTACGACACAAGTAGGTTGTCGTATTGGTTGTACGTTCTGTGCATCTACATTAGGTGGGTTGAAACGTAATCTAGAAGCGGGTGAAATAGTATCGCAAGTACTTACTGTTCAAAAAGCACTAGATGAATCAGAAGAACGCGTATCACAAATTGTTATCATGGGTATTGGTGAACCGTTTGAGAACTATGATGAAATGATGGATTTCTTAAAAATTGTCAATAACGATAATGGGTTGAATATTGGTGCCCGTCACATTACGGTATCAACTTCAGGTATTATTCCACGTATATATGATTTCGCAGACGAAGACATTCAAATTAATTTTGCTGTGAGTTTACACGGTGCAAATGATGAAATACGTTCTAGATTAATGCCTATTAACAGAGCATACAACGTTGAAAAATTAATGGAAGCTATTAATTATTATCAAGAAACTACAAATAGACGTATTACGTTTGAGTATGGATTGTTTGGTGGCGTTAATGATCAACTTGAACATGCTAGAGAATTAGCTCATTTAATTCAAAACTTAAATTGTCATGTTAATTTAATTCCTGTTAACCACGTACCAGAACGAAATTACGTTAAGACGCCTAAAGAAGACATATTTAAATTTGAAAAAGAATTAAAACGTTTAGGTATTAATGCAACAATTAGACGAGAACAAGGTGCAGATATAGATGCTGCGTGTGGTCAATTAAGAGCGAAGGAACGAAAAGTAGAAACGAGGTAGAGACATGCTAAAAGCACAATTTTTTACTGACACGGGTCAATATCGTGATAAGAATGAAGATGCAGGTGGCGTATTTTATAATCAAACAGAGCAACAGTTATTAGTGCTTTGTGATGGTATGGGTGGACATCTTGCAGGTGAAGTCGCGAGCCAATTTGTAACCAATGAACTGCAAAGTCGATTTGAAGAAGAAAATCTCATCGAGGCAGATCAAGCTGAAGATTGGTTGAGAACAACACTAAAAGCGATTAACCGTGAATTATATCAATTGTCAGTAGAAAATCCAAAATACCAAGGAATGGGTACGACTTGTGTTTGTGCATTAGTATTTGATAATTATGTAGTTGTTGCAAATATTGGAGATTCACGTGCGTATTTAGTGAATAGTAGAGATATTGAACAAATTACCAACGACCACTCATTCGTGAATCATCTTATGATGATCGGCCAAATTAGCGCTGAAGAAGCATTTACGCACCCACAACGCAATATTATTACGAAAGTGATGGGTACGGATAAATTAGTTACGCCAGATATTTTTGTGAAAAAAACGAATTTTTATGATTTTTTAATGTTGAATTCTGATGGTCTAACTGATTTTGTTCGTAATCATATGATTCAAGAAGTATTAATTCAAGACAATGAATTAGAAACACATGGACAAAATTTAATAGAACTTGCATTATCGCAAGATACGAATGATAATGTAAGTTTAATTTTGGCTGAGATTGAAGGTGATAAAGTATGATAGGCAAATTAATAAATGAACGCTATGAAGTGATTAAAAAACTTGGTGGCGGTGGTATGAGTACTGTCTATCTTGCTGAAGACTCGATACTCAACCGACAAGTTGCAATTAAAGCAATTAGAATTCCCTCGGGTGAAAAAGAAGAAACAATTAAACGTTTCGAGCGCGAAGTACATAACTTAACTCAACTTTCACACAACAATATTGTTAGTGTATTTGATGTCACAGAAAATGAAGAGAACTTCTTTTTAGTGATGGAATACATAAAAGGTCCAACATTATCAGAATACATTCAAGATAATCGTCCATTAGATATTGAAACTGTGTTGAATTTCACGAGACAAATTATCGATGGTATCAAGCATGCGCATGATACTAAAATTGTTCACCGTGATATCAAACCTCAAAATATTTTGGTAGAAAACGATAAAACTTTAAAAATATTAGATTTTGGTATAGCTAAAGCGTTAAGTGAAACAACAATGACCGAAACGAATCATGTGTTAGGTACAGTACAGTATCTATCTCCAGAACAAGCACGAGGAAAGTCTACAGATAATGGAACTGATATCTATTCCATCGGTGTAGTATTGTATGAAATGCTTGTTGGCAAGCCTCCATTTTCAGGAGAAACCGCAGTAAGTATTGCAATTAAGCATATACAAGACCCGATGCCCAATGTTACTGAGCATCGATCAGATGTGCCACAAGCTATAAGTAATGTTGTGCTAAAAGCAACTGAAAAAGATAGATCTGAACGTTATGAAACTGTTAAAGATATGCAAGAAGATCTTGATAGTGCATTGTCAAAAAGTAGAGAGTATGAAGCAAAATATCTGTCAGATGATGCGAACACTAAAACAGTGCCTATAAATAAAGAAGAAATTGCTAATCAAACACAATCAGAAAATCAACATAAAAATATTAAAGAAACGATGCAAATCCCTATCGTGAATCAACAAAAATTCCAATCTAGTGAAGAGCATATATATGCAGTGCCAACGAAACAACGTTCAAAGAAAAAGAAGTTTTTCTACGCTATTGTAATTATTCTTTTATTATTTGGCTTATTTGGTTTTATGGCTATGGGAATGTTTGGGAGTAAGTATTTAGAGACGCCTGACTTATCTGGTAAAACTGAAAAAGAAGCAGAAACGATATTAAAAGATAATAAATTAGAACTTGGTGATATTTCTCGTGAGTATAGTGATAAATACTCTGAAAATAAAATCATTAAAACAACACCTAAAAAAGGTGAGCGTTTAGAACAGAATAGTAAGGTGGATATCGTTTTATCTAAAGGGCCTAAATTAGCAGAAATGCCTAGTCTTTATGGTATCCCTAAAGCAGAAGCGATGGATAAGTTGAAAGACTTAGGCATTAAAGACGCTAAAGTAAAACAAGCGTATACGAACCAAAATGTAGCTAAAGGATTAATCGAAGGACAAAACGTATCACCTGGCGATAAAGTTGAAGTGAATGATAGTAATATCGAATTAACTGAATCATTAGGTACAAAACAAGTTTATGTCGAAGATTATGAAAACAAATCCTTTAAAACAGCTAAATCAGAGTTAGAAGCTAAAGGCTTTAAAGTTGTGGTTAATGAAGAACAAGACGACGACAAAGTTAAGAAAGATCACGTTATCAGCCAATCACCAAAAGGTGAAGAAGTTGATGAGGGTTCAACTATTGGATTCACAGTTTCTAAAGGAGCACCTGAGGAAAAAGATGAAGACAAAGACAAGGATAAAGAAGATTCTGATAAAAAAGATGAAGATAAGTCTAAAGATGATGAACTAGACAAAACGTATACAGAGACATATCAAGTACAGTATACGGGTGATGATGATGAGAGCCAAGAAGTCAAAGTTTATGTAAGAGATAAAGATGACGAAGGCGATTCACCTTCACAGACGTACAAGATAAAAGAAAATAAAACAGTAAAAATCCCAATGACAATTCAAAAAGGTGAGACGGCAGGATATACCATTCGAGTTGATGATAAGATCGTTGCTGATAAAGATATCCCTTATGATTTTTAGCAACACTTAACGAACAAAGAGAGTTTAGTGTTGCTTATGCAAGCCAAAGCTTGCGATCCGAACTGGCACTTAACGAACAAAGAGAGTTTAGTGTTGCTTATGCAAGCCAAAGCTTGCGATCCGAACTGGCACTTAACGAACAAAGAGAGTTTAGTGTTGCTTATGCAAGCCAAAGCTTGTGATCCGAACTGGCACTTAACGAACAAAGAGAGTTTAGTGTTGCTTATGCAAGCCAAAGCTTGCGATCCGAGCTTGCACTTAACGAACAAAGAGAGTTTAGTGTTGCTTATGCAAGCCAAAGCTTGCGATCCGAACTGGCACTTAACGAACAAAGAGAGTTTAGTGTTGCTTATGCAAGCCAAAGCTTGCGATCCGAACTGGCACTTAACGAACAAAGAGAGTTTAGTGTTGCTAATTTATCTTAGAGTCAAATAAACATAAGTGAACACCATTTCAACTGATATAAAGTCTGTTGAAATGGTGTTTTATTTTATAGGTTTTATTGTTTATATTAAGAATAGTAAGATGGTTTATGCTGATTTTTATACGAAATAGTCTTAAATCATATTTAAATTAAAAAGGCTTTGCTATAATATATAAGATAATAGTTTTTAAAGAGAGGTGTCTAAGTGAAGACAGGACGCATTATAAAATCATTAAGTGGCGTTTATCGTGTAGATGTAGAAGGTGAAATGTACGATACGAAACCACGCGGTTTATTCAGAAAAAATAAATTTTCACCAATCGTTGGTGATGTAGTTGATTTCGAAGTTGAGAATATAACAGAAGGATATATTCAATACGTTCATGATAGAAAAAATGAATTAAAAAGGCCACTTGTTAGTAACGTGGATCATCTTATATTAGTAATGAGTGCAGTAGAACCTGATTTTTCAACGCAATTACTAGATAGATTTTTAGTCATTGCGCATTCGTATCATATGCGCCCGCGTATTCTCATAACTAAAAGAGATTTAGCCTCAGTTGAAACGCAGCAAAAAGTTACACAATTGTTAAATATTTATGAAAATATGGGCTATAAAACACAATTCATTAGTATCGATGATGATATTGAACCTGTTTTTGCTGCTTGGGGGGAAGGACTTGCTGTATTAAGCGGCCAATCTGGTGTCGGTAAATCAACACTATTAAATAAATATTTTCCAGAACTGAATATTGAAACGCAACATATTTCAAAAGCACTTAACCGCGGTCGTCATACTACAACACATATAGAACTTTTTGAACGAAGCCATGGTTATATAGCAGATACGCCTGGGTTTAGTGCGTTAGATTTTACACATATCCAAAAAGACGAATTAAAAAATTACTTTATGGAGATTAATGAATACGGCGAAAAGTGTAAATTTAGAGATTGTAATCATATTAATGAACCAAAATGTAATGTGAAAAATGAGTTGGAAAATGGTAACATTGCACAATTCAGATATGACCATTACTTACAACTCTTTAATGAAATTGCAAATAGAAAGGAAAGATATTAAATGGCAAAACTTTATCCATCATTATTATCAACTGATTTTTTAAAATTACAAGAAGAATTAACAGCATTAGAAGAAGCAGGTGTAGACGGTGTACACTTTGATGTTATGGATGGTCAATTCGTGCCAAATATTTCGATTGGTTTACCAATACTTGAAGCAGTGCGTAAAGGTACGCGACTGCCAATTGATGTTCATTTAATGATTGAAAAACCAGAAAAATATGTCGAATTATTTGCCGACTACGGTGCTGATATGATCTCAGTGCACGTAGAAGCAACACCACATATTCATAGACTAATAGAACAAATAAAGAATAAAAATGTAAAAGCAGGTGTTGTAATCAATCCTGGCACACCCGTGGATGCAATCTTACCAGTGATAAAAATGGTGGATTTTGTATTAGTGATGACAGTGAATCCTGGTTTTGGAGGTCAATCATTTATTAGTGATACTGTTGTAAAATTAGATCAACTATCGAAAATCAAAGATGAATTGAACTTAGAATTTGAAATCGAAGTAGATGGTGGTATTAACAATGAGACTGTTGAAACTGTTATAAACCATGGTGCTACAATGTTAGTTGCGGGGTCATATTTCTTTAAACATGATGATTACAAAGAAGTAACGAAAACATTGAAAGGCTGAAGCTAATGAAAGTGAATTTATTGTGTGGCAATAGAAATTTGCCTGAAGGTTTATTAAAGACAGAAACAGATGCGCATTGGATTGGGGTTGATCGAGGAGCGTTACTTTTGATAGAAGCAGGGATAATACCTCGATTTGCTGTAGGTGATTTTGACTCAATTACAAGTGAGGAAAAAGCATTTGTTGAAAAACGAATTGACATTAATCCATTTAATTCGGAAAAAAATGATACAGACCTAGCTTTAGGTATTGATCAAGCAGTGACCAATGGTTATAAAGAGATTTGTGTTTATGGTGCTACAGGTGGTCGATTAGATCATTTTATGGGCGCGTTACAAATTTTAGAAAAACCAGAATATACAGAGCAAAATATTGTCATTAAACTTATTGATGTGAATAATGAAATTCAATTTTTAAAAACAGGGTCATATACGATTCAGAAAAATGACAACTATCGTTATATCTCATTTATTCCAGTCACTTATCCTACGGTTATCTCGTTAAATAATTTTAAATATAATCTTGAAAAGGAACAACTTAAACTAGGATCTACGCTTACGATTTCCAACGAACTCAACCAAACAGAAGGTGATGTGAATATTACTGAAGGCAACGTATTAATGGTGAGAAGTAAAGACTAAAATCCAATAACATAATAACGCTTATGTTTATGAGTTAATTTAAATGAGCGCATAAAAAAAGACCATTCCTCCACATAAGGACTGGTCTTTTCGTGCATTATATTTATTAAACTCTAGTTACTTTACCAGATTTTAAAGCACGTGCAGAAACCCAAACTCTTTTTGGTTTTCCGTCTACAAGAATTCTAACTTTTTGAAGGTTAGCATTCCATCTTCTTTTAGAAGAATTTAAAGCGTGAGAACGATTGTTTCCAGTTGAAGCTTTACGACCTGTTACGAAACATTGTTTGCCCATGAAAGTACCTCCTTTAATAAATATAAATACACGCATCTACTACATACTTGAATAATGTACCACAAATAAAATTAGATGTAAATAAGAAGAATGAATTTTTCTATTTACATAGATTCTACTTTTGTTAAAATCAAATTATGGTATAATTATAAACTGTGGATAAATGTAAAAATTTGCTTAATTAGATAAATTATATTATTTGTTAATTTTATAGTTAATTAAACAACCATAAACTAGGAGGCCCAATTTAAATGACATTAGAAATCACAAATGATTATGGTAGTATAGACATTTCAAACGAAGTAATAGCTTCAGTTGTGGGTAGCAAAGCAGTAGAATGTTATGGGATTGTAGGAATGGCTTCTAGACAACAAGTAAGAGATGGAATTGCTGAAATATTAGGGCATGAAAATTATTCAAAAGGTATTGTTGTAAGAGAAGGCAATGGCGTTATAGATGTTGATATGTATATCATTGTAAGTTATGGTACTAAGATATCTGAAGTAGCAAGCAATTTACAGTCAACAATAAAATACACATTAGAGCAAACATTAAAAGTAAAAGTAAATTCAATAAATATATTTGTACAAGGTGTTCGAGTTAATAATGGCACTAAGAACTAGGAGGACAATACGTAATGGTTAGCGAAATTAATGGTAAATTATTTGCCGAAATGATTATACAAGGGGCACAAAATTTATCAAATCATGCAGACTTGGTTGATTCATTAAATGTGTATCCAGTACCAGATGGAGATACAGGGACAAACATGAATTTAACGATGACATCTGGAAGAGAATCAGTAGAAGAAAACTTGTCACAGCATATCGGTGAACTAGGAAAAACATATTCAAAAGGTTTGTTAATGGGCGCTAGAGGGAACTCTGGGGTCATCTTATCACAACTATTTAGAGGATTCAGTAAAAATTTAGAAGCGTATGATGAAATCAATGCACAACAATTAGCAGAAAGTTTCAAAGCTGGCGTAGAAACTGCATATAAAGCAATTATGAAGCCTGTGGAAGGTACGATATTAACCGTAGCTAGAGATGCTGCAGATGCTGCTATGCGCAAAGTAGAAGAAACTGAAGATTGTATCGAATTGATGACATATATTTTAGAAGAAGCAGAAATCTCACTAGAAAATACACCTAATTTATTGCCTGTATTAAAAGAAGTGGGCGTAGTAGATAGCGGTGGTAAAGGTTTAGTTGTCGTTTATGCTGGCTTCCTTAAAGCGTTAAAAGGTGAAACGGTAAGTGCTGAAACAGCCAAATTAGATAAAGATTCTTTAGTTAATGAAGAACATGATTTTCATGGTGTAATTAATACTGAAGATATCGTTTACGGTTATTGTACAGAAATGATGGTTCGTTTCGATAAAAATAAAAAAGTATTTGACGAACAAACGTTTAGAGAAGATATGAGTACATATGGTGACTCATTATTAGTCATAAACGATGACGAAATCGTTAAAGTGCATGTACATAGTGAAAAACCAGGTGATGTGTTTAATTATGGTCAACAGTATGGAGAACTTATTAAATTAAAAGTAGAAAACATGCGTGAACAACATCGAGAAGTTGTAAAAAAAGAACAAGTAAGTCAAAGTGATGCTCAAACACCTGAAACAGTTGAAACAGCAGTTATTGCTATTTCAATGGGAGATGGTATATCTGAATTGTTCAAATCAATGGGTGCAACACATATGATTAGCGGTGGTCAAACAATGAATCCATCAACTGAAGATATTGTTAAAGTAATTGAGCAGTCACAATGTAAACGCGCAATTATTTTACCAAATAATAAAAATATTATGATGGCTAGCGAACAGGCTGCAGATATCGTAGGTGCTGAAGCTGTAGTTATCCCAACTAAATCAATACCACAAGGCATTGCTGCACTCTTTAATTATGATGAATCAGATGCTCTTGAAGTTAACAAAACACGTATGGTTGAATCACTTGAAGCAGTGACGTCAGGTTCAGTGACATATGCTGTAAGAGATACAAAAATTGATGGCGTTGAAATTAAAAAAGACGCATTTATGGGCTTAGTTGAAGATAAAATCGTTACGAGTAACGAAAATGAATTTGAAACTGTTAAAGGTTTATTGTCTGAAATGATTCAAGATGATAGTGAAATCATTACGATGATTGTCGGTGAAGATGCAAATGCATCATTGACTTCGGATATTGAAACTTGGCTTGAAACATCTTATCCAGAAATTGAATTAGATCAACATGATGGCCAACAACCTGTATATCAGTATCTTTTCTCTGTAGAATAAATATATTTATTGAACACTTGTATATAAGGATAGCTTCCATTTTAGGAAGCTATTTTAAGTTGTCGACAAGGTCTAAAAGCTTTGTTGGCAATTTTTTTATGCACGCTTTACGTTGGTATAACTACAGCTTTATTCTAAATTTCATCCTCGCTTGTCTAGGGCATGACCTCAGTTTATAGTCATTGACTCATACTGGATAATTCGCATTATGACAGGCGTCTTAGATGAAAATTCAGAAACTAAAAAATATAGAGTTAGTCTACTAAGGATAAAATTTTTGATAGCAATTATTTTATCGTATGCAAAGATTTGTATAATTAAATTAAATGGAAACATTTTTATTTATTTAAACTTTCTACAACAATATTCTTGTTTTAAATAAGAATAATGCAACCAGTATTGGTTTATAATGTCTAGCTTAATTGTTATAATGAGTTGCATGCATATAAATGTAAGCGCATTACATTAGAAACATTAAAAATAAGAGTGGGGTATAATTATGAAATATAAAACAGTTTTCGATATTATAGGACCTACAATGGTGGGGCCGTCTTCATCTCATACTGCTGGTGCAGTAAGAATTGGATTAGTAGCAAAAGATTTATTTAATCAATTGCCAAAACAAGCTGATATCTATCTTTACGGTTCGTTTATGGAAACATACAAAGGACATGGTACAGATGTAGCACTTGTTGGTGGTTTACTAGGTTATGATACAGATGATGACCGTATACAAACAAGCTTAGAAACAGCTGAGCAAATGGGAATGAAAGTGAATTTTATAGAAATGGCTGAAGAAAGATCACATCCTAACACTGCTATTATTAATATGAGAGATGCTGATAAAGAAATTTCTGTTGAAGGTGTTTCTATAGGTGGCGGCAAAATAGAGGTAGTTGCGATTAATGGATTTAATATTGCGATTAGCGGTAATTATCCAGCACTGCTTGTTTTTCATAAAGATACTTTCGGCACAATTGGTCGTGTAGCAAATATTTTAGGTGATTCTAGTATTAATGTTGGTAGTATGCAAGTTTCTAGAAAAGAAAAGGGCGACCAAGCATTAATGACTTGTGAGTTAGATGAATCTGTGACAGATGAGATTATAGATAAAATTAAAAACGTCGAAGGTGTAGTGACAGTTTCACTCATGGGCGACGCCTAATGGAGGGTAAGGCATGTTTAAAAGTGTGAAAGAACTAGTAGAAAAATGCGAAACTGAAAATAAAAAAATTCATGAAATCATGCTCGAGCAAGAAATGGAAGTTACTGGCTTATCTGAAGCTGATATTTATGCCGGTATGGATAAAAATTTACAAACGATGGAAAATGCACTTGATGAAGGTTTAGAAGGGGTAACTTCAACTACCGGATTAACTGGTGGAGATGCTGTGTTAATCAAAAATTATTTGAAGACAGGTAAATCATTATCTGGCCCAACTTTATTGGATGCAGTGAGTAAAGCAGTTGCGACAAACGAAGTCAACGCAGCAATGGGTAAAATTTGTGCAACTCCTACTGCCGGATCTGCAGGTGTAGTACCAGGCGTATTATTTGGACTCAAACCACGCCTTGAACCTACTAGAAAAGATATGCTGAACTTTTTACTTACCTCAGGAGCATTTGGTTTTGTAGTTGCCAACAATGCATCAATTTCAGGTGCGGCAGGCGGTTGTCAGGCAGAAGTTGGTTCTGCTGCAGCGATGGCAGCAGGTGCAACCGTGGAACTCGCTGGCGGAACACCACAACAATCGGCTGAAGCTTTTGCAATTTGTTTGAAGAATATGCTAGGTTTAGTATGTGACCCAGTAGCTGGCTTAGTCGAAGTGCCTTGCGTGAAGAGAAATGCTGCAGGCGCATCAAACGCAATTGTCTCTGCTGATATGGCTTTAGCAGGTGTAACTTCAAGAATCCCTACGGATGAAGTGATTGAAGCAATGTACAAAATCGGCCAAACAATGCCATCAGCATTGCGTGAAACTGGTCGTGGAGGTTTAGCTGGTACACCAACAGGTCAGCGTCTAAAACAAGAAATATTTGGTGATTAAAAATGTCAAAAGTCAATTTAATAGATAGTCCTTTTCCTTTATCACAGATAAAAGGACTGGGGCCAAAAAGGTTGTCCGTATTAAATGAATTAAATATCTATACTGTTGAAGATTTAATTTTATATTTACCAACCCGTTACGAAGATAATACAGTAATTGACTTGAATACGGCCGAAGATCAAGCGACAGTGACAGTGGTAGGAGAAGTATATTCGACACCTACTGTCGCTTTTTTTGGTCGTAATAAATCTAAGTTAACCGTACATATCATGGTCAATAATATTGCTGTAAAATGCACTTTTTTCAACCAACCTTATTTAAAAAAGAAAATTGAATTGCATGGTACGGTTACGGTAAAAGGTAAATGGAATAGAAGTAAGCAAGAGATAAATGGCAGTAGGATGTTCTTCAATCAACAAGAGTCTCAAAACTCACAATTTGAACCTGTTTATCGTGTTAAAGAAGGCATTAAACAAAAACCATTGAGAGATATGATTCGACAATCATTGGGAGAAGTCACAATACATGAATGGCTCTCTGATGAATTGAGACAAAAATATAAATTAGAGTCATTAGAGAATACGATTAAGGCGTTGCATTTTGCGACAGATAAGTCATCTTTGTTAAAAGCACGTAGAACGTATGCTTTTACAGAATTATTTATGTTTGAATTACGAATGCAATGGCTAAACCGCTTAGAAAAAACATCAGATGAAGCGATTGAAGTAGATTATGATATCAATTTAGTGAAATATTTTATTGATAGTCTTCCTTTTGAACTCACTGATGCGCAAAAACATAGTGTAAATGAAATATTCAGAGACTTGAAAGCACCAATAAGAATGCATCGTCTCTTACAAGGTGACGTTGGTTCAGGTAAAACTGTCGTAGCAGCAATCTGTATGTATGCACTGAAAACTGCAGGATTTCAATCAGCATTGATGGTGCCTACTGAAATATTAGCGGAACAGCATGCAGAAAGTTTAGTTGAAATTTTCGGTGACAGGATGAATGTGGCGTTACTTACAGGTTCAGTTAAAGGTAAAAAGAGAAAGCTGTTGTTAGAACAACTACAAAATAATGAAATTGATTGTATTATCGGCACACACGCCTTGATACAAGACGATGTAGTATTTAATAACGTTGGTTTAGTGATTACAGATGAGCAACATCGTTTTGGTGTGAATCAACGTCAATTGTTGAGAGAAAAAGGTGCGATGACTAACGTCCTCTTCATGACTGCTACACCCATTCCACGAACATTAGCTATATCCGTTTTTGGAGAAATGGATGTGTCATCCATTAAACAATTACCAAAAGGTAGAAAGCCGATTATTACTTCATGGTCCAAACATGAAGCCTATGAAAGTGTACTCAATCAAATGACTTCGGAATTAAAAAAAGGTAGGCAGGCATATGTAATTTGTCCTCTAATTGAAAGTTCTGAGCATTTAGAAGACGTACAGAACGTTGTTGAGTTATATGAATCGCTACAGATATATTATGGTTCTGAAAAAGTAGGACTACTACATGGTAAGTTGCATTCAGAAGAAAAAGATAGAGTAATGCAGCGATTTAGTAATCACGAAATAGACGTTTTAGTATCAACTACCGTTGTAGAAGTAGGTGTTAACGTACCTAATGCAACGTTCATGATGATTTATGATGCTGATCGTTTCGGTTTATCTACATTACACCAATTAAGAGGGCGTGTAGGTAGAAGTGAAGAGCAAAGTTATTGTGTACTCATTGCTTCACCGAAAACAGAAACGGGTATTGAACGAATGAATATTATGACGCAAACTACAGATGGTTTTGAATTAAGTGAACGTGATTTAGAAATGAGGGGTCCAGGTGATTTCTTTGGTGTGAAACAAAGTGGTTTACCTGACTTCTTAGTCGCAAATGTTGTTGAAGATTATAAAATGTTAGAAGTAGCAAGAGATGAAGCGGCTGAATTAATTCAGTCTGGTGTCTTTTTCGAATCACAATATCAAATGTTGAGAACATTTGTAGAAGAAAACTTATTATATATGAGTTTTGATTAATAAAGAAGGCACAAAATAATAAAACAAGTGCTATTATGAACTAATCCCAAATTGTGGGAATAAAATAAAAACACTTTCGTTGAATTCATACTAAAATGAATTTATACGAAAGTGTTTTATTTTGGCTATAGACTTTTAACGATTGGTGAGTAAAGTAAATAATCTCTCAGCATTTATTGTTATATTGGCGGTAGATGACTGAACTGAAAATGCCTGTATACTAAGTTTTTAAAGCACTACTACTTCATTTATGAAGATAAGTAGTGATTATGCAACAGCTTTAGCTCTTGTTTTCCATTTTCTAGCCGTCTTTGCTGGGCTGGTTCATACGATGAAACCTTGTTAGAAAAATTAGATTTCTGTCTGAGTCCGATACCCTAGGGAGGCACGCGCTTTTAAAACGGAAAATTTTAAATAGAAAAGCACTAATCCATTATAAACTAATAGATTAGTGCTATAAATTTGAGAATGGGATATTTATGCCCAGCTCCCGCTGAAACGAGAATGTATAATGTTTGCTGGTATTTTAATTAACACCTACGTCAGTCCAAGCTTTTTCAATTGCTTTAGATGTTTCGCTATTCGTACCATAAAGGTGGTTAGAAGCTTCTTTTAATGATGCTTTTGCATCAGAAAATTGGGCGTTTGGTGTTAAGTATTGTGTGAGTGCTAAATAATAAATTTGTTCAGCTTTTTCTTGGCCAATTGCATTAATTGTTAGGTATGCAGCTTTGTTAGGGATGCCACTATTGGTATGAACACCACCACTATCTTGGCTACCTTGTAGATATTGATCCATATGGGCAGGTTGGTTATACTGTTCTGGATTTTTTAAACTTCTTAATGCATCGCCATCTTTATTTGGTGTATATACATCTTCACCTAGTAACCAATCGTCTGAATCAACAAAATAACCAAAAACGTCAGAGAAAGATTCGTTTAATGCACCCGACTGATGACTATACTCTAAACCAGCAGTTCGTTCTGTTACTGCATGCGTGAGCTCATGGGCGACGATATCATTCGCACCTGACAATGCGTTAAACGTCTGGCCGTCTCCGTCACCATAAATCATATACTGACCGGTCCAAGCAGCGTTATTAAAGCTTTTGTCATAATGGACTACCGAATCAATGTCACCGCCGTTATTATCATAACTGTTTCTATCATGTTTATTTAGGAAATAGTTATAGACTTCTTTTGCGTAGTAATGAGCGTCTACACCAGCGCGCTGATCTTCTTTATTGAAATTATTGCTGTCATTTGTAATAGGTGAATAGGCATTTGTGGTCTCATTTGCAGTTTTAGTTTCTATAATTGCATCTTGAGAAGTATCGAGTAATGAATATGAACCATTTGCTTTTGTAACGCTTAAAGGTTGTTTTTCATCTCCATTAACGCCTGTTCCTTTACCTTCAGTTGTTGCATTTTTGATAACGTTTTGTTTTGTTAATATTTCACCAGTAGTAGCGTCAACTTGAATTTTCCAATGTGCTGCTTTAGGGGAAATATAATTAAGTTCGATATCATAAACAAGTCTCTGTTTATCACTATTTATATCAAGGTTATTTTTACTGACTACAGGATAGCTTTTTATATTTTTTACATCAGACTTTGCTTTACCTATAGCTTCAAAAGCTTTATTTTCAGCGTTAGCAGAAGATAATTTAGCTTCATTCTCTACCTTTATGTATGGTTTATCTACATTACCATTTATTAATGTTACATTACCTTTATTATTGACATGTACTTTAATTGTTGTGCCTTCTGATGTAACGTCGTTTACCTTTGGTTTCAATGCGTAATGCGTGACACCAGTTTTATCTTGTTGCTTATCTATTACGTTGTATTGTTTGAAAGCTTCTTTATTTATAGTTTCTTGCTTGGTCTTGGATGATTGATTAACAAGAGATTGTGCATTATTTTGTAAAAATTGTTCTACATCTGCATTATTATTAATCGTAGGGGTATTTGATGATTCTAAACTTTCAGGTTTAATACTATTACTTTCTTGTGCATGAGCATAGCTTGTAGTAAAGGCTAATAATGAACATGACAGTAATGTAGTTGATAATACTTTTTTCATTAGATCCTCCTAAATAAATTATCCAATTAATGGAATGATTTTTGAAAAATAAATATAATACACCTTTAAAACAATTCAAATTATACATTTCAATTTTATTTAATTCAATATCTTAATAAATATTTATATAGAATGATTAGTGTTTTTATTTATTTTGATAATTAACCCCCTTGGAAATCGTTTTAAACGTTATAATATTTCTTATATTGGTTATCTGACGTGAAAAACATCTAAGGAAGTATGTTTTTTGTTGAGCTAATGAAATAGAAAGTGTTATGATGTGTTAGGAATGTTTAAGACTTGGTACTAAAAATTAGGTGATTTAGGTGGTTAGAATAAAATGAAGTTAAAAAAACAAGAACGACGCGAAGCAATTAAAAAAGAAATTGAAAAAAACCCCTTTATTACAGATTTGGATTTGAGTACACTTTTTTCAGTGAGTATTCAAACTATTAGGTTAGATCGTACATACTTAGATATTCCAGAACTAAGAAAACGAATTAAATCCGTAGCAAGAAAAAATTATGAAAGTATTCGATCCATTGATGGTAGTGAAATCATAGGCGATGTAATAAATGTTCAGCCTGATCAACTCGCAACTTCAATTATAGATATTGATGAAGATTCTGTATTTACTAGAAATAAAATTGCCAGAGGACATGTACTTTTTGCACAAGCGAATTCACTGTGTGTAGCGCTTATACATAAACCTGTTGTGTTAACTCAGGAAAGTAATGTAGCATTTTTAAAAACAGTGAAATTAAATGATACAGTACGTGCTGACGCACAAACGATTGAAATTACAAGTAAATATTATATGATAAAAGTAAATTCGTATGTCAAAGATACTTTGGTATTTAGAGGTACATTCAAAATGTATTATACAAGTGAGGATGAACAAGATGGTTAAAATAGCGATTGATATGATGGGTGGAGACGATGCACCTGAAATCGTTTTAGAAGCTGTTGAAAAAGCTGTGAATGATTTTAAAGATTTAGAAATAATTTTATTTGGTGATCAAACTAAATGCACACTCAAACATGGTCGTGTAGAAGTACGTCATTGTACAGAAGAAATTACGATGGACGATGAACCAGTTAGAGCGATCAAACGTAAAAAAGATAGCTCAATGGCACGTATGGCTGAAGCAGTTAAAGCTGGTGAAGCAGATGGTTGTGTATCTGCAGGAAATACAGGTGCATTGATGTCTGCTAGTTTGTTTATAGTAGGACGTATTAAGGGTGTTGAACGTCCCGCATTAGTCCTCACTTTGCCAACAATTTCTGGAAAAGGGTTTGTGTTTATGGATGTAGGTGCTAATGCAGACGCCAAGCCGGAACACTTATTACAATACGCCCAATTAGGCAATATTTATGCCCAAAAAATCAGGGGCGTTGAACAGCCTTCAGTAGGTTTGTTGAATATTGGTACAGAGGCAGCTAAAGGTAACACATTAACTAAAAAAGCATTTAGTTTGATGGACGAACAAAATGTCTTCAATTTCACAGGAAATGTAGAAGCAAAAGGCTTAATGGACGACGCAGCTGATGTTGTAGTCACAGACGGATATACTGGTAATATGATTCTTAAAAATTTAGAAGGTGTTGCAAAAGCGATGGGTAAAATGCTTAAAACAACGCTTCTAAGTAGTTTCAAGAATAAAATTGCCGCATTTGTATTACGTAAAGACTTAAATGGTTTAATGTCAAAAATGGATTATGCAGAATATGGTGGCTCGGTATTATTAGGATTGAATGGCATTGTAGTAAAAGCACATGGTAGTTCTAGTGCGAAAGCTTTTTATTCAGCAATCCGTCAAGCTAAAATAGCGGGAGAACAAAATATTGTGGAAACTATGAGAGAAACGGTGGGTAAAGTAAATGAGTAAAACTGCGATTATCTTCCCAGGCCAAGGATCACAAAAAGTCGGGATGGCAAATGATTTATTTAATCAAAATGATGCTGCAACAACGATTCTTAATCAAGCACAAGCACAAATGGATTTTGATATTTTAGAAACAATGTTTTCAGATGAAGAAAACAAATTAGGTCAAACAGAAAATACACAACCAGCGTTGCTCACACATAGCTCAGCTTTATTACAAGCACTTAATAATCTAAATGCTGATTATACAATGGGCCATAGTTTAGGTGAATATGTGAGTCTAGTAGCGAGTGGTGTATTGAAATTTGATGATGCAGTTCAAATTGTTCGTAAGCGTGGACAACTGATGGCCGTCGCTTTTCCTGACGGTGTTGGAAGTATGGCAGCAGTATTAGGTTTGGATTTTGATGATGTTAATGCAATATGTCAAAAACTTTCAACAGATGAAGAAATTATTGAACCAGCAAATATTAATTCTCCTGGACAAATCGTTGTCTCTGGACACAAAACATTAATAGATAAATTAGTGGCAGAAGGTAAATCATTAGGTGCGAAACGTGTCCTACCACTTGCTGTATCTGGCCCATTTCATTCATCTATGATGCAGGTGATCAAAGACGATTTTGCTGAGTATGTTGAACAATTTGACTGGAATGATGCACAATTCCCTGTAGTTCAAAATGTGCATGCAAAAGGTGAAACAGATGCCAAAGTAATTAAGGATAATATGATTAAACAATTATATTCACCAGTACAATTCATTGATTCAACACAATGGTTAATTGATCAAGGTGTAAATCACTTTATTGAAATTGGTCCTGGTAAAGTACTTTCAGGTTTAATTAAAAAGATAAATAGAGATGTGAAAATAACTTCGATTCAAACATTAGAAGATATGAAAGCGTGGAATGAAAATGACTAAAAGTGCATTAGTAACTGGTGCTTCGAGAGGTATAGGACGTAGTATAGCGATACAATTGGCAGAAGAAGGATACAATGTTGCTGTGAATTTTTCGGGAAACAAAGAAAAAGCGGATGCTGTTGTTGAAGAAATTAAAGCGATAGGCGTTGAAAGTTTTGCTATTCAAGCAAATGTTGCAAATGGTGATGAAGTAAAAGCAATGATTAAAGCGGTTGTTAGCGAATTTGGTTCTGTTGATGTCCTTGTTAATAACGCAGGTATTACGCGTGATAATTTACTTATGCGTATGAAAGAGCAAGAATGGGATGACGTAATTGATACAAACTTAAAAGGCGTTTTCAACTGTATTCAAAAAGTGACACCACAAATGCTAAGACAAAAGAGTGGTGCAATTATTAACTTATCAAGTGTTGTTGGAGCTATGGGTAACCCAGGGCAAGCAAACTATGTTGCGACTAAAGCTGGTGTAATTGGTTTAACGAAATCATCAGCACGTGAACTGGCTTCAAGAAACATCACAGTAAATGCTGTTGCACCAGGTTTTATTGTTTCTGATATGACTGATGCTTTAAGTGATGAGCTTAAAGCAAAAATGTTAGAACAAATCCCATTAGCTAAATTCGGGAAAGACCAAGATATTTCTCATACTGTAGCATTTTTAGCTTCAGACAAAGCGAAGTATATTACGGGTCAAACAATACATGTCAATGGTGGTATGTATATGTAAGTAAGTGCTACACAACATGACAAATCTTGTTTTATAAAACTTCTGAACTCATATAAGAGATTATGATATGGTATAAAGTATAGATTTAAAATGATTGTGTCACAACTTCATTACTACACTTTATTGTATAAAATCCATTTATATAATGTTTATACAGTACAATTAATTGAAATACTACTTGTATTTCAATTGATAAAGTGGGAAAATATATAAGTCTATAATAAGATTTTTTAAAGGAGGTGAATCGACGTGGAAAACTTCGACAAAGTAAAAGATATCATCGTTGACCGTTTAGGTGTTGACGCTGAAAAAGTAACTAAAGAGGCATCTTTCAAAGATGATTTAGGCGCTGACTCACTTGATATTGCTGAATTAGTTATGGAATTAGAAGACGAATTTGGTACTGAAATTCCTGATGAAGAAGCTGAAAAAATCAACACTGTTGGTGACGCAGTAAACTTTATTAATAGTATCGAAAAATAATAAAAAAAATATCTGAGTCGTTGAGATGACGGCTCAGATTTTTTATTGATTTTAAACAAAATTTATATTGTAAGATAATAGTGCTATAACGATTATCACTAGATATATAGATGGTAAATACAGTAGACAGTTTTTTCTTTAGTTTTATTGTATTTTCACGTAAAATATAAAGGTATTAGTACTTTATATTAAATCTGAGGAGGGAATAGATTGACCAATTATAAAAAAATAGAAATGGTTAAAGCATTTGAAAAAAAATTTGCGCAGAAGATGCAAGAATTAGACTTGAATTTTAAACAAATAGAATTATATCAGCAAGCATTTTCGCATTCGAGTTTTATAAATGATTTTAATATGAATCGTTTAGAGCATAATGAACGATTAGAATTTTTAGGAGATGCGGTATTAGAATTGACGGTTTCACGTTATTTATTTGATAAATATCCAGAATTGCCAGAGGGTAATTTAACAAAAATGCGTGCAACAATTGTTTGTGAGCCTTCACTTGTAATATTTGCGAAAAAAATTCAAATCAATGAACTTATCTTGTTAGGTAAAGGCGAAGAGAAAACAGGTGGCAGAACTCGTCCTTCACTCGTATCAGATGCATTTGAAGCATTTGTAGGTGCGTTATATTTAGACCAAGGCTTAGAATCTGTGTGGAAATTTGCAGAACAAATTATTTTTCCGTATGTCGAAGATGAAGAACTTGATGGTGTTGTAGACTTTAAAACCCAATTTCAAGAATTTGTCCATAGACAAAATAAAGGTGATGTCACTTATCGTTTAATCAATGAAGAAGGACCAGCGCATCATCGTCTATTTACTTCTGAAGTGATATTAGAAAATGCTGCAGTAGCAGAGGGTAAAGGGAAGACTAAAAAAGAATCCGAACAAAAAGCAGCAGAAAGTGCATATAAATCAATGAAAAACAAAGCAAAATAACTTTGTTATAAAACAATATGATAAAAAAATCATATATTGTTAAGACCTTCGCAATAGCAATGTAGTTAATAAAGAAATATATTAACCTTCAGGTTAATGCATGAGTATTTCTAAACTGTGAAGCAGCAAGGAACACTTTAAAGGAGAATAGCATGGTATATTTGAAATCAATAGATGCCTTTGGGTTTAAATCGTTTGCGGAGCACACAAATGTACAATTTGATGAAGGTGTAACAGCAATTGTAGGCCCTAACGGCAGTGGGAAAAGTAACATAACAGATGCAATAAAATGGGTGTTAGGTGAACAATCAGCTAAATCACTACGTGGCGCTAAAATGGAAGATATTATTTTTTCAGGCGCAGAACATCGAAAAGCTCAAAATTATGCAGAAGTTAAATTGAAATTAGATAATAGCTCCGGCAAGTTACAATTAGACGCGACAGAAATCGTTGTAACACGTCGATTATACAGAAGTGGTGAAAGTGAGTATTATCTTAATAATGACCGTGCAAGATTAAAAGATATTATTGATTTGTTTCTAGATTCAGGTTTAGGAAAAGAAGCGTTTAGTATTATTTCGCAAGGTCGTGTAGATGAAATACTAAATGCTAAACCAGTGGATAGAAGACAAATACTAGAAGAATCTGCGGGAGTTTTAAAATATAAAAAACGCAAAGCTGCTTCTGTACAAAAGCTCGATCAAACAGAAGATAACCTTTCAAGAATACAAGATATTCTATATGATTTAGAGGGACGAGTTGAACCATTAAGAGAAGAAGCGGCTATTGCTAAAGAATATAAACATCTTTCCAAAGAAATGGAAAGAAGTGATGTACTTGTAACGGTTTATGATATTGAACAATATAGTAAGAATATTCATGAACTTGATGAAAATTTAAATAATTTAAAGAGTCATCAAGCTACAAAAGATGCAGAGAAAGTACAATATACACAAGCATTAAACAAATATAAATCTGAAAGACAACAACTAGATGAACATATTGAATCATTAAATTTTCAACTTGTTAAAGTGACAGAAGAAGTTGAAAAGTATGCTGGACAACTTAACGTGTTAGAAGAACGTAAGAAAAATCAATCACAAACAAACGCTCGTTTTGAAGAAGAACAAGAAAGTCTTACAATACAAACAGAAACCTTAAAACAAGAAAAGATAGATGCACAAAATCAAATAGATAAATTAAAAAACCAACAAAAAGAGTTGAATGAAAAAATTCAATACTTTGAATCACAACTCTATGTCAGTGATGAACAACATGACGAAAAATTAGAAACAATCAAAGATGAATATTATCAACTCATGTCTGAACAATCTGATGTAAATAATGACATTCGCTTTTTAGAACATACCATCCAAGAAAATGAAACGAAACAATCACGTTTAGATAGTAGATTACTTGAAGCCTTTGAACAACTGAAGAAAATTCAAAGCGACATCAATGAAGCTGAAAAACAAACCGTGACGGCTAAAAAAGAATTGAAAAAATCAGAGCAACAGCTCAATAATTATGAAAAGAAATTAACACAACTTAAACAACAACAATCTGAGTACGAAGAAAAATTGCATCAAGCGTATAGATTTAACGATAAATTAAAATCCCGTATCGATAGTTTGGCCACGCAACAGGAAGAATACAGCTATTTCTTTAATGGTGTAAAACATATACTTAAGGCTAAAGACAATAAACTTTCAGGGATACGTGGAGCAGTTGCTGAAGTAATTCAAGTGCCATCCGATTTAACTAAAGCAATCGAAACTGCACTTGGTGCATCACTACAACATGTGATTGTAGATTCAGAGAAAGATGGTAGACAGGCAATTCAATATCTAAAACAAAACGGTTTGGGTAGAGCGACGTTTTTACCACTCAATGTAATTCAACCTCGCCAAATTGGTAATGAAATTATGAAAACTGCACAAAATAGTGAGGGTTTTATTAATATTGCTGCACAAGCAATTGAAGTAGATTCAGATTATCAAAATGTAGTTCAAAATTTACTTGGTAATACAATAATTGTAGATGAATTGAAAAATGCCAACGACTTAGCACGTAAAATCCGTTATCGTACGCGTATTGTGACTTTAGAAGGCGATATCGTGAACCCTGGTGGTTCAATGACGGGTGGCGGAGATCGTAAATCTAAAAGTATTTTAGCTCAAAAAGATGAACTGACAACGATGCGTGCCCAACTCGAAGATTATCAACAGCAAACATTAGCATTTGAAAAACAATTTCAAAATATTAAAAATGAGTCAGATCAACTGAGCGAAAAATATTTTGATACAAGTCAACATTATAATGCTATTAAACAAAGTGCTCATAATTATGAATTAGAACTAGACAGATTACGTAAAAGTGAAGCGCATCTAAAAGACGAGCATGAAGAATTTGAATTTGAAAAAAATGATGGTTACCAAAGTGAAACAAGTAAACAAACACTTGATGATAAAAAGCAAAGATTATCTAAAATCAAAACACAGCTACAAAAATTAGAAGATGATATCAATCTTTATACAAAACTTTCTAAAGAAGGTAAAGAAAGCACAACACAAATCCAGCAACAATTACATCAAAAGCAATCCGATTTGGCAGTTGTAAAAGAACGATTAAATACTCAGAAACAAACTGAGTCAAAAATAGCAAAACAACTCAATGATGTTATTGTGCAACATCAAAAATTAGAAGAACAAATTAAACTCTTTAATTCAGATGAAATGACAGGCGAAAAAGCATTTGAAACGATTCAATATAATATGGAACAAAGTAAAGCCGAGAAAGCAAAATTATCTCAAAACATAGAAGACGTTAAATCGCGTAGACTCGAATTGAATGATACAATTGAAGTGACAGATCAAAAACTTCAAGAAGCAAATCAAGATATTCTTTCTATAGAAAATCGTTATCAAGATATTAAATCCGAGCAGTCACGTTTAGATGTATTAATTAATTATGCGATTGATCATTTGAGCGAAGATTATCACATAACATATGAACGTGCGAGTGAATTATATGATTTAGATGAAGATATAGACGTTTTACGCAAAAAAGTAAAATTAACTAAAATGTCTATTGAAGAGTTAGGACCAGTTAATTTAAATGCGATTGAACAATTTGAAGAAATTAATACGCGTTTTACATTTTTAGATGAACAACGTGCTGACTTGAGAGCAGCGAAAACAACTTTAGAACAACTTATCGAAGAAATGGATCAAGAAGTGAAAGATCGTTTTAAAGAAACATTTCATGCCGTTCAAGGATATTTTTCAGATGTGTTTAAATCATTGTTTGGTGGGGGTCAAGCAGAACTACGCTTAACAGATGATGACTATCTATCTGCAGGTGTAGATATCATTGTGCAACCGCCTGGTAAGAAATTACAACATTTGTCACTACTTAGTGGTGGAGAACGTGCCTTGAGTGCTATAGCATTATTATTTGCGATTTTAAAAGTTCGCTCAGCGCCATTTGTTATCTTAGATGAAGTTGAAGCGGCACTTGATGAAGCAAACGTGATACGTTATGCACAATACTTAAAAAATCTATCAGACCAAACTCAATTTATTGTGATTACACACCGTAAAGGTACAATGGAATTCTCAGATCGCTTATATGGTGTAACAATGCAAGAATCTGGAGTTTCCAAACTAGTAAGTGTTAATTTAAATACGATTGATGAAGTGATTAAGGAGGAACAAACATGAGCTTTTTCAAACGATTAAAAGATAAATTTTCAGCACCTTCAGAAGAACAAAAGCAACAACTTGAAGAATTAGAACAACAAGACGCAGAACAACAAGGTGAAGCATCACAAGATAGAGAAACCGAAACTCAAGATAAACCAGCGAAAAAAGTTAAAAAATTAAAAGAAGCTGACTTTGATGATGATGGATTAATCTCTATTGAAGATTTTGAAGAAATTGAAGCGCAACAGCTCGGTGCCAAATTTAGAGCTGGTTTAGAAAAATCGCGTGAGAATTTCCAAGCACAACTTAATAATTTACTCGCACGTTATCGTAAAGTTGATGAAGAGTTCTTCGAAGCATTAGAAGAAATGTTAATTACTGCAGATGTTGGATTTAATACTGTGATGCAACTTGTAGAAGAATTACGTGAAGAAGCGCAACGTCGCAATATTACTGAAACAGAGGATTTACGTGAAGTTATTGTTGAGAAAATTGTAGAAATCTATCACCAAGATGATGATAACTCAGAAGTGATGAATATAGAAAATGAAGGATTAAATGTAATCCTTATGGTCGGAGTGAATGGTGTTGGTAAGACAACAACAATTGGTAAATTAGCGCATCGTTACCAAGCTGAAGGCAAAAAAGTAATGCTTGCTGCTGGAGATACATTCAGAGCTGGTGCAATTGAACAACTTAAAGTATGGGGCGAACGCGTTGGTGTTGAAGTGTTGAGCCAAAGAGAAGGTTCAGACCCAGCTGCAGTAATGTATGATGCAATTAACGCAGCTAAAAGTAAAGACGTAGATATTTTAATATGTGATACTGCTGGCCGTTTACAAAATAAATCTAATTTAATGAATGAATTAGAGAAAGTTAAACGAGTTATTGGACGTGCTGTACCAGAGGCACCTCATGAAGTTTTACTTTGTCTTGATGCAACGACAGGTCAAAATGCATTGTCACAAGCAAAATCATTTAAAGAGGTTACAAACGTTACAGGTATTGTATTAACAAAATTAGATGGTACTGCTAAAGGTGGTATTGTATTAGCGATTCGTAATGAACTTCATATTCCAGTTAAATACGTAGGTTTAGGTGAAAAATTAGATGATCTCCAACCATTCAATCCTGAGAGTTATGTGTATGGATTATTCGCTGATATGATTGAACAAAATGTCGAAGAAGCACCTGAGTCAAGTCAGAGTGAAGCAGAAATTGAAGGTAATTCAGATGAGTCAAAATGATTTAATTAAAACGATACGTATGAATTATCTGTTTGACTTTTACCAATCATTATTAACAAATAAACAAAGAAACTATTTAGAATTATTTTATTTACAAGATTATTCTTTAAGTGAGATTGCTGATACGTTTGATGTGAGTCGCCAAGCAGTGTATGATAATATAAGAAGAACTGGCGATTTAGTGGAAGATTATGAAGAAAAATTAGGATTATACCGGAATTTTGAACAAAGACAAAAATTATATGAACATATAAAACAGCACATAAATGATCCAGAAAAAATAAAACAATACATTCAAGCACTTGAAGATTTAGAATAAAAGTATATAAAGGAGGGTATTTGATATGGCATTTGAAGGATTATCCGATCGTCTGCAAGGAACGATGCAAAAAATCCGAGGCAAAGGTAAAGTTACTGAAGCAGATATTAAATTGATGATGCGTGAAGTAAGATTAGCATTATTAGAAGCCGATGTTAACTTTAAAGTGGTAAAGGAATTTGTCAAAACTGTATCAGATAGAGCTTTAGGTTCAGATGTTATGAAGTCATTAACACCTGGACAACAAGTCATCAAAATTGTGCAAGAAGAACTTACCCAACTTATGGGAGGGGAAAATGCTACGATTAAAATGGCTAACAAGCCGCCAACTGTAGTGATGATGGTTGGTTTACAAGGTGCTGGTAAGACTACCACTGCTGGTAAATTAGCATTATTAATGCGTAAAAAATATAATAAAAAGCCATTATTGGTAGCGGCAGATATTTATCGTCCTGCGGCAATTGATCAATTACAAACAGTAGGTAAACAAATCGACATTCCAGTTTATAGTGAAGGCGATCAAGTTAAGCCACAACAAATCGTTGAAAATGCAATCGCACATGCAAAAGAAGCGCATTTAGATTTTGTTATTATTGATACTGCTGGTCGTTTACACGTTGATGAAGCATTAATGCAAGAATTAAGCGATGTAAAAGAAATTACGAAACCAGATGAAATTATGTTAGTTGTTGATGCGATGACAGGTCAAGATGCTGTGAATGTTGCAGAATCTTTTGATTCTCAATTAGAATTATCTGGCGTAACATTAACAAAATTAGACGGTGATACACGTGGTGGTGCTGCACTTTCAATCAGATCAGTTACTCAAAAACCGATTAAATTTGTAGGTATGAGTGAGAAACTAGATGGCTTAGAAGCATTCCATCCTGAACGTATGGCATCTCGTATATTAGGTATGGGAGATGTATTGAGTTTAATTGAAAAAGCACAAACAGATGTGGATGAAGATAAAGCAAAAGACTTAGAAAAGAAAATGCGTACATCTTCGTTTACATTGGAAGATTTCTTAGAACAATTAGACCAAGTTAAAAGTTTAGGACCTCTTGATGACATTATGAAAATGATTCCTGGCATGAACAAAATGAAAGGTATTGAAAATATGAATATGGATGATAAGCAAATTGATCATATTAAAGCCATCATTCAATCCATGACGCCTAATGAGCGTAACAAACCTGAAACTTTAAATGTTTCTCGTAAAAAACGTATTGCTAAAGGTTCAGGACGTTCAGTGCAAGAAATCAATAGATTAATGAAGCAATTCACTGATATGAAAAAAATGATGAAACAATTTTCCGGTGGCGGTAAAGGCAAAAAAGGCAAACGCAAACAAATGGAAAATATGATGAATGGCATGAACTTACCATTCTAAAATCATGAATTTTGTATAACTATAAATAATAAAAACCAAAACAACGATGCTTAGACAAATCGTTGCATAGTGTCGACAAAGTCTATGACTTTGTTGGCATTTTTTTGTGCTCTCATTCCTTAGTTAATAGTACCAGCCTGTATTCTTCGGCTAGTGCTTTTTTCACAGGAGTCCGCCGAACTCACTGCCACATTTCAAATAAAATGAATTTAATAAATCATTTATCGTTATTTATTAATGCAACTCATATAAAGGTAAAAGTAAATAAAAAACAAATGTATAATAGAATTAGTGAAAATTGTGGTCTCAAACAATTGAAAGAAGATTTGAAGATACTAAAGATATGATATGAGAAAGTGTAGAAGAATAAAAAATCTATAAATACGACGCTGATTTGTCTTGCCATAAATCCTAAAAAGTAAGACTTATTAAAAAAACCAAATGATGTAAGGTCATTTGGTTTGTCTTCGTTCTGTAATGATTCTTTGAAAAATTATCGTTCTGGTTTCTCGTCAATTATATTATTTGAAGAATGATTAAATTTTTTCTAATCCCAAATGATCACGGAAAGTATGACCATCATAAGTTGTTCTGTATAAATTTCTTTTTTGTAATTCTGGCACAATCAATGCTACGAAATCCTCTAAACTATCTGGAAAGACAGGCGGCATCAAATTAAAACCATCGGCTACACCACTTAGTAACCAGTACTCCATTTGATCTACGATATCTTCAGGAGTACCAATCAAGGTGAAATGCCCGCCACCAGCATTTAAGTAACCGAGTAGTTCTCTTACAGTTGGATGAGTATCACGAATGATTTCCAATATTGTTTCGTAACGGCCGACTGGTCCTGTAAAATCTTCTATTGGAGGCAGGGGTGGCACGGGTTCATCTAACTCCCAGTTTTGACAATCTTGTTGAATAAAGAAACTTAATTGTTTTAATGCGGTTTCCACCGGCAAGGCTTTGTCTAACTTTTCTTTCTTAGCATAGGCTTTTTCATAAGTTTCAGCGACATATGTAACTAGACCGGGAAAAATTTTGATATATCTACTATTGTTTTTTGATAATTGTAATTGTTGATCGAGCTTTTCTCGAAAAGCTTGTGCTTGTTTAAAGTTCCAGGATACTGAATACACTGCATCTGCATATTGAGTTGCTAAAGCAATACCTTGTGAAGATGCACCAGCTTGCATAGCTACTGGACGACCTTGTGGACTACTTGGCGTTGTTGATGGCCCTTTAACTTTGAAATGTTTACCATGATGATTAATAGCATTAATGTCATCATCATTAATAATTTTTTTATTCTTTCGATCATGTAAAAAATGTTTTTTATCCCAAGATGTGAATAACCGATTCATCACTTTTGCAAATTCAGCAGCAATTTCATAGCGTTCATTATGATCAGGGAGCATTTCCATACTGTGATTTAAAGCTTCTAAATCTGTCATAGACGTGACAAGATTCCAACCTATACGTCCATTTGAAAGATGATCTAGACTGAGCAACTGTCTAGATGCGGTAAAAGGATTTGAGAATGTACTTGAAATTGTTGCGACAAGTCCAATATGTGTTGTCACATGAGCAATAGCAGATAAACTGACGATAGGATCGAACCAAAATGCCGGCATATCAGTAGAAGATTTCGCAGGAAAAGATTGATTGTCCGCGAAAAATACTGCGTCGAATAGTCCCTTTTCAGCAAGTTGAGCTAATTCCTGATAATAAGTAATTTCACCGATACGTGACACACTAGAGTTCGGCATTAACCACGCAGCTTGGTGATGACCACAAGCATATAATAAAACGCCAATATTAAGTTGTTTTTGATTTTTATCAGACATAGAAAGCACCTCCTAATTTTAATTTGTTAATTCATTGTTAAGCCACCATCAATTGTGAAATTTTGTCCTGTTATACCATTAGCTTGTTCAGAAGCTAAGTATGCAACCATGTTTGCAATGTCTTGTGGCGAAGTCACACGTTTAAGCGGTGTTGTTTGTGCAATCATGTCAAATACTTCACTCGTGGTTGTAGCACTTGCGTCAGTTGTTTTTAACAGGCCTCCTGACACGACATTAGCTCTAACACCAAATTTACCAAGCTCGGCAGCAATATTACGAGTAAAGCCAATTAATCCTGCTTTTGCAGTTGTATATTCATGATAAGGTACAACGGGATTTTGATATAAATTTGTCCCGATAGAAATAATAATGCCTTGCTGTCTTTCCAAAAATTGGGGCATGACACTTTGTGTTACATTGAAGGCAGCTTTTAAAGTGCCATCTATCTGTTGTTGATAATCATCCCATGCTAACTCTGCAAATGATTTTTGCTGTGTAGGATCAAACTTAAAACCTACTAATGCATTGTTAACCACGACATCAATTTTCCCGAAATATTGGGTAGCTTGTTCAATTAAGTGGTCAATATCATTTCTATTTGTGACATCAGCTTGAATGGCAATTGCATGGTCAGAGCCGATGTCAGAAACAAGATCTTCTGCTAACGATTTATTTTTGTAATAATTGATTATAATATTGTACCCTTGTTGCGATAATGTTTTTGCAATCGTTGCACCTAAGCCTCTACTACTACCAGTTACTAAAATAGTTTTATTCATAACTTTCACTCCTAAAATTTTAAAAAGTAAAATTAAAAAAATACACAACCCTCACTATAGAAAGTTGTGTATTAGAAATGATAGAATAGTAATATTGCAAAAAGGCAAGATTGCCCCTTGAATATAGGATATAAAATCTTTCACACTTTCCTCCGCTAGTTTCAGTTAGATCAGGTTCAAAGGGTTTGAGTTGTACTCATCTCAGTTAAAAACACCCCTAGTGCATGTGCTTATTTAATTTAATCTCAATGTATAGCTTTTAAATATAGATGTCAAGCAAGAGACTTAATATGAGACAAGGCATATCATAGGGGTGTAAAGTGCGTGAAAAGAGGAAATTGACAAAAGCGCGTTATTTAAAAGGGAATTGATGAGAAAAAATGATTTTTTAAAATTGGTAAAGGATAACCTCTTTACAAACATTAGAAGAACTGGTATCATTATTTCTTGTAGAAAATAAATACTTATGAAATTAAAAGGAGAGAATATAAATGGCAGTTAAAATTCGTTTAACACGTTTAGGCTCAAAAAGAAATCCATTCTATCGTATCGTAGTTGCAGATGCTCGTGCACCACGTGACGGTCGTATTATCGAACAAATCGGTACTTACAACCCTAACAATGTAAATGCAGCAGAAGTTAAAATCGACGAAGAATCAGCACTTAAATGGTTAAAAGACGGTGCTAAACCGACTGATACAGTTCACAATATCTTATCAAGAGAAGGTATTTTGAAAAAATTCGACGACCAAAAGTAAGTTTAAACTTATTAAACAAATGTAGTGTTTGTAAGAGTACCGTTTTAGGTGCTCTTTTTTTAATGGAAAATATTATAATCAGTGCTTTAACATAGTAGAGAATAAGAAAATTTTCTATTGAGGAATGTATTACTATGTTAGATTTATACATGTTATAATAATTAAATAATACATAAAAATTACACAACACTTATAAGATACATTTATCGGAGGCACATATATGAAAGTTGAAGTTGGAAAAATTGTTAATACACATGGTATTAAAGGTGAAGTGAAAATAAAGTCTAATTCGGATTTTACAGATAAACGTTTTCAACCAGGAGAAATGGTTGAAATAGCACGTAAAGATAAAGCGCCACTTGAATTTAAAATTGCTTCATATCGTATGCATAAAGGACTGCATATGCTTACGTTTGAAGGTATCAATAACATTAATGATATCGAGTACCTAAAAGGTGAAACACTTTTACAAGAACGTGATCATGAAGAAATAGAACTTGGAGAACATGAATTTTATTATTCAGATATCATTGGCTGTACCGTTTTTAATGAAGATACTCCAATTGGTCGTGTGATTGAGATATTTGAAACAGGTGCAAACGATGTGTGGGTAGTCAAAGGCGACAAAGAATACCTCATTCCTTATATCGCGGATGTGGTCAAAGAGATTGATGTAGAAGGTAGACGTATTCAAATCACGCCTATGGAAGGATTATTAGATTAATGAGAATCGATTATTTAACATTATTTCCTGGCATGTTTGAAGGTGTTTTAAACCAATCTATTTTAAAACGAGCCCAAGAAAAAGATTTGCTACAAGTAAATACAGTGGATTTTAGACACTTTGCTGAAAACAAACATAATCAAGTGGATGACTACCCATTTGGAGGCGGTCAGGGGATGGTGTTAAAGCCGGAACCGATATTCAATGCAATGGATAGTATTGAGCGAACAGAAGACACAAGGGTCATTTTAATGTGTCCTCAAGGTCGTCCCTTTACTCAAGCAATTGCTAATGAACTCAGTCAGGCAGAGCACTTAGTATTTATTTGCGGTCATTATGAAGGCTACGATGAAAGAATCCGTGAACATTTAGTCACTGATGAAATTTCAATGGGGGACTATGTATTGACTGGTGGTGAGCTACCGGCGATGGTAATGACAGATGCGGTAGTTAGACTTTTACCTGGTGTTTTAGGTAATCAACAATCTCACATGGATGATTCCTTTCAAGATGGTTTACTAGAGTTCCCACAATATACACGACCACGTATATACAAAGATTTGAATGTACCAGACGTTTTATTATCAGGTAACCATGCCCACATTGATAACTGGCGTTATGAACAGAAAATTTTAAGAACATGGGAAAAACGTCCGGATTTATTAGAACAGTATCCGTTGACTAAAAAAGACCAAGAAATTATAGAAAGATATAAAAAGCAATTGAAAAAAGATTAGTAGTATGCTAATATATTTTAAGTGTGCGACACACGAAAATCACTATGGTCCGCTGCTATATTTTGTCTAGGCAAGAACATAGGTTGAAGGAGAGAAAAATAATGAGTAATCACAAATTAATCGAAGCAGTAACTCAATCGCAATTACGCACAGATATACCTTCATTCCGTCCAGGTGACACTTTAAAAGTTCACGTACGTATTGTTGAAGGTACTCGCGAACGTATCCAATTATTCGAAGGTGTAGTTATTAAACGCCGTGGTGGAGGAGTTTCAGAATCTTTCACTGTACGTAAAATATCTTCAGGTGTTGGTGTGGAACGTACATTCCCATTACACACTCCAAAAATCGAAAAAATTGAAGTTAAACGCCGTGGTAAAGTACGTCGTGCTAAATTATACTACCTACGTGAATTACGTGGTAAAGCTGCTAGAATTAAAGAAATTCGTTAATCAGCAAATTAGACATAAAAAAGCGATTCCCCAATGGGAGTCGCTTTTTTTGATGCATATATATAATATAAGCTACATTAGGTTGTCTTGCTAGAAAAACAATTTTAGTCGAAGTTTTTAGCAAACCTAAGTAGCGCATTAAAGAGGTTGAGACAAAATATATGTTCCCAGCCTCAATTATTATATTGGCAGTGGCTGACTGAACTGAAAATGCGTTTATATCAAGCTTTTAAAGAATTACTACTTCATTTATGAAGACAAGTAGTTCTTACGCAAGAGCTAAAGCGCTTGTATCCCCTTTAGCGTATAAGAAAATAACAGATTTAGCACTTTAATATTATGCTTAATTTTTTGGTTTAATCCATTTCGTGAATCCAATACTCAATATAATACCTAGAACACTTAAAACTACCAAGATAGTTGTATGTGGTGGCGTATACTTGAGTTCTATTTTTTCTTGCCCCTTTTCAACGGGGATTACGGTCATTATGCCATTGCCTTGTTTTACAGGGAGTGTTTTATCATTGGCATACGCCTTCATACCATCACGATATGCCATTGGTAAGACAAGATAACCTTCGTCATTTTTGGCTTTTTTAATTGTATAACCAGAACGTTGTTCAGACACTTGTACATTATCTAACGCTTTAGATGCTTTATTTAAAGTTTCATAGTTTTCACCGTAAATGCCTTTAATATTAAAGCGATATTTACCTTGTGACAATTTAACTTGTAGTTTTTCATCTGCTTTTACACGCATTGTAACAGGCGTGACAAACCGACGATATTTATAAGTCAATTCATTACGACTTTGATTGTATTCGTTCACACTGACGTCATGTTGCTTGTCAGGACTTAATAGTTCAACATCCATTTCTATATACATATCTTTGTATTTATTTGCAATGGAGGCTGGTAGGGTGTAAGTTATGCCACCTTTGTCTTTTGTCACTGTAAGCTTTCCGTCTTTATCTCTATGCGCATTATTTAATGAGGTAGAGGTTTTGTCTAATAAATTTTCATTAGACTTAATTTGGCTGTTTGGTTTAGCATCTTTATCATTGAACACGACACCTTGTAACATTGCTTGTTCTTTATCAAGCGGTGATTTAAGATCTTTCGAATCATACACCTTGTTGGTTATATGAGCACTTGGATATTTAATTTCGTTTGTTGAATGAATAAACGACTCTTTTTTTGAATGATGAATCGTATCTTTAGGTTCAAAACCGAAAGACATATTCGAATCATCTGGTCGACGTATACGATCATTAACGTTCCATAATGCCATTAAATTCGCTCTATTTGATAATAATCGATAAGTACTATTTTTATCAGTATGCATATTAATTTGTAATGTCTGATCATAATATTTTAATATGTCACCATCAAAAATACTTGAATATAACGCAATACCATTAAAATGATAAATCATTGGTGAATTAAGACCATATTGAGACATATAATCAATTCTACTCAGTGGATCATCATTATGCCGTTGATTAATCTCGTCTATTTTCTTAGATAAAGCAGGACTTTTATATTTTGAAGCATGCATAGCTGATTTGGTTGATTCATAATTCCTTACATTATTGTAGTGATGATTAGAAAGAATCATACTTTGTTGAATAATAAATAATACTAATAATACTGCAAAAGGCCAACGTTTTTTTAGTAGAGACCTTTTAAATAAAAGTATTCCGATAAAAATCATAATAATGAGACAAGCGAGCATCCATGTCATTTTTTCTTTTTCAACTATAATTGTCATGATTGACATGAAAAGCAAAGCGGGGGCACATGCTAAGATATATGGCTTGAGTTTTAATTCTGAAATGTGTTGAATAAACAATGCAATTAATCCTGCTGTGGCGAAAGCAAATATGTAAACCCATCTGCGTTCGGGTGTCGAAAAGCCATTAAACATACTATCAAAATAGGGTGTCAATGAACCAACCAACATAATCCAAATCATAATTGCAAAAAATCTATAATAATAATGTTTATATAACTTAAATGATAGCAATGCTACTATAGCGATAATCGAAACAGTGATATAAAACCCATTACTAAAAAAGTGTTTTTGTCGTGCAAAATCTGTAAACATATTTATTTTAAAATGTGGATTGCTTACTCGATCATTGTTGAAAAACGAAGTAACCCCGGTATAGAATCCCCAAATACTGACTAGTGTACTTAATACTATTGCTACAGGAATAATCCATAATTTTTGCTTGCGAGTGACGATATCACTCGGGTGGGGGAATACTAATCTATAAAAGTAATATGCAAATAGTACAAGCGATTCATAATAACTAAAATAGAAATTTGAAAATAAAGTTAGAGCTACAGCAAAAATAAATAACCCTATTTTCTTTTCTCTATAAAATCGTTCAATAGCCAATAAGGAAAGCGGAAGAAAGATAAGCAAGTCTCCGTAATATGACCAAGTAAAATTAAAATAAATTACTACTGTTGAGGCACCATATAACATAGAAGCCAAAAAAACAGCATGACGATTAAATTTTATATATCTAAAATAGTAAAAGGCTAGTACGAACGTTACTACACCTTTTACAAAAGCAACAATCAGTTGGTTACTTGCCCAATACGTGATGTTACTTGGATTACTATTAAATAATACTTCTGATAGCCAGACAAAAATAAAATTAATCAAAGTAAATGGCGAAGTAGAATAATAATAAGCTAAATCTTTTACATAATCGCCACCTAACCCAAATGAATGATCATAAAAAATTTTGAATTGGCTAAAATGTTCATACAAATACATTTGAAATGGCATCATTTGTCTATAGCCATCACCACTCCCGCTAAAAACGATCCCTTCAGTTAAATAACGAAAGATATATGGTGTGAATGTTAGAAAAGCAACGCCTATACCTAGCGCAACAATACAAATAAATCTTGTAACTTTGTGGGCCCAAAGTTTACGAAACATCGTCATACCTCATCTCTGACAAACTCCTTTTAAATATTAATTTAAATTGCGCTGTGTTTTTTTATTTATGTGAATGCACCAAACTACACTCAAGATGATACTTATGACTGAAAGTGCGATCATAGTATACCAATATTGTGGTCTGTATTTAATTGTAATTTCACTGCTATCCTTATTTACAGGCACACCTGTCATCATATAATTTACTTTTAATGGTTTTACTTTTTTACCATCTACGTATGCAGTCATACCTTTTCTATAAGGAATATTAATAGAAGCAATACCTTTCTTATGGGGACCTAATATTACTTTAATGCCATTTTTGATATCTTGATAATGCCCCACATTGTTCTGTGTGCTATGTGCGGTTTCGAGCTTTTTATAATTTTCTCCATGTAAACTTTGTAATTCAAATTCATAATTACCACTAGGGCTAAGTGCAATGTTTATATCACCATTTTTATCTGGTTGCGTTCTATAAAGTTGTGTATCAACCCCAGTACGATAAGTAGAATTGTTGAATAACCGATTGTTCGAATAACCGTTTATATTTACAGAAAAATTACTATCAGGTTTGCCTCTTTTAACTTTTAGCGTCACGTAAAAATCTTTATATTGTGATCTAATGTTTTTTGGAACATGGATTTGTACTTGTCCCTGTTTATTATTGTTAGGAATATATATTTTTTTATCTGTTTTACGATTCATATTTTGATAGGTGATTTTGGTTTGATTTAATAAGTTTTCAGCTTTATCTGTGTATGTTTTACCCTCATTATTTAAAATTATTCCATCAATCATTGCATGTTCTCTATCTATAGGTTCTTTAAGTTCTTGTGCATCAAAGACTTGATCTGAAACACGCACGGATGGCAAGTTTAAAGTATTTTCATAGATTTGGTATTGTCCATCTTTTTTAACTTTTTTGAAATGTGCAGGCACGCTATTTTGGTAATCTTTTAACATTAAATAACGAACAGATAATAAACTATTAATGTTTTGTCTACCATTCGTTGATTGGTATCTACTTACAGATTCTTCTTTCATATTAATTTTCAAATTATCGTAATAATAATCAAGTATATTGTGGTCAAAAATACTTGAATAAAGACTCATTCCCTTAAAATGCTGATACATCGGTGTATTATCTTGCTCATTAACGCGCCAATCAATCCGCTCATCTTCAGATTTTTCTTTTTTCATATTAGTAACTAACTGCTGCTGAAGCGGTGTGTTAAAGAGACTGGCATTAACATAATAACTATTTGCGCGTTGAACATGATCATCAAAATAAATTTGGTTGCGTATAAATACGACAGACACTAAAACAGAAAGTATCATAATAGACAATATAAAGAGATGCGTTAATTTCGTTCTTATTTTAGGTTCTTTAATGAAAAGTATGAGTAAACCAATCATACTAACTATAGGGATATACCATAGCCACGAAACAAACTTGTCGTATTGCCAAGCACTTGCAAAGATAAAACTTAGAGCGACTATAGAGGATAATATATACGTTTTTAAAGGTAATGTTCGGAAATATTTTACATAAAATCCTATTAAAATGGCCGAATTAAAAGCAATGAGATAGTGCCAGCGTTTTTGTGGTGCTGAAAAGCCATTAAATAACTGATCTACAAAAGGTAGAAAGCTAACACAAATTGAAATCAAAGTAAAAATTGCGAATAATTTGAAATAAAAATGCTTATATAATTTGAATGATAGCAATGCTTGAATCGTTAAGAAAAGTATGACGATTAAATAATTGTCATAAAATATATTTGTATTTTGGTTAAAAGGTTCAAATAAGTCTACATCTCCATCAAAAGGGATACGTCTATTATTAAAGTAACTTTGTATTGCTGGGAAAAAGAAAAACAAACTGCAACCTAATGCAAATAATGCTGAAATGCATAATGTCATTAATGCGTTGAATCTAGTTACGAGATCATTCTTATGTTTGAAAACCACCCTAGACATAAAATATAAAAGACCTGTTATTAATTGATAATAGGCAAAATAAAAATTATTAATTAATGAAATGGTTACGATAATTATAAAGAAACCTGGTTTACCACTTTTTAAGAAGCGCTCGATTGACCATAGTAGTAACGGTAACCATATAAAAACGTCACTAAAAAATGGCCAATAAACTGTGAACCTAAAATAAAGTGGTGACATTACAAAAATAAATGCTGATAATACGGCTATTTTGCGATTGTGTGAAACATATTGAACATAGATAAATGTTGCTACCATTGCTATAGAAGATTTAATTATAGAAACGACTAAGGCATTTGTCATCCAAAACATCACATCAGAGGTATCCATCGGTATGAGTACTTTAAGTAATACAATGATAATGACGTTCAAAATAAATATAATATTTGTCGAAAAGTAATAACTTAAGTCAGTAAAAAAGTCTCCGCCTAGACCAAAGTCAGAAGCATAAAACCAATTGCCATGACTCCAATTATCAAACAAATACATTTGAATTGGCACCATTTGTTCCATACCATCATTAGGCCCTGTAAATAAAACGCCATCATGGATAAATCTATAAATAACATAACTGTGTCCAATAACAGCTAGTAATAAGAATAAACATGTGTACAAAAATTTACGCTTCATAAACGACTCCTGTATATGTAATAAATATAATTCCATTGTAACGATATTTTATGAATTAAGATAAAAATAACTATTATTTATTTAGAAAAATATAATTCATTAAGTCTTAAGCGTTTTAAAAGTTAAAGAGGATAAATAAAAAATAAACGAATTTTAATCGTTTTTAGTGATCTAAACGTGGTGTCTAAAATAAATTGAAGTATATTACTAAATAATGTTGTAAAATTAAAGTTAATGAGATAATAATGACATTATTTTATTTATATCGTTATAGGTGACGTGTTATGATTTTAAAGTCAAATAACAGAAGATGAAATTAAAGCACAAGTGTAAAATTAAAACTTTTAATTAAATAGAACGTAAATAGAGAAAGGTGATATATATGGTAATTCAATGGTATCCAGGCCACATGGCTAAAGCAAAAAGAGAAGTATCCGAAGAGTTAAAGAAAGTAGATGTAGTGTTTGAACTTGTAGATGCACGTATCCCTTACAGTTCAAGAAATCCAATGATAGATGAAGTAATACAACAAAAACCACGTGTAGTCATTTTAAATAAAAAAGATATGGCAAATTTAAAAGAGCTAGTAAAATGGGAAAACTATTTTAAAGGGAAGGGTTTTTATCCTGTAGCTATTGATGCAAAACACGGCAAGGGTTTAAAACTCGTAGAGCAAGCAGCAATAAAAGCAACAACAGAGAAGTTCGAAAAAGAAAAGCAAAAAGGATTAAAACCACGTGCTATTAGAGCGATGATTGTTGGTATTCCTAACGTTGGAAAATCAACATTAATTAATAAATTAGCAAATAAATCTGTCACTAAAACAGGTAATACGCCAGGCGTAACAAAACAACAACAATGGATTAAAGTAGGGAAATCGTTACAATTGTTGGATACGCCAGGTATTTTATGGCCTAAATTTGAAGACCAATTAGTTGGAAAGAAATTAAGTATCACTGGAGCTATCAAAGATAGTATTGTGCATTTAGATGAAGTAGCAATTTATGGTTTAGAATTTATGAAAGCACACGACTACGAAGGGTTAAAAGAACATTACAAAGTCGATGTGCCAATCGATGCAGAGAACCTAGAGTGGTTTGATGCTATAGGGCGCCGTCGTGGATTATTAAGACGTGGTAATGAAGTTGACTATGAAGCGGTTATTGATCTAGTTATACATGAAGTGAGAAATGCCAGAATCGGCACTTACACTTTTGATATCGCTAGTGAAATGGACGTGTAAATATATTATGAGTCAAACCATTCAACAAATTAAATTATTGTTACAAGATATTCATTCGTTAGAAACTTTAAAGAATCATTCTGTTAATGACGATGATCGTAAAGGTGTACAAAACGCAATTGTTTCTAGAAGAAAACAATTGGAAAAAGTTCAAAAATTACTAGAAAATTATAAAGAGATGTCTCATTATGAAAATGAAATACTATCTGATGATGACAAAGCGTTAGTTTGTGGCATAGATGAGGTGGGAAGAGGGCCATTAGCTGGTCCTGTTGTTACTTGCGCAGTTATTTTAAATAAAGATCACCATTTCACAGGTTTAAATGACTCAAAACAACTCTCTGCAAAGAAAAGAAATATTTTGGAAGAACAATTGCTATCAGAAGTATATGCATATGCGTATGGTGTGGCAACAGTTGAGGAAATAGATCAAATTAATATTTATGAAGCAACTAAATTGGCAATGATAAGAGCAGTTGAGGCTTTATCTGTTAAGCCTACACATTTACTGATAGATGCGATGACACTAGATGTAGATATTCCTCAAACATCCTTAGTTAAAGGAGATGCTAAAAGCGTATCTATAGCAGCAGCAAGTGTATTAGCCAAAGAACATAGAGATAGATATATGCGCGAACTTGCAGTTAAACACCCAGGTTACGGTTTCGAAAAAAATGTTGGGTATGGTACTCAACAACATTTAGATGGTATTAGTCAACACGGCATAATAAATGAACACAGAAAAACTTTTGAACCAATTAAATCACTTTCAAATTAATGGTAAAAAACAAAAGATTTAAATAACTGGGCTAAATGAGTTTACAACAGCGCTTACATTTCATATAATTAGTTATGAACTTAACCTAAGAAACAGGAGGATGGAGAATGAATATCCACGAGTATCAAGGTAAAGCATTATTTCGTACTATGGGCGTTGCTGTCCCAGAAGGACGCGTAGCGTTCACTGCTGACGAAGCGGTAGAAAAAGCAAAAGAATTAAATTCAAAAGTATATGTGGTAAAAGCACAGATTCACGCTGGGGGTAGAGGTAAAGCAGGTGGAGTTAAAATTGCTAAATCACTATCTGAAGTTGAAACTTACGCTAAAGAATTATTAGGTAAGACGCTTGTAACACATCAAACTGGTCCTGAAGGTAAAGAAATTAAACGCCTTTACATAGAAGAGGGCTGCGATATTCAAAAAGAATATTATGTTGGATTTGTAATTGATCGTGCGACTGACAGTGTTACTTTGATGGCATCAGAAGAAGGCGGAACTGAAATTGAAGAAGTTGCTGCTGAATCACCTGAAAAAATATTCAAAGAAACTATTGATCCTATTGTTGGTTTAGCACCATATCAAGCTAGAAGAATCGCTTTTAATATTAATATTCCAAAAGAATCAATTAATAAAGCAGCTAAATTTTTAGTTTCACTTTATAATGTTTTCATCGAAAAAGACTGTTCTATTGTAGAAATTAACCCATTAGTAACAACTAATGATGGTGATGTTTTAGCATTAGATGCCAAAGTTAACTTTGATGATAATGCATTATTTAAACATAAAGATATCCAAGAATTACGCGATTTAGAAGAAGAAGATCCAAAAGAAATCGAAGCTTCTAAGTACGATTTATCATATATTGCATTAGATGGAGATATCGGTTGTATGGTAAATGGTGCTGGTTTAGCTATGGCAACTATGGATACAATTAACCACTTTGGCGGCAACCCGGCAAACTTCCTAGATGTAGGGGGCGGTGCAACTAAAGAAAAAGTTACTGAAGCATTTAAAATCATTTTAGGTGATGACAACGTAAAAGGTATTTTTGTTAATATCTTTGGTGGAATCATGAAATGTGACATTATTGCTGAAGGTATCGTTGCTGCAGTTAAAGAAGTAGAACTTACTTTACCGCTTGTTGTACGTTTAGAAGGTACAAATGTTGAAAAAGGTAAAGAAATTCTTAAAGATTCTGGTTTAGCAATTGAATCAGCTGCAACTATGGCAGAAGGCGCACAAAAAATCGTAAAACTTGTTAAAGAAGCGTAGGAAAGGATGGGAGCACTAAGATGAGCGTATTTATTGATAAAAATACAAAAGTAATTGTACAAGGTATCACAGGGTCAACTGCCCTTTTCCATACAAAACAGATGCTTGAATATGGTACACAAATTGTTGCTGGGGTAACACCAGGTAAAGGCGGACAAGTAGTAGAAGGTGTACCAGTATTCAACACAGTTGAAGAAGCACAAAAAGAAACAGGTGCTACAGTATCTGTTATCTATGTACCTGCGCCATTCGCAGCAGATGCAATTTTAGAATGTATAGATGCAGAATTAGATTTAGCTATCTGTATTACAGAACATATTCCAGTAATTGATATGGTTAAAGTTAAACGTTACTCAGAAGGTAAAGAAACACGTGTTATTGGACCTAACTGTCCGGGTGTTATTACTGCTGATGAATCTAAAATTGGTATTATGCCAGGCTATATTCATAAAAAAGGTCACGTAGGCGTAGTATCTCGTTCAGGTACTTTAACTTATGAAGCTGTACACCAATTAACTGAAGAAGGTATTGGTCAAACAACAGCTGTAGGTATCGGTGGCGATCCAGTCAATGGTACAAACTTTATTGATGTGCTAAAAGCATTTAATGAAGATGATGAAACAAAAGCAGTCGTTATGATTGGTGAAATCGGTGGAACAGCAGAAGAAGAAGCTGCTGAATGGATTAAAGCTAACATGACTAAACCTGTAGTAGGTTTCGTCGGAGGACAAACAGCCCCTCCAGGTAAACGTATGGGCCATGCCGGTGCGATTATTTCAGGTGGTAAAGGTACTGCTGAAGAAAAAGTTAAAACACTTAACAATTGTGGTGTTAAAACTGCAGACACACCATCAGAAATTGGTACAACATTAATTGATGCCGCTAAAGAAGCAGGCATTTATGAGCAATTATTAACTGTAAAACAATAATTGTATTGTACAAACCCAGCACAAATTCCGAAAATATGTCGGGGTTTGTGCTATTTTAAGTATTCAAACATTTTAGATAAAATAATACTTGCGGTTGATAGAGATAGATGTTCTTTTCTTATCAACCGTTTTTTTGTTGTATAAAATTTTTATGATTTATAAAACTGAAAAATTCAATTTGTAGAAGAGGTGTTTTATGTTGAATAATCTTAATTTTATAACACTTGTTATATCTACTTTTATAATAGTAGAAAAACGATTGGAAATTTGTAGAGCTTAGCTAAAAGTAATACATACATAAATTTTATTTTAGTCATTAAAATATAAGGTAATTCTAGTTTGAAGTGAATTTAAAATAGAGAATTACTCCTTAAAATCTTGTTACTTTTCACTAGAAAAAGATGTGGTTTTGTAATCTAAACCATTGCTGTTTTCCATTATAATTGAGGTGAAAAGGAGAATCATTATGAGAGAAGACCAATATTTAAAACTACGTTTTTCAGGTTTAACAACACATCAAATGCATCAACTGTTAAGGTATAATTCTAATTTTTTAGACTATAATCAAGTGGAACAAAATCAACTACTCAAACAATTTTTAAGTACATTAAAAACAAAGAGAAAAGCAGAAATTTATGAGCAATATCTAAATATAGAAGTTAAAAACATATTAACGACGTTACGACAATGGAATTTAAAGTACATTTCAATAGAGCAGTCTTCATATCCCATATTACTTCGTGAAATCTATGAACCACCACTCATCCTTTTCTACAAAGGAAAGCTATCTTTAATGCAATCTCCTCAAACTCTTGCTATTATAGGGTCAAGGCATGCGACAGAATATAGTCAAAAAGCATTGAACATTCTTTTTCCTTCATTTAAAAAAGAAAACTTAACTATAATCTCTGGCTTAGCTAAAGGCGCAGATAAAATGGCACACGAACTCGCTCTATCAATGAACATGTCTGCAATTGCAGTACTAGGTTTCGGCCATTTACAACATTATCCAAAAGAAACATTTGAAATTAGAAAACGATTAGAAATCGAAGGACTTGTAGTAAGTGAATACCTTCCTTTTCAAAGACCGCAAAAGCATCATTTTCCTGAACGTAATAGAATAATAAGTGGATTGTCAAAAGGTATATTGATTACAGAATCTAAAGCAAATAGTGGAACATGTATTACAACGAATTTTGCCCTAGAACAAAATAGAGAAGTATACATACTACCAGGTTCTATCTTTAATCCGATGACTGAAGGGAATTTATTAAGTGCTCAAGAGGGAGCGAAAATTGTATTAAAAGCAAGTGATATATTAATAGATTATAATTGAAATTTATTTGAATCTAATGGACATTAAATGGAAGTTTATTAATGAAAGAAAAGGCATTTTATAATTATGAAATTACGATGACATTTGTTTTGTTTTTTTAGTCAATATTTTGAGAAATCCAGGCAACTTAAAATTAAAAACATTGACAAAAACAAAATAGACCGTTTATCATTTATCTTTGTAATTAGAAATGCAAGGGGGTAACTACTTTGACAGAAAATTTAGTCATAGTTGAATCGCCTGCAAAAGCTAAAACCATTGAAAAATATTTAGGTAAAAAATATAAAGTTATCGCATCTATGGGGCATGTTAGAGACTTGCCACGTAGCCAAATGGGCGTAGATGATGAAAATGATTTTGAACCAAAATATATTACGATACGCGGCAAAGGTCCAGTTGTTAAAGAACTTAAAAAACATGCTAAGAAAGCAAAAAAAATATTCTTAGCGAGTGACCCTGACCGTGAAGGTGAGGCAATTGCTTGGCATTTGGCGAACATATTAAATTTAGAAGAATCAGTAGAAAATAGAGTAGTATTTAATGAAATAACAAAAGATGCCGTGAAAGATAGCTTTAAACATCCTAGAGGCATAGAAATGAATCTTGTTGACGCTCAGCAAGCGAGACGTATATTAGACCGTTTAGTTGGTTATAATATTTCGCCAGTATTGTGGAAAAAAGTTAAAAAAGGTTTGTCAGCTGGACGTGTCCAATCAGTAGCTCTTAGATTAGTTATTGATCGTGAAAATGAAATAAGAAACTTTAAACCTGAAGAATATTGGAAAATTGATGGTGAATTTAGATATAAGAAATCCAAATTCAATGCCAAATTCCTTCATTTAAAAAACAAACCATTTAAGTTAACGAATAAAGATGATGTAGAAAAAATTACAACACAGTTAGATGGAGATCAGTTTGAGGTAACGAAAGTAACGAAAAAAGAAAAAACACGTTATCCAGCTAATCCATTTACAACATCAACATTGCAACAAGAAGCTGCGCGTAAATTAAACTTCAAAGCCCGAAAAACAATGATGCTAGCGCAACAATTGTATGAAGGTATTGATTTGAAACGACAAGGCACAGTCGGTTTAATCACATATATGCGTACAGATTCAACAAGAGTTTCTGAACAAGCTAAATCTGAAGCGAAAAGTTATATTGAAGAAACATATGGTAATAACTATTTGTCAAATCGTAAAGCTAAAGGACAACAAGGCGATCAAGATGCCCATGAAGCAATCAGACCATCTGGAACATTGCGTACACCAAATGAAATGAAAAATTATTTAACACGTGATCAACACAGATTATACAAATTAATTTGGGAACGTTTTGTAGCAAGTCAAATGGCACCTGCGATTCTAGATACTGTTGCTATGGATTTAACACAAAATGATTTGAAATTCCGTGCGAACGGACAAACGATTAAGTTTAAAGGGTTCATGACATTATACATTGAAACTACAGACGACGATGAAGGCGGTAAAGAAAATAAATTACCTAAAATTGAAGAAGGCGAAATGGTTACAGCAACTAATATTGAACCTTCTCAACATTACACACAACCACCACCGCGTTATACTGAAGCGCGTTTAGTAAAAACAATGGAAGAATTGAAAATTGGACGACCATCAACGTATGCACCGACAATTGATACAATACAAAAGAGAAATTATGTAAAAAATGAAAGTAAGCGATTTGTTCCAACTGAACTAGGTGAAATCGTTCATGAACAAGTGAAGGATTATTTCCCTGAAATCATTGATGTCGACTTTACTGTAAACATGGAGACATTATTGGATAAAGTAGCTGATGGCGAAATTCCTTGGAAAAAAGTAATTCGTGATTTTTATAGTAGCTTTAGCCAAGATGTTGAACGTGCAGAAGAAGAAATGGAAAAAATTGAAATTAAAGATGAACCAGCTGGAGAAGATTGCGAACTATGTGGATCACCAATGGTAATTAAAATGGGACGCTATGGTAAATTTATGGCATGTTCTAACTTCCCAGACTGTCGTAACACGAAAGCAATTATCAAAACGATTGGCGTGACTTGTCCTAAATGTAAAGAGGGCGATGTCGTTGAACGCAAATCTAAAAAGAACCGTATTTTCTTCGGCTGTTCAAAATATCCTGAGTGTGACTTTGTTACATGGGATAAACCTGTAGGTCGCGATTGTCCTAAATGTGAACAATATCTTGTTGAGAAAAAACAAGGACGTAAAAGTCAGGTTATTTGTTCAAACTGTGATTATAAAGAAGAACTGCAAAAATAAACAATCATATCATTTATTAATTATTGCGTAATTCAAACGTACATTACGAATATTGTTAATAATTCTATAAGCAACTAACGACACATATTTATAATGTAGACAGATATATCTATAATTATGATATGATGTCGTAGTTGCTATTTTTAATGTATTGGAGGAAATTAAATGACTCAAACTGTCAATGTTATCGGGGCTGGTCTAGCCGGTTCAGAAGCAGCATATCAATTAGCTCAAAGAGGGATAAAAGTTAATTTAATAGAGATGAGGCCAGTGAAGCAAACACCAGCACATCATACTGATCAATTTGCAGAGTTAGTTTGTTCAAACTCATTACGTGGCAATGCATTAACAAATGCAGTGGGTGTTCTTAAGGAAGAAATGAGACGCCTTGATTCACTTATTATTAGTGCAGCAGATAAAGCAAGAGTACCAGCTGGTGGTGCCTTAGCAGTAGATCGACATGATTTTGCTGGTTATGTTACAGAAACTTTGAAAAATCATCCCAATGTAACAGTGTTAAATGAAGAAATTAACAGCATACCTGATGGTTACACTATCATTGCTACAGGTCCATTAACTACAGAAAAATTGGCTGCTGAAATTGTTGAAGCTACTGGTGAAGATCAATTGTATTTTTATGATGCCGCAGCTCCAATAATTGAAAAAGAAAGTATAGATATGAATAAGGTATATTTGAAATCTCGTTATGACAAAGGTGAAGCAGCATATCTGAACTGCCCAATGACTGAAGAAGAATTCAATATATTTTATGATGCATTAATGGAAGCAGAAGTTGCACCAGTAAATGAATTTGAGAAAGAAAAATACTTTGAAGGGTGTATGCCCTTTGAAGTTATGGCAGAACGTGGGCGTAAAACTTTATTGTTTGGACCTATGAAACCAGTAGGGCTAGAAGATCCTAAAACTGGTGAACGTCCATATGCAGTCGTACAATTGAGACAAGATGATGCTGCAGGTACATTATATAATCTTGTAGGTTTCCAAACACATTTAAAATGGGGGGCACAAAAAGACGTTATACGTTTAATCCCTGGGTTAGAAAATGTAGAAATCGTAAGATATGGTGTGATGCATCGAAATACATTTATTAACTCGCCAGATGTGTTGACAGAAAAGTATGAGTTGATAGGTAGAGAAGAAGTTCATTTTGCTGGTCAAATGACTGGCGTTGAAGGTTATGTTGAAAGTGCAGCAAGTGGTTTAGTAGCAGGCATCAACGTAGCTCATAAAATTAAAGATAGAGGCGGCGTAGTATTTCCAAGAGAAACAATGATTGGAAGTATGGCTTATTATATTTCTCATGCTAAAAACGAGAAAAATTTCCAACCAATGAATGCGAATTTTGGTTTACTGCCAACTTTAGAAAAACGTGTTAAAGATAAAAAATTACGTTACGAAAAACTTGCAGACCGCGCGTTATCATATTTAGATAATTATAAGCAAACTTTATAAAATATTCGTGGATATAACCATTTTCTAAAAATTTTGTAAGTTTGACTCAATTTAATAGTTATTTTTCGCAGTCCCCTTCATCAATATGCTACAATTCATATTGATGGAGGGGTTTTTATTGGAAGAAATCCAACAGGCATATTTATTTATGTTAAAAGTTGAACGACAGTTTTCAGAGCATACTTTAAAGTCATACCACGATGATTTAGAACAGTTCAATGTATTTTTAAAACAAGAATATTTAGAGCTATCTGCATTCGAATATAAAGATGCAAGAAACTATCTAAGTTATTTATATTCGAAAAACTTGAAAAGAACCTCAGTTTCTCGTAAAATTTCTACGCTGAGAAGTTTTTACGAATATTGGATGACACAAGATGAAAAAGTTATAAATCCATTTATTCAATTAGTGCATCCCAAGAAAGAACAATATTTACCACACTTTTTTTATGAAGAAGAAATGGAAGCTTTATTTGACACTGTTGAAAAAGACCCGAAAAAAGGTTTGAGAGATAGAGTGATTTTGGAACTTCTTTATGCAACAGGCATAAGGGTTTCGGAGTTAGTCCATATAAAAGAGTCTGATTTAGATATGAATTTACCTGGTGTGAAGGTGTTAGGTAAAGGTGGTAAAGAACGCTTTATTCCATTTGGAGAATTTTGCAAACAAAGTATAGAACGATATTTAGAATTATTTAAACCTAAAATTAAAAATGATCATAATTATTTATTAGTAAATATGAACGGTGCGCCTATCACAGAGCGTGGCGTTCGTTATGTGTTAAACGATGTTGTAAAACGTACAGCTGGCGTAACGGATATTCACCCACATAAATTAAGACATACATTTGCAACACACATGCTTAATCAGGGTGCTGATTTACGTACCGTTCAATCATTGTTAGGTCATGTGAATTTATCAACTACAGGTCGTTACACACATGTTACAAATGAACAATTAAGAAAAGTATATTTAAACGCACATCCTCGTGCAAAAAAGGAGAATTAGATTATGAGTACATCTATTCACGCGACAACGATTTTTGCAGTGCAACATAACGGCCATTCAGCAATGGCAGGTGATGGACAAGTAACACTTGGTGAACAAGTGATTATGAAACAAACAGCACGAAAGGTTAGACGCTTATACAATGATAAAGTTTTAGCCGGATTTGCAGGAAGCGTTGCAGATGCATTTACATTATTCGAAAAATTCGAAACTAAGTTACAACAATTCGGTGGTAATTTAGAAAGAGCCGCAGTTGAATTAGCTCAGGAATGGAGAGGTGACAAACAACTGCGTCAACTAGAAGCAATGCTAATCGTTATGGATGAGGATTCAATCCTTGTAGTAAGTGGTACAGGAGAAGTAATCGCACCAGACGATGCTTTAATAGCAATTGGTTCAGGAGGCAATTACGCATTGAGTGCAGGAAGAGCCTTGAAACGTCATGCCACAAATTTAACTGCAGAAGAAATGGCTTATGAAAGTTTAAAAGTTGCGTCTGATATTTGTGTATTTACAAATGATCAAATCGTAGTTGAAAAATTATAAAAATTGAAACTAAAAAAGCACAATGAAAAATAAAAATGTATAATTGTAAAAATTTAGGATATAGTAATAATAAATAAATTTACAAATAATTTTTAGAATAATTGAAATCAAAATTACGGAGGTAATTTATCTTATGGAAACGACTGGCATTAAATTAACACCAAAAGATATCGTTTCAAAATTGAATGAATACATTGTTGGGCAAGATGATGCAAAGCGCAAAGTAGCAATTGCCTTAAGAAATAGATATAGACGAAGTCTTTTAGCTGAAGAAGCTAAACAAGAGATTGCACCCAAAAATATTTTAATGATCGGACCAACAGGTGTAGGTAAGACGGAAATAGCAAGAAGAATGGCTAAAGTTGTAGGTGCACCTTTTATAAAGGTCGAAGCAACTAAATTTACAGAAGTAGGCTACGTAGGTCGAGATGTTGAGAGCATGGTAAGAGATTTAGTTGACGTAGCTATTAGACTAGTTAAAGAACAAAAGAAATCTTTAGTTGAAGAAGAAGCGAAACAAAAAGCAAATGAAAAATTAGTAAAACTTTTAGTACCTAGCATGAAGCAAAAAGCGAATAATACGAATAACGGTGGGAATAACCCTCTAGAATCACTATTTGGTGGTTCGATGCCAAACTTTGGTCAGAATAATGATGAAGAAGAGGATACACCTACAGAAGAAATCAAGACAAAGCGTTCTGAAATTAAACAACAATTGTTGAATGGTGAACTAGAAGAAGAAAAAGTAAGATTAAAAGTAGAACAAGACCCAGGTGCTATGGGCATGTTAGGCGCAAATCAAAATGAACAAATGCAAGATATGATGAAACAACTCATGCCTAAGAAAAAAGTTGAACGAGAAGTTCCTGTACAAACAGCGCGTAAAATATTAACGGATCAATTTGCCGACGAACTGATTGATCAAGAATCAGCAAATCAACAAGCAATTGAACTTGCTGAGCAAATGGGTATTATATTTATTGATGAAATCGATAAAGTTGCAACAAATAATCAAAATTCAGGTCAAGATGTGTCTCGACAAGGCGTTCAGAGAGATATTTTACCAATACTTGAAGGTAGCATGGTACAAACGAAATATGGTACTGTTAACACTGAACATATGCTATTTATTGGTGCTGGAGCATTCCACGTGGCTAAACCAAGTGATTTAATTCCTGAGTTGCAAGGTCGTTTCCCAATTCGTGTTGAATTAGAAAGTCTTTCAGTAGAAGATTTTGTACGAATCTTGACTGAACCGAAATTATCACTTATCAAACAATATGAAGCGCTACTTCAAACAGAAGAAGTGACAGTCAACTTTACCGATGACTCGATTAAACGTCTGGCAGAAATTGCTTTCCAGGTAAACCAAGATACTGATAACATTGGCGCACGTCGTTTGCATACTATACTTGAAAAAATGCTTGAAGATTTATCATTTGAAGCACCAAGTATGCCCAATGCGGTTGTAGACATCACACCACAATATGTTGATGATAAGTTGAAATCAATTTCAACAAACAAAGATTTAAGTGCATTTATTTTATAATATAAATAAAAAGGAGAAGGAATATGAGCTTATTATCGAAAACTAGAGAATTAAATACACTTTTGCAAAAGCACAAAGGTATTGCCGTTGATTTTAAGGATGTAGCACAAACAATAAGTAGTGTAACAGTGACAAATGTATTTATTGTGTCTAGAAAAGGAAAGATTTTAGGGTCAAGCTTAAACGAATTGTTGAAAAATGATCGTATTATACAAATGCTTGAAAATAGACATATCCCTAAAGAATATACGGATAAACTAATGGATGTTAGAGAAACACAATCTAATATTGATATTGAAAACGTATTATCTGTGTTCCCACCAGAAAATAAAGATTTATTCAAAATTAGCCGAACTACAATTTTTCCAATTTTAGGTGGCGGTGAAAGATTAGGTACTTTAGTACTTGGACGTGTTCAAGAAGATTTCTCTGAGAATGATTTAGTTCTTGGTGAATATGCTGCCACAGTTATTGGCATGGAAATATTACGTGAAAAACATAGTGAAGTTGAACAAGAAGCAAGAGACAAAGCTTCTATTAGCATGGCAATTAATTCTTTATCATATTCTGAAAGTGAAGCAATCGAGCATATCTTTGAAGAATTAGGCGGTAAAGAAGGATTACTTATTGCATCAAAAGTTGCTGATAGAGTAGGTATCACACGTTCAGTTATTGTTAACGCTTTGCGTAAACTTGAAAGTGCTGGTGTTATTGAATCACGTTCTTTAGGAATGAAAGGTACATTTATTAAAGTGAAAAAAGAAAAATTCTTAGATGAGCTAGAAAGAATTAAATAATCAATACGTAAATTAATTTAAAAATATATCATCAAAAAGAGCGTCTAAATCATAAGACTTTTAGATGTTCTTTTAATGTGTGAAATAGTAATGTGAAAGTATTGCTTTATAAATACAAATATGATATATTTATTCACGGCTATGAAGCCAATACGCACACAAAAAGTGCAAGTATAAAGGGTGCGATATTTAGTTATCGTGTTTATATGAGCTTTTTGTGGAGGTAATAAACCAATAGGAGGATTTTAATTATGGCAGTAATTTCAATGAAACAATTACTAGAAGCAGGCGTTCACTTTGGTCACCAAACACGTCGTTGGAACCCAAAAATGAAAAGATACATTTTCACTGAAAGAAACGGTATTTACATTATCGATTTACAAAAAACAGTGAAAAAAGTAGAAGAAGCTTATAACTTCATTAAACAAGTATCAGAAGATGGCGGAAAAGTTTTATTCGTTGGTACGAAAAAACAAGCACAAGACTCAGTGAAAGCTGAAGCAGAACGTGCGGGTCAATTCTATGTAAACCAAAGATGGTTAGGTGGAATCTTAACTAACTATAAAACAATTTCTAAACGTATCAAACGCATCTCTGAGATTGAAAAAATGGAAGAAGATGGCTTATTCGAAGTATTACCTAAAAAAGAAGTTGTAGAACTTAAAAAAGAATACGACCGTTTAATCAAATTCTTAGGCGGAATTCGTGATATGAAATCAATGCCTCAAGCATTATTTGTAGTTGACCCTCGTAAAGAGCGCAACGCAATTGCTGAAGCACGCAAATTACACATCCCTATCGTTGGTATTGTGGATACTAACTGTGATCCAGATGAAATTGATTACGTTATCCCAGCAAATGATGATGCTATTCGTGCCGTTAAATTATTAACTGGTAAAATGGCAGATGCGATCTTAGAAGGTCAACAAGGTGTATCTAATGAAGAAGTAGCAGCAGAACAAAATATTGATTTAAAAGAATCAAAAGAAGCTACTGAAGCAGGAACAACTGAAGAAAACACTTCTGTTGAATCAAACTAAGAATAATGTAAAATGGGTGATAAGATATTCAAGCTTATCACCCTTTTTTAAAAACAAATATATTAAAATTCATTAAATAATGGAGGAATATGAAATGGCAATTTCAGCTAAACTTGTAAAAGAATTACGTGAAAAAACTGGTGCAGGTATGATGGACTGTAAAAAAGCTTTAACAGAAACTGATGGTGACATCGACAAAGCTATTGATTACTTACGTGAAAACGGTATTGCAAAAGCTGCTAAAAAATCTGACCGTATTGCGGCAGAAGGTTTAGTTCATGTTGAAGAAAAAGGCAATGAAGCAGCAATTGTAGAAATTAATTCAGAAACTGACTTCGTAGCTCGTAACGAAGGTTTCCAAGAATTAGTGAAAGAAATTGCTAATCAAGTATTAGAAACAAAGGCTGAAACAGTAGAAGCCTTATTAGAAACTACATTAGCTGATGGTAAATCAGTAGACCAACGTGTTAAAGAATCTATCTCAACTATCGGAGAAAAATTAAGTATCCGTCGTTTTGCTATTAGAACAAAATCAGACAATGATGCTTTTGGTTCTTATTTACACATGGGCGGACGTATCGGTGTGTTAACTGTAGTTGAAGGTTCAACTGATGTCCAAGCAGCTAAAGACGTAGCTATGCACATTGCTGCAATCAACCCTAAATATGTTTCATCTGAACAAGTAAGCGAAGATGAAATCAATCACGAAAGAGAAGTTTTAAAACAACAAGCACTAAACGAAGGCAAACCAGAGAAAATTGTAGAAAAAATGGTTGAAGGTCGTTTACGTAAATATTTACAAGAAATTTGTGCAGTTGACCAAAACTTTGTAAAAGATCCTGATCAAACAGTTGAAGCTTTCTTGAAATCAAAAGGTGGAAAACTTGTTGACTTCTTACGTTATGAAGTAGGCGAAGGCATGGAGAAACGCGAAGAAAACTTTGCTGACGAAGTAAAAGGACAAATGAAATAATTTTTCATAGTTAAAACAAGAAAGAAGACACCTTTGTGCTCCGTATGAAAGATTTACTTTTGTATTGGAAGACCTATTGTGTCTTCTTTACTTGTATCAATTACATATTTTTACAATAGAGAGGATAAGACAATGGCTCAAACTTCTAAATACGATCGTGTTGTTTTAAAATTAAGTGGCGAAGCACTAGCAGGTAACGATGGATTTGGAATTAATCCAATTACGATTAAAAGTGTGGCTGAACAAGTAGCCGAAGTTGCAAAGATGGATTGCGAAATTGCAGTTATCGTTGGCGGAGGTAATATTTGGAGAGGTAAAACAGGTAGTGACTTAGGCATGGATCGTGGTACTGCTGATTATATGGGTATGTTAGCTACGGTAATGAATGCTTTAGCGCTACAAGATAGCCTTGAACAATTAGAATGTGACACACGCGTTTTAACTTCAATTGAAATGAAACAAGTTGCAGAACCATATATTCGTCGTCGTGCAATTAGACACTTAGAGAAAAAACGTGTAGTTATTTTTGCAGCGGGTATTGGTAATCCATACTTCTCAACTGATACTACAGCAGCTCTACGTGCGGCTGAAGTTGAAGCCGATGTTATCTTAATGGGTAAAAATAATGTTGATGGCGTTTACTCTGCTGATCCAAAAGTAGACCCTAATGCTATTAAGTATGAACATCTTACTCATATTCAAATGTTACAAGATGGTTTACAAGTAATGGATTCAACAGCATCTTCATTCTGTATGGATAATAACATTCCGTTGAATGTGTTCTCAATTACTGAAGAAGGTAATATTAAACGTGCAGTAATGGGTGAAAAAATAGGAACAATAATAACAAAATAATTAGAGGTGTATGAGAATGAGCGACATTATTAATGATACGAAATCAAAAATGCAAAAATCTGTTGATAATCTTTCAAGAGAATTAGCTAATATTAGTGCGGGAAGAGCCAACTCCAATTTATTAAATGGCGTAAATGTTGATTACTATGGTGCTCCAACACCAGTTCAACAACTTGCTAGTATCAATGTGCCAGAAGCACGTTTATTAGTAATCGCACCATATGATAAATCATCTGTCGGTAATATTGAAAAAGCAATCAATGCTGCTAACTTAGGCGTGAATCCTTCAAGTGACGGAGAAGTTATACGAATTGTTATTCCAGCATTAACTGAAGACCGCCGTAAAGAGCTTGTAAAAGAAGTTAAGAAAATTGGCGAAGATGCGAAAGTTGCAGTTAGAAATGTTCGTCGTGATTCAAATGATGTACTTAAAAAACAAGAAAAAAATGGCGATATCACTGAAGATGATTTAAGATCACAAACAGATGATGTACAAAAATTAACTGACAACTCAATTAAAGAAATTGATAAATTATTAGAAGAAAAAGAAAAAGATATAATGTCAGTATAAACATGGTAATGATGATTATACTTCTATTCACTCATTAAGGTATATAATTACTTATAGTTAGAGCTTGAAGAAGAGGTATATCATTTATTTATCTGAACTGTATCAAATCAGACTTTGGTACAGTTTTTTTATTTGTTTATTCAATGCACCTATCTATTATGATAAAATGGTAGATAATTGCATCTAGAATCTAATTATAATAAACAGAGATGATCAAGCTCGGAGGAAATACCATGTTTAAAAAGTTAAAAAAGAAGAAAGAAAATCAGTATAAGCAATCCGATATAGATTTGGAAGTACATAATATACCCGAACATGTTGCTATAATTATGGATGGTAATGGTCGTTGGGCTAAACAAAGAAAATTGCCTAGAATAAAAGGTCACTACCAAGGTATGCAAACTGTTAAAAAAATTACTAAAGCAGCTAGTGATTTAGGAATTAAATATTTAACATTGTATACTTTCTCTACAGAAAATTGGACAAGACCTAAAAATGAAGTGAATTACATCATGAACTTGCCAGTTAACTTTTTAAGAACATTTCTACCAGAGTTGATAGAAAATAATGTTAAAGTAGAGACGATTGGTTTTATTGAGCATTTACCAACATCTACACTTAAAGCGATAGATAAAGCAAAAGAAGAAACAAAAAATAATACGGGCTTAAAATTGGTCTTTGCTATAAATTATGGCGGACGAGCCGAAATTGTCCACAGTGTGAAATCAATTTACGACAAATTGACTGCTGAAGGTTTAACAAGTGAAGCAATCACTGAAGAAATGATTAATGAGCATTTAATGACTCATTGCTACCCTGACCCAGATCTTTTGATTAGAACATCAGGAGAGCAACGTATTAGTAATTTCCTAATCTGGCAAGTATCTTACAGTGAATTTTTATTTAATGAAAAATTATGGCCAGATTTTGATAAAGAAGAATTAATAAACTGTATTAAAATTTATCAATCTCGTCAAAGGCGTTTTGGGGGATTATAAGTAGTTAGGAGAATAGTATGAAAGTTAGAACTTTGACGGCAATCATAGGACTTATCATTTTCCTCCCGGTCTTACTAAAGGGCGGAGTTATATTAATGCTGTTTTCGTATTTATTAGCGTTCATAGCATTGAAAGAATTGCTGAATATGAATATGATTAAGTTTTTATCGGTGCCAGGTATCATAAGTGCGTTAGGAATTTTAATTATTATGTTACCTCAAGGTGCGGGTAACTGGGTTAATGATTTACAATTAAAGTCATTAATAGCAATGAGTTTTATTTTATTAAGTTATACAGTGCTTTCTAAAAATAGATTTAGTTTTATGGACGCTGCATTTTGTTTAATGACGATTGCGTATGTTGGTATTGGTTTCATGTATCTTTATGAAACACGATCTGAAGGCTTACACTACATACTATTTGCATTTCTAATCGTATGGTCAACAGATACAGGGGCATATATTTTTGGTCGCTTAATGGGCAAACATAAATTATGGCCTGTGATTAGTCCTAATAAAACAATAGAAGGTTTTGTTGGTGGATTGATTTGTAGTTTAATTATTCCACTTGTTATGATTATGTTTGTGGACTTTAATATTGCAACGTGGATATTATTAATTGTTACGATCATTTTAAGTATGTTTGGACAACTTGGTGACCTTGTTGAATCAGGTTTCAAACGCCATTTTGGTGTAAAAGACTCTGGTCGTATTTTGCCTGGTCATGGTGGTATTTTAGATCGCTTTGACAGTTTTATGTTTGTATTGCCACTATTAAACATCTTGTTAATACAAGCTTAACTACAGATTCAAAGTGATACTATACAATTATATAAACAAAAATAAGGAGTTAATGAGATAAAATAACTGAGTGCTTCAATGCAGTTATTTTATTTATTAACTCCTTTTCACAAGCAAAAATACTTTGTGTAATTACGACTGTACAATGATAAGAATAATGTAAGCGAGTGACTAGAAGACATATTAAAGTTACGTGTGTCACTCAGCATTGTTGTGTTATACTTTTATAATCTAAAGTAAGCAGTTAGTCATAAGAAAATGAATCATATGAATTAATATATGAAGTATGAGCAAACAATTTATTTCGAAAATATGAGGTGTAGCAAAGTGAGTTTTCTAGTAACAATTATTTCATTTATAATCGTTTTTGGTGTCCTTGTCACAGTTCATGAGTATGGACATATGTTTTTTGCAAAACGCGCAGGCATTATGTGTCCGGAATTTGCAATTGGTATGGGGCCTAAAATATTTAGTTTCAGAAAGAATGAAACGTTATATACGATTCGATTATTACCTGTCGGAGGTTACGTACGCATGGCTGGTGATGGTTTAGAAGAACCACCAGTTCAACCAGGTATGCATGTAAAAATAAAATTAAATGACAAAGATGAAATTACGCACATCATTTTAGATGATCAACACAAATTTCAACAAATTGAAGCAATAGAAGTAAAACAATGTGATTTTAAAGATGGCTTATTCATTGAAGGGGTAACATCATATAATCAAGAAAGACAACACTATGCAATAGCTGAAACGTCTTATTTTGTAGAGAATGGTAGTTTAATTCAAATTGCACCTAGAGATCGTCAATTCACATATAAAAAGCCTTATCAAAAATTCTTAACTTTATTCGCAGGACCATTGTTTAATTTCTTACTTACATTAGTATTATTTATTGGTCTAGCATATTATCAAGGTACAGCAACAAATTCAGTTGATGAAGTTGTTAAAGATTCACCTGCTGAACAAGCAGGTCTTAAATCTGGGGACACGATTGTTAAAGTAGGAAGCCATAATATTGATGGTAAAGATGATATTGATAAAGCAGTAAAAGAAATTAAAGATAACAAGACAAAATTAGTCGTCGAACGTAATGGCAACAAGCAAACATTTGATATTAAACCTAAAAAGGTTGAACAAAAAGTAACGAAAACACACTCAGAAACAAAATATTTATTAGGTTATAGTGCAGCGACTGAACACACTATTTTCAAACCAATTGCAGCGGGTGTGGAACAAACACTTAGTGCAGGTAAAATTATTTTCACTGCAATTGTAAGTATGATTGCAAGCATTTTCACTGGAGAATTCTCATTTGATATGTTGAATGGTCCAGTAGGTATATATCATACTGTCGACTCTGTCGTTAAAACTGGTATAATTAACTTGATTTCATGGACTGCTTTGCTAAGCGTTAACTTAGGATTAATGAATTTACTACCAGTACCAGCGTTAGATGGTGGACGAATTTTATTTGTCATTTATGAAGCAATCTTTAGAAAACCAGTAAATAAAAAAGCAGAAACTACAATTATCGCCATTGGTGCCGTATTTGTATTAATCGTTATGGTATTAGTGACTTGGAACGATATTCAGCGTTATTTCTTATAAGAGGGAGAGAAGCATTTAAATGAAACAATCAAAAGTATTTATACCAACTATGAAAGAAGTGCCAGCTGGTGCTGAGGCATTAAGCCATCGACTATTATTAAAAGCAGGCTTAATCAAACAAAGTACAAGTGGAATTTACAGTTACTTACCAATTGCAGCGAGAGTATTAAATAATATTGAAGCTATCGTACGCGAAGAGATGGAGCGTATTGATGCGGTTGAAATATTAATGCCAGCATTGCAACCATCAGAATTATGGGAAGAATCAGGACGTTGGAGTGCATATGGTCCAGAACTTATGCGTTTACAAGATCGTAATGGCCGTCAATTTGCGCTTGGACCAACACATGAAGAAGTTGTGACTTCAATTGTTCGTGATGAATTGAAATCATATAAACAACTGCCAATGACACTTTTCCAAATACAATCTAAATTTAGAGATGAAAAGCGTCCACGTTTCGGTCTATTACGTGGTAGAGAATTTATAATGAAAGATGCTTATTCTTTTCATGCTGATGAAGCGTCACTAGATGAAGCATATGAAGATATGTACCATGCATATGGTCGCATCTTTAATCGTGTAGGTATTAACGCGAGACCAGTTGTTGCTGATTCAGGTGCAATTGGTGGTAGTCATACACATGAATTTATGGCGTTAAGCGAAATCGGAGAAGACACGATTGTGTACAGTGAGCAAAGTGATTACGCTGCAAATATTGAAAAAGCTGAAGTGGTTTACCATCCTAATAAAAAACATGAAGATGTACAACCGTTAACAAAAATTGAAACGCCAAATGTGCATACAGCACAAGATCTTGCGACATTTTTAAATAAACCATTAGACGAAATTACTAAATCTATGATATTTAATGTCGATGGTGAATTTATATTAGTATTAGTTCGAGGTCACCATGAAATTAATGATATTAAATTAAAAGCTTATTTTGGTACTGACAATGTGGAGTTAGCGACTGAAGATGAAATTATTAATATTTTAGGTGCAAAACCAGGTTCACTGGGTCCGGTTTTCGATAAAGACATTAAAATTTATGCAGATAATTTCATTCAAGATTTGAATAATATCGTCGTTGGTGCGAATGAAGATGGATATCACTTGTTAAACGCAAATGTCGATCGTGACTTTGAAGTAGAAGCCTATGGAGATTTTAGATTTATTTTAGAAGGTGAATTATTAGCAGATAGCTCAGACAAAGCGCACTTTGCAGAAGGTATTGAAGTAGGCCAAGTCTTTAAACTTGGAACAAAATACTCTGAATCAATGAACGCTACGTTCTTAAATGACCAAGGTAGAGCACAACCATTATTAATGGGATGTTATGGCATTGGTATTTCAAGAACATTAAGTGCAATCGTTGAACAAAATAACGATGAAAATGGTATTATTTGGCCAAAATCAGTCACACCATTTGAATTACATTTAATCACAATTAATCCTAAAAAAGATGACCAACGTGAATTAGCGGATCAATTATATACGCAATTAAAAGAAAATTATGATGTACTTTATGATGACCGTAAAGAACGTGCTGGTGTGAAATTTAATGATGCTGATTTAATCGGTTTACCAATACGTATTGTCGTAGGCAAAAATGCTGCAGAAGGCATTGTAGAAGTTAAACGTCGCGATACTGGTGACAGTGAAGATGTGCATATCGATAATTTAATCAATTATGTAAATGAATTATATACAAATTTATAATCTATAAGGGAATTGCTAGATGTTACTTATATAAAATCATAAGGCTGACGCATAAATTCAACAATCTATATTTGTGAGTGTAAATTAAAAAAAATACACTAGCTGTCTCATTTTTAGATATGTTTGACTCAAACTTTTAAGGAGGGGGCGGGAATACGAAATCAAATTTTAAAGTTTGATTTCTGTTCCGCTCCCATTTATTATTCACAAAAATATGAATTTAATTTATTAAGTTTAACTATTAGAATTTCACACATATCCGTTATAATATAGAGAATGGAATAATAATACATACACCGTCATTTAATGTAAGTAAGCATATACAAGTAAAGCAGTGTAATTAATAGTAAGGTGGTTATCGTCATGGCAATGACAAATCAGGAAAAATTTAAAATCCTAGCTGACCAAATTAAAATAACAAACCATTTGGAACCAGAAATTTTGGAACAAAGTGAACTAACGCGTGTGGATGTTAAGACAACAGATCGTACATGGGTGTTTCAAATCACATTACCACACTTTCTATCAATAGAAGATTATTTGCTTTTTACAGGTGCAATTACAGAAGAGTTTAAATCAATTGCAAATGTAGAATGTAATATTACGATAAATAATAAATCAAACCAAGATGAATATGCGATAAAGTATTTTAATCATTGTATTGATCAAACACAACTTTCACCTAAAGTAAAAGGACAATTAAAGCAAAAACGCTTAATTATGTCGGGAGATGTGCTAAAAGTAACTTGTCAAAATGATGTCGAGAGAGATCATTTTGATAAAGCCTGTAATGGTAGCTTAGTTAAAGCTTTTCAACAGTGTGGGTTCGATATTAGTAAGATAGTTTTTGAAACGGATAGCGTTGGAAACGAAGATGATTTAGCATCATTAGAAGCACATATTCAAGAAGAAGATGAAAAGAGTGCACGTGAAGCTACTGAAAAATTAGAAAAAATGAAAGCCGAGAAGGCAAAACAACAAGATAATAATGAAAGTTCAGTAACTAAGTGTCAAATTGGTAAACCAATCCCAATTGATAATATTAAACCTATAGATTCTATTATTGAAGAAGAATTCAAAGTAGCAGTTGAAGGTGTTATTTTTGATATTAACTTAAAAGAGTTGAAGAGCGGGCGACACATTGTAGAGTTGAAGGTAACTGACTATACAGATTCGCTCGTATTAAAAATGTTCACTCGTAAAAACAAAGATGATTTAGATAACTTTAAGGCATTGAGCGTCGGTAAATGGGTTCGCGCACAAGGACGCATAGAAGAAGATTCATTTGTTCGTGATTTAGTGATGATGATGTCGGATATTGAAGAAATTAAAAAAGCTACGAAACAAGATAAATCTGAAGAAAAACGAGTAGAATTCCATTTGCATACGGCAATGAGTCAAATGGATGGCATACCTAATATTTCAGCGTACGTAGATCAAGCAGCAAAGTGGGGTCATAAAGCTATTGCAGTGACTGACCATAATGGTGTTCAAGCCTTTCCAGACGCACATGCGGCAGCTGAAAAAAATGGTATTAAAATGATTTACGGAATGGAAGGTATGTTAGTTGACGATGGTGTACCTATTGCATATAAACCTATGGATCGTGATTTGAAAACTGCAACATATGTTGTATTCGACGTTGAGACGACCGGTTTATCCAATCAATACGATAAAATTATCGAGCTCGCTGCAGTCAAAGTTAAAGACGGGGAAATCATTGATAAGTTTGAACGTTTTAGTAATCCACATGAACGTTTATCCGATGTTATTATTAATTTGACACATATTACGGATGATATGTTAGTTGATGCACCAGAGATAGAAGAAGTCCTTACAGAGTTTAAAGCATGGGTAGGGGACGCTATTTTTGTTGCTCATAACGCATCCTTTGATATGGGCTTTATAGATACTGGATATGAACATGTCGGTATTGGTGCGTCTACAAACGCTGTAATAGATACACTTGAATTATCAAGAACAATCAATACTGAATACGGTAAACATGGATTGAACTTCTTAGCCAAAAAATACGGCGTAGAGTTAACACAACACCATAGAGCAATTTATGATACGGAAGCAACGGCTTATATGTTTATTAAAATGCTTAAACAATTAGAAGAACTTGACGTTCATAATCACCAAGATATTAATACATCGTTATCAAATGAAGATGCATACAAACGTGCACGTCCAAACCACGTCACGCTTATTGTTCAAAATCAACAAGGTCTTAAAAACTTATTCAAGATTGTAAGTGCGTCCTTAGTCCAATATTATTATAGAACACCTAGAATTCCACGTTCATTATTAGATGAATATCGTGAAGGTATTCTCGTTGGTTCTGCATGTGACGAAGGAGAAGTATTTACTGCAGTAATGCAAAAAGATCAGTCTCAAGTTGAACGTATAGCTCAATACTATGATTTCATAGAAATTCAACCGCCTGCTTTATACCAAGGTTTAATTGATAGAGAGCTGATACGTGATAATGAAACATTATATGAAATATATAATCGTTTAATTCGTGCGGGTGAAGTCAACGATATTCCAGTTATAGCTACAGGAAATGCACACTATTTGAATGAACATGATTCGATTGCGCGTAAAATATTGATTGCTGCACAACCTGGTAATCCATTAAACCGTTCTACATTGCCAAAGGCGCATTTTAGAACTACAGACGAAATGTTAGACGAATTGCACTTCTTGGGTGAAGAAAAAGCCTATGAACTTGTCATTAAGAATACTAATGAGCTAGCAGATCGTATAGAGCGTGTTGTTCCAATTAAAGATGAGCTATATACACCAAGAATGGAAGGCGCAAATGAAGAAATTCGAGAAATGAGCTATTCTAATGCAAAAGCCCTCTACGGTGATGATTTACCACAAATAGTAATTGATCGTCTTGAAAAAGAATTAGAGAGTATTATAGGTAATGGCTTCTCTGTTATATACCTCATTTCACAACGACTTGTCAAAAAATCTTTAAATGACGGATATCTTGTTGGTTCACGTGGTTCTGTAGGATCAAGTTTTGTAGCAACTATGACAGAAATCACAGAAGTTAATCCATTGCCACCACATTACATTTGTCCAAAATGTAAAACGAGTGAATTCTTTGATGATGGCTCTGTTGGCTCTGGTTTTGATTTAGCAGATAAAAAATGTGAAACTTGTGGTAGCGACCTTATTAAAGAAGGTCAAGATATTCCTTTCGAAACATTCTTAGGCTTTAAAGGCGATAAGGTACCAGATATTGACTTGAACTTTAGTGGAGAATATCAACCGAATGCACATAATTATACAAAAGAATTATTTGGTGATGATAAAGTATTCCGTGCTGGAACAATTGGTACAGTCGCAGAGAAAACAGCTTTTGGTTATGTGAAGGGTTATTTAAATGACCAAGGTATCCATAAACGTGGTGCAGAAGTAGATAGACTTGTTAAAGGTTGTACAGGCGTTAAACGTACATCTGGACAACATCCAGGTGGTATTATTGTAGTACCTGATTATATGGATATATATGATTTTACACCTGTACAGTTCCCAGCGGACGATCAGTCTTCATCTTGGATGACAACGCATTTTGATTTCCACTCCATACATGATAACGTTCTGAAGTTAGATATACTTGGACACGATGACCCAACAATGATTCGTATGTTACAAGACTTATCAGGAATAGATCCTAAAACAATCCCAGTGGATGATAAAGAAACGATGGGTATCTTTAGTTCGCCTGAACCTTTAGGTGTTACACAAGAGGAAATTTTATGTAAAACTGGCACGTTTGGTGTACCAGAATTTGGTACTGGCTTTGTTAGACAAATGTTAGAAGACACAAAACCAACAACATTTTCAGAACTTGTTAGAATATCAGGATTATCACATGGTACAGATGTATGGTTAGGGAACGCTCAAGATTTAATACGTTCAGGTAAATGTGATTTATCGAGTGTAATCTGTTGTCGTGATGATATTATGGTTTATTTAATGTATAATGGTTTAGAGCCGTCACTTGCCTTTAAGACAATGGAATTTGTGCGTAAAGGTAAAGGATTGACTGACGATATGGTCGAAGCAATGGTAGACAATGAAGTACCCGATTGGTATTTAGATTCATGTAGAAAAATAAAATACATGTTCCCTAAAGCCCATGCCGCAGCTTATGTGTTAATGGCGGTAAGAATTGCTTACTTTAAAGTACATTATCCACTATATTATTATGCAAGTTATTTCACAGTACGCGCATCTGACTTTGATTTAATTACAATGATTAAAGATAAAGAAAGTATTCGTAATACTGTTAATGATATGTATTCACGTTATATGGATTTAGCTAAAAAAGAAAAAGATACTTTAACAGTGCTTGAAATAATGAATGAAATGGCACAACGTGGTTTCCGTATGCAGCCAATCAGTTTAGAAAAAAGTAAATCATTTGAATTTATTATTGAAGGCGATACTTTGATTCCACCATTTATATCTGTTCCAGGTTTAGGTGAAAACGTTGCACAAAGAATTGTAGAAGCTCGTGAAGAAGGTCCATTTTTATCTAAAGAAGATTTAAATAAAAAAGCTGGTTTATCACAAAAAGTAATAGAATACTTAGATGAATTAGGTTCTTTACCTAATTTACCTGATAAAGCGCAATTATCAATTTTTGATATGTAATGAACCAAAACACTTAATAAATAACAAAAAGCATGAATTAACTTGTCATTATAGGCTTTTTACAAATATAGTTATTTGTCTACCAAATAAACATATGATATAATAACAGTGCTTAAAAAATTAGACTCAGGCAGAAAGAGTGGGCATAATACCCGCTCTTTTCTATTTGCCAAAACAGGAGGTCAGCATGAGTAAAATAACTGAGCAAGTTGAAGCAATAATTCAACCTGTCCTTGACGACTTAAATTTTGAATTAGTAGAAGTTGAGTTTACAAAAGAAGGAAACGATCATTTTTTAAGAGTATCTATCGATAAAGAAGGTGGCGTAGATTTAAATGATTGTGCGCTTGCTTCTGAAAAAATAAGTGAAGTAATGGATTCAGAAGATCCTATCGAACAGATGTATTATTTAGATGTTGCCTCACCTGGTGCTGAAAGACCAATTAAAAAAGAAAAAGAATATCGCAACGCTGTGACTAAACCAGTATTTGTTTCTTTATATGCTCCAATCGAAGGCGCAAAAGAATGGTTAGGTATATTGCAATCAGTTGATGATGAAACAATAGTTATGGAAGTTAAAGAGAAATCAAGAACAAAACAAGTTGAAATACCAAGAAGTAAAATCGCTAAAGCACGTCATGCAGTAATTATATAACGTGACGAGGAGGATGATAAATCGTGTCAAGTAATGAATTATTATTAGCTACTGAGTACTTAGAAAAAGAAAAGAAAATTCCTAGAGAAGTATTAATTGATGCTATCGAAGCGGCGTTAATTACTGCTTATAAAAAGAACTATGAAAGTGCAAGAAACGTTCGTGTTGAATTAAACATGGACGAAGGTACATTTAATGTTATCGCACGTAAAGAAGTGGTTGAAGAATCATTTGATAATAGAGAAGAAATCGACTTAAGTACGGCACTAGTAAAAAACCCTGCTTATGAAATTGGTGATATCTACGAAGAAGACGTAACACCAAGTGATTTCGGACGCGTAGGTGCGCAAGCAGCTAAACAAGCTGTTATGCAACGTTTACGTGATGCTGAACGTGAAATACTATATGATGAATTCATCGACAAAGAAGATGATATTGTTACTGGTCTTATTGACAGAGTAGATCATCGTTATGTATATGTGAATTTAGGGCGTACTGAAGCTGTATTATCCGAAGCAGAAAGAAGCCCAAATGAAAGCTATATTCCAAATGAAAGAATAAGAGTGTATGTGAACAAAGTTGAACAAACTACAAAAGGACCACAAATATACGTTTCAAGAAGCCATCCAGGTCTATTAAAACGTTTATTTGAACAAGAAGTACCAGAAATCTTTGACGGTACAGTAGTAGTTAAATCTGTAGCTCGCGAAGCTGGCGATCGCTCAAAAATCAGTGTACACTCAGACAACCTTGACATCGATGCAGTAGGTGCTTGTGTAGGTTCTAAAGGTAGTCGTGTTGAAGCTGTTGTTGAAGAACTTGGCGGCGAGAAAATTGATATTGTGCAATGGGATGAAGATCCTAAAGTGTTTGTAAAGAATGCTTTAAGCCCGTCACAAGTATTACAAGTTATTGTTGATGAAGAAAATCAATCAACTGTAGTTGTAGTGCCAGATTATCAATTATCATTAGCTATAGGTAAACGCGGACAAAACGCCCGTTTAGCTGCTAAATTAACTGGTTGGAAAATTGATATTAAATCAGAAACAGATGCTAGAGAAGCAGGTGTCTACCCGACAGATGCTGAAGGCACAGAAGATCAACTTAATGATGTTGTTGACGAAGAGAATGTTGATTTGGAAGACACAGTCAATGAAGACTCTGAAACAGTAACTGAAGAAGAAGACGCTGAAAAATAACTTGGGGTGATAACTTTATGAAAAAGAAAAAAATTCCAATGCGTAAATGTATACTTTCAAATGAAATGTACCCTAAGAATGACATGATTAGAGTTGTAATTAATAAAGACGGACAAATTTTTGCTGATGCAACTGGCAAACAACAAGGCCGTGGCGCTTATGTATCTAAAAATGTTAAATTAGTAGAAGAAGCGCAACAAAAAGAAACATTAGAAAGATATTTCAAATCTGATGCTGAAACGTTAGAGCCTGTTTATAAAGAGATTATACGTCTTATTTATCGTGAAGAGATACCTAAATGACAAAAGAAAAAATCGTTAATTTTTTAGGTTTAGCAATGCGTGCAGGAAAAGTTAAAACAGGCGAATCAGTCATTATAAATGATTTGAAGAATAATAAATTAAAGCTCGTAATCATTGCAACAGATGCTTCTGACAACACAATGAAAGTGATGCAGAACAAATGTGAAAGTTACCATATATCATTACGTATATTTGGAACAAGAGCTGAATTAGGACAAGCTTTAGGTAAAGCAGAACGTGTAAACATTGGAATCACTGATCAAGGCTTTGCTAAAAAGTTATTGTCAATGATTGATGAATATCGTAAGGAGTGACTATATGAGTAAACAAAGAATTTACGAATACGCTAAAGATTTAAAATTAAAGAGTAGAGATATTATCGATGAATTGCAGAAGATGGACGTTGAGGTAACAAGTCATATGCAAACGTTAGAAGATAATCAAATTCACGCATTAGATAAAATTTACAAACCTGAAAAAGCAAAAGAAGCAGAGAAAAAACAACAAAAAACTGCTCAAAACAAGCAACAATCATCAAATAATAAAGGTAACCAAAACAACAAGAATAATCAAAATAATAAAGGTAACCAAAATAATAAATCAAACAACAATAAACCGAATAACAAAAAGAATAATAAAAAATCAAAACAAATCAAACAAGAAGAACCTAAAGAAATTCCAGAAAAAATCACTTATCAAGAAGGTATTACAGTAGGTGAACTTGCGGAGAAATTAAACGTAGAGTCTTCAGGTATTGTTAAAAAACTATTCTTACTTGGTATTATGGCTAATATTAATCAATCATTAGATGAAGAATCACTAGAGTTAATCGTTGATGATTACGGTGTTGAAGCTGAAAAAGAAATTGTTATTGATGAAGAAGATTTATCAATTTACTTCGATGATGAAACTGAAGATGAAGATGCTGTTGAACGTCCAGCAGTTGTTACAATCATGGGACACGTTGACCATGGTAAAACAACGTTACTAGATTCTATTCGTCATACAAAAGTAACAGCTGGAGAAGCTGGTGGTATTACACAACATATTGGTGCTTACCAAATTGAAAATGATGGTAAAAAAATTACATTCCTAGATACTCCAGGTCACGCAGCATTTACAACAATGCGCGCGCGTGGTGCACAAGTAACGGATATAACTGTTTTAGTTGTAGCAGCTGATGATGGTGTTATGCCTCAAACAATTGAAGCAATCAATCATGCTAAAGAAGCAAATGTACCTACAATTGTTGCTGTTAACAAGATTGATAAACCGACATCAAATCCAGATCGTGTAATGCAAGAATTAACTGAATATGGTTTAGTACCTGAGGATTGGGGCGGCGATACAATCTTTGTTCCACTCTCAGCATTAAGTGGAGATGGCATTGATGATTTAATAGAAATGATTGTACTTACTTCTGAAGTACAAGAATTAAAAGCTAATCCAAGCAAAAAAGCTGTTGGTACAGTAATCGAAGCTGAATTAGATAAATCACGTGGACCATCAGCCTCATTATTAGTACAAAACGGTACACTTAACGTTGGCGACTCTTTAGTAGTTGGAAATACGTATGGTAGAATTCGTGCTATGGTCAATGACTTAGGTCAACGTATAAAAACTGCAGGACCATCTACACCAGTTGAAATTACTGGTATTCATGATGTGCCAAAAGCAGGCGATCGATTTGTTGTTTTCAAAGATGAAAAACAAGCAAGACGTATTGGTGAATCTCGCCATGAAGCGAACGTAATTCAACAACGTCATGAAAGTAAGAGTGTTTCATTAGATAACTTGTTTGAACAAATGAAACAAGGTGAAATGAAAGATTTAAATGTCATTATTAAAGGCGATGTGCAAGGTTCAGTAGAAGCGCTTGCTGCATCTCTAATGAAGATAGACGTTGAAGGCGTAAATGTACGTATCATTCACACTGCTGTGGGTGCAATCAACGAATCTGACGTTACACTAGCTAACGCTTCAAATGGTATCATTATTGGCTTTAACGTTCGTCCTGATATAGGTGCGAAACGTGCTGCTGAAACTGAAGGCGTTGATATGCGTCTACACCGCGTTATTTATAGTGTTATAGAAGAAATTGAATTCGCAATGAAAGGTATGCTAGATCCAGAATTCGAAGAACAAATTATTGGACAAGCAGAAGTTCGTCAAACGTTCAAAGTTTCTAAAGTTGGTACAATCGCAGGTAGTTATGTTATTGATGGTAAAATCACGCGTAATGCTGGCGTTCGTGTCATTAGAGACAATATTGTACAATTTGAAGGTGAATTAGATACACTAAAACGTTTTAAAGATGACGCTAAAGAAGTTGCTAAAGGTTACGAATGTGGTATCACAGTTGAGAAATATAATGACTTAAAAGAAGGCGACATTATCGAAGCTTTCGAAATGGTTGAAATAAAAAGATAAGTAATTGGAGATTAATCCAATTTAATGACAAAAAAGCCTCCAATAATTTGGAGGCTTTTTATATTGACTTCAGATTTGTATATATGGCAGATAATTACTTCAGTTTATAATTTATGTTGAAAATATGAGTGGATTTTTTAATATAATTATTAGAATTAAAGTGCTATCCAAAAGTGAAATATATAAGTATAATAATATTATTACATAAAAATCTAACAATTTAGTTTATAGATTAAAATATAACATGACTCAACTATACAACTTCAACTAGAAATTTTAACACCTCATAATAATGTAGCTTACTTTAAATATCAAATTAAAAAACGCCTTAACGAAACAATTTTCACAACAATTAAATCTTATTTTAAAAAAGTAACATATGTTTTTCAACATCATATGTACTTATTTGGTTGCGAATAAGTAAAAATATTGTAGTAAAATTTGAGGATAACTATTTTATTGACACTAGTTGTCTATGTACTTAATTACAATTAAATGAAATAGGAGGTTATAAATGATGAGTGAATATTTAAGGGAAATCAATGAATTTTGGCAAGAATATTTGAAGCAATATAACTCTATTTATGATCAAAATACTTTAGAACAAATTATAAAGAATGATGATACAACAGCATTTTTACATCCACAGGATTTAGCGTATTTTAAAGAACACTTTGGGAATAACTTTACTGAAATACCTAGATTTAAAAAAATGATAGACTTTGCGAATGGAAAAGTAATTATTGATAAAAATAGACAAAGAATTTTATTTGAAAATGCAGAAATAAACCCTGCTATAGCTAGACCATATTTTGGAAACCCTGATTTAGCAGATATTGTTATATTAAAAAAACAGCCCGAAAATGATTTTAAAATGTATGAACCCGATATACCAGAATCTGTAGTGATAGATTATCGCCAAAGAATATTATTGGATATACAAGGTAGATTAACATTTAATGGAAAGAAACTGTTTTTACCCTATATCGATAAACATAGATGGTTTATGAAATATTTATATAACGCTTCGTCGACTTTAAAACGTTTTAATATTGATCCAAACAGAGTTATGGTACTTAACTTTTTCCCTTATCAATCGGGTCATACTGCAGGAATACCAAAAGATTTTTTAACATTTAAACATGGCTTACCTTCTCAGCGAATGAGTTTTGATTTGTTGTTGAAACTTTTAAACGATGATAAGCATCGCATATATCTTGTTAGTGAGGAAGAACTATATATTTCGATTTTAAAGAACTTTGCTCATAGTTCTTTATGTGACTATCTAATTGATCATTTATTCGTACTTGCTTCAAAACAAAATCGGCATGTCACTTTATGCAATGTTCTAAGTTACCAAGAACACAAAATGCGTTTAAGAAAAAAACAAGAATTGAGTAAAATAGAATACTACAATTGGAATAAAGAACAAAGAGAAAAACGAGAAAAAGGTAATTCAGATTTTTATAGAAAAATTAGCACAATGCAAAAAGATGTAGAACACCAACACTAAAATATAAATTATAAAAAAGCCTATATTCAGCATAGAAGATATCTAAGACGAGTATAGGCTAATTTTAAATGTCATAGTTTTTAAATATAGTCTGGATATGTGTTTTGAATTCATCTACATAATATTGAGGTTCTATGATTGTAATATACTGTGGATATTCATATGCAATTTGTAGGCTTTCTTTTTTTGAAATAATAATATTAGCGATAGTTCCATAATCACTTTTAGTTGTGTCAATAATAATGAACTGTCTTTGTATTTCGGACCAAAGAGGATCTTTAATAAGTATTTTTACAGCCTGAATATCTGAAAAAATAGCTTTATCAAACACTTCGTCAAGTTGATCGATATTTATAATTGATGACAAATTTAATATTTGTATCTTTCCTTGATACAAATAAGTAAACCAATATTTGTTTGAAAAATATCTAGTATATATAGGTATTACTTTTATAGTCAAATCATGACTTATATGGATTGCAACAAAATTATTATTTTCAATTGCTAGTTGGAGTCTAAAAATTAACGTGGTTTTGCTCAACTCACGAGTCACTTTGAACTGACTTAAGAGTTTGTTAGACAATATTTTTTCAGCAAGATTAGAGTTTGCGTTCAGCCCTCTAATGAGATTATAAGTATCTTCATGTATTATCGGTGTAAAATTTTTCAATCTAAAGAGCAAGTTAAGTAATCTATTATTTTTAAATTTATATCTGTCGATTCTTAAACAATGTTTTTCAAAGTTATTATCATATATTATTTCACCATCAAGACCATGCCATTCATTATCTTCGTATAAAAAATTATTAATATCACTAAAATCTCGCTGTATGGAACGAACATTGACATTTAGTCGCTGGGCGAGTTCTTCTTTATTGAGTTTCTTTCCGTTTAAAAAGCGGGTATAAATATATAAAAGTCTTTCTGGTTTTTCCAATCATTTACAACTCCTAAAATAAATAAATTTAATTATTAAGTTGTCTTATAGTATAACATTATAGTTTATATAATGTGTGAAACTATATAAAAAATATTTATAGACAAAGAAAATGCATTTGTACGTCAGAAAATCTACTTAAAATAACAGTTGGGCATAATATTAAACACTTGAGAAATTTAAAATAGATTTTATTGACTATTAATGAAAAAATGTTTCATAAAATAACAGTTAGGAATTAAAATAATGCCTAAGTGTCATAAAATGTTTATTTTTTGTTAATAATGTACAATATAAAGTGTACAGGACTCGAACAAAACTTTTGAAAATAGTAGTTACTGAAATAATAAATTTGTTTGACGTTATGAAATGAACTGTCATATAATCTTTAAGTAAGGAAACATTTCCCGGACAAATAAATCGTGTGAGGTGAATATAATGAATATGAGAGCTGAACGTGTTGGCGAACAGATGAAGAAAGAAATTATGGATATCGCTAATAACAAAGTCAAAGACCCAAGAATCGGATTTTTAACGATTACAGATGTGCAATTAACAAATGATTTATCAATTGCAACAATCTATTTAACAGTATTAGGTAATGAAAAACAAAAAGAAGATACTTTTAAAGGGTTAGAAAAGGCAAAAGGTTTTATTAAATCTGAACTAGGTTCAAGAATGAGATTAAGAATTATTCCTGAATTGAATTTTGAATATGATGAATCAATTGATTACGGAAATAAAATTGAAAGAATGATTCAAGATTTACACAAAAAAGATTAATTATTATAACAAGCTGGAACAAAATCTCTTTAGATTTTATGTTTCAGCTTTTTTACATAACACAAAGTAAGCTGAGTCATGTTAATATGTAAGTAATGTAAAAAAAGAGCATTAAAGGTGGCGTGGAAATGTATAATGGTATTTTGCCTGTGTATAAAGAACGTGGTTTAACAAGCCACGATGTAGTATTTAAATTGAGGAAAATTTTAAAAACAAAAAAAGTTGGACATACTGGTACTTTAGACCCTGAAGTATCAGGCGTTTTACCTATATGTATTGGTGGTGCAACAAAAGTTAGTGATTACATCATGGATATGGGGAAATCTTATAAAGCGACTGTTACACTTGGAAGCAGTACAACTACTGAAGATCAAACTGGTGAAATCCTTGAGCAAACAACTATTGCTCAAGATGAAATTATAGCTCAGGACATTGATCAAATATTGAATCAATTTGAAGGAACGATTACTCAAATACCACCGATGTACTCATCAGTAAAAGTGAATGGGAAAAAGTTATACGAATATGCAAGGAATAATGAAGAAGTAGAAAGACCAGAGCGACAAGTTAATATTATACAAATTAAACGCACATCAGAACTTCGCTTTGAAGACGAAAATTGCCATTTCGATATTTTAGTTGAATGTGGCAAAGGAACATACATCAGAACTTTAGCGACAGATATTGGAAAAGCCTTAGCATTTCCAGCCCATATGTCAAAATTAACTAGAATTCAAAGTGGTGGGTTTGATTTAGAGGAGAGTCTCACACTCAACGACGTTGCAGAATTACATGAGCATGACACGTTACAAGAAAAGTTATTTCCTATAGAATATGGGTTAAAAGGTTTAAAACAAATTTTGATTTCAGATGAAATAGTAAAAAGCAAAATTTTAAACGGCCAAAAATTTTATAAAAAAGAATTCACAGAAGCAATAGATACGATAGTGGCATTAGTAGATGTTACAGACAATAAAGTCTTAGCAATTTATGCACCACATCCTGAAAAAAATGACGAAATTAAGCCTAAGAAGGTATTTAACTAAAGGAGAAATACGCATGAAAGTGATAGAAGTAGCTCATCCAATTCAAGAAGATCAATATATAACGGAAGACGTTGCCATGGCTTTTGGTTTTTTTGATGGCATGCATAAGGGACATGCGAAAGTATTTGATACTCTAGAGCAAAAAGCAAAATCATCCAATTTAAAAAAAGCTGTGATGACGTTTGATCCTCATCCTTCGGTAGTTCTAAATCCTGAACGGAAACGTACTGATTATTTAACACCAATACAAGATAAAGTTGAAATATTAGAGTCTTATGGCATAGATTATTGTATTGTTATTAACTTTTCTTCAAAATTTGCCAATGTACCCGCTGAAACTTTTATAGAAGAATATATTATAAAAAATAATGTTAAAGAAGTAATAGCTGGTTTTGATTTTACATTTGGTAAATTTGGAAAAGGTAATATGATGATATTAAATGAAATGACTGAATTTAATACGACAGTTGTAAGTAAACAAGAAATAGAATCCGAAAAAATTTCCACTACTGAAATTAGAAAAGCGCTTAAAACAGGCGACTTGCAAAAGGCTAATGAAGAATTAAACTACCTCTACCGCATTAAAGGAACAGTAGTACAAGGTGAAAAACGTGGCAGAACAATTGGGTTTCCAACAGCAAACGTTCAACCTAGTGGTGATTATGTATTGCCTAAAAATGGCGTTTACGCAGTCAGTATGGAAATCGGGGCAAATAAAAAAGTTTATAGAGGCGTGGCCAACGTGGGTGTAAAACCTACATTTCATGATCCTTCTAAAGCACAAGTAGTTATAGAAGTGAATTTATTTGATTTTAACGAAAATATTTACGGCGAGCGTGTCACTGTATTTTGGCATCATTATTTAAGACCAGAAATTAAATTTGATGGGATAGATCCTTTAGTAGAACAAATGAATAAAGATAAAGAAAAAGCAAAATACTTATTATCGGTTGATTTTGGAGACGAAATATCATATAATATTTAAGTCGAATGTGTTTTACACATTTAAGGCACCTTTATCTTGGCAGTCCGAGTCTCCAACGGTTCGCTCGGTTAAAGGCGCATAAAAATAAAAGGAGGAAATTGACTATGGCAATTTCACAAGAACGTAAAAATGAACTAATTAAAGAATATCGTACACACGAAGCAGATACTGGGTCACCAGAAGTACAAATCGCTGTGTTAACTGAAGAAATCACTACATTAAACGAACATTTACGTCAACACACGAAAGATCACCATTCACGTCGTGGACTATTAAAAATGGTAGGTCGTCGTAGACATTTACTTAACTATTTACGTGACAAAGATGTACAACGTTACCGTGAATTAATTAAATCATTAGGTATCCGTCGTTAATTTTAATATGGATATTGATAGGGAAAGAACCTTTAGGGTCCTTTCCCTTTTTTATAATCTAGAAAGCATATTATTTAAAAAGTAATATACTAATATAAAATTTTTCTGAGAAATGATATGATATAACTAATAGATATATGAGAGGAGATTCGTAATGTCTCAAGAGAAAAAAGTTTTTAAAACTGAATGGGCAAATAGATCATTAACGATTGAAACAGGGCAACTTGCTAAACAAGCTAACGGTGCCGTGCTAGTTCGTTATGGTGATACAGTAGTATTATCTACTGCAGTAGCTTCAAAAGAACCACGCGATGTTGACTTTTTCCCATTAATGGTAAATTATGAAGAAAAAATGTATGCAGCAGGTAAAATTCCTGGTGGGTTTAAAAAACGTGAGGGACGTCCAAGTGACGAAGCAACATTAACTGCGCGCTTAATCGACAGACCAATTCGTCCACTTTTCCCTAAAGGATATAAGCATGATGTACAAATCATGAATACCGTATTAAGTGCTGATCCTGACTGTTCTCCAGAAATGGCAGCAATGATAGGTTCATCTATGGCACTTAGTGTGTCGGACATTCCATTCCAAGGGCCAATTGCTGGTGTAAACGTAGGTTATGTTGATGGTGAATACGTGATTAACCCAACTGTTGCACAGAAAGAAGTGTCGCGTCTTGACTTAGAAGTAGCTGGACACAAAGATGCTGTAAACATGGTTGAAGCAGGGGCAAGTGAAATTACTGAAAGTGAAATGCTTGAGGGAATCTTCTTTGGTCATAATGAAATACAACGTTTAGTTAATTTCCAGCAAGAAATTGTTGATCACATCCAACCAGTGAAAAAACCATTCACACCCGTTGAACAAGACGAAAAGCTTGAAGACAAAGTGAAACAGCTTACTGAAGCCAATGGTTTAAAAGAAGCTGTATTAACGTTTGACAAACAACAACGTGATATCAATCTTGACACATTAAAAGAAAAAGTCGTTGCAGAATTTATTGATGAAGAAGATGCTAATAATGCTGCACTAATTAAAGATGTTCATGGCATTTTAAATAGTTTAGTAAAAGAAGAAGTAAGAAGATTAATCGCTGAAGAAAAAATCAGACCTGATGGCCGTAAATCAAATGAAATTCGTCCACTAGAATCAGAAGTTGGCGTCTTACCACGAGTACATGGTTCTGGTTTATTTACACGAGGTCAAACACAAGCACTATCTGTGTTAACATTAGGTTCAATGAGCGAATATCAAATTCTTGATGGTCTTGGTGAGGAACAACAAAAACGTTTCATGCATCATTACAATTTCCCTAATTATTCAGTTGGTGAGACAGGTCCAGTTCGTTCTCCAGGACGTCGTGAAATTGGACACGGTGCTTTAGGTGAACGTGCATTGAGTCATGTGATTCCAGATACTAAAGATTTCCCTTATACTGTAAGAATTGTGAGTGAAGTATTAGAATCAAATGGTTCATCTTCACAAGCGTCAATTTGTGGTTCTACGTTAGCTCTAATGGATGCAGGTGTTCCTATTAAAGCTCCAGTAGCAGGTATTGCTATGGGATTAGTAACACGTGATGATAGTTATACTATTTTAACGGATATTCAAGGTATGGAAGATGCTTTAGGTGACATGGACTTTAAAGTAGCAGGTACACCTGAAGGCATCACTGCAATACAAATGGATATTAAAATTGATGGTCTAACAAAAGAGATTATTAGAGAAGCTTTAGATCAAGCACGAGAAGGTCGTTTAGCTATTTTAGATCATATGTTACAAACAATTGATACAACACGCAGTGAGTTAAGTGCATTTGCACCTAAAGTCGTTACGATGACAATCAAACCTGAAAAAATCAGAGATGTTATTGGGCCTGGTGGTAAGAAAATCAATGAAATCATTGATCAAACAGGTGTGAAACTTGATATTGAACAAGATGGTACAATCTTTATAGGTGCTGTTGATAAAGATGCAATCGCCGAAGCGCGTAGTATCATAGAAGACATTACACGTGAAGCTGAAGTTGGCCAAGTATATGAAGGCAAAGTAAAACGTATCGAAAAATACGGTGCATTTGTTGAATTATTCCCTGGTAAAGATGCTTTAGTTCATATTTCACAAATTGCAAATGAACGTATTGATAAAGTAGAAGATGTATTGAAAATTGGAGATACATTTAAAATAAAAGTAACAGAAATTGATAAACAAGGTCGCGTGAATGCGTCTCATAAAGTACTTTTATCAAATTAATATTAAATAAAAAATCGAATTTTATTAGAAACTAGTAAATGATATGAATCGCGTTACGATAGAATGTTTCCTGTTCTATTTTAATCGGTTTTCATATTAGAGTATACTGGTTTCTTTTTTTATTTAATTCCAATGCAAATAGTAGTTAGAATCATTTCATGAATTATGGAATACATAAGTTTATAAGACTAAAGTTTAATTTTTGGTGAATTCATAGTGTTTATTATAGTAAAAGCGTGAATATGAAAATATCGAAGATTTATAAGTAATTGTTTATTTATTGATATCAATCCCGAACTATTTATAGTAATTACTTTAATAGTGTACATAAAGCCTATTTTAACTTATAATATACTATGAGTTTATATATGGACGGGAATTTAAATAGGAGGTAACATTTTGAGTTTAATAAAGAAAAAAAATAAAAATATTCGTATAATTCCACTTGGCGGAGTTGGAGAAATTGCGAAAAATATGTATGTCGTTGAAGTAGACGATGAAATGTTTATGTTAGATGCAGGACTGATGTTCCCAGAAGATGAAATGCTAGGTGTGGACATTGTAATTCCTGACATTCAATATGTGATTGAGAATAAAGATAAATTAAAAGGTATATTTTTAACGCATGGGCACGAACACGCTATCGGAGCTGTCACATATGTATTAGAACAAGTAGATGCACCTGTGTATGGTTCTAAACTGACAATTGCGTTAATTAAAGAAAATATGAAAGCACGTAATGTTAATAAAAAAGTAAGATATTATACAGTGAATAATGAATCAGTTATGCGTTTTAAAGGAGTAAACATTACATTTTTCAATACAACGCATAGTATTCCAGACAGTTTAGGCGTATGTATTCATACATCATATGGTGCTATCGTTTATACAGGCGAATTTAAATTTGATCAAAGTCTACAAGGTCATTACGCACCAGACTTGAAAAAAATGACTGAAATAGGTGAAGCGGGTGTGTTTGCGCTTATCAGTGATTCGACTGAGGCAGAAAAACCAGGTTATAATACACCAGAAAATGTAATTGAATCACATATGTATGATGCATTTACTAAAGTAAAAGGCAGATTGATTGTTTCTTGTTACGCATCGAACTTTATCCGCATTCAGCAAGTATTGAATTTGGCTCAGAGGTTGAATAGAAAAGTTTCTTTCCTAGGCCGTTCATTAGAGAGTTCATTTAATATTGCTAGAAAGATGGGCTATTTTGATATTTCTAAGGACTTATTAATTCCAATTAATGAAGTTGAAAATTATCCTAAAAATGAAGTTATTATTATTGCAACTGGTATGCAAGGTGAACCAGTAGAAGCATTAAGCCAAATGGCTCAAAAGAAACATAAAATAATGAATATTGAACAAGGGGATTCTGTTTTCCTAGCAATTACTGCTTCTGCAAGTATGGAAGTTATCGTTGGTAACACGCTAAATGAATTAGCGCGTGCTGGTGCAGAAATCTTACCTAGTAGTAAAAAAATACACACTTCAAGTCATGGTTGCATGGAAGAATTGAAGATGATGATTAATATTATGAAACCAGAATACTTTATACCAGTAAATGGTGAGTTTAAAATGCAAATTGCTCATGCAAAATTAGCGAATGAATCAGGTGTACAACCTGAGAAAATCTTCCTTGTGGAAAAAGGTGATGTCGTTAACTATGATGGTGACGAAATGATTTTAAATGAAAAAGTGAATTTTGGTAATGTACTTATCGATGGTATAGGTGTTGGAGACGTAGGAAATATCGTTCTGAGAGATCGTCATTTATTAGCAGAAGATGGTATCTTTATTGCGGTCGTAACACTTGATCCGAAAAATAGACGAATTGCAGCCGGACCAGAAATTCAATCTAGAGGTTTCGTTTATGTTAGAGAAAGTGAAGCTTTATTAAATGAAGCTGAAGAAAAAGTACGTGAAATCGTTGAACTAGGACTACAAGAGAAACGAATTGAATGGTCTGAAATCAAACAAAGTATGCGTGATCAAATTAGCAAATTATTATTTGAAAACACGAAACGTCGTCCAATGATTATTCCAGTTATTTCTGAAATTTAATAGTTTCCATACTAAACAAAGAGGTTAAGACAAACGCTTAGGTAAACATATTTAAAAGTAGATTGCAGTTGATTGTTATATCTTAAATATGACATGCAAGCAACCTTTAAATCCACTCAAAGCGAATATTGTCTTACCTCTTTTATGTTACTATAGAATACAAATAAACTTTTATTATACAATCATACTTATATAATAAAAGCTAAATACATATTATTTACGATAAATAAAAGTGATTCACATAAGAATCGATGGGTATATGATTAAAACGAAATTGAAATCAGAGTTAGAAAAGTAGGTGTGGAACGTGGCACAAACAAAAAAGAGAACTACAACTAAGAGAAAACCAACAAATACAAGAAAGAAAACAACAAATAAAAAGAAAAAACAAAGCGACAGTCCTATAAGATATGTTTTTGCTATTATCGTCTTTGTATTAATTGTACTAGGCGCGTTTCAGCTTGGTATTATTGGAACAATGATAGATAGTTTCTTGAATTATTTATTTGGTAATAGCCGTTACTTAACTTATATATTACTATTTATAGGTACAATATTTATTACTTATTATAAAACTTTACCAAAGACAAGACGTACAGTTGGTGCTTTTATATTACAATTAGCACTACTATTAGTGACGCAAATCTTTTTTTACTTTACTAATAATGCACAAGCTCAACGGGAACCAGTATTGTCATTTGTCTATAAGGCTTATGAACAGACAAACTTTCCTGATTTTGGTGGAGGATTAATAGGATATTACTTATTAACTTTATTCACGCCTTTAATTTCTATTATTGGGATTATTATTGTGACAATTTTATTGATGGCTTCAAGTGCAATTTTACTTTTAAAACAAAGTCATCGTGATGTGTCGAAAATCGTATTTGAAAAGATGAAAGTTAAAGGTCAAGATGCTTCAGTAAACTTAAAAGAAAAAAGAAAACAAAATAGAATTAAGAAAGATGCTAAAGCGCGTGTGAAAGCAGAGAAAAAAGCTGAATTACAAGCACAACAAGCTGCTACTGAGGATAAAGCTAATAATGAAGTTAAAGATGTAAGTGATTTACCTGAAGTTTCAAATTTAACTGCAGAACAGCAACAATCCATACCTATATATGGACATGGTGATAACGATGATGATAGCGCTCAACCTACAGAAAATAAAAAATATAAACGTAGCCAACGTAATCTAAATCAAGAAGACGCCAATGGACAAATATCATCACAACAAAGTTCTAAAGAGGAACAAGCTTCATTAGATCAGTTGATAGATGAATCTGAACAACCATTAGATGAAGATGGTGCAAATTCCATATCTGAAGCAGGTGAAGTTGAAAACGAAGCATATACAATACCGCCGCTTTCTTTGCTTAATCAACCTGCCAAGCAAAAAGCTACATCTAAGGCAGAAGTACAAAAAAAGGGACAGTTACTAGAAACAACACTCAAAAACTTTGGTGTGAATGCAAGGGTGACTCAAATAAAAATTGGTCCAGCAGTCACGCAATATGAAATACAACCTGCGCAAGGTGTGAAAGTAAGTAAAATCGTTAATTTACATAATGATATTGCTTTAGCACTTGCTGCGAAAGATATCCGTATAGAAGCGCCAATACCTGGACGTTCAGCTGTCGGTATAGAAGTGCCGAATGATAAGGTCTCGCTTGTTTCATTAAAAGAAGTATTAGATGAGAAGTTTCCTGCTAAAAACAAATTAGAAGTTGGATTAGGTAGAGATATTTCGGGTGATCCAATTACAGTTGAATTAAATAAAATGCCTCACTTACTCGTAGCAGGTTCAACTGGTAGTGGTAAGTCAGTTTGTATTAACGGTATTATTACAAGTATTTTACTTAATGCTAAGCCACATGAAGTAAAACTTATGTTAATTGATCCAAAAATGGTAGAGTTGAATGTATATAATGGTATACCTCATTTGCTTATACCTGTTGTGACAAATCCACATAAAGCATCACAAGCACTAGAAAAAGTAGTTGCTGAAATGGAAAGACGTTACGATCTATTCCAACATTCTTCAACTAGAAACATTGAAGGCTACAACGAAGCAATTAAACGACAAAATAAGGAACTAGAAGAGAAAAAATCTGAGTTACCGTATATAGTGGTGATTGTTGATGAATTAGCAGATCTAATGATGGTTGCAGGTAAAGATGTGGAAAATGCAATCCAACGTATTACTCAAATGGCACGTGCAGCAGGTATTCATTTAATTATTGCAACGCAACGCCCATCTGTAGATGTTATAACTGGTATAATCAAAAATAATATTCCATCAAGAATCGCTTTCGCTGTGAGTTCACAAATTGACTCTAGAACGATTATAGATAGTGGCGGTGCAGACAAGTTACTAGGTAAAGGTGATATGTTATATGTTGCAAATGGTGGTTCTACGAGAACACGTGTGCAAGGTGCATTTTTAAGCGATCAAGAGGTACAAGATATTGTCAATTATGTGGTTGAACAACAAAAAGCGAACTATGTTAAAGAAATGGAACCAGATGCACCAGTTGAAAAATCAGAAATGAAGAGTGAAGATTCACTTTATGATGAAGCATATATATTTATAATTGAACAACAAAAAGCAAGTACATCCTTGTTACAAAGACAGTTTAGAATTGGTTATAATCGAGCTTCAAGATTGATGGATGATTTAGAACGGAATCAAGTTATTGGACCACAAAAAGGTAGCAAACCTAGACAGATACTTGTGGATTTAGATAGTGATGAGGTGTAAATATGGAACTTACTTCTGTGTATAAAGTTAAAGAGTGGATGATTCAACAAATTAAAGAAGGTAAATTGAGTCCTGGAGAGCCATTGCCAAGTAATTTAGCAGTGGCTAGAACACTAAATGTTAAAACAGATGACGTTTACGATGCTGTGGATGAATTGATTACAGAGCAAGTATTATCTAATAATTTAGAGGAAGGTGCGAGTGTTAAATCACTGCACCCATTCTTCTATCCTTTAGGTGAACTTGTAAGTATTAGTCAAATGATAGAGCAACAAGGCTTTAATGCTAGAACAGAATTTATAAGCTTAGATGAAAAACCGGCTACTTCATTGGATGCATTAAGATTAAACATTCCTGATAAAGCTTCTGTGACCATTATAGAGCGTGTGAGACTCGCAGATCGACAACCAGTAGTATATTGCTTAGATAAAGTGCCTGCCGATGATTTAACGTGTGCCCAGTATCAAAACAGTGATGAATCTTTATTAAATGCGATTGAAGCTTATGCTAATAAAAAAGTTGCCTACGCAAATACAGAAATTGAGGCCATCAGTTATGAACCTCATATCTCAGATGTGCTAGATGCATCACCGCATGAAGGGCTCATGCTTTTGAAATTAATACATTATGATAATGATGATAATCCAATACTTTATTCTTTTAATTATTTCAAAAGTAGTTTAGTAAAATTTAAAACGGTTAGAAATAGAATATAAAAACAAAATTATGAAAGCGAGGCATGACAATTTGAAGATAGATAAACAGCAAAATGACTTGCATATAAAAGTAATGCCAACAACAAAATTTAAAACAACCACAATCACATTGAAATTTATGGCGCCATTAGATAGCGAAACAATGACAGCACGTTCACTATTGAGCAAAGTACTCGTTCGTGCGACAAAACAATGGCCAACGGATAAAGCATTTAACCAACACTTATCACAATTATATGGTGCATACGTTAACAGTTTTATTTCGAAATTCAAAGACAAGCATGTAATTACAATATCTTTAGAAATCGTAAATGAACGTTATTTAAAAGATCAAACCCCATTATTTGAAAAGGGTTTGGATCTACTAAAAGAAATGATTTGGAACCCGTTAATTACAGATGGTGAATTTGATGAAACTTTTGTTGCACAAGAAAAATCGTTATTAACAAAAAAATTAGATGCTATAGTTGATAATAAATCACAAATTGCATTTTTAAACTTACTGAAAAATATGTTTGGAGACCAACCTTATCGCCATATAGCGTCAGGGCAAGTAGAATACATATCAGGCATAACACCTAAAAATTTATATCATACATATCAATCTATGCTACAAGATGACTACTGCGCGGTTTATGTAGTAGGTAACGTAGATGAGCAAGCAGTAAAATCACAAATTCAATCATATTTTGATCTTAAACCTTTTCAATTTGAATTATCACATGCAGTGCCAAAGCCAAAATCACATCATTTACCACAAGAAATTATTGAAACAGATATAGTGGATCAAGCCAAACTAAATATGGGATATAAATTCCCAGCACAATATGGAGATTCACAATACTTTGCTATGGTCGTGTTAAATGTCATGTTTGGTGGAGATCCTTCCTCCGTATTATTTAATGAGGTACGTGAGAAGCAAAGTTTAGCTTATTCTATACACTCTCAAATGGATGCTAAAAATGGTTTTATGTTTGTACTTAGTGGCGTTTCAGCAGACAAATATGAAATAGCTAAAGATACAATAATAGCTGAATTTGAAAAATTTCAACATGGTGAGTTTGATGACGATAAATTAAAGCTAGCGAAAAAAGTGATTATTTCACAACGTCAAGAATCTCATGATAGACCGAAAAGTATTATTGAAATATTAAATAATAATATATTACTTGATGAAGATATGTCAGAAACTAGTTTTATTGAAGGTATACAAAATGTATCTAGAACAGATATTCAGCAATTAGCACAAGAAACAATATTAGATACGATTTACATTTTGACGAAAGGAGGTAATGACTGATGAATGAAAAATATTATAAACAAATAGACGAAAAAGTTTATGAAGCGGAGTTAAATAACGGTCTCAAGTTATTTATTATTCCGAAAAAAGGATTTCAAAAAACCTTCGTAACTTATACAACACAATTTGGTTCATTAGATAATAAATTTAAACCACATGGTAGTGATACATATGTCACAGTTCCAGATGGCGTGGCACACTTTTTAGAACATAAATTATTTGAAAATGAAGAAGAAGACTTATTTACTGCTTTTGCAGAAGACAATGCTCAAGTTAACGCATTTACGAGCTTTGATCGAACAAGCTATCTATTCAGTGCTACCGATAATGTAGACCGCAATATCAAACGCTTATTAACGATGGTAGAAACGCCTTATTTTACTAAAGAGACGGTTGATAAAGAAAAAGGAATCATTGAAGAAGAAATTAAAATGTATCAAGAACAACCTGGTTATAAATTAATGTTCAATACATTAAAGGCTATGTATGAAACACATCCGATTCGTGTGGATATTGCAGGCAGTGTTGAAAGCATTTATGAAATAACTAAGGATGACTTATATCTATGTTACGAAACATTCTATCATCCATCGAACATGGTGTTATTTGTTGTAGGTGATGTAGATGCAGAGCACATTTATGAAGTCATTGCTGAGCACGAAGATAAAAGAGATAAAGTGAATCAACCACAAATTGTCAGAGATGCTTTAAATGAAAAAAGTGAAGTTAATGAATTCAATGTAACAGAATCTATGAAACTTCAATCCCCAAGGTTAATGCTTGGTTTTAAAAACGAAACTTTAAAAAATGAACCTAACGAAGCCTATGTTAAACGTGATTTAGAAATGACACTATTTTATGAAATGGTGTTTGGTGAAGAGACAGATTTTTATCAAACGTTGCTCAATCAAGATTTAATAGATGAAACATTTGGTTATCAATTTGTTTTAGAACCAACCTATAGCTTTTCAGTTATCACGAGTGCAACGCAATATCCTGATAAATTGAAAGCACTATTATTAGAGGAATTAGAAAACACACAAGGTAAACTAAGTGATGCAGAGGCCTTTAACTTATTAAAAAAACAATTTATTGGAGAATTTATCTCAGGTTTAAATTCACCAGAGTATATTGCTAACCAATACACAAAACTTTATTTTGAAGGCGTAAGTTTATTCGACTTATTAGACATTGTTGAGAGTATCACTTTAGATAGCGTGAACGAAACAGCAAATACATGTTTAAATCTAACGCAAGTTGTAGATAGTCGTTTGGAGATGAAATAAAATGAAAGCTTTGGTCATGGGTGGATCTGGTACAATAGGTTCTGCAATTGTCGATCGTTTATTAACGGATGGGTATGAAGTCATCGTACACTATAATAAATCAAACATAGAAACTCTAACAAAACGCTATGAACAGAAGTCAGTACAATTTGTAAAATGTGATTTAACTCAGTGTAATGACTTGGACAAAGCTTTTGCTTTCATAAAAAATTTGGATTGTTTAATTTATGCTAGTGGTTCAGCTTTATATGGACAACTACAGGATATGACAGACGAAATGATCGATGCGAGTTATCAAATACATGTGCGTCAATTTATAAGAACGAGTAGATATTTTGCAGATCAATTAAGACAAAGTACAAATGGTAGAATCATCGTTATCTCATCTATATGGGGTGAAACTGGCGCCAGTATGGAGACTGTTTATTCAGCTATGAAAGGTGCTCAAATTAGTTTTGTTAAAGCGCTTAGCCAAGAGTTAGCTATGACAAATGTCACGGTTAATGCTATCGCGCCCGGGTTTGTCAGTGGTAACATGACTCAAGTTTGGACAGCAGATGAACTTAGTGAGATAACAAAAGAACTGCCACAACAAAGATTGATTGCACCTGAAGAGGTTGCACATACGTGTAGTTATTTATGCCACCCATTAGCTAAGAGTATTACTGGAACAATACAAAAAGTAAACGGAGCATGGTATTTATAAATTTTAATATTGTGTAAAAAAATAAGCCAACTATGAAACATTCAATGATATAATAACAATACAATAAATCACAGGATTTAAAAAAGTGATATTAATAGATGTTTCTTGAGCACCAATCTATTATAAAATAACCGTTGTTTTTAAACTAAGGGGTGTTTATTTCATGACAGTAGCTACTAAAAAAGAATGGTATTTAGAATATGAGATAACGTTGAATAGATCAGGTTTATTGGGCGATGTATCTAGTTTGTTAGGTATGATGGGCATCAATATTGTAACAATCAATGGTGTTGATGAAGGTCGTAGAGGTTTACTCATTAAGTCTGATAACTTAGAAAAAGTAAGTAGATTTGAAAATATTGTCACTGAAATTGATGATATTTCTATTACTAAATTACGTAAACCTGAACTTCGTGATCGATTGGCAGTGAGACATGGCAGGTACATAGAGCAAGATGCCGATGATAAAAAGACATTTCGTTTTGAAAGAGAAGACTTAGGTTTGCTCGTTGATTTTATGGCAGAATTATTTAAAGAAGAAGGTCATAAGCTAATAGGAATTAGGGGTATGCCTAGGGTAGGAAAGACAGAATCTATTGTTGCTGGCAGTGTCTGTGCGCATAAACGTTGGTTGTTCATCAGTTCTACATTAATCAAACAAACAGTGCGTAGCTCATTAATTAAAGGTGAGTACGATACTAATCATGTTTATATCATTGACGGAGCAGTAACAGCAAGAGAATCTAATGTAAAACACCAAGAATTAGTAAAAGAAGTTATGAGTTTGCCTTCAATCAAGGTGGTTGAACATCCTGACTTGTTTGTTGAAACAAGTGACTATGAGATGAGCGATTTCGATTATATTATTGAATTAAGAGAAAATAAGAACCAAGAAATTCATTACGAAGAAATGAAGAAACAAACTGTTAAAAGTAAAAACAACTTAGATTTTGGTAACGATGAATTTGGTGGCGGTTTTGGTTTCTTTGAATAAAAAAATGAGTAGTTATCAAGGAGGACTAACATCGTGAACACAGTTGGTCAAACTTTAAAGGGACGTCGAGAACGTTTAGGTATGACTTTAAATGAATTAGAAACACGCACACAGATAAAACGTCAAACTTTGACTTTGATAGAAAATAACGATTTTGAATCATTAAATAAGGTTGATTATGCAGAAGGTTTTATTAAAAAATATGCAAAAGCCGTTAATATTGATTCTGTACAGTTAATTAAAGCACATAGAGACGAAATTCCAAATAATGACGAAAGCATGCAAGAGACGATTGAAGCTTTTTCTAAAGAAAATAAGCCGACATATCGTAGTAAGAATAAAGAGCCACTGCAAGTAGCTGTTATAGTAAGTGTTGTTATTATCATTTCAGCACTATTATGGATTTTAGCTGTTTTAGTATTATAATCGGTTAATATATAGCAACGATTAAGTTATAAAAAAGAAAAGAGGACTTTTTATGAATATACCGAATTGGATAACTGTTTTTAGAGTTATACTAATTCCAATATTTCTTCTATTTGCACTGATAGATTTTGGATTTGGCAACATTTCATTTATCGGTGGTAATGAAATTAGAATTGAATTATTAATTAGTGGTGTTATTTTTATTATCGCGTCGTTAAGTGATTTTGTTGATGGCTATTTAGCAAGAAAATGGGAGCTTGTAACAAATATGGGGAAATTCTTGGACCCATTAGCTGATAAATTACTCGTTTCAAGTGCTTTAATCGCACTTGTGCAAATTGATTTAACAAATTCAATCGTTGCGATTATTATCATTGCACGTGAGTTCGCTGTAACAGGATTACGTTTATTACAAATTGAGCAAGGTTTTGTAAGTGCTGCAGGGCAATTAGGTAAGATTAAAACTGCTGTTACGATGGTTGCTATTGTTTGGATTCTCCTAGGTGATCCTTTAGCAACTTGGATTGGTTTTGAATTAGGACAAGTGCTGTTATACATCGGTGTATTCTTCACAGTGTTATCTGGAATTGAATACTTCTATAAAGGTAGAGATGTATTTAAAGCAAAATAATTGAGGTTAGTTCCAATACATTTACTACTCCCATACTTATCAATAAAATTAAGTACTATGATATAGCAAAACAGTCCAAAGCGATAAAATTTGGGCTGTTTTTATGTTATTTGATAAAATAACATAAAAATTGATTTGTTAAGATTTACGAAGCTTTTAAAAAGACATAAAAATCTAATCTTTAGTTTTTTAAAGAATTAAGATTTATAATTAAGTTTATCGTAAAACATTTTTTCGCTCGCTTTTAAGTGAGCAAAAAGTATAGACTAAAGTAAATTATGTAACTTAGTGTTGAGGAGGAGAAGTTGTGAAGATATCTATCATTGCGGTGGGCTCAGAATTATTGTTGGGGCAAATAGCTAATACCAATGGTCAATATTTATCAAAATTGCTAAATGGTGTAGGTCACAGTGTGGTAGAGCATACTGTAATCGGCGATAATCCAGAACGATTAGAAAGAGTCATAAAAGCATCATTTAATCATTATGATACTGTTATACTAACAGGTGGTTTAGGCCCAACTAAAGATGACTTAACGAAACATACGGTTGCTAAGGTATTAGGTCGAGAATTAGTAATTGATAAACATGCTTTGAATTACATTGAACAATTCTTCGAAGAACAGAATATTGAAATGACTCCAAATAACCGCCAACAAGCGTTAGTTATAGAAGGTTCACATGTATTAGAAAATAAAGTCGGTATGGCGCCAGGTATGTTAGTAGATCAAGATGAAAGACGTATTGTATTGTTACCAGGGCCACCAAGAGAAATGCAACCTATGGCTAAAAACGAACTTTTGCCATTCTTTTTCAATGGTGAAAGTACTATATTCTCAGAATTATTGCGTTTTGCAGGCATCGGCGAATCTAAAGTAGAAACAGTATTAATGGATTTAATAGATGGACAAACAAATCCTACGATTGCGCCATTGGCTGGAACGCACGAAGTTAATATTAGATTAACGGCAAATGGAGATACGCAACGTGAATGCGAGCAACTCATCGCTCCTATTAAAGCAGAAATTTTATCACGTATTGGTGAATATTATTATGGTTCTGATGATATATTGCTGGAACAATCTTTGATGGATCAAATACGCCAATCATTTGCTATATATGATGCTGTTACAGATGGAGAATTATATTCCAGACTGCAGAATTTTAATACATCACAATTGCTTCAAGGAATGTTACCACATCATACACAATTTATAGATGAACGTGATACAATTGAAACTCAACTTTCTGTCTCTGCCAATATCGTTAAAGATTTGTATCAAACAGAAGTTGGTATTTCAATAATGAAGCATAAGGATACAATTTATTTAGGCATTTTAGAAAATGAGAGACTTGGAATTCAGTCCTTTAAAATGACGCAAAGAAGAAATTCAATAAAAAGCAGAACTCAAAATTTTGTACTAATACGATTACTAAATTGGTTTAAATAAGCATTTAAAGGCTACAAAAATTTAAAAATATAGTACGTGTGTTCTGTTTTTGTTGTAACTTCCGTCTATATAAGCGAACAAATATTCGCAAAACGCTTGCGGAATTATTTAAATCAAGGTATAGTAGGATTAAGATATTTTACAGAGATTAATCTCAATTAGGAGGTCCAACATTGGATAACGATCGTCAAAAAGCTTTAGATACAGTAATTAAAAATATGGAAAAATCATTTGGTAAAGGCGCAGTTATGAAATTAGGCGATAATAAAGCCCAAAGAGTGTCTAGCGTTTCAAGTGGTTCAGTTACTTTGGATAATGCGTTAGGTGTAGGTGGCTACCCTAAAGGAAGAATTATAGAAATATATGGACCAGAAAGTTCTGGTAAAACTACAGTAGCATTACATGCTATTGCAGAAGTACAAAAAAATGGTGGGATTGCGGCGTTTATCGATGCTGAACATGCGTTAGATCCTGTCTATGCAGAAGCTTTAGGTGTAGATATTCAAAATCTATATTTATCTCAACCTGACCATGGGGAACAAGGATTGGAAATTGCCGAAGCATTCGTTAGAAGTGGTGCTGTTGACATCGTAGTTGTTGACTCCGTTGCTGCGTTAACTCCAAAAGCTGAAATTGAAGGTGAAATGGGAGATACACATGTTGGTTTACAAGCACGTTTAATGTCACAAGCATTGCGTAAACTTTCAGGCGCTATTTCTAAATCAAAAACAACAGCAGTATTTATTAACCAAATTCGCGAAAAAGTAGGCGTGATGTTCGGTAATCCTGAAGTAACACCGGGTGGACGTGCATTGAAATTCTATAGTTCTGTACGTTTAGAAGTACGTCGTGCTGAACAATTAAAACAAGGCCAAGATATTGTTGGTAATAGAACGAAAATTAAAGTTGTTAAAAATAAAGTAGCACCGCCATTCAGAGTTGCAGAAGTGGATATGATGTATGGTAAAGGAATCTCTAAAGAAGGAGAACTTATTGACTTAGGTGTTGAAAATGAAATTGTAGATAAATCAGGTGCTTGGTATTCATACAATGGAGATCGTATGGGGCAAGGTAAAGAAAATGTTAAATTATATCTGAAAGAAAACCCTGAAATCAAAGAAGATATTAATCGTAGATTGCGTGAAGCTCTAGGCATTATCGATGGTGATGTTAAAGAAGACGAAAGTGAAAAACAAACTACGCTTCTTGAAGATGAATAGTGTTATCTAAAATTAATTAAATATTTACTATAAAATAAGCGTATATGTAAAAATATGCGCTTATTTTTTTACATCAATATAAGAATTTTAAAATATAATATAACAAATATTTTGCTATATGAGCTTTATAATATAAGTGACAACAATAATTATAGTGGAAATAGTGTAAAAGAGGAGACTCAAATATTGAATTAATGTGTCAGAAACCTTGACACTTCTTAGTTTAAAACCGTACAATTACATTGTATGATTCTTATATAACTTGATATAATCATATTGAAATTGATATACAGAGCAAAATCCTAGATAAAAAGGGGGTGTTTGTGTGAGTTTATTAGACCTCCTACTCATTTTGCTAGGTATTATTCTCGGAGTTGTTGTAGGGTACATTGTAGCCCGTAATCTATTGCATCAAAAGCAATTACAAGCAAGACAAACTGCAGAAGATATTATTGAACAAGGTAATAAAGAAGCAGAGAATACTAAGAAGGAAAAGCTCCTAGAAGCTAAAGAAGAAAACCAAATCTTAAAAGAACAAAGTGAAAATGAACTGCGTGAAAGACGCGGTGATCTTCAAAAGCAAGAAGCTCGACTTCTGCAAAAAGAAGAAAACTTAGAGCGAAAATCTGATTTATTAGATAAAAAAGATGAGATTTTAGAGCAAAAAGAGTCTAAACTTGAAGAACGACAACAACAAGTAGATGCAAAAGAGAGTAGTGTTCAAACATTAATAAATAAGCATGAACAAGAATTAGAACGCATCTCTGGTCTCTCTCAAGAAGAAGCAGCACAAGAGCAACTTCAAAGAGTTGAAGATGAATTGTCACAAGATATTGCAATACTTGTTAAGGAAAAAGAGAAAGAAGCAAAAGAAGCAGTCGATAAAAATGCAAAAGAATTGTTAGCAACTACTGTTCAAAGATTAGCAGCAGAACATACTTCTGAATCTACAGTATCAGTTGTTAATTTACCAAACGACGAAATGAAAGGTCGAATCATTGGTAGAGAAGGAAGAAATATCCGTACGTTAGAAACATTAACGGGTATTGACTTAATTATAGATGATACGCCAGAAGCGGTTATCCTCTCTGGTTTTGACCCAATCAGACGTGAAATTGCAAGAACTGCATTAGTAAATCTTGTTTCAGATGGACGCATCCATCCTGGACGAATAGAAGATATGGTAGACAAAGCTCGTAAAGAAGTAGACGATATTATTCGAGATGCAGGGGAACAAGCTACATTTGAAATAAATGTGCATAATATGCATCCAGATTTAGTTAAAATCTTAGGTCGTTTACAATATCGTACAAGCTATGGACAAAATGTATTGAAACATTCTATCGAAGTTGCACACTTAAGTGGTATGTTAGCGGCTGAATTAGGTGAAGATGTTACATTAGCTAAACGTGCTGGTCTACTTCATGATGTTGGTAAAGCAATCGATCATGAAGTTGAAGGTAGCCATGTTGAAATAGGTGTAGAATTAGCAAAAAAATATGCTGAAAATGATACAGTAATTAACGCAATTCATTCCCACCATGGTGATGTTGAACCAACTTCAATTATTTCTATATTGGTAGCAGCAGCAGATGCATTATCAGCTGCGAGACCAGGTGCTCGTAAAGAGACTTTAGAAAATTATATTAGAAGATTGGAAAGATTAGAAACACTATCTGAAAATTATGATGGTGTCGAAAAGGCGTTTGCAATTCAAGCAGGTAGAGAAATTCGAGTTATTGTATCACCAGATACTATCGACGACTTAAAATCACATCGCTTAGCAAGAGATATAAAAAGCCAAATTGAAGACGAACTTCAATATCCTGGTCATATAAAAGTGACAGTTGTTCGTGAGACTAGAGCAATTGAATATGCAAAATAAATGTTAGTCATTGAATGTCTAACTAGAGACTGCCAACAAAGTCATAGGACTTGTTGGCAGTTTTTTGATGATTCGTATCATTTACCGTTTTATGATGTTATTTAAATAGTAAAAGAACTTCAAAGTCTCAAATAACAAAAAAGAGCCTTTAACTATAAAGTTAAAAGACTCCTTATCGATATATTGAAGTAAACTTCATTATACTAAGCAATTTATATGTTTATTTGTTTAATTCCAAATCTGCAACTTTAACTTCTTTGATAATTTCAGCTGTGTCATAGCAATTTGTAGCGATATTTGCATATCTTTCTGCTAAACGGTAAGCATTGATATATAGCTCTAGACTATCTTTTGCTATATCTTCTGCATCTTCACTTTTTGATGGGTTTGCTGTAACAACTAGATCAGCAAAATGTTGTGGATCGATATTAATTGACATGTATTACTTCCAACTCCTATATTGTGGATTAAAATAATTACTATAATGAATTATACCCCCATTACAAAATATAAAACTTAAAAATTAAAGGAATATTTACTAAAGAGCCTTTTCAATGTAAATCATTTACATTAAACTAGCATTAAGAGAGGATGAACAAGTAAATGAGAATATTATTTATTGGAGATATCGTAGGTAAAGTAGGTAGAGAAGCAATTAACACGTACTTGCCTAAGCTTAAACAAACGCATCGTCCTACAGTTACAATCGTAAATGCGGAAAATGCCGCACATGGTAAAGGATTAACTGAAAAGATATATAAAGAATTATTAAGAGAAGGCGTAGATTTCATGACTATGGGGAACCATACTTACGGACAACGTCAAATTTATGATTTTATAGAAAGTGCTAAGCGTATGGTTCGACCAGCAAATTTTCCAGATGAAGCGCCAGGTGTAGGTATGCGCATTATTCAAATCAACGATCTTAAATTGGCGATTATCAACCTACAAGGTCGTGCATTTATGCAAGACATAGATGATCCATTCAAAAAAGCAGATGAATTAATTGCTGAAGCACAAAAAGAGACAGATTATATATTTGTAGATTTTCATGCGGAAACAACTTCTGAAAAAAATGCAATGGGTTGGTATTTAGATAATAGAGTGAGTGCTGTAGTAGGTACACATACACATATTCAAACTTCTGATGAAAGAATATTGCCAGGTGGTACAGGTTATATTACAGATGTAGGTATGACTGGATTTTACGATGGTATACTTGGAATCAATAGAGGAGAAGTAATCACACGCTTTATTACTAGCTTACCACAAAGACATGTAGTGCCGGATGAAGGACGTAGTGTCTTGTCTGGTGTTATAATAGATATTAATAAAGATGGTAAAGCAACGCATATTGAACGCGTACTTATCAACGATGATCATCCATTTTAATTATCGTCCGTTAGTATGAATTTTAAAATAAACCACTCTTTACATAGTAATAGGGTGGTTTATTTTGATATGATTGATTATGAATTATTATAACCATTAGGAGGCAAGATGGTATGAAATCACAAGTATCATGGAAAGTTGGCGGCCAGCAAGGTGAAGGTATTGAATCAACGGGGGAAATCTTTGCTACTGCGATGAACCGTAAAGGATACTATTTATATGGATATCGTCATTTTTCAAGTAGAATAATGGGCGGACATACGAATAATAAAATAAGAGTCTCAACATCACCTGTACATGCGATAAGTGATGATTTAGATATATTAATCGCTTTTGATCAAGAAACAATAGAAGTTAACCATCATGAAATGAGAACAGATAGTATTATTATTGCAGACAGCAAGGCAAAACCAGAAAAACCTGAAGGTTGTCGTGCGCAACTCATAGTTTTACCATTTACGGCAACAGCAAAAGAATTAGGCACTGCCTTAATGAAAAATATGGTTGCTATTGGTGCTACATGTGCAGTAATGAAATTAGATATTTCAGCTTTTGAAACGCTTATTACTAATATGTTTACTAGAAAAGGCGAGAAAGTTGTCGAAATGAATATAGAGGCATTAAATGAAGGTTATCGTTTAATGATGGAGCAACTTAATGATGTTGAAGGTGACTTTGTTTTAGAAGAAACAGATGGAACACCACATCTATATATGATTGGTAATGATGCAATCGGCTTAGGCGCTTTATCAGCTGGATCAAGATTTATGGCAGCATATCCTATTACGCCTGCTTCAGAAATTATGGAGTATATGATTGATAATCTACCAAAAGTAGGCGGCACAGTTGTACAAACTGAAGATGAAATTGCTGCGGCAAACATGGCTATTGGATCAAATTATGCTGGCGTACGTGCTTTTACAGCTAGTGCTGGACCTGGACTTTCATTAATGATGGAAGCGATTGGTCTATCCGGTATGACAGAAACACCATTTGTAGTGATTAATACTCAACGTGGCGGGCCTTCTACAGGATTGCCTACCAAGCAAGAACAATCTGATTTAATGCAGATGATTTACGGTACACATGGGGATATTCCTAAAATCGTAGTTGCACCTACAGATGCAGCAGATGCATTTTATCTAACAATTGAAGCATTTAATTTAGCAGAAATGTATCAGTGTCCAGTGATTATTTTAAGTGATTTACAATTGTCATTAGGCAAACAAACTGTTGAAAAATTAGATTATAACAAAATAGAAATTAACCGTGGCGAAACAATCCAATCTGATATAGAACGAGAAGAAGATGACAAAGCGTATTTCAAACGTTATGCATTGACTGAGAATGGCGTATCACCTAGACCTATTCCAGGTGTTAAAGGCGGTATACACCATGTAACAGGTGTAGAGCATAACGAAGAAGGTAAGACGAGTGAAGCGGCAGATAATAGACAACAACAAATGGATAAACGTATGCGTAAAACTGAGCATTTACTGATTAAAGACCCAGTAGAGGCAGATGAACAACATGATGAAGCAGACATCTTATATTTAGGTTTCATTTCTACTAAAGGCGCAATTCAAGAAGGTAAAGATAGACTAGAAGCACAAGGCTTAAAAGTAAATCATTTACAAATTAGACAATTGCATCCTTTTCCTAAAGAAACACTTCAAAAAGCCATTGATAAAGCATCAAAAGTTGTAGTAGTAGAACACAATTACCAAGGACAACTTGCAAGCATCTTGAAAATGAATGTTACATTAGGTGATAAATTAGTGAACCAAACAAAATACGATGGTACGCCATTCTTGCCACATGAAATTGAAACAAAAGGACTTGAGATTGCCAAAGATTTAAAGGAGCTGGTATAAATGGCAACGTTTAAAGATTTTAGAAATAATGTTAAGCCCAATTGGTGCCCAGGTTGTGGAGATTTTTCAGTCCAAGCAGCGATTCAAAAAGCAGCAGCCAATATTGGTTTGGAACCTGAAGAAGTAGCAATCATTACTGGTATCGGCTGTTCAGGTCGTTTATCTGGCTATGTGAATTCTTATGGTGTACATGGTATACATGGTCGTTCATTGCCATTAGCACAAGGCGTGAAAATGGCGAACAAAGACTTGACTGTTATTGCTTCCGGAGGAGATGGTGACGGTTATGCAATAGGTATGGGCCATACCGTTCATGCATTGCGTAGAAATATGAACATGACATATATTGTAATGGATAACCAAATTTATGGACTGACTAAAGGTCAAACATCACCTTCATCAGCGCCAGGTTTTGTTACAAAATCAACACCAAAAGGAAATATCGAGCAAAATGTTAAACCATTAGAGCTCGCGTTATCTTCTGGGGCAACATTTGTAGCACAAGGTTTCTCAAGTGATATAAAAGGACTTACAAAAATGCTTGAAGATGCTATTAACCACGACGGTTTTTCATTTGTGAACGTCTTTTCACCATGTGTCACATATAATAAAGTGAATACTTATGATTGGTTTAAAGAAAACCTTACAAGCATTGAAGATATAGAAGGTTTTGATGTTACAGATAAAAGTAAAGCAACACAAAAAGTTTTAGAGTATGATTCGCTAATTAAAGGCATTGTTTATCAAGATACTGAAACACCTTCATATGAATCTCAAATTGAAGAAATGGAAGATACGCCATTAGCTAAAAGAGATATTCATATTGATGAAACGCAATTCAATGAATTAACAAAACAATTTGTTTAAATTGGAAGTATAGATAATACTAATATAGTAAAAATAATTAAATGATAGCATATAAGCTGATTACGTACGGAGATGGATTGAGACACATCCAACACCGTATAGTATCAGCTTTTTTAGTAAATGAAGGAATAACATATTCTGATTTATAGTATTATAGAAACTAAATAGGGCTTTATACTTTGGAGGGAATACGATGATAGACCAATTTAATTCAATGACTGAACTTATGTTACATACAAGGGAAGGTGAAGATTGGGAAATTCATACGCGGCAAACAGCTCAGCCAATGATTATTACGGCAGTCCATGGTGGGGCGATTGAACGTGGAACAACTGAACTTGCTCAATCTATAAGCGAACGCGGTAACTATGATTTTTATACTTTTAAAGGGGTACGCCACAATAAAAATCACGAACTACATGTGACATCAAGACATTTCGATGAGCCCAAACTTTTACAAATGATCAATGACAATAGACATGCGATTTCTGTTCACGGTTGTATGGGTGATAAACCAGAAGTATATATTGGTGGAAGAGATCAAGCACTGATAAATTATATTAAGCAATATTTATCTGAAATTAATATCATCGTTAAAGATGCGCCAGCTCATATTTCTGGACTTCACGATGATAATTTTGTTAATTGTTGTCAACACAAAGCTGGCGTTCAGCTAGAATTAACTGCGCGTCTAAGAAAAAATTTCTTTATTAACAAAAGATATAATCTTTATGATAGGGAAAATCGAGATAATTGGTCTCCATTAATGACTAATTTTACGCAAGCAATTATTGACGCTGTAAACCATTATCAACATGAGCCCAATTAACCATTTATGATGTCATTCTAACCAACATTATAATTAATATTTGCAAAACAAAACATAATAAGATATTATAGATATATGATATCTTTAATAGGAAGTTGATAAACAAATGAAATGTTCTAAGGCAACAGATTATGCATTACACGCTTTATTATTTATGATAAAAAGTAACGGTGATTCAAAAAGAATACCAGTACAAGACTTAGCAGCTGCATTGAAAGTTTCTACTACTTATTTATCTAAAATTTTAACACGACTTGTAAAAGCTGGGATAATTTCAGCAAATAGTGGTGCCAAAGGCGGCTATCAATTAAAAAATGGATGGCAAGAGGTTTCAATATATGAAATTATTGTAACGATTGATGGCAAACAAAGCTTACTAGAAGATAGTTTTAACCATGGTGAAGGTTGTTCTATTAAACAAATCATGGATGAAGCGGAACGTAGTTTAATAAATAATTTAGAACAAAAAAAATTAAAGGACTTAGCTTAATACTAAGTCCTTATATTATCCAATCAATTATAGATATTAAGAGTCTTTAAAAGGTGTAAAGGAGTGGAGCAAATGGATTACGAAATCATAGTTATTGGTGGCGGTCCTGCTGGCTTAAGCGCAGCATTGAATTTTGGAAGAGGCATGATGCATACATTGGTTATTGATGAGGATAAACCACGAAATCGAGTGACATCAGAATCACATGGTTATTTAACGCAAGATGGTATTTCACCAGCTGAATTCAAACAAAAAGCAAAACAAGATATTGCTAAATACAAAGATGTATCATTTTTAGCAGAACGTGTTTTAGATATTAAGGAAAACGATGACGGATTTGAAGTTTTTACCCCAGGACAATCATTTACAGCAAGACAAGTGTTACTCGCAACAGGTTTAAGAGAACGAGGACCAGACATACCTAGTTTCAATGAATTTTATGGACAATCAATATTTTATTGTCCGTGGTGTGATGGCTATGAAATGCGTCACCGTAAATTGGCTATCATTTATACAGTTGAGATGATGCCACATATGGTTAAATTATTAAGTAACTTTTCAAAAAATCTTATCGTTTTTACAAACGGTGAAAGTGTTACAACCGAAGATAAAGCATGGCTTAAAGCTAAAAACATTGATATATATACCGATTTCATTGCTGATTTAAATGGTGAAAATGGTCAGTTGACTCATATTACATTAGCAAATGATGAAAAAGTTGAAGTTGAAGGGGGATTTAGCCAAATGCAATGGGATACTCATTTTGATTTCTTGAAAAATTTGAGTTTAGAGCGTGATGAAAATGAAAAATTTGAAGTCAATGCATTTGGTGAAACTTCAATTAAGCATTTTTATATTGCAGGAGAAACGAAAGATAATTTCGCTGGCCAAATTATAGATGCAGCGGCCAATGGCGGTATGGTTGCTAAAATGATAATGATGACACAAATCAATGAAGATTTTTAAAATATATCTTATGGTATAAATGATTAACGCTTTATATCTATGCCTTGAACATCTTATTTGATAAACTAAAAGATAAATAAAACATATAAGGGGCTGAAGTGATATGCATGATACGTTAATGAGTGTCCAAATTATTCCGAAAACTGCTAATGGTGAAGATGTTATACCTTATGTTGATGAAGCGATAAAAATAATTGATGATTCTGGTTTGGCTTATAGAGTTGGAGCTTTAGAAACAACAGTACAAGGTGAGATGAATGAATGTTTGATCTTGATTCAAAAGTTAAATGAGCGTATGGTTGAATTGGAGATACCGAGTACGATTAGTCAGGTTAAGTTTTATCATGTTCCTGAAGGCATTACAATCGAGACACTTACTGGAAAATATGACGAAATTTAAAAAATATATAATAAAGAAAAACGATTCAACATATCAAGATGTTGAATCGTTTTTGCTTATTGGGAAAGACTTTTGCACTTTGGGGCTAAATTTAATATAATGAAGTAATGATTATGGATAAAGTTATAGAACTTTGAACGACTAGGTTGAAATACCAAAAAATAAAACATATTTTAAAACATGTGTTCATAGTTTATATGATATAGAAAGGATTTTGTAGAGTGAATGAAGAGCAAAGAAAAAGTACTTCTATAGATATTTTAGCCGAACGAGATAAGAAGACTAAAGATTATAGCAAGTATTTTGAGCATGTCTATCAACCACCAAGTTTAAAGGAAGCACGTAAACGTGGTAAAGAAGAAGTGAACTATAACCGTGATTTCCACATAGATGAAAAATTCCGCAATATGGGTCAAGGGAAGACCTTCTTAATTAAAACATATGGTTGTCAAATGAACGCGCATGATACAGAAGTCATGGCTGGTATTTTAGGCGCTTTAGGTTATACTGCTACAGAAGATATTAATCATGCTGATGTGATTTTAATTAACACATGTGCAATACGTGAAAATGCAGAGAGTAAAGTGTTTAGTGAAATTGGTAATTTAAAACACTTAAAACGAGAAAAGCCAGAAACAATTATCGGTGTATGTGGTTGTATGTCACAAGAAGAATCAGTTGTTAACAAAATTCTTAAATCATACCAGAACGTTGATATTATTTTCGGAACACATAATATTCATCGTTTACCAGAAATTTTAGAAGAAGCTTATTTATCAAAAGCGATGGTAGTAGAAGTATGGTCAAAAGAAGGTGACGTTATTGAAAACCTTCCTAAAGTAAGAAAAGGTAATATTAAAGCTTGGGTAAATATTATGTATGGCTGTGATAAATTCTGTACATATTGTATTGTGCCTTTTACAAGAGGTAAAGAGCGTAGTAGACGTCCAGAAGATATCATTGCTGAAGTGAGAGATTTAGCGCGCCAAGGTTATCAAGAAATTACGTTGCTGGGTCAAAACGTTAATGCTTATGGTAAAGATATAGAGGGCTTAGAATATGGTTTGGGTGATTTATTAGAAGATATTACACAAATTGATATACCAAGAGTGAGATTTACTACAAGTCATCCTTGGGACTTTACGGATCGTATGATTGAAGTTATTGCGAACGGGGGCAATATTGTACCTCACGTACATTTACCAGTTCAATCAGGTAACAACGCAGTATTAAAAATTATGGGACGTAAATATACACGTGAAAGCTATTTAGATTTAGTAAATAGAATTAAAATGAAGATACCTAACGTGGCATTGACTACAGATATTATCGTAGGTTATCCAAATGAAACTGAAGCACAATTTGAAGAAACTTTAACATTGTATGACGAAGTTGAATTTGAACATGCGTATACTTATATTTATTCACAAAGAGATGGTACACCAGCAGCGAAGATGAAAGATAATGTGCCTTTAGAGGTGAAGAAAGATAGATTACAACAATTAAATAAAAAAGTGGCTTATTATTCAGAACAAGCTATGAAGCAATATGAAGGCAAAGTAATCCAAGTATTGTGTGAAGGTGCCAGTAAGAAGGATAATGCTGTGTTAGCGGGTTATACTTCTAAAAATAAACTTGTTAACTTCAAAGCGCCTAAAGAAATGATAGGCAGAATTGTTGATGTACAAGTTGACGAAGCGAAGCAATTTTCATTAAACGGTACATTTTTACGTGCGAGTGAAAAAGCAGTGGTGACTCAATAATGTATGAAAAAGATGACATATTAGCTGAAGCAAATCGCATTAGTGAACGAATCAAATCATTGGATACAGTTAAAGATTATCACACTGTGGAACAACAAATTCATTACAATAAAAATATTGAACAACGCATGAAAGATTTAAAAAAAACACAAAAGCAATCCGTAAATTTACAAAATTACGGCAAAACAGAAGCTTTAAAACAATCTGAAGGTAAAATACAAGGTATTGAGCAAGATATTAATGTGCTACCTATAGTGGAAGAATTCAGAGAATCGCAAACTGAAGCCAACGATTTATTACAAATGATGATAAGTACAATGTCTGATCGTTTGAATCAACATGAGCAAAATGAGGACTAGCATGTAATGTACTTTCAGGAAAGGAATGAACCGAATGAAGTCAATTAAGACGAAAAGGTTAACATTAACCGCAATATTCATCGCTATCAATGTAGTGTTGAGTAGTATTATTGTCATTCCGTTAGGCCCGATTAAAGCAGCACCTATTCAACATTTAATTAATGTACTATGTGCCGTGTTTGTTGGCCCTTGGTTTGGACTAGCTCAAGCATTTATTTCTTCTGTATTACGTATGATTTTTGGTACTGGTAGCTTCTTCGCCTTTCCTGGAAGTATGGTAGGTGTACTACTCGCAAGTGGTTTTTACCATTACCGTAAGCATATCTTTATGGCTGCGGTAGGGGAAGTGATAGGGACAGGTATTATTGGTAGTATAATTTGTATTCCATTAGCCTGGATACTTGGCTTTTCTAACTTTGCTATTAAACCATTAATGTTAGCATTTATCGTTTCAAGCATTATTGGTGCTATCATCAGTTATATATTATTAATGATATTGAAAAGAAAAGGTATATTAAAACGCTTCTTATAAGCTATATAAGATTTACGATACGAGATTAAGACTCAAATAATTAATCATGAAGTTTTTGGATGGATAACGAAACAAGTTATGACATGCTAATATTCTTGATTACTTATAGAGACTTGGTCTCGTTTTTATGAATAAAGACTTATGACTACTTTACTTTTACAATCTTGATAACATTAAAAGTATTTTATGTTTTATAATTTTTTAAACGGTATTGTTTTGGAGTTAGTCCAATAGAACGTTTGAAAACTTTAATAAAGTAGCTTTGATCTGAAAAGCTGAGCTGATGAGCTATTTCAGAAATGGATAAACTTGAGTTATCTAGCCATAATTTAGCTTCTTCTAGTTTTTTCTCTGTAATATAGGCACTTATCGTAATACCAACTTCTTTCTTGAATAAATGAGATAAATATTTTGAACTTAAATTTACATGCTTTGCTAATATATCTAAAGTTAAAAGTTGATATAAATGGTTATAAATATATTGTTGCACTAAATTAATGGGCTGTGAATATTTATCACTGTTTAATTTTTTTACTTGATTAGCAAATTCTATAAATATATATTCTACTGATTTTAATAAGTCAATTTCCTTTTCTACCTCTATCTTTTGGATGAGTATATCACTCATTGAGTAAGCTACTTCATAGTGTAATCCACCTTCGATTGCTGATCTACTCGCTATGGCTACTGCAGAAATAGCTAAATTTTTATCATTACGAGTAAGATTATCAGGCATAACTACCCCAACTTTTTCTAAATCAATTGTATTTTTAAAAATCTTTTTTATACTATCAATATCTCCTTGTTTTATATATTCATTAAATTTATTTTCTAATAAAATATCATGATGTAATTGTTCATTAAGACGTTTAATTGAAAGCTCGAAATCAATATCATTTTCTAAAATTAACGTATTAAGTGATTGTTCTTTAATAGCTAATGGAGATAGTTGTTTGTTAAATAACAGAAAATAAACCAGTTGCCCCATATTAATGAGGTCATTTTTTTTATAGATAGGGATAGAGTTAAAATAAATTCTTAAATTCTTTTTTAAATAAAGTGGCACTTTATAACGCTTTATATAATCATAAAAAAGACTGTTAGTCACTTCTTCTAACACACAAGGCCCTATAGTTAAGTCAAAGTATGTTGTTCGTAAACATAAAAAACATTCTATATCATTAAGTGATCTGATGAAGGGTATTTCAAAAATAGATTCATTTTCAGTAAATAGTTCTTGATAAAGTCCATCTGTGGGAAGAAAAGGGTTTTCCCGATTTACAAACTTAAATTCTTTAATAGTGATATTTGCCTTGCTTATTGAAATATTCATACCAGTATTTTCTTGTAGCATTTTACAAATATAATCAAGTTCATCTTTTTTTTCATAGTTCATAAAGCTTCCTCCCTTATTGATAGAAAATATACTATTTTTATGGAAAAAGTGCAATTAAATCTTTTGGGAAAAGAATAGAATAAGAGATATAAGAAAAGATTTATTTATTACGCTGTTTGTAAATAAAAGGAGTGACGCTACTGTGGATATAGTAAGAAAAAAATTAAGTGAAGATAAAAAAGAAAATGCTATAAATAGTATGAAGTTATTAACTAAACTTCCTGGGCCTGTATTAGAATATTTGATTAGATTCAATCTTAAAACTTTTAGAAAAGCTATGGAAAATCAAGATCAAAAACTATTAAATTACAGTCAACCAATTTATAAAGAAACGTACAAAATTTACGGTTGGAAAAATTTAATTTCATTAAATATATATCGAAATGATAGCAACGCGGATGGCAAGAAACCGCTACTTTATTTTATTCATGGTGGTGCATTTATTGGTGGTTCTTCCTATGTAAATGATAATTTCATGAGAGCACTTGCTGACAGAACAGGTTACGTTATTGCGAGTGTAGATTATACCTTATCACCTGAAGCTAAATATCCAGAAGGGTTAAACGATTGCTATAAGGGCTTAAACTATTTATTGAAATACGCGAGTGATTTTGATATTGATACAACTCAAATTAGCATAGCCGGGGATAGTGCAGGTGGTAATTTAGCAGCGGCATTAATATTAAAATTAGCAAAAGAACAGATTAAAATCCACAACCAAATTTTATATTATCCTTTGACAGATTTAGTTTCTTTAGACAAACCCAGTTATAAACAACAAGGTGCAGCTTTTCAAGGCATGAAAAAATTAATTTTCGTATGTCAGCGTTTATATTTAAAGAACAAAAAGGACAAACACTTACCTTATGTATCACCATTAAGAGCAAATATACCAACTGAAATGCCTAATACTTTAATTATGGTAGCTGAAAATGATGGGCTAAAAAGTGATGGTATAGAATACGCTGAGTTATTAGAAAAATCTGGGCATAAAGTATCATGCCTATTATATGAAAATGCTTATCACGCATTCATAAATGATCTTGGATATTCACCTGAAGCTGATGATGCACTTGAAGAAACTATTCATTTTATTACAAACTAAACAAGAAAATTTTGACAAGTAAAAAATTCATTTGGAGCGACACAAATTTCGTAATACTTATTTTAAGGGAGAAATGTCTTATGAAAAACAATGAAATAATTAAAAATTTATCGTTAGAAGAAAAAATTAAAATTGTAACTGGCCATGCATTTTGGTATACGCATGACCTAGAAGATAAAGGATTAAATGCACTACTACTAACTGATGGTCCTTCTGGGGTAAGAAAGCAAGAAGAGGGAGCTGATGCTTTAGGCTTAAATCAAAGCATAAAAACTATTAGTTTTCCAAGTTTAGCACTAATTGCTAGTTCATTTGATAAAAATTTGCTACGTCAATATGGTGAATATTTAGGACAAATAGCAAAAAGTGAAAAAGTTAATGTGTTGTTAGGTCCTGGTATAAATATTAAAAGAAACCCTTTGGCTGGTAGGAATTTTGAATACATGTCTGAAGATCCTTTAGTAGCTGGTAAGCTTGCAACAGCTTATATTAATGGTTTACAGTCTCAGGGTATTGGATCAAGTGTAAAACACTTTGCCGCTAATAATAGAGAGAATCAACGATTTACCAATTCTTCTAATATAGATGAACGAACACTGAGAGAAATTTATCTTAGTGCATTTGAAACAGTTGTAAAATATGCTCAACCAGCTACGATTATGAGTTCTTATAATGCTATTAACCATGTTCCTGTTTCTGAGAATAAATGGCTACTTACAGATGTGCTGAGAAATGAATGGGGATATCAAGGTGTCGTTGTCTCTGACTGGTCGGCGATAAAACATCGTTCCAATTCATTAAAAGCAGGGCTGAATTTAGAAATGCCTGGTAAGGGACAAAGCACATTGACTGAAGTAACAAATGCTGTAAAAAAAGGCGAATTGGACGAGCATATACTAGATATCTCAGTGGATCGTGTTTTAACGTTAATTAAACAACATCAAATCAAAGATGAAGCGCAGTCTTATGACAAAGCGAGTTACCATGATTTCTCAAGAGTACTAGCAAATAAAAGTATTATTTTATTAAAAAATGAAAACAATAACCTACCAATAAATTCATCATCATTAGGCTTGATTGGTGAACTTGCAGCTAAACCAAGAATTCAAGGTGGCGGTTCTTCTAAAGTTAATCCATATAACATTGTAACGCCATTGGAAGCTTTTAATAAACATCAAGTTGAATATGCTCAGGGTTATTACATTAGTAATCATGAAGTAGATCAAAAGCTTCAACAAGAAGCAGTAAAAGTAGCGCAACAAAACGACCAAGTAATATTATTTTTAGGCTATCCTGAAAGTTATGAAACTGAAGGATTCGATAAAAATGCTTTAGCATTACCAGACAATCAATTAACATTATTAGATGCAGTAACGAGAGAGAATCAAAATGTAACTGTTGTTTTACAAAATGGTGGGACAGTACTTATGCCTTGGGCACATAAAGTGAAATCTATTGTTGAAACCTATTTATCAGGTGAAGCAGTAGGAGAAGCAATCAAAGATGTCTTAACTGGTAAACAAAATCCAGCAGGTAAATTAACAGAAACTGTTCCAAAACGACTTGAAGACGTTCCCTCGTATTTAACATTTAATCAAAGTAAAGTAGAAGAAGATTACAGAGAAGGCATATATGTAGGTTATAGATATTATGATACAAAACATATCAAAACGCAATTTCCATTTGGCCATGGTTTAAGTTATACAACCTTTGAGTATTCTAATATCAAAATTGCTCCTCAAGAAAATAGCTTGAAAATTAATCTGGATATCAAAAATACTGGGAAAATATTTGGGGAAGAAGTTATACAAGTTTATATTGGAAATCGTGCAAGTGATATAGATATGCCACTCAAAGAACTTAGAGATTTTGAACGTATTGCTTTAGATGCAAACGAATCAAAAATAATTACGTTTGATATACCTTATAAAGCTTTGCGCTGGTTTAATAATAATACGAGACAATGGCAAATAGATGATGGAGAGTACGTAGTATATGTAGGTTCTTCAGTTGAAGATATCAGATTAGAGCAATCAATTACTTTAGATATAACTAATCAAACAAAATCGTATTGGATTCATGAAGATACTTATGTATATGAATTAGTGTTAAGAAAAAATGAAATCAAACAATCACTGAAACAATATCAATTAGACGAACTCATAGGTAAGGTAACAGAAGATCCAGAACTTGCGCCACTTTTTGAAAATTTACCATTACGTTCACTTATAATGCTCGATATGGATATAGCGACAGTACATGACTTTATCAATGCCGCAAATGAAGAATTAAAGCATAAATAATTATATGTAAATTGATTGTTATAAAATGCAGCGCAATTTAATTTATTTAGTATTTTTATACTATACGATGTTGCAATATGATTATTAAGATTTGTAGTATAAATACAAAACCCCTCACTGTGCCAGTAGTGAGGGTTTTGTTCGTGTGGCTTTATCATTACATTTGCATAGAACAATATACATATAACATATACGCATCAATACAGTTTGAATACTTAAAATTAAGGTTTTTCTAAAAACGCTTATAAAAGCGTTTGATAATAATTAAGCTTTAACGCTATGATTGAATAAATAGGCGTAATATCTAAAGTTATGTTAAAATTTAAGAGTTAAATTAACTAATTAAGTTAAAGAAAATTAAATGGATAGCGATAACATAAATGCTAATTTTTACTAAATAGATAAATGTAAAAACATTGATATAATGCAACTTACATATTCAAAATTAAGTATAATCCAAATTGATAATTTAAAAGTAAGAAACTAATAGAAGGATTGTGAAATATCAAAATGACTAACCAAACTCCTATGATGCAACAGTATTTAAAAATAAAATCACAATATCAAGATTGTCTATTATTTTTTAGATTGGGCGATTTTTATGAAATGTTTTTTGATGATGCGAAAGAGGCGTCAAGAGTATTAGAAATCACTTTGACGAAAAGGGATGCCAAAAAAACGAACCCAATACCGATGTGTGGTGTACCTTATCATTCAGCAGATGGCTATATTGAAACATTGATTAGCAATGGATATAAAGTAGCTATATGTGAGCAAATGGAAGATCCAAGACAGACTAAAGGTATGGTTCGTCGCGAAGTTGTTAGAATTGTTACTCCTGGAACGGTAATGGATAAAGGTGGCGTTGATGAAAAACAAAACAACTATATATTGAGTTTTGTGAAAGATAGTGTCGCTTATGCATTAAGTTATTGTGATGTTTCAACTGGAGAGTTGAAAGTTACACATTTCGAAGATGAAGCGACGCTAATGAATGAAATTACAACTATTAATCCTAATGAAATCGTCGTAAACGAGAATATTGATGATGATTTAAAACGACAAATCAGTTTAACAACTGAAACGATAACGGTATTATCGGAAATTTCAGATGCACAATATAATGTAAATACTATGAAAGAACACAACTTGTTTAATGCGACACAATTGTTGTTAGATTATATATATCACACACAGAAAAGAGATTTATCCCATATTGAAGCAGTTGTTAAATATGAAGCGGTAGACTTTATGAAAATGGATTTTTACGCTAAACGAAATTTAGAATTAACAGAAAGTATTCGTTTAAAAACTAAAAAAGGAACATTGCTCTGGTTAATGGATGAGACTAAGACGCCAATGGGTGCCAGACGATTAAAACAGTGGATTGATAGACCACTTATCCATAAAGCACATATAGAATCTCGTTTAGATACAGTAGAACAGTTTCTTAATCATTTCATTGAAAGAGACACATTAAGAAATCATTTGAATCAAGTTTATGATATTGAACGCTTAGTAGGCCGTGTAAGTTATGGTAACGTCAATGCACGTGATTTAATTCAGTTGAAACATTCTATTTCAGAAATCCCTAATATTAAAAATCTACTTAATGATTTTGATGAACAGATGACTGCACAATTTAAAGCGCTAGAGCCTTTAGAAGAATTACTTGGCTTACTAGAAGAAAGTTTAAAAGAAGAACCACCAATCTCTGTAAAAGAAGGTGGCCTTTTTAAAACTGGTTTTAATAGTGAGTTAGACGAGTATTTAGAGGCATCTAAAAATGGAAAGTCATGGCTAGCTGAATTACAGGCAAAAGAACGTCAACGTACTGGCATTAAATCGTTAAAGATTAGTTTTAATAAAGTGTTTGGTTACTTTATTGAAATTACTAGAGCGAACTTACAAGGTTTCGACCCAACAGCATTTGGATATCATCGTAAGCAAACGTTATCTAATGCAGAACGTTTTATCACAGATGAATTGAAAGAAAAAGAAGACATCATTCTTGGTGCTGAAGATAAAGCAATCGAATTAGAATATCAATTGTTTGTTCAACTAAGAGAAAAAATTAAAACCTATACAGAACGTTTACAAAAACAAGCAAAAGTTATATCAGAACTTGATTGTTTACAAAGTTTTGCAGAAATTGCGCAAAAATATAACTATGCACGTCCAACTTTTAGCGAAGACAAAACACTACAATTAATCAATTCGCGTCATCCAGTTGTCGAACGCGTGATGGACCATAATGATTATGTGCCAAATGATTGTGAATTAGATCAAGATACATTTGTCTATTTAATAACTGGGCCTAATATGTCTGGTAAATCCACATATATGCGTCAAGTAGCCATAATTAGTATCATGGCTCAAATGGGAGCATACGTCCCTTGTGAATCGGCAACGCTCCCAGTCTTTGACCAGATATTTACAAGAATAGGCGCCGCAGATGATCTTGTATCAGGTAAAAGTACATTTATGGTTGAAATGTTAGAAGCGCAGAAAGCACTCGCACATGCGACAGAAAATAGTTTGATTATTTTTGATGAAATTGGAAGAGGTACTTCGACCTACGATGGATTAGCACTTGCACAATCAATGATAGAATACGTTGCGAATACGTCTCATGCTAAGACACTATTTTCTACGCATTATCATGAGTTAACAACATTAGATCAGTCTTTATCTTGTTTGAAAAATGTGCATGTAGCAGCAAACGAATACAAAGGTGAACTTATCTTCTTGCACAAGGTTAAAGATGGCGCAGTAGATGATAGTTATGGTATTCAAGTAGCTAAATTAGCACATTTACCTGACGAAGTAATTTCACGTGCGCAAGTCATATTAGATGCGTTTGAACAGACTGACAAACAAGAAAACCAAGTCGTAGTTAACAAACTTGAAGTAGACTCAAGTATTCAAGATGCGCAATACTCAAATGTAGAAGAACCAGTTGCAACATATCCTGAGCAATCGGAATATGCAAAACAGGATGACAAAAGAAATCAATTTGAACAAACAGCATTTGAACTATTTGATGCGCCGGTCGAGCAATCTGAAATAGAAAATGAAATTAAGACGTTGAATTTATCTAATATGACACCGATAGAAGCATTAATTAAATTAAGTGAATTACAAAAACAATTGAAATAGAGGTGAAGTCAAATGGGTAAGATTAAAGAGTTGCAAACATCATTAGCGAATAAGATTGCTGCTGGGGAAGTTGTTGAACGTCCAGGTTCAGTAGTCAAAGAGTTATTAGAAAATGCCATTGACGCCCAAGCGACTGAAATCAATATCGAAGTTGAACAATCTGGCGTAGCATCTATTCGTGTCGTTGACAATGGTACGGGTATTCATATAGAAGATTTAGGTCTCGTCTTTCATCGACATGCAACAAGTAAACTAGATGCAGACGATGACTTGTTTCATATTCGCACACTTGGATTCCGTGGAGAAGCATTAGCAAGTATCTCTTCTGTTTCCAAAGTGACACTGAAAACATGTACAGATAATCAAGAAGGCCAAGAGATTTATGTGGAAAATGGTGAAATTCTTAATCAAAAACCTGCAAAGGCGAAACAAGGTACTGATATATTAGTTGAATCATTATTTTATAATACACCAGCGCGCTTAAAATATATTAAAAGTTTATATACTGAATTAGGTAAAATTACAGATATCGTAAATCGTATGGCGATGAGTCATCCAGATATCCGTATTTCACTTATTTCGGATGGCAGAACGATTCTAAAAACAAATGGTTCAGGACGTACAAATGAAGTTATGGCAGAAATATATGGGATGAAAGTGGCTAAAGATTTAGTACACATTACGGGTGAAACAAGTGACTATCGCTTAGAAGGCTATGTTGCTAAACCAGAACATTCCCGAAGTAATAAACATTATATATCTATTTTTATTAATGGTAGATATATCAAAAACTTTTTAATAAACAAAGCAATTTTAGAAGGCTATCATACACTGCTAATGATTGGCAGATTTCCAATTTGTTATATTAATATTGAAATGGATCCGATACTGGTCGACGTCAATGTGCATCCAACTAAATTAGAGGTACGTTTATCTAAAGAAGATCAGTTGTTTGAACTAATCGTAGAAAAAATACGAGAAGCTTTTAAAGATCGTATTTTAATACCACAAAATGATATGAATAAATTGACGCAGAAAAATAAAGTGCTGGATAAATTTGAACAACAGAAAATTGATTTTGAGAAACGCAAACAGCAAAGAGATGCTACACATTCAACGAATTTGAATTTTGACCTTGATGATAATCAACCCAATGAAACAAATCAATCTAATCAAGCCTTAGATAATACACTCTCAAGTCCGAATACCACTGCAGACGATTCCTATTCAGTGCAAGAATCGACTTATGATTATGCTAAGGCGCAAAAAGATGTGTTGACTGATATGGAAGAACAAGATATTACTGATACATTAGCACCTTCTGAAGAGGTAGCTGACGCATCAGATATTAAAGGAAGTATCAGTAGTAACCCATCACAGCGTATACCTTATATGGAAGTTGTAGGTCAAGTTCATGGCACATATATTATTGCGCAAAATGAGAACGGTATGTTTATGATTGATCAACATGCTGCACAGGAACGAATTAAATACGAATATTTTAGAGAAAAAATAGGTGATGTCTCTAATGAAATACAAAATTTATTAATTCCTTTAACTTTTCACTTCTCCAAAGACGAGTTGATGATTATCAATCAGCACGTAGAAGAATTAGATAAAGTAGGCGTGCATTTAGAACCGTTTGGTGGTAATGATTATATTGTTGATAGTTATCCAGTGTGGTTTCCTGCTGCTGAAGCGGAAGAAATTATTAAAGATATGATTGAGTATGTCTTAGAGCATAAAAAAGTGAATGTTAAAAAAATACGTGAAGAAGCTGCTATTATGATGAGTTGTAAGAAATCAATTAAAGCAAATCACTATTTAAAAAATAATGAAATGGCAGATTTAGTGAATCAATTGAGAGAAACAGAAGATCCGTTTACATGTCCACATGGCAGACCGATAATCATTAATTTTTCAAATTATGAATTAGAACGCTTATTTAAGCGTATTATATAGGAGGTTAGTGGATGAAGCCATATATTTTACCGGCTATTCGCTCAATGAAAGATTTAGAAAAACTGATACAGACAGATTATAAAGAATGTGTATTATTAGATACGCATATAGGTCATATCAAAAGCATTATGGAATTGATGAAGAAGAATAATATAGAAGTGTATATGCATATCGATTTAATTAGAGGTATGAGTCACGATGAATTTGCTTGTGAATTTATCATTCAAAACTATCATCCCAAAGGTATCGTATCAACAAAAACGAAAGTTATAAACAAAGCCAAAGCGTTGAATACGACTACTGTTTTTCGCGTATTTATTCTAGATAGTCATGCACTAACTAGAAGTATTGAGCTTATAAAACGTGTTGAACCTGACTTTGTTGAAGTGTTGCCTGGTATAGCAACAAAGGCAATAAAAATCATTAATGAAGAGACAAATACGTCTGTGATTGCTGGTGGTTTGATTAATGATGTTGAGGAAGTTGATGTTGCGGTGGAAAATGGTGCGAAATATATCACTACAAGCGATAGGGATTTATGGTAATACAACTAAAGTAGTTAAATTAACAGTCGTTCTAATAAAGAATAAAGATTGAATGGCATTGACTATAATGTAATTGTCTTACTAGAATTAGCTATTTTAGAAACGCATTAAATCATTTTATTAATGTATAATCATTTCTAAAGCTTATAGCTAATTCTTTTTTTATACCATTTTTTAATGAATAGTATTAATTTACATAAATCAAAATCCTAGGGGAGATTTAATGATAAAACCAAGAAAATTATTAAGAGGTGACACTGTTGCAATTGTATCTTTATCTTCTGGTTTAGCGGGAGAAGATTCGATTTTATGGCGAACTAAACAAGGAATCGAACGACTTGAATCCGTGTTTGGTTTGCATGTGAAAGTCATGCCCAATGCACTCAAAGGTATTAAATATGTACGTGAACACCCTGAACTGCGTGCTTCTGATTTAAATGAAGCATTACAAGATAGTGATGTAAAAGCGATTATAAGTTGTATTGGTGGTGAAGATGCCATTAGAATATTACCTTATGTAGATTTTCAAGCAATTTACGATAACCCAAAAATTTTCTCGGGTTACTCTGATTCAACGACTGTCCACATGATGTTTTATAAAATGGGTATTGTTAGTTTTTATGGACAAGCCTTATTAACAGATTTTGCGGAGAATATAGAAATGGATAGCTATACAATTAATGATATTGAAAAATGTTGGTTCAATAGTTCAGCGATTGGCGAACGATTGCCTACGCCTTATACAAGACCAACAGGATTAGAATGGAAAGTAGAAAATAAAAATGTTGCTAGGACTAAACGAGATAACCAAAGTTATGAAGTTATAAATGGAGCTGATATTGTGAGTGGCCATTTAATCGGAGGTAACTTAGAAACGTTTGTGAGTTTGATAGAAACTTCCATATTTCCGGAATTAGAGCAATTTAATCATGCGATACTTTTTTTGGAAACTTCAGAAGATACACCATCTCCTTTAGAATTTTCAAAAATGTTTAACCAATTATTACAAATAGGTGTGTTAGATAAAGTTGAAGGCATTGTTTTTGGTAAACCATTTAATAAAATATATTATGAAACGTATAAAAATGAAATATTAAAAATTATTAAAAAAAGTAAAAATCCAAACGTTCCAATTTTATATAATTTGTCATTTGGACACAATGAGCCCAAGCACAGCATGCCTTATGGCTTATCAGCAAAAATAAATTGTTATACTCAGCAATTCGAAATTAAAGAAAGCGCTGTTATTGATTTTTAAATTGTGGCAATTTTTTTACAAAAAAGGATTGACAACGCTTTCAATAGAGGTGTAAGATAAACACAAGTTAATAATTAGAACAGAGATGGGAGATTTCTACAGTCATTAAACCAGTGTATTAACGCTGGACATAATTGTAGGAATCTCTTTGTCTTTTTTTAGGAGGAGTCTCTATGAGTGTATATTTTGCTGAATTATTGGGAACAGCAATATTAGTATTATTTGGGGGTGGCGTTGTTGCCAACGTTAATTTAAAACGAAGCAATGGTAACGGTGCTGATTGGATTGTAATTGCCACAGGTTGGGGACTTGCTGTAACTATGGGCGTTTATGCTACAGGTGAAATATCTGGTGCGCATTTAAATCCGGCCGTTACATTAGCGTTCGCAATGGACGGTGCATTAAGCTGGGGTATGGTTCCAGGATACATCATTTGTCAAATACTTGGTGGTATCATCGGTGGTACTTTAGTTTGGTTAATGTACTTAGCGCAATGGAAAGCAACTGAAGACAAAGATACAAAATTAGCTGTGTTTTCTACAGCACCAGCAATAAAAAATTACTTTGCCAACTTCTTAAGTGAAATTATTGGTACTGCTGCTTTAACAATGGGCTTATTATTCATTGGGATGAATAAAATTGCTGATGGTTTAAATCCACTAATTGTTGGTAGTTTAATCGTTGCTATTGGCTTAAGTTTAGGTGGTCCAACTGGATATGCCATTAATCCTGCTCGTGATTTAGGACCACGTATTGCACATGCTATTTTACCAATTGCTGGTAAAGGTAAATCAAATTGGAGTTATGCAATTGTTCCAGTTTTAGGACCTATTACAGGTGGTATGATGGGTGCGGTTATTTATAGATTATTCTATAAAGGTGCTTTTGATATGATGTCTGTTGTATCAATTGTGTTGCTAATCGTAACAATTGCGCTTGGAATCGCTTTAAATAAAGCAAAAAGTGCAAAAGGTATCGAATCAATTTATTAAATAAGTTTTAACTGTCCTGTTTATACGTTAAAATATAAACAGGTCTTATATTATAAAAAAATAAATAATATGAATATGTTTGTTGGATTATTAAAATAGAATGTATATAAATATGTTGTTGGGAATTATTCATTTTACATACATTATTGTCCATCCTACAAACATAATATAAGGGAGATTATCATTATGAAAAAATATATTTTGTCAATTGACCAAGGTACAACAAGTTCAAGAGCAATTCTTTTTGATCAAGATGGAAAAATCCAAGGCGTAGCACAACGTGAATTCAAACAATATTTTCCTAAATCAGGTTGGGTAGAGCATGATGCAAATGAAATTTGGACATCTGTTTTAGCAGTTATTGCTGAAGTGTTAAATGAAGAGAATATTGGCGCAGATCAAATCGCGAGTATCGGTATTACAAATCAACGTGAAACAGCAGTAGTATGGGATAAACATACGTCTCGCCCAGTATATCATGCAATTGTATGGCAATCTCGTCAAACACAAAGTATTTGTCAGAACTTAAAAGACCAAGGCTTAGAAAGTAAATTCCGTGAAAAAACAGGTCTTTTATTAGATCCTTATTTTGCAGGTACAAAAGTAAAATGGATACTTGATAATGTAGAAGGTACTAGAGAAAAAGCTGAAAATGGCGATTTATTATTCGGAACAATAGATTCATGGTTAGTATGGAAATTATCAGGTGGACAAGCACATATCACAGATTATACAAATGCAAGTCGTACATTAATTTACAATATTCATGATTTGGAATGGGATCAAGAATTATTAGATATTTTAGAAATTCCAAATTCAATGCTCCCTGAAGTAAAATCTTCAAGCGAGGTTTATGCTAATACTGTAGATTATCATTTCTTCGGCAAAGAAGTGCCGATTTCTGGTATCGCTGGTGACCAACAAGCAGCATTATTCGGTCAAGCATGTTTCGAACGTGGTGATGCGAAAAACACTTATGGTACTGGTGGATTTATGTTAATGAATACAGGAGAAGAGGCAGTTACTTCTAAAAGTGGTTTATTAACGACTATTGCATATGGTATCGATGGTAAAGTCAACTATGCACTTGAAGGATCTATCTTTGTTTCAGGCTCTGCAATTCAATGGTTAAGAGATGGATTAAGAATGATTAATTCAGCACCACAATCAGAAAATTATGCAGAACGTGTTGAATCAACAGAAGGTGTTTATGTTGTGCCAGCATTTGTTGGTCTTGGTACACCGTACTGGGATGCAGAAGCACGAGGTGCTATTTTCGGACTTACACGCGGTACTGAAAAAGAACATTTCATCCGAGCTACTTTAGAATCATTATGTTATCAAACACGTGACGTATTAGAAGCTATGGAAAAAGATTCAGGTATCAAAGTAAATAATTTACGTGTTGATGGTGGCGCAGTTAAAAATAATTTCATCATGCAATTCCAATCTGATATCTTAAATGTTGGTGTTGAACGTCCAGAAATTAGTGAAACAACAGCATTAGGTGCAGCATACTTAGCTGGACTTGCAGTTGGATTCTGGGATAGTAAAGATGAAATTGCTAACCGTTGGAAGTTAGATAAGCAATTCAATCCAGATATGGTAGAACAAGAAAGAGAAAAACATTACAAAGGCTGGAAGAAAGCTGTAGAAGCTACTCAAGTCTTTAAATTAGACGATGAGTAAAAAAATTAGACTTAAAAGTGTTATCTATGCTACAATACGGGTAAGTTAATAATATCGAGATGAGAAATGAGAGATTCAATTCGTACAATTATATATGTATGGGATGAGTCTCTCTTTTTTTAATACTTTAGGAGGCGCTGGATTTTATGAGTTTATCAACTTTAAAAAGAGAACAGATTAAGAAAGAATTGAAAAATGACGCTTATGACGTTGTGATTATCGGTGGCGGAATTACCGGAGCTGGGATTGCTTTAGATGCTAGTAACAGAGGTATGAAAGTCGCTTTAGTAGAGATGCAAGACTTTGCACAAGGTACAAGCTCACGTTCTACTAAATTAGTTCATGGTGGCTTACGTTATTTAAAACAATTACAAGTAGGCGTGGTTGCAGAAACTGGTCGCGAACGTGCGATTGTTTATGAAAATGGTCCACATGTAACGACACCAGAACGTATGCTGTTACCATTGCATAAAGGCGGATCTATGGGTAAATTCACTACATCGATTGGTTTAGGCGTTTATGATAGATTAGCAGGTGTTAAAAAAGCTGAACGTAAAACAATGTTAAATGCAAAAGAAACACTTGCAAAAGAACCACTTGTTAAGAAAGCTGGTCTTAAAGCTGGTGGCTCTTATGTTGAATACCGTACAGATGATGCACGATTAACTATTGAAGTAATGAAACGTGCTGAAGAAAAAGGCGCTACTATCATTAACCATACAAAATCTGTTCATTTCACATATGACTCAAATGAAACAGTTAATGGTATTCAAGTAGAAGACCAAATTAGCAATGAAACTTACCCAATTAAAGCTAAAAAAGTTATCAATGCAAGTGGTCCATGGGTAGATGAAGTACGTAGTGGCGATTATGCACGTAATAATAAAGAATTACGTTTAACAAAAGGTGTTCATGTTGTAATTGATCAATCTAAATTCCCATTAGGTCAAGCTGTATACTTTGATACAGAAAACGATGGCCGTATGATTTTTGCTATTCCACGTGAAGGTAAAGCATATGTTGGTACTACAGATACATTTTATGACAATGTTAAGACATCACCATTAGTTAACCAAGAAGATAGAGATTATTTAATTGAAGCAATTAACTATATGTTCCCTGATGTTAATGTATCTGATGAAGATATCGAATCATCATGGGCTGGTGTAAGACCACTTATTTTAGAAGAAGGTAAAGATCCTTCAGAAATTTCTCGTAAAGACGAAGTTTGGGAAGGTAAATCTGGTTTATTAACAATTGCAGGTGGTAAATTAACTGGTTACCGTCATATGGCAGTAGAAATTGTTGATTTATTAGCAAAACGCTTAAAATCAGAATATAAACTTACTTTTGATAAAGCGGCAACAAAACACTTAACAATCTCTGGTGGCGATGTAGGCGGCAGTAAAAACTTTGATAAATATATTGAACAAAAAGTTGAAGATGCAAAAGCTTATCAAATCGACGAAGCGACTGCACGTCACTTTGTATCTAAATATGGTTCAAACGCTGAAGAGTTATTTAAAATTGCACAAACTGCGCAATATCAAGAAACTGGTTTACCGTTAGATATCTACACAGAATTAATTTATTCAATTCAAAATGAAATGGTTCACCGTCCAACTGATTTCTTTATCCGTCGTACAGGTAAATTATATTTCAAAATTGATGATGTATTAAATTATAAAGAACAAGTAATCGATGTAATGGCTGAATTATTAGGCTATACAAATATTCAAAAAGAATTATATACAAAAGAATTAGAAACTGCGATTAAAGAAGCACAAACAGGTAATAACCAACCAGCAGTTAAAGCGTAAATATTAAAACTGGCGACAAGGTCTTAGGACTTTGTCGCCAGTTTCAGAGTGCCGACAAAGTCTCCGACTTTGTTGGCACTTTTTTGTGCAAGCTTTCCGCGGGCACAGCCTCAGCCTGTAGTCTTCGGCTAGTGCTTTTCCCACAGGAGTCAGCACAAATTATCGCCATTTTCAAACAAAAATAATATAATATATTTAAATTAAACAATGGTGGTGTTTGTAATGTTGAATAAATCAACCGACAAAAGAGATCAATATGAAATGATTTCAATATCGGAATTAGTTCCTAGTAATCACTTATTACGTAGAGTAGATAATATATTGGATTTAAATTCCATTTATGAACTTGTCGAAGACAAATATTGTCTTGATAATGGAAGACCATCAATTGACCCTGTAATTTTAGTGAAGATATTACTTATTCAAAGATTATTTGGAATAAAATCAATGAGACAAAAGATAAAAAAAATAGAAACGAACGTAGCTTACCGTTGGTATTTAGGTTATAGCTTTTTAGATAAAGTACCTCATTTCGGTACATTTAGTAAAAACTATACACGTCGTTTTCATGATACAGATTTATTTGAACAAATATTTGAAAGAATTCTTAAAATCGCAATAAAAAATAATTTAATAGATCATTCATCTTTATTCATTGATTCAACCCACATAAAAGCAAACGCAAATAAAAATAAATATATAACTGAATTAGTGAAAAAAGATTCTCTTCATTTCCAAGAAGAATTAGATAATGAAATTAATGAATAAAGATTATCTCAAGGAAAAAAGCCTATAAAAAAGAAAAAGAAAGAGGAATACAAAAGTAAAAAAAGTAAGTACGCCTGATCCGGACTCTGGTTACTATGATAATTATATTTGTCCTAACGATGAAATATTAATATTTAAACGAACAATGCCAACAGGTCACAGATTGTATGTATCCAATCCTAACAAATGTCGTCATTGTCCTTTGTTAAATCAATGTACAGAGAGTAAAGATGCGACCAAACAAATAAGACGACACGTATGGCAAAATGATTTAGATATAATGGTTTGTCTATCTCAATATATCTACGTGTTACTTTATCTCATAATATGTACAGATATCTTTTTTATTGAAGGTGGTAGATAAATCTAAAAAGTAAGGGCTTTGCCACTTTTGTGTTTTTAGTGCAGTCTTATTCAAATTGGATTCCCAATTCGGATAAACACGCATTGCCATTTTTCCTTTGTGTTTAGTAGATGTTATTATGCCGTTTGCTAACAAGATATCTTTCGGGAAAATAAATTGTCCTGTACGGGCACCATCAATAATATTAATAACCAAGTAATCTTTAGAATTCTCGCAATTAAAAGGGATATTTTTAGCTATTTCATTTTTTTGCCACATTGCAACGAAATAACCAGTTTTTTTAGGTGTCTTCTTAGCTAAACGACTTTTAAAAGTGTGATGAGTTAAGCTAAAATTAAAACCTTCATATTCACGATTCCATTTTTCAATTTCAAAATTAACTGGGGAAAAGTCATTTACCATTTCATCCATTTTATTTATTAACTTTTTAGAAGCATATTCTTCAAACATAATAATAAACCACCTTTGCTAAATTATATTTGTGTTTTTGTTTTCAGAAGCAAATTATACAAAAAGCCAATTACTGTGTTGAGAGCATTAATATACCTAAGATAACTATAAAAATATAAATCCATTTTTCAAAATGATTATGGTGTGTCTTTTTCGATAAATACTTACCTAATAAAACTGCAACAACCAATATAGGTAAAGTAGCTAAGAATAATCGAATAGTTTGGCTCGTCCATATACCGCCTAATAATTGACCCATGACAACAAAGATAGCTGTTAATAGAAAATGAGCTTGAATTGTACTTTTAAAGTCTTTAATATGCCATTGACTTAGCGTTCCGAAAATAACGATTGGTACACCGTGAGAATTATAAACACTGCCTAATACACCAGAAACAAGTCCTGCCAAACCTTCCCATAGAGAAGATTTTAGTTTGATTTTAGAATGGTGGGTGAGAAAAACGGTTTTGATAAAAGCATAAATACCATAAAGAATTAGAAAAATAGCTAATAGTAATTGGATTTTCCCAGTATCAAAATGATGGAGTATCCATATGCCTACAGGTATGCCGATTAAACTACCTGACATCATGACTGCCAAAGTTCTATATTTAATATGCTTCATTTCAGAAAAAATATTAAATAAAGCTACAGTTAGACCAGCGATACCAACTAAAGATATAGCTGTTTTTATGTCTAAACCTATTAAAGCTAATAAAGGCATGCTTATTAAAGCTTCTCCAAAGCCAAAGTATGTACGTACTAAAGCACCTAAGAATATAGCTAATAAAATAAAAATAAAAACTGTTATATCCATTAGATGTCCTCCTCGATGAATTGTTGTCTGTGTTACATTTTATGTTGAGTACAAATAACTCGATACTTATTACTTACTGATTCAAAATGTAGCTAAACCAATTGCTATAAGAGCATTTGATATTAAAAAATATTTTTCTTTGAGACAAACTGTGTTCATTAATTGCTTTATTTAATAATTATTAGAAATGAAGAAAAAGGTTTGTATGCATTTGTCTCCATATAGTTTAACCAATAAACTATCAACAAAGTTATTGATATAGTCGACAACCTGACTTAATACTTGATATTGAGTATAACATTTTTAAAATAGAATTATATTAGTGTTTCGAATAATAATCACGTTTTTATTAAGTAAAACATTTGCTTGAGTTTTTATAAAATCAATGTTTTTTAATATATCGTTGTCTAGTGGTTAACGTTTTGCATTCTATTTGATAACATTGAATTTTGAGGGTATATTGTATAGTATAAGAAGTTTGAAATGATGCATGATTTGGGGGCTATCACATGAGTCAAAAGGAATTTAAGATTACTGTTGAAGATGGCACAATGTTAGAAGTGAAATTAGATAAAGCCAAGCATGAAACAATTGGTGTTGTACATTTGCTTCATGGTATGGCAGAACATATGGGAAGATATGATGAACTTGTTGAATCGTTTAATCAACAAGGATATGATGTATTACGCCATAACCATAGAGGTCATGGGAAAGAAATAAAGGAAAAAGAACGTGGACATATAGATGATATATCGCAAGTTGCGGATGATACATATGAAATTGCGCAGACAATGTGTACACACTACACGAACATCCCATACATTATGATAGGTCATTCTATGGGTTCTATTATAGCCCGTATATTTGCTCAAAAATATCCTGATGCAGCGCAAGGTTTAATTCTTAGTGGCACAGCCCAATATCCAAAGTATTTAGGTCTACCTATTGCTGTGTTAATGAAAATCATTACTTTAATATTAGGAAAACGACGTCGATTGAAGTGGGTTAATCGATTAATGTATAAATCATTTAATAAAGATATTAAAAATCAAAAAACTTCAAGCGATTGGTTATCTAGCGATGCTCGAGAAGTAGCTAAATTTATCAAAGATCCAAACACTGGTTTTTTAGTTTCCAATCAACTCATATACCAAGTAATAAAACACGCGTTAGGCACAAGTCGTGTAAAAAACATCGAAAAAATGAATATAGAACTTCCTGTATTGCTCATATCGGGTAAAGATGATCCGTTAGGTGGCAAAGGTAAAGGTATTAGAAAACTAGGGAAATTATATAAACGCTGTGGCGTGAAACATGTAACCGTCCATTTATACAAAAATAAACGTCATGAAGTTTTATTCGATACGGATTCTGATATTACATGGAATAACATGTATGAATGGATTGAAAAGCAAATTTTAAAAAAGATAAATAACAATAGTAAATAAAGAGAGTTGATATACACGTGCATAACGATAAACCTTTTTTAATCGTACTTGTAGGTCCGACTGCTGTAGGAAAGACAGAATTCAGCATTGAATTAGCGAAAAAATTTAATGGTGAAATTATCAGTGGCGATTCAATGCAAGTATATAAACATATGGATATAGGTACAGCAAAGATAACGTCAGATGAAATGTCAGGTGTGCCACATCATATGATAGATATATTAGAGCCAGATGAAACATTTTCTGCGTTTGATTTTAAAAATAGAGCGCAGCAATTAATAACTGAGATTACTGATAGAGGATGTGTGCCTATAATTGCTGGAGGCACGGGCTTATATATCCAGTCTTTGATTCACGATTATGCGTTTGAAGATGAAACAATCACAGCCGAAGAAAGTGAAGTAGTAGACAAAAAGTTAGCAGAATTAGATCAACTATCAAATGAAGTGTTACATCAGTATTTATCATCATTTGATAGTGAGTCTGCAGAAGATATTCATCCCAATAATAGAAAAAGAGTGCGCAGAGCAATTCAATATTATTTAAAAACAAAAAAACTTTTAAGTTCTCGAAAGAAAGTTCAACAATATACAGAAAATTATGATACATTATTATTAGGGATAGAAATGTCGCGTGACATATTATATCAAAGGATAAATAAACGCGTAGATATAATGTTGGAACGTGGTTTACTTGATGAAGTGAAACAACTCGTAGATGCGGGATATGAATCATGTCAAAGTATGCAAGCTATAGGCTATAAAGAAATGTTGCCTGTAGTGAAGTGCGGTACAAATAAAAATGACGCAATAGATAAATTAAAGCAACATTCTCGAAACTATGCAAAGCGACAGATGACTTGGTTCAAAAATAAGCTAGACGTAGTATGGTTAGATAAAGAGAAAATGTCACTTTCATCGATGTTAGATGAAGTTTCAGTCCAAATAAAGAAAAGGAGTATAGAACATGAAGACAACAGAAAACATCCAAGATAAATTCCTAGGACAATTTAAGACTGATCAAACAAAAGTGATTGTGTTTTTAATGAATGGTTTTCAAATGAAAGGTGTTATTGAGGATTATGATAAGTATGTAGTATGCTTATTATCTCAAGGTAAACAGCATTTTATTTATAAACATGCTATCAGTACTTTCACAATTGATGATGCACCTCAAACATCATAATTAGAAAATATATAATTAAAAGTTAAAAACTAAATAAGCTACACTCGATTAATTGATATCTAGTTTGGGTATAAAGTGATTTCTTTACTTGATGTATGAGAACGAATATACTTTCTAATTAAAAAATCAACGTACATTTTGAAATTGTACGTTGATTTTCTCATTTATTATAACTTTTTTATTCTATTAAATGTTATTTTTGAAAAATTCAATAGAAACGTCTTTATACTTGTGTGATTTAGACTCATAAAACATCCCTTGAATGTCATTGCCTCGTGAATTATCTTCACAAATTTCTCTACCACATTCAAGAAATTGATCAATGATTTCTGGTTCTACAGGAACACTATGGTGTGATGGCCAAGTAATTGTAAATTGGTTGCTATATGTTTTTAAGTGTTTTATTGATTCTAAATACGTACTGACAGAAGTTGCATAATCTATATTCAAAAGGACAGGAGCTTTGCAACAAGCATCACCACTATATAGAACATGATTTGTTTCATCAAGGATACAAAGTGATCCAGGGGAATGTCCAGGCACTAGAATTAAGGAAAGTTTTCTGCCGCCCAATTCAAACTCCATGTCTTCTGTAATGAATGTAACATCCTGTTTTTGAGTTGGAAAATTATACATAGAGAAAATATTCTGCATTTTTAATGAAAAATGAAAGTTGTATACTTCTTCATCTGCTCTATGCATATATACAGTTTCAAATATATTGTTTCCACCTGTATGATCAAAATGGCCATGTGTGTTAAGAACCTCTAATGGTAAATTTGTTAATTCGTTTACTATACGATCAAGAGGTATCATTCCCATACCTGTATCTAGTAATAATGCTTTATCCTTTCCAATTAATAAATACATATATACACTCATCAATTCATCGTACTCTTCTATTCGCCAAGTTGTATCATTTATTTTATATATTTTATATTCCATAAATCAGCATACCTCCTATTTAAAAAGCATTACATTGGAGCCTTCATATTTTTTCCATTCATCCTGCGTTTTGGTTGGAACATTTGGGTTACCAGTTTTTATAAAATTCGTCCAAAAATCAAGCATTTTTTCTGAAAGCTGCACATCATCTTTAGTCATCGGTCTCCAACATCTATTAAGTGTTCCGAACGTATACCATAATTCTGATGAATGAAACGCACCATCTTGGTTTCCGGGAAGGTCGTGGTCAAAATAATATAAATATGTTTGATTATTTCCATTATTATTACATACTTCTATGAAGTCACTCGCTGCATCAAACAGCATACCTCGACTTTTATTGGAAGGTTCTTCATACAAAAGGTCTTTTGAAGTTGAACCTAAGATATAAGGAATATCATACATTTTTCCTTCTTTAATGCTTTTTTGAATACTATCTGTTAATACATAGTCATCGATACAGGGAGAAAACATTATGTCACCATAAGAGGAATCATGTGATAGGTAAGCATTTAAAAGGTGCTCTGCTGTTTCGTTTTCAAGTTCTGTAATATTACCAATTTTAAGTTGATTTAAAAGCTCATAATAAAAACGATAACCTTCTTCTAATGAAGTTTCAGCAGATAGTCCTTTCAGTATACCAGCACCACTTTGCATAATTGCTTTATTAAAAAGTCCCTTAGTTAAAGGGCTTAGACATAAGGCTTGTACACTCATTGCACCTGCTGATTGTCCCATAAGTGTAATGTTTGAAGGATTGCCACCGAAACTTTGTATGTTATCTTTTACAAAACGAATCGCTGAAATTTGGTCTAACAAACCATAATTACCAGTATGACCATCCTCTTGCTTTCTATCTGGAATATTTAAAAAACCAAATACCCCCAATCTATAATTGATGGTAACTAAAATTACATCTCTCTCAGCATATGCTTTACCATCAAATTCTTTTTCATAGGAAAAACCATGATCAAATGCACCACCGTGAATCCAAATAACCACGGGATATAATTTATCTTCTATTCGATTTGGGCTCCAAATATTTAAGTAAAGACAATCTTCAGAGCTTTTATTATTGTAAAAAGCATCATCATAAAATTCTTTACCGTAAAGTGTTACTTCTGAAAGGTCTGGTTGAGGACATTTTGGCTTGAATGAAGTAGCATTTAAAGTACCTTCCCAAGGTTCAATAGCGGCAGGTGCTCTGAAACGCAAAGAATTTGTTGGGGGTTTTGCATAAGGTATACCTCTAAACTCGTTATACGTAGTATGTTTTATGCCTTTGATACTACCCATTTTGGTCTTTACCGTTGTATATTGCATTTACACACCTTACCTTTCTTTACTTTGCAAAAAATTCTCCAGTATATTTTAATGCAGTTTCAGATTCTGGTGTTGGAAACATAGGGAAAACATGGAACAATCCATCCCATACTTTTACTGATACATCTACATCAGCGTCTTTACACTTTTTTTCTAATTCCATCGTATCGTCCCATAGTACTTCTTCGGTGCCTACATTAATATTTAATTGCGGGAAGCCTTTGAAATCGCCGAAAATTGCAGAAACATATGGACTGAAACTATCACTATTTGCAAAATAATCAATTTGATTATTAATATTACTTTGAATAACTGGATCTCTATCAGCTCTTGTCTTACGGCTTTCATATTCATAATTTATATTTACAACTGGAGAATGCAGGCATATTTTACCAGGTAAAGGTTCATTATTATCTTTTAAATAGTGTGTCATAGTTAATGCTAGGGCAGCACCTGCAGATTCTCCTAAAAGATAGATGTTTTCTGGTTTGTATCCCATTTCTATAAGCCCTTTATAAACTTTAATACATTCCGTCATAGCCGTTGGATGTTGTACTTCAGGATATTGACTATATTCTATTGAAAATCCATCCATATTGGCATAATACAATGCGGTCGTGCATAAATATCTTCTAGAAGCAACTGAAGCAGTTGCAAAGCCACCACCATGAATAAATAATACGATTTTATTATTTAAGCTTTCATTTCTTTCACTCGTGAATTTATAAAATTCACCCGAAATCCCATTAATTTCATGTTCATAATACTCAATATCTTTTGGAGTTGGAATATCGCCTAACATTTCATTCGTTTTATCTCTTGCTTGTAGAATTAATTCAGGAGTTAATTCTATACCTTTAGTAGATTCTTTTGTTTGTCTATTAAATTTTATATATTTTTCCATTTCATTACTGAACATATTTAATATCCTCTCTAATTTATTGAATTTTTGAATAAAATCATACTGTAATTCACAACTAGTAATCTATTTAATTCTTTATCTATATATTATTCAAGGAAATTTATAATCAATTTAATTCTTGTAAAAAACCATTTCTTTTTTTAATGAATTGTATCGTTGCATCTGATTTAACATTAGCAATATAGCCATGTCCTTCTTTGCTCTTATTAATATCTGGAATGTATAATTCAGATTTAACATTATGTTTTTTTAGCTCATCATAATATTCTTTTGATTGAACTTTGAATGAGCCCTCATTTCCATCTGTTATAAATGTTGGAGGGAAATCTTTATTAACATACTTTATTAAGTTCATTTGATCTTCGGTAGATTGATTATATGAAATAATTGGATCGCCAATATACGCCCCCATGGCTTGACCAAATAAATAATCATTCATTTTATTTTCTTCTTTAGTACTATGTACTTTTGAAGGCTTTAAAGATGGAACTTCTAGAACTTGAGCACGAATATTTTTTACATTCATAACGGGTTTTACATTTATACTCTTTGCGTATTTTTCATTAGACTGAATTGTTACAAATTCAGCTGCTATTTGACCGCCTGCGCTTCCCCCAGAAATGACCATGTCTTTGGTATTTATGCCATATTTATACCCATTTTTTTGTAAAAATTGGATAGCATTAGATATTTGTTTTACTTGAGTAGGGTGATCATACTCTGGTGCAAAAGCATAATTGACTGCTACAACGTTATAACCATTATCTATCATTTTTTTATAATGATATGGTAGATAGCTTTCATTACTATCAGAGTTTGGATCACCACCCATTTTATCTCCAGCTACAAAACCACCACCATGAATATAAAAGAAAGTTGGTCTATTCGGATCAAGATTTCCTTTCTTAGTCATGACGTCTAAAAAGCCTCTAGGATATTCTGAATCATATTTAACATTACTGTACAATTTATACTTATCGTCGAGTATAGATGTTTTTTGTTCAGATTTAGTGTAGTTTTCAACTCCCATAACTGACTGGAGTGTTTTATTAAATGAAGTTGAGCTGATACTAAACACAAATAGAAGAACTGAGATAACGATAACCAAAACTAAAATTAACATTTTTATTATGTTAAGAATTATCGAAATAACACTGCCATGTTTCCTTGATATAATGAAAAATCCATAAACAGCTAAATTAATAAAAATAATAATTAAGGTTAGTTGAGAAATATACCAAAATATAACTTGCTCACTGAATAACCAACAAATTTCAGTAACAGAGAAGATTACTATAGAAAAAATAAATAGTTTTTTTAATTTTGATGAAAGGTCATTTTTCACTAAAAATAAAACTGCAAATAATGTGAGTATTATTGCTATCCCTATTGCTAAATGATAGTTGATTAAAACCATTTGACCCCAAGATAAAAGCATAAATACTAAGGAAGAAACTAGAAATTTAATTTTCTTTCTCATTTGAAATGATGTTCTCCTTTGTACTTTGTAAACATTTATTAATCGAGTTTAAAGAATTAAATAATTCTTTAAGTTGATTAGAAGATAGTGATTTTAATGCAGGACTTACTTCTTTAATTAGTATTTGTCTAGCTTGATTTAATTTAAGTTCGCCTTGATTAGTAAGGTTTAAATAAATAGTTCTTCTATCTTTATCACTTGTAGAGCGTGTTAGATTTCCTTTATCCACTAATTTATTAATAATTGATGTAACGGAACTTTTTTTTACATTAGTAACTTGAGCAATTTTGCTTGATGTAGAAATTTGATGATGACCTATTAAATTTAAGATATTGAATTGGTCAGGTGTTAAATCATATTGCTTTAATAAATTAAGTTGAATAGAGTATATTGCGTTACTCATCTGTTGAAATTCCTGAGAAAAGTCATCGAATATTGTCTGTTCCATAAAAAACCGCCTTTTAGTTTCTCTTTCTAATAGTTAGACTATAAAACTAAAATGCTGTATAAATATGGAATTGTCAATTAAAAAAGAGAATTTAAAATGTAATTAATTTCGTATGTTCAAAAATCCAACACTATACCTATGTTCATAAAAGGCCTTGTGTTTAAGTTATGGTACATTGAATTTGTAATATTGAAGGTTTATATTTTGAAAATAGGTTATACAAGAGTTTCAACTGGATTACAAAAATTGAATTTACAGTAAGATCAATTGAATATAGTTGTGAAAAAATATTTAGCGACCATATTAATGGATCAAAAAGTAAACCACTTGGGTTGGATAAAGTAATTGAATTTGTGAAATATGGAGATATGATTGTTGTTTGGAGACATGACATACTAGGGCGTAATTTGGAGGACTTAATCACATAAGTTAATGAACTAAATTAGAGTGTTGTAAGTTTCTATAGTTCAGTTATAGGAATTCTATAATAAAAAGACAACGTACATTTTTAAATAGTACGTTGTCTTTCTCATTTATTACGTGAAGTGAGGGCGTAAAGTCTCTGATTTTGTCGGAATTTTTTATTCGCGTTATTCATGGACGCTTCTTAAGTTCGTAGTAGTAATCTAGCGACTTTTTAGCTGTGGTCAGACAAAGTCAATACCATATAAAAGGGCTAGTATTAGAGGAATATGCATATAAAAAAACAAACCAATACCTTATAGCATTTGGTTTGTCTATGTTTTGAAGCTATAATAACTAAATTGATATCGAATGCAAACTTAATAAGATTGTGGAATATCATAGAATCTTTAAATTATAATAATGCTTCAATTTCTGATTCGATTTGATTAGGTTTTTTCTGTGGAGAAAAACGTTTTACAACTTTACCATCTTTATCTACTAGGAATTTAGTGAAGTTCCATTTGATTTTTTCATTGAAGACACCATTTTGTTCTTTAGTTAAAAATTCAAATAGTGGGTGTTGATTTTCACCTTTGACATCAACTTTTTCATGCATTGGGAAAGTAACACCGTAGTTAATTTTACAGTTTTGTGTAGCTTCTTCACCAGTGCCAGGCTCTTGACCTCCAAATTGATTACAAGGGAAACCTAATACTATAAAATCTTGATCTTTATATTTATCATATAAACTTTGAAGTCCTTCGAACTGTGGTGTAAAACCACATTCACTAGCCGTGTTAACAATTAACATGGGTTGTCCTTGGTACGTATCTAATTTGTACGATTCTCCATTTGGTTTCTGAACTTCTATGTCATATATAGTCATTTTAATTCACCTCTTATAAGTAATCTAACATAATTTGGCGCTGTAGTCTTTATATATACACTATGATAGAATAGCTAAGAAAAGAGGTGCATGTTATGACCCAACAACAAACTTATAATACAAAAAAAGAATTAGAAACAGCTATTTTAGTTGGAGTACATGCTCAAAATGATGATGAATTTGATTTTGAGTCGACAATGGAAGAATTAGCATCATTGTCAGAAACGTGTCAACTAAATGTTCAAGAACAGTTTACTCAAAACAGAACACATTTTGATAGAAAATATTATGTTGGTAAAGGGAAATTAGAAGATATTCGAGCTTATATTGAATATAATGATATCGATGTTGTTGTTGCTAATGATGAATTAACAACAGCACAATCAAAAGCGCTAAATGGAAATTTAAATGTGAAAATTATCGACAGAACGCAATTAATATTAGAGATTTTTGCATTAAGAGCAAGCAGTAAAGATGGTAAATTACAAGTTGAATTAGCGCAACTTGATTATTTAATGCCTAGATTGCAAGGACATGGACGTAGTTTGTCACGTTTAGGTGGCGGTATTGGGACAAGAGGCCCTGGTGAAACGAAACTAGAAATGGACCGTCGTCATATTAGAACGAGAATGAACGAAATTAAACACCAATTAGAAACAGTGGTTGAACATCGTGAACGTTATCGTAATAAACGTGAACAGAACCATGTTTTCCAAGTTGCACTCATAGGTTATACGAATGCAGGTAAATCATCTTGGTTTAACATGCTTGCCAATGAAACAACATATGAGAAGAACTTATTATTCGCAACACTTGATCCTAAAACACGACAAATTCAGATAAATGATGGGTTTAACTTAATTATTTCTGATACAGTTGGTTTTATTCAAAAGCTACCAACGACATTAATTGCAGCTTTTAAATCAACGCTTGAAGAAGCAAAAAATGCGGACCTATTATTACATGTTGTTGATAGTAGTCATCCTGAGTATAGAGCACAATATGATACTGTGAATGGAATTGTTGCAGATTTAGATATGGCACAAATTCCGCAAGCAATTATATTTAATAAGAAAGATTTGCATGAAGGTGCGACGCCGACAACGAATAAGCCATCAGTATTTGTTTCTAGTCGGGATGAAGCAGATATAGACAAAGTAAAACAATTACTATTTGATCAAGTCCAAAAAACACTCACATATTATGAAGAAACCATTCCAGGTGCGAATGCGGATAGATTATACTTTCTCAAACAGCATACACTTGTGTCAGAATTAATATTTAATGAAGATGATGCGACTTACGAAATTAAAGGATATAAAAAAGAATAGAAGGAAGTAATGATTAATGGAAGATATGAAACAGCTGATTGCTAATACAGAAGAAACGTTAGCACCATATTTTAGAAACATTGAGGCAACAGCATATGTTAATCAAGAAAAAGTATTAGATGCATTTCATGCGGTAAGAGCAACTGAAAATGATTTACAAGGCACTACTGGTTATGGCTATGATGATTTTGGTAGAGACCATTTAGAAGAAATTTATGCCCATGTTTTTAAAGCAGAAGATGCTATTGTCAGACCACAAATTATTTCAGGTACTCACGCAATAACGATTGCTTTACAAAGCACATTAAAGTATGGTGATGAGCTGTTATATATAACAGGAAATCCTTATGATACTTTATTAGAGGTTATTGGCATAAATGGAAATGGTATTGAAAGTTTGAAAGAATATGGCGTGAGTTATAATAAAGTTGATTTAAAAGAAGATGATATAGATATAGAAGAAGTAATGAATCAAATCAAACCACAAACTAAAGTTATTGCAATTCAACGTTCTAAAGGGTATGACCAACGACCATCTCTTAATTTAGAAGTAATTGAGAGTGCAATTCAAACAATAAAAGCACAGCATCCAGACGTGATTATTTTTGTAGATAATTGTTATGGTGAATTCGTTGAAACGCATGAACCAATAGAATGTGGTGCGGATTTAATTGCTGGATCATTAATTAAAAATCCAGGTGGTGGTTTAGCTAAAATTGGTGGTTATATTGCTGGCAAAGAATCCTTGGTTGCGAGATGTGGATACCGTTTAACTGCACCTGGTATAGGTAAAGAAGCGGGCGCTTCTCTTAACTCATTACAAGAAATGTACCAAGGCTTTTTCTTAGCACCTCATGTCGTTAGCCAAAGTTTAAAAGGTGCATTATTTACAAGTCTTTTATTAGAAAAAATGAACATGCGTACAAAACCAAGATACGATGTTCCTAGAACCGATCTTATACAAACGGTTGAATTCGATACTAAAGAGCAAATGATTCAATTTTGCCAAAGTATTCAACAAGCTTCACCAATCAATGCGCACTTTAAGCCAGAACCTGCTTCTATGCCAGGCTATGAAGATGATGTTATTATGGCTGCTGGTACATTTATCCAGGGTTCGTCTATTGAATTATCAGCTGATGGCCCCATTCGCCCCCCTTATGAAGCCTATGTACAGGGTGGCTTAACCTACGAACATGTGAAATTGGCAGTAACAAGAGCTGCAGCAAATCTTAAATCACAGCAACTGATATAAAAAGAAGTTGAAATCCATGTATTCTATCAAACACACATTTTGAAGTAATATACTTGTTAATGATGTGAATTTTGATAAAATATATGGATTTTTTTGAACAAATTAAAGGAATTTTCTAAAAATTAATATGATTTACGAGTGTTAATAAGACGTACACTAGTGATACCAAGGGTTCAAAGGATATGTAAGGAAACCTTACATATTTTTGAAATTATTGAAAAATTGTGCTAAATTTAGAACAAGTTCAAAAATAGAGGTGAAGGAATTGAAGTCAAACGATACATTAAGACGCAATATGCCTGTATTCTCTATCAGTGTTGTAACTAAATTGAGCGAATTAACCGCAAGGCAAATTCGCTACTATGAAACACATGAACTGATTAAACCACAACGTTCAGAAGGCAATAAGAGGCTCTTTTCATTAAATGATTTGGAACGACTTTTAGAAATTAAAAAACTGATTGAAAAAGGATTTAATATCAAGGGTATTAAGCAAATTCTTAATGAAGAGCAAAGTCATCTTTCTGATGATGAACAAGAAACAAGAAAACAAATGATAGTTGAAGCTACCCAGAAACCACAGCGAGAAGCAATACCGATAAATCGTGGTGACTTATCACGTTTTATCAAATAATATTAACGGGGGACATTTACAATGCCAAAACGTACATTTACTAAAGAAGACATTCATAAGTTTGCTAAAGAAGAAAACGTAAGATATTTACGCTTACAATTTACTGATATTTTAGGCGTAATTAAAAACGTAGAAGTACCAGTTAGCCAACTAGAAAAAGTATTAAATAATGAAATGATGTTTGATGGTTCTTCAATTGAAGGTTTTGTTCGAATTGAAGAGTCAGATATGTATTTATACCCAGATTTAGATACATGGGTTATCTTCCCATGGACGGCAGGACAAGGAAAAGTTGCACGACTTATCTGTGATGTTTATAAAACAGATCATACACCATTTGAAGGTGACCCACGTTCAAACTTAAAACGTGTCTTAGAAAATATGAGAGAATTAGGATTCACAGATTTGAATTTAGGGCCTGAGCCAGAATTCTTCTTATTTAAATTAGATGAAAAAGGTGAACCAACATTAGAATTAAATGATAATGGTGGATACTTTGACCTTGCACCAACAGATTTAGGTGAAAATTGTCGTCGTGATATTGTATTAGAACTTGAGGACATGGGCTTTGATATTGAAGCGAGTCACCATGAAGTAGCACCAGGTCAACACGAAATAGATTTTAAATATGCAGATGCAATTACAGCTTGTGATAACATTCAAACATTTAAACTTGTTGTAAAAACAATTGCACGTCAACATAATCTACATGCGACGTTCATGCCGAAACCTTTATTCGGTGTTAATGGTAGTGGAATGCACTTTAACATGTCATTATTCAAAGGCAAAGAGAACGCATTCTATGATCCAGATGGCGATATGCAAATGACGAAAGATGCTTATCATTTCATAGCAGGTACTTTAAAAAACGCACGTGGTTTCACAGCTGTATGTAATCCTTTAGTAAACTCATACAAACGTTTAGTTCCAGGTTATGAAGCACCATGTTATATCGCTTGGAGTGGTAAGAACCGTTCACCATTAATCCGTGTACCAACTTCTCGTGGATTATCTACACGCGTTGAAGTACGTTCAGTAGATCCAGCTGCCAATCCATATTTAGCATTAGCAGCACTTTTAGAAGCAGGTTTAGATGGTATTAAAAATAAACTAGAAGTACCAGAACCAGTTAACCAAAACATTTATGAAATGAATCGTGAAGAACGTGAAGCTGTTGGTATCGAAGATTTACCTTCAACTTTATACACTGCTGTTAAAGCAATGAAAAATAACGCACCAATTAAAGAAGCTTTAGGCAATCATATTTATAATCAATTTATTAACTCTAAATCAATTGAGTGGGATTATTATAGAACACAAGTTTCTGAATGGGAAAGAGAACAATACCTTAAAGAATACTAGGTGCTAAGCAAGAGGGATAATATTAGTAATATCAACAACTCGGGTCATTCTGAATGATTTCGAGTTGTTTTTTGGTATAAAAAAAGCGCAAAAAATCTCTATAATTTAAATATCCGACCAAATAAATTAAGGAGAGATTATGCGCCTATGAATCATTTTATATCAAAAACACTGTTAACTTTTGTTTATCTAGGGTATCGTTAAAATATATTAAGGTGAAAATTGTGTGAATAGATGAAGAGGAGACTAAAAGATGGAGTTAAGTCCTTATTTGCAATTAATGGAAATGCTAGAGAAGCGATTGAGTTTTATGAAAATACTTTTGGAGCTAAGAATTTAGGGATTATGACATATGGGGATCTTCCGGAGGACCCAGGTTTTTCACTTCCTGAAAATACAAAAGATTTAATTTCTCACTCAGCGTTGGAAATAGAGAATTCGAAAATTATGATTGTAGATACGTTCCCAGGTTATCCGTCTCAAGAGGGTAATGTAGTTATAATCTGTATTACTTTAAATAATAAAAATAAAGCAAGCCAAATTTTTGAAGCTTTAGGAAAAGAAGGTCAAATTGAAATGCCATTATCTGAAACAGGTTTTAGTCCGGCATTTGGAGTAGTTAAAGATAAATTTGGGGTAAGATTTCAAATTTATACCGAAGTGAACGAATGATTTTTGTGAATTTAAAAGAATATTCTATGCTAAATTATTTTTATTAAAAAACAGGTTCAAATCGCTCAACCTATTGAGTGATTTGAACCTGTTTGTTTGTTGAGATAATATAATTGCAATGATACGACTATATTAACCGAATATCGCGTGCACGAAAGGTAATAAATATAATGTTAATAATGTAAGACATATTCCAAAGTATATAATAAATGCACGCGCTTCTTTTGATTTGAAGAAAATAATCACCTCAATCATTATAAACTGAAACTTAATTTTAAGATAAAAAGATTATAAGAGTCAACAAAGAGCATTTAAATCCACGTTAATATTTGATGCTATTGTATTATTAATTGTATGTATGATGTATAAGTAGTAATATGTAACTAATAAATATTATTTATCTTGATAAGGGGATGGTTAGATGAACAAGATTAAACTAAGTACATTGAGAGCGGCATCATTAAAAGAATTAGAGAGTAGTATTAATGCATTTTTAGAAGATGATGAAGTTGCAGGTTATCAGTTACTAAATGCTACAGTGCGAGAAGTTGAGGAACGCACATACTCATCGAATGAAGAAGAGTTTAATGCTATATTGACATTCGTAAAAAATGATTAAAATAAAAAGTCGTGTATGAAGTTATAAAACTTTTTACACGACTTTTTTATTTAGTGAAAGCAACGTATAGAGTAATGAAACTAATTAAAAAGCTTTAAAAGGAATTCATCCAACTATAATATAATTATGTAAACTAAAGAAGACATTTCATCCTTTCTCATCCTATAGTTAATACGTATTCAAATGATACATAAAAAAACTGCCTGCATTTTGATATGCGGCAGTAAAGATTATTTCTTTTTATATTTCGTTACGATTGTTTGGATAACAAAAACAATGAACCCAATAAGGATACCTAAACAAACCGCTACGACTGCTGATACCATTAATGGTAATTGAAATTGATTTTGTAATATGAGTCCCACAATTACCGCAATAATCACTGCGATGATTGTAATCATATTCTCTTTAAATATACTCAATTTGTTCACTCCTATCTAATGTATTATAGCACGAGTTTATCAGTGATATGAAATAAAATATTATTATTCGTCATTATATTTACGTTGGATATTATAACAGAATTTTGTCATTTGAATTAAAGTAAAAAATATTGTGGACTACGCTAACTTGACGACTTAATTGATTTTCTATATGATAATTTGGACAATTCAAAAGAAGTAGGTGCAACTGTGAAATCGACTAAAAAAATGACAATATTAGTTGTTAGTATGATTGTGTTAGGTGTACTTGCGTTTCAATTTATAAATGAAACAGGGCCTTTTCAAAATAATGGATCAAAATCAGAATCTGGGTCTAAAGAAACTGAGGAAGTGCACATTGAACGTGTTGTTGATGGTGATACATTGGTTGCCAAAAATGACAATAATAAAGAACTGAAGGTTAGACTTATCGGAGTGGACACACCAGAAACAGTTAAACCTGATACACCAGTTCAAGCATATGGTAAAGAAGCTTCAGATTATACTAAAGCACAATTAACGAACAAAGACGTTTTTTTGGAATATGATGAAGAGCAAGAAGATCAATACGGAAGAACATTAGCTTATTTATGGTTAGATAAGGATACAATGTTTAATGAAGAATTAATAAAAAAAGGTTTAGCTAAAGAAAAATATTATGCACCTAATGGTAAATACAGAGATGTATTTGAAAAAGCTGAACAACAAGCAAAAAATAACAATGAGAATATTTGGAGTTAAAGTAATTAACTGAACATCGTTGTACAAGGTATGAACATAAATGCTAAAAGAAATCATGTAACTTTGTGCACAAAATAAAAGGTAGCTTCCCATTTTAGGAAGCTACCTTTTATTTTTGCTACTATTCTTTCTAGTAATATCGATTATGAAATGACATTTGTTGTAATTCGATTAATGCATATGATTCACTAATTTATTATATTGTTCTTCAGTTAATGATTCGTTAGAAGATGCTAGTGTTTCACCAATGACTTCTTTTAAAGATGATTTTGAAGAGACGGTTTCTGCGTAATTTCCTCTAATTGCTGGTCCATCTATGATATTCACACTACCATCTGTAAAATAAACAAGACCTATACTCTTGATTTGATGTTTGAGATATTCATTTATTTTATCTTCTAATACTTTGGCATTTTGCGAAGATTGTTCGTATGGATCATAATTATAAAATTCAAAAATCACTGAATTATTTTTGATACGTTCTATAAATGTATAATTTGTTTTTCGCGTTGTTTGAAATTGTGAATGGTATTGATTCGCAATGTAGCGACCGACAGTTTGATTTACTGTGTCGTCATTATTAGATAAAGTTTCTAAGTTAGAGTCAGCATTAAAATGGTAGAACGTTTTTTGTTTCCAATTTTTAACATTAATGTTGAAGAGCCCTTTATCAGTTATGACGATATAATCGAATGTTCTTGCATATTCAAATAACGGATGTTTTACCGCAATATTACTCGTAGCAATGATGTCATAAAACTTAATCTGAGCATCTGTTTTGTATTGTGATAAAATTTCATTTAAAACTTGTTTGGCTTTTCTTAATCCATGATGATATGTATCGTTATTTGCGTCAATATCTAACATCTGATTTTTTAAGTGTGTGTTTTCACTCGTAACCATACTGATTTTATTAACTAATTGATTCTTAGAATATATTTCAGTATCAAGCTTATGTTTCATAAGGTGATGATTTATAAATACAATAATAATTAATAGAACAATTATTATGAGTAAAATAGAAATTAAAAACATGTGTACCATCCTAATCTTAATTTAATTTTTAACAAGTTTTATTTTACGCCTTTCTTTAAAGTAGTACAAATTGTATTTATTAAATTGTTATAAAAAATACAATAAAATAATTATTAATAATGATTGTTACGATTAATTCTATAATAAAAGTTAACAAAACGAACGTTTGAACAATGATTTATAGTTTTATTTATGACCATAAATAGATATAATAAATTATGCGCAATATAAATAGTGTAGATGGAGGACAACAATTTGAGTGCAATTAAAAGTTATCTCGAACAAATTACTGAGAAAATCAATGAAAATGAAATTATTGCATTTGATAATCATCCTGCTGCTTATAAAATAATTGATCAATTATTTTATAATGGGATTAAAATCTCAGTGATTAGTTATTCTACGGATATTATTAAATATGTAGCTAAATATACAAACTTTAACATTATATTATCAAATGGCGTGGTAAGTAGTGAATATCATATTATAGTAGGCACAGATGTTGCTCAAACATTTTCAAAATATCGTATTAATCGGTATTTTGCTGCAATGCCTTATATGGCAGATAATTCATTGTATCAGACTATACCTGAAGTAGCTGAAATTCAAATTGCACTAAAACAAAGTGCTGAGCAGTTTTTGGTTATAAATAGACCTGAATTTCTAAATACCAGATTAGCACATGATTTTATACATATAGGAGATTTTTAAAATTAAATGTGTTTTATTTCACATTTTCATGTTTTATACATTGAAAAACGCTTCTACAAATTATATAATGAATATTATTGGAAACGCTTACTTTGAATAGGAGGTGCTCATTTGCCAGATACTAAAAATAAAAATATTAAACAAATTGTAGAGACGTTAAACGAAAATGTAGCTAGTTTATTTAAATATAATGGTGAAGTTGCTAAACAATTATTTTTGCATGATGAATTTAATTTAAATGGAAAAGTAGATATCAGTGTTGAAAGGAAATTTTTAGGGGAAGTTTTAAAATATATACCAAAAACATTTAAATCTGTGCTTTATGATGGCACATCCTCAACGTCAGATTTCACGAAAATTGATTTTCCTAAAGTGACACATGCCAATATCTTCGATAATGAAGAAATCATCATGACGATTATTGTTTATGATGTAGAAGATGAAGATTGGATGTTTAGATGGAATCATAATATCAGGATGCCTGAGAAACATATTTATTTCCATTCAATCAAATGGGATGTAGATTATGTTAAACCAGAGATTGTCTTGATGTATGAATTGTTAGATCCTATCGATTATCATCAAATTCCTAATTACAGGAGCGTTATTGATTCATTAAGTTATTATCAATTTGTTATTTTACGCTTAGTTGTAGGAGATGAACGTATTAACCAAGCATTAATTTCAGAAAAGAAAGCAATATAAAATCCTTCAAATCATAATGTCAGTCTTTTAACTTAAGAACCATTTGATTTGAAGGATTTTTATTATCTAATATTTATGAATAAAGCATGTTATATCTTTAAACATTGACCATTATAGCAGTATTCATATGTTGATTTAACCGCTTTTTCTGCATCTGATACATCTATTCCGAACATGATTGATATTTCCGAAGCACCTTGGTTCATCATTTTTAAATTTATATTAGCCTCAGCAAGCGCATGCGTTATTGTATTGGCTGTGCCGATAATTCTATGCATGCCTTCTCCTACAATCATGAGTACAGCTAAATCGTGCTCTACACTCAACTCATCAACATCACAACGTTCGCGAATATCGTTCAAGACTTGTTCTTCTCGATGTTGAATTTCTTTTGAACGCATAATGATACTGATACTGTCTATACCTGAAGGCATATGATCGAATGAAATCTCATAATCTTCAAGTACACCTAATATTTTACGTGTAAAACCTACTTGTCTATTCATTAAATACTTTTTGATGTTCAGTACTGTGAAATCTTTGTCACAACTAATACCACTGATAACATTATTAGAGTTGATTTCTCTATCATGACGAATATATGTCCCTATATCATTGGGTCTGTTCGTATTTTTAATAACGACAGGAATTCTATCTTTATGCAATGGCTGCAATGCTTCATCATGGAACACACCAAAGCCGGCGTATGAAAGTTCACGCATTTCTCTATAAGTAATTTCATCAATCACTTCAGGATCTTTTACTATAGAAGGATTGGCTCTAAAAATACCAGATACATCTGTGAAGTTTTCATATATATCTGCTCTAACGCCTCTAGCGACAATTGCTCCAGTAATATCAGATCCGCCACGAGGAAATGTAACAATGTAATTTTGTCTTGAAAGACCAAAGAAACCTGGGATGATTAATTTTTCATCATATTCTCTTAATTTATATAACGCTTCATAAGATTGATCTAAGATTTGGGCATTTTGAGGTAAATCTGTAACAGTTATGCCAGCATCTCCGGGCGAAATATAACGGGTAGGGATTCCTTGGCTGTTATTATACTCAGCGATCAATTGAGCATTAAAGTTTTCTCCACAAGATAATAACGCATCTAACAAACGAGAAGGTTTGTCTTTTAATGTAGCAATGTAAGACTCTAGAGTTTGATCAATCGTAGATAGTAATGTATCACTCATATGTAATTCATGAATAATATCGGCATAACGTTGAATGATTTCTTCTTTTTTAGAAATATAGTCTAAATGATCGATTACTTTTTCGTATAGACGAATTAATAAGTCAGTTGTTTTCACATCTTCTTTATGTCGTTTACCTGGTGCAGAAACAATAGTGATCTTTCTATCTTCATCCGAATTGATAATATTTAATACTTTTTTAATTTGTTCTGCATTGGAAACAGAACTTCCTCCAAATTTTGAAACTTTCATAGTGACATACAACCTTTCTAAAAAATCAGAAAATTTTGTTTAGTTTTTATCACGAGAGTGATAGGATAGATATACGATTTAGATTTTCAAGCTTTACAAAAATAATGAATGAATTTATACTATACCATATTCAAGTATTTTTCAACTGTACAATTGTATTTTTTAGAAGAACAATCGGAGGAATGAATTTATGAAGGAATTAAATGTAGCCCTGCTCGGTTTAGGTACTGTAGGTTCAGGTGTAGTAAAAATTATTGAAGAGAATAGAGAACAAATTAAAGAAACAATGAACAAAGATATTAATATTAGACATATCTTGGTACGCGACAAGAGTCGTTCAAGACCTATAAATGTTTCGAAGTATCATTTGACGGAAGATATTGATGAAATATTAAAGGATGATTCAATTGATATCGTCGTAGAAGTCATGGGTGGTATTGAACCAACAGTAGATTGGTTGAAAAGTGCTTTAAGCGAGAAAAAACATGTTATTACAGCAAATAAGGATTTATTGGCAGTTCACTTGAATGTATTAGAAGAATTAGCGCAAAAAAATGATGTAGCTTTAAAATATGAAGCTAGTGTTGCAGGCGGTATACCAATCGTCAATGCGATAAATAACGGTTTGAATGCAAATAATATCAGTAAATTCATGGGTATTTTAAATGGAACATCAAACTTTATTTTAAGTAAAATGACTCAAGAAGAAACATCATTTAAAGATGCTTTAGACGAAGCACAAAGATTAGGTTTTGCAGAAGCAGACCCTACTGATGATGTGGAAGGTATCGATGCAGCAAGAAAAGTAGTAATCACGTCTTATTTATCATTTAATCAAGTTATCAATTTAGCTGATGTAGATAGACATGGTATTAGTGACGTTGAACTTTCAGATATTAAAGTAGCCGATGAATTAGGCTATAAAATCAAATTAATTGGTAAAGGTACATATGAAAATAGCCAAGTACAAGCTTCTGTTGCGCCAACACTAATTAATAAAGCACATCAATTAGCTTCAGTTGAAGATGAATTCAATGCAATTTATGTTATTGGTGATGCTGTCGGTGAAACGATGTTCTATGGTAAAGGTGCGGGTAGTTTAGCTACAGGTAGTGCTGTAGTAAGTGACTTATTAAATGTCACATTAAATTTCGAAACGAATTTGCATACATTACCACCACACTTTGAATTGAAAACTGCAGAAACAAAAGAAATGATGGATGACGATGATACAATTTCTCTTAAAGATAAAGAAAGTTATTACTTAGTAGTCCAAACAGATGGTGAAGAAATAAACAAAGTTGAAACTCAAATTAAAAGTAAATTACCTTTCCATAAATCATTATCAGTATCAGAGCGCGATGCACATACTGTAGGTATAGTCATTGTGGGTATTGATGAAGCACCAGAGACCTCTATTACAGAGTCAGGTTATATTGTTAAGAAAATTTATCCAGTAGAAGGGGTTTAATATTTATGAAAAGATGGCTAGGATTAGTTGAAGAATTTAAAACATATTTACCAGTAAATGAAGAGACACCACAGTTAACATTAAACGAAGGTCATACTCCATTAATATACTGTGAGAACATGTCAGAAATGCTTGGTATTGAATTACATGTGAAGTATGAAGGTGCAAACCCAACAGGTTCGTTTAAAGATAGAGGCATGGTTATGGCTATGGCTAAAGCAAAAGAAGAAGGCAAAAAGATAGTGATTTGTGCATCTACAGGTAATACATCAGCATCAGCTGCAGCATACGCTGCACGTGCTGGTTTAAAAGCAATCGTAGTAATACCTGAAGGGAAAATTGCTTTAGGCAAATTATCTCAAGCAGTTATGTATGGTGCTGAAATTGTTTCAATAGAAGGCAATTTCGATGAAGCTTTAGAGATTGTTCAGGAAGTTGCTGAAAACGGTGAAATTGCACTTGTAAATTCAGTGAATCCATACCGTATTGAAGGTCAAAAAACAGGTGCCTTTGAAGTAATTCAACAATTAGACGGTGTTGCACCTGATATTCTATCTATACCAGTAGGTAATGCTGGAAATATTTCAGCTTATTGGAAAGGTTTTAAAGAATATCACGACAAACATGATACGCAATTACCTAACATGTATGGATTCCAAGCTGAAGGTGCTTCACCAATTGTACAAAATAAAGTAGTAAAGGATCCTGATACAGTTGCAACAGCAATTAGAATAGGAAACCCTGCAAGTTGGGATAAAGCGACAAATGCATTGAATGAATCTAATGGATTAGTCGACAGTGTGACTGATGAAGAAATCTTAGAAGCATATCAACTTATGGCACGAAAAGAAGGCGTCTTTAGTGAACCTGCAAGTAATGCTTCAATCGCGGGATTAATTAAATTACACCGTTCTGGAAAATTACCAAAAGATAAAAAAGTAGTGGCCGTATTAACAGGTAATGGCTTAAAAGATCCTGACACTGCAATTTCTTTATTAGATAACCCTATTAAACCTTTACCAAATGATAGAAAGAGTATTCTAGACTACATCAAAGGAGCACTATAGCATGAGCGATAGGTTATATTTAAAAATTCCGGCATCTACTGCAAATTTAGGTGTCGGTTTTGATTCTATAGGAATGGCTTTAAATAAATTTTTATATTTAGATGTGAAAGTAAGTGAAAGTAATGTTTGGACATTTAACCATATTGGTCCCAATGTTGAAGGATTACCAACTGATAACAGTCACTATATTTATCAAGTTGCTCAAAAGGTTGCGCGTAAATATAACGTTATGTTACCCAACCTAGAGATAGAAATGAGAAGTGAAATTCCATTGGCGAGAGGGTTAGGCTCTTCAGCGTCTGCTTTGGTAGGTGCGCTTTATATTGCTAATTATTTTGGTGATATAGAGCTGTCTAAGTATGAATTGCTACAACTTGCTACAGAATTTGAAGGACACCCTGATAACGTAGCACCGACGATATATGGTGGTTTAGTACTCGGATATTATAATCCAGATACAAAAGTTACAGATGTGTCTTATATTGATACACCTAAGGTAGATATCATTATCACAATTCCGTCGTATGAATTGAAGACAACTGACTCAAGAAATGCATTACCTGATACTTTTTCACACAAAAAGGCGGTTCAAAACAGTGCAATAAGTAATACAATGATTAGTGCACTTATACAGCACAATTATGAACTCGCTGGCAAGATGATGGAGCAAGATGGCTTCCACGAACCATATAGACAGCATTTAATACCTGAATTCCAATCGATTAAAGCGATTGCTAAACAATACCAAGCTTATGCGACAGTAATAAGTGGTGCAGGGCCTACGGTATTAAATTTAATCGCACCTGAACGAAGTGGGGAGCTAGTAAGGGAATTGAAGCATAAATTTGAAAATTGCCGATCTGAACTTGTTACAATCAACGAATCTGGTGTAGAATCTAAAGTATTGTACCAACATCTTTAATTTGGTGTAGTATAGATTGAAGATGTTGAAAGGAGATAGGCAACATGAGTAAATTTAAAGTTATAGTAATGGATATGGACGATACTTTGATGAATGCTGAAAATAAAGTCAGCCCTGAAACAGAATCTTATTTAACTGAGATACAAAAACAAGGGTATAAAGTTATTTTAGCTTCAGGTCGTCCAACTGAAGGTATGCTACCCACTGCGAAATTATTAGAGTTAGATCAACATAATAGTTATGTGATTAGTTATAATGGTGGTCAAACAATCAATGTTCGTGATGAAGCGGTTGAAGTGAGCCGTGCAATAACAAAAGAAAATTTTGATTTAATTGTAGATTTTTGTAGAAAACATGAGTTATTTGTATTAACTTATCAAGATGGTCACATCATTTATGAAGGTGAACACGAATATATGAACATTGAATCAGAACTTACTGGTTTACCAATGAAACATGTAGATGATATGAAGGCGTATATTCAAACAGATGTGCCTAAAATTATGGGTGTTGATTATGTTTCTAAGGTGTCAGCTATTAACACTGAATTAGATGGTAGTTTCAATGATGCTGTTGATGTTACAACGAGCAAACCTTATTTTTTAGAATTCATGACTAAAGACGTATCTAAAGGAAATGCAATTATTGCTCTATGTGAGAAATTGGATATAGATATAGCACAAGTTATCGCATTTGGTGATAGTTCTAACGATATATCAATGCTTGAAGTTGTAGGCTATGCAGTAGCCATGGACAATGCAAATGATGCTGTGAAAGCTGTAGCTGATGAAATTACTTTAAGTAATATTGATAATGGTATTCCACACACTTTACAAAAAATAATAAAATAGAAATAGGCTTGGATTTAAGTCCAGTTTATATTCGTGGTATTTAAAAATCACCAATTCATCGGCATATTAAGCCGTTGAATTGGTGATTTGTTTTATGAATAGAGCATTAAGTATGTTTTCGTATTTATTTTGCTGTATGTGTCCATTCATTTTTACCACGATGTCGTTTAACATGTGCGTATACTTGGTCGGCTGCATAATCTAAATTTGTGTAGACTGTAATAGAAAATGCAGATTGATTTTCTTCGAAATCTTCCTCGAGAAATAAATCTTTAAGATGGTTAAAAAGACTTTCCATTTGTGAATGGTCTAAACTACTATACTCCCTTAATGTGCGTTTTATTAAGCGGTTATGTCTATCTTCAAGTGATTGCACAACAATAACGAAGCGTTCCTCAGTTTCTAAAATATCGTCAAATAAATTCGTTTGTCCAATCATAGTTTCCACCTCTAAGTTACGTTTATTATTATAATTTATTATACTATATTTTCCCTTCAACTGAAAATATCAATGCTTTATAGATTTGAAATTGTATTGAATTAAATAAACACTATTTATTATAAAAGAAAAAGCATTGATCCAAGAAACAAATAATTGCTTCTGTGTATCAATGCTGAAACACTAACTATAATCGTGGCTCTTTAAATCCAATTCTTCAAGTTTAACAATTTTAGTTTTTTTGAAATACTTATGTGCAAAATAAATAATAGCTAAAATAATCATAGGGAAAATATTTCGGAATAATGCTCCAAAATCACCAGCCATAACAGCGCCAAATGAATTTCCCACAAATAAGAATAGTAAGGCAAGAATTACAATGATAGGTCCTAATGGATAAAATGGTGCTTTATAAGGAAGTACATCATCAGGATTTTTATTTTGTTTTTTAATTGCTGACCGTAATCTTATTTGTGATAAAATACTGGATCCCCAAATTACAATGACTAAAGAACCAATGATATTAAGTAATGTGAAAATAATGTCTGATTTAAATTGAGCGATAATAATTATTGCTAATACAATGATAAAAGTAGTGAAAAGTGCAGCCATCGGTAATTTTGTAGTTTTATTTAATTTACCTAAGAATCTTGGTGCCTGCTTATCTTCAGCCATTGAGAATAGCATACGACTCGTTGTATAGATACCAGAATTCGCTGCAGATAATAATGCAGTTAAAATTACAGCATTAATTACAGATGCTGCAAATGCAATTCCTACACGGTCAAATACAATTGTAAATGGACTTTGTGCTACTGATTCACTTTGGTTCAATAACATTGGATCAGTATAAGGAATAATTGCTGATATGACAGCTATTGATAATACATAGAATAATAAAATTCTCCAAAATACTTGTTTAATTGCTTTAGGCATTGATCGATGTGGATTGGATGATTCACCAGCTGTTACAGCAACAACTTCAGTACCACCAACAGAGAAACCTGCGACCAGTAATACGCCTAAAAAGCCTGAAAATCCACCCACAAACGGTGCTTCTCCGCTTGTGAAATTGCTTAAGCCATATGTTTTGCCGCCTAAGATACCAACAATAGTTAATACCCCGATTACGATGAATACAACAATTGTTATTACTTTGATTAGAGATAACCAAAATTCTGTTTCACCAAAAGCTTTAACTGAAAAAATGTTCAGTAAAAAGAGTAAACATAAAAAGATAATACTCCACGTCATTGGTGAAAAGAATTGAAATACATCCCAATAATAAAGTACACTTGCAGATATAATAATATCAACACTCGTTACGAGTAACCATATTGCCCAATATAACCAACCCATCGTAAAGCCTAATGAACTATCCACGAAACGGGTAGAGTATGAACTGAACGATCCCGAAACAGGATAAAACGTAGCTAATTCACCGATAGACGACATTAAGAAATATAGCATTACGCCAATAATCAAGTAAGCCAATATTGCGCCGCCTGGACCAGCTTGAGATATAACATTCCCAGTTGCTACAAATAACCCGGTACCGATGGCGCCACCAATTGCTATCATTGAAATATGTCGAGAGTTAAGACCACGATTCATATTATTTTGTGCCATAAAAAATCTCCTATAATCTATTGAATTTTATATATACAATCCATTTTAATGCTTTTAAGTGATACAAGCAATGCCTTTTGTGACTTAAAATTCATAAAATATTTAAATATTTAGAAAACTTTCACATATTTCAATGAGACTTTGTTGCTTTTAAAGTTATATTACATTAAAATAAGTGCTAGATAATAATTATTATTATTTAGAAAATCGAGGGGGAATTTTTATGAGTAATGATAAAAAATTGACAAGCCTTTTTGGTGCGCCAGTCTCGGACAGAGAAAATAGTATGACGGCAGGACCTAGAGGGCCATTATTAATGCAAGATTGGTACTTTTTAGAGCAAATGGCTCACTTTGATAGAGAAGTTATTCCTGAACGACGCATGCATGCGAAAGGTTCGGGTGCATTTGGTACGTTCACAGTTACAAATGATATTACAAAGTATACTTCTGCAAGTATTTTTTCAGAAGTTGGAAAACAAACAGAAATGTTTGCACGTTTTTCTACAGTAGCTGGGGAACGTGGGGCAGCAGACGCTGAACGTGATATCCGTGGATTTGCTTTGAAATTTTATACGGATGAAGGTAACTGGGATTTAGTAGGTAATAACACACCAGTATTCTTCTTTAGAGATCCTAAATTATTTGCGAGTCTTAATCACGCAGTAAAACGTGATCCAAGAACGAATATGCGTAGTTCACAAAACAATTGGGATTTTTGGACTTCGTTACCTGAAGCATTGCATCAAGTAACAATCTTGATGTCAGATCGAGGGATTCCAAAAGGTTTTAGAAATATGCACGGTTTTGGTTCTCATACTTATTCAATGTACAATGACAAGGGTGAACGTGTATGGGTGAAATTCCATCACAGAACTCAACAAGGCATTGAAAACTTACAACCTGAGGAAGCAGCAAGTGTTATTGCTAACGATAGAGAATCATCACAGCGTGATTTATTCGAAGCAATTGAAAATAAAGATTATCCAAAATGGAAATTATATATTCAAGTGATGACTGAAGAGCAAGCAAGAAATCATAAAGATAATCCGTTTGATTTAACTAAAGTCTGGTATAAAGGTGATTACCCACTAATTGAAGTTGGTGAATGGGAACTTAACCGCAACCCTGATAATTACTTCCAAGATGTTGAACAAGCTGCATTTGCGCCAACAAACATTGTTCCAGGATTAGATTTTTCACCGGATAAAATGTTACAAGGTCGTTTATTCTCATATGGTGATACACAAAGATATCGTTTAGGTGCTAACCATTGGCAAATTCCAGTAAACCAACCTAAAGGTGTAGGTGTTGAAAATATTTGTCCATTCAGTAGAGATGGTCAAATGAGAATTTTAGATAATAATCAAGGCGGTGGCACACACTATTATCCAAATAGTGATGGTTCTTTTGAGGATCAACCACAATTTAAAAAACCTGGATTACCAATTGAAGGCGAAGCATATGAATATGATTATAGACAAGATGATGATAACTACTTCGAACAACCAGGTCGCTTATTTAGATTACAATCTAAAGAGCAACAAGAGCGTATATTTGTAAATACTGCAAACGAAATGCAAGGTACTACATTAGAAGTTCAACATCGTCATATCCGTCATTGTTATAAAGCTGACAGTGAATATGGTAAAGGTGTGGCAAATGCATTAGGCATTGATATCAATGATGTAGACTTAGAAGTAGCAGACTAAGTTAATATGATGGGTATTAACTTTTAAGATTTTTAAAACTTTCAAGCAGAATTTATAATTAAAGGTAGCTTCCAATATAATGGAAGCTACCTTTTTATGTTATCTCGTTTTAATACCTAAAAAGTTTTGTGAGTAAAAATGAAGTTTACCACAATTATTGCACATCAGTGCAATTAATGGAGTTGCATCATTTCCTAATGAAGCTGTTAATAGGGGTGCGAAATAATGACCATTTAAAATTTCGATTTTAGGGTGTTCACAATTACAAATACTTTTGTTTTTCGTTTTTGTCGTTATTGAATTAATGATATGACTTTTCTGCTCGTCTGACATGTGGCGATTTTCCATAAAATTCTCCTCCAATAATAGATGATTCTACTATTATAAGATGTTTCACGGTTGATTAGAAGACTGTGCAAAAATTTAAAAGTGACAATTAAGTTGTAAAATGTTAATTAACACTTATTAATGAAAAATAAGATTTGAAAGTTATAAAAAGCGTAGCAAAAGGGTTTATTTATTTGTGATAATCTAATAAAATTTAAAGTTTTAAATTAAAATGAAGGCCTCTTTATTATGAAAAGCCTTATATAATAGAATAGACAAAAAGATACTCTCAATAAAAATACTTAAAAAAATAAACCAAATGCTTTTATAGCAATTGGTTTATCTAAATTCTTAGATGTCTCCATAATGGAAACATCTTTATCTCTGGAACTTAACAAATAATTTAAGTTCAGTATTACTTTTAAATATGTCGTATTCAAAAGATAAGGTCTAACATCATATTATTTTGTTTCACGATGTAACGTATATTTATTTAATCTTGGGCAGAACTTTTTAAGTTCTATACGCTCAGGATTATTACGTTTATTTTTAGTAGTAATATAGTTACGCTCGCCAGACTCAGTACAAGCCAATGTAATATTTACGCGCAAAGTTAACACCTCTTTCTTAACAGGAATGATTACGCTTTAAAATTCTACCATATAAATTATGCAATTTCAATTACTTTTCTATAAATATATATCTAATAATGAAGAAACAAATGATGTCATTCAAAAAATTGCAATAAAAATTTGAATATGGAACTTTCTGTTTGATTAATGAAAAGGATGTGTTATGATTTAAAGCGAAATGATTACGATTTAAAAGGAGAGATATATTATGGCAAAAAAATCAAAAATAGTAAAAGAACAAAAAAGAGAACGCTTAGTCGCTCAGTATTATGAATTACGTCAAGAATTAAAAGCTAAAGGAGATTATGAAGCTTTAAGAAAATTACCGAGAGATGCATCACCGACAAGATTGACACGTCGTTGTAAGGTTACTGGAAGACCCAGAGGTGTTTATAGAAAATTTGGAATGTCTAGAATTGCTTTTCGTGAATATGCGCATAAAGGACAAATTCCAGGGGTTAAAAAATCAAGTTGGTAAATACGACCCAAGTTCGTTTACATTTGTAGTAAAACAATGTATATTATCAATTGGTTAAGATAAATCAAAAAGTTATTGTTCGGAATTTGCTGTAAATATATGTATTTTCCTTGTACAATATTTGAAATCATCATGAAAATCTTACGATTATATTATTGTTTTATTAAAAATGTTAGGGGTTTGTTAAATTATGAAAATTTTTGATTATGAAGATATCCAATTGATACCAAATAAATGTATTGTTGATAGTCGCTCTGAATGTGATACAACTGTTAAATTTGGTTCAAGAAACTTTAAGTTGCCTGTAGTACCAGCAAATATGCAAACAGTTATGAATGAAGAATTAGCAGAATGGTTTGCGGAAAATAATTATTTTTATATTATGCATAGATTTGATGAAGAAGCTCGTATTCCTTTTACTAAAAAGATGCAAGATAAAGGTTGGTTCGCTTCTATTTCTGTAGGAGTAAAAGAACGTGAATTCGGTTTTGTTGAAAAATTGGCAGCAGAAAATATAATCCCTGACTATATTACAATTGATATTGCACATGGTCATTCAGATTCAGTCATTAATATGATTAAACATATAAAAGCACATATTCCAGAGACATTTGTAATTGCTGGTAATGTGGGTACACCTGAAGGCGTTCGTGAACTTGAAAATGCAGGCGCGGATGCAACGAAAGTAGGTATAGGGCCTGGTCGAGTTTGTATTACTAAAATTAAAACTGGTTTTGGTACTGGCGGCTGGCAGTTATCGGCACTCAACCATTGTAGTAAAGCAGCACGCAAACCAATCATTGCTGATGGTGGTATCAGAACGCATGGAGATATCGCTAAATCAATTCGCTTTGGGGCATCAATGGTAATGGTGGGCTCATTATTTGCAGCTCATGAAGAATCTCCTGGCGAAACTGTTGAATTAGATGGTAAAATGTATAAAGAATATTTTGGTAGTGCTTCTGAATTCCAAAAAGGCGAACACAAAAATGTTGAAGGTAAAAAAATGTTTGTTGAACACAAAGGTTCTTTACTTAATACTCTAATAGAAATGCAACAAGATTTACAAAGTTCAATTTCGTATTCAGGTGGCAAAGATTTGAAATCGTTAAGAAAAGTGGATTATGTAATCGTTAGAAACTCTATTTTTAATGGTGATAGAGATTAGTTTTATAGTGGGTGTATAAAATCAGAAAAATTTTATTATATATAGTAGTTTTTTTAATAATAGTATTAGTCGTTCCAATCCAAGAAACTACACCTCTGACATCATTACAACAACAGTTTAAATCAAAAGTGGACGGTTGGACATCAGAACAATCTACATCTGATGATGCGCTAAAAGTGCCAAGTGAACAAGAATTTGCTGTAAATAATGTTCAAATGAATATGACTAAGGATGAAGTTGACAAAAAGTTAGGAGACGCACAACGTGTGACTTCTAATGAGTATGGCACAAATTGGCATACTTACTATTCTGGTGATTATAGATCATTTGTGATGGTGAGTTACATTGATGATAAAGTAAACGCACTTTATAGTAATCAGAATGTAATCTCATCAAAATCAAAAATTAAATATGGAACACCGAAAGAAGTCGTTAGAGATAGATTAGGTGAACCTATTACTGAAAAACAAAAAGGTCATGTAAAATTTGATGTGCAAGATGATGAATTTGACAATTTTCATGATGATCAAATTTATACAACAGCTTTTTATGACAAACATGAAAACAATAACTTAACTGCACTTCTACAAGTTAGCGAAAAAATGGAAAACCGCTTACAACAACAATATGCTGCACCATCAGAAGGATTGGCGCAAAGTTTTGAATTACAAAACTTTGATTTAGTAAACGCTGAGAGAGTCCAACGTGATTTAGCATCGTTAAATTATTCGGCTAGTATTTCTGATACTGCGAGAAAACATAGTATAGATATGGCAGAGCATGACTATTTTAATCATGATAATTTATCAGGCGAATCACCGTTCGACAGATTAGAAGCAGACGGTCATGATTTTAATGCAGCAGGTGAAAATCTAGCTTATGGTCAAACAAGTAGCATTTATGCGCACCAAGGTTTAATGAATTCATTAGGACATAGAAAGAACATACTAAAAAAAGAATTCAAAACATTAGGTGTAGGTGTGGACTTTAATGAGGAAAGACAACCTTATTGGACTGAAAATTACAGTGGATAGTGTTTATTGATTGTTATAAGAGGGTATCTTACTATTTGTGAGGATGAATAAGTTATGACAACAAATAAAAAAGATAAAACAGAAGATATACTTGAAAAAGTAAAAGAAGTCTTAGATAAAAAAGACAAAAAATAAGAGGTTGAGCTCATAGCTCAACCTCTTATTTTTTGTGAGAGTGTTTTTAAAGGGTTGAATTTATAATTACATTTCTCTAAATAGTCCTACAACTTTACCTAATACAGTTACATGTTCTAAATAGATAGGGTCCATTGTACTATTCTCAGGTTGCAAGCGATAACGTGTCTTTTCTTTATAGAATCGTTTAACAGTAGCTTCATTATCTTCAGTCATAGCAACGATAATATCACCATTTTCAGCGATTGTCTGGCTTCTAACGATTACTTTATCGCCATCTAAGATACCTGCTTCGACCATACTGTCACCAACTACATTGAGAATGAAAATATCACTATTATGAGTTGAAGTGAAGTGTTCGGGTAATGGGAAATACTCCTCAACGTTTTCTACAGCAGTAATAGGTATGCCCGCTGTTACTTTACCGATTACAGGAACATGTATAGTTTCTTCCATATTTAAAGTATCACCTAATTGTTCTGATACAATTTCAATTGCCCGAGGTTTAGTAGGATCCCTTTTTATATAACCCTTTTCTTCTAACCTTGATAAATGACCGTGAACTGTAGAACTTGATGCTAGTCCAACGGCTTCACCAATCTCTCTTACACTTGGCGGATATCCTTTTGAATGAACTGTTTGTTTTATATATTCGAAAATTTCACTTTGTCGCTTTGTTAACTCTCTCATAGTAGGCACTCCCTAGATTAATTTGTTTTTATTATAGCATGCATATATAGATATTACAAACGTTTGTTCGTTTCTTGTTGACTCGGAACACGTGTTCTGGTAAGGTATAAATACAAACAAACGTTCTAGGAGTGACTATTAATGATAAAAATATATAAACACCAAATAAAAGCATATATAACAGTGTTATTTGTTACGATGTTATTAAGCGCATTATTTATTATAAGTGCGCATAACAACGCAGAATCAGAACAGACGTACGAAATGACCGATCATCAATTAACGAGTGAACCGGTACAAAGCGAACAATATAACGTGAAAACTGAAGGTAATAGCGAACACGAACACCAACCGGTTATAGCAGCAGTTAAATAACGATCTAAATAGAAGTGATTTGGGAAAGCAAGCATGTTAATAGTAAATAGGGATAAAGTGAGCGAAACGATTTAGTTTCGCTCGCTTTTTTGTTATATTTTTTCTAGATTATAAATTACGGAGGTTTACTATGGCTAACAAGGGTGGCGTAGATTTAGAACGTATTAATGAATTAGCAAAGAAGAAAAAGGAACAAGGACTTACTCAAACTGAAGCTAAAGAACAATCTAAGTTGCGCAAAGCTTATTTAGATGAATTTAGAGGCAAGTTCAAACAACAAATTGAAAGTACGAGAGTTATTGATTCAGAAGGTAACGATGTTACACCTAATAAAGTGAAAAAAATATTAGATTCTAAAGATAAAGAAGATAAAAACTAAATCAATTTTTTGTTAAATAGAAGAAAAGTAATGTATAATGATATTGAATCTTGCTAGAAGAAAGGAAGTCATATTAGATGAATATAGAAAAAGATCAATTAGCGATAGATACGATTAGAGCGTTAAGTATCGACGCTATTGAAAAAGCAAACTCAGGTCACCCTGGATTACCAATGGGCGCTGCTCCTATGGCCTATACTTTATGGACGCGTCATTTAAACTTTAACCCCCAATCAAAAGATTTCTTTGATAGAGATCGCTTTGTATTATCTGCGGGACATGGTTCTGCGTTATTATACAGTTTATTACATGTTTCAGGTAGTTTAGAATTAGAAGAACTTAAACAATTTAGACAATGGGATTCTAAAACGCCTGGTCATCCTGAATTTAGACATACGGATGGCATTGAAGTAACAACAGGTCCACTTGGACAAGGTTTCGCTATGTCAGTTGGTATGGCAATGGCAGAAAAACACTTAGCTGGCAAGTTTAATAAAGATGATGCACAAGTTGTAGATCATTATACTTATGTACTTGCTTCTGATGGTGACTTAATGGAAGGTATTTCACATGAAGCTGCTTCATTAGCAGGTCATAGTCAATTAGATAAGCTTATTGTTTTATATGATTCTAATGATATTTCTTTAGATGGTGATTTAGATAAAGCATTTTCTGAAGATGTAAAAGGTCGTTTCGAAGCATATGGTTGGAAACATATTTTAGTTGAAGACGGTAATGATATCGAAGCAATTGATAAAGCAATTGAAGAGGCGAAGTCTAATGATGTACCTACAATAATCGAAGTTAAAACAATTATTGGTTATGGTGCACCAAACAAACAAGCTTCTCATGGCGTGCACGGTGCACCATTAGGTGAAGACGAAAGAAAATTAGCTTTCGAAAATTATGGTCTAGACCCTGAAAAACGTTTCAATGTGCCTGAAGAAGTATATGAAATTTTCCAACAAAGTATGCTAAAACGTGCTAACGAAAAAGAAGAAGCATGGAATAAACTTGTTGAAGAATATAGCAGTAAGTACTCAGATTTAGCTGAGGAATTCAAACTAGCTATTAGCGGTAAATTACCAGTAAATTATAAAGATGAATTACCACACTTTGAAGCTGGTCACAGCGGTGCTTCTCGTGCTGATTCAGGTGAAGTGATACAAGCATTAAGTAAAACAGTACCTTCATTCTTTGGTGGGTCAGCTGACTTAGCTGGTTCTAACAAATCAAATGTGAAAGAGGCAGCTGATTTTGACAAAGATACACCAGAAGGCAAAAACATTTGGTTTGGTGTGCGTGAATTCGCAATGGGAGCTGCAGTAAATGGTATGGCTGCACATGGAGGATTACATCCATACGGTGCAACATTCTTCGTATTCAGTGACTATTTAAAACCAGCTCTTCGTTTATCATCAATCATGGGCTTAAATTCAACATTCATCTTTACGCATGATTCAATTGCTGTTGGTGAAGATGGTCCAACACATGAACCAATCGAACAATTAGCTGGTTTACGTGCGATTCCTAATATGAACGTGATTCGTCCTGCAGATGGTAACGAAACACGTGTGGCTTGGGAAGTAGCACTAGAATCAGAAAGTACACCGACATCATTAGTATTAACACGTCAAAACCTTACAACAATGGACTTACCAAAAGAGACAGTTGAAGAAGGCGTACGTAAAGGTGCTTATGTAGTGTTTGAATCTGATAAAGAAGCAGAATTCTTATTATTAGCAACTGGATCAGAAGTTAATCTTGCTGTAGATGCAGCAAAAGATTTAGAAGCACAAGGTAAAGGCGTTCGTGTTGTATCAATGCCTAACTGGAATGCATTCGATCAACAATCTGCCGAGTATAAAGAATCAGTACTACCATCATCAATTACAAAACGTGTAGCTATTGAAATGGCTTCACCACTTGGTTGGCATAAATATGTTGGCACGCAAGGCAAAGTCATCGCAATTGATGGATTTGGTGCAAGTGCGCCTGGTGATTTAGTAATTGAAAAATATGGTTTCACTAAAGAAAACGTATTGAATCAAATACAAACATTCTAATTAATATAATTAATTATTTAAATTGTTGGTATGAGAGCGAAAGTTCTCATACCAATTTTTATTATTAGATATAAAGCATAGCTTATATTTACAAATTGATTTTGTAATTGATATAATACATAAGGTTGAAAAAATATATTAATTGAGTTGCTCTTGAAAAGGAGCACCAATTTTAGTAAAATTCATTAGGATAGGAAAGTGGGTGAAACAATGGCAACTTGGTTAGCAATTTTATTAATCGTGTTAGCACTAATTCTAGGACTAGTCGGTGGATTTTTCCTTGCAAGAAAATATATGATGGATTATCTTAAAAAGAACCCACCAATTAACGAAGAGATGCTACGTATGATGATGATGCAAATGGGTCAAAAACCATCTCAAAAGAAAATAAATCAAATGATGACAATGATGAACAAAAATCAACAAGATCAAATGAAAAAAACAAAATAAGGTTCTATAAAAGGTTCGAGCCAATAAGTGAATTGGTTTGAACCTTTATTTTTTAGCAATAAAGTTAAAGTATTAAATACTTAGACATATTAAAAATTTTTCAAAGTGAATAATAGTATTATAAAAGGTTTTAAGTCGCGAACTCTAGAGTATTTAATGAGTAAAATGGAAATATTATATTTCAAATATTCAGAAAATATTTGATTGTGATATGATTTTTGTTATAATTGTTTATATATAAGGGAGGTATCGATAAGTGAAGGATGCTTATGACATGGAAGACAGAGAAGTATTAGATCGTCTAGCTAATATGCACATTAACTTTCCGAACGATGAAGCTTTTAAGAAATATCATAATGCAATGCAAACTCATGATATGAATTATCTTAGATATACACTAAATGATGCATTATCAGCATGTGTTAATTCGCATGTGTAATAGAGCAAAAATGATAGAATAAACCTTTACCAAGGTTCATTCACATTGTCGACAAAGTCTTAACGACTTTGTTGGCATTTTTTATGGTGTATGTTTTAGATTTTTTAGTTTCACAAAGCTTTAGTCACAGCACTTCACTTTTCCCAAGAATAAAAAAGGAACAATAGTATAAATTTATATTCTTCGCATATATGTTAGTATAAGAAATTTATTATTTATAGAAGGAAAAGATATTGATAGTTGTTATTTACTTAATTAAAAAATGCTAATATATACTATGTAATGTTAGAAACGATAAAATAGTTGAAAACGAATTAAAAATGCTGATTAATATTTTGTTAAGTGATATACTATCGAAAGTAAATATCATCTTATAGAAATTTAAAGAAGGTGTAAGTGTGTTATATTTAGTAATTTCTATAATTTTCGCTTTTATAATGGGACTAGGTGCTATCTTTGTGCGAATGAAAGCGCAAAATTTTCCAGTTAATGAAAAGAAAATTATATTACCACCATTTTTTATGGCAACAGGTGCTTTAATGTATGTTGTTCCATATTTTAGATTAACTGGTCTTGAAATTGTAGAATGTATTATTTTAGGTATAGCGTTTTCTACAATTTTAATATGGACATCTAAATTTGAAACTCAGGGCAGTGAAATATATATGAAGCGCTCTAAAGCTTTTCCTATCATTCTTATTTCACTACTGTTAATACGTACATTACTTAAAATATTTATTAGCAATAAAATAGATCCAGGAGAAATTGGTGGCATGTTTTTCTTACTTGGTTTTTCTATGATTGTTCCTTGGCGCTTAGCAATGTTATATAAATATAAAAAGCTTAAAAGCACATTAATTCAATAGTTTGGAGAGGCTGGGGCATACATACATGTCTCAGCCTCAATTGTTTTATTAGCAGTAGTTGAAGAAAAGCAAAAACGGTTTAATACCATTATGTTTATACTTGTCTTAGTGGTAAAAATATTATATTATATAAATACGAACAAACGTTCTATTAGAGGTGTAAAAATGAAAGTAATACATACAGCCGATTGGCATTTAGGCAGAATTTTAAATGGTAAATCATTATTAGAAGACCAAGCATATATTTTAAATCGTTTTATAGAAGCGATGGACAATGAACAACCGGATGTCCTAGTAATTGCGGGTGATTTATATGATACGAGTTATCCGAATAAAGATGCCATCCAATTATTAGAAAGTACAATTGATACTTTGAATCTAGAGATGGGCATTCCGATCATTATGATAAGCGGTAATCATGATAGTAAAGAACGATTGAACTATGGTTCCAAGTGGTTTGAAAAATCAAATTTATATATACGTACAAAACTTGAAGACATAAATATACCTATTTCAATTGGAAATGTAGATTTTTATACGTTACCGTTTGTAACAATTAATGAAACTCAACACTTTTTAAAAGATAATACGATAGAAACTTACCAACAAGCTTTAAGTAAATCTATTGAATATATGAGTAATAATATAAATAAGAATAATACCAATATTCTTATCGGTCACTTAACTGTACAAGGTGGTGTGCGTTCAGAATCAGAGAGACCTTTATCTATAGGGACAGTCGAATCTGTAGAAGCTGACTCGTTTCAACAGTTTGATAGAGTTATGCTGGGTCATCTACACCATCCGTTTAGCATAGATTCTGATTTTATAAGCTATAGTGGGTCAATACTTCAGTATTCTTTTTCTGAAGTGAATCAACCTAAAGGATATAGAATCATTGAAATTAAGGAAGATACAATCAAAGAGAAGTTCATACCGATTGCGCCTTTAAGACAATTAGAAGTTATAGAAGGCGATTACGAAGATGCGATACAAGAAAAATTAAAGGTAAAGGGTAAAGATAATTATTTACATTTCAAATTAAAGCATATGTCTCATGTCAGTGATCCAATGGTACATTTAAAACAAATTTATCCTAATACATTAGCACTTACAAATCAGACTTTTGATTTTAGCGCACATATTCATCAAGATAACTATGAAATTCAAAAATTAGATGATGAAACGATAATTGATAAATTCTATAAAAATATTACTGATGAAGAACTAACACAAACTCAAAGTAAAACTGTAGCTAAGGTGCTAAATGATTTACTAGAAGGAGGGTCTGAATAAATGAGACCTTTAACATTAAATTTAAATAATTTCGGACCTTTCTTAAAAGAAATGATAGATTTTAATAACGTAAAAGATAATCAACTTTTTTTAATCAGTGGTAAAACTGGATCAGGTAAGACAATGGTTTTTGACGCAATTGTGTATGCGCTTTTTGGTGAAGCGTCTACTAAAGATAGAAAAGAGAGTGATTTAAGGAGTCATTTTGCAGATAGTAAGACTCCTATGACTGTAGAATTTGAATTTAAGCTAAGAGATCATATTTTTAAAATTGTGAGACAAGGCGCATTTATTAAAGAAGGTAATAAAAATAAAACACTAGGCCAGTTAGCCATATACCAATACGAAGACGAGGAGTATAATCTCAGAGAGAGTAAAATAAATACGGGTAATCAATTTATCAGAGATTTATTAGGCGTAAACGCTGAGCAATTCAGACAACTTTTCATATTACCTCAAGGCGAATTTAAGCGATTTTTACTATCTAAAAGCTCAGAGAAGCAAGAAATTTTAAGAACACTTTTTAATAGTCAGCGTTTTGAAGAAATACAGAAACACTTGAGTAACGATGTAAAAGAAGTTAGAGAACAAATTGAAAAGAGATTCAATATATTAGAAAATAATTGGCATGACATTGAAACATTTAATGATGAAATATTAACTGAATATAAAACAATCAATGCTAGACAAACAAATCGAATTATGGAAGTATTACCTGAATTTAAAGAAAAAGCACGAAAAATACAACAGGAAATAAAAGAAAAAAAGAGTAAATATAAAGCTGAAGTGACTTCGGCAGAAAATAATTTAAATCATAATTTAAAACTTGAAGAAGCATTAACTCAGCTTGAAGAGAAACAACAGCAATATGAACAGCTACTTTTAGATGATGACAAAATCAAGAAGAAAATAAAACTATTAAATGAAATTTATGAAGTAAGACCGTTAGCCAATTTGCTAGAGTCTAAAGAAACGTTATCTTTAAAAAAAGAAAAATCAATAAAAGATATCGAAGAAAAACAAAATTCGATTAATACCCTCAAAGATAAGGCACATGAAAATAAAAAACAACTCGAAAAACATTTACAGACTTCGGATATATTAGAAGGTTTTAGAAAGTATGTAGAAAAATGTAAGTTGTTTTATGATAAAGCAAGTAAATATCGAGAGGCATATCATCAACGTGAAACAATAAATAAAGCTTACAAAACACTTGAGGAAAAGGTTAAAACACAAAAGCAACTACTGGATGATCTCGCTAAGAAGTTAAACCATCGTAAGAGTGATTATAAAAAAGTCGAATTACTTAATTCACAAATTTTCAATTTAAATAATGAAATCAAAGAGTTAAAACAGAATGAACTCAAAAAAATTGAAGTTGAAAGCTTACAAAACAGAAAAAAACAGAAATTAAAAGATATAGAAAAATTTCACATGAAGCTTCAACAATTAGATGACAAATATTCTAATATAGACAAAACGAATATAGATTTAAACAACAAAAAGGATATTATTGCAAAAGTTCAATCTGCATTAAATTCAGGTGATATATGTCCAGTTTGTGGAAATGAAGTACATTCAATTGAGCAACATTTAGACTTTGATGAACTTACGGAAAGACATCAAGCGTTAACTGCAATAGAAGAACAACATAAAAATATAAAAGAGAAAAAGATAAAATGTGAAAGTGAATTGAACTATTTGAATGAACAAATAGAAAAATTTTCTCAAGAAGAGCTTAATAATACGAATTATCATGAACTTGAAAAGTGTATTGATCATAAATATGTTGAAAAAGAGAATTTAGAAAAAGAAAATGAAGAGATTGATCAATTAAAAGAGCAATTACAAAAAAACGAACAAAGTTATCATACGCTTGAATTAGATATGAAAAATAACCAACACACTTTAAGAGAAAATGACATTGCTATAAATGACTTCGAACATAACACCGAATTTGATAATGTGGCTAAGTTTGTGAAAGTTTATGAAAGTAATTTAGAAAAGATAAAAGAATATGACGATGTTTGTTATAAATTAGAACAAAATATTCTAAATAGTAACCAACAACTGTCTATTGAAGAAAATAGTAAAGCATATTTAGAATCAAGCCTAAAAGAATTAAAAAATGAATTGGAAAATATGAATCTGAAGATAGATGAGGAAATGGATAGAATTGGCTTCACTCAATTTGAGCAGGTGAAAGCAACGATTGTTAAAGTAGCGGATAAAGATAAAATTGAAGCAGAGATTAACACTTACAATAAAGAGAAACAATCATTGGAATTAGTTATTTCGCAACTCAGTGAGGAAACTAAAAATAAAAAACTCCAAGATAGTCAACATTTAAAAGAAGTTCATCAACAAAAGCAACAAGTATTAGAAGAGATAGCTACGGAATTAAGCCAACATGAATATAAGATTGATTTTAATCAGAAGAAAATCAGTGAAATTAATACAATTATAGAAAAATTAGAAAAGGAATTGAAAGAACAGCAAGAAGTGTTTCAATTAGCGGAAATCTTGTCAGGTAAAAATGATCAAAAGTTAACTTTAGAAAACTATGTATTAATTTACTACTTGGAACGGATTCTTGCTCAAGCCAATCAACGTTTAGCATTGATGACAGGGCAACGCTATCAATTAACAAGAAGAGAACAAATATCACAGGGTTACAGTGGACTTGAAATAGACGTCTTTGATTCGCATTCGAATCAATCTCGACATATTTCATCATTATCTGGTGGAGAAACTTTCCAAGCATCATTAGCCTTAGCATTAGGACTTAGTGAAGTAGTTCAACAAGAGTCTGGAGGAATTGCTTTAGATTCAATGTTTGTAGATGAAGGTTTCGGAACATTAGATCAAGAAACATTAGAAACAGCGTTAGATACATTACTGAGTTTGAAATCTACGGGGAGAATGGTAGGTATTATTTCTCACGTAAGTGAACTTAAGCAAAGAATTCCGTTAATACTTGAAGTTAGTACAGAGCAATATCAAAGTACTACACAATTTAAAAGGCAATAATTGAACAAACCAACCGATTGATTATATAGCAATTGGTTGGTTTATTTATATCATTTTTTATTGAGATGTTTTTATAATAAAAAGCTAAACTAAGTTTACAGTTTTAAGATTATACGCAAAAATAGGCATAAAAAATACCAACGGAATCGACAGATTTTGTTGGTAGTTAAAAGCAATAAACATCAAATGCCTAAGGCTAGTTTAATTCATTTTTTTCACGTAGTAAATCGCGGATTTCTGTTAGTAATACAGTGTTTTCTTCGACTTCGTCTTCTTCAGGTTTCATTAATGTATTTGCAATTTTAACAAATATGAACAATGCAAAAGCGATGATAATGAAATCTATGATTGATTGTACGAACATACCATATTCGATACCCATAAACGTCCAACTTTTTGCAAAGTCAACAGTTCCGAAAATCAAACCAATTAGAGGCATGATAATGTATGCAACTAGTGCTGTAACAATTTTGTTGAAAGCTGCACCCATAACTACAGCTACTGCTAAATCTAAGACATTACCCTTTAATGCAAATTCTTTAAATTCCTTTAACATTATATAACACCTCTTAATTAAATATAAATTTTATTATACAATAAGTTTCAAATAAAGAGAATAGTTTTTTTAACTAAATTTGATATTAACACGGGGGTTTGTTATTCTAAGACGTGGCGAAAGATAAAAATAGAATTTATTGTAATTTTTCTATTTAGGTTTTTTAAAAATTAAATAAGATGAGAAAGGGAGTTATTATTTATGAATTCTTCTAACAACCAACCTAGCGGTAAGAAGATATCTCCAGTTTTTATCTATAGTGCGATTATCGTAGCGATTGTAGTACTTATTGGTGCATTTCTACCAGAACAGTTTGACACTGTTACGAATACAATCAAACTATGGATAACGGACAAACTTGGATGGTATTATTTAATACTTACAACGCTCATTGTTTTCTTCTGTGTTTTCCTAATATTTAGCCCTATTGGTAAACTGAAACTAGGTAAACCAAATGACAAGCCAGAATTTAATACGATTTCATGGTTTGCAATGTTATTTAGTGCTGGTATGGGGATTGGGCTTGTATTCTATGGTGCGGCTGAACCAATGGCTAACTTTGCTGCCCCACCAACTGCAGATCCAAAAACAACTGAAGCGTATACTGAAGGTTTACGCGCAACATTCTTCCACTGGGGATTCCACGCATGGGCAATTTATGGCGTAGTAGCATTAGCGCTTGCGTATGCTCAATTTAGAAAAGGTGAACCAGGACTTATTTCTAGAACTTTACGTCCTATCTTAGGCGATAAAGTAGAAGGTCCTATCGGGACAATGATTGATGTATTAGCAGTATTTGCTACTGTTGTAGGTGTGGCCGTATCACTTGGTATGGGTGCATTACAAATCAATGGTGGTTTGAATTACTTATTTGGCGTCCCAACTAATATATGGATACAAGGAATTATCATATTAGTTGTAACAATATTATTCCTTATGAGTGCTTGGTCTGGATTAAGTAAAGGTATCCAATATTTAAGTAATCTAAATATTAGTTTAGGTTTAATATTGATGGTAGCTGTACTAATTATTGGGCCAACGGTATTAATTTTAAATATGATGACAAGTTCAACAGGTAGTCTATTGAACACATTCTTATTTAATTCATTTGATACAGCAGCTTTAAACCCTCAAAAAAGTGAATGGATGTCTAGTTGGACACTTTACTATTGGGGCTGGTGGTTAAGTTGGAGTCCATTCGTAGGTATATTTATTGCACGTGTATCAAAAGGACGTTCTATCCGCGAATTTATCGCAGGCGTACTCTTAGTACCCGCATTAGTAAGTTTCGTTTGGTTCAGTGTATTTGGTGTACTAGGTATTGAAACTGGTAAGAAAAATCCTGAAATATTCGACATGACTGTAGAAACACAACTCTTTGCTGTATTTAACGAAATACCGATGGGTATTATATTATCAATTGTTGCACTGCTATTAATTGCTTCATTCTTTATTACATCAGCTGACTCAGCGACATTCGTACTAGGAATGCAAACGACATATGGTTCGTTAAATCCTTCGAATTACGTTAAAGTCACTTGGGGTGTTGCACAGTCATTAATTGCTTTCGTATTATTATTTGCTGGTGGTGGTGATGGCGCACAAGCGCTGAATGCGATTCAGAGTGCCGCCATTATAAGTGCCTTACCGTTCTCCTTTGTAGTTATAATGATGATGGTTTCATTCTACAAAGATGCGAACAAAGAGCGTAAGTTCTTAGGCTTAACATTGGCACCTAACAAACATAGATTGCAAGATTATGTACAACATCAAGAAGATGATTATGAAGATGACATTATTGAAAGACGTAAACCATTAAGAGACAATGAAAAAAACGAAAAATAATGTGAATTAACTGGGGAATCCTAATGGATCCCCAGTTTTTTTGTGCGCAAAAAGATTAAATATTGAGTATGAGCGGCTAATGTTAAAGCATTTAATATAAATAAAAAATATAAGTAAATAGAACTATGTAAAATAGTAAAAAGAAATGTATATATAATTAAATATAGCTGATAATGATTCTCAATTGATAACATTAACTTATTACACAATCATAGCGTGATAAGTTATACTTATACATACTGATTGAAAAATCAAATCTAAATTATATAGGTTTCTAGTCTTATGTAGTTGTTTTAAGTTGCATTTAATTATACAATTCAGATAACGGCATATAATCAATATAAATTTCAAGGGGGATTTTTATGGCTTCTAATATCAAACAACAAGCGAAAAAATCGTTTGAGCTTAACGGAAAATCATATACGTTTTATGATTTAAACACGTTAGAAGAACAAGGTTTAACGAAAGTATCAAAATTACCGTACTCAATAAGAGTATTACTAGAGTCTGTTTTAAGACAAGAAGATGGCTTTGTAATCACTGATGAACACATCAAAGCATTATCTGATTTTACTAAAGGCACAGAAGGCGAAGTACCATTTAAACCTTCACGTGTTATTCTACAAGATTTCACAGGGGTTCCTGCTGTTGTAGACTTAGCATCATTACGTAAAGCAATGAATGATGTAGGTGGAGATTTGGATAAAATCAATCCAGAAGTACCAGTAGATTTAGTTATTGACCACTCGGTTCAGGTTGATAGTTATGCAAATCCAGATGCATTAGAACGCAATATGAAATTAGAATTTGAAAGAAACTACGAACGTTATCAATTTTTAAATTGGGCTACTAAAGCATTTAACAACTACAGTGCAGTGCCACCAGCAACTGGTATCGTTCACCAAGTCAACTTAGAGTATCTAGCAAATGTTGTTCATGCTCGTGAAGTAGATGGTGAAACAGTAGCATTTCCTGACACATTAGTTGGTACCGACTCACATACGACAATGATTAATGGTCTTGGTGTATTAGGTTGGGGCGTAGGTGGTATCGAAGCTGAAGCCGGAATGCTTGGTCAACCTTCATACTTCCCAATTCCTGAAGTAATTGGTGTTAGATTATCTAACGCATTACCACAAGGTGCAACAGCTACAGATTTAGCTTTACGTGTGACTCAAGAGTTACGTAAACAAGGCGTAGTTGGCAAGTTTGTAGAATTCTTTGGTCCAGGTGTACAACATCTACCATTAGCAGACCGTGCAACAATTGCAAACATGGCTCCAGAGTATGGTGCGACTTGTGGTTTCTTCCCAGTCGATGAAGAAGCATTAAAATATATGCGCTTAACAGGTCGTTCTGAGGATCAAATCCAACTTGTGAAAAAATATTTACAAGAAAACAGCATGTTCTTCACCGTAGAAGAAGACGAACCAGAATATACTCAAGTTGTTGAATTAGATTTATCAACTGTTGAAGCTTCATTAGCAGGACCAAAACGTCCTCAAGATTTAATTGCCTTAAGTGATATGAAATCTGAATTCCAAAAATCAGTTACTGCACCAGCAGGTAACCAAGGTCACGGATTTGATGAAAGCGAATTTGATAAAACCGTTGATATTGAATTTAAAGACGGTTCAAGTACAACAATGAAAACTGGTGACTTAGCTATTGCTGCGATTACATCATGTACAAACACTTCTAACCCATATGTAATGTTAGGTGCTGGACTTGTTGCTAAAAAAGCAGTAGAAAAAGGTTTAGAAGTTCCAGAATACGTTAAAACTTCATTAGCGCCTGGTTCAAAAGTTGTAACAGGTTATTTAAATGATTCAGGATTAAATGATTATCTTGATAAACTTGGATTCAATCTTGTAGGTTATGGTTGTACAACTTGTATTGGTAACTCTGGCCCATTACTAGAAGAAATTGAAAAAGCTATAGCAGAAGAAGATTTATTAGTTACATCTGTATTATCAGGTAACCGTAACTTTGAAGGACGTATCCATCCTTTAGTTAAAGGTAACTACTTAGCTTCACCACAATTAGTTGTTGCTTATGCTTTAGCAGGTACAGTAAATATCGATTTACAAAATGAACCTCTAGGGAAAGGCAAAGATGGCGAAGATGTATATCTAAAAGACATTTGGCCTACAATTAAAGAAGTTTCTGATACTGTAGATAATGTCGTCACACCTGAATTGTTCAAAGAAGAATATGCAACGGTATTCAACAATAATGAAATGTGGAACGAAATCGATGTTACAGATAAACCATTATATGACTTCGATTCTGAATCTACTTACATTCAAAACCCTTCATTCTTCCAAGGCTTATCTAAAGAACCAGGAACAATTGAATCACTTAAGAACTTACGTGTTATGGGTAAATTTGGAGATTCAGTAACAACTGACCATATTTCGCCAGCAGGTGCTATTGGTAAAGACACACCAGCAGGTAAATACTTATTGGATCACGATGTTCCAATTCGTCAATTTAACTCATATGGTTCACGTCGTGGTAACCATGAAGTTATGGTTCGTGGTACTTTTGCTAATATTCGTATTAAAAACGAATTGGCTCCAGGTACAGAAGGCGGATTCACAACATATTGGCCAACAGGTGAACAAATGCCAATATACGATGCAGCAATGAAATATAAAGAAGATGGCACTGGTTTAGTAGTATTAGCAGGTAATGACTACGGCATGGGCTCTTCACGTGACTGGGCAGCTAAAGGTACAAATCTATTAGGTGTTAAAACAGTTATTGCTCAAAGTTACGAACGTATTCACCGTTCAAACTTAGTTATGATGGGTGTATTACCTTTACAATTTAAAGATGGAGAGTCTTCAGAAAGTTTAGGCATCGATGGAACTGAAGTTATTTCAGTTGATATTGATGAAAATGTTAAACCTCATGATTTAGTTAAAGTGCAAGCTAAAAAAGAAAATGGTAAAGTCATTGAATTTGAAGCAGTTGCACGTTTTGATTCCAATGTGGAAATGGATTATTACCGTCATGGTGGTATTTTACAACTTGTATTAAGAAAAAAATTAGCTAGTAATTAATAACTTAAAGATTACACAGTAACTGTCTGATATATAAATTCACTTGTTTTAAGTTCTTATTCAAGAGCTTAAGCACTTGTATTTCTTTATCTAATCAGTCTTGTGGGGGTGGGGAAATGAGATCAAACGTTGATTTCTGTCCTGCTCCCTTTTTTATGTTAATATTTAATGTGTAATAATTGACTATGTGTATTTGAAAAGAGGACGTAAAATGATTTACAGTATGACAAAAATAGAATCACGTTATCAAGAGACTGACCAAATGGGAGTGATTTATCATGGTAATTATCCTACTTGGTTCGAAGTCGCACGTACAGATTATATCTCTAAATTAGGCTTCAGTTATAAAGACATGGAAGATGCGGGGATTATCTCACCTGTAACAGATATAGACATTAAATATATTAAATCTATCACTTATCCAGAAAAGGTAACAATTAAGACTTGGGTAGATAAATATTCTAGGTTGAGATATGTCTATCGTTATGAGATTTTTAATGAAGTAGGCGAGTTAGCGACTACAGGGTCTACTACTTTAACCTGTATTAAAAAAGAAGACTTTAAGCCTATTAGACTAGACAAGTATTTCCCAGAGTGGCATACAGCTTATCTTGATATTGATCAAAGAAATAAAGCAGGCGAAACGTTAGAGCTTGTATAAGGTATTTAGTTTAATAACGTTTTGGGTTAAGTATTGATGAAATGATACATGACATGACAAATAAAAAAGGATGATTTCTATAGTATTTAATAGAAATCATCCTTTTTCTTATTTAACTTTAATGCTTTATCTCGAAACCTTGTTTAATTATACTAATAGTAAATTATTTGAATATAATAGTTTCAATACAATTGTGTAAGCAATATCATATAGAAGAAAGATAATAATCAACACTATTGTACATTAAGTTAAGTTCAAAATAATTTAACTATATATTATTTTGTAGTATATGAAATCTCGTCAACGCTATCATTTATATCGATGAATAAATTATCATCTTTGAAATACCATAAATCTTTTTCAGCGATTACAACGTCTAAACCTTCGTAATTGTTTTCGTAACCAATTTCAACTTCATCTTTTTTGTCTACGCTAAAGGCAGGGCTAAATCCTTGTTTTAACTGGAATTCTCCACCATAACGAACAAAAAATTGTAAGACTTTGTCACCTTCGGGTAATTCAAGTTCCTCTTTAAACCAAGACACTGCATTATTTGAAAGTTCTATTTCCATAATAAAAGTCTCCTTTCGGTTCACAAGTGCTTAACTTATGATAGTTAGTCACTAATCTAAAAATTAGTATTATATACATTACCCGTTTTGAGTAATACTAAAGATATTATAGCATAAATTATTAGAAAATTATTTAAAAACAATTTAGACATATGTGAAATAGCGAAAATCTATGTTAAAGCGCTACATTAGTAGTATAATAGAAGTAATGATGTTTTAAAGTGATCGAAGAAATTACTTCTTCGTATGTGGGTGTTAGGGGTCTTAAGCTAAAAATAAAAAGCTGGAGACAATGGATGTCCTCTAGCTTTTTTTAATTACTTGATTGTTTACATAGTGACTTGTGTAATAGTTACATCCATTTTATTTTAGGTTCTTCACCTTTGAATATTCTTACAATATTAGAACGGTGTCTAATGATTAGTAATACAACCACACCGATGCTGACGATAACCAAGATGACGTCTCGAATGAGTACAGCACCAATAAGACAACAGATTGACGCAATAATACTTGAAAGCGAAACATATTTTGTTAACTTCAATATTATAAAGAAAATAGCTGCTAATATAATTAATAAGATAGGATTCATACCGAGTATAACGCCAGCGCTTGTAGCAACGGCTTTACCGCCTTTGAATCCAAGGTAAACTGGATATACATGACCTAAAATTGCGAAAGCGCCAACGATTAATCCATTTGTGAAAAATGAACTAATAGGACCTTCTGCACTGACAGGTAACCATAGTGGGAAGAAGACAACAATGAAACCTTTAAATATGTCTAAAAAAGTAACTAGGAATCCTGCTGGTTTACCTAATACTCTAAAGCTATTTGTCGCGCCAGTGTTGCCACTACCAAATTGTCTGATATCTTTTTTATAAAATAATTTCCCTATTACATAGCCACTTGGAAATGCACCAATGAGGTAACTTAGTATCAACATGATTATAATCATCATCATATATAATCCACATCCTTTAATGACATTAAAATTATTTTACCATATATGACCATAATAAGACGAATAAAAATTTTCATATAGAAATGAATTATTTTTTGAAAATTGATTTGGTGCTTGCAATTTATCCAGATTTATATAAGAATAACTAATGTATAGTTTTAAAAACGAACGTATGTTTGTAGGAGGGCGAAACGATTGGCAATGAATAAACAAAATAACTATTCGGATGATTCCATTCAGGTTCTTGAGGGGTTAGAGGCCGTAAGAAAAAGACCTGGTATGTATATTGGTTCTACCGATAAACGTGGATTACATCATCTAGTGTATGAAGTTGTCGATAATTCCGTCGATGAAGTATTAAACGGTTTTGGTAGTGAAATTATAGTAACTATCAATAAAGATGAAAGTATTACTATAGAAGATAATGGACGAGGCATGCCCACAGGTATCCACACATCAGGGAAGCCTACAGTTCAAGTCATTTTCACGGTACTTCACGCAGGCGGTAAGTTTGGACAAGGGGGATATAAGACTTCAGGTGGTTTACACGGCGTAGGTGCATCAGTTGTCAATGCGCTAAGTGAATGGTTAGAGGTTGAAATCTATAGAGATGGTACGATATATACCCAAAGTTTTAAAAATGGCGGTAAACCATCATCAGGACTTGAAAAACATGGTAAAACAAAAAGAACAGGTACGAAAGTAACGTTTAAACCGGATCCTGAAATTTTCAAAGCAGCAACTTCATTTAATTACGATATGTTAAGTGAAAGATTACAAGAGTCGGCTTTTTTACTTAAAAGCCTAAAAATCACGCTTAGAGATTTAAGAGCTGGTAAAGAACGTGAAGATGTTTACCACTATGAAGATGGCATTAAAGAATTTGTGAGTTATGTTAATGAAGGCAAAGAAGTATTACACGAAGTCGCTAATTTTTCAGGTGAAGCGAATAAAATTGAAGTAGAAGTAGCATTTCAATACAACGATCAATATTCAGAAGGTATCTTGAGTTTCGTTAATAATGTACGTACTAAAGATGGCGGAACGCATGAAGTTGGTTTTAAATCAGCTATGACTCGTGTGTTTAATGACTATGCACGACGTATTAACGAATTAAAAGAGAAAGACAAGAATCTAGATGGTAATGATATAAGAGAAGGGCTTACAGCAATTATATCATTACGTATTCCGGAAGAATTACTCCAATTCGAGGGCCAAACCAAGTCTAAATTGGGTACTCCAGAAGCTAGAAGTGCAGTTGATTCTGTTGTGTCTGACAAATTGCCGTATTATTTAGAAGAAAAAGGGCAATTATCTAAATCTCTAGTGAAAAAAGCACTGAAAGCTCAACAAGCGAGAGAAGCAGCACGTAAAGCAAGAGAAGATGCACGCTCAGGAAAGAAAAACAAACGTAAAGATACATTGCTTTCAGGGAAGTTAACACCTGCACAAAGTAAAAATACTGAGAAGAAAGAAATATACCTAGTAGAGGGTGACTCAGCAGGCGGTTCTGCTAAATTAGGAAGAGATCGTAAGTATCAAGCTATATTACCGCTAAGAGGTAAAGTAATAAACACAGAGAAAGCTAAACTTGATGATATATTCAAAAATGAAGAAATCAACACAATTATCCATACAATTGGTGCAGGTGTCGGTAATGAATTTAAGATTGAAGATAGCAATTATAATAGAATCATTATCATGACAGATGCTGATACCGATGGCGCACATATCCAAGTATTATTATTAACATTCTTCTTTAAGTATATGAAACCTTTAGTAGAAGCTGGAAGAGTATTTATTGCGCTACCTCCTTTATACAAATTAGAAAAAGGTAAAGGTGCTTCGAGAAAAATTGAGTATGCTTGGACTGACGAAGAATTAGAGCAATTACAAGATAAATTAGGTAAAGGCTTTACGTTACAACGTTATAAAGGTCTGGGTGAAATGAACGCCGATCAATTGTGGGAAACAACAATGAATCCTGAAACGCGAACATTAATTAGAGTACAAATTGAAGATGAATTACGTTCTTCTAAACGTGTTACAACGTTAATGGGTGATAAAGTAGCACCACGACGTGAATGGATTGAAAAAAATGTTGAATTTGGCTTACAACAAGAACAAAGTATTTTGGATAATAATGAAATTCAAATTCTAGAACAGGAAAACCCCGATGAGGAGGAAATAAATTGAGTGAAATAATTCAAGATTTATCGCTAGAAGATGTTATTGGCGATCGATTCGGTAGGTACAGTAAATACATCATTCAAGAGCGTGCATTGCCAGACGTTCGTGATGGGCTCAAACCTGTTCAAAGACGTATTTTATATGCAATGTATTCAAGTGGAAATACGTATGATAGAAATTTCCGTAAAAGTGCTAAAACTGTCGGTGATGTCATTGGACAATATCATCCACATGGTGATTCCTCTGTATACGACGCAATGGTTCGACTGAGTCAAGAATGGAAATTACGCCATGTATTAATCGAAATGCAAGGGAACAATGGTAGTATTGATAATGATCCGGCTGCAGCTATGCGTTATACGGAAGCTAAATTAAGTCGTATCTCAGAGGAATTATTAAGAGATATTAATAAAGAGACAGTGCCATTTATGCCGAACTATGATGACACAACAATGGAGCCTATGGTATTACCAGCAAGGTTACCTCATTTATTGATTAATGGTAGTACCGGTATATCTGCAGGTTATGCAACAGATATACCACCGCATAACTTGGCAGAAGTAATACAAGCAACGCTTAAATATATTGACAATCCTGATATTACAGTGAGCCAGTTGATGAAATATATTAAAGGACCAGATTTTCCTACTGGTGGTATTATCCAAGGTATTGACGGTATCAAGAAAGCTTATGAAACAGGTAAAGGTAAAATTATTGTCCGTTCTAAAGTAGAATTAGAAGAACTAAGAAATGGCAGAAAAGAGCTTATCGTTACCGAAGTACCATATGAAGTGAATAAAAGTTCACTAGTTAAAAAAATGGATGAGTTACGTGCAGATAAAAAAGTAGACGGTATTGTTGAAGTACGTGATGAAACAGACCGAACTGGCTTACGTATAGCAATTGAATTGAAGAAAGACGTAAATAGTGAAGCGGTGGCGAACTTCTTATACAAAAATACTGATTTACAAGTTGCATATAACTTTAATATGGTTGCGATTAGTGATGGACGTCCTATACTTATGGGTATTCGTCAATTTATTGACAGCTATATCAATCACCAAATTGATGTTGTGACGAAACGTACGCGCTATGAATTAAACCATGCTGAAAGTAGAATGCATATTGTAGAAGGTTTAATGAAGGCACTTTCTATTTTGGATGAGGTCATAAAACTCATTAGAAGTTCTAAAAACAAAAAAGATGCTAAAAATAATTTAGTAGCGGAATATGATTTTAGTGATGCTCAGGCTGAAGCAATTGTGACGTTGCAATTGTATCGACTTACAAATACAGATATTGTTGAACTTCAAAATGAACATGATGAATTGAAAAAGACTATCGAAGCTTTAAGAAATATCTTAGATAATCATGATGCCTTATTAAATGTTATTAAAGAAGAGTTAACTGAAATAAGAAATCGCTATAAACAAAAACGTTTGTCTTCAATTGAAGCGGAAATTACAGAAATCAAAATTGACAAAGAAGTTATGATACCAAGTGAAACTGTAATCATGAGTGTCACAAAACATGGTTATATCAAACGTACTTCTTTACGTAGTTTTAACGCAAGTGGCGCTGAAGAAGTTGGTGTCAAAGAAGGCGACGAGTTGCTGAAATATCAAGAAGTTAATACTTTAGATACAGCACTTGTATTTACTAATAAAGGACGTTACTTGTATATTCCAGTGCATAAATTATCAGAGATCAAATGGAAAGATTTGGGTCAACATGTATCGCAAATCGTACCTATTGATGAAGGTGAACATGTTATAGATGTCTTTTGTGAACGTGACTTTAAACCTGAAGCATTTTATGTTCTTGCTACACGTGATGGCATGATTAAGAAAAGTAATGTTTCTATGTTCAAAACTTCACGCTTTAATAAACCATTAGTATCAATGAAGTTAAAAACGGATGATGAAATTATTAATGTCATGCGCATAGAAGAGCCACAACTGATTACAGTACTTACACATAAAGGTATGTCATTAACATATAGTAGTGATGAACTTTCTGATACTGGTTTAAGAGCAGCTGGCGTTAAATCTATTAACTTAAAAGATGAGGATTATGCAGTGCTTACACAATTGATTTCTGAAAAGGATTCAATTCTAATGGCTACGCAAAGAGGTTCATTAAAACGTATAGGATTTAAAGTATTGCAAACAGCAAAACGTGCACAACGTGGACTTACATTGTTGAAGGAACTTAAGAAAGCACCACATCGTATTGTAGCTGCCGAAGTTGTCCAACCAGGACAAAAGCAATATACAATCTATTCAAATAAACAACAAGAAACTGGCGATATTAAAGATATTCATTTATCAGAACAATATACAAATGGTAGTTTCATAGTAGATATTAATGACTTTGGCGAAGTAGAAAGTTTAGTTGTTAAATAATATAAATTGAAAAAACTGTTAGTAAATACAACTATATAATGATAAAATACCTTTTAGGTGCAATAAAAAATAAAACCAAGAGATTTATAGTGGAGCAAGATATGATAGTGCAAGGCTTTTAGCTTAACACTGTTAAACCTTCGCTCACTTTCATGTGCACATATGCATTTTGATTATTAATATGTACATGAAATGACTATAAATCTCTTGATTTTGCTATAAAATTCAAATTATATAGATGAGAGGGATTAAATTGAGTAATTTTGATAGTTTAATTCCAGATTGGTTCAAAACTTTTGTTCAAGTCGGGAATGATTTAATCTGGTCGCAATACCTAATTGGGCTACTAATAACAGCAGGTTTATACTTTACTATTAGTTCTAAATTTGTTCAATTAAGATGGATTCCAGAAATGTTTCGTGCCATTGGCGAAAAACCCGAAACACTAGATAGTGGTAAGAAAGGTATCTCACCATTCCAAGCTTTTGCAATAAGCGCGGGATCTCGTGTCGGTACTGGTAATATCGCAGGTGTGGCTACTGCAATTGTTTTAGGTGGACCAGGCGCTGTGTTCTGGATGTGGGTTATCGCTTTGATTGGTGCGGCAAGTGCTTTTATAGAAGCTACTTTAGCACAGGTATATAAAGTGCCTGATGAAGATGGAGGTTTCCGTGGGGGACCAGCTTATTACATAACTAAAGGTTTAAATCAAAAATGGCTAGGTATTTTATTTGCCATATTAATTACAGTGACATTTGCATTTGTGTTTAATACTGTGCAATCTAATACAATCGCTGAATCATTAAAAACACAATATAGCATAAGCCCTGTTGTAACCGGTATTATTTTAGCAGTACTAACAGGTATTATTATTTTTGGTGGTGTCCGTAGTATTGCTAAAATATCATCAGTCATCGTACCATTTATGGCAGTCATATATATTGGTCTCGTATTTGTTATTCTGATTATCAATTATGATCAAATTATTCCGATGATTACTACGATTGTTACGAGCGCCTTTGGATTTGAACAGGCGACTGGTGGTGCAGTTGGTGCAGCAATTTTACAAGGTATTAAACGTGGTTTGTTCTCCAATGAAGCAGGTATGGGTTCTGCGCCTAATGCTGCCGCAACAGCAGCGGTTCCTCACCCTGTAAAACAAGGTTTAATTCAATCGTTAGGTGTATTCTTTGATACAATGCTTGTTTGTACAGCAACTGCGATTATGATTTTATTGTATACAGGATTAGAATTTGGTGAAAATGCAGCTCAAGGCGTTGCAGTAACACAATCTGCACTTAATGAACATTTAGGTAGTGCTGGTGGTATTTTCTTAACAGTAGCAATATCATTATTTGCCTTTTCATCTGTAGTAGGAAACTATTACTATGGACAATCGAATATTGAATTTTTATCAAAAAACAAAACATTATTATTTATTTTTAGATGTTTAGTTGTTGTACTTGTATTTGTGGGTGCAGTAATTAAAACGGAAACCGTTTGGGGTACAGCTGATGTATTTATGGGCTTAATGGCGATCGTCAACTTAGTGGCAATTATAGGATTATCTAATATTGCGTTTGCAGTTATGAATGATTACCAACGTCAACGTAAAGCAGGCAAAAAACCTATCTTTAAACCAGAAGAATTAGAAATTAATTTATTTGGCATTGAAAGCTGGGGCATGAAAAAGAAATAATGATATAAAGTGAGTAACTATGTATTTTCTATAAAATGAAAATACATAGTTTTTTTATGTAATAATACTATAAAATTAATAGAAAAGCGCTTTACTACTTTCATTTTTCTATTTTTCACTATATAATGCTTATTGACATAATAAGAAGGATGAGTGACATGAGTTCTTACCTTATTACAAAGGTTTTAAATAACAATGTAATTATTTGTACTAATGAAATGCAAGAATATGTATTAATTGCAAAAGGCATTGGTTTTAATAAAAAGATTGGAATGACATTACATGAAAATCAATCCATTGAAAAATTATATATATTAGATCAAAAATCACAACAAGATCATTATAAAACATTGGTTGAATTAGCTGATGATAACTTGATACAAGCCGTGATTGACGCAGTAAATATTATTACCAATTCGGTAATGAAAATAGATAATCAAAAATTGGTTGTATCGTTAACAGATCACATTATTTTTGCTTATAAACGTATGAAACAAAACCAATTAATTAATAATCCATTCGTAATGGAAACAAAGCAATTATATGGTGAGGCATATGAAATAGCAGAAAAAGTAATTGAACGATTAAACCATGTTTTAGAAGTGAATTTTCCAGAAGATGAGATTGGTTTTATCGCATTACATATTGCTTCTAATACTGATACAGTGTCCATACGTGAGATGGAAACGATAAATGAATTAATTAATAAAAGTATCTTTATATTAGAGCATGATTTGAAACATACAATAGATAAAGAAACAGTTCAATACCAACGATTTATTAGACATATTCAATTTTTAATCAGAAGATTAAATAACGGAGAAGTATTACAAAAAACAAGTGCGTTTGAAGAATTATTAAAAACGCAGTATCCTTTGTGTTTTAATATCGCCTTGAAAATAATGAAAATGTTGCAACAAGAACTGAATGTTACTATATATGAGGCAGAGGTCATTTATTTAACATTACATGTTTATCATTTTATGGTTGATAAGCCGTCAGATCAAACATAAATTAATTAATTACGAAATCGAACAATGATATAAACTTATGTATCAAACTTATTATATGACCCAGTTAATACTGCTAATAACAGCTAGTCATTTCAAATGACTAGCTGTTATTTTTAAAACTCACAAACTAAATTAAAGAATTTTGTTACTTTAATTTATAATTTAGATAAAAAGTAATTTTACTTTTTAAAAAGGTTGAAATGTAAAGAGTGTTTAGAAAATATTAAATAACTTATAATAATGTATTAAGATTTAAAATTTCACCGCCAACACGGTTTACAGCTTATGATGAACATTATAGACTTAGTCTTCAGGTTAATTATGAGTAGGGGGCTACAGTTACGTGAAGTATTATGATGAAGTGCCTATTATAAGAGCAGTAGCGGCTATGTTAGTTGTAGCAATTCATACAGTCAATAGTATTGGTTATTCAGCTTCAACAGGCGAATTTACTTCTGACGCTTTAGGATATATCAATCAGATGGCAAGATTAGGAACGCCTATATTTGCTGTTATTAGTGCTTTTTTATTGACTATATCAGTTATTAATAGAGGATTTAGTTTAAATTACTTTATGAAATCTAGATTTAGTAAAATCTTTATCCCTTACATAATTTGGACGATTTTTTATTTGTTATATAGAGAATATTTTTTACATAACCTTGAGGACGACGGTAAGTTAATTAACTATTTCGTTTATGGTAAAGCTAATTTTCATTTATACTTTATTTTGACTGTCATTCAATTTTATTTTCTTTTTCCATTTGTGCATAAATTTAAAAAAGGTTGGCCAATCATATCGGTTTTCATTTTAGCGACCATTGTCAACGTTGTTTGGATCATCATTCAGCCAATTTCATTGGGTGGTGGAGGCGTCGAACGCTTTGTTAATGATAAACTGTTTATTTTGAATTGGATTTCATTCTTTATGCTAGGTATTGTATATGCTAAATATTATAATGAAATAAAAGAATTGATATTTAAGTATAAGACGCTGCTTTCTATAATTATTGCAATATTATTTATAGATTTACTTATCAGTATTGATTTAGAAAATCTCAATAGTTCAATTACAATTTCGAACATCATTTATATTCCTTTCTTTATCGTTTTTCTTAATTACATGTATGAGCATGTTAAGAAAAATAAAATTGTATTAAATACGTTAACTGTAATTGGTAACTATTCAATGGGGATTTACTTAGTCCATTATGTTGCCATACAGTTTGTGAAAAGATTACCAATTGTAGAGAACATAGCACCACAAAGTAAATTGGTGAGCGTCTTTATTGCAGCAGTTGCACTATCAGTATTATTAGTATACTTAATTGGCAAATTACCTTATGGCAATTATATCGTTCCGATTCCCAAAAAGAAGACTAATAAAAATAAAGTTATTACCGAAGAACCAGTTCGTGAAAATGAACCTACTTTAAATTAATAATTTAGTGTTTTCGAATTATTGTAGAATCTATTAACGTCTAGGCAAACCAAGCAAATCATCATGTTTGGTTTGTTCTTTTTTATTAAAAGATGCAGTAGTACAAAAATAATGAAAGTAATGTTCTCTTTTATTTATGTGTATAATTTCTCAAAAAGATTCTTACAATATATAATGTGGTAAAATATATGTTTGGAAGATGACGAATGTGTTAATATTAATATTAGCAAATAAATCGACAACACATTAACACATTTTATGTTCGTAGTTTTGTACTACATTTTGTATCATTTTAATGTGAAATTATAATTTAGAATCAAATTAAGGTATGGTGAGTATATGTCGAATGAAGAAAATATAAAGCAAGAAAAAAAGAGTGGAAAAGATAAATTGAAACTGAGTTTTCCAGAAACCCGCTTCATGAAGTTTTTAGGCGGTAAAGATTTACTTTTTGGTTTGTTGATTTTAATATTAGTAGGTTTCTCAATTTTTATATTTGATCAAGTTTCTTACATTTTCAAACCATTTATTATTGTATTTAATACGCTTGCAGCACCTATCATTGTTTCAATTATTCTCTATTATTTATTTAACCCAGTAGTTAATTTAATGGAACGATATAATATTCCAAGAGTTTGGGGCGTTATCATTTTATTCCTACTCATCGTTGGTGTAATATCATTGGCAATTAATCTACTTATCCCATTGATTGGGTCTCAATTCAAAAGTTTTGGTAATAATTTCCCATACTATGTCGATAAAGTAAATCAATTTATTGATAGTCTTACTAAATTTTCTGTGATATCTAATTTTTATACGCAGATTCAAGATCAACTTGATACTTTAGCCAAAAAATTACCAAGTATGGTTTCTGATTATTTTAATGGCTTTGGATCTAAAGTTAAGAATTTTGCCGAAGCATTAGTCAATGTTGGTGTAGTAATTGCAACAACACCATTTGTATTATTCTTTATGTTAAAAGATGGTTATCGTTTTAAAGATTTTTCTACAAAATTGATGCCACCAAAATTCAGAAAAGATTTTCATGATTTATTAGACAAAATGAGTGTTCAAGTAGGTTCTTATATCCAAGGACAAATTGTTGTTTCGTTCTGTATTGGAATTCTATTATTTATTGGTTATAGCATTATTGGATTAGATTATAGTTTAATTTTAGCATCTATTGCAGCTGTAACGAGTGTAGTACCATACATTGGTCCTACGATTGCAATTTCACCTGCAATTATTATTGCATTAATTACTTCACCAATTATGTTGTTGAAATTAATTATCGTGTGGACTGCTGTACAATTTATTGAAGGGCACTTTATTTCACCGAATGTAATGGGTAAAACACTGAAAATACATCCACTAACAATTATTTTTATCTTGTTAAGTGCGGGTAACTTACTCGGTGTAGTTGGGGTTATTTTAGGTATACCAGCATACGCTATCTTAAAAGTACTTATTTCACACTTATATTCTATGTATAAACGTAGATATAATAAATATTATGGTCAAGATGCAGGCGAGTATCAAACTTCATCAGAAGAAGAAATTCGTTAATATCAACGCAACTTCAATTAAATTGCATAGTAGCTGCTTGATACCTAAATGAAGTTGTTTCAAGTTCCTGTATTACTTTTTCTAGTCAATCTTATAGAGCGGGGATAGGAAATCAGTTTTTGATTTCCTATCCCCGCTCCTTTTTTATACAAAAACAAATTTTAGTATTATTTTAGTCTACTGTGTTTCGTAAAAATGATTTTGAATGAATATCACCTAACAATTATGTTATATAGATGTCATTAAAAATTTATTTATTATATTTTAGTGTTGTGCTATATTTTTTATGACACAATAGAAACACTGAAAAGAGAAGTGAAAATATGTCTAAGGAATTAAGAATTAAATTATTTTCTATATTAAAAATAGTATTTGCAGTTACATTATTTATTTTTGTTGTTTTCACATTATATAAAGAACTCTCACATATTAATCTTAAAGAAACAGTAAAATCATTTGGGGATATTAATAGAGTATGGTTAGTGGCTTTATTCTTAAGTGGTGGTTTATCTATTATTGTATTATCACTTTATGATGTCCTCTTAGTAAAAACGTTAAAGTTGAAACTCTCTTTATTGAAAACCATTCGTATTGGTTATATTGTAAATGCACTTAATGCTGTCGTAGGATTTGGAGGTTTTATTGGTGCAAGTGTACGTTTCTTATTGTACAAGAATGCAACCGATGATAAAAAGGCGTTAGTGCATACAATCTCTATTGTTTTAATATCAATGTTAACAGGACTTAGTTTATTGTCTATCCTTGTAGTGATTCAAGTATTTGACGTGACGCATATATTTAGTCCTTTTCCTTGGATTCGTTGGTTATTGTATATTGTGGCGCTATTTTTACCAATATTTATTATAATAACTTATATAAAACCAGTTAAACAATCACATAAATTACTTGGTGTTTATTGCACAGTTGTTTCTGGTGTTGAATGGATGATAGCTTCATTTGTATTATATATGGCTTTAGTCATTGTAGGCATCCACATACCATTTACGACATTTATTGGTATTTTTATTATTGCGTCATTATCAGGTTTGATTAGTTTTATCCCTGGTGGATTTGGAACATTTGATTTAGTCGTCTTATTAGGTTTGAAAAGCTTAAATGTACCGGAAGAAGAAATTGTTTTAGCATTATTACTCTATCGTTTTGCTTATTATTTATTCCCAGTGTTAATCGCATTGATTCTTTCTACATTTGAATTCAAGAGTACTGCAAAACGCTATTGGGAAGATTCAAAGCTTATGTTACCAGTGAAAGATATGACATCACTTGTAGCATCGTATCAAAAAGATATTATTGCAAGAGTACCGTCGTTTGCAATTGCGGTATTACTGATGTATACAAGCTTAATATCTTTTTTAAATAACATGACGATTATATATGATGGTTTATATGATCCTAATCATTATATTTATTACATTATCGTATCAGTGCATACATCGGCATGTTTACTTTTATTATTAAATATAATTGGTGTATATCATCTATCTAAACGTGCTATTTTATTTTCAATGATTTCGATTAGTTTAATATTTATTGTTACAGCCTATACTTATGCTTCTTTTATACTACTGAGTTGGCTTGCAGTTATGTTTGTCCTACTATTGGTATTTTATAGACGCTCGAATACAATTAAAAGACCATTTAGATATACAAGGTTATGGTTAAGTGTCGCTGTCGGTTCACTTATTTTGTATACTAATCATATTGTTATAGATGGTACATTCTATACATTAGATATTTATCATTTGGAAATGGACAGTTCAATATTAAGGTATTATTTCTGGTTTACAATTTTACTCGTTGCTATTATTGTGGGTGTAATCGTCTGGTGGTTTGAGTATCGTTATAGAGTAAAGAATAGAAGTAATAATATTGCAATGTGCGAAGCAATCATAGCACAATATGGCGGTAACTATTTAAGCCATTTAATATACAGTGGAGACAAGTATTATTTTATCAATGAAAAAGAAGATGCCTTTATTATGTATCGTTATAAATACAGTGCATATATTGTATTAGGTGACCCAGTAGGCAATCCAGAATCATTTCATGAATTATTGGAGACGTTTTACCGTGAAGCGCAATACTTAGGATACGATGTGATTTTTTATCAAGTAAGTGATAAATATATGTCACTTTACCATGATTTTGGCAATCAATTTTTCAAGTTAGGTGAAGAAGCGGTTATAGATTTAACTACATTTACTACATCAGGTAAAAAGAAACGTGGCTTACGTGCAACATTAAATAAGTTTGATGATTTTAATCTAACTTTTGAAGTGTTAGAACCATCGTTTTCACCCGAATTACTTGCGGAGTTGAAAAAGATTAGTGACGATTGGCTAGCAGAAAGAAATGAAATGCATTTTTCTGTAGGTAGCTTTAATGAGCATTATTTATCGCAAGCACCTATAGCGGTCATTAAAGATAAAAATGAAGCTATCATCGCATTTTGTACCTTTATGCCTACGTATTACAAAGCAACGCTTTCTGTAGATTTAATTCGTTGGAAGGCAGATAGTAAATTACCTTTAATGGATGGCTTATATTTGAATATGCTGTTATGGGCAAAGGCGCATAATTATGAGCACTTTAACATGGGTATGGCTACATTATCTAATGTAGGGCAAGTGCCATTCTCATTTTATGGAGAGAGAATCGCAGGTAGAGTGTTTGAACATTTTAATGGTTTGTATAGATTTCAAGGTCTCAGAAGATACAAAGAGAAATTTAATCCTATTTGGGAACCGAGATTTTTAGTTTATAGAAAACATCATTCATTATGGCTTAGTATGTTAAAAGTGATGCGTGTAATTAGAAAGCATAAATAAGAAGGAATAATATAAAAGCAACCAACACACGTTTTATGTGTTGGTTGCTTTTTTAAGGAGTTTAAAAGTGTTTAATGGTTTCTATAGTTAATATCTGGAGAAGTTATTAACTACTTTAAATAAACTAACTGGTAGAACTGTTCTAAATATCATTTGACTCTAACTATATATGAATTTCTCGTTACCCCTTTGTTAAGGTATAATCATAATATATCATCATAAGAAAACGCTTTCAATGATGAAAAGTAAGATTATTCAAATAAAAAATGACATTTTATCTACATAATTTCTTTTTAAAATTTAATTGTATTATTACTACTCGCTAAGAGTAGAACGCCCGCTAAAAATAAGATTGCATTATAATTATTTAATATAAAAAATAGATTCAATCAGTTCATCATTTGTAGTAAGATATAAAATAAATTTAAAATATTGGGGCGTATTAAAATGAAGAAAATCATAATTAGTATTATATTAGCCTTATTAGTCATTGCATTAATTGTTGCAGGCACGTTTTTATACCAATCCCTTAATTCTAATTATAAAGGGACAAATCAAGTTTCTCAGAGTAATGAGCACAATAAAGAAAAAAGTAACGGTCATCCGCCGAAAATAAATGTATTAGCACAGCAATTTAGCACAGATTTCATGAATCGTGATACAAGACATGGTTATCATAAAGTATCGAAGGGCATGCACAAAGATAAAATAGAAGCTGAATTTGGTAAAAGTGAGCAAACAATTGATATAGCCGGTGTGAAAGTTGTTAAATACGGTAACATTGGGGTCTACTACACTAATCATAAAGTGAGCCGCTTCTTTATCATACCGGAAGACGTGAATGTACAACAATTTAGACAAATACATGGTACAAGAACAATAAACTACGAAAAAAATACAATGATTTATGATGATAATCCTAATAATAAATTTTCGGTAAAAGTTTATGTAGATCAAAATGGTGAAATTAAAGGGATAGAAAGTATTGATCAAGTAACTAGTAATCGTTAAAAAGTACAATGTGGTAATTTTGTTATTTAATATAACTAGATCAATAGTCTTAGTATTGAACGACATTACATATAATTTGATAAAGGCATTGATATGTAAGAGCGGTATTCTAAAGTTAAAAGAATACCGTTTTTTATTTTAAAAAACTGCAAATATCTCTACAGAAAATTAATCTAATAAATAGAACATATGATTGTTCTATTAAATTATAAAAAGGTGTGGTAATATGAAAGCGGTTACACAAATTGAGGTGATTGCATTGGCAACTATAAAAGAAGTAGCTCAATTGGCAGGATGCTCAGTAGCAACTGTCTCTAGAGCAATCAATAATAATGGTTACGTAAAAGCACAAACAAGAGCACAAATTGAAAGTGCGATTAGCAAGCTGAATTATCAACCGAATGAAGCGGCACGTACGCTATATAAGCGAAAATCTAAAATAATAGGATTATTGCTTCCAGATATTAGTAATCCGTTTTTCACACTTATTGCTCGTGGAGTAGAAGATGTCGCTTTAGCACACGGTTACCAAGTATTGATAGGTAATAGCGATAACGATATTGATAAAGCGAAAAATTATCTTTCTACATTTGTAGCACACAATTGTACGGGTATGATTTCAACAGCACTAAATGAAAATGTAATTGAAAATACACTTCATTCATATGGTATTCCATTTGTATTTGTTGATCGTATTCATGATGGCAATAAAGGGATTTCAACAAATCATTTTGAAGGTGGTCAACTCCAAGCTCAATTAATCATTGAAGGGCAGGCACAGCATGTATTAATCGTACATTCTGATTTAAACGTATCTGCATTCCAATCACGCGTGAATGGTGTAGAAACAGTACTCAACCAACATAATGTGTCATATTGCCGTTGTGAAGAAGACCAAATAGATGACGAAGCACAATTTATTAAACAAATACGCCAAAATCATATCGATAGCATTATATGTAGTAATGATTTAATTGCGATTAAAATATTGGGTGTGATTCAACAACTTGGATTTAAAGTGCCGAGTGAGATACAACTTGTTGGCTATGATGACATACCCTTTGCAAAAATGACATTTCCTCAAATTTCAACAATAGATCAATCGGCATACCGTATAGGTGAGCTTGCTGTATCGAAACTACTCAATTTATATGAGGAGGGAGACGAGTATCACGTTGATCAAGTAGCAATTACAGTGAAGCGAAGGGAAAGTACGAGATTTTAATACGCAACATGTAACGGGTTACATAAAATTTTAGGAGTGATTGAATGTATAAGACAGGTATATTAAATAGTGAAGTTTCAAAATTGTTAAGTGATTTAGGGCATACAGATCAAATTATCATTGCAGATTGTGGACTTCCAGTTCCAGAAGGTGTGAAAAAGATTGATCTAGCATTGGAATTTGGAAAGCCTTCTTTTATAGAAGTGTTTAATCTTATAAAAAAACATATGGAAATCGAGCAAATGACATTAGCTGAAGAAATGATAACGCAAAACACGACATTATACCAGACATTATCAGCTGAAAATATTGAAATTCAAACGACATCACATGAGCAATTCAAAGTCCAAAGTAAAACAGTTAAAGCCATCATTCGCACAGGCGAAGCTAAACCATTTGCTAATGTCGTACTAACAAGCGGTGTTTTATTTTAAGGGGTGAATAAGATGATAAAGATGGAACAAATATATAAATCATTTGGGCAAAATGACGTATTAAGAGGCGTGGATTTTGAAATCCGTGATGGTGAGATACATGCCTTAATGGGAGAAAATGGTGCTGGAAAGAGTACGTTGATGAAAATACTCACTGGTGTATATAAGTCGGATAGTGGGTCTGTTGAAGAAAACGGTGAAGCGATTCAATTTAAAAATACCAAAGACGCGGAACTTAATGGTGTGTCGTTCATACAACAAGAGTTAAATATATGGCCTAATTTAACGGTATTAGAAAATTTATTTCTCGGTAAAGAGAAAACAAAGTTCTTAGGTATTGTTGATAATAAAGCGATGAAAAAACAGGCAAATGCCATTTTCAAAAAGTTAAATATTAATATCGACTTAAATAAAGAAGCGGGTGCTTTATCTGTAGGTATGCAACAGATGTTAGAAATTAGTAAAGCTTTAATGCAAGATTCAAAAGTCATTATTATGGATGAGCCTACTGCAGCATTAACAAATAACGAGATTGATATTTTATTTAAACAAATTCGAAAACTAAAAAGTGAAGGCGTGTCATTTGTCTATATATCTCATAGAATGGAAGAAATTTTCAGTATTTCAGATCGTATTACAGTAATGCGAGACGGACGTTCTATTTTAACTTCTGTAACTGCAGATACAACAAATGCGAAGATTGTTAAGGCAATGATTGGTAGAGACTTAGATAATCAATACCCAGATAGACATTACACACAAGATGAGGAAGTTGTTCTTTCTGTTAAAAACCTCAGTTCAACTGAACATAAATTGAATGATATTCACTTTAATCTACATAAAGGTGAAATTTTAGGTTTTAGTGGATTGATGGGTGCAGGGCGTTCTGAAATTATGCGTGTATTGTTCGGTTTAGATAAAGGGCATATGCAAGTAACGCTCAATGATAAACAATTACAGATAAATAATCCTAATCAATCTATCAAACAAGGCTTAGCATTTATCACAGAGAACAGAAAAGAAGAAGGTTTGGTGCTGCAAGATTCAATATTAGAAAATATCTCATTACCAGCGTTGAAAAGTTTTTCGAAATCCGGCTTTTTAACACGAAGTTCTATGGAGCAATATGCAGAACAAACGATTCAACGCTTGAATATTAAAGGTAAGAAAAATGATGCTTGTGTGGATTTATCAGGTGGTAACCAGCAAAAAGTTGTGATTGCCAAATGGATAGCGACTGCGCCACATGTTCTCATATTAGACGAGCCTACGCGTGGTATTGATGTAGGTGCGAAAAGAGAGATTTATCAATTGATGAATGAATTGACCGAACGAGGCATGTCTATCATTATGATTTCATCAGAATTACCTGAAATCATAGGTATGAGTGATAGAGTGGCCGTTGTGCATGAAGGAAATATTGCAGGCGTGTTAGAGAAAGCATCATTAACAGAAGAACGTATTATGACATTAGCTACTGGAGGGGAAGTACATGACACAGTCTAAATTATCAATTTCATATTTAGAAAAAATAATTCCATTTATTGGGTTAATCTTATTAGTTATTATCATTAGTGCATTAAACAGTGCATTTTTAGAACCATCCAACTTATTTAATTTACTGAGACAAGTATCGATTAATGGACTCATTGCATTTGGTATGACATTTGTTATTTTAACGGGCGGTATTGATTTGTCGGTCGGTTCTACATTGGCGTTATCAAGTGCAATGGTAGCAATTTTAATGGTATCAGGTGTAGATTCAATAATTGCCCTATTACTTGGATGTATCTTTGGTGCAGTTCTAGGGGCAGTTAATGGTTTGTTAATTACTTTAGGCAAGATGGCACCATTTATCGCAACGTTGGCTACTATGACCGTCTTTAGGGGCTTAACACTCGTAATTACGGATGGTAACCCGATTACAAACTTAAATGGGAGCTATGCATTCCAATTATTTGGTCGTGGTTACTTTTTAGGCATACCTGTTCCGGCAGTCACAATGTTTGTTACGTTTATCATTTTATATATTTTACTACATAAAACAGTATTTGGCAGACAAACTTATGCTATGGGAGGTAATGAGAAGGCAGCATTTATTTCTGGTATTAAAGTAAATAAATTAAAAATCATGATTTATAGTTTAGCTGGCTTAATGTCGGCAATGGCAGGTGCAATATTAACATCACGTTTAAACTCTGCTCAACCAACAGCAGGGATGTCATATGAGCTAGATGCGATTGCAGCCGTTGTACTGGGTGGTACATCACTTACGGGTGGTAAGGGACGCATACTCGGTACATTAATCGGTGTACTTATTATCGGTGTGTTAAACAATGGTTTGAACTTATTAGGAGTTTCATCATTCTATCAACAGGTTGTTAAAGGTGTAGTGATTATCATAGCTGTATTAATTGATAGAAAAAATAAATAGTGTGGGAGGTTAACAAGATGAAAAAAATATTAATCAGTGCAATTGCTATTCTATTATTTTTAACAGGATGTTCACTTGAGTCTCCTTTGGAAAATAATGATAGTGGTAAGTCAGATAAGAAAAAATCTGATATTGTCATCGGTGTAAGTATCTCCACGTTAAACAACCCATTCTTTGTGAAAATTAAAGATGGTATTGAAGACGAGGCAAAAAAACAAGGTGTTAAAGTGAAGTTTGCAGATGCGCAAGATGATGCAGCAAAACAAGCAAACGATATTGATGATTTAATACAACAAAATGTAGATTATCTTATTGTGAATCCTACAGACTCAGATGCAATTTCTGGTAGTATACAAATAGCGAATGATCAGAATATACCAGTAGTAACCTTAGATAGAGAAGTTGCTAAAGGGGGAGTCGCTTCATTTATTGCGTCAGATAACGTCAAAGGTGGGGAAATGGCTGCAAACCTCATCGTTGATAAATTTGGAAAAGGTACTAAAGTTGCAGAGTTAGAAGGTATACCTGGGGCAAGTGCTACAAGAGAACGTGGTAAAGGGTTCCATAACGTAGCAGATGACTCACTTGATGTGGTATCCAAACAAAGTGCGAAATTTAATAGAACAGAAGGATTGAACGTAACTCAAAATATTATTCAAGCACATCCAGATATTAAAGCCATCTTTGCACAAAATGATGAAATGGCATTAGGCGCAATAGAAGCGGTTGGCAGCAAAGATATTAAAGTTATTGGTTTCGATGGTAATGAAGATGCAATTAAATCAGTAGACAAAGGTAAGTTATATGCTACGGTCGCGCAACAACCTGATTTGATGGGTGAAGAAAGTTTGAAAACAGTAATAGATTTACACAATGGTAAGGAAGTAGAGAAGAAGAATAAGATTCCATTAGAAATGAAAAAACAAGAGTAGTAGCTAAAAATAGCTTGAAACGCTATAGCAGATTAATAAGTGAGTACAATCATATAGTATAAGAAAGCCGGATGCATAGAAGATATGCTCCGGCTTTTATACTTGATTTGTTATTGCTTATAATTTTGACGTTCATTTTGTTCTTCGGCATAGCGTTCTGGATTTTTTTTATAAAATTCTTGATGTTCTGCTTCAGCTTTATAAAACTTAGAAGCGGGCAAGATTTGAGTTGCAATTGCTTTGTCTCTATTAATCGTGTGTTTTAATTTTTCGATATACGTTTCAGCTACTTCCTTTTGATTGTCATTAGAATAAAAAATAGCTGTCTTATACTGTGAACCTCTATCTTGGAATTGTCCACCGTCATCAGTTGGATCTATTACAGAAAAGAAAATTTCTAATAATTTATTATATGAAAACAATGCGACATCATATTCGATTTCGACGGTTTCATAATGCCCAGTGTTGCCAGTCTTGACTTGTTCATATGACGGGTTATCAACTGTACCTCCCATATAACCAGAGGTTACTTGTTCAATACCTTCATACGTGTCAAAAGGCTTGACCATACACCAAAAGCAACCTCCGGCGAAGTATGCTTTGTTTATATTCATGCTTAACATCCTTTCTGTATTAGACCTTAGTACCATATATTAAGATATTACTTGATTTTTATACTCTTTTTATATAACTTTAATATATGTTAATTATAGTACATAGAAGTGGAATTTTGAAGATATAAGGTTGATACTAATGAATAAGGACAAAAAAAGAAGTACATCAGATGCGAACGAAGAAACAACACAAGCCCCTTTACGAAGGGTGAAAAAGAAGCGGATTAGAAAGCTTCCCTTCATTATTTTAATTATCATTATCCTATTGGCGATAGTGATTGGTTATGCAATCCATGGTTATAATTCAGGTATTGATTATGCTAAAGACCATGGTAAGACACTGAAAGAGCATAAATTTAATGGTGCTCAAAAAAATGACGGTAAGATTACAGTCATGGTGTTAGGTGCAGATAAGGAGCAAGGCGGTATCTCCAGAACAGACTCTATCATGATTGCTCAATATGATTTTGTGCATAAAAAGCTGAAAATGATGTCTGTCATGCGTGATATCTATGCGGATATTCCTGGAAATGGGCAACATAAGATTAACTCTGCATATTCTATAGGTGGTCCAGAATTAATGAGAAAAACGCTGAAGAAAAACTTAGGCGTAGATCCTGAGTATTACGCTATTTTAGACTTTACTGGTTTTGAAAAAATGATTGATGAACTAGAACCTAACGGTGTACCTATAGATGTTGAAAAAGATATGTCAAAAAATATAGGCGTATCACTGAAAGAAGGTCACCATCGATTAAATGGTAAAGAACTTTTAGGTTATGCTAGATTTAGACATGATGCTGAAGGGGACTTTGGTCGTGTCCGTAGACAACAACAAGTGATGCAAGCACTTAAAGGAGAACTTGCAAGTATCGATACACTTCCTAAATTGCCACGTGTTGCTGGTATTTTAAGAGGTTACTTGAATACGAACATGCCAGACTCTGCAATTATGCAAGCAGGTTTAAACTTTGGTATTCGAGGCGATAAAAATGTTGATTCTCTAACGTTACCTGTCGAAGGAAGTTACCAAGATATTCAAACATTTGGTGATGGTAGTGCATTAGAAATCGATAAAGCGAAAAATAAAGAAGAAGTTCAGAAGTTTTTAAACGAATAATATAAAGAAGTTACCATATGTGGTAATGACAAAAAGGTAGACAGTCATTTTTATGATTGTCTACTTTTTTTGTCATTAAAATTTTTGTTTGGGTTGTCTATAAGTGTAAATTTAGCACAGATAATTTATTGGTCGGATTTTCTAACGCCAGCAACACCATAGTGTGATGCTTTCATTTCTTCAATAACAACTTGTATTGCTTCTTTGTTAGCGCCTGTAGTTTTTTCTACAGCTTGTGTTACCTCAGAGACTAAATCTTTAAGTTGATCATCTGAACGACCTTCTAACAATTTTACATTAACGATTGGCATATGTATTTCCTCCTATAACAGTTTGAACTTATTATATCATGAAAATTCTCAAAATTCTAAAAATAATTAAAATAGAACAAGTGTTCTTATTAGTATTGAACAAGAACACTTGTTCGTATATAATAGAATTAATTGAGGGAGGTATTTGATATGTATGATTATAATCTAGTGGAAGAAAGAGATGTATTGTGTATAGACCAAAAGAGTTTTTTTGCAAGTGTATCTTGTATTCAAAAAGGATTAGATCCATTGAAGGAGAAATTAGCCGTTGTTGCCGATACGAAGAGACAAGGATCAGTTGTTTTAGCTGCTACAGGACCTTTAAAAGCACTAGGTATTAAAACTGGGTCAAGACTGTTCGAAATACCACATAGAAGTGACATATATATTATTAATCCGAGTATGAGAAAATATTTGGAAGTGTCCGTAGCAATATCAAAAATTGCATTACGTTATGTAGCGCCAGAAGATCTACATCAATATAGTATTGATGAGTTTTTTATGGATGTTACGGATAGCTATCACCGTTTTAGTACTACGATTCATTCTTTTTGTGAAAAACTGCAATGTGAGATCGAAGAAGAAACAGGAATTAACTGTTCTATTGGTGTTGGCTCAAATATGCTTTTAAGTAAAATCGCAATGGACGTAGAAGCGAAACATTCTTCTAGTTTAATTGCAGAGTGGCGTTACCAAGATGTCCCGAATAAACTTTGGCCTATTCAGCCGTTAAGTGAATTTTGGGGAATTAGTAGGAAAACAGAAGCAAAATTGAATAAACGAGGTATTTTTACTATAGGTGATTTAGCCAATTATCCTTATCAATATTTAAAGAGAGATTTAGGGATTGTAGGCGTTGATTTACATTTACATGCGAATGGCATAGACCAAAGTAGAGTAAGAGATAAATATGAAGTAATGAATCCGTCGATTTGTAAGAGTCAAATACTGATGCGCGATTATCATTATGAAGAAGCTAAGGTTGTCATGCGTGAGCTGATCGAAGATGTTGCTAGTCGTGTTAGGGCAAGAAATCAATTAGCAAAAACAATTCACTTTTCATTTGGTTATAGTGATGAAGGTAGCGTTAATAAACAATACACCTTACCGGATCCGACGAATTTGGAAGAGCAAATTTATAAAGTCGTTGAACATTTCGCAGATAAATTATGTGATCATACTATGTTATTTAGAACTGTAAGTGTTTCATTAACGAAATTTATAGATGAAAAAGATAGACAGTTAAACTTGTTTATAGATGAATATGAAAGAAAAAGAAATGAAAAATTAGCAAAAACCATTGATGCCTTACATCAGAAATTTGGTCGAGGCATCGTATCTAAAGCTGTATCTTATACTGATGCGGGTACAAAACACGGCCGTCTAGGACTCATGGCAGGTCATAAGATGTAAAAAAATGCTTAGCATATTAGATAATGAAGTGTTTAAACCTGTTGATAAAATTATTCGACGTAAAGCATTGATTTGTACGCGATCTTCTCAATCACAGCATCAGCCTATAGTCTTCGGCTCGTGATTTTTTCGCAAGATTCAGCTCAAATCACTATCATTATTAAATAATAGTTAGGAATTAATAATGTTAAATATAAAAATAAGCCAAACGTCTTTATTAGCGTTTGGCTTATTAATTAAATCAGGCTATATAAGTATCAAAATCGCTCAGTGCTTCAGCACCTTTCTTGCGATCTTCTGGGTTTTTAAAACTAATACGTAATGCACCATAAATATCTTCACGCACTTCTAAAATTCTTAGGTTGCTTATAGAAATATTATGTAAACTCAAGATATTTGTAACTTTGCTTATCATACCCGATTTATCCGGAATATCCACATATAGATCATACTCAATAGATAGCGCGCCTTGTGATTTAAGGGGAAGTTCATCACGATATATTTTAGCATCGTTATAAAAATCATATAAGTCATCAGAGCTATCACGCTCAATGAGAGCAATAACATCTTCCATTTGTGTTTTCCATTCGTTTAAAATAGTTAAGATTGTGTTTTTATTTTCAATCGTAATGTCTCGCCACATAACAGGGCTACCACTCGCAATTCTTGTGATATCCCTAAAGCCACCAGCTGCAAGTGTTTTTACAAGGCTAGATTCATCAGCATGTTTGGCATTTAAATGTACCAAGCTCGAAGCAATAATGTGGGGGACATGACTTACGACACCTGTCACGAAATCATGCTCTTTTGGAGTTATAGAAATAAACTTCGCATCTGTAGTTTTTAATAAACTTTGGATTTCTTCAAAAGCCATATCATTAGCTGATTCATCATGAACGAGTATATAAAATGCATTTTCAAATAAATGTTTTTTAGCATTTAACACACCTGACTTATGACTACCCACCATAGGGTGTCCACCAATCAGATGGATATCGTGAGATAAAAGAAGTTGTTCATATTGTTGGATGGTTGACTTTGTACTGCCAGTATCTGTAATAATCACATTCTTTTTCATATGATAGTTTGGTAATTCTTGTAAGTATTTTATCGTTTGTTGTACCGGTGTTGCGTAAATGATGATATCTGCACTTTCAACGCTCGATTTATAATCTGTCGATTGAAAATCAATAATACCTATAGATAAAGCTTTATCTAATTGAGAGGTATCTGCATCATAAGCTGTGATTTCTATATCATCATGATAATATCTTAAATTACTCGCTAGACTTCCGCCAATAAGACCTAAGCCAACGAAAAGTATTTGTTTCATTGTGCGAATCACCTCTATCAAAATTTTCAGAATAGTAACATTGTAAAGCAGCAAATGTTATTTCGCAATATGCATAAACTCTGAAAATGAAGATATAACTTACTAAGCAAGTTATAATTTAATGAATTGATATAGACTTTGTATGATGAAAAGGTATGAGATAATTCAATAAAGATTTATATATGAAAGAATAAAAACAAAATAAAAAGCATTTAAATTATATAGGAGTGGTGAAATTGAATATACAAAATATTTTGATTGCTGGTCAATATGAATCTGCTTTTCAGCAATATTTGATGCATTTAGAAAAGTATCATTTGCGTTTTCAATCGATTGATATGATTTCAGAAGGTGATATGGAGTGGGCAGATGCTTATGTAGGTTTTGCGCCTAGTAAAGCATTTCATCCTTCTAAGGTAAATTGGGTCCATGCATTTAATGCAGGCGTAAATAATTTTTTAGCAATAGATGGTTGGAAGACATCAAATACGGTATTAACTAGAACTGTGAGTGACTTTGGAGAAAAAATGAGTGAATATTGTTTGAGTTATATATTAAAAGATTTGCAACATCACAAATTATTCCAATACCAACAAAAAGATAAGCTCTGGTCATGCGAAACACCCGCTGCCTTGAAAGATCAAACGATAACGATATTCGGCACTGGTGAAACTGGAAAAGTAATAGCAAAAGTTTTATCGTCATTTGGCACAACTGTATACGGTGTTTCAAGTAGTGGCGAAAATAAAAGGTACTTTAAACAAGTAAATACGTTAGAAACATCCAAACCATTGATTGAACAATCGGATTATATTATTAGTACCTTACCGTTAACACAACAAACTGAAAAAATATTTAATGAACAAATATTTAGATATTTAAATAATGCTTATTTTATAAATGTTGGTAGAGGGCAGGGTGTTGATACAAACCAACTTATAAATGCACTAGATTCTGGAAAAGTCAGACATGCAGTATTAGATGTCTTTGAGTCAGAACCATTACCCAAATCATCAGAGTTATGGCACAGGGAAGATGTTACGATAACGCCACATATTTCAGCTTTAACAGATTTAGATGATGCTATTTCATGCTTCTGTAACACATTAGAGCATATAGAAAGAGATGAAACATTATCCAATCAAGTAGACTTCAATAGAGGTTATTAAATTGTAATAAAAATATAAGTTATTTGTGTTTTTAATCTACAAAGTATGATTTTTTAATGGATCTTGATCGCAATAACGTTTCATATTAAAAGCAAAGGGGTCTTTTATGAATCAAGACTCATTTTTTTAATATTCTTATAAAGATGATCTTTAACCAAGCTATATACAAGATAAATTATTACCCAAGTTAGGATAGCAAAGTAAGCAAATATAATTATAATATTTTCATCACTGTTTCCATTAAACCAATTTATCAAAGTTACTATGCTTCTTATAAACAAAGCCCACATAATTATATTTAAAATTAATTTTTTCAATATAATTCAGCCACCTTATTATGAGATGTAATTTGTTACAATATTTTATAATAAATTACATATGCTGTAAATCAATTTTAATTTTTTTATACTATTTGTATAAAAGTATAAAGTTTTTGCGTTTAGCATTACTGTCATCAAATAGGAATTTCTATTCAGAATCTTACCAATTTTAGAAAATAACAGTTAAACTAAAGATATACATATAAGGAGGGGATAGTATGACAGAATCCATTTTTACGACAATTCAAGCATTAACGAATATTAATAGTCCTTCAGGGCATGCAGAAAAGGCAGTTAAATACGTTAAAGATGAAGTTGAAAAGTTAGGTTATACGACTCATATTACTAACAAAGGCGCGTTGATTATTACTGTAGAAGGCGAGAATGATCAAGACCATAAATGTATTACAGCCCATGTGGATACATTAGGTGCGATGGTAAAAGAAATTAAGGAAGACGGTCGCTTAGCATTAGATTTAATTGGTGGCTTTAGTTATAACGCAATAGAAGGGGAATATTGCGAAATTGAAACTTCTGCAGGACAAACTTACACAGGGACAATATGTCTACATGAAACAAGCGTACATGTATATCGTAATAATGATAATGAGCCTAGAAACATAGACCATATGGAAGTAAGACTAGATGAAAAGGTGAATACAAAAGCAGATACAGAACAATTAGGTATCGATGTAGGAGATTTTATAAGTTTTGATCCTAGAACACAAATCACATCTTCGGGTTTTATAAAATCACGTCATTTAGATGACAAAGCAAGTGTTGCCATGATTATAGAGTTTTTAAAAGCAGTTAAAAAAGAAAATCTCAAATTACCGCATACGATTCAATTTTACATTTCTAATAATGAAGAAATAGGCTATGGTGCCAATGCTTCAATCTCATCAAATATTGTTGAATTTATTGCATTTGATATGGGTGCTTTAGGGGACGGTCAAGCTTCAGATGAATATACTGTTTCTATCTGCGCTAAAGATGCATCAGGCCCATATCATAAGGCATTACGTGAGCAACTCGTAAATCTATGTAAAACAAATAAAATCCCATACAAAGTTGATATTTATCCATATTATAGTTCTGACGCTTCAGCAGCATTAAAAGCAGGTGCAGATATAAAACATGGCTTATTCGGTGCAGGTATCGAATCATCACATGCACTAGAACGTACGCATATTGATTCATTAAAAGCGACACAAGCATTGTTACATGCTTATTGTTTAGCACCGATTCAATCATAAATATATTGAACCCTAGATTATCTATTTAATTTTGCAATGACCTATATACGATGTTATAATATAAATAACAAAGATATCTGCAGTTTATGCACCAAGCCCCTCGCTACCACTAATAGCGAGGGGCTTTTAGTGCGGTTATGCCGCCTTATTAATTATCGTTTCGCTTACGTAACCAATGTGTAAACAGCGCAACGATACAACCACTTAAAACAGTGGTTATGATATGAACAAAGATATCTGACATTTCAGCACCTCCTCTCTACGTCATATTGACGCCTGAGAGATAGACGACACTAATATTATATAATTTATAATATTGAAAAAATATTCTATTTTTGTTGATTAAGTATCGGATTTATAGATAATAAACCATTGATTTTCACATAAAATATCATAAAATAGTAATGGAAATTCAGCGGATTCCATGTACAAAGATGATAAGCTATGCTAAAAATAAGCTTGAATGTAACTTTTGTTTTTATGAAAAGGAGATACAGAATGAAAAAAACAGTAATCTTAAACCTTTTGTTTTTAATATTATTCATCATTTTTGCTTTAGCATTTTTCACTAACTTTTTTGGTAGTGGGGCGATATATGTCATTATTATTATGCCTATTTTAATGCTAGTCATTGGGGGTTATGTATTCAAAACCAACTTCAAAAAGTATAACCAAAATGATTTCAACAATAATCATCGCTTAAAGTAAAATAATAATTAATATAAATTCAAATGTTGACAAATTAAAAATATCCTTGTAGCATACTAGGTAATTACTTTTCGCAACTTAGGTTGCCATTTGAAAGATAACGTAGCATATATGACATGTAGCAAGCAGAAAGCTAATGGTTGATGGAAATTAGCACTACATATAATGTGAATTGGGCTTTTAGATGTAATTAAAAATTATAATATTTAAAGTGAACAAATAATTTGTTAACTAAGGTGGCACCACGGTAACGCGTCCTTACAGATATGCGTTAGTGTGGTGTTTTTTATATACAAAAAAATAAGAAAGCAAAATGAAGTAAGTAATGTAAAGGTAGCAAGCAGAAAGTTAGTGGTTGATGGAAACTAACACCTACATATACTGAAATTGGGTTTTGTTGGATAATAAATGAATAAATCAATGAGAGAGTAGATCAAAGCAAGTATATATCTACTAATTTAGGTGGTACCGCGCGTCAGCGTCCTTAACAATGTTTAAGGATGCTGATTTTTTTATGAGGAGGAAAATAAAATGAAAGTGCAATATCAAAGATTAAATGCAGAAGTAACACCAGAAGCGTTAGCAAGATTGAGAGAAAATAAAATCGTATTAGAGAGTTCAGAACAATCGAAACTAAAAGGGCGTTATTCTATAGTGATTTTCGATACTTACGGTTCAATCACGTTAGATAATGAAACAATGACTGTATGTACACCAGAAGAAAACAGAGTAGAATATGAGCAACCTTATAAAAAAATGAAAGATTTAATTGATCGATATAAAGCAGAAATTGAAGACGAAGCATTAGCGTTATTACCTTTTATTTCTGGATTTGTAGGGTCATGTAGTTTTGATTTAGTAAGACATGAATTCCCAGTACTAAAACAAATCAATCTTGAAGATCATCCACAACATGATGCTAAGTTTCATATGGTTGAAGATGCATATATATTTGACCATTACAAAGAGCATTTATACGTTATTGCAACAAACTTATTTTCAAAAGAAAATGACGAGCAATTAAAAGCACGCGTGGCAAAACGTGTAGAAGAATTAAAACAAATTACGATTTATCCCTCTGAGCTTGAACATATAGCTACAGAAAAAGAGATCAAATCAAATATTGCACCTGAACAATTTATTAATACAATTAGTAAAATGAAGTCACTTATTCAACAAGGTGATATGTTCCAAGTTGTACCATCTATCGTTTATAGTTACGAACATCATTTTGGTCAACAATTACAAGCCATGTCTTATCAGCTTTATCAAAATTTAAAGCGTCAAAATCCAAGTCCATATATGTATTACTTGAATATGGATCAGCCGATTGTCGTTGGTAGTTCACCGGAAAGCTTTGTAAAAGTAAAAGGACAAACCGTAGTGACTAATCCAATTGCTGGAACGATAAAACGAGGTGCAACTGAAGCAGAGGACCAAGCAAACGAAGCAAGTTTAAAAAACGATGAAAAAGAATTAAGCGAACACAGTATGCTTGTTGATTTGGGTAGAAATGATATCCATCGTGTAAGTGAAACAGGGACTTCGATAATCGGTAAATTAATGACAATTGAACGTTACGAACATGTGATGCATATCGTCAGTGAAGTTACTGGAAAGCTTAAAGACAATTATTCACCAATGACAGTGATTGCGAGTTTATTACCTACAGGTACTGTATCAGGCGCACCTAAGCTAAGAGCGATTCAACGTATCTATGAAGTACAACCACAAAAACGTGGCGTATACAGTGGCGGTATTGGTTATATCAATTGTAACCACGACTTAGATTTCGCATTAGCGATTCGTACAATGATGATTGATGACACGCACATTAATGTGGAAGCAGGTTGTGGTGTTGTGTATGATTCAATACCAGAAAAAGAACTCGAAGAAACAAAATTAAAAGCTAAAAGCTTATTGGAGGTGTCACCATGATACTTATAGTTGATAATTATGATTCATTTACTTATAACTTAGTAGATATGATTGCACAGAAAGAAGAAGTGATAGTTAAATATCCAGATGACCCATCTATCTATAATATGGACATCGACGGAGTAATCATTTCACCAGGTCCTGGCCATCCATTAGATACAGACGATTTAATGCAAATCATTGATCATTATAAAAATAAACCGATTTTAGGCGTTTGCTTAGGGTCGCAAGCTTTGACTTGTTATCATGGTGGCGATGTTATCCAATGTGATTATATAAAACATGGTAAAAAAGACCAAATGCGTATCACAAAAGAAACATTGTTATACACTGATATTCCAGAATATTCAGAAATTATGCGGTATCATTCATTGATGAGTAATCCTCAAACGCTACCTGAAACATTAACAATAACGGCACAAACAGAAGATTGCATACAGTCATTTGAACACACACAATTGTTACATTATGGGATTCAATATCACCCCGAGTCATTTGCTACGGCACATGGTAAACAAATCATTAATAACTTTTTAAACATAATGAAGGAGGTAACAGAAGATGGAGCTACAAACACAGTTAAAACAATATAAACCACTCAACCAAACACAAATGAATGAATTTATAGAGTTACTTATTTCTAAAAATCTAGAAGACAGCGTAAAAATCGAGTTACTCGAAACGTTTTCTGAAAAAGAAACTACACAAGAGGAGTTAACTTATATATCAAATAGTTTAATCCATTCTATGTATCGTGAACAACCGTACTATCCTAATGCTATGTGTGTTTGTGGCACAGGTGGAGATAAATCAAATAGTTTTAATATCTCAACAACTGTATCTTTTGTTATCGCTAGTGCAAGTGTACCCGTCATTAAGCATGGTAATAAGAGTGTCACTTCATCATCTGGAAGCACGGATTTGTTAAATGCAATGGCTATTAAGTCAAGCACTGTTGAAGATACACCAAAACAATTAGACGACAATGGATTGGTCTTTTTAAATGCTACTGAAACATATCCGATAATGAAAAATATTCAACCTATCAGAAAAGGTATCAGCAATCCAACAATATTTAATATTACTGGTCCAATCATTAATCCTTTTAAATTAGATTATCAAGTCATGGGTGTTTACGAAACATCAAAATTAGAAAAAATTGCACAAACCTTAGCAGATTTAGGACGTAAAAAAGCAATCGTTGTATACGGTGCAAATGGTATGGATGAAGCTACATTATCTGGCGACAATATTATTTATGAAGTAACAGCAAATGAAGAAATTAAACAATATACGCTGAATGCAACAGATGTAGGTTTAGATTATGCTCCAAACGAAGCACTTGTTGGAGGTACACCACAAGACAACTTAGAAATCACGAAGCATATATTAAATGGCACAGATCATAGTGCTAAGAGAGATGTTGTTATCTTGAACGCAGGCATCGCACTCTATGTAGCAGAAAAAGCTGAAACAATAGAGGCTGGTGTGAAAGCAGCACAAGCATTAATAGAAAGTGGTAAAGCTTTAGCGCAATATAATAAAATGGGAGGCAAAACGTATGACTATATTGGATGAGATTGTAACATATAAAAGAGGTTTACTAGAGCAAGGCTATTATGAAGATAAGTTATCAACACTAGAAGCAGTGGATATTTCACATAAAAAAACATTCCAATCACAATTAGACGATTCAAATCAACTTGGGGTGATTGCTGAAATTAAATCTAAAAGTCCAACACTTGATGGATTACCAGCAAGAGACTTAGCGCAACAAGTGAAAGATTATGAAGCGCATGGCGCGAATGCAGTTTCTATATTAACTGATGAACACTATTTTGGTGGTAGCTATGAACGTTTACAAGCATTGACAACAGAAACATCATTACCAGTATTGTGTAAAGATTTTGTAGTAGATCCTATTCAAATTGATGTTGCTAAAAAAGCAGGCGCTTCGATAATATTACTTATCGTTAACGTTTTGACTGACCCAGAATTAAGAGAACTATATCAATATGCTACATCGCAAAATTTAGAAGTGCTCGTAGAAGTTCATGATAAAGAAGAATTGGCACGTGCATATAAATTAGATCCGAAAATTATCGGCGTGAATAATAGAGATTTAAAGCGTTTCATTACTGATGTCTTGCATACAAATGAGATTTTAGAAGATAAAAAACCAGGTTATTACTATATTTCAGAAAGTGGTATCAAAGATGAGCAAGATGTTCAAAATATCGTTGATTCGGGTATAGATGGTTTATTAATTGGTGAATCATTAATGAAATGTGATGACTTAAGTCAATTCTTACCAGGTCTAAAATTAGACAAGGTACAACGATGAAGTTAAAGTTTTGTGGCTTCCGTACATTAGCCGATGTAAACAAAGCAAAAGACTTAAATATTGACGCGATGGGGTTTATTCATTTTCCAAAGAGTAAAAGGTATGTGGATATTCCAACCATTAAACAATTGACTGAAGTTATACCTGACGATAAAGAAAAAGTAGTCATCGTTGTTAATCCAGATTATGACATGATTACCAATTTGATAACGCAAACGCAGATTTCAACAATTCAACTCCATGGAAATGAACCGTTAGAAACTGTACATTTTATTAAGAAAAGTAATCCGAACATTAAAGTAATCAAAGCCTTACCCGCAACAGACCAACAAACATTAACGACAGCTATTGATTATTATAAAGATAATGTAGATATGTTTATTATTGATACACCATCGAAGTCTTATGGTGGTACAGGTAAAGTATATGATTGGGAAATGTTAAAAACAATCAACGATGTTAACTATTTAATCGCAGGCGGTATGAACTACGACAATATACAAGCTGTAGCATCTTTAGATTTAGCACATCAAGGCTATGATATCGCTAGTGGCATAGAAACAAATAATGAAAAAGATACGGAAAAAATGGCAGCAATTATTAAACTCGTAAAAGGAGCAAATGAATTATGAATAAAAACATACAAACAGAAGCAGATGAATTTGGTTTCTTCGGTGCTTATGGTGGTCAATACGTACCAGAAACGTTAATGCCAGCAATTCAAGAATTGAAACAAGCTTATCAAGAAGCCAAAGCAGACCCTAAATTTCAAGAAGAATTAGATGGTTACCTTAAAGACTATGTTGGTCGTGAAACACCATTGACATATGCTGATTCATATACAGAAGCCCTTGGTGGCGCCAAAATTTATTTAAAACGTGAAGATTTAAATCACACTGGTGCACATAAAATAAACAATGCATTAGGCCAAGCACTATTAGCCAAAAGAATGGGTAAAAATAAACTTGTTGCTGAAACAGGCGCGGGTCAACATGGTGTTGCGAGTGCGACGGTTGCTGCATTATTTGATATGGAACTGGTAGTATTTATGGGTGAAGAAGATATTAAAAGACAATCGTTAAACGTATTTAGAATGGAATTATTAGGTGCGAAAGTTGAATCTGTAACTGAAGGTCAAGGGACGTTGTCAGACGCTGTTAATAAAGCATTACAATACTGGGTAAGTCATGTAGATGATACGCATTATTTATTAGGTTCAGCTTTAGGACCAGATCCATTTCCAACTATTGTAAGAGATTTACAAAAAATCATTGGTACAGAAATTAAAGCGCAAATTCAAGAAAAAGAAGGGCGTTTACCAGATGCAGTTGTAGCTTGTGTTGGTGGTGGGTCTAATGCCATTGGTACATTCTACCCATTCGTTCAAGATGACGTGAAATTATATGGCGTAGAAGCTGCAGGTGAAGGTTATGATACGGATAGACATGCACTAGCGATTAACAAAGGTAAAGAAGGCGTATTACACGGTACTAAAATGTATCTCATTCAAGATGAAAATGGTCAAATTCAACAAGCACATTCCATATCTGCAGGTTTAGATTATCCTGGTGTTGGACCAGAACATTCGTATTATCACGATATAGGTAGAGTGAAGTTTGCAACTGCAAGTGATAAACAAGCGATGGATGCTTTAGTTAGATTTACAAAAGCTGAAGGTATTATTCCAGCTATAGAAAGTGCACATGCATTAAGCTATGTAGAAACGTTAGCACCAACGATGGGCAAAGATGAAATTCTTGTTGTTACAGTTTCGGGACGTGGCGATAAAGATATGGAAACGATTAGAAATTATATGAAAGAAGGCGGTGATTCTAATGCGTAAACTATTCATTCCATATATTATGGGTAATAAATCTTTTATTGAAAATCTTAAAACTGTCAGTGATGCAGGCGCTGATATTGTTGAAGTAGGTGTGCCATTTTCAGACCCAGTGGCTGATGGACCAGTCATTATGGACGCTGGTAGCAAAGCTATAGAAGAAGGCGTCAATATTCAGTATATTTTAGATCAACTTACTGAACATCGTGACTCAATATCAAGTGAATATGTATTAATGACTTATTATAATATTATAAATTTTTATGGAGAAGATGCATTTTTTAAAGCTTGTGAAAAAGCAGGTGTCTACGGTTTAATCATTCCTGATTTGCCACATGAACTTGTGCAACAATTAAAAGAACGTCATCCTGACAGAAAAGTGAATATTATTTCACTCATTGCTATGACGACATCTGAAGAACGTAGTAATCAAATCGCTCAAGATGCGGAAGGATTTATTTATACAGTAACAATGAATGCGACAACAGGAGAAAATGGTAAGTTCCATCCTGAACTTAAAGATAGAATTAAACATATAAAATCAATTTCCAATGTGCCTGTCGTTGCAGGATTTGGTATTCGTACACCAGAACATGTATCAGATATCATAGAAGCTTCTGATGGTGTGGTTATAGGGAGTGAAATTGTTAAACGATTAGCACGAGATCCAAAAGCAGACACAGTCAGCTATTTTAATTCTATTAGAAGTGCGCTCGATAGAAAAAGTGAATAAAGCATTGTGTGTGTAATACGTTGGAATTATGGGTACGTTATTAAGAGAGAATACATTTTTGAAGTGTGTAGCATGTAATTTAAAGTGATGCAATTTCATAGAATTAAATATAGCTATTCTCTTATTTTTAAAAAGAGGTGACATAATTTGAGTAAAAAAGTCTTGTTTATCATAACAAGTGTAAACCAATTTGAAGATGGTACACCAACAGGATTATGGTTAGAAGAAGCAAGTGAACCTTATAATATATTAACAGCAGCAAACATTAATGTAGATATCGCTACAATAAATGGCGGAGAAGTCCCATTAGATCCTAATTCCACACAGAATGGTGAGCTTAATAAATATAAAGCATTTGTTGAGCAAACGAAATCAGCATCAAGTATAGAAGATATAGATGTGAGTCAATATAACGCTGTATATTTACCAGGAGGTCACGGCACTGTATTTGATTTTGCGCATAATCAGAAGTTAGCTTCAGTACTTGCTGACTTTAAAGCAGATGATAAAATCATTGCATCTGTATGTCACGGACCGAGTGCTTTTGTCGGTGCTAAAGATAAGAAAGGTAACTTTCTAGTGAAGGGTGTGACGTTAACTGCATTTACAGATGAAGAGGAACGTGCAATGGGCTTTGAGGACAAAGTGCCTTTTTTAACTCAGACAGAATTAGAAAACCAAGGCGCTCAATTTGTAACTCAAGACAACTTCACTGAACACGTAGAAACAGATAATCAATTTATTACTGGTCAAAATCCACAATCAAGCGTAGCAATAGGTGAAACATTACGAGACGCTTTAAATTAGAACATAGTATGATAGGGAGTGGGACAGATATACATGTTCCACTCCTAACTATAAAGAAAACTGGAAAACTTATTAAGTTTTCCAGTTTTTGTTGTTATAACTATGGGCAAATGTGTTTAATTGCTTATTCTTTGTTAAAATAAAAGTAGTGATATAATAAGTCATACATAAAGTTCATGTATAATGAATTTATATATGCTATTGATTTAGTTTTATAAGTGGTTATTGTATAATAATCAAGATTGAAGTTTAAACTCAAATAAAAAAGAATTATAAACAAATAGGAGTATACAAAATGAAATTTACGAATTTAACTGCTAAAGAGTTCGGTACATTTACAGATAATATGCCAAATAGTCATTTCACACAAATGGTAGGAAACTACGAATTGAAAATTGCAGAAAGTACAGAAACGCACTTAGTTGGTATTAAAAACAATGAAAACGAAGTCATTGCAGCATGTTTACTTACTGCAGTACCAGTAATGAAGTTTTATAAATATTTTTATACAAACAGAGGACCTGTTATAGATTTTGAAAATAAAGAACTTGTTCATTACTTCTTTAATGAATTAACTAAATATGTTAAAAAACATAAAGGTTTACATTTAAGAGTTGATCCTTATTTAGCTTATCAATATCGTAACCATGACGGAGAAGTGTTAGAAAATGCTGGTCATGACTGGTTTTTCGGCAAAATGAAACAATTAGGATACAAACACCAAGGATTTTTAACTGGCTTTGATCCAATTCTTCAAATTAGATACCATTCAGTATTAGATTTAGCAGGTAAAACAGCTAAAGATGTACTTAACGGTATGGATAGTCTACGTAAACGTAATACAAAAAAAGTTCAGAAGAATGGTGTTAAAGTAAGATTCTTAGAAGAAGACGAATTACCAATCTTCCGTTCGTTTATGGAAGATACATCTGAATCAAAAGAATTTGATGATAGGGAAGATAGCTTTTATTATAATAGATTGAGATATTATAAGAATCGTATCTTGGTTCCATTAGCTTATATGGACTTCGATGAGTATATCGAAGAATTAAAAGCAGAACGTGATGTCTTAAGTAAAGATATTAACAAAGCGATTAAAGATATAGAAAAGCGACCTGAAAATAAAAAGGCTTATAATAAGCGAGATAATTTAGAACAACAGCTTATTGCAAATCAACAAAAAATAGAAGAAGCGCAATCGTTACAGGCTGAACACGGTAATGAATTACCAATTTCTGCAGCTTACTTTATTATTAATCCCTATGAAGTGGTTTATTATGCAGGTGGTACTTCAAATGAATTTAGACACTTTGCTGGTAGTTATGCGATACAGTGGAAGATGATTAATTACGCTATTGACAATAATATAGATAGATATAACTTCTACGGTATCAGTGGTAATTTCACAGAAGATGCGGAAGATGCAGGCGTAGTGAAATTCAAAAAAGGATTTAATGCTGAAGTCGTAGAATACGTTGGAGATTTTGTAAAACCTATTAATAAGCCAATGTACAAAATTTATACGACATTAAAAAAACTAAAAGATATTAAGAAGTAGATATAAATTATAGAAGGGAACTAAGCTAGAATGAAATTTACAGAGTTAACCGTCAAAGAGTATGACAATTTTGTACAAAACCCGGCATTAGAGAGTCATTACTTTCAAGTAAAAGAAAATATTGCAACAAGAGAAGAAGATGGATTTCAAGTTGTACTATTAGGCTTAAAAGATGACGACAATCAGGTTATTGCTGCTAGTCTTTTCTCTAAAATTCCTACAATGGGAAGCTATGTTTATTATTCTAATCGTGGTCCAGTTATGGATTACAATGATTTAGGTTTAGTAGATTTCTATTTACGTGAATTAGATCATTATCTTCAACACCATAATTGTTTATATGTCAAAATGGACCCGTACTGGATCTATAAAATATACGATAAAGATATCAATCCATTGCCAGAACCAGATAAGAATGACGCATTAGTCAACTTATTTAAATCTCATGGATATACACATCATGGCTTTACGACTGAATATGATACATCTAGTCAAGTAAGATGGATGGGTGTATTGAACTTAGATGGACAAACACCAGCTTCTCTAAAAAAACAATTTGATAGCCAAAGAAAACGTAATATCAATAAAGCAATCAATTTTGGTGTTAAAGTTAGGTTGTTAAATAGAGATGAATTCGGTCTTTTCTTAGATCTTTATCGAGAAACTGAAAAACGTGCTGGCTTCGTATCTAAAACAGATGAATATTTCTATAATTTTATTGATAACTATGGTGATAAAGCTTTAATACCTTTAGCATATATAGACTTAAATGAATATATTGAAAATACACAAGAGAGTATTAATGATAAAGAATCACGTAGAGATCAAATCATGCAGAATGAAAATAAAACAGATAAACAGTTGAAGAAAATTACAGAACTGGATAAACAAATAGAGCATGATAAAAAAGAGTTAATGCATGCAAGTGAATTAAGATTAACAGATGGGGCTATATTAAATTTAGCTGCTGGTGTTTATTTTGCAAATGCATATGAAGTAAATTACTTCTCTGGTGGTTCATCAGAAAAATATAATCAATATATGGGACCTTATATGATGCATTGGTACATGTTGAACTATTGTTTTGACAATGGTTATGGTCGCTACAATTTCTATGGTTTATCAGGCGATTTCACTGAAAATAGTGAAGATTACGGCGTATATCGTTTTAAACGTGGATTTAATGTGCAAATTGAAGAATTAATCGGCGATTTTTATAAACCAATTAAGAAAACAAAATATTGGTTATTTAATACGTTGAATAATGTTAGAAAAAAAGTTAAAAAATAGCATAAAAAAAGAAAGCATTCTGGTATGTAAGCCCTAATCAGTATGCTTTCTTTCGTTCTGAAGTTAGTTATATTAGGATGGCAATTCCAATATAACAATGAACTAAATGTGGATTAGTCTGTGATGTTAATTCTTGTTGTTCTCCACAATTTTTAGTATAGCATAGGATTTCAGCAATGCAATAACCTTACATTATAATAATTTTATAGTAAAATTTATTTTTATAACATATTTAAAGTAATATATATAATTGTTATGAAAATGTGAGAAGCGCACTACAAGACGACTTGTAGTGCGCTTTCTAGCGTGATTTTTCAAAATACGCCCTATTTAATTATTTATAAGTTACGGATCATTAAGATAATGCTTTAATGATATAAGTTATACCAATAATAAAGAATACCGCACTCATGAAGATAGCAACTAAAATTGCTGCCATAAGTGGATTAAACAGTAAAATAATACCGAAAACAACCGTAATTATGTTCAAAATAACCGATACAATATGAAAACCTTTATTTGATTTTTCAAGTGGCGTTACCGTAAACATATTAAATAACGCATTAATAATAAACCAAATAGCAAATAAATAAACAATAAATGTCGTACTTGTAACGATATTAAATAAAATCAATAACCCTAAAATAATATTAATTACACCAAGTACAAGTACTATGATTGAGGCATTTTTATCTGTTTTTTTCATTACACGACGAACGAAAATTTCTAAAAAACCGTTAATAATAAATAGTAGACCTATGAGCCATGTAATAGCAAATAAGTTTTCTTCAGGAAAACTTAAAATAAACACGCCAATAATTAGAAAAATGACGCCAATCACTAAACTCGACCATTTGATTCGGGAACGTTCCTGCATAAATTTCACTCCTAAATGATTATCTAAATAGTATATACCCAAATGACAAAAAAGAACACGTTTTTTATAGGTGTCTATATTTATGTTATGTAAACCTATAAGTGTTTGGTTTAAATAAAAAACCTTTTTTCTAAGGATTGCTATAAAAATCAAGGATAAGCCAAAATAATAGCAAAATTAAAGCATAACGTATTATTTAATCTTAAAATTTTAAAGTCATTAAAAATAAGGCGCTGAGAAGTCGATTTCTGAGCATTTAAATATGAGTTTGTTGGTCTATATCCATCTGAATACACGTAACATTGTGAGCTTGATCATTATATAAGCATAGCAATAACCAAAATAAGTTTCTAATATCCACACAGCCAAAGCTAAATATGTTTAGATATATCTATGTAACGAATGATATTACCATATAATTGATTGTAGATAGTTTAAGAGTTAGTATATGACAATTATAACAAGACATTAAATGAGATACGTAAATGTTTAATGATATAACGTAGTATATGTATGTAAAAGCTAAACTAGGATTAATAAGCATAAATGCTAAATACATAATAACTTAGTAAAAATAACTATATAGATATGTAATTTTTAAAATTTACTTTTTAGTTTACATAATATATATTATAGGAAGTTACTATAATTTGATAAGAATACCCTAATTGTTAATTCACTACCTATTATGTTATATATGCTTGTTAACGCAATCATTCTTTCAAGTACTTTGGTATAATTTCTTCTTGTCATCATAGATGTATTACATTATATGTTTATAGCTTTGATTAGCTTGTTACTATTATACTTTATTGATGTTATCTAATTATCGACTTTACTATATTGGTTTAAACCTCATATATGGTATATGCTGTGGTTTAAATTTTGATATAACATTTTACTAAATCACATTTTAAAACTTAGCTTGAATTACTTAAACACGCTATTAAATCATCAGTTTAAATTTAAAGATGTAATTAAAAAATGAACTGTAACTTAAATATAGCTACAGTTCATTTTTTATTTTTGTTTATAATCTTCTAATTCATCTTTTGGAATACCACCGCGTTTACGTATTTCTTTTCTAGCTTTCTTTTCGCGGCGTTTACGTCTCCAGTTACGTGTCATGTACCATATTACAAAGCTTAGGATTAAACTTAATATCGTCATAAACGCAGCAAAACCTAATAAAGGTTCATATGTAATATCTTGGAAATTTGGTATTAAAAATGCAGCTATTGCTAATACTACTAACGTTAAGATTGGTGCAGTAAACCATTTATTTAAGACAAGATTGCAAAATACTGTTACTAATATGACAGCAACTATAGTAATCCATAAAAAATTAGGCATATCAAAAATAGTCATTTATTCCACTCCTTTTTATTTAATATTTATACTTTGCTTACATTATATATATCATACTATATTTTCTATATAAATACATTCAGTCTTGAGCAGTATAATTTTATATTAAATTAATATAAAATACGTGTCAATCCAGTTTGGTTTACTGTTCCCCACTTTTAATATAGATAAACTTTCGGTTATCATTTATGCGGGTCATTCATGTATAATTAATTGTGAATACAATATAAATGTAGAGGAGTAGATTATATGGCTGAAACACTACCATTTAGAAATAATGTTCCAATTGAAGAAACGTGGGACGTAACTGACTTATTTAGTTCTGATGATGCATTTTATAACACACTGAATGATACATTGGAACAAGCTAAGGCATTTAATCAACAATATGCAGAGCAATTAATTGAAGTGAATATTGTTGAAGATGCACTGGATGCATATTCTGAACTATTAATTCAATTAGATAGAATGGCCAATTATGCTGAGTTAAGATTGAGTGTTGATACAGCTAATGAACATGCACAGACATTAAGCGCAAAATTGTCTACATCTTATGGAAAAATCGCTAGTGAACTTTCATTTGTAGTTTCAGAAATATTAGAGCTATCTGATCAAACACTTGAACAACTTATTCAAACATCGAAGTATCCCCATTTTTTAACGAAATTAAAAGCGAATAAGGCACATCAATTAACTCCAGAAGTTGAAAAAGTATTAGCAAGTTTGTCCCCTACTTTTGAGAGCGCTTTTGAACTTTATGGAACTACAAAAATGTTGGATATTGAATTTGAACCATTTGAATATAATCAACAAACATATCCTTTAGATTATGCTACTTTTGAGAATGAATATGAAGATAACCCAAATGAAGCATTTAGAAGAATAAGCTTCAAACATTTTAGTAATGCATTAAGTAAGTATCAGCATACGACAGCAGCGACATATAATATGCAAGTGCAACAAGAGAAAATCGAAGCAGATTTAAGAGGATATGATTCTGTTATTGATTATTTACTACAAGAGCAAGAAGTGACGCGAGACATGTTTAACAGACAAATTGATGTGATTATGAGTGATTTAGCACCTATTATCCAAAAATATGCGAAATTAGTTAAACGTGTCCATGGCTTAGATGTAATGCATTTTGAAGATTTAAAAGTTTCTATTGATCCAAACTACGAACCAGAAATTTCAATTGAAGATTCTAAACAATATATCTATGGAGCTTTAAATGTACTTGGTGAAGATTATTTAGAAATGGTTGAAGCTGCTTATAATGAGAGATGGATAGATTTTGCACAAAACAAAGGTAAAGAAACAGGTGCTTATTGTGCGAGTCCCTATGCTTCACACTCCTATGTTTTTATATCATGGACTGGTAAAATGACTGAAACTTTCGTGTTAGCACATGAATTAGGTCATGCGGGCCATTTTACATTAGCACAAGCGCATCAAAATTATTTAGAATCAGAAGCTTCGATGTATTTTGTAGAAGCACCTTCTACTATGAATGAAATGCTTATGGCGAACTACTTATTTAAAAATAGTAATGATGCTAAATTTAAACGTTGGGTAACAGGTTCTATTATTTCAAGAACATATTACCATAATATGGTTACACATTTACTTGAAGCTGCTTTCCAACGTGAAGTTTACAATAAAGTCGATCAAGGAGAATCATTGACTGCACCAGTACTTAATGACATTATGCTTGATGTCTATAGTCAATTCTTTGGAGACAGCGTGAAACTTACGGAAGGTACAGAGCTAACTTGGATGAGACAACCACACTATTATATGGGATTATACTCTTACACGTATTCAGCTGGCTTAACGATTGGTACAGTGATGTCTCAACGTATTCAAAATGAAGGACAACCAGCTGTTGATGCTTGGTTAGATACCTTAAAAGCTGGAGGTAGTAAATCACCAGTAGATTTAGCTGAAATTGCAGGTATTGATATCCGAACTGAACAACCATTAAAATCAACAATTGGCTATATTGGCAAACTTGTTGATGAATTAGAAACACTAACTGAGGAAATTGAAAATAAATAGCATTTTATAAAATTAAAAAGCACAATGGCAATTTTGAAGATCATCTACTTTCATTTATTTGAAAGCGAGTTATCTTTGTAAAGCCATTGTGCTTTTATTATATGGAACATTTTTATTTATTATAGGATTCATAACGTTCACCTGTAATAAAGAAATAAATGTTTTCTGCTATATTGCAAATGTGATCTCCAATACGTTCTAAATGTCTTGCAGCTAAATGTGCTTGACCTGCAACGAAAGGATCGTTATCTATTAAATAAGTTGTGTTTACAATATTTTTATAGATATCATCAATATCTTTATCGCGATCAATGATTTCTTTTATTAAGGTAATATCATTATCATTAACTGCATCATCTAAGTCTTTTAACATTAAGAGCGCAAGTTTACCCATAGTGTTGAGTCTCGTCAGTACATATTCGTCAATAATTTTTGCACGTAATCTAATTTTCGCTATACTTGCTGCATTGTCGCCTATACGTTCAAAATCAGTAGCAATTTTTAAAGCTGCCATCATTAAACGTAAATCTGTAGCAATCGGCTGTTGCTTAGTGATAAGCAGGATTACTTTTTCATTAATTGCAGTTTCTTGCTCATTGATTTCTTTATCCTTAGCTATTGTTTGTCTAGCATAATTACGATCTTCTTCACTTAACGACGTCAGCCCAAATTCTATATTACGATATACATAAAGACCAAGTCGACGTAAATCTTTAATAAGTCCGTCTAGTTGGCCTTCATATTTATGTCTAATTGTTGCCATAGATTAACCGAAGCGACCTGAGATATAATCTTCAGTTTGCTTATCTGCAGGATTGGAGAAGATCTTATCAGTGTCGTCGTATTCATTAACATAGCCGTTAAGGAAGAAAGCAGTTTTATCAGAAACACGAGCAGCTTGTTGCATATTATGTGTAACAATGATGATTGAATATTGTTCTTTAAGCTCTTGAACAAGTTCTTCAATTTTTAATGTTGATATTGGATCTAAAGCTGACGTTGGCTCATCCATCAATATAACATCTGGTTCAATAGCTAACGTACGAGCAATACAAACACGTTGTTGTTGTCCACCAGATAAACTATAAGCATTTTTGTCTAAGTCATCTTTTAATTCATCCCAAATTGCAGCGCCACGTAGAGATTTTTCAACAATTTCATCTAAGACTTTTTTGTTTTTTATACCATGGATTTTAGGACCATAAGTGATATTATCATAAATTGATTTAGGAAATGGATTTGGTTGTTGGAATACCATACCTACATTTGTTCTCAATTTTTCAACTGAATATTTATTTTCGAAAATATTTTTATCACGGTACATGATTTTACCAGCAGTTTTAACAGATGGCACAAGTTCAACCATACGATTTAATGCTTTAATGTATGTTGATTTACCGCAACCTGATGGTCCAATAATTGCTGTTACATTATTTTCTAAAATATCTAAATTAATATTTTTTAAAGCATGGTTTTCTCCATACCATAAATCAAGATTTTTAGTTGAATAGACAATTTTCTTTTGACTATCTGGAATTTTATTCTCTGAGTGATTTGGCTCAATAGTTGCTATTGGTGAGTCATTACGGTCGGTATGTGATTTTAATGTATCGTTCGTATCGTTATTATCTATAATTTGTTTATTCATAATTAAAACTCCTTTTTATAGGCTAGATGCTAAGATTTTACTGAAATCCTAGCATATTCCCATTTACTAGCCTTATTTAAATAATATTTCTTGTATCTTAAATTTAGTATTTTTTACTATATTTATTTCTTAAGAATATCGCTATTGCATTCATTAATAGTAATATAACGAGTAATACGATAATTCCTGCCGATGCAACGTTTTGGAATTCTTCCTGTGGTAATTTTGTCCAGCTATAAATTGACATTGGTAACGCTTGGAATTGATCGAATATTGTAGATGGTAGCTGTAATAAAATCGTTGGTATACCAATTAAAATTAATGGTGCTGTCTCACCTAATGCACGAGATAGTGCTAAGATGAAACCTGTCAAAATACCAGGAATCGCCGCTGGTAACACAACACGGCGTATTGTTTGCCATTTGTTGGCACCTAGTCCGTATGAAGCTTCCTTTACAGAACTAGGTACAGATCTGATTGCTTCTTGGCTAGCTACAATGATTACCGGTAAGATAAGTAACGACATTGTTAATGCAGCCGCTAAAACAGAGTTGCCGAGTGCAATTGAATCGATACCCATACCTCTTACGAAAATTGTAAGACCAAGTAAACCAAATACGACTGAGGGTACGCCAGCTAAGTTTGAGATACTCACTTTAATAAAGTTTGTAAGAGCATTTTCTTTAGCATATTCTTCTAAATATATTGCAGTACCAACACCTAAAGTAATTGTTATCGGGATAATAGTAACCATTAACCATATAGTACCGATAAAGGCACCTTTAATTCCTGCCATAGAAGGCGTTGATGATGAGAAATTAGTAAAAAATGATGGAGTTAAGTGTCCAGCACCTTTTATAAGTGTATCAATGAGTAATGCCGCTAATACAAGCAAACCAACCATTGTACAGGCAAAGAAAGCCCATTTATTAACTTTATTTGTCGTTAACCTTCCAGAGAGTTTCTTTTCAACTGTTTGTTGGTCTACGAGCACATTTTTGTTTGTTTCAGTCATATTAATACTCCTCTCTGAAACGTTTCGTAATCCATTGAGAAATCAAATTCATTGCTAATGTGAATAAGAATAAAGTGAATCCTACTGCATATATACTATAGTAAGTATCAGTACCAAATGTTGCATCACCAGTAGCTACTTGAACGATATAACCAGTCATTGTTTGAATGGACCCTGTTATATCAAGTGATGCACTCGGTGTACTACCTGCAGCAAGAGATACGATCATAGTTTCGCCAATTGCACGTGAAATTGCTAATACAATTGAGGCCATAATACCTGAAGTGGCAGCTGGTAAAATAACTTTAGTTGCTACTTCAAATTTTGTAGCACCTAAACCTAGTGCACCTTCACGCATTTTGTTTGGTACAGATGACATTGCATCTTCACTCATACTTGATATTAATGGGATAATCATTACACCAACTACAAGACCTGGACTAATAGAGTTGAAACTGCCTATGTCTGGAAAGATTCCACGTATTAACGGTGTAACAAATGTTAGAGCAAAGAAACCGAATACGATTGTTGGAATACCAGATAATATTTCTAATATTGGTTTGATAATACTTTTAGCACGTGGCGAAGCATATTCACTTAAGTAAATTGCTGCACCCAGACCTAATGGCACTGCTACGATTGTAGCTATTACAGTTATCTTCAACGTACCTAATATTAATGGCCAAATTCCAAATTTAGGATCAGATGAGAATGGTGTCCATTCCATCGAAAATAGAAATTCTGTAATAGGAATACGTGTGAAAAACGTAATGGTTTCTGTTAATAATGTGACTACAATACCGATTGTCGCTAATATAGAAAAAATTGCTATTGTACCTAAAATAATTGGAACAATTTTATCGCTTGCACCTTTTTTATTGGCATTGTTTTTTTCTATCATTTCGCTTACGGAGCGGTTTTTATTCGCCATGTAAATTTCCTTCCTTCATATAGACTCCGAAATTATTAAAAAAAGGTTGGGATGTTTAGAAATAGAGAAACAAAGTGGACGTTATTCCCATCGCCACTTTGTTTTCTAATACAGAATCCCGACCTTTAAGATTTACAGCTATGTGTTATTTATCTTCTTCTTTATCTTTGCTTTCTTTACCAGTAATCTCTTTTAATTCATCTAGTTGTTTTTGGTAATCTTTTTCTGGTAGAGCTACAAATCCTGCTTCTTCAGCTGATTTACCTTTGTCTTCAAAGATAAATTTCATGAAATCTTGGAATCCTTCATTTTCTTTTAGTTTTTTCTCGTTTGTATAAATGAACAGTGGTCTACTTAAAGCATATGAGCCATCTTGAATTGATTCTTTAGTTGGTTTAGTAACTTCACCACTATCATCTTTGATTTCAACGGCTTTTAATTTATCTTTATTTTCTTCAAAGAAATTATAACCGAAGTAACCAATACCTTGTTCATTTTTTTGAACTGATTGAACGATTACGTTTGTATCAGCGTTTTTCTCTGCTTTGATATCTCCGTCATCCATAACTTCTTCAGTGAAGAAGTCATATGTACCATGTGATTGGTCTGGAGAAAATGATTTAATTTCTTTATCTGGCCATTCAGGATTAACATCTTTCCATGATTTTGCTTCGCCAGAATAAATATCTTTCAATTGATCTTTAGTTAATTCGTTTACAAAATCGTTTTCTTTATTAACTGCAATTGTTACGCCATCTTTTGCAACTTCAAATTCATTATATTTAATACCTTTATCTTCTAATTTTTTCTTCTCTTCATCTTTTATTGGTCTAGATGCGTTTGAAAAATCAGTATTCCCTGAAATGAATTTTTCGAATCCGCCACCAGTACCAGATGTACCAGATGAAACTGTAACATCGGAATTTTCTTTAGCAAATTTTTCGTTTAATTTTTCAATGATTGGACCTACTGTTGATGAACCGTCGCCTTTAACTTCGCCTTCGCCGCCACCAGAACCAGCATTTCCGCCGCCACAAGCGCCTAATAAAAGTGAAGAGCCAATTACTGTAGTTCCAAATACTTGCCATTTTTTCATTGAAACATCCTCCTAATAAATAAATAACCCTTAAAAGTTATATGTATTTCTTACAGTACCTATATTACACACAATTTATTAATTACAAATATAGATAATGTAAATGTTTCGTTAAGATAAAACGGCTTCTTTTTACAAAATTTATAATAGCTATGAATTTATAAAATAATGACTTATAAACGTTGATAATATAAGGTTTTTCTAGAAAAAAATATTACAAACAAGCCTGAAATTGTAATATAAATAAAGAAAAAATCCTGAAATCACTCTATAAAAATAGTGATTTCAGGATTGGTTTGTTGAGAATTGTATTTTGAAGTCCAATTCATTTTATAAATTATTATTATTATTGTTATAAAACAGGTTAGATAAAAACATCACTTTATGATAGAAGGAATTACTTTTCTATTCTTTCCCAACCTTTTTTAGTTAAAGCGATTTTACCAGAGTCTATCGTGATAATTTTGTTTTTATATAAGTGCCCGATTGCTCTTTTGAACGAACCTTTACTCATATTAAAAATTTCTTTAATAGCTTCGGGACTCGATTTGTCTGAGAAAGGTAATTCCCCATCGTACTCTACGAGTAAGTCAAAAATATTTTGACCATCATCATCAAGTCTTTCGTGTGCAAGTGGTAAAAATGAACCGTTCAATTCACCTTTATCGTTTTGACCAATGATACGGACTTTTACATTTTCACCGAGACGTGGTTCCTCTTTGCGTTCTGTTTCATGAACGAATATTTTATAACCCTCTTTTGATAGTAAGAAACTACCTATGCGTAATAAACGATATGGTCTTGCTTCGATGATTTTATTTTTCAATTCATTATCGAAAACAGACTTATATGTTTGTTCTACTATTGTTTCTGTTGCTAAACGTGCGAACATATTATTATCTCTATCAATACGTAACGTAACGAATAACTCATCACCCTGTACTGGCCAAACTGATTTAACTTTTGGTAAATCTTCCCAAGGTATTAATACTTCTCTTGGTAAACCTACATCGACATGTGCACCATCGCGATCAACTTTTAATACTTTTACAAAGTCGTATTTATCAGTCGTTACGTCAGGCATATTTTGTGTAGCAAATAATGCACCTGATCTATTTGGGTAAATAAAGAAACTATATTCTTCCCCTATATTTAATTCATCTTCATCTTTTACTTCGGATTGATTGAGTTTAACTTCTTCTCCGTTTGGTCCTTTTAACTTATATGTTGAACCTTCTAATCCAACAACTTCAAGAAATTCTATAGAACCTACAATATCTTTTTCATCTTGGGCCATACTTTTCTCCTTCGTACATACAGATTTATTCTTACTTATTATAACATGCTATGAAGAAACTAGCATCACTACATCGAGAATGGTCGAAACAAGTTGATAAGTGTGTTATAATTTGTCCGGTAGATTAACGAAAAGGATAACGAAAAGGAGTAAATGCATGTTACAAGTTACTGATGTAAGTTTACGATTTGGTGATCGTAAGCTATTTGAAGATGTAAATATTAAATTTACAGATGGCAATTGTTATGGATTAATAGGAGCTAATGGCGCAGGTAAATCAACGTTCTTAAAGATTTTATCGGGTGAATTAGACGCTCAAACTGGTCATGTTTCTATGGGGAAAGACGAACGTTTAGCAGTTTTAAAACAGGATCACTTTGCATTTGAAGATGAACGTGTAATTGATGTTGTTGTTAAAGGACACGAACGTTTATATGAAGTAATGAAAGAAAAAGATGAAATCTATATGAAACCAGACTTCAGTGATGAAGATGGTATTAGAGCTGCAGAACTAGAAGGCGAATTTGCTGAAATGGACGGCTGGAATGCTGAAGCAGATGCGGGTACCCTACTTTCTGGACTAGGTATCAAAGCAGACCTACAAGATAAAACAATGTCTGAATTAGAAAACAATCAAAAAGTTAAAGTGTTATTAGCACAAAGTCTTTTTGGTAAACCTGACGTATTATTACTAGATGAGCCTACCAATGGTTTAGATATCCCTGCAATAAGTTGGTTAGAAGATTTCTTAATTAATTTTGAAAACACAGTTATTGTTGTGTCTCATGATAGACACTTTTTAAATAATGTTTGTACGCATATTGCTGACTTAGATTATGGCAAAATTAAATTATTTGTTGGTAACTATGATTTCTGGTACCAATCAAGTCAACTTGCTATGAAAATGGCTCAAGATCAAAACAAGAAAAAAGAAGAGAAAGTTAAAGAATTACAAGATTTCGTGGCACGTTTCTCTGCAAACGCCTCTAAATCAAAACAAGCAACAAGTCGTAAGAAACAATTAGAAAAAATCGAGATTGATGATATTCAACCTTCTTCTCGTCGTTATCCTTTTGTGAAATTCACACCTGAACGTGAAATTGGTAATGATTTATTACATGTCGACAATGTTTCTAAAACAATCGACGGCGTAAAGATATTAGATAATATTTCATTCTCTATGGATCCTAACGATAAAGCTGTATTAGTTGGTGATAGTGAATTTGCTAAATCAACATTACTTAAAATCTTAGCTGGTGAAATGGAACCAGATGAAGGTACAGTAAGATGGGGCGTAACAACTTCTCAAAGTTTCTTACCTAAAGATAACTCATTCTACTTCGATGGTGTAGATACAAACTTAGTTGACTGGTTACGTCAATACGCACCTGAAGACGAACAAACAGAGACATTTTTACGTGGCTTCCTAGGACGTATGCTATTTAGCGGTGAAGAAGTTAAGAAAAAAGCGAGTGTCTTATCTGGTGGAGAGAAAGTACGTTGTATGCTAAGTAAAATGATGTTATCAAGTTCTAACGTGTTACTACTGGATGAACCTACAAACCATTTAGACTTAGAAAGTATTACTGCAGTCAATGATGGCTTGAAATCATTCAAAGGTTCTATTATCTTTACATCTTATGACTTTGAATTCATCAATACAATTGCAAACCGTGTCATTGATTTAAATCCAACTGGTGGTCTTTCTAAAGAAACGACTTATAGAGCCTATTTAGAAGAAACTGGTGTATTAAAATAATAACGCAATAAATAAGCGGAGGCTGAGACGACGTAATCTTGTTAGAACAATTAGATTCCTGTCTTACTCCCCTCTTAAAATATAGGTACCCCAATACTATAAAGGTATTAGGGGTGCCTTTTTCATGTTCTTTTATCTTTATATGAGTTAAATCTATGAAATTGGTTGGCTGAATCATTTTATTGTTATTTAAAATTGTAGTGATTTGAGCTAACTACTTACAAATTAATAAAGCACTAGACGAAGACCTTAAGTTAAGGATGTCCCCACTTTGTTCATCTTATTTAGGATGAAACGCCCCATTGTTTGGGCTAATTACTTTCAAAATGAATTTTTGAATTATATAATCATAATTAATTCAAATGAACGGAGGAGTTATTTCAATGGAAAATTTAAATATGATTGATGGACAACTTTTACCACAAATCGGTTTCGGTACATATAAATTAAATGGTGCGCAAGGCGTACATGCAATCGTTAATGCGTTAAATCAAGGATACAGAATATTAGATACAGCCTATAACTATGAAAATGAAGGTACAGTGGGTAAAGCAATTGAACGAAGTCATGTTTCAAGAGATCAAATCATTGTCACTTCGAAATTACCAGGTCGTTATCAAGACTATGATGCAGCATTAACAGCTATACAAGAATCTATTTATCGATTAAATGTCGATTATATTGATTTATATTTAATTCATTGGCCAAATCCAAGACACAATAAGTATGTTGAAGCTTGGCAAGCGATGATTGATGCTCAAAAAGCGGGACTTATTAAATCTATTGGTGTTTGTAATTTCTTACCAGAACACATTGAAAAATTAGAAAAAGAAACTGGTGTCTTACCTACAGTGAATCAGATTGAATTACATCCGTACTTTAATCAACAAGATATGATTGAGTATCATAATAAAAAAGGAATTATTACAGAAGCATGGAGTCCATTAGGTCGTGCATCTGAAGTAATAAAAGATAAAGATATCGCTATAATTGCCGAAAAATATAATAAAACAATACCTCAAATTATATTAAGATGGCACGTTCAATTAGGTGTAGTACCAATTCCAAAATCTACTTCTATAACGAGACAAATTCAGAATCTAAATGTTTTTGATTTTAACTTAGAAGTTGAAGACGTAGAAAAGATAAATAACTTAACTCAAAAAGATGGTAGATTAAAAGGTCAAGACCCTGCAACATATGAAGAATTTTAAAAATTGAAAATATCGAAAATGATTGTCACTAAACAATTTTAATTATATTTACACTTATAACGTAAAATGTATAAATATAATGTTTTATTTTTCAGTAAATTTAAAAAACTTCATAAAAGCGGTTTACAGTACATATAAGCATATGTATAATATGAATCATAAACAAACAAAAGTTAAATATGGTTTTGATGAGGCGCATCAATCATTAGTAAATATTAGAAGAACCTGCCTGCTAGCAGCTAATTTTGAAAGGGTGAGATGCCGAAATAGTTATAATAGCAGCTTATAACACGTTGGACTTTATGGTTAAGAGCTAAGAGTCTGTCATTATTGTAAGATAATGGAGTGCATCACTTGTATATAAATTATAGAACAAGTTCGCATCCCGAACTTGTTCTTTTTTTAATACTGTGATTCTCCCCTATTAAATGAGGAGGATATAGAATTGAGCAGAAGTGTTTTGAAATTTGGAGGTTCTTCAGTAAGTGATTTTACAAAAATAAAAAATATAGCGGAAATGTTGAAAATGAGAGTTGATCAAGGTGAACAGCTTATTGTTGTTGTTAGTGCCATGGGCAAGACAACAGATGAGCTTATGGCTAATGTTTCTGCATTAACTACCAACCCTAAAGATCAAGAACTTGCACTATTATTAACGACAGGTGAACAACAGACAGTTTCTTACTTATCTATGGTTTTAAATGATATCGGTGTAAACGCCAAAGCGATGACCGGATATCAAGCGGGTATTAAGACAATTGGACATCATTTAAAAAGTCGGATAGCAGAAATTAATCCTGATACATTCGAAATCGCATTTACAGAAAATGATGTTTTGGTAGTTGCTGGTTTCCAAGGCATAAATGAATCACTTGAAGTGACGACGTTAGGTCGAGGTGGTTCAGATACTACTGCTGTTGCTTTAGCAGCAAGTAATGACACGGCATGTGAGATTTATACCGATGTCGATGGTGTCTATGCTACTGACCCAAGATTATATAAAGAAGCAAAACGACTTGAATACGTTTCTTATGAAGAAATGATGGAGATGAGCGCATTAGGTGCAGGCGTGTTAGAAACAAGAAGCGTCGAATTAGCAAACAACTATAATATTCCGCTTTATTTAGGAAGAACTTTATCAAATGTGAAAGGAACATGGATTATGTCACAAGCAGAATTATTAGAAAAGAAAGCAGTCACAGGTGTGGCGTTAGATACACATATGATGCACGTTACAATTAGTTATCCCTTACCAGATAATAGATTACTTACTGAGCTTTTTACTCAATTGGAAGAAGGTTCAGTAAATGTTGATATGATTTCTCAGATTATTAACTTGGAAGGATTACAAATGTCCTTTACTATTAAAGATACAGATGCTTTTCAGATTTCAACCATATTAGAAACTTTAAAAGAACAATTTAATGCATTAGACTTCAAGATTAATGAAGAATACGTTAAAATCTCTTTAATTGGCTCTGGTATGCGTGATATTTCTGGTGTAGCATCAAAAGCATTCATTACTTTAATTGAAAACGATATTTCTTTTTATCAAACTACAACATCAGAAATAAGCATTTCATGTGTAATAGATGCTAAGAATGGCGAACGAGCTGTTCGAGCCCTTTATCAAGCTTTTGATATCTGAATTTTCGGAATATAATTAATATTTATTAAAATAATAAAAATGGAGTGTATGGTATATGACAAAATTAGCATTGGCAGGCGCAACAGGATTAGTAGGAAGAAAAATGTTAGAAACAATAGATCGCAAAGGCGTTGAATTTGATGAGTTAGTGTTGTTCTCATCGGCTCGCTCAGCAGGTGAAAACATTGAATTTCAAGGTAAAAACTACACTGTTAGAGAATTGACGGAAGACGCAGCTAAGGAATCATTTGATTATGTATTAATGAGTGCTGGCGGTAGCACAAGTGAACACTTCTCCCCTATTTTTGAACAAGCGGGTGCAATTGTCATTGATAATTCAAGTCAATGGAGAATGACTGAAGGTGTAGACTTAATCGTTCCAGAGGTCAACGAGCCTGTATTAGATAGAAAAATTATTGCAAATCCAAATTGCTCAACAATACAATCAGTCGTACCACTTAAACCATTACAAGAACAATTTGGCTTGAAACGTGTTGCATATACGACATACCAGGCGGTTTCAGGTTCTGGGGTAAAAGGTAAACAAGATTTAGCAGAAGGAGCAAATGGTAAAGCACCTGAAGCATATCCACATCCTATTTATAATAATGTGTTACCGCATATAGATACTTTCCTTGAAGATGGGTATACAAAAGAAGAACAAAAAATGATAGACGAGACACGTAAAATCTTAAAAGATGATGAATTAAAAGTTACAGCTACTTGTGTACGTGTGCCAGTCCAAGACAGTCACAGTGTTCACATGAGTGTAACGTTAGAAAAAGAAGCTACAGTGAGTGCAATCCAAGAATTATTTGAAAATGATGACCGTGTGGTACTTGAAGATGATCCACAAAATAATGTATATCCATTAGCGATTAATTCTACTGACAGAGATGAAATTTTTGTAGGACGTATTCGCCGTGATGAAACATTAGATAATACATTCCACGTATGGTGTACTTCTGACAACTTATTGAAAGGTGCGGCATTGAATGCAGTGCAAATACTTGAACAAGTTATGAGCCTGAAAGGAGTAAAATAATATGGGACATATTTTTGAAGGCGTAGGTGTCGCTTTAACAACACCTTTTACACACAATGAAGTAGATTATGATGCACTTAGAAGACATTTGAAATATTTAATTGAAAATGATGTAAAATCGATTGTTGTAAATGGTACTACAGCTGAAAATCCAGTATTAACTGATGGTGAAAAAGATCAAATACTAGAAGCAGTCGTAAATTATGTAGATGGACGCATTCCTGTAATTGCTGGAACAGGTACGAATAATACACAAAAATCAATTCAAGTTTCAGTTCGTGCTAAAGAAATGGGTGCAGATGCAATTATGCTGATCACTCCCTACTACAATAAGACGAATCAACGTGGTTTAATTGCTCATTTTACGAAAATAGCAGATGCAATTAAATTACCAGTCGTGTTATACAATGTGCCTTCTCGTACAAATATGACTATAGAACCAGATACAGTTGAAACATTAAGCAAGAATGAATATATTATTGCATTAAAAGATGCGACCAACGATTTTGAATATTTAGAAGAAGTAAAAAAACGTATCAACTTAAATGACTTTGCGCTTTATAGTGGTAATGATGACAATGTAGTTGACTATTTTAATAAAGATGGACATGGCGTTATCTCAGTAGTTGCTAACGTGATCCCAAAATCTTTTCAAGCGTTATACGATGCAAAACAAAATGGAGAAGATATTGAAAAACAATTCCAACCGATTCAAACATTGTTAGATGCATTAGCAGTGGATGTAAACCCTATTCCAGTGAAGGCACTCACAGCGGTAGAAGGTTTCGGAAATTATGAGGTGCGTTTACCACTTGTACCTTTAGAAGATGAAGACCGTAAAACGTTAGAAAATGCGTACGAACAATTTAAAGCAGGTGACAAGGCATGAAGATAGTATTAATAGGCTATGGTGCGATGAATCAACGTGTCGCAAGATTAGCTGAATCAAAAGGACATGAAATAATTGGTGTTATTGTACGAGATACTACCAAGGATTACCCGTACCCTACATTTGAACGTATTGCAGATGCTAAAGAAGCAGATGTTGCAATAGATTTCTCTAACCCAGAACTGTTATTACCATTATTGGATGAAGACTTTAATTTACCATTAGTAATAGCAACGACTGGTGAAAAAGAAGAAATAATCAATAAACTTCAAGCGTTAAGTAATCAAATGCCAGTCTTTTTCAGTGCGAATATGAGTTATGGTGTACATGCTTTAACAAAAATTTTAGAAGCAGCAGTGCCCCTATTACAAGATTTCGACATTGAACTTACGGAAGCGCATCATAATAAAAAAGTGGATGCGCCAAGTGGTACGTTAGTAAAATTATATGATGTGATTGATGACTTGCGAGAAAAATCTACACCAGTCTATGATAGACATGAGCATACTGAAAAACGCACACAAGATGAAATCGGTATCCATTCCATTCGTGGTGGCACGATTGTAGGAGAACATGACGTGCTATTTGCTGGTACTGATGAGACAATAGAGATTACGCATCGAGCACAGTCAAAAGATATTTTTGCAAATGGTGCAATTGGTGCAGCAGAAAAATTAATCAATAAGGCAAATGACTATTATACATTTGATAACCTATAAAAACTAAGGAGCGTATTAAATTATGGTACAACATTTAACGGCAGAAGAAATTATTAAATATATTAGTGATGCAAAGAAATCTACACCCCTAAAGGTTTATATTAATGGGAATTTTGAAAATGTAACCTTCCCTGATAGTTTCAAAGTGTTTGGTTCACCTGATTCAAAAGTTGTTTTCTGTGAAGCGGATGAATGGAAAACATTCTACGAAGCGAATCAATCTAGCATTGAAACAATAGAAGTTGAAATGGATCGTCGTAATTCGGCTATTCCATTAAAAGATTTAACTAACACAAATGCACGTATTGAACCAGGCGCTTTCATTCGTGAACAAGCTATTATTGAAGATGGTGCAGTGATTATGATGGGCGCAACGATTAATATTGGTGCTGTAGTTGGTGAAGGTACAATGGTAGATATGAATGCAACACTTGGCGGCCGTGCAACTACTGGTAAAAATGTACATGTTGGTGCAGGCTCAGTATTAGCTGGTGTCATTGAACCACCTAGTGCTTCTCCAGTAGTAATCGAAGATGATGTGCTTATTGGTGCGAATGCAGTTATTCTTGAAGGTGTTCGTGTTGGTAAAGGCTCTATTGTGGCTGCAGGTGCAATTGTAACACAAGACGTGCCAGCTGGATCAGTTGTTGCAGGTACACCTGCTAAAGTAATTAAACAGACAAGTGAAGTTGAAGATTCAAAACGTGAAATCGTTTCAGCTTTAAGAAAATTGAATGATTAAAGCTTAATTTTATGCAATTTCCACTTTTACTAAGTTAGTTATTGTTCCAGATAAATGAGGACTATACTTCTTAGTATGAACATCTATAAATATTAATGTAGGAGGTTTAAGACGAGACAAGATGTAATTAATGATGGCGTTTATAACTTTTAAAAAGTTGCTATCCATTATACATTGATAAATCCGTCTTACCTCCTCATTTTTTTAATATTATATTTTTCGCTTTTTTATACATATAAACAAAGGACTTTAAAATAAAGTCTGAAGTTAATTAATAAAACTAAAAGGATTTGATTTTAAGTGAATGAATTAGAATTCGTAACAACACATAGACGTCATTTGCATCAAAACCCAGAGTTAAGTCTACATGAATATGAGACTACTACCTATATTGCTGCTTTCTTAGATGAATTAGGAATCAGTTATGAACGCCCTCTTGATACAGGATTAGTTGCTTATCTACCTGGGAACGGTGAGCATACGATAGCTTATCGTGCAGATATTGATGCATTACCTATTTTTGAAGAAAACGATGTAGCTTACAAAAGTTTAACAGATAATGTGATGCATGCTTGCGGACATGATGGGCACACTACTGCGTTAATGCTGTTTGTTAAACGATGTAAAGCGATGGCTGACCAAGGAACGTTACCGCAAAGTATTGTTTTTATATTTCAACCTGCTGAAGAAACAGGTGGTGGTGCCAATCGATTAATTCGTGCTGGTGCCTTTAAAAATTATGATATTGAAGCCGTGTTTGGTATTCATGTTATGCCCTTTGAAAATGAAGGCAAAGTTGTTATTCGAGATGAAGAAATAACGGCAAGTGCTACGGAATATAGATTTTATTTAAATGGCCTTTCAAGTCATGTTGCAGATAAAGAACAAGGACATTCTTGTGGAGAAGCATTACAGCATGTATTAAGCCAAGTGGGACAAATTCAACAATATCATTTGAACGGTTTAAAACGAAATATTGTCCATATGGGTCATTTTGAAGCTGGAGAAGCGATTAATACTGTCCCTAGTCATGGTTATTTAGAAGGTACAATCAGAACATATGATATTAATGACTTAGAAATCGTAAAACAACAAATGGCCAAAATTGCTGAAAGTGTAAGCTTATTATTTAATGTAGAATGTGAAGTGAAGTTTGAAGAAGGTTACCCGCCTACTTATAATGATCCATTACTACGCAAACATGTTGAACATGGATTAGATAATGCAGATTTTGAAATTATAGATAAACCTACGCCTTATTTATTTGGTGAAGATTTCAGTTTCTATAGTCAACTTGCACCGAGTTATTTTGTATTTGTCGGTGTACGTGATGAAGCGAAGGGTTATGTGACTGGCTTACATACTGCTCATTTAAATTTTAATGAATATATGCTCATACGTATTGCAGATTATTATGAACAACTTCTAAAATCCTACAGCGAGGTGCGTGTACAATGACAGCCATTTGGTCAGTAGACACAGAGAAATTTTATGAAAATGCAGTAAATGTAGCGCAAGGCAACCAGCTCATGGCAGTAGTTAAAAATAATGCTTATCATTACGGTTTAGAATTTGCTGTTCAACAATTCAAAAAAGTTGGTATTCAAACTTTTAGTACAACTTCTTTAAGAGAAGCAATTCGAATTCGTAAACTTGCGCCCGATGCTACGATTTTTTTAATGAATGCAGTTTATGATTTTGATAAATTACGTGCTTATCATATTCAGATGACTTTACCTTCTCTAGATTTCTATTATGAACATGTAGAAGATTTATATGATATTCAAGTTCATTTAGAATATGAAAATTTATTACATCGTTCAGGACTAAAATCAATTGCAGAAATGAGAGAAGTCCTTATACATCATGCGCAAAATAAAAATGAACAGCGTATGATAATAACTGGCCTATGGACACACTTTGGATATGCAGACGAATTTGATGTTCCGGATTATGAAATTGAGCGAAAAGCATGGTTAGATCTTGTAGATACGTTATTAACTGACGGTTATCAGTTTGAACTAATTCATGCGCAAAATAGTGCGAGTTACTATCGAGAAGATGGTGTTTTCCCCCATCATACACATGCGCGTGTTGGCATTGCATTGTACGGTTCAAGACCCTATAGTGATGTAGAGAAAACAGAAATTAAACAATCATTAACTGTGAAAGGTAATGTCATTCAAGTACGTGAAGTTAATCAGGGAGATTACTGTGGGTATAGTTTTGCTTATGAAGCTACACAAGATGAAACAAGATTAGCAGTCGTAGATGTCGGTTATGGCGATGGTATACTTAAATCAAGAGCACAACATGAAGCATTGATTAACGGTAAACGCTATCCTATACGTGCGTTAATGATGAGTCATATGTTTGTGGAAGTAGATAGCAATGTTCGTGCACAAGATGAAGTGATACTATATAATAACGATATACGCGTAGATGAGTTCACATTTAAGGGTGTGGCCGCAAATTCTGAACAATTAAGCGCGATGAATCATGACTCACTAATAAAGGAGTATAGATAAATTATGGTAGTAGAATACAATGATAAAGGAGAGCTTACAATTGGAGGTACAAGCCTCAAAACGATAGCACAAAGTTTTGGGACGCCTACAATTGTTTATGATGAAACGCAAATTAGAACGCAAATGAGACGTTTTCACGAAGCTTTTCAAAAGAGCGAATTAAACTATAATATTTCATATGCTTCTAAAGCATTTACTTGTTTACAAATGGTTAAATTAGTAGAAGAAGAAGGACTCGAATTAGATGTAGTATCTGAAGGTGAATTATATACAGCATTAGCTGCTGGTTTTGATGCGCAACACATACATTTTCATGGTAATAATAAGACAAAACGTGAAATCCAATATGCCTTAGAAAGTAAAGTGGGTTATATCGTTATTGACTCTTTAGAAGAAATTGATCTTATTAACCGTTATGCAAGTGAAGAAGTGAATGTAGTGTTAAGATTAAATCCTGGAGTTGAAGCACATACACATGAGTTTATTCAAACTGGACAAGAAGATAGTAAATTTGGCTTGTCTATCAAACATGGTTTGGCGATTGAAGGTGTCAAAAAAGTTAAAGATGCTAAGCGCTTAAATCTTAAAGGTGTTCACTTTCATGTAGGTTCCCAAATTGAAGGTACTGAAGCTATGATTGAAACTACTAAATTAGTTGTTCAATGGCTGAAAGAAAATGATATTCAAATAGAATTAATCAATTTAGGTGGCGGCTTTAGTATTAAGTATGTTGAAGGCGATGTGAGCTTCCCTATCGAAGATGGTATTGCTGAAATAACTGAAGCAATTAAAACGATAGCACAAGAAGCTGATTACCCTATTCCAGAAATTGGTATTGAACCTGGACGTTCAATTGTTGGTGAAGCAGGTATTACTTTATATGAAGTAGGTACAATTAAAGACATCCCTAATGTAAATAAATATGTGTCTATCGATGGTGGCATGAGTGATCATATTCGTACCTCTCTCTATGATGCGAAGTATGAAGCTTTACTGGTCAATCGAAATGATCCAAAGGATGAAACTGTAACGCTGGCAGGTAAATTATGTGAATCTGGAGATATTATTATCAAAGATGCGCAATTGCCAAGTACAGTTAAACGTGGCGATTATTTAGCTATTTTATCAACTGGTGCTTATCATTATTCAATGGCATCAAATTATAACCAAATGCAGAAACCGTCCGTATTTTTCTTAAAAGATGGTAAGGCAAGAGAAGTTATTAAACGTCAATCATTACGTCAATTAATCATTAATGATACAAAATAAATGATTATATAAGAAAAAAGGTTGTTAGCTATTCCCTACTGGGCATGTTAACAACCTTTTTTTATGTTTTTTAAATGGTGTTTTAAGCGTTTTAAACAAACAATATAAAGTTCAGGATTATTTGGTCATGATTATAATTGAAAGCTCTTTAAATGCCTGTATTGAATGAATGTATATTGAAGATATTAAGAACCTCTAACCTTAAAAGTAATCTTGGAAAATATTAGAAGTTTACATGTTAAGCTCATGCATAAAGAAAGCCTAACTCGATTTCATCGACAGAAATAAAAGTTTACATGCTTCTCGCATGCATTAAGGCACCCTAACATATTGAAAATGTAATCTTAAAAGCATTAGCGGATTACATGCCTTGCGCATGCATTAAGAAAGACTAACTCGATTTCATCGACAGAAATAAAGGTTTACATGCTTCTCGCATGCATTAAGGCGCCCTAACATATTGAAAATGTAAAGGCGCCTATATAAAAAAAAGAACCTTTGACAAGGTTCTTTTTTACATAAAGTCAATATAGCAATCTATATTATAGTTTAGCAACGTTTGCAGCTTGAGGACCGCGGTCGCCTTCAACTACTTCAAATTCAACTGATTGACCTTCTTCTAATGATTTGTATCCTTCTTGGTTAATTGCTGAGAAGTGTACGAACACGTCGTTTTCTCCTTCAACTTCGATAAAACCAAAACCTTTTTCGGCGTTAAACCATTTTACTGTACCTTGTTTCATAACTGTGAAACCTCCAAGACTAATATTCATTCAATATGCGTTATTCGCATATTACAAAAAATACAATTTCACAGTTTAAGTCTGTTAGTACAATATTCTTTGCAATATGGAATAAAACTATTGCTTGACTAACAGTATAAAGCAATTTAAATAAAATTGCAATACAAATCTGAATAAACTGTTTATTCAACAATAGGTAATTTATAATATACTTCATTATTATTTAAAACAATAAAACTATAGAATATTTGTAAATCTTCATCGCAATCTTCACAAAATCCTAAATCGCAATTATTATAAAACGCATGAATATTATATTTACCAACTAAATAATTATCATAATCTTTTTTACATTTTAAAATGATTGATTGGTATTGGCTTAACATCTCGTTATATGTCTCAAAATTATGTTGTTCTACGATATGATCAGTCCAGTCACTAAATAACCACCAGCCTTCATAATCAGCCCGAATTTTTGCAACTGTCCACATTTTCTTTCACCCTTTCATAGTCAGCTCAAAAATATTTTCAAAACATTTAAATACCGTGTTCAAAATTTTAAGCTTAATAGAACAAGTTGATTATACTTATGTATGGTCTTCATACATTCACTCTAAATAAAATCCCCCATGTTTATAAATAGATATGAATAAAACTAGTTATATACTTTATATAATTTAATTAGAGTCGCACAATTTGTCTATGAGTAATATTTTAACTAGATAATATACAAAATCAAGTTATCTGACTCATACTTTTGGCCTATATACATCAGTTGCTCAAACGTAAATATTAGTTTTGTGGCCTAAAATTTCGTATAATGCTAATAAGAGGTGATAATATGCAGTGCAAACATGTTAAAGTATTTGGGATGGTGCAAGGTGTAGGTTTCCGATACTATACACAGAAGATAGCTAGAAAGTATAATATTGTGGGCACAGTTGAAAATATTGATAATTATGTTGATATTTATGCGCAAGGAAATGAAAAAGCATTAACTTCATTTTTAAATGCAGTTATAGACGGTGCGTCACCTGCCTCGCATGTTGAAGATTATACTATAGAAGAATTAAATATTGATGAAACATTAAAGGATTTTAAAACTATATAAAGGAAGATGAAGTTTGAGATATACTATTTCACGTATTTTTGGGACAATTATAGCTTTTCCAGTAGCAGTTATCGCATGGTTTACCAGTGTTTTTGCTCTAGATATTTATGTTATATTTGATTTTCTTATTTCTGCGGTAACGTTTTTGGCAATTTACTTCCCTACTCAACGTTTAACTTCTAGAAAATATTTAAATGAAATTGGTCTGTCACGTCGTGATTATCATTTTGTAAATAGCCAGTTAAACAATGCACAAGATAAGATTAGAAGAATTTTGAAAACATTTGTAAATGTGAGATCTATTAAAGATTTTAAACAAGTGAATGAAATATACCGAATTTCTCGTGCAATTTATTTTGCAGTGAAACAACAACCGGGTTCATTTTTCAAAGTAGAAGGTTTCTTCTATTCACATATTGATAATGCATTGAATTTAATTGAAGCATATACAAGATTGTCTAAGTCACCTAAAAAAACTAAAGAAGAAAAACAAAAATTAGAACAAACAAGAATTACTTTAGACGAAGTAAAAAGAACTTTAGTTGCTGACTTGAAGAGAATTAATAACGAAGACTATAGCCAGTTAGATATAGAGATGGAATTAAACAAAATGGAACAGAAAAGAAATAAATAACATAGAATTAAGAATGGAGAGAAATTGAATGGCTAAAGAACAAGATTTTTTAAGTTCACATCCATTGGACAAATATATTGATGAACAGTCAGCTAATCAAAATGAAATAATCAATAATAAAACACAATATACTCAAGAGGAACAACAAAAAATCGATAAGTTGAGTGAACAAATAAAGCCAATGGATAATGATGGTTTACTGAATTATGGTACACAAGCACAATCAAATATGTCGCAGTTCTCACACCGTATTTTAAATGAAGTTAACACTACAGATGTTGGGCCTGTCGGTGAATCTCTGAATGGTTTAATGAGTAAATTAAAATCAGTTAATCCTGAAGAACTTAATCCAGAAAATCAATCTAAGTTGAAACGCATATTTAAACGCACGAAAGCATCTGTTAATGAAATATTTTCGAAAATGCAGTCTGTAGGTTCACAGATTGATCGTATTTCTATTGAGTTAGATAAGCATAAAAATAACTTAAAAAAAGATATAGACATGTTAGATGAATTATACAATATGAATAAAGATTATTTTGAAGAATTGTCTTTATATATTGAAGCAGCTAAAAAGAAACAGCATGCCCTACAACAGACTGAAGTGCCTAAACTTAGAACACAAGCAAAAGCGACAGGTAATCAAATGGATGTGCAAGCCGCATCTGATATGGAACAATTTATAGATCGTTTAGATAAACGTATTTACGATTTGCAGTTATCAAGACAAATTGCAATTCAAACAGCGCCGCAAATACGTATGATTCAAAATGTTAACCAAGCGCTTGCTGAAAAAATTCAAAGTTCAATTTTAACGAGTATACCGTTATGGAAAAACCAAATGTCCATTGCGTTAACATTGATGAGACAACGTAATGCTGTATCTGCTCAAAAGGCCGTTACAGATACTACGAATGACTTATTATTAAAAAACTCTGAATTATTAAAACAAAATGCATTAGAAACAGCTACTGAAAATGAACGTGGTGTCGTTGATATCGAGACACTAAAAACAACACAAAATGATATTATCGAAACAATTGAACAGACACTTCAAATACAAGAACAAGGCCGTACTAAACGTAAGCAAGCAGAAACAGAATTAAATCAACTTGAATCAGAATTACAAAATCAATTGTTAGATATGAAAGATAATAAATAAGATTTTTATTAACAAAAAAGTAGATGGAATTGGGCCGGAAAATCAAAATTAGATTTCTTACCCATGCCCATCTACTTTTTCTATATGCATTAAAAAATACCATTCTATTAGTTTAAACCAATAGAATGGTATTTTAATTTCGAGATTAGAGATTTTATTTTAATCTCCCTATTTAATGCTTAGTATCTTCTGTATGTTGAGTTGTTGATTTTTTAATTAAATTATCTGTATCGTCAACTGTGTTTGTAGATTGAGTTGTTACTATATTTTGTTCAACAGCAAGTTTGTGAGCAATTTTCGGTGCTGTCCAAACGACAGGGAGCATTATAATCGATATAGGTACTGCTGTTACGATTATAAAGGACTGTATTGCGCTAATACTACCCTCGCCAATATTAATAAGAATAATTGAGATTACACCCATAATGGCAACCCAGAATAATCTGATGATTTTAGGTGGATCTCCCTCGCCAGTAACTGACATAGAAATTGAATATGACATTGTATCGGCAGTTGTTATCACAAATATAAGCGTCAAAATGAGTAAAGCTATAACTAGTACATTGCCTAAAGGTAATTGTGTAGCAATTGAGATAACTGCAGCAGGTAAACCATTTTCAGATAAAGGATCGCTAATCGAACCGTTATTTTTAGATTCATAAAACAATCCACTTCCACCTAAAATAGAAAACCAAAAATGAGAAACCACAGCTGCTACAACTGAAACAAGTATGAAGATTTCTCTAATTGTACGCCCTTTTGATACACGGGCAACTAACATAGCCATCAAAGGACCATAGCCTATGAACCAACCAAAGAAGAAAAGCATCCATGCGCCAGCCCATTGATTATCACCTCTAAAGGTACTGATTTCTAAGAAATTAGTAATGTATGTTCCATAAGAAGAAATAAATGTATCAATAATAAAGCCACCAGGGCCTATTAATAATATAAAGACGGCAAGCGCTATTGCTAACCATATATTTAGTTTGCTAAGAAACTGTATCCCTTTATCTATCCCTGTAGTTGCAGATATAGATACAATGACCATAAGTCCTGCAACAGATAAGACTTGAGTAATAATGTTATCTGGAATACCAAAAATACTATGTAACCAGTAACTAAATTGAAAACCGAAAAATCCAATTGTTCCAATTGTTCCAGCTACTGCGCCTAAAATACAAAAGACATCTATCATTGATCCTGTCTTTGTATGTTCAATATTTTTACCAAATATTGGGAATAAAATTGTTCTCGGACGCATTTTCATGCCTTTATTATAATGTGCATACATAATTATAATGCCACTTACAGCACCGTAAACCGCCCATGCTGTAAAGCCCCATGATGTGAAACTTTGGGCCATAGCTGCGGGTATAGCTGCTGTACTACTATCTTTGATACTTGGATCCATAGTTGGTGGCACATCAATAAAATAATACATAGGTTCAGCAGCAGCCCAAAATATAGCGCCTGCGCCTAATCCTGATGTAATCACAATTGCTGCCCATCTGAAGTAACTCATTTCAGGTTTAGAAGCATTTCCGAGTCTCACACGACCATACTTTGAAAAAGCTAAAACAGCACCTACTGCAAATGTTGCTAGCAATAAAACTTGCCAAAATGCACCAAAATATGAAATTGAAAGTTCAAATCCTTTTTGCACGAAATCTGAAGTTGCTGTAGTAAATAGTGATGACATAATTACAAATAATACAAGTACGCCACCGCTAATAAGAAACACTGGCCAATCTAGTTTATCTTTCCAATAAGAAAATTTAATGTTATTCTACTCCTCTTTTTAGGTTCTCTCAATTTTTTTATATTAAGTCTTTTATAATAAATAGTTAGCTTTTTCAATACTTATTGAAATGCTTACGAATATCATTGAATATTGTTTTAGAATTCAAGATTATAAGTATGAAAATGTAATCTTACGCTATAGCAAATGGTGTTTTTGTGAATATGAATACGTGTACTTACCATCTTTAATAAAAATATGTAAGTCTATTTATGATAGTGACAAGAGACTTACTATCGTCACTGACGAAACACTTGAAGTTAAGATTATAGCCCACTTCTTCTTAGTAATCAATTGGACTTTGCAAAATTGTTATAATTTTTAAGATTAAATAATTATATATTAATCATGCACTTGGAAAATTCTCCATCTTAAAAAATAATTTTTTGATTTAAATGAAGGTTCCCAACACCAAAATAAAAGTTTTACACATAAAAAACCCCTTCAAAGTAGTCACTTGAAAAGTGATTGCTTTGAAGGGATTGATCATTACAAAAATGTTGCATTTAAATATTGAGCAGTATCTACTTAAATGAACTTTTTAATCTTTTTCGTAAACGATAGGCTTTTGATTTTTAACCATGGTAGCTACAATATAACCTATAATTGTAGTTACTATAGCAATTGGGAACCATTCCAACGAATAGTCTTTTAAAGGTAAGCTATCAATAAAGCTCATTTTTATCCAGCCTTGTGTGTGTACTACACTTAATATTGAAACAATAGAAACAATCGCAACTGGAATTTGTTGTGCAATTGGCTTAGTTGGTACAAAACGTGCAATCAATATCAGCAATACTGAAGTAATGGCTACTGGATATACAATGCTAAGTACTGGTACAGACATTGAAATTACTGAATTTAGACCTTGGTTTGCTAATATAAAACTAATTAGAGTAAAACCAATTACATACACTTTATAAGAAATTTTCGGTAAAATTCTATGGAAATACTCTGACACTGAAACGATTAAACCACATGCAGTAGTTAAACACGCAAGTGCAACAATAATGCCTAATAAATATTTACCAAAAGTTCCAAAACCTACATCTGCCATTGTAGTTAATAAGTATGTGCCTATGTTTTGATCTTTTGCTGTTAAACTAGCAATTTTTTCTTGTGATACATCCATGTGATTCCCTATAAAACCTAGAGAAATATAGATGAACATTAAGGCAATTGCAGCGATTAGACCAGCTAGCAATGTTTGCTTGAATATCTTATTCGCGTTTGTAACGCCTGTCGCTTTTACAGCATTAACTACAATCATTGAAAAGGCAATTGCTGCAATTGCGTCCATCGTCAAGTAACCATTCGTAAAACCTTGTGAAAATCCAGCAAAGCCAGAAGTAAACGCTTCGGCAGATTGACTTGGAGCATTACCACCAAAATCTACAAATCCTTTAATGATCATTGCTAAAATAGTAACAAGTAGTAATGGTGTTAACAATGAGCCGATACGATTAATCATTTTACTAGGGTTGATACATAAATATAATACAATTAAGAAATAAATAACTGTAAATATAAATAATGCTAAACTACTATTTGTTTGTGCAATCGGTGTAACAGTCATCTCAAATGATGTTGATGCTGTACGTGGAATTGCAAATAACGGACCTATTGTTAAGTATATAATTACTAAGAATACTACTGAAAACTTCGGTGAAATTTTATTTAATGAACCGATGTAGCCTTGTTTATCTAACGCTCCCACGACAACGCCTAACAACGGTAATCCGATTCCAGTTAATGCAAATGCTAAAATGGATGGCCAGAAATATTCCCCACTATCTAAACCTAAATTAGGTGGGAATATAAGGTTGCCAGCGCCAAAGAACATTGCAAACAATGTGAAACCTATAATCCATGTATTTTTATTCATATGACGTTCTCCTTTTAATCCAATAAAATAATATTACCTATTCTATCATGTTTAATTAGATGCCGTCTATATAAATTTCAGAATATTTAAATATATAGCGATTTATTTATAAAAATTAGTCTAGCTAAAATGATTTTAATAAAAGTTTTTTCAATAATGGTGACAAATGACTTGGCAAATTTTCTACGCCTTCTACAAAGATTGCATACTGACCATAAATATTATGAATCGTTTGTTCAATGTCTTCTGTAATAGGTTCCTGACTTAAAAATACATTGAATACTTCAATCCCCATTTTTCTAGCGGTTTCAACAGCTTCATAAGTGTCTAAAATACCATCTTGACTATAATTATATGCTGAAGGTTCACCATCTGAAAATACAATTAGAAAGCGTTGGTTATGCGAACGACGCATTAATCGTTCACTTCCTATTCTAATTGCTACGCCATCTCTATTATCATCTTGAGGCTCTAATGCCATAATTCTAGGTCTATCTTTTTCTAAAGTTGAGCGGTCGTATGAAATGATTTCGTCAATAATATTGGGTTGATTTGCATCATCAGCATCGAACGCGTCTTCGTTAAATGCAAGTATCTCATGTTTAACATTTAATGATTTTAAAGTTTCATGGAATAGAACAACACCCTTGATGGTTTCTTCCATCTTATCTTGCATACTTGCAGATGCATCAACTAACAATGTAAAAGTAGCATCAAAGGATTGGCTTAAATCTTGTTTCTTATAAAATAACTTATATTGATCATCAATAAACCAATTAAGTAGATTTTTCTGTAATCTTCCTTTAGTTAAATTACGACGTTCATCTTGATATTCTCTATCAATTGTTTTCTTAATAATTTGAATTAAATCTTTTGTTTCAAACTGAACCTCAGATTCAACGTTATGATAATCATTGATATATTGTGGTTCAATGTCTGGGATATTCCATTTAATCTCTACATTTTGATTGATACCTTTGAGTGCGAATGCTTGATTATGACCGACAGAACCACCTTCGTCATCTTCAACATTATCAGTAGATCCTTTGCCCTTTTTTGTTTGCATATCAGTCATATCATCGCTCGCATCGCCTTCACGTGCGGTGTCATTATCTCCCATGACATCACTATTTTCACCTTCATGCAATTCCATTTCTAAATAAGCGCCACCTTCAGACGCACTATCTTGATTATTAGATTCCATTTCTTCACTTACAACTTCTTCATCGTTTTGTTCATCAGACTGTCCATCTGAGTTACTTGCATCAGTTCTCGTTAAATCCTCAAAATTAAGTTCTTGTATTGCTTCATAAACTTTTTTCGGTAAATGATAATATTCATTCAACATATCTTCTTTTAAAATACCATCAATTTGATACATGATACGTTCTGCTAAATACATGTTATCTTCAGACGTTTCATTATAGAAGAAATTAGGTAAATATTGATACATATGATTTAAAACATCATCAATTTGAGGGTGTATTTGTGGTACATCATAAAAGTTTTCTGTTAAAAAAGATGCTTCTAAATATAAAAAAAGTAAGTCTGTAAAGGTTGTTTTCGTTTTATAAACTTTGATTTGTGTCTGAGTATAGTTCAATCTGACTTCATTACGCATTTGAATTATAGGTTTTGTAGATGGACGTAATTGTACTATGGTATTTAATACACGTTTATCTTCTAATAATTTGAAAAGTTGTTGGAAGAATTTAGGATGTTGAAACTCACGATTATGAATGACTTCATTAACAATCTTTTCATCCATCATTTGATAGCCATAAGTAGCAAGTAATACATCTGATTTTAATCCAGTGGATTCTATTTCTTTGCTTCTATGTGACCAAAATGAACTTGTAATTAGCGTGTGGTTGATAGGATCATAATATGGAAATTTTTGAATCTTAACATGTGCTTGTTCATTTTTCAGTAAAAGACGAGCTAAATCTTGTAGCATCATGACTTGCTTTGCATCAAGCTGTTCGTCATTAAATTTTATAAAACGATCACTCATGGTTATCCCTCACTAAAAGTTTAATTCTACTGCGTTTTTAATTGCTTGTTGTTCACGTTCATCTTCTAATTTATCTATAATCGTACGCTGTATCGCACGTTCTATTGGCATGATGGTTGCTAAATCACTCAAATCGATTAGTGCTCGAATACTTGCTGCTTCTTCAGAAATTTGACCTTGTTTTGTCATTGTTCTCAAATCTTCATTGAATTTTATAATGCTTTGGATAACAGCATCGTCTTTTAACTGACTTTGATTTTTAATAACGTCACTTAAAATATCACCATCAATATAATCTACTTCAATAACAACGAAACGGTTTTTTAATGCTTCATTCATAGGTAATGTACCAATGTATCCTACGTTTATTGCTGCAATAACATTAAAACCTGGTGCCGCACTTACAACTTCTCCGGTAAATGGATTTGTTAATTTTCTACGATAGTCTAATACACCATTTAGTATTGGAAGCGTTTCTGGTTTCGCCATATTAATCTCATCGATATAAAGAATATTTCCTTCTTTCATAGCTTGTATGACAGGTCCGTCTATAAAGACAATTTCCTGTGATCCATTGTCATTCGTTTGTATTGTTTTAAATCCTAATAAACTTTCTGCATCTAAATCGACTGAACAGTTAATTTGGTGCATCGGTCTATTTAAAGTTTCACTTAATGTTTCAGCGAGTTTCGTTTTACCAGAACCTGTTGGTCCTTTTAACAGTATATTTTTATTTAATTGCATTAATGATTTGGCATCATTAAAAACAGTTTCATCTCTATTAATATATTGTGCATTTGTCATTTTTAAATGTCTCCTTTGGCATTTACATGTTTGTTTGATAATTGTTAAAAATCATTAAAAATAGACTGAGGCAAGAATACATCATCATATTTTGCCCTAGTCTATTTTTAATAAGAAAATATATAAAATCACAATCTATTGTGAGAAATTGCTCGTTGCTTTCATGGTTCAATACGATATATTCAGAATATTATACTTCTTTAAAATACTCTTTATAATATCCGCCAACTAGACCAGAGTTATCGATGATTTGGTAATATTCTTCGGTTTCATTAATAACGTCATATTGCTTTCCTACTGTTAGCATATCAGATACCGTGAATTTTTTCGCTTCCGCATGTTCAACTTCTACTTTTTTAATAGGTGTATTTGTTTTCCAAGTTTCATGTAACATAATTATAAAAACCTCTCTTTATTGTTTTATTTCTAAAGTAAAAATAAATGTGATGCCGCTTTTTTCACTAATTCTTAAAGAACGTTCGCCATCTTGATCTAATGTTTGATAAGGAATCCCAATGACTTCAAGTTGTTGTAATGCATTTTGAAAATGTGCTTTTGATTCAGTAGCAAATTCAATTTGTTCAACTATGCCATGTTCAGGCATTTTAACTTCATCTTTTGCAGCATAGATATGTAGCTCGCCACCTAGCCCACCGTCTCCAATACGAAATACTTGTACTTTATAATCGGCATCGTCTGTTGGTACGTATTCAGCAAAATGTATGAGTCCAAAAACTTTAGTTAAAATAGATTGCGTTAATATGAGTTCATTAACTTTCAATATGACAGGTCCTAAACCTTGGATTTGGTGTAACGGATTTACAGTACTTTCAAATGATGGCATACCTAATGGTGCTCCAGTATTATGTTCGTTTGAGTAAATATTAAAAGTTTGATCATTTTGGTCTTTAAAATCAAAATATTTATGACCATTTAAATCGGTAATTCCACCATGGTTAATGTGATGATTATCTAATACTGATTTATACTCATCCAGACCATCATCACTTGGTACGCGCAAACCAATATTATCTATATGATTATTATTGTTAATATAGTTAGGTATTTCTACGAAATGTATACGTGTACCAGAATTAAGTTCAGCATCTCCAAAACGTAGCGCTTGCCCTTTGTTTGTCACATTGAGTCCGAGTATATCTTTAAATAAAGTTTTAGTTTTTTCTAAATCATTTGTCCCTGTAGTAACACTTCTAAGACCATTCATTATATTAACCCCTCTATTCATATCTTTTCAACTAATTATAACTTACTTTAAGTATTATTTGTATGATGAATAATGGTTTTACAAAATTATAACGATTATACATTGGACGAATTAAGAAAATGTATTAAAATGTATCTATATCGTGATTTATTATTGTTCATGACAAATTTGAAAATAGATTTATTGAATTAGAAGGAGGTTTTTAAAAATGTTAACAGTATGGGTTGTATTTGGTATCACTGTGCTTATAGCAGTGTATTCTGGAATTACTTTCTTTTCAAATATAAATAATAAAGCAAAGCAAAAAAATGCCAATGCTAAAAGTGTTAAGAAAAATAATATCTATGGCGTAGTTTTCTTAGTATTTTTAATTCTAGCTATTATTGAGCTTTTTGTGTATATAGCTTAATAAATTTACATTTTTTAAGACATGTAAATTTAATCGACATTATTGGAGTTATAATTTAAAATAACATGTAGTTGTTATACTTGAATAATAAAGCCATAGTAAAATTTAAAAGGTCTGGGATAAAATTATCTCATGCTGTATTAGGAAGCCCAAATCTATTAGAAAATCTGATGGATTTGGGCTTCCTATTTAATTTTTAATGATAGTAAAGCGTCTACTTGTTTTCGTATAACTAAACCCTTTTTGTATTAATAACATTTACTTATCTTATTGCCTATTGAAAAAATATTTAATCATTTGAAAAACTATAACTATATAAATTAAAGAATGGATGCATAACGTTATAAAGTCTAGGTTAAATATATGAATGGAATCCTTATTTAATAGATATAAAATACTGCTTATAGGTGGAAGAGTCCATAATATCCATTGCAAAAATGAAAATTGTTCTATTAATAAATCCTTGGTAAGTGTAACAATTATGATAAGTATTGTAAGAAGCCAATTAAAGTTTTTACTAGCAATTTTTGTATTTGTTACAAAAGAACCTAATAATATCCCAAATAAACCCATTAATATATGTGTGATTAAACCTAAGGAAATTAAATCTAATGTAACATCTTTATTAAAAACTTGGATTAATAATGGATAGGATAGTGAAAGTAGTATTAATAAACAGCTAACTAGAAAAAGATATAAAACTTTAAGTATTAAATAATTGTTTTTAGATCTTAATTGGATATATAAAATATAGCGTTCGTTAATAGTATCGTGCTTGAAATTAATAATTGTAAGCCAAGTCATTATAAGAAATAGTACAATTGATGTGGAACCATAACTAGATAATACAGGGACATCTTTATAGATATAGATGCTTATTAGACATAACAAGTAAATAAAAATAGGTGGTATAAAAATATAAGATTTTAAAAACTTTAAATTTTCATATTTTAAAAAAGTAAGTAGCATATTATAAGTCCTTTACTTCTATAATTTCATAATTATAATTTATTAAATTTTGTATAACTAAGTTAGATTTTGATTTATATACTTGTATCGCTAACTTATTGTCGCTAATTTTTATTGTAGAAACTATAGAATCTTCATTATTTGCCATAATTAAGTTGTTGTGATTTTGTTTATGGCTTTGCACAATAATTAATTTCTGCGTATCTTGCTTAGAGATGGATTTAAATGTGTAATCATCTAAATTGAGTATATGAGTGACTACAGTATTTTCAAAATTGTAATCATGCGCTGTTAAAATAATTGTTTTCGTTTTAACTAATTGTTTTAAATGATTTATAAATCGTTTTTCTGATTTATTATCTAGACCTGAAAATGGTTCGTCGAAAATTAAAATGTCAGCATCTGCTAATAGACATTGTATAATATTAACTTTTTGTAATGTTCCTTTAGATAAACGATGCAACTTCAAATCTTGAAATTCAGTTAAATAAAATAAATCCAAATAATTTTGCAGTATAGTATGTACTTGTTTTTTATTAATTTGATCATTTGAGTTAATTATGAATAATAAAAATTGTTTTACTGTTACTTTAATGTTTTTAGGAAATGTATCCGGGGCATAGCTAATTTTAGAATCAGTATAAATATTGCCTTTACTTGGTAACTGTAATTTGGAAATAAGTTTTAATGTTAAGCTTTTACCCACTCCATTTATTCCTTTTACTAAAGTTATGGAATTTTTGGGGATTTTAAAAGACAAATCATTAATGATTAGATTTTGATTAAGCATTTTTGATACGTTTTTAGCTTCAATCGCTATGTGCACTGAAAATCATTCCTTTTTCTATAAAAGTTTATTATTTACCTTTGCCATAAATGAGCTGTACGACACCACTTTGATAAGTATGTGTTTTTAACAATGACAAATTCAATCTCTGACTCATATTTTCAAATAATGGTTTTCCAGAACCTAACACTACAGGGTGAATAGATAAACGATACTCATCAATTAAATTATTATCTATAAATGAGGTGATAATACTAGACCCACCCATATAACCAGATGTCCTTTGTATCTTCATTCATTAAGATATATTATTATATATTTATTGTAGTGAAGCTTAAATAAAAAAACAATCATTCTATATTCCAAGCAAACATGTACTTTTAAAATCAAAAATGTTCGAATAAAAAGGAGCAAGGTAAGAAATCAAATTTTGGTTTCTTACCCTGCTCCCACATTGTTGAGTTAATACAGACAACTACAGTGAAATATATTATTTACATTTACAAAATAACATGTTGTATTTATGTCCCTTGCGCTGAATAGATCTTTAAGGTAGTGAAAATTTAATCACTGGCAAATGTTACGGTATGATTTGATTCAGAAGACATTTGAATTGCATCTATCATAGCTATGGATGCGAGTGCATCATCAGCATGTACATAATTTTGCGTATCGTAATGTATGCAGTCATAAAATTGATTAATCAGTTTACCATGACTTGGTCCATAATAAGATTTTGTTTTAGGTGCTTTACTATCTTCTATAACTTGTATTTTATAACCGTCTTCATTTACGCGTGTCAGAATATTATCCTTAATTGTGAATTTTTCATTTTCAAAGATGACTTGGAGCTCAACACTAGAATTTCCAATACTGGCATTTGTAGCGAAAAACATGCCATTTGCTTTATTTTCAAATTCTATATGTGCTGCTGCGGTATCCTCTACTTCAATATCGTAATCTAATAGTTGTGAGACATTGCCTTTAATAGAGGAGATTTTGCCGCAAAGTAATTGCATTAAATCAAGTGTGTGAATGGCTTGATTGATTAACACGCCACCACCAGCAGTGTCCATCTTACCGCGCCAAGGTTTCTCTGTATAATAAGCTTCAGGTCTAAACCAAGTTACGAGACCTTTTACGCCGATGATGTTGCCATGTTTACCACTTTCGACGATTTGTTGTAGTGTTTGAAAGGTGTCGTTATAGCGATTCTGAAAGCAAATACCAATTTTTATTTCTGGGTATTTACGTTCTAATTTCACTAATTCAAGTCCTTCTTTGGCATTAATTGCGAGTGGTTTTTCTTGAAGCACATGAACGCCTTTTTCGACACAAGTCGTTGTCGCTGATAAGTGTAAATAGTGAGGTAAACAAATATGAACACAATCTAACGCTTCTGAATCTAACATTTCATTTAAATCTTTATAAAAATGAGCATGAGGCACTTTATTTTTAAATAATTCATTTTCATCACAAACTGCTACTAATTGAGCTTCTGGATTATCATCAATCGCTTGAATATGTACTTGAGCGATATCACCTAGTCCAACAATTCCAATTTTAAGCATATGACCATCTCCGTTTATTTATGCTTTTATGAGTTAATTTATTGTTCTGCTTGAATTTTTTCTTGTAATGCATTTTTAAATTCTGTTGGATCTACTGGTAGTGATACCTCTTTGCCTAACCAACTTGAAAGGTAAATGGCATTTACGAAGTTAACACCATTAATACCGTCACTGCCTGGGGCAATCAATGGTGTATCATCGATAATATTAGCTGCAAAGTTTTCTAATACGCTGATGTGTTGTTGACCCCATACACTTTCAAACTCAAATGTTTCTTGATCATAGATATCGTCAAAACCATTGCCAGTGAAAATTTTGGCAGCATCTTCCCACGACATATTACGATTCATATCTGTTTCAGAATCTTTTAGGCGAGTCAGTGTAATTTTTTTACTATCTTCTACTAATATTTTACCTTTATCGCCAGTGATTTCTAAACGGTCTGTTCCGATAATGTCATGTGTACATGTAATGAATACACCTGTTGCTCCATTGCCATAATCTAATATAGTTGTTACATCATCATCGACGTTTAATTCTCTTTGGTAACCATATTTGACATTTGAAAATACTTTTTCAGGTAAGCCACATAACCACTGGAGTAGATCGATTTGGTGTGGCGCTTGGTTTACTAAAACACCACCACCTTCTCCATCCCAAGTTGCTCTCCAAGAACTTTGATCATAATATGCTTGTGGACGCCACCATGTAGTGATAATCCAATTTGTACGACGAATATGACCAATTTCACCATCATCAATTAATGCTTTAACTTTTTGATATAAAGGGTTAGTTCTTTGATTAAAGAAAATACCAAATGTTAATTCCGGTTTAGAAGCTGCTAAATCACTAATTTCTTTAACTTTTTCAGCATAGATATCTGCAGGTTTTTCTAAAAGTGCATGAATATCTCTAGACAATGCTTCTTTGCCTATTTCTGTATGGAGGTAATGAGGCACTGTCGTAACGACTGCATCTACATCACCACTTTCTAACATATCAATATAGTTGTCGTAGAAAGGTACATCAGGATACTTTTCAGCACTTAACGCTTTTTTCTCTGGATCAATATCACATATTGCACCGATTTCTAGTTTATCTACTTCTCCGCTATGAATAAAACCTGCATAAGTACCACCTTGTGCACCTAAACCAATAATTCCTAAACGAACTTTTTCCATTATGCATTCTCCTCTTGTTCAATATTAGATAGTATTTTAAGTAAAGCTTCATATTGCATTTTATATCCTTCAGCACCATCTTTAGCTACTGTGTTTTGGATTGTCTCTGTGGAATGTTCAAGTTCTAAATCTTTAAGTGAATCAAACACAACGAGATGAGGTTCTAGTGTTAAAAAACCTTCGTAGCCGCGGTCGATTGCTTGTTTAAGTATCGATTCAATTTGACCATCACCCGTGCCACATAAGACATTGACGCTATCTTCATAAACAGCATCTTTAATATGAATATATTCAATATGTGGAGTCAATAATTCATAACATGCTTGTGGATCCTCGTCACATTGAACAAAATTTGCGAAATCAAAGATTGCCTTAAAATGTTCTGAACCGACTTCATTTAAAATAACATTGCAACGTCGAGCAATATCCCCAAAGATATCTTTTTCATTTTCATGAAGTAATATCACATTATATTGTTCAGCAATTTTGGCAAATTGCTTTAATTTAGCAATGACTTCTTTTTCATAATCATCAAAATTATCTTCTTTTGGTATATAAAAACTAAATATTCTAATGTATTTACAATCTAAAGCATTTGATATTTGGCATAATGTTTTTAATATTTCTAATTGTGCTTCAAAAGCGGCATCATCATTAATATAAATTTTACCGATTGGAGATCCAATGGATGAAACACCAATGTTCCATTTTTCCAACCTTGGTAAGACATCTTTTTGTATGCTTTCAACTGAGTATTTGCTAATATTTTCACCATCAACACCGCGCAGTGAGATATAGCGCATACCTAATTCACTGACAGTTTTTAACTGGGTATCTAATTCTGATGATATTTCATCAGAAAATCCTGATATTGCGATATTTTTCATTATAAAAATACCTCCATTTTTAATAAATATAACTTAACTTTTATAAAATAGTTAATTGCAATCGCTTACATAATTTTGCTTTAAAAAGCACCTATCAAGGTGTAAATAGACGATTAATTTAAATTAGAACCATGTTTTATAACCTAAATCAATTAAGTGGTCACGACTTGTGATTAAGCAATCATATGGATCGGCACCGTACAATTCATCTTGCTCAACAAAGAAATATTCACTGCCACTTTCAAGGCCAGCTTCTATGATATCTCGTAAAGGTAAAGTACCTTCACCAAGTTCAGCAAATTGTGTAATCATATGTAGCATATAATATACCTTCTCAACGCCTTCTCCAGGGTATTGGTTCCAGTCAATTTCTCCAATGCGGTAATCTTTTAAGTGAATGGCACGAATACGGTTTGCGTATGTTGGTATGAATTTAGCTGGGTCTATACCAGCGCGCCAAATCCAATGTATATCTAACTCAAAGCCTAAATGTTCAGTATTATCACGCATTAAATCTAACATGAGCTCTCCATTATAACGAACGAATTCTATGTTATGCGCATGATAGTAAAGATCGATGCCATGTTCTTTTAAGCGTTTAGCATATTCTTCACAGATTTCGGCAAATTTAAGCGTACTTTCTTTAGAACCCATATAATTCATAGGAAGCATGCCAATGCGTAAAATTGTACAATCTACAGCTTTACAATCTGCTACAATTTTATCAAAATCATTTTGTAATGTATCACCTGGGTATTTTTGTTCTTCAGAAATATCTTCAACCCCGCAAGACATTGCTGCGATATCCATGCCAAAATCTTTAATTGCACGTTGCATTTCAGTAATGTTCTGTTCTGTCATTTCTATTTGAGATACTTCAACAGCATGGTAGCCAAGCTCATTTACTTTATTTAAAACGTTGTATATTCCATCTTCAGCTACCTTATCTTTAAGCATCATCATTTGAACTCCAATTTGTGGTTCAGTCATATAAATCATCCTTTCAATTTAATATTGCTTTAGTGTTATAATTTAATTATATATTGAGTGAAAATTAACAACATTGTAAATAAAGGGAAAAAGATTGTTTTTTGAGTGGGAGGTAATTTAATGAAAGATAATGGGGATATTAAGTTTAAATTTGATTCTATCTCGTTACCTTTTGATGGAGAGTATGCAGCATGGCACAGGATAAGTGATGGTCACTTTGGCAATGAATTACATTATCACGACCATTATGAAATATTTTTCTCACTATCAGGTAATATGCTATATACCATTGAAGGTAGAAAATATCAGCTAGACGTAGGTTCTTTATTGCTCATTACGCCATATGAGTTTCATCAATTAAATGAACAAATGGATGGGCATGCCGAACGTATTGGATTAAGGTTTGATGCACATTTATTAGAATATTTGTCTACAGATAAATGTGATTTAAGTGCATGCTTTGACACAAAATCACCAAACTTTAAAAATTTACTACAATTGTCAGAATCGCAAAAAAGAGAACTATATTATTTGCTTCAGGGTTTAATTAATGAACAAAATAGTCAGAAATTCGGGAAGAAATTAGCAGAAGAAGCATTGCTCACTCAATTTTTTATACTTTTAAATAGAGTGTCTATTGCTAATGAACAGGTAGCAGTGCTAGATGATCCGGAATCGGAGTTAGTAAGACAAGTATTAGATTACATGGAGTTACATTATGCAGATCCTATTTCATTAGAAGATCTGGAAAAGAAATTCTATGTTAGTCGCTATAAAATTACTCAACATTTTACTCGCCTTGTAGGTTACCCACCTTATCGGTATTTATTACAGAAACGATTACAAAATGCGCAACGTATGTTGAAAAATGGAGAAAGTCCACAACAAGTTGCCAGCCTATGTGGTTTTAGCGATTATTCTAACTTTTATCGAAAATTCAAAACGTCTTATGGATGCAGCCCACGTGATTATTACCAAAAACACGCCAAAAATTAAATGCTTATATAGTAGAGAAATGCCATTACTTTAAAATTGTCTCAGCTAGTGAGTCTATAGTGATGGCTTTTTTTAATGGAAAGACCGATTATAAAAAAGTACTTCACAGGATAAAAATGCATTTATGCTTTTAAAAATACAAAAATTAAGTTTATACTCTAGCAATGTGTAACGGTTAGTAATCATTATTTGAATGGTCAAAAGTAAAATATAATAAGCTAGTTATTGAAATAGAATAATGAGTTATGGTCATTAGAATAAATAGAAATATCATAACTAGTATAGATTTCAAACATGAAATTTACTGTTTTACGTGTTTAAAACCCAGAACATTTAAATTAATAAATAGTGACACTAACACTGCTATTACAAGGTTTATAGTTTTTAAACAATGCCTTTACTACCTCCCCTCTTTCATAAAACGTTATAACGTGTATAATGACGTTATAACGTTTTATGATTTATAATGAAGTTTCCTTGCGTTAGATTATAAAAATAAAGGTGGGAAAATCTATGAAAGAAATTAATGATATTATTGCTGAAAATCTTAAGTTGTATAGAAAACAAAATGGTTATTCATTAGAATATTTATCCACTTTGACTGAAGTAAGTAAAACGATGCTTGGGCAAATTGAACGTAAAGAATCTATTCCATCGATTACAACATTATGGAAAATTGCCAACGGTTTAAAAGTTTCATTCTCTGAACTTACACAAGAAAATATTGAAAATATTAGAAAGATATCTGCGAATGAGTTGAAGCCATTAACTTCAGAAGATAATAAATATAAAGTATATCCATTTTTTAAGTTTGATATTGAGAAAAAGTTTGAAAGTCATATGGTTATTATAGAGCCTGATGGTCTTATGAAAGATTCGCCGCATGGTTCTGGTTCTATAGAGTACATAACGGTTTATGAAGGTACGCTAACGCTTAAATTGGATGGAGACAACTATACGGTTCACAAAGATGAATCTATTAAATTTAACGCTAATATCTTCCATTTTTACTCAAATGAAAATAATTCATCAGTTCGATTTAATATGATTGTGCATTATTAATTTCTTTGCAGAAATATTTAACTGTTTTCAGGTTGTAATAAAAATATAAGTAACTGCATACTAATCGCTCACATTGTAATTTAAGTGCAATTTTGAGTTGATTTCTTATTTTGTGATTAAATATACCTTTTGAGTTAATGTTATTGTATATGTCCTTTTAAATAGGCATATTTTGATAATTCCATTTATCTGTTAAGCATAGTCAAAGACATAACTCGGTTTTCTAATACTATCTATTTTATTAAATTCATTATTTAACTTAATAAATAACGATAGGTATTAGATATAATTTATTTTAATAATAAAAAGGAGGAACGTTTATGACTAATAAAAAGACAAACGACGTGCAACCTTTTGACTTAATATTAATAGGTTTCGCTGTGGTGTTATATACTATTAATATTTTGTTTTCATTCGGTATTATTAACGCACCACACTTAATAACATCGTTGATTTTAAGTGTTGCCATAATTAGTTTTAGTATTTTTCTTCTAAGACAACGCTCAAAGGCTTCCGGGTATATTTGTTTAACGTGTGGCTTGATAATATTAATCATCGCCTTTATTTTTTGATTAGCTTGGGGCGTGAATACGAAGTCGAATTTTGATTTCATGTTCACGCTCCTTTTTTAAATTTTAAAGTAATTAAAATTTAAAAAAATACAACGACGCTTAGCGCCGTTGTATGGGATTAATAAACTATTTTGTGTTTTGGATTAAGATTCTAATAATAAATCTTCTGGGTTTTCAATTAAATCTTTAATCATTTTTAAGAATCCTACTGCTTCTTTACCATCAATGATTCTGTGATCATAGCTTAATGCAATGTACATCATTGGACGGTTTTCAATTGTATCTGCATCGACAGCAATTGGACGTGTAATAATTGAGTGCATACCTAGAATAGCAGCTTGGCTACCATTGATGATTGGTGTAGACATCATTGAACCAAAGATACCGCCATTAGTAATTGTGAATGAACCATTTACCATATCGTCTAGGCCGAGTTTTTTATCGCGTGCTTTTTTAGCTAAATTACCAATTTCTTCTTCGATTTCAGCAAAGTTTTTCTTGTCACAATCTCTAACGAAAGGCACAAGTAAACCATCGTCAGTAGATACTGCCACACCGATATCATAGAATTGTTTAGTAATCATATCGTCGCCGTCTATCTCAGCATTCACACCTGGGAATTTTTTCAGCGCTGCAACAGCTGCTTTTGTAAAGAATGACATGAAGCCGAGTTTAGTACCATCATGGTCTTTGATGAATTGTTCTTTTTTACGTTTACGTAAATTCATTACGTTAGTCATATCAATTTCGTTAAACGTAGTTAACATAGCTGTATTATTAGAAACTTCTAATAATTTCTTAGCAGCTGTTTTCTTACGACGAGACATTTTTTCTCTCACTACTGGTTTTGATGGATTTTGTTGTGCTGGTTTTTTCGCTTCTTCTTTAGCAGCTGGTGCTTCTTGTTTTGAGCTTGCTTGATTTTGACTTTGATCAACATGTTCTTTTCTTACAACATCATTTGATTGCGCTGCTACTTCAGATAAGTCGATACCTTTTTCACGAGCATATTTACGTGCTGACGGTGTTGCATTAACACGTTGTCCATTGTCTTGATCTTTTTCTTCTGATTTATCATTTTGTGTTTCAGATTGTTGTGGTTGAGCTTTTTCTGATGATGAATCGTCTTTAGCATCATCTTGTTTAGCTGGTGCTTCTGAAGCGTTGTTTCCGCTACCTTCTCCAACGACAGCGATAGATTGGCCTACTTCAACTGTATCGCCTTCGTTTGCAAGTAATTCTTGAAGAACACCTGCTTCTTCTGAAACAACTTCAACGTTTACTTTATCTGTTTCTAGTTCAACGATAGCTTCACCTTTATCTACGTTATCGCCTACTTGTTTTAACCATTCTGCAATGGTACCTTCTGTTATGGATTCTGCTAATTCTGGAACTTTTACCTCTGGCATGCTTGACTTCCCCCTAGTTAATTTTTGTACTTTGTTCGAGTATCATATTTTGAACGAGTTTGTGAATTTCACCATCACCTTCAGCTGGTGCCGAACGTTGTATACGACCATGATAACTTAAATCGTATTTATCTGTAGTTAATTCTTTTAGATATGGATAAACAAATGACCATGCACCTTGGTTCTTAGGTTCTTCTTGTACCCAAGCTACGTTTTCTAAATTCGGCAATTCATTTAATAATGCTTCGATTTCTGTTACAGGGAATGGGTAAAGTCTTTCAACTGCAACAACTAATATAGAATCATTTGGATTTTTAGCCAAATACTCTTTTAAATCAATAAACATTTTTCCTGAAGCTAAAATAACTTTTCTTACAGCGTCTTTTTGATGTTCTTCTGGTAAAATCGCTTCAAATTTGCCCGTAGTAAATTTACTAATAGGATCTGCTACAGTTTTATTACGTAATAAGCTTTTCGGTGACATTACTACTAAAGGTCTCATAGATTCTGTACCTAATGTAGCAGCTTGGGCACGTAATAAATGGAAATAATTACTTGAACTAGATAAATTAACGATTGTCGCATTATTTTCTCCTGCAAGTTGCAAGAATCTTTCTAAACGTGCAGATGAATGTTCTGGTCCTTGTCCTTCAAATGAATGAGGTAACAATAATGTTAAAGCAGAACGTTCGCCCCATTTAGCTCTTGAACTAAATAAGAAGTTATCAAAAATCATTTGAGACATATTTGAAAAATCACCATATTGCGCTTCCCAAATTGTCATACACGATTTATTTTGAACGTTATAACCATATTCAAAGCCAACTACCGCAGCTTCTGATAATGGTGAATTCCGTACTTCAAACGTCGCTTTTTGATCAGGCACATGATGTAACGGTGTATACTTCTCACCAGTCTCTGGGTCATGTAATACTGCGTGACGATGACTGAAAGTACCACGTTCACTATCTTGACCTGTTAAGCGTATTGGATTGCCGTTTTGAGTGATCGTTGCAAAAGCTAATTGTTCTGCTTGAGCCCAGTCAACTAATCCATCTTCTTTTTCAAACGGCTCTCTACGTTTCTCCAATACTTTATTAAGTTTCTTCAATACATTGAAATTTGAAGGATACGTAAGCATCGCATCATTAATTTCTTTTAGATGTTCAAAACTTAATTCTGTATCTTGACTTTGAATTGGCTCTGCCAAATCGTCTGGTTTTTGCATATTTGGATTATCCATTTTATCATTTTTGTCGATTTTATCATGAGCTGCTCGTAATGATTTTTGTACTTCATCCATAATATTATTCATTTGATCTTCTGTAATAATATTCTCATCAACGAGTTGTCTTCCGTATAAAAGTTCAACGGAGTCATGCTTACGTATTTCATGATATTGTAGTGGGTTTGTGATTGATGGTTCATCCATTTCATTATGACCATATCGACGGTAACCAACTAAGTCAATAACAACATCTTTATGGAATTCTTTTCTGAAAGCCATAGCAATTTCAATTGCTTCAATTGTTGCTTCAACGTTGTCTGCATTAACATGCATAATTGGCACATCATATCCTTTTGCAACATCTGAAGAATATGTTGTAGAACGACCTTCTTCAGGTTCTGTAGTAAAGCCGATACGGTTATTTGTAATAACGTGGAGTGTACCGCCAGTAGAATAACCATCAAGACTACCTAAGTTCATTGCTTCAAAATTGATACCTTGACCAGGATAAGCTGCGTCACCATGAATTAATATTGGCATTGATTTTTCGAATTCAGTTGTTACTGCACCAGGTTTATCTGTATTGTCTTGTGTTGCACGTGTTTTACCTAAAACAACAGGTGCTACGATTTCTAAATGACTTGGGTTATTAGCTAATGAAATACGCTGTTCACTACCATATGAACGCGTTGTTTTCACGCCACCAAGGTGATATTTAACATCGCCAGACCATCCAGAAGTTAATTTTAAGCTTCCGTCTTCTGGTAAAAACTTCATTGGATCTGTGTGCATAAATTCAGAAATCATCATTTCATATGGCTTTTCTAAAACATGTGTGAGTACGTTTAATCTCCCACGGTGAGCCATACCAATTTGAATGTTTTGAATACCTTCGTCACTCGCAAGTTTTAAAGTTTGTTGCAACATTGGGACTAATGTGTCTACACCTTCAATTGAAAAGCGCTTTGCGCCTACAAAGTTTTTGTGTAGATATTTTTCAAAACCTTCAACATGTGCTAAATTTTTAAAAAGTTCGATTTTTTGATTGTCATTTAAAGTTGCTTTGTACGGTGTTTCAATTCTGCGTTTTAACCATACACGTTCTCTATTATTGTTGATATGCGTGTACTCAAAGGCGATTGGTCCTTTGTAACGTTTTTCCATACGTACAATAGCTTCATAAGCATTGTCATAAATATCTTTGAAATGCTCTGATACAATACCTGCAGAAATAGATTCAAGTGTTTCTTTGTCTAAATTAAAATCTTCAAAGTTTAACTTTGGAACATTTTCTCTTACAGGTCTATTGACTGGATAAATATCTGCTAATAAATGCCCATATTGGCGGATATTATCTATTAAGCGCATAACACGTTTGATTGTGCTATCACCTTTAGTCACATTACTTTGACCTTCCTTATTTGTTACGATGTTAGCTTCACCGTTTTTAATTGTACTAAATAGGACTTGCAAATCTTCTGGGACTGAAGTCGGATCATTTAGATATACGTCATATAAATCTAAAACATATCCAAGATTTGCCCCGAAATTTACAGGTGCCTCGGAAACCTGTCTTTCGTTGCTCATATTACACCCTCCACAAAATAGTTGAAACGCTTACAAATCAATAATAGCATTAAACAAGCGCAAATTAAAGTACCAATAGCCTACTTATATGAAAAAACAGAACCTAAATGAAATAGATTCTGTTACTTTTGTAATATATATAATAATGTAACGTAGGTTTTGCTAAATTTAAACTTTTTAAATGCTAGATTTTACGTGTTAAAAAGTGATTTTAAAAGTTGTATATTTACCTATTTCACTTTCAACTTGAATGGTGCCATGATTCAATTCAATTATTTTTTTAGCAATAGATAGACCAAGTCCATTTCCACCTAACTTACGAGAACGTGATTTATCGACTCTATAGAAACGGTCAAAGATAAATTCGATGTCTTCTTTAGGAATACCAACACCATGGTCTGTTATCTCAATAGAAATTTGTTTATTTCTCAGATTGGTTTGAATATGAATATGTTTGTTATGTTGATCATATTTCATAGCGTTATCAATGAAAATAATTAGTATTTGCTCTAATTGATAACGGTTAATTTTAATATTAAGTGGTTTAGGAAAAGCTTCAAATTCAAATTTATAGTCCTGATGTAATTGTTTTAATGATTTTATGCGAGAAGTAATTTCCTGATTGATATCTACATTTTCGATTTCTCCATCACGACTATTATTATTATCTTTTGTGAGTAAGAGAAGTTCTTCTACTAATTTTGTAATCCTCATCATTTCTTCTAAGGAAATGTCTAAAGATTCTTCGAGTATTGCTGCATCTTTTTTTCCCCAACGTTGAATTAAATTTAAATGACCTTGGATAATTTGCAATGGCGTACGTAATTCGTGAGAAGCGTCTTCCACGAATTGTCTTTGTTGATTAAAAGATTCTTCCAATTGGAACATCATTTCGTTAAACGTAACGATTAAATTATCCGTTTCTTCATAGTTTGTATTTAATTCTACTTTTTCTTGGAAACCATCTCTACGTATTTGTTGCATTTTGTTAGACATCAATATTAATGGCTTTGTAATTTGTGATGAGAAAAAGTAACTAACAATGGCAGTGATAAACGTTGCAATGATGCCGAAAATAAGCGCAATAAAATATAAAGAGTTTACGAGTGTATTATAGTCTTCTAATGAATGGACAATGACACTATATCCTTTGAAACTTTGAGAATCGATACGTTGCGTTATAGTCAAGTATTCTGTATTATGGTGATTTTTAATGGAAGCTTGATTTGCATCTTTAGTCGCAAAATTGGGCGTGTAGCCTATCGTATTATCATTTGAAGTTTCCATTAATTTGTTGCCGTGGTCATTGTATAGTATCACTTTCTGAAAGTTGCCTAAAGAAGCATTTAAATCTAAGGGTGTTATATCTTCAATTTGTTTAGTTTCAAAAAGATTTACAATATCTGATGAACTACGTTCTGCTTCAGTAAATTCATTGTGGCGTAAACTATTACTCAAGAAGAATATAATAATTAAACTAAAAATAAATATCGTTGAAAACGTTATTGTTGTTGTTATCATCATCCATTTTGTTTTTAATTTTCTTTGCTTCATTGTCTAACCACATAGCCAACGCCACGAACTGTTTCGATGTATTTATCTTTACCATAGGGTTTGAGTTTGTTTCTTAAATAACGAATATAAACATCTACAACGTTCGTTTCAACTTCAGTATCATATCCCCAGACATCAGTAATAATTTGTTCTCTTTGTAAAACATGATTTTTATTAACAGCAAGTAAATATAATAAATCATATTCTGTTTTCGTCAAATCTAATGATTCCCCCTCTACAGTGACCTTAAAAGCATCCTTGTCTATAATGATACCTTTGATATCGATGACATTCTTTTGTGGCTGTCTACGAAGCATAGCACGTATTCTCGCTAGCAATTCTTCTATATCAAATGGTTTAACAATATAATCGTCAGCGCCATAATCTAAACCTGCGACTTTATCATATGTATCACTTTTTGCAGTAATAATAATAATTGGTGTTGTTTGTTTTTGACGAATTTGACGGCAAATTTCTAAGCCATTGATATTTGGTAGCATCAAATCCAAGAGTATAAGGTCGTAATTATTGGATAATGCTTTTTCTAGACCAGGACGTCCATCGTATTCTATATCTACAGTGTAATCTTCGTGTTCAAGTTCAAGTTCTATAAAGCGAGCAAGATTTTGTTCATCTTCTACTATTAATATTTTTGTCATAAGTTGCACCTCAAATTATATTTTAAATGAAAATACATCATGTAGGAAGTTATTACTAATAATTGTATAATATTTGTTGCTTTTATACGAGAAATATTCAAACTAATAAATCATATAATATAGCGCTATGTTAACCTTTTAAAGGATATTGAATTTTGATATATAAGAAATTATAAAAAATACCCAATTCTAATTGACAATAATTCTCAGTGTTGTATAATGTAATTGAAAATGATTATCAATTCCAAACATAAGACATTCCCCCCACACGAATTTCGATCTTATTGGATTGATCATTTTCAGAAATATCCCCTTTTATATGCCCGTAAAAGACTAACGTTGCGAGACAACGTGAATATAAAGACCGGTTTTACTTTGTAAAATCGGTTTTTATAATAAATTTTGACACAAAAGCAACAAGTTAAGTTATATATCGAGTTGCTAAGAATTTAGGCAAGCCAAACGTTAATATTGACGTTTGGCTTGTTTTTTGCGATTAAATTAAGACAAGATCTTTAAAGAATCATAAATAAATAGCTGCCGAAAAGTCACTAACTTTTCGGCAGCTATTTAGAGGATCGGGCATAAATACATGTCTCAGCCTCAATCATTATATTGACAGTGACTGACTAAATTGAAAATGTGCTTATAGCAAGCTTTTAAAGTACTACTACTTCGTTTATGAAGACAAGTAGTTATTATACAAGCACTTCAGCTCTTGTATTTCATTTTTTAGTCAGCTGTGCTGTTGGGGTGCGACGACAAGAAACTTGTTAGAAACGATAGATTTCTGTCTCATGCCCTGTCTTATTGTTAATAACTATTAATAAACACTAGACTTGTAGTTTATGTCTTAAAATAAGCGTTGGTAGTACGACACAGAACGCGCCACCAATTACACCAGCAATGATATCAGTTGGATAGTGTACACCAAGGTATACACGAGATGATGATATTAGGATGATAAATAATGCAGATAATCCTATCATAAATGCTCTAGATTTACCTTGTAGTACTCTATTAGCGATATACATTGTACTGCCAAAGAATGTGGCGGAGCCCATAGCATGACCACTTGGGAAACTAAACCCAGAAATATCGATGAGCCTTAGCAATGTTGGACGTTCTCTATCAAAGAGGTTTTTTAGCAAAGGGTTTAAAGTGCCAGATAAACTCATTGCAATAGCAAAAAATAAAGCTTCAATATTTAATCGTTTTAGCATTAAATAAGCAATTAATAATAGTGATAAACAGACCATCGCCCATACTTCACCAATCTTAGTAACGCCTAAGAAGAAAGTAGTCGTAATAAAACTTTCAGAAGAATAGATAAATTCATATACTTCATTATCAATCCATTTTCCTAATCTAGATTCATGAAAAAATGCAATGATGCCAAATATTAAAGTGAAAATGATTAGTAATGATATTCGTTTCCATCGACTCATTGCATATGACCTCCCATTAGTTTAGTGCGTCATTAATAATTTTGTTGAATAAATCTTGACGCGTATAGCTTTCTTTATATGTTTGCATTTGTTTAACTATTGATTCACGGTTAGCTTCAATTTCACTGAGCTGTGTTATTAATTGTGTTTCGGTTAACGTATCTTCTGGTAATGTTTTACCAAAACCTTTAGATTCAAAATTCTTAGCGTTATCAATTTGATCACCACGGGACTGATCTAAACCAAGTGGAATTAATAACATAGGAATTCTAAGTGCTAAAAATTCATAAATCGCATTTGAGCCAGCACGACTAATAACTGTATCAGTAATTGCTAATAAGTCTGTTAAATCATCTTTCACAAATTCAAATTGAGTATACCCCTCTTTATTTGAATATTGTTTTTCTAACAATCCTTTACCAGTTAAATGTACAACTTGATAGTTTTCATTAAGTGCATCTAAATTTTGTCGTATGATTTCATTTAATTTTTTACTACCTAGACTGCCTCCCATAACGAGCAATACTTTTTTATTCTTAGCAAATTTAGTAAGTTGATATCCTCGGTTTTTATCACCGGTTTTCAAATCTTCACGTACTGTTGCACCGACGAAATCAGCTTTATCTTTAGGAAGATACTGTAATGTATCTTCAAAAGTAGTATAGATTTTCTTAGCAAATTTGAGTGAAATCTTGTTAGCTAAGCCAGGCGTTAAATCTGATTCATGAATTATTGTAGGAATTTTTAAAGATTTTGCAGCCATAACTACTGGGACCGATACAAAACCACCTTTTGAAAATAATAAATCAGGTTTTTCTTTCTTTAATACTTTTCTCGCATCTAATATACCTTTTAGTACTTTGAATACGTCTTTTATATTGTCCCAAGAAATATAACGTCTTAATTTACCACTAGAAATTGAATGATATTTGATTTCAGGTAATTGAGATTCAATCATCTCACGTTCAATCCCTTTTTTTGAACCAATGTAAAAGGCTTCATAACCTTCTTCTAAGGCAGTGGGTATTAAACTTAAATTGACTGAGACATGTCCAACAGTGCCTCCCCCAGTAAATGCGATTTTAGTCATATTATAACCTCTATTCTTCTAATTTTTTATAATAGGCATAAAAGGGTTCTCCTTTATTAAAAGGAGGATAATCAATTTCTGCCTCGCCTACTTTTTTAAAACCAAATTTATTAAACAGAACTTGTGCACGCTTGTTTAATGCAAATGTATCTGTCACCAAAACGTGAATATCATGGTCGAGTGCAAGTTTAACGGCAAAGTTAAACAACTGAGTAGCAGCCCCTTTATAAGTTGCTGATCCAGCAAGTCTGTGGATTACATATGCACCACTTTTGTCAATTGGCCATTCTAATTCATCATACCACTCTGATTGTTGTTGGTCGACAACTATAAAAGCATAAATTATAGAATTTTCTTCTAATACATAAAGTGTTCCTTTTTGTATATCATCTTTAAAATGCTGTTCCAAAGGATATTGTTCATCCCACTGATTATTATTATCTTGTTTCATGATTGCTTTAGCTTCTTTTACAATTTTTAGCACACTTGATAAATCATTTTTGTTGGCAATTCTAATCATAGAAATAGTACCTCACTATAGTTAATTTAATTTTTTAAGAAGTTTTTGTAAAACAGTGTCTTCTTTATTGGCTTTGTTGACAAGCGCTTGAGTGAACTTTTCATTTGTTTTTTTGTCGAATGTGCCATTTACTTCCAAATTATTTTCTTTTTGGAATGATTCAATAGCAGTTTGTAAAGCATTATCAAATTCATTAGAGTTATTATTTACTTTATGGCCCAATGCAGATAATCCTACCTTCATTGTTTTAACATTTTTATCGCTATCTCCTAACTCATATGTTTTATCATTAGGTATAACATTTAAAGTTTGATACTCTGGTTCACTAATTTTCACATCTGGCTTAATTCCCTTGCCATGAATGTAGTGTGAATTTGGTGTTAGCCATTTCATATTGGTAAATTTTAATAATGATCCGTCGTCGAATTCATTTGTTGTTTGAACGACACCTTTACCAAATGTTTTAGAACCATAAACCTTGGCTTTGTCATAGTCTTTCATAGCGCCTGTAAACACCTCGGAAGCACTTGCAGAGCCTTTATTAACAAGAATTGATACTTCCATGTCTTTAGCTTCTTTTAACGCGTCATTAGAAGCTGTTATTTCTTCTTTGTGATCGCCTTTTTGAAGTTGTACGACAGTTTCACCTTTATCAATAAAAATATTAGCCATTTTAATTGCTTCATCTAATAAACCACCTGGGTTATTTCTTAAGTCTAAAACAATTTTTCGGACGCCATCTTTATGTGCTTTGATAATCGCAGATTTTAATTCACCTGCAGTACTATCTTGGAATTTGTTGATAGTAAAAACGCCAATGTCATTTTGTTTTTCATATTCAACGCTTTTCACGTGTATTTTATCACGCTTAATTGTAATATCTTGAGCTTGATTAGCTCTTTCAATTGTTAGAGTAACATTCGTTCCTTTTTTGCCACGTACTTTTTTTACGATGGCTTCCAATGGTTGCCCTTTGATAGATTTACCATCAACTTTAGTCACAACATCTTTAGGTTGTATACCTGCTTTTTCAGCTGGTGAATCTTTCATTGGACTTGTAATTTCAATTTTATTACCTTTCTTTTGCATTTCTGCGCCGATGCCTACAAAGTCTCCAGAAACATCTTCATTAAAAGATTTTGTTTCTTTTTTAGTCATATAATCAGAATACGGGTCATCTAATTCTTTTACCATTCCATTAATAGCAGCTTCAGATAATTTTTCGGAATCTGTTTCTTTATAGTATTCATCATTTAAAGTTTTATAAACTTCTTGCACCTTTTGCATTTCTGTTCGTTGATCACTATTTAATCCGCTTTTCCAATTACTAACGCCAATTGTTGCAAATACTGCAATGAGTGCTGTGATAATCACAGTAACTATTATCAATAAAATAAAATGACTGCGTTTGAAATTTAAAAATTTAGATTTATTTTGGTGATTATTATCGTTATTACTGTCGTTATTATTTTCCTCATATATGTCATTATGATCTGACATTTAATCACTTCCTACTACATATGTAAAAATTCCTGTTAAAGTTCAGTTAAAATAAAAAAGCTGGGATTGAACCATATTCGATTAATCCCAGCTACTTATATGACACTATAATATTTTAATATATTTGAATCTATTTACACAAATATTAAGTGATTTAAAATTTTAGCCATTCTGTATATTCTTCATATAAATCATCGAACACAGCCATTGAAATGGGATAATTACCTTGTGTCTCTATATAATCAGATATATTATGAAAATCTTTCTCTTGTCTTGGAAAAGATAAATCATCAAAAATTTCTTCTGCTAATTCACCTTTTTCATTTTTACGACCTCTTGCCGTTAGCACAAATTGATAAAATGAATGATCTTTCATTAGTTCATTGTCACATCAACGATTTTTGTTTCGCCTTTAATAATAGAATTTACATCCTCAATATTAAGAGATGATGTATTATCAGAATTTGTGATAATGATTGGTGATATTACAGATTTCGCATTTTCTTTAATATAATCTAAGTCAAAACGTAATAATGGATCTCCAACGCTTACTACATCTCCACTTTCGACTAAAACTTCAAATCCCTTACCATCCAATTGAACTGTGTCTAAACCGATATGAACGAGTAATTCTAAACCATTATCAGCTTTTAAACCAATAGCATGTTTAGTAGGAAATACATTATCTACTTTTCCGTCGATTGGTGATACGACTTCGCCTTCTGTTGGGTTTACTCCAAAACCTTCGCCCATCATTTTTTGTGCGAAAACTGGATCTGGAATATCTTCGATTTTTACATATTCCCCTGTAATTGGCGCATAAATAACGCTATCCTTATTGACTTCTTTACCTTTGCCGAATAATTTTTTAAACATATCTTGTTCGCTCCTTATTTTTCAAAATGTGATATTAAATCTTCATAGCCTAATTCTTCAAGCTTTTCGAAAGGAATAAATTGAACTGCCGCGGAATTAATACAATATCTTAAACCGCCACTTTCTTTCGGTCCATCATTAAATACATGACCTAGATGACTATTTGCATCTTCTGAGCGTACTTCTGTACGTACCATGCCGAAAGTTTTGTCTACAAGTTCAACTACTTCTTCATCATCTAGAGCTTTAGAAAAACTAGGCCAACCACAATCTGATTCAAATTTTTCTTCTGAGGTGAATAAAGGTTTTCCTGAAATTTTATCGACATAAATGCCTTTTTCATAATGGTTCCAGTACTCATTTTGGAATGGAGGTTCTGTTCCATTTTCTTGAGTGACTAGGTATTCCATTTCATTTAAACTATCTTTACTTTTTTTAATCATTTTGTTCCCCCCAATGTTTTTCTATAAATGCTTTACGTCCTGATCCGCGTTGATATTGCTCATAATGCAGTGGATTTTTCTTATAATAATCTTGGTGTTGTGATTCAGCAGGATAAAAGTTTTTATAAGGTTTAATGGGTGTAATTACCGGATTATTAAAAATAGCCTGTTCATTTAATTGCTGTATTTTTGCCTCTGCAGCTTTCTTTTGTTCTTCATTGTGATAAAAAATGGCTGGTTCGTAGTGTTCACCACGATCAAAAAATTGGCCACCATTATCAGTTGGGTCAAATGTTTTGAAATAAACATCTAAAATATTTTCGAAGGAAGTGATTTCAGAGTTATATGTGATTTGTACTGCTTCTACATGACCAGTTTGGTTCGTGCTTACACTTTCGTAAGTAGGATTATCCAAATGGCCACCACTATAACCAGAAACAACATTTTCGATACCTGGATAAGAAGTAAAAGGTTTAACTAAACACCAGAAACAACCGCCAGCTAATGTCGCATAAGCCATAATATACCTCCTATATCTATTTTGTCATAAAGTTACCATTATTTTAAGAGATATGCTATCAAATTGTTTATAAATAATATAAATACTGTAAATTTTCTTAATAATAGTAACAACTTATATGAATCAAGATTATATTAAGATCTTAAAACAATTAAACCAATTGCACCTTGACCTGTATGTGTTGAAATAACAGGTGTTGTTACATTAGTATCAAAATGATTGAAATTAAATTCTTCAGAAAATTGCTTTTTAACCTTATCTACAAATTCGATGACATTGGCATGAGCAATACCAATAGATTTTATATTCTTATCACCTATAAAGTGACTTATTTCTTTCTTTAAAAATTGAACACTTGCATTTTGCGTACGTGAATTGTGTAACATTTCAAGTTTTCCATCAACAATTGTACCGATTGGCTTAATTTTCATCATATTTCCAATTAAGCCTTTTGTTTTACTAATACGTCCACCCTTAATGAGTTGATTAAGTTGGCCTATAACGACATAAAGTTTAATGTTTTTTTGCAATTCATTCAATTTTTCAATAATTTTTTCAGTTGGAATACCTTCATTATTCCAATCTACAACGTGCTGAATTTGATAACCTAAACCAAAAGAAATTGATTTAGAGTCTATAACAGTTACATTGCTATCAGTAATTTGACTGGCTTGTAGCGCAGTTTGATAAGTACCACTTAATCCTGAAGTGATATGAATACTAATGATTTCAGAACCATCAGCACCTAATTCATCATACATTTCAATGAATTTGCCAATAGCTGGTTGACTTGTTTTAACATCTGCATCATCCTGTATTTTTTGTATATATGCTTCAGAAGTGATATCTACTTGATCTACATATGATTTTCCATCAATTGTTAAGTTAAGTGGTACAACATGGATATCATTTTCAACCAAATAGTCATTTGATAAGTCTGAAGTTGAATCGGTTACAATTTTCTTTTTAATCATAATGTCCTCCTATGAATTTTTCTTACGAATTAAATGTAAAAAAGTATGAGGAATTGTATTTTTTTCGTCTAATTCCCCTTTAACAGATGATTCGACTTCCCAGTCTTCGAATGTATAAGGTGGGAAAAATGTATCCCCATTAAATTTATCTTCAATCACTGTGATATACATATCGTCAACTTTATCAATCATTTCTTCAAATAATGATTGGCCACCAAATACGAAAACATGGCCAGGTAAATCAAATATATCCTCCATAGAATGAATGACATCAACGCCCTCATGTTGAAACGATTTATTTCTAGTTAATACAACGTTTCGCCTGTTAGGAAGTGGTTTTCCTATAGAGTCAAACGTTGCGCGCCCCATGACAAGTGTATGGTTAGTGCTTAATTTTTTTACATGCTTAAGATCATTCGGTAAATGCCAAGGTAATGTGTTATCTACGCCGATAACACGTTGTTGGTCATGCGCCACAAGTATTGAAAGTGTCATAAATTTCCTCCTTAATGCTAATATAGCAAGATTTTAACTTTACTTTTTAATATTCATTATATATTAAGCTATTAATCAATTTTAATCGTTTTGTAGATTACACTGCTATTGGTGCTTTTATTGCTGGATGAGAGTCATAATCTATAATTTCCAGATCTTCGTAATTGATATCGAAAATAGAAGCATCACTATTGATTTTTAATTGAGGTGGTTCAAAACCATCACGTGATAATTGTGTTTCTATAGCGTCAATATGATTAGCGTAAATATGTGCATCACCAAATGTATGCACAAATTCTCCCACCTCTAGGCCGCATTCCTTAGCAATTAAATGCGTTAATAAGCTATAACTAGCAATATTAAAAGGGACGCCTAGAAATATATCTGCGCTTCTTTGATAAAGCTGACAACTTAATTTACCCTCATGTACATAGAATTGAAACATCGTATGACATGGTGGTAATGCCATGGTATCTATTTCAGTTGGATTCCAAGCTGACACAATATGACGTCGAGAATTTGGATTGTTTTTGATTTGTTCTATAACAGTCTTAAGTTGGTCGAAATGGTTACCATCTTTATCTTCCCAGTCACGCCATTGTTTACCATATACATTTCCTAAGTCACCAAATTTTTGGGCAAATGCATCATCGTTTAAAATCTGTTGTTTGAACTGTTGCATTTGTTCCTTATATATTTTATTAAATGATTCATCTGCTTGTGCTCTATGTCCAAAATCGGTCATATCTGGTCCTTTATAATCTGATGATTTTACATAATTTTCAAACGCCCATTCATTCCAAATGTTATTATTATATTGGAGTAAATATTTAATGTTCGTATCACCTTTAATAAACCACAATAACTCCGTGGCAATTAATTTGAAGGATACTTTTTTAGTTGTTAATAAAGGAAACCCTTTCGAGAGATCAAATCTTAATTGATGTCCGAATTTTGAAATTGTACCTGTATTTGTGCGATCATTTTTTTGTTTACCGATGTCTAAAATTTCTTCGCATAGATTGTGATATGATTGATCAAAACTATTAAGCATAACAACCACACTCCTTTCTATTATTTATATTTATCTTATTGGAAATCACTAACAATTAAAAGAGTTTACTATTAATAGTGTAAAAAATAAGTCATTTTATACAAAGTATACATTATTTCTTTGAAAACGTTTAAAATGTAGCATTATTTTTAAATTTAAAAAACCAACCTATTATATCTTAAATAATAAGTAAGATATAATAGGTTGGTTTAAAGTAACGTTTATCCAGATTCAATCACTATTACCATTTAATATAAAATAACAGATTATATTAAATTAAGTAACTAGCAATATTCATCGAAAGCATCTTTGATATCCATACAAATATCTTGAATATCTCTACCTTCAATATGTTCACGAGGAATAAAATGTTTTAATTCTTGACCTTTAAATAAAGCGTATGATGGACTTGATGGTACTTGCTGAATAAATGATCTCATTTCTTCAGTAGCTTCTTTGTCTTGTCCTGCAAAAACTGTGACTTTATTACTAGGTTTTTTATCATTTTGTTCAACTACAGTCACTGCTGCAGGTCTTGCTAACCCAGCTGCGCAACCACATGTAGAGTTAATAACTACAAAAGTTGTGTCATCTGCTGCGACATTGTTCATATAATTAGAAACTGCTTCAGCAGATTCTAAACTTTCAAAATCATGTTCTGTTAATTCACTACGCATTTGAGTAGATAATTCATTCATATAAGCATCATATGCATTCATTGATAACACTCCTAAAATTTATCTTTTAATTCATTTTTATCAGTAATTACTTGTTTCTGTTAGCAATTTGTTTCCAAACGGATCCTAAAGCTTCGTCACCATTTTCTATTCTAGAAATTGCCATCTCTATTTGTAATTTGACTTCGTATGCAGGGTCATCTGCATGTGCTCTTAATGATTCGAGTTGTTCAGGACCACCTTCGTCAAAGATAAACATTGCTGCTCTCCATCTTACAATCTTTTGCGAATCATTTAATGCTTTTTCCATTTCTGGCAGCGCTTGTTTAAAACCTAAATCGCTTAAACAATCTCCTGCTGTACGTCTTACTGCAGGACTTTTGTCATTTAAACCTTTAAACAAATAAGGTAATACAGCTTTGTCTTCCACCATTCCAAGTAGTACGATAGCTTCACGTCTCAAGGGTATTTTTTGCTCATCACTCACTGCTTCACCTAATAATGGAAAATCTTGTACAGTTGGTGTTGGAAAGGATTTTAACATTCTTAATCGTTCTTTCCAATCATCAGCAGCTTGGTAAGCTTCAAGGGAAACATGTTGATATTGTTTTTCTGGAACAACAATATTTGTAGCTAATGCTTCTTGCACAAGTGTTTTTAATCGTTCCTCAGGATAAATAGCAGTGATTTCTTCAAATACTTCAGACATAATCTCATCTAAATCACCATAGCGCACACCTAAATCATCCCATTTACGAAGAAAGACGATATTATCATTATCTTTTTGTGCAGCTAGCATGCTGTCGATATAAACTTCTGGTAATTGTTTGCGTTTTTCTTCAGAGCTTGTAGTAAGTTTAATTTGGTAAGGAATGCCTTTAAATTTTAATACTTCAGCCTTAACCTCTCCATAATGTTCATCTGGTAAAGGTTCACTTATTTCTTCTTGGTCTTCATTTAACGTTGCAGTTACATTAGGTAAAACATCTTCCCAATCAAATTTTGGCTTTTTGTCCACTGCTAAAAAGTCCATGACATAGAATATAGACTTAACGCCTTCGATTGCTAATACATCATTAATAAAATGAGGTTGTCCCTCGGCAACTGCAGTATACGTATTTGATTTATTATCTTCTCTTTTCTCACTCAAGACAATTTTCATTGTATTTGGACTTGGTGTAGGTTCAACACGAACAATTTCCATCAAGGAACCTCCTTGTTATATTTATATTCTTTCTAACGTAGCTAATATATTCGGTAATACATCATCCCACTCAACATTAGCTTGTTTATCAACTGAAATAAAATCCATAGCTTGGAATATAGATTTTACGCCTTCTACTTCTAATACTGCATTAATAAATTCAGGCTGTCCTTCTTTTACTTTAGTATACGTATTGGGTTTTGTATCTCCACCTTCAACGCTATATACAAATTTCATTGTATTTGGATTTGGTGTTGCTTCTACATTTAAAATTTCCATTATAAATCCTCCTTATTGTAATTCATTTCCTATTTGTTTGATTTGTTTTCCAATTGAACACTCATTTATACAAAAGTGATGTGCTTGGGTTTTTCCTTCAGTCTTTCTGATATGGTTTTTAAGTAAGCATTCTTTGCAGTAGGTGTTCATTAAATGATCTATCGCATCAATTGCTTCTTTTTCAGAATAAGTTAGAATAAACTTCACTCTCCTGTGTTTCTGTAAATAAAAGTATTTAATTATATTAAGATTTGACGCTTGAAGGTATTATATCATTTGTAACTACGATTGTTTAATATTAAATTTGCAATTAAGATTAATCTAGAAATAAGGTGTATTAATTTTTAAAGTATACTTGCAATTTTTAATTTTTCTGATAAGATTATGCAGTTGTTAAATATGCGGTTTCTAAACACCCGCATCATCAAAATTTAGGAGGAATTTAAATTGTTTAACGAAGTTTTTGGTGTGTTAACGTTTTTAATCACATTTTTATTATTAGTCGCAATGTATCGTTTTTTTGGAAAACAAGGATTAATTGCTTGGATTGCAATTGGTACAATTATTGCTAATATACAAGTAATAAAAACAGTAGATATTTTTACTATTTCTGCAACGTTAGGTAATGTAATGTTTGCATCGATATATTTAGCTACTGACATTTTGAATGAAATATATGGTAGAAAAATTGCAAAGCGTGCGGTTTGGTTAGGTTTTAGTTCAACGTTAGTCATGATTATTGTCATGCAACTATCGTTACACTTCACCCCATCTCCAGTGGACACGACTCAAGGTGCATTAGATACAATATTTAATCTTGTACCTAGAATAGCGTTAGGTTCTGTTATTGCATATATCATTGGACAGCACTTAGATGTACTGCTGTTTTCATTGATTAAAAAGGTATTCAGTTCAGATAGTACGTTTATTATTAGAGCATATGGAAGTACGATAATTAGTAATATTATAGATACAGCATTATTCGTAGCTATTGCGTTTTTAGGGACAATGCCAAATGAAGCAGTTTTTGAAATTTTTATAACAACTTACTTGTTGAAAATAATTTCTACAATATTTAACGTGCCATTCGGTTACTGGGCAAAATCTATGTATCGAAAAGGTAAAATACAAAAATTAGATGAAGGTTACTAAAAAACTCTGAAATTGGTTATATACCAATTTCAGAGTTTTTTTGATTTAAAATAGTGATAATTTGTTCTTTTAAAAATTCAAATGTTTCATAACCATCGCTAGCTAGAAAGTGCCCTTTGTGTGGAATATGAATTGTTTGAGTTCCTAAAGCTTTAGATAATCTATCTGTTGCGCTAATACTAACAACAGGGTCATAATCACTACCGATAGTAATAATATGTTGAGCATTAATGCGATCAAGTTGAACGTTAGTTTGATTGATATAATAATCTAATTCTGGTAAATTCTCTAATGTTTCATTAAAGCCTGAAACTAAAAATAACCCTTTAATATGCGGGTATTGAGAAAGTTGAGATAAATAATTAAGTACGGTTATTACTCCAAGGCTATGAGCGACAATAAGCGTTTCAGAATTCAATTTATGTGCCATACTATTGTGTAATGCTTTGTACCACTGATCTATATCTGGATGATTTGAATTTGGTAAATGTATGACTTCAACTTTATAATCAGAAGCTTTCATTTTAGTAGCTAACCATTGAAACCAATGACTATCAGTATGCGCTTGGTAACCATGTATAATAAACATATTTTTCAAAGTATCAGACCTCTCTTGCTTAACTCCGACTATTTAAGTATAAATTCAATATATATCAAGGATACGAAAAATATATTAAATTTCCAACTGATATGGTTAGTGCTTATATAGTATAAATGAAATAGTTTTGATAAGATAAGATTAACTTAAATAATGTGGGTGAATTTATGGCGAAAATATATTTTGATGCAGCTACTGCCGGTAATCCAGGTGAAAGTGCTTGTGCAGTTGTCATAGTAACAGACAACGAAAGAATTCAGTATGATACTAGTTTGGGTGTAATGGATAATCATAGTGCTGAATGGGCCTCGTTGGTGTTTGCCTTAGAAAGTGCTGTGAAACACAAAGTGACGACGGCGATAGTTTATACAGATTCAAAATTAATTGAAGATAGTTTGAATAAGGGACGCGTAAAAAATAATAAATTCAAACCTTATTATCGTGAAATGTTAAAATTAGAACAACAGTTTGATTTACTTTTTGTAAGATGGATTCCTAGAAATCAAAATAAGGAAGCAAATCATCATGCTAAAAATGCACTGTATAAAATCACTAAAAATAAAAAAGGCAAATAATATAAAAAGTGGCTGCTAGCTTTCCGAATGGAATGCTGACAACCACTTTTTTATTTGTATGCTTAACTGAAATGAGTAGACAAGTATTTTCCTGATACGTATAACTCATGTTCGTTACAGATATTTAATATCTTAGTGATATCTGTACCAAATTTCATATCTTGTAATAATGTTGTTGTATCTAAAGGTACTTCAGTGTGAATTTTAGCTAAAGACTTGGAAACCTTTAAGTTTTGCATATCATTATTTATTTTATTCTGTTGACCAGGTGTCAATTCATCTATTGCGTCAACGACAGATTCTACAGAACCATAATTTTGAATAAGTTTAATCGCTGTTTTTTCTCCTATGCCTTTTACGCCGGGATAACCATCTGCGCTATCTCCCATAAAGGCTTTTACATCAATAAGTTGTAACGGATTCAATCCATATTCACTTTGGAATCTATCAAGCGTGTAGCGATTATAAATGCTGAATCCCTTTTTAGTTAACCAAATTTCTACATTGGGATTGATACATTGTAGTATGTCTTTATCACCAGTTACTACATAAACTTGATTTTCATCAGAATATTGATGTGCTAACGTTCCAATAACATCATCAGCTTCATAGTTCTGAACGCCAATATTAACAAAACCAAATTGATTGGAAACCTCTTTCACATAATCAAATTGAGGGATAAGTTCTTCAGGTGGTGCTGGTCTATTTTGTTTATAACCATCAAACATATCATTTCTGAAAGTGGATTTCCCCATATCCCAGCATACAGCTACATGTGTTGGCTGTATGTCATTGATTGCGCTAAACACGTGACGCACAAATCCTTGTATGCCATTTGTAGGTGTACCTGAAGAATTGCGCATAAATTGTTTGTGAAGACTTGTAGCATAAAAATGGCGGAATAATAAAGCCATGCCATCTATTAGTAATATTTTATTAGACATTTTGTGTACCTCTTTCTTGTTTACAATAGCACTTTTAATTGTGCGTTCGTTTCTTGCAATTGTTGAATCAATGCATCATCGATTTCAAATGATAATAATTCTTTGATTTGACGATGAATATCACTTTCAAATTGCTTGAATTTTGTTTCAGCATTCTCGTTCATAACTAAGACGATTTCATTGAGTGCTTTTCTAAGATCAGCGATACAAGGGGCAAGTAACTTGATTGTTTCTTGTGTAATTTGTTCTTGTAACTCACCTTGTGTCTTAGGTTGCAGGATATTCTTTTTAGAAAGTGATTTAGGTAATGCATCAACCATATGACTTAACTCAACTTTTAAATAAGGCTCATCTAATTCAATATTGTTTTTATCAAATTTTGGTTCAATAAACACATGCAATTGTTCAAGTTTTTGCTTTAACGGTGCAATTTCAGTATGCAATTGTTCGTGGAAATATTTTTTGACGCGTTCAACAAGTAAGGATTGCTCCAAGTACAGGCGTTGATGAATTTGATCTAAATAAATTTTTGTAGATAGTCGTTTTTCTTCGTTGAAATTACTATTTTTTGTCATTTGTCCATTATAAATAGATTTGACTTCATCTTGTAATTGTAATTTTAAGCGTTCGTTTAAGTGATATATTTGGTCTTCTACCTCATTTGAAGCGCGTTGTTCTGCAGTTTGTAATATGTTATAACTCAACACTGTTGATTGTTCATAATTTTTTAATTTTTGTTTACGTTGTTCAATTTGAGCTTTGTTGTTCTTTGTTTCTTCAATCATTTGCTCAAACGCTTCGGAAATGTGTGTGAGTTGTTTTAACATTTGTTGTTGAAGTATATATTTAGATTCAACTTGAGTAAAGTGTTGAATACTCTCTTGTAATTTATCTATTCCTTTATCGCCAGACTTAAGTGCTTCTCTACTGGAAACAGCAAAAATGTCTGAATCCATGTTAACTTGAGTTAAAGCATCACCAACATATTCTATCACAGCATTTAAATCTTCATCAGTTTCTGCTAAGTCAGTAGCATTTATAATCATTTTGAAAGCTTGATTTTCATTTAATTGATTCATTTCTTTCATATGTTCAATAAAGCGTTTGTCATTGTTTGTAAACGAATGATTAAAATAACTGACATATAAGATTAAATCTGAAGATGTTAGTATTTTCTCAGTTTCATTTGTATGACGTTGATTATTGGAATGTAATCCTAGGGAATCAACGATGATTTTATCTTTTAACCAATCGATTGGTAGTTTGAGGTGTACTGTGTTTACAAACGTTGCATACTCATCTTCTGCACTCCATTTTTTAATATCATCTTGTGGAATAGTATGTGTTTGACCTTCTTCTAACATGTGTTTATACATACTGTAATGTTTTTCAACTGCGTTCACAAAAGCCAATTGATTTTTTTCCAAAGTTGCTTTGATTTTATCTGTATTTTTACTTAAAAACGTTTCAATACTATCAAATGCTTTATTTTCAATTTCGAAAACTTGATTTAACTCGTCTAAAAGTTGTTCAGATGATTTAAGTGTAATCTGACTTTCATGTCCATAAGTTAATTCAGTCATTGCTGCAGTGGTTGGATTAGGTGAACTGACTAAGTGCGAACCACCCAATAAGGCATTAATCAAACTACTCTTACCTGCACTAAATGTACCAAAGACCCCTATTTTCACAACTTTATTTTCTAATCTTGTTAATGTATCATCAATGTCTTTTTTTGTTTGTTCGAATAAAGGTATATCTTGAATTAATTCAAGTGCATTTTTGATGTTTTGCGTATTATCTGGGTTATCGTAATGTTTCTCAACTGTGTTTCTTTTACTCATCTTGACAGTATCAGTATTGTCTTGTGCTGTGTATTTGATTTCTGTTCGGTCTATTAATTTATCTAAAGAGTCATCCATATGAATGTAATAATGCATATAGTTTTGTGTTTCCAGAGACTCTCTCAAATTACGCATTTCCATAAATTTCACATAATCATTATAATCGTCTTCTTGTTCTGTACCGATATCATTTGCTTGTGAATGTTTAATGGCCTTTTTAAATAATGGGTCAGATTCTTTTGCAATAAATTTTTTAAGTGAAGCCATCAAATCATCTGCAAATGTTAAAACGTATTGATTACTAATTGTTATTTGCATTTGATATAAATCAGTTATGAGTTCTGGGTGTACTGTATAATGTTGATTAAGAATGTCGTCATTTACCTCTGAAGAATTTATAAAACGTGTTAAAAATGACATGTCTTCTCTTAGTGGTTGTCTGACTTCTTGATTTACTTTGTCTTGGAGTTGTTCTACAACTGCTGTTAATCTCTTTTGTTGTTCTTCTAATGTTTTTTGTTTTTTATTAAATAAACCACCGACTTTAAAGTTTTTCGTACGACTTTCTAAATAAATTTTGATTTTTTCTCTAGTATCATGCGTCATGATATATGCATTATCTAAAATATCTTTACGTTTTTGCTTTAAAAAGTCATATAATTCATCAGGGTTATTTAATAACTTGGCTTCTTCACTGACCTCTTGATTTTGTTGGAAATTGAGATAAGCTTGGTCAAAATCCGCTTCGAAAATATCAAGTTGATCTAAAATATCTTGAATTTCATATTGAACATAAGACAATTGTTCATCAGTAATAAATTTAACAATTCGTTCCACATAATCCTCGATAGATTCTCTATGGGTGTCTTTTTCAATTAAATAATTAGAAAGCGTATCAATTTCATTATGCTCATGATCATATTTTGACACATAAAATATTTGATCTAATTCGATTTCCCACTCAGCGATTGATTTCTCTACACGATCTTTAAATGTCTCGAAAGTAATTTCTTCTTCGCTATGTTTGTCTATTTGATTAATTACAAATACCACTGGCACATTTGCTGCATTTAACTGTTTCATAAATTGGAAATTTAAAGCTGACTGTACATGGTTGTAATCTACTGTATAAAAAAGTACATTACTCGTATACATAAATTCCTCTGTACTTGATTGGTGTGTTGCAACATTAGAGTCTACACCAGGTGTATCTTGTAACGTGAAACCTTTTTTGAATTTATCTGATGGGAATTTTATTTCTACAGATTCTACATCTATGTTTTCACGATTCATTTGTTTAACTTCATCGTAATTATTTAATAATGTATATTGTTGATTGCTTAAGTTTGCGATAATTCCTGGTTCGTCTGACACAGAAACAATAGCCGTATTACTTGTTGTTGGTACAGGCGAACTTGGCAAAATACTTTCTTCTAAGAGTAAGTTAATTAAAGTAGATTTACCTGCTGAGAAGTGGCCTACAAAAGTTGCAGTGTATTGTTCTAAGTATACCTTTTTAATAACTTGATTGATGATGTGGACAAGACGTCCATTATTTGATTTTTCAACTTCTTTTTTTAGTTTATATAAAATATCGAGTTGCTCAGTATTAGACATTATATGTATCCCCTTTGATTACTTGTATGTAATTAATCTTATTGTATAACAAATTATTGTTTGTCTAAAGGTAGTAAGTGAAATTAAATTTCTTTTAATTCCGTATTAATGATAATTTGTCTTAATGTTACGTTATGTACGTAGTGTATTATAATCACTTAGCATGATTATAGAAATGTGCTGTTATGATATAAAACAATCGTAATAAAAAAGTCACTCCAAACAAATTTGGAATGACACCAGCATAAGGTAGTTTATGATGAACTAATCTATATATACGCTTCAGTATTGATAGTCTGTCTATTGTTTTACTCAGTCTTTATATACCTACTTATTATTAACTCCCTTTAGGTTTATTGTAATCAGTATTTGGCTTATTGATACCTATGTTTTCTTTTAAATAAAGACTTGGATCTTTAGCGATTTTAACAACGACAGCTGCTACACTTTTTCTAGATACTTCTGTACCTTTGAATGATTCATTTTTTTGAGTAATTTCATAATCAATTTCATTTGTATGTGTTAACCATGCTGGTCTGAAAATAGTATAATCTAGCCCTGAACTTTCAATAATATCAGCTGCTGCTTTATAAACAGGTAATCTATCACCTATTTGTTGTTGAACCCATTCCCCAAACTCTCCTGGGACCTCATTATATATACCTAAAGATGTTACGAAGACTAAACGTTTCACATCATTTGTTTGCATTGCTTTTACAATAGTTGCTGCTTCTTTATCAAGGTCTCCTGATAAACTAGCTAAGACGATATCTACATCGTCCATTGCACTATTAACATCATCAAAGTTAGTAGCGTCACCTTCTCGCACACGAATTCTATCTGATGCAAAGTCAGGTAATCTATTCGCATCTCTTAAAAATAATCTTAAGGTATAGGATGTGTTTTCTAAAAAAGAATTAATAGCTGCTTTAGAAACTGCACCATTTGCCCCTAGAATTAATACTCTTGTCATCCAATCACTCCAATATTATATTATTGTTTTTAATAACTTTGCTATTTAATCAAAAATATTGCTTCGTCTCTTTTCATTACTAAGACTGAAGTAGGCTTATTACATATAATCTGTTTAAACTCACAGTACTATAGTTAACCTCTTTACCCTTATATTAAACTTAAAATATATTTGATTACAATCTGAGTGCTTAATTGATTACTAAAATGTATTGATGATTAACCACCATAGCTATATTAGCAATATGCATTTTTGTACATATAATGTGTGGAATTGTAAAATCTCTAGATATGTTAAGGGTGTGGGACAGAAATCTAATATTTCTAATAAAATTTCGTCGTATGTGTCAGCCCGACACAGGTGACTGTAAAATGTAATACAATCGCTGGAAGCTTGCATAAGAACTACTTGATTACAATAAATGAAGTAGTATTTCTTTAATAGTTTGATATAAGCACATTTTCAATTCAATCAGCCACTGACGATATAAAAAATGAGACTGAGACATGTGATATGTCCCAGTCTCTCAACATCTAGAGATCTAATTGTAATGATAAGCTTAAATTGTTAACGAATTACAGGGTTTTTATCTTTCTTAATTTTAAAGTATTGAGAAACGCTATAGACAATAATACCAATCCATATAAATATGAACGTTACTAACTGGTCAATATTAAATGGTTCTTTAAATAAGAATATCCCTAATACAAACATCAATGTTGGAGCGATGTATTGAATGAAGCCGGTTAATGACAATGGAATTCTACGGGCACCTGCTGAAAACAATATTAGCGGGATCGCTGTAATCGCCCCTGAAAATAATAGCCAAAATGATGAACTATTGACTCCTAGAGAAGAACTTCCTTGTTGCCATATATACCACAGATATATAAAGCCTGCTGGAGCAGTAGCAATACATTCTATAGTGATACTGCTAATGGCATCTATCGGTACTAGTTTTTTAATTAATCCGTATAAACCAAACGAACTTGCTAATAATAGCGAAATACCTGGGAATACACCCATTTTTAATGTCATATAGAGCACACCTATAACTGCTAATGCAATTGCGATCCACTCTAATTTATTAAAACGTTCTTTCAAGAATATGAGTGCAAGTATAATACTTACGAGTGGATTAATATAATATCCTAAGCTAGTTTGCAGTACGTGACCATTTGCTACAGCCCATATGAATGTGCCCCAGTTAATTGTAATTACATAACCTGCTGCAATAATAGCAATGAGTTGAATTGGGTTTGTAAAGAGTTGATGAACATCTCGTTTAAAGGGTTCAGTATTTTTAGTGAACACTACAACAAATAGCATAAATATCATCGAAAGCACAATTCTATATGCTAAAATTTCAAATGCGCCTAATTCTCTAATTAAATCCCAATATACGGGTAAAACACCCCATAAAATATATGCACCAAAAGCAAATACGATTCCCTTTTTAAATTCAGTGTTCAAAAGATGCACCTCTTTCTATTTTTCACTCTATTAAATTTTTAATTTTGAGGTTTTCTCTTGCCCCAATACTGATAATACGTACATTCAATATATCCATTAAATAACTTTCTACGCTTAGTTGCCTTTTGGTTAACTAAATGTTCAAATTCTGTACTACTTGTCAAAATATAAGTTGATAGATGAGGATGTTGTTGCATTAGTTCACCTATATAGCGATACATAACTTTTACTTCATCACGGTCACCAATACGTTCACCATATGGCGGGTTGCCTATAAGTGCGATTGGCTCATCTGTATCTATTGTAAGTGTATTAACATCTTTCACGCTAAATTGAATAATATCAGCTAATCCAACTTCTTCAGCGTTTCTGCGTGCAATATCTATCATTTCTGGATCGATATCCGAAGCATAAATTTCAAGTTTTCTATCGTAATTAGCTTGTTGGTCTGCTTCGTCTCTCATTTCATCATATAAATTGTCAGGCATCATATCCCATTTTTCAGAAACAAAATCACGATTAAATCCAGGAGCAATGTTTTGCGCGATTAAGCAAGCTTCTATCGCTATTGTGCCTGAACCACAGAATGGATCTATTAACGGCGTGTCACCTGTCCAATTTGCTAAACGAATTAAGCTTGCTGCTAGTGTTTCTTTAATTGGTGCTTCACCTTGAGCTAAACGGTAACCACGTTTATTCAACCCTGAACCAGAAGTGTCTATTGTAAGGAGTGCATTATCTTTTAATATTGAAACTTCTACTGGGTATTTTGCACCTGTTTCATTTAACCAACCACGTTCTTGGTACGCACGTCTTAAACGTTCAACAATTGCTTTTTTTACAATTGCTTGGCAATCAGGCACACTAAACAACGTTGATTTCACACTACGGCCTTGTACTGGGAAATTACCATCTTGTTCAACGATTGTCTCCCATGGTAAGGCCTTTGTTTTTTCAAATAACTCATCAAATGTAGTGGCTTTAAATTGACCTACTACAATTTTAATTCTGTCGGCTGTACGTAACCATAAATTACACTTAACAATTGCAGATTCGTCACCTTCAAAAAATATTCTGCCATTTTCGACAGTTGTTTCATAACCTAATTCTTGAACTTCTTTCGCCACAACTGCTTCTAATCCCATAGGACATACGGCTAATAATTGATACATTAGTTTGCTCCTTCTTAAATAAAGATTTACTTATATTTTATCAAAAAAATTTTTAAATAGATATGACATTGTACTAAGTTCTAATGCAACTCAGTTTAATGAATACCTTCTATAACTTTAGAAATTAAAAAAGCTCTCCTATGTGGGAGAGCTTGGGTCTAGTGATGATATTTCTGTAAGCCATGTTTTGTACCGTTGTACTGCAATCGTGTACTAGATACACTCGTACGCTGGTGGTAACCATCTGTCTACATGCTTTTAAAAGCATGTCCTATTTATACGTTGAATTCCGTTAAATAAGTGCTCCTACCTAATTTGGATTGCTCACTCGAGGGGTTTACCGCGTTCCACCTTTTATATTTCTATAAAAGCTACGTCACTGTGGCACTTTCAAACTATTTTAACCGTATCTATAAGACTTAGGTTATTTCATTGCCGTCAATTTAATGCCTTGACTTATTTTTTCATCAAGCACGAACACTACAATCATCTCAGATTGTGTGAGCATGGACTTTCCTCTATATTGCTATAGCGATCACCCAAAACACCATCTTTGAAAGTATACCATGCTTTAGACGGCTAAACAAACAAAATAAACCAAGTTTTGAATAAAATCAAAACTTGGTTTTATGTAGATGAAGCTATATCTACGATTTGCACACACTATAGTTATTCATTAGCGTGTTATTTTCCAAATACCGCTTTTTCTAAGTTAGAAATTCTTTTTAGAATATCAACATTATTATTGTTATTGTTGTTATTACTCTTAGTTGCAGCATTACTGTTGGAAGAGAAATTTTTATTTTCTTGTGGTCTTGACGTCGCTACACGTAATCTAAGTTCTTCAAGTTCTTTTTTTAGTTTGTTGTTTTCTTCGGAAAGCTTAACAACTTCACTATCTAAGTCTGACATTTTTTGATAATCCGCTATGATGTCGTCTAAGAAGGCGTCGACTTCTTCCCTTCTATAACCACGTGTCATAGTTTTTTCAAAATCTTTTTCATAAATATCCTTTGCTGATAATTTCAATGAAATATCTGCCATTTTTTCCCACCTCATTCGAAACTTTGTTCTTGAGACCACTGTAAATCATTGATGAACTCAGTTAATTCATCGAACGTCACAATGTCACAAGTATAATTTGTTTTTTCCATAAAATCAACTAACATTTGCTTGAAGAATTTTGGACTTGCTTCTTGCTCCTCATCATATATTAATAATGTTTGATCTGTATGATCTAACATGAACTGATCTGTCTGTTTAAATTGATGAGGTCCTTCGTATGGTGAATGAAACACACTATCTACAAAATCAGCCTTTTGCGTGATATTTTGATATTTAGCTTGATTTTGTTCGTTCCATCTATCGCTGTGACCATAAAATGGCGTAATAATACCCAATTTAAGTTCTGGATATGTTGCCTTCAAATCAAGTACTACTTCTGCTGTCCATAACTCTATACCCATCTGTCCTTGTATTAATACCCATTCTAAGCCTTCTTCAATCAATTGATTTAATTTATGTGCTATAAATTTTTTTAAATAGGAAACTTCTGGAGCATCATCTTTGAAAATATTAAGTTCATAAGATTTATAGCCTGTGACATAAACTGTTTTTATCATAGCTACAACTCACTTCTTTGAATATAGCTTAAATCATATTGAACAGCCTTTAATTTTTCTGTGAATAATTTTCTGCTTGAGCGTTTAAAGTGGCATTCCACAGATAATTCTTCGATATTAGAAACTAATAAATCAAATTTTTGTTTGTTCATATATTGCAATTGAAGGATTTGAGTTTCATATTGAATAAAGGATGTGAGCAATTCATCAATATTGTTCGTGAATGGGACGACAACAGAATAAAAATCATAATCTTCGCCAGATGCTTTTACGGATTCATATTTATCTTGCATAAGCTGTACATCATTTAATAATTGCGTAATTAACTGTTGCATGAAGTTTCCCCCTACACAATAAATTTACCATAAAAGATAATGTGCGTCATTTCTAAAGCGTCGTCTTACATTTATGTTATAATAGCGCCTTAATTAGTTCCAAATATTGTTTAATTATGCAAAGCACGTTAAAATGTACTTGATGTATTTGTAAATACATTGATTCATATTTCAAGGTTTGGAAAAATTTGCCAAAGTCGGGTATAATGGAAAAAGTTTTTGATTTCCAAACTAAAGTGGTGAAAAACAATGAATTACCCTAATGGGAAACCATTTAATAGAAATAAGTCTCAAGTCGGACGAACTCATAAGGGTCAAACGGGTAAAATAGACTATGGTGGCAGAGGTATGACGCTTGAAAATGATATCGAACTGTCGAACACATACTATTTGAACCATGGAATGGCGGTTATACATAAAAAACCAACGCCTGTTCAAATCGTAAATGTTCATTATCCTATGAGAAGTAAGGCTGTAATTAATGAGGCTTATTTCCGAACGCCGTCTACAACTGATTATAATGGTATTTATAATGGACATTACCTTGACTTTGAAGCGAAAGAAACGAAAAATAAGACTTCTTTCCCATTGAGTAATATGCATGAACACCAAGTTTCACATATGGCGTCTTGTTTCAAACAAAATGGGATAGTATTTTTATTAATTCGATTTAAAACGCTTGATGAAGTATATCTCCTTCCCTATTCTAAGTTTAAATATTTTTGGGAAAGACATACGAATAACATTAAAAAGTCGGTAACGGTTGAAGAAGTAAGAAAAAATGGTTACTATATTCCTTATCAGTATCAACCACGATTGAATTACCTCAAAGCTGTTGATAAGTTGATATTAGATGAAAGTGAGGACCGCGTATGACGGAGAAAAAAAGGACTTCCCAATCTAACAAGAAAGGTAAGTCCGATCAAAAAAAGAATAGGAATATTAAACGAACGATAATCAAGATAATTGGCTTTCTTATTATTGCGTTCATTGTCTTAGCGTTAATAGGTATCTTGTTATTTGCTTATTATGCTTGGAAAGCTCCAGCGTTTACTGAGTCAAAATTACAAGATCCAATCCCAGCTAAGATTTATGATAAAGATGGAGAATTGGTGAAAACAATTGATAACGGACAACGACGTGAACATGTTGAATTAGATGAAGTGCCTAAAGGAATGAAGGATGCTGTATTAGCTACAGAAGATAATCGCTTCTACAGTCATGGTGCACTTGACTATAAACGTCTGTTCGGCGCTGTTGCCAAAAACATTACTGGTGGATTTGGTTCGCAAGGTGCATCGACCTTAACACAACAAGTTGTTAAACGATCATTCTTGACAGATAAAAAATCTATTGCACGTAAGGCACAGGAAGCGTACTTATCATACAGATTAGAACAAGAGTACAGTAAAGATGAAATATTCGAAATGTACTTGAACAAGATTTATTATTCTGATGGTGTTTATGGTGTGAAAGCGGCAGCTAAGTATTACTTTGATAAAGAATTGAAAGATTTGACTTTAACTGAGGAAGCATATCTTGCCGGTTTACCACAAGTACCAAATACGTATAATGTTTATGATAATCCTGAAGAAGCGGAATCACGTAAAAACACTGTGCTTTATCTCATGGAATATCATGATAGGATTTCTAAAGAAGAGAAAGAAAAAGCACAAGATACTAAAATACAAGATACACTTGTTCAACGAACTAATGAAGAGCGACAAGTAAGTAAAGATGATTCTAAAAAGGAATATGATTCATATATTAACTTTGTAAAATCAGAACTTATGAATAATAAAGAGTTCAAAGATGAAGATTTAGGATCTGTATTAAATAGTGGTATTAAGATCCATACAAATATGGACAAAGACGTTCAAGAAACATTGCAAGACCGTATTAATAATGGTAGCTACTATAAAAATGAGGATCAACAAGTTGGTTCATCTATTGTAGATAGTGAAACTGGCGAACTTGTTGCAATATCTGGTGGTAGAGATTATAAAGACGTCGTTGATAGAAACTTAGCAACAGACGCACACCCTACCGGATCGTCATTAAAACCATTCTTATCTTATGGCCCAGCAATTGAAAACATGTCTTGGGCAACTGACCATGCTATGAAAGATGAAGAGGAATACCAAGTTGATGGTGTTACATTCAGAAACTATGACATGGAAAGTCACGGAACGGTTAAACTTTATGATGCATTACGTCAAAGTTTCAACATCCCTGCCTTAAAAGCTTGGCAATCAACGAAAGAAAATGCTGGAAATGATGCACCGAAGGAATTCGCTGAAAAAGTAGGATTAGAATATGAAGGAGATATTGGACCTTCTGAAGTACTAGGTGGTTCTGCATCTGAGTTCTCACCTACACAATTAGCATCAGCATTTGCATCAATTGCAAATGGTGGCGAGTACAACAATGCGCATTCAATTGAAAAAGTTGAAAAACAAGATGGCGAAGTCATTGAATATGACCATACAAGCAAAAAAGCTATGAAAGATTCTACTGCTTATATGCTAGCTGAAGTGCTAAAAGGTACATTTGAAGCTTATGGTTCTGCATATGGACACGACATCTCTGGAGTAAACATAGGCGCTAAAACAGGTACTGGTACGTATGGACAACAAACTTACCAACAATATAATTTACCTGATGATGCTGCTAAAGATGTTTGGGTTAATGGTTTCACACCTAAATACAGTATGTCTGTATGGATGGGATTCAATGAAGTTAAACAAGGTGGAACTAACTCCTTTGTAGGAAGTGATGAACAAGAATATCCTCAATTCCTATTAGAAGATGTAATGTCTACTATTTCACCACGTGATGGTGAAGACTTTACGAAACCAGATTCTGTTAGCGGAGACAGTAAAGATAATTTATCAGTTAAAGGTGAACCTGATGACAATACAACTGATAATGATCCTAAAGGTCAAGGCGATAACAGCGATTCAGACAGTGACTCAGATAGTGACTCGGATAGTGATTCGGATAGTGATTCAGACAGTAATAGTTCAAGTAATAACAATACTGGTAACACAAATACCAATAATACCAATAATACGAGTGGTACAAACACTACCAATGCAAACGGTACAAATACTACTAATGCAAATAGAAGTGGCACAGCTACTTCAAATAGTACACAATAACAAGACTTCAATTTTAAAAGACCCGGTTTCCATATTAATTGGAAATCGGGTCTTTGTTTTTAGTTAAGGTACATTTATACATATTAATGCATCAAACAAATACAATAATGAATAAAAAAACAGCGTAAGTTTCCTAACTTTGAGAGCTTACACTGTTTTTATTGTTTTATTGTTTTAATGTTTGTTTTTTAGACGAATTTGATAAGATGCGTTCATTTTAATAAGTTCTGATTTTAATGTTTTCATTTGGCTGTAACCCATAAAATGATATTTACGTGCTATCATATAATGATATCTTTCTTCGAAGTTCATTGGAACGATAGCATATTCATCTAAATATTTAAAATCAATAATTTCAATACCATTAATTTGTTGAAAGTAAAGTTGAATCAAATTAAAGTATTGATCTAACAATTGTTTTGCTTCTGGTGATTTTAGTTTTTTTACTTTCGCATATGAATCCAATTCCAGTTCTAACTTTGTAAAATCTTCTTTTGTAATCATTTTGTTCATGCCTCTTTCAAACTTGCCTTATAGCGCTTTTGACCTTCTCTACAATCTTCGAATAATGGGCAAACATCGCATTTCGGTTTACGTGCTAAGCAATGATAGCGACCGAAAAATATGAGTTGATGATGTGTTTTGTTCCATCTTTCTCTAGGAACTACTGTACACAATTTATCCTCTACTTGACGTACATTATCTTTCCATCGACATATACCTAAACGTTTTGAGATACGTTCTACATGTGTATCTACAGCTAATGAAGGTTCTCCAAAAGCTACGCTCATAACAACGTTGGCCGTTTTTCTACCCACACCTGCTAAGCTTTCTAACTCATCGTGTGTTTGAGGAATCTTACCATCAAATTTATCTAAAAGCGATTGACTTAATTTTTGAATATTTTTGGCTTTATTTCTATATAAACCAATAGTACGTATATCATTTTCTAGTTCTGAAATATCCACACTTAAATAATCTTCTGGTGTTTTATATTTTTCAAATAAAGGTTTCGTAAGTTTATTTACAGAAATATCAGTTGTTTGTGCAGATAAGAGTACAGCAATTGTAAGTTCAAATGCATTGTCATGGACAAGTTCACATTCAGCATTTGGAAACATTTCAGCTATGACATCAACCATTTCAAGTGCTTTTTTATTACTTACCATTTGGATTCTCCCCATTCAGCCAATCAAATTTAGGGACCTTACTAACTGTGTGTTTCATTTTAGGTTGGTTAAATTGGCGGCTAATTTTTTTCGAATCTTCAATCGTTTTTACATTATTTTTTTTCCAATTTAGTAAAATACGATCGATATATTTAAAGCTCATTTTATTTTGGCTCTCTGCTTCGTTTAAAGCAGCTTGAATGACACTTAAATCATGTTTATCTATATCTAACCATTGATTTAATGTTTCTATCTCATATGGAGATAAAGGTCTGCCAAACGCTTGTTCTATTTTTTGAAATAATGTATTGAACTCTAGCTCAGATTCATGTTCGACTTGTTTTTCATTCATTTGTTGCATAATTTCACTTAACCTATCATAGAATTGGTCAAGGTTCATATATTCAGTGAACTTGCCTTCTTCGTCCTTATTAACATTAAGCTCTAGTAAACCATGCTGTATTAAAGTTTGAATGATTGAAGTGATTTCTCTTGAATCTAATGTAGATCCTTGCTGTAAAGTTTCAATTGAAGGTTGTTTATTAGATATTTCAGAGGCATGTAATAATTTGATTAAAATCACTAACTCTGTTTCATTTAAACCTAATTCATTGTAATGATCAAGTAGTTCTTTTCGAATTACAATAGGTCTCGTTTTTAATTGTTCTCTATCCAAATTAACCCCTCCCATCTTTGATATTGTTATAAAAACGTCCAGCCATTATTTGTGGACTGGACGCTGTTTGTGAATCTTATTATCTTATTTAAAATATTATGGATATAATCGATTAAGTAAGCGTGGGAATGGTGCTGTTTCACGAACGTGATCCACACCGGATAACCAAGCCACAGTTCTTTCTAAGCCTAAACCAAAACCACTATGAGGTACGCTGCCGTAACGACGTAAATCTAAATAATAGCTATAACTTTCAGCGTCTAAGCCATATTCATTAATACGTTGCTCTAGTAAGTCAAGATCATTAATACGTTCAGACCCACCTATAATTTCACCATAACCTTCAGGTGCAATTAAATCTGCACATAGTACAGTATCTTCATTTTCTGGATTCGGTTGCATATAAAAAGGTTTGATTTTTGTTGGATAGTTAGTGATAAACACTGGTAAATCATAATGATTAGCGATAGCCGTTTCATGAGGAGAACCGAAATCTTCGCCCCATTCTATATCGTCAAAACCTTGTTCTTTTAAGAATACTACAGCATCATCGTATGTAATACGTGGGAATGGTGTAGTTACTTTTTCAAGTTTAGATGTATCACGTTCTAATACATTAAGTTCAAGTTTACAATTTGTCAATACAGATTGAATCACATATGTCACATATTGTTCTTGAACTTCTAAACTTTGTGCATGTTCACAAAAAGCCATTTCAGGTTCAATCATCCAGAATTCAATTAAATGACGACGTGTTTTAGATTTTTCAGCACGGAATGTTGGACCAAATGAGAACACTCTACCGTGAGCCATTGCAGCAGCTTCCATATAAAGCTGTCCACTTTGTGATAAGAACGCGTCTTCATCAAAGTATTTTGTATGGAATAGCTCACTTGTGCCTTCAGGTGCACTTGCTGTTAAAATAGGTGGATCAATTTTTGTGAAACCATTGTCATTAAAGAATGCATAAGTTGCACGAATAATCTCGTTTCTAATTTTCATTACAGCATGTTGTTTTTTAGAACGTAACCACAAATGACGATGGTCCATTAAAAATTCTGTACCATGACTTTTAGGTGTAATTGGGTAATCATGAGCTTCTGAGATTACTTCTATTGATTTCACTTGCATTTCGTAACCAATATCTGAGCGATTATCTTCAGAAATAACGCCAGTAATATAAATAGATGATTCTTGTGTTAATTCTTTAGCTAATTTAAATGTTTCCTCAGTTACTTCTGCTTTTGCTACGACGCCTTGCATAAAGCCTGTACCATCTCTTAATTGTAGGAATGCTATTTTCCCACTTGAACGTTTATTAGTTAACCAAGCGCCAATAGTAACTTCTTGGTTAAGATATTGTTTAGCTTCTTTAATCGTTGTCTTCATAGCCAGTCTCCTAATAATATTGTAGTCTTCTTTTCTTTATCCTTATATATTTTAACAAAATAGATGTATAAGTTCTAGTTGTGGGTGCTGAGTTTATTGATTACGTTTGTCTTCTTTTTTTAATTTCTTGAGTATGCTTGAAAATTGTTTGATATCACCTTTATTTTGACGGTAACTCTCTAACGATTGTTCAAAAAATTCTTTGTAATTACTACGAATTAAGCGATCATCAAAGGATACGATAATGCCTTTATCATTTTCACTACGTATCAATCTACCTAGACCCTGTCTGAAACGCGTTACAGCATCAGGTAATACATAATCTTTGAATGTAGAAGTAAACTCAGATTCCATTAACCAATATTTTGTATTGTTTTGATTCATAAAAGGTAACTTAGCAATCATGACGCATTTTATGCCATTAGATTGAAAGTCAAAGCCTTCAAAAAATGTACCTGTGCCAAGTAAGATTGCTTTATTAAAACTATTAAATTGTTGAACAATCTTATAGTTTTGATTTTGCTGTTGTGTCAAAACGACATAGTCTTCAAATTCCGGCAATTCATTTAATAACTCTTGAACCATATGCATCATTTTATAACTTGTAAATAGTATTAAACATTTAGACTCTACAATGTTAATATACTCAATCACGTAATTAACGATAGAACTCACATAATCATCAATACTTTTATAATTATATGAAGCCACATCATTAGGTATGAATACGGTAGTTTGGTTTGGTGACATTACCTTCGAATCAATCTCATACGTGTTAAAGACGATATCTTTATTAAACCAATGTTTGAAATTTTCAAATGAATGGTTAAACGTTAATGTGCCTGAAATAAATGTAAGTGATTTAAATTTATCTAATACTTGTGTCGTTAATATTTCTTTAACATCATAGTCTTTGACATTAAGTCTAATTGTTGATTTTTGATTTATATTTTTAATTGATAAATAACTTGTGTGATTATTTTTTAAACTGTGCTCAATTTCTTTAAAACGATCATTAATATAAAGTATTTGTTTGCGCACAGACTTGATTGTTTTGTGACTCATACCATTGAAGAATTCTAAAGTCATATTGAGTTTATGAATAATTGAATGTAAATCGTTCAAAATTGGTGCAACGTCAAAATGATAGACAAAATGGAGCTTGTGAACTTCATCGTCATGCACTTCAGAACTTTGAATGATTTCAAAAATAGTAGTGAATAATTGTTCATTTAAATCATGTATCTCATTGACTGTTGTTTTTAACCCGAAAACATCTATAGGTGGTATGTCTAATTTTTCAAGTATTCTTTGTTGTTCTAAATGATCGATAGATTTAAGCAGTTTATCATTTTCTGTCTTACCAATTAAGCCGAGTTGATATTTGATATCAGAATAACTCAATTCATTGGTTACTTGGCTTAAAGCATAGTCAGGCAAGCGATGTGCTTCGTCGATAATGCAATCATCAAATAATTGATAAATAGAATTATCATGTGCAGCATGTATTAAATGGGCATGATTTGTAATACCAATTTGAATATTTTGAGCATTTCGTTTAATGAAGTTGAAGTAATGTATATCATTTCGAACAGGTACATAAGTCTCTAGCTTTTGTTCGAAATACATTTTTTGTCCGCCCTTTAAGTCTAGCTCTTGAATATCACCTGTGTCTGTTTCGGTAATCCAAATTAATAATTGCATTTTTAATATACCGACTTCATAATTACTGGCTTCTTCTTTCAAGATTTGGCTGATTAAACCTAATGAAATATAATCACGTTTACTTTTTATTAAAGTAGCATTTATTTTGAAATCTAAAGCTTGTTTAAGCGCAGGTATATCTTTTTCCAATAATTGGTTTTGTAATAATTTAGTATTAGTTGAAATCATTACGTGTTTACCAGTTTCAATGTTATACATTAAAGAAGCGAGTAAATACGCAAATGACTTGCCACTTCCAAGTGGTGCTTCAATCATTGCTTTTTCACTATTCATTAACTGTTCTAAAATAATCTCTGAAAGATATAATTGTTGTGGTCGATAGGTCAAATTAAGTTCCTTAGTAATCAAGGTATATAAATCTTTCAAAGTGCCATCAAAATCTACTGTTGGTGCTTTGAAATCTTTTTGTTTTTTATAAATAATTTGTTCGAATTGGTCATAAACATCCTCTAGTGGCTTATCTTTATGATTACGTACCATCTCAAATAAAATATCATGTAAATCATATTTTAAATTCTTACTTAAATAATATAGTTGTTTCAAAGTATCTAAAGGCAACATTTCGAATTTCTCAAATGCGAGTATCATAAGTTGCGCTGTTGTAGCAGCATCTTCGTCAGCACGGTGTGCGTTATTTAGAACAATACCATGTGCTTCTGCTAACTCACTTAACTGGTAACTTTTATCTGTTGGAAAAGCGACTTTAAATAATTCTAACGTATCCATTACTTTTTTGGGACGATAGTTGATATCACAATTTTTAAAAGATTTTTTTATAAAGTTCAAATCAAAAGCAACATTGTGTGCCACGAAGATACAACCATCAATTTGTTTATAAATATCTTCAGCTATTTCATGGAAATATGGTGCTTGATTTAACATTGCTTCTTCTATTGATGTTAATGCTTGTATAAAAGGAGGAATTTCTAAATCTGTTTTAATCATTGAATGGTACGTGCCGATTATTTTATTTTCACGAACAAAAGTAATACCTATTTGAATGATTTCATCATAGTCTAATTGGTTTCCTGTTGTTTCTAAATCCATAACGGCATAACACGGTTTTGTCATTCTCATTCCTCCTTTCAACGAGGTTAAAATTCTATATCTGCACTGATTAAACGATGTCGATTGTTTTCTTCATCCAATACAAGTAAAAAACCATCTTCATCAATATCGAGCGCTTCTCCGTGGAATTGTCTACCATTCTCGGTAAATCTTAATGTTTTATTCCAAATATTCGAGGCTGCTATGTATTCGTCTCGAATAGTTAAAAATGGTTCTGCAAGAAATTGTTTATATCGATATTCAATATGACTTACAAGCGATTGTAAAAAATAGTAGCGGTTAATTTTTTCGTCAGCATGAATGCGGACACTTGTAGCTTTTTGTTGTAGTTCATTACTAAAATCTTCTTGTAAATGGTTCATATTAATACCAATGCCGCAAATAACCGCTTCAATACCATCACTATTCGCAACCATTTCTGTCAAAAAGCCACAAACTTTTTGTTTATTTATATAAATATCATTTGGCCATTTAATGGTAACCGGATCGATACTGAACTGTTGTATCGCATCTCTTATGCCTAGAGCCATAAATAAATTAAATTTTGTTATCATTTCAAAAGGTACATCAGGTCTTAAAACAATCGACATCCACAAGCCCTTTCCTTTGGAAGAGGACCAAGGCCTATTGAATCGGCCTTTACCTTGTGTTTGTTCGTCACTTAAAATAAGAAAGGTGTTTGTATTACCTACTAATTTTTGTTTAGCCAGTAATTGAGTTGAATTAATACTTTCTAATATTTCAACATGATCAAATACATTTTGTGCTATTAGCATTGGTAATACAATGCCACTATACCATTTATCAGGTAATTGGATTAAGCGATGCCCTTTATGATTCACTGATTCAATCTGACACCCTTCTAATTTAAGTTGATCTATTACTTTTTTTACAGCTGTACGTGAAATGCTTAATTGTTCTGCTATAAATTGACCCGATATGTAATCAGGTTGGTGCTGATATAACATTTGAACAACATCTTTACTATACTTGGACATGTGTTTTCACCCACTTTAGCAGTTCTGGTTTAAAGTTTTTGACCTCACCTGATAGTATGGCACATTCAACTTGACGTAATATGGGTTTAAGCCATGCACCACTTGGTTTATCTAATACTTGTAATATATCTTTACCATTTATATCCATTTCTTTTCTTGATGAAATTGGTAACTTTTGGCTAATTTCATTGATGGAAGCTGCATTAAAAATCAATGGAGATACTTTTATAATATTATTACTATTGAGCATACGTTCATAACTTAGTACTTGTAGTATATCTTCTTTTCCGAAATCATAAACAAATAACTTCAAACTTTGTTTGCTTTGGATTTCTGGCATTTGTTGTAACATGCGTTCGAGTCTAGTGATATATTTCTTTTCATTGTTGCTAATTTTCAAATCTGACAGCTGTGTGTCAACATCGGGTTGTTGTGCTTTTAAGAATGCAATTAACATTGATAATGATATTGATTCTTCTAATATGAATTTTGATAAGTCAAAACTTTTAAAAAATGGTATATAATTAAATGCATTAAAGTACTTTAAATTATTGAAACTTTGGGCCACATATTGACCTAATGTTAATTTTTTAAGTTCAATTACGATACGTTCAATAGATAAATGCGCAATATCTGATATATGGGCATGCATAGCATTAAATGTAGCTTTCTCCAACGTAAACCCAAGTTGTGATTGAAAGCGCAAACCTCTAATAATACGTAATGCATCTTCGTTAAATCGTTCTGCTGGATCTCCAACTGTCTTGATTAATCGCTGTTCTATATCTTTTAGTCCATCAAAGTAATCATGGATTTGATAATTCACATCCATAGCAATGGCATTCATTGTAAAATCTCTTCGTTTTACGTCTTCGTATAAGTCTCTTACAAAAAAGACTTCATTAGGTCTACGATGATCATCATACTCACCTTCAGCACGAAAAGTTGTCACTTCATATTGATCGCCATTATAGACGACATTAATCGTACCATGTTCCCTACCAATAGGAATGGTCTTATCAAATACTGCTTCAATTTCATCTGGTGTGGCACTAGTCGTAATATCGATATCATGAATTGATTTTTGCATTAAGTAATCTCTAACTGCCCCACCAACATAAAATGCTTGGTACTGATGTTTTTGTAAAGTTTCTAAAATTGGTTTTGCCGCTTCGAATAATGTTTTAGTCATTGTTACCCTCTAACATTTTTTTGTAGTAATACTCATATTGATCTGCAATTAAGTCAGACGAAAAGCGTTCTGAGACGTCTGCTAGCATTTGTGTTTGCATTGTTTTATAAAGCTTTGCATCTGTGAGTAATTTTAAGGCATACTCACTTGCGCTTGTACTATCACCTACATCTACTAAAAAACCAGTATCTTCATGTTTAATGACTTCTTTAATTCCACCAGCCGTAGATCCAATTGGCACTACTCCGGATTTCATTGCTTCAAGTAGTGTTAGACCAAAACTTTCTTTTTCACTTAGTAGTAAGACTAAGTCTGAAATTTGATAAAATTCACTAACCCAATTTTGTTTTCCTAAAAAAAGAACTTCATCTTCAATATTTAGATCACGTGCTTTTTGTTTCATATCCATTAATTCTGGACCATCGCCTAATAATAATAATTTTGACGGCATAGATTTATGTACTTTTGCAAATGTATCGATAATTGTATCAATACGTTTTACACTTCTGAAGTTTGAAACATGAATTAAAACTTTCTCTTCTGGTTTAATTCCATAACAAGCTTTTAATCGTTCATCTTCTTCAGTTTGTACATCGGGTTTTGTTGGAAATTCATTTTCCCGAACAAAATTATATATTGGAATAATTTCTTTATCTGTTTCAATGATATCATTAGTTTGTTTTGCGAGTGACTGGCTTACACTCGTCACCATATCGCTTTCTTCTATACCAAATTTAATTGCGTTTTTTAAAGAATGGTCATAACCTAGTACAGTTATATCAGTCCCATGCAATGTAGTCATAATTTTAATGTCTTTTTTGGACATGTGTTTTGCTAAAATACCACAAACTGCATGAGGGACTGCATAGTGCATATGTAACAAATCTAAATCATACTCATTGATAACCTCAGCAATTTTAGTACTTAAAGTTATGTCATAAGGAGCATACTGAAAAACAGCATACTGATTGACTTCAACTTGATGAAACGTGATATTTGGTAATGGCTTGCGTATTCTAAAAGGTATATTAGATGTAATAAAATGGATGTCATGCCCACGTTCAGCAAGTTTTATGCCTAATTCAGTGGCGATGATTCCAGAACCACCCATAGATGGGTAACAAGTAATGCCTATTTTCATAAGGTGGGACACCCTTTCTATTTCAAATTAAATTATTTTCGTTCAAAACGATCTTTATCACGTGTATTAAATTTTTTCATTGTTTCATCAAAGCTTTCTGTCATATCAATATCTAAAGAATTGGCAATACATAATAAAACGAATAAATTATCACCTAGTTCTGCTTTAATTGTATTTTCGTCTTCTGTCTCTTTTTTCTTTTTCTCACCATGGTAGTGATTAATCTCTCTTGCCAGTTCACCAACTTCTTCAGTTAATCGCGCAAGATTAGCTAAGGGAGAGAAATACCCTGTTTTAAATTGACCAATATAGTCATCCACTTCAGTTTGCATATTTTTCATAGTCTTCATCATATACGCCTCACATTCTAACGGTTTCTTATATAGTATAGACTAATTTTAGGCTTCATGCATTATTCCTGCAATAGTTAACCGTTATATTATTTACTATTTGACTATAATCGTTTTAATTTGTTTATTTCATTATTACACGTAATTAAGTAGTAACCACTTCTTTTTAAAAGTGAGTAAATTAATATTTTTGCTTAGATGTGTTTTTTGGTGAGATTTAAATCCGAAATAATAAAAATGTCAGTTTAAACAAAAATGGAAGCAAGACAGAAATCTAATTTTTCTAATAAGATTTCGTCGTCCCACTCCTGCGAAGATCACTAAAAAAAATAAGGTTGAGACATAATTATATGTCTCAACCTTATTTATATTATTATTCACTTGATCTAGCAATAAGAATAAATCTTGCAAGCTCTGCTAATGCAACTGCAGTTGAAGCAACATAAGTCATTGCCGCTGCTGTAAGTACTTTTTTAGCATGGCGGTGTTCTTTTTCATTAACAATGTCTAAGCTTTTTATTTGTTTCATAGCTCTACTACTTGCGTTAAATTCAACTGGTAGTGTAACAATTGAGAATAATACTGCAAGAGACATGAATGCAATTCCAATCCATAATGCTGTAGAACCTAAAGTACTTTGCATAGTAGTTAAAATAATACCTGCAAATACTGCTAAGTAACCAACTGAACTACCTACGTTAGCTAGTGGTACTAAAGATGTTCTGAATCTTAAGAAGAAATAACCTTCTGCGTGTTGTATCGCATGACCAACTTCGTGGGCTGCAATTGCTGTACCAGCAACTGAAGGTCTACTGAAGTTAGCTGGTGATAACACGAGAACTTTTTTTCTAGGGTCGTAATGATCTGTTAAGAACCCTTTTCCTTCAACGACATCAACATCATAAATGCCGTTTGCATGAAGTATTTCTATAGCAACTTCTTGACCTGTCTTACCACTTGTCGATCTTACTTGTGAATATTTTTCATAATTAGACTTAACTTTGTGCTGCGCCCATAAAGGCAATACCATTAGAATAACAAAGTATATAATCATATAGATAAAAGACAAAAATCCTCACTCCTTTATAAACATTTTACTGTGAACGTTAATGATGGTCAAATATTTTATCCTTTTTAAATCGAGTTAAATTTAAATATAGCACTAAAGGTATGACACTTAACCAAAACGCGAGGTAAGCAATACCTTCAACATGGTTAGCAATGAAATCATAGTAAGGATATTGCATAAATACATAATCAATAATGTCATTATGGAATACCCATATCACAGCAATAGTAAAAGCAAGAATAGTGATTTTAAATCTTGGGTAAAAGAAAAATGCCTCTATAGCCATAATACCGTGAGAAAATATAAGCATACAGCCAATAATTGTAACTGAGTCGTATTGTATAAACATAATGATGTTCATAATAACTGCCCATACACCATATTTTATCAGCGATACAAAAGCTAAAGCTTCAATAATTGGTAAGTTCTTACCTGCGATAAGTCCAATTAATGCAATACATAAAAATAATGAAGCGGTTGGACTGTCTGGCACAAACGGTATGAACTGCCAACTCGATACACTCAGTTGACTACCATACCATATATAACCATATATCGTGCCTAATAAATTACAAATAAGCAGAAAGTAAAGTACACCTTTATTATAAATGAGTAAATGCCATAAAGATTTTATATTCATAAGGTCAATCCTTCATTGTTTTATTTACATTTCTTAACTCAAAAGTATTAAGGATTTGAGTTAATTGATAAAACAGTGCTTTATCATGCAATTGTAAACTTAAATCAATATTATCTTGTAAATGCGTGATAATAGAGGACTCACTTTGCTTTGAGAGCGGGATACTATAGATGTCTTGCATATACATAGCATAGTATGGTGAATGTAACAATTGCATTAATAATAATTCATCTAAACGAGTCTCTCGAGATTGTGCTTTGCTAAAATGCAGTTTGATATCAAAAGATACAGCATCATTTGCTATATAATTGAAGATTTCATCACTATTAATCAACTGCTGGTTTTTAAGTGTAAACCTGATTCCTTGTTGATCAGTATCTTCCATAGCAATTTCCAAAATATGATGATCGGAAATGAGTTCATCCACAAAATGAATTTGTTGTAGTAACTCAGGTGAAGACTTAATTAAGTTTAATACCCACACACTAATCCTAGATTTAAACTGATATTGAAAAAGCAGATATTCAATGAAATTAGCTTTCACTTGTTGTAGGGTATTACTCATCTTACTCACCTTCCTTGACTAGAAAGATAATAATCTTTCTGCTTCATCATGCCATGTTTCATTGCTTGGATCTAATTCCAGTAATTGATTTAGCATTGTTTTTGCTTGTTCAATTTGTCCGATTTCAACTAGATAGAAATAATAATCACTTAGAAACGCAGATTGCGTGTGCAATGTTGGATATGCTAATTCAAAGAAATGTTGTGCTTCTTTGTCACGTTCCTCTTGTCCTAACGCAAATGCTAAATGCCACATAAACACGGGATCTAAATCTTCTTCATCAACATATTTCAATAATGCTATAAGTGCCTCGTAGTCTTCTTCTTGTCTATATAAATCACTTAGGATTAAAAGTGGTTCTTGGTAAGCATTATCAACTTCTAAGGCTTGCAATAATAATTGTACACCTTCATTAGCATCGCCATGTTCAATTGCTATACTGCCTGTTGATACCATCAACTCTTTATAAAATTGACTTAATCTCAAGCCTTCTTTACCAATTTCAATGGCTTCTGCATGGTTATGTTCATTTTCATAAAGTTGTTGCAGATAAAAATAGCCTTGTAAGAAGTCAGGATCTTTAGATAATAGTGTTTGAACTAAATTAATTGCTTCTTGAGAGAGCTCATTTTTTTCATAAGCAATCGCTTTTTTAAAGTAATCTTCAGAAACCATTTCTTCTTCATTGATTTCATCGAACATTTTAATCGCATCACTGTAGTTTCCACTTTGCAAACTACAATCTGCTAAGCGAGAAAATAAATTTGTGCCATTCACTTGATATTCGCCTGTTTCAAGCACAGTTTCGTATTCAGAAACTGCACGTAAGTATTGTCCGTCAAAATACAATAATTCAGCAAGTGCATAGTGTATAATTGGATCATTTGGTTCTATATCTATGGCGTCGACTAATTTATCTATCGCAACTTCTAACATATTTAATTGTTGATATAAATCAGCTTCTAACATTAAACGTTCAGTTGATAATTCAACTTGGTTTAAATATTCTAAAGCTTCATCAGTTTGATTCTCAGCCATTAAACCTTCGATGAAGTAGATAAGTAGTTCACTTTCATCAGGATATTTATGGTATAACGTACGGAATACTTCAAGCCCTTGAGGCATTAAACCGTAATTATATAACGTTTCACCAAGTATAAAAAGTGCATCGTCCTTTGGAGAACTTAATGCTTCATTCACACGAGTGTCTAAGTTATCTAATTTTTGTAAGTTGATATCGTCTATGAGTTTATAGATATCTTCCATACTTTTATCCCTCTTTTTCTAATTGTTTTAACTTCGTTAAGAAACCTGGGAAAGAAACATTTACAGCATCAAATTGATTAATAGTTAACGATTCATCTGTTAATAATGATGAAATAGCAAGCATCATACCTATACGATGATCAGTAAAGCTATCGACTGTTGCTGTTTGCTTCAAAGTTGAAGGATGTATAATCATACCATCACTTGTTGGTTGTAACATAAATCCTAATAAATTTAGCATATTCGCAGTCGTATCAATACGATTTGTTTCTTTAACTTTCAATTCTTCTGCATCTTTTACAATACTTGTACCTTCAGCTTGTGAACATAGTAATGCTACAATTGGGATTTCGTCAATTGCTCTTGGCACTAAATCTCCATCAATTTGGAGTGGTTTCATATCAGGTGAATATTGTATGCGGATTGAAGCAGTTGGTTCTGGACCATCTGTTTGATTGAATAGCGTAATGTTCCCTTCCATTTGTTTCACGATATCTATAATACCTGAACGTGTTGGGTTTATGCCAACATTGTGAATTGTAATATCACTGTCTTTCGTTATCAAGCCCGCCACTATAAAATATGCTGCTGAAGAAATATCACCTGGCACATGAAAATCTACGGATTGAATATGTTCGATTCCTCGTTTTGGCATTTCTATCGTTTTCCCATCAGTAGTAATAGGAATATGGAAATGTTGGAACATCGTTTCTGTATGATTGCGTGTTGTACCTATTTCTTTAACAGTTGTTGGCTCTTCTGCAAACAAACTGGCGAATAAAATTGCACTTTTCACTTGTGCGCTCGCAACTTCCATTTGATAAGACATGCCGTTAATTTGTGCAGGTTTAATGATTAGCGGTGTGTAATTATTATCGACGCCTGTTATATTAGCGTTCATTAAGCTTAAAGGTTTCATAATTCTGTCCATCGGTCTTTTACCAATAGATTCATCACCTGAAATAACAGTTTCGATGCCTAAACCACTTAACAGACCAGCCACCAAACGTGTCGTTGTACCAGAATTACCTGTATAAAGTACTTGATGAGGCGTTTTGAAGTGTTTATACCCAGGAGAATTAATTTCTATTTTATCTTCGCCAACAGTAATTTCAACACCTAATTGTTGGAAAATTTCCACTGTATTCAGGCAATCTTCACCAAGAAGTGGTTTATATATTGTAGAGGTGCCAGATGCAAGAGAACCTAACATAATGGCTCTATGTGTCATAGATTTATCTCCTGGTACTTCTATTTCACCAATCAATGGTCCGTTAATATCAATTGTTTTACTGTTTGTCAAAAAATCCACCTACTTTTTAAAATATGTTAGGAAATCTGTGAATGCATGTAGAAGTGTTGGCTTATCTATGTGTTTTACCACAGGATTGCCAATGCCATCCAATAATACCATTTGAATCCCTTGTTGATCATTTTTCTTATCTTTTAACATGAGTTGATATAAGGTTTCAAACTCAAATTCATTAATGATATCTAATGGGTAATTTAACGAGACTAAATAATTAAAATAATGAGATATATCAAAATCTCTATTTAAAACTTTATTAGCAACAATAAATTGATAAATAATGCCTATCATCACTGCATGGCCATGAGGGATTTTAAAGTTGTATTCAACTGCATGTCCAAATGTGTGACCTAAATTTAAAAATTTACGGACATTGGATTCTTTTTCATCTTTGACGATAATATTTAATTTCGTTTGGATACCTTTAAATAAATAATATTCAATTTCATTTAACGAAGCGAGTGCTGGCTGATCAGAGTATTGTGTTTCAATATTTTGTACAGCTTCCATGTCACTCAATAAGGCATGTTTATAAACTTCTGCATACCCACTTAAAATTTCTCCATAGGGTAAAGTTGTTAGAAAGTTCAAATCATAAATAACGGCATTAGGTCTATAAAAGGCGCCTATTAAATTCTTACCATGTTTAGAATTAATACCTACCTTGCCTCCTACACTTGAATCATGTGCAAGAATAGTCGTTGGTACTTGAATAAAATCTACACCTCTTAATAAGGTTGCAGCAAGGAATCCTGTAAAATCGCCAGTAGCGCCACCGCCAACTGCGATTAAACAAGTATCACGTGTTAATTGTTTACTGAGTAATACTTCAATCGTTTCTTCATAAAAGGCTAACGATTTTGTCGTTTCACCAGAAGGAATGATAAGTTTATGTGCGCCATATTCAGAACTGATAAAATCTATCTTTTCATTCCAATTATTATTTACCGTTTCATCAACTACCAACACAACATCTTTATAATCATTTATATATTGATGTAATTGATCTAATGCATGGTGTTCTACAATAATTGGATAGTTATTGGATGTATAAGTAGTTTCTAATTTCATATGCTCACCTAGTCACTTCATAAATTTTAAATTGCTACTTAGTATTCTATATTTAATAAACGACGCTCATCTATTTGTGATTTTAACTGCTCTATATGATTACTTTGAAATTCTTCAAGTAATGCTTTTGCAATTTCAAATGCTACAACATTCTCAACTACAACACTTGCTGCGGGTACAGCACAGCTGTCAGAACGCTCAATAGATGCTTTAAATGATTCTTTTGTATTAATATCAACGGAGTTTAGTGGTTTGTAAAGTGTTGGGATTGGTTTCATTACACCATTAACCACGATAGGCATACCATTAGACATACCACCTTCGAATCCACCTAAATGATTTGAACCTCTGTAGTAACCATTTGTAGTATCATACAAGATTTCATCTTGAATTTCACTGCCTGGTTTTTCAGCTGCTTTGAACCCTTCACCAAAGCTTACCCCTTTAAATGCATTAATACTTACAACGCCTTGGGCAATTCTACCATCAAGTTTACGATCGTAATGTACATAACTACCAATACCTACTGGTAAGCCTTCGACAATTGTTTGAACTACACCGCCGATTGTATCGCCTGCTTTTTTAGCTGAGTCAATTTTATCGCGAATTTCTTGGGCTATCTCATCATTTACAACACGAACATCATTTTTATCAATATTAGCTTTAATCGTTTCAAGATCATATTCGATATCATCTTTGATGCCACCAATTTCAACCACTCTACTATAAAAGTTAATATCTAATTGTTTTAATAAAATTTTAGAAACTGCACCTACTGCAACACGTGCAGCCGTTTCTCTTGCTGAAGAACGTTCTAACACGTTTCTTAAATCTCTATGATTGTATTTCATACCACCAATTAAATCAGCGTGGCCAGGGCGTGGTTTAGTAATTACACGTTTCATATTGTCTTGATCTTCTTCACTTATTGGATCAGCACCCATGATTTTCTTCCAATGTGTAAAGTCATCATTTGTAACAATCAATGTGATTGGACTACCTAAAGTATAGCCATTACGCACTCCTGAAACAATTTCAACTGCATCCTTTTCAATTTGCATACGACGACCTCTGCCGTATCCACCTTGTCGCTTAAACATTTCTTCATTAATATCTGCTACGTTGATTTCTAGATTTGCTGGTACACCTTCAATAATTACAGTTAACTGTGGTCCATGTGATTCACCAGAAGTTAAATATCTCATACTTTTCCCACTCCGTTCCTTTAGTACTTTAAATTATAATATTCTCTATATCTTATCACATTCAATTGTTCAAATTAACAGAAAAATTTACAAATATTGAATCTTATGAAAACTTCCATGTTTTAAGTGTAACATTTGAATATTTTTTATAGTAATAACTTTAGATTTTATATAGAAATATTAACATTTTCCAATATTATCTATTAAATAGGAGGAAAAGAAAGCAAAGGTTAAATTTGATTTCTTACTCTCCATCTACAACATTATATATATTAGAAGAATATTTTATACACTATACTAAGTATATTGTATAAATAAATGTTAAACATAAAATAAAAAAAGCTAACTGAATTTTTCAGTTAGCTTTTTTTATTTTAATAATTCATTTCATAAAGCCTATGATTTATTGAAATTAACGTTATTCGTATAACCATGCTTCACGTGATCCAGTATAATCACTTAATTCTTCAGCTTTAAACCAAAGGTTAATTTCTTTTTTAGCTGATTCTACCGAGTCTGAACCATGAATAATGTTTCTACCTACAGTTAAACCTAAGTCTCCTCTAATAGTGCCTGGTGTAGCTTCAGATGGATTAGTTTTACCAATAATATGACGCGAAATATTTACTGCATCTTCACCTTCAACTACCATAGCGAAAACTGGTGCAGAAGTGATGAAGTCAATCAATTTGTTATAGAACGGTTTATCTGTGTGTTCTGCATAATGTTCTTCTGCAAGTGACTGTGGTACAGTCATAAATTTACCGCCTACAAGTTTTAGTCCTTTACGTTCAATACGAGAAATGATTTCTCCTACCAAATTGCGTTGTACCGCGTCTGGTTTGATCATTAGAAATGTTCTTTCCATAATGTGTGAATCCCCCTGTTTGTTATGTATCAATTGTACAGTAATAATGTACATGACTATGTATCAATAAAATATTATGTTTTGAGATACATTAATATATTAACAGGTAATTAAAGCGCTTTCAATGCTTTTCATACAATTATAAATTTCTTTTCCCCACTTTTTTAATTAATTTCTTAAATAAAGGTTTAGCAGCTTCGCTTTCCAATTGATCAAGTAGGTTTAATGCTTTTTCTAAATATCTATCACTGATTACTTGTGATTCTTGTATAACATCAGATGATTGAATGCGCTGGATACAATAGTCAAACGTCTCTTGATCTGCATCTGGAGTAAGTTGTTGTATTTGTGCTTTAAACTCTGGGTGCTTTCTCATTTCTAATAATACAGGTAAAGTGATATGACCATTCATTAAATCACTACCAACTGGTTTCCCTAATTTTTTTTCTGTACTTGTAAAATCGAGGATATCATCAACAATTTGAAAACTCATGCCAATATAATGACCAATCATTTTTAAATTATGAACTGTTTTCAAATCAGCACCAGAAGCAATCGCACCTGCTTCTGTAGATAATTGTATCAGTAATGCTGTTTTGCGATTAATTCTGCGCAAATAACTCGTGATTGTTTGATAACCATTAAATTGATCTTGAAATTGAAATAGCTCCCCCATACATACTTCAACGATGGCATTTGAAATCACCGAATGAATACGGTTATCTTCAATGCTTGAAATATGTTCAAGCGCTGATGCAAGTAAAAAGTTACCGGCAAGAATAGCAGTATTTTGATCCCACTTTTTAGCTATAGTCAAGCTTCCTCGACGTTTATCACTCTTATCTACGACATCATCGTGAACTAAAGTTGCCATATGAATTAATTCAAGGGCAACAGCTACACGATAAACATCCTCATTCATTTCTTTACCAAACTGGCTACTTAAAATTACAAAGGCAGGTCTAACGCGTTTACCACCTGAAGAAAACAAATGATAAGAAGCATCTTCTAGTACTTTATCATTGCTTATAAGAGATTGTTCTAATCGCTTTTCGATTTTCTTTATTTCACTATTCATGTTTAACTTTGACACGTTAATCACCTTTGGTTGATTCATTTTTATTTATAGCCAAGGTGCATCGCTGCAACGCCACCTGTAAAGCTACGTATTTTTATATTACTGAAACCTGCTTGAGTAAACAGACGTTTTAACTTTTCTTTATCTGGAAAATCAAAAGTAGATTGTTGTAACCATTCATACTCATCTTTAGATTTTGCAAAAATTTTACCGAAAATAGGCATTATAAATTTAAAATAGAGTTTATAACCTTGTTTGAATACTGGTGTTGTAGGTTGGCTAGTTTCTAAACAGACAACCATACCACCTGGTTTAAGCACTCTGTATAATTCTTTAAGTGTAGCTAAATAGTCAGGTACATTACGTAAACCAAACCCAATCGTTACATAATCAAATTCATTGTCTTCAAATGGTAGATTCATAGCATCGCCATGCACAAGTTGTATATTATGCATATCTTGTGTTTTACCTTTGCCGACTTCGAGCATGTTTTCACTGAAATCTACACCAATGACTTCGCCTGTGGGTCCTACAGCCTTACTGAGTGAGATAGACCAATCAGCAGTACCACAACATACGTCTAAAGCTTTACTACCAGGTTTAACGTTCATTTCTTTCATAACCCGTTTTCTCCAAGTCTTATGTTGCTCAAAGCTAATAATATTATTTAGGCGATCGTATTTGCCAGAAATATTTTGAAAAACGTCATGTACTTGTTCTTTTTTTGCTTTATTATCTGCCATAGTTAATTACCTCTTTTTTGAATGTATTTCAGTCTTTATTTCACCTAAAAATGTAATTAATTCATTTTTAGAAAATTTACTTAAATAAGAAGGATGTTTTTTAGCTAAGTTCGCTAATAATTTATCATTGAGTAATTCAAGATTGGCATCAGGAGCAAAATGTTGAATTGTAATAAGTGGAAATAGGTTTTCAACTTTTAATATATATTGACTGATGTTCTCTTTAGTAAGTGCATCGTGATGTATTGACGACTTCATTTCATTCACTTCAACGATTGCTGCACTTATTTCTTTTTGATAAGTTGGAGCGTTTAACTTTGCTAATAATGTATAAAAATGTGCGCTCAATAAGTCACCAATTAAAATAGACTTTTTAGACGATAACGTTGTAGAAACTTCGTCTAAATGACGCATCGCAGTATCTATTGTGAGGCAAGCCAATCTAGCTTCTTCAGGAATATCATATGAATCGAGAATTTGCGCTAAGTTTTCATCAATAGCTATAGATTCATAATAATGTATACCTTTAAGTCTATGTACAATTTGTTTTTCTAATATGCTTAATGTCGTTTCCATGTTCACACCTCACGTTATTATCCATATACATATTAACATTATATAGAGAAAAATAAAATCAACGATAGTTATAGTGGTAAATATTTATGTATGAAGTATTTGTACAAATACATTTTTAGAGTGATGAAACGATTAATCTTTTGACTTATGTATGTATAATTTAATTTATATTAAGCGCTGTGACAATTATAATATTTAATTTATTTCATCGTTATATCGAATGATATCATATTAAGTATAAATAAATGCAAATTGTTTAACGTTCTTAGATTAAAAGTGTATAAAAAAAGAAAAAGCCCCTTATAAAAGGGCTTTAGTTTTAGTAAAGAATTATTTAACTGCGTCTTTTAATGCTTTACCAGCTTTGAATGCTGGAACTTTGCTTGCAGGGATATCAATTTCTTTACCTGTTTGTGGGTTACGGCCTTTACGAGCAGCACGTTCACGTACTTCGAAGTTACCGAATCCAATTAATTGTACTTTTTCACCTTTAGAAAGTGATGATTGAATTGATTCGAATACTGCATCTACAGCTAAACCAGCCTCTTTTTTAGTTAAATCAGCTTGCTCTGCAACAGCATTGATTAAATCTGTCTTGTTCATTATGAATTCACCTCCCCTAGGGTTTATAATGATACTTAATATCATTATGGTATGACTTTAACACAACGAATACTGCAACTGCAATGATTTATGCGCAGAAAACGTTGAAATAATAGGATTTTAACAACAAATTGCTATATATTTGTTAAAAAGTGTAATAATGCTTCATTATTCTGATTTTTTTCCACGGCCCATAAGATCTTTAACACTCTCATCTACAGGTCTGTTTTCAAATAATACACTGTAAAGTGCATTCGTTATTGGCATGTCAACATCTTGCGCTTTTGCTAAATGATAAACTGATTTTGTGGTGTACACACCTTCGACAACCATATCCATCTCATCTAACGCTGTGTCTAATGATTTTCCTTCACCCAATTTAAAGCCTAAAGTGTAGTTTCTAGAATGCGTAGATGTACATGTAACGATTAAGTCGCCAATGCCCCCTAAACCTAAGAAAGTAATAGGATCAGCACCTAGTTTTTCACCTAAACGGCTAATTTCAGCTAAACCTCTTGTCATGAGTGCTGCTTTAGCATTATCACCAAAGCCCATACCTGAAATTACACCGCTTGCTACAGCGATGATATTTTTTAAGGCGCCACCTAATTCAACGCCTACAAGATCATCATTTGTGTAAACACGTAAATAATCATTCATGAATAAGTCTTGTGTTAATTCACTTACTTCAGGTGACTTAGAAGATGCAGCAACTGTCGTTGGTTGTTTAATGACAACTTCTTCTGCGTGACTTGGACCTGATAATACACCGATACCTGCGTTATGTTCTGCTGAAATAGAATCTTCTAGCATTTCAGAGACACGTTTATAAGTATCATTTTCTATTCCTTTTGCTACATGTATAAATGTTTTTGGAGTTGATAAAAGTGAATCAATTTCGCTCGCTACTGTTCTCATAGCTTTTGTAGGCAATGCCATTAAAAAGACTTCAGAAAAATTTATAGCAGCTTTAATATCTAATGTTGCTTTGATTGAATCATTAATCTTAGCTGTTTTTAAATATTTACTATTGATGTGTTGTTCATTAATTTCATTGATTGTTTGTTCATTTTTACCCCACATCAATACTTGGTGTCCATTTTCAGCTAAAACATTTGCTAAAGCTGTACCGAAACTTCCTGTACCAAAGACTGTTACTTTAGACATGAATATCTCCTCCGATAATTAATTTCTCTTTCTAGGTATAATGTGCACAGGTGTACCTTCAAAACCGAATGCTGCTCTGATTTGATTTTCCAAATAACGTTTATAAGAAAAGTGCATTAATTCTACATCATTTACAAAAACGATAAAGGTTGGTGGTTCAATCGCTACCTGCGTAGTATAGAAAACGTTCAATCTACGACCTTTATCAGTCGGAGTTGGGTTCATAGAAATAGCGTCAGTGATTACTTCATTTAAAGTTGAGCTCTTCACGCGTTTTTTATGGTTTTCGCTGGCTTGTGTAATATATGGGAATAACGTTCTAAGTCTTTGACTTTCTTTTGCAGAAACAAATGCAACTTCAGCGTAATCTAAGAATTGGAATTCTTTACGAACCTCATCTTTGAATTTTTTCATAGTATTCGTTTCTTTATCAACTGTATCCCATTTATTTACTACTATTACAATAGCTTTACCTTCTTCATGAGCATATCCTGCCACTCGTTTATCTTGTTCTATAATGCCTTGATCAGCATCAATAACAACTAAAATAACATTTGAGCGTTCGATGGCTTTTAGGGCACGTAATACAGAATATTTTTCCGTATTTTCATATACTTTACCTTTTTTACGCATACCCGCTGTATCAATTAAGACATAGTCTTGGTCGTCATAAGTATATTGAGTATCGACCGCATCACGTGTTGTTCCTGCTATGTTTGAAACGATAACACGTTCTTCACCTAGTATTGCATTGACTAAGCTAGATTTACCAACATTTGGACGTCCGATAATAGATAAGCGAATCGTATCGTCATCATATGGATCAGGTTCTTCTTCTTTAAAGTGTTTGACAACTTCATCTAAAAGATCACCTAGACCTAAACCATGCGAACCAGAAATTGGATAAGGATCGCCAAAACCAAGCGCATAGAAATCATAGATTTCATTTCTCATTTCTGGATTATCTACTTTATTTACTGCTAAAACAACAGGTTTTTTTGATTTATACAACATTTGAGCAACAACTTGATCACTTTGTGTTAAACCTTCACGTACGTTAACCATAAAAATAATGACATCAGATTCATCAATTGCAACTTCTGCTTGTGCTCTTATTTGTGTTTGGAATGGTGCGTCACCAATTTCAATACCACCTGTGTCGATGACGTTAAAATCATGTGTTAACCATTCGCCTGATGAATAAATTCTGTCTCGAGTCACACCGGGTGTATCTTCTACGATAGATACACGCTCACCTACGACTCTATTGAAAATTGTAGATTTGCCTACATTGGGCCTGCCTACAATTGCTACTATAGGTTTAGTCATAACTAACTTCCTCTCTTTTTTAATCTCTATAATTCTATCATAAGGGGAAAGCAAATCAAAAGAAATATTTAATCTGTACTAATATTATTAGGTTAGTTTTAAAAAAATTGTTTTTAGAGATTACATAAAAATAAATCTTGTCCTAAATAGATGTTAGGACAAGATTTAAAATTGGTGTTAAATTTATACGTTAAAACTTGAAGTCTTTTAATTTATCTCCGAAAACATCACCTAAAGTAGGGTTGTCATCATCGTCAGAACCACTTTCCAAGTATGATTTCGTAGTGGCACTATCACTTTCAACTACATTTTCCGCTTCTAATGTTGCTTTAATAGATAACGAAATACGTTCTTTTTCTACGTCGACACCTAGTACTTTGACACCTACGACTTCCCCAGGCTCTAATACTTCGCTTGGTGAACCGATGTGAGTATGTCTTATTTCAGAAATGTGTACTAAACCTTGAACGCCTGGTTTAATTTCAACAAAGGCACCAAAGTTAGTTAGTCTAACAACAGTTCCTTCGATGACATCACCTTCGTTAAACTCACCTTTTATTGATTCGAATGGACTTGGTAAAGTATCTTTAATTGATAATGAAATGCGCTCTGAATCTCTATCAACTGATTTTACTTTTACGTTAACTGTATCTCCAATAGATACTACGTCTTCTGGAGATTTAACGTGTTCATGAGATAATTCAGAAACGTGAACAAGTCCGTCTACGCCGCCAATATCTACAAAAGCCCCAAAGTTAGTTAAGCGTGCAACTTTACCTTCGATAACATCGCCTTCATTAAGTGAATTTAATAAATCGTCTTTTTTCTCTGCATTTTCTAATGCCTCTACAGCTTTACGACTAAGAATGACACGATTATTAGCAGGATCTAGTTCTTCCACTTTTAGTTTAAGAACTTGTCCTTCGAAATCAGAGAAATCTTCAATGAAGTCTGTTGAAATTAATGAAGCTGGAACAAAGCCTCTTTGGCCAACATCGACTACTAAACCACCTTTTACTACTTCAGTGACTTTAGCTTCAATCGTTTTATTGTTGTCTAATTGTTCTTGTAAAAATTCATATGATTTTTCTGTTTCAAGTTGACGTTTAGAAAGAATATAAGCACCTGTCTCATTTTCTTCGTCATACTCTACTTTTGTAACATATGCACCAATTTCATCACCAACTTTGACAGCATCACCTGGATTGTCTATATGATGCGTAGAAAGTTGACTAATAGGGATAATACCATTAAATTTAGCACCGTTAATGTTTACAATTACTTGTTTTTCATCAATTTCTTGAATCTCACCAGTAACTGTATCCCCTTCTTTAATCTCTTTGATCATTGATTCGTTGAATTCTTCAGTCATCTTGTCTGCCTCCTTATTACACTACATAATTATAACATCTTATAAACTGACAGAATTGTCAAGAAATTCCCCTTTATTATAGGAATTCAAATTCTATTTGTTAAAAAGTTGTAAAATCAGGGTTTATAGCTAACTAAAGCTTTGAAATTTTTACCTAAAATTTACATTTATTTATATATATGCAGATCTAATTGATATAAAAATGTACCTTATTTATATACCCTATATTAGTTATTATATAACCTTTTTACACAATTTAAAAAGAAACGGCACTATAATACGCTGTATTTATAAAAAAACTATTATTTTATTTAATTTCAGTAACTAATGATAAAATTTCTTCAGTTACTTTTTCAATACTTTTACCAGTTGTATCTACCGTAATTGCATCATCCGCTTTTTTCAAAGGTGAAATTTCACGTGTCATGTCATAATTATCTCGATCCGCAATTTCTTGTTTTAATTGTTCTACATTAGAGTCGATGCCTCTTTGTTCATTATCTTTTTGTCTACGCATTGCACGTTCTTCAACAGAGGCAATCATATAAACTTTTAAATCTGCATCTGGCAATACAACTGTTCCGATATCTCTACCATCCATAACAATGCCCTTTTGAGCTGCTAATTCTTGTTGCTTTTTAACTGCAAAAGTACGCACAGCTTCTTTAGATGCTACAAAGGAAACATTGTTTGTTACATTATTTTCTCTTAAAAAATCAGTAACATCATAGTTATCTAAAATGACTCTCTGACCTTTTTCTTCATCATATGTTAATGATAATTCAGATGAATCTATCAATTGCGAGAAGTCTTCAGTCTTGTTTTGTTGTAAATATTTATAAGTTATAGCTCGATACATTGCGCCAGTATCTACATAAATCATAGATAATTGTGCAGCAACGCGTTTAGCTATTGTACTTTTCCCTGCTGCAGCAGGTCCATCAAGTGCGATATTAATTAATTTCATTTTAGTAAACCTTCCTTGTTGTTTTATGTATAATATTTTATCATAAATACGTAAGTTATAAATAGGAGGAATGCCCATATGAAAAAACTTCTTCTCATACATACTGGTGGGACGATTAGCATGTCACAAGATGAAACTAATAAAGTAGTAACAAATTCAGACAATCCAATATCCAACCATCAAGACATTATTAAACAATTTGCTGATGTAACAGAAATTACGCCATTTAACGTTCCATCCCCACATATGAATATAAAGTATGTAGAAACATTAAAGCATATTATTGAAGATGCTAATAGGGATGAAAATTATGATGGGTTTGTTATTACACATGGTACAGATACGTTAGAAGAAACGGCATACTTATTAGATCTTACTATAAATGTTTCAAAACCGATAACAATTACGGGTGCTATGCGTTCTTCAAATGAAATTGGCTCAGATGGTTTATATAATTTTATCTCAGCTATTAGAGTGGCTTCAAGTGATAATGCAGCAGATATGGGTGTTATGGTTGTATTTAACGATGAAATTCATACTGCACGAAATGTGACTAAAACGCACACCTCCAATACGAATACATTCCAGAGTCCTAATCATGGACCATTGGGCGTAGTGACAAAAAATAGTGTTCAATTCCACCATAAACCATACGAACATTTAGTTTTAAATGATATTAACCATGATTTAAACATTCCTTTAGTAAAGGCTTATATGGGTATGAATAATGATGTATTAAACTTTTATAGTGAGCATCAAGTTGATGGTATTATTATCGAAGGTCTAGGACAAGGCAACCTTCCACCTACTTGTTTGGAAGGCCTAGAAAAGTGTTTAGATAAAGAGATACCAGTTGTGCTTGTCTCACGCTCATTTAATGGTATTGTTGGCCCAATTTATGCCTATGAAGGTGGCGGTGCTACCTTAGCTGAAAAAGGCGTTGTTTTTTCAAATGGATTAAATGGACCGAAAGCAAGACTTAAACTTTTAGTAGGTTTAAGTAACCAATTAAACGCTAAGCAGTTAAAAAAATATTTTGAATCACAGTTATAATGATTTAAAAAAAAGAAATGATGGTTTCTACTTTATTAAACGTAGGAACCATCATTTTTTAATTGATTTTGCAGAGCTGGGCATGAGGCAGAAATGTTATTAGAAAAATTTAATTTCTGTCTTACGCTCTAGTTTATTATATTATTATGATTCAAGTGGTGTTTGTTTTTTAGATAAAATACTTTGAGTGATAATACCGCCGTGGTATTTGCCGTTTTCTATAAATATTGTATTTGCATCATTGCCTGCCGCAATGACACCAGCGATATAGCAATTTTCGACATTTGTTTCATAAGTTTCTCTATTATAAACTGGTGCAGTACCAAACTCATTACTATTGATATCTATACCAATTGATTGTAGGAAATCATAGTCTGGATGATAACCAATCATAGCAAAGACATAATCATTAGGAATTTCAATTGTTTGATTTCCTTGCTCATAAAATACACTATCTTCTGTTATTTTAGTAACATTTGAATTAAATGCCATGTTAATTTTTTCATGACGTACTAAAGATTCAAAATTCGGTAGAATCCAAGGTTTAATTGCTTTTGGATAATCTTCTCCGCGATAAATAACTGTTACGTTTGCTCCAGCCTTTTCTAACTCTAGAGCAGCATCTACAGCTGAGTTTTTACCTCCGACAATTACAACATTTTGGTCAAAGTAAGGATGTGCTTCTTTAAAATAATGCATTACTTTTGGAAGCTCAGCTCCATCTACTTCAAGATGATTATGATGACCATAATAGCCAGTTGCTACAGTAAGGAATCTACATTGATAGACATCTTTAGTAGTTGTAATCGTAAAACGGTTATTAATTTTTTTCACTGTGAGGACTTCTTCGAAAGCGTTAACTCGCAATTGATGATGCTTAACCACTGCTCTGTAATATACTAGAGCTTGATTTCTATGTGGTTTGCTTTCTTCAACAATAAATGGAATATCCCCAATACTTAATTTATCACTTGATGAAAAGAAAGTTTGATGCGTTGGATAATTATAGATTGCATCTACAACATTTCCTTTTTCAATAACTAAAGTATCAATACCTTTTTTCTTTTGTTCAATAGCAGCACTTAATCCGCAAGGACCGCCACCAATAATTATACTTTCAACTGTTTGCATAGTTTATTTGTCCTCCTTATACCACCAATATATTATACCAGTAGTTTAGAAAAAACCAAATGATAGAAATCGAATATTCTTGCACAAATTATATTGACGCTTTATTAATCTTAAAAATTAAACACAAAAACGACCAAACTCACTAATTTAAAGAGTTTGGTCGTTTAATAGGTTTTTACTTATAACATGATGAACTACTGTGGAATAACAAGACGTTGGCCATTATGGATTTCATTTCCTTGTAGATTATTGGCTTGTCTGATTTTTTCAACGTTTTCTGGTGAACCACTACCATAATATTGAATAGCAATTCTATATAGGTTTTGACCATTAACTACATGTGATCGTTGGCCAGAGTTACTATTTGCTTGTTCGCTATCTTGGTTGTTAGTTGCTTGTGATTGATCTGAAGATGAATTGCTTTGAGCGTTAGATTGATCACTTTGTTGATCTTGACCGCTCTGACTGTTTTGGTCGCTTTGACCTTGACTGTCTTGCGTACTATTTGTTGCATCTTGTGAACCGTTGCTAGCTGAATCAGAATTAGCATCGTTACTTGATTGATCAGAATTAGCATCGTTACTTGATTGATCAGAATTAGCATCATTGTTTGCTTGGTCAGCGTTTTCGCTATCAGAATTGGCAGAATCTGAACCGCTATTGCTGTCTTCTGAGTTTGAAGATGAGTCATCTTTGTCTTCATCTTTATTGGCTTTATCATCTTCTGATTTTTTATCTTCATCTTTATCTTTTTCAGAATCAGACTTACTATCTTTATTATCAGCTACTTTTTTGTCATCGCTATTTTTGTCACCTTCGTCATCGCCAGTTAAAGCCATGCCACCGAAAATAGCAATTGCAGCTAATATTAATATCGCAGCCAATATTGGTAATAATTTACCTAATAAACCGCCTTTTTTCTTTTTCTTATTATCGTCGTCATTGTTATCACCATTATTACCATTGCCGCCATTACCATTACCGCCGTTGCCATTGCCACCGCCAGCTTTAGAATGTGCCGCTGCGGCAGCACCTGTTCCGGCAGCAGCTGCTCCACCAGCTACAGCAGCGCCTTTTTTCTTAGAACCATTTTTTTCTTTGTTTTTTTCATCTTTATCTTGTGCTTCGTTTTCGCTGTGATTATCTTTATTGTCTTTGTTACCTTTGTGCTTGCCAGCAGCATAAGCACCTGCACCAGTTGCAGCGGCACCTCCAGCTACAGCAGCACCTTTTTTCTTAGAGCCATCTTTATCTTGCTCTTTTTTATCTTGATCTTCTATATCTTGTTCATTTTTATTCTGCTCGGTTGCTTTATTGTTATTATCTTGGTTATGTTCATCTTTGTTATCGCTATGCTTTCCAGCAGCATAAGCACCTGCACCGGTTGCGGCAGCGGCACCTCCAGCTACAGCAGCTCCCTTTTTCTTAGAACTATTGTTATCATTTTCTGAATGCGAAGCATCATCTGATTTGTCTGCTCGTTCGTTATCAGAGTTGTTGATATTTTGTTCATTATCATTTAAGTCATTTTCTGCTGAATCTTTATTATCATTGTGATTTCCAGCAGCATAAGCACCTGCACCAGTTGCAGCAGCGCCACCAGATACAGCAGCACCTTTTTTATTAGATTCATTATCTTTTTGTGATTCAACGCTTTCGTTGGAATCATTTTGGTTTCCTTTGTTATTTTGATTGTTCGTAGATTCAGGGTTTAAATCATTATTCTTCGAAGGATCTTTTGTTGAGTTATTATTATCATAATCTGCTTCTGATGCGTTATTATCTTGTAGTGATTGATTATCGCCTTGAACTTCACCTTTATCTTGTTCAGGCTGATTATTTGGATTCTGATTTGTTGCTGTGTCACGTCTGCGCTGTCTTCTTTGAGCGTTTCTAGGAGGGAATTGTTCGTCTGTCTTATCAGAAACTTCCTCTTTTACGTTGTCAACTGAACCGTTAACGGAATCCTTTGCATTGTCTTGATGTTCTTTTGGATCAATGGATTGACGATTTTTTTCAAAATCATCTTTAAAATTGTTGTTAGACAAATTCATCATCCTTCCTTGTTTTAATTTAAGTATATACTGTTATACCCTAAAAATAAGTAAATATGTATAACTTTTTATGCAAAAAATTACTATTAAGCTAGTATATATGTAGTATTATAGCTTGTTTGAAAAAGTGAAGTAAAGTATTTGTCTATTATTTAAACAAATTTTGTATTTTTTCATTAAAATCCATTTTTCTTTTTACTTTTTTTCTATTAATTAAATTAATTACATTTAAATCAGAATCATTATCACAGCATTGATCAGGTCTTTTACTTAACGTTTCACCAAAGAATTCCATCATATAAGTGCGTCGGCATTGGTCTAAGTTTTTATATCCTAGCATACGTATATAACCTTGGCGTTTTCGCTGATAGGTTCTGTCGAATATCGTACGTAACTCAGCAAATGAGTAATAGCTATTTAAGATTTCTAATATTTCAAATTTGTCCGGAGTTACAAAGGCACCTGTTTCAAAGGCATCTATGTCATTAGTGGTCATCATATCCGTAAATAATAGTGTTTCTAGTAAAAAACTATCATCAGGTTGAAATAAACTAATTGCTTGACTGTCTGCCCCATCACGACCAGCGCGACCAATTTCTTGCATGTAGTTTGATGGACTTGTCGATAGGTGGTAATGAAAAATAGAACGTATATCTTTTTTATTAATGCCCATACCAAATGCACTGGTTGCCACGATGATAGGTATTTCATTATTTAAAAATTGATGCTGAACTGTGTGCCGTTCTTGATAAGATAAATCTCCATGATATATTCCTGTTAAAAAACCATAATTATATATTTCTTTTGCTAAAGTTAGACACACTTTTTTAGAAGAAACGTAAATAATTGTAGGTCCTGAATTTTCTAATGCTGGTAGTAACCATTTTAATTTGGCTTCATCATCTTTGAAATTTTTATGTGCTAAAGAAATATTGTCTCTGTTCATACTCGTTTTAATAACATGAAAAGACTTTTTTAACATATTGTTTAAGTCATAAGTTAAATAATTCGGTGCAGTTGCTGTAAGAGCAAGCACGGTTGCTGTCGGAAAACGGGAGATAATTTTACCTATAAGTGCATAGTGAGGTCTGAAATCATATCCCCATTCAGATAAGCAATGTGCTTCATCTAATACGACCATGCCGATATCCAAATTTTTAATGAGTTTAAAATTTTGGGGTTGGAGTATAAATTCTGGACTTAAATAGATAAAACGACTTTTTGTTAGTGCTTCAATGTTTCTTTTTCTCTCATTTTCATCCATACCTGAATGAATACAACAAACATGATGTTCACCGTGTAATTTGAGTTGCATGACTTGATCATCCATCAAAGAAATGAGGGGTGAAATGATGAGTGTCGGTTGTTGACGTATGTAGGTTGGTAATTGATAACAAAGACTTTTACCACTTCCTGTAGGTAAAATACCTAATGTATCTTCATTGTTCAATACACTTTCTATAATCTCTTGTTGGCCAGGTTTAAAATCCTCAAACCCGAACCACTTTTTTAGCTCATGTTGTAACATTGATTTCACCTCTCTCAATTCCAACGATAATCAATTTCAATTCAAAATAGCTGAGGTCCGGAAATATTTCTTTATAATTGCGTAGCCTCTCACTACGATGTGAAATGTAGTAAGTCATGAAATCAGTATAAGTTGAATGTGTTAAATAATCTTCATAATTCGATATGTAGCCTTTTATAAATAGTTCTAAAATGTGATCATCTATCGTATTAGGTTTAACATTTTGTTGTGCAGCCAGTTGTTCGAAGTTTAATCCATTTTGTAAACCTAAGTAAGTTTGCTCTGTTTTATTTAATAATGATGGTAGCACAATGAGTTTGTTTAACAGTGGATAGTTAGACTCGTGCTCAATCTCGTACATTAATGTGACCAAATCTGTAAATTCTAATTCAAATAAGTGTTCTTGTGGTATGTCTTCTATTAAACTGATTTGTTGTCGTGTATACATACTTTCTTCAAAACCTTGTAGGTAATAGTGAATATATATTGTATTATTTTTATTCAGTATAGATTGGAATAATGTTGTAAGTTCTGCAACGAATTGTTCTTGTAATTGATTGCTTATAATTTCTTTATATACAAATTTAACTTGTTGGTGTACAGTACTATGTTGAGTAATAGGTACGAATTGATAGACCTTATGTTGTGTGTTAGATAGGGTCTGAGTTAACAATTGTATGGCTTTAAATGTATTAGTTAAACTATCAAACGTATGTCTCGGATGATTAACGATATTTTGATAGCTATTATGTTGATCATTAAATTGATTGAAAAATCGCTCAAACGACTGATATTTCAAGTTAGGCATGCTGTGATATAATGATAAGAGTTGTTGACTACAGGCATCAAAAAAAGTTTGATGTGACTTTTTCCCTGTGATAATATTAAATATACTTTTTTCAGTTTTGTAATTGTGTGCATGTGTTTGTGCAAATTGGATTATATTATACATGTTTACTCCCTCATTTTATAAAACGAAAACATTTGAAAAAACTTAGTACAGTGACTACAATAATAATTGTGCTATTAGTGTAGCATTTTTGTCAAAGGAGGCGAAGAAATTGGCTAAATATACAATTGTTGATATGGATACATGCATTGCATGTGGTGCTTGTGGTGCCGCTGCCCCTGATATATATGACTATGATGATGAAGGTATTGCCTATGTGATACTAGATGACAACAAAGGTACAGCAGAGGTGCCGGAAGAATTATATGAGGATATGGAAGATGCGTTAGATGGTTGTCCTACTGATTCAATTAAAATTGAAGAAGAATCATTTGATGGAGATGCATTAAAGTTTGAATAAAAGCAAGGTTAGTTCCATAAAAGTAAGTATGCGGTTTATACTTAATAATATATAATAAGCATTTGCCTGAAAACAGTGATTACTATCTATAATTACTAATGGCTATGTTTAAGGTTAGCGTGTTCTCAGTGCATGGAACATGCTAATTTTTATGTCTAAGATGGTTCTGAATTATTAATGATTAATTTAAAATTTAAAAACAGGGTGATTTCTGTATTACTTCAATAGAAATCACCCTGTTTTTATTTATCTGAGTATTAATCTCCAGATATTTTTAAATTTATTTTGGTAATACATTTTTTAAACGTTTAAATAAAACAATGAACACTATAGAAATAATAGCGCCTTTAATAATGTTGAATGGAATAACGCCAGATACAATAACAATCTTAACGTTTTCAACAACATCAGATAAATTCATAATCATGCCATATAAAGGTAACAACACAAAGTAGTTTAAGATACTTAAAATAATTGTCATCACAATAGTTGCTACAGTAAAACCTATAATTTGTGATTTAAGGTTATATTTGTTTTTAGTGACATAATAAGCTGTCAGTAAAAAACTGGATGCTGCTAAAAAGTTAGCAACTGGACCAACTGGATCTCCAAGATTGAATAAAAAGTTTAATAAATTTTTTATAAATTCTACAATAATACCAGCGAGCGGTCCGAGTGTGAATGTAGCTAATAATGCGGGTACATCACTAAAGTCTAAAGTTAAATAAGGCGGTAAAAATGGTATTGGAAATTTTATAAACATCAATATAAAAGAAACCGCGCTTAACATACTTATCGTAATAAGTCGTTTTGTTTGTTGTTGCATATTAAATTATCTCCTTCCATTCATCTTTTATCGAATAGGAGGATTTAATAGCACAACAAATAACCCTCCATCTTCTCCCATCCAGACTTTACTGTCGGCTCTAGATTTTCACTAGATCAGCCATTTATTTAAATGAAAATAAATGGGTCGCAGGCTTTAATTACTGCCGGTTGGGAATTGCACCCTACCCCGAAGATGAATATCTTAAATTTTTATAAATATATCATAGCTTATTACTCAGGTAAAAACAATACTATTGCTCTAAATATGCTAAAAAGGGAGTGAGAGTGACTGAATTATAGGAAATATACACTTTTTAGTAAGTTTGTAAGCATAATTGATAATAAAGACCGACGAAATAACAATAATGATTTCGTCGGTCTTTATATTATTGTTTAATTTAAACAGTGAAACTCAAGTGAGTTCTATAACATCTCATTATCAGTTAACTTTGGTAATTTGATAATAAAGGTTGTTCCTTGACCTAGTTTACTTTTAACGTCAATACTACCTCCATGTTCATCTACAATCATTCGACATATAAATAAACCTAGACCTGTACCTTGTTTACCACGTTTACGTGAGGAATCAACTTTATAAAAACGTTCGAACACTTGTTGCAGATGTTCTGGCGCAATACCAGAGCCCGTGTCAGTAATATATAATATATTTTCTGTTTCTGACTCTCCATAACTGATAGTGATGGCATCTCCTGTTTCGGTATACCTTGTTGCATTGTCTATCAAATTAGTTAATACTTGTTCAATTCGATCTAAATCATAATACCACAACTGTTCGTGCGTATTTGGATTTAAATTGATGCTTAAACCTAAACTTTCTGCATGACTATGGTATTTTTGTTGCATTTTATTTAGTAATGTATCAATAGGCTGAACAGATTTTTCTACTGATAGACCCTCAGCATCCATACGTGCAACACTGAGTAGCTCATTTACGAGTCGATTTAAGCGTTTAGTTTCATCTAGTACAATAGAAAGTGATTCATGTATCTCATCAGGCTCTGTGACGATTCCATCCACAATAGACTCAGTATACCCTTGTAATAATGAAATAGGCGTACGTAATTCATGTGAAACATTAGCAATAAAATCTTTTTTCATTTGATCTATGTTATGTTCGTTTGTCATATCACGAATAATAGCGACAATACCACTACGACCATCTGGCTGAATTTGATCAATATAACTCGTTATTATTACTAAATAACGTGTGTTTATTTCATATTCTTCAAATTGTGTTTGCTTGTTTTTGAAAGTACGTTCATTTTGTTTATCAAGCTTTTTCAGTTCATGTTCATCCAGTATTTGAAGTGTATTTTGAGCCATCTTATTAGAAATTATAATTTCTTTTTTATCATTGTATCCTAATACACCTTCAATCATAGAATTGATTAGGCTATCACGAATATTTTTAGAAGATGACAAGGCATCTATATGTTGTTGAATTTCAGAACTCATCGTATTAAACGTACGAGATAATTCGCCAATTTCATCACGTGTATTGACAGGTACGACTTGCGCATAATCTCCTTTAGAAACTTTCAAGGCCTGTGTCCGTAAATTTCGTAACGGTTTTGTTATACGAGATGATAAGAAAAAGGCAAAAACGGTTGTAATAGCTAAGAAGATAATAGCTATAATTAAAATAATAACTGTAATTACGTTATTGGTTTCTTCAACAGTTTTTAAATCTTGATAGATAAATACGCCACTGTAGTTATTATTTTGATTATTATCTTGTTCAGTCAAGTTTTTAGCAGGATAACCAATTAACACATAAGTTCGCTGTTGCCCATTGATTTTAACAGTAACGTGTTCCGAAATTTGTTTTCCTTTATCAAACACTTGGTTATAATCTTTATTGTTTTTAATTTCTTTAAACATCTTGTCTTTAATTTTATCTTTATGTTGGCTCACCATATGCTTATCATTCATAATAATAAGTCCATCTGGATTTTCTATCAATTTACGACTGTATTCAATAGCTGTAGCTTTGTCATCAGCGCTTTCCACCAATTGACTGATACGCTGTGCATCTTTGAGTAATGAATCTTCAGTTTCTTGCGTAAAATAGGACTGAATAAATGTTATGAGTGCAGCACTTAGTAAAATTAAAACTGTCGTTACTATTAAAATAATAGTTAACCACAGTTTTATTACTACGTTATTTAGCCGATTCATCATTTGACTTAACCTCGAATTTATAACCAACGCCCCAAACAGTTTGAATCATTTGAGCTGCCGCATCAGATACTCGATTTAACTTTTCTCTTAAACGTTTAACGTGAGTATCTACAGTACGCAAGTCACCGTAGAATTCATAATGCCATACTTCTTTTAGAAGTTGTTCACGATCAAAGACTTTGTTAGGTGTTTTAGCTAGAAATATTAACAGCTCGTATTCTTTTGGTGTTAAATTAACTTGGTTATTATCTGCTAATACTCTGTGTGCATCGTTGTCAATGACAAGGTGGTCAAATTCAATTAAATCACGCGCATGAGGTTCACTTTGTTCTGTATGCGCTACTTGTGTACGTCTTAACAACGCTTTGACACGTAATACCACTTCACGAGGAGAAAATGGTTTCACGATATAATCGTCTGCACCAGATTCGAATCCTTCTACCCTATTTGTTTCTTCACCTTTAGCAGTCAACATAATAATTGGTGTTTCTTTGTGTTCTCTGAGACGTGAGGCTACAGTGATACCATCCATCTCTGGAAGCATAAGGTCTAATAAAATACATGAATAATCATGTTCCATCGCCATTTTATACGCTTCATTACCATCACTTGCTTCATGTATCTCAAAAGATTCTCTTTCAAGGTATAATTTTAATAATCTTCTGATTCGATCTTCATCATCTACGATAAGTATTTCATTTGACATACGTATGTACCTCCCACACTGCTAACTTTCAATTTAATCACATTATATCATACGTTTAGCAGGAAAAGTGATTACGAAGGAAAAGATTGTGAAACTTTTCTCATAGTTTGAATCAAGCTAAACGTAATAACAATTATTTACCGTGTTCTGCAAGTTGACGCATCACTTTTACTTCATGAGGTGTTAAGACTCTCCCCTCACCTGCATTAAGCCCTTTAAGATTAAGTGGTCCAACTTCAATACGTTGTAATTTTGTAACTTCGTGACCAAAGTGTTCAAACATGCGACGGACTTGTCTATTGCGTCCTTCTGTAATTGTAATTTCAACAAGTGTTGAATTTTTATCTTTGTCTTGGTTTTTTACTTTTACAGTAGCTGGTTGTGTATGACCATCTTCCAGTTCAACACCATGTTCTAAAGCTTTAACTTCTTCACGCATTAAATAGCCTTTCAATTTAACAACATATTTTTTCTTAATTTTATAACTCGGATGTGTCATTAAATTAGTGAATTCGCCGTCGTTAGTTAATAAAAGTAAACCTGACGTATCATAGTCTAAACGACCCACTGGATAAATTCTTGTTTTAATTTGTTTAAAGTAATCTGTAACCACTTTTCTACCTCTATCATCAGATACACTAGTGATAACTTGTGCTGGTTTATAAAATAATATATATAGTTTATCTTGTTGTTCTAATTTAATACCCTCAACTTCAATCGTGTCAGAAGGTTTAACTTTCGTACCTAATTCTGTTACAACTGAACCATTGACTAACACTTTGCCCTCTGTGATTAATGTTTCAGCTTTTCTACGTGAGGTGTGACCACTGTTTGCAATACGTTTTTGTAATCTTTCTGTCTCTTTATTCATTATTTTCTCCTTTTTGATTTACTAAATTACTGAAGAAAGCTTCTATTTCTTCATCTTCCTCATCAGTTGTTGGTAAATCATCTAAATGTTCAATGCCAAATACGTTTAAAAATAGTTCTGTAGTATAGAGTTGTTGACTTCTGGAATCCGCTTCGTCTTTAGCTTCTATTAGTCCTCGAGCGATTAAAGTTTTAACAGCACCGTCAGAATTTATACCTCTAATCATCTCGATATCGCTTCGTGATAAAGGTTGATTGTAGGCAATAATAGACAATGATTCCATTGCTGCTTGAGATAATTTCATTTTTGATTTTTGTTCTATTAATTTTTCAATATAATTTGCTGCATCTTTTTTTGTTGTAAGTACATAAGTTTGACCAAAATGTTGAATTTCTAAGCCATCTGATATGTATTCAGAAACGAGTTGTGACAATTGTGTTTGGTCTATGTCTAAAATTTCGAGTAATTGTTTTTCATCTAAACCTTCGTCACCTGCTGTATAAAGTAATGCTTCTAGTATACCTTTATCGTTCAATGCCATAGTTTACACCTCTTATAATATTGATATCGTCGAAATTTTTGAGTTGTTCTATATTTACAATGCCCGATTTAGACATTTCAAGTATTGCTAGAAAATGTGTGACTACCATTTCAACAGGTTCTGTAAAATTAAACAAACTAAAAAAATTAAACGAATCATGTTGTTGTAAACGCGCATTAACTTGAGAAGTTGCTTGTTGAATCGTAAATGTTTCTTTACGGATATCTACAGTTTTTGGTGTATTGAATTCAACGCGATTTTTAACTTTTTGATAAGCGATGATTAAATCAGTTAAATCAATTGTGTTATTTGAATCCCAAGTTTCATTAGATTCTAGGTGTGTTAAATCAGTTGGATGCTTTGAAAAGTAAAAAGCACGCTCAGATTTTTTTTCGTTTAGAATCTCAGTATATTCTTTATAATTTTGATATTCAATTAATCGTCCCACTAGGTCTTCACGTGGATCCTCTTCTAATTCGTCGGATTCTTCTGTTTGAGGCAACAGCATTTTACTTTTAATCATAAGTAGTTCAGAGGCCATAACCAAATATTCACTAGCGACATTAATCTCTAATTGATTCATCGCATGTATATACTGCATATATTGTTCTGTTAATTCTTTCATGGGAATATCATAAATATCAATTTCAATTTTTTGAATGAGATGCAATAATAAATCTAAGGGTCCATTAAAAGCATCTAGTTTTACTTCATACATAGTATCTACCTCATATAGCAAGTTATGTGCGTATTTCACTAAAATATTATAGCATGTTTAATGAAAACATTTAAATTTGGAGCGGTTTTAATTATGGAAAATGCATTGAAAGATTTTTATTATCAATTTCATACGGAACAACATTATTTTTTGTGTCACGACATTTTAGAAGAAGCTTGGAAAGAAAATCCGCAATTTAGTAAAGATGATGCGATTGTAAGTTTGATTTTGTTAGCAACCGGTTGCTATCATTATCGCAGACAAAACAATGTTGGCGCGTTACGTTCTTTTAAAAAAGCATTAAGTGTTATAGAACAAAGTGAACAATCCATTGATTTAGGTATCTATACAGATAAATATATAAAAATTATTTTAGAATTAATTCAGTCTGTGGCTAATGCTAAGCAATTTGTGCCTATTCAATTACCAATAACCAAAGAAATGGAACAGGATATTTTAAAAAAATACCCTAATTTTGTCAAAATGCCACATGTGATAGAAGATAGTTATATTGTAAATCATCATTTAGAAAGAGATCGTTCAGAAGTTGACAAAGCGCGACAACAGGCACTTGATATACGCCATGCAAACAAAGAATAAATTTAAGTCAAATGAATAAAACAAGTCCTATTAAAATGATGGCGCAAACAAAAAAACACAAGCTAGCTATTCAACGAATAAACTGGTTTGTGTTTATGCACGTGGATGAAATTCATTATACATTTTGCGAATTTGTGATTTTGAAACATGTGTGTAAAGTTGTGTTGTCGAAATATCAGAATGACCTAACATTTCTTGTACAGCACGTAAATCAGCACCATTTTCAAGTAAATGTGTAGCAAACGAATGTCTTAATGTATGTGGTGTCAACGTTTTATTGATATTCGCTTTTACACCATTTTGTTTAATCATTTTCCAAATAGCTTGTCTTGATAAAGGTTTACCATGCATATTTAAAAACAATACATTTGTCACAGTACGCTTCAATAATTGAGGGCGCGTTGTATCTAAATATGTATTTAAATATTCTATAACTGCATCACCTAATGGGATAATGCGTTCTTTGTTTCCTTTACCAAATACTTTGACGAAGCCCATGATTAAATTGATATCTTCAAGTTCTATGTGTATAAGTTCAGAAACGCGCATGCCTGTAGCATATAATAATTCTAACATTGTACGATCTCTATAACCGTTAATTTTTGATAAGTTCGGAGTCTCTAGCAAAGCAAGTACTTCATCTATTTCTAAGACATCCGGTAATTTCCTATCATATTTTGGTGTTTCAATTAATACAGTTGGATCTTTTGCAGCATATTTCTCTCGTAATGCGAATTGATGAAAACTTCGTACTGTAGATATGAAACGTGCCAATGATTTTGCTGAAGCACCCTCGTCGTGTAAATAACCAAGACATTGGTTAATTAATTGTCTATCTACAAAATCTATATGTCCTATTTTTTGTTCTTCTAAAAATGTGGCATATTTTTTTAAATCTCTTCTATATGCGCCAATTGTATTCGAACTCAACCCTTTTTCTAGTTGGATAAATCTCAAATATTCTTCAATTATAGTATCCAATGGTACCACCTCTATTTATTAAATAGTGTATGATGTTGAGCTTATTTGCCTAGAGCTTGACAATCTGAGCATACACCATGGAATGTTAAGCGGTGGTCTGAAATTCTAAAGTTAAAATCTTGCTCTACTTTTTCTTCCACTTGAGGCAATAAATCTTCTTCGATTTCCTCTACTTTACCGCATTCCATACAAACAAGATGATGGTGAAAATGTTTAGCGCCTTCTTTACGTAAATCAAAACGGGCAACACCATCACCAAAATTAATTTTATCCACAACTTTTAATTCTGCTAATAATTCTAGCGTCCGATAGACAGTCGCAAGTCCTATTTCAGGTGCTTTATCTTTAACTTTTAAATAAACGTCTTCAGCGCTTAAATGATCTTTCTCATTTTCAATTAAAACTCTTAAAGTTGCTTCGCGCTGCGGAGTTAATTTATAAGATGATTGTTGTAATTGTTGCTTCACGCGATTTAATCGTTCTTCCACGGAAGCCTCACTCCCCTACTAATAATTATAATCATTTCAATTTACATAATGATTTATATATATAAAATACCAATAATTGATAAAATACGCAAGTTTGTAGGCGAGTTATTTATAATGATTATAATTAAGTAATAGATATTGTAAAGCAATGATCGTTTTAGCATCTTCGATTTCTTTGTTTTGGAGCATGACTGTTATTTCTTCAATATTATATGTTTCGATTTCAATAAATTCATCATCATCTAAATTCATTTCACCTATTTTAAGGTCTTTGGCAAGATAAATAGAAATCTTTTCATTAGAGAAACCAGGAGAACCATACATTTCAGTAATCAATTCCAAATTTTCGGCAATATAGCCCGTTTCTTCTTCTAATTCTCTTTTGGCAGCTGATTCTCTTTCTTCATTAATTTCTAATTTACCAGCTGGTATTTCTAATAATGTTTTTTCAGCAGGTTTGCGATACTGTCTGACGAGAATAACTTGATTATCTGGATTTATTGCACATACTGCAACTGCCCCATTATGGTAGACCAATTCACGTTTTGACGTTTGTCCATCGGGTAATTCTATATCATGGACTTCTAAATCAATAATTGCGCCTTTGTAAATGGACTCTTTATGTAATGTTTTCTCGAATAGATTCATTATAATCACGTTCCTTTTATTTGAATTAGGTTATTGTTAAGATTAACACGATAGTGTTTCAGACGATAGCGAAAGCGATAAAAGCGATATTTATAGAAATCTAAGTGCTAATATTTCATTTATATCTAAAGTTTTTGCGCAATGTAATAAAGTAATTCATAACGACTTACTTTATTACATCTATGCCCTATCATTAAGTGTATCGAAAGGAGAAACGACATGCAAAAAAACATTTTAAAAAGTGGTATCGAAATCTCAGAATTAGGTTTAGGTTGTATGAGTTTAGGCACTGACTATAAAGAAGCAGAACCAATTATAGAACGTGCGATTGAACAAGGTATCACATATTTTGATACGGCTGATATTTATGATAAAGGTGTAAACGAAGATATTGTTGGAAAAGCCTTGAAAAAATATCAAAATAGAGATGATATTGTGATTGGCACAAAAGTGGGTAATCATTTAGCTGATGATGGTACTACATTTTGGGATCCTTCTAAAAACTATATCAAAGATGCTGTGAAGGGCTCATTACAAAGATTAGGATTAGATCACTTAGATTTATATCAGTTACATGGTGGCACAATCGACGATCCACTAGATGAAACAATTAGTGCATTTGATGAATTGAAAAAAGAAGGTATTGTGCGTGCGTATGGCATATCGTCAATTCGACCTAATGTGATTGATTATTATTTAAAACACAGCGATATCGAAACTTTAATGTCTCAATTTAACTTAATTGATAATAGACCAGAAGTATTATTAGATGATGTGCATGCTAAAAAGGTTAAAGTACTTGCGCGTGGTCCTGTTTTTAAAGGATTGTTAACTACTAATAGTAATCAAGCGTTAGATTCAAAATTTGCAGAAGGTATATTTGATTACACTTACCAAGAGTTAGGTGAAACGATAGCTTCTATTAAAGAGATCGAAAATAATTTAACTGGTTTAACATTTAACTACCTTACGTCACATGATGCTCTAGGATCTATTATTATGGGAGCTAGCAGTGTTGATCAATTAGATGAAAATGTGAAGAATTACGAATTATCAAAAGAAATAAGTTTAGAAAAATTAAAAGCTGCACGTAATCGTGTTAAGAATTTGGAATATACACAACATTTAAAATAATAAATCACAACACTAAAAAGAGTTAGTTTGATACTTGTGAAAGTAGATGTCATGTTCTTCATCTATTATCGTTAAAGTACAGCTAACTCTTTTTATATTTCCTTTTAAGTTCAATAATAGATAAATTGAATAGTGGTAATTAAGCTTTATTTTTAAACAACATAGTGAAATGTTTTTCGATAAAACGTGGTGCAAGTTGATACAGTTTTAACATAAAATGCATCCATTTAGGTTCGTTAATTTCTGTTTTGTTCGTGAGCATCCCTTTTACGACTTGCTGAGCCAATTTATCTGAATCTAGCATGATACTTTTATATTTTTGTGCAAATGCTAAAGATGGATCTGCCTTTTCATGAAATGGTGTAGCAATGGGACCAGTATTTACAGTTAAGACATGATAGTTGGGCTTTTCAATGCGAAGTGCATTCAAGACTTGGTTAAAAGCTGCTTTACTTGCCCCGTAATGTGCAGCATAAGCTTGTGTTAAAAAAGCAGACTGGCTGCCAATACCAACGATAGATGGATGAGTACTTAGAAATGGTTGTATTGCAGTCATAAGTATATTGAAGTTCATTACATTTAAAGTATACGTTTCTAACATTTCATCAATACTATGTTGTTCTATCGATTTAAAATAACCTAACCCAGATGAATAAATTAAACCATCGATTGATTGGTCTTGAAAATGGTGCTTAAGCTTTAGAATTTGAGCTTGTGATTGTAAGTCACATTGTATGATCGATAAATGTTCTGTACCATATTGCGCAATAATATCATCTAATTTTTGTGGATTACGTACGATTAGTGTCACAAACACTCTTTTTTTTAATAGTATTTTTAATATTGCTTTACCTAAACCACTCGTTCCTCCAGTTAAAATATAATGTTTGCCAATCATAATTATCCCTACCCTTTGTCAATGTACAGTTAGTATAATTGAAATGGCTATGGTATGTCATGTATATAATATAAATATTAGTTATATTATAAATCTATGTTAGTATAGAAACATAAAAACTAAGAGGAAGTGAAATATTCACATGAAACTAGTATTTTATGGTGCTGGTAACATGGCTCATGCCATTTTTACAGGTATCGTTAATTCAAAAGTGATTGATTCTAACAATATTTATTTAACAAATCGTTCTAACGAAGTTGCACTTAAAGATTATGCAGAAAAATTAGGTGTGAATTATAGTTATGATGATGAAGCATTATTAAAAGATGCTGATTATGTATTTTTAGGTACAAAACCTTATGATTTTGATGTATTATCTGAGCGTATTAGACCTAATGTAACAGAAAATAATAAGTTCATTTCTATTATGGCTGGTTTACCAATAAGCTATATTCGCGAAAAAATTGGTGCTGATAATCCAATTGCTCGTATTATGCCAAATACAAATGCGCATGTAGGTCATTCTGTAACAGGTATCAGTTTTTCTAATAATTTTGGACCAAAATCTAAAGAAGAAGTTGATGATTTAATCAATGCATTTGGTTCAGCAATAGAAGTTTCTGAAGATAACTTGCATCAAGTTACTGCGATTACAGGAAGTGGTCCAGCCTTTTTATATCACGTATTCGAACAATATGTTACTGCGGGCACGCAACTAGGTTTAGAGAAATCTCAAGTCGAAGAATCTATCCGTAATTTAATTATAGGCACAAGTAAAATGATTGAACGATCTGAATTGAGTATGGAACAGTTGAGAAAAAATATAACTTCTAAAGGTGGCACTACCCAAGCAGGCTTAAATGCGTTATCAGAACATGATATTGAAGGTGTGTTCGAAGATTGTTTGCGCGCTGCTGTTAATAGAAGTATTGAATTATCAAGTCAAGATGACGATTAGTTAAACTAAAGTATAAATACAAGTGCTATTTTAACTCATTTATAAATATAAAATAATAACACTAATTCATTGCATGTTGCATATGAATTAGTGTTATTTTAATTTCGTAATATTTCACCACTTTATTTTGCAGCTAAACTCGTGGAAAGCGTGCACAAAACATGAAGTAACATATTGTCAATCTATATTAAAGACACTGTTGATAACTTGAAAGCGCAAGTTGCTAAATTAAGAAGTAACGCTTTCGTTATATATCTATATTACTATTTTGAATTAACTGTAACTAAAATGACCATGAATCAAAATCGTTAACAAACATGAATGGTGGTGTTGTGTCTCGTGACTTTAATGACTGACTGATCGTTTCTACTTCTTCTTTTGTATAGCGATTACTTATGTGTGTAATTAAACTATATTCAACTTGAGCTTCATCAATTAAATCAAACACATCGTCAATATGACTGTGGTGATAATTGTTTGCTAACATTTTATCTCCTTCTATATAAGTACTTTCATGTACCATTACTGTTGCATCTTGAGCAATTAACAACTCATTTTTACAAGGCATCGTGTCGCCAAATATAGCGATAACAGGGCCTTTAACAGCATCACCTTTAAATTGATTTGAATCATAAATTAATCCATTATGTTCAAAAGTTTCATTAATTTTAATATCTTGATACTTAGGTCCTGGTTCCAAACCAATATCCTTTAATGCTTGAACATCAATTTTTCCCGGGGTATAAGGCGCTTCAATTCTGTAGCCATAAGATGTAATACCATGGTTTAATAGATGCGCATTTACATTAAAACCGTTGTGATGGTAGTTTAATTGTTCTTCAATTTCTATGTATGTGATTGGATAATTTAATCTGGATTCAGATAGTTGTAAGGCCGTCTCTATAAATTGTTGTATACCCTTTGGTCCAACTACAGTGAGTGGCTTACCTTCTCCACCCTGAAATGAACGACTCGTTAATAGTCCGGGCAAACCAAATATATGATCCCCGTGCATATGTGTAATAAAAATATGATCAACTTTACCCAATTTGATTGAATGATGCAGTATTTGATGTTGAGTCCCTTCACCCACATCAAATAACCAAACATTATTTGAGTATGGTTCTAAATTTAATGCAATTGCTTGGGTGTTTCTTTCTTTGGTTGGTAGACCTGCACTCGTGCCAAAAAATGTGATTTCCATGCATATGCCTCCTCTTCTTGTTCACATTTTATCACACAAAAGAATAAAAAATATATTAAAATTAAATACTTCCGAGCAAAATTGTAGGAACAATACTGAATATTGGTCTATAATAAATAGAGATTTATAAAAAGAATTGAGGTTTTGATCTTGAATACTAGAAACAAAGATATTCCATGCTTAATAACAATTTTTGGAGCAACTGGTGATCTTAGTCACAGAAAATTATTTCCATCATTATTCCATTTGTATCAACAAGAAAACTTAAATGAACAAGTTGCAATCATTGGGATAGGTAGAAGAGACTTAACAAACGATGATTTCCGTAGTCAAGTGAAATCATCAATTCAAGAACATGTTAAAGATACAAAACATCTTGATAAATTTATGGAACATGTGTTTTATCATAAACATGATGTCAGTGATGAAGCAAGTTATCAATCATTACTAGAAGTGAGTAATAAATTAGATACTGAGTTCCAACTTCAGGGTAATAGATTATTCTACCTAGCTATGGCTCCTAATTTCTTTGGTGTGATTTCTGATTATTTGAAATCATCTGGATTAACCGACACTACTGGTTTCAAACGTTTAGTTATCGAAAAACCATTCGGCACTGATTTAGAGTCAGCAGAACAACTTAATGAACAATTACGTCGTTCTTTTAAAGAAGAAGAAATTTATCGTATTGACCATTACTTAGGTAAAGACATGGTACAAAATATAGAAGTACTTCGTTTCGCAAATGCGATGTTCGAACCTTTATGGAATAATAAGTACATTTCTAACATTCAAGTAACATCTTCAGAAGTATTAGGTGTTGAAGATAGAGGTGGTTACTATGAATCAAGTGGTGCTTTAAAAGATATGGTTCAAAACCATATGTTACAAATGGTTGCATTATTAGCAATGGAAGCACCAATTAGTTTACACAGTGAAGATATACGAGCTGAGAAAGTTAAAGCGCTCAAATCATTGCGTAAATTAGAATCAGAAGAAGTTCGTCAAAACTTTGTTCGCGGTCAATATGACGAAGGTACAATTGATGGTCAAAAAGTAAAACGTTACAGAGATGAAGAACGTGTTGCTGAAGATTCCACAACCCCTACTTTCGTTTCAGGTAAATTGACTGTCGATAACTTTAGATGGGCTGGCGTGCCATTTTATATTAGAACAGGTAAACGAATGAAGAGTAAAACGATTCAAGTCGTTGTAGAGTTTAAAGAAGTTCCTATGAATTTATATTATGAAACAGATAAAAAATTAGATTCAAATTTACTTGTCATCAACATCCAACCTAATGAAGGTGTATCATTACATTTAAATGCGAAGAAAAATGTTCAGGGGATTGAAACAGAACCTGTTCAATTATCTTATGCAATGAGTGCACAAGATAAAATGAATACTGTCGATGCGTATGAAAATTTATTATTTGATTGTCTAAATGGTGATGCTACTAACTTTACTCATTGGGAAGAGTTAAAATCTACTTGGAAATTTGTAGATGCAATACAAGAAGAATGGAACCAAAATGAACCTGAATTCCCTAACTATGAAGCGGGTTCAAACGGTCCATTAGAAAGTGAATTACTCTTAAGTAGAGATGGTTTCCATTGGTGGGACGATATTCATTAAGATGTTTATCTTTCTATAACATAAGGCAACAGCACAAGTGTAAAACATCACTTGTGTTGTTGCTTTTTTCTTAACCTTTTTTTGTGTTATGATTTAATCTATTGAGTAAATTACATATATTTTACAACTTTACTTATTTACATTTTACTCTATTCAATATTTTTGAGATGTAAGTATAAGTGAAATGATGTAGAATATAATTAATTAGGTAAACAATGCTAACGTTTTCCAACAATAAATTTAAAAGCAATGATGACGAATGAGTCATTTGAAAATTAGGAGTGAAAGTTTTGGACGTTATCAAGCAAATACAACAGGCAATTGTTTTTATAGAAGATCATTTGCTAGAGCCTTTTCATTTGCAAGAACTCAGTGATTACGTTGGTCTTTCACCTTATCATCTTGATCAATCATTTAAAATGATTGTTGGTCATTCTCCAAGTGAATATGCGAGGTCACGTAGAATGACTTTAGCAGCAAAAGAGATTATTAGTGGTTCAAGTCGTTTAGTGGATGTAGCTAAAAAATACAATTATAGTGATACAAACGCCTTCGCTAATGATTTCAGTGATTTTCATGGGGTATCACCCATCCAAGTTAATACCAAACGCGAAGAACTTAAAATGCAACCAAGACTTTATATAAAACTGACAACAACAGAAACTGCACCTTATAATTACAGATTAGAAGATACGCAGGGCTTGTCATTAGTAGGTTACAATCAATTTTTAGATGCAGATGAATTAGAAAATCCATATAAAGTGCCTGATTTTTTAGAAGATTTATTAGTCGATGGAAAAATAAAAGAGCTTGAACGTTATAATGATGTAAGTCCACATGAGTTATTCGTAGTTAACTGTCCACTAGATCAAGGCATGGAAATATTTGTGGGTGTACCAAGTGAAAGATACCCTGCTCACTTAGAAAGCCGTTTCCTACCTGAAAGACAATATGCTAAATTTAACTTACAAGGTGATTTAGACTATGTCATTAACGAAGCTTGGTATTACATCGAAACAAGTCTTCAAATGACCTTGCCATATGAGCATAACAGCTTGTATGTGGAAGTTTATCCCTTGGAATTATCTTTTGACGATGCTGTGACTAAAGTTCAGCTATGGATGCCTGTAGATCAAGAACAATATCATGACAACGAACTATAAAAACCTCTGACATAATTTGAATTCAAAATAATTCAAATATCGTTAGAGGTTTTTTGTAGACTTAAATATAATAATTTTTTATAAAGCTATTACAAAAGCTTCAAATGGACGTAATGCATTTAAATTCAATTTGTTGTCTTTGTAATTATGCAATTCAATATTATTTTCATTTATCGTTTCATTGAATTCCAATGTGGCAGAATTATCAGTTAAGTTTCCTACTACAAGTACACGTTTCTCATCTAATTCTCTAATATAAGCAAATACATGTTCATTTTCAGCATCTATCAGATTGAACGTACCATACGTAAAAATATCATGTGATTTTTTTAGTTGTATAAGAGATTTGTAAAAATTCAATATTGAATTTGAATCTTGTTGCTGTGATGATACATTAATTTCAGTGTAATTAGGGTTAACTGGGAACCAAGGCTCATGTTCAGAAAACCCACCGTTTATACCATTAGTCCATTGCATTGGTGTACGAGAATTATCTCTATTTTCCATTTTATGCTTGTTTAATAGTTCGGTTAAATCGCCACCTTGAGCCTTAACAATATTATATTCATTCACTACTGCAACATCGTTAAATGTTTCCACACTTTCAAATGGATAATTTGTCATACCGATTTCTTGTCCTTGATATATGAACGGTGTCCCTTGCTGTAAGAAATATACAACCGCATGACTTGTAGCTGACTCATACCAAAATCTTTCATCATCACCCCATGTAGATACACGTCTAGGTTGATCATGATTTTCTATAAACAATGCATTCCAGCCTATATCTTCAAGTTTTTTTTGCCATCTATTTAACACATCTTTATATGCTTTAACATCAAATTTAATATCGCCCGTATTCCACAAACCTAAGTGTTCAAATTGGAAAATCATATTAAACTTACCTTTGTCTTCACCGACCCATTCATCAGCATTATCAGGATTCACACCATTTGCTTCACCTACTGTCATAATATCATAATGACTTAAGGATTCATCCTTCATTTCTTGTAACCAATCATGTATGCCAGGTTGGTTCATATCTACGTCAAACGCGGGTGCATATGTTTTGCCTTCAGGAACTGGTAAATCCCCAGCTTCGAATGTTTTCTTAATATGGGTAATTGCATCCACTCTGAAGCCATCAATCCCTTTTTCAAACCACCAGTTCATCATGTTAAAAACAGCTGCTTTAACGTCTTTATTCTCCCAATTTAAATCAGGTTGTTTTTTACTAAATAAATGGAAATAGTATTGACCAGTTGTTTTATCATATTCCCATGTAGAACCATTAAATATACTTTCCCAATTATTAGGTTCAGATCCATCAGCTTTTGGATCCTTCCAGATATACCAGTCTCGTTTTGGATTATCTTTACTAGATTTAGATTCTATAAACCATGGATGTTCATCCGATGTATGGTTGACTACTAAATCTAAAATGAGCTTCATACCGCGTTGGTGTACACCATCTAACAATTGATCGAAATCTTCCATCGTTCCGAATTCATCCATGATATCTTGATAATCACTAATATCATAACCATTATCATCATTTGGTGATTTATACATCGGACTTAACCAGATGATATCGATACCTAAATCTTGTATATAATCTAGTTTTTCAATAACTCCTTGTAAATCACCAATGCCATCGTTATTTGAATCGTTAAAGCTTCTAGGATAAACTTGATAAGCTACTGCCTCTTTCCACCACTGTTTATTCATATTATTGCCCCTTTTTTAAATATTGAGTTGATACCCTTTTGATAATATCTGTTGGAATAACTTTGTTAAAATCGACAATATGTTCTCCTCTAATTAATTGAATGATTGCGTCGCCTGCTGATTCACCTAATAAGTCAGGATGAATATTGACTGCAGTTTGTGGTGGCGCTGCAAATTCAGTTAAGTATGAATCATTGAAAGTTGCTGTTTGTAAATCTGTTGGTACACGAAGTTGTAATTCATACAATACGCTAAGAACAATATGATTGAGCATCGTATCTGATGTAATAATGACTGAAGGTAGTTCGTTATGTGTGAGTAAATGATGAAAATATGATTTTATGCTTTGATAATTCATATCAAAATATTCAATAAGGCCTTTTTGTGCATGTTGTTTAAGGACATTGGTAAATCCTTCGATTCGATCTTTAACAACTTCATAATTTCCACGTTCAGCTAAAAATAAGAACTTAGTATGCCCTAGACTTACGAGATAACGTGTTAATTGCTCAGATGCTTCAACATTATTGTTATCTATATGAATGATTTGTTTATCTAGTAAAGGTTTCCCCACCACGACGTATGGCATACTATGTTGAGTGAGTATCTGTTCTATCACATCGTTTTCTTTTGAGTATAATAAAATAAACCCATCTACTGCATGATAAGAAATCATGTGACTTACTTCTAATTCTATATTTTCGTATTGTTCATTTGTGGTTGATATTGTTGCATAACCATGTGCTTTGCATGATTTATATATACCTGAAAGGACATCTATGATAAATGGATTTTGTCTTGTTTCATTATGTCCACTTTTTTGAATGATACCTATTGTTTTAGATTTTTTTGTAACTAGGGTCCTAGCTGCATGATTTGGTTGGTAGCCTAGTTCTTTCATTACCGACAATACTTTTCCTCTAGTAGTATCACTTATACGATTGTTACCACTGATGACACGTGAAACTGTCGATGGTGCTACATTTGCTGCTTTCGCAACATCCTTTATAGTTATCAAGATTAAGTCATCCTTTGCTATTGTATATAAGTAAAGCGTTTTCAAGGCTATAATTATAATGATAAGTAAGTATAAAAGGAAAGTCAAAGTATTTGTGCAAACGATTGCACATGATTGATATTTTTTGTAATTATGGATTAAATTTTTGTTTTAGAAATTGCATTAATTGCTAACTCAATGTAATAGTAAGCCTGTTATTGAAAATCTGCATAAAAAAACTACTAGTAAAGTCCGTAGACTTTGCTAGTAGTTTCAAACGCGAAGTAGCTTCACGTCTTTTATAATGTTATATGAAGATGTGAATTAGTCTTCAATCCATTGTGTATGGAATACGCCTTCACGGTCTTTACGTTCGTAAGTATGCGCACCAAAATAATCACGCTGAGCTTGAATTAAGTTAGCTGGTAAGTCTTCTGAACGATAACTATCATAATAGTTAATACTTGCAGAGAAACCTGGTGTTGGAACACCATTTTGTACACCAGTAGCTACAACATCACGTAATGCATCTTGATAGTTTGTTACGATATCTTTGAAGTATGGATCTAATAATAGATTTTGTAATTCTGTATCATTATCATATGCTTCTTTAATTTTTTGTAAGAACTGTGCACGAATAATACAACCTTCACGCCAAATCATAGCAAGCTCTCCAAGTTTTAAATTCCATTCATTGTCATCACTAGCTTTTCTCATTTGAGCAAAGCCTTGTGCGTATGAACAAATTTTACTCATATATAGTGCTTTACGGATTTTTTCAAGGAATTCTTCTTTGTTGCCTTCGAATTTAGTACTTGGTCCATTTAATTGTTTCGAAGCATTCACACGTTCTTCTTTAATTGAAGAAATAAAGCGTGCAAATACTGATTCAGTAATAATTGTTAATGGAATACCTAATTCTAAAGCGTTAATAGAAGTCCATTTACCTGTACCTTTTTGGCCAGCAGTATCCATGATTTTTTCAACTAATGGACCATTACCATCATCATCTAATTTAGTGAAGATGTCACCAGTGATTTCAATCAAGTAACTTGAAAGTTCACCAGCATTCCAGTCTTTGAATGTTTGTGAAATTTCTTCATGTGACATACCAAGTAAGTCTTTCATCATTGCGTAACTTTCAGCAATTAATTGCATATCTGCATATTCAATACCATTGTGTACCATTTTAACGTAGTGACCGGCACCATTAGGTCCAATATAAGCTACACATGCAGCGCCATCTTCAGCTTTAGCAGAGATTGCTTCTACAATGTCTTTAACTTTATCAAATGCTTCTTGTTGTCCACCAGGCATTAATGAAGGACCAGTAAGCGCGCCAACTTCACCACCAGAAACGCCCATTCCGATGAAGTTAACACCACTTTCAGCTAGTGCTTTATTACGTCTGATTGTATCTTGATAATTAGTGTTACCACCATCGATTAAAATATCATCATTATCTAGTAATGGTAATAAGCTATCGATTGTTGCATCTGTTGCTGGTCCTGCCTTCACCATTAATAAAATCTTACGGGGTTTTTCTAGAGAATTCACAAACTCCTCTATAGAGTACGTCGGATGTATATTTTTACCTTCAGATTCTGTTACCATTTCATCTGTTTTAGAAGATGAACGGTTAAAAACTGAAACGCTATATCCTCGTGATTCAATATTCCAAGCAAGGTTTTTACCCATTACGGCTAAACCTACTACACCAATTTGTTGTGTCATTTAACTAACCTCTCTTATTAAAGTTTTCTCATATATTGTATCACAAAGCATCACTTATATTCACTTAATCAGTTTTCAGATTTTTGAGTAGTTATTTCAACTATTTTTACAAGCTGTTCTGCTAGAAGATTTAAAGCATCAATTGACATACGTTCTTCAGTTGTATGTATGTGTTCGTAACCTACACCTAAGATGACAGTAGGTATACCCAATTGATTAATTATATTACCATCAGATCCCCCACCAGCCATAACTGTGTTCGGTGTTAATCCTAATGCAATTGCGCTGGCTTTAGCTACGTTAGTAACTATGGCATCTTGTGAAATTTTAAAGCCAGGATAACTATTAATAATTTCAACTGTAGCTGAGCAACCATATTTTTCTGCTGTTTCTTCAAAAACAGATTTCATATGAGCTACTTGAGCATTTATACTTTCGTCTGAATGTGATCGGGCTTCAGCCATAAGTGTTACTTTGTCAGCTATAATGTTTGTTGCAGACCCGCCTTCAAAACGTCCTATATTAGCTGTCGTATATTCATCTATTTGACCTAATTTCATCGCACTTATAGCTTTAGCGGCAATATTAATCGCGCTTACACCCTTGTTAGGTACACTCGCGTGAGCCTTTTTGCCATGAATTGTAGTATTGATTTTCATTTGTGTGGGAGCATTGATAACAGTTGTTCCTACGTCTACACTTGCATCGATAGCATAGCCGTATTTAGCATCGAGTAAAGATGTATCTAATGCTTTTGCCCCTTCTAAACCAGATTCTTCCGAAACAGTAAGTACAAATTGAATCTTACCATGTGCTATGTCTTGTTCGTTTAATATGTAAATTAATTCTAAAATAGTAGCTAATCCAGCTTTATCATCAGCACCTAAAATCGTAGTTCCATCTGAATAGATATAACCATCATCTTTAACTATTGGCTTTACATTAACCCCTGGCACAACTGTATCCATATGACTTGTGAAATAGATATTATCTATATTGTCATCATTTGTTGTTGCTTCTAATGTGCAAATTAAATTATTTGCTCCCAAATTTTCATGTTGTCCAGCATTGTCTTCAACTACCTTTAAACCTAAGTTTGCAAATTTAGATTTGAGTAACTGTTGAATTTCAATCTCATTCCCACTCTCAGAATCAATTTGCACTAATTCCAAAAAAGTAGCTAGGAGTCGTTGTTTATTTATCATTTGAAAATCCCCATTCCATTTTTTATATGCTTTATAATTAAGTGTAACGAAATGTGTCCGTAAGCAAAACTAATATGTTTCAATTCTAGAGGATTCGTATGATATAATATTATTATAAAGTAGTTTAGAATTGAATGTGTTGTAATTGAATTATATTGATATTTACAGTGTGCTTTATCTATTTTTTAATTCCATATTCTAGATTTGGAGGAATCATCTGTGAGTAACAACAAAGTTTTAAGAGTTATTATTATAGTTATGTTAGTAGCTATTATACTTGCACTAGTATTGACAAGCGTTGTTCCATTAGTGAATTAATCATAATGGATTTTGAAAGTATCAATTTTTAACTAAACGTTATTTTATTATTTAAAGCGATAAATCACTAATATATGCATAGTTGAAGAATACAGTTACAAAAATGAATAAAAGCCATACAAAATCCTTAAATTATAAGAATTTTGTATGGCTTTTATATTTAGGTTGTTGTGATTTTAGAATCATTATGTAATCTTAATGATCCAAATTGTGATTTTAATAATAAATATGACTCAAGTTCATTTAAAAGTTGTAATAGGTTTGCACGCGTTCGAAAAGCTTCATGTGATGTAGGTAAGTCTAATTCATTTAATTCTATTCGAATTTCATATAACGAATGCAATCTTAACGCAGTATAATCATTACTATTTACATTTGTTCCTACTTCAGCAAATAAATTAGATATTTTGGATAATAAGCAATCTTTGGTTTCAATATTTTGAAGGATTAGAGCCATTCTTCGTAATAGTTCTAACTGTTCTTCCCGCATATCAAAATAATGATAATAAGAATTTTCATTTCTAACATAGTGATTCTTAACATCTCTAAATGCGATTGATTTAGCTTTGCGAATCGTAACTTTTAACTTTTCAAAGGATATATCTAAGCTGGGATTTGGATTTTTACTAGCTTTACTGAACATTTGAAAAATTTCAGTAAATTGATTTTCAATCTGTTGTTTATATTGTTTTAAATTACTATCTAAGCTTGGCATAATAACGTTCATTAAGAATGCGATGCCGAGGCCAACAATTAATAAGATAATTTCATTGAAAAATAAATCCATGTCAATCGTTTTAGCATTGAAAACATGAAGTAAGATAACACAACTTGTAACTACACCTTCTTGAACTTTAAATACAACAGTTAAAGGAATAAAAAGAAGTACAATAATACCTAAAACAATTGCGTTTTGTCCTAATAAATTAAAAACAATAGAGCCAAGTGCTAGTATCATAAGACAAGATACAAAACGAGATACAATTGCTTGTAGCGAATGAACTTTTGTATGTTTAATACAAAGAACCACTAAAATGGCACTAGATGCAAAATTATCTAAACCGATTAATTTTGCAATAATAATACCTAGTGCCATTCCAATTGCAGTCTTTATCGTTCTAAATCCGATGCGGTATGGATTCAAACGTGTCATGTGTTAGTCCCTCTATTTTTCGTCACAATAAGTGTCGAATGTGTTTTGTAATTGAGTGATGACATCCATTACGTCATGACCTTCAATTTGGTGACGTTCTACCATTTGGGCAATTTTACCATCTTTGATTAATGCAAATGATGGACTTGATGGTGCATAACCTTCAAAATAATCTCTTGCTTGTTGTGTTGCTTCTTTGTCTTGACCAGCGAATACAGTTACAAGGCGGTCAGGTGTTTTATCGTAATGTAGAGCATGTGTTGCTGCTGGTCTAGCGATACCTCCAGCACAACCACATACTGAGTTAACCATCACAAGTGTCGTTCCTTCTTGCTGTAATACTTTATCTACTTCTTCTGGAGATGTTAATTGCTCATATCCAGCTTGTTCTATTTCATTTCTTGCTTGATTAACAACATCAGTCATATATAAATCAAAATTTAAATCCATATTAACGTCACCTTTCATTTCTGAATTATTACTTTTATTCTACTAATATATGCGCAATACTTCAACATGTGTGATTATTATATATAATAATATTGCTTAAATTCATAAAAATTATATCGTGAACGGTTGATAAAACATATGTTAATTCAGCAAATTAAATGAAAAATGAGTGTGAAACTTTAGTCTCACACTCATTCTACAGAGTTAAATATATTAATATATGCTTGTATGTTCAATTGAATATTGTTCAATACGTGTTTTTACAAAATTCATGAATCTACCTGCTTGAAGGCCATCTAAAATACGATGATCAATCGATAGACATAAATTAACCATATTGCGAATTGCAATCATATCATCAATTACGACAGGTTTTTTAATAATAGATTCAATCTGCAATATTGCTGCTTGAGGATGGTTGATGATACCCATAGATGAAACAGAACCAAATGTGCCTGTATTATTCACAGTAAACGTACCACCTTGCATATCGTCAGAGCGTAATTTTTTGTTACGCGCTTTATTAGCAAGCTCATTAATTTCACGGGCAATACCTTTAATTGATTTCTCGTCTGCATTTTTAATTACAGGAACATATAATTTGTCTTCATCTGCGACAGCTATAGAAATATTTATATCTTTATGCATAACAATTTCTGAATCTGACCAGCTACTATTTAACAGTGGATACGCTTTTAAGCCTTCTGCAACAGCTTTTACGAAAAATGCAAAGAAAGTTAAATTATATCCTTCGCTATCTTTGAAGTTTTGCTTATGATAATTACGTGTTTTCACTAAATTTGAAGCGTCCGATTCTACCATCATCCATGCATGTGGTATTTCATTAACACTATTTACCATGTTTTGAGCGATTTGCTTACGAACGCCATTAACTGGAATTGATGATCCTGGAGAAGGTTCATTGTAATACGCTTGTTTTGTAACTTTAGGTGAATCTTTAGGTGCTACAACTGTTGAAGGCGTTTTGTTAGTGCCTTCTTTAATTACTTTTTCAATATCTTTTTTCGTAACTCGACCTTCAAAACCAGTACCAATCACTTCAGATAACTCGATTTGATTTTCTGAAGCAAGTTTAAATACCACTGGTGAAAAGCGACCATTGTTTTTAGGTTTATTTTCATTTGAAGCATTATTCACATTATCATCTATGTCATTTGAAGCAACATCTTGAGCTTCATTAGATTCTGTTGCTTGATGTGTAATTGGGTTGTTCGTTTCCTGAGATTCATCACCTATATCAACAAGACATATGATTTCATTTACTGCTACTGTTGCGCCTTCTTCTACTATAATTTCTTTAATTGTTCCAGAAAATGAAGACGGCACTTCTGCTGTCACTTTATCAGTGATGACTTCGCATAATGGATCATATTCTTCAACTGTGTCACCTACAGATACAAGCCATTGTTCTATTGTTCCTTCATGCACACTTTCACCGAGTTTAGGCATTTTAATTTCCATGATTGTGCCTCCTTAAAATTCTGCAAGTTCTCGCATTTTAATTTTTATCTTATCTGGATTGATCATAAACTCGTCTTCAAGAGTTGGTGCAAATGGCATTGATGGAACGTCTGGTCCCGCAAGTCTCATTATAGGTGCATCTAAATCAAATAAACAGTTTTCAGATATAATCGCAGATACTTCAGAAATAATACTACCTTCTAAGTTATCTTCTGTAACTAATAATACTTTACCAGTCAATTTAGCACGTTCAATAATTGTTTCTTTATCTAACGGATAAACTGTTCGTAAGTCAACAACTTCTACATTAATTCCATCTTCAGATAACATATCTGCTGCTTGAATACAGTAATTTACACATAAACCATAAGTGAACACAGTAATATCATCGCCCTCACGTTTAACATCCGCTTTACCTATAGGTACAGTATAATAGTCTTCTGGTACTTCTTCTTTTAGTAAGCGATATGCCTTTTTATGTTCAAAGAAGAGCACTGGATCATTCGTCTCAATTGATGACAATAGTAAACCTTTTGCATCATAAGGTGTAGAAGGAATAACAATAGTCAAACCAGGTGTCGATGCAAATATCGCTTCAACACTTTGCGAATGATAAAGCGCACCATGAATTCCGCCACCAAACGGCGCACGAATTGTAATCGGACATTGCCAATCGTTATTGGAACGGTATCTCATCTTAGCAGCTTCACTAATGATTTGGTTTGTAGCTGGTAAAATATAATCAGCAAACTGAATTTCAGCAACAGGACGTTTACCTAACATTGCAGCACCTATACTTGTACCAACTATATTAGATTCTGCTAAAGGTGTGTCTAATACACGCGCTTCACCATATTTTTCTTGTAATCCTAAAGTGACGCCAAATACGCCACCTTTTTTGCCGACATCCTCTCCTAATACGAAAACGTCGTTATCTTTTTCCATTGATTGGTCTAGCCCTTGTTGGATGGCTTCTAAATAGGATAATTTAGCCATTGTTTGAGCCTCCTTCTTCATAAACATGCGTATAAGTTTCTTCTGCTGATGGATAAGGTGCTTGCTCAGCTTCTTTAGTTGCTTGATTGACTATTTCTTTATGTTCTTTCTCTAAATCATTTAACCAGTCTTCATCAATAAAACCTTCTTCAAGTAAAAATGCTTTGAATTTAAGGTTACAATCTAAAGATTTAAGTTCATCACGCTCTTCTTTTGGACGATACTTATCATCATCATCAGATGAATGAGCAGTCATTCTTGTACACATAGCTTCAATAAGTGTTGACCCACCACCATTTAAAGCGCGTTCTCTAGCTTCTTTCATTACTTTATACATAGCTATTGGATCATTTCCATCCACATGCTCACCATGTATTCCATAGCCAATGGCACGGTCAGAAAGTTTTTCAGCACCATATTGAAGTGAATCAGGAACTGAAATCGCGTATTTATTATTTTCGATTACACAAATAAACGGTAATTTATGTACTCCTGCAAAGTTCAAACCTTCGTGAAAATCACCTTGGTTTGAACTGCCTTCACCGACAGTTGTCATTGCTATGTTTGGTTTCTTATCCATTTTCAAGGATAAAGCAGCACCAACAGCGTGTAAAATTTGAGTTCCTACTGGAGAACCTTGAGAAAGGATGCCTATGTCACTTTGACCAAAATGAGAAGGCATTTGTTTTCCACCCGAGTTGATATCATCACGTTTACCAAAAGCAGCTAACATAGAATTTAGTGGTGTCATACCTAAATAAGTTACAAGTGCTAAATCTCTATAATAAGGTGACGAAATATCACCTTTTTGCATAGCGTAAGCCATACCTATTTGTGTTGCTTCTTGTCCTTGGCAGCTAATGACAAAGGGGATTTTGCCTGCACGATTTAGTAGCCACATACGTTCATCTATTTTACGACCTAAGTCCATCCATTTGTACATTGCTTGTAGGTCTTCTTTTTCTAAGCCTACTGATTTATAATCAAACATTTTATTGCCTCCTTATTAAACGTGAATCGATCTATTCTCAACTTTTAATCCTAATTCCATTAGTACTTCAGAAAGAGAAGGATGTGCATGGGTTGTTAAACCAAGTTCTAATGTTGAACCATTCATAAATTGGAATAATGATACTTCATTTATCAGTTCTGTAACATGAGGTCCAATCATATTCAGTCCTAATACAGTATCATTTTCTTGATCGATTACGACTTCACAAAAACCACTTTGATTTCCTGTTTCTTCAATTACCGCTTTACCAATTGCTTTAAACGGCACTTTTACTGCACGTGCTTTAATATTTTCTGCTTTAGCTTGTTCTATATTTTTGCCAATACTCGCTACTTCAGGTTTACTATAAACACATCTTGGCATTTTTAGATAATCTACCGGTAGTGGCGATGATTCAAACATATGTTCGATAGCGGTGATCCCTTCTTTTGAACCCACGTGTGCAAGTTGCAATTTACCAATACAATCACCAGCAGCGTAAATATGCTTATCTTCAGTTTGTTGATATTCATTGACGGTGATATGGTTTTTATCAGTCAGCTTGATTTTAGTATTGTTTAGTCCGATATCATCCGTATTCGGTTTACGACCTATCGAAACAAGAGCCTTATCGAATGTAATTGATGCATCATTCAGTGTTATTGCAATTTTATTTTCATCAATTATAATATTTTCTTCACCTAGTTGCGTATTTTCATAAAACATTACGCCGCGCTCAGTTAATTCTTGTTTTAATACTTTTGCTACTGATTTACTTTCAGTTGGTAGAATACGTTCTCCAGCTTCAATCACTGATACATCGACACCAAAATCTACAAGTAATGATGCAAATTCTAAACCAATTACACCACCTCCAACAATTGCGATAGAACTTGGTAGATGCTCAAGATTTAAAATATCGTCGCTAGATAGGACGACATTATGATCAAATGGCAAAAATGGTAGTTCCATTGGTTGAGAACCAGTACAAATCAACACGTTATTATTAGGGATTAACTCTGACTCACCATCTTCAAATTCCACTGAAACAGTACCACTTTGTGGTGAAAATATTGAAGGTCCTAATAAACGACCCGTACCATTAAATACATCTATTTTATTATGGTCCATTAAATGTTTCACACCGTTAAACATTTGATTTACGACTTCATGTTTACGTTCCTGAACGCGTGAAAAGTTCAATTTAAAATCGTTTATATCAATGCCAAATTCACTTGAATTTTTAACTGTATGCATAACTTCTGCTGATTTTAAAAGTGCTTTTGTCGGGATACATCCTTTATGTAAACAAGTGCCTCCAAGTAATGACTTTTCTACAAGTGCAACTTTTTTGCCAAGTTGAGATGCTCGGATTGCCGAGACATAACCGGCTGTACCTCCGCCTAATATTACTAAATCATATTTTTCTTCTGACATGCTTGCACTCCTAACTATAAACTTTAGCACTTTCTATACCTTCTAAAACAAGCGATGTGCGAGTCGCTAAAGCATCCATTTCTTTTTCACCGGGATAAATTGTTACTGGTGCTATCCAATCGACATAAGATTGGATTAAGGATGTTAGTGTTTTATTATAACTCAGTCCTCCAGTAAGGATGACTTGATCAACGTTTCCTTTAAAAACGATTGCGCGTTCGCCAATCGCCTTCGCGACTTGATATGCTAAAGCATCAAACGCTAGTTTTACATCATTATCTGATTCATATTTATGTGATAACCCTTTTAAATCATTTGTATTAAACATATTAACAAAACCACCTTTTTTGCTCAAAAAGTGATTCATTTCTTGTGGTGTAAAATTGCGTTTATAGCCATATTCATATAACAAATCATTTGGTATCGAACCTGCACGTTCAGGACTAAAAGGACCTTCGCCTAGCAAGCCTTCATTCACATCAACGACAACACCCTGTTTATGTGCTCCAACAGTTATACCACCACCCATATGCGCAACAATAACGTTAACTTGTTTATATGTTCTACCGGATGAATTTGCATATAAGCTTGCAACAGCTTTTTGGTTTAATGCATGAAAAATACACCTTCGTTTTATGCCTTTGATACCTGTAACTCTAGCAATATCCATCAATTCATCTACAACTACAGGGTCAATTGTAAAAACAGGTATTTGAAGATCTTGACTTAATTCATAACCGATAACACCACTTAAATTAGATGCATGGTCGCCGTATTTAAATGTCCGAAGATCATTATACATCATTTCGTTAATTGCATAGACACCACCACTTATAGGTTTTAATAATCCGCCTCTACACGCAATGCCATCAAAGTCACTAAATTTCACGTCAGCTACTTTTTTTACAAAACGTTCAATTTCAAATCGTCGATGTTTGATTTGCTCTATCAGATTTAAGGAAGTAATTTCGAGGTCATGCCGTATTGTGTCATTATACTTGCAATACGCATCTGTATAAATAGCAACCTTAGAAGATGTGCTACCTAAATTAAGCACTAAAATTTGAGACATTGCCTCACCTTCTTTATTGAAAATAAAATAGAAAGTATTAACTCTATCTGCTAAGAGAACATAGTTTATTTATTATTATGCAACGGCTAGTTTACAAGATTCAAATTTGAAATAAGTAGTCAATATTGAAAAGTCATTGCATATAAAAGGCTTATATTAAACTATTTATAATATCCACTTATATTTTACATCAAATAGACAAAATATAAAATTAATAACCTATTTTTTATTGCAACAAGAAAAATGAGCCTTTCATAGCAAGGTTAATTTAAAACTTTTAGGGCTAACAATAATGAATCGAGTTTATTTTGTTTATTATCAGCTCTAGAAGTAAGTACAATTGGAAATTTTGCGCCTAAAACTAGACTTGCTACACGTGCATCAGCAAAGTATGTGAATGATTTGTATAACGCGTTGCCAACATCAATATGTGATACAAGCAATGCATCTACGTCACCAGCTACAGTAGACTTAATATTTTTCTTAATAACACTTTCCATGCTTATCGCGTTATCAAAAGCTAGAGGACCGTCAACAATTAAATAATCATCCCGATCTCTATTAAAAATATTTTTGATTTTTTCAGAATCTGTAGAAGATGATATTTTTCTTGTAACTTTTTCGACAGATGATAATAAACCTACTTTAAACTGTTCATAACCTAATGCCTTACTAAATAGCGATAAATTTTTAATAATTTGTCTTTTTTCTTCTACTGTAGGTGAAATGTTTAAAGCAACATCACTCATCATTAATGTTTTATGATAATTCGGTATATCAAAACATGCGACATGACTTAGAAAACCATGATTTTCTATGAAATTTTTATTACTTAAAACAAAAGATAATAATGAGGAAGACGTTAAATCACCTTTCATTAATATCGAAACTTTTCCGCGTGATAAATCTTGTGCACATTGTTTAAATAATTCATTTTCATCTTCAAATGTATAAATGTGAATTCTGTTTAATAATCGTGCATCTATATTAAAAGATCTTATGATTTCAGTTAAATCATATGTGTCATATAAGAACACTTCTATATCTGTTAAAGTTAGTGCTTCTGTCACGACTGAGAGCATCTTTTCATCATTTGCATATAAAATGGCTATATTACCCTTTAAAGTTGTAGTCGGATTAATTAAATGTTGATATTGCATGAAAACCAACACCTTTCCATATAAGTAAAGTAGTATTTATACGTTCGCATTATTAATCATTAAGATGATTTTGTTCTATCATTTCCTTAGCGTTTTGACGCGTAAGCTCAGTAACACTAGCTCCGGAAATCATTCTTGCTACTTCATCAATACGTTCTTCACCGGATAATTCTTTAACATGAGTAGTAGTTCTATCATCTTTAGAAGTTTTACTAATAAATAAATGTTGATCACTCATTGTAGCTACTTGTGGTAAATGAGAAATGCAGATTACTTGTATGTGTTGTGCTAGGTCTTTCATTTTCTGAGCCATTTTTTGTGCTGCTTGACCTGAAACACCAGAATCTACTTCATCAAATAAAATAGCTGTTTGACCTCTTGTTTTTACAAAGATTGTTTTGAGCGCCAGCATAATTCTAGATAATTCTCCTCCAGAAGCGATTTTATTTAAGCTTTTAAGTGGTTCACCTTTATTAGGACTAATTAAAAATTCTACAAATTCAATGCCTTCACGGTTAGGTGTATCTAAAGGTTTAAAGGAAATTTCTAAGTTCGCGTCCTTCATTTGTAAGTTTTGAATTTCATCCACAATATTATCTCGCAGCGACTGAGCTACAACACGACGTTCTTGAGATAATTTTTTACCTAATCTGAAAACTTTGTCATAAAGTGATTCTATTTCTTCACGTAATTGTGACGTACTCTCTTCGTAATTCTCAATTTTGTTGATTTCATCGTCCAATTTATCTTGATAGACAATGAGTTCACTAATATCTTTACCATATTTACGTTTCAAGCTATTTAATACGTTCATTCTAGCTTCTAGTTCATTAAGATATTGTTCGTCAAATTCAGTATTTGTGAGTTCATCATATAGCTGATGTTTCGCATCATCTAAGGTGTAATAAAATTGATCTACATCTTCTTTAAGTCGATCATATTTATCAGGTAAGATATCACTAATTGACTGAAGTTGATTACTTAACTCATACAAACGATCGGTAATTGCATGTTCATCAGTTAATGTTAGATGTGCATTGTTTAGAGCTAAGCTTAAATTTTCAGAGTTTTGAATGCGTTTAATGTCTGTTTCAAGTTGTGAAACTTCTCCATCCGTTAATTGTGCTTCCTGTAATTCTTCATATTGAAATTTAAGTAAATCTAGTCGCTGAAGTAGTGCTTGATCTGCAGTTTCCAAATCTTCAAGCTCTTTCTTTTTAGCTCTATATTGATCAAAAGTAGATACATAATCATCAAGCAAAGGTTTATATGTATCCTCTGCATAATTATCTAATAATTGTAAATGATATTTTTGCTTTAATAATGATTGCGTTTCATGTTGACCATGTATATCTAACAATTCTTGCATTATTTTTCGCAAGTCTTGTAGTGTAACAATTTGATTATTAACTCTACACATACTTTTTCCAGAACTAAAGATTTCTCTTTTAACTAATAAAAAATCTTCGTCTATATCAATTGATAAATCACGTAAAATGGAAATAGCTTCTTTACTTTCATCGATGTCAAAGATACCTTCAATAATTGATTTCTTTTCACCATGCCTTACATAATTTGAAGAAGCACGCATGCCAATGAGTTGACCAATTGCATCAATGATGATAGATTTTCCTGCGCCTGTTTCACCACTTAATACTGTTAAGCCCTCACCAAAATGCACTTCTAATTCATCAATGATTGCAAATTGCTTAATATATAAAGTTTGTAGCATCCTTATATCACTTCCTTATACTTATAATAAATTAAAGATGCGTGTCTTAATTTTTTCGCTCGCAGAATCATCTCTACAGATAATTAAACAAGTATCATCACCACAAATAGTCCCTAAAACTTCTTCCCAGTCAATTTGGTCTAAAATTGCACCGATTGATTGAGCATTGCCTGGTAATGTTTTTAGAACTAGTAAATTGCCTGTTCCATCAATGTTTACAAAAGAATCCATTAAATATCGACCTAATTTTTCTAAAGGATGATATTTTCGATCATTTGGCAAACTATAGACATATTGTCCTGCAGGAGTCGGTACCTTTATAAGTTGTAATTCTTTAATGTCTCTTGAAACTGTTGCTTGAGTTACATTCAATTCGTACTCATTTAAACGCTTTACCAATTCATCTTGTGTTTCTATCTTTTCATTTGAAATAATTTCTCGTATCTTTATATGTCTCACTGATTTTTTAGCCATGTATAGCACCTCTATAAACGAATATTTATACATTTATTTTACCACAAGCATGTGAATTCTACTACTAAAGTTAATTCGAAATATCGTTAAATATATTACGTTAATTATGCTATATATCAGTAAAATGTCACTATAAAGCATACATATAATTGTTGTGAAAATTTAGTGTATTATGTAAAGAAATTATTGAATTGATGAATAATTATTGAATAATATATATGTAATCAATAAAAAATCACACTACATATACGTAGCATGATTTCTTGAGCCGTTAATTGTTTTCTTCTACTGAGCAATATTTAAAGATAGAAAACGTTATAAATAATTATCTAAAGTGTCGTATTATGATTCCCGATTATTAAATAATTCAATAATACTTTCAAGATCTTGAGTATTATATGATTCTGGCAATTCATTTAAGCACTGATATGCAGCATCAGCGTGAAATTTCAGCTTCTCTTCTGCGCCAGTTTGACCTAATAAAGATACGTAAGTACTTTTATCATTTTCAATATCACTACCTACTGCTTTGCCTAATTTTGTTTCGTCGCCATAGACATCCAGTAAATCATCTTTAATTTGAAACATTAAACCTAAATGTTCACTGTATGTTTCTAACAGATCTGCCACAGCTTGCTCTGGTTCTGCAATATCTACTGCAGCCATAACCGCAAACTTAAGTAACTCACCAGTCTTAGCTTTATGAATTTTTTCGAGTGTATTTAAATCTATAGATGAGCCTTCACTTTGCATGTCTAATACTTGACCACCTACCATACCTAAGTGCCCACTCGCACAAGATAAACGTTTAATCAGTTTGATTTTAACTGTATCAGTTAGACTAGTGTCATTGGTAATGATTTCAAAGGCTTTGGTAAGTAGCGCATCTCCAGCAAGTATCGCTTTCCATTCGCCAAAAACTTTATGATTTGTAGGTTTTCCTCTACGATAATCATCATTGTCTAACGGTGGCAAATCATCGTGAATTAATGAATATGTGTGAACTATTTCTAAACCTAAGGCAGATGATAATCCGGATTTATATTCATTTGATAACATATCTAAAGTTAATAATAATAAGACAGGTCTTATTCGTTTACCGCCTGCTTCTAAAGAATAACGCATACTTTCTTCAATATTAGTGTTGAGTGAAGACTCTGGAACAGTTGTAGATAACTTTTGATTAATTTCTTCTATTAAATTATTCATCTTGTTATTCGCCATCGTTATCAATCGTCTCCTCATTTTCAACATTTTCATCAGTCATGAGCTCATTAACTTTCTTTTCAGCATCTTTCAATGTTTCATCACAAGTGGCAGATAATTTCATACCACGTTGATATAAATTTAACGATTCTTCTAATGAAACATTTTCATTATCAAGTTTTTGAACGATGCCTTCGAGTTCTTTCATCATTTCTTCAAAACTTTGTGAATTACTATTACTCATCTTTACACCTTACTTTCTTAACTTGTGCATCAACAACGCCATCTTTCATCGTTAATACAATGTTATCATTTTCAGCTAAGTCATTCGTACTCGTTATTACATCATCATTTTTATTCACAATTGTATAGCCACGTAACATTGTGTTTGTTGGACTGAGATTATTTAAGCTTTCTAGTTTACTAGTAAGCTTATTTTGCTGATTGGTAATAAAATTATTCATGACTTTATTTAAATCTATACGCTTTTGATTATTTGTTAATTGTTCCCTATTAATATTTTGTTTGAAATTCTTCAAGTTAAATTTATTAGTTAATAGTTGTAATTGTTGCTGTTCATTTTTAATTCTCAAATTCATTGATAGGCTTAACTGCTTTTCTAAGTCATCACGTTTTTGAATTTGTTGGTCATATAACAAAGTTGGTGTTTGGAATTTGTAATATGAAGATACATGTTCCAAGTGTTTTCTTTGTTGTTGCATATGTTGTTTGATAAAACGGGTGAGTGAAAGGTTCGTTTGCTTTAAATATTGACGTAATTCATATTGATCTGGTGTAGCCATTACTGCTGCTTGTGTTGGTGTAGCAGCACGCACATCAGCTACGAAGTCACTTAATGTAAAATCAGTTTCATGTCCAACAGCGGATATGATTGGTGTTTCACAAAAATATATTGCTTTCACAACATCTTCTTCGTTAAAGTTCCATAAATCTTCTATAGAACCACCACCACGACCTATGATAATTGTATCAACATTTAATTGATCAGCCTGTTGTATCTTTTCGACTATATCATTTTTAGCTTGTTCACCTTGTACTAAAGTATTAATTTGAACTTGTTCAGCTAGTGGATATCGACTATTTATCGTTGTATGAATATCTCTAATTGCTGCTCCAGTACCTGCAGTTAACACTGCTATTTTTTGGGGGAATTTAGGGATTAACTTTTTATGATTTTGATCAAAAAAACCATCTTTAGTTAATTTCTTTTTCAATTGTTCTAATTTTTGATATAAATTACCTACCCCGTCAATATGCATTTTATTAACATAGATTTGATAATTCCCTCTACGTTCATAAACAGAAACGCGTGCTTCTAATAGTACTTCATCACCTTCTTTAGGATCGAAATCAATTTTAGAAGCATTGCCTTTAAACATCATTGCACTAATGACACTGCTTTTATCTTTAACATTGAAATAAAGATGACCACTGCTATGCTTTTTAAAGTTAGACAGTTCCCCTTTAATCAATACAGATTGTAAATGTGGGTCTTGGTCAAATTTGTATTTAATATATTTAGTTAATGCGGAAACACTTAAATAGTCTGCCATTTTATATCACTCTTTTATTCAATATTGCTCAATACACCATTGATAAATTTATAATGATCATCATCGCTGAATTGTTTCGCTAACTCAACAGCTTCATTTATAATTACTTTTTGTGGTGTTGAACTATGTAACAATTCAAAAGTAGACATTCTTAAGATAATGCGATCTGTTTTCAATAAACGGTCTAGTGTCCAATCTTTTAAATGTGGTTGGATTTTTTCATCTAAAATCGTTTCATGATCTTTTACTCCAGTTACTAACCAGTTGATAAAATCGAATTCTAAGTCTGGATTTTCATCTTTAATAAAACTAATTGCTTCTTCAATTGTTAATTCGCTATTTTTCATTTCAAGTTGAAAAAGAGTTTGAAAGGCTTGTGTTCTGGATTCTTTTCGACTCATTATAAACTCCTTCAAGCATTGTATTTTTATAAATCATTTGAGAAAGGTAATAACAAATACATTAAAATATTCGTTATTACATATCTACAAAATGTATTTAAAGTAAATTTGCTTATATAATTTTAATTGGTTGGTTCAATATGTGTAATATGAACATTGATTTGGCTAGGTTCAATTGTAGTCATCGTTGTTACAGAATTAAAAATAGTACTTTGGATTGTTTTCGCTGTTTCTGAAATATTGATACCGTAAGACAATGAACAATATATATCAATATAGATACCATCTTCTCTTGTATCAACTTTAACACCTTTGCTCAGTTGCTTTCTAGTGAATTTTTCAATACTACTATCCTTTAATTCTTTAAAATGACCTTGTATACCTTTTATTTCAGCTGTTGCAATACTTGCAATAACTGTTAATACCTCAGGTGCAATTTCTATTTTTCCTAAATTGGAATGTGAGGTTTCTGATACTTTGACCATTTCACATACCTCCTATTTAGTTTGATCATCCATGATATTATATTTTTCAAGAAACTTAGTATTAAACTCTCCGCTTCTGAAAATGTCATTATTTAACAAACGAATATGGAATGGAATCGTAGTATCTATACCTAAAACGAGATACTCGCTTAAAGCACGTATACCTGTCATAATCGTTTCTTCTCTAGTTGGCTCATGTACAATGAGCTTAGCAACCATAGAATCATAATATGGTGGAATCGTATAATTAGTATAACATGCTGATTCAATTCTAACGCCGAAGCCACCTGGTGCTAAATATTGAGTGATTTGACCTGGTGAAGGCATGAAGTTTTTATATGGATTTTCAGCATTAATACGGAATTCCATGGCATGACCTTGTATTTTGATATCTTTTTGTTTGAATGGCAATTTTTCGCCTCTCGCAACTTCCAATTGTAATTTAACTAAATCAACGCCTGTAACCATTTCTGTTACTGGGTGCTCAACTTGGATTCGTGTATTCATTTCCATGAAGTAAAAATCATTAGAATCCAAATCATATATAAATTCAATTGTACCTGCATTTTCATAATTAACAGCTTTTGCTGCTCTGACTGCAGCATTACCCATTTCTTGACGTTTTTCTTCAGATAAAATTGGAGATGGTGCTTCTTCCACAAGTTTTTGCATTCTACGTTGTATTGTACAATCGCGTTCACCTAAATGGACAACATTACCAAAACTATCACCCATGATTTGAATCTCTATATGTCTGAAATTCTCAATAAATTTCTCGAGATAAAGTCCACCATTACCGAATGCAGTTTCCGCTTCTTGTTGTGTCATTTTAAAGCCAGTTTCCAATTCTTTTTCATCACGAGCCACACGGATACCTTTACCACCACCGCCAGCAGTTGCTTTAATAATAACTGGGTAACCGATATTATCGGCAATGCTTTTTGCATCGTTGATATCCTTTACAAGACCTTCGCTACCTGGGACAACAGGTACTTCCGCGCGTTTCATTTCTTCCTTAGCAACGTCTTTAATACCCATTTTTTGGATAGATTCGTAACTTGGACCAATAAATTTCAGTTGGCAGGCTTCGCATAGTTCAGCGAAATCACCATTTTCCGCTAAAAATCCGTAGCCAGGATGTATACCGTCACAACCTGTTGATGTTGCGATAGATAAAATGTTTGGGATATTTAAATAAGAATCTTTAGATTGTGTTGGGCCAACGCAATATGCTTCATCAGCAATTTGAGTATGTAATGCGTCTTTATCTCCTTCAGAGTAAATAGCCACTGTTTGTAATCCTAAATCGTGACATGCACGAATGATTCTTACCGCAATCTCTCCTCTATTTGCAATTAATATTTTATTCATTATTTCACCTTGAATAACGGTTGGCCATACTCTACCATTTGACCGTCTTCTACTAGAATTTCAGCAATTTCTCCAGTTACTTCAGCTTGTATTTCATTAAACAATTTCATTGCTTCTAATATACACACTGTTGATTCGTTTGTAACTGAATCTCCAACTTGTACATATGCACTTTCTTCAGGTGATGGTGATTTATAAAATGTCCCTACCATTGGTGCGTTAATTGTTTGTAAGTTGTCTTCCACTGCGTTTGTATTTACTTCCTCTGAACTTTGCGTGCTTACAGGAGCTGACATTACACCTTGTTGCGGTGAAACTTGTTGCATTGGTTGTTGTGAAATTTGAGGTGTAATGATTTCAGTTTCTTTTTCTTTTTTTAAATTAACAACGTTGCCTTTATCTTCTATATTGATTTCAGTCAAGCTAGATTGATCAAGAATTTCTATTAATTCTTTAATTTCTTTAAAATTCATAAGTACTGACTCCTTCAGATTGTTTTTATTTACCTAGTTTATTTTACTTTAGTGAAATGTTCAATTCAAGCATATACATGCTTTCAATAATAAAGTGATTATCCTTTATGTAGTTGTATATAGATATAATTTAATGAGAATTCTATTTATTATAACGTTTTTTTAATGGAATGGGGCTATGTTATTGTAATTAATTGATATAAAGTTTAATTTTTTTGAATAACACTACTATAACAGTCGTTTGTTTATTATAAAATGAGAAAAATAAAATAACCTTTCCAACGCTTCGTGAATTGGAAAGGTTATTAATAGGTATGAGATAAACTAAAAAATAATAACTATGATTATTTTTATAAGTATTAACCTCTTGAAATATAGCTACCGTCGCCTGTGTTAATTATAAGTGTGTCGCCTTCATTTACAAATAACGGCACATTTAATGTGTAACCAGTTTCGACTGTAGCTGATTTAGTTGCTCCGTTAGCAGTATCACCTTTTATACCAGGTTCTGTTTCTGTTACTGTAAGTTCAACAGTTTTTGGTAATTCAACGCCAAGTGTTTCACTTTCGTAAGTTTGAATTTGAACTTCCATATTAGCTTTTAAGAAATTCAATTCATTTTCTAAATAATCGGCTGCTAATTCTGTTTGTTCAAAAGTTTGATTATCCATGAAAACATGTGTATCACCATCTGCATATAAATATTGCATGCGGTGATTTTCAATCATAGCAGTTTCGACTTTTTCGCCGCCTCTGAATGTTTTCTCTTGGATAGCACCAGTTCTTAAATTACGTAATTTTGAACGCACAAATGCAGATCCTTTACCTGGTTTTACGTGTTGGAAATCTAATACTTTCCATATACCATTATCTACTGCAATTGTTAAGCCTGTCTTAAAATCATTAACCGAAATCATTCAGTTTCCTCCTCAATTATAAGGTCTTCTATAAAATAATAAGGTTTTTAGCGCATTTAGTAAAGCATTCACAACCATTTTCTGTAATTAAAACGTCATCTTCAATGCGAACGCCACCTAATCCGTCTAAATAAATACCAGGTTCAATTGTAACACAGTTATTCACCTCTAATTTAGCTTCTGATTTTCTAGATAAATTGGGTCCTTCGTGTACATCTAACCCTATACCATGTCCCAGTGAATGGCCAAATGCTTCTCCATATCCTTGTTCAGTAATATAATCCCTAGCAATAGCATCTAAAGCTTTGCCTGTAATACCTTGTTTAGCGGCTTCAATACCTTTAATATTAGCTTCTAAGACAATATTGTATATTTCTTTGAGTTTAGGATCTGGTTCACCTATAGCAAATGTACGCGTGATATCAGATGAGTAACCTTTATAATATGCACCGAAATCTAAAGTAATCAGTTCGCCTTGATTAATAACTTTTTCACTTGCGACACCATGTGGTAATGCACCTCTAGCTCCTGAGGCAACAATTGTATCAAACGAAGTACCTTCTGAGCCAAGTTCTAACATTTTACTTTCTAATTTAGCTTTTAATTGCTGTTCAGTCATACCTGCTTTTGCAACAGTTAAGATGTACTCATACGTCTCATCAACAATTTCAGCAGCTTTTTGAATAAGTTTAATTTCACTATCATCTTTTACTTCTCTGATTTTTTCAATTAGACCAGAAACGCTGATTAAGCTGATGTAGGATTTACTTAATTGTAAGTATGTATCATAGCTGACTAAATCACCTTCAAAGCCTACATTCTGAACGTTTAACTTTTCTAATTGTGCTTTTACTTCTTCTATGAGACCACCTTTTTGTTTAATGATCTCAAATTGAGTCGCTTGGGATGTTGCTTGCTCTATGTACCTAAAATCTGTAATTAATAAATTTTTATCTTTTGTAATAACGAGCGCACCGCTCGTACCTGTAAATCCTGATAAATACCTTCTATTAAAATCGGTTAAAACAACAATTGCTTCCAAATGTTTTGTTTCTAAGGCAGAATTCAGTTTATCTATTCTAGTCATCTGTCTTCCTCCTATTCAATAAATTTGTACATTTTCTTTTTATACATTAAAATGATAGCATAATTATTATGTGAATATATAGTTTTTGAATTAGGAGAGAGTTATGAAGAAAAAAATTGTAGCTATATTAAGTGCTTCATGTTTACTAGTAGGTTGTGGTAGTCAAAATTTAGGTCCTTTAGAAGAAAAGACCACACAACTCCGTGATGAAAATCATAAATTAAAAAGTAATATTCAAGAATTAAAACAAACTATCGACAAAGAAAAAACAAACGTCGCCTCACTAAAGAAAGATAAAGAAAACATTAAACAGGCTAAAAGTAATAAAACGAAAGTAACAAATTTAAAAGCATCATCTAAATATTACCAAAATATAGCAAAAGCAATTGATCAATATAATGATATTGAAAATGATGTATCAAAAAATAAAAATGATAAAAAGGTTCTTAGCAAGTTGACTGACATAACGAATAAAATTGATTCTGCACACACTACATATGAAAATGATATTGATAAAGATAAAATGAGTGATGAAGATAAGAGTAAAAAGAAAAACATCACTAAATTAAATAAAGACCTTAGTTCAGCAATGAATGATATTAGAGATGGTTATAGTGAGAAAGATAAGAAAAAACTTAAAAAAGGACAAAAAGCCCTATCAACCATTAGTATCGATAATAAACAGAGTTAACAACTTAATAGGAGTGTTATAAATTGAAACGAGCAATTTTTTATATAATAATCGCAATCGCAGCAATTGGGTTAATTCTCAATTTAGATGCGTTTATATTCAGTTTTGTTAGTATGGCAATTAGTTTTGCTGTATTTGCAGGGATTATATATGCGATATATTACTTCTTCTTTTTAACAGAAGATCAACGAAAGTATAAATGCGCACAAAGAAAATATAAAAGACGCAATAGAAAAAAATAATTTTATTGTGCTATCTTACTCTTAAAACTTTTATTTAAATCTATCTAACTTTATATGTATAAAAAATGTGAGGATACAGTCGTTAAAAACTGTATCCTCACATTTTTTTAGTGTAAATATATTATTTACGATAGTTCCATTCGTCAGCTTTATATTTTTCAATGAGTACATTTACTTCTTCTTGTTGTTTATGTGTTAGGTTTAGTGGTTTAAAATCAATATTCAATCCTTTCTTAAAACCTATCTCAAAAGCCTCTTCCATTTCGGGTATTGTAATATGTCGGTCTGAAATATCATTAATCGCCACTGCTTTTTCTAGAAAAGATTGTTTCATTTTATCTTTTAAACGCTCGTTTTTAAAAATGAACATATCGAATAAATCATCAATGTCGACGTCTTGTAACAAGGAACCATGTTGTAAAATGACTCCTTTTTGACGTATCTGCGCACTACCCGCTATTTTACGTCCTTCTACAACTAACTCATACCAACTAGGAGCATCAAAACACACAGCACTTCTTGGTTGTTTTAATTTCTCACGTTCTTCCTTTGAACGAGGAATTGAAAAGGATGCTTCGAAGCCTAAAGCTTGAAATCCCTCTAACAAACCTTCAGATATCACTCTGTATGCTTCTGTTACGGTCGAGGGCATCTCCGGATGAGATTCTGGTACAATAACACTATATGTAAGTTCTTTATCATGTAGCACGCCTCTGCCACCTGTTTGACGTCTGACTAAACCATATCCTTTTTCTTGTACTTTTTCTATATCTATTTCTTTAGTCAGTCTTTGGAAATAACCGACAGATAATGTTGCTGGATTCCACGTGTAAAATCTTATAACTGGATCAATTTCTCCTCTAGAAACAAAATTAAGCAGCGCTTCGTCCATTGCCATATTGAAATATGGATCGTTACTTCCTGTATTTATAAAATTCCAAGATTCAGTCACACTAAAAACCCCAATCAATAAATTAAATTGTTTTAATCCTCATTTTATGTTATCGTTTGCAATAATTGTCTAAGTTTGTCAGCATTATCCAATAAATTAAATAAAAAATTTTGATAAATTGTGCTAACAGTCTTATAATATATAATATCGGTTAATTAGGGAGGATGCAAGATGAGTAATTTTTGGTTTATAGCGTTAGCAGCATTAATAATAATCATCGCTTACATGCTAATCAATTATCTTGTTAACAAGAGAGCAGTCACAGAACTAAACCAAAATGAATTTCATAATGGTTTGCGTAAAGCTCAAGTTATTGATGTAAGAGAAAAAGTGGATTATGATTACGGGCACATTAACGGCGCACGTAACATTCCAATCACAATGTTTAAGCAAAGATATCAGGGATTGAGAACAGATCAACCTATTTATCTATGTGATGCTAATGGCATTGCAAGTTATCGTGCTGCTAGAACATTAAAGAAGAATGGTTATACAGATATCTACATGTTAAAAGGTGGATATAAAAAATGGACTGGAAAAATTAAGTCGAAAAAATAAATGTATAAATAAGTATTGCGTTTATAAAACTTGATGTGCATTAGCTTAACTCTACATAATCATTTTTATAGCGGATTATTGACCTTATTGGGTGAATAATCCGCTATTTTTAATATGTATAAATGTATCAAAAAATTTAGTCGTCGTTTCATTACTGGATTTTTTATTTTTAAAATGACTATGATTATTTGATATAAGATACTTTAACATAATGAAACGATTTTGATTAATCATAAGAATTTAATATAAAAAAATACTACTCCTATTATAATTTTAAAGGAGTAGTATTTATATTATAGAAATAAGGATGCATTACTCAGACGTTCTATTCTTTTTCTGAACGTAAATTTTCAAATTTCAATACTGGATGGCGTGCAGCTTTCGTTTCATCCAATCTATCTATAATTGTAGTGTGTGGTGCTTCCAAGACTTTGTCCGGATCTTCTTTAGCTTCATTAGCTATTTCTATCATTTTATCACAGAAATAATCTAGAGTTTCTTTTGATTCAGTTTCTGTAGGTTCAATCATCATACCTTCATCCACGTTAAGTGGGAAATAAATTGTAGGTGGATGAACACCGAAGTCTAGCAAACGTTTAGCCATATCTAATGTACGCACACCGTGTTCTTTTTGTTTTGAACCACTTAACACAAATTCGTGTTTACAATATTGTTCATATGGTATTTCAAAGTGGTCTTTTAATCGAGCTTTAATATAGTTAGCATTTAACACAGCAGCTTCTGAAACTTCTTCAAGACCTTTATTACCCATCGTACGAATGTAAGTATATGCTCTTAAATAGATTCCAAAGTTACCGTAGAACGGTTTAACGCGACCGATTGAGTTTTCAATATCATTATCATATTTATATTCGTTATCTTCTTTGATAACCATAGGTTTTGGTAAGAAACTAGCAAGTTCTTTCTTAACACCTACTGGACCTGAACCTGGTCCACCTCCACCGTGAGGGCCTGTGAATGTTTTGTGTAAGTTTAAGTGTACAGCGTCAAATCCCATATCCCCCGGTCTTACTTTATCCATAATTGCATTTAAATTTGCACCATCGTAGTATAATAAGCCGCCTGCTTCATGAACGATATTTCTGATATCCATAATATTCTTTTCAAAAATCCCCAAAGTGTTAGGGTTAGTTAGCATAATTGCTGCTGTTTTTTCATTAACTAAGCGTTTCAAATCATCAATGTCAACTTCGCCGCGCTCATTTGATTTCACAGTAACTGCTTTGAATCCTGCAAATGCAGCTGAAGCTGGATTGGTACCGTGAGCTGAGTCAGGAACAATAACTTCGTCACGGTGTCCTTCGCCATTTTTTTGATGATAGGCTTTGAAAATCATTAATGCAGTCCATTCACCATGTGCACCAGCAGCTGGTTGTAATGTAACTTCATCCATACCTGTAATCTCTTTTAACTCTTCTTGCAGACTATGAATAATTTCTAATGAGCCTTGAACTTGTGATTCATCTTGTAATGGATGTGATTCTGCAAATCCTGGTATTCTTGCAATTTTTTCATTTATTTTAGGATTATATTTCATCGTACATGAACCTAATGGATAAAATCCTGAATCAACGCCAAAGTTTTTGTTTGAGAGTTCGGTATAATGGCGAACCAAATCTAATTCTGCAACTTCTGGTAATTCTGCTTTGTTTTTTCTGATGAATTTATCATCTAGTAATTTATCTACAGCACCATTATCAATTTCTTTCTGTGGTAACGAGTATGCATAACGATCCTTTTTAGAACGTTCAAAAATTAGTGGACTAGATTTACTTACTACCATTTAATTCACCTGCTTTCTTAACAAATGTGTCTATTTCATCTTTCATTCTTAATTCTGTTACTGCAATTAACATATGATTATTAAAGTCTTCAGAAGCTTCACTTAAGTCAAATCCTCCGATAATTCCTTCTTCAATTAGAGCATCATTAACTTCTTTTACTGATTTGTCGAATTTAACTACAAATTCATTAAAAGATGTACCGTTAGCAACTTCAAAACCAGCTTGTTTGAATTGATCTTTAGCATAGTTAGCATTTTCAAAGTTTCGTACCGCGATATCATAAATACCTTGTTTACCTAAAGCTGACATACAAATTGAGGACGCCAAAGCATTTAATGCTTGGTTTGAACATATATTTGATGTCGCTTTATCACGACGAATATGTTGTTCACGTGCTTGTAATGTTAATACAAAACCACGATTGCCATCTCCATCTTCGGTTTGTCCTACCAAACGACCAGGTATTTTTCTCATTAATTTTTTAGTTGTTGCGAAGAACCCACAATGAGGTCCACCAAATTGAGCAGGTATACCAAATGGTTGTGTATCTCCGACAACAATGTCTGCTCCAAAACTACCTGGAGGAGTTAATAAACCTAATGCAAGCGGGTTTGCGTATACAATCATTAAAGCCTTTTTGTCTTCAATAAATGAATTGATTTTTTCTAAATCTTCAACAGAACCATAGAAGTTTGGATATTGTACAGCAACTGCTGCTGTATCATCGTCAACTGCTGCTTCAAGCTTGTCTAAATCTGTAATCGTACCATCTAAATCAACTTCAACGATTTCAAATTCTTCACGTGTTTTAACATAAGTTCTTAATACCTGTAAAGCTTGATAATGTAGCCCTTTTGATACAACAACTTTGTTTTTACGTGTTTGATTGAAAGCTAAAATACATGCTTCTGCAAAACTTGTAATACCATCATACATTGACGAGTTTGCTATATCCATATCCGTTAATTCACAAATTAGCGTTTGAAATTCGAAAATCGCTTGTAATTCACCTTGAGAAATTTCTGGTTGATAAGGTGTATACGCAGTATAAAATTCTGAACGTGAAATCATTGAATCAACAACAGCTGGAGCATAGTGATCATATACCCCTGCACCTAAAAATGATGAATGCGTTTCTTTAGTGATGTTTTTGTTTGCAATTCTGCTCAATCGCTTACTTAATGTTGTTTCTGATTCAGCATCAGGTATAGCTAATTCTCTTCCCAGTAAGATATCTTTTGGAACGTCTCCAAAAAGTTCTTCAATAGAATTGGCTCCAATAGTATCTAACATTTCCTTTTTATCTTGCTCTGTTAATGGAATATAACGATGACTCATAGTAACACCCCTTTGAATTATTTAGTAATTTGGTTTTTCTTAACAATTTTAGCTTTAAGTTGTCTTTTTCTAACTTGTACAATTACTTCTTTACCCATTTCAAAAGCATCGCGATTGATTAAAGCTAACCCAATTGATTTACCACTCAATGGAGACTGTGTACCAGAAGTGATTTCACCAATTTCATGGCCATCTAAATCATAGACTGTGTAACCAGTTCTTGGAATACCTTTGTCTATCATTTCTAAACCAACAGTTCTGCGTTTAGAACCATTTTCTTTTTGGTCTTTGAGTACGCTTTTACCAATAAAGTCAGCTTCAATCAATGGTTTTGCAGCAAATGCAATACCAGCTTCATATGGTGTTATAGACTCAGTCAAATCTTGACCATGCAGTGGCAGTCCAGCTTCAAGTCTTAATGTATCTCTTGCACCTAGTCCACAAGGTTGTACATTAAATTCAAGAATTTTTTCCCATAAGTAAGGTGTATCTTCTGCATTACAATAAATTTCAAATCCATCTTCACCTGTATAACCTGACTGTGAAAGGATTACATTCTTTCCAAAGAATTCAACGTTTTGTTTAAAATCAAAAGGCTTCATTTCTGCTACGTCAACGTTAACATGTTGTTTAACTAAATCACGTGCTTTCGGTCCTTGAACTGCTAATTGACCATAATCATTTGAAGCATTAATTACTTCTGCATCAAAATTTTTGGCATGTTCTTTCATCCATTCAAAATCTTTATCTGTATTTCCAGCATTTACTACTAATAAATAAACTTTTTCATCTAATTTGTAAGTAATTAAATCATCAATAATTCCACCATTTTCATTACATAGCGCAGTATATTGAGCTTTAGTAGTAGTTAAGTTTTCAATATCATTTGAAAGAAGATATTGTACTAATTCATCTGCTTCAGAACCTTTAATAATAATTTCTCCCATATGGCTTACATCAAACAAGCCAATGTCAGTTCTTACGGCATTATGTTCTTCTTTTATACTTGAAAACTGAACTGGCATTGCCCAGCCACCAAATTCCACAATTTTAGCCCCGCTATCAACAAAATTTTGATAAAGCGGTGTATGTTTAAGTTCGTTAGACATGAAGAAACCTCCTAAAAATTTTATAAAAAAAAACAGAGTAGACTAAGCTACCCTGTTTATGATACTCCAGGAATGCGTCACAGTATTATCCTTTTGCCTGAGAGTTTCGTTGAACTTGCACCTTCGGCGATGGCCTAATGTTATATATAATATAACCTACCATTCTCTCTAATACTGGTCATTCGCATGTTAGCTCTTTCATGATTTCTTTGTGTAAATCTGAAAGAGCATTACTACTATTTACTTTTTTGAATGCGATTTCATTATATCTTGAAACCCTAGATGAATACAAGCTTTTTAAATCAAAAAGTGATTTATTATTAGCATTCGGTCTATTATTATCATTCTTAATTCTATTGTAAACAATTGTCAAATCACAATCTAACCAGATAATTTTAGTTTGTTGCTTTAACAAGGCATATGACTTCTCGCCTTCTATAATGCCACCACCAGTAGAAATGATATCAAAACGATCAATACACTCTGTTAAATATTTATATTCTAGTGATCGAAAACCACTTTCACCTAGTTGCTCAAAAATATCAGGGATTGTATTGTTTTCTTGTTGAACGATATAGGCATCTAAATCGACATAAGAGAGGTGATTAGCTTTAGCAAGATATTTACCTAAAGTTGTTTTGCCAGTCCCCATAAATCCTATAAGAATAATTGGCTCTAAAATGTTATTTTTCAAAAATATCTTCCTTTTTTATAAATAAGTTGATTTGTTTTTCGTAATAAGATTCAATATTATCTAACGTTTTTAGCTGAGCGCTAAATTGGAACGTGTAGTTTGTTATTAAAGATAAATATAGCACAAATATGACCATCACAAAAGGATATATATAGCCAGATATATTAAAATTGAATTTGTTTTTCAAATGTCTTATCCTTATCAAAAATTTTTAAGTTAACAAGTAAAGATTTATTTTTTAGAATTCGAAATTTTATAGCCTTTACGTTATTAAGTAATGTGATATTTCCCTTCCCATTAATAGACTTAACAATTTTATTATTTTTAAAGCTATAAGATATAAGTTTATTTTTGTCTTTAATAGAAAGTTGAGTTCCTTTAGATTTATCTATCATTATATCCCCCTTGTTATTCATTAAATCTTGCGTTAAATCTCTCGCAAAAAATTCACTTTCTATATTTAGATGATCATTTGCTAGAACACTTAAGGCTGTAGTTGATTTGAATAATGAAGGAATTATAGTTAGTAACAATACAGTTATCATTAATGCAAAAAGCACTTCGATATAAGTGAAAGCTTTAATCTTTTTTATAATAGCAAATTCCATTTTTTGTTTCCCTTTTTATTATACAAATTTTATTTTCTTTAAGAGTTAAACTATATTCATCCAAAATCAAACCTCTTTTCAATTCAGGTTCACTGTAATTATGCAATGAAAGTAATAGGATTCTTTTCATTTCAATTTCTGATAACTTTTCTTTTGTAGCTTGATTTAATTGTAATAACATTGGTAAAAACACTAAACAGATAGTAGTGATGATTGAGAAAGAAATAATAGCATCTAAAAATAAAGAAGCCGTGACATTATATTTTTTCAAATCTCATCCTTCCTTTTTCAATGTGAAAAATGATTTTATATAGTCGACCGTTTGTAGATAGGTAAAGTGTTCCGAATTTATTAGTATCACCATTTTTATCAAAGGTTAAATAATTTATATTTGTTCTCGGATGAATATAAGTATTTTTAGTTAATTTTATATGAGGATTTTCATGTTGGGGTTCTCTAACAATAATTTTCGAGGAAAAAGTATTGAATATTAAAGTAATTGGTTTATTATCTTTAATTGCTTTCGATTTTAAAAAATTAAATTGCATAATTAGATTAATCATAGAATGATTATTTGATTGGAGTGCGGAATTATTTATAGAGATATATCTAACTTGTAAAAATAATAATAAACTTATTATACCTAAAACCATTAACATTTCTATATAAGTAAAAGCTTTATTAGTTAGCAACTGCTTCACCATTATTTATTGAAATTGTTGAACCAGTTTTACATCGCTTTTGACTTTCGTTAATATATCCTTCTGAGACGAGTTCATCGATTGATGTTGGCTTTTTATTATATTTTAATGAATAAGCTTCAATTTGACTGTCTATCATTTTTATTTGAGCTTCACAACCAGCAGTTTGTATATGTGATGATTGTTTTGCAATGTTAGGTATGATTAAAATAAGCAATAAACTTATGATTAATAAAACAAGCAACATTTCTATAAGTGTAAATGCTTCTTTATTAAATAGTTTTTTTAAGTTTTTCAAAAAATGTATAGGCTCCTTTCGTTTTCATTTAATTGTTTGCATTAAATCAAACATTGGTAACATAATAACGAGATATAAAGATACGATGAGGAAAGCTAATAATGTGAAAATACAAGGTTGAATGAATTTTATGAGGAGTTGTAAATAACGTTCTATTTGTGCAATGACTATCTCACTATATAATTTCAATTCTATTTCAACTCTACCTTTTTTCTCGCCTTCTTCTATAAATTCTGTTAATTCTTTTTCAAAACATGCGATGTTAGTTAAAATTTCACTGAGTGTTAATCCATTTTGTGTTCCAAGTGTTATGCGATTAGCTAAAAAATTTAGATATTTATCATTGCGTTGTTCAGCATAAATTTGCACTATTTTTTGCAAATTCACGCCATTTTTATAAAATAAAGAGAATTCAGAAGCAATTCGATACGTTTTATAAAGTTTGAAAAATTTACGTATGATAGGCAATGCTAAAACAAGCTTATGTTTATGCTGTATTGATAAAGTATTGTAATAAAGGATAAATGCTATTGTAGTAATGAACAGTAATATAATAAGGTAAGATATGAAAGTAGGAAAACAGAGAATACATGTTGACAAAAATTGTTGTAAAGTCGATATTTGGACATCCATATTGTTATATAAATTTTGAAATTCTGGAATAATCGTATGATTTAAAACAATCAACATAGTTATGAATAACGTTAATAATAATAATGGATATTGAAGTGTTTTTAATAAGGCTTTTTTAGCATTATAATTTCTCAATAAATAATCATGTGCATGGGCTAAACTCACAGGTAAATCACTAAATAGCTCTGAGAAATAAATAAGCATCACAACAGGTTGTGGATATTTTAATATTCGAAGGATTTGATGACAGTTTGCGCCATTCTTTAATTCTTCTTCAATTATTGTAGTTACTTTAGATGATTTAACTTTAATATGTTTTAATAAAAACCTAAAGGCTTCAGAAAGTGTAAATCCATGTTCTAGTAAATCTTTCAATCTTATTAAAAGTTCTATTTGATTTTTTTCTGTTATTATCTTTTGTTTGGGTATTTTAAATATAGCGATCAACAGTTTCTTCACAAATAACACCTGCTTTAGACATTTGCTTTAAATGAAAGGATAAATTATGAAAATGGTTTGGTAATGTGTAATCATTATTTAAAAAATAACTTATATCGTGTTGTAGTAACTGTTCATAAATTAATTTTCTTTCACTGTTATATATTGTGATTAGTCTTTGGTTTAACACACTCAAAATAGATTGGTTAATTTCTTGTTTTGTTATGCCCATTTCTAATAATCTTAATAACGCGCCCTTACAATTGTTAGCATGTATTGTAGTTAGTACTAAGTGACCACTTAAACTTGCTTGTATAACGTATTTTGCTATCGTAGGATCTCTAACTTCTCCAATAAGTATAATGTCTGGATCACACCTTAGTATTGCCTTAAAAGAACTCTCATAATTAATACCTGCCTTTTCATTGATAGAAACTTGAGTAACACCCTCAACTAATTGTTCCACCGGATCCTCTACAGTTATGATATTTAAACCTAACTTTTCTTTTGCATACATAACCATTTGATACATTAAAGTACTTTTACCAGATCCAGTTGGACCGCTAAATAGTATTAAACCTTGCTTTTTATTCATTAATGTATACAGTTTTTCAATATCATGAGTGATATTTTGCTTTTGAAAATATTGAGGAATGATTCTTACAACACAACTTTCATTACCGAGAGACAATGGTAACGTAGAGATTCTTAAATAAAATATTTGTTTTAGTTTATATATGTATCTTCCACTTTGTGCCGAATTATGTTTTGATACATCTAATCCAGCTTGATATTTCATATAAGTAAGCAGCTTTCTATAAACATGTGTCTGAATTGATTCAATAAAAGTTAAATCATCATGAATTCTAAATTTGATATACACTTCCTTTTCAGAAGGTATAAAGTGTATATCAGTAGCATTTCTCTGAATTGCTTTCTCAATTATGTTGTTGAATAATAGCTTCAAAAAAACACCTCCTACTTATAAACACGTAGGAGGTGATAGAATTACTTTACCTATTTTATTTTTAATCGTTTTTATAATCCTTATTTACACGATGATATATTAACCATGTAAATAAGGATTTAATTGTTCATCCTCTACTGTAGTGTGCGGCCCATGACCAGGGAATAGTGGTAAATCAGCGTCTAATTTGAACAATTTATCTAATATTGAATTAACCAAAGTTTCATAATCACCTTTATATAAATCAGTTCTGCCTATACCTTGATTAAATAATGTATCACCAACAACTGCAAATTCATTAAAGACGAATGATAAACTACCTGGAGAATGTCCTGGCGTGTGAAGCACTTCGAAATTAAAGTCAGCAATTTGTGCTTTACCCTCTTTAAGTTCTGTTGGTGTCGCTTTACTTTTTATAATTGGCATGCCGTATTGTTTGAATTTTTCAGAACCATTTTTTTCTGTATTTGTTAAAAAATCAAATTCTGATTTATGCATATAAACTGGCACATCATATTTTTTTATAATATCATCTAAAGCACCAATATGATCAAAATGTGCATGTGTTAACAATACAGCTTTTAGTGATTTATTAATTTGATTTAGTTTTTTAATAATTAACTCGCTATCACTAGCAGGATCTACTAAAATGACTTGCTTATCATTTTCAATAAAATATGTGTTAGTATCAACTAAACCTAAGCTTAAACTCGAAATCCTCACCCTAGTTGCCTCCATTTTCCAAATGATTTTGGACAGCTTTTACCTTATCATTCATTTTGCGAGATTTATCACGACGATCATCAATCCTTATATTCGTACAGACACGGTCTAAACCTTTATCAAAAGGTAATTCATGAATTGCTTGAACAACCTCTAATAAATCTTTTAAGTCACCTTCGATTAATGTGTTCATAGGTGTCAATTGATAATCTATTTTGCCTTGTGCTTTATATTCTTTTAATTTTGTTTGTATTTCTGCAATATATTTACTAACACTCGGACCATCTGTACCAACTGGTATAACAACTACATCAACAATAGCCATTATTTAACACCATCCTTTTCAATTATATAAGTATAAATTAACCCGGCTGCTCCGGTAATGCCAGCATCATTTCCAAGTTGTGCTTGAACTATTTCTGTACCTTGTTGTGCTGGTGTAAATGTTAAATTATGATACTCTGTTTTAATATTTTCAATTAATATCAAACCAGCTGTAGACATGCCTCCACCTAAAACAATATATTTAGGATTACTTGTAACGCTAATAATACTACATAAGTAGGCAATATAATTTGCTACACGTTCCGTAATGAAAATACAAAATTGATCTCCAGCCTTAGCCGCATCGAATACTGCTTTTGCACTTACTTCATTATCTTTAATTAACTGCAAAATTGATGATTTAAACGTTAATTTAGGATAATAAAAATTGACCAAATTAACTACACCAGTTGCAGACGCTACGGTTTCAATACAACCTGACTTGCCACAATTACAACGGAAACGCTGATCATGATCTACTCTAAAGTGTCCAATCTCTGCACCAGAACCGTTATGACCGTGAACAATTTCTCCATTAGAAATAATACCGCCACCTAATCCGGTTCCTAGTGTTATAGCCACAACATCATCTGAACCATTTCCAGCGCCTTTATGTTTTTCACCTAAGGCTGCAACGTTCGCATCATTATCAACGTAAACTGGACAATCTACAAACTGTTGGAATATATGTCGCACATTAACACTTTCAGTCCAATATAAATTAACTGCTCCATTTACTTCGCCCGTTTCGAAATTCACTGGACCTGGGACACCTATGCCGACACCAAGAACGTTTGAAAAAGTATATTCAGATTCATCTATGTAATTTACGAAAGAATCATAAACCTTTTTTAATAGTAAATAGCCAGTAGCATCAGACGTATCTGTATCAATTGACCATTTTGCTAAACGATCAAGTTTTTCGTCAAAAGCACCTAATTTACATGTTGTTCCACCAATATCTGCTGCTAATATGATTTTATTCATTAATTTATTCATCCTTCTCTGTTTTTTTGAAAGGGTATGCTATCTTTCACTGTAGTTCAAAAACGCTTATATATCAAGGGGTTTGGAGATTTTACATCAATAAGTACTTCATATTTTTTTAGTGTTTTTAAAATAATACGTCCTTTTTACCCTTAAAATATTACTAGATATTTCCTTATATACATTTTAATCTTAATCAATTATCAATTGCAATTATAATGAACAATAAACACCTGTTAATCTAGTTAGGACTTTACTAATACTTATCTAATTTCATAAAATCTGATTATAATTTTATATTGTGGTGACTTATAAATAGAAAAAGGCAACACACATACGTGCATCATCCAATTAAGCCCGTTAAAAAAACTGTGGCATTATTCTTAAATTATATACTTAATAACCATCGAACCTACCTAAGTTAGCGATGGTTATTTTACTAAACTAATGGTTTATAACACAACCATCAGCATTTCATAATCAGTCATGCTAGCCCTTTCTAGGAGTAAGATCTAGCATGAAATTTTGGTCTTTTTAATCCTCAAAATAAATTTCCCCCTGTAAACACAAATGTTATAAGGGGGAAATTTTATTTATTCATTCTTCTTTGATTAATAATTAATATACATTTCAAATATTCATCATTTGTTAATAATTTATAATCGTATAATGATTTTATTTCTTGTTCCATCATTTCATACATATCATTTTTGTCTTTAAAATATATAATAAAGCCAAACTTTTTTAAAAGCTGAAGTACATCATAAAAATTATTAATCTTTTGGTTCACTATTATCGCTCAATTCTTTATTTAAATTAATATAATCATTATTGCTAGGGTCTGCCTTTAACGCAGCTTTTATATATTTTTTTGCTTTATCATCATCTTCAAGAGACCTACTTGCAATCGCTAGTTGATAATTTAATAGACCAGAGTCAGGAAAATACCTTAAGCCCCTTTCCCAACTTGCTACACCTTCAGATTTTGAGTTTAAGGTTGCATTAATTAGTCCATGCAGATAATATGTTTCATCATCTGCATAGTTCTTATCTATCGTATCTTCAACCATGTCTTTAGCCTCATTATATTGACCTTGCTTCATTTCATTTGAAATAATTGTATTATATATATTATCTTCATTAATCGTAAAAATACGAATTTGTGCTGCAATAAATAATACAAGCATTAGAATTATTAAGAACCAAAACCTGTTTTTATTCGCTTTAAAATAATAGCCGATTAATGTAATTAATAGACCACCTACAAAGCCACCAATATGTGCGACAATGTTAATATTTTGCATAAATAAGGATAATCCTATCATTATTACAAGAACAATTAGCAATTGACCAATAAGTTTACGATTAAATTGTTTACCTACATACATAAATCCAAATATTGCACCAATCAAACCGAATATTGCACCACTTGCACCTGCAGAAACAGTGTCAATATTGAATGACAATGATGCAAAATTACCAAATAATCCAGCAACAATGTAGATGACAAGCATTCGCCAATGACCTACGATTGATTCTACAATTTTACCAAAAATGAACAAACTCAGCATATTCATTAAAATATGTTCAAAATCGTAATGTAAAAATATAGATGAAATCAATCTATACCATTCACCATGCACAACATTAAAGTGCACAAGCCCACCTACATCTAACATTTTCAAATCTGAAAATCGATTTAAAAACAGCACCATTGCAAGCCAGATGATAATGTTAACTGCAATTAATGTGTAGGTTACAGGAGAAAACTTTAACATATGTTTCTCAATGGGATTATTATTTAACGCACGTTGTTTATATTGATATTTTGTAAGTTTAGTATCTCGATTATAAATTTTCTTCATTATGAAATTTGGCATTATTCTTTCAGCGTGACTTGCTTCTCTAATAATTTTCACTTTAAATTTCAGTGGTTGTATTTCATTCAAATTTTCATCAGTAAAAGTTTTATCAGTGAATATATATAATTCATAATTTTTAGGTGAAAATTCTAAAAATGAAACGATATTTTCTTCGTTTTCTTGAATTCTACTTTTAGCAAATCTAACTTCTTGAGTGGAATTAGCACCAAATTCAAAGATAGCAACAGACTGTTTTTTCTTGTTTGCTAACCAAATTTCACTATCATCTTGATTACGATGAACAACATGATAATTAAAATATTTAATCCAAGTGTAGATACACTTCCAATAATGTTTTTCTGTAATCATTTCTGCCTCCATAATTAAGTTGTTGCTATTATTAATTTTTCAACGGGCTGATCATGTGATTCAACCTCAAAGTCACCAAGTTGGAAGTCATAAAGTAAACTTATCGTCGGTTGTGTATTTTGACTTAAAAACTTATCAAAATATCCCCCACCGTATCCAATGCGATATCCACTATGATTAAAGACCACGCCAGGAACAATTAATAAATCTAATTGATTTGAAATTTCTGTATCAGCTTCGACATGATTAATACCTTTATCATCTGGTCCGATATGATCAAGACTATCTACATGTTTAAATGCCATTTCTTTACTTTGATAGTTTGTTTCAGGTACAAAAACAGTCTTACCTTCATTAAGCATTTGCTCAATGATAGAATATGTATTTACTTCATGTGGCATAGATAATACAATGCCTACACGCTTTGCTGATTTATATTCACTTGTATCAAATAAATGATTTGCAAGATATTGATCTGAAGATTGTTTTTTATCATTTGACATAAAAGATTTCATTAATTCAATTTTATCATGGCGTAACGCTTTTTTACTCATAACATGCACCTTCCCGTTAATTATACTCTTATTATTATAACGTTAATGAATTACAATGTCATTAAACTGCAATTTTAAAAGATTGGTCAATTTAATTTTCATAAAAAAATAACCAGATTCTAATAAAAGAATCTGGTTCAAAATATAAATTATTTTGTTTCACGGTGCATAGTGTGTTTGTTGTCACGAGCACAATGTTTTTTCATTTCTATACGTTCAGGATTAGTACGTTTATTTTTTGTAGTAATGTAGTTTCTTTCTCCACATTCAGTACAAGCTAGAGTTACGTTTACGCGCATGCTAATTCCTCCTTACCTTTTCAAAATACGACCTACTAATCATACCATTTAGTTATAAAATTGAAAAGTATTAATTTTTCAATAAACACCACTATGTCGGTATTTTTAATAAATAGTACCTTAAAATGATTTAATCTTTGTCTTTTTCTTTAAAATAATAATTTATAACATCTTTACCTAAATCTCCGCCGTTTAACCAAGGTTCAGGTACAGGTTGGTTGGTATATACGATTGAAAATGCTAATTGTGGATTTTCAATTGGTGCATAGCCAACATATGTTGCATTTACTTTAGGATCGCCATCTTGGAATACTTCTGCTGTTCCTGTTTTACCTGCAGAAGGCACTTCAGTATCATTAAAGCTTTCATATCCTGTTCCTTCTTCTTCATTAAAGGCCATTTCAAATCCTTCTTGCACTTGGTTAACTTCCTCTTCAGTGTTATTAACCTTATTAAGTACATCACCTTTGAATTTCTCTTTTACTGGACCAAGAGTATCTTTATTAGTAGCATCTCTTACTTCCAAACCGATATGCGGTTGTACTCTATAGCCATCATTAGCAATGGTAGAAACGTATTGTGATAATTGTAACGGTGTATATGTGTCGTACTGACCAATTGCTAAATCTAAAAAGTTACCTGGATTATCAGTTAATGGTTCAATTTGTCCACTTGTCTCATTAGGTAAATCAATACCTGTTTTAACGCCTAATCCAACTTGGTTTAAACCTTTACGTAATTTTTGACCTGCTTCTGAAATATCTGATGGCAATGTCATATTTGGTGTATAAGCAGATCCAGCGATTTTCAATGCTGTTTTAAACATATAAACGTTAGAAGAATGCATCAATGCTTCTTTATCATCAATAGTCACTTTACCATCTTGATTAAAGTAAGAACTTTTCTTAAGTCCGCCAGCAAATTCCAATGGTTGGTCGACCATCTCATCGCCTACATCAATTGCATCGTTTTGGTATCCGGCTAACAGTGTACCACCTTTTATAGAAGAACCTACTGCATATTGTGAAGTAAATGTACCGATATCATAATCTGTTAAATCGCCATTCTTATCAATTTGTTTACCTGCCATTGCTAAGATATCGCCATTGTTTGGATTTTGGACTACAATCATTGCATTATCCATATCTTTAGCACCTTCACTGCGCAATTTGTCAATTTGTTTTTCTAGATACTCTTCAGTTTTTTTCTGGAGTTCTATATCGATACTAAGAACTAAATCATCACCACGTGAGCCTGGATTTATAACTTTCGAGTCAATAACATCTCCAGATTTATCTGTAGTATATTTCATTTCTTTCTTCTTACCTTTTAGAATGTCATCATATTGATATTCTAAATAAGATTTACCTACTCGATCATTACGTGAATACCCTTTAGATAAATACTTTTCTGTTAATTCTTTTGGTATGCCTTCTTCACTTGTAGAAACGTCACCAAATATACCTCTCAACGTATCATCATATGGGTATTTTCTATCCCAATCCATTGTAGTATTGACTCCTGGCAATTCTGATAATTTTTGAGATACTGCTGCATATTCTTCGTCACTAACGTCTTCGTTTTTAATCATTTGTGGATCTAAAGCTGATCCAGACATCATTTCTCTATAAATAGATAGTATCTGCAAATCTTCATCAGTTAATGTATCGGTTTGTTTAGCACCAATCTTTTTATATAATGCTTCATCATAGTCATCTTGAGAAATACTGCCATCTTCTAATAACGCTTGCTCTTCTTTCATCAAATCTTCAGCTTTATTAGGGTGAATTTGAATCCAATAATCTTGCTTATCTCTTTCTGTAATTTTATCTGTATCCATTTCAATTAAGCGAGACAAGTCTTTAGCAATTTTTAAAACTTCTGATTGGGATGTTTTTCTGCCTCTTGCATATGTAATCGCCTTTTTAGATGCATTATCAACGAGAACTTTACCATTTCTATCTAAAATTCGGCCTCTTGGCACAGCTTCATTAACAGTTAAATTTTCACTATTTTTAATAAGTTGCTCATAATGAGAACCTTCAGCAATTTGTAAATAACCCAATCTTAAAACAATTACTGCGAAAATGAATACAATAACACCAAAAACAAAACTAATTCTTTTATTCATTGTATTTCTAATCTTTTCATCATTTGATTTTTCTTTTAGTCTTTTTAGCAAAACAACATACCTCTATTCAAAAGTTCTCACTACAAATGATATATGAAATCAGACAATATTTCTATTATTTTAGTTAAAAAAAATGACGACCTTCGAAAAGGCCGTCATAATCCACTGTTTAATTATTTAGCAACGCTATATAATTCGTCAACTTTTTCCCAATTTACAACGTTCCAGAAAGCACTAATATAGTCTGGACGTTTGTTTTGGTATTTAAGGTAATAAGCATGTTCCCAAACATCTAAGCCTAGGATAGGTGTTTTACCTTCAGTTAATGGGTTATCTTGATTAGGTGTAGTAACGATTTCTAATTTACCATCGTTTACAACTAGCCATGCCCAACCTGAACCGAAACGTGCTGCAGCTTGGTTAGCAAACTCTTCTTTGAATGCATCTAAAGAACCCCATTGTTCTTTAATTTTATCAACAACAGTACCTTTTTCTTCAGAGTTTGGAGTTAATAATTCCCAGAATAATGAATGGTTTAAGTGTCCTCCACCATTATTGCGAACAGCTGTTTGAATGTTTTCTGGTACACTGTCTAAGTTTGCAACAATTTCTTCGATTGATTTAGATTCTAAATCAGTTCCTTCAACTGCTGCGTTTAATTTAGTTACATAAGTGTTATGGTGTTTGTCATGGTGAATCTCCATTGTTTGTTGATCAATGTGTGGTTCCAATGCATCAAAACCATAAGGTAAGTTTGGTAATTCAAAAGCCATAAATAATCATCCTCCTAATTAATCTTAAATAAAGCATAACAAGTTATATTAATGACAACAATTAATATGCTTGTAGAAGCAATTAATAGTCATAAAATAATATTTGTCATCTTTAGTTCCTTTATTAGTATATCTCAAATCAGACCTATTTAAACATATTTGACGAACTATTTTAAAAATTCAATTTAATTCATACTAATGACCTATGCTTAATCAACTCATTTTTAGTAGAAAGAATTATTTTGTAGTGATTTACAAGTTGTAAAGAAAGGTTTTTGTGTACTTATCTATTATACAAATTATTCATGCATGTTTACTTAGTACTTAAATAAGTAGTCCATTACATTTATATAAAACAGCTTAACATGTTAATTTTAAACATAAAAATAAGCCAAACGTCTTTATGAACGTCGGCTTATTTTATATGTTCTGCGCTTAGTTTAAAAGAACTTAAGCTTTTTGGCATAATTCACAAACACCATAAACCTCTAATTTATGTGTATGAATATCTACTTGTGGTAGAAAAGCTTTAATTTGTTCAATTGGGCAAAAATCAATCACTTTAGTGTCACCGCATGATTCGCAAATAAAATGATGATGGTGATGATCTGTACAAGCGATTCTAAATTTCATTTCTCCATCAAGTTCTGTACCTTCCACAATTCCTAAATCTTTAAAAAGGTGTAGGTTTCGATATATTGTATCAAAAGAAATACCAGGATAATTTTCATCCATTTTTTGTTGAATATGCTTTGCATTAATATATTTATCTTCAGCAACAAAAATATCTACCATTTCTCGTCTTTTGTTTGTATATTTATGACCGTTTGCTTTGATTATGTCAATAGCTTCTTCAGTTTTCATTTTTAACAGCCCCTTTTACCGCTCTTATTTTAAATTTCTGATACATCATCGTTATTGCGAGAATAAGCACTAGTAATACTACAATCACACCACCAGGAGAAATGTTCATATAAAACGCTAAGACCAATCCACTGATAACTGACAGTTCTCCAATAACAACACTTAAGATGATTAACTGTTTAAAACCTTTCGTCATGCGCATTGCGATAGCTACAGGTAATGTGATTAATGTACTTACCAATAAGATGCCTACAACACGCATTGAAGCTGATATGACCATAGCCACAATAATTATAAATAGAAACTGTATCCATTTAGGAATGCCAATGACTTTACTGTACTCCTCATCAAATGACAATATAAATAATTCTTTATAAAAAGATAATATAAAGGTAATCACAATGATCACAATAACGATAATAGTAACTAGATCACTTTCAGTTACTGCACTAATCGAACCAAAGAGTAAACCAACAATCTCTTGATTAAAACCATCGGCAAGAGATATAAAAATCGCACTCAGTGCTATACCTGCACTCATAATGATAGGAATCGCAATTTCTTGATAATTACTGTAAGAAGTTCTAAGGTTTTCAATTAATAGTGCTCCTATAATAGCAAAAAGAATACCAAACCACATAGGATTTATAAATGTGAAGGCTGGTATAATTGTAATGACAAACATACCAAATGAAATACCACCTAAAGTGACATGACTTAATGCATCAGCAATAAGTGATAACCTTCGTACAACAATAAAAGCACCGATTAATGGTGCAATAAGACCAATAAGTACACCACTAATTAAGGAGTACCGCATGAAATCAAAATTAAGTAATGCTTCTATCATGATGAACAACACTCCCTACTATGCTGGTGATCTACAAATTGGATAGGGTGTCCATATATTTTCGATATTTCAACTTCATCCAGTGATTTGAAATCTTCAGTAGAACCATGAAAATGTAAATGTTTATTCAAACACGCTACTTCAGTAGCTGTATCAGCAACAACACCTATATCATGTGTCACTAAAATTATTGTTACACCTTCATGTTTAAGCGTTTCTAGTGTTTCATAAAATTCACTTACATGCTTGGCATCGATACCACTTGTAGGTTCATCTAATATCAACACTGATGGCTCGCTAATTAATGCTCTAGCTATTAATACACGTTGCTGTTGTCCTCCTGAGAGTTCAGCTATGTTTTTATCTATCAAGTGTTCAATATTCAATCTTTGTAATACTTTTTCCACTTTTTCTTCATCGGTTTTATTAAACCATTGAATCATTTTTTTACGTTTAGTTAGTCCACTAATTACGACCTCTTTAACGCTTGCTGGAAACCCAGCTTTAAAAGCTTGCGCTTTCTGGGAAACATAACTGATTTTTAGCATAGATTGTTTTCCATTGTAATCTTTACCATCAACATAAATTTGTCCTTTTTGTATAGGCAATAATCCAAGTATAATTTTTAGCAAAGTTGATTTACCTGCCCCATTTGGGCCTACGATTGCTAGAAACTCCCCACGATTAATTTTGATATTTATATTTTCAAGTACTTGTTTATTGTCAAAATAATAATCAATATTTTTTAATTCGAATACTGGCGTAGACATGTTTTCACCTCGTTTTATACTATACAACGTAGATGTCATTATGTAAATAGTAATCTTTACGACTTATCAAAAAAAACGAACACTTTTATTTATAAAAAGTGTTCGTGCTTTATATTAATTTTATTGATTTAAAAGTTTGTTTTGCAATTCAGGATCAAATTGTTGTTGCTTTAACATTTCAATCTCAAGTTTGTAAGGTGGCTTTTTACTTTTCTTATCTTCCCCTACGAAAGGCGTTTCTAAAATCTTAGGAACGTCTTTAAAAGTATCATGATGAACGATGTAATTTAAAGCGTCAAATCCGATATAACCAAAACCAATGTTTTCGTGTCTATCTTTATGAGCGCCAATATCGTTTTTACTATCATTCACGTGAACAACTTTAATTCTATCCACACCAATTATTTTATCAAATTCATTTAGTACACCATCAAAATCTTCTTTAACATTGTAACCTGCATCGTGCGTATGGCAAGTGTCAAAACACACTGATAATCTTTCATTATGATTGACGCCATCAATAATTCGAGCTATTTCTTCAAAATTTCTTCCGATTTCTGAACCCTTACCGGCCATTGTTTCTAATGCAATTCTTACATTATTATCATTAGTTAGCACTTCGTTAAGGCCTTCAATAATTTTTTTAATGCCTACGTCAGCGCCTTCACCCACATGTGACCCAGGGTGAAGTACAATATCTTTTGCGCCCAACGCTTGTGTACGTTCAATTTCACTTTGTAAAAATTCCACACCTAAATCAAAAACATGTGGTTTTATAGTATTAGCAATATTAATAATATATGGCGCATGAACAACAATATTTGAAAGGCCATGTTGTTTCATAATTTCATGACCTTTTTCAATATTTAATTCTTCGATGGGCTTTCTTCTAGTGTTTTGAGGCGCACCTGTGTAAATCATAAAAGTAGATTCGCCTAATTTATATGCTTCTTCTGCAGAACCTTCTAACATTTTTTTACCATTCATAGATACATGAGATCCCAATAACATAGTAGTCACCTATCCTTTTTTATTTTTCCTTTGTTGTCGACTTTGTTGTTTACTATATTGTTTTCGTTCTTTTAATTTTAAATCATCTAAATCACGTTTGAATTTCTTTTTATAACCAGGTTTAACTTTTTTCTTATTACTTTTTACTTTATGTTTTAATTCATTTGTTAAATGATCATCTTTATTTCTACGTTTTCGACGGGTATTGTGTGCTTTTACAGCTTTTAATTCACCATCTTTGATGTCGACATTTTCAAATTCATAACCACGTTGTTCAATCAAAGTAACATTTTCTTCTTCATCCGGGCTATATAATGTGATCGCGACACCTTTATATTGGCCACGTCCAGTACGTCCAACACGATGGGTAAAGAAATCAATATCTCTTGGCACATCAAAGTTAATTACATGGCTCACGCCATCTATGTCTATACCACGTGAAGCTAAGTCACTCGCTATAACAAATTGAAATTCTAAGTTTCTAACACGTTTCATTTGTTGTTTACGTTCTCTTGGTGTTAAACCACCATGAATCATCCCTAATTTCAAACCAGACGCAGCTAATTGTTTTGCTAATTCGTCTGCACTATCGCGACTATTACAGAAAATAATACATAGATAAGGATTTAAAATATCAATAAGTTTTAAGGTTTTTTCAACTTTCGCTTCACCTTTTGTTGGAATTAAATAGAACTCTATATTCTTTTTATTTTTTTGAGTATTTTCGATTTCAACATACTCGGGGTTTTCTAAGTATTTGTTTAAAAATGGGTGCAATGATTTTGGTATAGTGGCACTGAAAACTGCAATATGCGCATTTTCATCTAATCTTGTAGCCACATAATCTACTTCTTCGATTAAACCTAAATCAATCATTAAATCTGCTTCATCAATAACCAAATAAGAAGCTAAATGAACATGTAAATCCCCATTTTTAGCTAAATCATTTATGCGTGTTGGCGTACCAATAACAAGTTGTGGTTGGTTTTTCGCTCTATTACGGTCTTTTTCTATATCTGTACCACCAATAAATAGCTTTACAGAGACTTCATTTTTAAATTTGGCTAAGTGACTAGCTACATCAAATAATTGTTGTGCTAGCTCTCTTGTAGGGGCTACGATAATTGCTTGTGGTTCTTTATATTCTGTATTGATTGAATTCATTAGTGGTAATAAAAATGCATGTGATTTTCCTGTACCAGTCTGTGATTGACCTATTAAATTTACCTGTTTCATTATTTTTGGAATTACTCGACTTTGTATTTCAGTTGGTTGAGTAAAATTTAAATCCTTCACAGCGTCTAATAGACTTGGTTCTAAATTAAATTTCTCAAATGGGTGATTCGCCATGTCTTGGCCTCCTTAAATCTTCATCTTATCTATTATAAAGCATTAGCTTATAATTTTGAACTAAATTATTTAATCATATTGCATATCGCATTCATTCGTTGTAAATAATAATAACTCGAACCTACCTGTCATAAGTAAATTCGAGTTATTCACATATTATATATATTCAAATGGGTCTGTATTTAATTGAGATGCATTTATATTGAAATCAATTTCTTCATCGTCTAACCATGTAATTAAAAGTTGACGCAACCCATCTTTCATCACATATTCACTATAATGGTTAATATCTAATAAATTAATACCTGATATTTTAGCGTCTAAAGCATCATGATGCTTAATATCTCCAGTTACAAATATATCTGCACCTTTTTTAGTTGCAGCATACTCAAAACCAATACCGGAGCCACCAATTACAGCAACCGTTTTAACCTGTGAGTTTAAGTCACCAGTAAATCGAACACTAGGCATATGCAATTGTGTTTTAACGTGCTTCACAAATGAATCTGCTGACATAGATGCTTTAAGTTCACCAATCATACCTAAACCATAATTTGCTTCTTTTTCCATTTTTATAAAATCATAGACAGGTGTTTCATATGGATGATGTTGCGTGATTAATTGTTGCGTTAAAACGCGTTGATTGGCTTCTATCATAAATTCTAATTTATACTCTTCAACATGTTCTACAGAACCTAATTCTCCAATATGTGGATTCGCATGACCTACAGGTTTAAATTGTCCGTTACCTGGGCTTTCAAAAAAGCAATATTCATATTCGCCTTCTTGTGCTAATCCTGCTTCACTCAGTCGTTTTTTGAAAGTCTCTAAATTTACTTTTGGAATAAACACTTGGACTTTAAAATATGGAATTGTTTCTGGGTTTAAAATATGTTGATTGTGTAATTCGATTTTATTAGCGAGCATCGCATTAACACCTTTTGGATAAACATCTAAATTTGTATGCAAGGCAATTAGATTAATGTTGTTTTGAATTAACTTACGTATGATAGCACCATAGCCATCTTGTTGTGTAATGTTTTTAACCCCTTTAAATATAAGCGGGTGATGACAAACTATTGTATTACATTGATTCGTCATTGCTTCTTCAACTACATCATCAGTACAGTCAAGCGCAGTCAAAACGCCTGTAACTGTAGAAGATGTATCACCAATAAGTAAGCCTACGTTATCCCATGATTCAGCCGTATTCAATGGTACATGCTTATTAATAATGCGAAGTAATTGTTCGATATTCATTTATATCACCTCATTGATTAAATTAATTTCATTATTGATTTCATTTAAGCGTTCGGCGTGATGTTGTGGATTTAAATTCTGTTGTATTTTATATAATGCATCGCGTTCGCGTTCCCATTTTTTGAAAAACAAATTATTTTTATTTTTCAATAATTCAGGACCAAATTTTAATGCTTGTGATGATAACGGTTCAAAATCTTCTAAATAATCTGCAACTATAATTTCATATATATGACCTTTTTCTTCTAATATATCCTCAGCTATAATATTGTAATTCATTTTCACAAGTTGTTTTCGTATGGCACCAGACTGGATGTTACTTTGCAAAATTAGTCTTGGTTGATTTGTTAATTTTTCAGAACCCTCATCTAGTATTTTAGCAATTAAAGGCCCGCCCATACCACAAATAGTAATCGATGAAATATCATCACTATTTTGTATGACAGATAAACCATCACCGAATCTAACATCAATAACTGAATTTAGTTGTTGATCAATGACATTGCGCTTTGATGCTTCAAACGGTCCTTTAATCACTTCACCGGCAATTGCCTTTTGCGTTAAGTTGTTTTCAATTGCAAAAATTGGTAAATATGCATGGTCCGAACCGATGTCCGCTAGACAATCGCCTTGTATATAAGTACTTACTTTTTTTAATCTTTGATTTAATGTAATCATAAAAAGTTCTCCTCTATGTATATGTAAAAAGCTCTTTTGTACATCGTTGTACAAAAGAGCTAAAAAGTTAGTCCATAAAGTCTTTTAGACGTTTACTTCTGCTTGGATGTCTTAATTTTCTAAGTGCCTTAGCTTCGATTTGACGAATACGTTCTCTAGTTACACCAAACACTTTACCAACTTCTTCTAATGTACGAGTTCTACCGTCATCTAATCCAAAACGTAAACGTAATACATTTTCTTCACGGTCAGTTAGTGTATCTAATACATCTTCTAACTGTTCTTTTAACAACTCATAAGCTGCATGATCTGATGGACTTTGGGCTTCTTGGTCTTCTATGAAGTCACCTAAATGACTGTCATCTTCTTCACCAATAGGTGTTTCTAAGGAAACTGGCTCTTGAGCTATTTTCAGTATTTCTCTTACTTTTTCAGGTGGTAAATCCATTTCTTCACCAATTTCTTCTGGTGCTGGATCACGGCCTAAATCTTGTAATAATTGTCTTTGCACACGAATTAATTTATTAATTGTTTCAACCATGTGAACCGGAATACGAATCGTACGTGCTTGGTCAGCAATCGCACGCGTGATAGCTTGACGTATCCACCATGTTGCATATGTTGAGAATTTGAAGCCTTTATTGAAATCGAATTTTTCCACGGCTTTAATAAGTCCCATATTACCTTCTTGTATCAGGTCAAGAAACAGCATACCGCGTCCTACGTATCTTTTGGCTATACTTACTACAAGACGTAAATTCGCTTCAGCTAAACGTGATTTAGCAACTTCATCGCCTTTTTCAATTCTTTTAGCCAATTCAACTTCTTCTTGTGCGTTTAATAAATTTACTCGTCCGATTTCTTTTAAATACATACGGACTGGATCATTTATTTTGACACCTGGAGGTGCACTTAAATCATTTGGATTTAATTTTGAATCTTTGTCTGAACTATCTTTTTCATTAACTAAACTTATATCATTATCTGTTAATTGGTCAAAAAGTTCGTCCATTTGGTCAGAATCCATTTCGAAGTTTTGCATTTTTTCAGCAATTTCTTCATGACTCAAGTGTCCTTGCTTTTTACCTTTTTCAATCAATTGTTTTTTTACATCTTCTAAAGTTAGAGATGGGTCGATGGTTTGCTTTTTAACTTTAACTTTATTTCCAGACATGAAAAGGCCTCCCGAATATATAATATCAACTTGATACCAAAATATTTTATAGTCAAAATTTATAAAACTGAATTAAAATAACATTCTAGTATACAGGCTGTTAATCCTATTAATATACACATACATTCATTATTGAATTAATTCATCCTATTTTTATTATGATTTACAATTTTTTCTAAATAATATTTTTGCAATTCTAAATCACCTAACCTCGAAGCCTCCCGTAGCTTATGATTAAGCGATTCTATCGTTTCTTCATTTCTATTAGATGTTAGTGTATTTACATAGTCATCAATTTCATATTCAAATGGTTCTTCATTTATCATATAGTTATCTAATGATATAAATGCTTCCTTGATTTCATTGGAATCAATGTACTGTAAAACGTCACTAATATTAAATGTATCATGCTCAGAGTAAAACTGGTGTAAAACATTAAATATACGCTTAAAATACTCATTTGTAAAGTCTTCTACTTGAAGTAATTTGTGATAATTCAAGAAAGTGTCTTTATCATTCATAAAATGTTTTAATAAAGCACGTTCTGCTTTTTCGTTTTTGTTTAAGTTATTAAATTGTGGGACTGTTGGTAATTGGTACGATTGAGGTTGATAATAATCTTGTTGGTGTCCTACTTCATTATTTAGACTATCCAAGCTAACTTTAAACAATTCCGATACTTCTTGCAATATCTTTTTACGAAGTATTGATGACTTCATGAGTGATATATCATTCGTTATCTCTTTTAAATATCTTTCATAAGATAAATCATTATTGTCTATTTCATCTTGATGTATATGCACTTTATATAAAATATATGATTTCTTTTCATGTTCTACATAATAGTTAAATGCATCAGCGCCGTGTTTACCAATATATTCATCTGGATCCATATCTTTTGGGAGTTGGACCACAAATACATTAAATCCTTGTTCCAATAATGCTTGACCTGATTTTAACGTTGCTTCACTACCTGCAAAGTCACCATCAAACATTAAAGTTACATTAGATGTGAGTTTCTTGATGAAGGCAATATGTTCTTGTGAAATTTGTGTACCCATGCTGGCAACAACTTGTTTGATTCCAGCTTGATCAACTTTAATGACATCCATAAATCCTTCTAATAATATAATTTCATCATTTTTTCTTATCGATTTTCGCGCCTTATCAACATTGTATAACAATCTTCGTTTCTGGAAGATGGGCGTTTCAGGACTATTAAGATATTTCGGCTCTTGATTTGTATATGTTCTACCGGAATACCCTACAGTTCTACCTTGAGCGTTCATCAGTGGAAACATAACTCGATCTCGAAAGCGATCATAGTAACTAAAGTTCTCTTCATTTCTTGACAATAAACCCGCTTCATAGGCTAATTGAATGTCGTACCCTTTCTTTTGTAAAAAATCATGGCAAAAATGAGAATTCTTTGGTGCATAACCAATTTTTCTGGCATCAATTAATGCATCTGTAAAGCCACGTTCTTTTAAATAAGTTAAAGCTGCTTCACCTTCAACTGTTTTCTTCAATGCATAGTGATAATATTCTTGCATAAGTTCATGCATTTCAATCATTTGCAAATCTTCAGATGCGACTTGGTGTGTATCATCTTGCCCTGAAGCACTTTGGTCAGTTTCAACTTCAATATTTACACGTTCACCTAATTCTTTTACTGCTTCTGTAAAAGATATATCTTTTATTTCTTGAGTAAACTGAAAAACATTACCACCCTTTTTACAACCAAAGCAATGACAAATTTGTTTATCTTCTGACACTGTAAATGACGGTGTTTTTTCATCATGAAAAGGACACAAACCAATATAATTGCGTCCCCTTTTTTCTAATTTGACATACTCGCTAACTAAGTCGAGTATGTCAGTCTTATCTTTTATTTCATTTATCGTGGATTGTTCTATTCGCAACTTAATCACCTATTAGACATTAATTACAATATTATAGCTTTTTTCATTGATTTTTGAAACTATTTTGCTCAATAATGCTAATAATATCATTTGCAGTTTCTTCTATCGCTTTATCAGAAACATCAATAACTGGACAACCTATCTTATCCACGAGTTCATGGAAGTAATTTAATTCTTCTTCAATACGTTGTTCAGTCGCATATCTTGCACTGTCTCCTAAACCGAGTTGTTTCAAACGTTCTTTACGAATACGGTTTAGCTTTTCCTCACTTATTTTTAAGGCAATGCATTTTGATGGGTCAACACTAAATAAGTCGTCTGGTGGCGTTACTTCTGGAACAATAGGTATATTCATCACTTTATAACTTTTATGTGCAAGATATTGTGAAAGTGGGGTTTTGGACGTTCTAGAAATCCCTAGTAATACGATATCTGCTTTTGATAAGCCTTTAGGATCTTTGCCATCATCGTATTTTACGGCAAATTCAATTGCATCAATTTTTTTGAAATAAGCCTCATCTAATTGGTGTACTAAACCTGGTTCGAAATAAGGCTGTTCATCAATTTTATCTAAAAGAATATTCATCAATGGTCCCATAATATCTACAGACTTGATTTCATACTCTTTAATTTTTGCTTCCATATATTTTCTTATTTCCGGTTTAACTAGTGTGTAAACAACAATAGCTTCTGTATCCTTAGCTACTTGGATAACTTCATCTACGTTTTCTAAAGCCTCAATATATGGATATCTATTAATTTCACTATCGCATTGATTTGGATTAAATTGTGAAATACATGCTCTTGCAACAAGTTCGGCTGTTTCTCCTACCGAGTCTGATGCGACTATAATTTTTATATTTTCCATAAGTTAAATACCACCTATTCGTTTAATAATGAGACAAAGATTTTTGTAATTGTAGTTTTTGATATACGTCCTTTGACTTCATACTTGCCATTTTCTTTTTTTGTTACGATGGGTAACGAATCAATTTCTTTTTCAATCATTAAATTCGCTGCAAAAACGACTCTTTCATCTTCAAGAATAAAGCTTAAATTCGGCATGCGTGTCATGATAATATTTACAGGCATAGTGTGTATATCCTCACCAATCATAGATGCTCGTAATAAATCCTTACGTGAACAAACACCAATAAAATCCCCATTACTATTGATTACGAATAATGTACTGACATCTTCTAAAAATATTGTACATATTGCATCATAAACTGACATTTCATTTTTGACCACAACAGGATGTGATGCATAATCTTTTACTATATATTGTTTTAATTGATCAGCTAATAATTTATTCTTTGGTTTGCCAGAATAATAATAACCTACACGTGGCCTAGCTTCTAAAATACCGGACATTGTTAAAATGGCTAAGTCAGGTCTTAATGTTGCACGTGTCAAACTAAGTCTTTCTGCTATATGCTCGCCAGTTATAGGACCGTTGTTTTTGACAATTTCAACTATTTGCTGTTGTCTTTTACTTAGTTCTATTGGACTTCACCCCTTCACTCATTCTTCTTAATTATACATGGAATTTTTAATTGCTACAAATACATATAATTACTTGCTAATAAACGCACAATACATTAATATTGAAATTAAAGCGAGTTGGGGATAGTGAAAGCCTAACAAGAACTATTGGCCACAACTAAATGATAGACAAAAGCGAGTGTACACACTAAGTTGGGTGGAACCGCGGGTTATCAAGAATAATTTAAATAAGCACGTATATTTTATATGTGATTAAAATGATTAACTCGTCCCAAGACAATGATTAAGTTTTTTTGGCTTTTTCTTTGTCTTGGGGCGTTTTTATGTTAAAAAGGAGAGTTTTTTATGACAAAAGATATGGAAACAATTGTCTCATTAGCGAAACATAGAGGTTTCGTATTCCCTGGTAGCGATATTTATGGTGGTTTATCAAATACATGGGATTACGGTCCACTTGGTGTAGAATTAAAAAATAATATTAAAAAAGCTTGGTGGCAAAAATTCATTACTCAATCACCTTATAACGTTGGTATTGATGCGGCTATTTTAATGAATCCAAAAACTTGGGAAGCTTCAGGTCACTTAGGTAACTTTAATGATCCTATGATTGATAACAAAGACAGCAAGATTCGTTATCGTGCTGACAAAATTATTGAAGATCACATGGCAAATGTTAAAGGCGATGAAAACTTTGTAGCTGATGGCTTAAGTTTTGACGAAATGAAACGTATTATCGATGAAGAAGGTATTGTTTGTTCTGTAAGTGGTACAGCCAATTGGACTGATATTCGTCAATTTAACTTAATGTTCAAAACGTTCCAAGGTGTAACAGAAAGTTCTACAAATGAAATTTTCCTACGTCCAGAAACTGCACAAGGTATTTTCGTTAACTATAAAAATGTACAACGTACAATGCGTAAGAAATTACCATTTGGTATTGGCCAAGTTGGTAAATCATTCCGTAACGAAATCACACCTGGTAACTTCATTTTCAGAACACGTGAATTTGAACAAATGGAATTAGAATTCTTCTGTAAGCCTGGTGAAGAAATTGAATGGTATAACTACTGGAAAACATTTGCAAGTCAATGGTTAAAAGATTTAAACTTAAGCGAAGAAGCTACACGTTTACGTGATCATGACGCAGATGAATTATCTCACTATTCTAATGCTACAACAGATATTGAATATCGTTTCCCATTTGGTTGGGGTGAACTATGGGGAATTGCAAGTCGTACAGACTTCGACTTGAAACAACACAGTGAACATTCAGGTGAAGATTTCCAATACCACGATCAAGAATCAGGCGAAAAATATATTCCATATTGTATCGAACCTTCATTAGGTGCTGACCGTGTTACATTAGCTTTCTTATGTGATGCATACAACGAGGAAGGCGTTGAAGGAAGTAAAGATTCTAGAACTGTACTACACTTCCACCCTGCTCTAGCGCCATATAAAGCGGCTATCTTACCTTTAAGTAAAAAATTATCTGGCGACGCTATCAAAATATTTGAAGAACTAAGTGCTAACTTTGCAATAGATTTCGACGAATCACAATCTATTGGTAAACGTTACCGTCGTCAAGATGAAATCGGCACACCTTACTGTATTACATTTGACTTTGATTCATTAGAAGATCAACAAGTTACAGTACGTGACCGTGATTCAATGGAACAAGTACGTATGCCAATTTCAGAACTAGAAGCATTTTTAACTGAAAAAGTAAAATTCTAATCTATTAATAAAATATACATCTACGATTTAACAAATAACTAATAAATGATAAGGCTGAGACAAAATACATGTCTCAGCCTTAATTATTAAAACTGAAATAATCCATATTATTAATATAAAAAGAGTGCACCTTGAATTTAAAATCCAAGATGCACTCTTTTTTGAAATATACATTATTCTATTACCCTATTACCTCAAATCATTAAAGATTACTATCTAACCTATGTAGTTGGTTAATTAGCTTTTGACTTTTAAAAAACATACCTGCATATTCACTATATAACATAATCATTAACTCTGACATTTCATCTACCACATCATCATGAATACTCAAAGAACTCATTTGACTAATTGGCAATTTTTGCAATATATCCAATAGATAAAGAGTTTTATTCATTAAAATGAATGCATGTGGATCTTGATGTCTCACATTCGCAGAAATAGCACCATCAAATTTAAAACTATAACCAATTAAACGAGATTGATCGTCATTATCTGTGATTACACATTTATCAAAAATTGCATTAAAGCCAAACTTTGTCATACATTTCAATAAAACAACGACTGACATGAGTTGGGCAGATACACCGTCTTTAATTTTCGACAATACAAAATGTAATAAATCATAACTATATTGAGAAATTTCATCACTTTCAATCGAGCGGTCAATTGTTTCAGCACTTAAACTCGCAAAACTACTTTCATAAATGTCTAAACGAAGGTTGTAATTTTGGTCTATTACATCCACAGAACTCAGTGTTCCCATACCCTTCCATTTAGAATAAATAAATAAGCCATACACAAATAATTGTGTATTAGCTTGTAAACCACTTTTGCTTTTTTTAGCTCTTCGTACCATAAGCGGCACTTTTGCACCATGTTCATTTAAAATTGTAATAATTTTATCGGATTCGCCATAATCAACCGTTTTAATAATAATACCTTTTTGCTTGATTAACACATTAGCTCACCGACTCCCAAATTAATCTCGATCTTCTAAATAACCCATTTGACGAATAAAGTTAACTTTATTTCGCCAATCTTTTTGAACTTTTACCCAAAGTTCTAGGTAAACTTTAGATCCTAGTAACATTTCGATATCTTGACGCGCACGTTTACCAACTTCTTTAAGCTTTTTACCGCCTTTGCCAATAACAATACCTTTTTGTGAATCTCGTTCAACAAATATTGTTGCTTCAATTCGAACTCTGTCTTCATCTTCTTTAACCATGCGATCTACATTTACACCAATAGCATGAGGGATTTCTTCACTTGTTAAATGTAAAATCTTTTCACGAATTAACTCGCCTACAACAAATTGTTCTGGGTGATCAGAGATTTGGTCGTCTGGATAGTATTTCGGCCCTTCTGGTAGATAAGATTTTATTACATTTATAAAATGATCTACATTTAAGCCTTCCAGTGCTGAAATCGGTACAATTTCAGTGAAATCCATATATTTTTTGTATTTTTCAATTCTTGGCATAAGTTCATCTGGGTGTACTAAATCAATTTTATTTAATACTAAAAAGACAGGTGTTTTAATTGTTTTAAGCATATCCATAATATACTCATCACCACGACCTATATCTTCATTTACATTTACCATGAACATAATAGCATCTATTTCAGATAACGTGTTCGTAGCGACACGCATCATGTAGTCGCCTAATTTATGTTTCGGTTTATGAATACCAGGTGTATCTAAGAAAATGATTTGAGCATCTTCTTGTGTCATAACGCCTTGAATTTTGTTTCTTGTCGTTTGTGCTTTATCAGACATAATAGCTATCTTATGTCCGATTACACGGTTAACAAACGTAGATTTCCCAACATTGGGTCTACCTATAATTGATATAAATCCTGATTTATGTCCTGTCATTAATTTAAATCCTTTCCAGAAAATCCTAATGGTAATAAGTCATTTACGGTTGATTCTATCATATCGCCCTTATGATTAGTCATATATACTGGCATATCATCATCGCATAGTTCTTTTAACACCTGACGACATTCGCCACAGGGTGAAGATGGCGCATCTGCATCAACAGTAACTGTAATTGATTCAAAATCACCTGGTTTATAACCATCTGATATTGCAGCAACCAAGCTTGATCTCTCTGCACAAATAGCCATTGAGTATGCTGCGTTTTCAACATTTGCTCCATGATAAACTTTACCGTCTTTCGTTCTTAAATATGCACCAACTTTAAAATTACTATATGGTGAATATGAATTGGCTTGAGCATTTCTTACTTCTTTAAAATAGTGTGGTTGATAAGCCATAGTTAACACGCTCCTATTCAATATTAAGTGTTATTAAAAAATCCACTTTATTATCTGTTTAATTACTTTGTTCTTTAAGTATAAACAAATTCTATAAAATTGCACTACAATTTAGAACACATATGGTAAAAAAACCACGAGTCCAATTGCAAATGCTGTAATAGAAGCTAGCACAACACTAAAAGCAGCGATATCTTTAGCCTTTTTGGCTAATATATGATAATCACCTGTAACTAAATCAACCACATATTCTACTGCTGTATTGATAGCTTCAAAAGCAAGTACAAGACCTATCGCTATAATAATAAAAAGCCAGTCTAATTGACTAATACCAAAAACAACACCACAAATAACAGTGGCAAGTCCTAATAAAAGATGCATTAAAAATTTGCTGTCTTTATTTAGTAATACTAACATACCTTGAAAAGCGTATTTAAAACGTTTCATGACTACCTCTAATCTCTTGTTAAACCATAAGCATTTAGAATTTGATCCTGTCGTCCAAACATTTCTTTTTCGTCTTGTTCATCTATATGATCATAACCTAATAAATGTAAGAAACCATGGAGCGCAAGGAAGCCTAATTCTCTTTCAAAAGAATGACCATAAGAATCAGCTTGTTCCTGAGCTACGTCAGTACAAATAATAATGTCGCCTAATACTCTTGGCATATCAAGTCCAATAATTTCTGGTTCATCTTCTTCTAAAGCAAATGATATAACATCTGTTACTTTATCTTTATCGCGATACATTTTATTAATTTCTTGTATTTCAGTTTTATCTACAAAAGTTACAGATAACTCCGCATCGCTATCAATTTGTTCTTGTTCTTTTGCAAAAGTGAGGAGTTTGTCAATCTGAGTTAACCATTCACTTTTAACTATCTCAGTATGATCACTAAAGTCTATTGTAAACATTTACTCTTCTCCTTCATAACGGTCAATAATTTTACTTACTAATGGGTGACGGACAACATCACTTTGATCCAGATAATGCACACTTAAGCCTTTAACTTCTTTTAACTTTTTAACAGCTTCTTTAAGACCACTTTTAACTCCTTTTGGTAAGTCTACTTGAGTTTGGTCTCCAGTAACTACCATTTTCGAATCAAAACCTAGTCGAGTTAAGAACATTTTCATTTGTGCTTGTGTAGTATTTTGTGCTTCATCTAATATAACAAAAGCATCATCTAATGTTCTACCGCGCATATAAGCTAGAGGCGCAATTTCTATGATACCTCTTTCTATAAAGCGAGCTGTTTGTTCTCTTCCTAGAACAGTATTTAAACCGTCATACAGAGGTCTTAAGTATGGATCTACCTTTTCCTTTAAATCTCCTGGCAAGAAGCCTAGTGACTCTCCTGCTTCCACTGCAGGTCTTGTTAGCACAATACGCTTAACATTGCCTTTTCTTAACTGTTTCGCAGCATACACAACAGCTAAGAAGGTTTTACCAGTACCAGCTGGCCCTACGCCAAATACTAAATCATTATGATACATAGCATTTACATACATACGTTGGCCCATTGTTTTTGCACGGATGGTCTTCCCGTATGCATCTTTAGTTATTTCTTCATCATATAAATCTAATAAGTATTGAATCGTACCATTATTTGCCATTTTCACTGCTGCTTCAACATCTTTTGAAGAGATTGAAATACCTTGTTGAATGACTTTCAAAAGGTTAATGAGTACTGATTCTGCTTTTTTAACATGCTCTACTTGCTCTCCTTTTACGGAGATTTCTTGACCTCGAGCATGTACAATGACATCAAACCCTTCCTCAACTAATTTAAGGTGTTCATCGTTATTTCCAATGAGCGCTTGAGCTTCATTGATGTCATCTATTTGAATAATTCCAGGCATATAGGTGCTCCTTTACAAATATATTCGTTTCATCTTATTTTATCCTATTAGATTTTAACTTACAAAAATTATTATCGTTCATTAAATTATTTTAAGCATTTAACAAATCAATCATATAATGATGATTACACCATCATTATATCACGAATTAACTATATATTATTTCAAAGTGTATTAAATAGAAGCTCATTTATCAAATTTTACATGATGTTTACATTCTTATTAGTCGTAAACTATTAGTTTAATTTATTATGGTTATTTATTCATTGAAATTATTGCAAAAGAAACACAAAAACGCCTTACAGAGTCATTATATATCGACTCCATAAGGCGTTTAATTCATAGACTATACTGCGCTATAATCTTTTGGGTCTTTCTAATACTTCTGACCAAATAATACCATTTACAACTTCATCTTCTGCAAACCTGTATTTTTCATTACCAACTGGACTCTGAATTGCCTGTGCGTCCATTAACTGTTTTAAACGGAAACGTTTTGTTCTCTCAGATAAATATTTATCTGAAATAATAGCACGTGCTCTTCTTTCAGTTCTCTTCAGTTTTTTCTCGTTTTCACGATCTATTTCTGTACGCACATCTTGTAACTCGCCCATTAAATCTGCTTCAAGTTCTTTCTGCAGTTTATCCTCTTCTTGCTCTTGCGAACGTTTTAATTTTTCTGCTTCAGTCTCGTTGTCTGTACGCATTGTTCGAGTCGATTGTTGAGGATTAGGCGATTCCATTTTTTCAGCTCTAGTTTCAACTGGTCTTGCAGGTTCTGTAGTTTTTTGCGGTTGCTGTTCAATATCTTTCCTCGTTGGACCTTCATTCATTTGTTGTTCTATTTCTTTGAATGCTTTACCAATTTCATCTAGGAAACCGCCTCTTTTAGGTTGCTCACCATTTCGATTAGGTTGATTGTTTATTGGTGGTTTTTGGTTTTTTCTATCTTTATGGCTATTATCGCTAATAGCGCTGACTATTGTAACAATCACAGATATTACAAAGATAATAATAGCTATATTCATTTAATCACCCCTAATTAATTTTCCGGTGATTCATCATCTTTTTGGTTCGTACGTTCATTGATTGAATTTCTCATACCTGTATCTGCTTCAACATTTTTAAGATTATAATAATCCTTAACGCCTAAGTTACCAGAACGTAAAGCTTCTGCCATAGCAAGTGGAACTTCTGCTTCTGCTTCAACAACTTTAGAACGCATTTCTTGAACTTTAGCTTTCATTTCTTGTTCTTGAGCTACAGCCATTGCTCTACGTTCTTCTGCTTTAGCTTGTGCAATGTTTTTGTCAGCAAGCGCTTGTTCAGTTTGTAAGTCTGCACCAATGTTTTTGCTAATATCAACGTCAGCAATATCGATTGATAAGATTTCAAACGCTGTACCAGAATCTAAACCTTTGCTAAGTACTGTTTTAGAAATATTATCTGGATTTTCTAGAACTTGTGTATGGTGTTCACTAGAACCAATTGTTGAAACGATACCTTCACCAACACGTGCAATAATTGTTTCTTCACCAGCACCACCTACTAAACGAGCGATGTTAGCACGAACAGTAATACGCGCTTTAGCTTTTACTTCGATACCGTTCATCGCAACACCTGCGATAAATGGTGTTTCTATTACTTTAGGATTAACAGACATTTGAACAGCTTCTAATACATCACGGCCAGCTAAATCAATAGCTGCACCACGTTCAAATGGTAAGTTGATGTCCGCTCTTTGTGCTGCAATGTTAGCATCAACTACACGGTCAACGTTTCCTCCTGCTAAGTAATGTGATTCAAGTTGGTTTGTTGTTAAATTCAAACCAGCTTTATGTGCCTTAATTAATGGTGAGATAACTTTTCGTGGTGAAACTCTACGAAGTCTCATACCAACTAATGTACCAATACCTACTTTAACACCTGCAGCTATTGCTGAAATCCATAATCCGACTGGAACAAATGAAAATAGTAATAATAAAGCTATTACTACTATGACGACGATAACAACTAATCCGATCATACTTTCTCTCCTTTATGATTCGTTTTCTCTAACAACAACTCTAGTACCTTCAACTTCTAAAATGGTTACTGCTTTATTTCGCAAAATAAATGATCCATCAGAAACTGCGTCGATACGTTCATTGTTGAGTGTAATGATTCCTGCTGGTCTTAAATCTGTTAACGTAGTAGCAGTAAGACCAACTAAATGAGAGCGATCTTCATGTGAAGTGTAGCCTGCCTCTGCATTTGTAGAATCCTTCAAAACTACTTTATCTAAAAACGGTATCTTACGTTTGAAAATTTTCACTAGTATCACCCACTCTATGATTGATAATATCAATGCTACAACTACACTAGCAATCATATAAATTAAATTGTCACCTAAAGTAATAATACTAAAAATTATTAGCCCCATACCGATAATACCGATAATCGCACCAACAACAAAAAGTTCTATTATTACCAATATGACACCGATTCCAAATAAGATGATTGAATACAAGTTGACATCGCCTTTTACAAAAAAACCTAAAAAGAGTATTAATAAGGCTAATGTGGCAACGATACCCACAATATTTATCTTATTAGAGTATAATTGATATAAAAATCCTAGGAAGATAATACAAGTTAAAATTAAAGCTCCAAACGGACTGACGATAACGCTTGCAACATTATCAATCCAATTTCCTTGTTCAACAAAGTTGACTGAAAATATTGTATGTATACTACTCGAAGGAATCACTCTATCACCTCGCTCTCAACTTGATTATACATGAAATGAATGTATGATTATAGCGTTTATAGCATAAATGTTAATTATATTAATTTTTTCAAATCATGAACCTGAATTTATAAAAAAATAATAGTCTTAGCTGTTGAACAACTAAGACTATTACTATTTATAATTAATGTTGGTGTTGAGGGAGTCAACGACACAATTAATTATTAGAATATTCGTTTACGTGCAAGCTACTGTTAGTAAATACTATTTACGTTTACGCGCAGCTTCTGATTTTTTCTTACGTTTAACACTAGGTTTTTCGTAATATTCACGCTTACGAACTTCTTGAATTGTACCGCTTTTAGAAACTGTACGTTTGAAACGACGTAACGCATCTTCAAGTGATTCATTACTCTTAACTGTTGTTTTAGACATGTGTATTTCCCTCCCTCCAAATATCAACGAAACTTTATTATCATTTCATGGTTATGACCATGTATTAATCAGTATAATATATCTGATTAAAGTGGTCAATTAGTAAAATTTACATTTTTTTAATTTAAAGCATAAATTTGTACTGAAATGTAGACATCGTATAATTTAATACATGATAATTTTTAATGTTAATCTAATAAATCTTTTTCAAAACTTACAGCACTTAATACATAAAGCGGTGCAGTTTCTGCTCTTAAAATCCTTGGCCCTAGACCAATTTGATACGCCTTACCATCGAACAATGCCACTTCTTCTTCTGATAAACCACCTTCTGGCCCAAATATAACTAATATATGGTCACCAGATTTCATTTCACGAACTACAGACTTAAAATTGTGTGTTTCACCTGTTTTCGCAGCATTTTCATAAGCGATGAGTACATAATCGTATTCATCGATATAATCATAAACTACTTTTAAACTCGCTTCATAAGTTATGGATGGTATTGCTAAACGGTAGCTTTGTTCAGCTGCTTCTTTAATAATCTTTTGCCAGCGGTCTAATTTTTTATCAATCTTACTATCATTTAATTTAACCACTGAACGTTTCATACCAGCAGCTATGAAATGGTTTGCGCCTAACTCTGTCGATTTTTGGAGCATCCACTCATATTTATCAGCTTTAATTAAACCACTACAAATCGTAATATGTTGAGGTAATTCAGTATCAATATCAATTTTTTCTACTAATGAAAGTTCAATACCTTCAGTAGCTATATCGATAATTTCACACTTATAAACATTCTGATCCACAAATGTAATAATTATTTTTTCACCAGTTTGATGACGCATCACATTGGATATATGATGTATGTCACCTTTATCAGTAATGAAAAAACGCTGATTTACATCAGCGTTTTGGTCAATAAAGTATCTTTGCATTGTTATTCGCTCACTTTCTGTCCAACGATACAAACCCAACTGTTATCGTGATTAATAGAAACAATTTCAAAACCACTACGCTTCATATGATTTACAATAGATTCATGTTTTTCTTCTATAATACCAGAAGTTATAAAATAACCATCTTTATTTAAAACGTTATAAGCATCTTCGATCATTTCTTCAATAATATGAGCTAAAATATTGGCGACAACGACATCAAATTTTTCAGTTTCCTCTGTTAGTAAATTTCCAGGAACTGCTTCAATTGCCTTATCACAATTATTTTTCATAAAATTTTCTTTAGCAACTTTCACTGCCATTTCATCAACGTCTAATGCTTTAATACGTTTAACACCTAAAAGATGTGCAGCAATACTTAATATCCCTGAACCTGTACCAACATCTATAACTGAATCACTCGGCTCCACATAAGTTTCAATTGCTTTTAAACACATGCTCGTTGTAGGATGATCGCCTGTACCGAATGCCATACCTGGATCCAATTCTATGCACAATTCACTATCATCTTCTTTTTGATATGTTTCCCAACTAGGGACTATCGTAAATTGTTTTGATGCACGAAATGGATGAAAATAATTTTTCCATTCATTTTCCCAATCTTGTTCTTGAAGCATTTGCTCTTCGTAGTTAAAACTAGAGTTATCTAGAGATTCAACTTGCGAAATTTCATTTAAAAGCGCTTTTCTAAACGTTTCAGTATATTTCAGTTCATTGAAATACGCTTTAAGCCTGACCCCTTGCTTAGGATAATCATTAGCATTAAGCGCATATAGCTCGCCATATTTATCCTCAAAGTCGTGATTTAAGTCATGAGAGTCCTCTATAACGACACCATTTGAACCAAAATCTTCCAATATATTAGTAATTATAGGCGTTGCTTCATGATTAGCAATGATTGATATCTCGGTCCAATTCATATTCTAATCTCCTTTAAAGAATCTTTTAGCTTTGTCTCTAAAATTTGATGCTTGTTCAGAAATTTCTTCACCATCAATTTCGGCAAATTCTCTTAATAATTCTTTTTGTCGATCACTCATTTTACTTGGTGTTACGACATTTATATTGATAAATAAGTCGCCATAGCCGTAGCCATGAACATTCTTAATTCCTTTTTCTTTTAGACGGAATTGTTTTCCAGTTTGCGTACCTGCTGGAATTGTTAACATCACGCTACTATTAAGCGTCGGCACTTTAACCTCGTCACCTAGTGATGCTTGAGCGATACTAATATCAAGTGAATAATAAATATCATCGCCATCTCTTTCAAATTTTTCTGAAGGTTTAACTCTAAATACAATATATAAATCACCTTGAGGGCCACCATTTTCTCCAGGAGCACCTTCACCAGCTAATCTAATTTGTTGTTCATTATCTACACCTTCAGGGATTGTGACACTGATTTTAACATTTTTATTCTCAGTACCTTTACCTTTACATGTTGGACATGGTTCTTCAAACTCTTGGCCAGAACCACTACATACTGGACAAACTTTTTCAGTTCTAACTCTACCAAGTATTGTATTTTGTTCTACAGACACATGTCCAGCACCACTACAGTATTGACAAGTTTTCTTTTTAGTTCCTGGTTTAGCACCTGCACCATCACAAGTGTGACAAGACACATCTTTACGGATTGAAATTTCTTTTTCACTACCGAAAACAGCTTCATCAAACGTAACTGTCATCGTATACTGTAAGTCATCGCCCTTTCTTGGAGCGTTAGGATCACGTTGTTGACGTCCGCCACCAAAGAATGAACTGAATATATCTTCGAAACCGCCGCCACCAAAGCCACTAAAGTCTTGGCCACCGAATCCTTGGCCGCCAAAGCCACCTTGAGGACCATCATGTCCAAATTGGTCATAATTTGCGCGTTTATTTTCATCACTTAATGTTTCATAGGCTTCAGAGATTTCTTTAAACTTCTCATCAGAACCTTCTTCTTGATTAATATCTGGATGATACTTCTTTGATAATTTACGATAAGCCTTTTTAATTTCATCTTTAGAAGCGCCTTTGCTGACACCTAAGACTTCATAATAATCTTTTTTGGCCACTAATATCTCTCCTTTTACAGTTTTATTAAATCATTTTTAAAAAAGGAAAAAGTCAAAGCCAATGTTCAATTGACTTTGACTTAATTTGGCTAAGCAATTGTGTCATATTTTTCTATTAATAACAATTAATTAGTCAATGACTATACTTATTTTTGGTTGTCTTGGTTGTCGTCGTCTTTTACTTCTTTGAAATCAGCATCTTCAACATCACTATCTTGAGAAGCATTTGCTTCTTCACCTTGTGCTTGTTGTTGAGCTTGAGCAGCTTGTTCGTATACTTTTGTTGATAAGTCTTGAACTACTTTTTCTAATTCTTCTTTTTTAGCTTTGATATCTTCAATATCTTCGCCTTCAAGTGCTGATTTTAATGCTTCTTTTTTATCTTCAGCATTTTGTTTGTCTTCTTCGCTGATGTTTTCACCTAAATCAGTGATCGTTTTTTCAACTTGGAATACTAAGCTGTCTGCTTCGTTTCTTGTATCACTTTCTTCGCGACGTTTTTGGTCAGCGTCAGCGTTTTCTTCAGCATCTTTAACCATACGATCGATTTCATCATCTGATAGTGAAGAGCTAGATTGGATTGTGATATTTTGCTCTTTATTTGTTCCTAAGTCCTTAGCAGTAACGTTTACAATACCATTTTTATCGATATCGAAAGTAACTTCGATTTGAGGTACACCACGTGGAGCTGCTGGAATATCAGTTAATTGGAATCTACCAAGTGTTTTATTGTCTGATGCCATTGGACGTTCACCTTGTAACACGTGAATATCAACTGCTGGTTGGTTATCTGCTGCTGTTGAGTATACTTGTGATTTAGATGTTGGGATTGTCGTATTTCTTTCGATAAGTGTGTTCATACGTCCACCCATGATTTCAATACCTAATGATAATGGTGTAACGTCTAATAATACTACGTCTTTAACATCACCAGTGATTACGCCACCTTGGATTGCTGCACCCATAGCAACAACTTCATCAGGGTTAACGCCTTTATTAGGTTCTTTACCTACTTCTTTTTTAACAGCTTCTTGAACTGCTGGGATTCTTGTAGAACCACCAACTAAGATAACTTCATCAATGTCTGAACTTGATAAACCAGCATCGCTCATTGCTTGGCGAGTTGGTACCATTGTTCTTCTGATTAAATCATCAGCCAATTCTTCAAATTTAGCACGAGTTAAATTAATTTCTAAGTGTAATGGGCCATTTTCTCCAGCTGAAATAAATGGTAGTGAAATTTGAGTTTGAGAAACGCCAGATAAATCTTTTTTAGCTTTTTCAGCAGCGTCTTTAAGACGTTGTAAAGCCATTTTATCTTTTGATAAATCTACGCCGTTTTCTTTTTTGAATTCAGAAACTAAATAGTTAATGATTACTTCATCAAAGTCATCTCCGCCTAGTTTGTTGTCACCTGCAGTAGAAAGCACTTCGAATACGCCGTCACCTAATTCAAGGATTGAAACGTCAAATGTACCGCCACCTAAGTCAAAAACTAATACTTTTTCTTCTTGTTCTGTTTTGTCTAAACCGTATGCTAAAGCTGCTGCAGTTGGTTCATTAATAATACGTTCTACTTCTAACCCAGCGATTTTACCAGCATCTTTAGTTGCTTGACGTTCACTGTCGTTGAAATATGCAGGAACAGTAATAACTGCCTTTTCTACTTTTTCACCAAGATAATCTTCAGCTGTACCTTTAAGGTTTTGTAATACCATTGCTGAGATTTCTTGAGGTGTGTATGATTTACCTTCAACATCAACTTTGTAATTCGTACCCATGTGACGTTTAATTGATTGGATTGTATTAGGGTTTGTGATTGCTTGACGTTTAGCAACTTCACCTACTTGAGTTTCATCATTTTTAAATGCAACTACTGATGGTGTAGTTCTTGCACCTTCAGGGTTTTGAATTACTTTTGGCTCATCGCCTTCTAAAATTGAAACACATGAATTTGTTGTACCTAAGTCAATACCTATTACTTTACTCATAAATAATTTCCTCCTGTTTGTTTGTATAAATTGGTGTTTTCATCAATATTAAAACCTATTGATTTACTTTAACCATTGAAGGTCTTAATACACGTTCTTTTAGTTTATAACCTTTTTGTAGCTCTTGAGTGATTTCGCCTGATTCAAAATCAGGGTTATCATCTTGAACTACAGCTTGATGAACGTTCGGGTCAAATTGATGACCTTCAGTTTCAATTAATTCTAAACCATTTTCTTTTAATGCATTAATTAAGCTTTCATGAATCATTTCCACACCTTTTTTAAGTGATTGGAATTGTTCATTTTCGCCTTCAATTTGTAGCGCACGCTCAATGTTATCTATTGTTGGTAAAATATCATTAAGCACATCTTGCGCTTTATATGCTTTCATTGTTTGATTTTCTTTTTGGATTCTACGCTTGTAATTTTCAAACTCTGCGTATAATCTTAAATACTTTTCTTCATTTTCTTGAACATCTTGTTTTAATTGTTGAATTTCTTCATCTTTAGGATCCACATCTTCAGTAGTTTCTTGTGAATCGTCCTCCTGCAGATTATCTTGTGATGCATCTGTAGTTTCATCAGTATTTACAGCAGATGTATTTTGCTCGTTATCTGTTACATCTTCATTTGCTTCTTGATCAAATACTGATTCATTTTTTTCTGTCATTTTCCGCCCTCCAATACAATACTTAATTACCAAATCGTATTTAGTAATCGTATTACGTTCTGATAATTCATCGCTGTTGGTCCTATAACCGCAATTTGGCCTTTTAATCTATCGTCAATGTGATACTGACTTGTGACGATAGAAATACCACTCAAACTTGATTCTATTTCATGTCCAATTTTGACGTTTATTGTCGAGTTAGACATATCATCAAGTAATTGTGTGATTTTATTCGATTCTATATATTGCAAAATAGGTTGAATCGATGACACGTTCGTTTCATTCAACGCATCAATTAGTTTAACCTTTCCGCCCATAAAAATGCCATTACTTTGATTATCAAAATGAATCTCGATTGTACTTAGCATATCTTTGATAAAATGCTTCTCTAATTCAGAATTAACAAAAGCATCTAACTCATTTTCAAAACGATGATGATTCCATTCATCATATTTAACAGTAACAAAATTCGAAATTTTTGTTAGTTCGTCATTAGATAACGGAACATCTGATGCTAAATGCAGATGTTCTACATGACCGGATGTGAACACGACTACCATTATAACCAAATAGGCATTTGCTCGAATCAAATGAATGTTATTAATTATATCTTTTTTGTGATTTGGACGCATTACCAACGTTGTATATTGAGATGCAATTGAAAGTTCATTTGCAAATTCGCTCAGTGCTGAGGAAATGTCATAATGATTATCAACTAGTAAATCACTCAAACGTTGAATTTTTGTTTGCTGTTGATGAGATGTTTGTTGCAATAATTGATTCACATAATATCTGATGCCTGACTGTGATGGTGATCGCCCTGATGAAGTATGTGTCTTCTCAATCAATTCAAGGTCTTCGAGATGCTTCATCTCGTTTCGAATAGTTGCAGGACTAAAATTCAATTTGTGTCGTTCAATCAGCGTTTTTGAACCAATTGGATGACCTAAATCAACATAATCTTCAACAATTGCATTAAGTATGCTCAATTGTCTATCGCTAATCATGTTTTCACCTCATTAGCACTCTTTTGTTCCAAGTGCTAATTATAATTTATCAAATTGGTCAAAGTAAGTCAATGTTAAAGCATTCAATTTTAAATTTTTTTATACATTTAATAAAAATGCTTCAAAGACAATATTTCCAATGACTTTTCCACGTTCAGTCATCGTGATATATCCGTTTTGATCAATTAAAAGTTCACGTTGAATTAAGTCTTCTATAGTTTGACCATAGACTTCTTCTAATGTTTTTCCAAATTTCTGTGAAAACTTGTCTTTATCCACACCTATATTCATCCGTAAGCCTAAAAACATTTCTTCTTCCATTTGCTCTGTTTCGGTGGGAAATGTTGAATCTAATAAGGGGCGTTCATTGTTTTGTACTTTTTTAATGTAATGGTTTACTGGATTTACATTATTATAACGCTCTCCATTTACATAACCACTTGCGCCAGCACCAAAGCCATAATAGCCTTCATTTTTCCAATACACTTTATTGTGTTCGGATTCATGTCCAACTTTACCAAAATTAGATATTTCATATTGATGCATCTCTGATTGTTCCATTCTTTCTAGTAGATATTCGTACATTTCTTCACCAATATCTTCATTAGGAACTTTCAATTGGCCTTTTCTATACATATTATAAAATTTTGTTTTGGGTTCTAATATCAAACCGTAACTTGATATATGATCAATATCCATCGACAAAGCCTTTTCTAAACTATCTTGAAAATCTTCTAGAGTCTGGTTCGGTAAATGATACATTAAATCTAAACTAATAGATGGAATGCCAACTTGACGAGCATTAGCAACCGATTGATAAATATCTTCTGTTTTGTGTGTTCTACCGAGTATGTCTAATAATTCTGGTTTAAATGTTTGAACACCCATAGACAACCTATTAACACCATAATCTTTAAGCAATTGAACTTTTTCAATTGTTAATTCATCGGGGTTTGCTTCAAAGCTAAATTCGCCTTTTATTTCAAAAGTATCTGTAATAGCTACTAATAATTTTTCGAGTTGTTGATAATCAAGTGCTGTAGGCGTACCGCCGCCAACAAAAACTGTTTCTAATTTTCTGACTTCACTTTGCTGCATTTCAGTGATTAAACAATCTAAATACGTATCAACTGGTTGGTTTTGTATAAAGTACTTGTTGAAATCACAATACGTACAAATCCTCACGCAAAAAGGAATATGGATATAAGCACTTTTCACTTCCATATTGCGTTCACCTACTTTCATTTTTTGAAGATGTGAGAACACAACAAAAAACTGGGGCATAAATCGAATGGATTTAAGGCCCCAATGTTTAATTTATATTAATCTTCATCCATCTTAAGAACTGCTAGGAATGCATCTTGAGGAATCTCAACGTTACCTACAGATTTCATTTTAGCTTTTCCGGCTTTTTGTTTTTCTAATAATTTTTTCTTACGGCTGATATCTCCGCCGTAACATTTAGACAATACGTTTTTACCCATCGATTTAATATTCGTACGCGCAACAATCTTTTGGCCAACTGCTGCTTGAACAGGAACCTCAAATTGTTGCCTTGGAATTAGTGTTTTTAATTTTTCAACTAACATTTTGCCACGGTCATATGCGAATTCTTTATGTACTATAAAGCTTAAAGCATCTACTTTTTCGCCATTTAGCAATATGTCCATTTTTACTAAGTCACTTTCTTTGTTATCAATAAATTCATAATCAAAAGAAGCATAACCTTTAGTATTAGATTTAAGTTGGTCGAAGAAATCAAAAACCACTTCTGATAATGGAATTTCGTAAATAATATTTACGCGAATATCATCCATGTATTCCATATTTACAAATTGTCCACGTTTACTCTGACATAATTCCATTACAGCACCAACATAATCATTAGGTACCATCATAGTAGCTCTAACAAATGGTTCATAAATCGTATCAATTTTATCTCTTTCAGGCATATTAGCTGGATTATCAACAGTAACTTCTTCGCCTGTTTTCATAATACATTGATAGATTACTGACGGTGCTGTTGCAATAAGTGCAATACCAAATTCACGTTCAATACGTTCTTGAATAATTTCCATATGAAGCATACCTAAGAAACCAGTACGATAACCAAAGCCTAATGCTTGTGATGATTCAGGTTCGAATTCTAATGAGGCATCATTTAATTGTAATTTTTCTAATGCTTCACGCAAGTCATTGTAATCCTTGTTATCTATAGGGAATAAACCACAGAATACCATCGGGTTCATTTTTTTATAACCTTGTAGTGCTTGTTCTGCAGGACGTTTGACATGCGTGATTGTATCACCAACACGTGAGTCGTCAACATTTTTAATGCTAGCTATAATGTACCCTACATCACCAACAGTAAGTTCTTCTACAGCTAATTGTTTTGGCGTATTAATACCAACTTCAGTAACTTCGAAATCCTTACCTGTAGCCATCATTTTAATGCGGTCTCCAGGTTTAACCGTACCTTCCACAACTCTTATAGATGAAATAACGCCTCTATAAGGATCATACTCAGAATCAAAGATAAGTGCTTTCAACGGTGCTTCAGGATCGCCTTGTGGTGGAGGAACAACTTCAACAATTTTTTCGAGTATATCTTCTATACCAATATTAGATTTTGCACTTGCTAGCACAACCTCGTCTTTATCGATACCGATGACATCTTCTAATTCCTGCTTCACACGTTCTGGCTCTGCTGCAGGTAAATCTATCTTGTTAATTACAGGCAATAACTCCAATTCGTTATCTAGAGCTAAGTAAACGTTAGCTAATGTTTGTGCTTCAATTCCTTGCGCTGCATCAACTACTAAGATTGCTCCTTCACAAGCGGCTAATGATCTAGACACTTCGTATGTAAAATCTACGTGTCCAGGTGTGTCAATAAGATGGAATGTGTATATTTCACCATCTTTAGCCTCATACTTTAAGCGAACAGCATTTAATTTAATTGTAATACCACGTTCTTGTTCTAAATCCATGGAATCTAGCAATTGCGCGTGCATATCTCTCGATTCAACTGATTTCGTGTTTTCTAAAATCCTATCAGCTAACGTAGATTTACCATGGTCTATATGTGCGATAATAGAAAAGTTTCTAATATTTTCGCGTTTATTGAAACGGTCTTGTTTATCCATGTATTATCCTTCTCACTTTCATAATTCTAGCCCGTAAATATGTATGACATTCTTTGATATAATAACGTTTTTAATAGGTAATTGCAAATTAACTACGATTTTTTACTATTTTCCGTAAATAATTGATATACTTGATATTGTATTCTACTTTGCATTATAGAGTGAATGTTCTTCTTTTCCAAATAGTATTGTACCATTTTCATCGATTCTATGCGCCTGCGATAAATAAATGATTGCAGAAAGGCGCTCATTTTGATAAAATATTTCTTGTTGTAATCAAATTCATTTTGATAGCGAAATCATTATTAGGAGGTGACACACATGCCAAACATCAAATCTGCAATTAAACGTGTTAATACAAACCGTACTGCTGAAGAGCGTAACATTTCACAAAAAAATGAAATGCGTACAGCAGTTAAAAGAGCACACACAGCAATTGAATCAAATGCTGACAACAAAGCTGACTTAGTAAACTTCGCTTTGAAGAAAGTAGATAAAGCTGCTCAACGCAACTTAATCCACTCAAACAAAGCTGATCGTATCAAATCTTCACTTATGACAGCTGCTAAATAATAAAAAAGTTCAAGCCCTGGCTTGAACTTTTTATTTGCGCAAATAAATATACGAATAACAAAGAAGTCTGAGCCACTGTGGCTTCAGGCTTTTTTTGTATTATTAAAGGATTTAAACTTGTATTAACTTTCAAATAATATTTGCTCAAACATTTAAAATTAAAGTGATAGAATAAATAATTCTAATATTAAATGTTTATCCATATAAGAAGATTTTAATTTATAGTCTGTCTCCGCACAATTATCAATAATATTCAATAAACCTTCCAATTGATAATGTCTCGCTTGATTTAATGCTAATTTCACTCTATAAGGATGTACATTTATTGTTTTTGCAATTTGTTGTCCACTATAACCCTTTTGACTCAATATTTTACTTTGATAAAATAAACGATAATTACTCGTAATAAGTGCTAATAATTTAATAGGTTCTTCCTTCATTGCAATTAAATCTTTTACTAATCGTATTGCTTTGGCCTTATTATTTTTTTGGATGTATTCTGTCAGTAAAAACACATTCTGTTCAAGACTCCTATTTACAATTTGTTGAACATCTTGTTTGTTTATCGTTGGTCTATCTCCTAGAAAAAGAATCAATTTTTCAATTTCTTGCTTTACTATATTGAAATTAATACCAGTTAATTCTATAAATAAATCTAAAGCATCTTGTTTTATATCTTTATAATTTCCATGCAATTCATTTTTAATCCAATTTTTAATTTCATCTTCAGACATTTGTTCAATTTTTTTTAATTGAGCATGCTTCTTCAGAGCCTTCACTAATTTTTTTCGTTCATCAAGTTTAGAATGATAAACTTCGAAAACAATCATGCTCTCACCATCGTATTTTTCTATAAATTCCATGAGTTGATCTATATTATGATTTACATCTTTAGGCGCTTTTTCACCAGTGAATACATATGCATTTTGAACTAATACTGCCTTTTTATCTGAGAAAAATGGCATCGTTAAAGCTTCTTCTATAATTGGCGATAAATCGCTTTCATATAGGTTATATTTAACAAAATTGAAATCATCTTTTTGAGTATCTAAATATTTTTCAATTACTTCTGTAGATTTTTTTTCAATTAATTCAGGCACTTCTCCGTATATTGTAATTATATTATTGCTCATATGTAGCACCCTTTCATCACTATTACACATTTAATCATTATATCATGCAGTGCTTTATCTCTCTACATAAAATCATTGTTTCAGATTAGCACTAAGTTCAAAATTAGGATTTAATGTAATAGAAATTTCTCCATTTTCACTTGTTTGTAGAACTTGAGAATTAATGCTTTTTAAGCGTTCTACTATTTCTTTGTTGGGTAATTTATATCTATTATTTTGACCAACAGAAATCAGACTTATTTTCGGCTGAAGTTTATCTATAAAAGATGCGCTAGAACTTGTTTTACTACCATGGTGTCCTACTTTTAAAATATCAATATTTTCAAGGTGATACTTATTTAACAATAACTGTTCGTTGTTTTTTGAAGCATCACCCATAAGTAAAATCTTGAATTTATCATATTCAATTAATGTAATAATTGATTGTTCATTTAGATCATTCGATGCTGTAATTGTGGCATCTAATAATTTAATTTTCGCTTTGTTAAGTGAAAAACTTTGCATTGATTTAAAGTCTAATAATTTTATGTTAAAGCTTTTGCATATATTAACTAATGATTTTAGTTCTTTCAAATGGTAACTATTTTTATTAATTATTATATTTTTTATAGGGTATTTTTCAATCAAAAAATTAAGTTCTCCCATATGATCTATATGTGGGTGAGTAACAATTATATAATCTATTTTTTTAATACCATGTTTTTTCAAAGTCGGTAGTATATGAAACTTTGAGATATTGTGTTGGCTTGACTCTCCTTCTTGCAATAACTTGCCACCCGTATCAATCAATAAACTCTCTTGCCTATTTGTCTCAAATAAAATAGCATCTCCCTGCCCAACATCAAGCATTGTCAATTTATAATCATTAGATAATGGCAATATCGTAACGACTATATACAATAAAACAAATGAACAAATAAATAGACTATAAAATCTATGTGCAAACAATATTAAACACGAAAATATGAGCACAAATCCTAAAGTGATATTTAAGTCATTTAACTCTGGTATATACCATTTGTATGAACTTAAATTAATAAATATTTCCAAAAGAAAATCATGTAACTTTAAAATTAAATTAAGCAAATAAGTTAAAGTCATTATTTCAAATGGAAAGTGGCTTATAATAAAAAAGAAAATTACAAGTGGGAATAGTACAATGATATAAAAAGGAACAAAAATAAGATTTGCTAAAAAACCAAGCCATTGAATCTGGTTAAAATTAATAGCGCTAATCATAAATGTGCCTAACTGAGCTATTATAGTAATAATTAGTAGCGATTTTATCGGTGAGGATTGAGCTATTAATGGCAATGTAAAAAGTATGAAGAATGTAATTAAAAAAGAAAATTGGAAGCCTATATTATAGGCATAAGCAGGAGAAATAATCGTTAAGATTATAAATAAAAGTGCGAGTACATTCATTGGATTTTTTATAATTGCTTTAGGAAGTACAATGATTATTAAGGCTGCTAAAATTGATCTCACAGCACTAGGAGCTAAATCAGTATAAAGGGCATATATCGGGAGAAAGATAAATAATATCATCTTGATATAGGCTAACGGACACTTAAAAATATTTAATACGTATATTACAATGCCTATGATCGCTGCAATATGTGTACCACTTACTGCTAATAAATGATATATACCTATTTCTTTGAATTTATCTAATTCATTTTTATTGATTTTTGAGGTATCTCCACTAATTAATGCAATAATTTTCTCTGGATGTTTGATTTTGGTGTGACTTAAACGTTCGAAAATATATTGTTTATGCCTATCTAAAATAGCATGATAATTCGAATTGTTTACTTTGCAACTTTCGAAATCAATTGTATTAATAAAAAGTGAAACCGGGCTATATGAGGACTGATTTAATGGTTTTAATATTGCTTTCACGTTACATGTCTTTTGATATAGCTGTATGTATTTATTACTGTTAATGTTGTTGTTAACATAAAAGTAATAGTTATATTTTTTATTATTAATTTTAGCTTTACCATGTAGCTTTTGATGTTCCAGAATAGGCTTAGTTACAAATTGTGCACCTACTTCGATATTTTGATTTAAGTATGCTGCACGTGCTTTATTCTCACTTATTAAATTACTCTGAAACATCATATAACTAATGAATGGTATGATTAAAACAAATAAAATTTGAAACCACTTTAACCTTTTAAGTATCACTAAAAAAATTAAGATACCACATAAAAATATCGATAATAATTTAACATGTAGCCATAAAAGACCAACTAAATAAGCAATTGCATAGTAAATCAGTGCTTATTTATTGGTAAGGTATTGTGCTACATGCTCTTGATTAAATGCTATTTTTTTATAATCGATACCTGATTGGTCTAGTAACTTTAATGCATATGAATGGTTGTGATAGTCTTCAGCGTAATAAATTGTTTGAATACCAGCTTGGATGATTGATTTCGTACAATTTAGGCAAGGGAAATGTGTTACATATATCGTTGCTCCGTCTGTTGACACCCCTTGTTTGGCACATTGTAGTAATGCATTCATTTCAGCATGTATCGTACGTATACAATGACCATCCTCTAACAAACAATCCTCATCAATACAATGAACTTCGCCCGAAACTGAGCCATTGTAACCACCAGCAATGATTCTATTATCTTTAACAATTGTTGCGCCCACAGATAAACGTTGACAAGTGGAACGTAACGCCAATAAATGACTTTGAGCCATAAAGTATTCTTCCCATTTAATGCGATCCATGATGTTATACCTCCGTTAATAGTAATTATTTATTTTATGAGTAACTATAGGTTAATTTGTATTGAGTTATATTGCAATAAAAATCTATGTTGTAAAATATGACCCTAATTTTTCAAGCGTCTTTGCTCCAATTCCTTTAACTTCTGTTAATTGGTCGATAGATTCAAAAGCACCATTTTGCTCTCTATATTCTATAATAGATTTAGCTTTTGAAGGACCGATGCCAGGAACTGTTAATAGCTCTGATTCTGAAGCAGTGTTAATATTTATTTTTTCCTGATTAGCGCTATTGTCAGTAACTTTTGTTGAATTTGAACTTACATTTTTATTTGTGGTATTAGTATCATTGATTTGTTGATTTGAATTTATCGTTTCCTCTTTCTTTGGAATATAAATCAACTTTTGATCCACCAACTTTTCAGCTAAATTTATTTTTGACAAATCAGCATCCTCAGTAACAATTGCTCTATCTAAAAGTTGCTTAATTCTATCAGAAGATTTCATCATATAAATATCAGGATGCTTCACAGCACCTTTGATGTCCACAAAAATATCTTCTGTTTTAATCTTTTTAGCTTGTTCAGTACTATTTTTTGTATGCTTTGCATTGGTTTCTAGTTGTGTTTCTGTATTTGTGGTAATATCATCATTCGAATTTACTATTTTATGATCATTTTCGTTTGTAAAAGTACTTTGTAGCAACCAAGCGATTAAAATGACCACGATAATTAAAATTGCTATAGCTACTGCTTTGTATTTACAAATGATTTCTTTTAGATTGTTCCACTGATCAAGCAATAAAAAATCACTCCTTTATACTATACACGTATAAAAGAGTGATTTTACTTTTATTTTTTGACAATGAAAAACAATCGATGTCCTTCATGACTATTATTCTTAATATCAAAATCGACAAACGTAGTAATTTGGCTAAACCCTACATTATTAAGCATTTCAATATAATCTGCTTCTGCGTAAGTGCGTTGATAATGAGATTCATCAAACCTTGCATATTGATTGTCGTCTTGTTTAATAAAGAATGACATATCATGCCAAACGCTCAGTGGTTCCTCGCCTTGTACAGCTTCCCAAGCAAGAAAAACCTTTTCAGATTCATCGATATAACTTTGGTTATTAAATAATGTATTCATTTTAAAAGGTGTATGAACATCAAACATAAACACACCTTCTGTTTCTAAATGGTTAAAAACATGACTAAATGTGGTGAAGACATTATCTTTTTCAGGTAAATAATTTAAAGAATCACAAAAAATAGTAATTACATCAAATTTCTGATTCAATTCAAATTCAGTCATATCACCTTCTATCCAATTCACTTTGTTAGATTTCTGAGTTGCTATTGAAAGCATATCAACACTTAAATCCATACCTGTGATTTGGTCAAAGTCTGTTAGCAATGATGTTAAGCTGCCTGTGCCACAACCAATATCTAATATAGACGTCCTATTTTCAGCAAAATGGTTTACAATTTCTAACCATGATTCATAGGGTTGATCTAACGTTAGTTGATCATAGAACAAGCTCATTTCTTCATATTGCACCATAATTAATAAACAACCTGTCTATAACTCTCAAGAGGCGCATCACGATATAATTTCTCAATATTATAGTAATCACGTTCATCTTTATGGAATACGTGAACAACTACATTAGATAGATCAATAAGAATCCATCTGGCATCATTAAAGCCTTCCATTCGTTTTACTTCGATTTCAGCTTCGCTTGCTGCATCTTTTACCGAACGAGCTATAGCTTGAACTTGTTTTTCGTTATTACCATGACAAACTACAAAATAATCAGTCATGTCACTAATGCCTTTCATTTTTAAAGAAATAATATCTTCTGCTTTTTTATTCTCTGTTGCTTCGACAGCAATGTTTAATAATTGATCTGAATTCATTTAATCATCCTTTACTCTTTCGTCACTGTAATTGTAATAATTCAAGCATGCAATCGTGGCATCATAAACATTAATATCTTTATTAATTAAATATAGAACTGTTCGCTTAGAAATTTCATAAATGGTTTTATCTAAGCTACCTTGATTGTATGCTAAATCTCTAATTTCTTCAACGCCTGGGGTCTGACGACCTGGCTCTATATAATCAGCTATGAATATCAATTTCTCAGTTTTTGTCATTTGAGCGCGTCCAGTTGTATGATTTTTAATCGCTAATAAGACTTCTTCATCAGTGACATCAAACTGTTGATTCATTATTATAGCTGCTACTGGTCCATGTAATATTTCGGAACCATAACTCAGTAAATTACTATCTAATTCATTCTGTGTAACGATTTGATACATTGATCCTAAATCATCATATTTACAGTAATCATGTAATATACCTGCAAGTTCAGCCTTGTCTTTGTCGCCATCATAGATTTCTGCTAATTTCACAGCTGTTTCAGCAACTCTCAATGAATGGTTAAACCTTTTCTCGGGTAATTTATCTTTAACTAAACTAACTGCTTGATCAATTTTCATATAAACCTTCCTCTCGGATATATTGTTCTACACTAGAAGGAACTAAAACTTGAATATTTTCGTCGTTTTTAATTCTATCTCTGATTAATGTTGAACTAATATCAATACGCGGTATATTTATCGCTAACATACCAGGCTCTACTTCTTGAGCTGATTTATCTCTATTAACAATTACAAAAGTAATTAATGATTTTAACTCATCAATTTTATACCACTTTTCAAGTTGATTGTATTGGTCAGTACCTATAACAAAGTATAGCTTAGATTGAGGATGCTGCTTTAAAATATGCTCTACTGTATCATAAGTGTAGCTTTGCCCTTTTCGTTCAATTTCATCAAGACAAATTGTTCCAAATCCAAGTTCATTAATCGCACACTGAATCATATCTATTCTATACTGCACGTCTAAAAAATCATTATGCTCTTTTAATGGAGACATATAGCTCGGTATAAAATAGAACTTCTCAGGTTTTATTACGTTATTCACTTCACTTGCAACAACCATGTGAGCTGTATGAATCGGGTTAAACTGCCCACCATATAATACAATTGACTTAGTCATTATGGTAATTGTATTTGTTTGTTATCTTGAGATTCTTTGTACAATACAATCATAGACCCGATTACTTGTACGATATCACTTCTCGTCGCATCACTTAAGCTTTGTGCTAAATCATTTTTATCTTCATAATTATTTTGTAAAACATGTACTTTAATTAACTCTCTATTTTCTAAAATATCGTTAATTTGACTAACCATATTATCATTTATACCTGATTTCCCAATTTGGAATGTTGGATCTACGTTATTTGCTTTACTTCTTAAAAATCTTTTTTGTTTACCTGTTAGCATAATATGCTCCTTTTATAAATGTTTTAGTACTGCTTCTTTCATTACTTGAATGTCTGGTGTTTGTTCGGTCCAAATCTCAAAGCTTTCTGCGCCTTGGTAAACAAACATGTCCAATCCATTGTGTATAGGATTGCCTTTTTCTTCTGCTATTTCTAAAATTGGCGTTTTAAAAGGAATATAAACAATATCACTCACTAATGTATGTGAAGCTAATTGGTCGAGACTTATGGCTACATCTTTGTTTTGATTCATACCTGCAGGTGTAGTATTAATAATAATATCAAATTCAGCCAATGATTTTTCTGCGTCTGATAAACTAATCTTATTGATATCTAAATCCCAGTTATCAAAGCGACTCATAGTTCTATTAGCAACGGTTAATTTGGGTCGAACGTGTTTATTCAGTTCATTTACAATACCTTTACTGGCACCGCCTGCACCTAAAATGAGTATATACGCATTTTGTAAATCCGGATAAGCCTGTTTAAGTCCTGTAACATAGCCTATGCCATCTGTATTGTAGCCTATCCATTTTCCGCCTTCAATTTTCACTGTATTAACTGCACCAACTGTTTTAGATTGGTCATCAATTTCATCTAAATAAGGTAAAATACGTTCTTTATGAGGTATTGTAACATTAAATCCAGAGAGCGCTTTGTCTTCTATGATTTCTTTAATAAGATGAAAATGTGCTTCAGGAATATTAATCGCTTCATATGTTGAATCATCATTTAAAGTCGCAAAGTTCGCATTATGCATAACTGGTGACAAAGAATGATCAATAGGATTGCCTATTACTGCATATTTCATACTAAACACACCTTACATTATTGAATTTCTTAACACAACATCTACATTTTTAGGTACACGAACTATAACTTTGGCACCTTCATCAATCGTGATAAAACCTAATCCAGAAATCATCACATCTCGCTTCTCTTTACCTGTTTCTAATCTTACTGCTTTAACATTTTGTAAATCAAAATTATCAGGATTATGAGGTGGTGACAATAATGCACCTAACTGATTTTTCCACAATTCATTGGCATTTTCAGTTTTAGTTCTATGAATATTGAGTTCGTTTGAAAAATGACATACTAATGAACGTCTGCCACCACTAACATAGTCAATACGCGCTATCCCACCAAAGAATAAAGTTTGACCTTCATTCAATTGATATACACGTTGCTTAACTTCTTTTTTAGGCATAATCGTTTTAAGTTCATCGTCCGTTACCACATGTGTCATTTGATGTTCTTGAATCACGCCTGGAGTATCAAACATAAATGATGTATCATCTAACGGTATGTCAATCATGTCTAGCGTTGTTCCTGGGAATCTAGATGTAGTAACAACATCTTTTTCACCAACACTGCGTTCAATTAATTTATTTATAAGCGTAGATTTACCAACATTTGTAGTTCCTACAATATAAACATTGTCGTTATTACGTAATGTGTTAATAGATGCTAATAAATCATCTATTCCTTCATTTTTTTCTGCAGATATCAATACAACATCTTCAGTTTCTAAACCATATTTTCTTGCTGTTTTCTTCAACCATTCTTTAACTCGACGTTTATTAATCTGTTTAGGCAATAAATCTAACTTATTGGCTACTAAAATGATTTTTTTATTACCTACAATACGTTTGATTGCATTAATGAAAGATCCTTCAAAATCAAAGACATCTACAACATTTACTACAATTCCTTTTTCATCTGCTAAACCGTTCAATAAATTTAAAAAGTCTTCACTATCTAAACCAACATCTTGAACTTCATTGTAATTTTTTAGTCTAAAGCATCTTTTACATATGACATCTTCACGATGTAAATTATGTTCTGGCACATAGCCTGCCGCATCTGGATCTTCAGATTGAAGTGGCGCACCGCATCCGATACATTTTAAAATTTCAGTCAATCAATTTTCCTCCCATTTGATATAGCCTTTTTTTCTAAAGTGTTGTAATAATCTTCGCTCTATCATTCGGTTGAATTTCGTAATAAAACCATCCGTTTGTTTCACGGGTACCACCATAATTGTGAAGAGGCCACGTCTATTACCTCCAAATACATCTGTAAGCATTTGGTCACCAATCACAACAATTTCAGCAGGTTTTAAGTGCATTAATTGTGCGGCTTGATTAAAAGCACGACCTCTTGGTTTTTTTGCTTTGAAAATATAATCAACATTCAATGATTTTGAAAAACTACCAACACGTTTTTCATTATTATTAGAAACAATCGTAATTGTGATACCTAATGCATTTGCTTTCTCAAACCATTGTTTTACTGCTGCAGTCGGGTCTGCTTCGTCCCATCCTACAAGTGTATTATCTAAATCTGTAATAATTCCTTTCACGCCAGATGCTGCTAGTTTATCAATATCTATTTGAAAAACGGACTGCACATATTCATTTGGCATAAAATAGCTTTTTATTATACCCATTATTTATTTTCACCTTTTTATATAGTTTTAATTAAACGCTCAACAATTTCACTAGAAGATACTGCTGCTTTTTCTAAAAATACATCGAACGTAATACCAGCATCGCCGTCAGCTAAATCTGAAATTGCACGCGTAATTATGAATGGCAAATTAAATTGATAGCAGGTTTGTGCAATTGCAGTAGCTTCCATTTCTGCAGCCATTGCTTGTGGGAAGTTCGTTTTAATCGTCGTACGTTGCTCAGTTGTACCAATAAAGCTATCTCCACTCACAATTAACCCAGTTTTAGCTACAAGTTGTTGTTCATTTATTGCATCTGTTGCCTTTTTAATTAAATGCTCATCAGCAATAAATTGTGCTGGCATTTGCGGTATTTGTCCTAACTGATAACCAAACGCTCTTGCATCTGCATCATGATAAGCAACCATATCACTGACAACAACATCACCAACATTTAATGTTTTGTCTAAAGCTCCTGCAGAGCCTGTATTAATAATTACATCAGGTTTAAATTTCTCAATTAATAATGTCGTAGAAATTGCAACATTCACTTTACCAATACCACTTTGTGTAAGTACTATCTCTTTATCATGTAGACGACCTTTATAGAATATTACATGCGCAATTTTTATTTCTTCTAATGTTTCAAGTTTATCTTTTAAGATTGCTACTTCTTCTTCCATAGCACCTATAATACCTATCATTATAATTCACCTCATATTAAAATCCTAGCCTTAGTTATTCTACCACATTTATGTTCAGAGCTCGATCATTGTTCAACTTTTTATATTAAATTCTATATGTTATTTTCCCTATTTTTAAGTTAGTAATATTAATTTTTTTATACATTTGAATTCTTTATTTTTTTCCATATAAAAACTCTGAACAATACATTAGCAGTATGTATCGTTCAGAGTATTAAAATATTGATATATTAACTACCAAATAAACCTGATAAGCTTTGTAGAGAGAATAATGCTGCAGCAATTGTAACTATTACTGCCAATATACCAAAGAGTAACATCCACGTTGGATGATGATAATCTCCGACAATTGATTTTCGCTTACTAGCTATTAAAATCGTACCTAACGTAATGGGTAGAATAAAACCGTTAAGTGCACCAGCAACAATTAATAAAGTGACTGGTTGACCTATGAATAAAAATACTAGTGAAGAAACAACAATAAAACTAATTACGATTATATTGGTTTTATTGTATATCGATTTATGTAGTGTTTTTAAAAATGTCGCACTCGTATAAGCAGAACCAATTACAGATGACATTGCAGCTGCGAATAATACGACACCAAAGATACTACGTCCAACTGGTCCAAGTACATGTTCAAAGACTGAAGCTGGTGGGTTTTCTGAACTTAAAGTAACACCTGTAACAACTACACCCAGTACCGCTAAGAATAATAAAGCTCTTAAAACGCCGGTAGTCAATATGCCAGAGATTGCGGCTTTGTTAATAAATGGTAAATATTCTTTGCCTTTAATTCCAGAGTCTAAAATTCTATGCGCCCCTGCAAAAGTAATATAACCACCAACTGTACCACCTACCAAAGTAATAATCGGTAATACAAGCGCCAATGGTTGTTCTGGCATAACTAAATGTTTAGCCGCTTCTGCATATGGCGGATTGGCTTTGAACATTACGAATGCTATGACTACAATCATGAGCATACCTAAACACATTGTGACAAAGTCCATAATCTTTTGACCACTTTTACTAATAAAGATACCGATCGCTAGAACTGCTGTAATCGCAGCACCAATCTTCACATCTAAACCGAAAATAGCATTTAAACCAAGCCCAGCGCCTGCTATATTACCAATATTGAAAGCTAATCCTCCAATGGCTATCAGTATTGAAATAATTGTACCTAGCCCATTGAATATCTCATTTGCTACTTCTTGACCACGTTTACCGGTAACTACTAATACTCTCCAAATATTTATTTGCGCTCCAATATCTATAATAATAGATAATAGAATAGCAAATGCGAAACTTGAAGTAAATTGTGCAGTAAATACTGCGGTTTGAGTTAAAAATGCTGGTCCTATAGCAGATGTTGCCATTAAAAATACCGAACCTAATAATAACCTTTTATGGTTTTTTGTGAACTCAAAACCTTTTTCTTCAGAACTTAATCTTTCTTTCATAGGTTAGCCCCCTAGACTTTTTATAGAAACGCCTTCTTTCGTTAATCTTTCTCTAATTTGTGTTACAAACTCGAGAGCATGTGCACCATCTCCATGCACACAAATTGTATCAGCTTCTATGCTGATGGTCTTTTGGCTTTTTGCGACAACGGTTTGCGATTTCACCATGTTAACTACTTGCTCAATTGCTTCATTTGTATCCGTAATTAGTGCATCGTGTTCTTTCCTACTTACAAGTTGGCCATCGTCTTCGTAACGTCTATCTGCAAAGACTTCTGAAGCTGTTGTTAAACCAACTAATTTAGCTTCAGAAATTAATGACGTGTTAGATAATCCCACATATATTAGGGTCTTGTCAATATCAAATACTGCTTGTGCGATTGCACGAGCTATATCTTTATTTCTAGCTCCCATTTGATAAAGGGCACCATGCGGTTTTACGTGATTAATCTTCACGTTATGAATTTTACAAAATCCACTTAATGCGCCAATTTGATAAACAACAATATCATAAATTTCATTTGGTGATAAATCCATATTTCTACGTCCAAATCCTTGTAAATCTGGCAATCCTGGATGAGCACCGATTCCTACACCATGTGCTTTGGCTAATTTAATTGTTTCATTCATTACATGTTGGTCACCCGCGTGAAAACCACAAGCAATATTTGCTGAAGTAATTAGTGGGATGATTTGTTCATCCCCTCCAAATGAGTAATTACCGAATGCTTCACCGAGATCACAATTTAAGTCTACTTGCATTAAGATACCCCCTTGATAATTTGATGTCTATCTAAAAATTTTATATCTACTTCTTTTGCATCTCCATCTGCATACAATGGATATGATAATACTGCGTATAAAAAGTCAGCAGTTGTTGTAAAACCGTCTATCACCATTTCATCTAAAGTGACTTTTAATTTATTGATTGCACGTTGTCTGTCGGGTGCTTTTACAATCACTTTTGCTACTAAAGAATCATAGTAAGGAGAAACAGTATAACCTTGGTAAAGTAAACTATCTACACGTACGTTAAATCCTTGTGGTAAGTGTAATGCTTCTACTTTACCTGGTGAAGGTTGGAATTGTCGTTCTGGGTTCTCTGCATTAATTCGTGCTTCGATTACATGTCCATCAAAAACTATATCTTCCTGTGTAAAAGGCAATTCACCATTTATCATCAAGTATAGTTGAGCTTGTAGTAAATCCCTATTCGCTCTCATTTCAGTCACCGTATGTTCTACTTGAATACGCGCATTCATTTCAATGAAATAATATGCTTCGTCTGTTACTAAAAATTCGATTGTGCCTGCACTTCTATAATTAGAAGCATTTGCGACTTTGACAGCATCAGTACACATTGCATTTCTAGTCTCTTCTGTTATTGCTGCACATGGTGATTCTTCAATTAATTTTTGGTTTTTTCTTTGTACAGAACAATCTCTTTCCCCTAAATGTATGTAATTATTCTTACCATCACCAATGACTTGAACTTCTACATGTTTCGCTACGGGAATGAACGATTCAACATAAATACGATCATCACCAAAATACTTTTCTCCCTCACTCTTGGCTTCTTTAAAAGCTTTAGCTAATTCACCAACTGTTTTAACAATTCTAATACCTTTACCACCGCCACCGCTAGCAGCTTTTAAAACTAGAGGGAAACCAATATCTTTTGATATTTTCTTCACTTCTTCAATTGACTCCACAGCATTCGTAGAACCAGGAATAATTGGCACGCCCGCATCATCAACTGTTTGACGAGCGGTGATTTTATCACCCATCATTTCCATCGTCAATTGTGTTGGGCCAATGAAATCAATATTATTTTCTTCTACTTTTTGTGCAAAAGAAGTACTCTCTGATAAAAAGCCATACCCTGGATGTATTGCAGTAGCGCCACTGATTTTGGCGGCGCTAATAATTCGATCTTGATTCAAATAACTCTCTAGTGGATTTGCCTCACCTATGCAAATAGCTTGATCAGCTAAACTCACATGTAAACTCGTTTCATCCCCTAATGCATATATAGCTACTGTTTCAACATCCATCTCTCTACATGCTCGGATAATTCTAACAGCTATCTCTCCTCTGTTTGCTATTAAACAACGATACACAGCAAACGCCCCTTTCTTTCACTTATTTTATTTTAATAATCGTCTGATTATATTCGACATTCTCACCATGTGCTACTACGATTTCCTCCACTACACCATCTATGTCACTTTTCACTTCATTCATTACTTTCATCGCTTCAATAAAACCAATCGTATCACCTTTATTTATTTCATCACCAACACGAATGATTGGCTCAGTAAGCTCCTTTTCATCTTGTTGGAAGAACGTACCTACCATTGGTGATTTAACTTCTTTAAAGTTGTCATGCTCCTTTGTTTGGCCGTCCGCTACACTTTGATTTTGATTGAATGCTTGGTTGGCTAAAGTTTGTGAACTATGATCGGAAGAAAATGAATGTAATTTATTGTCATTAAAATCTATAGATATTTCACTTTTGCTATCTTTGTATTCAAATTTTTTAACTTCGTTTTCTTTTACTAATTTTATTAATTGCTCGATTTTTTCAAGATTCATTTTAATTCCCCTTTTAATAATTTTTTGATACGTGAAGCCGTTGGTCTGAATTGCGCCGTATTATAAATAGGTGTATCGATTGTATTTTCTAATACTTTCTTGAAATCTAATTCTTGTTGTTTTAATTTATTTGTTGCTTCTTCAATCGTTGTCCATTCAAAATGTAGCACGTCCCCCGGTTGTTTCTGTGCTAAAATATGTAAATCTGAAGCACATACAGTAGCAATTTTTGTATAACCACCAACTGTTTGTTTATCATTCAATAGAATAATTGGATTGCCATCGTTCGGAACTTGAATGCTACCTAAAGCTACTGGTTCAGAAATGATATCCGCAGAATCTATTGGTGAAATTATCTCACCTTGTAATCGATATCCCATGCGGTCTGATTTTTCTGAAATTTTAAAATCAACTGTTGTTAATTTATCTTGCGCATCTTGAGTGAATCGATTTATTTGTGGTCCTTCGATTATTTGAATTGTATCTTTATTAAATGATTCAGTATTTAATTCTAAACTGTATCCTATTTGGGAAAGGTATGTATCGTCTTGTTTACACAAAATTACATCGTATCCTTTTAAGGCACGTCCTTTATATCCTCCGATATGACTACGTGTATGCGTTGCATAACTACCAGCTACAATTGGGACATCTATCGGTTTACCAAACAAAATATAACCTCTTGCACCATTAACTACAGCACCTAGTTCCAATACATCCCCTTTTTTCACTGAAGTTACTGTTTGAACATCAATCACTTCATCATTTATCTTGGCTTTAAATTGCGCACCAGTGATAACAAAAGAATTATCTTCTAAAAATTGAAGTGTTGGCCCAATAATTGTGCATTCAATTGCAGGTCCATTATTTCCAATAAGTGTTTGACCTAATCTATATGCATATTGATCTAACACGCCTGCATTTGAAAAGCCTTGATTTTGAAAACCAATTCTACCTTGATCTTGTATTGTGCTAAATAGTCCAGGATTTAAAATTTTTATAGACATATTAAATTTTCACCCACTTTTCTATATCAAAATCGTCATATTGTTGTTCATCTAATATACGATGGTATGTTTCTTCTTCAATAGCATAAAATTTTATATAGTCTCCTGCGCCATATAAACACATAGGTTCTCTATGAATATCAAACACTCTAATAGGCGTACGTCCTATAATTTGCCAACCACCAGGCGATTGTTTTGGATAGAGACCTGTTTGATTATTAGCAATACCTACAGAACCTGCATGAATGCTTGTCCTCGGTTCTTGACGTCTTGGCGTATGTAATTGCGTATCTAATCCTCCTAAAAAAGGAAAGCCAGGCATAAAACCTAGCATATAAATTAAATAAGTATTTTCAGTATGTATTCGTATAACCTCTTTAGTAGTTAAATTATTATGCGATGCTACCTCTTGAATATCTTGTCCATAACTTCCACCATATAACACTGGTATATTAATTGTTTGTGTTGGTGTAGCTGTATGATTAAATTTTGTTATGTCCATTTGATTTAAATTAAGCGCTTTAATTATATAGGTTAAATCACTTTTAGTGATATCAATGGTTAACATAATTGCGCGATACGAAGAGACTACTTCAATAATCGCTGGATTGTTTTGTGCTTTAATATATTGTTCAACGCGTTGTACCTTTTGAAACGTATCAGGATCAATACGCTCTTCAAAATATATCATAATCGTTTGTTCATTAATTAATTTATAATTCAAAGATTATGCCCCCTTTATTACATTTACAATATAGTTTATCTTCAAATAAACTATATTGTGCACATGCTATTGATAGTATATCATTTATTTTAAAATTGTGTTTAATACAAAAAGTTATTACTAATAATAAGTAAACGTTTATTAAACAAAGTATATTAGTAAATAAAATGGCAATATTATTCTAAAACTTGATTCTTATCATTAAGTTAACAAAATGTTACCATCAAGTATATAATTACTTTTATATAGTGTAAAATCCCCTTAAACATATATATGTTTAAGGGGATTTTTTTATTTAATATTTTTAATAATAACGTTTATTTCGCCACCATTAGGTAACGGTACACGTACTTCTTCTTCTAATTTTTTACCAATTAAACTTTTAGCCATTGGTGATTCATTAGAAATTTTACCATTGAATGCATCAGATTCAGCCGAACCAACAATTTGGTATTCTTCTTCTTCTTCGCCTGGTAATTCAACAATTGTTACTGTTTTACCAATTTTAACTTCATTGTTATCACCAGTATCTTCGATAATCTGTGCATTACGTAACATATGTTCTACACGTTGAATATCTTGTTCGATAAATCCTTGTTCGTCTTTTGCAGCATCGTACTCTGAGTTCTCAGATAAGTCACCAAAAGAACGTGCTACTTTAATTTTTTCAACGACTTCTGGTCGTTTAACTGTTTTTAATTCTTCTAACTCATGTTCTAGCTTCTCAAAACCTTCTTGAGTCATTGGATATTGCTTTTGATTTTCCATTATGTCATCTTCCTTTACATATACATACTATTGTTTACTTACTAAAGTTTGAATCTTTGTCGTCATTATATCGATTGCTACTTTATTACTGCCACCTTCTGGAATAATAATATCTGCATATCTTTTAGTTGGCTCTATAAATTGATTATGCATTGGTCGCACCACATTTAAATACTGATTTATAACAGAATCCATAGTACGGCCTCTTTCTTCAGTATCTCGAAGTAACCGCCTTAAGATACGCAAATCAGCATCAGTATCAACATAAATTTTGACATCCATTAAATCTCTTAATGTTTTGTTTTCAAGCGCAAATATACCTTCCACGATAATAACATCTTTTGGCTTAAATGCAATCGTTTTATCACTTCTCGTATGATTTGAATAATCATACGTTGGAACTTCAATTTGTTTCCCATTTCTCAAATCATTTAAATTCTCGATTAACAAATCATTATCAAATGCAAATGGATGGTCATAATTGGTTTCCAAGCGTTCATCAAAAGTTAAATGCGATTGGTCTTTATAATAATAGTCTTGAGCCAATAGTGCAACACTATGACCTTCTAAATTCTTCATGATTTCATTTGTTACTGATGTTTTCCCCGATCCGGAGCCGCCTGCAATTCCTATAATTGTCGTACTATTCATTATCCAATTTCCTTTCTCATCATGTTGTTGGTATAAATTGGATGATCGACTTTGATTTGCACGATTTGCAATGGGTGGCGTGCAGCATCAAGTTCATTACCTTCTTCATCATAAATTGTATCCACAACTTGTCTAAATGTTTCAATTTCAGGGCCAAAAAATTCGATTTCTTGTCCAGGTTCAAATTTATTACGTTGTTGCACTGTGGCTATATGGGTAGAACTATCATAATCTAATACTAAACCACAAAAGTCAAATGATGCATTCTTTTTATTTTGTTGCCCAAACATTTGTTCTTCATAACCTGGCGTGCCTTCAATAAACGCCGAGGCCGTGTCTCTATTGGCACATTTATCTAATTCGATTAACCATTCTGGCTTGATTTTAAAATGTTCTGGATCCTCCGCATAAGCATCGATGACTTTGCGATACACAGAAACAACTGTTGCAATATAATGAATAGATTTCATACGTCCTTCAATTTTTAAAGAATCAACGCCAATATCCATCATTTTTGGTATAGCTTCGATTAGTTTTAAATCTTTAGGACTCATTGCAAATGGCGCAACTTCATCATCGTCATAGAACAAATCTAACTCGCCGTGTTGATCTACTTGTAACAAGTCATAATCCCAACGACAACTTTGACAACAACCACCCCTATTGGAATCACGCGCTGTCATATGATTGCTTAAAGTACATCTTCCTGAATAAGCAATACACATCGCACCATGTATAAAAGATTCGATTTCAATATCTACTTTTTCCTTCATCTCTTTCATTTCCATTGCTCCAGTTTCACGAGCTAATACCACTCGATCTAAGCCTTCTTCTTTCCAAAATTCAACGGCTTTATAATTTGAAAGAGATTGCTGTGTAGATAAATGTATCTCTAATTTAGGTGCCACACGTTTACATGTTTCAATAATAAGAGGGTCAGCAACGATAATGCCTGTTGCACCAGTTAAGGCTAAATTACGCAAATAATCATCTAATCCATTTATATTTTCATCATGCGCAATGATATTGGTAGTAACATAAATTTTAGCACCATAGCGTTGTGCAAATTCAACGCCTTCTTTAATTTCATCCATTGTAAAATTATCTGCATTTGATCTTAAACCGTATTCTTGTCCACCGAGGAACACAGCATCTGCTCCATAGTGTACTGCAATTTTTAATTTTTCTAAGTTACCAGCCGGAGCCAGAAGTTCAGGTTTATTCATTTTAGGTTTATTATGTAATTTAACTTCTTCTAAAACTTTCACTGTTAAACCTCCATCAATATACTGTTTGTTTAAATAAAAAGCCTTCGTCAAACGGACGATGTTCTGGTTGTATAGCTTCAATTGGGTCGACAAGCATAAATTTTTCATCTTCATAAACTTCAGGATCTTCGTTATATAAATCAATGGCTTCTCTATATTGTTCTGTACATACATTAATATAGGTTTCTGATTGTAATACACCATCTATTTTCAATGCATCTATACCTGCTGCTAAAAGTGGCTCTAACTCTTCAATTAGACATATATCATTAGGTGACATGATATGTGTACCATTATAATCCTCATACACCGGATATTTATTATCACGTTCTTCATCGTATAATAATAATTCATTTGCTTGTTTATTTCTTTCAATTTTCATTTGTCGTTCTTGAAATGTATAATAATTGCCTAATAGCATACGTTTAGATTGGAACATGCAAGTCATTCCATGCACTTGAACTTCAATCTCAACATCAGCATTTTCCTTAATATTAATAATCTCTTCTAAACTAAGCTCTCTAGCTAATTGAGCACGTTGAGCACCTTTTTTTCCCCAATAATTACATTGAAAATAATTGGTAACAAGTGCTTCAGCATCCCAATTTAATGGGATTGGATGTGCTTGTTCTTTTACAAACATAACCACCGCCGGGTCACCAAATATAATTCGGTCTACCTTAATTTCATGCAAAAAATTAATATAAGACGCTAATGCGTTCAGATGATAATTATGAAAAATGCCATTAACAGCAGCATAAGCTTTTTTACCTTGACTATGTATTAAATTCACAGCTTTTATCATGTCATCTTTATTAAATTCACCTGCAAGCCTTAAGCCGAATTTTTGTTCGCCAATTACAAAAGCATCAGCACCTTTTCCAATTAATGTTTCAATATGTGCAACAGATTTTGGTGTTACTAATAATTCTGTCATTTTGATTCCCCTTTAATTGAAATTGCCAAACCATCATCCATGTTTAAAAAATTAGTAGTATAATCCGTGTGGTTCATTAGCCATTCATTGTAATCTTGTACTTTCTTTACCATTTGTCGGACATTTCTATTACGAACGACAGAAATATCAGATACAAAACCGTGATAAAGTACGTTGTCAGTAACTACGATACCCCCCACTTTTAATAAAGGCGTATAAAGTTCAAAAAACTTTTTGGATTGTGCCTTCGCTGCATCAATAAATATCATATCATAGCTGCGATCATCCACATTTTCAACTTGCTCTAATGCATCGCCTTCAATTAATCTAATTTGGTTATAATATTGAAATAACTCAATATTTTCTTTCGCTTTATCTTGCATTTCTACATTACGTTCAATTGTAGTCACATTAATTTTTTTAGAAATAGAAGCAAATTGCATAGCGCTATAACCAATTGCAGTTCCAATTTCTAAAATATTAATAGGTTTATGTAATCTAATAATTTGTTTTATCATTTCTAAAGTGAGCTTATCAACGATGGGCACTTGATTTTCCTCTGCATAGGTTCTTAATGATTCAATATCTTTATCAGTTTGCTTATGCAAATTTAACAAATATAATTGATTATTATCCATTTTCATAACTTCCTTTGTTGTAAAATGATACTTTCGATTTAAATAATAAAATAAATCAGTCAGAATAAATTGACTGATTGTCTTTAATAAAAGTAATTGGTTACTCGCTTTTTATAAGGGTACACGTTCAAGTGTTGGTACAGAGATATATCATAAATATACATAACGTACGATTGAAATTAACTTTATATATTTTACCATAAACTAGCACAAAATATAAGTGTAAATTGTGCTTTGAAGCTGTGGTGAGCTTTATGTTGTGTTTACCAAAACGGAAGTCTCTGTTTAGAATATGAGCTGGACGGGGACTTATGCCAACGATATAAAAAACTGTCAACAAAACTTCACATGTTTGTTGACAGCAAGAAAGGATGATTTCTAGTGAAATCATCCTTTCGTTATTTATTAGTCCTATACGAGACTATATGTGGCTTTTATAGTTATTTTATTCGTGGTCGTGATCGTGGTCATGATCGTCCATTTCAGTATTAACTACTTCTTCAATCATATCCCACTCTTCATCTGTTTCAACAGGTAAGAATTTACCACCTTCACCATTTTCGTCTGGTTCGTTGATCATTGGTACTAATTCAATTAAATCTTCATCATCAGATTCAGCGCCTTCTTCAGCAAGAATGACATATTCTTTTTTGAATTCTGGGTGGAAAAATTCTAGGACTTTACGGTATAAAACTTCATTACCTTCTTCATCATATAGTGTTAATAATTCCTCTTCGTTGTTAATTTCTAATTCTGCATCTTTATTCTGTTCTGTCATTATTAAACGCTCCTTTTTATTGAATAGAGTCTAAATAGCCTTGCAATATAAAAACTGCTGCCATTTTGTCTATTACTTTTTTTCGTTTCTGTCTAGAAACATCTGCTTCCAGTAAAGAACGTTCTGCAGCCATGGTACTTAATCGTTCATCCCACATAATTATCTCTACAGATGGCAGTGCTTCTTGAAGTTGCTCCTTGTATTGTAACGAAGCCTCGCCTCGAAATCCAATAGAATTGTTCATATTTTTAGGTAAACCTATAACAACAGAGCCAACATTCTCTTTTTTTATAATTTTTACTAATTGTTCAATACCTAGTTCATTGTTTTCTTCGTCTATACGGAGTGTGTCTAATCCTTGGGCTGTCCAACCCATTAAATCACTTACTGCAATGCCTACAGTCTTACTTCCAACGTCTAAACCTAATATCTTATGCTTTAACATATATTATTTTGAATTCTCTTGTAAATAATTCGAAACAAGTTCTTCCATAATATCGTCACGATCTATGCGGCGTATTTGGTTTCTAGCCTCGTTATTACGAGGTATATAAGCTGGATCACCTGATAGTAAATAACCTACGATTTGATTTACAGGGTTATATCCTCTTTCTTCCAACGTATTATAGACATTTTTCAATACTGTTTTGACATCTTCTTTTGGAATTTCATCGTAATTAAACTTCATTGTTTTATCAAAATTTTCCATTCTTTTAGCACTCCTTCGTATCAAGTAAAAAAAGTTCTTATTTACATTCTACATTACTATGCATTGAAGTTATAGAGATTTAATGTAATCTTTAATGAAACGTAATGATTCTGTGATGTTTTCAGGTTGAGTACCTCCACCCTGAGCCATGTCAGGACGGCCTCCGCCTTTTCCACCTACAATAGGTGCCATGTTTTTAATAATATCTCCTGCTTTCACTTTAGCAGTTAATTCTTTTGGTACAGTGGCAACTAATGATACTTTTCCATCTACGTTACTTACTAATACGATTACTGTATCTTGTAATTTCGATTTAAAGTCATCCATCGTTTCACGAATTGCTTTGGCATTTGCAACTTCAACTTCTGTCGCTAAAACTTTCAAGCCATTTATATCTTCAACTTGGTCAGTGATATCACCCATTTTTAAGGCTGTAACTTCCTTGTTTTTTTGCTCTAATTGTTTTGTAAGTTCTTTTTCATCAGATTGCATTTGCACTATTTTTTCTAATACTTGCTCATCTGTTTTAACTTTAACTTGAGTCTTAACAGCATTAAATTTCTCTTGTACAGATTCTAAATATAGAAATGCTGATTTACTTGTAAATGCTTCGATACGACGCACGCCTGCACCTGTACCTGATTCACTAACAATTTTAAACAATCCAATTTCAGAAGTATTATTCACATGGATGCCACCACATAACTCAATAGAGTATGGTGCCATATTTACAACTCTTACTACATCACCATATTTTTCACCAAATAGTGCCATAGCACCTATTTGCTTAGCCTCATCTATTGGCATTTCTTGGATATTAACATCGATGCTATTCCAAATCTCTTCGTTAACACGTTGTTCAACACGATCAATCTCTGCCTGGCTCATAGGTCCGAAATGTGAGAAATCAAATCTTAAACGGTCTGCTTCAACCAATGAACCAGCTTGATTCACATGATCACCTAACACTTCTTTTAAAGCAGCATGTAATAAGTGTGTGGCACTATGGTTTTTCTTGATTGCACGGCGGTCTTCGTGATTCACGCTTGCAGAAACTTCAGCATCTTTTCTAACTGTTCCAAACTGAACTTCACCTGTATGTAAGTTCTGTCCATTCGGTGCTTTCGTTACTTCAGTCACGACAATTTCAAATTGTTCGTTACTGATTATGCCTTGGTCTGCAACTTGTCCACCACTTACAGCGTAGAAAGGTGTTTCACTTAATACAAAATGAATTGCTTCTCCAGCTTCAACTGTATCTACTAATTCTCCGTTATAGATAATATCAGTAATCGTTGTTGCTTTATCCATGATGTCGTAACCCACAAACTTACTTTCAGTAGTTATTTTTTTCAATACTTCACTTTGAATCTGCATAGATTGAGAACTTTGACGTGCTTGTCTTGCTCTATTCCTTTGTTGTTCCATTTCAATTTCAAAAGTCTGCATATCAACAGAAAGGTTTTCTTGTGTTGCGATTTCTTCAGTTAATTCAACTGGGAAACCATAAGTATCATATAATTTAAACGCATCTTTACCATTGATTTCCTGAGTTGAATCTTTAGCTTTTGCAACTAAATTATTTAATATTGCAAGCCCTTCTTCTAAAGTTTCGTGGAAACGTTCTTCCTCTGATTTAATAACACGTTTAATAAAATCTGATTTTTCTTTTACGTTTGGATAATAAGGTTCCATAATATCCGCAACGATATCAACCAACTGATACATAAATGGTTCATTAATTTCTAGAGATTGACTGAATCTTACAGCACGTCGTAACAATCTACGCAATACATAACCTCTGCCTTCATTAGCAGGTAAAGCACCGTCAGCAATGGCAAATGCAATTGTACGTATATGATCAGAAATTACTTTAAAGGCAACATCATACGTATCTTTTTCTAAGTATTTTTTGCCAGAAACTGCTTCAACTTCATGAATAATAGGCATAAATAAGTCAGTTTCATAATTTGTACGTACATTTTGGGCGATAGAAGCCATTCTTTCTAGACCCATGCCAGTATCAATATTTTGGTTTGGTAATGGTGTATAAGTGTGATCTTTATTATGATTAAACTCGCTAAACACTAAATTCCACACTTCTAAAAAGCGTTCATTTTCTCCACCTGGATACATTTCTTCTTCAGGATCATCATGACCAAATTGATCACCACGGTCATAGAATATTTCAGTGTTGGGACCAGAAGGACCTTCACCTATATCCCAGAAATTACCTTCAATTCGGATAATTCTACTTTCTTCTAATCCCATTTCTTCATTCCAGATTCTATATGCATCCACATCTTCAGGATGAACTGTGACATAAAGTAATTTCGGATCCATTGCCATCCATTTCTCACTTGTTAAAAATTCCCATGCAAATTGGATTGCTTCTTTTTTAAAATAATCGCCAATTGAGAAGTTTCCTAACATTTCAAAGAACGTATGGTGTCGTGCAGTAAAGCCTACGTTTTCAATGTCATTGGTACGAATCGCTTTTTGTGAATTCACGATACGAGGTTTTCTCGGTGTTTCTCTACCATCAAAATATTTTTTCAATGTCGCAACACCAGAGTTAATCCATAGTAAAGAATCATCATCAATAGGCACTAACGGCGCTGAAGGTTCAACCATGTGCCCCTGTTCAACGAAATAATCAATAAAACTTTGTCTAATTTCACTAGCTTTTAAGTTTTTCATCCTTAAAATTCCTCCATCTCAAATCAAGTTATAACAGTTATAAGAAAAAATTGGAAATAAAAAACGCCCATCCTCATAAAAGGGACGAACGTTTCGCGGTACCACCCTGGTTATAAGCATTAGTAAATCTATTTCTATCTAAATTTTAAAGATTTACATATCAGACGATAGTTATTCTTAAAATTTACTAACTCACACTTATCACTTAATTAGTTATTATTTATACTGACATAAAGCAGCGTTCAACTGTATTATCTGTACTTTCCACCAACCAGTACATCTCTTGTTGTCTAACACAGTCTACTCACCTTTATGCTAAGTTAATTATATTGTATTTACTTTCGTTACTAATGTCAATCTTCTACAAAGTCATATGGTGAAATGTCTCCCATGTTGATCATAGGGTTAATTTTAAAGATATTATCTTCAGTCAATATGATATCTGCATCAATTGTTTTACTGATTGCAATACTATCTTCAGCATCTTCAGTTACTTCGTTATTGAAATAACTTTTCAGAAATGTACATAATTGTGTCATTCTCACTTGACCGTGTGTTTTCAATCCAATATCAAATGCTTGTGGGTCACCTAAAAATATAAGTGACTGCTTCGCTCGAGTAAGCCCTGTATATAAAATAGGTTTTTGTAACATTCTAAAATATTGCTTGACCATTGGCATGATGACTATAGGAAACTCAGAACCCTGAGACTTATGAATAGATGTGCAATATGCATGTGTTAATTCTAATAAATCTTTTCGAACAAACGTTATTTCATTACCCTCAAAATCAACGACAAGTATGTCTTTATTTAATGCATTTTCTTTCGCCCAAAATATACCTACGATTACACCGATATCACCATTAAAAATATTATCGCTTGGTCGGTTCACAAGTTGTAAAACCTTATCTCCTTTTCTAAAAACAACATCACCAAACTCAATTTCTCGAGTATCTTTGTCTTTAGGGTTCAATATATCTTGCAAGACCGTATTTAGTTTTTTAATACCTGCGGAACCTTTATACATAGGTGCTAATACCTGAATATCACTCATGTCATATCCTTTATTTACTGCACTTGTCACTACTTTTTCAACTACTGTGGGTATTTGTTCAGTCGTACATTTGATAAAGTTACGATCATGGAAACGCTGTGTAATATCAATTGCTTCGCCCAATTTCATTCTATGTGCCAACTCAATAATACTAGAACCGTCTTGTTGGCGGTATACTTCAGTTAAATTGACACGGGGAATAACTTTTGAATCGATTAAATCTTTAAACACTTGTCCAGGACCAACAGATGGTAATTGATCTTCATCACCTACTAATATAACTTGTGCGTCTATAGGTACTGCACTCAAAAATTGATGAAAAAGCCATGTATCAACCATCGACATCTCATCTATAATAATAAGTTTTGCAGATATTTCATTTTCTAATATATCTTCAGGTTGTGTATCTTGATTCCAACCAATGAGCCGATGTATCGTCATTGCTTCTAATCCTGTAGATTCTGCAAGCCGCTTTGATGCTCTGCCGGTAGGTGCCGCAAGCACAACTGGGTAATCGTCATTTTGGTAATCATCATAGTCTAACGATAAACCATGAATCTCTGCATATAGCTCTACGATACCTTTGATTACTGTCGTTTTACCAGTACCTGGACCACCAGTTAGTAGCATGATTTTAGTATTAATTGCAGTTTGTAACGCATCTCTTTGTGAATCGGCATATGTTACTTCATTACGGTTCTCTATTTCACCAATTTCAAGCAATAATTCTGATTGCTCAATTTCTTTTAATTTATTTGTATGCGTAAAATTGCGATATAAGTTTTGAACACTTTTCAACTCTGAATAATACAAACTTGGTATAGCAACTTCATTTTCTTGTTGGATTAATTTCGTATCATTTACTAAATCTTGCAATACATTTATAAGTTGCTGTGCATCAATCATTTCTGCTGGTGGTTGAGACAACATATCTTGTGTCATTTCCATAACATTATTTGTAGGTAAATATGTATGACCTTGTTTAATACATTCTTCTTCTAAAACATATAACAAACCAGCTTTCAGACGTTCATCATCATTAAATTGAATTCCCACGTTACGTGCTAAAGTATCTGCTTTATTAAAACCGATTCCTTTTACATCATAAACCAATTGGTATGGTGTATTTTCAACAACTTTAAGTGTCTCACCTAAATAGGCTTGGTATATTGCCATAGCAAGCTTCGGACCAAAACCTAAGTCGTGAAGTCGTATAATGATTTGTTCTGTTTCTTGATTACTGGCGATTTGTTCTGCGATTTGCTTTTGTTTCTTTTTTGGTAGACTCGGTACTTTTTCTAAAATAGCAGGATCATTTAATATATCACTAATGGCATTCTCGCCTAACTTATTTACAATACTTTGTGCAGTTTTTTTACCAATACCTTTAAAAAGATCGCTGGATAAATAACTAATGATTGCTTCTTTTGTTTGCGGCAACTCTTTTTCAAACGTTTCAGCTTTGAGTTGCTTACCATATTTAGAATGTGTTACAACTTGGCCTTTAAACGTATAGACATCACCTTCAGCAATTTCCGGGAAAAACCCTACAATTGTAGGCATTGAATCGAAATCTTCATTTGTTTCAATTGTATCTACCTTTAAAACCGTATAAAAATTTTCTTTATTTTGAAATAAAATAGCATCCACGGTTCCTTTAATCATTGAATTGTTAAATAATGTAGGGTCTTCCATTAGTTATTCCTCCTCTGCTATAGATTTAAAAGTTTTGATTGCGTGTTGACTCATCACATGTTCTGGATTTGCTTCAACTGCACGTTCGAAAATTTGAATTGCTTGTGTTGTATCTTCAGTTTGCATATAAGTGGCTAAGCCTAGATTATATAAAGCATCTGAATGCTTCTCATCTAAAGTTAATACATAGTTCAATTGAGTGATTGCTTGTTCAAACATTTCTAAATGACATAATACAAGACCATATTGAAATTGAACTTCTACGTCTTTACGGTCATCTTTTTCAGCGGCAGTCATTAGGAACGGCAATGCCTCTTTAAATGCCTCTAGTTGATTAAATGACATACCAATCATATAATTGGTATCCACTAAATCTACATTGTATTTTAGAGCTTGCTGATATAGTTTGATTGCTTCACTAAATCGTCCTTCATTATAATATACATTACCTAAATTATAATAAATCGCACCATTTTCTGGATCGAGCGTTATTGCTTTTTGAAAAAACTTTTCAGCCTTTTCAACTTCACCCGCTTCGGCTATTAAAATACCTGCATTTATATAGTTTTCAACTTCTTTGGGATTTTCTTCAATATTTGCAAATAATGCTGTTAACGCTTCTTCAATATTACCTTGTTTAATTAATTTATATATTTGTTCTTGATCCAATTTAAACCCTCATTTCTGACTATTCATTATAACATTTGCTCATCTTTTTTAAATCATATTTCAGAAAAAGAAATCGTTAGTTACTATAATATATAGCTTACTAACGATTTCTAAGTAAAATGTATTATACGACGTAACTTAATTGACCTGATTCTTTAAAGACATCATCAATTGTAGCGCCACCCAAACATACATCACCATCGTAAAGGACGACAGATTGACCCGGTGTGATTGCTCGAACTGGTTCAGCAAATGAAACGCGAATTGCATTATCATTTTCTTTTTTAACAAATACTTTAGTATCTTTTTGACGATATCTAAATTTAGCAGAACATTCAAAGCCTTCTTCTAAATCAACTGTATTCACAAATGAAATATCAGAAGCAATTAAATAGTCACTGTATAATGCATCATGATGAAAACCTTGTTCTACATATAATACGTTGTCATCTAGATTTTTACCAACTACAAACCATGGATCTCCATCTCCGCCAATACCAAGGCCATGACGTTGACCAATTGTATAATACATTAAACCTGCATGTGTACCGATTTTATCTCCTGTTAGTGTAACCATATCGCCAGATTGAGCTGGTAGATATTGTGATAGAAATTCTTTGAAATTACGTTCTCCTATAAAACAAATACCTGTAGAATCTTTCTTTTTAGCAGTTGCTAAATCTTGTTCTTCAGCAATGCGACGTACTTCTGATTTTTCAATATCCCCTATTGGGAACATAACGCGAGATAATTGATCTTGTGATAATTGATTTAAGAAATAAGTTTGGTCTTTATTATTATCGACACCACGTAACATTTCGACATGACCATCTTCATGACGTCTTACGCGTGCGTAATGACCAGTTGCAACGTAATCTGCACCTAGTTTTAATGCATGCTCTAAGAAAGCTTTAAATTTAATTTCTTTATTACACATTACATCTGGATTAGGCGTGCGTCCTTTTTTATATTCATCTAAGAAATAAGTAAACACTTTATCCCAATATTCTTTTTCGAAATTAACTGCGTAATAAGGTATACCGATTTGATTGCAGACGGCAATTACATCATTATAATCTTCTGTAGCCGTACATACCCCATTCTCATCAGTATCATCCCAATTTTTCATGAATATACCTATGACATCGTAACCTTGTTCTTTTAATATGTGTGCCGTTACAGAACTGTCTACGCCACCTGACATACCGACTACCACACGTGTATCTTGATTTGACAACTATATTTCCTCCTTAAATTTATGATAAATTTTGTGTATTTCTGCAGTTATATATTTAATTTCTTGTTCAGTCGTTTGTTCATTAAAACTAAATCTTACAGAGTGTTTTGCACGTTCTTCATTGCCATACATTGCTACTAAAACGTGCGATGGTGTCGTTGTTCCTGCTGTACATGCAGAACCTGACGAGACATATATATTAGATAAATCCAATAAGGTAAGCATCGTTTCTACATCAACGAAAGGCAAATATAAATTAACGATATGCCCTGTTGAATCTGTCATAGAACCATTCAATTCAAATGGAACTGAGCGCTCTTGTAATGTAACAAGAAATTGGTTTTTCAAATTCATTAAATGAACATTATTATCGTTTATATGATTATTCGCTAAAGTTAAAGCTTCAGCTAACCCTACAATTTGTGGGAGATTTTCTGTGCCTGCTCTTCGTTTTGCTTCTTGTTCCCCACCTAATTGTGGAAATTGTAATTTTGTATCATCTTTGACTAATAAAGTCCCCACACCTTTGGGACCTCCAAATTTATGTGCGGTGATACTCATCGCATCAATGTTAAATTCATGGAAATCTATTTCCAAGTGCCCTATCGCTTGAACTGCATCAACGTGAAACAAAGCGTTAGATTCAGCAATGATATCGTCAATATCATACATAGGTTCGACTGTTCCTATTTCGTTATTAACAAACATGATTGACACTAAAATTGTTTCGTCCGTGAGTGCTGCTTTTAATTGGTCAAGTTGTATTAAGCCTTCGTGATCCACATCTAAATATGTTACTTCAAAGCCTTCTTTTTCGAGTTGTTCAAAAACATGGAGTACAGAGTGATGTTCAATTTTAGATGTAATGATGTGTTTACCTTTATGTTGACGTTCGTACACAATACCCTTTATTGCAGTATTATTAGATTCAGTAGCGCCACTCGTGAATATAACTTCACTTGGCTTAGCATTAAATATCTTCGCTACCGTTCTGCGCGATTCATCGAGATATTTTCTTGCGTCTCTTCCCATACTATGAATAGAAGACGGATTACCATAATGAACGCTATAAACATCCATCATCTTATCTATAACTGCTTGTTTGACTGGTGTTGTTGCAGCATAATCTGCATATACTTCCATGTTTGACACTCCTAACAATTTTATCAATGTTCCAATGATAGCACCATCTAATCAAATTTTCTAGTTCTCTGTTTCAAAATGTCCACTTTCATCAATTGTTTTGTAATCATCTAATAATTTCAAAGTATCAACGGTATTTGTCTTACGATATTGATTGAGCGTCAAATTATGGAGTTGCTTATTGGATACTTCCCAATGCGTCGCTGTGAATCGTGATTGTAAGTACTGGTCATGTGTGACAATGAGCACTTGACCACTAAAACTATGAATCATGTCCATAATCAAGTCTTGTGTTGTGATATCAAAATAGTTTGTTGGTTCGTCTAATATCAATAAATTAGGATTTGAGAAAAATAATAATACAAACTGCAACCTACTTTTCTCTCCCATTGACAAATAAGCAATGGGTTCAATAATTTTATCTTGGTCGAAACCAAATGCAGCTAAAATCGTTTGGGCATGGCTACGTGTCATACCTTCTAAAGCTAACAAAGTATTTAAAGGTGTCTCACGATACGTTAAATTATTATTTTGTTGATCGAAATAACCTATTTTAAGTGAAGGTGTAATATGGATAAAGCCTTGATCAGGTTTTATTTTTTGTCTAATCAAGTTGATTAATAGTGATTTTCCACTGCCATTAGGTCCAGTAAGTAATATGTTTTCATTATTCTTAATTTCGAAATTCGCTTGATTATAAATACAAAGATCATTTATTGAAATACTGAAATCTTCTAACCTCAATAAATAACGTTTACGCTTTTTTTCATGATGTTCGAAATGAAACTTTCTATTATCTTTTTCGGGTTCTTCGATATTTTTTTCGTTTAATTTTTGATTTAATTGTGACTCTTTTACTTTTGATTTTTGTGCTAATTTACTCAATCGTTTTTGCATAGAGGGATCGCGAACACTCGTTGTTTGCTTAGAAGCAGCATGCCATTCTTTAACTCTTTTAATGGTGTCTTCAAGCTTCTTAACTTCTTTCTGCTGTTTTTCATAAGCATTCACTTGTGTTTGAAACTCTAAATCTATAATTTCTTTATACTGGTTATAATTACCCGTAAATTTCCTTGTCTGTGTTCGATTTATCTCTATGATATGACTAGCAGTTGCATTGATAAAGCCACGGTGATGAGATACATAGATTATTGTACATTTTGATTTATTTATGTGAGTTATCAAATCATTAAGCATATTTTGATCAAGATGATTAGTTGGTTCATCTAATAAAATCAAATCTTTCTCTGAAATAATCGAACGTAATAATGCGACGCGTGTTTGTTGGCCTCCACTTAAAAGGCCCATTTGTTTGTCTAAATCAGTTTCGGTTAAATTAAATAAATTCGCTTGTGTAATAATTTTTTGTTCTATTTCATAACCATTATATGCTATATAATCAGCTATTTTTTCATAATTATAAGTTATTTCTTTTTTTAATTTTAATATTTCCGGAAATAAAGATAAAACAAATTCCATTCCAGTTTCATTATAATAATCCGTCATATCTTGCTTCATAAGATATGCATTATCTCTATACTTTAAGTATAGTTCATTCAGTAAGGTTGTTTTACCAACACCATTATCACCCACGAGCGCTATGTGTTCTCCTATTTCAACACTTATATTCACGTGATTTATCAACGTTTTACCATATTTTTCAAATGGTTTTTGAATATAATAAAAAGACATATCAATTTCCTCGCTTCCGAGGATATGACATGCCATAAATATATACTGCAATCATTATATGCGGTTGCTTAATAATAGTTCATATTATTTACGACATGGACATATCCTATAACTTTCTCATTTAAATGTAGTTTTGTTAATTTATTTTCTTGATATTTATCCAATGTCTTCATCGCCTTAATTAAGCCACCTAACGTTTTAATTTCCATCATTATAACAGTGAGCAGTTTCTTACGCAAGTTTTATAACGCCTGTTATACTTCAATATAATAACAATCAATGAGGAGGACAACGATAAACATGTACAATTTAAAATTATCAGCGCTTAATCTTGTACCTATTCGAGAAGGAGAAGATGATCAAGCTGCGATTAAAGATATGGTTAAATTAGCTCAAAATTTGGAGACGTTAGATTATGAACGCTATTGGATTGCAGAACATCACAATGCACCAAATTTAGTAAGTTCTGCTACTGCTTTGTTAATCCAACATACATTAGAGCACACATCTAAAATCCGAGTAGGTTCAGGTGGTATCATGTTACCAAATCATGCACCATTAGTAGTTGCCGAACAGTTTGGTACGATGGAAACAATATTTCCAGAGCGTGTAGATTTAGGTTTAGGACGTGCTCCTGGCACTGATATGATGACTGCTAGTGCCTTACGTAGAGATCAACATAATGGCGTTTATGAATTTCCGGAAGAAGTTGAACAACTTGCCAAATATTTTGGTCCTGGTAATCAGCAAGCATATGTGCGAGCTTATCCGGCTGTAGATAAACATGTACCACTTTATATCCTAGGTTCATCTACTGATTCTGCCCATTTAGCAGCACGAAAAGGACTTCCCTATGTTTTTGCTGGTCATTTTGCACCACAACAAATGAAAGATGCAATCGAAATATATAAAGATTTATTTGAACCTTCCAATGAACTTAGCAAACCTTATGTCATCGTATGTTTAAATGCCATTGTTGCTGATACTGATGAACAAGCTGAATACTTATCAACAACTCAAGCACAAGTTATGGTCAGTATAACAAGAGGCAGAATGCAACCACTTCAACCACCTACTGATGATTTAAAAGGTATCTTAACACCTACTGAATTTGAAATTGCCCAACAACGTATGAGTTCATCACTTATCGGCTCTGAAGAAACTGTAAAAAATAAAATTAAAACATTTATAGATGAACATGGTGATATTGATGAATTAATGGCTATCAGCTATATTTATGATCAAGAAGCCCAACTTGATTCTTACCATAAACTAAAAAACGTGGTAGATACGCTATAAAATTCAAGTAAATAAAATGATAAAATCCCAATCTACAAGTTTGTAGATTGGGATTTTATCATTTTACAAATTAATTTTAGCAAAGATTATTTTTCGTCCTTGTTATCTTCACCTTTGTTATCTTCTTCTTTTTTATCGTCACTGCCACCAGTGAATTTATCTATTTGTTCTGAAGCTTGTTGTGCTTTTTCATTGTCAGACCCTTTTAATTTTTCAGATACAGTTTTTGCAGTTTCTTTTGCTTTGTCTAAGAAATTTTCAGCCATAGTAATTACTCCTTTTAAAGTTAATTAAAACTTAAATTATTTTTTGAATTTATCAATAGCGTCATTCGCTTTATCTTTTGCATTTTCTACGAATTCTTTAGCTTTACCAGAAGTTTTATCTTCCTTGCCTTCATTTTCTAAATCTTTATTGTCAGTTACATTACCGACTGTTTCTTTCACATTACCTTTTGCTTGTTCGAATTTATTTTCATCTGCCATGTAAATTACCTCCTTAGCAATGTATACAAATTAAATACCACTAATCATTCTGTCTAAACATGAAAAAGAAAATAAATCCAATATTTTCATTAAAAGAAATCATTCTGAACTATAAAATTATAAATTATATTACATTTTAAATATAAAACATATAACCATCTAAGTCATCAGTTTCTTTAAAATCGGCTAGATATTGTAAAGTTGTATTATCAAGTACTTCTCTAACAGCATCTCTCATTCTAATCCATAGTTCTTTTTGCGCAGGTGGCTCTGATTCAATACTTTCTACAAACGTAATTGGACCTTCTAATAAACGTATAATATCACCAGCTGTAATTTCTTCCGCTGGTACTCTTAATTGGTAACCGCCTTTTGCACCACGAACACTTCGAATTAATCCAGCATTCCGTAAAGGACCGACTAATTGCTCTAGATATAGATCACTTAAATTATTTTCTTCTGCTATAGATTTTAATGATACGCACCCTTGTCCTTGTTTTTTAGCTAGGGAAATCATTAATGTTAACCCATATCTTCCTTTTGTTGAAATTTTCATTATATTACCTCACTTAATTCGAATACTATATATTAACATTCTATCATTTTTTACGTTAATATAGAATTAGAAAGGTGTGACAGATTGTGACGAACGAACCACTTGCATCTAGAATGCGTCCGAATAACATAGATGAAATTATTTCTCAAAAACATTTAGTAGGTCCGAAAGGAATTATTAGAAGAATGGTTGAAACAAAAAGATTATCTTCAATGATATTTTTTGGCCCTCCCGGTATAGGTAAAACAAGCATTGCAAAAGCGATATCTGGAAGTACACAATTCAAGTTTCGACAGCTCAATGCTGTAACGAATACAAAAAAAGATATGCAGTTAATTGTGGAAGAAGCTAAAATGTCTGGACAAGTAATTCTACTATTAGATGAAATACATCGTTTAGATAAAGCCAAACAAGATTTTTTATTACCGCACTTAGAAAATGGGAAGATTGTATTAATTGGCGCGACAACATCTAATCCTTACCATGCAATTAATCCTGCTATACGTTCAAGAGCTCAAATTTTCGAATTATATCCATTAGATGACAATGATGTCAGAGTCTCATTAGAGAGAGCAATTAATGATGCTGAACGTGGGCTCGCTACTTACAATCCAATTGTTGATGATGAAGCAATGACTTACTTTACCACACAAAGTCAAGGCGATGTTAGAAGTGCACTCAATGCTTTAGAATTGGCTGTATTAAGTTCTGAAGTAACTGATGGCAATAGGCATATCACACTAGAAGATGCAAAAGATTGTTTGCAAAAAGGTGCTTTTGTAAGTGATAAAGATGGAGACATGCACTACGATGTAATGAGTGCATTTCAAAAATCAATTAGAGGTAGCGATGTTAATGCTGCATTACATTACCTTGCACGTTTAATCGAAGCTGGAGATTTACCAACAATCGTTCGACGTTTATTAGTAATTAGTTTTGAAGATGTCGGTTTGGCGTCACCAGCAGCTGGTCAACGTACATTAGCAGCAATAGAGTCAGCTGAGCGTTTAGGTTTCCCCGAGGCTAGAATTCCTTTGAGCCAAGCTGTAATAGAACTTTGTTTATCACCAAAATCTAACTCAGGTATTTCAGCTATTGATGCTGCACTATCAGATATACGTAAGGGACATGTTGGTCAGATTCCTGACCACTTAAAAGATGGTCATTATGCAGGTGCTAAAGAATTAGGTCGGGCAATCGGTTATAAATATCCGCATAGTTATGAGAGCGGATTCGTTTCACAACAATATTTACCCGATAAACTTAAAAATAGAATTTATTATGAGCCCAAAACAACCTCTAAAAGTGAACAGCAATTTAAGTCTGTTTACGACAATATTAGTCATTCACAAAAAAAGAAATAAAATATAAATCAGTATAATCCATAAAAGGTAGCTCCCAAAAACAGGAAGCTACCTTTTTAAATAGTTATTAATGAATGAACATTTTTTATTTTTTGTCTTTAATACGCGTAACGGGAATGTCTTTTAGAATATCATTAATTACAAAACCTGCACTGATTAATCCAACTACACTAGGCACAAAAGCATTTGAAGATGGTGGCATTTGCCCTTTTCTTGTTGGTGCATTAGCATCACCCACTGTATCTTTAACATCTTCTCTAATTACAATTGGACTTTCATCTGAATATACAACAGGTATCCCTTTATGAATACCTAATTTTTTTAATTTACGTCTTATAATTTTAGCCATCGGATCTGTATGCGTTTTAGAAATATCTGCAACTTCAAAACGTGTTGGATCAATTTTATTGGCAGCACCCATGCTTGAAATCACGGAAATACCTCTATCTAAACACTCTTTCATTAAGTGTACTTTATAAATGATTGTGTCACTTGCATCTACAAAATAATCGATATCATACTCACTGAACAACGCTTCATAAGTTTCTTCTGTATAAAACATATGTAATGAAGTCACTTTACAATCAGGGTTAATTAATTTAATACGTTCCTCCATCAAAGTCACTTTACTCTGACCGATTGTAGTCGTAAGCGCATGCAATTGACGATTGACGTTAGTGATATCAACATCATCTTTATCAATAAGAATGATATGACCAATATTCGTACGTGCCAAAGCTTCAGCGGCAAATGAACCAACCCCACCTACACCAAGCACAACAACTGTCTTTTCTTTTAATAATTCCAAGCCTTCTTGACCATAGGCTAATTCATTTCTAGAAAATTGATGTCTCATCTAAATACTCCTTATTATTATTAATATGCTATAACAAAACTATTATAACATTATCATATATTTATATTTACAAAATGCATTATTTATCTTACATTATTTGAAATCGTAGCATACACATTTTAAATTTCAGCAAAAAAATACGCAAGACCGAAGTCTTGCGTACGATAGAGTCCGTTAGTGCCGTAGTTATAAAGTGCTTGATCATTCGGCCTGCTTATAACAGGTGGGTGCCCTGTTTCTTGTTTTGCAAGTCCTCCTTTGAGGCGTGTGCGCTGCAAGAAAACCCATTGGGCTCCCGGATCAAAGAGTGTTAGGCCCAAATATGAAGCAAACTTACGAACACTTCAGATGACTATCTTATGTGAACATCATAACACATAATTTCAAATTAGCAAGAATTAAAACTTCTTGCGCTAATTAATGACGAATACGTAATGAAAGTTCTTCTAATTGATTTTCTGATACTTCACTTGGTGCATCCGTTAATAGACATGTCGCAGATGCAGTTTTAGGAAAGGCAATTGTATCACGTAAGTTTGTGCGATTCGTTAATAACATAACTAAACGGTCTAATCCTAATGCTATGCCGCCATGTGGTGGTGCGCCATATTTAAAGGCATCTAGTAAGAAACCAAATTGTTCTTTTGCTTGTTCGTCTGTGAAACCTAAAACTTCGAACATTTTAGCTTGTAAATCAGCATCATGAATTCTGATAGAGCCCCCGCCTAATTCATAACCATTCAAAACAATATCATATGCATTAGCTTGAACATTCTCAGGCTCAGTGCTTAATTTTTCAATATCTTCTTGTTTTGGTGAAGTGAATGGATGATGTGCTGCAGTATAGCGTTTAACATCTTCATCATATTCAAGTAAAGGCCAATCTGTAACCCACAAGAAATTCAATTTCGTTTCATCAATCATGTTTAATTCTTTCGCAAGTTTAAGACGTAAAGCGCCTAAACTTTGTGCAACAACACTTGGTTTATCTGCTACGAATAATACTAAGTCACCTGCTTGTGCTCCAGTTAGCGATTGTAACTTTTCAACATGATCATTTTCAAAGAATTTGGCGATTGGCCCATTTAAGCCATCTTCTACAACTTTTACCCAAGCTAAACCTTTAGCACCATAGATGTTTACAAATTCAGTTAAAACATCTATATCTTTTCTTGTATATTTGTCAGAAGCGCCTTCAGCTACAATTGCTTTAACTTGACCATCTTTATTGATAGCATCTTTGAATACTTTAAAGTCCATGACTTCACCAAGTTCTGAAACATCGATTAACTCCATACCAAAACGTGTATCTGGTTTATCTGATCCATAACGACTCATAGCTTCGTTATATGTCATTCTTGGGAATGGACGCAGTACTTCAACGTCTTTCACATCTTTAACAACATTTTGCAACATTTCTTCGCCCATATCCATCACATCTTCTTGATCCACGAAGCTCATCTCAATATCTACTTGAGTGAATTCTGGTTGACGATCAGCACGTAAATCTTCATCACGGAAACACTTAACAATTTGGTAGTATTTATCAAAACCACTAATCATTAATAATTGTTTGAATATTTGTGGTGACTGAGGTAAAGCATAAAATTCACCGCCATGTACACGTGATGGTACTAAATAGTCACGGGCACCCTCTGGCGTAGATTTATTTAATACAGGTGTTTCTATATCATAAAAACCTTCTTGATCTAAGTATTGTCTAATAGAACGTGTTGTTTGGTGTCTCATTTTAAATGTTTGTGCTAACTCTTGACGTCGTAAATCAAGATATCTATATTTTAATCTGATATTTTCATCTACATTTTGATTTTCTTCATTTAAAGCAAATGGAGGTGTCTCAGATTTATTGATAATTTGAATATCTGAAACTTGTACTTCAACTTGGCCAGTTTCAATTTTTGGGTTTACTGTTTGAGGATCACGTTGCTTAACTATTCCTTTAACTTCTACCACATACTCTGATCTAACAGTTTCTGCAATTTGTAATGCTTCTGCTGAAAAATCTGGGTTAAATACGATTTGGACATAACCTTCACGGTCACGTAAATCAACAAAAATTAAGCCACCTAAATCTCTACGGTTGTGTACCCAACCTTTTAATGTTACTTCTTGGTCTAATAACGACTCAGTTACTAAACCACAGTATGTTGTTCGTTTACTCATGATATCTCTCCTTAATTTTTGAAATAATTAACCATTTCATCTAATTTAATATTTTCAGTTTCGCCTGATTCCATATTTTTTACATTAATTTTATTTTCTTCTAGCTCTTGCTCGCCAACGACTATTGTATATCTCGCATTTAATCTATCTGCTTGCTTCATTTGGCCTTTAACTTTACGTTGTAAATAATCTTTATCTGCCTTCACACCATTTTTACGTAGATCATTTAATAGTTTAACAGCATAACGGTCCGCTTTATCGCCCATTGTTACAATAAATAAATCAAATTCATGATTGGCATTAAGTTCAATTTGTTCTTCCTCTAGTGCAAGCAACAATCTTTCAATACTTAACGCAAATCCTATACCAGTTTGACTTGGTCCATCTAATAATTCCAATAAGCCATTATATCGTCCGCCACCACATAATGTAGTAATCGCACCATCATAATTAGGGTTATCCATCATTAACTCGAAAGCAGTATGTGTATAGTAATCTAATCCTCTAACTAAGTTCGGATCTTCTACATACGGAATACCTAAATCATCTAAATGTTGTTTTACTTCTGAATAATAAGCTTTTGATGATTCATTTAAAAATTCTGTAATACTTGGAGCTGTTTTTATTTCTTCTTTATCTTTATCGATTTTACAATCTAAAATCCTCATCGGATTTGTGTGTAAACGTGATTGACAATCACTACAAAATTGATCGATTACAGGTTCAAAATGATTCACAAGTGCATCATTATATTCTTTACGAGAATTTATATCACCAATACTATTAATAACGAGTTTTAAGTGTTTCAATCCAAATGATTGATAGATATGCATTGCCATTGCTAATACTTCTGCATCTACACCTGGATTTTCAGCGCCAATTGCTTCTACACCAAACTGAGTGAATTGGCGATATCTACCTTTTTGTTTTCGTTCATAACGAAACATTGGTCCGTTATAATATAGTTTAATAGGTTGGTTCGCAATACCTTGCATTTTATTTTCTATATATGAACGGACAACTGCTGCTGTGCCCTCTGGACGTAATGTGATATTTCGGTCACCTTTATCTTTAAAGGTATACATTTCTTTTTGAACAACATCCGTTGAACCACCTACACCACGTGCAAATAATTCAGTACTTTCAAAAATTGGTGTACGAATTTCTTCGTAATTATACAATTCCATGAGTTGATCTAACTTTGCTTCAATATAACGCCATTTCTTTGTTTCCTCTGGTAAAATATCTTGAGTCCCTCTAGGTATATTTATCATAGAACCTCTCCTTTTAAGCAATAAAAAAACCCTTGCATGACTAATAGTCATACAAGGGACGAATTTCCGTGTTGCCACCCTAATTGGTTATAAATATTTAAATTTATAACCCACTTCATACGAATAACGTTCGTTACACGGCTTTATTTTTAAAGCACCTCTTCTTGTGTTAAATTTCTAAATTACTAAGCATAATTTTTCAGCCAGGAATTATGTCTCTTCGCATTGTTTAAATGCTACCATTTCGTTTAGAATTTTCAAGAATCATAGCGGTTTTAATATAGAATTCATATTTAATAATAACGAGTTTATGACTAATATGCAACCCTTTTATTCTGAGAAGTATGCACGTAGTCCATCAACTACTGCTTTTTCTACAATTTGTCGATGTAATTGATCTCTAATCATATCTTCATCTGTAGGATTACTAATATAACCTAACTCTAATAATACTGCTGGTACATCTGTTTGTCTCAATACTTGGAAGTTTTCTTGTCGTGCGCCTTTATTTGTTAATAAAGCTTTCTTTTGTAAGCTTGCACTCAACGTCTCTGCTAATGCTTTTTGATTTTTCTTAAACCAATAAACGGTACTACCGTTTGCTTTAGCTGATTTTAATGAATCGTTATGTATACTAATATAAGCATCACCTTTAATATTTCTATCGCTAAGACTGACATATTCATCTGAACTACGTGTCATATTCACTGTTGCACCTTCTTTTTCTAAAAGTGCTTTGAGTTCTTTAGCGGTTTTTAAAGTGTATACTTTCTCTTTACTATGTTTGTTTGTATTACTTGATGCCCCCTGATCACGTCCACCGTGACCAGGGTCAAGTACAATTATTTTATCTTTCAAAGGTTTAGCATTCTTGTTAGTGTCTGCTTGAATATTTAAATTCGTATGCCAACCAGCCACCCAGCCTTTTTCATTGTTACCGGATTCTACTTCAATCCACTTACCAGATTCGCCAATTTTATGGAAGTTTTGTCCCTTTTTGATTGAATTAATTTCTGGATAAACAGCGTTAGGTCCAGTTCTTAATTCTGCATCTTCAGTAATATAAATCGTACTACTGTTTTCATCATTATGATTTAAGAAAGCAATAATCATAATAATGAAAATGACAAATGCTACTGCGACAATAAATGTGGGGATATTTCTAAGATTATGTTTTTCTAACCAAGTATCGAGTTTTTTCATACTATTTTGCCATCCTGACTTTCATAAATCACTGTTACAGGTCCATCATTAGCAATATTCACTAACATATCCGTACCAAATTCGCCTGTTAACACGTTTATTCCATAAGAACGTAATGCATCGTTAAACATTTCGTAATATTCATTTGCCTGTTCGGGAGGCATAGAATAAGAGAATCCTGGTCTGTTCCCTTTTCTAACGTCAGCATACAATGTGAATTGCGATATAGATAAAATTTCACCTTCAACTTGTTGAATATTTAAGTTAAGTTTTCCATCATTATCTTCAAATAACCGTGCATTCACAATTTTTTTTGCTAATGCCAAAATATCAGCCTCGGTAGATGTTTTACCAACACCAACAAATAGGCAATATCCTTTTTTTATTTTATTTTCAATATTTTCATTAGAAACCGAAGCTTCTTTTACTCTTTGTACGACTATTTTCATGTATGTTGCACCTCTAATTCCAAACTCTTGTGACAGTATATACATCGCCGAGTTGTTTAATCTTGTCTACAACTTGGTAAACTTCGTTAACATTTTTTACCATAACACTAATATTAATTACAGCATTTTTATCGATATCTGACTTACCAGATACTTTCACTAAATTACTTTTAGTTGAATTTACAGCTTGTAACACTTCATTTAGAAGCCCATTTCTATCGTAAGCAGAAACTTCTAAATCTACCTGATAACGTTGAGTAGCGTCTTTAGAACGTACCCATTCTACATGAATCAAGCGTTCTTTTTCACTTTTAATATTAGGGCAATCTGTTCTATGTACTTTAATGCCATGCCCTTTAGTGATATAACCAACAATATCATCACCTGGGATTGGATTACAACATTTTGATAATTTGATTAAGACATTTTCAATACCTTCAACATATACGCCACTATCCGTTGTAATGTCCTCTTTAATAGGTACTGATTTAGAAATTTCTTGTGCTGAATTCAATGCTTTTTGTTTATCTTGAATACGCTGTTTTTCAGTCAATTTATTCACTATTTGTAAAGCTGTTACGCCACCAAAACCAACTGCAGCAAATAAGTCATCATCGTTAGCAAAATTATATTTATTATTTACTACGTCAATGTTTTCTTCATTTAATACTGTGTCTACTCTGAAACCTTGATCTTTTATTTCTGCTTCAATCATAAATTTACCCTTTTCAATGTTTGAAGAGCGATCTTGTTTTTTAAAGAAACTGCGAATTTTACTTTTCGCACTTGATGATTTTACAATTTTCAACCAATCTCTACTTGGACCGTAAGAATGTTTGCTTGTTCTAATTTCAACAATATCTCCAGTCTGCAATACATAGTCTATAGGTTCGATCTTTCCATTTACTTTTGAACCTATCATTTTATTACCTACTTCACTATGAACTGCATATGCAAAATCAATAGGAACTGCACCGTAAGGCAATTCTACAACGTCACTTTCTGGTGTAAATGCATATACTTTGTCACTTTGTAAATCAAATTTAAGTGTTTCCATAAATTCTTCAGCATCTGAAGTAGTATTGTCTGTTTCTGCAAATTCTTTAATCCAATTTAATTTTTTATTAAAGTTTTGTGCTTTCTCAGTTACTTTTTTGCCTTCTTTATATGCCCAGTGCGCTGCTACACCATGTTCAGCGATTTCATGCATTTCAGAAGTTCTGATTTGTATTTCAAGCGGATCGCCGTTTGGACCAACAACAGTTGTATGCAGTGACTGATACATATTTTGTTTTGGCATCGCAATGTAATCCTTAAATCTACCAGGCATCGGTTTCCAAAGTGTGTGTACTAAGCCCAGTACAGCGTAACAATCATTAATAGAATTTACGATAATTCTAACAGCTAATAAATCGAAAATTTGATCAAACTGTTTCTTTTGTTTAACCATTTTTCTATATATACTATATATGTGTTTAGGTCGCCCATTGATTTCTCCAACAATATTCATGCTAGACATATCTGCTTGTATACGATTTATAGCATTTTGAATGTAATCTTCTCTTTCGCTACGTTTTTTCTTCATTAAATTAACAATTCTGAAATATTGAACGCTATCTATGTATCTAAGCGCTGTATCTTCCAATTCCCATTTAATGGTATTGATACCTAATCTATGAGCCAAAGGTGCATAAATTTCGAGTGTCTCTTTAGAAATTCTAATTTGTTTTTCTCTTGGCATCGGTTTTATTGTTCTCATATTATGTAAACGGTCTGCCAATTTAACTAAAATCACACGTACGTCTTTAGCAATTGCGATAAATAGTTTTCGATGATTCTCCGCTTGCTGTTCTTCTTTCGAACGATATTTCACTTTTTTTAATTTTGTTACACCTTCTACAATAACTGCAATTTCTTCATTGAACATACCTTGAACATCATCAAATGTATATGGTGTATCCTCGATTACGTCATGTAAAAATCCCGCAACAATTGTTGGCCCATCTAAATGCATTTCAGTTAATATGCCAGCAACTTGAATTGGATGCATTATGTATGGTAAACCATTTTTTCGAAATTGACCTTCATGTGCCTCATAAGCAATATGATAACTTTTTAACACATATTCATAATCTTCTTTTGACAAATATGATTTGGCTTTGGATAGTACTTCATCAGCACTATATGGATATTCATTGTTCACTTAAGACACCCCTATACTAAATATTAATCGTTATTAGATACCCAGTATTATATTTCGTTAGCTTTATCTAATTTTATTTAACTACGATTGTAACGTATTTTCATTTTATTAGGTCAAATTTTGTATAATAGTTATATGATACTACATGTTATTAAATAAATAAATGAGTTCATGTGCGTATTGGGAAAATAAAGTTTATTTTTAAATATTATATAGTGTGTTCAAGTGTATGTCATTAATATGAAAGACTCAAATGTTTTAAAATTCCAAAAAAATGACATAGCTTAAGACAAAAGGTTTTAGGTAACTCACCGACGATTCGCTCTAATGTATACATTATATATATCTTAAATAAAAAAAGAAGCTAGGACATAAGTACATGTCTGAGCTTCTTTCGTTATCTTACTATTATATTTTATTCGTCGTATGAGATTAAACTCATTACGTCGTAATCTTCTATTTTTTCAATACCGTTAAGATATTTAAGTTCAATGATAAATGCAATACCTACAACGATGCCACCTAATTGTTCAACAAGTTTAATTGCCGCTTCAATCGTTCCACCCGTAGCTAATAAGTCATCGGTAATTAACACACGTTGACCTGGTTTAAGCGCATCTTTATGCATTGTTAGCACATTTGTCCCATATTCTAAATCGTATTCGTAGCGAATTACTTCTCTTGGTAATTTGCCTTCTTTTCTAACTGGCGCAAAACCAATACCCATTGAATAAGCTACTGGGCAACCTATGATAAAGCCACGCGCTTCTGGTCCAACTATCACATCTACATCACGGTCTTTAGCATAATGGACAATTTGATCTGTAGCATAACCAAATGCCTCACCGTTATCCATAATTGTTGTAATATCTTTAAAGTTAACTCCAGGCTTTGGCCAATCTTCTACTTCCGACACATACTGTTTTAAATCCATTCAAACTTCCTCCTATTTATCTACCAGTTCAGACTTAATCCATTGCTTTAAATTATTAAAATCTTCATAAAGCAACATTTTTTCAACTTCAATTCTTTCCAAACGACCTTGATAATACTTACTCGATTCAATTGCTTTCTTAGTGGAGTCGCTATTTATCTTAATTATACCATTTTCATCTTTGATAAACTCTAAATCAAGGAAAACTTTCAAGATGAATTTAAGCATACTAGACTGTATATTTAAGTATTGGCAAAGTTGCATACCATCTTTAGCTAAATTAGTTTCTTTTTTCGTAGCTAATGCTTTAAAGCATTGTTTGAATGTTTCCATTTTGGGCATGCCTTCGAAATAAATCGAGCGTTCATGATTTAAAACAAGGTAAATTTGGGAAACCTCCACAGTTTTCAAAGTATCTTTGATTTCTTGTATCGAAGCAGGCAAATCACGGAACACATATTTATCATAATTTTGCTGAATTTCATCACCATAAAAGTAATAATTCTCGCCTAGTTTTTCGCTTTTTTTATGAATAAGATAAGCTACATCCGTTGAATTTTGCTCAAAGCCACTCACTTTACTTTTACTTCGATAATCAAGAATTTGTAAGTTATTACTTGATAAGTCTTGTATCATGAATTGAGGAGATTGAAAACCATTCCATTCATTAATCTGCAACGTACCAATACAATTAATCGGTTGTTGTTCTCCTAATTCTTTAACAAGGTGCCCGTTTTGCCAAAAGATAGCCTGTAATTGACTTTCACCCATTACGAGTTTGAGATGTTTCTGTTCTTGGCCAATTCCTTTTGCTTGATTGACATTAACATCTTGTAATTCAAAGCATGGACTAGAAAAGTCTGTACCAAAAGGGCGTAGTCTTTGAATATCTTGAATATTTTTTATTGTTATATCAGCTTCTGAAATTTTAACATCTACTTTTTTACGTGGCTCAAGTGATGTTGTTTCAGCAAGTTGAGTCATCCAATCATTTAATCCTTGTCTCAGTGTTTCAATGTGTTCTATAGGCATCGTTACACCTGCAGCCATATGATGACCACCAAATTTCGAAATTAAATCACCATGTGCATTCAAAACTTCGAACATTGAGACTTGAGCTATGCTACGAGCTGAGCCTTTTGCATGGCCTTGCGCCTCATCGACATTTAATATAAGCGTTGGTAAACTATACGTTTCTACAACTTTAGAAGCCACTATGCCTAAAACACCTTCATGCCAATTAGGTTCAGCTAATAATAAAAATTTAGCGCCTTGTTGTACTTGTGTTTCAGCAACTTGTAATGCTTCTTCAGAAATTTGTGCAACGATATCTTTACGCTCTTGATTAAAGAATTCAACTTGTTCAGCTAAAAAATCAGCTTCTTCATCTGTTTCAGCCATTAATAATTCTGCAGCAAGCGCAGCATCTTCAAGTCTACCTACTGCGTTTAAACGAGGGCCGATGATAAAACCGATTGTTTCTTCATTAATTTCATCACTGTAACCAGCTTGTTTTAAAATCGCCCTTATAGATGGTGGACAATGATCATTAAGAACTTCTAATCCTTGTTGAACTAAAGTTCGATTTTCATCCGTTAAAGACACTAAATCAGCAATTGTTCCTATAGCAACTAAGCCAAGGAAATATGCAGGTGGCTCATCCAATAAATTCTGTGCTAATTTATAAGCTACGCCTGCACCACATAAATATTTGAATGGATAATCAAATTCCGGATGCATCGGATGTACAATTGCATAAGCATTAGGCATTGTTCTACCAATTTCGTGATGGTCTGTCACAATTACGTCGACACCTAAATCTTGCACCATTTGTATTTCTTCATGGCCTTGTATGCCATTATCTACAGTAATAATGAGTGAAATCTCTTCTTCATAAGCATTTTTGAACGCCATTTCATTTGGACCATAACCTTCAGAGAAACGATTCGGTATATACCAACCTACATGTGCGCCCAACTCTTTTAACGTGTTTACGAGTATAGTTGTAGACGTTACACCATCTGCATCATAATCACCATACACTAAAATCTTTTGATTTTGATCTATCGCCAAATTAATACGTTCGACAGCTTTAGTCATATCGCTCATTAATAATGGATCATGTGTGACTTGAGTGCCTTTTAACAAAGCCTCAATTGATGGTTTATCAGTTAATCCTTTACTTTCTAAGATTTTCTTTACAATAGGAGTTAGCTTTAATTCTGATGAAACTTCCTCTGTAATCTCAGTTTCTGGTGCGTTAACATCCCAAGTATACTTGGATTTAATCATACTATTCTCCCTCATTTCCACAAGCAATTATACAAAAGATATTCGAAAATAAAAAGTACTTACATTTAAATAAGACTTTCTATTATATTTATACAGCGAATACCATATTTTTTAAAAAATTCACAAATACATCTTAACATGAAAAGCACTATACTTTAGCTTAATAACCATCATTCGTATTTAAAATTACTATATTCATTAATACCTTTTTTAAACTCATAAAAAAACAGCCCGAATTTTTAATTCGAGCTGTTTCACTTTATTTAAAATATTTTAGCTATAGTTTTCACTAGATTCAAAGTACTTACACCCTGTGCAACTTATACTAAGATTTTTTCATCATTTGATTTTTTCTCTTTATAGACGACAATCTTATGATCATCTGATTTTTTAAGTTGACGTTTCTTCATAATGCCCCATAACGGCACTGCGATAAATACAGATGAGAACACACCTGAAATCAGACCGATGAGTAAGGCTAATGAGAAGTTAAAGATACTTGGTGAACCAAATGCAAGTAATGAAATAACTACGATAACTACTGTTAAAACAGTATTAATAGAACGTGTCATTGTCTGACGAATCGATCTATTAACAATATCGTCTATTTGAGATTTCTTCGTAATCACTTTTAATTTGTGTAAGTTTTCTCGGACCCTATCGAATGTAACTATCGTATCATTGATAGAGTAACCAATAATCGTCAATACTGCTGCGATAAAGGTAATATCTACCTCTAATCTAAATAAACTAAATACAGCAACAATGATAAATGCATCATGTAGTAGTGCTAGTACTGATGATAGTCCCATACGCCATTCAAATCTAAATGTAGTATAGATAATAATACCAATAGCAGCATATACGAGTGCAAACATAGCGTTTTTAGCAAGTTCTTGACCAATCACTGGTGAAACTGTATTGACTGTTGGATCATTACCAAACTCATTATCTATAGTACTCTTAATTTTAGCAACTTCATCTTTAGATAAATCATTTTTAAATTGCACGGTTGCATTTTGCCCATTTTCACCTAAAGAAACCTGAGATGGTTTGAAATCTTTATCTTCAAGTGTTTGAGTTATTTTTTCCTCTGACACTTTATTTTCAGATTCAAAATCAACTCTCGTACCACTAGTGAAGTCAATACCTAAATTTAATTTAAAAATGAAGAGAATGATGGCACCAACAATGATTATAAGGATACTTAATGATAACAATGGTTTCGCTAATTTCATAAAGTCCCAGCGCTCATATGGTGTTCTCAAATCATGAATATCTTTTTCTTCATTGATATTATGAATGTCTTTCTTGTTTACACCAAATAACCAATATGATTTTTTGAAGTAATTAGATGACACAAGTAGTGATAATAACCATCTTGATAGGAATACTGCTGTTACAAAGATCATTAAAATACCGATAAGTAACATAGTCGCGAAACCTTTAACTGAACTTTCACCAAAGAAGAACAATACTGCGGCTGCGATAACAGTTGTTAACTGTGCATCGAAAATGGTTAAGAAAGAACTCTTATTCGCTTTTTTATAAGCTTGTTTAAGCGTCCGTCCAATTTTGAGCTCATCTTTAATCCGCTCATACATTATAATGTTCGCATCGACAGCCATACCGACACCTAACACTAAAGCTGCTAAACCTGGTAATGTAAGTACACCAGATATAAAGTTAAATGCTACCATTGTTAAGTATATATATACCGTTAGTGCAATAATTGCTACTAAGCCTGGCAAACGGTAGAAACCTAACATGAATAGATAAATTACTGCGATACCAATTACAGCAGCAAATACTGTTTTATCTAATGCATCTTGACCAAATTGTGCACCAACTGAATTAGAATAAATCTCATTTAAATCTACTGGTAAGGAACCGGCATTTAGTAAATCAGCAATTTGTTTTGCCTCTTTAATACCTTCTTCACCGTTAAATCCACCTGAAATTTCAACACTATCAGAGTTAATTGGTTTATCTACTGAAGCAGCTGAAACGAATTTCGGATCTTTTTTAGTCACTTCTTTATGGTAAGAATCACCTTTTTCGTAATCTAACCAAACAACCATGACGTTTTCATCTTTTTTCGAAATTTCTTCAGTTACTTTTTTAAATTTATCACTATCTTTTAATTGGAAAGTAACTGCTGGTTGATTCGTATTCTCTTTGAATTCTTGTTTTGCTGAACCTTGCTGAATATCTTTACCAGTCAATTTGATATTGTCATCTGCATCACGAATTGTTAAATTTGCTTGTGATGATAATACCTCTCGAGCTTCAGACTGGTTTTTAACACCAGCAAGTTGAACACGAATTCTATTTTTATCTTCGACTTGAATTTTCGGTTCGGAAACACCTAAGACGTTGACACGATTTTCAAGCGTTTTCGCTGTTGATTTAACCGCTTTATCGTCAATTTTATCATCTTTTTGTAAAGGATCTACTTGATATAAGACCTCAAATCCACCTTGTAAGTCTAAACCAAGACTAACGTCTTTAACTACACTCTTATAAGTAAATGCCATAGCTCCCAACAACAGAGCTACCAACACTATGAATGCAACTATTCTACTACTCTTCTTCACTTAAACACCTCATTGTAAGCTTATGTTATAAGAATACTTGATTAAATCATTTTAATGCAATTTTATACAATCTATACGTTCTTCTAAACGACCTTATTATCTTAACATATTACAACGTGTGTAAAAACTAACTCAACTATTTTGTATTCATAACTTAATTGTAAGCGTTATTAACTTTTTAAATTGTTACAAGAATATTACTCGTTTATACGTTAAGCTATGATGATTATATACTAGGTCATTTTAAATTATAACACTATATCAGCATATTGTTTAAGAAAGTATATATGATTTCCATTAATGTATCAGTAGAATATGCTAATAAAAAAAGAACTGATATTTTCATATCAGTTCTTTACTTTATTATGAAGGATCAACTTGTTTTATAGCAGGTTTTTCTAAAGTGATTTCAGTACCGTTGCCATTTAAAGTTAATACTACTGTAGTTTCATCTACTGCACGAACAGTACCTTTGATACCACCGATTGTAGTTACATGTTGGCCAGAACTTACTTGGCTAATCATTTCACGATGCTCTTTCGCTCTTTTTTGTTGTGGTCTGATTAAGAAAAACCACATTAATGCTAATAATAAAATTGGTAATATTAATGAAGTAAATTGCATTATTTTATTTCTCCCTTGTTAAAAGTTTTTTGGGTTGTCTACATTAAGTCCATACTGTTCAAAGAATTCTTCTTTAAAATCAAGAAGACGATCTTCACGAATAGCTTGTCGTACATTTTCCATTAATTTTAGCAAGAAATGTAAATTATGATAAGTAGTAAGACGGATACCAAAAGTTTCTTCTGCTTTAATTAAATGTCTTATGTAAGCTCTACTATAATTTTTACAAGTATAGCAGTCACAATTTTCGTCAAGTGGTCCTAAATCTTCTGCATATTTAGCATTTTTAATAGTCACTCGTCCATGTGAAGTCATACAAGTACCGTTACGTGCGATACGTGTTGGTAGTACACAGTCAAACATGTCTATACCTCGAATACTACATTCAATCAATGCATCTGGTGAACCCACACCCATTAAATAACGCGGTTTATCCTTCGGCATAAATTGTTCAGTATGCGTCACCATATCGTACATTACTGGCTTAGGCTCTCCTACAGACAAGCCACCAATTGCATATCCTGGAAAATCTAAAGCAACTAATTCCTCAGCACTTTGTTTTCTAAGATCTTTATATTCTCCGCCTTGTATAATACCAAACAAAGCTTGATCTTCAGGTCTCTTATGTGCTTTCAAACATCTCTCAGCCCATCTAGTGGTTCTTTCAATAGAATCTTTCACATATTTATATTCGGCAGGCATTGGAGGACATTCGTCAAATGCCATCATAATATCTGAACCTAGATCATTTTGAATCTCTGTAGCTTTCTCAGGACTCAAAAATAGTTTCGATCCATTTTTATGATGACGAAACTCTACGCCTTTTTCAGTAATGTTTCTCAAATTACTTAAGCTAAATACTTGGAAACCGCCAGAATCAGTCAGTATAGGACCATTCCAGTTCATGAACTGATGTAAGCCCCCACTCTTTTTGATAATATCATTTCCTGGCTGTAACCACAAATGATAAGTATTCCCTAAAATGATTTTCGCTTCCATCTGATGTAATTCTTCTGGACTCATTGTTTTAACAGTTGCTTTTGTTCCTACTGGCATAAACATCGGTGTTTCAAATGATCCATGAGGTGTGTGTACAATACCTAAACGCGCACCTGATTGCTTACAAGTTTTAATATGCTCATACGTTACTGCTGGCATATAAAATCTCCTTTCATTCCCTAAATAATTAACATTGCATCTCCGAAACTAAAGAATCTGTATTCTGATTTTACCGCTTGTTGATATGCATTTAAAATATAATCTCTACTACTGAAAGCAGATACTAGCATTACAAGCGTTGATTTTGGTAAATGAAAGTTTGTAATTAAACCATCAATTGCCTTAAATGTATAGCCTGGGAAGATAAAGATATCTGTCCAGCCGCTTTGAGCTTCAAATGCCTCATTTGTTTGCATAATCGTTTCTAATGTTCTAGTTGAAGTTGTACCTACAGAAATTACACGATGTCCTTTAGACTTGGTTTCATTTAACAACTTCGCTGTTTCTTGGTCCATTTGATAATATTCACTGTGCATTTCATGATCGTCAATATTATCTACACTTACAGGTCTAAATGTACCTAAACCAACATGTAGTGTAATGAATGCGATGTTAATACCTTTTTCTTTTATACGATTTAATAATTCGTCAGTAAAATGTAACCCTGCTGTTGGTGCTGCTGCAGAACCAGATGCTTTGGCATAAACAGTTTGATAACGATCTTGATCATCTAAGCGCTCTTTAATATAAGGAGGTAACGGCATTTCACCAAGCTCATCTAAGCGCTCTTGTAATATGCCCTCGTAATGTAGTCTCATTATACGACCACCTTGATTTAACTCCTCAATACACTCAGCAACTATTTTGCCATCACCGAACGATAATTTGTTACCAACTTTGATTCTTTTTGCAGGTTTTAATAATACTTCCCAATCATTACCAGAGATTTGTGACAGCATTAGCATCTCTACTTTTGCACCGGTTTCTTCTTTCAAACCAAACAAACGAGCTGGCATTACTCTTGTATCGTTTAATACAAGCGTGTCACCTTTATCTAAGTAATCAATGACATCTTTAAAATGTTTATGTTCAATATCACCAGTTTGTCTGCCAAGAACTAATAATCTACTCTCATCTCTGTTTTTCAGAGGTGTTTGTGCTATCAATGCTTCAGGCAAATGATAATCAAATGCTTCAATATCCAAGCTTATTCCCTCTTTCCATTCTTACTAAAATGTTCAAATGCATAAGGTGTCGCTTTCCGCCCTCTAGGCGTACGCTCAATGAATCCTTTTTGAATTAAAAAGGGTTCATATACATCTTCAATTGTAATGCGTTCCTCACCAATAGAAACAGCTATCGTATCCAAACCAACAGGTCCGCCTTTATACTGCTGCAATATACAATTCATCATTTTATGATCAATGTAATCTAGCCCTTCATCATCTACTTGTAATAACTGCAGAGATTGCTTTGTAGTATCTATGCTAATTGATTCATCTTCCTTCACTTGTTGAAAATCACGTACACGTTTTAACAAACGATTGGCAACCCTTGGCGTACCTCGACTACGTTTAGCTAATTCCGTTGCACTTTCTTTATCGATAGACGTTCCCAATACTTCAGCAGTACGCACAATGATTTCTTCTAATTCAGGTTCTTCGTAATACTCTAATCTGAGATGAACACCGAATCTATCACGTAAAGGAGCCGTTAAGCTACCTGCTCTTGTAGTAGCACCTATTAAAGTAAATGGAGGCAAGTCTATACGAATACTTCTTGCTTCTTCTCCTTTACCAATAACGATGTCCAAAAAGAAATCTTCCATTGCAGGATATAATACTTCTTCAACAACACTACTTAACCTGTGAATTTCATCAATAAATAAAACATCTCCCGGTTGTAAACTAGAAAGAATCGCCGCTAAATCACCTGGTCGTTCTACAGATGGCCCAGAAATCGTTCTAATATTTACTTCCATTTCATTCGCAATGATATTAGACAAAGTCGTTTTACCTAATCCAGGGGGACCAAATAATAGGACATGATCTAACGGCTCTTGTCTCATTTTAGCTGCTTTAATAAACACTTCTAAATTCGATTTAATCGCTGATTGTCCAATATATTGACGTAACCTTGTTGGTCGTAAAGAAAGTTCAAATGAAGATTCCTCTTCATGTACTGATTGGTCTACCATTCTATCATCCATTACATTCCCCCCTTTTTAAATATAGTAATATTTATGATATAAGTAATTGTAAACCTCTTTTAACTGCATCATCGACAGATTCAAATGATTCTTTAGTTAATGTTTTTTCGACTTTAGTCAATTCACGTTTAGAATAACCTAATGCTTCTAGTGCTAGCATTGCTTCTTTAACAATAGCAGTTGCACCATTACTATCAATTCCCATGTTTAATAGCTGACTGCTATCTACTTCGTTAATCTGCACTTTACCTTTAAGATCCAAGACAATTTGGCGTGCAGTTTTTTTACCTATTCCAGGGAATTGTGTTAAATAAGCATCATTTTCATTCTCGATGGCAATTTTGACGTCATTCGGAGAACTACTTGCTAAAATAGCTAGTGCAGATTTCGGACCTATGCCAGTTACTTTTATCAAGCTTAAAAACATATCTTTTTCTTCTTGATTTATAAAGCCATAGAGCAACTGTGCATCTTCTCTTACGATAAGTGAAGTGTGAATCACAACTTCTTGATCCATTTGTTTTTGAAAACGATAAGAATTAGGTGTTTGAATCTCATATCCTACACCTGATGCTTCAACCACCACGTGTGTAGGATTCAATACTGTTAATGTGCCTTTAATATATGCGTACAAGTTTACACTTCCTTATATAGTCATACTAATTAATTCAACTTTAGAAATATGATCAATAATTTTTAAAGCTTCCATTACATCATCAATTTCTAAATCCGTACCCTTGGCATCTAATGAAAGTGTGATTGTTGCTCTTCCATCCATTGGAATACTTTGGTGAATGGTTAATACAGATAACTGTAAACTAGATAATGTATTTAATACTTGTGCCAACATGCCTACGATATCATTGACATACAATATTAATGTAAACTCTCTCGTTGATTCCATTTTTTCATCAATCGGAAATATAGTATCTCGATATTTATAAAATGCACTTCTAGATAAATCAAACTGTTTGACTGCTTCAAATATGGACAATGACGGATCATTTTTTAATACATCTTTAATTTTTAAAGTTTTTACAACTGATTCTGGTAAAACATCTTCTCTAATTAAATAAAACTTTTTATAGTCTTTTTTGTCCAAATTAAGCACTCCTATTCAACAAATTCAAATTCTCCGCCAAGTATCCTTACAATATCACCATTTTCACAACCGCGTGCTCTCAACGCCTCATCAATGCCCATAGAGCGCATTTGACGTGCGAATCTACGTACTGCCGGGTCACTATTGAAGTCAGTCATCTTGAACATTCTTTCAATTGCTTTACCACTTACAACGTATGCAGCATCATCATCTCTAGTAATTGTGAAGTTATCTTGACTTGGCGTATGTTTATACAACACTCTGTTAACACCCAAGTCTTCCTCTTCATCTTTACTAAAGTCAATGTCTTTCACTTCTTCTAATTTATCTGCAATTGCATATAAGAGTTCGTCTATATGATCATGCATTACTGTAGATAAAGGAATAATATGAATACTATCATCATTCAATTCTTCTTTAAAAATTTCTAAGTTATCTTCAGCATTTGGCATATCCATCTTATTTGCTACAACGATTTGAGGTCTCTCTTCTAGACGATGTTCATAAGCACTTAATTCTTCATTAATTACTTTATAATCTTCAAATGGATCGCGACCTTCAGAGCCACTCATATCAATCATATGAACAATAACTTTTGTTCTCTCAACGTGTTTTAAAAATTGATGACCTAATCCTACACCTTCAGACGCACCTTCAATAAGACCAGGTAAATCTGCCATTACAAAACTTCTTTGATCTTTTGTGGAAACAACACCTAAGTTAGGTTTAATTGTAGTGAAATGATATGCACCAATTTTCGGTTTGGCTTTAGATACTATTGAGAGTAAGGTAGATTTACCCACACTCGGAAAACCTACTAATCCTACATCGGCTAGCAATTTTAACTCTAGCGTAACCTCTATTTCTTCACCTGGTTCTCCATTTTCACTAAAATCAGGTGCAGGGTTTCTTGGAGAAGCGAAACGAGAGTTACCTCGGCCTCCACGACCACCCTTAGCTACAGTTGCACGTTGACCATCTTCAACTAAATCTGCAACAACTTCCTCTGTTTCAACATTTTTCACAATTGTGCCTGGCGGTACTTTTAAAACTAAGTGATCTGCATTTTTACCATGCATATTACTTGTTTGACCAGCGCCACCTCTATTAGCCTTGAAATGTGTTTGATATCTAAAGTCTAATAAAGTTCTTAACCCTTCATCAACTTCAAATATAATTGACGCACCATTACCACCGTCGCCACCAGCTGGGCCACCAAATGGAATATATTTCTCTCTACGATAGGCTGTTATACCATTACCGCCATCACCTGCTTTGAGTGATATTTTAACTTGATCGACAAACATGATTTCACCTCTTTTTCTAAAAACTTAATTTCCATATCTTTTATATTATATCATTATCTTGCCTACTAGAAAATAAAGACAAAAAAATTAACACCAGAAGTCATAACTTCTGGTGTTAATGGTGACAAAAACTACTCAGCTGCTGCGTAAACAGAAACTTGTTTTTTGTCGCGACCTTTACGTTCAAATTTAACAACGCCGTCGATTTTAGCGAATAATGTATCGTCGCCACCACGACCAACATTTTCACCAGGATAGATTTTAGTACCACGTTGGCGGAATAAAATTGATCCACCTGTAACGTATTGACCATCAGCACGTTTAGCACCTAAACGTTTTGACTCAGAGTCACGTCCGTTTCTTGTAGAACTTACCCCTTTTTTAGATGCGAAGAATTGTAAGTTTAATTTTAACATTGGGTTGCACCTCACTTATAATTTAGTCTGATATTTTCTTTATATTCTTCTTCAATTGTTTGCAATGATACTAACATTGCCTGAAGAATTAATTGCGCTTTTTCATTTGTAGCATCGACACTTCTTACGTGGAAATGTCCACCGTCATCATTGTAATCAATGTCTGGCTTTTCGCTTGTTAATCCCATGATAGCATTAACGCTTCCGAAAATAACTGCGGATGCACCAGCACAAACTATATCATGCCCGTATTCGCCATGTTCTGCATGACCATCCATAATAACATCAGTTACTTGACCAGCTTCGTTCAATGTAACATCAACAGTAATCATGATTAAGCGTTGATTTTGTCGATAGTTAATTTAGTGTAAGGTTGACGATGACCTTTTTTACGTTTTGAGTCTTTACGACGTCTGTAAGTGAATACAGTGATTTTTTTACCGCGTCCTTCTTTATTAGCAGTAGCAGTAACAGTAGCACCCTCAACTGTTGGCGCACCAACTTTAACTGAGTCTCCACCTACAAATAATACTTTGTCAAAAGTGAATGTATCACCTTCGTTTAAATTTAATTTTTCAACGAAGATTTCTTGTCCTTCTTCAACTTTTAATTGTTTTCCACCTGTTTCGATAATAGCAAACATACTTTGCACCTCCTATAATTTTAAGTCACGCCAAATGCAGGTGACATAAATGTACTTGAACCTGAATCTGAGCGGTTGTATGTAGCTATGAACTACTCAACTACTGCATTTTAGCATTAGGATTTCTTACTGTCAATCTTCAATTGCACTTTTCTTAGGAATTTCATAATAATTGGGAATAAAATTGTAAGTAAAATTAAATTTAATATAAATGTAGGTATTAATCTAAATATAATAAAATCTATAAACACAAAATTAATAAGCCCTAAAATACTATACATAATTGCTACATAAATTTCTAAGAAGACTGTACTAAGTACAATAATGATAAACAGCATTGTATGATCTCTATAAAATGTTTTGAAGAAAAAGTCCATGATGACTACAAATAAAATATAGCCAAATAGATATAGACCATAAAAACTGCCGAAATATAAATCTGTAATTAGGCCTAATACTACTGATAAAACCATCGCTACACCAAAACTTCTATACACACTTAGCATCAAAATGTACATGATCGTTAAATGTGGCACGAAAATAATATCTTTATCTCCTATTTGCATTGGTATAACAAGTCCAATTGCAGTATCAATATAAAACAATACAATACCAATAAGAAAGTAGTATAATGCGCGCATTAATTATCCCCGCTTTCATTATCTGGTATTGTTTTAGGGTCTCTTTTAGCAACATAGACGTGGTTTAAGTCTGCTAAACTTGCAGCTGTCTTCACTCTTACTTCTTTAGATAAACCGTACTCATCATTTTCAACTTTAGATACTTCACCTATGTAAATACTGCTAGGAAGTTGATCTGCTAAGCCGCTCGTAACAACTTTATCTCCTTTTTTAATACTATCTTTATTATTTATATCTGTAATTACAAGTTCTTCATTCTTAGCATCATAATGATCTATTAAACCAAAAACGTTTTCTCCATCATGTTGGATGTTTACAGACAATCGATTAGCACGAGTGTTCGTTGAGATTAAATCTACTTGAGACGAGAATTGATTTACTTTAGAGATGCGGCCAACTAATCCTTCTGAAGTCATCACAGCCATATTGTTTTCTATTCCATCTTTAGAACCTTGGTTTATAACCAATGTATTCATCCATTGGTCAGGATTTCTAGATAGTACTGTGCCAGAAATCGGTTCATATTTTGAAATATCTTCAATATCTAATTCTTTTTTGTAAGTTTTATTTTCTGCTTTTAGTCTTTCATTTTCAGCTTCTAATTGCTTTACCTTACTACTTTGTTCTTCTGAACTTTCTTTTGCAAAGAGATTACCGATAGATCCTGTTACAAAATGTACAGGATAGCTGACTGCTTTTTGACCAAAAGCAACAGTATCTCCTACATACTGTTCTACTGGTGATTGCGTTTGTGAACGCAAAGATACACCAATTAAGGCTATAAACACAATGATTGCACACAGTATAACAATCAATTTGTTGTTTTTAAAAAACTTTGACAACCTGAACACCTCTATTAACCAACTATTTTATATTCTTATTATCATTTTATATCACTAGTGTTACGAAATAAAGCACGAACCCTAATATTCCACAACAAAATTTATCCTACGTTGAATCACTAGTTTAACTAGATTAAGCGAATACACTTCATGTTTTGATTAAAATGAAATAAATTAAACGATACATTGTATTATAACAATACTTACAGTCAATAGTGTATTAAAAAGTTTTGATTTTCTGAATAGTAATTAATATATTATTTTTGTTTAAAAATTAAGTTTAAATACTTTTTGAGGCAAACACATGCATTTATGGCTTATACACTTAATCTTTTTATATATGCTCATATAAGAATTACAATTGCCTTTAAGGTTTAAAGCATAAAAAAACGCCTCTACCATAAGAGACGTAAACTTACTTTAGTTATTTTCTTTTTCATCTGAATTGTTATCGTCAGTTGATTTTTTAGCTTTTTTCTCATCTTCTTCATATAATGTTTCTTTTTTACGCCAACGTGCAAATAAATTTTGTGCTTTAGCTTGCTCAGCCATTTTCTTATCTTTAGACTGTTCACTCATAATTGGACACCAACCTTTAACGTTTTTACTTATTTAAGGCTAACGCATTTTACCCTATAATTCAAACGCATTACTCGTAGTTAGATTGTGGTTGTAGTTCAATATGCGCTCCTAATTGATTTAAATCTTGTTCCATTTCGATTTCTGTCTTATAAACACGAAGTGAATCTGAGCCAAATTTATAGATAATAAACTCATCGCCACGTTGACCAGCCAAGTATTCATCAGTATAACCCATTCTTTCTAAACCTGAAACTGACATAAACTCTTTTTTATTAATCCAATCAAACACATTTTTCGTTTGACTAAATGGTACATTATTAAGGATGTCATTATCTTCTACTGAATACCGTTTGCCACCTGTCAAATTTTGTTGGGGTGCTTCATTATTCATAGATGGCTTATCGTCATGTACTGGGTTCCATTCTTGGTCTTTTAAAAAAGGTGCATATTTTAATGCGAAAAGTACAATTGCTACTATCGCTATGACAGCTATAATGTTTTTAACAATACTGAAAATAAACCGCATGAACCATCCTCCTATTAAGTCACTCTAAATTATAATTTTTCACGGTCGAATTATCATCAGTCTCTAGAAGTATTTAAAACTTAACTATAGACTGATGCATATGCCATATTTTCATAGTACAATGTTTTTAAAGGGAGTGAATACAGAATGAGTATTTTATCTATAATCCTGCTTGCACTCTTAGTCATACTACTATTTAGAGTAGGTTTATCAATTTTAAGATTTATAATATATATTGGGATTATTGTGTTATGTATATATTTGGGTTACCAAGGTATTCTTTGGTTAATGGAGAATTTTAACACTTATTTCAATTTCATAAATTAAAATTTTAGCGCTTAAGGATTAAATTATCCATTAAGCGCATTTTTTGTACTATTAGATTTAAAAATTTTATACTTTTACTTCAAATATGTAAAAATTACAAATTACCACTTACAAAACTTAACATATACTATAGAAACTTGTCATTTACTTACTTTCCTACACCATTACTTAACACTTGATAAACATAATAACAGCCACTTAATAATAGTGCCCATATGATCGCTACCGCTATAGCACTCAATAAATAAATCCATATCGAAGTTGAGGTGTGATTAAATACAACGAATAAAATAGTTGTAATTACAACCCCTATAACTGAAACAACTATGGCAATACCTGTTCTTTTCAAATTAATTGCTTGGCGCTTTTTGGTAAGTTGCATAAGATACACTACAGGTAACAATAACCCGATTAATAAGATACTTCCCAATATATAATCCTCCTTATATAACATCTTGATTATACATTACCTTGACGCATACCGGAAGATTAATGTACTCCATAAAACAAATATGTCATATGTAAAAAAAGACATCCCTTCATAAGAACAGGATGTCATTAATATATAATGTTGATTTAAATGCTTAAACAAACTCTTCATATTCACGCGGATTTTGACCTTCAACACGACCGCTTTCACCTTGATCTAAAGCATCAATCTTATCTAAGTCTTCTTGTTCTAATTCAAAGTCAAGATAATTATAATTTTCTTGTTGATGTACGTCATCACTCGATTTAACAATTGGAAATACGTGGTTTTGATTAACCCAGTTAATAATCACTTGAGCGGGCGTACGATCATATTTATCAGCAATAGCTTTAATCGTATCATTCGTAAGAACATCATTAATTTCACGTCCTAAAGGACTCCATGCTTCTGATAAAATACCTCTTTTATCATTTTCTGCTATTAAATCTTTATTATTGAAATACGGTTGTATCTCTATTTGATTGGTAGCTGGTGTCACTCCTGTTGCTTCAATAATTTCATCTAAATGTTCAGGCATAAAATTAGAAACACCAATTGTTTTAATTAAACCATATTTCTGTGCATCGACTAATGCTTTCCAGGCCTCAACGAATTTACCTTGTTTCGGATTCGGCCAATGTATTAAGTATTTGTCAAAATAATCTAACCCAGTACGATAAAGTGACTCTTGAATTAGATTAATCGCTTTATCATATTCATGAGCAGCGCCTGGTAATTTAGCACTTACATAAATCTGTTCTCGAGGAATTGACGAACGACGAATTGCTTCGCCTACCATACCTTCATTGTTATAATTAGTTGAAGTATCTATTAAGCTATAGCCTATATCAATTGCATTTATTACTTGATTAACGCCTTTTCCGCCTTGAATATTCACCGTTCCTAATCCTATATGAGGTAAAGTTGATCCATCATTTAAACGAAACTCATCATACATTGTCATTCATAATCCTTCCCTTCTTCCATGTATTTAAAAATCAGCATAAACAAGTTGATTTTATATTCGTTACTTTCTATTTCTACCCGTTTTAATAATTTAATAATCTGGGAAAATATTCAGACTATCAAAACCGATGGATGTTTTAATTTATATAATCGTTATATTATTTTTTCAACGACAAAAGACAAACTAAGTAATAACTGTATTAGTTTGTCTCCTTTTGATATAAAGTTAGTTTTTAGTACTCATTACTCTCTACTTCATACTTAATATTTAATTGTTTTAATAACTTATTTATTTCCAATTCCAATAACGGTTGTTCAATGTCTCTAACTAAATTTATATATAACTTATTATCATAACTTAACATACTGCAGTTGTATGGCGTTCGTGATCGAGTGTTAAGTATACAGTCTACTCTATCTATATATTTATCCATTTCCGTTGGCATTCGAATTAATCCTAAATTCGACAGAGTTAAGCATGTTGTTTTTTCGCTAAATAAAAATGAACGCTTAAGAAAATATTGCTTGATAAATAATGGCATCATTTTAATGAATATACTATTCTGTATGCTCACATTTTTCTGAATCCTTGTTCGTAAATTATCTTCCGATAATCCTGACTTAAGTTGATTATCAATAATTTTAATAATTTCATTCAAAGTATAATCTTGAACTTTAGGATTAATTTGAGGTTTCATATAGAGGACAAAATTACGTAACGTATTTTTATGGAACACATTTCTTAAATCAATAGGCAAGAAGATTTTAATATCTTTCTGACTTTGTGTTTTCATTTCCTCTTTTTGCAAATTTATTAGCCCCATAATTATCATTGAAGCTACTAAAACAGTTAAACTTATATTCATGTCTTTAGCTATTTTCTTTATATCTACTATATCAATAATATATTTTTCTGTTTTTAATTTGTTTATTGTTTTCCCTTTTAATTGGTACACTTGGTTATTCTTAAAAGTAACTTTATTTTTTTGTTTTATTTTAATATCTTTGTAGTTGTCTGCTATTTCATCTTTACTAGGATGCTCATTAGTATCTAATATATCTTCTCTATCTTTTAAATGTAGGCCTTCTTTTCGTTTAAGATATTCATAAACTAATGATTTCAAAAATACCATGCCACCTTTACCATCAGTCAATGAATGAAATAATTCAACATGTATACTTTTTTCTGAATATAATACGCGAAAACTACTTTTATATAAATCCTTTTTCGACATATACTTTAATAGTTTTGTATCTTTTTCTATAATGGGTGCTTTATAAACTGGTTCTAGATAATACCAAAAAATACCTTTGGATATTCTAGCTGCAATTGTAGGGAATCTTTCTGTAACTACATTTAAAGCCTCTTGTAATATGGCTGGGTGTATTTCTTCTTTTAAAGTAATAGATAACCTAAATATATTTAACCAGCTTTTATTATGAGAAGCCATATGAATAATTGCTGTGTTATCAAGTTTTACTTTATACTTTTTTCGATTATGCATATATTACACTCCTCTTAATAGTTTAGATTACCTATAAATATTCTGTATATATGACATGAATGCTATATTAAAAAGCAATTTCATAACAAAATTCTAATTTTCTATAATAATCATTTTCTACAAAATCAGTAGGTTTAACCTTAGTATTATTTGCTTCAAAATACTCTAGATTAGCTATTTTCAAAATGCTGTACACAAATTGAGAACAGAACATAATATTAGGTCTAATAGATGCCTTAGTTACAAGTCCTACTAAATTATAAGCACTACCGGCGTTATTTATTTCATTAATTTTTTCAATTATACGTTTCTTTTGTTCTTTCGTAGCTTTTATTTTATATACCATTATACTAGCGTCACTTTTTTTATTAAAAGACTCTAATTGTTCTTGGTTTAAACCAGGTAGAGTTAGATTTTCTCCACCATTGTAACTAATTGTTGTTTTCAGTTCTTTATCCAAACTAAGAGAAACATGATTATAATTTTTTTGAGTGAAAAGTGAAATTAATTCACTTGCAGAACTGCCTGTGCTAGATAAAACAATATACAAGTTTTCATCATTTAAACTTTTTTCACATTCTGCGAAATAACTTTCACTCAGCGCATTTCTATTTAAATATTTAATATAACTATGCCTAGGAATATCATTCGCAATTTCATGAATATTTTCTTTAGATAAAGCAGTTTTACTTTTACTAACGTTCTTTTTTAAACTGTTCCTTTTATTATTTATTTCTCTAATCATATCAAAACTAATTGATGTTTTACTGATCATTGAAAATTGATGTTCAAGTGTGTATATATAATGTAAGTACCTTACAAAGAACGGTACAAATATGATAATAATACCAATGATATTTTTTACTAAAAAGGCGAGCCAAATACTACTATTATTAAAAAATGTAGAAGCTATAAAAACTTCTTGTAGAATTAAGATTAAAGTATATATTGAAATGAACATGATTTTCACTTTCCACGAGTTCTTCGATACCAATATATGTATAATAAGAATTGAAGCTGATAAAGCAAATATGACTGCAAATATTGTAGTTGATTTAGTAAATAATAAAGATATTAATAAAATAATAATTAAAAATTGAATCAGTAATAAATATACTTTTTTGACTCTCATATAAATGTTCTCCTCCATAACTTTCTTTAATATAAAGTATATTTAAAAAATCAACAATCCAAAAGGTCTTTTAATTATCAAATTAATATGTTTTTAAAATATAGGATAAGTAATTTATGTTCTACTCATGTAAATGAATTAAACTTGGAAACAGAACTAAAATATTTCATTTACTCTAAAAGTCCTCAGTCAAAATAACCTTCTTCAACCATGCTTAAATAAGTATGGTCACCTATAATAATATGATCTAATAAATCAATTCCTAGCACTTGACCACATTTTTTTAATCTTTCAGTGGTTTTAATATCTTCGTTTGAGGGCGTAACGTCACCTGAAGGATGATTATGTAGTACTATAATAGCATTACTCGCACATTTAATAGCTTCACTAAATATTTCGCGTGGATGCACAATTGAACTATTTAAAGTGCCAACAAATATGGTTTTTTGCTTAATAATTACGTTTTTTGAATTCAAAAACAACGCTATAAATTTCTCTTGTGTCAAATGCTCCATTTTACCCATCATAAAATCCGCAACATCTTTAGGACTTGAAATTTGAATCTTATCATCTACGCTACCTGAATGCATGCGTTCTCCTAACTCAAATGCTGCTTTCAAAATAAGCGCTTTATATAAACCTACACCTTTGATTTTATTTAAGTCGCTGATAGATAACATTTTTAATTCTTTTAAGTTATCAACTGACTTCAACAATTCGTTTGCAATATCTATACTCGAACTCCCTTTTCGACCAGTATTAATTAGTATGGCTAATAACTCAGCGTGTGATAAATGTGAGGCACCATGACTTAACAAACGTTCTCTCGGCTTCTGGTTATCTGCAAGTTCATTTATTCTCAAATAAGACCCTCTCCTAAAGTTAAATATTGATGAAATATCATCGTTAAATTAAAAGCAACAAAAATAAAAGGTATCAGTGGTATTCTTTGTTTCAAATTACGAAAAAGTATCATACTAAATAAAGCAAAAATACCTCCACAAATAAACGTAAAAAACATTATTAACACAAAATCTGAATATGGCAGTAAATAAGAGAGCAATGAAAAAAGAAGAATGTCTCCGTAACCAATGCCGTGACGTATTAAAAAATATAAAAGATGTAATACCGTAGTCATGATTAAAAAATGGTATACATTTCCTTGTCCAATAAAGTAGGCACACAACGCAAATATAATGTACAGATGGATTGGTAATGCAAAAGTTTTTATGTCATACATAGTAAATACAAGTAGGAATATATAAATAAGTAAAAAAGTGGTGTGATCTAGAGGAAATGATAAATAAGAAAGAACAAATGCGGGAACAATCGATAAAAATTCTCCAATTAAATATAAAAAGCTCAACTTACTTTGACAACAATTACTTCTCCCTTTCAAACATAAAAAGCTTATAATTGGTATCATTTCAATAAATTTAAGTTCTCTATGACAATAATCACAACGAGACCGTAAACCAAAGTAATTTAACTTTAATTGATTCACATAGCTCAACTGATACAAATAACTAAATAGAACTGGGCATAATAAAAGTTGTTTGATCAATAATATACCTCCTTACAAAAATTATATCATGTCCGTTTTAATTTAATAACAAAAATATCACTTAGTTAAAAAATTTAATTGTAAGTTTGATAAAATAAATTTTTAGTACATAAAAAGCACATAACCTCTACAATTTAAATGATTAATCAATTAAATAAAATAAAGATTACGCGCTTCTGTATAATAAACATATGTACATTTAACTATGGATACAGAAAAACACAATCAGCCATTCTGTATTCATAAATTAATATGCTATTTATTGTTGTTATTTTTAAAAATAACATAATTCATTATTTTCGATACTATTTTTTCTTAACTTCTTCTACAGTTTCTTCCACTTCTTTACGTGTTATTTTTTCACGGCCATTTTTCATAGCTTTTAAAGATTTATGTGCAAGTGCTAAAGGTAAACGTGCGAATAATATAATCGTTCTCTTATGGAGTGAATTGATATATGCATCTGCTTTTGCTAAGTTTTCATCTGCATAATCAAACAGGTCTGCACGACTCCAACCATCCGGTACAAAACTCACACCACGTTCATCTAAATCTTCTTTCTCATTTCGTAAAATGTTAACAGCTTGAAGTCCACGTCCATAACCAATGGCTAAATCGCGGTCTGTTTTTTCACCAGCACACAATTCCCATAGTTCTGACAGCATGACACCAACACGTCCTGCAACGTAATATGTATATTCATCTAAATCTTCTCGTGTATGAACATCCCAGTTTGCTTTCGCCCATTTTGCCATACCGAATGCCATCTCGCTTGAACAATCTAAAACAATTGGCAAAGTTCTGTCAGGACATGCGTCTATCCACTCACTTAAACGGAGTGTAACTTCAGGCATGATATCTTTCACAGGACCTAGTATCTCTAGATATTTTTCTTCATCGAAAGGTTCTTTAAATAATTCACTCACTTGCATTAAAATTGTATATTTTAAATCATTATCTACTTCTTCATGATCCTCAATCTCATCAATTGCTCGTAGTATTAAATATGCAGATGCTACTGAATGTTTTAATTCTTTTTCTAAAAAGGTAATCGGAATATAAAACGTACGACTTGTTTCTTTCAGTACACGCATTGCATCCTTTGGAAATTTCTTTTCTGTCATGTTAATCTTTCCCTCCCTTTTGTAAATACTATCATATTATTACAAATTAAAATAGGAATTGCTAAATGGATAAAAAAAGCACTAATAATCATCTGATTTAAACGACGTATAAATTACAATTTATACAAAATATAAAAATATTCAACTTTTAAATTTTTCCGTAAAACTACTATATAAAAAAGCTAGTTACTTTTACATTAAAGTTAGAATAAATCATTAATCCTGACTCAATAACGCAAAATAATAACTAGCTTTCTTATTGAATAAATATTTAATTAATATCAGCACAGTTTCACTGTTGTTAAGTAATATCTAAAAATTAACTTTCGCTTTAACTTCACTAATGAAATATAAACTTCCAGTTATGATTAATCCATCACCTTCATATGTTTCAATAAACTTCACATAATCATCAACAAGTTCTTTTTGATCAAATCGTATTTCTTCAAAAATAGCATCTTTAGTTAATGCTCGAGGAAAATCAAAATCAGTAACATAAAACGTTGAAGCAATTGTTTTAAGTTGGTCTACCATCGTATTAATTGGTTTTCCTTTCACTGCAGAAAACAATATATCCAGACTATCAATATGATAATAATCTTTCATTGTACTAATCAAAGCTTCAACGCTTTCAACATTATGCGCACCATCAACAATCATTAAAGGCTTTTCTTTAACTTGCTCAATTCTCCCAGTCCAGCTTACTGATTCAATACCATCTATCATCTTATTGAAATCTAAATCAACCATACCTGATTCGTTTAGTTCAATAAGTGCAGTTATTGCTAAAGCTGCGTTTTCTTTTTGATGCTCGCCCAACATATTTAATAGTAAGGTTTCTAATTCATAGTCTTTATAACGATAAGTAAATTCTTCTTCTTGTGAAACGATACTAATATCACGATCAAACTCTATGCCTTCAGTATTCTGTTGCTCAACGCAGCCACGAATTACTTTAAGCGCATCTTCATTTTTCACTGCATAGATAATTGGCGTATTAGGTTTAACGATTGCACCTTTATCTTTTGCTATATCCGTATAAGTATCTCCTAAAATTTCAATGTGGTCTAGTCCTATACTCGTGAGAATTGTTAATATCGGTTTAAAAACGTTCGTTGAATCATTTTTAATCCCTAATCCCGCTTCAACTATTACAAAATCAACGGGGTGTAATTCACCAAAGTATAAAAACATCATCGTAGTAATGATTTCAAATTCAGTGGCTGTTCCAAGCTCTGTTTCAACTTCTAATGCTTCGCTTACTGGTTTTACTTTTTGAACTAATTCAACAATATTGTCATCACTAATCGGTATCCCATTTAAACTTATACGCTCATTAAAGGTTTCAATAAATGGCGAAGTGAAAGTACCCACTTCATATCCATTATCAACAAGCGCTGATCTTAAATATGCAACTGTGGATCCTTTTCCATTTGTGCCACCTACATGAATACCATTTATATTAAATTGAGGATTGTTTAATCGTTCTAACATCCATTCCATACGCTTAACGCCTGGTTTAATGCCAAATTTAGTTCTTTCATGTATCCAATATAAGCTATCTAGGTAATTCATGTTTAGGACTCCTATGCTTTTAATTGATTAATTCGTAATTTAACACCCTCGTATTTTTCTTGATACGTTTGTTTTTTCTCACGTTCTTCATTGATTACTTTTTCAGGTGCTTTATTAACGAAGTTATCGTTTGCTAATTTTTTATTAACACGATCCAATTCTTTTTCCCATTTCCCAAGTTCGTTTTCTAGTCTCTCAATTTCTTTATCCATATCGATTAAACCTTCAAGTGGTAAGACAACTTCACCAGCTGTAGTAATAGATGTCATTGCTTTTTCAGGTATTTCAACTGCTGTATCGATTGTAAGTTCACTAGGATGACAGAATCTATCTATATAATTTGAATTATTTAATAGTGTATTTTTAATATTTTCATCTTTTGCTTTAATGAAAATAGGTATTGCTTTAGATAATGGTGTGTTTACTTCCAAACGTGATTGTCTAACAGATTTAATTATTTCAACAAGTTGTTGCATCGTTTCTTTACTTTCATCAAAAATCAATGCATCGTTCACTTTAGGCCAAGGTGCATTAACAATTGTTTCACCTTCATGTGGCAGATTTTGCCAAATTTGTTCAGTAACAAATGGCATGAATGGGTGTAACATTCTCATAGTATTATCTAACACATAAGTTAGTACAGAACGTGTTACTTGTTTCTGAGCTTCATCATCGCTATTCATTGGTATTTTACTCATTTCAATATACCAATCACAAAAATCATCCCAAATGAAATTATAAAGCGTACGACCAACTTCACCAAACTCATACTTGTCACTTAAATCCGTAACGTTAGCAATCGTTTCATTTAAACGCGTTAAAATCCACTTATCTGCTAATGATAAATTACCTGATAAGTCTACATCTTCAACTTTAAAGTCATCGCCAATATTCATTAAACTAAATCGAGCTGCATTCCAAATTTTATTGATAAAATTCCATACAGATTCAACTTTTTCAGTAGAGTAACGTAAATCATGACCTGGTGAAGATCCAGTTGCTAAGAAATATCTCAGACTATCTGCGCCATACTCATCGATAACATCCATTGGATCAACACCGTTACCTAGAGACTTACTCATTTTACGTCCATCTTCTGCACGGACCAATCCATGTAATAATACATCATTAAAAGGACGTTTTCCAGTAAATTCTAATCCTTGGAAAATCATTCTTGCAACCCAGAAGAAAATAATATCATAGCCAGTTACTAATGCATTCGTTGGGAAGTAGCGTTGGAAGTCTTCAGCTTCAACATCTGGCCAACCTAATGTTGAAAATGGCCATAATGCACTAGAGAACCAAGTGTCTAATACATCTTCGTCTTGCGTCCAATTTTCAATATCATCTGGTGCTGCTTCACCGACATAAATTTCTCCAGTTTCATTGTGATACCATGCTGGAATTTGATGTCCCCACCATAATTGGCGTGAAATTGTCCAATCTCTAATTTCTTCCATCCAACGGTTAAATGTTTTTTCGAATCTTGCAGGTACAAAGTCGATTCTATCATCAGTTTTTTGATTATCTAACGCTTGTTCTGCTAAAGGTTTCATCTTTACAAACCACTGTGTAGATAAATAAGGTTCTACAACTGCCCCAGAACGTTCAGAATGTCCAACTGAATGTTCATGCTCTTCTATTTTAATAACTAAACCTTCAGATTCTAAATCTTGTACAAGCTGTTCACGGCAGTCAAATCTATCCAAGCCTTCGTATTTACCAGCTTTGTCATTCATTTTACCAGATTCATCCATGACAATAATACGCTCTAAATCATGACGATTACCGATTTCAAAGTCATTTGGATCATGTGCTGGTGTCACTTTCATTGCACCACTACCGAATTCAATATCCACATAATCGTCTGCTAAGATAGGCAATTCTCTACCAAGTATTGGTAATATAACTTTTTTACCAATGACATCTTTATAACGTTCATCATTAGGATTCACAACAATCGCAGTATCACCTAGCATTGTTTCAGGGCGTGTCGTAGCGATTTCTATATATCCTTCGCCATCTGCATAAGGGTATTTAAAATGATAAAATTTACCTTGTACATCTTCATGAATAACTTCAATATCTGATAATGCAGTACGAGCGATAGGATCCCAGTTTATAATATATTCTCCGCGATAGATTAAATCTTTATTATACATATCAACGAATACTTTATTAACTGCTTTACTCAAACCATCATCTAATGTAAATCTTTCTCTACTGTAGTCTAAACCTAATCCTAGTTTAGCCCACTGTTTTCTAATAAATGTAGCGTATTCTTCTTTCCAGTCCCACGCTTGTTCAAGGAATTTTTCACGTCCTAAATCATGACGAGATAATCCTTGTTCATTTAATTTAGCTTCTACTTTTGCTTGTGTTGCTATACCAGCATGGTCCATACCTGGTAAATACAAAGTATCATAACCTTGCATACGTTTCATACGTGTAAGTATATCTTGTAAGGTTGTATCCCAAGCGTGCCCTAGATGTAATTTACCAGTTACATTGGGTGGCGGAATAACAATTGTGTAAGTTTCTTTGGTATTATCTTCAGATGCTTTAAAATAGCCTTTATTAAGCCATTCTTCATAACGCCCTGACTCAACTTCGTTCGGATTATATTTTGGTTTCATTTCCATTCGTTAAAATCCTCCTTAAAATAAAAAAATCCGCCCTATAAATATTATAGGACGGATTTCCCGTGGTACCACCTAAATTCAAGAAATTAGTTCACTAATTTCAAGCACTTAAAATTATGATTAACGCTCAAACACGCTTCAACCTAATTTACATACAATCACCTTGTAGTATTTCAGCTAAAGTTCAATGTGGGCTACCTTCAATAAGTTAAACTGTACATTTTCAGCAAACATGTACTCTCTGTTAAATCTAAGCTTATTTACTCTTCCCAGTAGACAATATTTCTTTACTTAATTATAGTATAATGGATGTTAAGATAAGTCAATGGAATGGAGTGAAAATATATGAATGAATGCGCATTTGGTACAAAAGATCCAACCTATCTCGAATATCATGATGAAGTGTGGGGCCAACCACTTTATGATAGTTTGAAATTATTTAAACTGATGGCCTTAGAATCACAACATGCTGGTCTTTCCTGGTTAACAATTTTAAAGAAAAAAGCATCTTATGAAGCAGCTTTTTATGACTTTAATCCAGTGCTTATCTCTAAAATGACAACAGATGATATAGATCGCTTGATGACATTTCCTAATATCGTGCATAATAGAAAAAAGATAGAAGCCATTGTAGGACAAGCAAAAGGATATTTTGAAATAGAAAAAGACTTCGGAAGTTTCAGCGATTTTCTTTGGTCATATGTAGATCACCAGCCCATCGATTGTGGATATACAAATCCAAGTGATCGTATAACTGTAGACACACGCGCTACGGAATTATCGAAAACATTAAAGCAGTATGGTTTTAAATTTTTAGGGCCAGTGACAGTTTATTCATTTTTAGAAGCTGCAGGTTTGTATAATGCACATATGCAAGCATGTCCTAATAATCCAAAGCATTATCAGGGTAAAGGCTTTAGTTAGCCATATATTAATTCCTTTCAAGAAAAGTTTGTTTTTCAATTTTTTCACTATAATCCAACAAAGTTCTACGACCAAACTAAGAATATTTCTCTAGAAAATTAAAAAATGCCAACAAATCCATAAGGTTTTGTTGGCATTTTTTAATTGTAAGTTCACAGAGTAACGATTCTACATTTTTTATTTTCAAATAAATAGTAAGGTCTTTAAAATTTCAAAACCTTTATAAATCTCGTTTTTTGTGACTATTTTTAACAATCTTTTTATTTTTATACAGTCTAATTATAAATAAAGTCAATAATACTGCGACGATACCTTTAACACTATCGTAAGTCAGTATGACATTGACCCATAGAAGAATAATGGCCATGATATAAATAAATTTCATAATATATGTTAGAAATACTTTATTACTTGTGACTTTTGTTTCACCATATTCGCTCAAAAAGCAGAGTCACTTTAAAAGTTATTTGATATGCCTATATCACATTTTCTAACACGGTCTCACCCTCTCTATATCATAATATTGTGTATAAAAGTAGTAATATATAATTGTGCTGATATTGTTCAAATGTCTAATTAAAAATATCATCTGTTTAGTTAAGTTTTTTTTCACGATGTTTCAAGAACACGTTTATCGCTGGAGCAATTAAGAATAAAATAAAGAATATTCTAAAGATATGGTAACTAGAAATCAATGCGACATCCGCACCTGTTTCTAACGCTACAATAACAATTTGACTCATGCCACCTGGAGCAGCGCCCAAGAATAATTCATTTACTGAATGAGTCGAAAATGTAGAGATGATAAGCACCATTACGAAAGCTAATAATATGAGGAATGTATTTTGAAAAGCGATTGCGACGGCAATCCGTCCTTTCATCTGATCTAATAAGAGTGCAATTTGAACGCCAATTCTAATCATATATATGACTTGTGCAGCTGCAATAATATAATTATCTAATGTAAAGTTAGCACCTGTCAACAAATTCCAACATATTAAAACAAGAACTGGTGCAAGTATCTGTTTAGTTGGAAAATTAATTTTACCCATTATGACATAAACAATGATTACAGCTAGTGTCAAAAATATGATACTAGGAATTGATAAAGCTTCAGTCAATATTGCTGTTACTTCAGATCCACCAGTCGCTAATTCTTGTGCGTCTTTAAAAAAATATGAAATGAAAGGCACAAGAATAACCACAAATATAATTCTCGAAGTTTGGGTCAAACTTACTACCATAATATCTGCTTTTTTATTTTCTTCAGCCATAATCAACATTTGACTCAATGCGCCTGGAATGACACTAAGTATTGCTGTTTCAGTATTCACTTTTGCTATTTTTTTGAAAAAATAAGCAATGATTAATGCGAGACCAAGTAATAACACCGTAATTATCACAATGGTAAACCAATCATCTTTAATATCTAAAATAACTTCTTTAGTAAAAGTAGAGCCAATTTGAACACCTAATAACACTAAACCAATCTGACTTAGCCAAAATGGCCAATTTACTTCTAAATGCAAGTATCTCACGCAGATGATACTTGCAATAATAGGACCAAACATAAATGGTAATAATATGTGGGCGGCGTTAAGTATGAAACTTAAAAATAAGGCTAACGCTAAAACGATGATATTGTTTCTTAATTGCTTATTCATGTACTCACAACTTTCATAGGTATCATTATACTTCATTGTACTTTACATATAAAAGAGCCCGATCAACACATGGTTGTTCGGGCTAAAAATAAACTTTATACAATTCGACTTAGAGCAGTATCAAATGCTTGTATTGTTTGTTCAATATCAGCTTCTGTATGCGCTGTTGAAAGAAATGTTCCTTCAAATTGGGAAGGCGGTAAGAATACGCCTTCTTTTGCCATTTCTCTATACATTTGACTAAACAATTCTAAATCGCTCTTATTTGCTTGTTCAAAGTTTGTAACCGGCCCTGCATTTAAGAAATATCCTATCATAGAACCAGCACGATTTACAGTGATTGGCACATGATGTTTTGCAAAGACCTCTTTCAAACCTTCTTCTAATTTGTCACCTAATTTATTAAAATAATCATATGACTCAGGAGTTAATTGACTTAGTGTTTCATAACCACTTGTCATAGCTAATGGATTACCTGATAACGTACCAGCTTGATAAATATCACCAGCTGGCGCAATTTGATCCATAATTTCTTTCTTACCACCAATAGCACCAACAGGCAAGCCACCACCGATTACTTTACCCAAACAAGTTAAATCTGGTGTTACATTAAAGTAACCTTGCGCACAATTGTATCCAACTCTAAACCCTGTCATCACTTCATCAAAAATTAGCAATGAACCATATTCTGTAGTGATGTCTCTTAAGCCTTGTAAAAATCCTTCAACTGGAGGTACAACGCCCATATTACCAGCTACAGGTTCTACTATAACACCAGCAATATCGTCACCAAATTCTTCAAATGCGACTTTTAGCGCATCTAAGTCATTATATGGAACTGTGATTGTATTTTTCGCAATACCTTCAGGCACGCCTGGAGAATCAGGTAAACCAAGTGTTGCGACGCCAGACCCTGCTTTGATTAATAGTGAGTCACTATGACCATGATAACAACCGATAAATTTAATAATTTTATTACGACCAGTATAACCACGTGCTAAGCGTAATGTATCAAGTGTTGCTTCAGTACCAGATGACACCATACGTATTTTTTCAATAGATGGCACACGATCAATAACGAGTTCGGCTAATTTATTTTCTTGGAGTGTGGAAGCACCGAAACTTGTCCCTTTATCCACTGCTTCATGAATTTTATCAATTACCTGCTTGTTTTTATGTCCTAAAATTAATGGTCCCCAACTTAGAACGTAATCGATGTATTCATTACCATCAATATCATATATTCTTGAACCTTCACCATGGTCCATAAATATTGCTGGTGTATCTACTGATTTGAAAGCTCTTACTGGACTATTGACACCGCCAGGCATCAATTGTTCAGCTTTTACCATCGCTTTTTCAGAATTTGTGTAACGCATTCTAAATAACCTCCTTATTGTTCATCAATATATCTACAAATATCTTTTGAAAAATACGTAATAATTAAATCTGCGCCTGCACGCTTCATTGAAATCATTTGTTCCATAACTACCGCTTTTTCATCAATCCAGCCATTTAGCGCTGCTGCTTTTGTCATGCTATATTCTCCACTTACATTATAAGCGACTACAGGTACGTTTGTAGTATTTCGAACATCTCTAATGATATCTAAGAAACTTAGAGCAGGTTTAACAATCATCATGTCTGCACCTTCGTTTAAATCACTATCAAGTTCTCTAAGTGCTTCTCTTCTATTTGCAGGATCCATTTGATATGTTTTGCGATCACCAAACTGTGGTGCAGATTCTGCTGCATCACGGAATGGACCGAAGAAACTAGAAGAATATTTAATGCCATAACTCATAATTGGCACATTATAATAACCAGCTTCATCTAGACCCGCTCTAATTTCTGCAACGAATCCGTCCATCATGTTACTTGGTGCAATAATGTCAGCACCAGCTTCAACTTGAGAAATTGCAGTCTTAACGAGTAATGGTAGTGACTTATCATTATCAACATCTTTCGTCTCATGATTAATCACACCACAGTGACCGTGGTCTGTATATTCACATAAACACGTATCCGCAATAATTAATAAATCATTGTACATAGACTTCGCTTTTCTTGTTGCTTCTTGAATGATGCCGTTATGATCATAAGCACCTGTACCAACTTCATCTTTTTCATTTGGCACACCAAAAAACATGATGCCTCTTATACCTAATTCATACGCTTCTTTAATTTCTTCACCTAATAAATTTAAACTAATTTGGTAAATGCCAGGCATAGATTTAATTTCTGTTTTCACATTATCACGTTCAACTACAAAGATTGGATAAATTAAATCTTCTTTGCGAACGTGCGTTTCACTCACCATGTTTCTTAGTGATTTACTACTACGTAATCTTCTGTGTCTATCAAATTGCATTATCTTCCCAACTTTCTAAAGTTTTTTGAATTAATGATTCTAAGGTTTGTATTTCTGCCATCGTGCCCTGAACATTAAATGAATTTAATGTGTCCAATGTTTGTTGACCAATGACAAAATAATTATTAAAAGGTATATAGTGATGACTTTCAAAAAAATATCGCACAGCTGAGGAACTCGCAAAAGTAATAGCATCTAGTTTATTTTCAGCTATGAGATTTAAGACTTCATTTATATTCTCAGTATGTGGAACAGGTTTATATAAGTCAATTTTTCTAACTAAATAACCTTGCTGTTTTAAACCATTTTGTAATAAGGTTCTTGCTGCTGCGCTTGATGGTAGTAAAATGCGACTGCCTTTTACCGCTTCAAACTCCTCAAGAAAACCTTCTTGTGAATAATCTGTGGGACAAAACGAAACATCTAGACCTAAAGTTTTGCAATAATCAGCAGTTTTTTCACCAATTACTGCAATTTTTTGTATATTTAACTTAGGTAAATACGATTGAAAATGTTTCACAGCTTTTTTAGACGAAAAAATAAGCCAGTCATAGTTAACATCTAGCAAATTCAAATCAAAGGATAAAGGCTCTACATCTATGAAAGGCTTGTGTAGAATACATGTATCTTCTTTGTTAAATTCACTAGTTTGTGTCATTACTATCACTGGTCTCATTATTTTCACCTCAAACGATTATTGTTCTTCGTTTAGTGCCTTTATTATTTCATATGCACCTTGTGCATTTAAAACTTCAGTTACTTTTTCACCGATTTCAACTGGATTCTCTCCACGCTCAGTATGCTCATAACGTTCTTTACCGTCAGGAGACATAATTAAGCCTGTGAATTCGATTGTACCATCATTACTTTTCGTAGCATAGCCGCCGATTGGAACTTGGCAACTGCCGTTCATACGCTCTAAGAATGTTCTTTCAGCAGTAACACAATCCGCTACATCTTCATTGTGAACTTGCTTAAGTAATGCTAACAGCTCTTCATCATCCGCACGACATTCAATACCTAATGCGCCTTGTCCAATGGCTGGTATTAAAGTCTCTTTATCTAAATAAGTTGTCACGATATCATCTGACCAGCCCATACGTTTCAAACCGGCAGCTGCAAGTAAAATTGCATCAAAATCTTCAGTTTCTAACTTACTTAAACGTGTATCAATGTTGCCCCGTATCCATTTTATTTGTAATTTAGGATATTTCGCAAGTATTTGAGCACCACGGCGTAAAGAACTTGTACCTACAATACTATTATCAGGAAGTTCATGTAAAGGGACATGATTCTTAGCAATGTACGCATCATATGGATTTTCACGATCTGGTATGCAACCTAGAGTTAATCCTTCTGGTATCACGCTAGGCACATCTTTTAAGGAATGTATCGCCATATCTATACCATAATCAAATAATTCATTTTGAATTTCTTTTACAAACAGCCCTTTACCGCCTACTTTAGATAATTGTTTATCTATAATACGGTCACCTTTTGTTACTATTTCTTTAATTTCAATATCTAATTCTGGATCAACAGCTTTTAATTTTTCAATAAATTGTTGGCTTTGTGTTATAGCTAACTTACTTCTACGTGAACCAACGATTAACTTACGCATCAGGCGCAACCTCCTAGAAATGACTATATTTAACAATTAACCTTTTCTATCTGTAATCATATTCCTGTCCATTGATGAAAATCGGATATATGAGAAGCAAAAATCAAATTAATCATACTTAAGCAAAATAAGCTGAGATTAAAATAAATCAAATTATGTTTGCTTAACGTATGTCTTACTCTAAAGATGATATATATACCATACAGCAATGCAATAATTATAGACATCACTACTTTGGGATCATTCAATATGTGTAATCCTAAAGTATTTATACCCCATTGTGTACCTAATATGATACTCAATATGATAAATATAAAACCGATTAGACTACTATAAAACACAACTTGTTCTAGTGTAGCTACACTACCGATTCTAAAATATTTTTGATTAAATCTTTTTTGCTTTAAATTTTTATACTGTATTAAATATAATATACAATTAACAAATGCAAAAGCAAACAGGGCATAACTTATAATTGCAAAGGCAATATGTACTATTAACAATTCGTTTATAATACTTAATTTATCTCCTGCACTCTGATAATGCATAGGTTGAAACGTATTTATAGCAATTAATACAAAACCAATTAAATTAAATAAAAATATCGAAAAATTTATTTGCTTGATTACACTAATCACTATAGAAATAGAAATAATCAACCAAGCTAATGCAAAAAATACATCAAAAACATTACCTAATGGAATTTGTTTCGTTACATTAGCATAAATAGATAAAGAGATTGTTTGTAACACCCAAACAATCCCTAATGTAACAAAACCAATTTTTCTAACTTTATAATGCTTTTTCACAAAATCAAAAAAGTAACAAGCAATACTAAATAAATAAATTAATAATATAAGTTCATTTAATCTTATAAATGAAAATTCTTGCATATTATCACCATTTGCATATGCTTATTCAAAACTTAATATTTGACTAGTTGGCACTTCACTTCTTCTTTTTTTAGGTTCATAAGCTTGTTCAGCTTCAATGTCAAAAATGTTTTGAAACAGCTCTAATTTTTCGTTACTATTTCTATCATTACTCAATTCTTTTGCTTGTTTGATTGGATCTTTCAACATTTGATTTATGATACTTTTAGTATGTTTTGAAATGATTTTACGTTCTCTTTCACTTAGTGCAGGCAATTTTCTATCAATACTATTCATAGTATCTTCCTGTATATTCATAGCTTTTTCTCTTAAGGCACGAATAACAGGTACAACACCTAACATACTTACCCATTCATTATGTGCTACAATCTCACCAGGGATACGTTGCATAATGTCATTTGCTGCTATTTGACGTTCTCTAAGATTAGCATCCACTAATCCTTTCAAGTCATCTACATCATAATTAAATACATCTTGAACTGTATTAATATTAGGTTCTATGTCTCTTGGAACAGCAATATCTATTAAAACAAGTGAATCACTTTTACGTTCTGTTGAAATAGAACGCATCATTTCATTTGTCACAATATATTCGTCTGAACTTGTTGAACTGATAACAATGTCCACATTAGCTAAAAGTTTTGGTAATGATTCCATTGATTCAAATTTCACATGATGTTTCATTGCTAATTTTTGAGCTTTACTCAATGTTCTATTAACAACTGTAATATCTGTGACACCTGAACCAATTAAATTCAAGAGTGATAATTCACTCATATCCCCTGCACCAATAATCAAAGCTTGCTTGTTGTCAATTTTGCCAAATACTTTTTTGCTTAGTTCAACAGCCGCATAAGAAACACTTACTGCATTGTCTGCAATATCTGTTTCATTATGAGCTTTTTTCGCAAATGTAATTGCTTGTTTAAAAAGATGATTAAATATAGTACCTGTTGTATCTTCTTCTTGAGCTAATAAGAATGCATCTCTAATTTGTCCAAGAATTTGAGTTTCACCAAGAACAACAGAATCTAAACCTGAAGTAACATGCAATAAATGATTTACTGCGTCGTCCCCCACTTTTACTTCAGTCATTTCTTTAATATCTTCAACATCAAATCCAAAAGATCTCGCTAAAAATCGTTGTATATAATAACGACCTGTATGAATTTGATCCGCAACTGCATATACTTCTGTGCGATTACAAGTTGATAATATAACATTTTCTAAAATAGATTTTGTTTCAAATAAATCAACATTGGCTGAACGTATGGCATCATCTTTAAAAGCAACTTTTTCTCTCAATGCTACATCTGCTGTACGATGATTTATGCTAACCGCAATTAAATGCATTTATAACGCCCTCCATACATATTACAATAAGTAAATTATAACACAATTACGACATGAGTTAACCATCTTGCTCGAGTAAATTATAATTCTTCTAATTTACATTCAAAATGTTGACATAATTGTACTAAATTCAACCTATTTATAGCAAAACATATTTCTTCAATGTAATGATTACAAATAACTTTCAATCATATCCCATATTTTTTGTTGTTTGTCTTTTTTAATTGAAGAATAGCTTATAATCTCGTCCTCAGCTTCCATTTCTAATTTTTGCTGAATCTTCGCTAAATGCTTCTGTACTTTACCCTTAGCAATTTTATCTTCTTTCGTAGCTACAACTAGTGTTGGAATTTCATAGTATTTAAGATAATTGTACATAATAATATCGTCTTCTGTTGGGTTATGTCGTAAATCAACAAGTTGAATTACAAGCTTCAATGATTCTCTTTGTGAAATATATCTTTCAATCATTTTACCAAATGCTTCACGTTGCGATTTGCTTACTTTCGCATAGCCATAACCAGGCACATCAACAAATACAAGTTGATTATCTATATTATAGAAATTAAGTGTTTGTGTCTTACCAGGTCGTTGAGATGTTCTTGCCATATTCTTTCGACCAATCATACTATTGATAAACGTTGACTTACCTACGTTAGATCTACCACTTAAGCCAACTTCACTTAAACCGGTTTCTGGATACTGTTCCGGTTTTACTGCACTAATTAATAATTCTATTTCATTAGGATTAACTTTCATTATCGTCCCTCTTTTCTTCTTAACTCATTGTTTATTATATTACACTATGACTTATATGAATATGTATTTTTATTTTACCTATACTTTCTTTTTTAAAAATAAATGCCCTAAGTTGCATATATACAACTTAGGGCATTCGATTCACCTAATTTAAGCAGAAGTTTGTTCCTTGTTTACAAGGTTGCCTTCTTTATCGTATAGTTCAGGATTTTTTTCTTCATTAATTGTTTCTTCTGTAATCACGACTTTTACAACACCTTCAGATGAAGGCACGTCATACATAATATCAATTAACGCTTCTTCTATAATTGAACGAAGACCACGTGCGCCTGTTTTACGTTCAATTGCTTTATCACTGATTGCAGATAATGCATCGTCAGTAAATACCAACTCTACATCATCAAGCTCTAACATTTTAGTATATTGTTTCACTAAAGCATTTTTAGGCTGAGTTAGAATATTTTTCAGGGCGTCTACATCTAATGTTTCTAAGTTAGCAACAATAGGAACACGACCGATAAATTCTGGAATCAAACCGTAAGATTGTAAATCTTCAGGTCTGATTTGTTCAAGTATTGCATCTTCATCATATTTTGAAGCTTCACTACTTGCAAATCCGATTACTTTCTCACCTAATCTACGTTTAATTACTTCATCTATACCATCAAAGGCACCACCAAGAACAAATAAAATGTTAGTTGTGTCAATTTGAATTAACTCTTGGTTAGGATGCTTACGACCGCCTTGCGGTGGTACGCTTGCAGTTGTACCTTCTAATATTTTAAGCAGTGCTTGTTGTACACCTTCACCAGATACATCACGAGTAATAGATGTATTTTCTGATTTTCTAGCTATTTTGTCAATTTCATCGACATAAATAATACCTTTTTCAGCTTTATCAATATCAAAATCAGCTGCTTGCATTAAGCGTAGTAAGATGTTTTCAACATCGTCACCTACGTAACCAGCTTCAGTTAAACTTGTAGCATCAGCAATTGCAAAAGGTACATCTAATGTTCTAGCTAATGTTTGTGCTAAAAGTGTTTTACCACTACCAGTAGGTCCAATTAAAGCGATATTACTTTTTTGTAATTCAACTTCATCTTCATTTGGTCCTAAATTCTGTACACGTTTATAATGATTGTAAACAGCTACAGCTAATGATTTCTTAGCCTTTTCTTGACCGATTACATAATCATTCAATTGGTTCATAATTTCTTTTGGAGTTGGTAATTCAGTTAACCCTTCAGGTTCCGATTGAGCTAATTCTTCTTCTACAATTTCTGAACATAACTCAATACACTCATTACAAATATAAACGCCACTTCCTGCAACTAGCTTTTTAACTTGATCTTGGTCTTTGCCACAGAAAGAACATTTTAAATTTTCTTCATCTTCGTTGAATTTGAACATTCTATTTACACCCCTATTCCCTAAAGACTATACTAAATAGCATTTTAATATGCAACTTACAACTTTCACAAGTTATTTGCTTTAAAAATAGTGTAGCAGATACATTATTTGAATGCATCTGCTACTAGTTTACTATATTAAACGACCAACATATAATTCACAAAATAATTTGCTCTTTTTATATTTAGTTACGCTTCAGTGTCATCTTTAGATGGTTCTACTAATTTTGCTTCTTTAACTAATAAATCGATAACATTTTGGATACGAACATCATTTTTAACGATATCAGTATTACCAAGTGTTTGTTTAATATCTTCTACTGACATATTAAATTGTCCACTCATTTTTTCTAGTTCTTTATCGATATCAGCTTCAGTTACTTCAATTTCTTCTGCATCAGCAATAGCAGTTAATGTTAAGTTTGTTTTAACACGTTCTTCTGCATCATCTTTCATTTGTTCTCTTAATTGCGACTCATCTTGACCAGAAATTTGGTAATAAGTTTCTAAATTAAGACCTTGTTGTTGCATACGTTGTCCAAATTCTTGAACCATACGATCTAACTCAGTGTTAATCATAGCGTCTGGAATTTCAACAGAAGCATTATTTGATGCTTTGCTAATTGCTTCTTCTTTTTGATTATTCTCAGCGTCAGTTTCTTTTTGCTCAGTTAGTTTTTTACGTAAGTTTTCTTTGTATTCATCAACAGTCTTTGCTTCTGCGTCTAATTCATTCGCAATCTCATCTGTTAGTTCTGGAACGTCTTTATATTTAATTTCATTTACTTTAGCTTTGAAAGTAGCTTCTTTTCCAGCTAATTCTTCAGCATGGTATTCTTCTGGGAAAGTTACAGTAACATCTTTTTCTTCTCCAATTTTAACACCAACTAATTGTTCTTCGAATCCTGGAATAAATGAACCTGAACCAATTTCAAGGTCATAGCCTTCAGCTTGTCCACCTTCAAATTGTTCGCCATCAACGTAACCATCAAAGTCGATGTTAACTGTGTCACCATCTTCAACAGCACCATCTTCTTTAACTACCATTTCAGCTAAGTGACCTAATTGGTGATCAATTGATTCTTGTAATTCTTCTTCAGTTAATTCAACATTTTGTTTTTCAATTTCAAGACCTTTATAGTCTCCTAACTCAATTTCAGGTTCAACTACTACACTCGCTTCGAATGTCATATCGCTACCTTTTTCCATTGTAGTTACATTGATTTCTGGTTGATCAACTGGTTTAATTCCAGTTTCGTCAATAGCTTCACCATAAGCTTCTGGTAATAAGATATCAACGGCATCTTGATATAGCGCTTCTACGCCAAAGCGTTGTTCAAAAATTTGGCGAGGTACTTTCCCTTTACGGAAACCTGGCACGTTTATTTGTTTAACTACTTTTTTGAAAGCTTGATCAATTGCTTTGTCTACTTTTTCTGCTGGAACTGTAACGGTTAATACTCCTTCGTTACCTTCCTTTTTTTCCCAAGTTGCTGTCATGTATAAAAACCTCCATGAATATCCTATTTTATTTTTTCAACTTCATTATTATATCATACGTCAATGCTCTACACAAACACTGAGTTTACAAATAATATTGAATGAATAATTGAAATTAATTTAATTATTATTTTACTACTATTATTAATTACCCAAAAATTTAAACATTAATTATTCATGCATATCAATTGAAGTAATTAAATTAACAATAGTATTAGTTGTGTTTAAGCTTTCTAAACCTAACATTGATTTGAAATAGTTTGTGTAAGCTTCAATCCATTCATTTTCAGATGCTATGCTCTCTATGTCTAACGGATAAAGTAAAATAGCATGGTTGTTCATAAGATGAAGTGCTTCTTCTACAATTTGTGCTGCATCATCTTCCATTTGCTTAATGACTTCTGGAATAATTTTAATCTTAAACAGCGTTTGTTCAAGACCGGAAAGATGATTTGGATTCACTTCAACTGTATAACCAAATTTCTGAACACGAATGTTTTGATTGTATCCGGCAAAACGTAAATATTCAAGCATTATACTCACAACATTCGGTGCGAGTTCAATTTCATTAATAATATTTACCACTGTTTCTTGATAACGATACTGATTATGATCTATTAAAGTTAAGATTGTACTAATTTGTTCACGTAATGACAACGACTCAAAATCACGGAGCATTTCTGCTGCATGCGCATTATGTTTATCAATTTGACTTAGGGCATATTCTTTTAATGGAAATAGCTCCATTCTCGTTTTATGATCATTGACTTCATCAATAATTTGATTAATGACGTCAACGACTTCAAAATATTGTCCTAACCCGTTTAAACTTTTTACATAATAAACCATAAGGTCATCATACTTAGTAATACCTTGTTTCAGTAAAATGATAGCTTCTTCACGCAGTTCAAGATAATGTCCCATTTTGTATAACATGGCACATTTCAATAGAGACATTTGCTCATCTAATTCAAATTGTTTTTCAAAATCTTCAAACAGGTCATACATTTGATCTAATTCATTATTGTTAAAAGATTGTTTGATTTCTCTTATTAGTTTATCTTTTGAACGTGGAAAGGGAATGATATCAGACATTTTTATGCACCTCTATTGTATTGACTGTAATATTAACGTACTCCATGTTTCAAAATCATCATAATTATCTATTTTACTTTGATTCACCCATTTTATTTTTAAAGTATCTGTTTCTTTAGCTTCAACATCATTACTATTCACTTTAATTTTGAACACTACACCTAAATGAACTTCGCCAACTTCATTTGTATCATCATTAATAAAACCTATGTATGCTAAATTTTGTGATTTACTATCTGACAGGCCTACTTCTTCTTCAAGTTCTCTTTGTGCATTAATGCGCAATACTTCATTGATAGATTCAGCACCTTTTACATCGTTCATATGTCCACCGACACCGATTGAAGATTGACCATGCAAACGTGATTCTCCACCACCTGCTAATCTCTCATACACTAAAATTTCATCATTCTCATTTTCTAAAATACAATAAGATACCAATTGTTTATATGTCGGATCTTCCTCCATATCTCCACGACGCTTAATTTCATACTTTGAAAGTGCGTCAAAGATATCTTGACCCTTTTCAGAATTTTTATCAAGAAAACCGTTAAATTGATTCTTTTCACTATTAAATAAAATTGTTCTTGGTACTACCGTAATCATTTCATCAAATTTAGACATAAATTTCTCCTTCATATATGGCTTCTAAGCCATTTTATCAAATGATAGTTATTTATCAAAACGTTAATAGATACAAAAATAAAGAGATGTACGAATTGTACATCTCTTTATTTGAGAATTATTTTAAAGCGTCTTTAGCTTTAGCAACTAATTCACCGAAAGCTTTTTCATCTGAAATAGCAATTTCAGAAAGCATTTTACGGTTAACATCGATTCCAGCTTTTTTCAAACCGTTCATTAATCTTGAATAGCTCATGTCATGTTGACGTGCAGCTCCATTAATACGTGTAATCCATAATCTACGGAAATCACGTTTTCTTTGACGACGGTCGCGGAATGCGTACTGTCCTGATTTCATTACTTGTTGTTTTGCTACTTTATATAAAGTTCTTTTTGAACCAAAGTAACCTTTAGCTAATTTAATCGTCTTTTTACGACGAGCTCTTGTTACCGTTCCACCTTTAACACGTGGCATAATAAATTCCTCCTCAAAATATCTTCAATCTTTTTTATCTGTCGTTACTTATTTTTTATAAGCTAATAATTGTTTAACGCGTTTCATATCTGATTTGCTCACTAATGAAGCTTTACGTAATTTACGTTTTTGTTTAGTTGTTTTGTTTGCAAACATATGTGAAGTGAAAGCTCTAGAACGTTTTAATTTACCTGAACCAGTTCTTTTAACACGTTTTGCTGCTCCACGGTGTGTTTTCATTTTAGGCATGATTCAATTCCTCCTGTAGTATCTTTTTATTTTTCGTTAAGTGGGTTAAGCATGATGAACATTTGGCGTCCATCCATTTTAGGTCTTTGCCCAATTGTAGCGATATCTTTACATTCTTCTGCAAATTTTTCTAATACGCGTTGACCAATTTCTTTATGCGTAATAGCACGCCCTCTGAAACGAATTGAAACTTTACATTTGTCGCCTTTTTCTAAGAATTTACGTCCGTTCTTCAATTTAGTTTGGAAATCATGTTCCTCAATTGTTGGACTTAAACGAATTTCTTTAAGGTTAATAACTTTTTGTTTCTTCTTCATTTCTTTTTCTTTTTTCTGTTGTTCGAATTTGTACTTACCATAATCCATGATTTTCGCAACAGGTGGCTTAGCGTTAGGCGACATAATAACTACATCGAGTTCTACGCGCTCTGCCATTTCTAAAGCTTCTGCTTTAGATTTAATACCGATCTGTTCTCCGTCATGTCCGATTAAACGTAATTCTTTTGCACGAATCTTTTCGTTAACTTGAGTCTGATCTTTTGCTATGGTTGACACCTCCAAGATTTTTACGAAATTATCCCAAGAAAAAGAGCGAGTATATAATATACCCGCTCTTCTTTACACACAACAATGTCGTATGTATATAGACCTGCCAACTACTATTAGTGTCGCAACAGGTGAGAAGCGGGAGCTTCTACTTGGTTCGTTTCGTATTCAACATTACCTATCTTAGCAACAATTCATTAGCAAGTCAACAGCTTTTCTATTTATTTATCATCCATTTTAACATTTTGTCTTAAATCCACTTGTTCTAATGGTATTATTTTTGTTTTATAACGTAGTTTATGATAAATGAAGAATGCTAAGAATACTGGAATACCCATATATGTGATAACAAATCTATTGAGATCAAAATCTCCTGATTGGATGAAATCAACATCTTGTCCAATAATTACAAGTACACACAAGATACCTGCAAAAATAGGCCCGAATGGGAATAATTTAGCTTTATATTTTAATTTTGATTTATCATAGTTTTGTTTATCAAAAGCTTTTCTAAATCTGTAATGACTGACTGCAATACCAACCCATGCAATAAAACCAGTCAGACCACTTGCAGCAACGATATATTCATAAGCATCACCACTTAAATGTTGTAATACAAAGATAATTACTACGATTACTGCTGTAGCGAGTAATGATACATACGGCACACCACTTCTATTTGTTTTACCAAATATAGGATATGCAAGCTTATCTTTACTCATTGAATATAGCATACGTGTTGAAGCATACATACCTGAGTTACCTGCTGATAATACCGAAGTCAGTATAACAGCATTCATGAATGAGGCTGCAAATGCTAGCCCTGCATTTTGGAATACAAGTGTAAATGGTGAAGTTGAAATATCATCTCCGCCACCCATAAGTGATGGACTATCGTATGGTATCAACATACCAATTACAAAGATTGCAAGAATATAGAATATCAATATTCTCCAGAACACTTGTTTAATTGCCTTAGGAACCGCGCGCTCTGGATTTTCAGACTCTCCTGCTGTAATACCAATAAGTTCAGTACCTTGGAATGAAAAGCCTGCTACCAAGAACACACCTAAAATCGCTAAGATACTTCCTCCAAAGCCATCACCTAAAATAGGACCACTACCTTGAGTGAACGTGTCAAAACCAACAAACTCTCCACCCATGATACCAACTATTGTCAATAAACCGATTGCAATAAAGATAATCACAGTAACTACTTTAATCAAAGCAAACCAATATTCACTTTCGCCAAATACTCTAACGGACAATGCATTCAGTCCAAATATAATAATTAAAAATAGACAGCTCCAACTCCAAGCTGGAATACCTGACATTGGTGTCCAATACTGTATTACTTGTGCAGCAATCGTTACATCGGCTGCAACAGTAATTACCCAGTTAAACCAATAGTTCCAACCTAATGCGAATCCTAGAGATGGATCAACAAAACGTGTAGCATATGTACTAAATGATCCTGACACTGGTAAGTATGTTGCCATTTCTCCTAGAGAAGTCATGAGGAAGAATACCATCGCTCCAATGATTGCGAAGGCTAAGAGCGCACCTAAACCACCCGCATCATGTATTGCACCACCAGAAGTCATAAATAAACCAGTCCCAATACAACCTCCAATTGCAATCATGGATATATGGCGATCTTTCAGCCCCCTTTGAACACCATCATTTTGATTCACTTGTTTTGCCATAGACGCTTCCCTTCCTTAAATATAGAGGTTAACTTACTATATGATTAAGATTCATACTATTTATAGTTTGAGCAGTAGTTCATTGTAATTAACTATATGAATTACACAACAATTATAATTTTCGCTCTTTCCCGTTAACGTATTTATGATAATCATTTGACTAAAAATAAAATGGTTGCATACCTATTAGATATGCAACCATTTTAATAATAGCATTTATATAGGTAGCACATCACATATGTGACAGTCCAGTTTCTTTCGATAACTGGCCCAACCTGTATAGTTAATGGACAATACAAGTTTCGGCATCTTCACCTTTCTATTATTCAACATATGCCCCATTCGGCTTCTGAATAATTACTCATTGAAAATGCAACCTCTAACTCAAATTTAATTTTAATATGAATGTGAACTAACTTCACTATTCTGTAATATACATGATTTCTTCAAGAGTTTCAAGACTATCTTTGTTTTTTCAATCTAATCTCATCGAGTAAATTCCAAATGAATTCTTCTTTTTCTAACGTTTCTTGATCTTGGGAACCATATTTTCGTACATTTACTTCATTGTTTTCTACTTCTTTGTCCCCTACAACGAGTTGGTAAGGTATTTTTTGCATTTGTGCTTCTCTAATTTTATAACCCATTTTTTCATTACGATCATCAATTTCAACTCTTACACCTTGAGATTTAAGCTCGTCTTGAATGTGTCTAGCATAATCATAATGTAAATCAACATTAACAGGTATAATTTCTACTTGTTTTGGTGCTAACCATGCAGGGAATGCACCTTTTGTTTCTTCAGTTAAGAATGCGACGAAACGTTCCATAGTAGATACTACACCACGGTGAATGACTACTGGTCTATGTTGTTCTCCATCATTACCAATATAAGTTAAATCAAATTTTTCTGGTAACAAGAAGTCTAATTGGGCTGTAGATAATGTTTCTTCTTTGCCCATAGCAGTTTGAACTTGCACGTCAAGTTTCGGACCATAGAAGGCTGCTTCGCCTACTGCTTCTTCATAGTCTAAACCAAGTTCATCTACCGCTTCTTTTAACATACTTTCTGCTTTATTCCACATGTCATCGTCATCGAAGTATTTTTCTTTATCTTCAGGATCTCTATAACTTACACGGAACTTATAATTTTCAAAGTTGAAATCTTTGTATACATCAACAATTAAATTTACAACACGTTTGAACTCTTCTTTAATTTGGTCCGGACGTACAAAAATGTGCGCATCATTTAATGTCATTCCGCGGACACGTTGTAAACCAGAAACCGCACCACTCGCTTCATAACGATGCATAGTACCTAATTCAGCAATTCTAATAGGCAATTCACGATATGAATGGGGTTTATTTGCATAAATCATCATATGGTGCGGACAGTTCATTGGTCTTAAGACCATTTCTTCATGTTCATCTAATTTCATTGTTGGGAACATGTCTTCTTGATAATGGTCCCAATGGCCTGATGTTTTATATAAATCAACGTTGGCCATTACAGGAGTATAAACATGGTCATAACCCATACTTACTTCTTTATCTACAATATAACGTTCAATTTCACGACGAATTGTAGCACCGTTAGGTAACCAAAGTGGCAAACCTGCACCTACTAAAGGGTTGTTAGCAAATAGTTCTAAATCTTTGCCAATTTTACGGTGATCACGCTCTTTGCGTTCCTCCAACATTTTCAAATGTGCTTTCAATTCTTTTTTATCGAAAAATGCTGTGCCGTAAATACGTTGTAACATTTTATTATCACTATTTCCACGCCAATAAGCACCAGCTGTAGATAATAATTTAAATTCTTTTATTTTAGAAGTAGATGGTACATGAACACCACGACATAAATCAGTGAACTCTCCTTGGGAATATAAAGTCACATTTTCATCTTCTGGAATAGCATCGATTAATTCTTGCTTATATGGGTCGTCTGAGAAAAATGATTTAGCTTCATTTCTAGAAACCACTTTACGTTCAATTGGATAGTTTTCATTAACAATTTGTTTCATTGTTTTTTCTATTTTTTCAAAATCATCTGATGAAATACTTTCTTCCATATCAAAGTCATAATAAAATCCACCATCAATTACCGGACCAACACCAAAATGAACATTACCATAGAGGCGTTTTAAGGCTTGTGCCATAAGATGTGCAGTAGAATGACGTAATACTTCTAGCGCTTCATCAGAACCAGGTGTAACGATTTCAATTGAGCCATCTTCGTCAATTGGTCTAGTTAAATCAATGAGTTGTCCATTTAATTTACCAGCTACAGCTTTTTTTCTTAATCCTGGACTTATAGAATGTGCAATATCTTCTGTAGTTGTACCTTTATCAAACACTTTTGAATTGCCATCTGGAAATTTAATATTTATTTGCTCCATAAAAACCCTCCTATTTATTCAAGCACTTAAATCAAAATGAAATGATGTTTATACTGAATTAGACTCAAAAACAAAAAGACCCCATCCCTAAAAGGGACGAGGTCTTCGCGGTACCACCCTAAATTAAAGTTATGATGTAATAACTTTACTCTACGTAAGATAACGGTCTTGAGCCGGATGTTCATTACAACATCAATTATGAAGTAGTAACGAATAAACTTACTTACCAGCATCTCATCTTTTACTGGTTCTCTGTGAAGTAGTGGCTTATTCATCTCGTCTTCATTTCATTTGTTATGATTTAGATTTAATTATATTATACAACATTTATTTTAGATTTCAATCGTTCCTGTAATTTTTTCCTTCTAAGAAATATGGTGTTGATAATGTTTTGATTCTTTCCATGATTCTTGCAGACTTAGTTTTTTCTGTGCCGTCTCGCGTGACAGAGAGATGATATTCTAATTCTTCAAAACTTAAATTAGAACTGAAAAATGTAGGTAACTCTTGAACCATACGATAATGTAACAGTGGGCCAATCACTTCATCTCTTGCCCATGGTGTAATGTCTTCAGCACCTATATCATCTAACATTAATATATTTGCTTCTCTTACTCTAGAGAGTTTCGTTTCAAAAGTACCATCTTTAAATCCGCCTTTAAGTGAACGGATAAATTCTGGTAGATAAACAATTGTAGATGGAATTTTTTCAGTTTTTAATTGATTTGCAATTGCGCCAAGGATAAATGATTTACCAGTACCAAATGGGCCATGTAAATACAAACCTTTAATTTGGGGCTCTTTACTTGTTATTTTTTCACAAATTTGGTTAGCAGCCATTGCGACATCTAATCGATCTCTTCTATCCATATATATATCTTCAAGTTTTGCGTCTAGTGTGTCACGTTGCATATGGTGCGATGTAATTAAATGTTTATTAAACCGTTCTTCGTCGTGTTTAATTTTACAAGGACAAGGTAAATAGCGAATTTTTATATGATTATGTTCGATATATAATTCAGGAATATGACCTGTCACAAAATTGGGACAGTCTTTTAGTTTATGACCATCATAACGCTTTTCTTGATCTTTATATTCTTGTAAAATATTCAAATCTTCATCTATCATCGCATTTGTAAGTTCAGCTTTATGCGACTCTAAAAACTGTTTAACGTCTGGATCATTGACGACATCTTTTTTTATCTTGGCAATTTTTTTTGATAAATCATTTGAATCACCCATAATTTGATTAAATGGTTTCATCTACTTGTCCTCCTTCCATCTATCTTTAAGTTGATTTAAAAACTGTTCTCTATCGTTCTTCAATTTTTCATCATCTTCATTATTATTTGAAGTGTCAGTTTCTGCTTTATTATCTCGTTCTTCTAACCATTTAGGTGTCATTTCTCTCGATGCTAATTGTTTTTGTTTATAATAAGACTTAGATGATTTGTTTTCCGTCTTAGGTTGATTCACTTTTATCGCATAATTATATGCTTGTTCAGCTGTTTTGATGCCTTTTTTCTTCCAATTTGATGCTATTTCAAAAATGTAAGTCTTAGGTAGCTTCATATCTTCTTTCAACATCACAAATTGTAACAGTATATTAATGACACCGAATGACAATTGTTCACGTTCTACTAATTCTTCAATCATATACTTTTGTTGTGTTGTTGGTTCAGATTCTGACCAAGACGCTAACATATCTATGGGACTTGTTTCTTCTAATTGTTTTAACCAATTAACAGATTTTTCCTCATCTTCCGTTTGATTGTTATTCTGCACTTGAGTAGCTTGAGTTGTACTATCTGCATAATTGTTAGTTTTGATATTTAAAGATGGCATTTGTTGTTCATGCTCCATCAAATAATAAGTTCTTGCATGTTTTCTTAATTCTTCAAACGAAAGTTCTTGCGCGCTTGTTATCGATTTTAAAATGATACGTTTCATCGGCTCCGGCGTCAAACCATATAATGTCGCGATTTGTGTAATTAAAGCTTTGGCTTCTTTATCAATAATTTTTGTGCTGATAAAGTGGTTTTGCAATAAATCATATAATGTTTCAAAATCAAAGTGCACTTGTGACAAGTTTAAACCTTCATATGCCGTTTCACTTTGGATTTCATTTGTATTGTCATCTAATGACTTGTTAGGTACTTTAAACACATCAGTAAAATTTCGTGTCACATCTTGATACTTGCTAAAGTCAATTTGCTTTTTATGTTCAAAATGGCGTTTCAATTGTTGATAGCGTTGTTTGCTTACTTCACTAAACAAATACACTGATAACATTGGATCGCTGAAAAATTGTTTTGCTGATGGTGGTTGTACAAGTTGATAAACAAAAGACGAATGCTGTGCATCATGATTCACTAATGTTTTAACTAAACCAATTCCCTCTAATAAGTCCATATCTTTTCTAAATTCTAATAAATTAATCTTTAACTCACTCATAATTATATAGTGCGTCAATACAGAATCCGTTTCATATTCAACAAACTGATTCAAATAATGATATAAACCAATTGCATTTGCACCAATCATTGGTGTAAACAATCTATTTAAAATTTCTAAATGCTTACTGTTCAAATAGAAATTGCGCACAACAGTAAAATTATCATGTGGTCTCAAACCATAATCATATGATTGTAACCCCATTTAAGAATCACTCCGTTTATTTCCAGCTAAAATACCTTGCATAGATTGTAATAGTTGATCTACATCCTTAAACTCTTTATATACAGATGCAAATCTTACATAAGACACTTGGTCTACGTGCATAAGTAAATTCATCACATGCTCTCCAATTTCTCTTGAAGAAATTTCTGCATGTCCTTCATCACGTAACTTCCATTCAACATTATTCGTAATATCTTCTAATTGTTGATAACGGACTGGTCTTTTTTCACATGAACGCACCAATCCATTTAAAATCTTTTCACGTGAAAATTGTTCTCGCGTACCATCTTTTTTTACCACAATAAGTGGTCTTTTTTCTATATGTTCAAAAGTTGTGAATCTCGTACTACACTTTTCACATTCTCTTCTACGTCGAATCGCATTAACTTCATCTGCATGTCTAGAGTCTACAACACGAGAATGAGTCGAATTACATTTCGGGCATTTCATCGAATTATCACCCTCTCGTTTTGATTACTTATCATTATACTATAAATATGTATGTCACAAAAGAATCACTATGACACATGTAAAATACTTATTACATTATGTAATTTTTATCACTAACATTTCAAATATTGATAGCATTTAACATGCTAATTGCGTCTTTATGATAGTAAGTTTAACATGCTAAGTAATTCCATCATTACTTTTTTCTACAATCATCTAGTATATAGGTTTAAACGATAAATTGAAAACTCCTTTCAAAGTAAGCACTAACAATGTGCATCACTTCAAAAGGAGTATATATAACACTTTCTATCATCATGTCGTACAGTCTAAACATTGTGGATTCTTAGCATTTAATCAATTAGTTAATTATTAAATGTTATAAATGTGTACTTTAATTTGTGACAGCGCCAACATCATTTTTGAGTAATTGACCTATTTGTTCAGCCACATCTACAACTCTATTTGAATAGCCCCATTCGTTATCATACCAAGCGATTACTTTGACTTTATTGTCACCCATAATCATTGTGCTTTGTGTATCAATAATTGCTGAATGTGGATTTGTATTAAAGTCCATAGATACTAAAGGTGCATCTTCTGTTGCAATCACACCGCCTAAGTCATTATCTTTAAATGCTTGATTGACTTGTTCAGCCGTTACATTCGTGTCTAAATCAACGACTAAATCTACTAATGAAACATTCTTCGTTGGCACTCTTAATGCCATACCATGTAATTTACCATCTAATTCAGGTAGTACTTCTGTTAATGCCTTTGCAGCACCTGTTGAAGTTGGAATAATACTTTCATTACAAGAACGCGCACGTCTTAAATCTTTATGCGGATTATCTATATTATTTTGATCATTCGTAATGGCATGAACCGTTGTCATCAAACCATTTTGTATACCAAATTGATCATTTAATACTTTAGCAACCGGACCAATACAGTTAGTCGTACATGAAGCATTGCTAAATATGTCATACTGTTCGATGTCTAATTGTTTATTATTAACACCTTTGACAATCATTTGGACTTCTCCACCTTTAGATGGACCCGTGAGCAATACTTTTTTAGCACCTGCATTAATATGTGCAACAGCTTTATCTCCATGATTGAATTTTCCGGTAGCCTCAATAACGATATCGATGTTTAGCGCTTCCCAAGGTAAGTGCTCAGGATTTCTTTCTGCTACAAGCTTAATCTCATGGTTATCGACTTTGACCCCATTTTTTATAGGCTCTACTTTTAAATCGTAAGCACCATGAGTTGTATCATAATTAATTAGGTGGGCAATCGTTTCAGGCGGGTAGCTCGCATTAATTGCTACTACATTTAAATCCTTATTTTTCAAAGCGATTCTTAATACCATTCTTCCTATTCTACCCATTCCATTAATTGCAATATTTGTCGTCATTCAAAGCACCCCTTGTTTTTGTGTTATACTTTATGGAAATAGTATAACATAAATAAAAGTACAAGAAAGCGTTTTCTAAAATAAAATCAAAAAAATTTGAATTCCGCTTACCTAAGAGCTTAAAGAGACCTTTTCGAGATAATTTTATCTGTATAATTTGAAATCATAGTAAAAAAAGTACTACTCAAACTTAGATTATAAGTTGAGTAGTACTTCAGAATACACTTATTAAACCATACTAATGTATATTAAATCAAGCATACGATAATTATCATTTAAAAACTCACTTAAAAAGATGATTTACTGCGCTTCTTCTTCAGTATTGTTGTGAATATAGCCTTCTTCTACAAGCATTCTTTCTAAGTTCTGCTTCAATTCTAATTTCGTATCACGGTTATCAATTTCACGATCCGCCATTCTACGTTTTTTATCGATTGAAATTTGACTATAAACACGTGCTTTCGCATCTTCCATTGATAAATTATTACGTTCCATCAATCTATCAATTTGAATACTTTCAGAAGTGTATACTAACCAAACTTCATCCACTGTATCTTGTAAGTCATTTTCAAATAATAACGGAATATCCATAATGACATTATAGCCTTGCTCAAGATAAGATTCTTTTTCTTCTTCCATGATGTCTCTAACAATAGGATGAATAATTTCATTTAATTCCAATCTTTTCTCTGGATGATTAAATATGACATCTCCTACATATGATCGATTCATATTGCCATCTTCATCTATCGCTTCTTCTCCAAATGCTTCTTTAACTTGTTCTAGTCCTTTAGTACCTTTTTCTACTGCTTGGCGTGATGCAACATCTGCATCTACGACTTTAAAACCATGTACGGTTAATAATTCCGAAACACTGGATTTACCTGATGCGATACCACCTGTTAGTCCTATAACCTTTGGCATAATATCACTCTTCCTTTATTTTTGACATGTAGCGCAGAAATGACTATTTCTCGTTGCAATAACTTGAGTTTCAATATCACTTCCACACACTTTACATATCTTTTGTTTATAAACATTAAGATGTAATTGCATCGTACCTGTACTACCGTCTGCATGACGATAATCAGATATGCTCGTTCCACCATATTTTATACCCGCTTCTAATACATCTCGAACATAATAAAATAATATTTCTCGTTCTTGATTATTCAACTCTTTTGATAGACGCGCTGGATGGATACCTGCTCTAAAAAGCGCTTCACACGCATAAATGTTACCACAGCCGGAAATGACCCGATGATCTAAAATCATTTGCTTAATTGGCTTGTTTTGGTAAAGTTTTTTATTAAACCATGATAAATAATGTGGCATTGCTTCTTCATCAAATGGTTCTGGAGCAATTTCTAAAAATGAGGGATACGCCTCAAATGATGGCACATTTCTAATTTCACCGAAGCGGCGAATATCAGAATAGACAAGTAACTTATCATTATTTAATTTAAATATAACATGCCAATGTTTACGATAATTTGGAACACTAATATCCTCTATCTTATCGACCACAAAGAAACCACCAGCCATGCCTAGATGGCTAATAAGTATTCTTTCTTCACCGTTTTTCTCTAAGTAGAAAACGATATACTTACTTCGTCTATCTATATCACTAATTGTAAAATGCTCAGTAAAGCGTCTGAACGTATCTAATTCTAAACCTTTAATTATCGTCTCACGTTGGTTTGCTTTACCTTCATGCACTTTGTCAGAAAAAGTAACTGATTCAATTGTTTGTCCTTTAACAAAAGGCTTAATACCTCTTTTTACATGTTCTACTTCTGGTAATTCAGGCAATATAATACCTTCTTTCTATTTTGCATCGTACCATGTTTGACCATAGCTAGATTCAACTTTTAATGGCACATCTAACTCTATCGCATTATCCATAATCTTTTCAATGAATTTTTCAAACGATTCTATTTCTTCTTTAGGTACTTCAAAAATCAATTCATCGTGTACTTGTAATAATAGTTGTGCATGGAAATCTGTTTCTTTAACTTCATTTGCAAAATTAACCATGGCTAATTTAATAATATCTGCAGCTGTACCTTGAATTGGTGTATTCATCGCAGTTCTTTCTGCAAAACCTCTCAAATTAAAGTTTCTACTTGTGATATCTGGTATATATCTACGACGATGTAATAACGTTTCAACATAGCCCTGAGCTTTGCAGTCTTTAACAATATCTTCCATATATTGTTTAACTCCAGGAAAACTATCTAAATAATCATCAATAAATTGTTTCGCTTGTTTTCTTGTTATGCCTAAACTTTGGCTTAGACCATAATCGCTTATGCCATAAACAATTCCGAAATTTACTGCCTTCGCTTGTCTACGCATCGTGCTATCAACGTCATCTGGTTGTACATTGAATACTTTCATAGCTGTAGCTGTGTGAATGTCTTCATCATTAATAAATGCTTGTTTCATACTTTCATCTTGCGTGATGTGCGCCAACACTCTTAATTCAATCTGCGAGTAATCGGCTGCAAATATGACATTGTTTTCGTCTGTAGATTTAAAAGCTTTTCTAATTTTTCTACCTTCTTCTAAACGAATAGGTATATTTTGTAGGTTAGGATCAATAGATGACAATCTACCAGTTTGCGCAAGTGTTTGATTAAAGCGTGTATGGATTCGATTATCGTCAGCGATCACTTTTTGCAATCCTTCTACATACGTAGACTGTAATTTAGCAAGTTGTCTATACTCAAGGATATGCTCAATAATAGAATGTTCACCTTGTAATTGTTCTAACACATCTACTGCTGTGGAATAACCTGTCTTCGTTTTTTTAATTACAGGTAACTCTAATGTTTCAAATAATACAACACCTAACTGTTTTGGTGAATTGATATTAAATGGCTCTCCTGCAGCTTCATGTATATTTTTTATTAACACATCTAATTTACTTTGAATCTCTTTTTCCATTTCTTTTAAATCATTAGCGACTGTATAAATACCTGTTTCTTCCATTTCACTTAAAATACGTGCCAATGGTAATTCTAAATCATTTAGTAAATCTGTTTGATTATATTCATCTAGTTGTTCTGCCATTTTAGGCTTAATTGCACTAATTGCTTCTATAATGGTTGCTACATGGTGATTCAGAACATCATCTTCAGGCAATTGTCTTTTTTTGCCTTTACCATAAATAGCGATGGTTTGTTGTACATAATATTGACCATAATTGGTAACAACTGAATTGACATCATCTATTGTACGTGATGGGTCAATAATATAACTGGCTAACATCACATCAAACACAATGTGTTTAATCGCAATATCTAATCTATGTGCAACAACATATGATTTTTTAGCATCATATACATTCTTTTCAGTAGTACTATCTTCTAACCATGCAATAAGTGCTGGAAAATCATGCATCTTATGTGCATCAATAACAACATGGTGCGTGCCATCATATAAAGCAAATTTTAATATGTCATCTTTTAAGTAATTAGAACCATCTAATTCAAAATGTATAGATGCAGCGTCTAAATTGTTAAAATCAACCTGTGCAAAATCATTTGCTATATTGATTTCCATTTCTTCCACACTTGAGCTACTGCCATCAACGTCTATTTGGTCTAACAATTGTTTAAACTCTAATTTTTTAAACAATTCAATTTTATCATTTGTATCTGGGTTTTCTTGCAATTTAGTCTCGTTTAGTGATACTTCAATTGGACTTTCACAATTAATTGTCGCAAGTTCCTTACTCATTAAGGCATCATCTTTACTATTTTCAAGTTTCTCTTTTAATTTCTTCCCAGAGACTTCATCTAGATGTTCGTAGACATTTTCCACATTTGAAAATTGTTTCAATAATTTAATCGCTGTTTTCTCACCAACACCTGCAACACCTGGAATATTGTCTGAAGTGTCACCCATTAAGCCTTTCATATCAATAATTTGTTCAGGCACCAAACCATCATATTTTTCTGCAATAAATTTCGGTGTGTAATGATCAACATCTGTCACACCTTTTTTAGTGTAATAGATTGTAACGTCATCTGTAGCAAGTTGTGTTAAATCTCGGTCACCAGTTACAATAATTGTTTGGAATTTTTCTTCATTTGCTTGTTTACTTAGCGTACCGATAATATCATCCGCTTCATAATTCTCTAACTCATAACGTTTAATTTGATAAGCATCTAATAATTGTCTGATATAAGGAAATTGTTCACTTAATTCAGGCGGTGTTTTTTGACGTCCACCTTTATACTCACTATATTGTGAGTGTCTGAACGTTGTCTTTCCAGCATCGAATGCAACTAAGAAATGTGTAGGCTGTTCTTCTTTTATAATTTTTTCAAGCAACATCGCAAAACCATACACGGCATTGGTATGAATACCTGCCTTATTTTGTAACAATGGCAAAGCGTAAAAAGCTCTAAAGCTAAGACTGTTACCATCAACTAAGATTAATTTATTCAATGTTTTAACCTCCAACACATATTTACTATCCATTTTATCACAAATTATAACTCTACCCGTATTGATACGACATATCTTCTGGCTTTCATTGCAATATAAAAAAATCGACCTAACAACATAAAGTTAATTAGATCGACTATCATTTTAAATTTGTATAAAATCACACAACAATTATAAATTTAAAGTATACTTATTCTGTTTCAAAAAATGTAATTCTAAATGTTGAGCCTTCATTCGGACTACTAATTACATTAATTCTACCATTATGGGCTTCCATAATATGTTTTGTAATAGACAATCCTAAGCCTGTGCCACCTGAATCTCTACTACGTGCTTTATCTACTCTATAAAAGCGTTCAAAAATATGTTTTTGGTCTTCTTCACTTATACCCATACCGAAATCTTCTACTTCTAGTATACGCTTATTACCCTCTTTATATACACGTACAATAACTTCATCAGATTCCTTAGAGTAACTAATTGCATTGGATAGTAAATTGATAACAACTTGTGAAACTTTATCATTATTTGCATCAATGACAATATCAGGTGTCACTTCATTTATAATTGTTATATCTTTACTTTCAGCAATCGTCTGCATATTTTTAATCGTTAGTTCCGCAATGTCAGACAAACTAATATATTCAGTTTCTATTTCAGATTGTTGTTCGACATGAGATAAATCTAGTAAATCAAAAACTAAGGTTTCTATGCGATTAGATTCTTTAGAAATGATTTGTAAAAAATCATCTAATGCCTGTTCATCATTTTTTGCCCCATCTAGTAATGTTTCAGCAAATCCTTTTATTGAAGTAATAGGTGTTTTTAATTCGTGTGATACATTTGCTACAAATTCACGACGTAAATTTTCAAGCTTTTTAAGGTTTGTGATGTCATGCATAACAATAACCATGCCATATAAATTTTTCTTAGTTTTTGACAAAATTGGTACGCAAGCAGTATCAAAATATTTCTGATGCACTTGATCTATGGTTAATTCTACTTGATCATAAATAGGTTTTTCTACTTTAAACGCATCAACAATAAGTTTTTGTATTTTAACATCGATAAACTCAACATAACTTTTATGCTCTACTGCTTCTTCAGGCGTAAATAACTCATAATATGCTTTATTTGCTACAACAATTTCACCATATTTATCAATCATTAATATGGAACTCGGAATACTTTCTACAGTTGTTTTTAGTCTATTGGATTGTAGCTTTTGCTTATGATTTAAACGTTGTAAACGTCTAGCTAATTCATTTGTAGTAACGAACAACTCTCTCGTTTCTTTTACGTTGCTCTCTGGCACCCTCACATGATAATACCCCTCAGCCAAAAGGTTCGTGGCATACGTTACTTCATTAATAGGTCTTATATACGTTCTATTGATACTTCGAACGACAAAGAAAATAATCACTAAAACAATTAAACCAATTAAAGCCGTGTATTTCCACAGTTCAATTTGTAATTCTAAGATTTCATTATTTACACCACTAATCAAAACGTCTTTATCTTTGATTGAAGTCTTGAATGTATATCTTCGATCATCGGCTACGTTATCATAAATTAGGTTTGAAGGAATAGCATCATTTCTTATATCTTCATTTATCTCAGTTCCTTGTTTTGTGGACAACAAGACATCGTTACCTTTTTCAATAACTACAGTATATTTTTCACTTTCAGCAATATCTTTGATTTCAGCTATTTTATCATGGTTGTACAAACTAACGAAATGCTCTGAACGATGCTCTAGGTCCCCTTCTTGACCCGTAGTAACCGTGTTATAAATAACATGTGTTATGATTGCGCCTAGCATAATAAAGCTAATGATAACGATGGTACATAATAAAAATAAGAGGCGGTGATGAAACTTCAGCATTAAACCTTAGGTCTCTCCAACTTATATCCTAAACCTCGTACTGTTTTGATAAGTTTAGGTTGTTTTGGGTTTTCTTCTAATTTATCTCTTAAATGACTAATATGTACATCCACAATTCTAGAGTCACCCGCGAATTCATAATTCCATACTGAATTTAACATATGTTCACGTGTGATCACTCTACCCTGTCTTTCGATAAGATATAATAACAGTTCAAATTCTTTTGGTGTTAATTCTAATAATTCATCTTCTCTATACACTTCAAAATATTCTGGTCTAATTCTGATTGAACCAATAAGTATGTCATCTTCATCATTTTCAATTTGAGCTGCTTCTGTAACCATCGCAGATCTTCTTAAAATAGCTTTGACTCTTGCTACTACTTCTCTTGGTGAAAATGGTTTAGTCATGTAATCATCTGCACCAAGTTCTAGTCCTAGTACACGATCAAATTCATCATCTTTAGCTGTCAGCATTAAGATGGGTACAAGATTTTTATCAGAACGAATCGTTTTACAAACTTCTATTCCATCTTTTTTTGGAAGCATGACATCTAACACAACTAATTCGGGATTTGTAGCATTGACCTTCTCCAGTGCTTCTTCTCCATCATAAGCTACATCCACTATATACCCAGCTTGTTCTAAATTATATTTTAATAAGGTTACGATTGATTGCTCATCATCTACTACAAGTACTTTTTGTGACATAGTATACCTCCATATTTGTGTTTACAAATTAATTATAACTTATATTTAAATAAAAATAACATACTTTAAATTCTTTTCACATAAACTTTACAATACCTAGAATAAAGGATCAAATTAAGTATTCATGAATTTAATGTAATTGTGATGTTAACAATCTGTTGCGCTGTTGATTTCATTTCACCGATTTTTTAAAAATTCATACATTAACAAAATCTTAACATTTAATTAACAACATGAACACTTATATCATTGAAAATATGCAATCCAGAGAAATTGTTCGAGTTAATATACATCAAACAACGTTCTTAAATTTACAATTTACATTAAAAAATGTGGATTAAATGCTATTTGTGAGGCACTTTTTACTAACTTATGAAAATCACAAAAAAATACCAACAAAATCCTAAGATATTGTTGGTATTTTTAAAATCAATTCGTATTGAATCTTTAAAGACTCAATACGAATTTGTATTATTTGATGTTTTTAATAAGTTCATCTGCAAACTCAGAAGTAGAAACTTCTTTAGCACCGTCCATTAAACGAGCAAAGTCGTAAGTTACCACTTTAGAAGCAATTGTTTTCTCAATTGATTCAGTGATCTTATCTGCAGCTTCTTGCCATCCTAAGTGTTCTAACATTAATGTTGCACTTAAAATTTCAGATGATGGGTTAACTTTGTTTAATCCTGCATATTTTGGAGCTGTACCATGTGTAGCTTCAAAAATAGCATGACCAGTTTCATAGTTAATGTTTGCACCAGGTGCAATACCAATGCCGCCAACTTGTGCTGCTAACGCATCAGATACATAGTCACCATTTAAGTTCATTGTAGCTACTACATCATGATCTGATGGACGTGTTAAGATTTGTTGTAAGAAAATGTCAGCAATTGAATCTTTAACGATAATTTTGCCTTCTTTTTCTGCTTTTTCTTGCGCTTCGTTTGCTTTGTCTTTACCTTCTTTTTCAACAATTTCATCATATTGCTGCCAAGTAAATACTTTATCACCAAATTCGTTATGTGCTAAGTCATAACCCCATTGTTTAAATGCGCCTTCAGTAAATTTCATGATATTACCTTTGTGCACTAATGTTAATGATTTACGATTATTTTCTAAAGCGTATTGTATAGAAGCACGTACTAAACGCTCTGTACCTTCTTTAGAAACTGGTTTCACGCCAATACCTGATGTTTCTGGGAATCTAATATTTTTAGCGCCCATTTCATTTTGTAAGAATTCAATTAATTTCTTAACTTCAGGTGTGCCTTCTTGGAATTCGATACCAGCATAAATGTCTTCAGTATTTTCACGGAAAATAACCATATCAGTGTCTTCAGGACGTTTAACTGGTGATGGAACGCCTTGGAACCAACGTACTGGACGTAGACATGTAAATAAATCTAATTCTTGACGTAAAGCAACGTTAAGTGAACGGATGCCGCCACCAATTGGTGTTGTTAAAGGACCTTTAATAGCAATTAAATATTCATTAATCGTATCAAGTGTTTCTTTAGGTAACCACTCGCCAGTTTCATCGTAAGCTTTTTGTCCAGCTAATACTTCTTTCCATTCGATTTTCTTTTCACCGTTATAAGCTTCTTCAACCGCTGCATCGATTACTCTGCTAGCCGCATTCCAGATATCTGGTCCAATACCATCACCAATAATAAATGGGATGATTGGATTATTTGGAACTGTTAAACCTTCTTGTGATTTTACTATTTTTTCTCCTGACATGTAAAAAAACCTCCGTGTTTTGTTTTTGATTAAATATTTTAATAATGAATGATTAAACTTATTATCTTTTTTCTATTGGTTCATATTTTCTATCTGTTTCACCAATATACTCAGCTCTTGGACGCATAATTCTATTATCTCTATATTGTTCTAAGATATGTGCAATCCAACCAGAAGTTCTACTTACTGCAAAAATTGGAGTGAATAAATCATGTTCGATGTTCATACTATGATAAACGGTCGCACTAAAGAAATCCACATTGGCTATTAAGCCTTTTTCTTCTTTCATCTTATCAGCAATTTTAACGGAAATATCAAACAATTGACTTTGACCTGTTTCTGCTGTAATTTTTCTACTCATATCTTTTAAGTATTTCGCTCTTGGATCACCATCTTTATATACGCGGTGTCCAAAGCCCATAATCTTTTCTTTATTTTCAATTTTTTTATCGATGTAATTATCAACTTCATCAATTGATTTCACTTCAGATAACATGCTCATGACACGTTCATTTGCCCCACCGTGAAGTGGACCTTTCAATGAACCAACTGCAGCAACAATACCTGAATACATATCGGATAATGATGAAACAGCACATCTTGCTGTAAATGTTGAGGCATTTAACTCATGGTCTGCGTGTAATACAAGCGCTTTGTTAAACGCTTCGACTTCGATATCTGTAGGTAATTCTCCTCTTAACATATATAAGAAGTTACCAGCATAATTTAAATCGCTATTTGGTTTTACAACATCTTTACCTTCTCTAACTCTTGCATATGCTGTAACAAGAGAAGCTATTTTAGCTTGAATACGTATCGCACGCTCCATTGTTTGTTCATCGCTTTCAGTTTCAGCATGTTCATCAAAATGGGCAATATAAGACACAGATGTTCTTAACGCTGTCATTGGATGCACGTTACTAGTAGCGTATTCTTTAAAGTGGCTATACACTCTAGGATTTAATGTCATGTATCCAAAAAGTTTTTCTTTTAATTCTTTTAATTCTTCTTCATTAGGTAATCGGTAGTGCCATAACAAGAAGACAACTTCTTCAAACTCAGCATTTTGAGCTAAATCATCAATATCATAACCTGCATATGTTAATTGACTATCAATGATAGAACTTACTTTAGTTTGAGATGCAATTACCCCTTCTAAACCTTTTTGTAACTCTGCCATATATAAATTCCCCTTTTCTATTTCGTTATGAAATGGCTTTCATTAACCATTATATCCAATTTCGTCCCTTTTGTGAATATTTAAAGTTTAATCCTCTTGCCAGAACACTAAGAAATAAGTATTTGTTTATATACCCTTAAAACACATCATGATATTAAATGGTGTTATAAACTCATTCTAGTATGTAAAGCCTTACAGTTCAATTTTTATTACTTTTCATTTGGTTATCATTATTAATAACTAATTATTAATGTAGTTTTATCCTTAATTTTTTTATGGTTCAATTAAAAAACAGTTGTAATATTTTAAAGACAGTTGCATAATAATAAAACGACAAAATGAAGGAGTAGTAGATTATGTCAAACAATGAATTACAGAGAGAACTAAGCAACCGGCACATCCAGCTGATTGCAATTGGTGGCGCAATTGGTACAGGTCTGTTTTTAGGAGCTGGTCAAACAATCGCGTTAACTGGCCCTTCTATTTTACTTACATATATCATCATTGGTTTTATGCTATTTATGTTTATGCGTGGCTTAGGAGAAATGCTTGTAACAAATACTAATTTTAAGTCTTTCGCAGATGTCACGAATAAGTACATTGGTTCTTTTGCAGGTTTTGTGACTGGTTGGACTTATTGGTTATGTTGGATTATCACTGGTATGGCTGAGGTAACTGCAGTTGCTAAATATGTAAGTTTTTGGTTTCCTCACATTCCAAATTGGATCAGTGCATTATTCTGTGTACTTGTACTTATGTCACTTAATTTATTAAGTGCTAAACTATTTGGTGAATTAGAATTTTGGTTTGCAATCATTAAAATAGTAACGATTCTTGCTTTGATTGTTGTTGGTGCAATTATGATTATTATGGCCTATGACACACAATTTGGACATGCTTCATTATCTAATTTATACAATAATGGCATATTTCCTAAAGGTGTTAATGGATTTTTAATGTCATTCCAAATGGCTGTATTCTCATTTGTGGGTATCGAATTAATAGGTGTTACTGCAGGCGAAACTAAAGATCCAACTAAGACTCTACCGAAAGCAATTAATAGCGTTCCTTTACGTATATTAGTCTTTTATGTTGGTGCATTAGCTGTAATCATGTCAATCATCCCATGGAATGCTATAAATCCTGACGATAGTCCATTTGTTAGATTGTTCGCACTAATTGGTATTCCATTTGCAGCAGGCATTATTAATTTCGTTGTTCTAACTGCAGCGGCGTCTTCTTGTAACAGCGGCATTTTTTCTAACAGTCGTATGCTCTTTGGTCTTTCTAATAAAAAACAAGCACCGCCTTATTTTGCATCAACGAATAAAAATGGCGTTCCGCACATTGCAATATTTGTCTCATGTGCATTACTGATGATTGCAGCTTTATTAAATTATATTGTCCCGAATGCGACACTCGTCTTCACTTATATCACCACTGTATCTACAGTGTTGTTTTTAGCTGTTTGGGCATTAATCATTGTTGCTTATATTAATTATACTAAACGTAACCCAGAAGCTCACAAACAGACTAATTTTAAATTAGTAGGCGGTAAATATATGGGGTATATCATCTTAATATTCTTCTTGTTAGTATTTTGTTTATTGTTCGTAAATGAGGTTACAAGAACAGCGGTATTTTTAACACCAATATGGTTCGTTATGCTAAGTTTAATGTACTTAAGATATAAAAAAGTAGCACGTACTCAAGATAAATAAAAAAAGATATTTTCAAAATAAACTATCTATACACATTGCTTGCGAACCAATGTGTATAGATAGTTTTTATTATAATTAAAATCAAGAATACTTTGTTATTTCATATAAAATTGAGTGAAAATTAAAAAGAGAGTTAATTGAATTTAAAATTCAATTAACTCTCAACTTCTTATATGATTTCAAACAGGAATTTACAACTACCTATTAGTTTATATTGGTAAATCTATTATAGAACGTTAGCATATCCTTCAAAGATTTTACCTTGATTTGCATCAATAGTAACTAAAACATCATTTTGTATTTCTTTAGTTGCGTTTTCAACACCAACAACTGTAGGAATACCTTTTTCTAAACCAATGATTGCACTTGGAGAAGTGATGCCATTTTCCTCTGTGATTAAACCAATTGCATTTTCAATATAAGGTACAAGTGTTTCGTCTACTGAAGACGTTACAATAATAGTTTCAGATAGATCTTTACCTTCTAACTCACTTGCATTATTAACAACAAGTGTTTGGCCAACAACTGAATTTCTTCCAATACCTTGTCCTTTAGCAAGTTCATCTCCTACTAAATGTAATTTCATCATGTTAGTAGTACCTTTTTCACCTGTTGGAACACCAGCAGTGATAATAATTAAATCACCATTTTGAACTTTTTCAGTTTCAACTGCAGTTGCTACAGCATTATTTAATAATGCATCTGTAGTTTTACGACCTTCTTTGATTACTGGATGAATTCCCCATACTAGAGCACATTGGCGTGCAGTTTCTGGATTAGGTGTTACTGCGATAATGTCTGATTGTGGACGATATTTAGAAATCGTACGAGCAGTTGAACCACTTTCTGTAGCAGCAACAATTGCTTTTACATTTAAGTTTAATGCTGTATGTGCAACTGAAACACCAATTGCGTTAACAAGTGACGTTTCTACTAATTTAGTACGATCTGACAATAATTTTTTATAATCTTGTGCACCCTCAGCAGAAACTGCAATATTACGCATTGTTTTAACTGCTTCTTCAGGATAAAGTCCAGCAGCTGTTTCACCAGAAAGCATTACTGCGTCTGTACCATCATAGATTGCGTTGGCAACATCACTTGCTTCGGCACGTGTAGCACGTGGATTTCTTTGCATAGAATCAAGCATTTGTGTCGCAGTGATAACAGGTTTGCCTAATTTATTACATTGTCTGATTAAATCTTTTTGCACCATAGGTACTGATTCTGGTGGAATTTCAACACCCATATCACCACGTGCAACCATTAAACCGTCTGAAACTTCAAGAATATCTTTGATGTTGTCAATACCTTCTTGGTTTTCAATTTTAGGTATAATGCTGATTGTTGTATTTTTTTGTGCTTCAAGTAATTTACGGATATCAAGTACATCACTTGGACGACGTACGAAACTAGCTGCGATGAAATCAACGCCTTCGCTAATACCAAAATTAATATCTTCAGCATCTTTATCAGTAATACCAGGTAAACTTACTTTAACGCCTGGTAAGTTTACACCTTTTTTATTTTTTAATTCGCCAGTGTTTAATACATCACAAACAACTTCGCCATTATCTTTGTCGATACGTTTAACTTGTAATTCAATTAAACCATCATCTAATAAAATATATGAACCTTCTTCTACATCATTGATTAAATTATCATAAGTTACTGAGAATTTTTCAGGTGTACCTTCTACTTCTGTCATGCTTACGATGACTTCAGTATCTCTTTCAAGTTCAATACCGCCATCTTTCATACTGTGTGTACGAATTTCAGGTCCTTTAGTATCAAGTAAGATTGCAACAGTTTTACCTAATTTTTTAGATACTTTACGAATCGAGTCAATTCTTGCTTTATGTTCTGCATGATCACCATGTGAAAAGTTTAAACGTGCAACATTCATTCCGGCTTTCATTAATTTCTCAAGCATTTCTTCCGATTCTGACGCTGGTCCAATAGTACAAACAATTTTAGTTTTTCTCATTAATAATGCCTCCAAGTATTTTATATAGATAATTCATTTGTTAATTCATAAGTTTCAAAATCGAACTCATGTTGATCTGATCTAAATATTTCTTCAAATGGTGTATCAGTTAATTCATTATTACGGATTCCCACACCAATAGCAGTTTTCCCTTGTAATAATAAATCTACTGCATGCCCACCTAAACGTGACGCTAACACACGATCTGCTCCACTTGGGCTACCACCACGTTGGATGTGACCTAATACAGAAACACGTGCATCAACATTAATATACTTAGTTAACTCTTGAGCGCAAACCTCTCCAGACATACAACCTTCTGCTACCATGACGATTGAATGTTTTTTGCCTCTTTTAATACCATTATCGATTTTTTCAGCTACATCTTTGATGTCTGTTTCTACCTCTGGAACGATAATTGTTTCTGCACCTACAGACATGCCTGCCCACAATGCTAAGTCTCCACAATCACGTCCCATAACTTCTATAATAAAGGTTCTAGCATGACTCGATGCTGTATCACGGATTTTATCAACACAATCAATAATAGTGTTTAATGCTGTATCAAATCCAATTGTAAAATCTGAACCATTAATATCATTATCAATCGTACCAGGTATTCCAATTGTCTGGATTTCTTCACATTCTTCACTTATACGTTGCGCGCCTCTGTAACTACCGTCTCCACCGATAACTACAAGGCCTTCGATTCCTCTTTTACGTAAGTTTTCTATACCTTTCTTACGCATTTCTACTTCTTTAAATTCAGGACACCTTGCTGAATATAAAAAAGTGCCTCCGCGTTGAATTGTATCCCCAACAGAACCGAGTTCAAGCTTTTCGATATCATCGTTTAATAAACCTTGATAGCCTTGGTAAACACCATAGACTTCAATGTTATTAAAAATCGCTTTTCTAACTACAGCTCTTACAGCTGCGTTCATGCCTGGAGAATCTCCACCACTTGTCAACACTGCAATTTTTTTCATGACGACAAACCTTTCTAACATGTATTTCTTATTCTAAAAATACCATAAATAATACAATGGTGCCATTAAAATAAGGCTTTGTGCCAAATGTAAACGTTTTAAAGTAATCTGAACTATTAATTTATAAATAGTAAGCGTTTACTATAATTTTCGGCAAAAATGAAATGAGCGCTCTTATGTATTTACCTTTAAATTATATTTCTTAAACAATATATTTATTTTTTAAATAAAATAAATATTTGTGTTTACTCAATCTACTTCTCTACAACTATAAAAAATGGCTGTGAAGAAATCTATCGTCATAGACTTTTTCACAGCTCATCTCAATATGTTTGATATTATTCGTGAAATGCACCAATATTTCTAAATTTTGCATAACGGTCATCAACAAGTTGTTGTTTACTTAGCTGACTTAATTCTGCTAAATGATATTCAAAACCTTTCTTGATGTTTTGTGCTTGAATTTCAACATCATGGTGTGCGCCACCTAATGGTTCTTTAATTACATCATCAGCTATATTGAGTTCACGTAAATCTTCAGCAGTAATCTTCATTGTTTCTGCAGCAATTTTTGCAAGATTACTGTCTTTCCATAACAGTGCAGAAGCACCTTCAGGTGAAATAACTGAATACGTACTATTTTCAAGCATCAATATACGATTTGTAATACCTAAACCTAAAGCTCCTCCACTACCACCTTCACCAATCACAATAGAAATGACCGGCACTGTTAACGAAGCCATTTCAACTAAGTTTCTAGCGATAGATTCACTTTGTCCACGTTCTTCTGCTGCTTTACCTGGATACGCACCTTTAGTATCGATAAAAGTAATAATAGGTCGATTGAATTTTTCCGCCTGTTTCATCAATCTAATTGCTTTTCTATAACCTTCTGGATGTGCCATCCCAAAATTACGATAAATATTATCTTTGGTATCTTTACCACGTTGTTGTCCAACTACAGTAACAGCTTGGCCATTCAAATAACCAATGCCACCAATCATTGCAGGATCATCTCTATAATTTCTATCACCATGAAGTTCCATGAATGAATCAAATATATAAGGTATGTAATCTAAAGATGTAGGTCTTTCTTGTAAACGTGCTAATTGCACACGATCCCATGGTTTAAGGTTTGTATATACCTTTTCAGTCTCTCTCTCTAAAGAAGCTTCAAGCATATCAATTTCTTCTTGAAGATCTACATCATTCTTTTCTTGAGATTCTTTTAATGATTCAATTTTATTTTCTATTTCAAAAAGCGGCTTTTCAAAATCAAGCATTTGTTTTCACCTCTTGGTGCATTTTTAAGATATTAGATAACGTTGTTTTCATTTCTTTTCTATGTACTACTTTATCTAATTGACCATGTTCTAATAGAAATTCTGCAGTTTGGAAATCATCTGGTAATTTTTCATTAATAGTTTGTTCAATAACACGTCTTCCAGCAAATCCAATTAACGCTTTTGGTTCACTAAGATTAATATCACCTACAGAAGCAAAGCTTGCAGAAACACCACCTGTAGTTGGATTAGTGATGTAAGAAATATACAATAACCCCGCATCCGCGTGTTTCTTCAGTGTCACACTCGTTTTACCCATTTGCATTAACGATATAATACCTTCTTGCATTCTAGCTCCACCGCTTGCTGAAAATAAAATAAATGGCAAACGATTTTCAATACAATGCTCAATAATTCTACAAATTTTCTCGCCTACTACAGAACCCATGCTGCCCATTCTGAATCTAGCATCCATAACAGCAACACCATAACTTATACCTTCTAAATTTGCAGTTCCAGTCACTACTGCTTCGTTCAGCTCAGTTTTTTGTCGATCTTTTTGGATTTTTTCTTCATAACTTGGGAAGTCCAATGGGTTTGCCGAAGTCATGCCTCTATCAAATTCTTTAAATGTACCTTCGTCGGAAATAGCTTCAATACGTTTATAAGCTGTAAGTGCAATGTGATGATCACAGTTAAAACAAACGTTTAAGTTTTCAGCTAATTCTTTCGTATACATAATTTTTTTACATTTAGGACATTTCGTCATAATACCTGCAGGAACATCACTTTGTTTTGAATCCGATACGGTCACGTACTTTTTCTTTTTACTACTTCTATTGAAAAAATCTTTAAACATTGGTAAACCTCCACATAAATATCGCAATCTTTCTCTACACTTAACTGTAAGTCGCGTATTGAGTTCAGGATTAACGAATATTATTTATCTAAGTCTGTTAATTTCATTGTCTTTTCATAAATTTCCTCTGGGTCCATATCATTTCTAGCAACGCCAGACTCCATTGCTGCTTTTGCAACTTCTCTAGCGACTGATGGTGCTACACGCTTATCAAACGGACCAGGAATACAATAATCAGGATTCAATTCTTCTTGATTAATTAAATTAGCAATCGCTTCAACCGCAGCCTGTTTCATTGCTTCATTAATTTGTGTTGCTTCTACATCTAAAGCACCTCTAAATATACCTGGAAATGCTAAGACATTATTAATTTGATTTGGAAAATCTGAACGGCCTGTTCCTATTACTTTTGCACCTGCTGCTTTTGCAACATCTGGCTGAATTTCTGGGTTAGGGTTTGCCATAGCAAAGATAATTGGATCATCAGCCATAGATTCGACCATCTCTTTTGTTAATAAATCTGCAACAGAAACGCCTATAAACACGTCAGCATCTCTGATGACATCATTTAAGCTACCCTCAATTTTCTCTCTATTAGTCCACTTAGCTACGTATGCTTTCGTATCATTCATACCGAAAGCACGATCTTCAAAAATAGCACCTTTAGAATCACACATAATCATATCTCTAACACCATAAGAATATAATAATTTAACAATAGCCATACCAGCTGCACCGGCACCATTAAGAACGACCTTAATGTCTGACAAATCTTTATCCACTATTCTTAAGGCATTGATCATACCTGCTACTGTAACGATTGCTGTACCATGTTGATCATCGTGAAATACTGGTATTTTAGTTTCTTTTTTCAAACGCTCTTCTATTTCAAAACAGCGCGGCGCTGAAATATCTTCTAAGTTAATGCCACCATAATTCGGTTCTAATAATTTCACAGTGTTCACTATATCATCTGTATCTGTAGTATTTAATGCAATAGGCACACCATCGATACCAGAAAAACTTTTAAATAACACTGCTTTCCCTTCCATTACTGGGATACTCGCTTCTGCACCAATATTTCCTAATCCTAAAACAGCTGTACCATCTGTTACAACAGCTACAGTATTGCCTTTCATGGTATACTCAAAAACTTTTCGAGAATCTTCATGTATTTCTTTACAAGGCTCTGCGACACCTGGTGAATAAGCTAAACTTAATTCTTCTTTATTAGTAACTTGTACCTTAGGTGTTACTTCCAACTTTCCTTGATTTCGTCTATGCATTTCTAATGCTTCGTCTCTCAATGTCATGTAAATCTACCCCTTTACATTCAACTAGTATAAAAATCAGTTCATATATATTTTTATTACAATCTAACTTAAATTACAAATGATATTGCTAACAAGATGTCGATTTCACTCATACAGTGAATATTTGTAATAAAAATATATAGATTGATTTGACATTAAATAATTCTTATCTTTAATTTAGTTAGAATTAAAACTGACGGCAAGTTTATGCTTAACCATCAGTTTACTATACCATAGTTCATAGTGCTATTAAAGTTAAATAATTCTTATATCCCAAGGGGAAAACCGTTGTATAAATGTATTTAATACGTCGTTATCACGTGTGATATAACCTATGATTTTGAACTTATTTTGCTCCTCTTGGAAATACTTAACAGGAATATAGTTACTATTTTCTGTTTGTGCTAAAAATTGCTTTAATTCTGTTTCATCGCTTAGGTTTCTAATTACAATTTGTTTCGCTTGTTCAAATGTACTCACTTCAAAAGCTTCAACCGTCTCTATCTGATTAATAATAAGCTGCTTCTTATTATTCCTATTTTCAAACTTACCTTTTAGGATAAATGTCTCATCCGTTTTCAAATCTGTTTCATATTTTTTGAATGTATCTGGAAAAACAACCCCATCCAAACTATTAACTCCATCATTTAGTGTTACAAAAGCCATATTTTGACCGTTTTTAGTACGTATACGTTTAATATTATCAATTTGAACAAAAATCGGTTGATTATCTCGTGCATTAGTAAGTTTATATATACCGAGATATTGCTTTTGTTCAAAAGCTTTTTCGACAGGGTGTGTTGAAACATAAAAGCCTAAATATTCTTTTTCATAATCACTCAATACTTTATCCGGCAATTCCTCTTTGTCTTCATATGTCGCTTTAGGCGTTAATACATCAAATATAAAACCGTCTTGTTCAATATCAGATGAACTATCAAGTACTTGATCAATTGACTGTAGTAGTGTAGCACGATTTTTGCCAAAGGTGTCGAAAGCGCCTACTAATATGAGCGCTTCAAGTAATTTTCTAGATTTAATCCTTTTAGGAATGCGTCTTGTAAAATCAAAAAAGTCTTTAAAATGCCCATTTGTTATGCGTTCATCAACAATTAACTTAACACTTTGATAACCTACTCCTTTAATCGCACCAATTGACAAGTAGATACCTTGTTTAGTTGCTTTATAGAACCAGTGACTTTGATTAATATTCGGCGTTAAAATATTGATTGATTGATGCTTTGCTTCATCAATAATTTGCGCTGTCTTCTTCTCGCTACCGATAGTATTGCTCAAAATATTAGCGTAAAAATAATTGGGATAATGTACTTTTAAATAACTCATAATATAAGCGATTTTAGAATAGCTTACGGCATGGGCACGTGCAAAGCCATAGTCTGCAAATTTTAGAATCAAATCAAATATTTGTTTACTTAAACTTTCATCGTAGCCATTTTTCAAAGCTCCATCCACAAAGTGTTGACGTTCACTTTCTAATACAGCACGGTTCTTTTTACTCATCGCACGTCTTAAAATATCCGCTTCTCCATAACTAAAGTTTGCGAACTTACTGGCAATTTGCATGATTTGTTCTTGATAAATGATAACGCCATAAGTGTTACTTAATATCGGTTGTAAATCACTGTGCAAATATTGCACTTTAGATGGATTATGCCTTCTCGTAATATAGGTAGGTATTTCCTCCATAGGACCTGGTCTGTATAAAGACGTTACAGCTACAATATCTTCAAAATGTTCAGGTTGTAATTTTTTCAATACATTTCTAATACCATCTGATTCAAGTTGGAAAATACCTGTAGTATCACCTTGAGATAATAATTGAAAGACTTTGCTATCATCAAAAGGTATTTGCTCTATATCAATATGTGTATTCGTGTCTTTTTTAACTTGTTTCACAATTTGATGAATAATGGATAAATTCCGTAACCCTAAGAAGTCGATCTTCAACAAGCCTATTCTCTCTGCTTCCGTCATCGTCCATTGTGTTAATAATCCAGTATCACCTAACGTCAATGGTGCATATTCATATAATGGGTGATCATTAATAATGATACCTGCAGCATGTGTTGATGTATGGCGAGGTAACCCCTCTAATTTTTTACTAATTTCAAACCATCGTTCATGCCTATGGTTTCGGTGTACAAACTGTTTAAAATCATTTTGTTCGTAAGCTTGATCTAAAGTGATACCTAGCTTGTGTGGTATTAATTTTGAAATTTCATTCAAAGTAACCTCATCAAATCCCATAATTCTACCAACATCTCTAGCTACTGCTCTAGCTAACAAATGACCGAACGTTACAATACCTGCAACGTGATTATCACCATATTTTTCCTGTACATATTGAATAACTTTATCTCTATGCGTGTCTTCAAAATCAATATCAATATCCGGCATTGTTACACGTTCCGGATTAAGAAAGCGTTCAAACAATAAATTATATTGTATAGGATCAATCGTAGTAATATTTAAAAGATAACTTACCAATGACCCTGCCGAAGAACCACGACCAGGTCCTACTAATACATCATGCGTTTTCGCATAATGTATTAAATCACTTACTATAAGAAAGTAATCTTCAAACCCCATGCGAGTAATGACTTGATACTCATGAACAAGTCTTTCTCTATAAGTGTCGAATTGGTTATGATTTAAATTCAGTTGATTTAAGTTTTCTTGTAATACTTGCCATAAATAATCTTTTGATTGCTGATTGTCCGGCGTTTTAAATTTAGGTAATAAAGACTGATGATATATCATTTCAGCTTGACATATTGTTGCAAGTTGATTTGTGTTATCTAGCACTTCCTTACTTAAATGAAGTGTAGTCAAATCGCTATAATCGTATAAATGTGCATCATAATCAGGTTGTTCACTCACTAAATCTAATTTAGCGTTATCCCTAATGGCAGCGAGCGCAGTAAGCGTATCAGCATCTTGTTGGTTAAGATAACGTGTACTTTGAGCCCAAACCATTGGTAATTCCAATGTTACTTCACTCGTATGATTTACATAAATATGTGTATCATCAGTAAAATCAGCTACAATAGCTTCATTTGATGATGATACATCTTTAAAAATAACAACAATATGCTGTAGATATTTTTTCAGCCATTCTATAGGTGTTTCAGTTTTTTCTTTCATTTTTATAGCAGACGACAGCTTAAACATATCTTTTAGTCCTTGCTCATTTTGCGCTAGCACTATCGTTTCCACTGACTCTAAACCATCTGTCACAAAAATCGTCATACCGAAAATAGGATGAATATTTGCTGCAATACACGCGTCATAAAATTGTGGGTAACCGTATAAGACATTTGTGTCTGTAATCGCTAACGCGGTGTACCCTTCTTTAGCGGCCTTAGCAACAACATCTTTTATTCTCAAACTAGAATGTAATAAGTCATATGTTGTATGAATATTTAAATGCGTAACCATCAGCAAACACCTCCTATATACTTACAACTTATTATTTAAAGCTTCGGCTAATGAATTAAATTCGTTCCAGTTTGCAACAGAAACACCTGATGCATTTGGATGACCTCCACCACCAAATTCACTTGCAATATCATTAATCACAATGCCTTTTGAGCGGATGCGACATCTTATTTCAGTGCCTTCATCAACAGCAAAGACCCATATCTTCAAGCCTTGAATATCTGCAATCGCATTTACAAATAAAGAAGCTTCGTTAGCCGCAATATTAAACTGCTTAAGCACATCTTGTGTAATAATTATTTTACAAAATCCATTTTCATCTAACTCAAAGTTCTGTAATACATATCCTTGGAATGGTAAGAGTTTCGGGTCTTTTTCGCCCATTTGATTAAGCTCTTCATTATGATTAAATGGATATTTGAGTAACTGGCTTGCAACTTCCATCGTATGGGGCGTCGTATTATTAAATAAGAAACGACCTGTATCACCAACAATTCCTAAATATAGTACGCGTGCAACAGAGGCATCTATCACTGTTGTGTCATTAAAATGCGCAATAAAGTCAAAGATAATTTCACTTGTAGAAGAAGCCTGTGCATTCACATAATTAATATCACCATATTGATCCACTGCTGGGTGATGGTCGATTTTAATTAGGGAACGACCTTTATTAAAGCGCTCATCACTAATCCTTGGTGAATTAGCCGTATCACAAACAATCACTAATGCATCTTTGTATTGTTCATCTGTAATTTCGTCAAAAGTTCCAATAAAATCTAACGAAGGCTCTGATTCCCCAACTGCAAATATGTTTTTTTCTGGAAACTTTAATGTTAAATAGTGTTTCAAACCAAGCTGTGAACCATAAGCATCTGGATCAGGTCTGACATGTCTATGTATAATAACTGTTTCAGCTTCGTTAATTTCACTCATAATTTGATTGAATTCTTTAGTCATTTATATCTTCCTTTTCATTAATTATATAAAATTCGTTTAATCTATCATCTGGCAGATAATCATTGCTTTCGCTACATGATGCTCATCAGTAGACATTGTCACTTCTAATTTAGCAAAGTTTCTTCCTACATCTAACATATCATAATGCACATCGATTTCTGATTCGATTTGTACTGTCTTAATATATATGATGTTCAAACTTTCTATCATGACTTCAAGTTTTTTTAACTTTCTCATTTCATAGCGTACTGTTTCTTCAATTATAGCGACAAATACAGCTTTACTTAAAGTACCATATTGATTCGTTAATAGCGGGGTAGATTGAACTTGAATACCATTATTTGTAATGTTGATATGTTTTGCAATTTGATCATTAATAGTTTCCCCCACTTGAGGTTGTCGACTTAATAATTGCATCGCTGTTAATACATCTTTTCTCGTTATAACACCTATAAGTTTTTTGCTACTTGTAGTCACTGGTAACAGTTCTATACCTTCCCAAATCATCATATGGGCACAGTTTGCTACTGTGGTAGTTAATTGGACATTTATAGGTGCCTTCGTCATAAACTGAGCTATCGTGTCATAATCATCCATTTTTATAATTTCTTTACTCGTAATAATACCTACTAATTTCCATTGTTCATCAATAACTGGAAATCTTGAATGTCCAGTAGCTCTTGCTTTTTCTTTATAATCAATCAACTTCATATTTTCAAAGATTACTGTGCTCTCTTTCACTGATTTTACAATATCTTCAACGACCAATATTTCTTTACGAATCATTTGGTTATACATTGCTCTATTAATGATGTTTGCTACTAGATATGTGTCATAATTAGAAGAAAGTATTGGTAGATCATGTTCATCCGCATACTTTATAATTTCATCAGAAGTTCTAAAACCACCTGTAATCAGCACCGCACTTCCTCTTTTTAAAGCTGCTAATTGTACATCTTTACGATTACCTACAATCAATAATGTATGCGTACTTAAATATTTTACTACATCGTCTATCTCCATCGCACCTATGGCAAACTTGGTTAGTGTTTTAATTAAACCGTTTCTGCCGCCTAACACTTGACCGTCTATAATTTTTACAATTTCACCAAATGTAAGTTGTTCAATTTGTTCGCGCGTTTTCTTTTCTATGCGAACAGTACCTACGCGGTCAATTGTTGCTACCAAGCCAATTTGACCAGCATCTTTAATCGCTCGGTAAGCTGTACCTTCAGATACACTTAAATCCTTCGCTACTTTTCTAACAGAAATTTTTTGTCCTACTGCTAGAGATTCTATATATGATAAAATTTGCTCATGCTTTGTCATTTAAATAACCTCATTTTTATTGAACAGTTTCTATGCCATTATAACTTCTTATATCTAAAATTGCGATGTCACAATTCAAATTATGGTAGATTATAACTTTATAATGTTGAACTGCACCTTTTAAATAATATAAATAATTCTTTTAAAGAAATTAATATGTAAGATTTTATATTATAATTGGATTTATCAAGGAATTTTGATTAGAATGATATTAAGGAGGGATGAACAATGTTCAAAAATATTTTACTTGGTGTAGATACAACACTTACTAACGAAAAAGCACTTAAAGAAGTATCAAAATTAGCAGGTGAAGGAACGACGGTCACTATTTTAAATTCAATTAGTGAACAAGATGCACAATCATCAATTAAATCTGGTATTCATTTAGATAAACTAGTTGAAAAGCGCAGCAAAGGACTTGAGCCAACACGTAAGGCTTTAGATGAATATGGCATCAAATATGATGAAATTATTGTTCGTGGCAGTGCCAAAGAACAACTAGTTAAACAAGCAAATAGTGGCAAATATGAAATCGTCGTACTCAGTAACCGCAAAGCTGAGGAAAAGAAAAAATTTGTCCTTGGTAGCGTCAGCCATAAGGTGGCGAAAAGAGCAAACATCCCTGTTCTTATTGTAAAATAATATAAAACTCAAACACCTTTGTATTAATTTGAGTTTATCATCTAAACAAACCTAGCGCACAAATGCATTGGGTTTGTTTTTAGTTTATATTCTTAAAAATTTGAAATATAAATGAATACTTAGAATAATTCTTATAAATAAACATAAAAATGTCGACAAAATAATGAGATTTTGTCGACATTTTATTTTATTATGAATTCTAATCCATTAAACGTTTTAAAACTTAACTGATTCTCCAGGTTTTAAAATTTGTACCTCTCCTACCGTAACAGCAGATTTAAATTCATTTGGATCTTGTTCAATCAATTCAAATGTATCATAGTGCACAGGTACAGTAATTTTGGGTCTTATAAATGTGTTGATTGCATAACTTGCATCATCGATACCCATAGTAAAGTTATCACCAATAGGTACAAAACAAACATCCACAGGATGACGTTCTGCAATTAATTTCATGTCGCTGAATAATCCTGTATCTCCAGTGTGATAAATTGTTTTGCCTTCAACTTCTATAATAACCCCCATCGGCATGCCAAGATAAACTGGAATACCATTATCGTCAGTTAAACTTGAACTGTGAAAAGCTTGTACAAATTTCACTGTACCAAATTCAAATTCAGCTTTTCCGCCAATGTTCATTGGTCTTACATTTTCAACATTTTTATTTGTAGTTAAATAATCACCCAGTTCTGCTGAACCAATTACAGTTGCATTATTTCTATTAGCTAATTCGACTGTATCTCCGAAATGATCACCATGACCATGCGTTAAAATGATATAGTCTACTTCTATAGCATTTGCATCTAAATCTGACTGACCATTGCCAGTAATAAATGGATCTACAATTACTTTTTTACCGTTCGCTTCAAAATAAATCGTTGATTGTCCATGAAATGATAAGTTCATTATATGAATTCCTCCCATAAATCTGTTTATTTACTACATACCACATTCATACTATTTTATAACATATCCGTGCATTTTATAAAGCGCTTTTATGCATATTTTTAAAGCATTTAGCTAAAATAGCATCATTATAACATTTTATTTTTGAATTCCGTAATGAACTAACATAAACTTAGAATGATAGTATTTTTAGGAGGATGATGATAAATGAAATTAGAACAGATTACCGCAGAATTAAAATCACAACAAGCTGGAGCAGCATGGATTACAACACCATTAAACATTTTTTACTTTACAGGCTATTTAAGTGATCCTCATGAACGTTTGCTCGCATTATTAATCAAAGAAAATGGTGAACAAGTATTATTTTGTCCACAATTAGAAGTTGATGAAGTAAAAGCCTCGCCTTTTGAGGGCGAAGTAATTGGATATTTAGACACAGAAAATGCATTAGACAAATATACGTTCACTGTAAATAAATTATTAGTTGAAGCTGAACATTTAACAGTAAAACGTCAACGCGAACTCGTTGAAGCATTTAATGTACAAACTTTTGGTGATATTGACCAAACAATTAAAGACTTACGTAATGTTAAAAGCGAAAATGAAATTGCTACTATTAAAAAAGCATGTGAACTTGCTGACAAATGTATTGAAATCGGTGTAGACTTTTTAAAAGAAGGTGTCACAGAACGCCAAGTTGTCAATCATATTGAGAATGCAATCAAAGATTACGGTGTGAATGAAATGAGTTTCGATACGATGGTACTCTTCGGCGATCACGCTGCTTCACCACATGGTACGCCTGGTGATCGTCAATTACAAAAAGATGAATATGTACTATTTGATCTTGGTGTTATTTATAACAATTATTGTAGTGATATGACTAGAACCGTTAAATTTGGCGAACCAAATGATAAAGCTCAAGAAATATATAATGTTGTTTTGAAAGCTGAACAAGAAGCAATTGCAGCAATCAAACCAGGCGTTACAATTAAAGATGTAGATGATATTGCACGTAATATTATCAGTGATGCAGGTTATGGTGATTATTTCCCTCATCGTTTGGGACATGGATTAGGCTTAGAAGAACATGAGTATCAAGATGTTTCTAGTTCAAATACCAACCAATTTGTTGCTGGAATGGTTATCACTGTTGAACCAGGCATATACGTTCCCGGCGTTGCAGGTGTACGTATTGAAGACGATATTTTAGTAACTGAAGATGGTAATGAAAGTTTAACGGGTTACGAAAAATGATAAAAGAAGCGGTTGTTGAAACAATTCAACAAGTTGAACAAGCAATAAGCAATGGTGCTGATCGTATAGAATTATGTGATAATTTGAGTGTGGGAGGAACAACACCTAGCATCGGAATGATTGAAATCGCGACAGAAATTTGTCATACCAATGAGGTTGAAATCGCAGTAATGATTCGCCCGCGTGGTGGTAATTTCGTATATAATTTATATGATTTTGAAATCATGCAACGAGACATGAAAGCAATCAAACAACTTAACGTAGATTACTTTGTATTCGGATGTTTGACAGAGGATAATGTCTTAAATGAATGGCAAATGAAGACTTTGAACAACCTAGCATCACCTGTACCATCCGTGTGTCATATGGCGTTCGATGAAATTCATTTACATGGTCAAATCAAAGCGCTACATCAGCTAATTGATATTGGCTTTGTTAGATTACTTACACATGGTGGTCCATCAGGGACTGATATTTTCGATAATTTAAATCAACTCGGCAAGCTTGTGGTTAATACAGGCGGACGTATCGAAATCATGCCTGGTGGCGGGTTAAATAAAGATAATTTGCAAGATTTAATATCTTCTTTCCCTTTCCAAGAAGTACATGGTACAAGAATCGTTTAAAACTTGTCATTGATAGTTTAACTTCTTAAAACATAAGATCTTATAGAGTCAATAAAACAGGCTGGGACATAATTACATGTCTCAGCCTGTTTATTATATTGGCAGCAACTGACTGAATTGAAAATACGCTTATAACAAACTTTTAAAGCACTTCTACTGGCCATATAACACTACTAGACAATTATGTATAAAAAGTGCCGACAAAGTCAGTTACTTTGTCGGCACTTTAGAGTGAGATACATAAATATATGTCCTACTCTTATTTTATTTACATCAATTTAATACAATCAATTCGTTATGGTTGAGTTGTATTATAGGTATTTTTATTTTAATGCACTTTCAATATCGCTATATGATAAGTTTAATGCATCTGCAACACCTTTATTAGTTAATTTACCATTAATCGTACTTAAGCCTAAAGATAAAGCTGGATTATCTTGTAGTGCTTTTAAATAGCCTTTTCCAGCTACTTGTTGCGCATATGGTAACGTCGCGTTGTTTAATGCGATTGTTGACGTACGCGGTACTGCACCAGGCATATTAGCTACTGCATAATGTACTACGCCATGTTTTTTATAAGTTGGGTCATCGTGTGTAGTAATACGATCTGTTGTTTCGAAAATGCCACCTTGGTCGATCGCAATATCAACAATCACTGCCCCATCTTTCATTTGTTTAACCATTTCTTCAGTAACGAGTTTTGGTGCTTTTGCGCCTGGAATAAGCACTGCACCAATGACTAAGTCACTATTTTTAACGCATTGCTCTATGTTTAATGGGTTTGACATGATTGTATGTACTCGACCACCAAACAAGTCTTCTAATTGTTGTAAACGTTTAGGGTTAACATCTAAAATTGTAACGTCAGCACCTAAACCTAAAGCAATTTTCGCAGCATTAGTACCGGCTTGGCCGCCACCAATAATACTTACGCGTCCTTTTTCTACGCCAGGTACACCACCAAGTAGAATACCCATGCCACCTTTATATTTCTGTAAGAACTCAGCACCAATTTGAGCAGACATACGACCTGCCACCTCACTCATTGGTGTTAATAATGGTAAAGAACGATCTGGCAATTGCACTGTTTCATAAGCGATACTAATGACTTTGTTTTCTAATAAAGCTTTAGTCAATTTCTCTTCATTTGCTAAATGTAAATAAGTAAATAAAATTAATCCTTCCCCAAAGAATTGGAATTCTTCTTCCAATGGTTCTTTAACTTTCATAACCATATCTACGTTCCATACTTCAGCTTGTTCATTTACAATTTTTGCACCAGCTTCAGTATAGTCCACATCATCAAAATAAGAGCCTAAACCAGCAGATTTTTCAACAACAACATTATGACCTTGCTCAACTAATGCATGCACACCACTTGGGGACAAACTCACCCTGTTTTCATTGTTTTTAATCTCTTTAGGAATACCTATAATCATTTCATCCACCTCCAAATTTATAGTAACGTGTATTCTATGAAAGCGCAATCAAAGAATAGAGTACTTTTACAACAGTGAATTATGTTAATATTCTGTAAATGGTGGTATAATATATATAAGAAGAATAAGGAGGTCATTGATATGCTAACTTATAAAAACATTTTAATTGCGGTAGATGGTTCACACGAGGCTGAATGGGCGTTTAATAAAGCTGTAGATGTTGCAAATCGTAACGAAGCAAAATTAACAGTTGTGAACGTCATTGATTCACGAACATATTCATCATACGAGGTTTATGATGCACAGTTCACTGAGAAATCTAAAAATTTCTCTGACGACTTGTTAAAAGGTTATAAAGAAGTTGCAACAAACGCTGGTATTAAAGATGTTGAAACTCGCTTAGAATTTGGTTCTCCAAAAGCAATTATTCCAAAAAAATTAGCGTCTGAGGTAGAAGCTGATTTAATTATGTGTGGTACTTCTGGTTTAAATGCTGTAGAAAGATTTATTGTTGGTTCTGTATCTGAAGCAATCGTGCGCCACTCACCTTGTGATGTACTCGTTGTACGCACTGAAGAACTGCCAGAAGATTTCCAACCACAGGTAGCAACAGACGAACTTAGATCGCAACACCAAGCTCACTAAAATATACTAGTTTAATTTTATAAAAATGATTTAGTTACATTTAAAGTCTAAACAAAAGTTATTAATTTGTTTCGCTAGGATAGTTTGTTCATTTATTTAGAGCAATCTATCCTTTTTAATATATAAAAGAATGAGCATGTAAAGTTATATTGCGCATTCAAAGTGATTTTTACAAACTCCTTATCAAAACTTCATATACACTTTAAACAAAAGATATATGATTGAAGTGAAACGCATAATGAAAGGAGTATTAACAACTTATGAAACCGATGCATAAAGCACTTATAACAAGCATGTTCACATTATTTATTTCGAGCACAACATTACATAGTGAAATAATTGCTGCAGAAAAAGACAATACAACACGTACAGCAGATCGTCTCAAATTAATAGACACTAAAATCTTACCGTTTGATAAAACTTACAAAGATACAAAAGTTGGCGGATTGTCTGGTATAACGTATGACCCTAAAAATGATAAATGGTTACTTATTAGCGATGACCGATCAGAACACAATCCAGCAAGATTCTATGAAGCTGATATTGACTATAATAGCAATGAATTCAAAGACGTCAAATTTAATGGCGTCCACAAGTTAAAACAACCGAATGGCAAAGATTACATCAATAAAGAGCAATATAAGAACGGCGATGATAATATTGTTGCTGACCCAGAATCGATACGGTTCGACCCACATACTAATGAGATTCTATATACTAGTGAAGGAGATCGTTCCTTAGGATTGAATCCATTTATTCGTAAAGCAACTGAAGATGGTAAATATTCAACTGAAATTCCTGTTAAAGATACAATAAAAATGGATAAACAAAATAAGAAAGGTTTCCGTAATAATCAAGCTATTGAAGGTAGCACTTTTTCTCAAGATGGTAATACGTTATGGACTTCTATGGAGGGCCCTCTAATACAAGATGGCCAAAAACCTACACCTGAATCAGGCGCTTTATCACGCATCACACAATATGATCGCGAAGGCAACATATTATCTGAATTTGCATATCCACTTGATGCCATTCCTAAAAAACCTGGCAAAAACAAACAAGCTGATAATGGAATCACAGAAATATTAGCCATTAATGATCATGAATTTCTCACTCTAGAACGTGCATCTGTACAAGCAGAAGATGGTTCATTTAGTAATTATGTGCGTATATATAAAATTGATGTTAGTAAAGGAACTGATATCAAAGATATAAATTCACTCAAAGAGACAAACGCAAAACCTTTAAACAAAACGCTGGTTGCTGATTTAAATGAACAAGATATTGGTAAAGTTGATAACATTGAAGGCATGACTTTTGGTAAAAAATTGCCCAATGGTAATGACAGTCTAGTATTGACAGCCGATAATAACTTTAATGAAACACAACAATCTCAAATTATTGCTTTTGAGGTTAAACCAGAGAAAAAATAATCCATTTTAAAAACTGATTAATAAAATAATAAAAGCACCCATTCATTATTTTTTCTAATGAATGGGTGCTTTTAATTTAAGTATAAATATTTACAACTCATACTCATTTAATAAATCTGGGTTTACTTCCAGATTATTTTACGTTTCCAAAATCTACAACATCGCGAGCAATCATTACTTCTTCGTTTGTAGGAATAACGATGACTTTTACAGGTGAATGTGGATAATTAATGAAACCTTCAGAACCATGGATCATTTCATTTTTCTTAGCGTCCCAATAAACACCCATAAACTCTAAACCTTCTAAGACTTTTGCTCTTACAGGATCAGAATTTTCACCTACGCCAGCTGTAAATACAATAACGTCTACACCATGCATACGCGTCGCATATGAACCGATATATTTGTGAATACGAGATGCAAAGACGTCAAGCGCTAATTGGGCTCTTTCTTTACCCTCTTTAGAATCTTCAATGATATCTCTTAAGTCACTTGAAGTACCTGAAATACCTAATAATCCAGATTCTTTATTAAGTGTATTTAATACTTCTTCTGCATTTTTACCCGTTTTTTCCATAATAAATGGAATTAAAGCTGGGTCAATATTACCTGAGCGTGTGCCCATTGTAACACCTGCTAATGGAGTGAAGCCCATAGATGTATCTACAGATTCGCCACCATCAATAGCAGCGATTGAAGCACCATTACCGATATGACACGAGATAATACGTAATTCTTCAATTGGTTTATCTAAAATTTCAGCTGCACGTTGTGAAACATATTTATGACTCGTGCCATGAAAACCATATTTACGAATTCCGAAGTCTTCATAATATTGATATGGCAAACTATATAAATAAGATTTCTCTGGCATTGTTTGATGGAATGAAGTATCAAACACAGCGACATGTGGTGTCTCTGGTAAAAGTTTTCGGAATGCACGAATTCCCATTAAGTTTGCTGGGTTGTGTAACGGAGCTAATTCACTTAACGATTCAATTTGTTTTTCTACTTCATCAGTTATATAAACTGATTCTGGGAATAATTCTCCACCATGAACAACACGGTGGCCCGTACCATCAATATCATTAATACTTTCAATGATACCATGTTTTTTAAAGCTTTCTAACATAATGTTTACTGCTACTTCGTGATTAGCAATATCATTGGTATCAGTAATTTTTTCTCCATTTACTTCAATAGTAAAGACAGAATTTTTTAAACCAATACGTTCAATTAGTCCTTTAGTAACAACTTTTTCTTCCGGCATTTCAATAAGTTGGAATTTCAGTGACGAACTACCAGCGTTAATGGCCAAAATTAATTTTGACATAAGCTTGTTGCCTCCATTTTCAATTAAGTTTTAATATACCTATCTATTTAATCATTAATACAGTTTATTTTCAAGAATAATACAGTTTAATTTTCAGGATGATTTTCTTCCATCCACACATTTAAATCTTGTAAAAATGCTTGGAATTGTTGAGGGCTTTTGAAGTCAGGAATGTTCGCTAATAAAACCTCTACTGGTTTAGTAACGTTTGTTTCTTTTTTCTGTAGTACAAGAATAGATTTGCGTGCTTTTTCATTTTTAAATAATGTCGAAGGTAAATTTAAAAATGCTTGCATTTCTGTCTCTGTAGCAATGAAGTTTTGTAACTGTTTCACATTTGAACCTTCGAAAATATTACTTGGAACAACTAAAAATGCATAACCTGATTGTTTTAAGGCAACAACAGCTTGTTCAATTAATAAAAAGTGAGAGAAACTGTGACCTTCTTCAAATCCTAAAGCCATTTCCTTACTTCTCTCATCTGCTGGATAATAGCCAACAGGTAAATCACCAATAACAACATCTGTCTCTTCAAAAGGTAATGGCATAATTGCGTCTTGTGGATAAACATCAAATGGTATTTCTAAAAAGTTGGCTAAATGAACGCTGACTCTTGATAATACTGGATCAACTTCTATAAGATGATGCATTACCGTGTGTTCAGTTAACACTTCATGTACAGACGCACTTAGATGGCCTGCCCCACTTGCGATGTCTACAACGTGTAATTCTTCTTCGTTTTTTAAGAAGCGTTGAGATAAAAAACCTAAAATTAAGCCAATAGAGTCCGGCGTAATTTGATGATTTGCTTGGATATCTTCTTTTTGCATTAAGCTTAAGTAAGCAAACTGAAATGCTTTTCTTCTATCTTGCAATGTAGCTTGTTCTAACAAGTCTCTTTTACTTGTATAAATGTGTTCCATTGCTAGTCCTAAGTTTTCAATAAAACTTTGACCATTATTTTCATTTAAAGCTTTAGCTTTTTCGTCGAGTGTTTGGAATAACTTTTCCATTACTGTTTCTTCTTGTGTCATTTAATAGTCCTTTCTAAAAAAACTGTCCATAATTTGTTTGAAATTAAGTCAGTTCATGCTAACTTATATTACCAAATAATTATGGACAGTATACTTTATAATGTCAATGATACTGTTTGATTGTTTAACTTCAAATCAAATGACAAATTTTATATTACCTATATTTAATTTAAATAGCACGATATGCTTCTAAAGCAGCATCGAAGTCTGGGAAATCAGTGCCTTCAGAAACAACTTCAGTATATACTACTTTATTATTTTCATCTAAAACAAAAACTGAACGTGCAAGTAAACGTAATTCTTCCATAACTACGCCATAATTGTTACCAAATGAAAGCTCTTTATGATCACTTAAAGTAACCACGTTATCTAAGCCATTTGATGCACACCATCTTTTTTGTGCGAATGGTAAGTCAACAGAAATAGTTAACACGACGCCATCTTCCTGCGCTGCTTCTTCGTTGAATTTACGTGTTTGTTTATCACAGACACCTGTATCAATAGATGGTACTACACTGATCAATTTCTTTTGACCATCATAATTTGATAAAGTTACTTCATTTAAATCATTGTCTAACACTGTAAAATCTGGTGCTGTTTCACCTTTTTTTACTTGTGATCCTAATAATGTAATTGGTTCTTGTTTAAATGTAATTTGCGCCATTTGAATGCCTCCTATAAAAAGTGCTTACTCAATAATTATAACTGTTTAATCAGATGAAATAAACCTTAAACCCTTTGAAACATAACAATCTACTTCAAATAAAACAATTTTTCAAATTTATTTTTTATTACGACAGTATCAGCAAAATAATCATGTATACCTTTGTGTTTATCTGTAAATATTGTTACTAAATAAGGTAAATTAGCAAATACGCCACTAACAATGCGACCAATCCATTCTCTAAATAATACGTCTACCCAAGTTAAAGGTTGTCTATCTGCACGTTCCACTCTAATATTCAAAATCATTTTACCAATTGTTTGTTTAAAATATTTCGTTAATAACACAAAATACAAATAAAATACGAGTGCATCTAATATGTGACCTACACTAAAATAATCAATCCATAACTTTGCATTATCTATATGTGTGAAATGATAGATTGGTTTCAATATAATACTTTGAATACCAAAAATGATGAGTAAATCAATGAGAAAGCTACAAAATCTTATACCAAATCCTGCATATAGTGCTTTTGCTAATTGATTATGTGCAAGTGCATCTGACTCTGTTTGGGCTTCGTTTGAATCTGCAACCTTATGTGCAGTATCATCTTGTTTCATATTATCCATTATTACACCTAACCTTCGTATAGATACATAGGTTCAGCTTCAGTATCATTTTTAATTATTGATTTAACTTCATTGAATTCATTTTTAAATTGAGCAATACTCGCTTTTGCATTACTAAACGATGAGAAGAAACTACCTTCTTCACTATACTCAAATACTTCTGCATCTTTTGCTTTCATATCTTTTTTCATTGCTTTTAACGTTTCATCTTCATAACCAATTTCGTCAATTAATCCGTTATCTTCCGCTTGTTGTGCACTGTAGATTCGTCCATCAGCTAACTCTCTAACTTTACTTTCAGACATATCCCTACCATCTTTAACTATATTCACAAATCGATCAAAACTATCATCTAATACAGATTGTAAAATATCTTTTTCTTCACTTGTCATAGCTCTTGAGCTACTTAATATGTCTTTATGATCTCCTGATTTTATAACATTTTCTTTAACGCCTATTTTTTCTTGTAATTCTGAATAATCAACACTAGACATAATAACACCGATTGATCCTGTCATTGTTTGAGGACCTGCGTATATTTTGTCTGCTGGTGCTGAAATGTAGTATCCACCAGATGCTGCCATACTACCCATATGTACATAAATCTTTTTATCTTTTTGCTTAATTTCTTTTATCTTTTGATAAATTTCATCACTTGGATATGAGCCACCACCAGGAGTATTCACAGATAACAACACGCCTTTGACTGTGTCATCATTTTTTACGTTTTCTAATTGTTTTAAGAACGCCTCATGGTTGTAACCACCGCCACCAAACATGCCTCCACCTGTACCTTCAGCTATTTGGCCATCTAATGTTAAATGTGCAATTCGTTTACTTGAATTGCCCTCTTTTTCTACTTTTTCTGTAAATGGGTCCATTTTAGATGTAGCTTGTTCATCAAATAAAGATGAAAAGACCGCTGAAATTGAACTCATCACGATGCCGCCTAACACGATGACAACCGCAAGTATGATTGCGATAATCCTTTTCTTCGACATTTACACTCACTCCCATAATTTATTTTCCTTTTAACTCCATCCCCAATTTAACCATAATCAATTAAGCTATGTATACCTTATCCCAAATATATATTAAAAGAGTTTTAAAATATAATAGTGTTTTATCAGAATTATAGTAAAAAAGTACTAATAATGCGAAGTGACACTATGCCTTATTTTATAAAACTGTATACAAAAAAGAGCGGGAATACGAAATCAAATTTTGATTTCGTATTCCCGCTTCTATAAGGCTGACAAATAAAGGAAGACAAGCGTTGAGGCTCTTGTATAAGAACTACTTTATTTTAATACATTTTTGTAATTGCTACATGATTTGCAATAAATAATCGTACGCATTTTTCAAAATTAAAATAGCAGTAACTACAATAAACAGACCTTTGACATAACCAACGCCTTTTTTAATTGCAAATAAAGCACCCAAATATGATCCGCAAATCATACTACCAGCCATGATAAAGCCATAAAAATAATCGACTTGATCTAAGAATATAAATAATATTAATGCCCCTAAATTGGATGCAAAATTTAATACTTTGGCATTCCCTGCTGCACCTAGAAAATCAAATCCAAACATTAATAAAACAAAAAGCATAAATGAACCTGTGCCGCCGCCTAAAAATCCATCATATAGACCTATTAAGCACATTAACGCTGCAAATATTATAGCTTTACCGGTAGTGAGTTTTGTAAAAGTACGTATACTACCCCAATCTTTTTTCATTAATGTATAAATCATGACAAGCGTTAAGATAATGATTACCACTGGCTTTAATAGTTCAGACGGTAAAAATGTCGCCACGCTCGCACCACCCATAGCCATTAAGAATACAAATGGGAATAACTTCCCAACAACTTTCAAATCGACATTGCCTGACCTTAAAAAACGAAATGCACTGGTCATCGACCCAAATGCACTAGCTAATTTATTAGTACCTAACGCCATAGCTGGTGGCATACCCACTGCCAAAAGTGCAGGGATAGAAATTAATCCCCCACCACCGACAACTGCATCAATAAACGCTGCTAAAAATCCAAGAAGTATGATGATAATTACAATTGAAATGTCCCACTCTAACATGCGCCAACCCCTGTCTGTTTAAATCATGTTAACTTATTATTCATTATAAATTGAACATCTAAAACTAAGTTTTATATTTTTTAAATGATGCTTACTATAATTTAAACTCGTATTTAAAATAAATCGTCTGCCAAAGTTTGTGTCTCTGAGTCTTTATCACTTTGGTAGTCATTTGAAATTTCTATTGTTTCGATTTGATCCACAGCTTGTTGTACTAATGGTTCAAAATCAAAAATATTTTCATATTTTTCCACTTTTTCAATATCAGGTTCAGTTACAGGATTTTTTGGTGTGAAAATAGTACAACAATCCTCATAAGGTTGTATAGAGACATCAAAAGTTCCAATTTCTTTAGCTCTTTTAACGATATCTTCTTTATCTAATGTGAGTAATGGACGTAACACTGGCGTCGAAGTTACGCTATTAATTGCGTACATACTTTTTAAAGTTTGACTCGCTACTTGACCAAGATTCTCACCATTTACAATGGCATGTCCGTCAATTTCATGTACAAGTTTATCTGCTACTCTCATCATCATTCGACGTGTGGATGTCATTGTATAACGTTCATGTACAACTTTATTAACTTGTTTTTGTAAATCTGTAAAAGGTACAATGTGTAATTTAATTGGACCTACATGAGAAGCTAAAATACGTGTTAATTCAATTACTTTTTCTTTAGCTTTTTCACTTGTAAAGGGCGGGCTATGAAAATGAATTGCTTCAATCATCGCACCTCTTCGCATGACTTCCATACCAGCTACAGGAGAATCAATACCACCTGAGAGCATAAGTAATGTTTTTCCGCCTGTTCCAACTGGCAAGCCACCAAGTCCAGCTATAGTTTTGTCATAGACATATATGGCATCTAAACGCACTTCTACTTTTATATTGTGATCTGGATTATGGACATCGACAGTTAAATCCTCTGTTGCATTTAATACCGCAGCACCAATGCCACGTTGTAATTGATATGTGTCATAAGGAAAGTTTTTATCTGAACGTTTCACGTCTATCTTAAATGTATCTCCGTTTGCGTAGTCTTTTGCAAATTGAATGGCTTGTTCATTTGCCGCTTCTACAGTTTTATCAATTTTTAATACAGGACTAATAGAATAAATGCCGAATACTTTTTTAAGTCTATTACACATTTCATCTATGTCTGCACCTTCATCTAATTCAATATACATTCTATCTCTATTCGCTTTTACTTTATAGCCTTGCAATGGCATTAATGAACGCTTAACATTTGCGCGTAATTTATTCACGAATATTTTACGATTTGCACCCTTTAATGTTAATTCGCCATACCTTACTAATATATGATCATAAATCATACTAACAGCTCCCTTACTTCTTCATATACTTTATAAAAATTATCTTTAAATGTTTGAACATCTTCTTGAGTCGTATTGGCTCCCATTGAAATTCTGATACTACCTTCAATTTGTTTTCTAGGCACATTCATCGCTAAAAGTACTTCGTTTAGACTCGCTTTTTTAGACGAACATGCACTTGTGGTAGATAACATGATGCTATGTTTTGAAAATGCATTGACCAATACTTCACCTTTTACGCCTGATAAACCAACATTAAGAATGTGTGGCGCTGAATTTTGAGGTGAATTCAGCTTGACGCCGTGAAACCCTGTAAGAAATTGACGTAAGTCAGCATTAAATTCATTTAAAGTATGGTTAAGTTCTGTGGTATGATTCACAGCTGCTTTCATGGCTTTAACAATTGCAATATTCATCGGTAAATTAACTGTACCACTTCTCACACCATACTCTTGTCCACCACCGTGAATAATAGGTTCAAGTTGATGAATATTTCGAACAAATAATATACCTTGCCCTTTCAAACCGTGAAATTTATGCCCACTTAAACTCAACGTATCTACACCTTCAAAGCATAATGGCACTTTACCAATCGCTTGTACTGCATCTACGTGAAAATGTGCCTTGGGATATTGGTGCACAATATTTGCTGCCTCTTCTATTGGTTGGGTTTGACCCATAATATTATTAACATGCATACAGGTTACTATAGCAACATCATCCGACATCAATGTTTTTAAATGGTCCAAGTCGATTTGACCCTCTTCAGTAACATCAACATATTTAATAATAAACCCTTCTGTTTCTAATGAACGTACAACTTCTAATACAGATGGATGCTCAAGTACTGAAGTGATGATTTCATTAGCAAATGCTTTTTTCTTATATGCCACGCCTTTAAGCGCCAAATTATTAGATTCAGTCGCACCACTTGTAAAAACAATATCAAATTTTCCATCTAAATTAAACAAATCTTTTATTTGTTTTTTAGTTTGTTGTAACAATTGGTCTGCTTGTAAGCCGGCTTGATGCGGACTATTAGCATTAGAATACAATGATTGATTTACTTTTACATAAGTATCCAGCACGTCTTGGTTTGGCTTTGTCGTTGCGGCGTTATCAAGATATATCAATTCTTTCACTCCATTTCATTTTATCATACACACTTATTTAAGAAGTGATACTAATTTTATATTTATATTTAAGTTATTGCATTAATAACAATACTTTTCTGTCATTTTAAAATTAATTTTATACTTTCCCTTTAAGCATTATACTCGCTTTTGATAAAAAGAAAAGACACGAAATCATAATTCATTTCGTGTCTTACTGGTGTTATTTTTAATAATTAAATAGTTTAACCAATAACTTGATCCTCTATTTGTTTGGTAATTCCTGGTTCAACACTTTCTAAAGCTTGTTCAGATATTTCAATTGAACGTTTGTATCTATTGTTTTTAAATAGTCTTTCAGCCTCATTAAGGCTTTTATCTATGTTCGAACTATCTTTACGGTAACGGTTACCATATTCAATAAGTTTCTCAGCATAAACTGCATTAACAAGCACATCTGTAGCTTCATCTTCAAATTTATTCATTTGTAGCACTACTTTAGATACTTTATCTTTCAATTGTTTAACATGTATTGGACGTACACTGAATTTCTTGTTTACTTCACGCACTTCATAATCAATTTCATTTTTCATTATAATGAAACGTTCTGGTACGCTTGGTAAGTTAGAAGCTAATAGTTTTCTATAAACTTCTTCTTTTTTACTTTGTACACGTAAGATATTTTCTTCTGCTTCTGCTTCATCTTCGCGTAGTTGAATTAAGTGATTTTGTAATTTTTCTTGTTTTTCATTAATCACAGCTACATGCTCTTCGATATATTTCAAGTTATCTTGAACTTCACTGTAGCGTACTGCAGATTTGGCCATTTCTTTTAGAATTTCATCATAAACAGCTATTAAGTTTTGAATTTCATTTTCAAACTGTCTTACATTCTGTACATCACTTTCATTTATATAGTAATTTTCACGTACATATTCAATTTCAGTTTGTAAAGTATAATTCATTTCTTTTGCTCTAAACAAATTATCTGTAATGACTTCTTTTGATTCTTCTACTTCATTTTTCGCTTTAACTTCGTGCTCAATTAATTCATACATTTCATCAAGACGATCGTTAATATTATTTAATTTTTCATTCGCTTCATCAAGTTCCAATCTACTAATCATCGGTTCTACAAAGCTAAGTTCTGTTTTAAGCGTTTGTAAAGTGCTATCAATTTTGACATGATCTAAATCATAGCCTTCTACTTTGAGATCTCTACATCCGTATTTCATATCTTGGAACTGTCCAGGTAATTCTTTTTGTGCTTCTCTGATTAACTCAGGAATTTCTGACATATCCTTTTTTAAAAAGTTCATATCTTCATTTAAAGTTTTGATATGTTCATGTGCGTAAACATAATTACCTTCTGCTTTATATGATTCATAGTTTTCCATTTCTGGTACGAATGCTTCAATTTCATGTTCTAACGGCGCTGCTGCTTCACCGAACTGATGTCTGTTCGCTAACACGTCGCGCTTCATTTCTCGGTAATCCACTTTACATTCTTCATATAAGTGATCACTCTCTTTATGTACGCCCATAATATCTTCGACATCTGTAGTTAATACATTGTAATTTTCTTCGTATTTATCCATTAATTCGTGTGCTTCATCAATTTCAGTTTGCGCTTGCGAAAATTTAAATTTATCAAGTAAACCTTCCGCATTGTGAATCTTTTCTTCTAATGGTAACAAATATTGATTTTTACTATCTAAAGACGTTTGTTTTAATCTATCATAAGTAGATTTTGTTTCACCTGTTAAAGTTAAATCAGATAATTGAGATAAACTTTCATCATAGGGTAATTGCTCTACTTGTAATTTTCGTTCTTCAGCCTTCTCAATCATTTGGCTTTTATTCGAACGCATATAGAATAATACACCGACAATAATCAGTATAATAACAATAATTGCTAGAATGATATACAATACCATATGTTTTCTCCTCCTATTTTATCACTATTCATTATAACGTAATTTACCCATGCATTAAAAGAGAAAATGAATTAATCATTGATAATATTTTAAATTTCATAGTAAATCTATCTCTGTTAATATTATGTATCATGTTGCAACTAAAAAAAGCCCTTACAAATCATTTGATTGATTACTATTAAAACAGTCTTTATACTAAATGAAAAGTAAAAAGTGAGGTTTTATTAATATGACAGAGGTAAAAGAAACAAATTACGATTTATTACAAAAGCAAGTTGCTAGTCTAATCGAAGATGAATCAAATTTAATTGCTATACTTAGCAATGTCTCTGCTTTACTAAATGATTCGTTAGATCAAATTAATTGGGTTGGCTTCTATTTAATAGAAAATAATGAATTAATCTTAGGACCATTCCAAGGTCATCCTGCTTGTGTACATATTGCTATCGGCAAAGGCGTATGTGGCACAGCTGTAGAAACAAACGAATCACAACTCGTTGAAGACGTTAATGCTTTCCCAGGACACATTGCATGTGATGCGAATAGTAAATCAGAAATTGTTGTTCCTATTCATAAAGACAATCAAATCATTGGTGTCTTAGATATTGATGCCCCTATTACAAATCGCTTTTCAAACACAGATAAAATTGCTTTAGAAGAAATTGTTAAGATCCTAGAACAGCAAATAGCTTAATATTTAACAATCGTCTTTCTATAGGTAAATCTGGGTTTACTATTGACAGTAATTCAGAACATGGTACAATGTTCTTTGTGTGAATAAACGAAATTAGCAGTTGCCTATTAGTTGGCTCTATGTTGTTCCCAACGTGGACGTGTCGTGTAACCGTAGCTATGAGGTGAGGATACATAAAACAATATATCCAAATAAGCATGCAACACTCTTTTTTGTTTTTTCATAACAACAAAAGAGAAAAAGGAGGAGTCTATTATGGCTCGATTTAGAGGTTCGAACTGGAAAAAATCACGTCGTTTAGGTATCTCATTAAGTGGTACTGGCAAAGAATTAGAGAAGCGCCCATACGCTCCAGGCCAACATGGTCCTAACCAACGTAAAAAATTATCAGAATATGCATTACAATTACGTGAGAAACAAAAATTACGTTATTTATACGGAATGACTGAAAGACAATTCCGTAACTCATTTGAAATTGCTGGTAACCAACATGGTGTCCATGGTGAAAACTTCATGCAATTACTAGCTGCTCGTTTAGATGCAGTTGTATATTCATTAGGTTTAGCGCGTACGCGTCGCCAAGCTCGCCAACTTGTTAACCACGGTCACATTTTAGTAGATGGTAAGCGTGTTGATATTCCATCATATACTTTAAAACCTGGTCAAGAAATTTCAGTACGTGAAAAATCTTTAAAATTAGATATCATTGCTGAATCTGTTGAAATCAATAACTTTGTACCTGAGTACTTAGAATTTGATGCAGACAACTTAAAAGGTAAATATGTACGCGTTCCTGAACGTAGTGAATTACCTGCTGAAATCAACGAACAACTTATCGTTGAGTACTACTCAAGATAAGCGTTTTAATTTCAAACCAAGAAGTCCTTTCGAGGATTTCTTGGTTTTTTTATTACTATATAATTAACACCTTTCATCCAAATATTTAATTATAAGTAGAAATACTTTTTAACCCCCTCACTCATGGCACGATATCTTTTTACTTTCTTATAATAATTACTGTATGCTTATGAATAAAGGAGTGTTAAATTTGATTATTAGAGCACTAGAAGAAACAGATTTAAATTTTGTACATCACTTAAATAACGAATATTCTATTATGTCTTATTGGTTTGAAGAGCCCTATCAATCATTAAGTGAACTTCAATCATTATATAAAAAACATTTATTAGATGAGACTGAACGTAGATTTATTATTGAAAAAGATCAAACACGAATCGGTGTAGTTGAATTAGTTGAAATCGACTTTATACATAGTAACTGCGAAATTCAAATTATTATTGATTCAGAATATGGTGGCAAAGGATATGCCAAAAGTGCATTTAAAATGGCTATTGATTATGCGTTCCTAGTACTTAATCTCCACAAAATATATTTATTTGTTGATGTTAACAACGAAAAAGCTGTTCATATTTATAAAGCACAAAACTTCTCCATCGAAGGTACATTACAAGAACATTTTTATACTCGTGGTGAATATAGTGATTGCCATGTGATGGGATTATTAAAAAAGAATTGGGTAAATCATCATGATAATGATTTATCTCACATTAAATAATATACATTTCATTATTATTTAAACTAGAAAAAGCTTAAATGAACCCTTTAAATTCATTTAAGCTTTTTTAATATTTTCATTTTTATAAAATATCATTTGGATTATCTGAAATCAGTCCGTCTACACCTAGTTTTTGCAATACTTTTGCTTGTTCATGCTCATTCACTGTATAGGTCATCACTGACAATTTATACTGATGTGCATTTTTTAAAAACTTCTCTGTAAATAAAGCATAATTAGGATTTACATAATCCGCATAGGCAGCAATGCTTTTGAATGGAGGTAATTTATACCAATATTTCTTTTTACTAATCAATACACCTAGTTCATAGCCTTCATTCATATCAAATATTTTTTTCATACTTTTTTGATTGAATGATTGTACAATCACTTTATTTTTTGGTAAATCTGATGCATTTAATGCATCTATTAATTCACTTTCAATTCCAGGATAATACTGTGGCTGTTTTAATTCTATTAGTAACTTTTGATGATAATCTTGAATTAAATTAATTACTTCATCCAAAGTCGGTATTGTCGCTCCCGCAAATTGCTTATCTTTAGTTATACCATAATCAAATTGTTGCAATTCCGCTAAATTCATATCCTTGATTTTTCCTGATCCATTCGAGGTACGATCAATCGAATCGTCATGAATAACTACGAGATGGTTATCTGATGTCCTGTGTATATCTATTTCTAATATATCAATATCGCTTACAAGTGCAGCTTTAAAAGCAATCATCGTATTTTCAGGAAAATATGTAGCAATACCACGATGTGCCACTAATATGAGCTTGTTCTCATTATTATATATTGTCATTAAAGTTGCTCTCCTCTTTCTTTATATCTTATTTTCATCTAAACTTAAATTATCATAAATCAACTGGAGGTCAATCGTTATGGTTCAACATGAATTCAAAGTAAACACACAATGGTCTGGTGGTCGTGAAGCTGTAGGTCAACTTAACGGAGACGTATTAGATGAACAAATATCTATACCATCAGGTTTAGGCGGCAATGGAACTGGTACAAACCCAGATGAATTATTAGTTTCAGCTGCATCTTCTTGTTATATTATCTCACTTGCAGCTGTACTCGAACGTTCTGGTTTTAATAATATAGATATTCAACAATCTTCTATAGGTACAGCTGTATTTGAAAATGCCAAATTTCGTATGGACAACATTATCCACTACCCTGTCATTGAAGTTGAAACTGCACAAAAAGATAGCTTAGTTAGAAAACTACCTAAACTCTTAAAGGTTGCAGACAATAATTGTATGATTTCAAACTCAATTAAAGGTAACGTTACTGTAAAAATAGAACCAAAAATAAAATAATTTAAAAAAATTTTATATATGACGGAATATGAATGCGATAACAATGTATGCCCTTTCATGATATTTTATTTTGTTTATTTACATAATCTTTTAACTTTTGCACTTTTATATTTTCTGAAAATTTGCTAAACTAAGACAATCATAAGCATTGGGGGAATCACATATGAAATACTATCGTCCTATGTTACTTACACCAGGACCAACGCCAGTACCAGAAGAAATTTTACACGCAACACAGTCACCAATGGTCGGACACAGATCAAGTGACTTTGAAACAATTGCTGAAGAAGCATTTCGTGCTCTAAAACCAATATTCGGTGCGCAAAATGACGTAATGATATTAACTTCTAGTGGGACAAGCTCTTTAGAAGCAAGCATGTTAAATATTGCAAATCCTGATGACGACATTGTTATCATTGTTTCAGGTGCTTTTGGTAATCGTTTCAAACAAATTGCAGAAACATATTACGAAAACGTACATATTTTTGAAGTAGAATGGGGCAAAGCTGTAAATGTGCCTGAATTTATTGACTTCTTAAAATCATTGAACACAGATGTTACAGCAGTTTATAGTCAATATTGTGAAACATCCACTGCAGTGTTGCACCCTGTCCATGAATTAGGACATGCCCTTAAAGCATACGACGAATCGATTTACTTTATTGTTGACGGCGTGAGTTGTATCGGTGCAGTTGATGTAGACTTACAACGAGATCAGATTGATGTGCTTATTTCTGGTAGTCAAAAAGCTATTATGTTGCCTCCTGGTTTAGCGTTTGTAGCTTATAATAATCGTGCTAAAGAACGATTTAGCCAAGTTACGACGCCAAGATTTTATTTAGATTTAAATAAATATTTGAAATCTTTAGAAGCAAATTCAACACCTTTCACACCAAACGTTTCGTTATTTAGAGGTGTGAATGCCTACGCCAAATTAGTTGAAGAAGAAGGATTAGACCAAGTTATTGCACGTCACTATGCAATACGTGATGCTTTAAGAAAATCACTCAAATCACTAGGCTTAGATTTATTAGTCCAAGATGAGTTTGCTTCACCTACTGTTACGGCCTTTGTGCCTAAATCAAAAGAAGAACTCAACTTCATTAAAAATGAACTTAAAAACCGTTTTGCTATAACGATTGCAGGTGGACAAGGCCATCTAAAAGGAGAAATTCTACGCATAGGTCATATGGGTCAAATTTCACCTTTTGATATTTTACAAGTCGTATCAGCATTAGAAATTCTATTAACTGAATTCAGAAAAGAATCATATATTGGTACAGCAATTACTCAGTACATGGAGGTCGTAAAAGCATATGTATAAAATTTTAGTATCTGATCCAATCTCACCAGAAGGTTTAAAAAGTTTAATTGACCATAAAGACTTCGAAGTCGAAATCAATACAGAATTAAATGAAATCGAACTCGTTGAAAAAATTGGTGATTACCAAGGCTTAATTGTTAGAAGTCAAACACAAGTCACTGCAGAAATGATTGAAGCAGCACCAAATCTAAAAGTTATTGCTAGAGCTGGGGTCGGTGTAGACAACATTGATGTCGATGCAGCTACCAAAAATGGTGTTATCGTAATTAATGCACCAGATGGTAATACTATTTCTGCTACTGAACACTCTATGGCTATGATTTTATCAATGGCACGTAATATCCCACAAGCACATCAATCATTGAAAAATGGAAAATGGGACCGTAAAACATATAGAGGTACAGAACTTTATAATAAAACGCTTGGCGTCATCGGTGCTGGTAGAATTGGTTTAGGTGTTGCAAAACGTGCACAAAGTTTCGGTATGCATATCTTAGCTTTTGACCCTTACTTATCTGAAGATAAGGCAAAAGAACTAAATGTCACACGTGCAACAGTTGAAGAAATTGCTGAACAAGCAGACTTCGTTACTGTACACACACCATTAACTCCAAAAACTAAAGGTATCGTTGGTAAAGACTTTTTCGAAAAGGCAAAACCAACGTTACAAATTATTAACGTAGCACGTGGTGGTATTATTGATGAAACAGCGCTATTAGACGCTTTAAACAATGATCAAATTCAAAGTGCGGCAATAGATGTATTTGAAAGCGAACCAGCAACTGAGTCCCCTCTTGTTGATAACGATAAAATTATTGTTACACCACATTTAGGTGCATCGACTGTCGAAGCTCAAGAAAAAGTGGCTGTTTCAGTAGCAAATGAAATCGTTGATATTTTCGAAAATGGTAACGTCTTAAACGCGATTAACGCACCAAAAATGACTTACAGTGAAATCAATGATGAATTGAAGCCTTATATTGAATTAAGTAAAATGACTGGTGAAGTCGGTATTCAATTACTTGAAAAAGCACCTCGCGAACTACATATCAAATACGAAGGTGACATTGCATTAGATGATACAAGTTTGATTACAAGAACACTTGTATCTGGCGTCTTACGTCAAGATTTAGCAGAACGTGTAAACTTAATCAACGCCTTAGTACTCTTAAACGAACAAGGTGTATCTTATAATATTGAAAAGAATACAAAACATCGTGGTTTTAGTAACTATATAGAATTAACATTAATTAATAAAGATACTCAAATTAAACTTGGTGCAACTGTACTCAATGGTTATGGTCCAAGAATCGTACGTATCAATGATTATCCAGTAGACTTTAAACCAGAACATCACCAACTAGTAATAAATCATAACGATAGACCAGGCATTGTAGGCCGCACAGGACAAATTCTTGGCACATATGATATCAATATCGCTTCAATGCACCTTGGTCGTACAAACCAAGGTGGTAATGCCCTAATGGTATTATCAATTGACCACCCTGTTACACCAGATGTTATTGATGCATTATATCAAATTGAAGGATTTAATTTGATACAAAGCGTTGAACTCGATATTCAAAGTGATGCAAGCTACAATATTTAAATATTGAATCATCATAAAAGAACTTAGAATATAAACACCTTATTTCTTAAATTAAAAATACCACTCTATTAGTTTTCTAATGGATTGGTATTTTTTGTTGGCAATAAAAAAGATACTGACGCATTATTATTTAGTCATCAAATAATAAGCGTAGTATCTTTTAATTACAATAATATTTCTCTAATATCTCCTACATGGTCTACGATATATTCAGCATCATAAGACTCTAATTCTTCACGTGCATTCTGTCCTTTCAAACCTGTCAATGGACCAATGAAAGTCGCCCCTATTTTTTTAGAACTTAACAGATCTGCCAATGAATCTCCTACCACAAAAACATCATCTTTATTAACACGATTTTCTTGATTTGTAGCATATTTTTCATAATTATTTAAATGATTACCTTCTAATGTTGCTAAATAGCTAAACGGATTAGGCTTACCTAATGGTTTTAACTTAGGATATTGTTCCTCAGCGATTAATACCTCACTTGCAGTAACAATATGTAAATCATCAAATAAATCTTTGATACCAATTGCTTCAAATGGCACTAATGTTTCTGTTCTAGGTCTACCAGTTGCAATGGCTATATGATAGCCAGCAGCTTTCAAATCTGTTAATAACTGTTTAATTTCAGTTACAGGTCTTAACACAACTTCGTTATATATGTAACCTTCTTTAAATTCTGTACGGTTAGGCTTTTGTTCTACTTCGTTAAATAACTTAGAACCTAAGTACCACTCTTGGTAAACCTCTTGAGCTAGCGTCCAAAACGGACTTTTCAGTTCAAATAATGCTGTTTGCTTTGTATTTAACTGATCACCAGCATGCGTAACAAGTGTTTGATAAATATTATCTTTTCCTGAACTTATACCATCTAAAAACGATAATGGTGACTCAAAGTTCAATTCTATATCAAAAATATTTCCACCAATTTGTTGCAATGTTTCTTGATTAAAGCTTTCTGGATTTAAAACTTCCACTAATTTTTCTTGGGGTAATGTTTTACATATTTCAATAAAGTGAATGGCTACAACTACAAATAACATATCCCAATTTGAATTTAATCCAAGTGACTTTAACTTAGTTAAAATTTCATCATGGTAGAATACGATTTCTCTTATTACAGTAATTTGTTGATCACTTAAATCATCAAATTGTATAGATGGATCTAAGCCCATATAATCTTTACTCATAAGCATTTCGTAAACCGTTAATGCAGATACATCAAAACACCTTTCTTCACTTAAAAAAACACCATCAACATCAAATAATACCGACTTCATGTCATCTACTCTCCTTAAATCAGAAAATTCTGATACTAGTTCATCGTACTATTTACCCATGAAAAGAGCAATGTATTTTAGTCATTTTATCAAACAAATCATATCGTTAAATATTTAATTTTTTTAAGATAAAAAATACGCCTTACAAAGTTCCACTTTTCAGTGATAACTATGATTAGGCGTATCCTAAAATAAACTTATTTAGTTATTATTACGTCTCCATTATTTTTGCTGCTCTGATTCCATTTGTACTTCAATTTCATCAGCTACTTGCTGAACTTGAGTGCCGATAATAACTTGGGCATTATGTTTACCACTCTTTGTCACACCGACAGCTCCTGCCCCCTTAATCTTAGCTTCATCAATAATGGTATTATCATGTAATTCCATGCGTAATCTAGTAGCACAGTTTGTTAATGATGAAATATTCTCTTTGCCACCTAATCCATCTAAAATTTGGCTTGCTGTATTTGTATATTTATTAGTTGTCGCTGTAGTTGCTCCTTCTGAATCTGCAGCATCTCCCGTTGACGCTTCATCAGAAGTTGGATCTGCTAGTAAGTTATCCCCACGACCAGGTGTATTTAATTTCAATACTTTAATAGCAAATCTAAATACAAAGTAATATATAACAAAGAATACAAGTCCTTGTACTAACAACATGTATGGTTGACTTGATACAGGATTAATTAATGATAATACATAATCTATTAAACCAGCACTAAATGAGAAGCCTGCTGTCCACTCGAACAATGCTGCTATAAACATGGATAAACCAGTTAAAAATGCATGTATCACAAATAACACTGGTGCCACAAACATGAATGAGAATTCAATTGGCTCAGTAACCCCAACAAAGAATGCTGAAACTGCGCCACCAAACATTAAACCATAAACACGTTTTTTCTGTTTAGATTCTGCTGTATGGTACATCGCTAATGCTGCAGCCGGGATACCAAACATCATTACTGGGAAGAAGCCAGCCATATAACGTCCTGTAATACCATGTACTGCACCATCACCAGTTTGGAATTTAGCAATGTCATTAATACCTGCTAAATCAAACCAAAACACTGAGTTTAACGCGTGATGCAATCCAGTCGGTATCAATAATCTGTTAAAGAAACCATATAAGAAAGCACCTCCTGGACCTAAATCTAAAATCCATGTCCCAAATATTACAATTGCTGAATAAATAAATGGCCAAACAAATAACATCAATACGGCCAATATAATACTAAAGAATGCTGTTAAAATTGGTACTAAACGTTTACCACTAAAGAATGATAACGCTGTAGGTAATTCAGTTTTACTAAATTTGTTGTAAGTATACGCTGCGATTAAACCAATCAATAAACCAATAAACACGTTAGAATTATTCATTTGTTCAAAAGCTTCGTTTACGCCTGTTTCTTTAACACCTAATAATGGTGCTAATTTTGCTGGACTTAAAACAACTGTAGTTAAAAAGAAACCTACTGCAGCCGCGAGTGCTACTGCGCCATCATTTTTCTTAGCCATTCCTAATGCTACCCCAATTGCAAAAAGAATACCTAGTTGTTCAAGAATCGTCGAACCGGCAGAAGAGAAAAACGCTGCTACCGTTGGTAAGACTCCCATTGCTGTTAATGCGTTACCGATACCCGTAATAATTGCGGCTGCTGGTAACACTGCAACAGGAAGCATAAGAGATCTACCAAGACGTTGAAAGAAACTAAACATAACAATTCCCCATTTCAAAATAGATATTTACACAAACAAACACCACATGCACAATATGTCCACGTGGTGTTTGTAAACGTTTTACTTGCTGTCATTGTACAGTTACATAATAACACAAGTTTAAAAAAATTCGTATATAAATTAAAATGTCTAACTATTTAAAAAATATTGAAACTTACTATTTATGATTCACATAATCATTTAATTCATTTTGTAATCGTGTCGTTCTGCTTTCTAATTCTTTTGTTAAGTATTCTAATTTTTCATTGCGCTTCATGTTTTTTGGTAAATGCTTCGTTTCGATAGGTTCACCAAATTTAACAATCGCTTTACCCGTAACAAGTCCTTTAATTTCTTTAGGTCCTACATATGCAGCTGGTAAAATAGGAGCTTGGGCCATCAAAGCAATAGTTACTGCGCCACGTTTCATAGGTGATCCCTCATCATACTTCATGCGATGACCAGTTGGGAATATCCCTACCGTTTTATTTTCTTTTAATAATTTAACCGGTTTTTTCAATGTACTTGGCCCTGGATTTTCTCTATCTACAGGAAAAGCATTTAAAGAACTTAAAAACTTACCAAACCATTTATTGTTGAATAACTCTTTTTTAGCCATGTAATGAATTTGATTTGGGTATATTGCTGTCCCTAACATGATTACTTCATTATAGCTTTCGTGAGTACAAGTCACTACATATCTGTGAAGTTGAGGTATATTTTCTTTACCTTGCACCTCTAGTGATTTACATATTTTCATAATAATTAAATCTAACAAACCGCTAATGAATTTATACATTTCTCCACCTACTTCATTTTCCTTTATATTTACCTATTGATTCTATCATTTAGTCACCTTATGAACAAGAATATTTATATTTCAGTCTAAAGTTGTATAGTGCTATACTAGAAAAAGTTGTATAAACCTATCATAATAGGTTATATAGAATAAATCGGAGGTAAAGTATGTCAGATTTTAATAACGATCATAACTCTAATGAAACACAAAACCCTCGGCAGCCGCAACAACCGGAACAAGCTCACAATAAAAGGTCAAAAAACAAAACCAAATTCCCATGGTTTAAAACGATAATTGTGGCCTTAGTTGCCGGTATTATAGGCGCACTTTTGGTATTAGGTATTGGGAAAATCATGGAAAGCACAGGCTTAAATGATAACGGTTCTTCCGTTCAAGAAGCTTCTAATAGTAGTAATGGGGGCAATACACTCGATGGAAAAAGTGAAAAATATGATTCTGTGAACCAAATGATTAACGATGTCTCCCCTGCTATTGTAGGTGTTATTAATATGCAAAAAGCTCAAAATTTAGATAGTTTGCTAAAAGGTGATTCTTCTAAATCAGAAGAAGCTGGTGTTGGATCAGGTGTCATTTATCAAAAAAATAATGGTTCTGCATATATCGTAACGAATAATCACGTTATCGATGGTGCGAATGAAATCAAGGTACAATTGCACAATTCTAAACAAGTCGATGCGAAATTAGTAGGCAAAGATGCCTTAACTGATATAGCAGTACTAAAAATCAATGATACGAAAGGCACTAAAGCAATTGACTTTGCCAACTCTTCAAAAGTAAATACAGGAGACAGTGTTTTTGCAATGGGTAATCCCCTAGGTCTAGAATTTGCTAACTCAGTGACTTCAGGCATTATTTCTGCTAGCGAACGTACAATTGATACGAAAACATCTGCTGGTACAAATAAAGTAAATGTATTGCAAACAGATGCGGCAATCAATCCTGGTAATTCCGGTGGTGCACTCGTAGATATTAATGGTAATCTCGTAGGTATTAACTCAATGAAGATTGCAAGTGAACAAGTTGAAGGTATTGGCTTTGCAATCCCAAGTAATGAAGTTAAAGTTACCATTAAAGAACTTGTAGAAAATGGCGAGATTGAGCGCCCTTCCATTGGTATTAGTTTACTTAATGTAAGTGAGATACCAGAACAATATAAAGAAGAACTGAATACAAAACGCAATGATGGTGTCTATATTGCCAAAGTTCATGCTGATAACGAGCTTAAAGAAGGTGATATCATCACTGCGATAGACGATAAAAAAGTCAAAGAAGATGCTGACTTACGCTCTTATTTATATGAAAATAAAAAACCTGGCGATTCAGTAGAAATGACTATTGAAAGAAATGGTAAGGAGCAAACAGTGGAAGTACCATTAAAAGAACAAAAATCAACATCTTCAGAGTCATCTGAAAAAGAAAATGAAAGTCCTGCACCATTTAATTAAAACAATAACTTAAACTTAATAGTTATTTTGAACCAATCAAGTAAGATTAGTTTACTTGATTGGTTTTTTATATTTTATAAATTATCCTTATCTAGTTCTCTAATAATATTTGTTTCAGTATAAAGTATGTTTAGTTCAATACTACATAAAGTACACAAAATGACAATTTTCATTTTAAAAATTGACAATGCTTTAGGCCTACTACTACAGAAATACACTCGCAGAGGCATCCAAGATGAGTCTATTCCAAGAAAAACTTACACAAAAACAGCCAACAAAATCATAAGGCTTTGTCGGCTGTTTTGACGATAATTTATATATCGCGTTATTCATCTATCTATCTTCAAATATTATTTATAATTAACCATGAAATATTTTTTCTTACCACGACGAATAATAGTAAATTCATTCTCGATTATATCGTCATCGTTTAATTCATAATTCACATCTTGTTGTCTTATACCATTGATATAAATTGCACCATTATTCACATCTTCACGTGCTTGACGCTTAGACGATGAAATACCAGTTTCAACAATCGCTTCAACAATATTTGTAGTTTCTTTACTCAATTCAACTTGTGGCACATCCTTGAATCCTGCTTTTAATTCTGAAGCTGACAATGATTGTAAGTCACCTGCAAATAATGCTTTTGAGATACGAATTGCATCATCTAATGCAGCTTGACCATGGATGAAACGTGTGACATTTTCAGCTAAAGCTTTTTGTGCTTCACGTAAATGCGGTGCTTCATTTAACGATTTTTCTAATGCTTCAATTTCTTCTTTTTCTAAGAATGTAAAATATTTCAAGAATTTGATTACATCATCGTCTGTAGTGTTAATCCAAAATTGGTAAAATTCGTATGGACTCGTTTTTGTAGCGTCTAACCAAACTGCGCCACCTTCTGATTTACCGAATTTTTTACCATCTGATTTAACGACTAAAGGAATCGTCAGTCCGTATGCTTCTGTTTGACCGTACATACGACGCATTAATTCAATTCCACTTGTGATATTGCCCCATTGATCAGAACCACCAACTTGTACTTTACAATTGTAAGTGTTGTTTAAATGACCAAAATCAATTGCTTGGAGTATTGTATATGTGAACTCAGTGAACGAAATACCGTATTCTAAGCGACTTTGAATTGAGTCTTTACCCAACATGTAATTTACACCGACATGTTTACCGTAATCTCTTAAGAAATCAATCAATGAAATTTGGCTTAACCAATCTTTATTATTAACAAGTTTAGCACCTTTATCAGTACCAAATTCAAAAATTTTATGCATTTGTTCACTGATACCTTGTACGTTTAATTCAACTTGTTCTTCTGTTTGTAAGACACGTTCTTCAGATTTACCTGATGGATCACCAATCATTCCTGTTCCCCCACCTATTAATACAAGTGGACGATGCCCATGTTCTTGGAATCTACGTAAAGTTAAAAATGGTAATAAATGACCGATGTGTAAACTATCTGCAGTTGGATCGGCACCACAGTATAATGTAACTTGTTCTTTATTTAATACATTCTCTATACCAGATTCGTCTGTTTGTTGATAAATTAAGCCTCTCCATTTTAAATCTTCTAATAATGCATTTGTCATTGTATTTACCTCCTATATTTATTAAGATATTGTTTTGAATAGATTTTAAATACCGTCCAAAGTTTAATTCACTTTTAGCAAGTACGACCGAATAACACTTAAAAAATAAAAAAACGCCCCTACAAATTAATGTAAGGGCGCATGCGCACGGTACCACCATACTCTAAGTCAAACAACTTTATTAATGATACGTTCATTAACTTAAACGTTTGGATGATTGAAATCATTAAGGTGTATTCACATATTAATCATCGTTAGTTCACAGCAACCACTAACTCTCTGAAGATGACACCATATGTTACTTCTCCTTTATCCAAAAACGATATCGAATTGATATTAATTATAAGTAACTCTATTTTAAAAGTCAACATCATTTATTATGTTATAATATTGCATACGTAAGGAGGTCAAACATGGAAAATCAAACACATGAAAATAATGTTCACAATCATTTACATAACTCTAAATTCTCTAAATTTGAAATTATCTATAAAAAATTAAAGCATCTTTTCATTGGCTTGTTTGCAATTTTCGCATGTACCTTTATCATTTTATTGGCCATATCAGTATTTTACTTCCAAAGTTTAACTGATGAATCTGTAAACATGTCAGATAATGAATTACGTACAAAATTGCTGAACATTGCTGGTAACCAAGATATAAATTATAACAATAAGCATATTTTAGCAGAATACAATAAATCGACAAATTCACTCATCGTAGGACCTAAACATGTAAATAGCAACGTGATAAAGGCATTGACTTCTTCAGAAGACAGCTTATTTTTCTATCATAATGGTATTTTACCAAAAGCTATCATTCGAGCAGTTGGGCAAGATATATTTAATACAGAAGCTGCAACTGGAGGTAGTACCATCACCCAGCAACTCGTAAAAAATCAACTACTGACAAATGAAAAAACATATAATCGCAAAGCTAATGAACTTATCTTATCTATGCGAACTGAAAAGATTTTAACCAAAGATGAAATTATCTATACTTATTTGAATATCGTGCCTTTTGGACGTGATTATAATGGTTCTGATATCACAGGTATCGCTTCAGCATCTTATAGTTTATTTGGAAAAGCCGCTACAAACTTAAATATTGCTGAATCAGCCTATCTGATTGGACTTTTACAAAGCCCTTATTATTATACCCCTTATGACACGGATGGTTCACTCAAATCTGACGCTCAGATACAGATTGGTTTGGATCGACAACACTATGTGCTCAAACGGATGTTGGTTGAAGGTGAAATTACTGCTTATGATTTTAAAAAGGCTGAAAAATACGATATCAAACAACATTTAATGACAAAATAAAATGGCTAGTTCATAAACTACTTAGGCAATTAAAAAATAGCTGTAAAGGAAATCTATAACGATAGATTTCTTCACAGCTATTTTTAATATGTTTGTATCATATAATAGTTAAAATTTAGAATAGACCAATTGCATGTCCATCATCAGTAACATCCATGTTTAATGCTGCTGGTTTTTTAGGGAGACCAGGCATAGTCATGATTGCTCCAGTCAATGCAACTATAAATCCTGCGCCTGTTTTAGCTTCTAATTCACGAATAGTGATTTCAAAACCTTCAGGTGCGCCTAATTGTGTTGCATCATCCGAGAATGAATACTGTGTTTTAGCCATACATACTGGATAGTTATCCCAGCCATTTTCTTTAAACTGTTTAAGCTGTTTCTGTGCTTTACTACTAAATGTGACTTTTGAACCACCATAAATTTCTTTAACAATTGTTTCGATTTTTTCTTCAAGTGGTAAATCTAATTCATATAAATGTTTGAAATCTTGTGGTTCATCAAGTACTTCTAGCACTTCATTCGCTAGATCGACGCCACCTTTGCCACCTTTTTCCCATACTTCAGTTAAAGCAAGTCTCACACCATTCTCTTTTGCCCATTGTTGTACATATTTTGTTTCTTCTTCAGTATCATATACGAACGCATTCAATGCAACTACAGGTTCTAAACCATATTTTTTAACATTTTTAACGTGGCGTTCTAAGTTCACGATACCTTTTTTAACCGCTTCAACATTTTCTTCTTTTAAGTTATCTTTAGCTACACCGCCATGCATTTTAAGCGCACGAACTGTCGCAACTACTACAACTGCTGAAGGTTCAAATCCTGCTTCACGTGCTTTAATATCGATGAATTTTTCAGCGCCTAAATCTGAGCCAAAGCCTGCTTCAGTTACAACGACATCTGCTAAATCTCTCGCAGTTTCTGTCGCTAAAATTGAATTACAACCATGTGCAATATTAGCAAATGGCCCACCATGTACAAGAGCTGGTGTGCCTTCAATTGTTTGTACTAGGTTTGGTTTAATTGCATCTTTAAGAATCATCGCTAATGCGCCTTCTACTTTTAAGTCAGCTACAGTAACAGGTTTACGTGATCTAGTATAACCTATAGTAATTCTACTGATTTTTGCTTTTAAATCATTAAGGTCATTAGATAAACAAAGAATTGCCATTATTTCGGAAGCAACAGTAATATTAAACCCATCTTCTCTTGGGACCCCTTGCGTTGGTCCACCTAAACCTACATTTACATTACGTAATGCACGGTCATTCATGTCTAAAACACGTTTCCATTCAATACGTCTTTGATCGATTTCTAATTCATTACCTTGATGCATGTGGTTATCAATAAATGCTGACAGTGCATTATTTGCAGTAGTGATTGCGTGGAAGTCGCCATTGAAGTGTAGATTTATATCTTCCATTGGTAATACTTGTGCATAGCCACCACCAGTTGCACCACCTTTTATTCCGAAAATAGGACCTAAAGCCGGTTCACGTAACGCTACCATGACGCTTTTCTTAAGTTCGTTGAATGCGTCTGCTAATCCAACTGTAACTGTTGATTTACCTTCACCTGCTGGCGTTGGACTCATCGCAGTAACTAATACTACTTTACCCTTACCATTTTTTTGTTGAACTTGATTAATATCAATCTTAGCTTTATAGTGCCCGTATGGTTCTAATGCATCTGCAGGGATACCCGCCTGTTCAGCAATATCTCCAATCGGTTTTAATGTTGATTGATTTGCAATATCTAAATCAGATAAGTGTGCCAAATTCGTTCGCCCCTTCTTAAATAAATTTTAAATCAATAAATATATTTCCCATATATGCTACTGATAAAAATAAATCCTTACATATTAATATTAACTAACTTATGTTGTGTTGTCGATTAATAGAGACAGCGCTTTCAAAATAATTAATGAATATTTTCACTTTATGTGTCCTATGTTACTCTAAAAATGTTATTTTACACCAAAAAACTCCCTAGATACCATCATAATCTCTAGTGTGTCGAATAAAACACATACTTAAAGTTGATGATATAAAGGAAGTCTGGAAATCACTTGCTTTATTTTAAATTGGAAATACAGGTTAGCTATTTCTGATTAAACTACTATTTTGTTTAATTAGTCTTCCATTGTACTTAAATCGCCTTCAGGTAAATCAAGTTCCCAAGCTTTAAGGACACGACGCATAATTTTACCAGAACGTGTTTTAGGAAGTTTTTCTTTAAATTCTATTTCGCGTGGTGCAGCGTGTGCGGCTAAACCTTCTTTGACAAATACACGAATTTCTTCTTTTAGTTCATCTGATGCTTCATACTCAGGTCGTAAAGCAACGAACGCTTTAATAATCTCTCCTCTTACTGGATCTGGTTTACCAATCACACCTGCTTCTGCAACCGATTCATGTTCCACTAATTTTGATTCGACTTCAAATGGGCCGACACGTTCGCCTGCAGTCATAATAACGTCATCTACACGACCTTGGAACCAATAATAACCATCTTCATCTTTATAAGCAGAGTCTCCAGAAACATACCAATCACCAATGAAGTATGAGTCATATTTTTCAGGATTTTTCCAAATGGAAACCATCATAGATGGCCATCCCTTTTTAATTGCGAGGTTACCCATTCGATTCGGTGGCAACTCGTTACCTTGATCATCAACAATAGATGCTTCTATGCCTGGTAAAGGTTTACCCATAGAGCCTAATTTAACATCCATGGATGGATAGTTAACAATCATATGGCCCCCTGTTTCAGTCATCCACCATGTATCTAAGACCCGTTTGCCAAAGACATCTTTGGACCATTTAATGACTTCAGGATTAAGTGGTTCACCTACGGATAAGATACTTTTTAGTGATGATAAGTCGTATTTGTCTATAATATCATCGCCTGCACTCATCAACATTCTTAATGCCGTTGGCGCTGTGTACCATATTGTAACTTTATACTCTTCAATCATACCGTACCAAGCTTCAGGTGAGAATCTACCACCAACAATACAATTTGTCACACCATTTAACCAAGGACTGAAAATACCATATGAAGTACCTGTTACCCATCCAGGGTCAGCAGTACACCAATATACATCATCTTCTTTAAAATCTAGTACATATTTACCAGAAATGTAATGAACGAGCATAGCTTTTTGAGCATGTAGCACGCCTTTAGGTTGGCCTGTTGAACCTGAAGTATAATGCAATATCAAACCATCATCTAAGTTTAGCCATTCTGTTTCAAATTGATCACTAGCATTTTTTAATTCACTATTAAAATCAACATATTCACTTTCTACTTCCTCATCTACAACTACAATCGTTTCTAAATGTGGTAATTTATCTTTAGGAATACGTGGCAATAATGCATTCGTTGTCACAATCACTTTTGCTTCACTATTTTCTAGTCGATCTGCAACAGCTTTTTCCATAAATGCTTCAAATAATGGTCCTACAATTGCACCTATTTTTAATATACCGAATAAAGCAAAATAAAGTTCTGGCGTTCTAGGCATAAATACAAAAACACGATCACCTTTTTCAATATTTGCTTTATCTTTTAATACATTTGCCGCTTTATTAGAATTTGATTTCATTTCTTCAAAAGTATAACTTTCTTTACGTTTATCATCTTTATAATGTAACGCAACTTTTTCACCATTACCTTCATCCACATGGCGATCAATACATTCGTGTGCCATATTGATCTTACCAGTTTCTGACCATGAAAATGCTTTTTCTATTTCTTTCCAGTCAAAATTAGCGTACTCTTTTTCATAGTCTTTAAGGTTAAAATTTCCATTTTCCCCTTTGTATACTTCTACTTTCATTTTGAATCCCCCTCTTAATGAAATCGCTTGCTTAAAAATTATTATAACTAATATTGTCAAAATTTTCAAAATAATAGTGTGTAAACGAATACATTATTGTGTTATTTTAAACTTTTTTAACTTATAATAGACTTATATTAGATTGTTTACTGTATGTGTATGCGGTAGTTTGGAGTGAAAAAATGGAACATATAAAAACATATCAATCTCAAACTTATCACTTGGATGAAGGAACATTTGTGATAGAAGGTCCTGTTTCAAGAAGTAGTCTTGAATCTATGACATTTGATGATGGGCTCTTTGCATTTCGCCCACCTACGGATCAATTTGAAGCAATAAAAGAAATTAGTGAATTAGAAGAAGGTAGAATTTTTGTGTTGCGCAATTCACAGCATATTATCGGTTATGTCACTTATCATTACCCAGATCCATTAGAACGTTGGTCTAGTGGTAATTTGGAATACTTAATAGAATTAGGAGCTATAGAATTAAGTTTAGCTTATCGCGATTTACATTTAGGAAGTGAGCTTATCAAAGTCAGTTTAGCTGCTGATGAATATGAAGATTACATCGTGTTAACTACTGAATATTATTGGCATTGGGATTTGAAAAATTCTGGGCTTGATGTATATGAATATAAAAAATTAATGCAAAAACTGATGGGTTATGGGGGCCTTGAAGTATTTGCCACAGATGACCCAGAAATTACAAGTCATCCTGCTAATTGTCTTATGGCAAGAATTGGTTCAAGAATTTCTATAGAACAATTACAAGCATTTGATGACATTCGCTTCATGAATCGCTTTTTCTTTTAAAGGGGAGAAACATATGAGTAATACGCAACAATCAACGGGCTTTGTCTATTCTAATGAAATACTGCAATATCGTTTTAGTAATAGCCATCCATTTAACCAAATGAGATTAAAATTAACAACAGAATTATTAACAGATTTAGGTTATTTAAAATCACATCATATTATTAAACCACGTATAGCTAATGATACCGAATTATCATTAATTCATTCTCATGATTATATCCAAGCTATCAGACGTGCTTCACATGGTATTTTAAGTGACAATGAAGCTAAGAAGTATGGATTAGACGGTGATGATACGATGCAATTTAGAATGATGCACAAGCACAGTGCACGTATTGTGGGTGGAGCATTGAATTTGGCTGATCACATCATGGATGATACAGTCACCAATGGCTGCCATTTAGGTGGCGGTTTACACCATAGCCTACCAGGCCGTGCGAATGGATTTTGTATTTACAATGACGTTGCAGTTACTATCGCTTATCTCATACAAAAACATGACCAACGTGTGCTATGTATTGATACAGATGCACATCATGGTGATGGAACACAATGGAGTTTTTATACAAATGATCAAGCTTTAATTTATTCGATACACGAAACTGGCAAATTTCTTTTCCCTGGATCAGGACGTTACACGGAACGAGGTAGTGAACAAGGTTTCGGTTATACAGTAAATATTCCACTTGAACCTTATACAGAAGATGATTCATTTTTAGAAACATTTAAAGAAACGATAGAACCTATAGTGGCATCATTTAAACCAGATATTATTGTGAGTGTACATGGCGTTGACATTCACTACTTAGATCCACTCACGCATTTGAATTGTACTCTAGAATCACTCTATGAAATTCCATATATCATTAAAGATTTAGCAGATAAATACACAAAGGGTAAAGTATTAATGTTTGGTGGCGGTGGCTATAATATATGGAAAGTTGTCCCACGGGCTTGGAGCCACGTTTTTTTAGCTTTAATCGGAGAAAAACCACAAACTGGCCGTTTGCCTGATAAATGGTTAACAAAATGGCAACAATACGCGCCTTGCGAACTACCACAAACTTGGACCGATGAAAAAACTGACTATCAAATAATACCTAGACAAAAAGAAATTACAGAAACAAATTTAAAATATGCCAAACAAGTACTGAGTTGGTTTTAAATAAATCAACATCTTATCATACTGATTTAAGTTTTCAATTTAAATAAAAAACGAAATTCTTAATTAATAAGAATTTCGTTTTTTGTATTTCATTATCATTTATTAACACTGAAGTTATTGTTAATTATACATTGTTGAATCTATAAAAAATCTATTTTGTAGTACCTCTATACTCAACTCTATGAGGTAAAATCACATTAGGCTCTTCGATTTCTTCATCATTCATATATTTAGTAAGAAGTCTCATACCCACTGCCCCAATATCGTATAACGGTTGGATTACACTAGATAATTGAGGTCTTACCATTTCAACAAGTCTAGTATTGTTAAAACTTACAATTTGTAATGACTCTGGAACGTTAATACCTGCATCTTGAGCAGCATGAACTAGACCTATTGCTTGTTCATCACTGATTGATAGAATTGCATCTGGCTTAGCAGATTTCAATGCATCAAATGCACGTAGACCATCTTTATATGTTTCATTACCATTAAAAATCAATGATTCATCTAATGAAAGTTTATGCTCTGCTAAAACGTCTTTTAATCCTACTAGCACATCTTCTTGTGCTTTTTTAGAATAATCGCCACCGACAAAAGCAAATGTTTTTGCGCCGTTTTCGATTAATTGGTTCGTGATTTGTTTAGCTGCTGATTTAAAATCAATATTTACAGATGAAATACCTTCATCTTTACCATTTGTACCTGAAACTACTACAGGTACTGATGATTTATTAATCAATTCTTTAATTTCCTCAGAAATTGTTCCACCTAAGAAAATAATACCATCTACTTGTTTACTTAAAAGATTGTTAAAGATTTCTTTTTCTTTACTTGGATCATTATCAGAATTTGAAATAATTGAATGATATTTATACATTGTTGCTATATCTTCTAACCCTCGAGCAAGTTGCGAATAATAGACATTAGAAATATCTGGAATAATAACGCCTACTGTTGTAGTTCGTTTACTAGCTAATCCTCTTGCTACTGCGTTTGGACGGTAGTTCAATTTATTAATAACATCGTTTACTTTGTCACGTGTTTCGGGTTTAACATTTTGATTGCCATTAACAACACGTGAAACAGTTGCCATAGAAACTCTTGCTTCTCTAGCTACATCATATATAGTTACAGTCATAATTTCCTCCTTGAAAGCGATTTCTTTATTATTATACTCTGTTTTCATAATATTTTCAAAGTTTACCATATTTTTACTAAATGTAAAATAGTTTTGTTTTGAATGTCATAATTATGTCATCTTATAAAATTATAAACCTACTAAATGTATTATATTTCTTATTTCCAGTGAAAACAAACCTTTTTCGTTTAAATTTTTATGTTTTTCATTAAAATCAAGTGTAATATGATGATTCATCATTTATTTTTTATTTTATATTTAAATACTCTATACATTTGTCATATCACTCCAAAGTATGGGCATTTTAAAAATTGCCAACATTATACTTCATTCATTTTAAAAACAATATGAAAACAAAAAAATCCCCTATTACAGTTCACTACTTAAGTAGTAACGTAACAGGGGCTTTTTTATATTTCTTATTTTAATTGTTTGTTATTGTACATATCAGCTAATGGTCTAATTTCATTATAGAAATTCTCGAATTCATCGAAGTCCATTTGTTGTCCACTATCACTTAATGCAACCGATGGGTCAGGATGAACTTCAGCCATAATACCATCTGCACCTACTGCTAAGCCAGCTTTAGCTGTTGGTAACATGATATCTTTACGTCCTGTACTGTGGGTAACGTCAACCATTACTGGTAAGTGAGTACCTTGTTTTAAAATAGGTACTGCAGAGATATCTAATGTGTTTCTTGTTGCTTTTTCGTAAGTACGGATTCCGCGTTCACAAAGAATAATGTTTTCATTACCTTGAGAAGCAATATATTCTGCTGCAAAGATAAATTCTTCGATTGTTGCAGATAAACCACGTTTTAATAATACTGGTTTATTTGAACGACCTGCTTCTTTTAATAATTCAAAGTTTTGCATATTACGTGCACCAATTTGGAATACATCTAAATAATCATCTGCTACTTCAAAATCTGCAGGATTTACAATTTCACTTACTACATTTAGACCGTATTTATCTTTAGTATTTTTAAGAATTTTAAGACCTTCAACACCTAAGCCTTGGAAATCATATGGAGATGTACGTGGTTTGAAAGCGCCACCTCTAATGAATTTTTCGCCTCTAGCTTGTAAATTAGCTGCAACTGCATCAACTTGCTCTTGAGATTCAACTGAACATGGTCCAAATACGAATGATTTGTTACCACTTCCAATAATACCTCCATTATCGAATTGAACGATTGTATCTTCTGGTTTTAATTTTCTTGATACATATAAATGTTTTTCATTTTCAGATTTTTGTAAATCAGTAGAGGCTTTAAAAATTTCCTTGAATAATTGTTTGATCACATTATCGTTAAATGGACCTTCATTTTTATCTAATAGTTTGTTAATCATTTCTTTTTCACGTTGAGGATCGTACACAGCTGTACCTTGCTTACGTTTTTCCTCACCAATGTTTTGTGCTATTTTTCCTCTTTTAGATAAAAGATTTAAAATTTCTTCATTAATATCAACAATCTCGCTTCTGAATTCTTGTAATTTGTCTGTCATTTTATTCACCTCTATGAAAAATTTAAAATCGATATTTTATTCTGCTTTAAAGCGATAAAATATTTGTTAAACGTAATTCTAACAATAACTAGTTATAAGTTCAAGTCATGATTGTTAAAATTTCACTTTCTGCAAGTGAATATCCCTAATGGTAACTGAATTTTCAGTCATTTACCAGTAATATTTTACACTATTCATTCATTTTCTATACTTTATTAACTTAAGTTTCATTTAATTCAATTTATTTTTCATATAAATGCTGAATTGTACTTTCTAAATGATGATTTAATCATTCATCTATTAAATAAATACATTTATGTCACACAGTTTTTTCCTTTAAAAAGCACTAAAAAAAGGTTCTCGTTAATTTTAAGCGTCCGTTTAAATTTTTAAGCATATTGCACGTTGAGGCATCAAAATATAGCTATATCGTCTAATCAATCAAATATATACAATAAAGCATTTATAAGCATTCTAGATGACTTAAATAACGTTCTAGATGCATCCTAGTTATTTGTGTAATTATAATACTTCAAAAATGGCAAAATAATTATTTCAAGAGACAAAATGAGTATAATATATTCTAATTCGTATTACACTTTACATAACCTAGCTACTAAAAAGTATAAATTAAAAAGGCATCGAACAAGTTTTTGTTCGATGCCTTTTATTATATTTCATTTGTAGTAATGATTAATCATTAAAAGTTCTTTTATCTATTTTACTTTGAGATTTTTCTGATTTTTTCAATTGCGATCTGTTTTTAGAGTAAGTTGGTTCATTATCTACATCTTTACTTTGTTGTGTCTTACTATTATTTGTTGTTTTATTAGTTTCTACTTCATCATGCACAAGGATGCCATCTTTAAATGATGATGTTTTATCTGTTTCATTTGTAGTGGCTTCGTTCTGTTGCTCTTTGCTTGCACTTTGATTGCTAATATCAGTTTCAGCTTCATCATGCACAAGGATACCATCTTTAAATGTTGACGTTTTATCTGTTTCATTTGTAGTAGCTTCGCTCTGATGTGCTGTGTTTGCAGTTTGATTGCTAAGACCAGTTTCTGCTTCATTATGAACAATAATACCATCTTTGAAATTTACAGATTTATGTGTTTGTTTTACACGTTGTTCAGCTTTTTCTGGTTTTACAATCGCATTACTTTTATTTTTGTCTGCAGAGTTTTCTACTTTATCAGTTGATTCTACAGCATGACCAACTTTTGGTGTTACTAAATTAGGCACATCTTTTTTGATGCTTTGTTTAGGTGATTCTGGTTTTAATAAACTTGCTGTGTTTTCTGCAACTTTATCATCGTCATTTAAAGCTTTGTTTTTATTTTTAGCTGCTAACGCTAATCCAGATGCTGTGACAGTACCTGCTAAAGCGCCTGCTTTCAAATGACTATTATTTTTGCTTTCATCTTCTTTTGAGTCTTTAGTTACTAGGTTAGGCGCATCTTTTTGAGTATCACCTTTCGTTGTTTCTTCAGATTTCAAAAGATTATCAGTGTTTTCTGCAACTTGTGAATCATTATTTAATGATTGCTTTTTATCGTGTGCAACTTTAGCTAAACTACCTGCTGCTATTGCACCACCTGTTGCTGCAGCTGCAGTTTGTGCACCTTTATTATTTGAAGGTGTAGTACTAGAATCAGCTAAGTTATTATCTGCAGCTTCTTCTTTAATAGCATTCTGTTGCGCATTGACCTCGTCCTCAGTCGGTTCTGAATTAGGATCAATATGTGTTGTTGTATCGTCACTCTGCTCCAAATTATTATCATCTTGAAGGTCTTGTGCTTGTGGTGACGTATCTGCTAAATTGTTGTCTGAAGTTTCTTGCTGAATTGCCACTTTTTGAGCAGCTAGTTCAGAATCTGTTACTTCAGTATCTTTGTTTTGCGCATCTGCAACAGTAGATTTAATACCATCTACTTGTTGTTCAGCGTCAGCTTGTTCACTTTCAGACTGCTCAATAATACTAGATTTAAAACGTGATTCATCTTCAGAATCAACTTGAGATTTATCTTTAGTGCGTGACTTGCTTATAGAAATTAAACCTACAGCTGAACCAATAAATGCGCCTATGAGAAATCCGTAAACAAAATCATTTCTGGCACCTTTAGTAAAATATTCCGGTACTTCATAGCTTTCTACATTTCTTTCGTAATTATCACGGTTATAGTACTTCATAATTGAATGCCCCCTATAACAAATGCACTTAAATAAGTTTCATACCTCATTTAAGTGCATTTGTTTGTTTAAATATACGAATTATTTATTATCTACACGTGTAGTATAGCTATGATTAGAATCATCTGCTACACTGCTCGCTTTATAATTTGCACTATCTCTACGATTTCTTCTGTTTTGCCATTTGTCAGCAACTTCCATTGCTACATTTGACCATTGAACTACTTGAGAAATTTTATCTTCATTTTGAGAAATATTGTGCGTGATTGAGTTTGTAACTCGATCAACTGAACCATTTAACGTTTGAGCTGATTCGCCGATGCCTTTCACTGCATCAACTACAGAATTCAAACGATCTGATTTGTCTTGGATATCTTCAGTTAAGCGATTTGCTTTATGAAGTAAGTCCGTAGATTCACGTGTAATACCTTGAATTTGTCCTTCAACACCATCAAGAGTTTTTGCAACGTGATCTAAGTTTTTCTTAACTGAAAGTAAAATTACAACGATACCAATTACTAAAATAAGAAAAGCAATCGCCGCAATAATACCAGCTATAGGTAAAATCCATTCCATTTAAAACGCCTCCTATTAATCATATGTTGTTATTTAATATAAATACCCAAATCATTTTAACATAAACATATTAAAATGAGGTAGTAACACCAATTTCTTTCATATAAGCACGTTGAACCTTCTGAATATCGCCCGCGCCCATAAATAAAATAACTGCATCACTATATTGTTCTAGCGCATTCACAGTGGTTTCATCAATTAATGTCGCATTATCAATTCTTTGGAGTAAATCTTGAATTGTTAAATTACCAGTATTTTCTCTTATTGAACCAAAAATTTCACATAAGAAAGTTTTATCTGCTAAATTTAAACTTTCAGCAAAATCATCCAAGAATGCTTGCGTTCGACTAAAAGTATGAGGCTGGAATACAGTTACAACTTCTTTATTTGGATATTTCTTTCTAGCTGTCTCAATTGTAGCACTAATCTCTCTAGGATGGTGTGCATAATCGTCAACTAATACTTGTTTTCCCACTTTTGTCTCATTAAATCTTCTTTTTACGCCACCAAAAGATTCTAAGGCTTCTTTTATATTATTTACATCTAAACTTTCAAGATAGCTAACTGTAATAACGGCAAGTCCATTTAATATATTGTGATCTCCAAATTGTGGAGATAAGAACGTATCATAATATTCATCTTTAATGTATACATCAAATTTAGTTCCATTTTCACTAATTTGTAGGTTATCCGCATATACATCATCATTTTTTGAAAAACCATAATAATATACTGGCACATCTGCTTCTATCTTACGTAAATGATCATCATCACCCCACGCAATAATTGCTTTTTTTACGTTATGTGCCATTTCTTGGAAAGCACTAAACACGTCTTCAACATCTTTAAAATAATCTGGATGATCAAAATCAATGTTTGTCATAATAGCATAATCTGGATGATAGCTTAGGAAATGTCTACGGTATTCACAAGCTTCAAATGCGAAATAATCACTTGCAGGAATACCTAAACCAGTGCCATCTCCAATTAAAAATGATGTCTTTTTATCCCCATTCATCACGTGTGACAATAAACCGGTTGTAGATGTTTTACCATGTGCACCTGTTACAGCTACAGATGTATATTGACTGATAACATGACCTAAAAAGTCATGATAACGTATGACATCAAGTTTTAATTCATTCGCCTTAACAACCTCTTCATGTGAATTTGGAAATGCGTTACCTTGAACAATTACCATGTCTTCTTTTATGTTGTTTTCGTCAAAAGGTAATATTTTAATACCTTTATTTTGTAATGCCACCTCTGTAAAAACATAATTATTTATATCTGAACCTTGTACTTCATTTCCAAGATCATGCATTATCTGTGCTAATGAACTCATGCCGGCACCTTTTATGCCGACAAAATGATAATGTGTCATTGTAACACTCCTTTATCTCTATTTAATTCTCATTCAAATCTAATTCTGTAATGTATACATCTCTTGGTTTTGAACCATTTGCTCCAGAAACATAACCTAATTGTTCTAATTGGTCTACAATTCTCGCTGCACGATTATAACCGATTTGGAAATGGCGTTGGACTAATGAAGTAGAAATATGACCTTCTTTCAACATAAATCTACATACATCATCAAATAAACTATCCTGAGGTTGTGCTTCCGTTTTTTTCAATAATTCTTTTTCTTCAAATAAATATTCTGGATCTCTTTGTTGTTTTATAAAATCAACAACATCGTCAATTTCATCATCCGATACAAATGTGCCTTGAACACGTATCGGTTTATTCATACCACTGCCTAAATAAAGCATATCTCCATATCCTAACAAGCGTTCAGCACCGCCACTATCTAGAATTGTTCTTGAATCGACGCTAGACGATACCATAAATGCAATTCTTGTAGGTATATTTGCTTTAATTAAACCTGTAATGACATTCACTGATGGGCGTTGTGTTGCTACTAACATATGAATACCACAAGCACGTGCTTTTTGTGCAATACGTGCGATAGATTGTTCTACTTCTTGTGGAGCCATCATCATTAAATCAGCTAATTCATCTATAACTATAACAATTTTTGGCATTCTATCCTCATATGTTGCTTTCTTATTAAAAGCAGTAATATTTCTTACGTGATATTTTGCGAACACTTTATAACGACGTTCCATTTCTTCTACAGCCCATTTTAAGCTTTGCGTAGCCGCTTTTACGTCAGTAATTACAGGCGCTACCAAATGTGGTAAATCATTATATGGTGCCAATTCTACCATTTTAGGATCAATAAGTAATAATTTTAGCTCTTCTGGATGATTTTTATATAATAGTGACATTAAAATACTATTTATACATACAGATTTACCAGAACCAGTTGCACCAGCAATAAGTGCATGTGGCGTTTTAGATATATCCATAAGTAATGGTTCATTATTAATTCTAAGTCCCATAGCAACAGTTAATTTAGACTCTGCATTTTTAAATGTAGAATCTTCAATAATTGAACGTAAATTGACTGTGGCAGCATTCTGATTAGGAACTTCTATACCCACAAGGCTCGTACCAGGAATTGGGGCTTCTATACGAATATCTTTAGCTGCTAGCGCCATTTTAATGTCATCTTGCAATGCAGTTATTCTAGAAACTTTGACACCTTTTTCTACTGACAATTCAAAACGTGTGACACTTGGTCCTTCAGTAACATTTTGAACTTCAGCTGGAACATTAAAATAATAAAATGCATCATTAAGCTCTTGTTTTTTATCTTCGATCCAAACGTTATCAATTTCGTGTTGTTTAGGTTCTTCTAATAAATCTAAGTTAGGCAACTTAATATTAGGCCCTCTTCTAATTGTTGGCTTACCACTGTCGTCAGTTGTCTTACTAGCATCTAACTGATTGTCTACCTTCTCAGGTTTTAATGGTTCTTGATTTTGTGTTATTTGTGACACATGTTCATTATTGTTTTTATTAAATTTAGTTTCATCATGGCTTTCGTATTGATTGCCATCCACTGAAGATGAATTCATTTCATTGTCATGTTTTTCTGACGTTCCATAATTGATAGATTGTTCACTATGATTTGATGCATCTATTGAATTTGATGGATGTTCTGTCGTTTCGGACGTCGATGTCAGATTTTGCTGTGGTTGCTCTTGTCCAACTGTTTCAGCTTTAACTACGCTTTCAGTACCAAGGTCATTGGATTCAATTTCTTTACTTTCATTTTGTGACGATTGTGATGTGTTACTTGAATTTGTAAAATGCTGATTACTATTCTTAAGTTTTTTAGCATCCATCATACGTTTTTTATCAGAAGGTGTCATAACAACATTAAACGGTTTGCTACCTTTTCTAATTGATGTTTGATTTCTGTTTGAAGTCAATTCGTTAGATTCAGTTGTGTCATTATCAAGTGCATTTGATTGCGTACTACTAGAATGGAGCTGTGTTTCTTGACTAACCACTTCATCTTCGGTTTCAACTTGATCAGTATCAGATTGCTCTGTATTGTATTGTGCTGAACCTTGTTGCACTTCAGCTATTTCATTAGATACAGATTCCGATGACATCTCTGATTCTGATGGTTGTATCATATCTTGAGCACTGTTTAGTTCTGTTTTAGTCGCTGATTCCTGATCTTCAAACTCTCTCTCTGTCTCGGATTCAGGTATAATACTTTCCGCTTCTGGTGATTCATTTTGTGGCATTGTCACTTCTCTATATTGAGCGTCTGATATATCGTCATTATCTTCTACTTCTACATAAAGATCTTCATCAGAAATATTTTCATTATTATCTTCAACTGTATTTAAAGTATCATCGTTTGAAATGGTTGTTTCGACATCATCATTTAATGATTTATGTTCAGCTGATGTATGATGTTCAATGTCATTATCACTATCAGGTGATTCTGATTCTATATCTGCATCTACATTTACATATTCATCATTAATTTTATGTACATCGCGCACATTATCTAAATCAATTTCTTCATAATTAAATGGTGATGTAGCACCTATACGGGTATCATCCTCATTTTGTTGACTATCATCAGATAGTTGAGCGTCTTGAATCGATGCTTCTGTTTGATTTTCAGAAACATTTTTGGCTTTGCTCTCTTCGTCTAAAGAACTTTCACCAATAAAATGGTGTGCTTGTTTGGCATACATTTCATCTATTGCTTTTTGTATGCTGTCTTCGTTATTATCTTGGTTTTCTTGACGTTTTTGTTGCAACGCTTTTTTGAATTGGCGTTTTTGAAGTACTTTACGTTCACGTTCTCTTCGAATTTCTTCTACGATTTGTGATGCGTAAATATTTTCAATATTAATTGTGTTGTTTACTTTAGGTTGTTCATTTGAAGATTGCTGCTTTTGTTCAGAAGGTTGTTGTGGCTGTTCATTATCTTTTTCCACTTGCGCTTCTATATAGTCATTACCTTCAAAAGAGTATGGTTGCTTATTATCAACTTGTGAATTTTCGTCGTCTGCTGCATCAATTGATGGTTCTACAAATTGATCATTATAAATTTTAGTGTCATGTATTTCTGATGATTCCTGTGCTGAAGTTTGAGAATGCGTTTTGTTATCTTCATAATTTGAAACTTGCTCGTTATTGCCGTTTTCAGTTTCATCTGAAGGTTTTATAACACCATTTTCTAGCGGGTGGGGTTTTTGAGTACCAAATATAGCAGATGGCACTTCACTCGCTTTAAAATCACTCTCATGATACATAGGTGTATCTCTTTTAGTTTTCTTAGAAGCATTTGCACGTAAAACATCAGTTTGTATTCTCATTCGTTGACCTTTATGAGATTTTGATTCTCGTTTTGGTTCTGAATATGTTTCTTTTGGTGACTCCTGATTTTCTGTTTGTGTATTAACATCATTAGAAGCTGTCTTATCATACAAATGTCTACGTCTTCTCTGCTTATGATTGGCATTTATAGAGTCTGAAGTATGACGATCACTGTGTTGTTGATCACTATGATTCGAACTATCTTTTGAAATTGAATCTTCTTCTGGATGCTGTGCTTCATTCGCTTCTTCTAAAATACGCATTGGAAACCTGAATTTTCCTTTGGGTCTTTCATAAACATCATTGTTCTGAGGAAGTAATGAATCTTGTTCTTGTTGTGTAGCTTTTTGACGTCGTTGGTTTCTTTTACTAAGATAATCTTCTGTAGAATCATTATCTTCTCCAAATAACTTGTCGAACCAGCTCATTCGTACATTACCTCCTTTTATTCTTCAAAAAATGCTTGGCCAACTGTGTAATCATCAGATAAGACCATAATCCCTTTTTCTTGAGGTGCATTTGGTAAATCAAGTTCCTTCATAGAACAAATCATACCACTTGAAGCTACGCCTCTTAACTCAGCATCTTTAATAACCATACCGCTTGGCATTACAGCACCTACTTTAGCTACTACTACTTTTTGTCCAGCATCGATATTAGCTGCACCACAAACTATCTGTAACTTTTCAGAACTTACATCAACACTGAGTACACTTAATTTATCTGCATCTGGATGTTTTTCTTTAGTTTCAACATAGCCTACAACAAACTTAGGAGACAAATCTGCATTTAATTTAAATGTAAATCCAGCATCTTCAATGGCTTTTTGAAATTCATTAACTAGTGTTTCAGTTAACTTAACATGCCCATTTCCACTTATAGTTGATTTTTCTGATACATTAAAAATGTTATAACCTACAACTTGTGATTCATTTTTAATTTCAACAACATCACCTTTATACTCATAATTGAACTCACCACTAGCTGGTTCAACTTGTAGAAACGCAACGTCTCCTACTGCTTCTTTGTTATAAAATAAATTCATGTCTATAGACTCCTTATTTCTTATCTTTATTTTCGTATTGCTTTCTTGTTGCTTCTAATCTTTGTATCACGTTAGGATCTCTTTTTTGTTTATTATTTTTTCCTAATATAAAAATAGGCTCAAAATGACCTTTGTCGTAACCTAATGATAATGATGTAATTGGGACTAAACCTTTTGTAAAGAATTCCATAGTTAAATGCGCCATTACGTCATAACCCGTTTTATTACGGATATCTGCAATAATTAACACATCCTGATGTGGCACTGCAACTAACATTTCACCTTCACATTGGTCTTGGATTTCATTTAAAAATGTCGTGTTTAAGATTCTACTCGCATCATAGCCATCGTTAGAGTTAATAAAATAAAATATATTGCCTTTTACTTCATCCGTAGTATATTTATTATCTAATTTTCGCACATTAAATAAAGCCATTTCTTTTAATTGTTGCTTAGATAACTTCATTGACTCTAACATTTTTTCATCCATAAGACGATATGATTTCCCTAGATCAACTACGTAGTAAATATTTGTTTCTGCAGTGTGTTCTTCTATAACAAATGCATTACCATCTTTATCTTTTTTATCAAAACTTGGGGATCTCAATACTGGCATGATTTGGGCACTATTAACCTCTGATAGCCCCTCCCCTTTCATTTGTTCAATAGCTTCTTCTACATAATATACAATTTCATCTACTATATTTTCTTTTTGCTCTTTATATTTAGCTACTATCGTAGCAACTTTTACAGTGACACCTTTGCCATTGTCTACTCTAGATATACGTAGCGTTTCATCTTCTCGATTAAAAGTAAACTTCACTTCTGGTTTGCTTAATCGATCTTTTAATTTATCTCTCATTTGAAAGACATTCATTGTTAACACTCCTATTTACGTGCCTTATTATAGTTTACAATAAATACACCCTTAGGAACAGAAAAAATGTAAGTTCTAAGGGTATATATTTTTATATTTCAACATGAATTATTTACAAAATAATTTTTTTATAAAGATGCTAAAAAGTTATCAATTTGTTCGATGGATTTTCGTTCTTTTCCAATATAACTACCGATTTGTGAGCCGTTACGAAAAACTAGAAAACTTGGTATGCCCATAATGCCATTTTCCACACAAATATCTATAAATTTATCTCTATCAACTGAAATGAATTTATAATTAGTGTATTTATCCTCTAACTGTGGTAATTCGGGTTCAATCACTTTACAATCAGGACACCAATCAGCCGTAAATAAAAATACTGTTTGCTCGTTTTTAAGTTGCTCAAATTGTTGTTCAGTTTCTAATTGTTGCATCTAATCTCTCCTTCATGTGTTATTTATATTGTAATTCTTCAATTTTCGAATCATCTAATTGGGTTGTAGCTTGCGTTAATAATTCTCTTGCAGCTTCGTAATCTCTTATATCAAACACTGCGTTTGTACTATGAATATATCGTGCACAAACTCCAATTACTGCGGTTGGGATACCGATTTTTGCTTTGTGAATTTCACCACCATCAGTGCCACCAGGTGAAATATAATATTGATGCTTAATTTTAAATTCATCAGCTAAATCTAGTAAGTAATCTCTAAAAATTGGTTTAAGTAGCATCGTACCATCTTTAATTCTAATTAGTGTACCTGCACCTAATTCTCCAGATAAATTTTGTTTACCTTTCATATCATTGGCTGGTGAACAGTCTACTACAAAAGCCACATCAGGGTCTATCAATTCAGCAGAAGCTTTAGCTCCTCTTAAACCAACTTCTTCTTGAACATTGGCACCTACATATAAGTCATAGCCAAGCTCTACATCTTTTAATAATTCCAATAATTCAATACCAAGCAAACAACCATAACGATTATCCCACGCTTTACTTGTAAAACGATGCTCTGATAATTGTGTGAAGGGGGTTTCTGGAACAATTGAATCACCAATTTCAATGCCACGTTTTCTTACATCTTTTTGATTTTCACAGCCAATATCTAAAAGTAAATCTTCTATTTTAGGTGCACCTTCATTACCTGTCCTAAAATGTTTAGGTATATTCGCAACCACACCGGCGATTTCTTCATTTTTACGCGATTTTACTTTAAGTCGTTGACCTTGCCAAATATCTGTAGCAACGCCGCCCAAATTTGTAAATTGTATCATACCATTTTCTGTAATATTTGTGATCATAAAACCAATTTCATCCATGTGAGCAGCCACCATTACACGCTTTGGATTCTTTACTTTCGAACGTTTAACACCGTAAATGCCACCCATGCGATTATAAACAAAATCATCTACGAATGGTTCTAATTCTGCTTTCAAGTATGCTTTTACATCATCTTCGAAACCAGGTGCGCCATGTAATTCTGTTAATGTTTTCATTCTAGCTAATGTTTTATTATTGTCTATATTCAATGTCTCTCACTCCTTACTATTTATTATATCATCTTCGTTATGGTAAACTATAAATATGACTTTATTGGAGGTAGATTGTGTTATGTTAAATAAAAAGAATAGGCTTATCATCTTATTTATTTCACTAACAACAATTGTCGGAGCGACTTATTTTTATAAACGTCAAAAAGATCTACAATATCACGATCCAGATAAAATTATTACTGAAGTAAGAACATACTTTATGAATGTTGTAGGATCTTATATATTGAATGAACCGATTACGTATAAAAAATCCGATAATAATTTTATTGTTTTTCAAGGTGGTATTACCACACAAAACAATAAAACATTAACATATTATGACTTTTTTGCAGATGCAAAAAGTGGAGAAGTTATAGATATTCTTGAATGTGAATCATAAAAGTAAAAGGTTAAAGTTTTGAACATGTAATGTATCAATCGCTTAAAGCACTGATTATACATTACGAGAGATAAAGATTAACGCTGTTTAGACACTAGGAACTACACCCATCCTTTTCTAAAACAGTAATAGTCCATATCTCTTCGTTCATAACTTTAGCCTTTTTAATTTCTCGTAATATAAGTTTCTATCTCATTCAATTTATGCTTATCAAATTTCACAGCAAAGTATTTCGCATCATGATAATATAAGAACCAATAATCTTGCAAGATATAGTTTGGAATTAAACGTTCTTTCTCTCTTATAGATTGCATAGGATAGTCATCATATGCTGTTACCCACAATGGATTTCTATGAGCTAGCGTCGGGAAGATGTCTCCCATGTGCACTGCTTTTTCTCCTTCACTTTCTATTGTGACTACTGAATGTCCATAACTATGCCCTCCAGTATGACGGATTTGAATGCCAGGATATATTTCTATCTCGTCCTCAAATAATATTAATTTATTTTTAAAATCTCCATTATTTTTCTTCCAGTAAGTCGATTTACTACGTATATTGGGACTTTGGAATTCATGCCATTCATCTTGTTGAATGACATGTATTGCATTACTGAAAATAGCATATCCATCGTTATCCGTTAGCCCAGCTGCATGGTCAAAATGAAGATGAGTCATTAATACATAATCAATATCCTCTAGTGTTAGATTTAATGCTTTTAGATCATTTTCCATATCACTCTCATAATGGACACCAAATATTTTACGTTCTTTTTCAGTTAATTTTCCAGTACCAATACCAGTATCAACAATAATATTTTTATCCTCAGTTTGGATAAGTATCGGATGTGTAGGTAATGGGATTTGATTTTTTTCGTTCACCTCATATTTTTTTGTCCATAGTGCTTTTGGTACAACGCCAAACATTGCACCCCCATCAATATGAGTAATACCCCCATTTAAATAATGTACTTTATAATTGCCTAATTTCATCATTTAATTCCTCCTCATCTTCCATTTAACAACGTCGATTACTTACTATAGTAATACAATACATTTACTACGTAAAATAATGGATATGATTTGAAAACACTGATTCTTCAATTCCCTTCCTCTACGCAATCAATACTATTATGAATAATATAAAAAAATGCCAACAAAGTTATATAACTCTGTTGGCATTTTTTAATAATTATAAATTTTTATGGAATTTTGCTTCCATACGATAAATTCTTGAGCCCTTGTCAGAAAACTTTCTTTCATACTCAGTTTCTATATTATCTTCGTCATCTTCCTGATGAAGATTTAAATTGAGTTTAGTAAAATACATACCGAATTGAGACATACTCTCTAAACTATAAGCAAAAAGACCTCTGTTGTCAGTTTTAAAATGAAGTTCCCCATCTTCTTTCAAAACTTGCTTATACAGTGCTAAAAACGTATGATACGTCAATCTACGCTTAGTATGTCGTTTTTTAGGCCATGGATCTGAAAAATTCAAATATATACGATCAATTTCGCCATCTTTGAAATATTCATTGAGCTCCAGTGCATCATTACATATCAATTTAATATTTGTAAGGCCAAGTTCTTTAACTTTATCTACAATATTAACTACTACACTTTTTTCTCGTTCTAAAGAAATAAAATTTATATCAGGTTTTTGACCAGCAAGTGTAGTAATAAACTGTCCCATTCCTGACCCTATTTCAATATATATTTCTTGATTTTTATCAAACCAGTCACTTATGTGCCTTGCATGACTACCATCCATATCCACTAATTCAGGATGTGATTTTAAATAATCTTCTGCCCAAGGCTTGTAACGCATTCTCATTCTGATAACTCCTTATATAAAAGCATTGTTATTCATTACTTCATTTAAGAATTTAAGCCACATATTCATATCTTTGTAGCGCTTTTGTTCTTCGTACCATTGAACCATACCTATAGACTGGATAACTGTATACCATTTCATACGTTTTTGTAAGTCCATTGAATCTTTTGTTCCATATACATCTAACCAGTGAGGCCATTTCTTTTCAGGAACGTAATTGTATAGCAGCATACCTAAATCAATTGCAGGATCAGCAATCATCGCACCTTCCCAATCAACCAAGTAAAGCTCGTCACGATCTGATAATAACCAATTATTATGGTTGACGTCGCCATGCACAACCGTAAAGAAACGTGGATCTAAATTAGGCATATGGTCTTCTAAATACGTCAATGCTTTTCTTACTACATGATGCGTTAAAACTTCTCTAGATAATGAAGCGTTAATTTTGTTTAACAAAATATCGGGTGTAATCGGCTCCATTTCCATTCGTTTTAACATATTCAATAGTGTTCTTGAACTATGAATTTTTTTCAATAAATTAGCTACTCTTTGTTCGTACATTTCATTGAAAGTAAGTTCTCTACCATTTTTCCAATGCTGCGCCGTTACAACTTCTCCAGTTTCGATACGTTTCGTCCAAACTAGTTTTGGCACAATACCTTCAGCAGATAAGGCTGCAATAAAAGGGTTTGAATTTCTTTTTAAAAATAATTTCTGTCCATCCTGTTCAGCCATATAAGCTTCACCAGATGCACCACCTGCTGAATCAAGCGTCCATCCTAATTGATAAAACTGCTCCAACACGTTCACCTCACTTTCAACTAGAAAATGGCTCCTGAAAAGAATTTTCGAGAGCCATATATAATAATTTTTAATTCAAAATTATAAACTCCAACCAAAATTGTGCAGCCTCAAGTTTTATGACTGACACATTGTCCCATCGTGGTTCAAGTCCTTTTTAATTTATTAATACTCATACTGTCTGAGCTAATTTACAATAACTTTTACATCATATCATAAATTAGCTCTTAACAGAGTATTAATTTAATATTTCTTTATCTTTTTTTGTGAAATTTTTTACTTCCAAATTTCATGACATATAAAAGATTTTATAATCTTTAATACTTTATTTCAACTATAAATGAGAAATTAAAATTCACATTTTGATTCCATACCTTTATGGAATTCTATTAAACGGCTCAGTAAGAATTATAACATAATTTGACCTTAATATATGTTACATTTTCTATCCATTTATTGAAATTATTAACTATGCGTGTCAATATATCTATTAAATCCTTCTTGTAACGATTTAGTGATTGGTCCTACTTTTCCATCACCCACAGCTTCACCATTTAATTTAACAACTGGCATCACTTCAATTGATGTACTTGAAACCAAAACTTCATCCGCATTTTTCAAAAAATCTACAGTAAATGTTTCTTCTTTAAACGAAACACCTTTTTCTTGAGCAATTTCTTTTATTACCATACGCGTAATACCGTTCAAAATATAGTTATTGATTGGGTGCGTATAAATTGCTCCATCTTTAATTACGTAAACATTACTTGAAGATCCTTCTGTAACAGTTTCACCACGATGTTGAATTGCTTCTTTCGCATTATATTTAACAGCGTATTCTTTTGCTAATACGTTACCTAATAAATTCAAACTTTTTATATCACATCTTAACCAGCGGATATCCTCAGTCGTTACGGCATTTATACCTTCTTCTAGCAACTTATACGGACGGTCATAAGATTTTGTGAAAGCTGTGATATTCGCTTTTACTGATGGTGTAGGGAAAGCATGGTCTCGCGGCGCAGTACCACGTGTCACTTGAATATATACGCCACCGTTAACTACACCATTCGCAGCTATCAGTTCTCGTACGAGTTCTATAAGACCATCAACAGTATAGTTTAATTCTAAGCCAATTTCTTTAGCACTTCTTAATAATCTTTCAAAATGCGCTTTGGCAGTAAAAGGTTGATTATCATAAACTCTTACATATTCATAAATACCGTCACCAAATACATAACCTCTGTCATTATAAGCTACATTTGCATCTTTTTCTTCTAGTAATTTTTCATTTATTAACACTTTTGTCATATTTATTCCTCCACACATAAAGTATATAGTGACTCTAAATAGATGCTTGTCGCATCAAATAATTGCTTTTTACTAATATATTCGTTTTTTTGGTGCATTAAATCTTCTGAATCACTGAACATTGCTCCAAAGGCAACACCTTTATCTAAATTACGTGCGTATGTGCCTCCACCAATTGTGTATGGTTCAGCTTCGTCACCTGTTTGATTTCTATAGGCCTGTACTAATGTTTGAACAAACGGATCATCTTTTTCTACATAATGTGGTGTTTGATTTTTGCCTAATTCAATTGAAAATCCAAGTGCTTGAACTTCAGTCTTGAAGCGCGTCATTGCTTCTTCAAATTCAAACCCTTGTGGGTATCTTAAATTAATACCAAATGTTCCACCTTCAACATTGTTATAAGATATAACACCAATATTCGTCGTTAAATCACCCATAACATCTGTGTGGAATTTCATGCCCATTTTTTCTCCAAAATGAGAATTGAATAAGTATTTTTCACTAAAATCTACGAAATTAGCTGCTGTTTTATCTAAATTTAGATTAGATAAGAAATTTAACAAGTATAAACCAGCATTGACACCGATAGAAGGATCCATACCATGTACAGCTTTTCCTTGAACTTTTAATACAAGTACACCACTATCAACGATACTTTCCCCTTCAATATTGTTCTCTTGAACAAATTGTTCGAAATTTTGAATGACATCAGTCATGTTTTCTTTTACAGATACATTTGCCACGGCTTCATCAGGTACCATATTATATCTTTGACCGGAGTTAAATGAAATTAATTCATATTCTGGCTCGTCTTGGTCTTCTGCTTTTTCATTTTGTATCACATCAAACGTAGTAATACCTTTTTCGCCGTGAATTGCAGGGAATTCTGCATCCGGTGCAAATCCTAATGCAGGCATTTCTTCAGTTTCAAAATAACGCTCAGTGCATTGCCAATCAGATTCTTCATCAGTACCTATTATAATATGTATACGTTTTTTCCAATTTACATTCATATCATTTAATATTTTAACTGCATAGTACGCTGCAATTGTTGGACCCTTATCATCAAGCGTACCTCTTGCAATAATTCTATCGTCTGTCACAACTGGATCAAATGGATCAGAATCCCAACCTTCTCCAGCAGGTACAACATCAACATGGCATAATATACCAAAAACATCTTCTCCAGCACCCGCTTCAATACGACCAGCGATATGGTCTACATCATGTGTGCCAAATCCATCGCGTTCAGCTATTTTGTACATGTAATCTAAGGCTTTTCGTGGACCAGGTCCAACTGGATATTCTGTTGTTGCTTTATTATCTTCCCTAACACTCTCAATAGATAATAAACCTTTCAAATCATCAACGATTAGATCTTCATATTCTTTCACTTTGTCTTTCCACATTTGTGATCCACTTCCTTCTCGAAACTTATATATTTAATATTTTACATGAAGTGTGGAAGAAACTACAGTGAGATGTCATTATTATTTAAAAATTCCAACTGTTTAGTCAACAAAGAAAACAGTTCACCCTATATATATTAATATATTTCAAAAACTGTATTAATATAAAAAAGAAGTGAGACAAAATACATGTCTCATCCTTAATTATTATATTGACAGTAACTGACTGAACTGAAAATGCGCTTATATTAATATTTTAAAGCACTACTACTTCATTTATGAAGACAAGTAGGTCTTACGCAAGCGCTTCATCTCTTGTATTCGATTTTCTAGTTATCTTTGTGGGACTCGGCTCATACGACGAAATCTCGTTAAAAAATATAAATTTCTGTCTCACTTACATAAAAAAACCTAGTTCATTAAAATGAACTAGGTCGTCTAAACGTAATCTACTACTTATTATCACGTTTATTGCTATTATTTTTTAATTCTTCTTCAGTTACGACACGTAGATTATTAGAAGGATCTCCGCCTTCATCATCGAATCTAGCTTCTTCAATTTCTACGTCTTCTTTTTTGACACCATTTTTGAAATGATTTTTTTGATCTTTAAGGTAACCTTTAGGGTCTTGTTTTACTTTTGAAGCATAGCCTTTAGGATCTTGTTTTACTTCGCTATAAGTCTCGCCTGCTTTTGAACTAATTTGACTAGCGATATCTTTCGCGTTTTGTTTATATGATTCTGGATTAGACTTGTATTTGCCATACTCGTCTTTTAATCTATCTCTATTTTCTTTTTTAGAAAGAACAACTGCAGCCGCTGCTCCGCCGATACCTAATACTGCTTTAAATAATTTTGACATAAAAACACCTCTTCATTATTTTAATCCTAATTGTTTAAAATCTTGTTGAGTTAGATGACGATATTCTCCTGGCGCTAATGCTGAATCTAGCTTTAAGTCGCCAATGCTAATACGTTTCAAAGCTAAAACTTCATTATCTATAGCATGAAACATACGCTTAACCTGATGATACCTTCCTTCGTATATTGTGACAAATGATTTGTTCTTTTCATCACCTTCAACTAATTGAGCAGGTTTCGCCAATCCCTCATTTAATTCAATACCCGTTTTAAAGGATTCTATATCATTTTTTGTAATAGTTTTTTCAGAAATTACTTCATATGTCTTAGAAACATGCTTTGTTGGACTCATCAATTGATGGTTAAACTGCCCATCATTAGTGATGAGCAATAACCCTTCAGTATCTTTATCCAAACGTCCAACTGGAAATAGTTCTAAATATCTAAATTCTTCTACTAAGTCTATAACTGTCTGTTGATTATTATCTTCAGTAGCCGATAAATACCCTTTTGGTTTATTTAACATCAAATAGATTTTATCTATATACTGAATTTGCGTTTCATTAACGCTTACAGTATCCGTATCTGGATTGATTTGTGTTTTTGGTGATTTCTCTTTTTTATCATTCACGGTAACATTGCCTTTTTTTAATAGTTGTTTCACTTCTGTACGTGTTCCTACGCCCATATTAGCTAAGAATTTATCTATTCTCATTCTGCAATACCTAACTTACGTCTAATTTTCTGTGGAATATCACCTAAAAACTGATCTGCAAGTCTTGTCTTCATAGTCATGCTAGCATAAACTAACATACCTACAATCACACTAACAATAATTATAATCAGCGATCCAAATTTAGATTGTGTTGAAATAAAGAATTGTAAAATAAAGAATGTTAATTCAACTGATATCATCATAATTAAGCTATACAAGAATATTTTACCAAAGTGTAACCATGTTTCTGAAAAATCAAATTTAGCATGTTTTTTAAGTATATACAGATTACATGACACTGCAAATAATAATGCAATTGCCGTACTTAATATCGCACCAGCAGAATGGAACGCTATAATTAATGGTGTATTTAACACTACTTTTATTACAACTGCTGCTAATATAACAAATACTGTTAATTTTTGTTTATCAATACCTTGTAGCATTGATGCTGTTACACTCAATAAACCAATTAGAATTGCTACTGGCGCATAGTAGAATAGCATTTGGCTACCATCAACATTATAACTATAAAAGACTGTATATAATGGTAACGCTAATGCCATAATACCTAAACTTGCAGGCACTGTAATGAACATTAGAACACCTAATGACGTACGTATTTGTCTGTGCATCTCATGAAATTCACCTTTTGCATACGTTTTAGTAATAAATGGAATTAAACTTACTGCAAAACCAGCTGATAGTGCTGTTGGAATCATAACGATTTTATTTGTCGTCATATTTAAAATTGTAAAGAAATAGTCATGCATATTGCTAGAAACACCAGCTAAACCGAGTGCGCTATTATGTGTAAATTGATCGACTAAATTAAATAATGGGAAATTCAGACTCACGATGACGAACGGAATACTGTAAGAAATAATCTCTTTGTACATTTTACCGTATGATATATCAACGCCCGTTGTATCCGTTGCAACCATTTTTTCAATATTAGGTTTTCTTTTTCTCCAGTAATACCATAGTGTGAAAATCCCTGCAATTGCTCCTACAGCCGCTGCAAATGTAGCAATACCATTAGCTGCAAGTACACTGCCGTTAAATACATTAAGAACTAAATAACTACCAACTAAAATAAATAGTATACGTGCAATTTGTTCAATAACTTCTGACACTGCTGTTGGTCCCATAGATTTGTAACCCTGGAACACACCGCGCCATGTAGCAAGTAGCGGAATAAAAATAACTACCATACTAATAATTCTAATAATCCATGTAATTTCGTCTACTGACCATCCGCCATTTGCACCTGCTTTATTTGCTAAAGTAATAGATGCAATTGTTGGAGCTAATAAATATAAGATGAAAAATCCTATAAATCCTGTTACAGTCATAACAAGAAAGCTTGATTTATAAAGTTTTTCACTGACCTTATATGCACCCATTGCATTATACTTAGAAACATATTTAGACGCTGCTAATGGGACTCCCGCAGTTGCAATAGCAATCGCTATATTATACGGGGTGTATGCATAGTTGAAAGGCGCCAAATTTTCCTCTCCACCAATAATCGAGTAGAATGGAATAATATATATAACACCTAAAACCTTAGTAATCAAAATACTAAGCGTAATTAAAAAGGTACCCCTCACTAATTCTTTACTTTCACTCATTCAGATCTTCCTATCTCAAATTAATTTTTACACTCATAACTTTAATAATAACGTTATAACTACTTTTTTTCAAAAGTATATTACTATAAAATAACACTATATAGCTAAGGGAGGCAATAAAATGTATCAAACAATTATAATCGGTGGTGGGCCAAGTGGACTCATGGCTGCCGCTGCAGCAAGTCAAAATAGCGAAAATGTTTTATTAATTGAGAAGAAAAAAGGATTGGGTCGCAAGCTAAAAATTTCTGGTGGCGGCCGCTGTAATGTTACTAACCGCCTTCCTTATGATGAAATTATTAAAAACATACCTGGCAATGGAAAATTTTTATACAGTCCTTTCTCTGTATTTGATAATGAATCCATCATTCAATTTTTCGAATCAAGAGGTGTAGGTTTAAAAGAAGAAGATCATGGTCGTATGTTTCCAGTATCTAATAAAGCACAAGACGTGGTAGATGCCCTCATTCATACGTTACAACAAAACAATGTAAACGTTAAAGAAGAATCAACTGTACAATCTATTGAATATACACCACAACAAACGTTTCAAGTTACACTAAATGAGCAACAACAATTTGAAAGTAAGAGTCTCATTATTGCGACTGGTGGTACTAGTGTACCCAAAACGGGTTCTACTGGAGATGGTTATAAATTTGCTAAACATTTAGGACATACGATTACAGAATTATTTCCGACCGAAGTCCCTATTACGTCTTCTGAACCTTTTATTAAGAACAAGCGTTTAAAAGGTTTAAGTTTAAAGGATGTTGCACTATCCGTATTGAAAAAGAATGGCAAACAACGTATCACACATCAAATGGATATGTTATTCACACATTTTGGTATAAGTGGACCTGCCGCACTGAGATGTAGTCAATTTGTATATAAAGAGCAAAAAAGTCAAAAACAAAAAGAGATTCAGATGCAACTTGATGCTTTTCCAAATCTGAGTGTCGCTCAATTAGAAGCACAAATTAGAAATATATTAAAAGATACACCTGACAAATATATTAAAAATAGCTTGCACGGGTTAATCGAAGAACGTTATTTATTATTCATTATTGAACAAGCACAAATTAGTGATGACTTAACTGCCCATCATATTTCAAATGCACAAATTAATAAGTTAGTTGAATTATTTAAAGGGTTTACTTTTACTGTCAACGGAACGTTGCCCATCGATAAAGCTTTTGTAACTGGTGGTGGTGTGTCATTAAAAGAAATACACCCTAAAACTATGATGTCAAAACACGTACCAGGATTATTTTTGTGCGGTGAAGTATTAGATATACATGGTTACACAGGTGGATATAATATCACAAGCGCTTTAGTCACTGGTAATGTTGCTGGCTCAAACGCGGGTGAATTTCATCTTTAATACTTAAATATAATCTTCACAAATCAAAACGAACAAAATGCTCTTATAGCATTTTGTTCGTTTTTTTGATTTATATTGTCATCGAGACAATATTTGCCTTTGACAAGTTCATAGCTGAAGACTGTAGGATGACGCTGCGCTTGTGGAATACTTGTACAAAAAAATGCCAACAAAGTCAGAGACTTTGTCGACACTTTAAAATTACAATTAACGCTCTAAAAAGAAAGCTAATTAGAATTTATTAAATCAAACATTTTCAATTCAATATTTTAAGCTTTATTTCAACTTAAATACTATTGATTTCTAAACCTTCGTCGCCCCACGCGTCCATACCGCCTTCAACATTAACTGCATGTATATCGTTTTGTTCAAGGAATTGAACAACTTGTGCACTACGTCCGCCCACTTTACAGATGATATAATATGTTTCATCTTTGTTAAAATGATTTAATTTATCTGGAACTTGATTCATTGGTATTTTTTCTGCGCCTGGTATTACACCCATAGCTGTTTCTTCATCTGTTCTAACATCAACGATATGAATTGGATCAGAATTTAGGACTTTATCTTTCAACTCATCAATTGTAATAGATTCCATAAATAATTCCTCCTACTATTATTTAGCTACAATGTTAACTAATTTTTTTGGTACTGCAATGACTTTCTTGATATCTTTACCTTCAATTTCAGCTTTAACATTATCATTATCAAGTGCTAATTGTTCCATTTCTTCTTTTGAAGTTTCTTTTGGAATATTAATCTTAGCACGTACTTTACCGTTCACTTGAACAACAATTTCGATTTCATCATCAACGAGCAATGATTCATCATATGAAGGCCATGGTTGATAAGTGATTGTTTCTTCATGTCCAAGTTGCGTCCATAATTCTTCAGATATATGTGGTGCAATTGGTGCCAACATTTTAATGAATCCTTCAATATATGGTTTGTAAATTTCATCTGTTTTATAGCAATCATTGATAAATACCATAAGTTGACTTATCGCGGTATTGAAATTCAAAGTATTATAATCCTCAGTAACTTTTTTCACTGTTTGATGATAACTTTTATCTAAAGCTTTATTATTATTGTTTACCACTTTATCGGAAATCAAACCATCATCAGTAACTAATAAGCGCCAGATTCTGTCTAAGAAACGTCTTGAGCCGTCTAAACCATTTTCACTCCATGCAATTGCTGCATCAAGTGGTCCCATAAACATTTCATACATACGTAAAGTATCAGCACCATGTGATTTCACGATATCATCTGGGTTGATTACATTACCTTTTGACTTACTCATTTTTTCATTACCTTCACCTAGTATCATGCCTTGGTTAAATAATTTTTGGAATGGTTCTTTCGTAGGGACTACGCCTAAATCATATAAAACTTTATGCCAGAATCTCGCATATAATAAGTGAAGTACTGCGTGTTCAACACCACCAATGTATAAATCAACCGGTAGCCAGTGTTTTAATTTTTCTGGATCAGCAAGCATTTGATCATTATCTGGATCAATATATCTTAAATAATACCAACAGCTACCTGCCCATTGTGGCATAGTATTTGTTTCGCGACGACCTTTCATTCCAGTTTCTTCATCAACCACATTAACAAAATCAGCAATGTTAGCTAATGGAGATTCGCCTGTACCTGAAGGCTTAATTTCATCCGTTTCAGGTAAAAGTAATGGCAATTCTTCTTCTGGAACAGTGGTCATTGAACCATCTTCCCAATGAATTACAGGTATTGGTTCGCCCCAATATCTTTGACGACTAAATAACCAGTCTCGTAATTTATAATTTACTTTTCGAGTACCTGCACCTTTTTGTTCTAACAATTCAATTGCTTTAGCAATCGCTTCTTCGTTATATAAACCGTTTAACTCGCCAGAATTAACATGTGGTCCATCTCCATCATAGGCTTCTTGCGATAAATCGCCACCTTCGATAACTTCTAAAATTGGCAAATCAAATGTTTGTGCGAATTCATAGTCTCTTTGGTCTCCACTTGGTACTGCCATAACTGCACCAGTTCCGTATGTGGAAAGTACATAATCGGCAATCCAAATTGGAACTTGTTGTCCAGATAAAGGATTCGTTGCATATGCACCAGTGAATACACCGGATTTTTCTTTAGATAAACCTGTACGTTCTAAGTCTGACTTTTTAGCCGCTTCTTGTTGATAATCTTTGATAGCTACTTCTTGATCTGCTGTTGTAATTTGATTTACAAGTTCATGTTCAGGACTTAACACTAAGAATGTTGCACCGTACACAGTATCTGCACGTGTTGTAAATACTTCAATTTGGACATCATTGTCTTCTACATCGAATGAGATAGCAGCCCCTTCTGAACGACCAATCCAGTTACGTTGCATGTCTTTTAATGATTCAGGCCAATCTAAGTCATCTAAATCTTCAAGTAAACGATCTGCATATTCAGTAATTTTTAATACCCATTGTTTCATTGGTTTTCTTACCACAGGGTGACCGCCACGTTCGGACAAACCGTCAATAACTTCTTCATTTGAAAGTACTGTACCAAGTTCTGGACACCAGTTTACTGCAACTTCATCAACGTAAGCGAGTCCTTTATTATATAATTGAATAAAAATCCATTGCGTCCATTTATAATATTCTGGGTCTGTAGTATTCACTTCTCTATCCCAATCATAACTGAAACCTAATTCTTTAATTTGACGTTTAAACGTCTCAATATTTTTTTTAGTAAATTCACGAGGATCATTACCAGTGTCTAAGGCATACTGTTCTGCAGGAAGACCAAATGCATCCCACCCCATTGGATGTAACACATTATAACCTTGCATACGTTTATAACGAGAAATAATATCTGTAGCTGTATAACCCTCTGGATGGCCTACATGAAGTCCTGCACCTGATGGGTATGGAAACATGTCTAGCGCATAGAATTTTTTTTGACCTAAATTATCGCTCGTTTTAAAAGTTTTATGTTCTGCCCAATAATCCTGCCATTTCTTTTCAATTTCATTATGATTGTAGTTCACTACTTTTCCTCCTATTCAATAAAAAAACACCTCAAACTATTATCGATTTCAAAAGGGACGACTTTCACCGCGGTACCACCCAGTTTCACATTAAATGTGCGCTCATTTAAATTAATAGTTAGAGATGTTATAAATTCATTTAAGTCCTGGTAAGTTCACTCAATGCTTAACACTAGGTTCCACCTTTCCTAGTTCTCTGTAGAAAAGCTTTCAAGTTACTACTCCTATACATTACTAATGATATTTGAAAAAAGGTTTTATTTCAAGTGGAAAACGCGAAATAAAGCTACACTAAAAGTTTCTGTGTTGCGATTTATTAGTTTTTATAAAAAAATCGAACAGGCAACCTTACACCTGTTCGATAAAATGATTATAATTTTTATTTTCCATGTGAAATTTATACATCTTTTGGTAATTTCCTATCATAAATCATTAAGAAAAACACTGCGATAACAAGTAAACCTATCATACTTAAAAACATCGCTTGCATATTAAATGTATCTACAAGAACTCCGCCTATAAGCGGACCAAAAGCCTTGCCTACAGTTGCTGCTGAGTTAACATACCCTTGAAACGCCCCTTCTTTTCCTTTTGGAGCTAATTGATTCGCAATTGTTGGAACGGCTGGCCAAACAAACATTTCACCTAATGTTAGTATAATCATACCTATCATGAACACTGAAAATTGTTCAGCAAAACTTGTCACTAAGAACGACATTATGAAAATCGCTATACCTACCAACATTTGATATTTTAAATTACCTTTTAGTAACCTGATTACCGGCATAATTAGCGGTTGTGCAACCAGAATCATAATACCATTAACAGTCCATAACAAACTGTATTGGCTCATTGACATATTAATTTCTTGAGTGAAAGAAGCAATCGTACTCTCCCATTGAATATATGCAATCCAACAAATACTAAACATCACACATAATAGTGATAGCGCAATAAATTGAACTCTGTTTTGTTTAGATAATAAGGACATCGTATCATTCGATTTTACTTTCACATCAAGTTTAATATTAAATTGTGTGATTGCTACAACTGCAAATGCTACATACATTAATAAGTTTGCTATAAATATGTAATTGAAACTCAACTCTGCCACAAAACCTCCGGATGCTGCTCCTATAGCGACGCCTAAATTTTGCGCTAAATAGATTGCGTTAAATGTTTGGCGGCCACCTTGAGGCCATGCAGCGCCTGCGAGTGCATAAATAGCTGGAATAATCATACCCCCGCCAAAACCTAATGCTACGAGCCAAACCGCATACCAAGGCCACCCATGGAAGAAATTTAATAGCGTTGTACTGATTAAACATATAACTGTACCTATCATAATCGTTGGGTAGCCACCTAATTTATCAAATAAATTACCACCTAATAAATTACCAATAACCATACCAAACGAATTGATCATTAGGACAAAACCAGCCATTGTAAGACTTTTATCTAATTGTTCATTCATATAAATTGTATTTAAGGGCCATAAAAAACTTGAGCCAGTGATATTTAATGCCATCCCAATAACTAACCACCACACTGATTTAGGCATTTTCATAACAGTAAGCTCCTCTCTATTTTTAAAATTTCTAATTTTACACTAAACACTATATCATTAAAATATGTTAAAATCTTTAACTAGAATGAATTCAGAAAGGAAAATGTTTTATGGGACAATTTTTCCCTTACGCATTCGAGAATAAAAGATATCACACTTGGAATTATCACTTAAAAAATAAATTCGGACAAAAGATTTTCAAAGTAGCAATTGACGGTGGCTTTGATTGTCCTAATAGAGACGGTACTGTAGCACATGGAGGATGTACTTTCTGTTCAGCTGCAGGTAGCGGAGATTTTGCAGGTAATCGTGTGGATCCAATCGATGTACAATTTCAACAAATAAAAGATAGAATGCACGAAAAATGGAGTGACGGTCAATACATTGCTTACTTCCAAGCATTTACAAATACGCATGCACCTGTCGAAGAATTACGTGAAAAATATGAAACTGCTTTGAAGGAACCTGGTGTTGTTGGCCTTTCAATAGGTACACGACCTGATTGTTTACCTGATGATGTGGTTGAGTATTTGGCAGAGTTAAACGAGCGTACATATTTATGGGTAGAACTTGGTTTACAAACAGTTCACCAAGAAACATCAGATTTAATCAATCGCGCGCACGATATGCAAACATATTATGAAGGTATCGCCAAATTACGGAAACATAACATTAATATTTGTACACATATTATTAATGGTTTGCCAGGTGAAGACTATACAATGATGATGGAGACGGCTAAAGAAGTCGCTCAAATGGACGTCCAAGGTATTAAAATCCATTTACTACATTTACTTAAAGGCACACCAATGGTGAAACAGTACGATAAAGGCATGTTAGAATTTATGTCACAGGATGAATATACTAAATTAGTTTGTGACCAATTAGAAATTATTCCAAAAGAAATGATTGTTCATAGAATTACTGGTGATGGTCCGATTGATTTAATGGTAGGCCCAATGTGGAGCGTAAATAAATGGGAAGTACTGAACGAAATCGATAATGAACTTGGTCGCAGAGAATCATATCAAGGAAAACATTTTGAAAGTAAGATAAAATCATGAAATTAGAACGTATTTTACCATTTGCGAAAACGTTGCTTCAACAACATATTACATCAGAAAGCATTGTCATAGATGCTACTTGTGGTAATGGCAATGACACACTTTTTCTTGCGCAACAAGTGCCTCACGGTAAAGTATATGCATTGGATATCCAAACAGAAGCTATTAGCAATACAAAACTAAAAACTGAAGGTTATCACAATGTAACGTTGATTCAAGATAGCCATGCACATGTAAAACAGCATATTCCAGATATTGAAGTTGGTAAAGTGGATGCTGCCATTTTCAATTTAGGATATTTACCTAAAGGTGATAAATCGATTGTTACCCAACCTGAAAGTACATTATCAGCTATCAACGCAATTTTTGATATATTAGCTCCAGAAGGCGTCATTATATTAGTGATTTATCATGGTCATGATGAAGGCAAGTTAGAACGTGATGCTTTAATTGATTATTTATCACAGTTTGACCAAACTAAAGCACATGTATTGCAATATCAATTTATTAACCAACAGAATAACCCGCCGTTTATCTGTGCACTTGAAAAAATTTAGACTGTGAATACCTCATGATTTCAAGGTATAATTTCTTAACGCAACCACGGTTATTAACAATTTATTCGAAGATAAAATAACTATTTTAAATCTCAAACAAACCAAACTTGTATTATTTACGTTTAGTTTGTTTGAGATTTTTAATTACTATCAATGATTTAGCACGACTCCTGTGTGGAAGGATTGAGCTAAAGACTATAAGCTAAAGCTAGCCCTGAGGAGCCCTGAGGAAAGTATGCACAAACCTTATTTATAATAAAATAAAAAAGACAAACAAAAGCCTCGGTATTTGACTACCGAGGCTTTGCTTATTCCCTATAAGTTAATGATAGATTTAAGACTAGTTTGAATGCTAGTTGATTTTGATTCAATTTCTTCTTTGAAGAAATTTAAAAGGCTTTCCCGTTGCGCTTTTAAATCTTCATTGAAATGAATGATAACTGTACGTTCGTCATTTTGTGGTCTTTCTTTAATGATCCACGCTTTTTCCACTAAATCATTATAAGTTCTTGTACGCTTATAAGATTTAATGTGCACAAAATCATCCATTTCCTTTAAAGTCATCGATCCTTCTTTCCAAAGCGTTAAAAGAATCAAAATTTCTTCTTTCGACATCTTGTACTGCTTTTGAACTTTGTTAAAGATATCTTCGATGTCATTCAACACCATTTCTAATCTTAAAACACCATCAACATTATCAGTAAATGTCTTCCCCATAGAATAATCCCCCAATCATAGTATAAAGTTAAACATGTAAAATTAATTTATCAAAAAACATCATTCTTAGTAAATAAATTCTTCACTGAATTAACATTAGAATTTTTAATAAAATTAATCTTATATACAGTTTAAATTTAAACTATGAATTATGCAATTATATGAGTTATTTTATTTTGCATTTCTTTCAAAATAGTGGCTGATTTTTCGAATAATTTGCGCTCATGGCTGTCTAGAGGCATTTCAAAAACTTTTACAGCACCTTCTTTATTTACTTGTGTTGGTACACCAATATAGACTTCTTCTTGGTTGTATTCACCCTCTAAATAACTAGAAACTGTTAATACAACATTTTGATTATTTAAAATTGCTTTAGTAATGTGTAGTAACCCCATTGCAATCCCATAATACGTCGCACCTTTTGCTTGTATTATATCGTAAGCTGCATCACGCGTATTTGTAAAAATCTCTTCAACTCTGTGTTGTTTTTCAGGATCATCTTTTAAAAGTTGATATAAAGATTGACCAGCAATATTAGCTTGAGACCATACCGCTAATTCTGAATCACCATGTTCACCGATAATTTGACCATGCACGCTTCCTGATGAAACGCCAAATTCTTCAGCTAACTCATATTTAAAACGTGCTGTATCTAAAATTGTACCAGAACCTATCACTTTTTCTTTTGGTAAACCTGATACTTTGTATGTCACATATGTTAAGACATCTACTGGATTTGTAGCAATCAAGAAAATACCATCGAATCCAGATTTCATAACTTCAGAAACAATTCCTTTAAAAATTTTGGTATTTTTTTCAATAAGATCTAAGCGTGTTTCACCTGGTTTTTGAGCTGCACCAGCAGTAATGACGACTAAATCTGCATTTGTACATTCATTATATGTACCTGCTTTGATTTTCACTGGTGAATCACCATATGGCGCACCGTGATTTAAATCCATGACGTCGCCCTTAACTTTTTCTTCGTCTAAATCAATAATTACTAATTCATCTGCAACACCTTGAGCTACTAACGCAAAAGCATAACTTGAGCCTACTGCCCCATCACCTATTAAAACTACTTTATTATTTTTAACTTGTTTCATTATATGACGCTCCTCACGTATTCAATCGTTAAGTTATTATTTGTGATTTATTTCACAATATAAATATAACAGTATTCTATGAGTTTTTCAATAAAATTGTGATTTATTTCACAAAATTATTTCTATAACATTCATTATAGCGAGGTACATGCCCTTTATTCTAAATGATATTTTATAAGAAAAGCATCAGATACCATAAAATGTTATCTGACGCTTTTCTTACTCTATTTTAGTGTGGTGATGCTTTTAACTAAGATACTTCATGTTCATCATGTACAATAAAGCCGTTATTGCTTGCACTATTATTTAAAAATGCCAATATATATCTCATTACTTCATCTCTTTCGGGTTCATTATGTACCTCATGATAAAGTCCTTCCCATGCTTTGAAATATAATTCATCCGTTTTCACTTTGTCTTTAATTAATTCCATTGTTGATGTATCTGCAACTTGATCTTCTAGACCATACATTAACAGTAGTGGTAACCGTTTAATATCAGTTAAATGTGTTACTGTTTCTTTCATAATTTCTATGATTTGTTTATACCAGTGATAAGTTACTTTCTGCAACATCAACTGGTCATTTTTTGTTTCTTCAATTACTTCTTCGTTTCGTGTTAAGTCTTCAACCGTGATTCCCACTTTAAATCTTGTGTCTTTAGCTACTTTACCTATATTTGAAATTATTTTGTCTTTACGAGATTTATTACTCTTTTTAAATTCTAAAAGTGGAGATAAAAGCATCAAACCTTCAATTGGTACTTCTACTTTTTCAAGTAAATTAAGTGTAATTAAACCACCTAAACCGACACCTAACACGTAAGTAGGTATTTTATACTCATTCGCTATTCTAATCCACTCTAAAATATGCTCATGATATACATCAAAACTGTCAATTTGACCTTTGTTAGAACGTGACGTTTGCCCTTGGCCAGGTAAATCGCCCATAATAACATGATATCCATTTCGGCGAAGCATCGTAATTACATATGCGTATCTTCCCGTATGTTCAAGCATGTTATGTGCAATTACAACGACACCTTTAGCTTCCTTTTCGGTTTCCCATTTCCACATAATACATACTTCCCCTTCTCGTTAAATTTCATTATATTTATTGTATCAAAATATGATGTACTTTTTCCATTTTAAAGATAGCCATGGACGTGAAAAACTCAATTTGTTTTAGAAATAAAAAGTATCTTATAATCAACACTTTGCTATAAGTGTATTTAATAAAATAAAGTGTAATATATTCTATTGTAAACGATTTCATTCCCTTTAGATTCATGCTACACTTATATTGAAAGATCAGCTGTAAGCAGAATGGGAGGAATTAATATGCCAATTGTGAAAAATTTTTTTATCGGGTTATCTAACAACCCTTTTTTAAATAAGACTGCTAAGGAAATCGGTCCAATGCTCGGTGCTAATAAAGTGGTTGCTGGCAATACAATCGAAGCCTTATTAAACACAATTGAACGTCTAAACAGCAAGGGAATTACAGTTACTGTAGATTGCCTTGGAGAATTTGTTGTAACTGAAGGTGAAGCAATTCAATCAAAAGATCAAATATTAGAAGTGATGTACGCTATTTATAATCATAGCTTAGATGGTCACATGTCTATTAAATTAAGCCAGTTAGGCTCTGAATTTGATTTGGATCTTGCTTATCGCAATCTACGTGAAATATTATTAAAAGCGAATGAGTTTAATAATATGCATATTAATATTGATACTGAAAAGTATGATAGTTTATTTGACATCACGCAAGTGTTAGACCGTTTAAAAGGTGAATTCAAAAATGTAGGTACCGTTATTCAAGGTTATTTATATGAAGCTGATACACTTGTAGAAAAATATCCAGAATTACGATTGCGCATGGTTAAAGGCGCATATAAAGAAAGTGATACAATAGCTTATCAAACTAAAGAAGACATTGACGAAAATTACATACGTTTAATTGAAAAAAGATTATTAAACGCTAAAAATGTAACGTCAATTGCAACTCATGATGATAAAGTTATTACACATATAAAACAATTTATCAAAGATAATAATATCGAAAAAAATCAGTATGAATTTCAAATGTTGTATGGTTTCCGTACTGATTTAGCGGAGAAAATAGCTGGGGAAGGTAACAATTTCTGTATTTATGTACCATATGGGGATGATTGGTTTAGTTACTTTATGAGACGACTAGCTGAACGACCTCAAAATTTAAATTTAATGTTTAAAGAGTTAATGAAACCCGAAGTAATGAAAAAAGCGGGCGTTGTTACAGGTACAGTTGCAGCCTTTGGAGCAGCTAGTGCCTTAGTATATCGCCTTTTCAAAAAATAATAGTGAACAAAAAAGAATTGGACTTAACGAAATCGTTGTTGTCCAATTCTTTTTATTTTAGTAGAAACGCCTATATCCAGTTATATAAACGTTGACGTTTCAATCTTATTCTATTATATTTCTTTTAATAAATTAGCCATTTCTATTGCACTAATTGCTGCGTCTGCACCTTTATTCCCTGCTTTTGTGCCTGCACGTTCTACTGCTTGTTCAATATTTTCAGTTGTTACAACACCGAAGATAACTGGTGTATCAGCAACATCATTTGCCTTAGAAACACCTTTCGCCACTTCATTACACACATAATCATAATGAGAAGTAGATCCTCTTATTACACAACCTAACGTAATCACTGAATCATATTCACCTTTTTGAGCTAATTTCTTAGCTACTAATGGAATTTCAAATGCGCCTGGTACATATGCCACATCAATATTTTCTTTTGGTACTTCGTGTCTTACTAAAGTATCTTTTGCACCATCTAATAAACGGTTTGTAATAAAATCATTAAACCTACTTACAACAATTGCTACTTTTAAATCGGAACCTATTAATTTACCTTCAAAATTCATCCTATTGACCTCCTATATTAAATGACCCATTTTTTCTTTTTTCGTATCCATATAATCTTGATTAAATTTATTTGTTGGAACTACAAGATCAATTCTTTTATTAATATTCACACCATAAGTTTCTAGACTTTCAAATTTTTTGGGATTATTACTTAACAAATTCACGCTTTCAATGCCAAAATATTTTAAAATTCTCGCGGCGTCTTTATAATCTCTCAAATCTTCGTCGAAACCTAAAGCAATATTAGCTGTCACAGTATCATAACCTTGTTCAATAAGTTCATATGCTTTTAACTTATTAATTAAACCAATGCCTCTACCTTCTTGAGGTAAATATAAAATAATGCCACCATGCTCACTTATATATTTCATTGAAGCTTCAAGTTGTTCACCGCAATCACATCTTTGACTATGAAAAATATCGCCTGTTAGACAAGAAGAATGAATACGCACATTTTCTGTTTTCTTTATGTCTCCACTTACAATAGCCACAAGTTCTTCTTCATTCGTCTGAGAAGTAAAACCATACATATCAAACTTACCATGTTTAGTAGGCAACTTCACTTTTGCTTTTGCTTCTAACTTAGATGTTAATGATTTTCTATATGTTTCTAAATCTTCAATAGAAATCATTACAAGCTCATGCTTCTCCTTAAAGGCTTCTAATTCTTTACCTTTAGCCATAGAACCATCTTCATTCATAATTTCACAAATTAATGCTGCTGGTTTTGCGCCAGTTAGTTTAGCTAAATCTACAGATGCTTCTGTATGGCCACGTCTTTCTAACACACCATCATCTTGTGCAATTAAGGGGAATAAGTGGCCTGGTTTATTAAAATCACTAGCTGTTGCATTTTCCTCTATTAACGCTTTTGCTGTCATTGTTCTTTCTCCAGCACTAATACCTGTCGTCGTATTAATATGATCGACACTCACAGTAAATTGTGTACCATAGATATCAGAGTTATCACTCACCATTGGATTGAGTTCTAATTTTCCAGCTATACCTTTGCTAATTGGCGCACAAATGAGTCCTCTACCATATTTCGCCATGAAATTAACGGTATTATCTTGCATCCATTCTGTCACAGCTACTAAATCGCCTTCGTTCTCTCTATTTTCATCATCAACGACAACAATACTTCTACCTTTTTTCAGTTCTGTAAGTGCTGTCTCTATACTATCTAATTTCATACTACCCCTCCTAAAATCCAAATGCTCTAAGTTTTTCGGTATTTAATCCTGATTCATTATTACTGACAATTCTCTCTACATATTTGAATAACATATCAGTTTCAATATGGACCGGATCACCTACACGTTTTTGATTTAAAATTGTGGATCTTCGCGTTTCAGGAATAAGATGGATATCGAATTCAGCATCTTTTAATTGAAAAATAGTTAAGCTTACGCCATCTACAGTTATGGACCCTTGTGGCACCATTTGTTTAATAAGCGTAGTAGTAGGCTTAATTGTTACAATTTTAGAATTATCTGATGCTTGTATACGTGTAATCTTAGCTACTTCATCTACATGTCCTAGCACAAAGTGACCTCCAAAACGACCTTGACCACTCATCGCTCTTTCTAAATTCACTTCTGCAGATTGGTTTAAATGATTCAGATAAGTTTTATTTTCTGTACCTTTAATTACTTGTACAGAGAACGAATGCTTATTAAAATCAACAACAGTTAAACATGCGCCATTCACACTTATAGAATCTCCTATATGCATGTCTGATAAGATGGTCTCGCAATCAATTGTTAAGTTAACTACAGATTGTTGTGTCGTTATTTTTTTAATCGTGCCTATTTCTTCAACAATACCGGTAAACATGGTTATTCACTTCTTTCGCAACTCTAATTTAATGTTTTGCTCAAGCATTTGGGTATTAACAATTTCGAATTGTGGTACTTCTGATAATCCAAAAATATTTTTAGTTTGATAAAATTGATAATTACCAGAACCACCTATAATTTTCGGGGCATAATATAAGATAAGTTCATTCGTATATTGAGATTGAAGAAATGCTGAAGTTACGGTTGGACCCGCTTCTACCAATAATTTTCCAATTCCCTTTTGATATAAATCTATTAAAATATTTTCAATTGAACAATCAGTTAAAATAATAATTTCCACCTGTTCAATATCTGTTTTTAAGTTTTCATTTTGTGTATAAATCCAAATAGGTGTATTAGCATTTTTGAACATGTCTAATTCAAAATCAATTTGGCCTGATTGCGATAAAATCACTTTTATTGGATGCTTACCTTCCTCAATTCGTGTTGTATATTGAGGGTTATCTGCAACTAATGTGCCTCTACCTGTAAGTACAGCATCATGCGTATGACGTAAGTTGAAAACATCAGCTTTGACGGCTTTATTCGTAATCCATTTACTTTCACCTTCGTCAGTAGCCTGTTTACCGTCTAAACTACAAGCAACTTTAACTGACACTTCAGGTACCTCTTTACTTTTGCTTATAAAGAAATCTTTATACAAGTCTTCTGCTTCTGCATTATGACGAAATTCAACTTCTATTCCTGCATGTTGTAATATTTCGTCACCGTTAGAGGGTAAAGTCGTATCTTTAACAGCATATATGACTTTCTTTATGCCAAAATCGATAATTTTATTCACACAAGGTGGCGTTGAACCAAAATGTGTACATGGCTCTAATGAAATAAATATAGTAGCATCTTTAGCTTCATCTTGTGCCATATCTAACGCTTGTACTTCAGCATGTTTATCGCCTTTTTTCAAGTGTGCGCCCATACCTACGATTCGTCCGTCTTTAACAACTACCGCGCCTACAGGTGGGTTTACGCCCGTTTGACCACTTACCATTTTTGCTAATTGGATTGCATAATTTAAATATTGACTCACATTATCACCTCTAAATAATAAAAAACACCTGAAATAAAATATTTCAGGTGTGGGATATATATTGATATAACATCATTAGCTTCAAACTAAATACACTTATCCACTTTCAAATATAAGTGTATGCCAAATAAACACTTAAAAAGTGTCATTTTTGTTATACTTCATTCTTTCTCCCATCCAGACTTTACTGTCGGCTCTAGAATCTCACTAGATCAGCCACATTTGAATAATCAAATGCAGGTCGCAGGCTTTGTTTACTGCCGGTTGGGAATTTCACCCTGCCCCGAAAGAATATCTATGAAATTGTAAATAATGATTGAGTCAAGTAACTCTTACTAAGTTACATCAATATCGTACTACATTTTAGGCAGAATGACAATTCATATTATCTAAGTCGGCTTTATTTTCAACGTATTATTATTATTAAAATGCTTTAAATACTAATAAGAAAAGCTTTTTACTCAAATTAATAAAAAATAAATTAATTTTCATTATGACTTTTATACCCTTTATAATTTAGTTATTATTAAAAAATTAAACTCTCACAAAATATACTGCTAAAGAATTCATTTTACAATCACTTATCTGCTAACAACTGATTTACTACGCTAACCGCTTGTTTAACTATCATAGCTACACCATTACGAGACTGATTAATTCCATTTGTTAGTTGACCTAATGCGTACATGTGTTTAAGAGTTCCGTAGCGCGGACTTATAATTTGATTTGTTTCAGCAATAATTTGAATACCACCAAGCGGATGTGCTTGTACAACCTGTCTATTTTCAAGATTTAAAATCAATTGATCATCACTATCAAGATCTGAAAGTTGCGTTTTTGAACCAGTAGCATTAATTACGACATCGAATTTATGAACTGCCTCTGTTTCATTTTTGTATTTGAAATAAAATTGACTTGCTTCATACTGAACATTCTCTAAACCACTTTTAATTTCAATAGTCCCATTTTTAATATGATCTATTATTAATTTAGCCGTACGTGGAGGCATGGGGTTAGAATTATCCTTTAATATAGATTGGTAATCTTTTAAAAATTGTTTTTGATCTTCTCTACTGAAACTATTCCATATCCAATTTAAATTTTCTTTTACTAATTCAAGTATACTTTGGAACGCCCCTAATTCAGTTTCGTGTTCTAAATCATATGTTAAATCCTTCACTGGGTCATTTTGTCTACGGTGCACTAATTTTTCAATTGCAATATTATAATATGCACAATCTTTCAAAAATAAACTTAGCGCTTGTTCCAAAGGTACGTTTCCGAAATTTTCATTCTTTATTGCATTAAAATTTTCAGGTGTTAAGTATTTAAATTCAATGTCAGGCATTTCACCTCTTACACTTGGCAATTGACCTTTGCGACTAGTTAAAGTAATTGGTAATTTAGGATGATGTGCAGTAACATAACGAATTACATCTAAAGATGCTAAACCTGTGCCAATGATTGCAATTCTGTCAGTTTCATTTACATCATCTAACGTATTATAAGTTGGATAAGGTGTATGAATATATCCTTTTTTTCCTTTCAAATGATACGGGTCATGGTATGACATTGTACCAATTGTTAAAAATACAACATCATACTTTTGACAATTTGACATGTCTTTCGAAGTACAAACATAATATTTAACATCTGTTTGACCTACATCAGCCTCAATGAAAACTTCTGACACTTCTTCTTTAATCATCTGGATATTTTCAAATTGGTGATTATATTTTTCTAAAAAATCTTTCATATAATGTCCAAATATAAACCTAGGTAAATACTCCGGGTTTGAAAACTTAAATATCGATTGTGATTTGTACCATTCATAAAACTCGCCTTGATTCTCTAAATTCAAAGTCATTTGTTTGGCAGGCACATTTATTAATAATTGATCACTGTCATTTTGAAAAGGTACACCTTGCCCCATATTTTTAGGATTATCGTACATGTCTATATTCATCGTTGCAAAATTATCATGTTTCACTAATTCTTTCAGCAAGCTTACACCTGCTGTGCCCATTCCTATGATAGCTATTCGCATTGTACACATCCTTATTAAATTTATTTATATTCATTATAGCAATGATTAACCTTATATTACATGCTAATCTATTCAACTACCGTACAATTTAGCGTTGTTATAATATTTTGATGAATATGTTAATATTAATATATTGAAAAAATATTATTTCTGTACTTATTTTAAGGAGCTAGACAATGAAATTTTCAAAACATTTATTTTTTTTAATTATAGCAAGCACAATATTATTATCCGGTTGTGGATTGCCAGGGCTTGGTGGAAGCCAGTCAAAGGACGAGATTAAAGTTTCAGCGTTGGCTACGAGTGAATCTCAAATCATGGCATATATGATAATAAACCTTATCGAACATGATACAGAAGGTGAAATTAAAGGTTCAATCATTAATAACTTAGGCTCAGCAACAATCCAGCATAATGCACTAATGAATGACGATGCAGATATCTCGAGCACCCGATATACTGGAACAGATTTAGTGGGTGTCCTTGAGTCTGAGCCCATTACTGATCCTAAAAAAGCGATGAATTTAACTAAAAAGTTGTTTCAGCAAAAATTTAATCAGACCTTTTTTGATTCATATGGTTTTGAAAATACCTTTGCCTTTATGGTAACTAAAGAAACTGCAGAAAAATATGATTTACAGACTGTTTCAGATTTAGAAAAAGTAAAAGATGAAGTAGACGTAGGAACAGATACAACTTGGATTAAACGTGGTGGTGATGGATACGCACCTTTCCAAGAGCATTATGGTTTTGCTTTTAATTCAATTAAACCGATGCAAATTGGACTCGTTTACGATGCTTTGAAAAGCAAAAAATTAGATGTTGCACTAGGCTATACGACCGATGGTAGAATTGCAGCTTATGATTTAGTAGTACTTGAAGACGATAAAAAGTTCTTCCCAACATATGATGCAAGTGCTGTAGCACCAAACAAACTTTTAAAAGAGCAACCAGAAGTTAGGAAAGCACTTAATAAATTGAACGATAAAATAAGTACGGAGCAAATGCAAAAATTAAATTATGAAGCAGATGGAGAAGGCAAAGAACCAGCAGTTGTTGCAGAAGAATTTTTAAAAGAGCACAATTACTTTGAAAAAGAATAATGCACAGTATATGCATTTGTGAGTAGTTATCGATGTATCTTCACACCCAATTAATGTTAACATGTTGGCATAGACTAGGAAGTGATAATATGAAATTTACTATAAAAGTGTTTATATCAGCACTCATGTTCTTCATTCTTATAAGCCAAAAAAATAAAATAGAATAACAATAAAGAGTTTCCAAAATTGGAGACTCTTTTGTATATATTATAATATTGGCAGTAATTTGGGCTGACTTTTGACTCGTTTATAAAGTATTAGCCGAAGATTACAGTCTAAGTAGTGCCGCGGAAAGCCTGAACAAAAGACTGTCGACAAAGTCGAGGGCTTTGTCGACAGTCTGATGGGAGTGGGACAGAAATCTATTTTTTTAATAAGATTTCATCGTATGAGACAGTTCGGCAAAGCTGACTAGAAAATGGAATACAAGAGTTGAAGCTCTTGCAAAAGAACTACTTTTCTTCATAAATGAAGTAGTAGTTCTTTAAAAGCTTGATAAAAGCGCATTTTCAAATCAGTAAGCCACTGCCAATATAATAATTGAGGCTGATACATGTATTTTGTATCAGCCTCTTATCTACGTTCTGTTAGTTTTCTATTGTAGTAGAAATTAATATTTCAAACGCTTATCTATTTTTTGTGTTTTTCATCATCTTTATAAACAAAATATTTATAATATTTGCCTTCTGTTTTCATATCTTCATAGAAATGAGCCATTAAAGTCGCATTACTTTCAGCCCACTTAATGTCTGTAGCATATTGATGTTCTCCTGGATTTTTAGGGTTCCATCTCATACTATAAAGCGTGTTTTGATCATCATTAGATAAAAAGTGATCATGAATAAAGTTAGCCCCACCACTAATTGCTTTTTGTGGTGTGTCCCAGCCATGTTTTTTAGCATATTCTGAACCTGTTTTAATTGGATCTTCATCAAGTGCACCTACACCAAAGAAGTTATAATATTTTTTACCATCAATTTCTACACCACTTGCAAGTTCACTTTTAGCAGAGCCTGTTTCAAGTAGCGCATGTGAAATTAAATAAACTTCATTAACGTGCTTGTCTTGTGCGGCTTTTATAAAATCATCTGAATGCTCTAACAGTGTAGGGTTATCTATGAGCATACGTTTTATTCTATTTTCATCAATACCTTGATACTTATCTAATTCTAAAAATTGGTATTTTTGCGTATCACTTTCAATAAATTCACTACTATTCATCGCAGATTTTATCTCAGTAGATGACGCATCTCTCCATGTTTTATTATCTTTACTTGAAATTTGTTGGCTAGTATAATTATCGATTTGTTTTTTAGATGCTTTATCCAAAGTTACTTTAAGATTTTCCACTTTTTCTTGTTCGTCAACTTCTTTAAAAAAGATTTGATCTGAGATCATTGAAAAAACAACAACCGCAGCTACACCTAAGACTATCAATAAACCAATGATTGATAGAATTGAGCCTTTTTTATGCTTCGTCATGTTTACACCTCTTAGGTAATAATTAGGAAGGACACGCCTTCGTCATATGTATCATAGCTTTAAAGCTATCCGATAATAAAGTTTAACACTAATTACTTGAACAGACAATTTAATATGAACGTTGTTACATATTCATAAAAAAAGTAATGAAATTTTAATTTCATTACTCTTGACTTTTATAATAATCCATTATAATAAAGCTTGCAGCTTGTGATCTATTTTTATAAAAATAACGATTTAAATCAATCGTACCTTCTATTTCCCCGTCCCGATACATCATTTCTTTTGCCATGTTGTTTATCATAACAAAATCTGATTTATCTTTAATCAGATCCAAATCATCATGCCTTGCAAAAAAATGTTCTAAATTTAAATATGCGTAATCCATATAAACCTCCTGATAATTGTCCGAAGATAATAATATACCTCTAAAGTGTTATATCTTTAAGTTGAATACGCGCTAATGTTATAAAACTTAAAATTTATCTATCTTATGACTACTATTTAACACCTATTATCCCTATTTGGCAAATGAAAATTACTATTTCTTATAATAAAATAATAACATCCGGAAATACATGTTGTATATACGACAATGGAGAGAATGAATGACCTTCGAAGAAGTTTATAAAAAATACAAATATATTATTCATTATCTATTAAAAAAATACAATATTCAGTACAATTATGATGAATATGCTCAACTCCTCTTAATTAAAATGTGGGAGCTAAGTAAAATCTACAATTCACAAAAACGCAGCTCATTAAACACTTTCTTATATTCACGATTAAATTTCTATTTGATAGACCTTTTCCGCAAACACCAAGCTCTAACTCTAGTTGATATTTCAGAACAAGAAGTTAAATCTTCTTTAATTAATGATGATTATGTCAACATGCTAGTATTTCAACAATTTTTATCGTTATTGACTGATAAAGAACAGCAATGGCTACTATTAAAATTTGCAGGACTTAAACAATATGAAATTGCAAAACTTCTAAATTGTTCTGTCTCAACTTTAAAAAACTATCAAAAACGAATTCGACAAAAACATTTAAAATTTTATACCCATGATTGAGGTGAATATGATATGACTCCACTTACTAAACTACTCTATTTCAAAACAGTTGTTGGGCCAGAAATATTAACAATAAGCCAATATACAACACACCAATTCATTTACCCTACTACAATTAATCTCACATTAAAGTATTTTTTAGAATCAAGACATTTATCTTTAACTCTTCAGACAAAACAAGCCAAACATTTACTAAAAATACGTAAACTCGTTCCAATATTTATTAATAGCGATATAACATTATTCCCAATAAAGCCACAGCGCTCACCAATACAATATTATATTAATGCAATTCCAATCACTGGATTAAAGTCAAAGGGCACACAAACAATTATATATTTTGAGAACGCTACCTATATTACAGTCAATGCTCCCTATCTATTTATTCATAAAAAATGGCAAGAAAGTTTAACACTTTCTCACCATTCAACATAGCGCTATCCAACTATAACGCCTTATTATGTTTATATTCTAATAATTTTTTCGTAAAATAAGCAGTTACCATTTTAATCAAATATAAACTGACGATTAATAGTAATATTGAGCCAATCAAGGTCAAAATTACAGTTGTAGTAGATAATTGCACTTCAGGTTTAATAAAGTACTGTACAGATGATAGACTTGTCAAAAACCCAAATAAAAACAAACCTAATAGCACGATATAAGTGGTTAAAATACCTATAAGCAATGCAAATAATTGTGTTGATGATACAACTTTCTCTTTAAAGACATATTCCTTTAAAAATTGGTTTGAAAATGCAATAGGACGATTTAAACTTTGTCCGTCACTAGACTTAGTAACTTCTTCTAACACTTCATTCAATTGATTTTTTTCTTTTTTATTTAAAAACCATAATTGCTTTTTAACTTTTTGTTTAAAGATATCTAGTTTCATAAATGTTTCTCCTTTAGAACTTACGCAGAACTTTATACTCATTAAATAATAAATCAATTATCTAGGTTATTCAATTAAATTTTAAAATATTTTTATTATCTTTAATTTTATTGATTGTTATATTATCTACTCTACGATAACTAAGCCCATTAATGCAGCAAATTGTACAGCTTGATTTCTAGAAACTTTACAACCTAATAAGTCTTCTTTGTTAACCACAAATGACTCAAAGTAAGATTGGCTTAAATCACAACCTTTTAATGGGGTTTGATAAATTGATAAATGCTCTAAGTTACTATCATCAAAAACTATCTTTTTCAAAGTTGAATTATGAAATTCTGCATTTTCAAAGTTACTTTTTTGGGTCATTAGTGCTTCTATTTTAGAATCCACAACACTTATAAAATCAGCTTTCACTTCATCAAATACTATATTGCCAAATCTCATATAATTAAATAAAGTTCCTGTCATACGGCAGTTTTTAAATGTCACTCTATGTATGGAGCCATGATCCATTTTCGTATTCGAAAAATCACAATTTTCAAAAATAACATCTGTAAAATCAGCGCGACCTAAATCAGAGTTAGAAAAATCACAATCCTTGATATAAGAACCATAAACTACAAATCTTTGTAAAACTTTATTACTTAAATTAGCATTTTCTATTTTCGCGACTTCAACTATATCATCTTCATCTTGAAAAATTTCTTCTAATTCTTTAAGTTCTAAATTTGCACTAATTTTGGGTTGTTGTATTTTCATAAATAATCTTCCCCTCTTTATTATTCATAGTTTAATTGAACAAGTAGTTATATGTATTTGAAATTCAAGACATTCAACAGTATAACAGATATCTTAGCATCCTATACTTATGCTCAATAAAAAGCTGAGGCAACTCATTTAGAATGAATTGCCTCAGCGTATTATTATCTGAAATTTAAATTTCTTAATCTTCTATTAAAGAATAGATAATCCTGAACTTTGAATATCTTTAGCAAATCCTTGTACTGTATCAACTGATAATTCGTTAACATCACGGCCAAGGTTGTTATTTACTTTTTTCACAACGTCTGCAGGACATGTAATGATATCTGCGCCCACTTCATCCGCTTGGATTACATTGATTACTTCACGACAGCTTGCCCAAAGTAATTTAACACCTTTTTTACTATGTGTAACTTCTGCTGCATCTTTCATCAATGGAACTGGATCTACACCAGTATCAGCAATACGACCAGCAAATACTGATACATAAGTTGGAACACCTTCTGTTACAGCTTCTGTAATTTCTTTAACTTGATCTAAAGTATAAACAGCAGTTACATTTAAACGCACATTGTCTGCTGATAATTTTTTAATTAGAGAAATAGTTGATTCACCTTTTGTGTTTACAACTGGAATTTTAACAAATACGTTTTTACCATATTGTTTCAAAATCTCAGCTTCTTTTTCCATTGTTTCTAAATCATCTGCGAATACTTCGAATGAAATAGAAGCATCAGGAATTTCACGAACAGCTTCTTCTGCGAAAGCTTTATAGTCTGTTACACCTGCTTTTGCCATTAAACTAGGGTTAGTAGTAAAACCATCTACTTGTTTATTTTTATAAGCTGTTTTCATTTCTTCAATATCTGCACCATCTGCAAACACTTCAACATTTAATTTTGCCATTACTAATTCCTCCTGACTTAAATAAATAATTCAATAAAGAATTATTTTTATAACGGTTATTAACCATACAACTCATTTATACCACCATTAATCAATAAATTCTAATTTTTTGCTTGAATTGTCAAAATCTTTAGAGTAAAAAGAAACATTACGCGTACTTGAAGCTCTATACAGTTATGATTTACAGTGAATCTAAATTTATATATATTCTAAATTTACAAATTAGTTAATTTTTTGTAAATCTATGGTATTATTATTTAATGAATTGTACTAGGAGGTAAATATGGCACGTTCAAAACTTTATTTTTATTTATCTAGTTTATTGGTTATTATTAGCTTGTATTTTAATACTAGAAATCCTCTAATTACTATGCATTTTAGTTCAATGATCAAATTAATTTTTGTTTGTAGTATTATTAACGCTATTATTTTAATAATTTCAATTATTTTAGCAGATAAATCAATTAAACACTTACATGAAAATTCTGGGTGGGTTAGAAAAGCTAGTAAGATATTACCATACGTAATATTAGTAGTGCTTATCATCCATATCGTTGCTTCACTTTCAACATTTGGTATTATTTTCTAATTAATGCTACAAAAGTTATAATACTTTTGTAGTTTTTTATTTTTTGTCGAGAGGAAGAATAAAAACAATGCAATACTTATATATTTTTATAGGTGGTGCGATTGGTGCTTTACTAAGATATCTATTAACATTCATCAATCAAACTGCTGAATTTCCAACAGGCACATTTATTGCTAATATTGTTGGTGCTTTCTTAATGGGCCTTATTGGAACTTTGACAATAAAGTATTTTAGAAATAATCCATTACTTAAAAAAGGTATAACTACTGGATTTTTAGGCGCACTTACTACTTTTTCTACTTTTCAATTTGAGCTCGTTTCATTTTTAGAACAGCAGGCATATTTATTAATGATTTTATACGCTTTAAGTAGTTATATTATAGGTATACTCGTCTGTTATTTCGGGGTAAAATTGGGGGCTCATTTATCATGACACAATTACTGTTAGTTATGTTAGGTGGCGGTCTCGGAGCTGTAATCAGAGGAGTGATTACTAACGTTTGCACAAGTAGATTTAATAGTAAGTTACCTATTGCAACGCCAATCGTTAATATATTAGGCAGTTTAATGATCGGTTTATTGATGGGTATGACATTAAATATAGATTGGGTCCATCCCTTTGCAATTGTCGGCGTTCTCGGCGGATTAACGACATTTTCTACTTTATCTTCAGAGTTAGTCAAATTATTAATAACTGAGAAGAACATATTTATTTTTTTAATTTATTCTTTACTACAATATGGCGTGTCATTTTCAGCCTGTTTATTAGGATACATCATGATTTAGCCGATTAATTGAAATTCAGATGCATATAAATACAATAATTATTAATAGCTTCAATCATCATCCCTTTTATAAAATAGTTAAGCACACACCTTCAAAAGAAAAATAGTTAAAAAACCCAATCTATTAAAAAAACTAATAGATCGGGCTTTTTTATTTAAGAATTGCGAATTAGTAACGGTCTCTTCTTTTAATGCTAGTGTCCACTATATTCAGATGGATCTGGACCGATTCTTCTATCCTCATTGAGTTTATCTAATTTTTCAATTTGTGCTGATGTTAATTGGAAATCAAATACATTTAAATTTTCTTCTATTCTAGAAGGTGTCACTGATTTAGGTATTACTACAACACCATGTTCTATGTTCCAACGAATAATCACTTGTGCTGGTGATTTTCCTACTTCAGTTGCAACACTTCTTACAGTATCATCTTCTAAAATTTGCGCATTCATAAGTGGTGACCATGATTCCATATGAATATTCTGTACTTCTAAATATCTTCTTAATGATTCTTGCAATAAATATGGATGGAATTCAACTTGGTTTATCACAGGTTTAATAGAAACTTGGGCTAGCAAGGCTTCAAAATGCGCCGTTTTAAAATTACTCACTCCAATATTTTTTACTCTGTCATTTTTATATAAGTCTTCCATACCTTGCCAAGTGTCTATCATTAAAGCTTCATCTGTACCCGGCCAATGCATGAGATACAAGTCTAGGTAATCTAATCCAAGTTTATTTAAACTCGTTTCATAAGCATCTGCAACATTTTCACGGCCATAATCTGCTAACCATAATTTAGATGTGATAAACAAATCACTTCTATTTTTACCTGTAGCTGCTAAACCTTCTGCAATACCTTCCCCTACTTTTTCTTCATTTTCATACACCATTGCAGTATCTATATGTGTATAACCATTTTCTATCGCATGTTTTACTGACATTTTACATTCGTCACTGTTTTCGACACGAAAAGTACCTAAACCAACAATTGGCATTTCATTGCCATTATAAAAAGTTGCGTTTTCCAAATTAAAATCCCCTTTTCTATTTAGATAACTATTATATTAATCAATTTTCTTTAAATTATAAATTAAAAGGACTTTAAATAACCAAATTATATTGTATTAATCCATAAAACACCTTGTTTGTGCATTTAAAACTCCAACAAAAAAGATAGATAACCTTTATGGTTACCTATCTTTTTAAAATTAAGTATTTCACATTAATTAAATGTTTCTATTTCATCCATAACACGTTGCAAATCTTCAACATTGTATTGAATTCGACCGTGGAATACAAATTTATTAAAGAACTCATCAAGTTGCTCTGCACCCACTAGTACCTTAGTATTTGAACTTTGTGCATAATTTGAAATCGTTACAGCACCTTCATTTTTAGGATTGAAGTATAAAATAGTAGTTGGTGTGAATTTTAAATTAAGTTCTGTTTGAATATCACCGGCAAGTTTTTCTATTTCATTTAAATGCGATGTATAATTTACAAACGATAATGATTCCGCATCTTCATTCTTATCTAACACAAGCGTTTGTGGCGTGTGCTTATCAAGATCTAAAGTATTAAATACCTGCTCCATCATTGGCTGTTCTTTGAATTGAGATGCGCTAACGCCATTATATACATGCCCTTTCAATAACTGTGAATCTATGATGTATAGACCAGTACGTGTCAGTACTAAGTGGCTAATACGTTGAACGTCGCTAAATTCATTTCTAGGTAAAAATATATTAGCCATAATATGCATATCTTCAGGACGAATTCTTTTCTCATTTACAAGACGTTCACGGATACCAATCAATCTCATGTCAGTTACATATTCACTATGGTTCTTAGAAAATAATTTCAAGGCATCAATTTCTCTATCTTTAGAACTAACTGTAGCTGCATATTCTTCCTTTTGTTTTGTTACAGTTTTTTTATTTTCTATTCTTTCTTTTTCCAACTCTTCCTCATGTTCATCGCTTAATTTTTGTTCTCTAGATTTATATTGCTCTTCAGCCTTTTTTTGCGCTTTCTTTTTACTTTTTAAAGCAAGCATAAATAATATCAAACAAATGACTGCTACGATGATTGCCACGATTAAACCAATTTCTATTGGCCCTAATGAATTCATAACAAAAACGCTCCTTTATGTGTTCAGTAACTTAATTATAATAGATAATAGCTCATCATTCGATAGAAAAGTCCATAAAATTAAATTTTAGTTTATTATACTTCTACAGAATCTTTTAATAAGTTTACTTTATCTAATTTTTCCCATGGCAATAAGATATCTGTACGGCCAAAGTGGCCATAGGCAGCCGTTTGTTTATAGATTGGGTGTTTTAAATCTAACATTTTAATAATGCCAGCAGGTCTTAAGTCAAAATGCTTACGTACCGCTTCCACTAATTCATTTTCACTGACACTACTTGTTCCAAATGTATCAATAGAAATTGAAACTGGTTCAGCAACCCCAATTGCGTATGCTAATTGTACTTCACATTTGTCTGCTAATTTAGCCGCTACAATATTTTTAGCTACATAACGTGCAGCATAAGCAGCAGAACGGTCAACTTTTGTTGGATCCTTACCACTGAAACAACCGCCGCCATGACGTGCATAACCACCATATGTGTCTACAATAATTTTACGACCAGTAAGTCCAGCATCTCCTTGAGGACCACCAATCACAAAACGACCAGTAGGATTAATATAAAATTTAGTGTCTTCGTCTAATAGATTTTCAGGCACTGTTGGATAAATGACGTGCGCTTTAATGTCATCTTGTATTTGTTGCAATTCAGTATCTTCTGCATGTTGCGTAGAAACAACGATAGTGTCTATACGTTGTGGTTTATCCTGTTCATCATATTCAACTGTTACTTGTACTTTCCCATCTGGGCGTAAATATTTTAATATTTCATCTTTACGCACATCAGATAATTTCTTAGCGAGTTGATGTGATAAGAAGATTGGTAAAGGCATATACGTATCCGTTTCATTCGTAGCATAACCAAACATTAAGCCTTGGTCGCCAGCACCAGTGGCTTCAATTTCTTCTTCAGAAACATCATTACGATACTCTAATGCTGTGTCAACACCTTGCGCGATGTCAGGAGATTGCTCATCAATTGCAGTTAATACGGCCATGGTTTGACTGTCATATCCATATTTTGCACGTGTGTAACCAATATCTTTAATTGTTTCTCTTACTACTTTTGGAATATCAACATAAGTTGTTGTAGATATTTCACCTGAAATTAACGCCATACCAGTAGTTACCGTAGTTTCACAAGCTACCCTTGCATTAGGATCGTCTTTTAATATCTCATCTAATATTGCATCAGATACTTGATCCGCTATTTTATCTGGGTGCCCTTCTGTTACAGATTCTGAAGTAAATAATCTTCTATTGTATGTCATAATTTGCTCCTTTAGTTTTAAATTACGAAAATTCTCTCTCTGTTGAGCTCATTAAAAAGGGCCTTCATCACTATATTAAATAGAGAGAAGGCCCTTATACGTCCATTCGCTCTTATCGTTCAGACGATATATGTCTGCAAACGGTTTGGCACCTTTCTTCGTATTAAGAAGAGGTTGCTGGGCTTCATTGGGTCCATGTCCCTCCGCCACTCAGGATAAGAGAATCCGTTAAGTCCTATAGTACCTAATCTATGATATATTGTCAATTTAACAATTATTATTATTTATTTAAATTTCCTTTTAATATGATGTGGACTAATAATACATATGTGTTATACTCTTTAATTGTAAAGGCTTACATTAACTAAATAGCGTTGGAGGGATTAGTATGGCGGTAGATACATACACATACACAAGCAAGATTGAAAGTATATTGGACAAACCATCATCATTATTTCAATTATCTACAACACAGTTGTATAACAAAATTTTAAATAATGATGAAGGCGCATTGACTGAACTTGGAGCAATTAACGCTAAAACAGGTAAATACACAGGTCGTTCTCCAAAAGATAAGTTTATTGTAAATGAACCATCTTATAGAGATGACATCGATTGGGGTAACATAAATCAACCTATCGAAGAAGAAACTTTCTTAAATTTGTATGATAAAGTTTTAGCCCATTTAAACAAAAAAGATGAACTTTATGTATTTAAGGGTTATGCAGGTAGTGATGAAGATTCACAATTAAAACTCACAGTGATTAATGAATTAGCTTGGCATAACTTATTCGCACAAAATATGTTCATTCGCCCAAGTACTAGAGAAGAAGCTAGCGAAATCAAATCTGATTTCACTATTGTTTCAGCACCTTCTTTTAAAGCAGTTCCTGAAGTTGACGGCACAAACTCCGAAACATTTATAATTACCTCTTTCAAACATAAAGTAATATTGATTGGTGGCACTGAATATGCTGGAGAAATGAAAAAAGGCATATTCTCAGTAATGAACTACTTACTCCCTAAAGATAAAATCATGAGCATGCACTGTTCAGCTAATGTTGGCGATAAAGGTGATGTTGCTTTGTTCTTCGGTTTATCCGGTACAGGTAAAACAACACTTTCTGCTGACCCAACACGTAAACTGATTGGTGATGATGAGCATGGTTGGAATGAAAACGGCATTTTCAATATTGAAGGCGGCTGTTATGCTAAAGCAATTAACCTTTCATATAAAAAAGAACCACAAATTTACGACGCAATTAAATATGGTACTATTTTAGAAAATGTAGTTGTCGATGAAGATGGTGATGTAGACTTCGATGATAACTATTACACTGAAAATACAAGAGCCGCTTATCCAATTGATCATATCGATAATATCGTGACACCATCTAAAGCAGCACATCCGAATACAATTATTTTCTTAACTGCTGATGCTTTTGGTGTATTACCACCTATTTCTAAATTATCTAAAGATCAAGCAATGTACCATTTCCTAAGCGGCTTCACAGCTAAATTAGCTGGTACAGAACGTGGTGTTACAGAGCCAGAACCATCATTCTCAACTTGTTTCGGTTCACCATTCTTACCTCTCAACGCAAAAGTATATGCAGACCTATTAGGAGATTTAATTGATGAACATGACGTAGACGTTTATCTAGTTAACACGGGTTGGACTGGTGGCCAATATGGTCTCGGACGTCGTATCAGCCTTAACTATACAAGACAAATGGTAAACCAAGCTATTACTGGACAATTAAGTGAAATAGAATATATTAAAGATGATATGTTCGGATTAGATATCCCATTAGAAATTGAAGGTGTACCTCAGACATTATTAAACCCTATTAATGCTTGGAGTAAGCCAGAAGCATATAGAGAGCAAGCTCAAGATTTAATTAACCGTTTTAAACATAATTTTGAAAAATTCGGTACAGAAGTAGAAGATTTAGCTAACAATGGCGGTTTCAAATAAGTTAAATAAATAAAAAAAGCATGAACTACGAAAGAATTTGTAGTTCATGCTTTTTATTGTTCATTATAATTTTGTTTAATATGCTGGGCTTCAACATCTGTCATCCATTGTTTGATGGTCGACAATGTAGATTTTAATGCAAACGGCCTAGGAATATGCCCTTCTTCCATTTGATAAAACGTACGATAAGTCGCACCTATATGTTCTAATTGTTCCGCTAAATAATATGCTTGATGAATACCAACTTGATAATCTTTTCCACCGTGTACTATTAAAATTGGTGGGCTATCCTTAGTAATTTGGGAAACTGCATCTCGTTGCCTATACGCATCAGCGTTCTTTTTAGGATGACCAATCATACGTTTAAGCATTCCTCTTAAGTCAACACGTTCTTCATACATTAAATATATATCAGAGACTCCACCCCAAATTATATAACTAGATATCGGTAAATCTTGAAACGTTAATAACCCTTGTAGACCACCTCTAGAAAATCCAACCATATGAATATGTGCTTTTGGATACATACAATTTAATATTTTAATAGCAACAGTAACGTCGTTTAAATCCGCACCGTAAAATGCATCTTTACCTTCACTGCCATTATTCCCACGATAATAAGGACCGAAAACTAATGTATGATCGTCTGCAAATTGCATTAAACGTCCTGTACGTACCATACCTACTTGCCCTTTTCCACCTCGCAAATAAATAACAATTCTTTCTACATTAGCTATAGGTGCCATTAAGAGACCACGCACTTTTAAAGTATCCACATGATATGTGACTTCTTCAAAAAAATGTGTTGATGATTCAACTGGCATACGTTTTCTATGAATAAAATCCAAGCTCCATCACTCTCTCTAAACATTGTAAAATTGCTGCATCTTTCAATAAGTAGCTTTTGCGTTCTTCTGGAATATCATAAACATTATTATAAAATAAAGGTCCATTTGTTTCTAAATAGTCTTGTTGTTGCTCTACATCCTTAACGACAACCATAAATACATCTTTAGTAAAGCTTAATCCATTTTGTCTTACTACACGATATTGCGCAATATAATTACACTTTTTTATCGTTGCACCTGTTTCCTCGAACAATTCTCTAGCTGCTGCTACTTCACTGGATTCTCCTAATTCTTTTTTGCCACCAGGAAACTCTATACCTCTTATTTTATGATTGGTAAACAGCAATTGTCCTTGATATATAGGTATAATCAGGACATGGTTACCATCAGCATGATTTTCATCATTTTTATATGATAAAAACACATCATCATTTTCGCTATCTTTAAACTTCACGTTCATCCTTCTCCCTTTAATTATGTTAAACTGTCTATGCTAAGTTATTTGTTGGAGGCAAAATTATAATGAAAACATTGTTCCTAGGGCTTATACGTATTTACCAACGTTTCATTTCGCCAATGACACCTGCTACATGTCGTTTCTATCCTACTTGCTCTGAATATACGAGAGAAGCGATACAAGTCTATGGTGCATTTAAGGGTACCTGGTTAGGTGTTAAAAGAATTTCGAAATGTCATCCACTTCATAAGGGTGGCTTTGACCCAGTACCATTAAAGAAAAAAGAAAAGAAAAAAGATTAATAAACGCGCTTTAATTGTGCTGTATTAACTTCAGGAGGTTCAAAATATATTGAATCTCCTTTTAATATGCCTGCATTATTTACTATATCATTTTTAAAATAATAACCTTCTGGTGTGATATCGCTTGGATAGTCAGCAAATTGAGCTAACAATGCGGTGAAATATCTACTTAATCCATATTCATACATACCACCGATAACGATTTTGATATCTTTTGCTTTTAAAACGTTAATGATTTCTAATACTTTATCTACTCCACCTAATCTAAATGGTTTCAACACAACTACATTAATAGGATTATTAGCAATGATTTCCATAATTTTATCTTGAGATAATGCTTTTTCATCTATTGCGATTGGTGGCAGTTCAGATTTAGTAAAAGCCTCTAATTTATCTAATGATTTAAAAGGTTCTTCAATATAGAGTATTGATTTATTAGCAAGTTGTTTTAACTTGTGTGACTCATTTTCTTGAATAGATTCATTCGCATCTATTGCGATATTCGGTTGAAAATCTAATTGTTTTAACATTTCAATATTTTGTAGTATGTGCTGTGACCATTTTATTTTAACACGTTGTGGTTGGGTATCTACAAGTTGCTTTAAATTCCCTTCAGTCAAACCACTGACTGTTGCGCCATATGGAACATTAAATGAATGCATTTCATAAAACATTTGATAAAAAGCCATTACCAGCATGCTTCTTGTAGCTGGAAATGCCATCAAATTATCTAATGTTGCTTGTGCCTCTCCAAAATGATTAAACGTTTCATTCTGATATTGTTTAATCCATTTCTCAGTTTGGTGGCGCACTACTTCTATCGTTTCTGGTGAGTACCAATCCGTTTCAAAAGCATTACATTCTCCAAAATAATGTTGCCCCGTTTCAGTAATTAATTCAATAATTAATACCTTCCGACAACTCAATTTAATTTTCGGCGTCACAATAGCATGTTTAAAACTAGCATTATATTCGTATAATTTCACTGTTTGTAATTTCATATCCACCTCGAATTTAAAGTTTCAAACGGTTTCTCTGTAGCTTTCCTGTTGATGTATAAGGTAATGATTCAACACGTACAAATTGCTTAGGTATTTTATATTTTGCTAAATTTTGTTTGAAATGCTCTAATAATTGCGCATCAGATATTGTTATATTCGCAACATAATATAAATATGGGACTTCCCCCCAGGTATCATCTTCTGCGCCGACACACATTGCATCTTCTATGCCAAAATAATTCTTAGCAACCGACTCAATTTGATAAGGGTAGATATTTTCTCCACCACTGATTATTAAATCTTTTCTGCGATCATAAACCATGACATAACCTTCGTCATCTATTTCTGCAATATCACCAGTATTAAAATAGCCTACTTCAAAGATGTCTTGCTTATTTTCAGGATATAGGTAACCTTGCATAACATTATCACCTTTGATTAACAATTCACCATGACCTTGTGAATTTGGGGCTTTAATTTTCACATCAACATTTTCACTCGGTTTACCTACTGTATCATAACGATGTGTTAACATCTCTGGTGAAGCAGTTAAAAACTGTGAACACGTTTCTGTCATACCGAAGGAATTATATATTGGCAGTCTATTTTGAAGTGCTTGATCAATCAGAGCACTAGAGAGTTTCGCACCGCCAAGTAATATCTTTTGAACATGATAAGGTTGATCAAATCCTTCATCCATTAACCATTTTAATGTTTGGGGCACGAGTGACACATGTGTAGGTAATTCTTCTTTTATAATCTTTAACATAGCTGCAGAATTAAATTTAGATGCTATACGAACTGTAAAGCCTTCAATTAATGCTCTTAACACTACACTTAATCCTGAAATATGATAGATAGGCAATACGGATAGCCATTTCGTATTCTGATCAAACCCAAGGCTTTCTTTACAACCACTTGCACTTGCATAATGATTGCTAAATGTCTGTGGCACAGCTTTTTGAGGTCCCGTTGTCCCTGATGTAAACATAATCGATGCAATACGTTCTATTGAAAATGATGTTTCATATTGATTATCATCCAAATGAGTCCATAAGTTTTCAAAATTAACTATATGAATACCTTTTAATTGTATTGGCTCTCGTGCTATCACAGTATCAACTTCAATTGATGCCATTTGTGCAAGCATTTCCTTCTTAGTCAGTCTTGTATTTAACATAGCAATTTCAATACCAGCTAGCCACGCTGCATTAATTAAAATGACAGATGCTATCGAATTATCGATATATAATCCAATTCTTGGCTTATCTAACTGTTTTAATTGATATGCTAATCTCGAAGCATATTGATAGGTCTTATTAAATGAAATTTGCTTTGTGCCGTCATCTATAAACACCTTTTCACCATTTAGTTCTGCTTGTTTTTTCAACCAAAATTCCACGCCTACATTCCTCCATCTCATATTATATTATAACGCTTTTATTATTATTTAACATGGTCCAAATCTTCACTTTAATGTTATGACTACGCAAAGGTTTTATAAGTTTAATTTTTAGTCACACATTCTATTTTTTAAAATTTGTTTTATTTCAAATCGCTTTTGAATTTTCATACATCTATTTTTTTACATTTGCAGTTATATTTTTTACACTTTTATGAACCTTATTCCATCTCCTATTTAACTTTGCTATTTTAGTTTAAAGGAGTGATTTCTTATGAAAAAGGTTAGTGTGATCATGCCTACATATAATAACGGGAAGATGATTTCTCGTACTATCGATTCAATTCTAAATCAAACTATGAGTCATAAAGATTTTGAATTAATAATTATAGATGATCATTCAAATGATATTGAAACCGTTGAAACTATTAAATCATATTGGGTTAATTATAAGCATTTAATAAAATTTAAAAGATTAAATAAAAATACAGGAAGCGCAAGTGCTCCAAGAAACAAAGGCATAAACATGAGTAATTCAGAGTACATTTTCTTCTTAGATTCTGATGATTACTTGCATGAAAGAGCGTTAGAGGATCTTTACATATATGGGAAAGAAAATAATAGTGATTTAATTATTGGTAAGTATGGTGTGGAAGGAAAAGGTAGAGGTGTTCCGAAAGCAGTGTTTGAGAATGGTAATGTGCCAAAAGCAGATATTATAGAAAACAGTTTGTTTTATGCATTATCAGTTTTAAAAATGTTTAAAAGTAATATTATACATAAAAATAAAATTCGTTTTAAAACAAATGCTAAAACTGCAGAGGATCAACTTTTCACTATAGAATTCCTTATGAATTCAAAAAATTATTCTATTAAAACTGATTATGAATACTACATTGTTGTGAATGATTTCTCGGCAAAAAATCATCTATCTACTAAAAAAAGCACACCGAAACAATATTTTTCTACTATAAGCAATATCTATAACGCAATATATTGCAGTAAAGTATACAAAAAACGAGTACTCCGTGACAAACTTGCAGCGAAGTATACAACAAGGCTATTTAGACATGGACAGAATAAGCATTTTTCAATTAGTAAAATGAGTTACAAAGAGAAAAAAGAATGGCTTAAATATTTATCAAAAACTATAAATGAAGTTCCTAGAACCGCAGATACATACGTAACACCTATATTTAATTTAAAATTGGAAGCTATACGTCAAAATAACCTATTAGCTGTGATGACTGCAGATAAAATATTAAAAGGTGGTTAAAGATCTAATTGGAAAACTTTAATTATGAAAATAGACATTACTTAGCATTGAAGCAAGAAGATTTAAAACTAAACAAAGAAAAAATTGAATGGATATTCACGAATTATGAGCAAATTACATTTTCAGTTAAATGGAACAAAAATAAAACACCAATATTAATGATGAATGGGTATAAAATAGCAAGTATTAGCAATTTAAAAAGCCATATAAACATTCATGATTTAAAAGGAGAATTTAATTTTAATAATACCCCTCTTCTCCGTGTATCTTGTAGATTTTAAATTTCTTTAAGTCGGTAAGATAATAAACCATATAAGTGAATAAATTCATAAACTTCTATTACTGGAATTGCTTTAACAGTCTTATTAACTGCTTGAGTGATATCATTGTTTGGGATTAACATCTCAATTTATATTGGCAATGCTAATTGATCATAATATAAAAATAAGACAAACATGTCCTTTCAAAATCGGAATATTGTAAATGAAAATTTATTTAATTTATCATTTTTAGTTATTAATACTAAAAATATAAATTTTATCATACTAAAATTCTCAAAAAACTATTTTTAAAAATTATAGTTTAAAAGTATTATTACTGGGTATAGATTAATTAATGAATCATTTACAAGGAGTGTTAAAAATGAAGTTAAAATTGGTGACTGCGGTAGCACTGTCAGGTATTTTGCTTACGGCTTGTGGTAATGGAGATTCAGAGAGCGATACTAAATCTGAGGATTCTAGTAATAAAGATACAGATAAACAAGTCATTGCTTTAGATAAAATCAAAACAAGCCCTAAAGATGCTATTAAAAAAGCACAAGATGAATACAGTGGACAAGACTTAAAAGGCATTACTTATGAAAAGAGTAATGGTGAATGGGCTTATAAAATAGAGCAACAAAAAAATGGTGAAGAATCAGAAGTTATCATTTCTGATAAAAACAAAGAGATTTTAAATAAAGAAACTGAAAATGAAGATGAAGATTCAGTAAATGAAAATGAAACATTTAAATATAGTGATGCCATCGACTATAAAGAAGCTATTAAAAAAGGACAAGAAGAATTTGATGGCGACATCAAAGAATGGTCCCTATCTGAAGATGATGGCAAACTCGTTTACGATTTAGACCTAAAAGATGATAGCACTAAGCACGAAATCACAATCGATGCTAAAAGTGGTGATGTACTAAATAATGAACAAGACGATTAAAATTCACTAAATAATAAAGGAGGATCAATATGAAGTTATTGATCCTCCTTTATTTATGATTTCTATAAAGTTATGACTTATACGATGTGTTTGTTCCCCATAGAAATAGACAATCTATTCCACATATTGATTTGATTAATGATTAATATTAAGTCTGTGTACTCCTCTTCTGTATACAGTTTACGAACTTCGTTAAATAGTTTCTCTGAAACACCGTTTACAGTAATATTCGTTACTGCTTCTGCCAGTTCAAAAGCCAGTTTCTCTTTATCAGAATATATATTTGTTTCATGCCATGCATTTAATAAATATATTTCTTCTTCTGATACTTTCATTTTTCTAGCATCTGCAGTATGCATAACAATACAAAAAGCACAACCATTTATTTGAGAGACACGTATTTTAATCAACTCTCTTAACTTTCTATTAATAGATGTTTTCTTTAATTGTTTTTCCAAATCCATTATTAATGCCATTTCTTCTGCAGCAATTTCATAATAATCTATTCTATTTTCCAAAAATGAGCCCCCATAATCATGATTATTCTAATTCAGTATAATTTCTAAGGTTAAGAATCACAATTTGTTTGTTTACACTCTTCTTGTATAACCTCATTTTGTATTACTATTTCACATATTTCAGATTGTAAAAGACTTGAATGTAACAAAAAAATAACCATCTCCGAAGAGATGGTTACGTCTGAGAGTTTGTCTGAGCCCACACCCTAAGGTGTACGTTAGACCCACTCTATCTGACAACACCCTAGGGTGTCCACAACAATAATATAATAATTTCTGATAAAAGTAAATCCTTATTTAATTTAATGAAAGTTATAGTTTGACAACATATTTTTTAATATTAATTATGGGGATTACAATTTTTATAGTAGTCTATTGAAAGTAAAAACACCAAAACCCTATTATATCAGGTTTACGGTGTTTCAAGAAAGTTCAACTTATGTAAATAGCGGAGAGTGAGGGATTCGAACCCTCGAGACGCTTGTGACGTCTACACACTTTCCAGGCGTGCTCCTTCGGCCAACTCGGACAACTCTCCAATATAATATAAAAAAACAGAAGCGATATTTCACTTCTGTTTGTATGACCCCGACGGGACTCGAACCCGTGTTACCGCCGTGAAAGGGCGGTGTCTTAACCGCTTGACCACGGGGCCATATGGCTCCACAGGTAGGACTCGAACCTACGACCGATCGGTTAACAGCCGATAGCTCTACCACTGAGCTACTGTGGAATAATTTAAATGGAGCGGGTGATGGGAATCGAACCCACAACATCAGCTTGGAAGGCTGAGGTTTTCCCATTAAACTACACCCGCTTAATTAATCATTATGGGGCGGATGATGGGGATCGAACCCACGCGTGTCGGAACCACAATCCGATGTGTTAACCACTTCACCACAACCGCCAAAGCAATATTAAAAAATGGTTCAGGACAGAGTCGAACTGCCGACACATGGAGCTTCAATCCATTGCTCTACCAACTGAGCTACTGAACCATAATGATAATGGCGGTCTCGACGGGAATCGAACCCGCGATCTCCTGCGTGACAGGCAGGCGTGTTAACCGCTACACTACGAGACCTAAAATAAAAATTGCGGGAGGCGGATTTGAACCACCGACCTTCGGGTTATGAGCCCGACGAGCTACCGCTGCTCCATCCCGCGGTAATATTATTAATGACGCCTACCTAATTAATATACCATGAATCTTTACTTAATGTCAACAACTTTTTAAAAGTAATTTACATTGGCTTAATCAGGAATTAAAACTTTAATGCGATAATTGATGTTTGTACATCCCCTATCAATCAATACTTACTTAGTATATAAATTCCCAACGCTTTAGTCAATAACTTTTAAAAACTATTTTGTGTAAAAAAGGAATATAATAATAATATTTTATCTTTAGTTCCTTATTTATACAAAATTCTATTGTTTTCACGCTTAAATACTACATTTATTGTGATGTTATTACAATAAATATTGTACATTAAAGAACAATAACTAATTAAATAATGTTCTTTAATGTTAAATACTAAATTACTTACTCATGATACCTTGCATTTTTCCGTGTAAAATTGTGAATGTGGTAAAGCCGTCATCTTCCATAAAATGGCCACCATTCTCTGTTACTTTACATACACCATTTAACGTATCCATTAATCTTTTAGTTTCTAAGTACGATACATATTTATCATTTTTAGAACACAAGCCATAGAATTGATCTACTTTATTTTTAACAACCTCATAGTCGATTGCTTTTGTTTCAGGATCAATATATGCATCTATTTCTTCCGCGTCATCCATGAAGCCTGCAACACTAAACAGACCTTCTATATGATTTATATTCGTTTCTTCTATGTACTTTAATGATGCTAAAGTACCAAAACCGTGTGTTATAAAATATGTTTCATATTTTTCAACAGTGATTTGGTCTTTCATTCTTTCCACCCACTGCTCAAGATTATCATTTTCTTCTACTGGTAAATCAAATAATGTTACATTGTAACCTTCTAAAATAAGGTTATTAGCTAACCATTGATACCAATGGTTTGTAGCATCTCCAATTTTGGAATGTACAATTATAATATCTGTCATAAATATTCCTCCTGTACAATAGCTCATAAATCATTGTTATTTTGCTATCGTATCCGCTTTTACTACACTACATATTAAGTATCTCACAATTGTTATAAATATTAAATTATCCAACAATTAAAAATATAAAAATAAGCCGTTACTTCGATATAACAATTTATATATCGAAAAACGACTCTTCAAAGTTTTATTATAGTTCTGCTATTAATTCTTCTACAGCATTTTTGCCTTGTTGAATACAGTCAGGTAACCCTACTGCTTCAAATGAGGCGCCAGTAATACGTAATCTTGGATAACTTGTTCTAATATGAGCTTGTACTTCTTTAATACGATCTATATGGCCTACATGATATTGCGGCATGCTTTTAGGTAATCTATTCACGATGCTGAAATCTGGCGCACCTTTAAATGTCATCATTTGACTCAAATCATTTTTAACAATATTCACTATTTCCTCGTCTGTGTGATCGTTCACGACTGTGTCATTAGGTTTACCTACGTAAGCACGAATAAGTACTTTACCTTCTGGTGTTGTAAATGGCCATTTTTTACTTGTCCAAGTACAAGCAGTGATACTCGTCTTACTTGTACGCGCAATGACAAATCCTGTACCGTCATATGTGTTTTCAATATTTTGCTCATCAAAAGCTAATACGACTGTTGCTACAGTCGTAGAATCCATAGTATTGAAATAGTCAAAGGAAGGATCATTGCCAAACCATTGCATAAATGTTTGGTGTGGCGTAGTAACCAAGACACCATCATATTCTATTTTCGATTCTGCCGTAACGATTTCATAAGATTTTTGAGCAACGATAATATCTTGAATAGGCGTATTAAACTCTATTTGGACACCTAGATCTAATACATATTTAGTTAAAGCCTCTATAAATGAACTCAGGCCATGTCTGAATTGCTTGAATTGGCCTTTTGGCGCACCTGGATATAGTTGACGTTGTTTCTGTCGCTGTACTTTTTCATATCGCATACCTTTAATTAAACTACCAAATTGTTCTTCTCTTTGTTTGAATTCTGGAAAAGTACTCATCAAACTCAAGTCATCTATATTCGTACCGTAAATGCCACCCATTAGAGGCTCTATTAAGTTTTCTAACATTTCATCCCCTAGTCGCTGACGGAAAAATGATCCGACTGAAATATCATGTTCTATTTCTATCGATTTCTTAAATAAATCTAACCCAGCTATTAATTTACCTGTAGGAGAAATTAATTTTGTTTTTAAAAAGGGCTTAACATCAGTTGGTACACCTAAAATTGATCCACCTGGGATGGGGAATAATTTATTTTTAGCATATATATAAGACTGCCCTGTTTGGTTTGTAATAAGGTCATTTTCTAAACCAACCTCTTTAGCAATATCTGTCATTATCTGTTTGCGTCCTAAATAAGATTCTGGCCCAAGTTCGATAGTGTATCCTTCAGTTCTATATGTTTGAATTTTACCACCAGTTCTATTAGACGCTTCATATATAGTGACATCAATGTCAGGTCGTTGTTTTTTAATAAAATATGCACTTGATAAACCTGTAATACCAGCACCAATAATCGCAATACTTTTAGTCAAAACAGTTCACGCTTCCTTTAATAAACATTTTTGATTTCATCAACGATTGCTCCAATAAACAAAGGGTCCGTATTAGGCATAGACGGACGGAAATAGTTAACGCCTAATTCGTCGCAGACTACTTTACATTCATAATCATTGTCATATAATACTTCTAAATGTTCACATACAAAACCAACAGGAGTGTAAATGAAATTTTTATAGCCATGTTCATTATATAATGCTCTAGTTAAGTCTTGAACATCAGGTCCTAACCACGGTGTACCAGTGTTACCTTCAGATTGCCATCCTTCAGCTACATGGATAATATTAGAATGTTCTTCTAATAATTGTGCCGTATGATGTAATTCATTTGGATAAGGATCATTATTTTGCTCAATAAGTCCTTTCGGTAAACTATGCGCTGATACAACTAATACAGTTTCATCATGTTCTTCTTGTGGAATTTCCGATAATGATTCATTCACTTTTTCTGTCCAATATTGAATGAATTTAGGTTGTTGATAATAGTGCTCTACATGTTTAAATGTAATGCCATATTTATCCGCTTCTTTTTGAGCCCTTGTATTATATGAACCTACTGAGAAACTAGAATAATGTGGAGCCAACACTACTGTAACAGCTTCTTCTATACCTTCTTCATGCATTGATTTAACCGCATCTTCTATAAACGGGTGTATGTGTTTCAAACCAATGTATAATTTAAATTCAACATCACTGTATGCTTCGTTTAGTGCATCACAAAGTGTTTCAGCTTGACGATTTGTTGTATTAGCTAATGGTGATAACCCACCGATATGTTTGTATCTATCTTTTAAATCTTGTAATTCTGCTTCTGTAGGTTTTTTGCCATGTCTAATATCTGTGTAGTAAGCCTCAATATCACTCTCTTGATATGGCGTGCCATATGCCATAACTAATAAGCCTATTGTTTTTGTCATTTTTAAATCATCCTTTTGTATAATAAATTTTAGATGTATATGACATAATAAATTGTTACTCTTGGTGACGTGTGTTTATGTCTACTATCTCTTCGTATAATCATGAACGAATGTCGTTATACGTTTAAGTGTCTCAGGTTTAACTTCAGGAAAGACCCCATGTCCAAGATTGAAAATGTGCTGTCCATGTTCCATTCCTTGATCTAATATTGGTTTTAATCTTTCTTCAATAACGTCCCATGGTGCTAATAACAATGAAGGGTCTAAATTGCCCTGTAAGGTTCTAGTGATATGCAGATCTCCAGCTTCTTTGATAGAAAGTCTCCAATCTAAACCTAATACATCGATTGGTAATGAATTCCACTCATGTGCTAAATGACTCGCACCTACACCAAATAATATTACAGGTACATCATGCTTCGCTTTTATACCATTAATAAGTTTCTCCATCGCTGGTTTAATATAATAACGATAATCTTTTACATTTAACGCCCCAGCCCAAGAATCAAACACTTGAATTATCTCTGCTCCAGCTTCAACTTGAGCAGATGTATACGTGATGGACATGTCTACTAAATGATCCATAAGTGCAAACCAAGTTTCTTCGTCACTATACATCATCGCCTTAGTAAAATTATAATTCTTTGAAGGTCCACCTTCAATCATATAACTTGCTAATGTAAATGGTGCTCCTGTAAAACCAATTAATGGCACATTTAATTTTTCTTCAGTCAATATTTTTATTGTATCTAAAACATAAGGCACATCACGCTTAGGATCAATCTTCCCTAACTTTTCAACGTCGTGTATATTTTTTATAGGATTGTGAATTACTGGACCGATACCAGATTTTATCTCCACATCTACACCAATCGGCTGAAGTGGTGTCATAATATCTTTATACAGCACCGCTGCATCTGTATTATAGTTATCAACTGGTAAATGTGTCACATAAGCACATAACTCTGGTTGATGTGTGATTTCAAATAAAGAATACTTTTCTTTCAACTTTCTATATTCAGGCTGTGATCTACCAGCTTGACGCATAAACCATACTGGTGTGTGGTTTACCGCCTCACCATTTATCATATCTAGGATTGTATTATTTTTATTATGCACCTTGAATCCTCCTACATTATAATCATTCTTATTTATAATACCATACTGTCATATACGCCGTATTTCATTGTGTTAAAATGTCATAAAAAAGACAAACAGTCTACTTTTGTTATCTTAATCATTTGACTATTGTTTTCTTTTAGAAATCTATTATAATGTTATCAAAGACTATTGTTATATTTATTTGATAACATAGATATATCTATAGTACAGTATAATAGTTATATGCACTTTCTTAAACAAAGCAAGGGGGAAATCTTATGAAAATTTATGCATCTTATGGTACGTTTGGTTATTTGAATCAAATCAGACTAAATAACCCTAGTCATAACTTATTACAATTTTCAGCTTCTGACTCTTCAGTAATCATAGAAGAAACAGATAATCAATCCGTTTTAAAACAACCTTTAGTTTATGAAGTTCTAAAGGCTGAGGGCGATTTAGATGAGAACAACTTTTATTCAGTAATATTTATTCCAACTTCAGAAGATCATGCTTATCAATTAGAGAAAAAATTGGAAGGCTTTTCTACTGATTTCAATCAATTTGCTGGTTATAGAAGTTATCGTTTCTTAAAACCGGAACAAGGTTTAACATATAAGATTTACTTTGGCTTCGAAAGTAGAAATGCTTATGAAGATTTTAGAGCTTCGTCTTTATTCAAAGACAACTTTGATAAGCTGGCATTAAGCCAGTTCTTCGGCTCAAGTCGTCAACATTCGAGTTATTTCGAAAGACATTTATTCCCGATTGATGATAATTAATATTGAAAATTACAATTTTTAAAATAAAAAGTCGTTTCTTATGCGATGGATAAACTATCTATCGCACCGAGAAACGACTTTTTTTAATCTCTTAACAATGTTTCTTGATATTTAAGTTTTTTAATGACATTTATTATTGTTAGCCAACCTACAAGGAAGAATAACAAACCAAAGTAACTATAGAGTGGAAATACAAAAGTATAAACGATAATAAATAACGCTCCTACAATTAACATTAATCTATATAAGAATTGTTCATATCCTTTTATTACTTTTGATTCAGTAACCGGCCATACTTGTGGCCACAAACCATAAGCTTGTTGGGTATAAAATTGTGCCATTTGTAATAAGATAATGTACATAAACAAGCTACCAATAATTAACATGATAATGGGTTGTTCTAACCAAAACATTAAAACAAGCGCAAGAATTACTAACCTTAAAATGATGTTAAAAGCATCTTTACCACGCACAAAACTTCTTATAAATAAATAAAGATACATATAATTTGAATTAAATCTTTTACGCTTAGGCGTAATTAGCAATGGATCTAGATAACTTCTTCTTACCGCTGTTTCTTTTAGATGTTTTACATCCGTAAACATATTAACGAATTTATAATAATTCATATGATGTTGATGTTCTGATTTAATCATTTTTTCCCAAGGATATAAATGTGTCTTATTTTGATAACGGATCAACATTGTTATGCCGATTAGGATAAAAACAGAAGTAATACTTGATAGCTGTTTCGGCTCTAATGCTAAGTAATATCCAGACGTGAAAATAATAAAGAGTAATACATAAAGAGACCAACGTTCTAATCGGTATTTATACCATTGCCATTTTAGTAATAGCCCTAATAATGGAAAAATGAGTGCTAATACAGCAAACAAAATATAAAAACCAAAAGTTTGATTATTAATCACAAAAAACAATGGGAATAACACAATTAGTATTACTACTTGTATCCCTATTCTAGAAAAGTAACTATATATTAAACTATGTTTCATATATTCCGACATGTGTTTTTCAAATGGTAATAGAAAGAGTCTATCTGCATCTTTGAGCAACGTTCTAATTGGAAACATTGATGTTAATGCTACGACGATACTAGCAACCAAAGCGTAATTAAAATGCTTTGGTATAGATTGTAGCCAATCACCATAGCCTACTAGAAAGGCACCAAACATAATTACAAGAAATACAGAGAAATGACCATTAAATATGAATTTATTATAGTATTGTTTTTCTTTGCTTATCTCTTGTTTTCTTGTACTAAATAATTGTTTCGCATTTTGGTTCATGTTTGTTGGCCACCTTGTGTGACATGGATATATATTTCATCTAGCGTTTTACCTTCTAAACCTGTTTGTGCTCTTAGTTCATCTAAGTTTCCGAATGCTACAATTTGCCCTTCGTCCATAATTAAGAATCTATCGCAGTATCTTTCCGCAGTCGCTAAAATATGTGTGCTCATTAATACCGTACGACCTTCGTCTTTTTTCTCAACCATTAAATCTAACATGGATTGAATGCCTAAAGGATCTAATCCTAGAAATGGTTCATCAATAATGTATAATTCAGGATCTACAATAAAAGCACAGATAATCATCACTTTTTGCTTCATACCTTTAGAAAAATGGCTTGGAAATATATTCAATTTATCTTCTAAGCGAAATGTTTTTAATAAAGGTTGTGCCTTTTCCATTGCAGCTTCTTTGCTAATATTATAAGCCATAGCTGTCATGTAGATATGTTCTTGCAATGTTAATTCTTCATAAATAACCGGAGACTCTGGAATGTAAGATAATTTCCTTCTATAAGTTTCAACATCTTGCTTTATATTTATATTAGAAATTGTCATTTCACCTTCCATAGGTGTCAGCAAACCAAGCATGTGCTTAATTGTCGTACTTTTACCTGCTCCATTTAATCCAATAAGCCCAACAATTTCACCTTGGGTTAATTCGAAATTTATATTTTTAATTACAGGTCGTTTACCATAACCGCCTGTTAAATGTTCTATTTTTACTGTCATATGGCACCTCCACAAATTATATTGTATCAAAAATCAGTCTATAGGCATAAATTTACTGCGAAAAATGACGGAAATAATATACTAATGCTATAATAGTCAGTAACAATCTTACAAGGAGTGAAGATTCATGTCAGAAACAGTCTTTAGTAAAATTATTGATGGTGACATACCTAGCCATAAAGTATACGAGGATGATTATGTTTACGCATTTTTAGATATTTCTCAAGTTACAAAAGGTCACACACTATTAGTTCCTAAAAAAGCATCAGCCAATATTTTCGAAACAGATACCGAAACGATGAAACATATTGGCGCAGCATTACCTAAAGTAGCCAATGCGATTAAAAAAGCATTTAACCCTGATGGATTAAATATTATACAGAATAATGGTGAATTTGCCGATCAATCTGTCTTCCATCTTCATTTCCACTTTTTACCAAGATATGAAAACGATGTGGATGGCTTTGGCTATAAATGGGAAACGCATGAAGAGACGATTGATGATGACCAAAAAGCTAAACTCGCACAAGAAATAGCAGCTCAATTCGACTAAATATGCTTATTTTATCTCATATGGGGTATATAAAACATATTAAAGAATGCGATATTATTTAGAAATGAGGAGAATTTTTATGAAAACAGCTCAAATATTATTAGGTCTTAGTGCTGGCGTTGCAACTGGTCTTGGCTTTGCTTTGATGAACCGCGATAAAAGAGAGTCTAACCAATTCAATGCACAAATAAAAAAACCTGCCGGCGCTGAATCAGAAGTTGATAGAGAAATTAATACCATTAAGCAAAGTATAAATGATATTACGAATTATATCTCTCAAATTAAATCTGAAAGTACAGAATTTGGCAGTACGATTGGTGACGAGGTAAAAACAATGATTGGTGATTTCAAATCTGATATCAATCCTAACATTGAAAAATTACAGTCTCATATCGAGAATTTACAAAATCGTGGCGAAGAAATTAGTAAAACTTTTGAAAAAGATAAATAACTTACAGTTATTCAATTGATTTTATGCTAAACATCTATCAAGCCTAAACATAGAGCTGTAAACCTAAGCATTGTCCATAATGAGGTTTACAGCTCTTTTTATATACTGATAAAACCTTATATAAAAGTATTCAATTGATTGCTTATTTCTTCTTTAATATACGCCCTATTTCATATTCAAAATTATCTTGACCTTTTTCCTGTTAGGATAGATAATACGAAAGTATATAAGTGCTGTTATTTATTAAGTAGAGGAGCATGATTTAGTTATGTATCTATGTACACGCCAAATTGATATTAATGCACGTTTCGGCTTACCTAGAATAGCATTTCTAAGTTTAGTCACAACGATCATTACATTCTTGATTGCCTATGAGATTTTGTATTTTTTTTCCAATACGAAATTAACAGATCAATATTTTTTAGTATTTTTAGTATTAGTGGTGATCTTATACCCTATTCATAAAGCAATTCATTTAGTATTTCTGTTTCCTTATTATAAATCTTTCAAAAAATATAAATTAGTGCGACATAAATCCGTACCTTTTTATAATACGTATGTGAACACACCTGTTAATAAATATTATTTTTGTTTTGATTTAATTACACCTGTAATCATTATTACGAGCATCTGTGCATATGCCAGCATACAATTCCCACAATTTGGTCATTACTTTATGTTTATTCTTGCATTAAATATGGGTTATTCAGTAATGGATTTTCTTTATTTAAAAATAATACTATTTTCCAATGAAGGTTCATATATAGAAGAACATCAAACAGGCATTAATATTTTAAATAAAGTTGACACTAAATATGAACAATAAAGTGAAGTGACTTTGCCATAAATCCAGTATGCTATGTTACACATGTAAATTGGAGATTGCATAATAACTATCAGATACCTAATAAGTATTATGGATGGGATAGAAATCAAATTTTAAATTTTGATTTCTATCCCACTTTTTTGTTTTTAATTCAAATTAATTTTAATAATCTATTTTTTTATAAATTTACTAATACTATAGTCCTAGAAACAGGGTTTCTTATTGGTGAACACAGCATAATATGTTATATTTACGTTGTTATTATTACAAAAGGAGTTTCCAACCATGAAAACATTTAAAAAAGTTATACTTCCGGTTACAGCAAGCGCGTTGCTATTAAGTGCTTGTGGTAGTAGTGCAACAGATTCAAAAGATGATACGATTATTTCATCAAAAGCTGGAGACGTTAAAGTAGAAGATGTCATGAGCAAAATGGGCGATGAACAAATTGCCAACAGTTCATTCTCAATCTTATTAAACAAATTACTAGCAGATAAATATAAAGACGAAGTTAATACGAAAGATATTGATAAAGAAGTCGAAAAAGAACAGAAACAATATGGCGGTAAAGAACAATTTGAAAGTATGTTAAAACAGCAAAAAATGTCTATAAGTGATTATAAAGAACAGAAGAAAACACAAGCTTATCAAAAAGAATTACTTAATGATAAAGTCGAAGTATCAGATAAAGAAATCAAAGAAAACACTAAAAAAGGTTCTCATATCTTAATTAAAGTGAAAGAAAACGAAGATGATAAAGAAGGTTTATCAGATAAAGATGCAAAAGCAAAAGCAGAAAAAATCAAAAAACAAGTCGATAAAGATCCGGACAAATTCGGAGAAATCGCAAAAGAAGAATCAGGGGATAAATCATCAGCTAAAAAAGACGGTAGCTTAGGCTATGTTATGAAAGGCCAAATGGAAGATGAATTTGAAAAAGCACTCTTTAAACTTAAAGAAGGAGAAATTTCTAAAGTAGTGAAAACAGATTATGGTTATCACATTATTAAAGCAGACAAAGAAGACGACTTTGATAAACAAAAAGATAAACTTAAATCTCAATTATTACAATCTAAAGTACAAAAAGAGCCTAAATTATTAACAGATGCATACAAAGAATTATTAGATGAATATAATGTAGACTATAAAGATAGAGATATCAAAAAAGCTATTGAAGATTCAATCTTAAACCCAGAAAAAATAAAACAACAGCAACAACAGCAGCAACAACAACAAGCTATGCAACAAGGTGGCGCTGGAATGTCTACAGGACAATAATAGTCCATCACAGAGATCCTGAAATAGCTAACACAAATTCAAAAAGGCTGATAGATCCCAAAAGGATTCTATCAGCCTTTTTTATATTTTATTTGAGGATGAACTATTGATGTTCCAAACTACCCTCTTATATAAACAATGACGAGATTAGTCTAGTGACGTTGGATTATAAAACTGTCTGCCTTCTAGACCAAAAATACGTTCAGTAAATTGACCTTTATCCGTTTTCTTATATGCTTTTTCAAACATATTCATTTTTGCATCGATATTATCAATAAAGAATAATATTTCTGCTTCTTTCATATGCGGTAACTTAGGAGAACCATATTCCATCTTACCATGATGTGCTAAAATCATATGGCGCAATAAAAGTACTTCTTCTCCATCAAGATTCAACTCTCTTGCCGCTTCTGCAACTTCATCACTTGCTATGGAGATGTGACCAAGTAAATTACCTTCTACTGTGTACGATGTAGCAACTGGCCCGCTTAATTCTCTTACTTTGCCTAGATCATGTAAAATAATTGAACTATATAATAAACTACGGTTAAGTAAAGGATAAATATCACATATAGATTTTGCAACACGCAACATCGTTAATACATGATAGCTTAAACCACTAGAGAAGTTATGATGATGTGTACTTGCAGCTGGGAATGTGAAAAATGCTTCCTGATGCTTACGTATCAAATGACGAGTAATACGTTGTAATGTAGCATTTTCAATATCTAGCATATAATGTGAAACTTCTTCTTGAATTTCATCTGGTGTTAATGGTGCACCATCAACAAAATCTTGAGTTTTCATATTATCTTCTGGTTTTGCTAACTTTATTTTATTGATTTTCATCTGTTTTCTACCACGATAATTGATAACATCACCAGTAACATGGACGATTTGTTCAGGCTCTAATATTTTCATGTCTTCTTTTGAAACCGTCCATAATTTAGATTCTATATCTCCACTTTTATCTTGCAAATGTAGTGTCATATAATCTTTACCTTGAGCTGTCACACCTTGTATTGCTTTGTGAATTAGAAAAAAGTTATCTACAGAATCTCCAGGCTTTAAATTTTCTACGTTTCTCATTATTTACCGCCTTCCTCGAATTTATTCAAAGTAATGATTTGTTTTGAAGGCACACTTGTATCTTTCACACATGTAAAGAATAAAATTTGATAGTCTTTTGGCATTTGTCTTAAATAATTCATCATAATTTCTTTGCGTTGCTTATCAAAATGTACAAATGCATCATCAATAATAATAGGGAATGGATAGTATGGTTTTAACGTTTTGATTAAACTCAAACGTAATGAAATATAAAGTATTTCTTTAGTAGACTGACTAAGTTCTACTGGTTCATACATTTGACCATTTTGCTGTTTCACCATTAATTCATCATTTGCATAAGTCACTTGTACGTAATGACCATTTGTTAAATGCGTAAATATATCAGTTGCTTCGCTTATCACTTCTGGTAAACGTTTATCTTTAATTTGTGCAATGTGACCTTCTACTAAAGATTGTAAGTAACTCAGACTTGCCCAATCTTTTGCTTCGTCATTTACTTTATTTTTAAGAATATGGAATCTATGTCTTAAATCAGCTAATGTCTTGTCTGTCTCCATATCAGTTATTTTTGCGTTTAAGTCACTAACTTCTGACTGCATTTCTAAATATTGATCATTATATTCGTCTACTTGACGTGCTAAGACTTCATCTTCGTGCGTTAATTGCGCATAAGTCTTTTCACTTAACCTTGAACTTAAATCATAATTATAATTTTGATTCTCTAGGTATTTCGATAAATCATTAAACCTAGTCATTTGTTGTTGGTAATTTTGATATTGTACATGGTGTTGGTAATAAGTTTCTTCATCAGATGCATTTACATAGCTAAATAACTGTGTAATCACATTATTATTTTCGTTTAATCGATTGCGTAGTTGCGATACTTCACTCTCAATTAATTTGATTTGCTCATCGTTTCTATTCCATTTTTCAAGATTAGTTGTTTCTTCTTTAAGCCACTGTCTGATGTCATGGAATAATGATAAATCATTAAAATACGTAAATTGATTATTTGTAATTTCTTTAGCATGCGCATAAAAGGCTTCTAATGACTCACGTAATTGACGAGCTTGTTCTTTAAGTTCATCGATGTGTTTATCATGGTCTTTAATCTTATTCATTGTGCCAATACTATCAATGATCAGTTCATCTGACATTTTATCAGATAAATGTAAATCTGATTTAACTTTGTGAATACTGTCTTGGGCTTCTTGGTACTGTTTTTGAGCTTGTTCTAAACTCGTTGCTAAATACTCGGCTTTTTTATCAAGTGCTTCTTTTGTCTTAACTGTACTATGCAACTGTTCTCGCACTCGGTACTGATCATCCAAATCAAAGTCGAGATCATAATTATCTTCTAAATGCGTAATTTGTCGTTGCAAATCATCTATTTCTTTTGAGAAAGTTTCACTATGACCTATTTCTTTAGATTTTACAAAGAAAACGCCTATGATAAATATGACTGACAATATCGCAAATACAACGCCAAAGAGTATGTTCGCAGATATGAATGAGAAAATCGTTAGTACTATACTTATTACTGCTAAGATAATTAAGCTTATGCGTAATAGATTCTGTTTTTTCTCATTTTCTTGTTGATCTTTATCAAAAGCCTCTTTCATTTTTTGGTAAAGGTTATTCTTTTCTTGAAGCTCGAATACTTGTTTATTATATTGTTTTTTCTTTTCAAAATTTTCTTCAGGTACAATATCTGCTTCTAAAGCATCTATTTCCGTAGCATTGGTCTCTTGATCAATTTTATTCTCTTCGATATTACGTTCTAATTGTTGTACAAATGCAGTTTGTTCTTGTTTGTTTTTAATTTGATTACTTACAAAACTTTTCATTGCTTCTGAACTGTCAGCTTGATGATGCACATCATGCCAACCAATATTGGACTTCAGGCCTGTCTTTTCGCGTTCTTTATCTTGGATGTCTTTTTCAATAGCTTTAAGTTCGTATTCTTTTTGTTTAATTTCATTCTCTTGTTGGTGTAAGTGATTGAAAGCATCTATATCACTTTGTTTCGGAACATTAATTTTTTCGTTTTCTGATTTAAGATGTGCTAACTTTTCTTCTCTTAAGCCTAAATCTCTTTTAAGGTTTTGGGTTTGAATTTTTGCAGATTCATAGCGATCAATACCTTGTTCAGGGAAAAGTACTGGTTCAATATTAAGTTGAGATTCTAGCGTTTTCCACTCTTGTGTTTGTTCGTGCAAAGTGAGTTCTTTTTGTTTCTCGTTATGCATTTTTGATAACTGTGCTAGATTTTGCTTTATATTATCTAACCTGCGTTCTGATTTATCTTTATCATCTACAAGTCTTTTATAAGTAGTTAACTTCGACTCTTCTACTCTTATTTGACCCTCTAATTCTTTCAACTGTTCTAATTGCTGATTAATAATTGGATTACGTCCATTTTTCTTATATAACATTTCTTTTTTCTCATTTAAAATGCCACGCATACTAGTAAATTCTGTAGAACCTAATGCACCCGCTTGTAATAAATAATTTTGTAATTGAGTCTCATCCATATTTTTATGAATATCTTGTAGCCCAAGTACATCAAAAGAAAAAATACCTTGGTATGTACGTTTAGAAATAAAATTCAATTCTTTTTTCAACCAATTTTCATCTTTAATCGTGCCATTAGGTAAATAAACTTTCACATCACCCACTGCACTACCTTTTATACGCTCAACATCAACTAATGTACCATCGTCTTGAATTAAAGTTAATTTACCGCCATATTGATTACCTAATCGTGGTTCTAATCGAGGCTCATTTTCTTTCTTTGTTGGAAAACCAAATAGAATGGAGTGAATAAAAGCTTGTATCGTAGATTTTCCAGTTTCATTTTCACCATATATTTCAGTGAAAGTCTCATCAAATTCAATTGTTCTTTGTATAAATCTGCCATAACCATATATCTCTAACGATTTAATTTTCATATTATTCCTCCCTCATATCTGACTTTAATAATTCTTCGGCATGTTCAATCAAACCACGTCGATCAAAATCACTATAATTTTCAAGATATTTAGAAGCTTTTGGATTTAAATACAAATCGTTCATAGCTTTATCATACACAGTGTTGTCATCGATTAATTCTGGTGAAAATTCTTTTACTAATGTATTTTGATCTTCATATTTATTATTGATTGTTAAATTTTCAATAAATACAAAGTTATGCTCATTTTCTTCATAATCACTAATCATTTCATGAACTTGTAACGCGTCTTGTTCAGGTATCATTTGATCGGAATTAACAATAACCTTTAATTGATAAATGGATTTACCTTTTTTTCTCACTTGTGTTTTAAATGTTTGAATTGCTTCAAAAAGACCTTGCTTAGATGTTTTATCTGTTTCAAGCGTTGCTTTTTCAAAACGAATAAATTGTGTAGGTACGAATTTAGCCTCAAGATTTAGATCGTCACCTTCTACTAACAAACAACCTTTTTCGCCTAATTCTTTAAAGTGTCGGCCTTGTATATTCCCTGGATAGTGAATTTGAGGCATATCACTTAATTGTTGACGTTCATGAATATGACCTAATGCCCAATAATGATACAGCTTATTGTTTAAATCTTCTAATCTGAATTCTGTATAACGGTCTTTAGTGCTAGATTTACTATATGTACCATGAAGTATGCCAATATGGATTCCCTTTTGTCCTTGGCTTGATGGATAAGCATCTAATTTATTTTCGTAACTTGCATCATTTTGATAACTAAACCCATGAAGGTAGATTTCTTCACCATTTTTAGTAATTGTTTGATAAGTTTCTACATTTTCTGAGAACACTGAAACGTTATCTGGCCATTCTGTACCAATACTTGAAGATAATGGATCATGATTGCCGTGACAAATGTATACGAATATTTGTTCTTTAGATAAGCGCTCAAATTGCTCTTTCAAAAACACTTCTGCACGTAATGTCCGGTTCTGTTGGTCAAATAAATCACCAGAAACAATCATAAAATCTATTTCTTCATTCAATGCTAAATCTACTATTTTTTTAAAGCTTTCGTACGCACTTTTTTGCATATCTTCAAAAATCGACTGACTTAAATAGCTTCTTGACTTAAATGGGCTATCTAAATGTAAGTCAGCACAATGAATAAATTTCACCATACAGTACAGTTCTCCTTTATCTAAAGGTTTATTTAAGATGATACATGCAAGACAATCTATAAATGAATTGGTTACTTATTCAAATTTTAAGATGTGTGCATGCGAATACCTTGTATCTCTATATTTTACCACATTGTCTAAGATTCAGTCGATAAAACAAAAAAAGCTACAATACATAAAATGTATTGTAGCTGGAAATCAAAAATCTGATTAATTGATATTAGTCAGCGTAGATTTCGTCTAAAGGTTTAACAATGATTTGGTTGATTTCTTGGAAGATTTGGCTCATGTTTTGTTCAGCAGCCATTAATTCTGAAATGTTTGAATCATTTTCGATTTTTTGAGCTTGTTCTTGTGCTTTTTGTAGCTCTTCTTCACCGATTTCTTCACCTTGCATTTGTTTTTGTTGGAAGTCTAATTGAGTTTCACGGAATTCGTCAAATAATTCTTTTGACTCTTTATTTTCTTTAACATTTGCATAAGCTTTTTGAATAGCTTGGTATTCATCACTTTCTCTTAAAGCTTGTTCTAATTGATTTGCATGATCGTGTAAATTTACTGCCACTATGCTTCACTCCTTTTTTGTATATGTGTGAAAACCACATCGGTATTACAATAACATAATTTAATATGTTATACAAAAATTGCAATTACGCCTTGTAATAGCCCTATTATGCCCCCTAATAAAAAACCTAAAAGCATAATTAATTTCAGTTCTTTATTTGCGATATCAATAATTAATTTTTCTATATAAGCTAAATCAAATGTATTAATTTGTTCTTCAATCATTTGTCTTAAATTAATTTTTTTCATGATTGGAGATATATGTTTAGATATATTCTCTATGATAACATCTGTTAGTTTTTGACAAACTTTGCTTTCTAAGAAATGAATAAAGCTTGGCATTAAAGTATTAAACGATTGTTTTGATACTTTATCTACATCTAAATAACCAACGGCTAATTCAGTTACAGAAGTTTTAAATGAATTGTACTGACTTTCACTAACAAGTTCATTTAAATTTTTAGCTTTCATAGTCTCATATTCATTATCAATGACCTGTTTTGCAATTGCCTTAGCTTTAGGATGTTTAGTTAAACGAATAAGTTCATGCTGAATACGATCAGCAATACTCTCTTTAGTCATAAACATTTGTAATAAGCCAACTATTTTACCTTTCTCGTTGAAGAAAGTCTCCAACATAGATGCAATATCAGCCGCACCTTTTTCTGAATTGAGGTACACACTTGCTCTTTCAAATAATAAATCAGGAACTAAATCTATTTTACTATCAATGCTAGCTTCTATCTCTTCAGGAATAATCTGCTTGATAGGTGTAGTTTGATTATCTTGATAAAATTCATCTAATTTATTTGAAATCACTAAGTCTAATTTTTCATTTGCTAACTGCGTAACATCTAAATCTAACTTATCAGCAAAATATTGCAATGTCATATGTTCTTGTTTTAATTTTTGAATTTGATTGAGTAATACTTCTTCAATTGCTTGTCTTGAAGATGGTGCATTTAATTTTGATTGGATTAAACTTTCCGTTAATAAGTGTTCTTCAACAACTTGACCAATCTTATCAGCGACTTCTTTTCTACGTTTTGGTATTAATCCAGGTGTAAAGGGCACACGTTTATTAAAAATATAATAGGTTTTAAATGGATGAAATAGCATTCTAACTGCTAAAATATTTGTTACTCCACCTATCAATGACCCAATCACCATCATAAATACAATTATTAAAAAAGTTTGCATAGATGATTTCTCCTTTGAATTCTAAACTTTATTTCTGTTTTATTGAAAGACTATTTTAAATTACAATCATTTTTACATTGTATAATACTTACTATAAAAATGTGTAATAAAAATATCTTACTTTTCAAATTTAGTTACTTAATTTATCTTAAATATCACCAGTAACTATAACAAAGTTACAAAACAACCAAATAAAAAAAGACCTAAATCTTTGTTTAGGTCAAGTAGAGTAAAGTGACTAAATCATTCATATACAATTTAAAGTCCCATGTCACCCAATTATATAAATAATGATTCTCCTATCACAAAATGAATTAATATTATACGTGCATTAATTCTTCTTTTGATATTCTGCCGAAGTATGTTTCAGCTTCTCTTAATTTAGACGTTCCAAATATTGGTTGCGTTTCATTATTAAGCACACGATAGATATCACTTACTTTATTACTTTGTAATATAAATCCGTTGCGGCTATCAATCGTATTCCAGTATATGTCACTTGTTGTTGAATGGTTAGGGTATGCACAATGATTACGAGAAATCGTTTGTACCATTTCTAAAGGATCACAACCAAAAGTACTATTTAAAACATCTGAATCTCTGAATAATGCACAAATTGACACACACGTAGTCCAGTTAGGTAATACTCTCTCTTTTTCTATTTGTACTAATGTCTTTTTTGAAAGACCAATAGTTTGGGCCATCGTATCTTGCGTATAACCTGCTTCAATACGTACCATTTTAAATTTTGTTTGAATTAAATCTGTGAATTGCTGTCTATCCATTACTTTAATCTACCTTTCATAAAAGAATATTTTATCCGGACACAAGAAATTGCAATAATACACGCTTCTTGAAACACAAATTACATCTTAATACAATTTTCAAGAAAATAAAAGAGTGAAATGAAATTTTCATCGTTTTTTATCATTGGCGCAATTATCAAAATAATCAATCTTATATCTTATAAATAAGTTACAAACAAAAACATTTTGATTGTAAGCGTATTATTTTTGTGAAAAGTGTCATTTTCCTAAATTACTTATTACTCTTTTAAGATAAAAACACTATTTATCATTATAGCCTACTTTACCTATTTACGCATAGAAAAAGATTAAAAAATTTTAAAAGTTATTAAATTGAGCTATAATCGTTTACTTTTTTCTGAATTTTCATTATACTCTGAGTTACTTTTCAAATTAGAGGTGCTTAAAATGGAAGATAAATACATATTACTAGCTACATGTTCAGACAAAGTTGGAATTACATCATTAATCACAAATATCATTTCACAATATGATTCTAATATTTTACATTTAGATCATTTTACTGAATATGGTCATGCACAAGATGCGGATGGAAAATTATATTTAAGATTTGAATTTAATAAAGTACCCTTAGTAAAAGAAGCTTTAGAAAAAACACTAAGTGAAAATGATATCGAATTTGATTTATTCGATAATAGTCATAAAACTAAAATCGCATTATTTGTTTCAAAAGAAGACCATGCTTTTAATGAAGTTTTACTGAGAGTGAAACGTGGAGAAATACCTGCGGAAATTGTATGTGTTGTCAGTAATCACGAAAATAATAGACATTTTGCAGAAACGTTTAATATTCCTTTTTATTACATACCTAGTAATAATGCAAAAGATTTAGTTGAAAAAGACATTTTAGATATTTGTGCTAAACACGAAATTGAACTCATTGTATTAGCAAAATATATGCAAATTCTAAGTGATCATTTCGTGAGCCAATACCCAAATCAAATCATCAATATTCATCATTCCTTCTTACCTTCATTTATTGGAGCAAATCCTTATAAACAAGCTTGGGAACGTGGAGTGAAACTTGTCGGAGCTACGAGTCACTATGTAACTTCTGACTTAGATGAAGGCCCTATCATTGATCAAGATGTAACGCGCATTACTCATCGTTATAATGTCCAAGACTTAAGAAAAATTGGTCGTCATGTTGAATCAAGTGTGTTAGCACAAGCTGTGGAATACCATGTACAACACAAAGTAATTGTTACAAAAGGAAATAAAACAATTGTATTTAATTAATAGTACAAACAGTAATAGCAAATATAAAACTAGAGAATATCAATAAAATTAATAAACTAAAAAAGAGCCTATAAAGGCTCTTTTTTAGTTTAAATGATTTACTTCATCATGATTACTTATGTTCTAATCTCTTAAAATTTATATTTAGAGAGTTAATCCATTTTAAAACAAAAACTTGTTAAATTGAAGCTGCTTGCGTACTAGTAGTCTCTTTACTTAAAACTTCCATATCATATCCATCGTCAGTTTCTGTATATTTTATCTTAACTGTTTCTCCGTCTTTTTCTACTTCCGTAGGTAATTCTTTAGATTCTCCATCTTCATCAGTAAGCGTAACCGCCCCATCGTCAGCTTGAGTACCCTTGATACCCTCTTTTAATTTAAGATGTATTGTACTATCATCCTTCTTGCCCACTTCTACAGAATTATCTATACTTGCAGCACTTGCACTATTGAAGACACCTACTAACGAAATAATCAAAGCAGCAAACATTAAACTTACTAACCCCTTACTTTTCACAAAATTTAATGTATCCATATAGAAAATTCCTCCTTAATATATTGCAATTTATTTTGATTATCTTGCAACATGGTTATAACACTGAAAAATATTCTGAATTTTTAAAGTTTTTATATAAATATATTCTGAAAAACTTTCTGCTTCTATTTAAATTTGTAATTTTAATTTATATTAAGTTAATTCCTTATTTGTTGCATACATTTAAAAATGATATACTAGGAAAAATTCCACTAAAGACTGAGGGTTTATTATGACATTAAAAGCTCACCATCCAAAGATTTCGCTATACGCTGCTATGAAAGTTTATACAGCTCAAGCAATTCCAGGTACTTTAACACTTCTAAATGATAAAATTTACTTTCAAGCAAGTGGTGTACTGAAAGGAACAGAAATTAAAGACACTTTTCACTTTAAAGAAATTAAAAATATTAAATTTGGTTTTTCATTTTCTCCATTCCGCATTGTCATAATAGATAACGATGGCGAATCGTGGATTTTCGATCAAGTGAAGCGTAAAGATGGTAAACAATTTATAGAACTTTACAACTCCATTAATAAAATTTAAAGTGTGAAGTCATTCTTACTTTAGAAATCAATGTATTTTACTTTCATCTAAATTAACAACTATACATATTTTTAAATTGGCATTTAAAAAAGCCTCTCATTCAAACAATTGAATGAGAGGCTTTTTTATTAAAATACCCTTAACTAGTTATGCTTGAGCCTTTTTAGCGTCTTTTCTGTCTGCTGCGTTTGAAATAATTAATGCGCAAGCTGCGTCACCAGTAATATTAACAGATGTTCTTGTCATATCTAACAATCTATCTATACCTAAAATAATACCGATTGCTGCTGGATCTAGTCCCACTGCATTTAATACCATTGCTAACATAATTAAACCAACACCTGGCACACCTGCAGTTCCAATTGATGCTACAACTGCAATCACTACTACAGTAATAAGTTGACCAAATGAAAGATCCACGCCTGAAATTTGAGCAATAAAGATAGTTGCTACCCCTTGCATAATTGCTGTACCATCCATATTAATTGTCGCACCTAAAGGTTGAACAAAGGATGCAATTTCAGGTCTCACTCCCATTTTCTTCGTACATCTTAGTGATACTGGTAACGTTGCTGTCGAACTAGAAGCACTAAATCCAAGCGAAATCGCTGGAATAAATGCTTTGAAAAATTTCAATGGACTTGTTTTCCCTATAAATTTAACTGCCGATCCATAAACTACAAAGAAATGAATTGCGAGTGCTAACAATACGATAAAGAAGTACATACCTAATTGTTTAATAGCACCAAAACCTGCTCCTGTAAATGCATGTGCAACTAAACCAAACGTACCAATTGGTGCAAAGACACTCATAATCATTGTCACGATGTACATGAGTACTTCGTTGGTTTGTTCAAAAAATTTATGTACCATTTGTGCTTTGGAACCAACCATAATAAGACCGACCCCAATAAAAATAGCAAATGTGATAATTTGAAGCATATTTTCATCAGTCATTGATTGTAATGGATTCTTTGGAAATAAATTAATTAAAGTTTGATCGAACGATTGACTGGCTGCAGCACTTTGTGAGCCCTCTTCTTTATCTAAAGTTTTTTGATAACTAGAAACATCTTCACTATTTAATAAATCAGATTTACCTTCTCCTGGATTAAATATCAATGCCAAAACCATAGCAATTGTAATTGCTAAAGCTGTAGTTGCTAAAAAGAATGTAATTGTTTTTAAACCTATACCACCAAGTAGTTTCGGGTCCCCAACCCCTACCACTCCTAAAACGATTGATACAAATACTACTGGCACTACTAACATAAATATTAAATTCAAGAAAATTTGTCCAATAACATTAAACACGTATTTATCAACATTAATTACGAATGCAGACTGTGCAAACATATTAAAAATTGAACCAATGGCAATACCTAATATTAATGCTATGACAATCTTCATTGAAAGGTTTTTTGTTTTCATTGCATTATCCCCCCTATTGTTTATTACTCTGTATTATATAGTAATTTTATATAAATAAAAGCAAAATTTGAAAATAATTACAAAAAAATGAATCCGCTTCCAACACTGTAGATTCGCTATATTATATGAGATTGTTTTGCATCGCATATATCGCTGCTTGTGTGCGATCAGTTACTTGAAGTTTGTTAAAAATATGGCTCACATGTGTTTTTATAGTTTTCTCAGAAACAAATAATGATTCTGCAATTTCTTTATTTGTTTTACCTTTAGTCATCTCTGCTAGCACTTCAGATTCACGCTTTGATAATTTATTAGTAAAATGTGGCTTTTTACTCACCGCTTCGATGACACTTTGCGCTTGAGGGTGTATCGTTTTCTCGCCTGAAAGTACTTTCTTAATTGTTTTTATTAATTGGTCTGGCTCTACATCTTTCATCTCGTATCCATCTGCACCCTTATCAATTGCGGAAATGACATGTTCATCGTCCACATAACTTGTAAGGACTAAAATTTTCACTTCTGGATACGACTTTTTCATCATTTCTGTAATTTCAATACCATTCATTTCTGGCATAACTAAATCTAATAATACAATATCAGGTAATTCATTTGTTTCTAAATATTCAAAGAAAGATTTACCGTCTGAAAACCCTCCTATAACATCTATATCATCAACAGTATATAATAGGAATTCTAATCCTTGTCTTACGATATGATGATCATCCACGAGTATAATTCGATGCATGTTAAACTTCCTTTCAAAAAAACTATAATGGAACTGCTATATGAATTGTAGTGCCTTTATTTTGAGCTGAATCTATTTCTAATTTACCATTAATCAATTTTGTACGTTGTCTCATATTACTTAAACCATGAGAGTCTGGTGGATTAGATTTATTAATATTAAATCCTTTGCCCTGATCTACTATATCAATAGTTAGATAGCTATCTTTTTGAATCAACGATAACTCTATTTGTTTGGTACCACCATGTTTTTTTGTATTATTCATTGCTTCTTGTATAATACGATAAATATTTTCTTCAATTATACTTGGCAAATTGATCAGACCATCTACTTTAACAGTTAATTCAAGTTGTAAAAGCATGCTGTATTTTTTCAGTGCGTTAACTAAACCTTGTTCTAATCCAACTGGCTTTAATTGCCAAATCAAAGCTCGCATCTCGTTAACAGCTTGTTGACTTGTTTGTTCTATCACTTGAAACGCCTTGCGTGATACTTCTTCATTAGTAATTCCTTCAGCTGCATGGGCTGTTAATTTTACAGAAAAAAGCATTTGATTCACTGAATCATGTAAATCCCTTGCTAAGCGATTTCGTTCACTTATGCGAGCTGCTTCTTTTTCTTGATCCGTTAGCCAAATACGTTTGATTGCAGAGCCAATTTGAAATGCTACAGACTCAAGCATTTCTAAATCTTCTTCACTATAATGCGTTGTATGTGGTGTAGCAACGTTTAAGAGTCCGAATTGTTCTTCCCCTGACCTTAACGGTACAGTTGCATGATGCGTGACACCATCTGTTTCATCATGATATGCACGGTTTGCAAGGTTGATACGCGAACAATTAATGATATTAGAAGCTTTGGTCAATTTCTTATTTTGATAAGCTTGAACACACCAGCACGTGCCTTCACACATATATTTACAATTTTGTTTGGCTAATGCGCCTGGTAAATCTATATGAGATACAAGCTCATGTTGACCTGAATCATCAATAAAGAAAATCCAGCCTGTTGTAAACTCGCTTCCTTGAATTAAAGACTTCAATGCACCTTGCATCATACTATATGTTTCTGTTTCTACATTTAAAAATTCTGCAATTTCTTTTAATAAAGCAAGTCTAGTCGGTTTTTCCATTTAACCAGTCCATTCTTTTTATACAATATTACTTTACATATATTATACAGACTCATAAACTAATTGAAAAATATAGTTACGATTAACCTACAAAATGATTTAATTAACAATAAAATAAATTTCATAGAATTACTATGTCTAATATTTTTAACACGTTGTTTATGGTATGATTATATATGATAATCAAGGAGGATACTATGAAATTTGAAATCCCTATTAAATATAATCAATTAACATTGAGAGAAATTTTTCAACAATTGCACTTACCAAAAAAAGACTTACATAATTTAAATATGTCTAAGTTAATTACAATTAACGATGAACCGGCAACATTAATGTCTAAAGTAAACACTGGTGACATAGCTTATATTCCTACACCAGAAGAAGTAAGCAATTATTTACCAAGTTATCGCTACGCTCAGATTTATTACGAAGATGACGATATCGCTGTTGTAATGAAACCAAAAGGTGTTAAAACACACCCGAATGATTTAAAAGAGAGTAATACACTCATGAATCACGTTATCTATACAGTCAAGAGTGATTACGTTGAGCCAATACACCGCTTAGACCAAGAAACAGTTGGTTTATTGATTGTTGCTAAAAATCCATTAATGAAGAAAATTTTAGACCGTATGTTGGAAGAAAATGAAATTGATCGTATTTATAAAGCAAATGTGCACAGTTTATTACCTATCAAACCACAAACGATTGATATGCCAATTGGCAAAGATAAATTCCACTCAAATAAACGTAGAGTGTCACCTACTGGACAAACTGCAATTACACATATTATTAATTCTAAAATGATTAAAGAAGATGTAAGCGAAGTAGATTTAAAATTAGATACAGGTAGGACCCATCAAATTCGTGTTCACTTAGCTGAAATTGGCCATCCAGTAATTGGTGATCCATTATACGGTAATTCAACACTAAGACAACTTCAATTAAATAGTTATAAAATTGAATTTATCCACCCACTTACGCAAGAAACAATTTCAGTAAGTATGGACGATGAAATTTAAATCATATTAATATATTACAAAAAAAGCCAACACCTTCTATTTAAAGAAGCGTTGGCTTTTTAAAGTATTTTTTATTTTGGTTCAACCATGTCTTCAGGTTTGATCCACTGTTCAAATTGTTCTTCGGTCACATGACCTGATTGTATCGCAGATTCTTTTAATGTAAGACCTTCACGGTGTGCTTTTTTAGCAATACTTGCAGCATTTTCATATCCAATATGTGGATTTAGAGCAGTCACTAGCATTAATGATTGGTTTAAATAATTATCTATATTTTCATGAATTGGCTCAATACCAACTGCACAATTTTCATTAAATGTTTGCATACCATCTGCTAATAAATAAATTGATTGTAATGTATTATGCAAAATGACAGGTTTGTATACGTTAAGCTCAAAATTACCTTGAGAACTTCCAATACCTACTGCAGCATCGTTACCCATAACTTGTACTGCTACCATTGTTAACATTTCACATTGTGTCGGATTTACTTTTCCTGGCATAATAGATGAACCTGGTTCATTTTCAGGAATAGATAATTCAGCAAGCCCTGCACGCGGACCTGATGCTAGCCATCTTATATCATTAGCAATTTTCATCAAGTCAGTTGCTAATGCTTTTAAAGTACCATGTAATTGAACCACTTCGTCGTGTGCTGTTAAAGCATGGAATTTATTTTCAGATGATACAAATGCATAACCTGTATTTTTTGAAATGAATTTAGCTACTTTATCGCCAAATTCTGGATGTGCATTAATACCTGTACCTACAGCTGTACCGCCAATCGCTAAATTTAAAATGTGTGCTTTTGATTCGCCTAATAAAGTTTCACATTTATCAAGCATGAAACGCCATCCACTAATTTCTTGTCCTAAACGAATAGGTGTTGCATCTTGTAAATGCGTACGTCCAATTTTTATAATATCGTTAAATTGTTCTTCTTTTTCTTTAAAAGTATCACGCAACGCTTTTAAAGCTGGTTCAAGTTTTGTTTCTACTTCATTATATAATGCAACATGCATTGCTGTTGGGAATGTATCATTTGAACTTTGTGATTTATTAACGTCATCATTCGGATGAATCGTTTCATCACTGCCTTGTGATTTTAAATATTCATTAGCTACATAGCTCACAACTTCGTTTACGTTCATATTACTTTGTGTGCCACTACCTGTTTGCCAAACCACTAATGGAAAATGTTCATCTAGCTCTTTATTAATGACACGGTCACAAGCATAAACAATGGCATCTTTTTTAGCATCTGATAGTTTTCCTAATTCATTGTTAGCTAAAGCTGCCCCTCTTTTTAACTGAGCAAATCCGTAAACAACTTCAATTGGCATTTGTTCTTTACCTACTGGAAAATTGCGTTTACTTCTTTCTGTTTGAGCACCCCAATATTTATCTGCAGGTACTTCAATTTCACCGAATGTATCATGTTCAATTCTAACTGACATTTCAAATTCTCCCCTTCATTATTCGTTATTCAGCTTTAGTATAGCATTAATTATTTTAAAGGGGCAATCGTATTATAGAGCGTTTACATATTATTTTATTTTAAACTGTATTTCTGAGTTATTATTTTACTTTATTAACTAGAACACTTCACTTTTCTATAAAAAAATACCGCCAAAATCAATAAGATTTTACGGTATTTTTCATAAATCATCTAACACTATGAAATTTAACTTTCTTTAGTAATGTTTATTTTGTTGAATTGTACTTTTGCTGCTTGTATTACGCCTACTGCTGTTAATATGAGTAGAATCGCACCGATAACCATAGTAACAGGACTAATCGTAACTAATGTACCTAAGAACCCAGTTAAACCATTATAAAAATCTCCTAATGGTTTAAATAACAATACAGTTATTACAATACAACATATCACACTTATAATAATTCCTGTTTGATTACCTTTAACAAACGTAGAAGCATTAACTTGATCAACAAGTCCACGCGATAAATTTATCTGCAATTTTATAACTTTAAATAACACGGGTAAGTAGAGTGCACCAATTGCCATAGGAAAGCCTTTAATAGAAATTAAATTAACAATGACAGCACTAATCATAATGTATTTCCAATACTTACTTAACATATGTATAAGTCTCCTTAAATCTAATAATGATATAATAATAACACATTCACTTTTAACTTGGCATTTCTTTTTAAATTGAAAATAATTTATCGTGTTATTTAAAAATCGAAAAGTTAAATATTCATCTTCTTAAAATCTCGATTGCTATAAAAAGACATAGAAATAGCCCTTTGTGAATAACAAATTCAACAAAGAGCTAAATTAAAACTAATCTTTTAAATCTGAACGAACTTCTGGATCATGGGATTTATCTAACTTAGCTTCATCATTTTCCTCAGAAATTTGCTCCATTTCCTTACCAAGTTCTACTACATCTTCGTAGTCACTGACCATTTCATTTTCAGGTTCAGATGCATCATTTTGTAAATGCTTATTATCTTTTTCGTTTGTCATACCTATCACCTCACATTTTTATATTAAGCAAAACGTGCTGTGAAATAATGTCTTACATCTTCAGGTAATCCTTCTGCTGCCGCTTCATCTAAAACCACATTTACCATACGATGTGCTTTTAGATCTGAAGGTTCAAAGTTTGTTTTACCATTTTCTTCATATAATTTGTGAACAACTTCTTTTTTGTCAGCGCCAGTGATAATTAATATAACTTCACGTGCTGAAAATAGACCTTGTTTTACACTTACGTTCAATTTACCATTAGTATCAATTGATAGTACTTGTGTAATCAATTTACCTTTATTTTCTTTTGTTTTAATTTTATCACTAATAAATGATTCAGTGTCTTCATTAAATGAAACATTATAAATTTGACCTTCAGGTACACCTAAAGCTTCAAAATAAGATTTATTATCATCATAATCTAAAATGTTGATTTGACTAAAGTCTACAGGATGATTATCTACATTTTTCTTTAATTCATCTAATACTGGTGAATTATCATTGGAAAGGTGTAGACCTGCAATAGTCGTCGGATTGTTGTTAAATTGTTTTCTTAATATATCTGCAGCATATTCAGCTACAATTTTTTCATTTTCTAAAACTTTAAAGTTCATTGCCATAGTAATTACACTCCTCTTTTTTATTAAGACGCGTTCTAGCATTATTTTTATTAATACCCTTGATGTAATGGAGATAAACCACAACATCACTAATGTATCAATTTAATTAACTAAATGCTAAGTTATAAGACTTATCTCTATTATACAAATCTACCACATTATTTTCATTCATTTAGCGCATTCATTAATGTAATTCTGGAAAACTTTGTTGTCGTAATGCTTCGTAAATAAGTAATGATGCTGTATTAGATAAGTTTAATGATCTAATATTATCATTCATAGGAATACGTAATGCCGTTTCTTGATACGTTTCTTTCACCCAGTCAGGTAATCCTGTCGTTTCACGTCCGAAAATAAAGAAATGATCATGAGCAGTATCAGTAAAATCAAAATCTGAATATGTTTTCTTTCCAAATTTAGTTAATAAATAATAAGTGCCCTCTGTTGCTTCAAAAAAGTCTTCGATACTTTCATGATAAGTAATATTAACAGTTTCCCAATAATCTAAACCAGCACGCTTTAACATCTTGTCATCTGTACTGAAACCAAGTGGCTTAATCAAGTGTAAATGTGTATATGTACCTGCACATGTTCTTGCTATACTGCCTGTATTACCTGGTATCTGTGGTTGATATAATACTATGTGATTTGTCATTCTATTTTTCGCTCCTCGTTTCAAGTCCTTTTAACATTTCAATTTGAACCTCTTCTAGTTCATTTTCATAATGTTGTTCAACAAATGGTCTAGCAGCCTCGCCTTGAATTTGTCCTATCGCCCAATATGCTGTAGCTCTGATCATAGGTCTTGGATCATCTAACGCAACATCTTGTAATTCTGGTATTGATGTTTCTTCTTTAAAATGTGCTAAAGCAATAATTGCATTACGTTGAATCGGTTTCTTACCTCTCCATGCTCCTGCTAAATGACCATAAGTATTTTTAAATTCTTTATTACTCATTTTTAATAAAGGCACGAGTCTTGGTTTTAAAATTTCAGGTTCTAATACTATATCGTCATGTTGTGTGTTAATCCCTTTATTTTTCGGGCACACTTGTTGACATGTATCACATCCATAAAGTCTATTACCAATTTTATAACGATATTCATCTTCGAGATAGCCTTTCGTCTGGGTTAAAAAACTAATACATTTCTGACTATTTAACTGTCCATCTCCAACGAGTGCTCCTGTTGGACAACGATCGACACAAATCGTACAATCGCCACAGCTATCGATTAACGGGTCATCAGGAGCAAAAGGTATACTAACTAGCATCTCGCCTAAATACGTCCATGTGCCAAGGTCAGGATTGATGACAAAGCCATTTCTTCCTACAAACCCAAGCCCTGCACGTTCTGCTACAGCACGATCAGATAATGCTCCCGTATCTACCATTGATTTAATTTCAACGTCTTCTACTCTAGATTGTAAATACTCACCTAATTTGTCTAACCGTTTTCTCATAATAGTATGATAATCTTGCCCCCAAGAAGCTCTGGCAAACATACCTCTTCTGTCTCCACGGACACTTTTAGGCGCACCTTTTAATTTATTTGGATAACCAACGCCGATTGCTATAATAGATCTCGCTGTTGGCAAGTTTAATTTCGGTTCTGTTCTTAACTCTATATCAGATTCTTCAAAACCAGATGCATAACCTTTTGCATGATAATCCACTAACTTTTGCTTCATTTCATCGAAAGGATCAGCTGTCGTAAAACCAATACTATCAATACCAATTGAATGGGCATAGTCTATAACATCTTGTTTTAATTGGTTTAAATCCATTTTCATACACCCCACCTTAAAAACATACATTCTACAGTTTAACACATTCGTATGGCTTTAGAGTATTAGCTATAATACTTTTATTATAATTTAAATATAAAAAATTAAAAGACCAAATCAATAACATAAGATTGATTTTAAACAATCCTATGTTACCAATTCAGTCTTATTATTAAATAATTACAAAACTCTTGATAAGAAGTTTTTCGTTCTTTCATGTTGTTGGTGGTCAAAGACTTCTTCTGGTGTCCCAGACTCAACGATGACACCATCAGCCATAAATACTACTTTATCACTTACATCTCTAGCAAAATGCATTTCATGGGTTACAACTACCATTGTCATCCCCTCTTTAGCTAGATCTTTCATAACTTTCAATACGTCTCCTACAACCTCTGGATCAAGCGCTGATGTCGGCTCATCAAACAATAGAACTTCAGGGTTCATCGCTAATGCTCTAGCAATTGCTACCCTTTGCTTTTGACCACCAGATAATTGTGCTGGATATGCATCAGATTTATCCTCTAGACCCACTTTTTCTAATAACAACTGGGCCTCTTTTTTCAAGTCATTTTGATTCTCTTTTTTTAATAAACTAGGCGCTAAAATAACATTATCTATTACTTTTTTATGCGGAAATAAATTGAAATTTTGAAATACCATCCCCATTTGTTGACGCAATTTTTCTAATTCTGTATCTTTACTCGTTAAATTATTGTCTTTAAATATAACTTCACCACTTGTTGGCGTCTCTAGTAGATTCATGCAACGCAGTAAGGTACTTTTCCCACTACCTGAAGGACCTATGATTGCTACTACTTCGCCTTGATTTACAGTAAAATCAATACCTTTTAGAACTTCATTTTTACCAAATGACTTGTATAAGTTTTTAATATTAATCACTAACTTTCAATCTCCCTTCAAAGAAATACATAATTCTAGATAATGTAAATGTGAGAATAAAATACAGTATAGCTGCTATGATCAATGGTGTGAACGGATCAAATGAGGCACCTTGAACAACTTGTGCATTAAACATAATTTCACTAACACCGATTACAGATACTATAGAAGATTCTTTAATTACTGTTACAAACTCATTACCTAAGGCAGGTAAAATATTTTTAATAGCTTGTGGTAATATAACTGATTTCATAGTTTGGCCATAAGATAATCCTAAACTACGTGCAGCTTCAGTTTGTCCTTTATCTACTGCATTTATACCGGCTCTAATAATTTCAGCAATATATGCAGAACAGTTAATTACAAGCGCGATCATACCACAAATTAATGCAGAAATATTTAAACCTAATACTGCAGTTGTACCGAAATAAACTAAAAATACTTGCACGAGCAATGGTGTGCCTCTTAAGAATTCAATATAGGCGGAAGCTAACCATCTTAAAACTCTAACTTTACTTAGTTTTAATAACGCAATAAATGCACCAAACACTGCACCTAGCACTACTCCCACAATTGAAATGAGTATCGTATTTTGAATACCTTTTATAAAGAAGTTTCCATATTTAGTAAAGAAATTTCCTTCGTCCTTTTTCATTGCTTCTGCAGCTGATGCTTTATAATCTGCTAGTAAACCTTTATCTTCAACATCTTTAATAGTAGTATTAAGTCTTTGCATTAATTCAGGGGAATTTTTAGGTACTGCAATTGCTGTTTGTTTCGTACCTTCATTAAATTTCACGTCATCTGCAAATGCTAAATCTTCATTTTGTTTCAAGTAAGCTTCTGCAACTGGTCCTTCAATAACCATCCCGTTTATTTTGCCACTCTTCAATGACATGATAACTTCAGGTACTCTCGTTAAAGATTGTATCTGTGCATTTTCAATTTCTGTTTGAGCAATTTTTTCTTGTTGTGTTTGTTTTTGCACACCAATTTTTTGATTAGCAAAATCATCTATATTTTGAAATCTTTCTGCCTCAGACTTTTTAACAATCATTTTTTGTTCAACCGTCATATATGGATTTGAGAAATCTACCTCTTTTTCACGTTCAGGTGTTGGTGTCATTCCAGAAATGATTAAATCGATTTTCCCAGTTTTAATTGCTCCTAACAAACTATCAAATTGCATATTAACAATTTTTAGCTTTACATCATTGTCCTTTGCAATTTTCTTTGCCAAATCAATATCAATACCGGCATATTCAGATTTACCATTCACATTATGTTCAAATTCATAAGGTGCATAATCTGCAGATAAACCTACTCTCAATTCTCCACGTTCTTTAATTTTATCCCATTGATCTTCTTCTGCTGCTTGAGCATCAGGATTTATGTATGTAATTATGGCGCTAATAAATATAATAAAGACCATAAATAGTTTAATAGTGTGTTTCATCATGGTTAACCCCTCTCTATATAATTAATTATTATACATAATAACGTAATATTATTCAATAACTTTTTATACAAAAGCTATCTATAATAGTGATTTTTTTATAAAAAAGACAAAATATGCATTATTTATGTATAAAAAAAGACCTAATATACATTAGGTCAATTAAAATTACTGTTTAGGAATTTCAAAACTGTATATGTCATCAGTATATTTACCAATGAATTTTTTACATAACTCATGAACAAAAAATGCTGCAACAAAAGGAATAATGAAATAACCAAAAATTAATAATATGATATTCATTGTTGGATCTCCAGACATACGGTTAAAGGCGTTAATTGGCCCTACAAGTCCGGTATAACCAAAACCAGCTGACATCGGTGTACCTTCAATCCCAATAAAGTAAGCAATCAAGCCACCTATAATACCATTAATTGTTAAGGGTATCGCGATAATTAAATGTCTGAAATAGACAGGTATCATCATCTTAGCTGCACCAATAATTAATACTAGATTCACACCAGCACCATTAACTCTTATTGATCCAAATAGGAATGTAACACAGGCTGCAACAATTCCCATATTAGCTGCACCACTACCTAGTCCAGATAGACTAATTGCTGTTGCAATAGCTACTACCGATATTGGCGTTACCATCAGCAATGAATAAGTCACACATATTAACACTGACATCAATAATGGATTGAGTTCAGTGAATGAATGCACTATATGGCCTAAACCTTTTGTAACATTAGATACATAGCTTAATGTATATAGACCAATAATTCCGCTTACCACAGGAATTATGACTGGTAACAAGATCATTTCTAATGAGCCCAATTTATTCTGTAATATTAAGTATAAAAAGCAAGCAATAATTACAACCAAAATAGTATTAATAATATCACCAATACCATTTAGTATAAACCCATCAGGAGTAATTTTAACAGCTCCACTACCTAACATAGCAGAAACACCTATCATCGTAGCCCCTGCACCATTAAATTTAAATTGATGTGCAGCTAACACACCTATAATAAAAGCCATAAATGATTGAATCAAAACTACTAATTGATATATTGTTTCTAATAATTCATTACCTTCTTTAAAGAATTTTAATAGTTCACCTAATAATGCATTAGGTATTAACGCAATAACTACCCCTGCACCAACAGCTTGTAAGATATTAGCAAAAAATTGCCTTCCATTTGGTTTAGTTGTTTTAATTTTGGTTGATTTAGTTTTAACCATTGAATTTTCCTCCAAATATAACATTAGACTAATAATATTATACTTTACCAAAAACTACAATATTTACTTTAATTATATTAATATTGCATAGCTTATGTTATAAAATGATATTAAGCAATTGAGTAAAATAATTAAAGGCATTAGCATTTAACAAACTTTAAACATAAAAAAGCAATCCCATCTTATGAGATTGCTTAACATGTACATCTAAGTACGTTATATATACCGGCGGTCGGGATCGAACCGACACTCCAAATCAATGGAACGGGATTTTGAGTCCCGCGCGTCTGCCAATTCCGCCACGCCGGCCCAATTAAATAAATAAAAAACTTCCTATGTGGAAGTATCAATGGAGCGGAAGATAGGACTTACACCTATACCTCATTCCGGGAAGGAACGTGTTCTAAAAGTTGAACTACTCCCGCATGAAAATAATATTAAATTTGGAGCGGAAGATAGGACTTACACCTATACCTCGTTCCGGGAAGGAACGTGTTCTAAAAGTTGAACTACTCCCGCATGGGATATAATTAAATTTGGAGCGGAAGATAGGACTTACACCTATACCTCGTTCCGGGAAGGAACGTGTTCTGAAAGTTGAACTACTCCCGCATGGGATATAATTAAATTTGGAGCGGAAGATAGGACTTACACCTATACCTCGTTCCGGGAAGGAACGTGTTCTAAGAATTGAACTACTCCCGCATATTGATGGAGGCGGCAACCGGATTTGAACCGGTGATAGAGGTTTTGCAGACCTCTGCCTTACCACTTGGCTATGCCGCCAATAAAAAACTGGGCTAGCTGGATTCGAACCAACGAGTGACGGAGTCAAAGTCCGTTGCCTTACCGCTTGGCTATAGCCCAAAAATACAAAGGGCGGATGGTGGGGATCGAACCCACGAGTGTCGGAACCACAATCCGATGTGTTAACCACTTCACCACAACCGCCATGGCAGGGGCAGTAGGAATCGAACCCACATCAAAGGTTTTGGAGACCTGTATTCTACCGTTGAAATATGCCCCTATTAAATTAAAGTTATATGGTGGAGGGGGGCAGATTCGAACTGCCGAACCCGAAGGAGCGGATTTACAGTCCGCCGCGTTTAGCCACTTCGCTACCCCTCCAAAAAGATGGTGCCGGCCAGAGGACTTGAACCCCCAACCTACTGATTACAAGTCAGTTGCTCTACCAGTTGAGCTAGGCCGGCTTGCATTAAAATGATTCAGGACAGAGTCGAACTGCCGACACATGGAGCTTCAATCCATTGCTCTACCAACTGAGCTACTGAACCATAACAATAATGGCGGTCCCGATGGGATTCGAACCCACGATCTCCTGCGTGACAGGCAGGCGTGTTAACCGCTACACTACGGGACCTAAAATAAAAAATTGCGGGAGGCGGATTTGAACCACCGACCTTCGGGTTATGAGCCCGACGAGCTACCGCTGCTCCATCCCGCGGTAATAATATTAATGGCGGAGGAAGAGGGATTCGAACCCCCGCGGGCCGTTAAGCCCCTGTCGGTTTTCAAGACCGATCCCTTCAGCCGGGCTTGGGTATTCCTCCAAAAATATTAGGTAAATAAATTATATTCAATTATTATAAAAATGGCGGAGGAAGAGGGATTCGAACCCCCGCGAGCCGTTAAGCTCCTGTCGGTTTTCAAGACCGATCCCTTCAGCCGAACTTGGGTATTCCTCCAAAAAAATTATATGGACCTTGCAGGATTCGAACCTGCGACCGAACGGTTATGAGCCGTTAGCTCTAACCAACTGAGCTAAAGGTCCTAAATATAATTTACAACTAATAATTAGTGGCGGTGGAGGGGATCGAACCCCCGACCTCACGGGTATGAACCGTACGCTCTAGCCAGCTGAGCTACGCCGCCGTTGTAATTTAGATTGCATTTAAATATATGGTGGAGACTAGCGGGATCGAACCGCTGACCTCCTGCGTGCAAAGCAGGCGCTCTCCCATCTGAGCTAAGCCCCCATATTATTTTAAGGATATCGGGAAGACAGGATTCGAACCTGCGACCCCTTGGTCCCAAACCAAGTGCTCTACCAAGCTGAGCTACTTCCCGTAAAATAGTGCGCCCGACAGGGGTCGAACCTGTAACCTCTTGATTCGTAGTCAAGTACTCTATCCAGTTGAGCTACGGGCGCATAATTCTATTTTTATGGGATAATGCCGAGAACCGGAATCGAACCGGTACGGTGATCTCTCACCGCAGGATTTTAAGTCCTGTGCGTCTGCCAGTTCCGCCACCCCGGCAAAATAATGGAGCAGAAGACGGGATTCGAACCCGCGACCCCGACCTTGGCAAGGTCGTATTCTACCGCTGAACTACTTCTGCATATGCGGGTGAAGGGAGTCGAACCCCCACGCCGTGAGGCGCTAGATCCTAAGTCTAGTGCGTCTGCCAGTTCCGCCACACCCGCGATATTAAAATAATGGTGAGCCATAGTGGGCTCGAACCACTGACCCTCTGATTAAAAGTCAGATGCTCTACCAACTGAGCTAATGGCTCAAAACATGGTGCCGGCCAGAGGACTTGAACCCCCAACCTACTGATTACAAGTCAGTTGCTCTACCAGTTGAGCTAGGCCGGCTATTAAAAATAAATGGTGGAGGATGACGGGTTCGAACCGCCGACCCTCTGCTTGTAAGGCAGATGCTCTCCCAGCTGAGCTAATCCTCCGTATAAATTGCCTGGCAACGTCCTACTCTTGCGGAACGTAAGTCCGACTACCATCGGCGCTAAGGAGCTTAACTACTGTGTTCGGCATGGGAACAGGTGTGACCTCCTTGCCATTGTCACCAGACAATGAACTGTATAAAAAATTATACATTCAAAACTAGATAGTAAGTAAAATTTGATAATGCCAAACAAAACACTTTTTAAATTTGATTAAGTCTTCGATCGATTAGTATTCGTCAGCTCCACATATCGCTATGCTTCCACCTCGAACCTATTAACCTCATCATCTTTGAGGGATCTTATAACCGAAGTTGGGAAATCTCATCTTGAGGGGGGCTTCATGCTTAGATGCTTTCAGCACTTATCCCGTCCATACATAGCTACCCAGCGATGCCGTTGGCACGACAACTGGTACACCAGAGGTATGTCCATCCCGGTCCTCTCGTACTAAGGACAGCTCCTCTCAAATTTCCTGCGCCCACGACGGATAGGGACCGAACTGTCTCACGACGTTCTGAACCCAGCTCGCGTACCGCTTTAATGGGCGAACAGCCCAACCCTTGGGACCGACTACAGCCCCAGGATGCGATGAGCCGACATCGAGGTGCCAAACCTCCCCGTCGATGTGAACTCTTGGGGGAGATAAGCCTGTTATCCCCGGGGTAGCTTTTATCCGTTGAGCGATGGCCCTTCCATGCGGAACCACCGGATCACTAAGTCCGTCTTTCGACCCTGCTCGACTTGTAAGTCTCGCAGTCAAGCTTCCTTATGCCTTTACACTCTATGAATGATTTCCAACCATTCTGAGGAAACCTTTGAGCGCCTCCGTTACTCTTTAGGAGGCGACCGCCCCAGTCAAACTGTCCATCTGACACTGTCTCCCACCATGATAAATGGTGCGGGTTAGAAATCCAACACAGCAAGGGTAGTATCCCACCAACGCCTCGACGTAAGCTGGCGCTCACGTTTCAAAGGCTCCTACCTATCCTGTACAAGTTGTACCGAATTTCAATATCAGACTACAGTAAAGCTCCACGGGGTCTTTCCGTCCTGTCGCGGGTAACCTGCATCTTCACAGGTACTATGATTTCACCGAGTCTCTCGTTGAGACAGTGCCCAAATCGTTACGCCTTTCGTGCGGGTCGGAACTTACCCGACAAGGAATTTCGCTACCTTAGGACCGTTATAGTTACGGCCGCCGTTTACTGGGGCTTCGATTCGTAGCTTCGCCGAAGCTAACCACTCCTCTTAACCTTCCAGCACCGGGCAGGCGTCAGCCCCTATACATCACCTTACGGTTTAGCAGAGACCTGTGTTTTTGATAAACAGTCGCTTGGGCCTATTCACTGCGGCTCTCCTGGGCGTTAACCCTAAAGAGCACCCCTTCTCCCGAAGTTACGGGGTCATTTTGCCGAGTTCCTTAACGAGAGTTCGCTCGCTCACCTTAGAATTCTCATCTTGACTACCTGTGTCGGTTTGCGGTACGGGCACCAAAATTCTAGCTAGAGGCTTTTCTTGGCAGTGTGAAATCAACGACTCGAGGAAACAATTTCCTCTCCCCATCACAACTTGACCTTAAGAGTGCCGGATTTGCCTAACACTCAGTCTCATTGCTTGGACGTACAATCCAATAGTACGCTTCGCCTATCCTACTGCGTCCCCCCATCGCTTAAAACGAAATTTGGTGGTACAGGAATATCAACCTGTTATCCATCGCCTACGCCTATCGGCCTCAGCTTAGGACCCGACTAACCCAGAGCGGACGAGCCTTCCTCTGGAAACCTTAGTCAATCGGTGGACGGGATTCTCACCCGTCTTTCGCTACTCACACCGGCATTCTCACTTCTAAGCGCTCCACATGTCCTTGCGATCATGCTTCAACGCCCTTAGAACGCTCTCCTACCACTGTCCTTACGGACAATCCACAGCTTCGGTAATATGTTTAGCCCCGGTACATTTTCGGCGCAGTGTCACTCGACTAGTGAGCTATTACGCACTCTTTAAATGATGGCTGCTTCTAAGCCAACATACTAGTTGTCTGGGCAACGCCACATCCTTTTCCACTTAACATATATTTTGGGACCTTAGCTGGTGGTCTGGGCTGTTTCCCTTTCGAACACGGACCTTATCACCCGCGTTCTAACTCCTAAGATAAAATTGATTGGCATTCGGAGTTTGTCTGAATTCGGTAACCCGATAAGGGCCCCTCGTCCAAACAGTGCTCTACCTCCAATAATCATTACTTAAGGCTAGCCCTAAAGCTATTTCGGAGAGAACCAGCTATCTCCAGGTTCGATTGGAATTTCTCCGCTACCCACAACTCATCCGCTCACTTTTCAACGTAAGTCGGTTCGGCCCTCCATTCAGTGTTACCTGAACTTCAGCCTGGTCATGGGTAGATCACCTGGTTTCGGGTCTACGACCAAATACTCAACGCCCTATTCAGACTCGCTTTCGCTACGGCTCCACATTAACTGCTTAACCTTGCATCAAATCGTAACTCGCCGGTTCATTCTACAAAAGGCACGCCATCACCCATTAACGGGCTCTGACTACTTGTAAGCACACGGTTTCAAGTTCTATTTCACTCCCCTTCCGGGGTACTTTTCACCTTTCCCTCACGGTACTGGTTCACTATCGGTCACTAGAGAGTATTTAGCCTTGGGAGATGGTCCTCCCGGATTCCGACGGAATTTCTCGTGTTCCGTCGTACTCAGGATCCACTCAAGAGTGAACAAACTTTCGACTACAGGATTATTACCTTCTTTGATTCATCTTTCCAGATGATTCGTCTAATTTGTTCTTTTGTAACTCCGTATAGAGTGTCCTACAACCCCAACAAGCAAGCTCGTTGGTTTGGGCTCTTCCCGTTTCGCTCGCCGCTACTCAGGGAATCGATTTTTCTTTCTCTTCCTGCGGGTACTAAGATGTTTCAGTTCCCCGCGTCTGCCTTCAGATATGCTATGTATTCACATATCGATAACACGACATAACTCGTGTTGGGTTTCCCCATTCGGAAATCTCTGGATCAAAGCTTACTTACAGCTCCCCAAAGCATATCGTCGTTAGTAACGTCCTTCGTAGGCTTCTAGTGCCAAGGCATCCACCGTGCGCCCTTAATAACTTAATCTTTTCGACCTTCAACACGATAAAATCGGTTGAAAACCTAAAATGTTATTAATCTGTGAGTGTTCTTTCGAACACTAGCGATTATTTCTATTTTTTTGAATTCAAGCTTTTTAAAACTCTAATTCACTCGGTTTTGCTTGGTAAAATCATAAATTTTACTTACATATCTAGTTTTCAATGTACAAATTAAATTCTTTATGGTGGAGACTAGCGGGATCGAACCGCTGACCTCCTGCGTGCAAAGCAGGCGCTCTCCCATCTGAGCTAAGCCCCCATAGTGCTTATAAAATTCTAAATGGTGGGCCTAAGTGGACTCGAACCACCGACCTCACGCTTATCAGGCGTGCGCTCTAACCAGCTGAGCTATAGGCCCATTTCGATGTTGAATACTCGTAATGAGCATTCAAAACTGAATGCAATATGTCAATGTCATTCCTCTTCATCTTCTCAAGGAAGATGTTCCGAATATATCCTTAGAAAGGAGGTGATCCAGCCGCACCTTCCGATACGGCTACCTTGTTACGACTTCACCCCAATCATTTGTCCCACCTTCGACGGCTAGCTCCATAAATGGTTACTCCACCGGCTTCGGGTGTTACAAACTCTCGTGGTGTGACGGGCGGTGTGTACAAGACCCGGGAACGTATTCACCGTAGCATGCTGATCTACGATTACTAGCGATTCCAGCTTCATGTAGTCGAGTTGCAGACTACAATCCGAACTGAGAACAACTTTATGGGATTTGCATGACCTCGCGGTTTAGCTGCCCTTTGTATTGTCCATTGTAGCACGTGTGTAGCCCAAATCATAAGGGGCATGATGATTTGACGTCATCCCCACCTTCCTCCGGTTTGTCACCGGCAGTCAACCTAGAGTGCCCAACTAAATGCTGGCAACTAAGTTTAAGGGTTGCGCTCGTTGCGGGACTTAACCCAACATCTCACGACACGAGCTGACGACAACCATGCACCACCTGTCACTTTGTCCCCCGAAGGGGAAGGCTCTATCTCTAGAGTTTTCAAAGGATGTCAAGATTTGGTAAGGTTCTTCGCGTTGCTTCGAATTAAACCACATGCTCCACCGCTTGTGCGGGTCCCCGTCAATTCCTTTGAGTTTCAACCTTGCGGTCGTACTCCCCAGGCGGAGTGCTTAATGCGTTAGCTGCAGCACTAAGGGGCGGAAACCCCCTAACACTTAGCACTCATCGTTTACGGCGTGGACTACCAGGGTATCTAATCCTGTTTGATCCCCACGCTTTCGCACATCAGCGTCAGTTACAGACCAGAAAGTCGCCTTCGCCACTGGTGTTCCTCCATATCTCTGCGCATTTCACCGCTACACATGGAATTCCACTTTCCTCTTCTGTACTCAAGTTTCCCAGTTTCCAATGACCCTCCACGGTTGAGCCGTGGGCTTTCACATCAGACTTAAGAAACCGCCTACGCGCGCTTTACGCCCAATAATTCCGGATAACGCTTGCCACCTACGTATTACCGCGGCTGCTGGCACGTAGTTAGCCGTGGCTTTCTGATTAGGTACCGTCAAGATGTGCACAGTTACTTACACATTTGTTCTTCCCTAATAACAGAGTTTTACGATCCGAAAACCTTCATCACTCACGCGGCGTTGCTCCGTCAGACTTTCGTCCATTGCGGAAGATTCCCTACTGCTGCCTCCCGTAGGAGTCTGGACCGTGTCTCAGTTCCAGTGTGGCCGATCACCCTCTCAGGTCGGCTACGTATCGTTGCCTTGGTAAGCCGTTACCTTACCAACTAGCTAATACGGCGCGGGTCCATCTATAAGTGATAGCAAAACCATCTTTTACTTTAGAACCATGCGGTTCCAAATGTTATCCGGCATTAGCTCCGGTTTCCCGAAGTTATTCCAGTCTTATAGGTAGGTTACCCACGTGTTACTCACCCGTCCGCCGCTAACTTCAAAGGAGCAAGCTCCTTATCTGTTCGCTCGACTTGCATGTATTAGGCACGCCGCCAGCGTTCATCCTGAGCCAGGATCAAACTCTCCATAAATGAATTATGATGTTTGATTAGCTCATAAAATACTAATTTGTGTGTTATCTCTAACACGTTTGAACCAACAATTTAATGTTGTGTTCGGAATTAACGTTGACATATTGCAATTCAGTTTTCAATGTTCATTACTGTGTTAATGCGTTACAAGAAATAATTATAACATTAAGTTTTTGTTAAGTCAATAATAAATTTCTTTTTTTATTTATTAAGTTTGTTGCGTTTTTTAACTCAACATTTAATATTGTATATCCTTTTAACTGATTTAACAAGTGTCAAATTTACACTTTGTAAAAACTTCGTTGACTCGGTTGTTTTGCTATTGTGTCTTGTTTCGACGACTTTTTTATAATATCAAGTTTATTCACAACCGTCAATAATTTCCAGTAATCTTTTTAGTTAAATTTTACCTTTGTGATGTCTATTTATTGTTTTTATGTATTAAAAGTTTATTTAGTGTAAATATATCGGCATATTTCTTAACTTAATGATGTTGTTTTACTTTCTGTTATATATAGAAGGAACTAGAATGCATATCAATAAGAAACGGCGCCATTACCGTATGTACTCAACTTTTCTAGTTTACCATCATTCAACATATTCAATATAAATAAGTAAGTACAAAGAAAAAAGAAAACTCATTTGTTTTAAAAATGAGTTTTCCCTTTTCTTATATCATTAGTATAGCTGGATACTAGATAATGTTTTCTTTCTTCTATTGGCTGTTTCTTTTATCTTGGCAGTCTTTGCATAACCCATATATTTCCATACGGTGATGCGTTACATTAAAGTCTGTTACGTGCTGCGCTAATTGTTCTACTTCATCAAGTTGTGGATAATGGAAATCCACTATTTTTCCACAATTATCACAGATAACGTGATAATGATTATGTGTACTGAAGTCAAAACGGCTTGAAGAATCTCCGTATGGTAATTCTTTTACTATACCAATATCTTTAAAAACACGTAAATTATTATATATTGTAGCAACACTTATATTTGGAAAATCAGGTGAAAGTGCTTGATAAATCTCATCGGCTGTAGGATGTGTCTCTGAAGCAATTAAAAATTTCAATATTGCTTGTCGTTGAGGTGTTATTCTAATGCCATTATTTCTTAAAGACGCAATTGAATGTTCTAGTTGATGTTCAACTGTTTCCATCTCTGCACTCATTTCACTCACCATCTTTCTATTTAAGAATAATTATTACTTAATATAAATATAACTGTTTGATGTGTGAAATGTCAATCTTCATTGCTTAAAAGTCTTTAATAGCCTTGTTTAGGTTCCACTTCATTCTCAATTAAATGTCCCTTATTGAGAAAATGGTTAAGATTTTTAATGAATATATCCGTAACCTCACTCATATTTTCTTTGCCGTTACCTGTGATATGCGCAGTAATAGTAATATTATCTAATGAATATAATTCATTACTTGGAGTTAAAGGCTCATTTTCGAACACATCTATATATGCGTGTCTAATTTGTTTTTCTTTTAAAGCTTCAATTAATACACTTTCATCAACAATTGTCCCTCTGCCTACATTTATAAATAATGTTGTTTCATTCATTAATTCGAAATGCGCTTTTGTTATGAGGTGTATAGTCTGCTCAGTTTCAGGTAGTGTGTTAACAATTATGTCCGCTTCGGTTAAAGCATTAGAAAGTTCATTTAATGCGAAGGTCTTACTAAATCCCTCTACTGAATGACCATTTGTATTGATACCAATGACTTTCATATTCATTGCGTTTGCAATATTTGTCGTATATTGAGCGATACTTCCTGTACCTAGAAATAAAATTGTTTCTCCACTCACTCTTGAGCCCGTAAGTTTTGAATCATAATATCTATTTTGTTGATTAATATAGGAAGTCCTCATTTTTTTATAGTCATCTAATATATAAGCTATAATAAATTCTGACATTTGCTTGGCATGTATACCTTTACCATTAGTAAGTAATATATTATGTTTATCAATATAATCTAAAGGTAAACTATTCACACCTGTTGAATACCATGCCATCCATTTAAGGTTTGGACAATTTTCTAAAAATGATTGATTAAGTTTACCATCATAGCCGAATATTATATCTAAATCTTTCTTATCTTGTTCTTCTATTTCAGAAACACCCTCTGTAAATACAAATTCGACAGCTGGATATGCTTCTATTAATTTAGATTCTAAATCTCCCATTCGTTTCAAACTGACAGCTTTCATCTATGTTCACCCCAAGATTTCTTTTAGTTCATCCATTTGTGTTTTAACTTTAACTTTTTCAATTACATCTATTATAATACCATCTTCATCAATAACAAATGTAGTTCTTACAATACCCATCGATTCTTTACCAAATGATTTCTTCAATTGATAGACACCCACTTCTTCTGACAGTTCATAATTCTCGTCCACTAATAAATCAAAGTTTAAATCTAGTTTTTGGCTGAAATTTTCGTGTTTCTTTTTACTATCTCCACTAATACCATACACTTTGGCATTTAAATCATTAAAGATTGCTAAATTATCTCTAAAATCACATGCTTCAGTAGTACATGTAGGTGTATTATCTCTTGGATAAAAGTAAAGTACAGCTTTACTTCCTTTTATAGATTCATTAGAAATAAACTCTCCCTTTTGATTTTCTAGTTTAAATGATGGAAATTGATCGCCTTTTCTTAACATTTAACTCACCCTATTCCTTTTTATTCTTAATTTTATGATACGATAATAGACGAAATTATTAAATTAAAAGAGGTTGATATGTATGAAATTTACTGAAAGTGAAAAACTTCAAAAATTATCTAATGAGTATATTCTAGGAGGAGTCAATTCACCCTCTCGCTCATATAAGGCAGTTGGCGGTGGCGCACCAGTTATGATGCGCTCTGGTCAAGGTGCATATTTGTTTGATGTAGATGGAAATAAGTACATTGATTATTTACAAGCTTATGGCCCTATTATTACTGGTCATGCACATCCACATATTACTAAAGCTATTCAAGAACAGGCTGCACAAGGTGTATTATATGGTACGCCTACAGAACTAGAAATTGAATTTGCTAAAAAATTACGTGATGCTATGCCTTCATTAGAAAAGATTAGATTTGTTAATTCAGGTACAGAATCAGTTATGACTACAATCCGTGTCGCCCGTGCTTATACTAAAAGAACTAAAATTATCAAATTTGCTGGTCAGTATCACGGTCACTCTGATTTAGTTTTAGTTGCTGCCGGTAGTGGGCCTTCTCAACTAGGTTCACCTGATTCTGCTGGTGTTCCTGAAAGTGTCGCTCAAGAAGTAATCACAGTTCCTTTCAATGATATTGATGCTTATAAGGAAGCTATTGACTATTGGGGTGAAGATATTGCTGCCGTATTGGTTGAACCTATTGTTGGTAATTTTGGCATGGTTAAACCTAAACCTGGTTTCTTAGAACAAGTAAACGAACTTACTCATAATAATGGAAGCTTAGTTATATATGATGAAGTCATTACAGCATTCCGTTTCCATTACGGTGGCGCACAAGATCTTTATAATGTATATCCTGATTTAACAGCCTTCGGTAAAATTGTTGGTGGCGGTTTACCTATAGGTGGATATGGAGGAAAGCAAGATATTATGGAACAAGTAGCACCTTTAGGTCCAGCATACCAAGCTGGTACCATGGCAGGCAATCCACTATCCATGAAAGCTGGCATTGCACTTCTAGAAGTATTAGAGCAAGAAGGCGTTTATGAAAAATTAGATGCATTAGGTAAACGTTTAGAGGATGGGTTGCTTTCATTAATTAAAAAACATAATATTACTGCTACAGTAAATAGAGTGTATGGTGCCCTAACATTATATTTTACAGATGAAACAGTAGAAAATTATGCTCAGGCTGAAAATACTGATGGAGATGCATTTGCTAAATTCTTTAAATTAATGCTAAATCAAGGTATTAATCTTGCTCCTTCTAAATTTGAAGCTTGGTTTTTAACTACTGAACATACGGATGAAGACATTGATTCAACATTAAAAGCGGTAGATTATGCATTTAGTCAAATGGTATAAACTTGAATTTTACACCCAATCGTTGTATAACAAGTATAAACATTATTTTATTAAATATATTAAGGAGCGGTACATTTGAAATTAGGAGCCCGTATTCTCAAAACAGGTATCGCAATTATACTTGCTTTGTTTATCGCTTCTCTATTACCTGATGAAGCTGGTTTAAAAGCCATTGCTGCAGTCAGTGCTGTCATTGCAATGCAACCAAGTGTTTTTCGTTCAATAAAAACAATTGGGGAACGAGCAATAGGTAACCTTGTTGGTGCTGTTTTAGCAGTAGTGATGGTTACGATATTTGGGAATAATATTGTAATCATGGGTGTTACAGTAATTTTATTAATTGCAATCCTGTTTCGTTTCAAATTGGAACATGTTGCTACGCTAGCAAGTATAACTGCTTTAATTATTATGGGACAACATACTGGTAACTTTTATGTTTCTGCCTTTTATAGATTTGTACTTGTTATGGTTGGTGTGCTTAGTTCTTCAGCAGTAAACCTTTTATTTCTACCACCTAAATTTGAATCTAAAATTTACTATAATTCATTGAATATCTGTTCTGATATTTTTGTATGGTTTAAATTGGTTTTAAATGACACCTCTGAGTATCATCACATTAAAGAAGATAGAGGGTTAATTGTTACTCGTATTGATAAACTCGAAGAAACTTTAGGTTATTATTCAGAAGAAAAACCATGGACTAAAAAGCAACTGTATGCACAAAATAGGAAAAAAATTCTTTTTAAAGAATTAGTCCGTAGCACTCGGAGAGCCTATGAAGTGTTGAGAAAAATGAATCGTTATCAAAATGACCTTCATAATTTAAATAATGAATTACTTTTGCAGATTAAATTAGAAATAGACACATTGATTGCATATCACGAACAAATCTTCATCAGTCTTTCAAAAAAGGCACGGTATGATGTAGATCAACTTGATAGTCAGATTTCAAATCCACAGAAGAAAGATTTGATGGATGCATTTCAAAAAGAAATCATTCAAAATCCTTATCAATCAATGTACTCATATACTAATATTATGCAAATTATTTCAGCAATTGAAGAATATCGTTATATTTTAGAACATTTAGATAGACTACGTATTAGTTTCTTCACGTACCATCGAAATGATAATGAAATTGATATACTAGAAGAAGACTTCGATTTATAAATAAAATACCCTTTGAGCTTAATTTCCATCTGCTCAAAGGGTATTTTTATCGTTTAACGCAAAAGCGCACTCAGTATACGTTAAAATACCGAGTGCGCTTTTAAATATTTACTGACTATAAATTTTGAATACTATATAGATGTTCGTATGCACCTTTTTTAGCTAATAATGCTGAATGTGAACCACTTTCAACAATTTCACCATTTTCTACAACAACAATTTTATCAGCATGTGTGATTGTAGATAATCTGTGGGCAACAATAAGTGTTGTACGATTTGCACTTAATACACTCAAGGCATCTTGAATGATAGACTCACTTTCTAAATCAAGCGCGCTCGTCGCTTCATCTAAAATAATAATTGGCGGATTATTTAGGAAGATACGGGCAATAGAGACACGTTGTTTTTGTCCACCAGAGAGTTTAACCCCTCTTTCGCCTACTTCTGTATCGTAACCTTGAGATAATTCCATGATAAAATCATGCGCATTGGCCATTTTAGCAGCGTTAATAACTTCTTCATCTGAAGCATCTGGTTTACCTAATAATATATTTTCTTTAATTGTATCCGAGAATAATATATTATCTTGTTGAACTAAGCCAATTTGTCTTCTCAAGCTACCTGTTAAATATGACTTGATATTGGTACCATCAATTTTTATTTCGCCTTCGGTAACATCATAGAACCTAGGTATTAAATTGATTAAAGTAGATTTTCCTCCACCACTCATACCAACAAATGCCACAGTTTCACCTTGATTAATTTCTAAATTAATATCTTTAAGGATATTTGCTTCATTTTGATCATATTTAAACTTAACATTAGTTAATTCGATGTGTCCCTGTTTTATTTCTATTGGCAGTGCACCTTTTTTGTTTTTAATGTCGTAATCTTCATCTAAAAGTTGGAATACACGGTCCATTGACGCAAAACTTTGTGTCAATGTTGTAAATGAAGAAACTAATCTACGGAGAGGACCAAATAGTTGTTCAAGATAGCCCACGAAAGCAGCTAAAGTACCTACTGTTATCGATCCATTGATTGCTAAGAACCCACCTGTACCAATAACGATTAAAGGTCCAATATCTGTAACCGTATTAATTGCTGAGAATGAATAAGCATTCCAACGCGTATGATTAAACGCTCTTTGTAAGAAATTTTGGTTATGTTTATCAAAATTTCCTGCTTCATTATCTTCAATCGCAAAACTTTTTATAACTGACATCCCTTGTACACGTTCATGTAAGAATCCTTGTACTTCTGCCAATGCTTGTGATCTCTTTCTTGTTAAACTTCTCAAACGACCAAAGAAGAAATACACAGTTAAAATATATACAGGGAATATAATAAGTGCGGCTAAAGTTAACTGGACATCTAAGAAGAACATAATAGTTAATGCAATAATAATAGTTATGCAGTCAAGCCATATATTCATTAAACCAGTTAATATAAAATCTTTAGTTTGCTCAACATCATTAATAACCCTTGAAATAACTTGCCCTGCTTGGTTATTCGCATAAAATCTTGAACTCAAAGCTTGCAAATGATGATAAAGCTTTTTACGTATATCATATAAAATTTTGTTACTTGTCCACTGTGCTAGATATTGTCTTAAAAACTCAATTGGTGGTCTTACTATCACAAAGATAAACGCTGCTATACCCATTGCAACTAATAATTTTGTGATTTTTTCTTCTACTGTTATAGCGCCATTATTGATAATATCGTCAATGACATATTTAATTAATAATGGAATCAGCATCGGAATACCAAATTTTAGAATACCTACAAGTATAGTGGCAATGATTCGCCATTTATATGGTCGAACAAATTGTAAATATCTGCGAATCATAAAACGATTCCTCCCCACACTATATTTGCAAATGAAACAGCCTATGTTGAAGGTCCAACTAGGCTGCTAATTTATGCACTATCTAAAGTTGTTTGACAATTTCATTTGCGAATACGAATATTTTATAGCAAACTTAATTTTTTCTTGTTTGTATTGTTCACATTCATATCACTATAAATGATAATTAAATTAAAAACATTAAATCTGCTTAATAATTTCTAACTTTTTTGTATCGTTCTCGCCAAACTTTAATAAAGTCTGGAGCAAACGGACCTTTCTTCTGTTCAATCCATTGCTGTAAAATATCTACATTTCTTCTTAAAATCACGTCGATATCAGATGAATAATTCATTTGTTTCATATGCTGCTCGTATTCATCTTCGTCTAGTAAATGATATTTACCGTTTGGATATACTTTAATATCTAAATCGTAATCGATATATTTTAAAGCTTCTTCATCACAAACAAATGGTGAAGATAAATTACAATAATAATAAACGCCATCTTCTCTAAACATACATATCACGTTAAACCAATATTCAGAATGAAAATATACAATTGCAGGCTCTCTCGTAATCCATGTACGACTATCACTTTCTGTGACGAGCGTATGATCATTCCCACCGATAACAACATCTTCCGTACCTTTTAATATAGTAGTTTCAGACCAAACACGATGAATATTACCATCATGTTTATAACTTTGAATCTTAATTGTCTGACCTTCTTTAGGTATGGATTCTTTTACCATGCTCCACACCACCTTTTCTTAATTTCACATATAGAATTATAACATACCTCAAGGTACAACACCGAATCTAACAATGTTTAGTTATGAAATTATATATTTTTGTCATACTTACAGGAAAATTAAAGTCTTCTTTTTCTGTTAACTGCATCCACACCATATTCTCTGGTAAAACAATGTCATCTTTATACACTTTTTCTTGAGATATAAACACTTCAATATCCCACGTGATATGTGTAAATTGATGTTTTAATTTAAATGCAGGTGTTTGATCAAATATCACTTGTGTCCCCAATACTGTGTTGATATGCTTATCTTCCTCTGCTTCGTACATTGGAAATTCCCACATATTATTTAATAATTTTTGTGTGCGTTTTTCAATTAAATAAGCATTATCTTCATTTTGAAGAAGATAAACATGCTGTTTTATATGTTTCTTCTTAACTTTTGTTGTTTTTACAGGCAATGATTGAACTGTCCCTTGTTCAAATGCTTCACAATGATCTTGAACCGGACAGAATAAACATAATGGAGCTTTCGGTGTACATACCAATGCACCTAATTCCATCATTGCTTGGTTAAATGTACCGGCATCTTGCTCAACGTATGGTTGTAATTCATTCTCAAATGCTTTACGTGTTGATTGCAATTTCGTATCTCTCTCATCATTGTTTAGTCGTGACCATACTCTAAAGACGTTTCCATCCACAGTTGCTAAAGGTTTGTCGAAAGCAATACTCATAACTGCTGCTTGTGTATAAGGGCCTACACCTTTTAACTTTCCAAATGTCACCGGTTCGTCTGGTACGACACCGTTGTAACTTTCATGTACTTCTTTTATTGCCGTGTGAAAATTACGTGCTCTACTGTAATAGCCTAAGCCTTCCCAATATTTGAGCACTTCATCTTCATGTGCTTGACTTAACTCAGTAATAGTTGGGAAGCGATGAATGAATCTATGATAGTAATCTATAACCGTTTTAACTTGGGTTTGTTGTAACATTACTTCACTCAACCATATATAATATGGATTAGAGGTTTCTCTCCAGGGCATTTCACGTTGATGTTCGTCAAACCATGTAACGAGATTATTCTTGAATTTTGACTCATTAAACATTTTACACATCTCTTTCTATTAGTAATTCTTAAAAATTTCAAAATAAATTTTAGTATGTTATTTTTATTATTTATGATATTAGATTATAATGAATATATATTATTGACATGAAACGAGTTGAATACTTATGGATACAGGCACACATATTGTCATGGGTATCGGTTTAACAGCATTAGCTACTCAAGACCCGGCAATGGCAGGATCATTTGTAGCCACAGCTACCACATTAGTAGTTGGCTCTTTAATACCTGATGGCGACACTGTTTTTAAATTAAAAGATAACGCTACCTATATATCAAATCATAGAGGTATTACACATTCAATACCCTTTACGATATTATGGCCTTTATTAATTACTTTATTAATTTTTACATTTTTCAAAAACGTTGATATAACACATGTTTGGCTATGGGCTCAGCTTGCAGTATTTCTACATGTGTTTGTAGATATTTTCAATTCTTATGGTACACAAGCGCTAAGGCCTATTACTAACAAATGGATACAACTCAGTGTAATTAATACGTTTGATCCAATTATATTTATCTTGTGGTGTATCGGAATACTGCTTTGGTTAGTTGGGATTCATCCATATCTTGTGTTTTTCCCAATTATCGCTATTCTTGTAGTATATTATATCATTCGCTTTAGAATGCAAGCTGTGATTAAACAACAAGCTCTAAAACAAATTCAACAAGAACATAATCCAGTAAAAGTATTTGTAGCTCCGACAATTCGCTTCATGCAATGGCGTGTTGCAATACAAACTGAAGAACATGATTATGTGGGACGTAGTTTTGGTAGAAACATTGTATTTAGTGACAAATCAAAACGTCATCCATTTCCAAGTGATGATTTAATGCAATATGTTGAAGGCGATAAAAATATTAAAACATTCCTTAACTTCTCTACTATTTATCGTTGGGAAGCTAGAAAATTAGATGATGAAACAACCGAAATCAGATTAATTGATTTACGTTATTTAAAAAATGGACATTATTCTTTTGTAGCTATTGCCCATTTAGACGATGACATGACTATCGATCATTCTTATATCGGTTGGGTCTTTAGCGAAGATAAATTACAGAAAAAATTATTTGCAAAATAACACGTTAAAGAATTTAATACCTCTAAATATAATAAGAACTGGAAAAATTCGTTGATTGATAACGAATTTTTCCAGTTCTTTTCTTATTTTAGTTTAATTAATAATGCATAATCTTTAATCTTTTTCGTTTAAGTCATCCGCTTCAATCATATTTTCATCGGTATCTGAATGCGAAACAATGGTTTCATCAGGAACTGCGTACAAATATTTTCTGTGTGCCATTATTCGATATTTAGCAAAAATAACTACACAAAGTATTGCTAAAAATAATATATAATATAAATGATAAGGTATATTATTCAAGCTTAACGCACCAAGTACGACCGACTGTGAAACACCTTCAATAAGGTAATATAGTGGATTCAACATTAATATGTGCGAGACCAGTGTCGTATTACTTGTTGGTATAAAGAGTATTGGAACAATAAAAAACATTACTAATGAAATCACATAAAACATGACATTGATTTTGCGACGAACAATAGCTGAAAGACCTAATATTGTCGATACAAGTATCATGAATAGCATCGACATTACAACGTAATAAAACGTAGAGGGTATAGAACTTTCAATATTAACAGGTGTTGCATATATCATAATAATTAAAGTTATAAACATTGTTATACTCGTAATGATTGCTATAACAACATTTTGAAATATTGGATTCAAGTTAAATAGCTTACCAGTAAAGTAATCAATTTTATAAGTGTTATAGCTTCGATATACAGCAATCCAAATATAAGCAAAAGTTGTTAACCCAGCCAATCTAAAATAGGCACGAGCTTGAATTAGTTCTTCAGTGCCTTTTATTTTAAATATTAACATTAATAAAAATAGCAATGCCAAGCTTGATAAAAATGGTATGACAAGCCATACCCACTGTGATTTTAATCGGTGATATGCTTGTGTGCTAAGATATGGCACGTTTTTAAAAAAACTAATTATACTATCAATCATTCTTTACACCTACAATTCAATATATATCCATTTATTATTTTTTAAATCAGCCATAAAATAGCCTTCTCCAGATTTAGTAATCCAGAAATTATTTTCAATATCGAACTTTTCTTTTAATTCTTCCTTCTTCTTAATAGGGAATGTAAAGCCTTTAAGTTTATTTTCGTCATTAAAAATCATAGAAATAGGTTGTTGTACTATAGGTACTACAAAGCGATTGTCCTTATTATTTTCTGGAACAAGCCCTTCTGTTACTGTACTATGTTTTTTATGCAAATGACTGTTGAAAAATTCATAAAAATTAATATAGTTATTATGCATGTATGGTGCTAATGTTTTAGAACTATGTTCTTCATATAAAGCTGCTGGTTCAAAGAATCGCACTTTATTTTTAGCAACCTTATAATGTTTATTGTCTACATCAATTCTATAATTCTCATTATTTTCAGCAGTAATTGTTACAAAACCATACTGATTTATTTTTTGTTTATTTCCATTTTCCATATCTTCCACAGTAATAGATTCATCTAATACGATAGCGTAACCTAGCATTTGTTCATATGGATCTTTATTTTGATTTTGTATTGAGGCTTGATCAATATTTTGTCCAATCTGTAACTTCCCAACATTATTAAACATTAAAACTGCCATAAATAATAAGCCAACTACAAATACTGAAAGCCACGTCCAAAATCTAACGAATGCAACAGGTGGTTTCACATGATTATATCTTTCTATACGTTTGAAATTGTATGTTAATTCCGGCGTTCTTGTTCTACTTTTTTTCCAATCAACATCAAAGTTCGCCTTCTCTTGTTCATCTTCCAATGACAATCTATCTTTCTCATGGTCTTTAAATACTGGTAATACTTGATTTAAAGAGCCTTCCATTCTAAGTTGACCATGAGAGACCCAGGCAATGTAATTACTCGTCTGAGCTATACGTTGAACATCATCATCGATCATCACAATTGTTGAATTTTGATTTATGTATTCTTCTGTAAGTCCAATTGCTTTTTCGATAAAAGATTCATCTAAAAATTGTAATATATGATTAAAAATAATAATACTTGCTTTTGAAGTTCTTGCTAATGCAAATAATAATTGTGCATATTGTGAATCAGTTAATCGGCTAACTTTAACATCCGCTTTATCTTCAAGGTGTGCATACCTTATAATTTGCTCTACTTTATGATCCGAAGTTTTATATTGAAACAATATGACCGCATTAGCCACAAACTCATTTACAGAAGTATGTTGCAATAATTTATCTTCAATATCAGCAAAAAACAAGTCTCTTTTTATAACGACTTTTCCTTTATCGGGTTGTATTTCACCACTTAATAAACGCCCTATTAATGATTTAGAAGAACCCGGTTCACCTATTATCCCTAAAGCTTCACCTTGATAGATATGGAGGTTAAAATTATTCAATTCTATATCTTCTTCATCATAACCAAATGGTAAATACCATTTGGAGGATTTTTTATTTCTATAATAATGAGTTACATTTAGTAACTTTAATATAATTGAACTACCCATCCTATCTTCATCCTTCTACAATTTTAATAATGCGAGTGGTAAACCTTCTTCAGGTTCTGAACTTTTAATTCTAAAACCCCACGCAAAAACACCTTTTAACCGTTCAACTTTGAAATAGCTTTCTGTGCCATCATTTAATTTGTATATTTTACCTAATTCTACTTTGTTTCTATCTACTAGATAGCTTTCTGCAATAATTACTTTACTTGCATATACGTCATATTCATTAAAAATGCCATTCATTTCTGCTTTACGCATTTTCTCTTTATAACCTTGTATCTCATGACGTAATTCAATTTCACTCATTTCACTCAATTTCTTCTGTTCCATCTACTATTCCACTCTCTTCTAATTTAGCTTTAATTTTATCATATTTATAGCCTTTTCTCATAAGTGCTTCTATTGTTTTATTAATTAATTTTCTTCCTGAAAATTTTCTTGAATATTTATTATATGCTTTTTCTAATTCGTTTTGTAATAACTCATCTAATTGTTCTTCAGGTTGAGAAAAATCCATTTCATCCATTACTTCTTTAATTTTCTCAAAAGAATAACCTTTTTGCATTAACGATTGTGTTAATTTCTCTTTTCTTTTTACTAATGGCCCTTTTTTCTGTTTCAAAATTTTATTTGCAACTTTTAATATATCTTCCATAGATTGCTCCTGTTCATAAATCTGGCTATATTCATCAATAATTAATTGTTCAACACCAGCTTCTCGTAATTTTTGTTTATATATTCCAGGACCTTTATCTGTCGTTAAAATCATGGTATTTTTTAAACTATTCGCATAATCATTATGATCTATGAGCTTTTGCTCATGACAGTAATCTATGACTTTAGCAATAACTGACTCTGAAATTTCTTTCTTTGTAAGATGTTTTATTACTTCATGGTCAGTTCTTTTTCTATATGAAATATATTGAATAGCTGCGTTAACTGCTTGCCTGTATTGTTCATAGCTTTGGATTTCTTCCATATCTTTAGCTTCAACAATTTGACCTTTGTTTAAATTAAAATAGACAAAGGTATCAATATCGATTCCCATTTCAAATTCATCATCTAAATATAGATTAAAACGTTCTTTATTCTTTTTTTGCACTTCTATCTTTGTTATTTTAGGCATATTATTCACTCCACTTATAAGAATAACTTATATTGATTATGAATGGAATTATAGTGTATAGCATATTTGAAATTGCTATTAATCCCTGTATGTATATTTAAATTATAACATCAAAAAAGGAGTAGGATAGAAATCAAAATTTGATTTCGTATTCCCACTCCCACAAAACTGATTAGAAAAAACTAAAACACATGCATAAGAACTACTTGTCTTCATAAATGAAGTAGTAGTTCTTTAATAGCTTGATATAAATGCATTTTCAATTCTGTCAACTACTGACAATTTAATAATTGAGGCTGAAACATGTATAAATCATGCACCTACTGAATTTAGACTGTAGTATTATATTCTATTCTCTTAGTTTATTACACGCCGAGTTCTTGGATTGCATTTTCATACTGCTCATTAGTAATATAATCCTGTTGTTTCATTTTCTCTAAATCTATTTTTACACGATTGATAAAATTATCCGACATGTTATTCACATCGTATACACTTGGTGCATTAATCTTACTAGCTAAAATTGCACTTTGTAATACAGATATTTGAGGTAAATTAGGATTATTTTTATCTGTTGTTACCCCAAAAAAGTGATTTGCTGCTGACTCAACAGTGTATTGATCACTTCCAAAATAAATGTTGTTTACATAAAAACTTAAAATTTCATTTTTATCATACGTTTTTTCTGCGCGATGTGCTACAAATAATTCTTTGATTTTTCTTGTTAGTGATTGTTCATTATCATAATAATAGTTTTTCACTACTTGTTGCGTAATGGTACTTCCACCTTGCACGCTATTCTCACTTATTGTTGAAAATAGTGCGCGTGACGTACCTTTGAAATCAAATCCATTATGTTTATAATATCTTTCGTCTTCCATTGCTATAAATGCACCCTTAGTATAGTCTGGCATATTTGAAACTGAGACGAATGTTTCTTTATCTTCAATACTTCTCAATTCATCAACATCTGCTCGTAAAGAAAATGCATACATTGTAGCTATAAACGCAGCGATTAAAATGATGATAGGTATTAATATCTTTATCAACAAACCTTTTCCTTTTTTCTTTTTTGGTGGTTTATTTACTGGTTGGAAATAGGTATTATGCTGCGGTATATTTGAGTTTTTTTGACTGGTTTGTTTTTTAGTTTGCTTATAACGATCGCTTCTTTTCATGCGCTAGCTCCTTTATGTTGCTCTCATATCATTATAAGTGAGTTTATCAATAGTTTAAATGTTTATCTACACCAAATTGAAAATATCAGTCCAAGGGTGTATGTCACGCTACGCATAGAGTTTCATTGTAAGCATATTTCATATATGTTTGGGTTTATTAAGCATTATACAACCATAAGATATGAGGTTGGGATATCTATTTATGTCCCAACCTCACTATATATACTATCGCGATAATTATCATTGTAAAATATAAAAACTGGAAAAACCCATAGCTTCAGAATATATCTAAAGATTGAACTTTAAATTCAACCTATAAAATATGATCATTGCCATACGTTTTTCCAGTTATATATTATGGACAATCACGTCCAAAGTTTACGTTAATTAATAATTTTCAATTAATCTGTTAATTGATTTGCAATTTCTCTATTAAAATCATCTAAGTCATCAGGTGTACGACTCGTAACTATATTTTTATCTACAACTACTGATTCGTCTACAACTTGTGCGCCTGCGTTAGATAAATCTTTACGGACATTTAACACTGCTGTTAAAGTACGTCCATTCAAATCATCAGTATCTATTAAAATTTGAGGTCCGTGGCAAATTGCAAATGTTGGAACATCATTTTTTGTGAAATACTTAGCAAATGTACCATATCTGCCTTCTGAGTCACCACGTAGATGATCTGGAGAAAATCCACCTGGAATTAATAATCCATCGTAATCTTCTGGCTTAGCATCTGCAATACTAACTTCTACTGTAGCTTTTGCACCATGTTTACCAACAACTTCACTATTCGCTGTATCGCCAATAATTACTGTTTCATGCCCTGCTTCTTCAATTGCTTCTTGAGGGCTTGTTAATTCAACATCTTCAAATTCATTTGTTACTATGATTGCTACTTTTTTAGCCATGTATAATCACCTTTCCTATTTGCGTTCTACATTATGTATAGACGAAATTAAGAAAAGTTAAACATACAGTAGCTCAATCTCACTTATAGACAGACTGAACTTATTCAGATGTGTTTGATACAGTTTTCACTTTTTCTTCTAACTGATCTAATAAACCAATCCACTCATCAATGTCTTCCACTTTTACTTCGTTTGGATTAACTTGGTCTATATCGTCAATAAACTTTTCTAATCTTTCTTTTATTTGATCAATTGTTTGATTTTCATTCATTATCAATGAGACTCCTTTTTATAAGATATTATTATCCTAACATGGAATTAACAACTTTTGATAGTAGCATAATAATATTATAACGAAATACTAAGTGTAGTGTTACAGAGTGTCAACGCGTCTCTGACTTTGTTGACACTCTTTTTGTGCTCGTTGTGCTCAGGCACAATCTTATCTTGTAGTCTTTAGCTAGTGCTTTATTAACTACTCAGTAATCGACATAAATCACTGCCATTTTTAAAAAATATATACAGTGATAAAGGTGCATATCGGCTTGTATTAATCCGATATGCACCCTCGATTTGTATTATCCTAATTGTTGCACGCTTGATAAGAACTCAATCGTGCTTTTACTTTCTTCTCTACGTTCTTTCCTTCTCTTGACTCGAGCAGGTGCCGTATCATAAAACCACTTTTCTGTCTGTGATTCTGGATATACTTGAGGTACTTCTATTGGCTTACCATCTTCACCGAGCGCTACAAATGTTAAAAAACTTAATGCTGCTAAATGTCTTTCATTTTTAAGCACATCTTCTATAATAATTTGAACGCAGACTTCCATCGAAGATTTCCCCGCATATGAGACCATAGCTTCATAAGAAACGACAGCACCTGTTTTAATTGGTTTTAAAAAGTCTACCGAATCAGTTGAAGCTGTGACCACCTGTGAATTACTATGTTTCGTTGCTGTTATAGCAGAAATTTCGTCAATGTTCGCCATCAACATACCGCCAAACATTGTCTTTAAATGATTCGTTTCCTGTGGGAATACTTGTCTCTCTTTAATACTTCGTGCTTCAGACATCGATTTACGTTTTGGTCTTTCCATAATTTAATCAATCCCTTTTCTTTTATCAGACAAAAAGTGAGTGCTCTGAATATAGTAGACTATTTCAGAACACTTACAACTTATCCTTCTCTCTCTATTTTGACCAATTACCATTTTCGAAGACGAGTTCTTTTTCATCCTCTTGTGTCACGCCATAAATCGTTAAATCTTTACTACCAATCATAAAGTCCACATGAATAAGTGAATCATTTAATCCTTGTGCTAACTTTTCGTCTGTAGTCATTTCTGTACCACCCTCTATATTAAAACCGTAAGCTGAGCCTAATGCAATGTGACAAGATGCATTTTCATCGAACAATGTATTATAAAAAATGGTATTGCGGTTAGAAATCGGTGAATCATCAGGCACTAGTGCAACTTCACCTAATCGCTTAGCACCTTCGTCTGTATTTAATAAATCACGTAAAACCTCTTCGCCTTGCTTAGCTTTATAATCAATTACTTCTCCATCTTTAAAAGTTAATGTAAAACCATCTATAATATTACCATTATGACTTAATGGCAATTTATTCGTCACATAGCCATTTACTTTTAATCTATGAGGTGCAGTGAACACTTCTTCAGTTGGAATATTAGCTACAAAGGCTTGACCACCACTCGCATAACTTGTTGCATCTTCCCATATATGACCTTCTGGTAAACCAATTTCTAAATCTGTACCTTCAGAAATATAGTGAAGTGCCTTATAATTTTTACTTTGTAATTTATCTGCATGTTTACTTAGATTAGCAACATGGTCTTTCCAATTAGCCACTGGATCATTTCCATCTACGCGAACGATATCTAATACTTCATCAATGAACGTGTTGTAAGCAGCTTCTTCTGATAGTTCTGGATAAACACGACTTGCCCAAGCTTTTGATGGATAGGCTGCCACACACCATGGAAATTGGTTTTTCTGACTTGCTTCCATATATCCTTTATATGCAGTAGCATACTGTTTTTGGAAAGTTGATAATTTATCACGGTCAATGCCATTTAATAAATCAGGATCTTGTGTTATGAGTGCTAAATTTGCAGCGCCTCTATCTACATAATCCATGCGCTTAGCCACTTCATAATCTTTCACTTCATTATTTTCGAAATGTTCTACTGGTTCATATTCGAATTTTAGGCGAGAAAGTCGATCATCACTATAGTCAACTTTAACATCAGATGCACCTCGTTTATATGCAGCTTCTACTATGTAATGTGTTAATTCAATAGCATCAACACTTGAGCGAATAAATACTGGTTGACCTTCTTGTACATTCATTCCTACACCGACTAAAAGTTCGGCGTATTGTTTTAATTTTTCTTGTAATTGAGTCATATTTATACACTCCTTTTATTTGCGTATTTGACCAAGTGCGTCTGCAATTGCAGCTGCTTCACTTGGTGTAAATGACGCTTTTGATGTTACATATTCATGAATTTCAGTTATTTCTTGCTTATCTGCTTCTTCATATTTATCTGGATCAATCAAGCTTTGATTCACAAGATTTAAACGTTCTCTTATTTCTACTATCATTTGTTCATTAGTATTTGTCACTTCGTTCACCCCTTTTATCAATTTATTTTATCAAATTTACGTTTCTTGTAAAACTTTTATCACAATAATGCTTTAGAAATGATTAAAAAAGCTTTAAAATGGGAATTAGCAATATATAATTTGGAGGTAGTCACATGATTTCAGTAGCATTCGTTTGTTTAGGCAATATTTGTCGCTCACCAATGGCAGAAGCTATTATGCGACAAAGATTACTAGATCGAAAGATAACAGGTTTAAACGTAACCTCTAGAGGTACAGGTGAATGGAACTTAGGTCAGCCACCTCATGAGGGTACGCAAGATATTCTCACTAAAAATGATATTCCCTTTGATAACATGATCAGTGAACTATTTAAAGCTGATGATGACTTTGATTATATCATTGCAATGGATCAAAGTAATGTAGAGAATATTAAACAGATCAATTCAAACATTAATGGACAATTGTATAAACTATTAGACTTTAGTGATATGAATGAGACTGACGTACCTGATCCTTATTATACAAATAATTTCGAAGGTGTTTATAAAATGGTACAATCATCTTGTGATAACTTAATTGATTTTATAGTTAAAGATGCAAATCTAAGAGAGGGGTAAAACATCATGCAAAATAAATTAATTCCAGGAATTCTATTAGGTGCCGTAATTGGAGGCGCAGCAACATTGGCTGACAAATCAACTCGCCAATCATTAAAACAATCAATTAAAGATAGAAAAGAAGGCAATCGTTCTCAAAAACCTTCAGCGATTAACAACGTAAAAGACGAAATAGTATATTGGAAAGATGTGGTAGAAGAAATTCGCCGTAATAATCCAGAATTAGAACGTTCTTTAAAAGATGCCAAAAATACATTCGTTGAGCGTAAAAACAATCGCTTAAACAATTAATTTGTTTATAGCATAGTATTTTTGATTCCACATGTTTAAATAATTAAATTAAGGCAATACCTAATATTACATGTTTAGGTATTGTCTTTTGTATATAACTTGTAATGTGCGATATTTTAAAAATTTAAAAACAATTTAAAAAAAAGAATATAAACAGTTATTTACCTTCTTTAACTTTTAAAGTATATTAAACAATATACTGAAAATATCAATACATAAGGAGATCTGATATGTCTAAAAAAGAGAAAACAACTTCAAAGTTTCTAAACTCAACTAAAAAGGATGAAGATAAGAAGTCTAAGAAATCAAAAGATGAACAAATCGGGCGTGATCGTACGTATATCACACCTAATGAATTCAAATCAAAATCACCTAAGAAAGACAATCAAGAATTCTTTGTATCACGTATCAATAAACCAGCAAAATATACAAAAAACCCTAATTTTTTCTCTTATCTTATTTATAGAATAGGTAAAGATGATGCATCCGGTTTATCTGCACAATTATCCTATTACTTCATGTTGTCACTGTTCCCTATGCTCCTATTCTTATTATCAATAGTACCTGTAGTAGGTGTTGAACAATCAACGATTAGAGACATGATTAAAGAGCACGTCCCACCAGATTATGCAGGACAAGTATCATCAATCATTGGTGATATTATGAGTAATGCTAGTGGCAGTATATTATCTGTAGGTTTGATTTTAGCACTTTGGTCTGCTTCAAACGGTATGACAGCAATTATGAACTCTTTCAACGTCGCATATGACGTTGAAGATAGTAGAAACTTTATTGTTTCTAAATTATTTAGTGTGTTATTTACACTTGCTATGATTATCGTCTTACCTATCGCACTGATATTACCTACCTTTGGAGAACAAATCGGTTCGCTTTTATTTGGCCCACTTGGTTTAGGTGATCAAATTAAATGGATTTTTAATTTAGTACGTGTGGTATTACCATTAATCATTATTTTCATAGCGTTTATGGTTTTATATACGTTAGCGCCAAATGTTAAAATTAAAATGAAATCTGTAATACCAGGTGCAATATTCGCTACGATTGTATTTTTAGGTGGCTCATTCTTATTTGGTATATATATATCAAATTTTGCTAACTATTCTAAAACATACGGTAGTATCGCTGGTATCATTATTTTAATGTTATGGTTATACATTACGGGCTTTATTATTATTATCGGCGCTGAAATCAACGCGATTATCCACCAACGTAAAGTAGTCGCTGGTAAAACACCAGAAGAACATACAATGGCTGAGATAGAAGAGAACGAATCAACTCACGTTGGTAGCGAAGCTGATATCAATGCTGAAAATGAATCCACACATGCTACTGATTCTGATTCCAATCATAATATTTCAGACTCAAACAACAAAAAATTATAACTTAATATAAACTTTGCTAAATAGCTGATAGGTATCTAAATCATGATGTCTATCAGCTATTTTTGCTTTCTAATTTATATCAGTCCTGTTTAGTATAGAGCCCTTAAAGCACGTAAAAAGACTAAAACCGAAACGTAAATGTCTATCATCTACGTTTCGGTTTTAGCCTTTTGGAAATACTTAAAATAGAATTCATTACTGTATTAAATTATGCTGGAATGCATAAATAACTGCTTGTGTTCTATCTTGTACTTCTAATTTACTTAATATATTACTTACATGTGTTTTTACTGTTTTAATCGTTATGTGTGATGCACTCGCAATTTCTTGGTTTGAGTAACCTTTTGCGATAAGTAATAGAATTTCCATTTCTCTTTCCGTTAACATTTCATATAATTCGGCACGTTGTTTCATTCTATTTCTCATCTTCACAAGCACTTCAGCTTCAAATACAGACTCATTTTTATACGTTTTACGAATAGCCTCGGCTATATCACTAGCACTAGTCGTTTTCAAAATATAGCTGTCTACGCCAGAATCTAAAGCACGATATACTTCATTATCTTCAATGTAACTTGTTAACATTACAACTTTAATATGGGGTAAGTCTTTTTTAATTTGCTCGGTAGCATCGACACCATCCATATCGTCCATAAGCAAGTCCATTAAGATTAAATCTGGATTTAGTTGATGAGCCTTTTCAATCGCATCTTTTCCTGACTGACCTTCCCCTACAATATCAATATCTGGCTGTGTAGATAAGTAACTAGAAATTCCAATTCGAACCATTTCATGATCATCAACAAACAAAACTTTAATCGTCATGTGAATCCTCCTTATTTAATGGTGCCTTTACTTCAATTCTTGTACCTGAATCTGGTAAAGAAACAATATGAAACGTCGCACCAATTTCAAGCGCACGTTCTCTCATGTTTTTTAAACCATAACTTTGTTCTACCTTATCATCAACATTGAAACCTTTACCATTGTCTTGAATGCGTAATAATAAGTAATCTGCCATATTAAACAATTCTACTGTTACTTTGGTACCTTTTGAATGTCTCAAAGTATTAGATAAGGCTTCTTGCGTAATTCTGAACAAATGATCTTCAATACCTTTAGGTACTTCAAATTCTTCAATATCATGTACAACTTTCATAGGTACTTTTTTCTTTAAATCAACGACTAAATCTTTAATACCTTCACCTAATGATTTGTCTTTTAATCCAATAGGTCTTAAATGTAATAGTAAAGCTCTCATCTCTAACTGAGAATCTTGTACCATTTTTTCTAATATCGGAATTTGTTGATCTAAAGGTGCTTCTAATTGTGTTTCTTTAATAGCTGAAAGCATCATACTCGCTGCAAATAATTGCTGACTTACTGAATCGTGTAACTCACGTGCAAGCCTTTGTCGTTCATCTTCTATAATCTTTTTAACTTTCACATCATTTATATTATATGATTCATTTGTTAAGTTTTGCGTTTTCATACGTAATTTGTGAACTTCTTGATTTAATGGAACTAACGTTTGATACAATTCAATTGTTTCATTATATAATTCAATATTTTGGTCATTAATACCTACTGTTTGACCTTCAATAGAACGTTCTATTTGGTCTTGTAACCAGTGATTTTGTTGATTTATTTTATATGCTAATACCGATCCTACAATAATACAAAGAAAAATAACTAATAAGTTTAAAAATAGTAAAACTGGTATTCCAAAAATTTGTGTATAAAACATACCTTGAAAATATACTATGTTTACAAATACTTTATCGATAAAAAATAGAGCAAAAAATGTGCTATAAACTAATATCAACATGGATCCTATTGCTCTTATGTAGTGATTCATTTATAAATCACCTCAATATCGCCAATTAGCGTCGAAACATAAATGTTTACAGCATAGTTTTCTTCTTTCGTTTCTTCCACGATTTTAATGTTATTATTTTCTACTTTATAAGAAGTTTCATTAACATAAGCATTCCCATACAAGGCAGTGAAGTTTAAAATAATATTATAATTTAGAGGTACAATAATTTGTACTTTACCTATAATATGTCGTATCACTACAGTATTATTTTCTTTAATATTAGCAGCTTTAGACATATCTATATGAATATCACCTATGCCATGTTGCACTTGTAAGTCTTCCCATTTATATACATATACCGGTGTGCGTTGCTCTCCAAACCATTTTTGTTTAATGAAGTTTGGGGACTCAACTGCTTCATCTGTAGCGACTACTTTAAATGGTTTAAACCTATAAATAATATATCTTATGATTAGCATTATTAAAAAGATAAATAAAATGATAATTGTGTATTTGTTGGATAATAAAGTGAATGCAATCAACAAAGCACCAATCCAAAATGATAAAAGCCCCCGTATTTTATGGAAATACAAATAACCGACATAGGCTAGGATACAGCCAAGTAATAACACGAGTAGGAAACCAATTTTTTCAAAGAATATATAATAAAAATTGGCAATAATCAATAATGTTGTAAAAACAATTAACATCTCAGTCGATATATATTTATGAGTCATGTTTCGCCACCTTTCTTCAAGCGACTAAACTAATGCGTTCGATTAGATCACACTCAGTTTCAATATTAGCTCTCTCTGTTGCTTGTTGTGATAAATCGGCTTCAATACGAGCGTAGTCTGCTTCCATTTCATTTAATTCACATTTTATTTGCTCAATATCTTTATGTTCTATCTCTTCAGCACAATCAATGTACTCTTTATCCAACATATCAATATATTTATTTTCTAATGATAATGTCAGTCTATCAATTAAACTGCCTACATTACCTTTTCTTTCAATTAAGTATTTAATATACATTTCAACACTTCTCAATTTTTTATCAAGAAATCGTTGGTACTCCACTATGCTTGTGCGAAATGTGTGTTTTGTCATTTTTTCTAAATAAGACGTAATATAATTCATAGAATCACCTCATGATCGATTAGACTCTATTATAAAAAATATCCGGAACCATTGGTATAGGCTCCGGAACCATCTTATATTAGGACTTTAGACCGAAACACTATCTAATCTATTTTAGTAGTTAACACTGGTCCATCTTTGGTAACGATGACAGTATGCTCAATTTGAGCAACAAAACTTTTATCTTTTGTTTCAAATGCCCATTCATTTTTGCCTTCTGTCACAAATGTTGCTTTTGAAGAAATAAACGGTTCAACTGCAATCACTGTGCCCTCTTTAAGTAAAGTTTTATCTTTGGGGTCATAATAGTTCATCACGTGGCTTGGTGCTTCATGAAGTGATTGTCCTACGCCGTGACCTGTTAAATTTTTAATAACTGTTAAATCATTTTTTCGTGCAGTAGCATGGACTGCTTTACCGATTTGACTTAACTTCCCGCCTACTTTAACTCTTGTCATAGCCGCATCAAATGCTTCTAACGCTACGTCACAGACTTTTTGTTTCAATGGATTGTCTGCTTCGCCAACGACAAATGAAATGCCTGTATCGGCGTAATAGCCGTTCTTCAATGCTGAAACATCGATATTCACTAAATCGCCTTCGCGTATTTTACGTTTGCCTGGAATACCATGCGCTACTTCTTCATTAATACTAATACATGTTTGTCCAGGAAATTTTTCATCATGGATTGGAGCAGAAAGTGCGCCATGTTTTTCAAATAACTCTTTTGCAATATCGTCTAACTCTTTTGTTGTGATACCTGGCTTCGTTTCTGCTTGCATAGTATCTCTAATTAATGCACAAATATAACCAATTTCTTTTAAAGCTGTTAATTCTTCTTCTGTTTTTACGATCATATTATCCCGTTCCTTTTTGTAAATTATATTCTTCCTTATTATAGCAGACTTTTTTTGATATAATAAATTAGAATATTTGAACACGTATAGTTTAACATTTTGATTATATGAATAACATGGCTACTTTTTGTAATTCGTGTTAATTCTCTTTTGATACATAACATGACTAGGAGTTTTTTTATGAGCAACAATTGGTATAAAGGACTTATAGGTGCACGAACGATTAAAACAGGGTTGGCTACTTTTTTAACTGCCTTTTTTTGTTTAGCATTAGATTTAAATCCTATTTTCGCAATTTTAACTGCTATTGTCACAATTGAACCCACTGCAAAGGCATCATTAAAAAAAGGATATCGTAGACTGCCAGCTACAGTAATTGGAGCACTTTTTGCAGTTATTTTCACATTTGTTTTTGGTGACGAATCTGCTTTTGCATATGCTTTTAGTGCTACATTTACAATAATATTTTGTACTAAGTTAAAACTTCAAGCTGGAACAACTGTTGCAACATTAACAGCAATGGCTATGATACCCGGTATACATGATGCTTATTTCTTTAATTTTTTCTCAAGATTATTAACTGCAATTATTGGTCTGGTCACTGCAGGTTTAGTCAACTTTGTTGTGTTCCCACCAAAATATTATGACCAACTTGAATCTTCAATAAATGACGTAGAGTCTAAAATGTACGGGCTTTTTCATCACCGTATGCGTCAGTTACTGTTAGGCAAATTTACTAAAGGCGCACCCTACCAACAATTAAATGTATTGTTAGATTTAAATCAAAAAGTTGAGACATTACTTTCTTATCAAAAGGATGAACTAAGCTATCACAAACATCATGATTCAGAATGGATACGTTTAAAATCATTAACAACACGTACACATACAAACAGATTGTTCATCACCCATTTATCAAACTTAGTCTATTTACCTAAAGGCACGCATATCCAATTTACGAATGAAGAAAAAATCTCTATCTTAAGTATTGCTCAAAGTATTAATGACATATACACTACTGGATCTTTTGAGCGACAACAACAATCTGCTTCATTATTGAAAACTTCTGTTAAGGGCTTAGACGAATTTGATGATAATCAATTAAAAAGTCACCTTATTTATGAAATTCTATTAATCTATCGTATATTAGACCATCGTTTTGCATAACACTTAGCGTATATAAGTCTTATGCAGTGAAATTTAAAAAGTGGCTGTCAGATTTCCAATTGGATTTCTAACAGCCACTTTATTTTATTAAGCTATTTTATTTTTGTGTTACACGATTAATGATTACTTGTTTGGCAGCTTCTTCTTCAGTGTTATTTACCTGCTTAGGCGTAAATGGTATACCTTTACGTTCACATGCTTTTTCCAGTAAGTAATCAGTCACTTCATGGTTCTTAGGTAGAATTGGTCCATGTAGATAAGTTCCCAATAGGTTTTTATAATGTATACCTTCTTTAGCATCTTCATCATTATTACCATAACCATGTGTGACATTACCTAATGTGCCATATGGATGATATGTGCGGCCACCATGATTTTCAAAACCAACAATTGTACCGAATGTGTCGCTCTCAATTACTATATCGCCGGTTAGACGGTCTTTCTGTGACTCAGTATAAAAATCTAAAATATTAAGTCCTTCAAGTTCAGTACCATCAGGCGTAATATATTTACTTCCTAGAAATTGATAGCCACCACAAATTGTCAAACCAGGCATACCGTCTTCAATTACTTCTTTTAATGTCGTTTTGATTTTGCTTAATTCTTTAGTAGCTAGTGCCTGTTCCCTATCACTACCGCCACCAATAAAGAAAATATCACATTGATCAAAAGTAACGCCCTCTGTTTCATTTATATCTACAACATTTAATTTAATATCACGCATTTTTGCACGTTGTCTCAGCGCGATAATATTCCCAATATCACTGTATAAATTTAATTTATCAGGCATAAAATGATAAACAGTCAATTCATTCATCTAGCTTTGTCCTCCTCAAAAGAGTGATTTAATTGTTCTAACATAGGTGCTAGAGAAGTATAGTTAGGAATAGCTACTGTAAAGCTTTCCTTATAGTCCATCGTTTTTGCTGTCGCTTTATATATGTCTCTTTCTAAAATGATTGGTGCTTCTACACCTGCTAATTTTAATCTTAACTGCAATTCTTCTGCACGAAGCCCTGTAACAATAATTACTTCGATTTGTTGTTTGGCTAATTTTTCAAAATCAGCATCATAAATCCATGAAGTATCTCTACCGTCAGCTGCATTATCATTCAATCCTAAAACATAAACTTTACTACCTTCTAGTTGTTCTCCTATAGAAAGGCTAGCATTCATTCCAGCAGGGTTTTTGGCAAGATTAATCATTGCTTCTTTACTGTCTTTTTTAAAGTACTGCATACGTCCATTATTCGACGTATATGTTTCAAACCCACGTTTTATACCTTCATCATTGAGTCCTAATTCTTTTAGTACTGTATAAGCTGCAATCGCATTATAAGCATTAAAGTCTCCCGCGATTTTCATATTGAATGTAGCAGTTCCTACATTTAAATTAATGAATGGATTTAAATTAAATTCAGACACTTCGTATTTAGTATCTTCGCGTTTAAATCCACATTCACAATGATAATGCCCAATTTGATTATACTGAATATAATCATAATGTAATAAACGACCGCAATTTGGACAATAGCGACTCTCGTTCATTGTACTTTGTTCAAATTCATGTGCATGTGCTTTCATCCCATAATATACAACTGTATCACTAGCTATCTTCAATCTACTCACAAATGGATCGTCTGCATTTAACAATAACTTAATCCCTTTATTATTAATTGCATTTGCAATATTATTTACCATAATATCTATTTCCCCAAAACGGTCCATCTGATCACGGAAGAAATTAGTAACCACCATTATTGTTGGTGTTACTTCATTGAGTACTCTTGGAATCGAGCCTTCATCAATTTCAATGACTGCAATTTTTGTACTTTGTTTAATTTGCAAAATAAATGCTGAAGTAATACCTGCAGCCATATTTGCGCCTTCATTATTATGTATGATGTCGACATCATTTACTTTTAATGTATGACCAATTAAATTTGAAGTGGTTGTTTTCCCATTTGTGCCACTTATAAAGACAATTTCATCAACTTGTGATGCTAATTTTCTTAAAATATTTTTATCCACTTTTCTAGCAACTTGACCTGGCAAGTCTGTGCCCTTTTTCCCAGCAGCTTTACTTGCTTGTTTAGCCAATTTTGCTAAGTGGGTTGCAGTCCAATGTCTCATGTACTTCCTCCTTCACTCTTCACTCAAATATTATAACATGATTAAGTTGTATTCCAAACAATTCTCAATTGAAATAATCATGTCTTTTTTCTAGATTATAATTATTATTATTTACTAATGAGAATAGATTTGCTATACTGAAAAAAAACATACATGGAGGCTATTACTTATGTTAAACAAAGAATTGTTAAATGCATTAAATGAACAAATGAACCATGAATATTTTGCAGCACATGCGTATATGGCAATGGCCGCTTTTTGCGACAAAGAATCATACGAAGGTTTTGCAAATTTCTATGTTCAACAAGCAAAAGAAGAAAGATTCCATGGTAAAAAAATATATGATTATATCAATGATCGTGGAGAACACGCTTTATTTGCAACGATTCCTGCGCCAAAATCAGACTTCTCAAGTATCTTGGAAACATTTCAAGATGGCTTAGCGCAAGAACAAGATGTTACACGTAGATTTTATAATTTATCAGATTTAGCTAATCAAGCGAAAGATTATGCCACTATTTCATTCTTGAATTGGTTCTTAGATGAACAAGTCGAAGAAGAAGCGATGTTTGAAACACACCTTGATTACCTAAAACGTATCGGTGATGACAGCAATACACTTTACCTATACGAGAAAGAATTAGCTGCACGTTCATTTGACGAAGAGTAATCTTCATATTAAAACTTAAGTTTATTGTCTCAAAAAACTCATCCCAATATAAATTGGGATGAGTTTTTATGTTTATTATGGGCTTATAATTTGGCTTGTTAAAGTCTGATTCACTTGACTCTAAGCACATATTTATATAAAGTCATATCATATTCACACATGAGAAAGGAACCTTGCTTAATGAATTCTGACGCATTTATTGCCCTTGATTTTGAAACTGCCAATGGTAAACGTACTAGTATCTGTTCAGTCGGTATGGTTAAAGTTGTTAATCACCAAATCACTGAATCATTTTACACATTAGTCAATCCAAACGATTACTTTTCACACCAAAATATTGCTGTACATGGTATACAACCGAATGAGGTCCATGATGCACCTACGTTTGAAAAAGTATACCCTTTTATGATGCAATTCATTGACGACCTACCTGTTGTCGCACATAATGCTGCTTTTGATATGAGTGTCCTGCATGAAAGTATTAAAGCTATAGGTAGTGATACACCAAATATGAAATACTTCTGTTCATTACAACTATCAAGAAGAACAATAGAGAATCACCGCTACGGCTTGAATTATATGATGCAATATTACAATTTAGATTTTCATGGTCATCATGATGCATTAAATGATGCAAAAGCTTGTGCAATGATTACATTTCGCCTTTTAAAACACTATGATGATTTAAGTAGTATGCTTAATATTTATGGCAAAGATTTAAAGGATAAAGATTAATAAACTTAGCTTCAAATTTGAACTCACTTTTTAAATATAATCATAAATTGTCATGTTTTCATAAGATGCTTTTTCTAAATTACCTACTGTTACACCTACTAGTCTAATGGGTACATCTGGATCTTTTAATTCTGTATATAAAGTATAAGCTATATTATAAATATCCGTTTCATCTCTGACAGAGTCTCTTAAGCTTCGCTGTTTCGATAATGATTCAAATTTGTGTGTCTTTATTTTTAATGTAACTGTCTTACCGGATTTTTGTAATTTAGCTAAACGTTCTGCTGTTTTATGACTCAATTCCCATATTTTTTGTAATATTTGATCATCATCATTCATATCCGTTGCAAAAGTACGCTCTGTACCAACTGATTTTCTTATTCTTGTTGATTTAACAGGATTATAATCTATACCTCTCGCTTTGTTATATAGCCCATGGCCTCGTTTACCAAAAAGTCTTATTAATTCTCTTTCGCTTTGTTCGTATAAATCTTTACCATTGTATATTGCGTTATCGTGCATTTTCTGTTTGGAGGCTTTACCCACGCCAGGGAAATCGCCTATATCTAATCCCATTAATATCTCGTGTACATTACGATAATCAATTACTGTTAACCCATTTGGCTTGTTCATTCCGCTCGCTAATTTAGCTAAAAATTTATTATAAGATACCCCAGCTGAAGAAGTTAGTTGTGTAGCTTCAAAAATATCTTTACGTATATATTGAGCAATACTCGATGCGGGTAAATCTGGTCTAACTAGATGTGTAATGTCTAAATACGCTTCATCTAATGATAATGGTTCTACAACATCAGTATAACTTTTAAATATCTTCATAATCTTTTCTGAAGCTGCTTTATATGATTCAAATCTTGGAGTAACATAAAAACCATTTGGGCATAACTTATGCGCTTGTGCAGTGGGCATTGCAGAATGTACACCATATTTTCTAGCTTCATATGAGGCTGTTGAAACTACGCCCCTACCGCTTGCTTTTCCACCTACAATCACAGGCTTCCCTTTTAACTTTGGATTATCTCTCATTTCTACTTGCGCAAAAAAATAGTCCATATCAATATGGATAATACGTCTTTCTGACAATGCACTCACCTCCTTCATCGTCTATATACAATGAATAATATTAGTTTAATCTTACCTTTTAAAATATGTATTTTCTTTAAATTTGCTCAAATAACACGAAAAAAGAGTCAGTCATCTCTTATCAGAACAAACGACTGCTAAACGTAATCATCAGCATCTCTCTGTAAGTAAACAACTAACTCAGTTTTTAAAATTTATAAATTCAATTATTTCACTTCATTTTGAGTCTGTATTTGTGGCACTGGACTCTCTGAATAAAATATAATACCTTCTTCTGTATCTTCAATATATTGCACTTTGTTATTAAGTGCGCCTGTTAAGAAATACATGTCCATTACACAATATCCAATATGAAGACTCGCAATAAATATCATAGATGAATATGCAAAAAATGAGAATAATATAATCAACACTGTTGTAATAACGACTAAGGGAGCTAACATGATAGTGATGTATTGCCATTTTTTAAAATATACATTTGGCATATGGGTAGTAATTAAACCTTGGCGGATTCGGAAAGTAGGTTTGTTGCCTTTTGACAACAAGCGGAACATTATATTATGAATAAATTCATGTAAGAAATAAACAACTGCAAATCCTAATATACCGTATACTAAATTTAATATAATATTTTGTTCTATAATGTGTGTAAATGAATAAGCAAATTTATAAGATAATAATATACTAACCATCACTATTGTAAATTGAAAAAGTATAAATCCTTCTAACATTTTCTTGCTAGAGAACAAATCAATCTTGAACATGTGTCAACCCTCCGTGTCATCGTCATCGTTATTACCTAGACTATACAACGATTGTAACCACTAATGATGGGCTTTTCAAGTAAGTTAGTTGCTTGTAATTGAATTTTAACAAACTTACTTGTTCTGCAATATTTTGCAATAATTAGTAAACAACTTATTAATTAAAATCACACAAATCCTATATTCACGTAAAATCACCTAAATATAAAATATTATAATTTAGCGTCTTTCAAATTGTGCTACTGTTTCAACATGCGTGGTATGTGGAAACATATCTACTGGTGTAATTTGTGTTAATTTATATTGTTGTGCTAATTGTTGCGCATCACGTTGTTGCGTTGATGGATTGCAAGAAATATAGACAATCTTTCTTGGGTTCAATTCTAAAAGTGTTTCCAAGAAAGTTTCGTCACAGCCTTTTCGAGGTGGATCAACCATTACTACATCTGGTTTAATGCCTTGTGCTTTCCATTTTAGAATAACCTCTTCAGCTTTACCACAGACAAAAGTAGTATTTTCGAACTGGTTTAAGGTCGCATTTTGCTTTGCGTCTGCAATCGCTTCTGGGACAATCTCAACACCATAGACATGTTGCGCTTTCGGTGCCATGTATAATCCAATCGTACCTATACCGCAATAAGTATCTAGTATTGTTTCTTCACCTTTAAGTTCAGCATATTCAATTGCACGTTGATATAATTTTTCAGTTTGAATAGAATTGATTTGATAAAAAGATTGATCACTGATTTTGAATGTTACATCTGAAAGTGTATCTTGAATTTCATCTTTACCATATAGCGTATATGACGTTTCACCCATGATGACATTCGAATGTGTATCATTCACGTTATGTTTGACACTCACTATTTCTGGAAATGCTGCTACTAATTTTTCTGTAAGTACATCACTTTGTTTGAATTTCTTCCCATTTGTAACAAATACAACCATCAGTTCTCTAGAATGGTGTCCTGTTCTAATTACGACATGACGCATAAGACCTTGCTTTTTACGCTCATTATATATACTGATATTTAATTCATTGAACCATAATTTGAGTTGATTTAGCACGTCTTGATGCATATTGTCTTGTATTAAACATTCATCCATATCTATAATGTCATGACTTCTTTGACGATAAAATCCTGTAATCACTTTATTTTCATTGTTCTTACCTACTGGTACTTGAGATTTATTACGATAAAACCACGGATTATCCATACCAATCGTATCGTGGATAATCGTATCCTTAAAATCTGCTTTACGGTGGAACAAATTGACAACTTGCTCTTTTTTCATATTCAACTGTGCTTGATAGGTCATATGTTGTAGTTGACATCCACCACATTTATGGTAATAAACACATGGTGGTTCTACACGTTCTTCACTCTCTTTTTTAATTTCAAGTAGCTTACCTATTGCAAAATTTTTCTTAACTTTTATCACTTTAAATTCTATTGTTTCATTTATCAACGCATTTGGTACAAATATAGGATAGCGATCTAATTTAACAACACCATGCCCTTCATGTGTTAAATCTATAACTTTTCCTTCTATGACCTCATTTTTTTGAATTGCATCCATAACTTCACCCCACACTAAAAGAGGTTAGGATATTTGATGTCTTTACCTAACCTCTCAGTTTATTCTGTATCTTTAATTTTTTCGACTATTCATTTTAACTTGAAATGCTTAAGTTCTTCAAGCTGAATTTGTAATATTATACGAAGCGTACTTTTATTGTTCGACTATTTCATCATTATTAACATCACTTGGCGTAAATACTTCGATATGTTGTTTTAAATTCAAGAAATTACCTGGTAATTTACCACCATATTCACCATCTACGTTTAACTGCATATCTACAAATGATGATACACTAATAGATTTAGCTTTCTTATAATGAATCTTGGGATGCTTTATATGTTCTCCTCTAGAAGCTAGTGTCATTATATGTCCTAATTCAGCAAGGTTTGCTTTTTCAACGATAATCAATGTAAAATAACCATCATCTAATTTAGCATCTGGCACTAATTTTTCAAAACCAGCCATTGAATTCGTTAAACCTAATAAGAACAACAATGCTTCCCCTTGAAAAACTTCATTGTCATATTCTACACGAATATCAACAGCTTTCATTTGGGGTAACATTTCAAAGCCTTTTATATAATAGGCAAACGGTCCAACAATGGATTTCAATTTACTTGGCGTCTCATAAGAAACCTGTGTTAATTGACCACCGGCTGCTAAATTTATGAAATAACGACTATTCATCTTGCCAATATCAACCCGAGTTGTATGGCCTTCTATAATCACATCAATTGCACTCATAATGTCATTTGGTAAATGTAGCGCACGTCCAAAATCATTTACTGTACCCATAGGTATAATGCCTATACTTGGTCTGTTCGGCTGCTCTGCAATACCATTTACGACTTCATTAAGCGTACCGTCACCACCGGCAGCAATTAATACATCATAGTTTTGTTCTAAACTGCGTTCTGCTTCAGAAGTTGCGTCTCCAACTTTTTCAGTTGCATATGCACTTGTCTCAAACCCTGCTTTTTCTAATTTAATTAAAACATCTGGCAAGGTACGTTTAAACAATTCTTTACCAGATGTTGGATTATAAATGATTCTAGCTCGTTTTCTCATATTTTATCCCTCGACTTCTTATACTCAATATCTATATTATATGATTTAGATAAATGATAAAAGCATTTAGGCCAAATTTTACAGAATATATATAATATCGTATGAATAGTAAAAGAACCTGTAGACAAAAACGTTCTACAGGTTCTGCTATATCTATTGATGTAATGCATTATCTAATCCTTACATTACACTAAAATACAACGCGGTTTTAATTATCTTTTATCTAATTCTTGTTTTAACAATTGATTTACTAATTGAGGATTGGCTTGGCCTTTTGAAGCTTTCATAATTTGACCAACTAAGAAGCCCATTGCTTTACCTTTACCATTTTTGTAATCTTCAACTGATTGTGCATTATTATCTAACGCTTCATTTACGAATTTTAAAAGTGTAGCTTCGTCAGAAATTTGAACTAAACCTTTATCTTCCATAATTTGTTTGGCGTCCCCACCATTCTCAGCGAGTTCTGGGAATACTTTTTTAGCAATTTTACTGCTCATTGTACCGTCTTCAATTAACTTAATCATTCCAGCTAAGTTTTCAGGCGTTAATTTTGTATCTAATAAATCAATTTGATTTTTATTAAGATACTCATTCACGCCGCCCATTAACCAGTTAGAAGTTAATTTAGCATCTGCACCTTCAGCAATAGCACTTTCAAAGAAATCAGACATCTCTTTTGTAAGTGTTAAAACATGCGCATCATAAGCAGGTAAGCCAAAGTTGTTCACATATTTTTCTTTTCTTTCGTCTGGTAATTCTGGGATTGTTTGACGCACACGCTCTTTCCAAGCTTCATCCACATATAATGGCACAATGTCTGGTTCTGGGAAGTAACGATAGTCATCAGAGCCTTCTTTAACACGCATTAAAATTGTTTTACCAGTTGACTCATCATATCTACGTGTTTCTTGTAGGATTTCTCCACCATTTAATAGTTCTTCTTCTTGACGTTTTTCTTCATATTCAAGACCTTTGCGTACAAAACTAAATGAGTTTAAGTTTTTCAACTCTGCTTTTGTACCAAACTCTTCTTGACCATATGGACGTAATGAGATATTAGCATCACAACGTAGTGAACCTTCTTCCATCTTACAGTCAGAAACACCAGTATATTGAATAATAGAACGTAGTTTTTCTAAGTATGCATATGCTTCTTCTGGTGAACGAATGTCTGGTTCAGAAACAATTTCAATCAATGGTGTACCTTGTCTATTTAAATCTACTAAAGAGTATCCATCTTTATGCGTTGATTTACCAGCATCTTCTTCCATATGAAGACGTGTAATACCGATACGTTTTGTCTTACCGTCAACTTCAATATCAATATAACCATTTTCGCCAATAGGTTGATCAAATTGTGAAATTTGATATGCTTTTGGATTATCTGGATAGAAATAGTTTTTACGATCAAATTTAGATTCTGTTGCAATATCCATATTGATTGCCATTGAAGCTCTCATAGCCCAATCAACAGCGCGTCTATTTACAACCGGTAACACACCAGGATATGCAAGATCAATTACGCTTGTGTTTGAGTTAGGTTTTGCTCCAAAATGTGCTGGTGATGCAGAGAACATTTTAGATTCTGTTTTTAACTCAACATGGACTTCTAGTCCAATAACTGTTTCAAAATGCATGATTTCCACTCCTTATAATTTTTCGTATTCATTATGAAAATTGAATTTTGTTTCATATTGATAAGCGACACGATATAACGTCTTCTCATCAAATGGTTTTCCAATAAATTGTAAACCAATTGGACGTCCATTTGATTTACCACAAGGAACAGAAATACCTGGTAATCCAGCTAAGTTTACTGGTGTTGTTAATAAATCATTCGCATACATTGTAAGCGGATCATCAATTTCTTCACCTATATTAAACGCTGGTGTTGGTGTCGTTGGTCCTACAATAACATCGTAGTTTTCAAATATGCGGTCAAAATCATTTTTAATCAATGTTCTTACTTTTTGTGATTTTTTATAAAATGCATCATAATAACCAGAACTCAATGCAAAAGTACCTAAGAAGATACGACGTTTAACTTCGTCACCAAAGCCTTCACTTCTAGACATTTTGTATAAGTCTTCTAATGAGTTCGCTTCAGGTGAATGGTAACCATATCTAATACCATCAAAGCGAGATAAGTTTGATGAAGCTTCTGATGAAGCAATAACGTAATAAGAAGGGATACCATATTTAGTGTTTGGTAATGACACTTCTTCAACTGTTGCACCTAATTCTTTTAGTGTTTCAACAGCTTGTTTAACAGAAGCTTTAACATCTTCTGATACACCTTCACCAAGGTATTCTGTTGGTAACGCTACTTTAAGACCTTGAATATCTTTACCGATATCAGTAGTGAAATTTGACTCTTCAACTGGTGCACTTGTAGAGTCATTTTCATCTAATCCAGTAATTGTTTCTAATACTAATGCATTATCTTTAACATTACGTGTAAGTGGTCCGATTTGGTCTAATGATGATGCAAACGCAACTAATCCAAAACGTGATACGCGACCATATGTAGGTTTCATACCTACGATGCCACAGTAAGCCGCTGGTTGACGAATTGAACCACCAGTATCTGTACCTAAACTGAACGGAACTAATCCTGCTGCTACAGCTGCTGCTGAACCACCTGATGAACCTCCAGGTACTGCAGTGTGATCAAATGGATTAACTGTCTTTTTAAAGTATGAAGTTTCAGTTGAACCACCCATAGCGAATTCATCTAAGTTTAGTTTACCAATAAGTATTGCTTGTTCATTTCGTAATTTATTCATTACTGTTGATTCATAAATAGGCACAAATCCTTCTAACATTTTACTTGCGCAAGTTGTTTCAACGCCTTCAGTAATAATGTTGTCTTTTATACCCATAGGAATACCAAAAAGTTGACCTTCCATTTGGTCTTTAGCTTGTAATTCATCCAATTCTTGCGCTTGTTTAACTGCATTTTCTTTATCTAATGCAAGAAATGATTTGATTGTTGGATCAGTTTCTTCTATTGCATCATAAATATCATTCACAATTTGTGAAGGCTTAATTTCTTTATTTTTTATTAAGTTGATCAAATTTTCCACAGATTCATAACGGATGGTCATCTTAAGCGTCCTCCTCATTCATGATAGATGGGACTTTAAATTGTCCATCTTCCGTCTCTTTAGCATTTTTTAATGCAAGCTCTTGAGGAATACCCTCGTCTGCTTTGTCTTCACGTAATACGTTTTGTAAATCTAATACGTGATATGTTGGTTCTACTTCACTTGTATCTGCTGAATCTATATGATTAGCAAAGTTTAAAATACTTTCTAATGTTTCTTGCATCTCTGCAGTTGCATCTTCAGTAATTTCAAGTCTAGCTAAATTTGCTATATGCTCTACTTCTTCACGTGTAACTTTAGCCATTAAATAAAAGCCTCCTTTTTACTCATTCATTACAAAATTGTACCAAAATTCCGCCCAAAAATCTAAGCTTTTCGATAATAACAGTAAATTACAGTGATTTATTTTTAAACTTTTTCTAAAACTATATATTTTCACAACCCTTTTATAGCTATGTTTTCAATATGGATATAAGTATTTATCACTTTTATATGTATAATAATTCTATTATTTCTAAAAAATGAATTTAGTATATAAAAATTGTAAGCGTTTAACACTTAGCAAATATCGAGTAAAATCATAAAATTACTTAATATTTATCTTTACGCTATTATGAATCCTCTTGTATAACCATTCATGTTTCAAAAAAGAGCGGGATAAAAATCAAAATACAACCCTTCATTGTTAGTGATTAGTACCTCAGTTCCAATGATAGTATCTATTGAGTCAGATTATAATTCTAAAACATAAGCTATCACGTTTTAAAGATATGTTAAGGTAACTTCTCTATACTAAAATTTTTTGTATAAATTTATGTAATAAACCGATTTTGTAAAGGGGTTACGCCTAGGGAAATAGTATGATCCAGAGACTACAGGCTCGATCCATATCCTAAGCAAGCATGCACTTTCAAAATCGGAAAGCTTTAAAATAAAAAGAGCAGGACAGAAATCAAAATTTTAAAATTGATTTCGTAGTCCCACCCTCACAAAGATGACTAATTGTTGTTTTTATAAATATGAACTTGTGGTTCTTTATCTTCTTTTGTTTTACTGATTAGTGCTTTAGGGTTATTACCATCTTTAATGTGAATTTCATACTCATCTATATCATCGAAATATTTTCTTGCTTGTTCAGTGACATATTGCGTAATACCTATAGTTTCGGCTTTACCATAATAATCAATTGGTACATCTACAGATAATTGCTTAGCTTCTTTATTATCGAATTTAACAGTACCTACTGCTTGAGTGAAATTATTAAAATATGTTTGGAGATTATCATTAAACTGTTTGAAATCAGAGTTTAAATTTTCATCTAAATCTGCAGCCTCTCCAGATGGTAATAAAGCAGTTTTCTGTTGAATATCTTTCCATTCATTAATACGTGTTTTATCACCTTCAACTGTCGTACCAGCGATAAACTCGCCAGGTATAATTGAGTTTTCTCCAGATTGTTTATAAACAGCAAAATGAATTGGAATATCTTTCAGTTCTTTATTTTCGCGTAATCTAGTAAGTATTTCTTCAGACATTTTCTTACCTTGTTTTTTAATTTCTTTGTCATCCAATTTCTTACTATAGGTCTCTCCATCTTTTTCTTTTTGGTAATAATATGTACTGTTCATCGCTAAACCAATCGTCATACCTTTAATTTTTTTACCTTTTGTATCGCCACTATTATAAAAATCTTGTTCTAAAATATTAGAAAGATATGCTGGTGAATTTTCTGCAATTTTTTCAGGATCTGTTTCACCATTATGAGATGGATTTAATCCTAAATTCTCATTTGCTTTTTTCTCTTTACGTTCGTCTTCATCCATATCATCGATTTCAGCTTTAGTATATTTAGGTCCTAAATATGCGTTAATCGTATCTTTATCTAGATATTGGCCATCTTGATATAAATAATCTTCAGTTGGAAAGACTTCTTTACTTAAATCTAATAGACCATTCTCGAAATCTTCACCATTATAACTATTTGCCATATTTTCTTGTAATACACCACGTGCTTTGCTTTCTTTAAATGGTAATATTGTTCTGTAATTGTCACCTGCTACATTTTTATCCGTTGCAATATCTTTTACAGAACCAGAATCTTGCTGCTGTTGTTGTTCATTTTCATTAGATTGTTCTTTGCTTTTGTCATCATCATCATTGCCACATGCTGATAATAAAAAAACTGCTGAGATGAATAGTATAACCTTCCGTTTCATGCATTATCTCCTCTATCCCTCGATTTCATTTTGCTTCTGAACAAAGTCTTCTTCTGACCATATTGCTGTATCAAATTTTTCAGCTTTTGTTAATTTGGAGCCTGCATCCTCACCAGCGATAACTAAGTCTGTACTTTTAGTTACACTGCTCGTAACTTTTGCACCTTGAAGTTCTAACCATTTTGAAGCTTCGTTTCTAGTCATTTGATATAACTTACCAGTAAGTACAATTGTCTTATCTTTAAAGTCTGGGTGGCCTTCTAAATCACTTGTCTTTATACCTTTATATGTCATATTAACATTTTTTTCTTTTAATTTATTAATAAGTGCACGAATATCTTCATTTTCTAAATACGTGACTACAGATTGGGCTACTTTGTGCCCGATGTCATGTATACCAACAAAGTCTTCTTCTGTTATTTCGAATAATTTATCCATTGTGCCGTATTTTTCAGCTATGACTTGGCTTGCTTTTACGCCAAGATGTCTGATACCTAAACCAAACAATAGCTTTTCTAAAGAATTGTTTTTAGACACTTCAATAGCATTAATCAAGTTATCTACTTTTTTCTCTCCCATGCGGTCAAGCGGTAATAAATCTTCTTTTGTTAAGTAGAAAATATCTGCAATGTCTTTTATTTTTTCATTATCATACAGTTGTTGAATGATTTTTGTACCTAAACCGTCGATATTCATTGCTTGTCGAGAAACAAAATGAATCATGCCTTCCACAAGTTGTGCTTGGCACTTAGGATTGATACAGCGCAAAGCTACTTCGCCTTCTATGCGTACTAATTCATGTTCACAACTTGGACAATGTGTTGGCATATGATAAACTTCCGCATTATCTGGACGTCTATCTAATACACTTTTAATAACTTCAGGTATAATATCCCCTGCTTTTTTAATTACTACACTGTCGCCAATTCTAATATCTTTGTCATGAATCAAATCTTCATTATGTAGAGAAGCGCGAGAAACAGTAGTTCCAGCAACTTTTACTGGTTCAAGAATAGCTGTAGGTGTGACGACACCTGTCCTACCTATACTTAATTCAATATCCACTAAATCTGTAATTACTTCTTCTGCTGGGAATTTATATGCAATCGCCCAACGCGGTGATTTTTGAGTGAAGCCAAGTTCCTCTTGGTGCGCTACCATATTCACTTTAATTACAATACCATCAATATCATATGGTAATGCTTCTCTTTTTTCAGTCCAATGTTCAATATATGCAATCACATCATCAATCGTTTGTACACGTTGACGTTCTTGGTTCGTTTTAAAGCCTAACTCATCTAATTCATCTAACGCTTCACTTTGCGTATTCGCATTAAATTGAGTAAAATCATTGACACTATATAGAAAAACACTTAGTTTACGTTTAGCTGCGAGTTTTGAATCTAATTGTCTAAGTGAACCGGCAGCAGCATTTCGCGGATTCGCAAACGCTTGTTCATCATTCTTAGCTTTTGCTTCATTTAAATTAAAAAATGATTGTCTAGGCATATATGCTTCCCCGCGAACTTCAAATGTTCTAGTTTCTTTGATTTTCAAAGGGATAGCATGAATCGTTTTTAAATTTTCTGTAATATCCTCACCTGTAGTACCATCTCCACGTGTTAACCCTTGTACAAATCGGCCATTTTCATATTTCAAAGATACTGCTAAGCCATCTATTTTCAATTCACACATGTATTCTACGTCACCTATACGTTCGCGTATACGTTGATCGAATTTTCTTAAGTCTTCTTCGTTAAATGCGTTGCCTAAGCTGAGCATCGGGGTATTATGTCTTACCTTTTCGAAAGTTGATTGAGCAGAACCACCGACTCTTACCGTTGGAGAGTCAGGCGTTCGATATTCTGGGTGAGTATCTTCAATGTCTATTAACTCATGCAACAATTTATCATATTCACTGTCCGGCACTGATGGATTATCTTGAACATAGTACTCAAAACTATAGCGATTTAACAATTGATGCAATTCATCGACGCGTGATTGTAAATCAGCCACATTTTATTCCCCCTTTTTCTCAATTGGCGCAAATTGTGCAAGTAAACGTTTCGGTCCTTCTGATTTAAAGATGATATCTAATTCGACAGAACCATTTTTTTCTTTTACATTACTAACCATGCCTTCGCCCCATGATTTATGAACAACTTTATCTCCAACTTTCCAATCTGAAGACACTTGTGTTTTTTTAGTAGCTGTAGCACGTTGGCTATAACCTCTTTTAGCTGGTTCTTTTGTTGCTGAACGGAAGCTGTTGCCTTGTGTTTTAGCTTTTGCTTTAGATTTAGTTTCATTTTCCAATAGATCTTCAGGTATTTCTCTTAAAAATCTAGAAGCCATATTGGATTGTGGTCGTCCAAATAACATTCTTGATGTTGCATGTGTTAAATATAATGTTTCTTCAGCACGTGTGATAGCTACATAACAAATACGTCTCTCTTCTTGCATTTCATGTTCCTCATCGCTCTTAATTGCTCTAATGTGTGGGAATAAAGACTCTTCCATGCCCATGATAAATACAATCGGAAATTCTAGACCTTTAGCAGAGTGCATTGTCATCAACGTGATACCATCTTCAATTTGCGCTTCATCTATATCTGCAACTAACGATAAATCTGTTAAAAAGTTAATTAATGACTGTTCTTCTAATGGTGTATTCTCTTCATAATCTTTGGGAACAGACATAAACTCATCAATATTTTCAAGTCTACTTCTAGATTCTAACGTTTGTTCACGTTCTAACATATCACGGTAACCTGATTTAACTAGCACTTCTTCAACAATTTCAGTAATTTCAAGAAATTCTTGTTGTTTGATAAGATTTTGCATTACATCATAAAAATTAATACATTCTTGCGTTACTTTCTTAGATAATCCAATAAAGTCTACTTCAGCTAATGCATCAAACATGCTTAAATCATTTTGCATTGCATAAGTTTGAATTTTATCTACTGAAGTTGGTCCAATACCACGTTTTGGAATGTTTATTACACGACGCAAGCTAATATCATCATTACTATTGGCAATGATTCGTACATAACTTAATAAATCTTTAATTTCTTTTCTATCATAGAATTTTTGACCACCAACCATTGTATAAGGAAGATTTGATTTCATAAACGTTTCTTCAAGTACACGTGACTGTGCGTTCGTACGATATAAAATAGCCATATCTTTATATTTCTTTCCATTACGCTGATGTTTCATAATTTCGCGTACAACATATTCCGCTTCATCTCGTTCAGTTGTTGCTTCATAATAATGTATTTTATCGCCGTCAGTATTGCCCGTCCATAATCCTTTAGGTTTACGCTCTGAATTATTTTTAATTACTTCATTAGCCGCATTTAAAATATTTTTTGTAGAACGATAGTTTTGCTCTAGGAAAACCGTTTTCGCTTCTGGATAATCTTCTTCAAAAGAAAGGATATTTTGTATATCTGCGCCACGCCATCCGTATATAGATTGATCTGAGTCACCTACAACGCAAAGGTTTTTAAATTTATTTGCAAGGAGTTTAACTAATGTATATTGTGCTTTATTCGTATCTTGATACTCATCCACATGAATATACTGGAATTTGTTTTGATAATAATCTAATACTTCTGGAACTCGTTCAAATAGACGTATTGTAATCATAATCAAATCATCAAAATCTAGTGCTTCATTTCTTGAAAGTTGACGTTGATAACCTTTATAAACAGTAGCAACCATTTGTGCATGATAATCATTTGCTTCTTTTTGTGCATCTTCCGGCGTTTTTAATTCGTTTTTCAAATTACTAATAGCGCCTATAAACATTCTAGGCTCAAACTTTTTGCTATCGATATTTTCATTTTTTAATACATCTTTAATTACTGATTTTTGGTCAGTTGGATCAATAATTGTAAAATTGCGTTCTATTCCAATTCTATCTGCATCTCTTCGAAGTATTCTCACACACATAGAGTGAAATGTAGACATCCATAGCACTTGAGCTTGTTCTCCAACTAATGTCTCAACACGTGCTTTCATTTCTTTGGCAGCTTTATTTGTAAATGTGATGGCTAATACGTTATATGGAGACACGTCTTTCTCATCAAGCAAGTAAGCTATACGATGTGTTAAGACACGTGTTTTGCCTGAACCTGCACCTGCCATTATAAGTAATGGCCCCTCTGTTGTACGTACTGCTTGGCTTTGTTCCTCATTCATCTTATTAACTAATGCGTTCATTTATGTGACTCCTTTATCTCAACTGTTTTTAATGCTTTTTCTATATCTTTATATATAATGTCTCCAACTATAATAGTGTCTGCGATTGAAGCCATTTGTTTTGCATCGTTATAATCACTAATACCACCACCATAAAATAGTTGTGTATCTGTTAATTGATTTGCTGCTGCTCTTACTATTTCTACTTCTCCATATGTACCACTATATTCTATATACATAACCGGTAATTTGTACATATCATTAATCATTAATGCATAAGCTTCAATATCTTCATCCGTTAAGTTTGTATTTGCTTGCGTCACTTTCGCGACTTTACTATCAGGATTAAGTACGACATAGCCTTCAAATATGACTTCATCAAAATCAATTATTTGTCCGAATGACTTGAGTGCATCTAACAATATGCCATTATGATAGTTAACATCTGAACTGTTTAACACGGTAGGCACGAAATAAAAGTCGAAGCCAAGCATTACGCTATCTACATTTGAAATTTCCAATGCTATCGGTAATGAATATTGCATTAAACGTTGCTTTAAATGAAACACATTATCTTCAGTAACTTCATCTGTTCCACCTATGATAATTGCGTCCGTATTAGATAAACAAATTGCTTCTAATTCTTCGTCAGATATTAACTTTGCAGGGTCTAATTTAAAAATATGTTTCCACTTTTTAATGTCATACATGATATGTTACTCCTTTTTTAAACATACATATGATTATATCATTTTTAGTCTGTGAGTTCTAAAATGATGTCGAAAAAAACCACCCCAATTTCTGAGATGATTTTTATAATTTAGTTTCCTTTTTACGGTAATTATTTAATTTAACTGGTAATAACTTTCTAAATTTGTATCTTGGTTGTCTATAATTCCAGCTAATTCAGGTCCTACATATCGCAAATGCCATGCTTCATATGCATAGCCTGTGTGCTTTGATTGCCCTTTAGGATACCTAATAATAAATCCATATTTAGAAGCGTTTTGAGCTAACCAGTGTGCTTCTTTTGTATGTTCAAAATCTTCGTGGAAATTTTCGAGTGACCTTTGCGTGCCTACATCGAATGCTAATCCTGTTTGATGTTCTGAATGTCCTGGTTTAGCAGTATATTGTTTCGCGACTTTTTTTCCATCATTTTCAAGATATGATTTCACTACTTTTTGTTGATCTTTATAACTTCTATAGCCACTAATATATTTTAAATCTAATTCTTTTTGTTCAGCTTTATCTAACATTTCATTTAATTTATGTCTGGCTTTTTTATTTTCACCAGGTTTATAGTATTGCGGTAATTGATATGTTTTGTTAACAATGACATGCCCATTCACTTTCGTCACGCCTTGCCTTTCAACAATAATTGGTAATGCATTTTTAGGTTCGACGATATTTGAATGCATAGGTTGTTGATGATTAGAAGCTATAATAAGCAACATTCGTATGACAATACCGATAAATAATAAAGTCGCAATTACAATTATCCACTTCTTAAACACAGTAATTTCCCCTCCAACATGTGTACATATAACAATATTTTCAAAGAATTCATTTAACAAAGATGTAGTTGATACGTCTCAATTACCATTCTATCACTTTACAAAACATAAAGAAGCTGCCGACAAAGTATTATACTCTATCGACAGCTAGGGTTAACTTAAATAGTTAACCTTACTTCTCATATAAAATTATCTAATCAGCCGTTTCAATATTCATGCGGTCTAGAATCACGGTATAAGCGTCATTGCCCCATTGCAACGATCTTTTCACACGAGAAATTGTTGCAGTTGATGCACCAGATTCTTGTTCAATTGTCGCATAAGTGAAGCCTTGTTTAATCATTTTTGCGACTTGTAATCGTTGTGACAATGACTGTATTTCATTAACAGTACATAAATCATCAAAGAATTCATAACATTCTTCTCTATTTTCAAGCGTCAAAATCGCATCGAACAATTCATCTAAGGCTTTTCCTCTTAATTTTTCTATTTGCATTCAAAACAACCCCTGTATCTTTCAATTTAATCTCAGTTTAACGTACTAATACATTAAAGTGTAACGATTTCCCTTGAAAAATTCAATTATTCCTGATTATTCTAAACCAGCTCTTTCAAAAATAGTGTCAACTTGGTTTAAATGGTGTTTTGGATTGAAACATTCATCTAAGTCTGCTTCAGATAATAATGTTGTAATTGAATTGTCTTGTTCAATTAATGTTCTAAATGGTGTTTTAGTTTCCCAAGACTCCATCGCCTTAGGTTGTACTTTATCATATGCTTCTTCACGTGCCAAACCTTTATTAATTAAAGCTAATAATACACGTTGTGAGTAGATTAAACCAAACGTTTTATCAATATTTTCAAGCATATTATCTTCAAATACTGTAAGTCTATCAACAATATTTGTAAAACGGTTCAACCCGTAGTCTAATGCAATCGTAACATCTGGAAGCATAATTCGTTCAGCTGAAGAATGAGAAATATCTCGTTCATGCCATAACGGAACGTTTTCATAAGCTGTTGTCACATAACCTCTTATCACACGTGCAATACCTGTAATGTTTTCAGAACCAATTGGATTACGTTTGTGTGGCATTGCTGATGAACCTTTTTGTCCTTTAGCAAATGCTTCTTCTACTTCACGTGTCTCAGTTTTTTGTAAATTACGTATTTCCACGGCAAATTTTTCCATTGAAGTACTGATAAGTGCAAGTGTCGCAATATAATAAGCATGACGATCACGTTGTAGCGTTTGTGTTGATACTGGAGCTGCACCCAGACCTAAATTTTCACACACATGTGCTTCTATTTCAGGTGGTATGTTAGCAAAAGTCCCTACTGCACCACTCATTTTCCCAACTTCAATTTCTTCTCTTACGCGTTTAAAACGTTCTAAATTACGTTGCATTTCTGTATACCAAAGCGCCATTTTGACACCAAACGTTGTTGGTTCAGCATGCACACCGTGTGTACGACCCATCATTAATGTATATTTGTAATCTTTTGCTTTTTTCGCTAATACTTCAATAAATCTTTCTAAATCTTTTTCAATAATGTCGTTTGCCTGCTTAATCACATAACTTAACGCAGTATCTACTACATCAGTTGAAGTTAAACCATAATGAACCCACTTACGTTCTTCACCAAGTGTTTCAGAAACTTGTCTAGTAAATGCGACTACATCATGACGTGTTTCTTGTTCAATTTCCTGTGCACGTTCAACATCAACCTTGGCGTTTTCACGTATTTTTTTGACGTCTGCCTCAGGTATATCCCCTAGTTTACTCCAAGCTTCACAAGCAAGTATCTCTACTTCCAACCAAGCTTCATAGCGATTTTGATCAGTCCAAATATTAGACATTTCTTCTCTAGAATAGCGTTCAATCATTGAAATTAGCTCCTATCTTACATAAGTTTTAGTTCACAAACCTCAAAACATGCACATTTAAGTTCATTTTCACTTTAAAGTTCGTGTTTATTCTTTTCAATACTAGTTTACCAGAATTACTTTGAAATGTATAAGCCTTTTAAGCCTACTATAGAAATTATTTAGAATCAAAATATTAAAAAAAAGAGCCCGAAACATACATGTATCAGGCTCCCATATTTATCATTCTTGTAATTTGCCTACGAACTCAATTTCTTGTTTAAGTACCTCTACGCTGCCGTCTTTGTTTTCTTTGTAAACAGGCTTTTCAAAACGTTTAACTGGTGTATAGCCAGCTTCACGCATGCGACCCAAACAATCTTGAATTGACTCGTGTTCTTCGACTTTGAATTTTTGTTGTTTTTTCATATGCTTTCAACTTCATCCGTATCATATTGTTTAAGTTTTTTACTTTTAACACCTTTCGCCCAGAACCCTCCATGAATTGTACGCGGTTCATATGCGACCATAAATGCTTTTGCATCAATTTGTTTAATCGTCTCAATTAATTTAGCTTCAAAACGTCTCGGTGTAAGTATTTGTAAAATCAAGCGTTTGCCATCTCGGCCGTATGCAGTATTATGTGTCACACCATACCCTAAATCTCTTAATTGTCTTGGTAAATCTAACTCATACTCAGATGAAGTTACATTGACTACTGTATAACCAAGTGCTAGTTTTTCTTCAATCTTCATACCAACAATAATACCTATTGAAAAACCAAAGGCGTATGCAAGTACATTTTGGATTTGATCCAAACTAGACATTACCATACCTAAACCAATAACATATACAAGGACTTCCAAGAAGCTCACGATTGCAGCAACATAGCGATAACCTTTAAGGGTTAATATCGTTCTCATCGTTAAGCATGTTACATAAGCAACGTTGATTATAAAAATGGCTAAAACCATTAACCATGGCATAGATGTTATCACTGACATGTCCATTTTCCTTTCTGTTACATTAAATTCAAGTAATTCTATCAGTAAGTTTATATTTTGTCACTAAAAACTTACGGTTATAGCAGTTAATTTTTAGGCCATGTGTGTCTTGTATAAGCTAATTCTCTTTTATGTGCACTCTTAATATAATGACGCTCAATAACTTCTTGTGCATCGTCTGGTACCGATTTGCCTTCCAAATAATCATCTATGTGATCATAACTCACACCTAGTGCCTCTTCATCTGGTAATTGTGGCTTGTCTTCTTCTAAATCTGCAGTAGGCACCTTTTCATACAAGTGCTTCGGCGCTTCTAAATACTTTAATAATTGTCTACCTTGGCGTTTGTTCAAACCAAATAGCGGTGCAATATCAGCAGCACCATCACCATATTTCGTATAAAAACCCGTTACACTTTCAGCCGAATGATCCGTACCGATTACTATACCTTGTTTATTTGCAGCAATTGAGAATTGTACTTTCATACGTTCACGTGCTTTTTCATTTCCTTTTTGAAAATCAGTAAGTGAAATACCAGCATCTTTTAGTGATTGCACACTCTGATCTACAGCTGATTTAATATTAATCGTTACTACTTCGTCCGGTTGGATGAACTTCAATGCATCTTCAACTTCGGCTGCATCTTTTTGTTCACCATATGGTAATTTAACAGCAATGAATTGGCAATGAATTTTTTCTTCTTTTAACTCATTAACTGCAGTTTGACACAGTTTACCAGCTAAAGTGGAATCTTGGCCACCTGAAATACCTAACACTAAAGATTGGATAAAAGAGTGAGATTGTACATAGCTTTTAATAAATTGAATTATACTACGCGCTTCTTGTTCACTGTCAATCATTGGTTGGACATTCATTTCTTTAACAATGATTTCTTGTAAATTACTCATTTTCTTCCATCTCCTTTACATGTTCTGCGACTTCAAATATACGTTTATGTTTATTTTCCCAACATGCTGTACTTAAATCTACAGGGTATTCTTGTGGGTTAAGATGACGCTTATTTTCATCCCATAGATAGGTAAGATTTTCTTTCAAATAAGTTTGCGCTTCTTGTTCACTTGGTAAATCATATACTAATTTACCGTCTTTATAAATATCATGATGCAAATCTTTCGCTAGAAATGATTTTATAAATTTCATCTTGTAGGTATGGACAGGATGAAAAAGTTTAAGCGGCGTCGTTTCATATGGATCTTCATGATCCAATGTAATGTAGTCTCCTTCAGCTTTGTTCGTCTTTTTATTAATGATACGGTATACCTTTTTCTTGCCTGGCGTCGTTACTTTTTCTGCATTATTTGAGAGTTTAATACGATCAACATATGCGCCAGAACTATCTTCAACAGCAACGAGCTTATAAACTGCACCAAGTGCTGGTTGGTCATAGCCTGTAATTAATTTAGTACCTACACCCCATGAATCAACTCTTGCACCTTGTGATTTCAAACTCGTGATTGTCTGTTCGTCTAAATCGTTTGAAGCAATAATTTTAGCATCTGTAAATCCAGCTTCATCTAACATACGTCGCGCTTCTTTAGAAAGGTAAGCAATATCTCCTGAATCTAATCGAATACCTACGAAATTAATTTTGTCCCCTAATTCTTTTGCAACTTTAATTGCTGTCGGAACACCAGATTTTAGCGTATGGAATGTATCTACTAAAAACACACAGTCCTTATGTCGCTCGGCGTATTTTTTAAAAGCAATATATTCATCACCATATGTTTGCACCATTGCATGGGCGTGTGTACCAGATACTGGAATGCCAAATAACTTTCCTGCTCTTACATTACTTGTAGAATTGAAGCCACCAATGTATGATGCTCTGGCTCCCCATAATGCTGCGCCCGCTTCTTGCGCACGGCGTGTACCAAATTCCATTAACATATCATCCAGCGCAACTTGTCGAATACGACTTGCCTTTGTTGTAATCAAAGTATGGAAATTCACTATATTTAATAGCATCGTTTCTATTAATTGAGCTTGTATTAGTGGCGCTTCTACTCGCATTAATGGTTCATTACCAAAACAAAGCTCACCTTCGTGCATTGAGCGAATATTACCAGTAAATTTCAAGTCTTTTAAATAACTCAAGAAATCCTCTTGATAGCCAATAGATTTTAAATATTCTATATCTGATTCTGAAAAATGAAATTGATTTATATATTCAATTACACGCTTTAATCCATTAAAAACCGCATAGCCACTGTCGAATGGCATATTTCTAAAATACAAATCAAAGACTGCTAATCGTTCGTGAATACCATCATTCCAATAACTTTCAGCCATATTTATTTGATATAAATCATTATGCAATACTAATGTATCGTCTTCGTATTGGTACACAAAAATCTCTCCAATCAGCTTTTCTATTAGTTTAGCATAAAAGAAACGTTGTTAGCACCTGAAATACCATCCTATTTAATAGCATTCGTGCAACATTTTCAGTTTGCTATTGTTCATTATTTTAAATTTTGATAAAAGTGTGACATTACTAACGACAAAGTAGTGACATTTATAGTTTTATAATTATAAATTAACTGTAATCACTTATAATACTAAGTGAGGTGTTTATATGTTAAATGAAGCTAAATCATTTATTAAAACAATGCATAAAGAATTAAGTTACGATGAACATGTTACATTAGATAGAATTAAAGAAATTGAAATTGCTATTCAAACAAATGGCACGTATGAGCATACAATTGAAGAACTTACTTATGGTGCTAAATTGGCTTGGAGGAATTCTAATCGTTGTATTGGTCGATTTTTTTGGAATTCATTAACTGTAGCAGACGCAAGAGATATTCAAACTGAAGATGAATTTATAGCTACAATTGAAAACCACATAACAACTGCAACAAATAATGGAAAAATCAAACCTTATATCACTATCTTTTCACAGCACCAACCACCACAAATTTATAATAATCAATTAATCAGATATGCAGGTTATTCAGATCTAGGCGATCCTGCTGAACGAAGTATAACGCAACTCGCTGAACATCTTGGATGGACAGGAGAACATACTCACTTTGATGTCTTACCTTTAATTTATAAGATGCCTGAAGGTAATTTAAAATATCATACTTATAACCCAGAATTAATTAAGGAAGTTCCTATAGCACATGACCGCTATCCAAAGTTAAAACAACTTGGTTTAAAATGGTATGCCGTTCCTATTATATCAAGTATGGATTTAAAAATTGGCGGCATTACATATCCAACAGCACCATTTAACGGTTGGTATATGGTAAATGAGATTGCTGTTCGTAATTTTACAGATAGTTATCGTTATAATTTGCTAGAAAGTGTTGCAGAAGCATTTGAATTTGATACACTTAAGAATAATTCTTTCAATAAAGATCGTGCACTTGTCGAACTAAATGATGCAGTGTATCATTCCTTTAAAAATGAAGGCGTCTCTATTGTTGATCATTTGACTGCTTCAAAGCAGTTTGAACGATTTGAAAAGAATGAAACAAAAGAAGGAAGAGATGTTACTGGTAAATGGTCATGGTTATCACCTTCGTTATCTCCAACATTGGTGGCAAATTATCATCATGGTTATAAAAATGAAATTCGAGAACCTAATTTCTTTTATAAGAAATCAACATCTACGGGTTGTCCATTCCATTAAACACTCTATCCTTACTCATATAAACAAGGGGTAACGTCACATGAAACTTTATTATTTAGGCCCAAAAGGGACCTTTTCATACTTAGCAGCAAAACAATATAAATCAGAATCTGAAATGGATTTTGAAGCCAAATCTAACCTGTACGAAGTAGTACAAGCTGTTTCTAACGATGATAACAGTATCGCCGTAGTACCAATTGAGAATTCAATTGAAGGGACGATTAATATTGTCGCAGATGCATTAACACAACAAAATATTTTTGCGCAAGGTGAACTTCATTTAGATATTCAATTCGCGTTGTATGGTTCTCAAGGTGCTACAGTAAATGATATCTCAAAAGTTTATTCTATTGCGCCTGCGATTAGTCAAACGAGTCAGTACATACAAAAGCAAGGGTTCACGTATGACTATGTAGACAGTACAATCAAAAGTTTGGAAAAAATAACTGATCACGTTGGTGCCATTGCACCTTTAGGTAGTGGTGAAGCATACGGCTATTCACCTATTGAGGAAAACATACAAGACTTTCCACATAATGTAACGCGCTTTTTAGTCGTTAGTAACCAACCGAGTAGTATCGAGGATGTAGAGGATGCGAGCGATACATTATTGCTCATCACGCCTCAATTTGATAAACCTGGTTTATTAGCAAGCATATTAAATACTTTTGTTTTATTTAATATTAACTTGTCTTGGATTGAATCTAGACCTTTAAAAACACAACTCGGAATGTACCACTTTTTTGTACAAGCAGACACACCAATCAATGAAGATTTGGCTAAGGTTATTAAAATTTTAAACACGCTAGACTTCCAAGTCTCAATTATTGGTTCATTTAATAAATTAAGTTAAGTTTATTTTTATATAACTCAATTAAACAAATCAAAAACTCTCCATTTCATTATTTAGAAATGGAGAGTTTTATTTATCTATATTATTATTTAAGTGGCAATGGCTTGGTTACATCTATACCTAATACTGGTGGTACTAGGAAGTAAACAACGAGTACTATAACGATAATGCTTAGCATGTTTATCCAAAAGCCGACAGACGCCATTCTTTTAATACTAATACGTCCTGTACCAAATACAATTGCATTCGGTGGCGTACCTACTGGCAACATAAATGCACAGTTCGCCGCCATTGCAGCAGGTGCCATCAGCAATAACGGATGAACGTTTACAGCAACTGATAATGTTGCAAGAATTGGTAATATCATCGTTGCAGTTGCAGTATTAGATGTAATTTCAGTTAAGAACAGTACAAATACGGTAATGACTATTACAATGATTAAAGGACTCACACCTTCTATCAGTTTCAACTGATCACCAAGCCATGCTGCTAAACCACTTGATGATATCCCTTCCGCTAGCGCTAGACCCCCACCAAAGAGAATTAATACACCCCATGGTAAATCTTTAGCCACATCCCAATCTATAATACGTTTATGTTGTTCTTTATTTTTCGCAGGAATTAAAAAGAGTAAGACTGCAATAAACATAGCTATAGTTCCATCATCTATTTCTGAAGTATATGTCCAATTTTTCAGTAAAAACTCTCTGCTTATCCATAAGAAACTAGCAAGCATGAACACAGCTTGAACTACTTTCTCTTCATATTTCATCTTGCCTAATTCATCTAATTTTCTTTTAATTAACGCTTTACCACCTGGTAATGCTTTCATATCATGTCTAAAAGCTATATATCGTATGTATGCCCAAACTAAGAATAGTAAAACAATAACCGTTGGTACACCAATAATCATCCATTTAGCAAAACTAATTTCTTCACCAAATGCAGATTGATATTGTCCCTTTAAAATAATCAGAGGCGGTGTCCCAATTAACGTGCCAAGACCACCGATTGTACCGGCATAACCAATTGCTAAAACTATGGATTGCTCAAACTTAGTAATACTTGAATCTTTGATGCCTTTATTTTTTAATTCACTGGCTTCTTTAATAATTGCTAAACCAATCGGAATCATAATCATAACAGCGGCAGTGTTCGACACAAACATGGATAAAAAGGCTGTCGCAATCATAAATCCTAGTAAAATCTTTCCTGTACTTGTCCCTAATGTATTGATAATCGTTAGAGCAACTCGGGTATGTAAATTCCATCTTTCCATGGCAATCGCTAAAATGAAACCGCCTAAGAATAAAAAGATAATATCATTACCATATTGTGATGAAACTTCTTCTGGACTTAATACATGTCCAATTGGCATCAATATTAATGGTAACAAACTCGTTGCTGCAATCGGAATAGCTTCAGTAATCCACCACGTTGCAATCCAAAGTGTTATTGCTAAAACAAATATACCTTTACTTGATAAACCTTCAGGCTGTAAAAATAGTAATGTTAAAACAAATAATAGTGGCCCCAATATTAAGCCTATTAATTGTCCACTGTTATAAGACTTCTTTTCTTTCTTGTTAGAAAAAAACATTAAATATTGTGACCTTCTCATATCCCCTTTGTTCAAATTGTTCATATTCGTCCCCCTCTAAAGTTACTTTTCTGAATATTCATAACATTTCTTAGTTTATAACATAATATAATCTTAATGAAATATCAATGCTAAACCGCTTACAAATACAGCCTTTATAATGTCAATGTAGCATTCTAATCATGTTTAATTAGACTTAACATTATTTTAAATTTTATCATCATAAGATAAAAATAAATTTTTAATGTCTTTCAAATACATTTTAGGCGGCGATTCATCAAACTCATTTTGAGCAATAAAAATATTTTTATGTTTTATATTATTATAACTTTGAATCCGAATTGCATATTTCTCTATCGTTCCAACAAATTTATTTTGATAAATATTTAAATTACACCCTGCTTGAGTTGATCTTTGTTTCCCTTTTAAATCTTTTGCATTTTTACCATCTTTAACTGCTAAAAAACGAATGCCGCCAGCACAGTTTTTAAAAATATTATGATGAATATACGTATCTTTATATTTTAAAGGTGTTAGTGCATATTGCTTTATCCCTTCAAATGTATTAAAACGAATATGGATATTTTGATAAAATTGATTATAACGACTTGCATGAGAACCAATCGCCCTGTTCCAGGACTGCATCGTAGGCGTATCTGAATTGCCAAAATAACAATTTTCTATTATTACATTTTTTGTAATCGTTCCGTCTGTCGTCCCAAATTTAGGAAACGCACCTGGTACTTGAATATCTAACTGAATTGCTTCTGAAAAAGTTCTTGTCCCATCACTATCATTGAATCCTAAAAATTTACAATTATTTATATATAATCCATTTACCCCACATGCATCTAGTCCATGACCACCTATAATATCTTTAAAGGTCACATCGACAATTTGAATATCTTGGGCATGTCCTATACACATTGCTGTATTATTATAAGGGAAATCATAGCCATTCATATCAAATGTTCCTCCTGCAATATAAATATGGCTGTTGCCGTTATAACCATAATAAGGTTTAAACCTTCTACCATTTTTTAGTAATGCATCTTTCCCACATCTTTTAAGAACTGCGCCTTTATCTAGCAATAATGTTGTAGACTCATAAATAACCAATGACTTGCGTATATGAAACTCACCTTTAGGTACATATATTGTTGTCGAAGGATATTTTTTTACATAATTCAATGCACGTTGCATTGCTCGTGTATCTGCGCTTTTACTTTTACCTTTTAATCCAAATTCCTTTGCATTAATCATCATAGGACAATCCCTCTCTTTCTCAATACTTTATAATAAACTTAATTAAAGATTTTCAAACGCGTTTGTTGTAGCTTTATTGATTTATCTACTTAGTATATAATACTTATTATCTTTAATATTAGGAGTGTTCACAAATTATGAAAAAAAGTGCACTTATTGTAGTGGATTATTCAAATGATTTTGTTGCAGATAATGGAAAAATGACTTGTGGCATTCCAGGCCAACAAATTGAACATTATATTGTGGAAAGAATTGAAGTATATAATAAAAAACAACAGAACATTTTCTTTATGATGGATTTACATTTTGAAGAAAATAGTTATCATCCTGAGAACAAGCTCTTCCCTCCTCACAATATTCTAGGAACATCCGGGAGAGAACTTTACGGCAAAGTAAATGATATCTATCAAAATATATTATTTAATGATCACATACATTTTTTAGATAAAACACGTTATGATGCTTTTTGCGGTACTTCGTTAGATATTTTGCTACGGGAAAGAAATGTAACACATTTAGAAATTGTTGGTGTATGTACCGACATTTGTGTCTTACATACAGCGATTACTGCCTATAATTTAGGTTATTCTATCAGTATTTCACATAAAGGCGTTGCTTCATTTAATCCAACAGGTCATGATTGGGCTTTAGATCATTTTAAAAATTCCTTAGGTGCTGAAGTAGAATAACTATGCAAACTCATGATAAAATAATATTAACTATATAAATAAGGAGAATTTAGATATGGCAAAAACTTATATTTTCGGACATAAAAATCCAGATACAGATGCTATTGCATCTGCCATCATCATGGCAGATTTTGAACAACAAACAGGTAATTCGGAGGCTGCGTCCTACCGTTTAGGCGAAATAGGTCCTGAAACGCAATTTGCTTTAGATCATTTCAAAGTAGAAGCACCAGAATTACTTAACGATAATCTAGCTGATCAAAATGTTATTTTAGTTGACCATAATGAATTCCAACAAAGCGCAGATTCAATTGCTGACGCTACAATTCAACATGTCGTAGATCACCATAGAATTTCTAATTTTGAAACTGCAGCACCTTTATATTACCGTGCTGAACCAGTTGGCTGTACAGCAACAATTTTATACAAAATGTATAAAGAACGCGGCTTTGAAATTAAACCTGAAATTGCTGGCTTAATGATTTCTGCAATTATCTCAGATAGTTTATTATTCAAATCACCTACATGTACTGAAGAAGATGTGCAAGCTGCAGAAGGATTGAAAGCGATCGCCAATGTTGACTTAGAATCTTACGGTTTAGATATGTTAAAAGCAGGTGCGTCTACAACAGACAAATCAATTTCAGATATCTTATCTATGGATGCAAAATCTTTCAACATGGGAGATTATTCAACTCATATTGGACAAGTTAATACTGTGGATATTGATGAAGTCTTTGCACGTCAAGAAGAATTAACAAAAGCTATGTTAGAAACAAGTGCAAATGAAAAATATGATTTATTTGTGTTAGTCGTGACTGACATCATTAATAGTGATTCTAAAATTTTAGTAGTAGGACCTGAAACAGACAAAGTAGGTAAAGCTTTCAATGTTGAACTTGAAAACAATACTGCATTTTTACCTGGAGTAGTTTCTCGTAAAAAACAAGTTGTACCTCAAATTACAGAAGCTTTAAACGAAGTCGTTTAATAGTATATGATAAACACTGAGTGGACAAAGAAACTAAACACTTAACCGCTCAGTATTCTGGAACATAGTAAATATGTTCCAGTTTTTTATACATTTGCATAAGCATAGCGACATCTCATACTAGGAGGAATACCATTTGAATTCAATAGAGCAAACTTTCCATAATAGTAAACAATATTTTAATACTCACGAAACCAAAGATCTTAAGTTTAGAAAAAAACAACTCAAACTCTTGGGTAAAAGTATTAAAAATCATGAAAATGAATTACTCGACGCACTTCAAAAAGATTTAGGAAAAAACAAAGTGGAAGCTTATGCAACCGAGATTGGATTCACTTTAAAAAGCATTAAGTCAGCACGCAAAGAACTTAAAAATTGGGCGAAAAGAAAACAAGTTAACACGCCCCTTTATTTATTCCCTACTAAAAGTTATATCATGAAAGAGCCTTATGGTACGGTCTTAATTATCGGGCCTTTTAATTATCCTTTCCAATTACTCATTGAACCATTAATTGGTGCAATAGCAGCGGGAAATACAGCTATACTTAAACCATCAGAATTCACACCACACGTTGCAGATATAGTACAGCAAATTATTGAAGATGTATTCAATCCTGAATATATTAGTGTATGTCAAGGCGACGCAGAAACTACACAATCGCTCATACACCTACCTTTTGATTATGTCTTTTTCACTGGCAGCGAAAAAGTAGGACGTATTGTCTATCGTGCAGCTAGCGAAAACTTAACGCCTGTCACTTTAGAATTAGGGGGTAAATCTCCTGCGATTGTAGATGAATCAGCAAATATAAAAGTAGCAAGCGAACGCATTTGTTTCGGAAAATTTACGAACGCTGGTCAAACTTGTGTGTCACCAGACTATATTTTAGTTAATCGAAAAGTCAAAAGCCAACTCATCGCGGCACTCAAAAATACCATCACTGAATTTTACGGTAAATCTATACAAGATAGTCCAGATTTCGGTCGTATCATTAATCAAAAACATTTCGACCGTTTAGACCATTTATTAAATGTTCATAAAACAGAAATTGCATTTGGCGGTCAATCTGATGCAGATGATAAATACATCGCTCCAACCATTTTAGATGGTATTACTTTCGATGCTAAAATAATGGAAGATGAGATTTTCGGCCCTATTTTACCAATCATTCCTTATGATGATTTTGATGAAGCAATTGATTTAATACGCACTAAACCTAAGCCACTCAGCTTATATTTATTTAGCGAAGATGAAAATGTAACAGAACGTGTACTTCATGAAGTTTCATTTGGTGGCGGCGCGATCAATGATACGTTGATGCACCTCGCAAACCCAAACTTACCTTTTGGTGGTGTCGGTGCGTCGGGTATAGGACAATATCATGGCAAATATAGTTTTGATACGTTTAGTCATGATAAATCTTATGTATTTAAATCTACAAGACTTGAATCAAGCCTTATATTCCCACCATATAAAGGGAAATTTAAATACATCAAAACATTTTTCAACAAATAGAAAATAACCTAGTATGGTAGTGTATTATCCATACTAGGTTATTTTTTTAATTTTTTTCAATTATCTTTATTTTAAAAATTGTACACAAACGCCCTCTGGTGCTGATTCGTGATGATCGACTTTTTCTAATTCCCCCGTAATTTTATCACGTTTGAAAACCGTCAATGTATAGTCACCTTCTTGATGTGCACAAACTAAGAAATCGTCTGAGTCAGTAATGTTGAAATCACGTGGAAATTCGCCACCACTTGATACAATATCAACGAATGAAATCGTTGAACCATCATCACTTACTTTAAAAATAGCAATACTATCGTGGCCTCTATTCGTAATGTATAAGAATTTTTGATCGTGTGACTGTCTTACTGCCGCTAATTTTGTATCACCTTCAAAATTTTCTGGAATTGTTGAATGTCGTTGGACTTCTGTGAATTTTCCGTCCTCATATTTTACTGTACTTACGACATTTGATAACTCATGGACAACATAAGCAAACTTCCCATTTTCATGAAAAGTAATATGTCTTGGTCCATCCCCTGGTTCAAAATCACTCACTGCATGTTCACTAAAACCATGATCATTAAATTCGTATGTTACTATTTTATCTGTACCTAAATCAATTGCAACAACATATTTTTCATCTGGTGTTGTACTAATAAAATGCACATGTGGCTGATCTTGTCTTTCGTGTGGCCCAGTTGGATAATTGTGCTCTAACTCTTGAATCAAACGTATGATTTCACCTGTTTCAGGATTCGCTTTATATAAGCGCGCTAATCCAGCACCGTAAACAGACTCAAAAACAAACTTTCCGTCTGGTGACACATCTACATAACAGCCGCTACCTTTTGTAGAAGCAAGACATTTATTAATTAATTTGAGTTTACCATCTTCTTCTATTTTGAGACTAGCAACACCGCAATTATCTCCTTCACGTGTTACAGCATATAAAAATGAATTATGTTGATTTACATAAGTGGATGCTTCTAATTCATATCCTGTTTCAACTTCTGTTACGCTTCCAGTTTGTTCATCTAATTCAAAACGATAAACGCCTTTGCCCTCTTTTTTTGTATACGTACCAATATAACCTGTTGTCGTCATGTAAACCCCTCCATATTATTGTAGTTTCATTTTAATAAATATCTATACTAAATGACAATATAATGATTATTATCAATTTCTATCAAATTAAGATTCATGCTTTATTAACTTAAAAAAAGGAAAAACTTCTTGCAATAACACGAACATATGTTCTATTATTGTGTTGAGGTGATTTTATGATTCCGAAAAAATATCAAAATGAAAATGACTATAGAAATATACCAAGAGAATTTCTTAATGCCAATATCCCGCAAGGTCGTGGCATGGTTAAATGGGCGCCATTTGCAACTTTGCCAGAACAATTTGAAACAATTCAACAATATTTAGTAGATCAAAATAAAATTGACCGTCCTATATTATCGGACGATCAATTAAATGACTTAAATTTACATCTTCATCAAGCGTTACATACAGATTCCTATATTCACATCGAATACTATAAAGCAGGATGGTTGGAAACGACTCATATAAAAATTAAAAATATAGATATGACTCATATGTTTTTAGAAGGTTACCTAATCCATACACAGGAAACAATTAAACTTTCATTATTTGATATAACTAGAATAACTCAAGACAATAGTTAACTGCTTTTCTATACTTGAAGAACGGGATTTATGTTCGCAGTCTTTCCGACTGCATAAGCCACCGTAACAACTTCGTTGAACGGTGGCTAAAAAAAATACTGCCAACAAAAGCCCTAAGACTTTGTCGACAGTATGAGAACACTCTAAAGTGCTCTATCAATAACTTAATTATTCGTTTCAATATCTGAAACTATTTCTTTTGTTTTACTTTCAATATCTTCGAAATCTTTTTTAAAGATATAAGCGAAAACTACTGCACCAACACCTGCTGCTATTGACACAGTAAGAATTGTACCTAATACAAATTTAAATAAACCTTTAATAAAATTACACATCCTGATTCACCTCAATAAATTATTAACATATCTATCAATAATGATAGCATACTTGAAAGCATCAATAAATATATACCCACTTTCCATTACTTTAATCTAAATAATAAAAAGTGAATTTATGATATTATTGGAGTAATGCAAAATCAATAATTTTTAGTCAATATGTCTTATTTATTTTAACATTTTCTTCTCATCAGAAGAAAGATAGATATTATATTTATTACCAATATATGTAAAAAAGGGCTAATATCGTTAAATATTAGCCAATTCAATGTTAGTTATTCTCATCTTATTGACCCCACCAAGTGGAGACTGCATCTTTGAAAGCATCATAATAATTTGACATAATAATCACCTCATTGAATTTGTCTATCTGAATCGTCCCTTGATGTTAATTTAAGCATAACTACTGGTCATACGTAATGCAATTAACAGAGCGTTACAATGAAGTTACATTTTTGTAAGATTACACACATAAATAGGAGTTTTAAACTATGCAATCAGTAAAATCAGACATCTTAACACATCGAGGTTCACACTTTGATTTAGGTGTACAAACAGCACAGTGGATGCAGCAAACACCCTTACTCAAAAATAGAGAGAAAGAATGGAAAAAACGTATGCCCCGCTTTGATATCCATATCAAAGAAACATATGACATTTTCCAAACGTACGCACCGCAAATTTGGGAAGAAATTAGAGGTATGCAAGAAGTACTTAATCTGCCTACTCGCCAAATGATTCTTAACTTTGCGCACTATCGATTCACACCGTTGAAAAACAGTGGCTGTACGGTCTTTTTAGGTCAAGATTATATGGTTCGAAATTATGACTATCACCCTGCAACTTATGATGGTCGTTACTTATTGTTCCAACCTACTGATGGCGGATTAGCACAAATAGGTCCTACATCACGTGTAACCGGGAGAATGGACGGTATGAATGAATCTGGTCTATCCATGGGCTACAATTTCATGCACAGAAAGCACCCAGGTGATGGCTTCGTCTGCTATATGGTCGGCAGGCTTATATTACAATATTGTAAAGATGTAACTGAAGCCATACAATTACTAAAAGAACTTCCACATAGAAGCTCTTTTAGTTACATTGTCATGGATAAACATTTGAATCATGCGATTATCGAAGTTTCTCCTCGCTCCGTTGACGTTCGTTACGATCGTACTTGTACAAATCATTTCAAATTATTAACACATGAGAATAGAAATTTTACAAAAGAATCTAAAGAGCGTTTAAATCGCCTTCTAAAACAAGCACCTACATCACTAGATAAAATGAGCGCATTTAATTTATTTAATAATCCGGAATATGAAATTTATAGTAAATTATTCAAAAGTTGGTCCGGTACAATTCATACAAGTATGTATGAACCACAATCATTAACAGCACATATCACTTTAGGGGAAAATAAAGCACCTACCATAATAGACTTTGGCAAATGGCTCGATGGCGAATCATTAGATATTACTTCAATTAACGGCCATCTTGACACTGATTTAACCTTTGCCACATATTAATATTTATCATTTTAAATCATCACACTATAAAAAGAGCCAGAAAGCACTTAATTAAAGTGCTTGCATTTATATTTTGTCAAATCCTTTCATGTCAGCATTCTTAGTATGTGTGGATAACTTAAAACCTCATAATATTACGTACAAATTCAATATTAAGGTGGTATATACGTAGTATTCTGATATATAATTTATGCACTGTATCGAATTTATTAACTAAGTTAAATGATAAGCATGGTCAAATGAATCATTTGCTTTTGAGAACACGCAATATAAAATAACGCCTCTATAAGAATGGGTTAGATTTAAAATGGTACAAGGTATAGTGGGAGCGCCAATAAAATTAGTACAACAAGTACTTGGACACATAAATATAACAACCACATTAAACATCTATACTCATATAACTGAAAAAATGGAATTTGATGCGTTATCAAATTTAGATAGTTATATTGAATCATTTGATCCTTTATTGTTATGATTAATCAGTGGTTAGTTTGTGGTATATAGTAATGATTTTCATATTAACAAATGCTATATACTTTTAATATCAAGGGATACAGCTATTTTTACAACCACATTGTTTTCCTTCTAACATTAATAATACGACATAAAAATTTGATAATATTTTTATGTTGTGGTAATTTATATATAGAAAAAGGGCAACACACCATAAGTGTATCGCCCTAATGAGCCCGTTAAAAAGACGGTGGCTGGAATTTAATAATGATTAAATAATCATCTCATCCTCGCCAAAGTTAGAGATGGTTATTTTTTATGGCTTAATTTAACAATTGCAACCACTAAACCTAATAAGGTAACGATGAAAGTACCGAATCCTAACATTAAGTGTAGTGCTTCTACAATTGGAACCACACAAGGCGTCTCCTTTCTAAAGATTTTGTCGGTACTTTCATAAGCACCACCTCACTTTATACTAAGATTAGCCACCATCTATCCAATTTACTCATTTTTTTATTCTAACATATTTTTATATTATTTTTTTAGTCATTTACTTTCACCATTTTGCTGTTGGATAACTTGATTTAGGTCGTACATCAAATCTCACATTTTCTCATTAATTTTATGATTATTAAGTGGTTAGTTTGTGGTAATTTGTAATTATTTCCAAATTAAAAATAGCTGTATCCTTTTAATTTAAAGGGGTATAGCTATTTTTTACTTTAAGCATTTCAATTAAATGTACTTTCTGGCTCTTTCTATTCATGACAGCATAAATTTAATTTATATAAATATCCCCATGATCTGTATAGAACTCTAAAATATGCTTTCCTGAGCCTACTTTATTATCTTCAAAATTGTTATTGATAACTTCAGAAGTTCCATCAGATGGATTCAATCTTAGCAACGTATCTTGAGGGTCTTCATTATATGACATGAAAATATCACCATACTGCGTAGAAGCTCTAAAATGTGATGCAATATCCATTCGACTCAAATCAATTTTACCATGATCAGCTAACAACACTGACTTTTCAATCAATGATTTTTTACTCGTTATACTCGCCTGTTTCGTTTTAATATTCGCATTAGTAATTTGACTTCGCTTTATATCAATGGGTGAATTCAAACCTCTATAATACAGTTTGTCTAATGCTACATTACTTAAAAACACACGTGCTGCACCAGTAGCTTTCATTGAAATATATGCATCTTTTACATTAATACTATCAATATTTATAATATTCGTCTTACTAGATACATTTAAATGATTTAATTTTTTATCTGGCACAGTTACTACCATCTCATCATCAAACTGTCGGAACGGATTAAAATTCAATCCATAATGATCATCTGTATTATCAGTCTCATGAACATGTAATGTCTTGTTTTTATGCGTAATATCAATATTCTTTTTCCCTTTATATGTCACTGAAAATTCGTCACCTTGCTTAACTTGAACCTCACTATTTTGACTATCTATATTTAAATTTTCTATATTTTTATCATTAACTTCTTTATCAACAGAATTGAGTTGGTTGTTTTGTTTTTCAAATCCAAACCAAGCGACACAAGCTAAAAGAAAGCACACGATAAATAATGTTAAGCCGCTAAAAAATAACTTCTTCATTCGACTGCACTTCCTTTAATTGTTTTAATATTCCAACGTAAGTATTTTAAAATTACTCTATAAACGAATTGAGCAAATTTTGCAATAATGACAAATAATAAAAGACCTAACCCTGTATAGGAAATCGCAAATAAATAGTTACTTATAGCAAAACTAAAATTATCATTAATTATGCCGTTGATAATCAATAATAGCGGACTAAGCGAGAAAAATAATGCAACTAGTAATAGTATAAACATGAAAATGCCAACAAATATCATAGGGATTAAAATAATGATTAATGATAATATCCCCATACCCAGAGATGCCATAATTGCTCTCACAATTGTATTTATATTAGGGCGAAATTCCGCAGATACAATCGCGTTTCTAGCCATTAGCTCTTTGCCTATCTTTTTAGGTGATTCAAGGGCGCCAATGATTTGATATTCATTTTTACCTTCACTTTCTTGATCAAAAAAATATTCCTCATATTCATACATCACTTTATCGCGTTCACTTCTTGGTAATTTATCTAATTCTTGCTCTAATTCATTTAAAAAAGTGATTTTATCCAAAATATCTACCGCCATTCAAACTTAAGATTCGAAGCAAAATGTATATGTAAAATCAAAAATGACATACCCTATAGGAATGTCATTTTTAATTTTTTATTTCTTATATATTTCAACTTTCTTTATTTTATCATGTTTATAAATAATAAATAACTTTATTTGATTTTTCTTATCTTTATATATTATAGCATTAAAGCCTTTGGGCAACTTTTTTTGTTTATAACGTGTTCCTAGTATCTGTGTAACTTTTCCAACATTATTATTGATTGTTCCATTAAAATTAGTTTGAACTGTAGTATCGTTAGTTAAAGTTATACCTTTAAGTCGTGGGTCCTTTTTATTCACTTTGAAAATTAAATTAGGATGTTCTCTTTTTAAATAAAGACGATACTTTTTTAAAATGACTTCGTCTTGTTCAACGTATTCGTCAATATTAATTTCAGACCCTATTTTGACACGATTAATAGATAGTTTTGATAAATCAGTCGACTGTTCTTGCTTGATATAGTTAACCAGTAACAATGTTCCAAAAGCCATTGTTATAAACACACAAAATATAAGACGCTTATGTAGTCTATGCATTTTCAATGTTGTCACCACACTCTACTTTACTAATTAAATATAGCATAGGTATTTGTCACTTTCATCCCTGAAGAAATCTTAAAACATATTACTTTTATATGTATTAATAATTTTCTTTCATATTAAAATATTGATATAATAATATCTAATCAATTAAAGGGGGAACTATTATGACAAGTTTAGAAACGTATTTCAAAAACAGTCAACCGCTTGATCAATATATTGAAGCAATGACTGAAAACAAAGAGAATTTACTATCAATATATAATTCATTCTCAACACCAGAGGATGATGGTCGTCTTGAAAAAATTAAAGCATCAAACTATAGCAAAGTTCTAGTTATCACTGAAGACTGGTGTGGAGATGCTATGATGAACATTCCTATTCTTAAACATATTAGTGAAGCATTAAATTTAGAAGCTCGTGTTTTTCATCGTGATGAAAACACTGACTTAATCGATCAATACTTAACAAATGGTACTGCGAGATCGATACCTATATTTGTATTTTTAAATGATGATTTTGAACAGCAAACAGTTTGGGGACCTCGCGCAAGACAAGTACAACATTTTGTAGAGGAAACACGTTCTAAACTGCCTGCAAAAGATGATCCTACATTTGAAGATAAATCGACTGAATCATATACAATTATTTCTAATCGCTTTAAAACAGACTCACAAATGTGGAAATATGTTTATGATTCAATTCTAGATAAACTAATTATAAATTAATAAAAGACGTATGAATTAAGGTATTATAACCGTTAATTCATACGTCTCTTTTTTTATGACTCAAACTTCGGTTATCTTTATTTTAAATATCTTTTTTAGATACATAGAATATATTAACGATAAATAGTACTACAATTGATGCTGAAGTAATAAACCATTGCCAATTAGAGAATGTATAATCACCAGTTGTCGTTTTAGAAGTTAAGTAACTAAATGGAATATATTTCAATGCATCTTGAATATTGTCACCAAATTTAGGAATCATAGGTATAAATGGTTCAGCAAAAGGAACAAGTAATATTAAGAATATACCTAAAGTAAAGATTAATGCTGTTTTTGGTACAACTAATGAAAATAAATATAATAATAATCCAAAGAATAAATGGAATAGAATGAAGAACCAAAGTAACTCAAAGATTTTATCAACTTTTATATTTTCACCGTCAACAATTTGTTGCACGATTAATACAAATCCAACAAGTATTGCTGTAATAATTATGGCAATCAGTATAATTGAAATCACTTTTGCGATAACGTAGCCCACACGACTTGATGTTTTATTCATATATAATTGAATCGTACCTTGTGAAATATCACGGGTGATTGTCTTGATTACAAATAGTAAGCCCATGATAGAAAAGAACCAACTACCTATAGAAAGTAACATATTGCCGTCTATTTTATCAGATTGCTGAACAAATAAAACTGTAAAACCAATTAATGGAAGTATTGTTAAGAGTAATGCTAAATATGTTAATGGACTTCTAATAATGCTATAAATGTCGTATTTTACGAGTTGTAAACTATTCATTATTGGCCACCTTTCTGATTAATATTGAAGTAAGTATCACGTAAAGAACTCTTACGTGTTTCAATAAACTCAGGGAAAATATCAATATCTGATAAACCTTTAAGCACTTTTTGATAACTTGATTGTGCTTTAATAATGATTTCTCCATTTTCTCTTTTAGATTGAATCACATCGAAATTTTCATTTAAATATTCTAAAGCACTATTGAAATTACTTTGTTCTAAGATTAATACTGTAGAATCCGTTGGTGCCCCTTCTTTCATATCAACATCTTGAACAAAATTACCATCTCGTAAAAACACTGCTCTATCGCAAATTAATTCAATATCCTCAAGCTTATGACTAGAAATCAAAATTTTCATATCCAGTTCTTGCACAAGTGATTGAATTGTTTTCAATACATCAATTGATCCGTCAGGGTCCATACCATTTGTTGGCTCATCTAAAATGAGGTACTTGGGTTTGTTCATTAATGAAACAGCTATGGCTAACTTTTGTTTCATTCCCATTGAATACTTTTTAACTTTTTTCTTCACATAAGGTCTCATACCAAAAGCATCAATAATTTGATTTGCATATTTTTTATCAAAACCCTTACCTAATACATTGGCAAATAATTTTAAATTATATAAACCTGATTTATTATCATACAATTTAGGATGTTCAATAAGGTAACCGATATTGTCTTTATTACCTACCTTTACCTCCCCTTTATATTTGATAATATTTCCATTCATGACTTTCATTAATGTTGTTTTGCCGACACCATTTTTACCAATTAGACCTACAATTTGGCTTTGTCCAAAATCAAAATTGATATGGTCTAAAACATTGTTATTGCCATACGTTTTTGTTATATTTTTTAATTCCATAAATGCGCCTCCTTTTATTATTAAATTAATTTTTTATATTGAATGATGTAGCTAGCTACAAAGCAAAAAATACTTAAAGTTAAAAATCCATAATTAAAAATAGTTTCAAAATAATTTAATATACCCAGACTATAATTAAATAATGTACATATTCCAACTACAAATAGCACGATTATGACAGGTATTAAAATAACCATTGTAAGTAAATAAATTATATAAGAAATGTAATCAGATTTTTGTTCTGTATATTTTTTGAAAGCTATAGGTACTGCAAAGAAATTTACCGCAATGTATGAAAATGGCATTGAAATGTTAAAATCAATATTACTCGTTGATACATGAGAATTCGGCATAGTATATAAAGATAATATTGCTGCCCCAACTAATGTAAAAATAATAACTGTTAAATAATTAGCATTCAATAACGACTTTTTAGAAACTGGTAAACTGCCAAAAAAGTCATAAGCCATTCTGTGCCCAAGCTTACTATTAAAACGAAAAACATGACCAGAATCTAGTATAGAAACAAAAAGTAATATCATCGCAACTGCAGAATATAACGCATTAGTAAAAATACTATTGGGTATTATGATTAATTGTAGTGGGGAAAACAATAATAACATTGCATATATTACGATTGTCCATTTACGTAATTTTAAATTTCTAATAAGTAAATTTTTCATCTAATGTCCCCCCAGTTGTTAAGTCTCATAATTTTTTTGTTCAGTCTTCTGGGTTCCTTTTTCAAGGTAAACCATTAAATCTTCAATCGTTGGCTTAGTTATTGCAATCTTGTTTCCAAAAATTTCATTAAATATATTAGCATGTTCTGTAAGGGCGATATATCCTGTTTTGTTTTCTTCTATATAGTGTGTTAATTGAATTAATTCTTCATCCAATTGCTGCATGTCACCTTTAACTACTTTGAATCTATTCAAAATGTCATCCAAAAATTGATTTAGTACAATTTTACCATCTTTTAAATACACTAAGTAATCAGCGATTTTTTCTAAATCCGAAATGATATGAGTGGAAATAAATACTGTTTTATTTTCATCAATGAGTTCTTTTTGGATTACATCCAAAACTTCGTTTCGAACGATTGGATCTAACCCTGATGTTGGCTCATCTAAGATAAATAATTCAGCATGGTGGCTAAAAGCAATAGCAATAGACAACTTCATCTTCATACCAGTTGAGAATGTTTTGATTTTGCGCTTATAAGGTAAATCAAATTTTTCAAGATAATATGTAAATAACTGATGGTCCCATGTACTATAAAATGGTGAAACATATTGTTCGATTTTTTGGATATTCCATTTATCATTGAGGTACAATTCGGAATAAACGAAACCAATTTTATTTTTAATAGCTTCAGGGTGCGCTTTCATTTTTTGATTAAAGATTAAAACATCTCCGCCATCAGGCTCAATTAAATCCATAATCATTCTAATAATGGTCGTTTTACCAACACCATTTGCGCCAATAAATCCAGTTATAAATCCTTGAGGAACACGAAAACTAATATCATTTAACTTGAATTCTTTATACTGATAATTTACAGCATTTAATTCGATTGCGTTCATTCATCGTCCTCCTCAAAAATCATTTCTAAGATTTCTTGTAATTCTGAAAGTGGCATGCCTATGGTTTTTGCTTCTTTGCTTATTGATTTAGCCATTGTTTCAATCACCATGAACTGTTTTTCTTTTAAAATTGAACTATCTTGCTCTTTCACATATGTACCCTTACCTCTAATAGTAAAGACAAAACCATCTTTTTCTAAATCTTCATATGCGCGCTTTGTAGTTATAACACTAACGCTCAAATCATGTGCTAATTCCCTCATCGAAGGTAAGTGTTCACCAGGAGCAACGTATCCTTTTAAAATATTTTCTTTGATTTGTTGCTTAATCTGTTCATAGATTGGCTGTTCACCACTATTTTTCAAAAGTATTTTCATGGATGTCCTCCCTTACAACTGTATATACACACTATATACAATGTATACACACTTGTAAAGTATAAATGTATTTAAACATCCATATAATTACTCATTGAAAAGGACGAGTTAACATAAAAAAGCTATAAGTAAGATTTTGCATATCGCTTCATCTCACTTATAGCATGTTTAAACAATATTACTTATTTTGTTTATCTTTTTTCTTACGCTTATTATTACGATCAATAAAAGCGCAAATCATAAACATGATTGCAGCAATTAATAATTTAATACCAGAATCTTCATGACCAATAGCCTGTAAATAATAGCCTACAACGAGTAATATCATTGCCATTATGACAAATATTTTAGTTAAATGTTTCACTCTCTTCACCTCAAACAATATCATTGTATCAAACTTTGTCATTAATTTCTAAAAGCAATTCATTTCAGAAAAATTATTGATACTTATGTAACTACTTTTATGATTGACATTTAAATATATTGTTTGCAGTCTATTACCTATGATGATAAAATTGTAAATGTATCCACGGATTATACTACACAACCCCAAGTCTGCGTCATCAGACTTGGGGTTTTTTGTGTAAGGCCACCTATTTGTCCTTCCATTTACTCTCTAACCAAACACGGAATACAACAAGTAAGCTACCTGTTAGTAAAGTTGTAATTATTTCTTGCCACCACGCTATCATACTACACCTCCCACAGAAAAAAGTGCCATGTAGGATTTTTGATGGCCTATCCGTATTCTAACACAAAACAGAACATGTGTTCGCATAAATGGCTAAATTTTGAAATTTTCTGTTTAAAACAGTCACAAGACTTTAATTTTAAGCTATTTCAAGATAATATAAGATTATCATTGAAAAAGTAAAGAGAGGTTGACCAACTATGAATCCTTTAGCTTTAGATTTAAACGAGCAATTATCTAAATCAAATCCAGAAGTTGCAGACATGCTTTCCGACCTAGGAAAATTAATGTATTATCCGAAAGGTATATTATCTCAATCGGCGGAAGCAAAATCCACACAATATAATGCCACGATAGGAATGGCAACATATAAAGATAGTAAGATGTACGCAAATACTTTAAATGACATCTTCGATCATTTAGAACCAGATGAAATCTTCCCTTATGCTCCGCCACAAGGTTTAGAATCTCTTCGTGATTTATGGCAACAAAAAACATTAAAAGAAAACCCAGATTTAGATGCGAAAGACATGACAAGACCAATCCTTACTAATGCTTTAACACATGGCTTATCATTAGTTGGTGACATGTTCGTCGATAGTGGTGATACACTCTTACTCCCAACGCATAATTGGGGCAACTATAAACTCGTTTATAGTACAAGACATAGTGCTGAAATCGAAACGTATGATATTTTTGACGAATCTGGACATTTTACAACAGAAAATTTAGTTAATACACTAGAAAATTATAATAAAGAAAAAGTCATTTTAATATTAAATTATCCAAATAATCCAACTGGTTATACACCAACAAAAGATGAAGTTCATACTATCGTCGCTGCAGTAAAATCATTAGCAGAACGTGGTACAAACGTTATCGCTTTAGTTGACGATGCATACTACGGACTCTTTTACGAAGATGTTTATACACAGTCATTATTCACAGCATTAACGAATTTACATTTAGATAACTTATTACCAATTCGTTTAGATGGTGCAACAAAAGAATTCTTTGCATGGGGCTTACGTGTAGGTTTCATCAGTTTTGGTGTCGGAAACGATACAACAAAACAAGTATTAGAAGCTAAAATCAAAGGATTAATTCGAAGTAACATTTCAAGCGGCCCATTACCTTCGCAAAGTGCAGTTAAATACGTGCTCGAAAATCACGAAACTTTTGATAAAGAAATTCAACACAATATCGACACGTTACAAGCTAGATATGAAGTAACGAAATCTGTTGTATATGATGAGAAATACACATCATACTGGCAAGCCTATGATTTTAACTCAGGCTATTTTATGGCGTTACAAGTTAAAGACGTTGACCCTGAACAGTTACGCCAACACTTAATTAATAAATACTCTATTGGTATTATTGCCCTTAATTCAACCGACATTCGCATTGCTTTTAGTTGTGTAGAAAAAGATGACATTCCACATGTATTTGATTCTATCGCTAAAGCTATTGAAGACCTAAAAAATTAAAACAAATAATAAAAAGGATGAAATCGCATATAAACGGTGATTTCATCCTTTTTATTTATATTAACGTTGCTGTTTCAGTACACGTGCCATTTCTTCAATTTTACCAGCATGTAGTGGTACATGAATTGCATTTAAAATTAACAACTCATCTAACGTACTACAACCAGCAATCGTTTCAGTTAATTCAACTTCTAATTGTTGGTCAGTTAATTTTTTGGCACGTTCAGGTAACGTTTTTAAATTTTCGACAATTTCATCCACACTTGGGATATCTTCGTCGCCCCAATCAGCTGGATTAGAACCATAGCCAAATAAGCGTGTATATTTTTGGATGTCGACTTCATTTTGTTCACTTAAAGATAGCGCAGATTCAAAAATAGTTAACACGTGTCCATATTGCCAATGTAGCGTATTAGGGAAGAGTTCACTTTCATTATCTAATATACTTTCAATGTTCCATTTGTCATAATCTGATATTAAATAATTAATACCTGTATCAATCACATCGTACACTGATTTTTTTGTCATAGTTAATCTCCCTTTCTTAAAAAAGCTTCACATAAATAATAATTATAAGTAGTGAATAATATTTATGCTTACTTTCTCTACCCTCAATAAGTTGTTTTTACTCACTTTATACGTTTTATACTAAAAATATTTAAATACTACTGTTAAATAGTGCTCTATATCGCTTTCAAATTCAATTGTTTTTACTTTAAGATCTAGTGATTAAATATTACTAAAGTACAGCGTATTTTTAATCATCCCATTTTGAGCGTAGGACACAAGAACAAAAATTATTTTGAGGGTATTCTGGCTCAAAATATTTCACCACATCAGATTTAATATTACCAAAAGTTGTTTCAGGTTTATGCTTAAAGCCTTCATAAAAAGCTGTTAATACATCTTTTTTAAAATTACCTCGAGGAAATTTATTTACGATAGCTTTTCTAATTTCATCTGCATATTGCTCCCAATTGTCACTCATAACATCCATACCAACACCGTGATATAATAATGCAACATTATTTTCTTTATGCTCAGCCACACCTATCGTCGTATGTAATGCAATTGAATCCCAAGCAAGTTGTAAATCTTGGTCGTTATAATTGTGTGTATCTAAAAATTGGCGGACTGCATTTGCGCCGTCTACTTCAAACCTCAGATCATCACTACTATATTGGTTTGTTAACCCTAAATCATGGAAGAGCGAACACATATATAAAAGCTCTTTATCATATTTCAAATTATCTTGCATGCCTTTAACTTCACCAAATAAATATACTCTATTCGAATGGTTCCATATTAACTCATTACCGTATTCATGGACTACTTCTTGTGCTTCTTGGATTATTTTACTATCTGGGACAACAATTTCATTGATATCTTTTAACATAATAAATTCCTCCTTTGTTACAATATAGTCTCTATAGATATGTATATCAAACTATAGATCATTCATCATAAAAAAGAAGCCTTCCACTAAGTTAAGTAACTTAATGGAAGACGTCAGTAAAGAATTATTTTAAATTTTCTATGACCATTGGTAAAGTGAAATAACGTTATATCAATGGTTATAAGTTATTTTACATCATACCTGGCATGCCGCCCATACCTGCTTGTGCATCATTACTGCTTTCTTCAGGAATATGCGCAACGACCGCTTCAGTTGTTAAGAACATTGCTGCTACACTTGCTGCATGTTGTAACGCTGAACGTGTAACTTTAGTTGGATCTACAATACCTGCATCCAACATATTCACCCATTCATTTGTAGCTGCATTGAAACCAACACCTACATCAGCGTTTTTAAGTCTTTCAACAATAATCGAACCTTCTAAACCAGCGTTTTCTGCAATTTGACGAACTGGAGATTCTAATGCTTTTAATACAATATTAATGCCTGTTGCAATATCGCCTTCAGCTTCAATTTTAGAAACTTTGTCATAAATATTCATGAATGCTGTACCACCACCGGCTACAATACCTTCTTCAACAGCAGCTCTAGTAGAGTTTAAAGCATCTTCAATGCGTAATTTACGCTCTTTTAATTCTGTTTCACTTGCTGCACCAACTTTAATTACAGCTACGCCTCCAGCTAATTTAGCTAAGCGCTCTTGTAATTTCTCTTTATCAAATTCAGAATCCGTTTCTTCAATTTGAGATTTAATTTGGCTTACACGTGCATCGATATTATTTTGGTCTCCATTACCATCAACCACTGTTGTATTATCTTTAGTGATTTCTGCTTTACTTGAAGTACCTAACATATCAATTGTTGCATCTTTTAAATCTAAGCCTAAGTCATCAGTAATCACTTGTGCGCCTGTTAAGATAGCTAAATCTTCCAACATTGCTTTACGACGATCTCCGAATCCAGGTGCTTTAACTGCCACTGCAGTAAATGTGCCACGCATACGGTTTAATACGATATTTGTTAGTGCGTCACCTTCTACATCATCTGCTACGATTAGGATAGGTCTGTTAGATTGAACAACTTGTTCTAATAATGGCAGAATATCTTGGAAAGATGAAATCTTTTTATCTGTAATTAAAATATATGGTTTTTCAAGTTCTGCAACCATTTTATCTGAATCAGTTACCATATAAGGAGATTGGTAACCACGATCAAATTGCATACCTTCAACGACTTCAAGTTCAGTATTAAAACCACTTGATTCTTCTATTGTAATTACACCATCGTTACCTACTTTTTCCATAGCTTCTGAAATATATTTACCAATTTCTTCATCTGCTGCTGAAATTGATCCAACTTGCGCAATTTCATTTTTATTATCAACATTTTGAGAGATTTCTTGTAATGCGTCAATAGCTACGTCTACAGCTTTATCGATACCTTGACGTAAACCTACAGGATTTGCACCACTTGTTACGTTTTTCAAGCCTTCTTGTATCATTGCTTGAGCTAATACTGTAGCTGTAGTTGTTCCGTCACCTGCGATTTCATTCGTTTTGTTGGCAACTTCTTGTACTAATTTCGCTCCCATATTTTCATATGGATCTTCTAATTCAATTTCTTTTGCAATTGTAACACCGTCATTTGTGATTAGTGGTGATGTATATTCTTTATCTAATACAACATTACGCCCTTTTGGTCCAATTGTAACTTTCACGGCGTTAGCTAATTTATCTACACCTCTTAACATAGATTGACGTGCGTCTTCGGAAAATTTTAAATCTTTCGCCATATTACTTTACCTCCATGATGTTCGTATTATTTGTATATTTTTTAGTTTTAATTTTGATTATTCTTCTATTACTGCTAATATATCGTCTTCGCTAACGATTAAGTATGTGTCGTCTCCACGCTTAACTTCAGTTCCAGCAAATTGTTGGAAAACAACATTGTCGCCTTCATTCACTTCAGGAGCAACTCGAGAACCATCTTTTAAAATACGTCCTGCACCTACTGCAATTATCGTACCTTCATTTGATTTCTCTTTAGCGCTATCAGTTAAAACGATACCACTTTTAGTTGTTTGCTCTTGTTCTGTTTTTTGAATAATTACTCGGTTACCTAATGGCTTTAACATTGATTGTTCCTCCTTAAAATACTAAAATTTTTAGCACTTAATCATTGTGAGTGCTAATACACTTTCTATAATAATCAAAATTGGTCAATATTTCAAGTTAAAACCATTACACTAAATTTTGTGTGAACAGCAATTTTACGATAAAATAAAGTATATTCTAATTTTTGGAGGTTTATTATGTCTCGTTTATGGGTGTCCATTTTGACATTAGTTATTTATGTCCTTGCACAGTTTGGTCCGATTTTTTTACAAATGGCAGGCTTATTTAACAATTTAAGTGGCAAAGAAATACTCTTTGCTAATATTTATACACAAGTGGTCTTGTTTATTATAGCTACTTTACTCATCATACTAATAAACTTTTTCATTGCCAATCCTACGCAACTAGAGCGACAAACTAAGGAAAAGAAAAGATATGTTATCCTTTGGGCAATCGTAGGTTATATGATTGTTATGATTTATCAAGTTGTTGCAGGAATGATAAATATGTATGTATTCGGCGCACCTCAATCTAGCTCTAATACAGAAAGATTGATGAAAATAGCACAAGAAATACCGACATTCATCATATTAATTTCAGTTGTAGGACCTATTCTAGAAGAATTTTTATTTAGAAAAGTGATATTTGGTGAATTATACAATCTATTAAAAGGTAATAAAACTTTTAAATTTCTCATTGCTGGAATAGTAAGCTCCATTATCTTTAGTGCTGCACATGGAGATCCATCATTCTTTATCATCTATTTCGGTATGGGCTTTATTTTCTCAGCATTGTATGTATATACAAAACGTATATGGGTTCCTATCCTTGTACACATTATGCAAAATGGCTTTGTCACCATTGTACAAATTTATTTAGGACCTGAAAAAACAAAAGAACTACAAGAAACTGCATCATTTATATTTAACTTCATGCTTTAATTAAATTTTAAGTTATATAAATAAATGGAAGAACTCAATGTTTATTACATGAGTTCTTCCATTTTTTATTTGTCTATGACACGTTGGGTGTCAAAAAGTTATTAATTTTCTTTTTTATTTCTGCGATAAACAAAATATCCTACCACTACACCTATAAATATTATCGTTATTGCAGTGATTAAAGCAAATAATGTCCGTTCGAATTTAATATCAATTGTGTCTTTCGATTCCTTATCGTTTGTACGCGTCGATTCTTCATCACTACTTGAATGATATTCATATTTACCAGATGCGGCACTTTTGTTTTCTGGCGTTTTTAAGTCAGGCATAGAACCTATTTCTCCAGTAATCAATGCCAAAACTTGCTTATCTAAATTTTTATAGTAATCTCTTGATTTTAATGGGTTAAAATATTGAAATTTAAAATAATTTGTTCCCTTTTGTAACTCATTTAAAAACGCATTATCTGAAAAACTTTGACGTCTTATGATAGAAGTAATGTCTTTGTCAGATACACTATCAACATTATTATTAAGCTGTTTAACTTGGTTCAAAATAAAAGGGTTGTATTTAAAAGAACCTGGAGACATTTGATTAAATCTATTAACTAATCTGCTGTCACCTTGATTTGAATTTTGACTTGTTTTCTCTGTACTCAAATCTCCATAAGTCACAGCATTATTGTTACTGCCTGCTATCTTTTCATTTGATTGCGCATATTGCTTATTTGCATTTTGATTCTCACCATTATATTCGTTTGAAGATGTGTGTTCATTTTGAGAATTTCCCGAGTTTGAATGATTCACTGAACTGTCTGATATATTATTTTTACTGCCCTGGTTATGATGGTTTGATCCAGATGGTATGTTTGGGCTCAGTGGTTTATTAGGTTTCGGGGGTTCTGTTGTATTGTTATCTCCTCCGCCTTCACTTGGTTGTTCTGGTTTAGGTTCTTCTGTTGAACTTCCCCCATCATTTTGTGGTTTATCAGGATTTGTCGGTTCTGTTGTATTATCGTCTCCGCCTTCACTTGGCTGTTCTGGTTTAGGTTTCTCTTCTGAGTCATCTCCATCGCCCTGTGGATTATCAGGGTTTGACGGTTCTGTTGTATTATCGTCTCCGCCTTCACTTGGCTGTTCTGGTTTAGGTTTCTCTTCTGAGTCATTTCCGCCGCCTTGTGGATTATTTGGGTTTGATGGTTCTGTTGTATTATCATCCCCGTCTTCACTTGGTTGTTCTGGTTTAGGCTTCTCTTCTGAGTCATCTCCATCGCCTTGTGGATTATCAGGGTTTGACGGTTCTGTTGTATTATCGTCTTCATCTTCACTTGGTTGTTCTGGTTTAGGTTTCTCTTCTGAGTCATCTCCATCGTCCTGTGGATTATCAGGGTTTGACGGTTCTGTTGTATTATCATCCCCGTCTTCACTTGGTTGTTCTGGTTTAGGTTTCTCTTCTGAGTCATCTCCATCGCCTTGTGGATTATCAGGGTTTGACGGTTCTGTTGTATTATCGTCTTCACTTGGTTGTTCTGGTTTAGGTTTCTCTTCGGAATCGTCGCCATTATCTTCTGGTTTGTCAGAACCTGATGATTGATTATCTTCTTCTGGCTTTTCAGGCTCAGTAGTAGTGTCTGAATCACTATTGTCCAAATCACTGCCATTTGGTTGTTCAGATGATGGTTTCTCATCAGTTCCGTTGTCACTGTCTCCTGTATTGTTTGAATCCGATGATTGATTGTCTTCATCTGACTTATCTGGCTCAGTAGTAGTGTCTGGCTCACTATCGTTAGAGTTACTATCATTTGATTGTTCAGATGGTGAAATCGTTATAGCATCACTACTGGTTTTATTATCAGTTTGGTCAGAATTTGAAGGCACTTCATTCTCACTTGAATTATTTACTAGCTGAGTGTTATTTTGCACATTTTTATCTATATCTGATATATTGATACGCTTATGGTCTAAATCAGCATTATTCATAATCGTATTCTTATTGTATTCATTTAAATCTTTCTCTGCCCCTTGTGTTGGCTTAGAAATTAATGTAGCACTTAGTGCAATTGCAAAGCTAGATACAATAAACTTATGTGAATTATAATTTTTCATAATCTCACCTCCAAATAATTTTTCTTATATTCCCTATTAGTATATTAGAAATCGTCCTATTTTTCATTAAAATTAGGCTTTTGAAAGAAGAAATTAATCTATTTGAAATTTATAGTAAAAAGCTATTTACAAATCCAAGTATAATTATTATACTAGATATATAAAATAAATTGATGTGAAGGAGTTTTCCGAATGGGACTTTTTAGTAAAAAAGAAGATACACTAGATGTATTTCAAAGTGCAGTAGAATCAAGACGTACAATATATAGTTTAGAGCAAGAAATTTCAATATCTGATAAAGAGGTAGAAGGTATCATCGAACATGCAATTAAACATGTTCCATCTTCATTTAATGCTCAATCAACCCGTATTGTATTGTTATTAAACGATAACCATAATAAATTTTGGGATATAACAAAAGAAGAATTAAAAAAATCAATGGGTCCTGATCGTGAATTCCAAGCAACTTCAGACAAAATTGATAACTTCAAACATTCATATGGTACAATCCTATACTTTGAAGATCAAGACGTTGTCGAAGGTTTACAAAATCAAATGCCTAACTATGCTGAGAACTTTGCAATTTGGTCAAACCAAACAAATGCAATGCACCAATTTGCAATTTGGACTGCATTAGGTACTAAAGGTATTGGCGCATCATTACAACATTATAATCCACTTGTAGACGTAGCAGTAACTGAAGCGTTCGATATTCCTACTACTTGGAATCTTGTAGCTCAAATGCCTTTTGGTAACGTGCGTGATGAAGCTAGAGAAAAAGAATTTCATGATGTAAGCAAACGCTTCTTAGTAAGAAAATAGTTTATTTAATTTTTTTAACATTAACAATAATACAAGCGCTTAGGGGATAAACCCTTTCCAATTTATAAAACCAATTCATTTAAAATGAACTGGTTTTTTTATTTTAATATTTCGATTTTGAGTGTCCACGCTTCTCACGTGGTATTTTGTAATTTCATTGAACCCTTCCAATTTTGAATTTTCTGAATATATCTAGTATATTTATGCTAACAACAATTTAAGGGGCGATCGAGATGAATATAGAAATCTTTCAATTTAAAGTGGAACCAGCGAATGTTGCATTAAATGAAGAAACAATTACGAATTGGTTTGCCGAGTATGTCACAGCAAAGACAGACATCGTAGTTTTACCGGAAATGTGGAATAACGGTTATGCCCTACCGCAACTAAAAGAACTTGCTGATAATCAATTATCAAGAAGTTTTGAGTTTATATCAAAATTAGCAATCCAATATAAAGTTGATGTAATTGCAGGTTCTGTTTCAAATAGTATGAAAGATAACATCTACAATACTGCTTTTGCCGTTTCAAAAAATGGTTATTTAATAAACAGTTATGACAAGGTACATCTTGTGCCGATGTTAGATGAACCTTCATTTTTAACACCCGGTAATGCAGTTCCAGAACCCTTCACTCTATCAGATGGCGCTAAAGTTGCACATATTACTTGTTACGATTTACGCTTTCCTGAATTACTTCGCTATCCAGCGCGTAAAGATGCACAAATCGCTTTTTATGTTGCACAATGGCCCGCGGTAAGATTGAATCATTGGACTGCCCTCTTAAAAGCACGTGCCATCGAAAATGATATATTTGTAGTTGGTTGTAATGCTTGTGGAGATGATGGTAATACTGAATATGCAGGTCATTCTATCGTAATTAACCCTAATGGTGAAGTTATAGCAGAATTAGAAGAAAAACCAGATCATTTAACTTGTGACATTGATTTAGATGAAGTAACGAATCAACGCAATACTATTCCAGTATTCAAAAATTTAAGACCACATCTATATAAATAATTTCATAATAAAAACCGTGAGCTTGGGAGGGGCTCACGGTTTTTTGTAACTTATTATTAAGGGAATGTTTTTACAGTTATTTCTCTATCTATTTTTGGGGATGTTATTAATTATGAAAAAAATTAGTGAATTTACCGATTTTAATGATAAATTGAATGATGTTTACGATAGCTTACATGTTAATATTTTAAATTGTCTCTGTTATAGACAATGTTAAAATGATATTAGATTCGAGACTGGGAAGGTTCTGCAAATCTAAATTGGGAATGCTTAAATTAATAAGCGCGTTGTGTACTCAGTAAGTACTATTTTACGAAATCACTAATTGCTGCTGAGATATCTTTTGTCACTACATCAGCCTCCTCTTGTTTGTATTAAAATTGAAAAACGATAACTAATTTTTGTAACTATAACAACTATACGAAGAAAGTACAGTTACAATATCAGCGTGTCAATTAAGCTCCTGCTCAAAAGCTTAATTAACTTCATCATTCAAATCAAAATTCAAACAAAAATTGATTAAATGATTTGTAAAATGCTATCACTTCTTTGTGATACAAGTACATTTAACCATGATTTTGAGGTTATTCGTTAAAAAATCCCTAACTCGTCATATTTCATTCCTAAATGTTTACTTTTTTATGTTAAAATTAAAGAGATAAAGATTAGCAACAGTTAGGAACACAAAATATACAGTTACGCAATAAGACGCATAAAACTTAATTAAAATTGTATAATACGACTGAGGAGAGAAGCCCAATGTTAAAGTCTATAGATAGCAAAATTGACCGTTTTGCTAAATACCTACAACAACGTAACAACTTAGAACATATTGATTATTTAAAGATGCGTTTAGGTATGCAAGTATTTGTAGGCAATGTAACCAAAACAATAATAACTTATGGCGTTTCGATCCTTTGCCACCTCTTTTTTTACACACTAACTGTCCATTTATCGTACTTTTTAATTAGGCAATATGCACACGGTGCACATGCAAAATCTTCTTTTGCATGTCATGTGCAGAATTTATCTTTATTTGTTTTATTACCTTGGCTAATCGGGTATATGGGAGTGTCTTCACTAATTATGTATCCATTAGCAATACTTAGTTTCATTATATTAATGATATACGCACCTGCTGCTACGAAAAAGCAGCCTATACCACAACGATTAGTAAAAGGTAAGAAATTAAAGACAGTCATTGTAACTTTATTATTAGTAGTAATATCAATGTTTTTCAGTGAGCCTTATCAACAATTAGTACTTTTAGGCATTATTTTGATTGCTATCGCTCAACTACCTATATTTTTCCCTAAGGAGGATGTTTAATTATGCATATCTTTGAATCTATTTTTAGTATAATCGCGAAGTTTTTCACAGTACTAGGCGCAGTAGCCGGGGCAAGACCTTGTTATGGATATTTTGATGAGACAGAAGTACCTAAAGAAATTACAGAATTATACGAATAATTGTCTTAGAAAGTGTGTAGAGTATGGCTATTTTAAACACAATAATGTTATCAATATTTCAAGCAGTTTTGCTTTTCATAATCATTAAAATTTTAACAAATGTAACTTATACTTTGAGGGATTATATTACCATTATTGGGATTATAATCCCTTCAACCGTTTTATTCTTTTATTTTGATACAAAATCGATGTTATTTTTATTGTTAGCAAGTGTTGTCTTTATGTATTTTAAAAATCGCTTCATGGGTGTCGTATCTGTACTTGTTAGCTTTTTCATCCTGTATATGGCCAACTTCCTTTCAATTTGGTTAGCAACATCATTGCAAGATTTAATTTCAGAGAATTATATATTTAACTTAATATACTATATAATTTTCGTTGCTATAATTATGTTTTTTTCAATACTTGGAAGATTTCTCTTTAAACTATTAACCACTTCCGGTTTATCATTAAATAAAATATATTTAATTATTGTTTGTGTTTTTCTGTTAACAGTATTGTTATTAATTTATTTTTATTTACCTGATCGTGTTCTTTCTTTTGGAGATATAAAGTTTTTAGTGGTTATGTATGCAGTATTAATCATAACGACTGCTGTACTTATTGTTACGATTTCTTTCAGTATCATTCGTCAGATTCAGTACAAGCGTAATATGCGTGAAATCGAGAATTACTATAAGTACACTTTACAAATAGAAAAAATTAATCATGAAATGCGTAAATTTAGACATGACTACGTCAACATATTATCAACGATGTCGGATTTTATTAGAGAAAATGATATGGAAGGTTTAGATCAATATTTCCATGAAGAAATTTTGCCTATGCAAGACAGTATGCAAATGAATGCCATTAAAATTAGTGGTATTGAAAATCTAAAAGTTCGTGAAATCAAAGGATTATTAACAACAAAAATATTACAAGCTCAAGAAAAGAATATTAGAATTAGCATAGAAGTTCCTGAAACGATCGAAAAAATCGAAATGCCTATTATTAATTTGAGTAGGGTTATTGGCATTTTACTTGATAATGCGATCGAAGCTTCTGAAAAAATAGTGGATGACCCGCTTATTCGAATTGCTTTTATCAAAAATGAAGATGATTCAGTGATGTTTATAGTTATGAATAAATGTGATACTGATATGCCTCGATTACATACCCTATTCCAAGAGAATTTCTCTACAAAAGGTAAAAATCGTGGGCTTGGGCTTTCAACATTAAAAGAGTTGACTGATACGACCTCTAATGTTTTATTAGATACAACAATTGATAATAACTATTTTATACAAAAAGTAGAAATATTAAATACTGATTCATAAGGGTGTGAAAATATGAAGATATTCATATGTGAAGATGATGAAAGACAACGTGAGAATATGATTTCGATTATCAACAACTACATCATGATTGAAGAGAAACCGATGGAAATTGAAGTTGCAACTGCCGATCCTTATGAAGTTTTAGAACGTTCTAAAGATTTAAGTGATATAGGGTGTTACTTTTTAGATATACAATTGGAAGCCGACATTAACGGCATCAAGCTTGCTAGTGAAATTCGCAAGCACGACCCTGTAGGTAATATCATTTTTGTTACAAGTCATAGCGAGCTTACATATCTTACTTTTGTTTATAAAGTAGCAGCGATGGACTTTATTTTTAAAGATGATCCGGATGAATTAAAATCTAGAATCATTGATTGTTTAGAAACTTCAGAATCTAGGTTAAAATTACTTTCTAAAGAAAGCACTGTTGAAACAATTGAATTAAAACGTGGAAGTAATTCAGTATATGTTCAATATGATGATGTTATGTTTTTTGAGTCCTCTACTAAATCTCATCGATTGATTGCGCATTTAGACAATAGACAAATTGAATTCTATGGTAACCTTAAAGAACTTAACCAACTTGATGATAGATTCTTTAGGTGTCATAACAGTTTCGTTGTTAACAGACATAATATTGAATCTATTGATTCAAAATCTCGCATTGTTTATTTCAAAAACCAAGAACATTGCTTTGCTTCAGTAAGAAATGTAAAAAAAATATAATATAAAAAAGACTTAGCAAATTATGCTAAGTCTTTTTTTACTGTTTATTTAATGCTTTATTTACTTCACTTAAATTCGGAATACTCTCTATAGCGCCGTATTTTGTAGTAACCATTGCTGCTACATAATTACTAAATTCTAAAATACTTTGACCTTCATTTTTTAACAATTGATTTATATCATTTGTATTTGAGGTTACGATTCTACTAATCAACGCTCCAATAAAAGCATCTCCGGCACCTGTCGTATCAATCGGCTGTACTTTAAACCCTTGGTGCCTAATGACTGTACCGTCCTTCAAATATATCATAGCTCCGGCAGCACCTTTAGTATAAATAACCGCTTCTACATCACCTTGAAATAACCATTGAATTGCTTGTACTTCGTCACTCTGACCTGTAACAAAAGTCAATTCTTCATCAGAAATTTTAACAATATTTGCTAGTGGTATAAATGATTGTATTGCCTCTTTACACGCGTCCTCACTATCCCATAATGGTAAGCGAACATTGGGATCAAATACAACTGTTCCCCCTGCTACTTTAACTTTATCAATCAATGCTTTGTGTGCATACTTCATAGGACTTTCTACTAAATCCACCGAACAAAAATGTAGCACATCGTTTTCCATCACATCAATTCCTGCTACCGCTTCAGTTTGGTAAAGCATATCAGCAGAAGGTTTACGATAAAAGGAAAAGTCTCTTTCACCGTCTTTAGTTAAGCTTACAAAAGCTAATGCAGTATTAGCCTCATCCGTACGTTTTAAATACTGTGTACCGACATCTAAGTTTTCTAACGTTTCAACTATTAAATCACCAAATGCATCATTTCCTAATTGAGTAATCATCTCAGCTTTGCCACCTAGTTTAGTGGTCGTACATGCTACATTACAAGGTGCGCCTCCCACTTGGCGCGAAAAGCCTTCAACATCTTTCAATTTAGAGTCCGTCGTATTAGGTATAAAATCGATTAACGCTTCACCTATAGCAAGTAGTCGTTTCATACTTCCTCATCCTTTAAATCATATTTTGTGAATTTTAAATATACTTGTCCAGATTCTGTTGATGTTTTAATGCCTGTAGCTTCATCGTCTGTAAAAATTCTAGAAGTCATGACACGTTCACCATCGTTGCAGAATATTTCGACACTCGATGTATCGATAAATAATTGTAACTGTGTTAAAGGTGTATCCAGATAGGTTGTTCTTGTTGTACTGTCGACTGGGTCTGGTAACAAACCACTTTCACTACGATCTAACGTTAACTTTTGTTCTTTCTTATTATAAGTAATCAGTGTTGTTTGTTTTTTAGACGTACGCACTTCAAAATATACTTCAGTTGAATCGTTTTCTAAAATATCGATAATCAATTCATATTGTCTTCCTTCATATGGATACAATTGTCTCGTGAATTTATTCGCATACCCTAGTGCTGTTTCTTTATTTATTCTTAATTGTTCAAGGGATTTTACCGGTCGTTGTTTTAAATTACCTGCTTCAATCGATAGTACACGTGGAATAGTTAGACAGTGTGCCCATCCATCAACATCAGATGGATAATTAATTTCCGGCAATCCCATCCAGCCAATTAATACTCGCTGTCCATATTCATCTATAAACGTTTGTGGCGCATAAAAATCAAAGCCGTGGTCAAGTTCAAAAAAGTCTCCATGATTCATTGTTAAATTATCAATGTCGTATTGTCCCATAATATACCCTGATTGATAGATATTCTTAAATCGCTCACCTTCTTCATCAATACCTTGTGGACAAAATAACAACATATCATATCCATCCAAGTTAAAGTAATCCGGACATTCCCACATATAACCAAATGAATCTAGATTCGTATGAACTTCACCTTGAAATTCCCAATTCACAATATCTGTTGAACGATATTGAATCACTCTACCTTGACCTTGTTCATTTTGAGCTCCAATGACAGCATAATAGACACCATCTTTTGAAAATACTTTAGGGTCTCTGAAGTGCTGTGTATATCCAAATGGCGGTTCAGCAATGACCGCTTTAGGAAACTTTTCAACTTCACCTTCTGCATTTATTTTTGCAATATGTTGCGTAGAAATTCTATTCCAATCTTCATCGCGATGATTTGCCGTATACATATAATACATATGGTTATTATATTCAAATGCACTACCACTATAAACACCATGACTATCATCTTTAGTATCTGGCTTTAATGATGTTCCCACATCTTCAAAATGTACTAAATCCTTACTTGTATATGTATACCAATATTTCAAGCCATGGACTGGTCCTAACGGAAACCATTGATGTGATATATAATACGTCCCGTCATAGTATATCAATCCGTTAGGATCGTTTAATAATCCTGTTTTAGGTTGTAAATGAAACGTTTGTCTATACCTAGACTCATTAACTTTAGCTGATAAATCATCTAATGTTTGCTGATCAACGTCTTCATATTTTTGATAACGTTCATCTCTTGTCCACTCAGCCATTACTATTTTCCTCCTACTATCCAATATTCAAACTTTATTCTACATTATGGTACCGGTTCCATTACGTTTTATTATATAATATCATGCTTCAGTTAATTTTTAAATGAAAGACCCACATCAATAGAGATACGTTGCTCTATAGGTTGATGTTGAATGAGTTGATTGAGTTTGCTCATTGCTACTTCACCAGCATATTCAAAATGATAATTAACTGTATGAATTGAAGGCGAGACAATTTCTGTAACTGGATCACCACCAAAACCAACGATAAATTTGTCACCATTTTGTGTAGTATCTTCTGAGGTGACTTTATGTACAGCTAATGCGATAGAATCTGTTGCTCCCACAACTGCGTCATAATTAGGTTGAGTTTGCAATTCTTTTGATACATCAAACATTGCCTCATTGTAATTAAATGAGGTTTGCGAAATATGTGGTTTGACATTATATTTCGCTAAGCCACTGATTAAGCCTTTTTTTCTATGTATACCTACAGCAACATCGGTTTCTGTAACTCCAAAGAATTGAATGTTTTTAAAACCTTTTGATCCGAGTCCTTCGCCTACCATATAACCTGCATGAAAATCATTATGGATAATACAATGCAAGTCCTTATGTTCTTGACCGACGATAATAACAGGGACATCAATTTTATTAATCACTTCAATATGTCTATCTGTAATTTCTGTAGCCATTAATATAATTCCATCGACTTTACTTCTATAAAATGTTTCTAATGCATCAATTTCCAGTTCTGTATCGATATTTGTATAATTAAGCAATAATCTATAGTTCAAATCATCACAAACTGTCTTCACGCCTTTGATTGTTTCATCTACTGCGTAAGAGTTCATTCTAGGTATAATCGCACCTATCATATTGGTTCTATGCGCTCGCAGACTTTGGGCAAACTGATTTGGTTGGTAATCATTTTCTCGAATGATTTTATCCAACTTTTGCTTAGTTTTTAAACTTACCGAGCCATTATTAAGATATCTTGAAACTGTACTCTTTGATACGCCAGCAATTTTTGCAATATCAGATATATTTTTCATATTCTCTCACTCTCATCAATAAGCTATTCTCAATATGATTAATTCTATCATATTGCAACCGCTTTAAATACTATTTAAAATAAAAACCAACCTGATACCTTAGGTGTTTAAACCTAATAATAGCAAGTTGGTTGGTCTTTCACTTATTCAGCTTTTTGAATTGTAATCGTCCAAGAAGCATCATCTAATTGTTCATAGTTTGTTATCGGATATCCTTTTTCAGCTGCCCAATTAGGTAGTGCCTCTGTTGCCTGAGTACAGTCAAAGTCTATTTTCAATTCTTCACCGTTATTCATTGTATCCATTTTCTTTTGTGCTTCTATTAATGGAAATGGGCAAACCATTCCTACCGTTCCTAATTCATGTACCATAATTAAATTCCTCCCTAATATAATTAAGTCGTTTGTGTTTGTGTTGAAATCGTATTTTCACTAGTTTGTTGGCGTTGCGCTTTTTTCATTGGTTTTATAAATATAAAGTAACTCATAAACCAAGCTCCTAAAATCATAGACGCAAGTGCAATCCAACCTTTCCATGACATCGTTGCAGTTTCTACTAAACCGTTACCTATTGAACAACCGCCAGCTACAGAAGCGCCAAATCCCATACATACGCCACCGATAACACTATTACGTATTGTCTTTTTATCAGGCATTCTCCATTTGAATTCTTTAGCACCTTTCGCAGCAATATAAGAACCAACGAATATACCTAGAACAAGGAATACACCCCAGTCTATCAATTTCAAGTCACCAGTTACAAAAAACTGAACTATATTTGCAGATGGTGTTGTAATACCAAGTCCATACATTCTTCCTGTTGATTCACTTACAGGCCATGCGATTAAAGCAATCAGCCCAACAGCAATTGCTGCAACAAATGGATGATATTTTTTCTCGAATAAATAATGTCTTATACCTGTATATTTTTGCTTTAATTTTGGTATAGCAAATTTAGGTTTTGGTTTACGTAACGTTTTTACAACAAGAAGAATCGTGATGATTGTAAGTAACGCGACCCAAACCCATGTTGGTATACCTGTCGTTTGTGCCATACTTGAATTTACATTTGTCGGTTTGTTCACACCATTCATTAATGGTAACAGCAAACCAAACTTTGTTGCCGCTGCAGTGAAACCATAGGCAATAAGTGCCATCCAGCTACCTATTAAACCTTCTCCAGCTCTATACCACGTACCTGTAGCACAACCTCCAGATAAAATAATACCAATACCAAATATAAATGAACCTATTACTGTTCCAATAATTGGATACGTAGATTCTGGAATTTCTACTAAGCCTGTTGATGTTAAAATTAATAACCCAATACTTTGTACGGAAATTGCAATTAACAATGCATAAAACATTTTATTGCTTTTTTGAACGTACATATCTCTAAATCCACCAGCTAAACAAAATCGCGTTCTTTGCATAACAAAGCCTAAAAGCGCACCAACGATTAGTCCACTGATTACTAACCACGTCATATTATTACCTCTTTCCCGATAAAATCAATATGATTTATCATATTAAACTTTTCATTAAATATCAAGCCCGTTTGCTTATATTTTATAAAGTGTTAATTGTGAAAATAACTGTAGTTGTTAGTAATCGTATAACTAAATACAAAAACTAGCTTTTTTAAACACTCACCACTTAACGTGTATCTCGTGCAAATAAAAAAGCTAGCCTATTTTCATACGCTTTATTTGTTACTATAATTTTTCATAAAGAATAGTAAAGATTGTAATTCAATACCCAAATCAATATGATGTACTTGAACATCCGATGGTGTCAGAACACGACTTGGTGTAAAGTTCAAAATACCTTTTACACCTGTTTTTACTAAAGTATCAGCAACGTGCTGCGCTACTTCTTCAGGTGTAGTTAAAATCACTACATCAATATGTTCTTGTGCTAATATATCCGTAATTTTATCAAACGGACTGACTGTTACTTTCCCTATTTGCGTCCCTATAATTTCATCTCGTATATCAAAAGCTTCCGTTATTGTCATCTCATCATGTATTGAGAAGTTGTATGTTAATAATGCTTTCCCTAAATTCCCAACACCTACAATTGCAATTTTTATCTCGTCATTTTCACTTATCTCATTTTTAAAAAAATGTAATAAGCTATCTATATTATAGCCATAGCCTTTCTTGCCTAATTCACCAAAATATGAAAAATCACGACGAATCGTTGCAGAATCAATGTTCAAACCCTCACTTATAGTTTTTGAATTAACTCTATCTATGCCTTTAGATTTCAAAGTATTGACGAATCTATAATACAACGGTAAACGTTTCAATGTGGCACGAGGAATCTTTTCGCTTTGATTAGCCAAGACCATGTCCCCCTATTTCATTATCTATTGCTGATTTATCTTATAATCACTACAACATTATACATTATTGAATAATAAAAATAAACAATGATAGTTTTAACCACGCGTTGAATACTGTAGAATGATAATGAATAGAGAGGTGCAAATCGGATGATATTATTACAACTCAATGACTTAACTAAATCATTCGACGGAGAAGATATTTTTAATAATGTAGATTTTGAAGTTAAAACTGGTGAACGTATTGGTATCGTTGGACGTAATGGTGCCGGAAAATCTACTTTAATGAAAATCATCGCTGGCGTCGAGACATATGATAGCGGTCAAGTTTCAAAAAGCAAAAATCTCAAGCTTGGTTATCTAACACAACAAATGACTTTAAATACGAATCAAACTGTTTTTGATGAAATGTCGAAACCATTTGAAAGTATGAAAAAATTAGAATTAGAAATGAAATTTGAGACGGACTGGTTAGCGCAACATGCTGATGAATATGATACTGAGTCATATAAGACACACATCGATCGCTATGAGTCTTTATCTAATCAATTTGAACAACAAGAAGGTTACCAATATGAAAGTAAGATTAAAACTGTTCTACACGGTTTGAATTTTAGTGAAGCGGATTTTAATCGTCCTATTAATGATTTTAGTGGCGGTCAAAAGACTAGGTTATCTTTAGCCCAGATGTTACTTAGCGAACCTGATTTACTATTACTTGATGAACCTACAAACCATTTAGATATGGAAACAACGCAATGGTTGGAAAGTTATCTGAATTATTTCAAAGGCGCTATCGTCATTATCAGTCACGATAGATATTTCTTAGATAAAATTGTCAATCAAATTTATGACGTTGCGCTCGGCGACGTACAACATTACGTAGGTAACTATGGACAATTCATAGAGCAAAGAGATAAATATTATGAAAAACGTATGCAAGAATATGAAAGTCAACAAGCTGAAATTAAAAAACTTGAAACATTTGTAGAGAAAAACATCGCTCGTGCTTCAACTACGGGCATGGCAAAAAGCCGAAGGAAAATGTTGGAAAAAATGGAAAGAGTTAACAAACCTATGATTGATGCTAAAAGCGCCAATATCCAATTCGATTTTGATAGAAATACTGGAAACGATGTATTTCATATTAAAAATCTAGAAATTGGATATGAGGAAGCCATAACAAAAGGTATTAATATCGAAGCCACTAAGGGAGACCATATTGCAATCATTGGTCCTAATGGTATTGGGAAGTCTACTTTAATCAAAACAGTCGCCGGTCTCCAACAAAAGATTAGTGGAGAAATTACTACAGGTGCAAATTTAAAAGTTGGTTATTACGATCAAAAACAAGCTGAATTTAAATCAAACAAAACAATCCTTGATTATTTATGGGACCAATATCCAACAATGAATGAAAAAGATATTCGAGCTGTCTTAGGCCGTTTCTTATTTGTACAAGATGATGTCAAAAAAATCATCAATGACTTGTCTGGTGGAGAAAAAGCACGTCTTCAACTTGCTCTACTGATGCTAGAGCGCAACAATGTACTTATTTTAGATGAACCAACTAACCATCTAGACATAGACTCTAAAGAGATGCTTGAACAAGCATTGTCAGATTTTAAAGGCACAATTTTATTTGTGTCACATGATCGCTATTTTATAAACGAACTTGCAAATAAAGTTTATGATTTGGACACTACTGGTGGAACAATGTATTTAGGTGATTATCAGTATTACATTGAAAAATTAGAAGAAAAAGCAGCGATTCAAGCGAAAAAAGAATTGGATAACCCTACAAAAACAGAAGTAAGTGCATCACAAAATCATAATTACGTTGACCAAAAACAACAAAAACGAGAGCAACGACAAGTTGAACGTAAAATAGAACAATGTGAAACAAATATTGAAATATATGAACAAGAAATAAATAATATAAACGAACAACTCACACAGCCTGATGTGTATTCTAATCCAGAAAAGGCAAATGATTTAGCAATTGAAAAAGAAATAGCCGAACAAAAATTAGAACAAGTCATGGATGAATGGGCAGAATTACAAGAATTGTTAATATAATCGCTATAAGTGCAATTGAGCTAAAGTAAAATTTTCTACTTTAGCTCTTTTTTTATGCTCATTCTATTCACAATACCATTACTGTTACAATAGCTATCCACAGAGTTATCCTAGTTGTCCACAAGTAATATGTAACTATTACCCGCTTTCAATTTTCAGATATTAACCTATATCCACACACATAACCACTACTTATCCACAAGTTATACACTATTTGTTGATAAGTACGCACGTTCCCTATTGACATTCTATATAAACTATAATATTCAACTGATTTCATTTTTACCTATGTAATCATGTCAAAGTTGTTACGCATTATGCAATTTCCAGAACAAATCTATAAACGTGCAAAATCTTTCATCTCAAAAACCAATTAATCAAAAAGCTAAGGCTGGGACATAATTACATGTCTCAGCCTTAGCTTTTTATAATTTATTCTGCATTGATCATCCAAGTCACACCGAATGGGTCATTAAACATACCATATAGTTCAGACCACTCTGTCTTATCTAATGGCATCGTAGCTTCACATCCACCTTCTATTGCTTTATTAAAAAAAGCTTCTGCTTGTTGTTTGTCCGCTTCATTTGAATAATCAAAAGTGAAAGCCACAATCGCACCACTATTATCAATTTTTTTATTTTTCATTGTATCACTACAATAGAATGTTTCACCTAAAATTTTAAATGACGCGTTCATAGTAAAATTCTTATCAATATCATATTCCTCTGGCATATCTGCAAACATTTCATGATCACCGCCAACACGCTGTATGTCAGTGGCCCCTAGGTGTTTCTCATAAAAATTCAACGCTGCTAAACTATTTTGAAAGTTAAAATATTGAACTGATTTCATTAAAATATCCTCCTTTAAAAATGATATTTGTAAATAACCTTAGATTCTATCGTCATTAGATAATGATTCACTAAATTACCTATACCCTTATTTCTCAAATATAAATTAAAAAACACCAACCGATTGTCAAAATGAACTGCGCCCATCCAAGTAGACACTTAAAAAGTAAAAACTTAGAAGAGAGCATATCATCATTCAATCGTTGGTGTTATTATTTTTAGAAAATATATTTAGCCTTATGTTGTTCATAGATTCATCTTTTTAAATATTAACTAATATTTAACTGAAAATTGTTCAATATCCATACTATTAAAGCCATTTAATGTCATATCAGCAGTTACGCCAGCCTGATATAAATAATGGCCAGCTGAACCAATCATGGCAGCATTATCTGTGCAAAGACTAGGACTCGGTATACAAAGTTTAATGTTATGGGCTTCACAAGCTTCTGCTAAATTTGCTCGCAAACCTTTATTACTTGCCACGCCACCTGCAACAATCAGTTGTTTAACATCATAATGCTCACAAGCTGAAATAGCTTTGCCGACTAAAACTTCTACAACGCTATTTTGAAAACTTGTTGCTACGTCTGCTTTGTTAATTTCTTCATCTTTTTGTTTTAAATTATGCAATTTATTAATTACTGCACTTTTCAAACCACTAAAGCTAAAGTCATAGCTATCTTTTTCAAGCCATACTCTAGGAAATTGATAATTATCTTTTCCTTCTGCTGCTAGACGATCTACTTGTGGGCCGCCCGGATAACTTAATCCAATTGTTCTCGCTACTTTATCATAAGCCTCACCGACAGCGTCATCTCTTGTCTCTCCTATAACTTCAAAACTCAAGTGGTCTTTCATATATACTAATTCTGTATGTCCACCTGAGACTATTAATGCCATTAAAGGAAACTGTAAGGGTGTTTCTAAATGGTTCGCATATATATGACCAGCAATATGATGAACAGGTATCAAAGGTTTATCGTAAGCAAATGCTAAGGCTTTTGCCGCATTAATTCCCACTAATAATGCACCAATCAATCCTGGTCCTTGAGTTACAGCAACTGCATCTATATCATGCATTGTTACATTTGCTTTAACTAACGATTCATCAATCGTTGTTGTTATTCCTTCAACATGATGTCTACTCGCTACTTCTGGTACTACGCCACCAAAACGTTTATGACTCTCAATTTGACTTAATACGATATTACTGAGTATTTCTGTACCATTTTTAATAATACTTACACTTGTTTCATCACAACTCGATTCAATTGCTAATATTAATGTCGCATCACTCATTAAAATTCACCCACATAACTAATGCATCCTCGCCTTCACCATAATAATTTTTTCGCTTACCACCATATCTAAAACCTAAATTTGTATAAACGTGTTGTGCTATATCATTATCTACACGCACTTCTAAACTCATCATTTCACATTTTTCTCGGACAAAATTCATTACATATTTTAATAAAAGTTGGCCTAAACCGTAACCCCTATATTCATTATCAATAGCGACGGTTGTAATTTGTGCTTGATCAATTACTATCCATAAGCCAATATAACCAATTATCTTCTCATTAAATTCAATAATAAAATAATTTGCAAATTCATTTTGCTCTACCTCGTGATAAAATGCATCAATCGACCAACTACTGTCATTAAAACTATTTCTTTCTATATCAAATACCTGTGGCACATCTTTTGTGTTCATTAAACGTATATTTAACTCTTGTTCTGTTGGTTTAACCAATTTCTCTCAGCCTCTGATATTTTAATATAGTTTGGTGTGAATTGATGTATATTTTCTGCTGTTTCAATAAGTGGTTTCATGTTTTTAGCTAGTGGCACATTCGCAACACAGGTACTATCTAATAATTCTTCTAAATGCTCAGTATCTGTCCCTACAAACACATAGGGTTGTCCAGTCTTGTGCAATAAATCCAATAATTCTTCAATAGGTAAATACTGGTCTTGTTCAACTTGAACTAATTGATTCTCTTCATATTGGTATACACCTGTATAAACCGCTTCTCTTCTTGCATCAAACACAGGGACAATTAATCTCGTGTCTTCTTTAATCGTTGCAGCAAGTGCCTTGAGTGATGACACACCATACAACTCAGCATTTAAAGCGTATGCTAAAGTTTTTGCAACTGTTACACCTATTCTTAAACCAGTATATGAACCTGGTCCCTGTGCAACTACAATGACATCGATATTTTCTTTCAATACTTTACTTTCAGCAATAACTTGTTCGATTGCTGGCATTAACTGTACTGAATGATTTACTTTTTCATTTGAATTCAATTCACTTAACACCTTATCGTCTTGCATTAAAGCAACTGACAATGGCTGATTTGACGTATCAATCAACAGATAGTTCACGTTCAACCTCCTCCTTTATTTTTGCATAATGTACACCTTGTGCTTCTAATTCTATATTTCTTTCCGATTCATTTAATGTCGTTATATTAATAGTTAAAGAAGACGGTGGTAAAAACTCAGAAATAAATTGACTCCATTCGATTAAAATAACTGCTTCATCTTCAAAATATTCATCAAAGCCTAAATCCTCTTCAGAGTCTTCTAATCTATAACAATCCATATGATGTAATCTCAAATTTGATCCTTGATATGATTTTATAATATTGAAGGTTGGTGAATTAATATTTCTTTTTACACCTAACGCTTTTCCAATAAATTGACTTAATGTTGTTTTCCCAGCACCTAGATCACCATTAAGCAATACAAGGTCGCCAGCTGATAAATACTTCGCTAACGTTGTAGCAAAAACCGCCATTCCATCTAAATCCTTTATCTTAATCATATTCCCCTCCCTTTTAGAGCAACTTCCCAAATTATTGGGATTAGTTGCTCTTATGCATGAGCTTTAGCTCAGGCGTTCCTTTTTTAATTGCCCAAATTATTGGGATGAGTTGCTCTTATGCAAGTGCGATTAGCACTTGTATACTTTTAACACTTCTCTTATACTCCATTATAAAAACTCAGTTCTTTCTATAGTAACTATTCGCAATTTTTATTTGAGTTAATCACAATATATTACTTCAATTTATCTGTTCTATATAAATAACTCTTATAGTTTAACAAATTTTTGCCTATTTTACTTCATAGTAAAACAAGTTCTTTCTTTTTTGTAATTGTGTGAATTTAGAGATAATTCCAAAAAGTCATTGACATGACCTCGCTGATGTAGTAAATTTAATTTATCGAATTTTTAGACAATTCAATTAAATAAAAACCATTCATTCGAGAGGAGTATAATAAAATGACCAAAAACCATATGCAATACAAACCAACAACTTCAAATAATTTAGTCATTTTATTATGCTATTAGGACTGGAACTTTAGTGAAGAATTTACTAAACGTTTAAGTCCTCTTTCTAGTTGAATGGGACTTGAAAACGTCCCAATAATTTATTGGGACGTTTTTTTTATTTTCAATTTTAAGGGGGAAATGGTATGAGAAGCGATATGATCAAAAAAGGTGATCAGCAGGCTCCAGCAAGAAGTCTTTTGCATGCTACAGGTGCATTAGAAAAACCAACAGATATGAATAAGCCTTTCGTGGCAATTTGTAATTCATATATTGACATTGTCCCAGGACATGTCCACTTAAGAGAATTAGCAGACATTGCCAAAGAAGCAATTCGTGAAGCAGGTGCTATTCCCTTTGAATTTGACACAATCGGTGTAGATGACGGTATCGCGATGGGGCATATAGGAATGAGATATTCCCTTCCCTCACGAGAAATCATTGCCGATTCTGCTGAAACCGTAATTAACGCGCATTGGTTTGACGGTGTATTCTATATTCCTAACTGTGACAAGATTACACCAGGTATGATCCTCGCATCAGTCAGAACCAATGTTCCAGCCATCTTTTGTTCTGGTGGTCCTATGAAAGCAGGATTATCTTCAGAAGGTAAAGCATTGACACTTTCTTCAATGTTTGAAGCAGTTGGTGCTTTTAAAGATGGTTCGATTTCAAAAGATGAATTTTTAGATATGGAACAAAATGCTTGTCCAACATGTGGTTCTTGTTCTGGTATGTTCACTGCGAATTCAATGAATTGTTTAATGGAAGTTTTAGGCTTATCCCTTCCATATAATGGAACAGCATTAGCAGTCAGTGATCAACGTAGAGAAATGATTAGAGAAGCCGCGTTCAAATTAGTAGATAATATTAAAAATGATATTAAACCAAGAGATATCGTAACAAGTGAAGCAATTGATGATGCTTTTGCGTTAGACATGGCAATGGGTGGTTCTACAAACACTGTGCTTCACACATTAGCAATTGCAAACGAAGCTGGCATCGATTATGACTTAACAAGAATTAACGAAATTGCTAAGAAAACACCTTACCTTTCAAAAATTGCACCTAGTTCTTCTTATTCAATGCATGATGTACATGAAGCAGGTGGTGTGCCAGCAATTATTAATGAACTGTTTAAAAGAGAAGGTACCTTACATCCAGATAGAATCACAGCGACAGGCAAGACCCTTCGTGAAAATAATGAAGGTAAAGAAATTTTAAATAGCGATGTAATTAGACATCTAGATAACCCTTACGACAAACAAGGAGGGCTTTCAATTCTATACGGTAATTTAGCTCCAAATGGTGCCGTCATTAAAGTAGGTGGTGTAGATCCTTCAATTAAAGTATTTAAAGGTAAAGCAATTTGTTTTGACTCGCATGATGAGGCAGTAGAAGCAATTGATAATCACGTTGTTCGAGAAGGCCATGTTGTCGTCATAAGATATGAAGGTCCTAAAGGTGGCCCAGGCATGCCTGAAATGTTAGCACCTACCTCTTCAATTGTAGGAAGAGGATTAGGTAAAGATGTCGCATTAATTACAGATGGCCGTTTCTCAGGTGCAACTCGAGGCATTGCTGTAGGACATATATCACCTGAAGCGGCTTCGGGTGGACCTATTGGACTAATTAAAGATGGTGATGAAATTACTATTGATTTAACTAACCGAACGTTGAATGTCGAAGTATCAAATGAAATTTTAAACGATAGAAAAGAAGATGTGAAACCATTTAAAGCAAAAGTGAAAACTGGTTATCTTGCACGTTACACCGCACTTGTTACAAGTGCTAATACTGGTGGCGTAATGCAAGTTCCCGAAAATCTCATTTAAGGAGTGAGCACAATGTCTAAACATACTGAAACACTTGAAATAGAAAAATCAGAAAATTTTGAATCTTTGGAAGCAGTAGAACCAATTGAACCTGAAGTTGAACTAGAACAAGAGACAATTGATGAAATGAGATCTGGTTCAGAATTATTAGTTGAATCATTGGCAAATGAGAGTGTTGATTTTATATTTGGTTATCCAGGAGGTGCTGTTCTCCCTCTTTATGACACACTATATGATGGAAGAATAAAGCACATCTTAGCCCGTCACGAACAAGGTGCAACGCACGCAGCTGAAGGTTATGCACGTGTATCTGGTAATACAGGCGTAGTAGTTGTTACAAGTGGTCCAGGAGCTACAAATGCGATTACCGGTATTGCTGATGCTTACAGCGACTCTTTACCTTTAGTAGTAATCACAGGCCAAGTCGCAACACCTGGTATCGGTAAGGATGCATTCCAAGAAGCAGACTTACTCTCCATGACAACACCTATTACTAAACACAACTATCAAGTCAAAAATGTACAGGATATTCCAAAAATTATTCATGAAGCTTTTCATATCGCTAATACTGGAAGAAAAGGTCCTGTGGTAATCGATTTTCCTAAAGATATGGGTGTCCTATCAACAAATGCCCAAGTTACTAATGAATTAGAGTTACCTGGTTACACAATACCTAATAAACCGAAAAAAGATGATATACAAAAATTGAGAGACTTTTTGAAAAGTGCAAAAAAACCATTAGTACTTTCAGGTGCAGGCATCAACCATGCCAAAGCAAACGATTTATTCACTGAATTTGTAAGTAGACACCAATTACCAGTAGTAAGTACATTACTTGGTCTCGGTGCAATTCCATACGAACACCCCCTATTTTTAGGTATGGGTGGTATGCACGGATCATACGCAAGTAATATGGCATTAACTGAATGTGATTTACTTATTAACTTCGGAAGTCGCTTTGACGACAGATTAGCTAGTAACCCTGATGAATTCGCACCAAATGCTAAAATCGTTCATGTTGATATCGATCCATCTGAAATCAACAAAATTATTAAAGTAGATTTGGGTATTGTTGCCGATTGTAAAGCGACATTAGAATTTCTACTCGATTTCGACAGTTATTCAATCCGACACGAAGATTGGTTAGAAACATGTAACGAAAATAAAACACAGCAACCATTTGCATACAGCGATGATGAAGATGGTGTATTTTCAAAACCACAACGCGCAATTGAATATATCGGAGAAATTACCAATGGTGATGCAATCGTAACTACAGACGTGGGACAACATCAAATGTGGGTTGCACAATACTACCCATTCAAAGATCATGGTCAACTTGTTACAAGTGGTGGTTTAGGCACAATGGGCTTTGGTATACCTGCAGCAATTGGTGCTAAATTAGCTAAACCAGACAAACCAGTCGTAGCATTTGTAGGCGATGGTGGTTTTCAAATGACAAACCAAGAAATGGGTATTTTAGAAGAATACGGCATAGATATTAAAATCGTAATCGTAAATAACGGTACACTGGGTATGGTGAAACAATGGCAAGATAAATTCTTTAATAAACGTTTTTCACATTCTGTGTTTAATGGACAGCCAGACTTTATTAAGCTATCTGAAGCATATAATGTAAAAGCCTATCTCATAGATGATCCAACACACTTAGAACAAAAATTGGATGAGGCTTTCCAACATGACGGACCAGCTTTAATTGACATTCGTATTTCACCAGTTGAAATTGTCTCTCCTATGGTACCAAGTGGTAAAGCAAACCATGAGATGGAGGGTCTATTATGAGAAGAACATTTAGAACAAAAGTGAGAGATAAAGCAGGTACATTGAATAGATTAACCAGTATTTTCGTACGAAGACAATTTAATATCGTTAACCTTTCCGCAACACCTACGCTAGAAGAAGGTATTTCTAACATTACTTTTGTAGCAGAAATACCTGATACAGACGTGTTACGCACACTACTTCAACAGCTTGAAAAGCAAATCAATATAATTGAGGTTGAAGATATAACAGATACAAATACCTACAATAGAGAGTTGGTACTTGTGAAATTACAAACACCAAACAATCACCAAGAATTACAAAATTTAATCAAACCTTATGATGCGCTAGTCTCTATATTAAAAAATGAAGAAACTTATACGTATCTTCAAGCCTCAGGTCCACAATATACGATGGATAATTTATTAGACGATCTATCATCATATAAAATCGAACAAGTCTCACGTACGGGTTCGGCAGGTATTATTTAGCTTAAGTTTTAATGTTTTAACAAAAATTCAAATCACATGGAGGATTATATTATGACAACAGTTTATTATGATGAAACAGTAAAGAAAGATGCATTACAAGGTAAAAAAGTAGCGGTTTTAGGTTATGGATCTCAAGGTCATGCTCATGCACAAAACTTAAAAGACAATGGCTATGACGTAATCATTGGTATCAGACCTGGACGTTCTTTTGATAAAGCAAAAGATGACGGCTTCGAAGTATATCCTGTAAATGAAGCAGCAAAACAAGCTGATGTCATTATGGTACTTCTACCAGATGAAGCTCAAGGTAAAATATATAAAGAAGAAATCGAACCAAATCTAGAAGCAAATAATGCATTAGTTTTTGCTCATGGTTTTAATATTCATTTTGATGTTATCAACCCACCAGAAAACGTTGACGTATTCTTAGTAGCTCCAAAAGGCCCAGGACATTTAGTTCGTCGTACTTTTGCTGAAGGTAGTGCAGTCCCTGCCCTATTCGCAGTAGAACAAGATGCAAGTGGAGAAGCTACAGACTTAGCTTTAAGCTATGCTAAAGGTATCGGTGCTACACGTGCTGGTGTATTAGAAACATCATTCAAAGAGGAAACCGAAACAGATTTATTTGGTGAACAAGCTGTCCTTTGTGGTGGTACAACTAAATTAATTCAAACTGGTTTCGAAACTTTAGTTGAAGCTGGATATCAACCAGAGATTGCCTATTTCGAAGTATTACATGAAATGAAACTTATCGTAGACCTATTATACGAAGGTGGTATGGAAAACATGCGTTATTCAATTTCAAATACAGCAGAATTTGGTGACTATGTATCTGGACCACGTATCATTACACCAGACGTTAAAGATAATATGAAAGCAGTACTAGAAGATATCCAACAAGGAAAATTCAGTGATCGTTTCATTAAAGATAATGAAAATAATTTTGAAGAGTTCCACAAACTACGCGAAGAACAACATGGACATCAAATCGAAGCGGTTGGTAAAGAGCTACGTGAAATGATGCCATTCATTAAATCTAAAAGCATTGAAAAATAATTAGATTCAACCTTTAAATTAATCGTAATTGGAGAATCACACTTAATTAGGGATATATGATTGCTTAAAAATGCAGCTACTTTTCTCATAAAAGTGTGTTTCTTCATTACTTACGGTTATATGAGTCTAAAATTCATTTATAGGAGATGTTGAAAATGAGTAGCCATATTCAAATTTTTGATACAACACTTAGAGACGGCGAACAAACACCTGGTGTAAACTTTTCATTCGATGAACGTTTGAAGATAGCAAACCAACTTGAAAAATGGGGCGTAGATATTATAGAAGCTGGCTTCCCTGCATCAAGTAATGGTAGTTTTAAATCAGTTGAAGCAATCTCAAAAGTATTAACAACAACTGCTGTATGTGGTCTAGCCCGTTGTGTGAAAAAAGATATTGATGCAGTATATGAAGCAACTAAAGAAGCAGCAAAACCAAGAATTCATGTCTTTATCGCAACAAGCCCGATTCATCGCGATTCCAAACTTATGATGTCTAAGGAAGAAGTTTTAGCATCTATAACAGAACATGTAAGCTATGCGAAAAAATATTTTGATTTAGTTCAATTCTCCCCAGAAGATGCAACAAGAACAGAACTACCATTTTTAATAGAATGTGTTCAAACAGCTGTTGATGCCGGAGCAAGTGTAATCAATGTACCTGACACTGTAGGTTTCAGTTACCCTTCTGAATATGGTCAAATTTTCAAAACACTACAAGAATCTATCAAAACAGACCATGAAGTAATTTATAGTGCGCACTGTCACGATGATCTTGGGCTTGCAGTTGCAAATAGTATGGCTGCAATTGAAAATGGAGCCAAACGAATAGAAGGTACCTTAAATGGTATTGGGGAACGTGCAGGTAATGCAGCACTTGAAGAAGTAGCACTTGGCCTTTACGTTCGACAAGATCATTACGGCAATCAATCTAGAATTAACCTTGAAGAAACAAAACAAACCTCAGATTTAATTGCTAGATTTGCAGGAATTCGAGTTCCTAGAAACAAAGCCATTGTCGGTCAAAACGCCTTTAGTCATGAATCAGGTATCCATCAAGATGGCATAATTAAAAACCCTGAAACATATGAAATTATGACACCTCAACTTGTTGGTGTTAAAACAACAGAATTACCTTTAGGTAAACTTTCAGGCAAACATGCTTTTGCTGAAAAATTAATTAATTTGGGTTACGATGTTGATCCAGAAGAACAAAAAGTATTATTTAAACAGTTTAAAACAATTGCAGATAAGAAAAAAGCAGTTACAGACCGTGATATTCATGCTTTAATTCAAGGTACAGAACACGAACAAAATGCGATATATCAAGTTGAAACTTTACAGCTACAATTTGTTTCAAATGGACTTCAAAGTGCTGTAGTCGTCATTAAAGATAAAGACGGTAATACGTATCAAGATTCAAGTATTGGCACTGGATCTATCGTTGCCGTGTACAATGCAATAGATCGTATTTTTGACCTCAACACTGAGTTAATAGAATACCGTATTGATTCTGTTACTGAAGGCACTGATGCACAAGCAGAAGTACATGTACAAATTAAAATTGATAATCAAATTGTCACAGGTGTCGGTATTGACCATGATATCTTGCTTGCGTCATGTAAATCATATGTAGAAGCACATGCTAAATATGCTGCTAATTCAGCTACGGAAGAAGGTATTCATTCATGAGTTATAAGATTGTAGCCCTACCAGGTGATGGTATTGGTCCTGAGATTATGAAAGGATCACTAGAAATATTAGCACAATTAAGCCAAGATTTTAATTTTAATTATGACTTAGAATCACATGATTTTGGTGGTGTTGCTATAGATCACCATGGTAAACCACTTCCTGAATCCACACTAAATGCATGTCAAAATGCTGATGCAATTTTATTAGGCGCTGTAGGTGGACCAAAATGGACTGATCCTAATAATAGACCAGAACAAGGTTTATTAGGCATACGTAAAGCGTTAGGCTTATTCGCTAATATACGCCCTACTACAGTAACAAATGGTACGAGCCATTTATCTCCGATTAAAGAAGAGCGTGTTGCAGGCACAGATTTCGTTTTAGTAAGAGAGCTCACTGGAGGTATCTATTTTGGTGAACCTAAAAAATTGGGTGATGACGATGCACTTGATTCTCTTACTTATACCAGATTAGAAATTGAACGCATTGCTAGAGTTGGATTTGATTTAGCTCAAAAAAGAAATAAAAAATTAACATCTGTTGATAAAGAAAATGTGCTTTCTTCTAGTAAATTATGGCGTAGAGTAATAAATGAAGTTTCACAAGATTATCCTGAAGTAGAAGTTAACCATTTGCTTGTAGATGCTTGTGCAATGCATTTAATTACTAACCCATCGCAATTTGATGTCATTGTTACGGAAAATTTATTTGGTGATATTTTAAGTGATGAAGCATCTGTAATACCGGGTTCACTAGGTTTATCACCTTCTGCAAGTTTTAGTGAACAAGGTCCACGACTTTACGAACCGATTCATGGTTCAGCGCCAGATATTGCAAACCAAGATATCGCAAACCCTTTCGGTATGCTTTTATCAGTTGTTATGTGTCTTAGAGAAAGCTTAAATGAACCACAAGCAGCTGAAAAATTAGAAACAGTAATTTATCAACTCATTAAAGAAGGTAAAACAACCCGTGATCTCAATGGAAATTATAATACGTCAGATATTATTAATTTCGTAAAAGAAAATCTATAAAAAGGAGGAGATGTCATATGGGTAAAACACTATTTGATAAAGTTTGGAATAAACATGTCTTGACTGGTAAAGAAGGTGACCCACAGTTATTATATATAGATTTGCATCTTATACACGAAGTCACATCTCCTCAAGCATTTGAAGGTCTGAGACTCCAAAACAGACAATTGCGTAGACCAGACTTAACATATGCAACACTTGATCACAACGTACCAACCGTAGATATCTTTAATATCAAAGATGAAATCGCAAACAAGCAAATTACTACATTGCAAAATAATGCTAAAGAATTCGGTGTTCATATATTTGATATGGGTTCTGATGAACAAGGTATTGTGCATATGGTAGGTCCTGAAACAGGTTTAACCCAGCCAGGTAAAACAATTGTTTGTGGTGATTCTCATACTGCTACACATGGTGCTTTCGGAGCAATTGCTTTTGGTATTGGTACAAGTGAAGTAGAGCATGTATTTGCTACACAATCGCTGTGGCAAACTAAACCTAAAAATCTAAAAATTGATGTAACAGGTAAATTGCCGACAGGTGTATATGCCAAAGATATTATCTTACATTTAATTAGTCAGTATGGCGTTGATTTTGGGACAGGTTATGCTCTAGAATTTTCTGGAGAAGCGATTCGTAGTTTGAGTATGGAAGCTAGAATGACAATTTGTAACATGGCAATTGAAGCTGGTGCTAAATATGGCATGATGGAGCCAGATGAAACAACATTTGAATATGTTAAAGGCCGTCCATACGCAACAAACTTCGATAATTCCGTTGATGAATGGCGCGAACTCTACACAGATGACGATGCCGAATTTGATAGAGTCATTGAAATGGATGTCTCAGATTTAGAACCTCAAGTGACTTGGGGAACTAGTCCTGAAATGGGAGTGAGTTTTAGCACACCTTTCCCAGAAATAGAAGATGTTAATGACGAACGTGCATATAATTATATGGGTTTAAAACCTGGTCAAAAAGCTGAGGATATCGATTTGGGTTATGTCTTCTTAGGTTCTTGTACAAATGCTCGTCTTTCAGATTTAGTTGAAGCGAGTCATATTGTTAAAGGAAATCAAGTCCACCCTAATATTACAGCAATCGTTGTTCCAGGTTCTCGGACAGTTAAGAAAGAAGCAGAAAAAATAGGACTAGATAAAATTTTTAAAGAAGCAGGTTTTGATTGGAGAGAGCCCGGTTGCTCAATGTGTTTAGGAATGAATCCAGACCAAGTACCTAATGGTGTTCATTGTGCTTCGACAAGTAATCGTAACTTTGAAGGTCGCCAAGGTAAAGGCGCAAGAACACACCTTGTTTCTCCTGCTATGGCAGCAGCCGCAGCAATTAATGGTAAATTTGTAGATGTTAGAAAGGTGGTTGTATAATATGGAAATCAAACCAATCACTACGTATACAGGTAAAGTCGTACCATTATTTCATGACAATATCGATACCGATCAAATTATACCTAAAGTCCATTTAAAACGTATTTCAAAATCAGGATTTGGACCATTTGCTTTCGATGAATGGCGTTATTTAGATGACGGATCTGATAATCCAGACTTCAATCCAAATAAACCAGAATATAAAGATGCATCGATTTTAATTACTGGAGATAATTTCGGATGTGGCTCAAGTCGTGAACATGCTGCTTGGGCGATTAAAGACTACGGTTTTGACATAATTATTGCTGGCAGTTACAGTGATATATTCTATATGAACTGTACTAAAAATGCGATGTTACCTATTGTATTAGATGAAGAAGCGAGAAAACATTTAGCACAATCAGAATCGATCACAGTAGATTTACCAAATCAAACTGTTTCTTCTCCAGAGAAAAAATTTACTTTTGATATCGATGAAACTTGGAAAAACAAACTCGTAAAAGGACTTGATGATGTTGCAGTAACATTGCAATATGAAGATGAGATTAAATCTTACGAAAGAGCAAAAAATTTTTAAAGATACTAAACTAACAAAGGTGTGAAACATATGACTGTAAAAACAACTGTTTCTTCAAAAGATATCGATGAAGCTTACTTACAAATTAAAGATACTGTTAAAGAGACTCCATTACAAAAGGATCATTATTTATCACTTAAATATGACTGTAATGTATATTTAAAAAGAGAAGACCTACAATGGGTCAGATCTTTTAAACTTAGAGGAGCTTACAACGCAATTGTAGCCTTAAATAAAGAAGACAGAGAAATGGGCATCACATGTGCAAGTGCAGGCAACCATGCACAAGGTGTGGCTTATACTGCTAATAAATTACACTTAGATGCAGTTATCTTTATGCCTGTCACTACCCCACTTCAAAAGATTAACCAAGTTAAATTCTTTGGTGGACAAAATGTCGAAGTCATTCTTACAGGTGATACTTTTGATGATTGTTTAAAAGAAGCGCTCGGCTATACAGAAGACAACAAAATGAATTTCATTGATCCGTTTAACAATATCTATACTATTGCAGGGCAAGGTACACTTGCTAAAGAAATCATTGATCAATCTCAAGAAGAAAATATACAATTTGATTATTTATTTGCCGCAATTGGAGGCGGAGGTTTAATTTCTGGTGTTGGTACGTATTTCAAAGAAAATTCACCTCAAACATCTATTGTTGGCGTAGAACCTGCTGGCGCAAGCAGTATGTATACATCAGTTGTTTTAGAAAATCAAATCGTAACATTACCTGACATTGATAAGTTTGTTGACGGTGCTTCAGTTGCAAGAGTTGGTCAGATAACATATGACATCTCTAAAAAAGTTGTTGATGATTATGTTCAAGTACATGAAGGTGCTGTATGTTCAACCATTTTGGATATGTACTCTAAACAGGCCATTATCGCAGAACCTGCTGGTGCATTAAGTATTACCGCTTTAGATAATTATCAAGCAGAAATCAAAGGTAAAACAGTTGTTTGTGTTGTGAGTGGTGGTAACAATGATATTAACCGCATGAAAGAAATTGAAGAGCGTTCATTACTTTTCGAAGAAATGAAACATTACTTCATTTTAAACTTTCCCCAACGTCCCGGCGCTTTAAGAGAATTTGTAAATGATGTACTTGGACCTAAAGACGATATTACTAAATTCGAGTACCTAAAAAAATCATCTCAAAACACCGGTACAGTTATCATAGGCATTCAATTAAATAATCATAAAGATTTGAATAACTTGAAAAAGAATGTAAATGAGTTCGATGCTTCAAATATTTACATTAATGAAAATAAAATGCTTTATTCACTTCTTATTTAAAAGCTTAGCGCAATAGCTAAGCTTTTTTTAATGAACTACTTCCCAATCTCATTGGGATCAGTAGTTCTTACACATGAGCTTCAACTTATGTGCTCATGGCTTAAACCAGATTTTTTGGAAGTTAAGCTCCTTTTGCGCATAAAAAAGAGACCCTTTCGGGTCCCTAATTGCCTGGCAACGTCCTACTCTTGCGGAACGTAAGTCCGACTACCATCGGCGCTAAGGAGCTTAACTACTGTGTTCGGCATGGGAACAGGTGTGACCTCCTTGCCATTGTCACCAGACAATGAACTGTATAAAAAATTATACATTCAAAACTAGATAGTAAGTAAAATTTGATAATACCAAACAAAACACTTTTAAATTTGATTAAGTCTTCGATCGATTAGTATTCGTCAGCTCCACATATCGCTATGCTTCCACCTCGAACCTATTAACCTCATCATCTTTGAGGGATCTTATAACCGAAGTTGGGAAATCTCATCTTGAGGGGGGCTTCATGCTTAGATGCTTTCAGCACTTATCCCGTCCATACATAGCTACCCAGCGATGCCGTTGGCACGACAACTGGTACACCAGAGGTATGTCCATCCCGGTCCTCTCGTACTAAGGACAGCTCCTCTCAAATTTCCTGCGCCCACGACGGATAGGGACCGAACTGTCTCACGACGTTCTGAACCCAGCTCGCGTACCGCTTTAATGGGCGAACAGCCCAACCCTTGGGACCGACTACAGCCCCAGGATGCGATGAGCCGACATCGAGGTGCCAAACCTCCCCGTCGATGTGAACTCTTGGGGGAGATAAGCCTGTTATCCCCGGGGTAGCTTTTATCCGTTGAGCGATGGCCCTTCCATGCGGAACCACCGGATCACTAAGTCCGTCTTTCGACCCTGCTCGACTTGTAAGTCTCGCAGTCAAGCTTCCTTATGCCTTTACACTCTATGAATGATTTCCAACCATTCTGAGGAAACCTTTGAGCGCCTCCGTTACTCTTTAGGAGGCGACCGCCCCAGTCAAACTGTCCATCTGACACTGTCTCCCACCATGATAAATGGTGCGGGTTAGAAATCCAACACAGCAAGGGTAGTATCCCACCAACGCCTCGACGTAAGCTGGCGCTCACGTTTCAAAGGCTCCTACCTATCCTGTACAAGTTGTACCGAATTTCAATATCAGACTACAGTAAAGCTCCACGGGGTCTTTCCGTCCTGTCGCGGGTAACCTGCATCTTCACAGGTACTATGATTTCACCGAGTCTCTCGTTGAGACAGTGCCCAAATCGTTACGCCTTTCGTGCGGGTCGGAACTTACCCGACAAGGAATTTCGCTACCTTAGGACCGTTATAGTTACGGCCGCCGTTTACTGGGGCTTCGATTCGTAGCTTCGCCGAAGCTAACCACTCCTCTTAACCTTCCAGCACCGGGCAGGCGTCAGCCCCTATACATCACCTTACGGTTTAGCAGAGACCTGTGTTTTTGATAAACAGTCGCTTGGGCCTATTCACTGCGGCTCTCCTGGGCGTTAACCCTAAAGAGCACCCCTTCTCCCGAAGTTACGGGGTCATTTTGCCGAGTTCCTTAACGAGAGTTCGCTCGCTCACCTTAGAATTCTCATCTTGACTACCTGTGTCGGTTTGCGGTACGGGCACCAAAATTCTAGCTAGAGGCTTTTCTTGGCAGTGTGAAATCAACGACTCGAGGAAACAATTTCCTCTCCCCATCACAACTTGACCTTAAGAGTGCCGGATTTGCCTAACACTCAGTCTCATTGCTTGGACGTACAATCCAATAGTACGCTTCGCCTATCCTACTGCGTCCCCCCATCGCTTAAAACGAAATTTGGTGGTACAGGAATATCAACCTGTTATCCATCGCCTACGCCTATCGGCCTCAGCTTAGGACCCGACTAACCCAGAGCGGACGAGCCTTCCTCTGGAAACCTTAGTCAATCGGTGGACGGGATTCTCACCCGTCTTTCGCTACTCACACCGGCATTCTCACTTCTAAGCGCTCCACATGTCCTTGCGATCATGCTTCAACGCCCTTAGAACGCTCTCCTACCACTGTCCTTACGGACAATCCACAGCTTCGGTAATATGTTTAGCCCCGGTACATTTTCGGCGCAGTGTCACTCGACTAGTGAGCTATTACGCACTCTTTAAATGATGGCTGCTTCTAAGCCAACATACTAGTTGTCTGGGCAACGCCACATCCTTTTCCACTTAACATATATTTTGGGACCTTAGCTGGTGGTCTGGGCTGTTTCCCTTTCGAACACGGACCTTATCACCCGCGTTCTAACTCCTAAGATAAAATTGATTGGCATTCGGAGTTTGTCTGAATTCGGTAACCCGATAAGGGCCCCTCGTCCAAACAGTGCTCTACCTCCAATAATCATTACTTAAGGCTAGCCCTAAAGCTATTTCGGAGAGAACCAGCTATCTCCAGGTTCGATTGGAATTTCTCCGCTACCCACAACTCATCCGCTCACTTTTCAACGTAAGTCGGTTCGGCCCTCCATTCAGTGTTACCTGAACTTCAGCCTGGTCATGGGTAGATCACCTGGTTTCGGGTCTACGACCAAATACTCAACGCCCTATTCAGACTCGCTTTCGCTACGGCTCCACATTAACTGCTTAACCTTGCATCAAATCGTAACTCGCCGGTTCATTCTACAAAAGGCACGCCATCACCCATTAACGGGCTCTGACTACTTGTAAGCACACGGTTTCAAGTTCTATTTCACTCCCCTTCCGGGGTACTTTTCACCTTTCCCTCACGGTACTGGTTCACTATCGGTCACTAGAGAGTATTTAGCCTTGGGAGATGGTCCTCCCGGATTCCGACGGAATTTCTCGTGTTCCGTCGTACTCAGGATCCACTCAAGAGTGAACAAACTTTCGACTACAGGATTATTACCTTCTTTGATTCATCTTTCCAGATGATTCGTCTAATTTGTTCTTTTGTAACTCCGTATAGAGTGTCCTACAACCCCAACAAGCAAGCTCGTTGGTTTGGGCTCTTCCCGTTTCGCTCGCCGCTACTCAGGGAATCGATTTTTCTTTCTCTTCCTGCGGGTACTAAGATGTTTCAGTTCCCCGCGTCTGCCTTCAGATATGCTATGTATTCACATATCGATAACACGACATAACTCGTGTTGGGTTTCCCCATTCGGAAATCTCTGGATCAAAGCTTACTTACAGCTCCCCAAAGCATATCGTCGTTAGTAACGTCCTTCGTAGGCTTCTAGTGCCAAGGCATCCACCGTGCGCCCTTAATAACTTAATCTTTTCGACCTTCAACACGATAAAATCGGTTGAAAACCTAAAATGTTATTAATCTGTGAGTGTTCTTTCGAACACTAGCGATTATTTCTATTTTTTTGAATTCAAGCTTTTTAAAACTCTAATTCACTCGGTTTTGCTTGGTAAAATCATAAATTTTACTTACATATCTAGTTTTCAATGTACAAAATAACGCAATGAATACTCGTAATGAGCATTCAAAACTGAATGCAATATGTCAATGTCATTCCTCTTCATCTTCTCAAGGAAGATGTTCCGAATATATCCTTAGAAAGGAGGTGATCCAGCCGCACCTTCCGATACGGCTACCTTGTTACGACTTCACCCCAATCATTTGTCCCACCTTCGACGGCTAGCTCCATAAATGGTTACTCCACCGGCTTCGGGTGTTACAAACTCTCGTGGTGTGACGGGCGGTGTGTACAAGACCCGGGAACGTATTCACCGTAGCATGCTGATCTACGATTACTAGCGATTCCAGCTTCATGTAGTCGAGTTGCAGACTACAATCCGAACTGAGAACAACTTTATGGGATTTGCATGACCTCGCGGTTTAGCTGCCCTTTGTATTGTCCATTGTAGCACGTGTGTAGCCCAAATCATAAGGGGCATGATGATTTGACGTCATCCCCACCTTCCTCCGGTTTGTCACCGGCAGTCAACCTAGAGTGCCCAACTAAATGCTGGCAACTAAGTTTAAGGGTTGCGCTCGTTGCGGGACTTAACCCAACATCTCACGACACGAGCTGACGACAACCATGCACCACCTGTCACTTTGTCCCCCGAAGGGGAAGGCTCTATCTCTAGAGTTTTCAAAGGATGTCAAGATTTGGTAAGGTTCTTCGCGTTGCTTCGAATTAAACCACATGCTCCACCGCTTGTGCGGGTCCCCGTCAATTCCTTTGAGTTTCAACCTTGCGGTCGTACTCCCCAGGCGGAGTGCTTAATGCGTTAGCTGCAGCACTAAGGGGCGGAAACCCCCTAACACTTAGCACTCATCGTTTACGGCGTGGACTACCAGGGTATCTAATCCTGTTTGATCCCCACGCTTTCGCACATCAGCGTCAGTTACAGACCAGAAAGTCGCCTTCGCCACTGGTGTTCCTCCATATCTCTGCGCATTTCACCGCTACACATGGAATTCCACTTTCCTCTTCTGTACTCAAGTTTCCCAGTTTCCAATGACCCTCCACGGTTGAGCCGTGGGCTTTCACATCAGACTTAAGAAACCGCCTACGCGCGCTTTACGCCCAATAATTCCGGATAACGCTTGCCACCTACGTATTACCGCGGCTGCTGGCACGTAGTTAGCCGTGGCTTTCTGATTAGGTACCGTCAAGATGTGCACAGTTACTTACACATTTGTTCTTCCCTAATAACAGAGTTTTACGATCCGAAAACCTTCATCACTCACGCGGCGTTGCTCCGTCAGACTTTCGTCCATTGCGGAAGATTCCCTACTGCTGCCTCCCGTAGGAGTCTGGACCGTGTCTCAGTTCCAGTGTGGCCGATCACCCTCTCAGGTCGGCTACGTATCGTTGCCTTGGTAAGCCGTTACCTTACCAACTAGCTAATACGGCGCGGGTCCATCTATAAGTGATAGCAAAACCATCTTTTACTTTAGAACCATGCGGTTCCAAATGTTATCCGGCATTAGCTCCGGTTTCCCGAAGTTATTCCAGTCTTATAGGTAGGTTACCCACGTGTTACTCACCCGTCCGCCGCTAACTTCAAAGGAGCAAGCTCCTTATCCGTTCGCTCGACTTGCATGTATTAGGCACGCCGCCAGCGTTCATCCTGAGCCAGGATCAAACTCTCCATAAATGAATTATGATGTTTGATTAGCTCATAAAATACTAATTTGTGTGTTATCTCTAACACGTTTGAACCAACAATTTAATGTTGTGTTCGGAATTAACGTTGACATATTGCAATTCAGTTTTCAATGTTCATTAATGTTTCTATTGGAGCGGGTGATGGGAATCGAACCCACAACATCAGCTTGGAAGGCTGAGGTTTTACCATTAAACTACACCCGCGTATTATTTATATGTAATATTTTTGGTGCGGCCAAGAGGATTTGAACCTCCACGGGATTTCTCCCACTAGGCCCTCAACCTAGCGCGTCTGCCGTTCCGCCACGGCCGCTCGCAAAACGGTTTGTTTATCAAGTTAACATTATATATTGTAATATATCTTTAATGTTTTGTCAACACGTTTTTAAAGTTAATTTAATAAAATTAATACTTGCTTAACTCAATTGCCTATTAATTTCGCAACGTTTATTATCTTATAATATAATCGACTCATCGTCAACAGAAAAAGCAAACAAAAATGAGTAAAATGATCTAGTTATAAGTTGGATTTAACTATTGATGTTAAAATACACATTAAAATCACCTAAATAGACCTTTATTACTTAAATTCTACCTATATTTTACTTCAAAATAAAAAGGCGAGCTAAAACTAATCGTTTTAGCTCGCCTTTTTATAACAACTACTATGATTGCACAATGTCATGTTGAACCAATTTACCTTTACAATGTCCACACATCATTTTTGTCGTGTTAACTTTTCGTATCCTCGGAAATTGAGCACCGCATGTATTACATTGATAAATATACTTTGCTCGGTCTTCATATTTTTCTACAGCTGAACAGAACCTTGGAGCACCTGTTAACTTACTCAACGCTTTAAAATCCTTATCCTTATGTTGATATCCCTTTCCTTGTATGTGCAAATGATAATGACATAATTCATGTTTAATAATATCTTGAACTGCTTTTTCACCAAATTTAGTATACTGCTTATCATTGATTTCAATATTATGAGTTTGTAATAAGTAGCGACCGCCTGTTGTTTTTAAGCGTTTATTAAAATAAGCTTTATGCTTAAATGAGCGTTTAAAGTGCGTTTCAGATATAGTTTCTGTCAATCTTTGAAGGGTTTCATTATCCATGTGGATCAATCATAGTTAATGATACCTTACCTTTTTTATCATCAATATCAAGTATCCAAACATCTACTATATCTCCAACGCTAACAATATCCATTGGATTCTTCACAAACTTCTTAGATAGTTTAGATACATGTACAAGTCCATCTTGTTTAACTCCGATGTCTACAAAAGCACCAAAATCTACAACATTTCTAACTGTACCACTTAACTTCATATTTTTTGCTAAGTCTTCGATTGATAAAACATCTGATTTTAGAATAGGTGTTTCAAATTCATCACGAGGATCTCTATTTGGAGCGATCAACGATTTTAAAATATCTTCTAATGTCGGTTGACCTATATTCAATTTCTCAGCCATTTCCGCAATGTTTAAGTGATTTAATGCTGATTTCAAATCTTCTGTGCCAAGATCTTCAGCTTTCATATTGATTTCATTTAATAATTGATACGTTGCTCTGTAGCTCTCAGGGTGAATCGAAGTATTATCTAATGGTTCGCTACCATCGACAATTCTTAAAAACCCAATACTTTGCTCAAATGTTTTAGCGCCTAAACGCTTAACTTTCGCAATATCTTTATTATGTTTGATTGCTCCGTTTTCTTCACGATAGTTGATTATGTTTTGTGCAATCGTTGGTGATAGACCAGAAACATATTGTAGTAGTGAGCGTGAAGCAGTATTAACATCCACACCTACTTGGTTTACTGCTGTTTCAACCACAAATGTTAACGCCGCTTCAAGTGCTTTCTGATTAACATCATGCTGATATTGACCTACACCTATTGATTTAGGGTCGATTTTAACAAGTTCACTCAATGGATCTTGCACTCTTCTACCAATTGAAACTGCACTACGTTCTTCAACTTGGAAATCTGGGAATTCTGTTCTAGCGACTTCTGATGCAGAATATACTGACGCGCCCGCTTCATTCACAATAATGAATTGCACCTTCAAATGATGTTCTTGAATCATAGATGCTACAAATTGTTCAGTTTCGCGACTAGCTGTCCCGTTACCTATTGCTATAAGTTCTACGTCATAATCTTTTACAAATTTAACGAATATTTTCTCAGCATCTGCTTTTTTATTAATTGGAGGGTGCGGATACATCACGCCTTTTGCAACAAATGTACCGAAAGGATTAATAACTGCAAGTTTGCAACCTGTTCTAAATGCTGGATCTACCCCAAGTATTTGTTTACCTTTCAATGGTGGTTGTAACAATAAATTCCTTAAATTTTCACTAAAGACATCAATAGCATGGTTTTCAGCTTTTTCTGTTAGATCTCCTCTTATTTCTCTTTCGATAGAAGGCATAATTAATCTTTTTAAGCTATCTTTAATGGCATCTTCAATTATATAATTACCCTCATGATTTGTAGTTATTTCATTTTTGCGAATGAAGTTTTCAATGCCTTGTGTATCCATTTCTAATTTTACTGATAATACTTTTTCTTTTTCTCCACGGTTCACAGCTAAGACTCTATGATTAGCAATTTTTTTCACTGGTTCGCTGTAATCATAATACATTGAAAATATTTCTTTTTCGTCTTCAGCATTCTTTTTCTTTTGTGTAATGATATTGCCATGTTGAAAAGTATCTTTAAGGATTTTAGTTCTATATTTAGGTGCATCCGAAACTAATTCTGCAATGATATCTTGTGCACCTTTTATAGCAGCTTCAATAGTTTCTATTTCTTCGTTTAAAAATTGTTGCGCTTTGTTTTCGATTGTTGTGTCTAAGTTAGATTGCTTTAGCCATTTTGCAAATGGTTCTAAGCCTTTTCTCTTTGCTTCCGTTGCTCTCGTTTTCTTTTTTTGTTTAAATGGTCTATATAAATCTTCAACACGTTGGAGTTTTGTTTGTTTTAAAATATCACTTTTTAAGTCTGTTGTTAATAAACCTTGTTCTTCTATATTATGTATAACTTCTTCTTTTCTTTTTTGAAGGTTAACCATATATTGATATTCATCATCTATTTGTTTAATTTCTACTTCATCTAATCCACCTGTTTGCTCTTTTCTATAGCGCGCTATAAAAGGTACTGTGTTTTTATCCTCTAGGAGTGATAACACTGAATTAATTTGTTTTGTTGTGAAATTGTATTTCTCTCTTATAGATTGTATTAGATTACTATCCATAGAATCCTCCGCTCATTTATTTCTTTTTTATTTTACTTCCTTTAATATTTTAACATATTTAATAGTAACCACTGTTCAAAACATCATGCTTTAATTAAAGTGATGCAACTAGTATAAAAATTAAAATAAGGCAGCTCCCTAATTTATAGGAATGCTGCCTTATATTTTATTCAATCATTGATTAGCGGCTTCTTGTAATTTCTTGATTGCTGTTCTTTGCAATCTTGAAACATGCATTTGGCTTAACCCAATTCTTTCTCCAGTTTCTTTTTGGCTTAAACCTTCAATAAATGTACATTGAATAATCTGTCTTTCTCTTTCATTTAATATTGGTAAAATTCTTTCTAATATCATACGTTTTTCAGTTAAATCATAATTGTCATCTTGTTGACCCATAATATCTAATAAAGTAACTGTAGAACCATCTTTGTCTGCTTCAATCGAATGGTCAACGCTTAACGCATTGTAACTTTGGCCCATTTCCATTGCTTCTAACACATCTTCTTCGTTTACTTCAAGACGATCCGCTATTTCTGCAATCGAAGGAGAACGTTCTAACTCATTCGTTAATTCATCAGTCACTTTTTTGATACGAGGTCCAATCTCTTTGATTCTTCTTGGTACATGGACACTCCATGTTTTATCACGTAAATAACGTTTAATCTCACCAATGACCGTTGGTACTAAAAAGGCTTCGAACTTTCTATCAAAGGATAAGTCAAATCGGTTTATTGCACCAATCAAACCAACCATACCAACCTGAACGAGGTCTTCGTGATGAGATTGACCTTTTGAATATTTATATGCCAATGATTCGATTAACTTTCTATAATGTCTTACGAGTTTATCTTGAGCATCTTTATTTTCGTCATTTTGATGCTGCGTTATCCATTGGTTAATTTGTTCAGGTGATACATCATTAACTGATTTCGACTCTTTCGCCATTATTTCGCACCTGCTCTTTTTTAATATACTTTATCATACTGATTGTTACGCCTGATTGTTTATCAACTGTAACTTCATCCATTAAAGATTCAATTAAAAACAGACCAAGACCGCCTTCTCTTAGGAAATCTATGTTTTCGTTTTCTTTATATGGCCCTAATTGTGCTTTTGTCTCTTCATAATCGAAACTTTCACCTTGATCTGAAATTACAATCTTGATTTTATCATCGAAAATTTCAAAGCATAGATTAATCATTCCCACATCTTCTGGGTCATCTTTATATGCATGTTTTACTGCATTCGTTACTGCTTCGCTCACTGCAATCTTCGCATCTTCAATGTCGTCATATGAAGCACCTGCACGTGAAAAAACGCCTGACAGTGTTAAACGTATCAAACTCACATACTCTGCAGATGCTGGCAAACGCATTTCTATATAATCTTGTTTAAGTTGCATGTTATTCGACCTCCGTTCCTTCATTAACATGCATCAAATCTTTTAATCCTGTTATATCAAATAGTCGACTTATTCGATCTGAAACACCTAATATATATAATTCTTTATCGTGTTGGTTTAACGCTTTTAATGTACCTACGAATACGCCTAATCCCGTTGAATCCATGTAACTTACATTTTCTAAATTTACATGTAAATCATGAGTTCCTTCTTGTCTCATCGGCACTAAAACTTCTTCTAATTCTGGAACAGTATATACGTCCAGTTCTCCGCCAACTTTAACCTCGTAATGAGTATCATGTGTTACCGTTTCGATATTAAGATTCATAACATTACACTCCTAATTATAGTCTCATAATAACTTTCATACCCTTAATTTAAATAACTTAATCTTAATTATGCTAAAACTAATTAACTCTTTTTATAATTAGAATTGTTAAATCATCTCTTTTGTCAGGATTTTGTATTTTCAAAATCGCTTCATATAGAAGTTGAACGATATCTTGTGGATGCATGTGCTTATACTTGTGAATCATCGTTAAAAGATGGTTTTTGTCTAAGAAATCTCCTGCTTCATTCCTAACTTCTGTAACCCCATCTGTAAATATAATAACTAAGTCATCTAAATATACAGGGATTTCTTGTTGTTTATATCTCGTTTGCTCACTGACACCTAACACTCTGCCTCTAACGCTGATTTCTTCAAATTCTTCAGTTTCTGCTCTATATACGTATCCTGGTTCGTGTCCAGCAGAGCTACAATATAACAAATGGTTTAACTCTTCATATAGTCCGTAAAACATTGTTACAAACATATTCTGATTGACGTTTTTTTCTACTACTCGATTGAGACGCTTTAAACCGTCACTCGGAAGTTGAGAATGACCATAAGAGTCCATACCAAATTTTATCATACTCATTGCAAGCGCAGCTGGTATACCTTTACCTATAACGTCTGCCACTGCAAAACTCATCGTGCCATCTTTATGATCTATTAAGTTAAAATAGTCACCACTTACTTTTTGCGCTGCTACTGATATAACACCGATTTGTATGCTATCAAATTGAGGAATATCCGTTTTAAGCATTGTTTGCTGTAAACGAGAGGCTAAATCAATCTCTTTATCATGATATTGTAGACGATTTACTAATTGTTGATAATCTCTATAGCTATACCCAAACCCTCTTACTACTTCTTTAAGCACATTAAAAGTTTCTAAAATTTGAGTTTCATTTAAATTTAAAACTCTGACATAATCTCTATGAATTTCAACTATATCTTCTGGTAATAAATCTCTTTTTATCACTTCATCGGTAAAGCTTTCACACTTTTTCTTTAGATCCGTAGCATCTAAAGTGTGTAAACTTTCGTCAATTAGCGCTTTATATTGATTTTTGAATTCTTCCATGTAGTAATTCCTCCTAAAAATACAAATATAAACCGCATACATCGGTTATAACAGATTTAAACGTACTATGTATGTAAGTAAAAATATCTTTTATAATGAACGAGCCTATCCTAACTTTGTACTTGCTTGTATTGGCTACTCGCTATATATGATAAACACGCTCCAAATACCTAAAAAAGCTTTAGGATAACCTAAAGCTTTTCAAATTAAAACATCCCACTCAAAGGTATTAAACCACAAAACTAAAATTCTTAATTTTCCAATCACAATTAAATTACTAATTAAGTGGTAATTACATGTTATAGGGAATCGATATATAATTCACTATTTTATTAACTGTTTCTTAAACCTTTGAAAATCATGATTTACTATTTCTAACATTATGTAATCCTAAGCTTATATCTATGGCAACATTAACTTCTTTCATTTTACTTTCAGAAAGGTATGTTAATTTTTCTTTCAGCCTATTTTTATCTAAAGTTCTAATCTGCTCAAGCAGTATTACAGAATCTTTATCAAGCTTATATTTACTTTTTTCTATTTCTACATGTGTAGGTATTTTAGCTTTATTTATCCTACCAGTAATTGCAGCTACAATTACGGTAGGACTATATTTATTTCCAGTATCATTCTGTATGATAACGACAGGTCTTATTCCCCCTTGTTCAGACCCTTGAACTGGTGATAAATCAGCTAAATAAACGTCTCCTCTTCTCATCATTCATTGTTATTCTTAGAGCTGAGGTAAACTTCATTGCAATCACAAGCTTCACATTCAAATGGAAATGCTTCTGCTGCAAGGGAGAGATTTAAATCGGCCATTTGTGAATAGCCTTCTTTTAATAGTTGTTCAATACTATGGTTTCTGCTTTGATTAAAACTTGCCATGAATAAAGACCTCCATGTTACTAAAATAGAATATATTGAGATTCGTTGTTAGACTTATAATAACAAATTTTACATTAAGTGACTATACTATTTTAGTAATTCATTGCGAATTTCTAAGTCTTGCGTCCCATGATAAATTCTAGGAAGCCTTCTATTTAGTCTACATAACACTTCATAATTAATGGTCTGTTGCTGTCGTCCCAGAGCTTCTGCTGATTGTCGACTATCACTATGGTGATCCATTAAAATGACTTTATCACCTGTATTAACTTCTTCAGGAATTTTAATTATTGTTTGATCCATGCACACTTTTCCAATTACTTCACATTGGTACCCATTCACATTCACACTAAATCCTGTCATCATTCTTGGATAACCATCTGCATATCCTACTGGAATGATTCCAATTTTTGTAGGTTCTTTTGCTGTATATATACTTCCATAACTCACAGATTCTCCAGTTTGCAATACTTTAGTTTGAACGACTTCACTAATCCATTGTGCACTTGGTTTTAAATGTATCTTCACTTTTGATTTAACGTACTCTGAAGGATAGTAGCCATATAATGATATGCCTATTCTAACCGTATTACAAAACTGACTGTCTTTCATTAATGCGCCTGCAGAATTCTGAGAATGTATATAATTGGGCTTTTCTACCTGCTCAACAATTCCTTCAAAATAGGCTTGCTGTTTATTCATCGAATCACCCGGTTCATCAGCACATGCGAAATGTGTAAACACGCCCTCAAAAACTAAATGGTCATGTGATTGAATCAAATCAATAACTTCTTTGTACTCATCCACATCTTTTATTCCTAACCTACCCATGCCAGTATCTAATTTAGCGTGAAGCCACAAATCTTTTTTATTATCGGTTGGAATTTCTTCGATAGCCTCAGTGAGCCATACTTTAGACGGCACCGTAATTGCTACTCGATGTTGTATTGCTTTGTTTATGTTATATGTTGGAATAACTCCAAGTACAAGTATTTTTGCATTAATTCCATGCATACGAAGTTCAATTGCTTCATCTAATGTTGCAACGGCGAAAAACTCAGCTCCATTTTCCATTAATTGACGTGCAATTTTAATGCTACCAAGTCCATAACCATTCGCCTTAACTACTGGCATAACTGTTTTGTTTGGATGTAATGTTTGAAACACTTGAAAATTCGAAACAATAGCATTTAAATCTACATTCAAGTACGTCGATCTATAATACTTATCAGACATTAAGCATGTACCTCCTATTTCATTAAATAACTTTCACTAATTTTTTATAATAAATCAATTTTATAACAATGATGATAGGATAACCAAATTAAACATACTGAATTTAGAAAATTTTTAATAAATTAAACTTCTAAAATGACTTGACTCATAGCATAATGTTCCGTATGTGTAATACTTACATGCACTTTAAAGCCTTCATAGGTAATACAGGGCTTACCATTTTCATCGTTAAAACAATCAATATCATTAAATGCTACTGTTTTTCCTAGCCCCGTACCTAGCGCTTTACTAAAAGCCTCTTTACAAGCAAATCTACCTGCAAGAAATTCCATTTTACGTTGTTCATTTTTGAAACAATTAAATTTTTGTTGTTCATTGATAGTTAATATACGTTCTAGCAATTTTTCTTGTCTGCTATAAAGTTTTTTTATTCTTGTTATCTCTATTAAATCTACACCTATACCGTGTATCATAAGTCTCCCCTCGCTCATATAAAGATAGTGATTTATTTTAAATCACTATCTTTATAATGTTCAATTTCTGAAGCTTCATTTTCTGTTACATCAATTGCTTTATTAACATTTTTTATTTTGTACTTTAATGTAGCCGCTATATCTTTGTCGATAAGTTTAATCTCAGTATTTCCGCCTGCTGTCGATAACGTTAAACTTGCTAATTTATATTTGCGCATTAAAATACCTTCGTGTGTATCGACATTTTGAATTCTGAATAATGGGATATTGATTACTGAAACAAACCATAAACCATTTCTTACAGTGATTTCATTTTCACCTAGTTTGTATCTAAAGATTTGGTACCGATACGCAGGAATTAAAATAGCACCTAGCAGCAATTGAATTACGATAATAATTATACCAATAATTAAAACCCACATCATCATATTGGAGTTAAGCCATTGCAACCACAGTGTATTAACTATATAAACAGCTGCTAAAATTAATACAAATATTACAGTTACAATATATGCCGAGAGACGCATGACTGTTTTTCCAGATTTATCCATATAATTATATTCATTCATGATGCTCACCTCTCAAATACCAATTTTGAAGTGTTTCAACTTCTTTATAATTATTAAATTTCAAACCGATTGCTTCACTACCCGCAGCTTTTGCAATGATAAAATTGAAATTACCTAAATCACTATTTATTAAAAATGGATTTCGTTTAATTTCCATACCTAGTATTTTATCATGCTTGAAATACGTATTTTTGAATCCAAACATAGTTACATTACGTACTACAAGTTCATCATTTCGTACTTTTAATCCAGATGATTTAATAACTATAAGGCTATGAATAATTAGTAGTAAAATCATAATCGTTGCGATAAGAAATGACCAAGGTAACCAGAAATAATTAACAATAGTTGCAAGCACTAGCAGTATGACTGTTTCTCGCCAAAAGTGCCTATGGAAACCTCTCCAAGGCATACCCTTTTCCGCATTTTCAAATGCCATACTAGGGATAAGTGATTTAATGATTTCGAATGCTTTTTTTCGTTTAATAAAAGGTAAAATCATAACATTTCCATCTAATGAAATATCCTCTTTATCATTACCATTCATATCGCTCGTAATCACAAAATGTATAGACGTAAAACCGAATAGTTTTCTTAAGAAAGATTGTCTTTCAACTACAGCTTGAACTCTATCAGTTGGCACCGTGATACTTTTAACATTAAATAAACCATATCGGATATTCAATTGATTATCATTTTGTGTCACTGTGTAGTTATAGTTTTTTATAATTACAATCAATGTACCCAATATATAACTTGCGATAATGATAGTCGCAACCATTATTAACACGATCACAAAAATCGCTTGAGAAATCCGAGCAAATTCACCAGTGAGCCATTCCCATGGTATCACTTCTGAAAAGGCACCAATTATCGGCGAAATGGCTGCAAACGCCACGCCTATAACTCCACTCGTTAATGCCATAAACAGTAATTCTTTAAAATTAAGCTTATATAAGCGCACAGGTTCTGATAGTTGTTTCGGATTATCTCCATTATCCTCTGGTTCAGATATGCTAGTTAAATCTGGTTCTTCATTTTGACTAGTTAATTCTCGTTGTTTTTCTTTAATCGTACGTTGTATTAACTCACTTTGTTTTTTAGAAACAGTGTCTAAATCAATACCATCACTCGGTGTTTTGATTTGTAATTTCACACCACCTACGATTTGATTTATAATGCCTTGTGATGTATCTAATGTTTGTATACGACGGATATTAAGTTCTTTTCTTTCTTTAGTAAAGATACCCGTTGCTAAAACAAAATGATCATTTTCAATCCAATATGTCGTGTTATAAACTTTTAATACTTGAGCTATAAATGAAAATAAAAAGAAAGTAAAAACGATAGCTGGAAATATGTACGAAGTTATATTTGTAAAATCAAAATCCTGAATATTAAATACTAGAAAAATAATAATCAAAAAGATATTTTGCTTAATAGCTTCAATAACACCAGTTAAATAAGAAATAGGATGTAACTTTTGAGGATTATACATCAAAATCAGCTCCTCTCAAGTAATTGAGTGTTAGTAATTCGAATGACTTCGCATCATCCGTAGACATCAGAGGAAAACTAACTTTATGACCAGCAGTAATTAATGTAGCTTTAGACAGTCCCATTTTCTTCAAAATCGGGTTATTCTGCCTTTCAATAAACTGTGTGCGTTCCAATTTCACTATTTTTTTAGATTTAAAGAAGAAATCATATTTTACTTCTATGTAATTTTCCTTAATTCTATAATATGTGTATTTAAATTTAATCCAGGGTCTAACCAATAAATACATAAAATCAAACACTATAAAAGCAACGATTAAATATACAATGAAATGCCACCAATTAAAGTGACTCCATAAAAATATTAAAATAACCGAAACGATCAAACTAACAATAAATTCCAGTCCTTCTATTATGTAGTAATACTTCATAGCTTGTTTAGGACTTCTGTTAAATAGTTGGTCGTTAGTCATATATACACTCCTTAATTAAGATTTCAATTTATTATAACATAGCTTTTATAGTCATTTCATTCCTCATTTGAAATTTATAAACATCTATTCTAATATAAAATATATTGCACTTAATATTTATTATTTATCATAGCTTTTCTTAAAAAACAAAAAAATCATCCCACATGAGTGGAATGATTAAACCTAAATTTCATATATGATAAATTATTTTTATTTTTTGTGGTCAGCGAATGTGCGACCTTTCATTGATTTCTTATTGCTATTGTTTCTATCAGAAGACTTTTCGTTCTTCTTATTATTGTTGTTGAATCCGCCTTTTGAACGACGATTTTTGTTATCAAATTTATTACCACGTTTATTGTTGCCTTGACCGCCACGTTTTGGTCCGCGGCCTTGACGACCACCTTTACCACGAGATAATGGTTTTTCAAATGTTAATTGAACATCAACTTCATCATTTGATTCAACCAATTCTTGTAATAATGAAGCAACTAAATCAACATCACTATATTCTTCAATTAATTCTGAAGCAATACGTTGTAATCTTGGTTCATTTTCTCTAGACATCCACTTTTCAACTTTACCTTTAATATCGTTTTCACGCGCTTTAAGCACTTCTTTACGATGAGGTGGTCTCATTGCAGTCATTTGTCTCTTGTTTGCTTGTTCAATCTGACGGATGTAATCCATTTCAATTGGGTTCACAAATGTGATTGCTACACCTTTTTTACCAGCACGACCAGTACGGCCGATTCTGTGTGTATAACTTTCAGTATCTTGAGGAATATCAAAGTTATAAACATGACTTACGTTTGAAATATCAAGTCCTCGTGCTGCAACATCTGTTGCAACTAAGATATCTAATTGATCATTTTTGAATTTTTTCAATACTTCCAAACGTTTCGCTTGAGTAATGTCACCATGTAAACCTTCAGCTTTGTAGCCTTTAGAGATTAACGCACTTGTTAATTCATCTACACGACGTTTAGTACGGCCGAATACAATAGCTAATTCTGGTTGGTGTACATCTAATAAATTCGTAAATGTATCGAATTTTTCCAATTCTTTTACGATTGTATAGTATTCTTCGATTTGTGGATTAGACATTTCATTATTCATTGTTTTAACAATTACTGGTGTTTTCATGAATTGTTGAACTAATGTTTGAATAGCTTTTGGCATTGTTGCTGAAAACAGCATTGTTTGGCGTTGTGAAGCTGGAATTTTATCCATGATAAATTTCATATCATCGATGAAGCCCATGTTCATCATTTCATCCGCTTCATCTAATATAAGCGTATGAACATCATTAGTTTTTAATGTACGACGGTTAAGGTGATCAATCACACGACCTGGCGTACCTACAACGATTTGCGGTCCTTTTTTAAGTGACTTGATTTGACGGTCGATCGGCATACCACCAAATACAGTAACAACTTGTACGTTTTGACCTTTAGCAAATTCTTTGATTGATTCAGCTACTTGCATAGCTAATTCTCTTGTTGGTGCAAGGATTAATGATTGTACGCCTTCTTTGTCTGCCACTTTTTCAACAAGTGGAATACCAAACGCACCAGTTTTACCTGTGCCTGTTTGAGCTTGACCAAGAACGTCTTTGCCTTCTAAGGCAAGAGGGATACTCTCTTTTTGTATAGGAGTGGCGTCATCGAACCCCATTGATGCTAGGGTTTCTGCCATCTTATCTGAGAGCCCTAATTCTTTAAATTTTTGCAATATAATTCTCCTTTATTTATCTGTATTTCTATACATATATGTTCACTTAAGTTTCTTCAACTTCTTAATAGTACCACCTCAAGTATATAATCGCAATAAACCAAATTTGATTAAATGCAATAACTTTGCTTGTTTTAAAATGTTTTAAAACACCAAAAATACCGAAATATATAGGTTGTAAGCGTTTAACTTTATTCTGTAAACTTACTTTATACTCTCTTAAAAAAATTTATTAATTTATTTATTCTGTTAATTGTCAGAATATTTTACTTGTAAGATATGGCTTATTCACTCCTTATTTAAATTAAATTCAAGAAATTTTTTAACTGAAATTACATTGGTACCGACATTAAGCTTAACTGTATGTTTCTTTAATGAAATTATGAAACGTCGTCATTTTTTCAATATGAGTATGTCTATTACATTTAAGTGTGATAACTTTATAAATACTTGTTGCCTTTTATAAGTTTTCCCGTTTTAGCAAAATAAAAACGAGCTGTTAGATTTCTAATCAAATTCTAACAACTCGTTATTTAGTTAATGTTTAAATTAAAGCTTCGACAACCTCTTCTAGTTTCATTCCTCTAGAACCTTTGACTAAAATTTTATCCTCAGATTGAACATAATCTTGTAAAGTTGTTATCAATGCTTGCTTATCTTCGTAATGTTCTGCTTGTGTTACATACGCTTTGCCCGTGTTACTAATAAATTTTGAAGCTGCCCCAAAAGTAAATAATGCATCAATATTTTTACCTTCTAAGTATCGACCTACATTTTCATGCATCATCTGACTATCTGGACCTAATTCTAAAACATCTCCAAGTACAATAATTTTTCTGCCTTTCATAATTGAAAGCGTATCAATTGCTGCTTTCATACTTGTAGGACTCGCGTTATATGCATCATTAATGACTAATTTATTGCCACTGGTATAATGTTGTTCCATTCTCATACCTGTAAGTTCTACTTTACGTAAGTTATTAAAAATTATGTCATGGCTCAAGCCTAACCTTTTACCAACAGCGATAGCAATTGTTGCATTCTTCATATTATGTTCACCTAAAATAGGTAAATCGAATCTTTCTCCCCCGTTAATATTAAATACGATACCTGCATTTTCAATATCTTCAATCTGACAAACAAGTGTGTTGTCTTTGTCTTTACCAATACTTACTATATCTGCATCTAGTATTTTCGTAACGTGAGATTCTAATAATGGCTCATCACCATCATAAATAAAGACGCCATTTGATCTTAAGCCTGTGATAATTTCAGCTTTTGCTTGGGCAATACCTTCTCTAGAACCTAAATCTTGCATATGTGATTCACCAATATTAGTAATTATTGCTATATTGGGTTCGGCTAAATTTGACAATAACTCAATTTCATTGAATCCAGACATTCCCATTTCTAAAATTGAAATCTCAGTATCTTGATCCAATTCTAATATTGTTAATGGTAATCCGATTTCATTATTGTAATTGCCTTGTGTTTTTTTAACTTTAAATTGTGGCTTTAAAACACTTTCAATCATGTCTTTGGTAGTCGTTTTACCATTTGAGCCTGTTACTGCAATGACTTGAGGCCCAACAAATTCTAAATAAGCTTTAGCTAATTGTTGTAACGCTTTAAGTGTATTCTCAACCCATATCACTGGACCGTCTATGTTTTTATCTAAAGTTACATCTTTTTGATAAAATACTGCACCTGCCCCATCTTTCAGTGCTTGTGCGACGTATTTATGTCCATCTACATTTTCACCTTTAAAAGGAATGAATAAATTTTGATTGTTAATTACACGTGAATCAATAGAAACACCTTTAATCGTATGATCTAAATATTCATTATCAATGTCACATGGAATCCATTCTTTGATTTGTTCTAAAGTTACTTCAATCATTATTCATTCGCCTCAGTCAATTTTGTATTTATTTTGCTTCTTATCTTCATGCTTTTCTTTCGCTAATTCAATTAATCTTTCAATTAATTCAGCATATGTTACGCCCATGTTTTCCCAAAGTCTTGGATACATACTAAAAGCAGTAAAGCCTGGCATCGCATTTGTTTCATTAATAAAAATTTGATTGTCTTCAGTGACAAAGAAATCAGCTCGTAGCAAACCAGAACAATCTGTCGCTTTAAATGCTTCGACTGCCATATTTCTTAATGTTGTTTGTACTTCTTCCTCTAGATCAGCAGGAATATCTAATTTTATTTTTCCATCTTTGTACTTAGCTTTGTAATCATAGAATGCTACTTCTTTAATCACTTCACCTGGCGCAGTTGTTTCAGGATAGTCATTACCAAGTACAGCTACTTCTATTTCTCTCGCATCAATACCTTGTTCAATTACTAATTTACGGTCAAATTGGAATGCTTCTTCAATACCAACTTTCAATTCTTCTTCATTATTACATTTACTAATACCAACACTAGAACCTAAGTTTGCTGGTTTTACAAATACTGGATATTCTAACTTGTCATGTACAAGTTTCAAAATGTTACTTTCATATTTATGATATTCACTTCTTAAAAAGCTCACATAAGGTAGTTGAGGTAATCCTCTATGCGCGAATAATTGTTTCATAACAAGTTTATCCATCGAACTTGAGGCAGCTAAAACACCGTTTCCTACATATGGTATATCTAATACTTCAAACAAACCTTGAATTGTACCATCTTCACCATTCGGTCCATGTAATACTGGGAAAACTGCACTATAGGCGTTCCCTGTGCTACCAATACTAAGTAGTTGAGAGATTTCACCTGCAGCAACATCTGTTAAACGTAAAGTGTCTATTTCATTTATAGTGTCTACGATATTTTCTTTCTTTTTCCAGTCACCTTCATTTGTTATGTAAATGATGTCTATTTGATATTGATCTTTATCTATTGCGTTTAAGACATTTTGTGCTGTTAATATTGAAACATCGTGTTCCGCACTTTTTCCTCCGTATACGATACATACATTTTCTTTAGCCATACTTTAGCCTCCATATACAATTCTTAAACTACATCATATCACGATTTAATATTTTTTTGCATTTGTTAAGTAGTATAAAAACTTTTTATTTTTCAATTTAGTATATGGCACTTTACAATGGATTAAAAGTAATAACTTTAACTCATCAATATATAGTTATCTTATTATAATTTTTCAATTTGGCACCCTACTTCTAGCAATATACATTAAAGTTCGGTAAAATCTATATATATTACAAAGTTAAAGAAAACTAAGCTTTTCAAAGGAGTAAGAAATGAGTACTTCACGTCAATTAAAAAACAACCATTGGATACGGCGAGTCGACTGGACTTTAGTAGGCTTCCTCGTATTGTTAGCAATTATTAGTGTAACAATAATCAACTCAGCTATGGGTGGCGGTCAATATAGCGCCAACTTTGGCATTAGGCAAGTTCTGTATTATGTCCTTGGCGGATTCATAGCATTTTTAATCATGTTAGTTTCACCTAAGAAACTAATGAAATATACATATTTACTGTACTTTCTTTTTTGTGCAGCCTTATTTATATTAATCATTATTCCAGAAACACCGTTCACACCTGTTATAAATGGTGCAAAGAGTTGGTATAAACTAGGTCCAATCAGCGTACAGCCTTCAGAATTTATGAAAATAGTATTGATATTGGCGCTTGCTAAACTAATCTCAAAGCATAATCAATTTACTTTCAATAAATCATTGGAGACAGATTTTAAATTACTGCTGAAAATTTTTGGTATTTCCATTATTCCTATGGGCCTTATCCTACTGCAAAATGACTTGGGCACAACGCTTGTTATTTGCGCCATTATTGTTGGTGTAATTATAGTGAGTGGTATCACATGGAAAATAATTGCACCATTATTTATTACAGTATTTCTCTTAGCATCAAGTATCATCTTATCTATTATTTTCAAGCCATCACTTATAGAGAATAGTTTGGGTATTAAAACTTACCAACTCGGACGCATTAGTTCATGGTTAGATCCTTATACTTATAGTAGTGGCGACGGCTATCATTTAACAGAATCACTTAAAGCCATTGGATCTGGTCAACTATTTGGTAAGGGATTCAATCAAGGTGAAGTATATATCCCTGAAAATCATACTGATTTTATTTTCTCCGTTATTGGAGAAGAGTTTGGATTCATTGGCTCAGTTATTTTAATTCTAGTGTTTTTAGGACTAATGTTTCACCTAGTTAGACTTGCAACTAAAATTGAATCACCATTCAGCAAATTATTTATTATTGGTTACACAGCACTAATTCTATTCCACGTGTTACAAAATATAGGTATGACAATACAATTATTACCTATCACTGGTATTCCATTACCATTTATAAGCTATGGTGGTAGTTCCTTATGGAGTTTAATGTGTGGTATTGGTGTATTATTATCTATTTCTTATCATCAACCAAAACAGTACTCACCTGACGTTCAAAAACAAGCTCAAAAATAAAATCATTTTAATTTTTACTTCTAAAAAATAACTGTTACAATCATCTCAATGATCGTAACAGTTATTTTTTTACCAATTATTTAATAAAACAGGTTTCTGTATAACAAAAAAACGACTAGAGCACACTACTCCAATCGCTTAATTAGGTAACTTTACTATTTCAATTCGTTAGCGGCTTTCACAGTTGTCGGCAAAGTCTGCATAACTTCTAATCTTGATTTGGTTTTCTTTATGTTTACCCCTAATGATGATAATAGTTTAACTACATTTTGAATCTTTTCGTTATCTTTACTCATATCATCACCCCTAAATTACTTGCTTCTACTATATCTTACCCTATTTAATTACTAAATACTACATTATATTCAAAATTTTTTTATTATAACCAAATATTTAGTCAATTTTATTGTATAATTACATCGTAAAAATAGTTTTCCTTTGTGAAATAAGTTTTCAAAAGTAACAAAAATCAGTTAAATTAAAATTGTAGTCTTTTTTTAATATTTCAATTTAATATAAAATTTCATATCCTAAATCATAAACTTCTTTTTCTAAATTATTTAAACTTGCAGGGGTTTCAAAATCAATGGAAATTTTGCTATTATTGCTTTCTATTTCTATGTTGACTTGGTGTACACCGTGTAATTGTTTAAGCTGCTGTTCAATATGTTTTTGTTGTATTTCATTTTCTATACCGGAAATATAAATTACTTTTGTTACCACTACGTTCACCTTGCCTAATCCTTCATTAATTTTTGAAATGTAACCAATAGTTCTTCCATAGCTTCTTCTTGTTGACCTTGCTCTACTTTTTCCATAATACAACTTTTCATATGATGGTCTAATAATTTAGTAGCAACACCATTTAAAGCCGATCGAGTGGCTCTAATTTGTGTGAGCACGTCATCACAATAAACATCTTCATCTACCATGCGGTTAATTGCTCTCACTTGGCCTTCTATACGATTTAATCTTGATTTTAAATTAGATTTAATTTGTTCTGAGTGATGCGCTTTTTGTATTTCCGCCATATATTACACGCCTCCTAATAATTTCAATTATATGATATACCCCTATGCGGTATTAGTCAAATGATAAAACCTTATATTCATGTTACAATAATTAAGACTTTTATAGTACTTTAATTAACTGCAATGCATTTTGGAGGTTTAATATGATAGATATATTTTCTTTAACGTTTAACCACACAAACGTTATTCTTAACATCATTTTTCTTGGCGCATTTATATTAAACCTTATCTTTGCCTTCACAATTATTTTTATGGAACGACGTTCGGCTGGTGCCGTGTGGGCGTGGCTGTTAGTGTTAGTCTTCATACCTATATTAGGCTTTATCATCTATCTATTGTTTGGACGACAAATTCAGCGAGACCGTATTTTCACCTTAGATGAAGAAGATAAAATAGGTATTGAAATGATTGTTAATGAACAATTAGAAGCCTTAAAGAACGATGAATTTTCAAAAGGTAATCATCAAATTGTTAAATTTAAAGATATGGTTCAAATGTTGTTATACAATAATGCTGCCTTTTTAACAACTGATAATGATATTGATATCTTTACAGATGGTAGAGAAAAGTTTGATGCACTTATTAAAGATATAAACGAGGCAAAGGATTATATCCATATCCAATACTATATCTTTAGAAATGATGACTTAGGTAAACGTATTTTAGTAGCGCTCGAGCAAAAACTTGAGCAAGGGTTAGAAGTGAAGATGCTTTATGATGACATGGGCTCACGTAGTTTGTCACTTAAAGATTTTAAATCATTTCGAAACAAAGGTGGTAAAGTTGAAGCCTTTTTCCCTTCTAAATTGCCATTAATCAATTTAAGAGTGAACAATCGAAATCACCGAAAATTAGTGATTATCGATGGACATATTGGTTACATTGGTGGTTTTAATGTTGGTGATGAATATTTAGGATTAAAGAAAAAATTTGGTTACTGGAGAGATACACATTTACGAATTGTTGGCGATGCTGTCAATGCACTTCAATTACGTTTTATGCTTGATTGGAACGTTCAATCAACACGCGATAATTTGAAATACGCTGAACGTTATTTTCCTGATGTGGATTCTGGAGGTACGATTGGTGTCCAAATCGCATCTAGCGGGCCAGACGAAGAATGGGAGCAAATCAAATATGGTTATTTGAAAATGATTACTTCTGCTAAACAATCTATTCATATTCAATCTCCTTACTTTATTCCTGACCAATCATTCTTAGACGCGATAAAAATCGCAGCATTAGGTGGCGTCGATGTGAATATCATGATCCCTAATAAACCTGACCATCCATTTGTATATTGGGCTACCTATAATAACGTAGCATCACTGTTAGATGCAGGTGCCAATATTTTCCATTACGATAATGGATTTTTACATTCAAAAATACTGCTTATAGATGACGAAGTTGCGAGTGTGGGTACTACAAATATGGATCACCGAAGCTTTACTTTAAATTTTGAAATTAATGCTTTTATTTATGACACATTCATAACGAAAGAACTTAAAGCCACTTTTGAGAAAGATTTAGCCTTATCCTATCGACTAACAAAAGAGGAGTATGAGAAGCGAAGTTTGTGGATTAAATTTAAAGAAGGTATTGCAAGACTTATATCACCTATTTTGTAATAATTTAACTCTGTCCAAAGTAATCGATGAACATCAATATTACTTTGGACTTTCTTTATTATAAAGTAAATGATTATACTAAATCACTAGCTTATATAACTTTATTTCTATGAAAAGAGGCGTTTAGATGAATCCGCAAGAAATAGTCAATTCAGCGCAGATATATATGGAGTCATTTCATAAAGAGGATGCAACTGGCCACGATGTCGCTCACGTATTGCGCGTCGTTAAAATGGCAAACTACATTGCGCAACAAGAGCAAGTTGGAAATTTATTAACCATTCAACTAGCTAGTTTATTACATGATACGGTTGACGCTAAACTTACCGACGCTAGTCAAGCAAAACATAGATTAACACAATTTTTGACACAACTTCAGCTGCCAATACAACAGCAAGAAGCTATTCTACATATTATTGAACATATGAGTTATAAAAATGGAGAAAATAATGATATTTCATTATCAATAGAAGGCCAAATTGTACGTGATGCTGATCGCCTCGATGCTATCGGGGCAATTGGAATCGCTCGTACTTTCCAATATGCTGGTCATTTTGGAGAACCCATGTGGATTGAAGGAGCATGCAACGATATTTTGTCTAACAAAGAAATCGATAATAAAAATGTTCCAGCATCAGCTATTAAACATTTTTATGAAAAACTGTTTAAACTTAAAGCTTTAATGCATACACCAACTGCTAAACGAATTGCACAACAGAGACACGAATATATGGAAATATTTGTAACTCAATTTTTTAATGAATGGTATTTCAAATAATACAAAAAAGTCATCGTAGTTTAAAACTACGATGACTTTTCATTACAAATTTATTTAAAATTTAAATAATTTATTTTTTCTTATTTTTCTTAGAAACAACTTGTGTGTTTTTACCTTTACTCGCTGTTTCAGCTTTGTTTTTCTCCATAGCTTCAATCATTGGTGCTACTTCTTTTTTAGCAAGTTTAGAATAATGCATATTCGCTACTTGTGTTTGTACAATCAAGAATGCGGCACTGACTGACCAGTATAGACCTAATGCTGATGCAGAACTTAATGAAATCCACACAATCATAATTGGCGAAATAATCATCATCATATAACCCATTTGACGCTGTTCGTTTGGCATACTCTTACTTGAAACATAAGCTTGTAAGAAGTATAAAACACCTGCTATAATCGTAATCCAAATATCTGGTTGAGCTAAGTTAAACCATAAGAAATCAGGGTGTTCAGTGAAACCACCACTTGAAGGATATTTCAATACGAAGAAAAGACCCATGATGATTGGCATTTGAAGCAAGATTGGTAAACAACCTAACATGCTCTTCATCGGATTCATATCATATTTCTTGTAAACTTCCATCATTTCTTGGTTAGCTGCCATTTTTTCTTCTTGCGTACGTGAACGCTTAACTTTTTCTTGAATTGCATCAATATCCGGTTTAGCAACTTTCATTTTTTCACGCATCATGTGACTGTTTTTATAATTCGATAACATGAATGGTAATAATATGATACGCATCGCCAATACAATGACAATAATTGCTAGTCCATAGTCGTTATTAAAACTAGTTCCTAACCAATGTATAAGACTGTCCATTGGATTTACGAACGTATTATAGAAAAACCCATCTCTATTTTCAGGTTTAGAATAGTCACAACCTGCTAAAAAGACCATTACACCTAATAATAAAGGGAGTAGCGCTTTCTTCTTCATTTTTCCACCTCTAATGATTTATTCACATAGAATTTATTTTATCATACTCATAGGGAAGTAGAAAACAAAAAAAGAAATTTTTATACATTATTCAACAGTTTTTAAAAATTGTCTTACTGATTCACTTATATTTTGACTTTTAGCAATAGCCGAAATAATTGATATACCATCTGCCCCAGCATGAATTATAGATGGTGTATTATCTAAATTGATGCCACCAATCGCAACAATCGGAAAATCATTAACGTAATGTCTTAATTGTGTAATCATTTCTGGACCAACTGGCAAACTTGCATCATCTTTAGATGTCGTAGCAAACATTGGACCAACGCCTATATAATCGACATATTTCAAATCAGAATTTAAGTATTCATCTACATCACCTACACTCAGACCAATGATTTTATTTTCAAATTGTTGTGCAAATTCATTTACTTCTAAATCATTTTGCCCTACATGAATACCATCTGCATCAATATCTTTAGCTAAACTGACATCATCATTTACTATAAAAGGTACATCGTATTGATGGCACAACGAAAGTAATTGTTTTGCCATCCTCACTTTATCATCACCTACTAATGCAGTTTCCCCTTTCTCTCTATACTGAAATAGTGTTATACCTGCTTCTAAAGCTTCAGTTACAACATCAATAATCGATTCACCTTCTGCAACATCTTGCGTGCCACAAATAAAATAAAGTTTTAGCTTACTTTTATCAAACATTATTGCACCTCTTGACTGCGTATTAAATTCAAATAATCATCATATGTGATTTGATATAAAGCATTTATTAATTCAACCATAAATGTGCCAGGCCCTCGATTATCCGAAATTTTTTCAGCTTGTTCAGCAGCAATATTATATATAGTAACTGCTTCTACCAATTGATTTAATTGTGGCTGCTGCTTGGATTCTAAAAAGCTCGCTATCACAGCGCCTAATAAACAACCTGCACCTGTGATTTTTGCAAGCATAGGCGAACCATTAGCAAGTTTCAGAATTTTATCTTCATGCATTACAATATCTTCTTTACCTGTGATAACAATCGCTGTCCCAAATTGTGTATGAGCTTTTTTAGCAATAGTCACAGCATCCAGATTTATATCACTATCTGTACCTTTCATCTGTGTATCATTATCAATTAGTGTTAAAATTTCTGAGGCGTTACCTTTGATAGCTGCTACCCTAACCTCACTTAAAAATGTCTCACAGAAATCTTTGCGATATTGTGATGCACCTACAGCAACAGGATCAAAGACGATTGGTGTTCCAATTTGATTAGCTACCTTCGCAATTTTTAAAATGTCTGACTCTCTATCTTTAGTCAGCGTGCCAATATTAATCAGTAAAGCATTCGCGTGAGTTAACATATCTGACGCTTCCTCTGGTGCTTCACTCATTGCTGGACTTGCTCCTAAACTTAATAAGCCATTTGCTGTAAAATTTTTAACAACATCGTTTGTATAACAAATAACTAACGGGTTACTATTTCTGAGTGCTTCTAAATTATTCATCATCTAATCCTACCTCTTTCATATATGCAAAATGATTAACTGGTCCTCTACCTTGACCAATTTCAGGTGTGTGTTTAATGCTTAAAGAAATGAACTGTTTTGCTTTTTTCACTGCTTCATATATTGTTTTACCTTTTGCTAATTCTGCAGTAATCACTGCCGAAAAAGTACACCCTGTACCATGCGTATGTTTTGTATCAAATCGAGGTTCTTCAAAAGTATATACATTTTCATTAGTGAATAAATAATCTTTAGCGAAGTCTAAATCCTCTGAATGTCCACCTTTGATAACAACACCTTTACTACCAATTTCATTAATGAAAATGTCGCCTGCTTTATAAATTGATGATTCGTCTTGTATCGTTAATTCTGTTATTTCCTCTGCTTCGGGCAAGTTTGGTGTTGCCACAGCAGCATAAGGCAATAAAATATTTTGCAAGTCAGCTTTAGCATCCTCATCCATCAACGAGTCACCACTTTTAGCTAACATTACAGGATCTATCACATAAGGAATCTCTGGATATTGCTTTAAATAATATTGTATTAATTCCATCATTTCTTTTGAAGCTATCATACCTGTTTTCAACGCATGAGGTAACTCATCATCAAAGATACTTTCTAATTGCTCGGATAACCAACTTGTTTCTATGTTATGAATATGTTGAACGCCTTTTGTGTTTTGCGCTACGATACTCGTTATCGCAGCCATACCGTATACGCCACAAGCATGAAACGATTTTAAATCTGCCATGACACCTGCGCCACCCGTTGGGTCAGTGCCTGCTATAGTTAAAGCAATTTTAGGTTTATTCATTATTAACCCCTCCATAAGGCCATTCTTCTTCAGTGAATGACATATTAAAAAATTTGCGTTCATGGACTGTACTCTGTAAGAAACAATCTTTGATGTCAGCTTTCTCTTGTTTCGTGCAATTTTGTGTCAATTTATCCATTAAATTATCAAAAATATGCACAAGTTGATCCATTTCGGTACTATAAAATTCAAACCATTTTGACAAAATAGAATTGGTATTCAAAGTTTGGTCTTGTAACGCTTGTTGTGCAATAACTTGATATACGTATGGACAAGGCGCCATGGCAGCAATTGTGTATGCTGCATTTTCTTTAGCAAAAGCATTAAAATACATGTGCTTAATATAATGATCGCCGCTCGGTGGCCAAACTTTCTCTTGTACTATTTCATTGTAAGGTTCATTTACATATTCAGCCAATATTTCGTGTGCCGCTACTTCTCCATCAACAATAAATTGTATCTGTTCAACTAAAAATTTTACATCTTCCATTTGCTCCATTTTAGGTATGAGTAATGCGTAAATATTAGCAAACTCTTTTAAATAAGATGCATCTGCTCTTAAATAAAATTTAGTAGCATCCTTAGATAAATGACCTTGTAACATTTCTTGTATAAATGGGTCATTATAAATGTCATCAATAATTGGCTTGGCATCTATTTTTAATTCTTTTGAAAATAACACGTTAAGTCCTCCTAAATATAAAAAAACTACATTCCAAGTAAGAATGTAGTTAATTAATAGAAAGGCTAAGCAATTCAATTATAAATTAAACTACTTTCCTACGTTGGCATTAACCAAATCAGGTCGTAAGGGTCTGAACAGAATCATCTCAGCCATAAAGGCTCCCCTAGTAGATTTTCATATATTATTATTTCTTTAAACATAACAAATGTAGTGTGACATTGCAAAAGAACGTACTTCAATGAAACGTCTATGTTGTAAATTTTATAGCGATGACACAGTAACTACAAGCTGTAGTTGTATTAGTGGAAATCGTGGACAAAAAATGCCAACAAAGTCGGTGACTTTGTTGGCATACGTTTATAGTATTTATAGTTATTACTGACTAAATTATGCAGTAACCCATTGTGAAGCGCCAACTTCATTGTAAAGTTTAACTGCTGCAGCATCTTGTACTGATTCAGGTGCTTCTGTTGGAGATACACCTTGGTAAGCTGCTGGAGCTACTGAATCCCAAGTGCTTTGTAAGAATTGATATTTACCTGCTGCACCTGATGATGGGTTAACAGCTTTAAGATCGCCGCCTGATTCACGTTGAGCGATTGCTTGTAAATGAGAGTTAACATTTACTGATGAACCACTTGAAGCTTCACTTGAGCTTGATTCTTTTGAAGTAGACTCTTGTTGTGGTTGTTGAGTTGTTTCAGTTTTTGGTGCTTCTTGTTGAGCTGGTTCTGCAGCTTGTTCAGCTGGTGCTGATTGTTGTGCTGGCTCAGCTGATTGTTCTGCTGGTGCTTCTTGTTGTGCAGGTGCTTCAGTTGATCCTCCGCCAAAGCTCCAGCTAAAGTTTGTACCATCTGATTCAAAGCTATAGTCTGTACCATTATAATTGAAATCTATGTCATAAGCGCCTTCTTGTACAGGTGCTTCATTTAATTGTTCTGAGTTTGATTGAGCTAATTGAGCTAATTCTGCTTTGTCTACGCCTTGTTCTGAAGCGTCAGCTGAATTTGCTGCTCCTGTTACGCCTAATCCTAGTGCTAAAGTTGATGCGATTACTGTTTTTTTCATTGTTAAAAAGTCCTCCTATAAGGTGATTAATTTATTTTATGATTAATTTGCAAGTACAACTATATCATTCAAAAGTTCTTTGTAGGTTACAGTGAAATAAAAAAACAAACCTTTTTTTTACAACCTAATTACATCACCAATACTCATTTTTATGTATATTTAAGCATATAAGTACTACCATGATAACCTTTTGAACTATAATTGACTTTATACCCTTGTAATATTTTCGTAATTAAACTGATTATTCTGTATTATGTAAATGCTATAAATCGCATTTTCAAGAAGTTTTGTGAATTGAATTTTACAGTACTTTTACGTTCACTTATTTTTTAGATGTATATATGGATAGATATAATATGTAAAGCTATTCCTCTAGATTGGGCATTATTAAGAGGAATAGCCTGAAAGAAGTATAATTGATAGTAGGATTTAATGTATATTAATTGGAATAGTTTAATGTGGGATAAATTTTAAGTGGGAGTTTTATACAATTTCGTATATATCATTTTCTTGAATATTAATTTCGTTGAATGATTCATGATCTTGCTCTAATGGGAATGGCTCAAAAAGTTCATCCGTTTCATTTTTAGTTCGTGGAGACATGAATTTAATTGTTTCGATATAAAGTTCTGATACAAAATGCATCTGTCCTTCTTTTTCAAATTTACGTGATTGCATTTGTCCAGTAATACCTACAAGTGATCCTTGATTGATATACTTTTCAATATTGTCAGCAATTTTACCAAATGCTTTACAATACAAATAATCACAGACTGTATTTTGATCTTTATCTTTATAATTTCTATTTACTGCTACACAAAAGGTAGCTAACTTCTTCCCCTCCTTTTCATAAATTTTGGGATCTTTTGTTAATCGTCCTACAATGACGATGTTATTTATCATAGGTCACCTCCTTTGTGTTTTAATCATAATTAAATTTATAAATTGAGTCAAAACTCATATTTTCATAAACCAAAAAGTAAATTACTACTAATTTCTACAAATTTCACCTTTCTCTTTTGAAATTACGTTATAATGATTATATAAATGCAATTATAGTAGATTTTAAATTAATCAATTGGATGTGAAGACGATGAAAACATTTAAAGCCGTTCGATTTCAAATCGTATCAGAAAATGGCGGAGTTACTGAATATGAATTAGAAGATGGAGTCATTATAAATAAAGAAAATAGTGGTACTGGCTGGTTGCTTGAAATCGTCATTTCAGACTTCCATTATGAAACCATGAAACAATATATGAATAATGAAGATCTCTTGGATATTCGTGTTGTCATTACACGTCCAGCTAATGACCCTGCGTTATTTGACGCAACAATTAAAAATATCAGCCAATTAGATGGCACTATTTCTGTAGTATTTGAATGTCACATCTATACTTTGAGACAAGTTTATGCAGAAAGCTTATTAGAACAGTTGATTGATGAAGGCTTAACTGGTGAAGAATTGAAAAAATCATTTAATCGAATGATGCAATCTAAACCAAGACTTAAAGATGAAAAATTCGAAAAGTAAAGTAAATATTAAACACAAAAATGCCTTAAGGATTTAGTGGAATTCACAAATCCTTAAGGCATTTTTATTTATGCTTTATCTTGTATTGCAAATGTTAATTCACAACTACATGCAAGTTGACCATCAACAGTTGCTTTCGCAGTCCCTTTTCCAATTGGTCCACGCATCTTCGTAATTTCAACTTCTAATTGTAAAGTATCACCTGGTGTGACTTGTTTCTTAAATCGACATTTATCGATTCCTGCAAATAATGCAAGTTTGCCTTTATTTGCATCACTATTTAAAATAGCTACCGCACCTGTTTGTGCTAAGGCTTCGGTAATTAATACGCCTGGCATAACTGCAAATTCAGGAAAATGCCCTTGGAAAAACGGCTCATTTCCAGAAACTTGTTTAATAGCTACACATCGTTCGCCTTCTTCGTATTCAATCACGCGATCAATTAATAAAAATGGTTGTCTGTGTGGAATAATATCTTTAATCTGATTATAATCGAAAATTGTCTCCATTATTTGCTTCCTCCAAATCTTCTTTCGTTGCGAGTTTTATATTAATACATTGAAGTATTATTTTTGTGTACGTTTGATATCGGCACCTAAAGATTTTAATTTACCATGTAAATCAACATAACCTCTATCTAAGTGTATTAACTCAGTAACTTGGGTTGTTCCATCAGCTACAAGTCCTGCTAAAATAAGGGCGGCTGCTGCACGTAAATCTGTTGCTTTTACTTGAGCACCTTGAAGTTCACTTTTACCTTCAATTTTTGCGCTTCTGCCTTCAACTTGTATTTTAGCATTCATGCGTTTGAATTCTCCAACATGCATAAATCTATTTTCAAAAACTGTTTCAGTCACTACTTTATGACCGTCTGCTGTAAGTAACAATGCCATCATTTGCGATTGCATATCAGTTGGAAAACCTGGGTGAGGTAGTGTTTTAATATCTACAGGATTTAATGGGCCGTCTGCTGTAACACGTATCGTGTCACCTTGATAATCTAAGTTTACGCCCATTTCTTCTAATTTATAAACTAAACTTGTCATGTGTTCTTTGATAGCTCCGTTTACAATTATATCACCACGTGTAATTGCTCCTGCAATAAGTAGCGTTCCTGCTTCAATTCTGTCAGGGATAATTGAATGTTCTACACCATGTAATGCTTCAACCCCGTGAATAGTTATCGTATCCGTACCTGCGCCTACTACATTACCGCCCATTTCATTGATATAGTTTGCTAAATCAACAATCTCTGGTTCACGTGCCACGTTTTCTAACACTGTTTTACCTTCAGCTAATGATGCAGCCATAATGATATTCTGAGTCGCTCCTACACTTGGAAAATCTAAGTGAATTGATGTACCTTTCAATCCATTTTCAGTGCTGGCATAAATAAAACCACCATCCATATGGATATCGGCACCCAACTCTTCAAAGCCTTTGATATGTTGTTCGATAGGTCTTGAACCAATTGCACAACCACCTGGCAATGCAACTTTTGCATGACCTAGACGAGCTAATAATGGACCCATTACAAGTATACTTGCTCTCATTTTGCTCACATACTCATATGGTGCCTCTTCATTTAATTCCTTTGTGGCATCAACAGTGACAGATTCTTCTTCTTTATTGTATGAAACATCTGCATTTAATGTTGAAATTACATTATTAATCGTCTCCACATCACTAAGTGCTGGTACATTCATAAGTTTACTAACACCTTTTGATGCTAATAGTGAAGCAGTTAATACTGGTAATACAGCATTTTTTGCACCTGATACTTTCACTTCACCAGTTAATCTATTTCCACCATTAATCTCTATCATATCCATCTTAAATCCTCCACTTAACTACTTTTATATTTCATTAAAATTCATCTTTTTTATGTACTCTTAAATTATTATATCTGTAAACCAAACAAATATACAGATATTTGAATTATTGTGCTAAATATTTTATTTGAGTTGAAAATTGTAGTAAATCTACAATAAAATTACTTACTGCTGTACCTAATAATATTGCTAAAAATATCATACATATCTGGACTTGAACTGGATACCCTTTTTTAAAAAATTGATCTAACCTTATTGAGTTAAGTGCCCAATAAGCAACACAAATACAAAGCACATGTAAGATAAGATGTACAACTGAGAACTGTCCTAAATACTCCATAAGCCATGCTCCTCACTTCATACTATTCAACTATTTTACACGAAATTGGCTCTAAAAGATACTTAAGAACAACGGTAAATCCCCTAATATAACTAAATGTTATATTTTGCTATTCCCTAATAGCATAAAAGATATTCATATTAAATATAAAGATAAAAATATTTTATGTATATCTCGTAATAAAATTTTCTATATAGGAATTAAAATCGTTTATTTATAGGACATCCTTCAATAAAATAATGATTTGCGAGGATATTAATGCGTTTTATAATCAAAAAAATGAAGTTCCTTCTATTAGGAACTTCAAATTTCAAATAATATTTATTGTAAGTTAGCGACACGAATACGGTTGTTAGCACGTTCTAACGCACGCTTAGCTCTACTAATATCACTATTATCTTCTTCATTATTTATATGAGATTCTGCTCTAGATTTAGCTAACTCTGCTCTAGCTACATCTATTTCGTTAGCAGGTTCTGCAGTTTGTACAATAACCGATAATTTATCTTGTCTAACCTCAACAAAACCTTCACTCACTGCAATATATTCTGAACCATTATCAAAGTTAATTTTGACATAGCCAATTTCAAGTGCTGCAACTGTTGGAATATGTCCATACATGACACCGATCTCACCTGCAGTAGTTTGGAACACTGCAAGATTAACATCTTCTCGGTTGTTAACAGAACCATTAGGAGTGACAATATTTAGGCTTAATGTGTTCATTATCCATACCTCCTAATTTTTAAACTTCAACACCCATGTCTTTAGCTTTAGCAATTACTTCTTCCATACTACCAACAAGACGGAATGCATCTTCAGGGATATGGTCGTAATCACCATCTAAAATTGCTTTGAAACCTTCTACAGTTTTTTGAACTGGAACGTAAGAACCTTTTTGACCAGTGAATTGTTCTGCTACGTGGAAGTTTTGTGATAAGAAGAACTGAATACGACGTGCGCGTTCTACAGTTAGTTTATCTTCTTCCGATAATTCATCCATACCTAAAATAGCAATGATGTCTTGTAACTCTCTATATTTTTGTAAAGTAGATTGTACATCACGTGCTATTTCATAATGTTCTTGTCCAACAATCGTTGGGTCAAGTGCTCTTGAAGTAGATGCTAACGGATCAACCGCAGGATAAATACCCATTTCAGTTAATTTACGTTCTAAGTTTGTAGTTGCATCTAAGTGAGCAAATACTGCTGCTGGCGCAGGGTCAGTATAGTCATCGGCAGGTACGAATACCGCTTGGATTGAAGTAACCGAACCTTTGTTTGTTGATGTAATACGTTCTTGTAATTGTCCCATTTCCGTACCTAATGTTGGTTGATACCCAACAGCTGAAGGCATACGACCTAACAATGCTGATACTTCTGAACCAGCTTGTGTAAATCTGAAAATGTTATCAACGAATAGTAATACATCTTGTCCTTGTTCGTCACGGAAATATTCTGCCATTGTTAAACCAGATAATGCTACGCGCATACGTGCACCAGGCGGTTCGTTCATTTGACCGAATACCATTGCAGTTTTCTTAATAACACCACTTTCACTCATCTCGAAGTATAAGTCATTACCTTCACGTGTACGTTCACCAACACCGGCAAATACAGAGATACCACCATGTTCTTGAGCAATGTTATTAATTAATTCTTGAATTAATACAGTTTTACCAACACCGGCTCCACCGAATAAACCGATTTTACCACCTTTGATATATGGTGCTAATAAATCGATAACTTTAATTCCTGTTTCTAAAATTTCAACTTTAGTAGATAATTCATCGAATGCAGGTGCTTCTCTATGAATTGGATCACGTCGAACTGAATTTTCGATTTTTTCATCTAAATCAATTGTATCGCCAAGTACATTGAATACTCGACCTAGTGTAATATCTCCAACTGGTACGCTGATACTTTCACCACTATCTCGAACTTCTGTACCACGTTTAACACCATCAGTTGAATCCATTGCAATCGTACGTACTACATTATCGCCAAGTTGTAATGCAACTTCTAATGTAAGCGTGACAGTACCTTCATCTCTTTCAACGTCGACTGTTAAAGCATTGTTAATTTCTGGAACTTCATTGTGCTCAAAGCGAACATCAATTACTGGACCCATAATTTGTGTTACACGGCCTAATCCCATGCTTTTTTGCCTCCTTTAATAATTATTCAAGCGCAACTGATCCACCAACAATTTCAGTAATTTGTTGAGTGATTTCTGCTTGTCTAGCTCTGTTATATTCAATTGATAAATCATCAATAATCTCTGTCGCATTATCAGATGCATTTTTCATAGCAGTCATACGAGTCGCATGCTCACTTGCTTTCGCATCTAAAATCGTTCCATATATTAAACTCTCTACATATTGAGGTAGAATAACGCTTAAGATTGCTTCTTTGTCTGGCTCAAATTCATATGAAGACATTTGACCATGTCCTAAACTTGAATCTTCTGGAGACAATGGAAGTACAGTTTTCATGGAAGGTGTATTTTCTAATACACTGACGAAATGACTATAGTAGATTTTAACCTCATCTACTGCTTCATCGCTATATAAATCTACCGCTTTTTTAGCGATAGCTTGTATTTCTTTAAATGAAGGTTGATCAGGTACTTCAACAAGTGAATCATGAACTTCATAACCTTTATTTTTAAGGAAATCCACACCAGTTTGTCCTAAGACTAAAATTGAATATTCATCTTTACTAGCATGCTTATTCTCAATATCGTTAACTAAATGCTTCAATACATTTGCATTATACGCGCCTGCCAATCCTTGATCACTTGTAATGACAATATAGCCACTTTTCTTCACTTCACGTTGTTGTAACATTGGGTGACTTGAATTTTTATCTGCACCAGCAACCGCAGTAATTGCATCTTGCATTTTTTCCATATAAGGTCTGAATTGATTTGTATTTCTTTCAGCACGACGCAATTTTGAACTTGAAACCATGTTCATTGCTTTCGTAATTTGTTTCATTTTTTTAGTTGATTTTATACGTGTATCAATCTCTTTAAGAGATCCCATTATCTCACCACCTTTTATTTACTATAACTACTATGCTTCTGTTTTACTGAAACTTTTTTTAAATTCAGTAATAGCTGATTCAAATGCATCTTCGTTAGGTAAAGCACCAGAAGTTTTGATTTCGTCTAATAATTCAGAGGCATTTGATTTCGCCCATTGATTTAATTCTGATTCAAAACGAGTGATGTCTTCAACTGGAATATCATCTAAATAACCTTTAGTTAGAGCATAAATAATTAATACTTGATTCTCTACAGGTAGTGGTTGGTTTTTATCTTGTTTTAAAATTTCTACAGTACGTTTACCACGTTCTAATTTTTGTGCAGTAAATTCATCTAAATCAGAACCAAATTGAGCAAATGATTCTAATTCACGGAACGATGCTAAGTCTAAACGTAAAGTACCGGCAACTTTTTTCATTGCTTTAATCTGTGCAGAACCACCAACACGTGATACTGACTGACCAGCATTGATTGCAGGTCTTACACCAGAGAAGAATAAATCTGATTGTAAGAAAATTTGTCCATCAGTGATTGAAATAACGTTTGTTGGTACATATGCTGCGATATCGCCAGCTTGTGTTTCGATAATTGGTAATGCAGTAATTGAACCGCCACCTAATTCATCGTTTAATTTTGCTGCTCTTTCTAACAATCTACTATGTAAGTAGAACACGTCACCAGGGTAAGCTTCACGGCCTGGAGGTCTACGTAATAGTAATGATAATTCACGATAAGCCGCAGCTTGTTTTGTTAAATCATCATAAACTATTAATACATCCTTACCATCGAACATAAATTCTTCAGCCATAGCTACACCAGAATACGGTGCAATATAAAGCATCGGTGCCGGATCAGCTGCAGAAGCAGAAACAATAATTGTATAATCCAATGCACCTTCCTGGCGTAATTTTTCAACGTTCGTACGTACAGTTGAATCTTTTTGACCGATTGCAACATAAATACAAATCGTATCTTGATCTTTTTGGTTTAAAATCGTATCAATTGCAACTGTCGTTTTACCAGTTTGACGGTCACCTATTATTAATTCACGTTGTCCACGGCCAATTGGTACTAATGCGTCAATCGCTTTAATACCCGTTTGTAATGGTTCATCAACTGATTTACGATCCATTACACCAGTTGCTTTTTTCTCAACTGGACGTGTCTTTGTTGTGTTAGCAGGACCTTGTCCATCTATTGGTTGTCCTAATGGGTTAACAACACGGCCAAGTAATTCTTCACCAACAGGAACTTCCATAATACGTCCAGTACGTTTTACTTCGTCCCCTTCTTTTATGTCATCGTAAGGGCCTAAAATTACGACACCTACATTTGACTCTTCTAAGTTTTGTGCTAAACCTAGAACGCCGCTATTAAATTCTACTAGCTCACCAGCCATAACATCATTTAATCCGTGGATTAATGCTATACCATCACCTATTTGTAGTACTGTACCTACATCAGTAACAGCCATTTCTGACTCATAATTTTCTATTTGTGAGCGAAGTAATGCACTGATTTCTTCAGCTTTAATGGCCATCTATGTCACTCCTTAAATTTTTATTTCACTCTAATAAATTGTTTCTCTAATTGTGCAAGGTCATTTTTAATGCTTGCGTCCATGACTTTCGTTCCAACTTTAACTCGAACCCCGCCGATAAGCTCTGGATTGATTTTATTTGTAATCATGATTTTAGAGTAATTTGTACGTGATTTAATTATCGTATCAATGCGTTCTAAATCTTCATCTGACAATTCATACACTGATTCAACTACAGCATATTCTTGATTGTGATGTTGATTAAATAAAGCTTCAAATTCTATATAGATTTCATGAATGTAAGAAAGATGACGGTTACTTGCAAGAATCGTTAACATGTTTTGCAAGTATTGATTGGCATGACCAAACACTACTTTTGCAAAACTACGACGCTGTTGTACATCTTTTTGTGGATCTGCATCCAATGCTTGTAATTTTTTTGTTTCAGGTTGTACTGCTGTGTTGATTGTTGAAAATTCTTCGTACATCATTTCAAGATTGTTTGTGTCTTTAGCAGTATCAAATAAAGCCTTGGCATATTTTTTTGCTATGATAGCCATTATTTATCGCCTGCCTCTTTAATGTACTTTTCAACTAATTCTTTTTGATCTTTTCCTGATATTTCTTTTTGCAGTACTTTCGATGCAATCAATACTGAAAGCTCAGAAACTTGATTATTAATATCAGCAATTGCACGTTCTTTTTCACTGTTGATTTCATTCTGTGCTGTTTCAATCATGCCATTTGCTCTAATGTTTGCTTCATGAATAATTTCTTCATGCTGTTTGCGAGCTTGGACTTTAGAATCTTCTAAAATCTTTTGAACCTCATCTTGTGTTTCTTTTAGCGTTTGTTTGTTTTGTTCTTCTAACTTCTGTGCATTTAATTTAGCTTGTTCAGCATCATCTATATCTTTATTAATATCATGTTCACGTTGATCCATTACACCTTTTAATGGACCCCAAGCGAATTTTTTCAATAAAGCTACTAATATAAGAAAAGTTACAAGGGTAACAAGAATTGTTCCCCACTGAACACCACTAGTGTCAGCCGCACCAAGTACGAACATATTTGTCGTAGCAGTCACTTACATAGACACTCCTTTCATTCATTATAATTATAAGTCATATTGATAAAAACGAACGGCGAAAGCCTACAAGACTTCGCCATAAAACTGGTTTAATTATAGTGACATGAAAGCGATAACTACACCGATGATTGGCAATGCTTCAACTAAGCCAACACCAATGAACATAATACCCATTAATTGACCACGTGCTTCTGGTTGACGTGCTACACCTTCTACTGTTCTTGAAACGATAAGACCATTACCAATACCTGCACCTAGTGCTGATAAGCCGATTGCGATTGCTGCTGCGATTAAATTCATTTATAAATCCTCCTAATTTTTTCTTTTCTTAATTTTAAATTAATGACTGTCCTGAACTTTATGGGACATGTATACCATTGAAAGCATTACAAAAATATAAGCCTGAATCGTACCAATAAATATTGAGAACCCTTGCCAAACAATTAAACCTGGGATACCAATCAACCATCCCCATGCTGGGAAACCGATAACTAAACCTGCTAGTAATCCAAGTAGTAACTCACCTGCAAAGATATTACCGTATAGTCGTAAACCTAATGTCAATGTTGAAGTAAATTCTTCAAAGATATTAATAGGTAATAAGAATATAGGTTTAGTATAGTTCTGGAAGTATCCTTTTGGGCCCTTGATTTTAACACCGTAATAGTGTGTTAAAAGGATAACTAAAGTTGACAATGTCAAAGTAACAGTTGCATCAGCTGTTGGTGATTTCCACCACAGTGTATGACCTGAAATTAATTGAAAAGGTAATCCAATCATATTACTGACAAATATGAAGAATATTAATGTAACAGCAAGGAAATGGAATTGACCACCTTTAGACCATGCCATGTTACTTTCAATAACTCCTCTTACAAAGTCAAAAACCCACTCTATAAAGTTTTGCTTACCAGATGGACGTTTCTTGAGGTTGCGTGTACAAATAATAGCTATGACAAAAACAATAAGCGCTGTAATAACCAACATCATAATTGATGATAGATTAAACACGATGTCTAGACCGAACACATTCCAACTGACTAGAGGGTCTTTATGATCCATGCTTTCTCACCTCTTTCATATTAAGATTTTATTCCTTGTGCAAAAACGGTTTCAAAACCATTAACACATAAGAAATCATTAAACCAACAACCACACCAATTATATTTATATAGTCCTTATAAAAATACCAAGTACAACATGCAAGAATCACAATCAAATATCTCCAAACGTTGCCCGTTGAAATATGTATATTATCTTTTTGTTTAGCTTTCGCTAAGTAAAACTCGAAAGTAAAAGTATTAATAAGTGATCCAATCATGCCTATGATAAGTCCTAAAATAAATGGCGAACTTGTGAAAATAAACACAAATAACAGTACAACTATACCATATAAATAAAATTGTATATACTGTTGAAAAATGATGTTGAAACGTTTCATTACTGTGCCTCACTTCATTTTTTCATTCAATGATGAAAACCATTTCAATCATACAGTTTTAATAATAATATAGGGCGGTAAAGGTGTCAATTCTATTCAAAATGTAGTTTAATTTTTTGCACACTTGTCACAAAAATGACACATTTACCACTATTAATATTTAAAAAAACTAGGTTTTTTGGGAATTAGATGAAAATAATACTTTATATTTTCACAAATTCTATTTGATGCATTTCCATCGCCATAAGGATTGCGCGCTTCACTCATTGCTTTGTACAATTGCTCGTCTTCCAATAATGCTTGCGTAGCATCAAAAATCATTTGTGCATTTGTACCAACAATTTTCAGTGTGCCCGCTTCTACACCTTCTGGTCTTTCAGTTGCTTCTCTTAAAACTAATACCGGTTTACCTAGAGATGGCGCTTCTTCTTGAACTCCACCTGAATCCGTTAATATCAAATAAGACTGATGCGCAAAATTATGAAAGTCTATTACTTCTAATGGTTCGATCAATTCAATTCGATCATGATTAGATAAGTATAAATCTGCAATACTTCTTACTTTTGGATTTTTATGTACAGGGTAAACGACTACTACATCTTCATATTTATCGACAATATCTCTTACTGCTTTAAAAATATGTTCCATAGGCTCTCCAATATTTTCACGCCTATGAGCAGTTAGTAAAATAATGCGTTTGTCTTTATGTCTGTCGATAATATCAGATTGATAATGTTCATGTATGGTAGTCTTCATAGCATCAATTGCAGTATTTCCAGTAACCACTACAGTATCTGACGGTTTATTTTCCGCAATAAGATTTTCTGCAGCATTATTAGTAGGGGCAAAGTTCAAATCTGCCATTACCCCTACCATTTGCCTATTCATTTCTTCAGGAAATGGAGCATATTTATCCCAAGTTCTTAAGCCTGCTTCCACGTGGCCTATAGGGATTTGATTATATAATGCTGCCAAACTTCCAGCGAAAGTTGACATGGTATCACCATGCACAAGTATCATATCTGGTTGTTCTTCCTTAATAACGTCCTCTAGTCTAGTCAATATACGAGAAGTAATTTCAGATAATGATTGGCCTTGCTTCATAATATCCAAATCGTAATCTGGTGTAATATGAAAGCTTTCCAGTACAGAATCTAACATTTCTCTATGCTGCGCAGTAACTACTACTATCGGTTCCAACTCAGCATCATCTCGCAATGCTAATACAAGCGGCGCCATTTTCACTGCCTCAGGACGTGTCCCGAACACAGTCATTATCTTCTTCATTCTACTCCACTCCTGGGTAAAACTATTTTGTTCCGAATAAACGGTCTCCAGCATCACCTAAACCAGGTGTAATATATGCATGGTCATCTAATTTTTCATCTAATGCAGCTATGAAAATATCTACATCCTCATGTGCTTCTTGTAATTTTTCTACACCTTCAGGCGCAGCAACTAAGCACATAAAACGAATGTTTTTCGCGCCACGTTTTTTAAGAGAATTGATTGCTTCAATTGCTGAAGCACCTGTAGCTAACATTGGGTCTACGACTACAATTTCTCTTTCTTCGATATCTTGTGGTAATTTCACAAAGTACTCAACTGCATCAAGTGTTTCAGGATCTCTATATAGACCCACATGACCTATTCTCGCTGCTGGTACTAAGTTTAAAATACCTTGTGTCATACCTAAGCCAGCTCTTAAAATTGGTACAAATGCTAATTTTTTACCCGTTAATCTTTTAGCTACCATTTTAGTTACTGGTGTGTCTATCTCTACTTCTTGTAATTCTAAATCTCTTGTCACTTCGTATGCCATTAACATACCAACTTCATCTACTAATTCTCTAAATTCTTTAGTCCCTGTATGTACGTCTCGAATGTAACTTAATTTGTGTTGAATAAGTGGGTGATCAAAAACATGTACTTTGCCCATAATTTACTTCCTCCAATTTTAATTGTATAAAGGATGTTTTGTAGTTAATGCTTTAACTCTTTCTTTTCCTTCGTCTAAAGCTTTTTTATCTTCTGGATTTCTTAAAACTAAACTGATAATTTTTGCAACTTCTTCAAAAGCAGCTTCGTCAAATCCACGCGTTGTTGCAGCAGGTGTACCTAAACGAACACCACTTGTTACAAATGGTTTTTCTTGATCGAACGGAATTGTATTTTTGTTACAAGTAATACCTACAGCATCTAATGTTTCTTCAGCTACTTTACCTGTGATACCTACTGAACCTTTAACATCTAATGATACTAAATGATTATCTGTACCGCCTGAAACGACTCTATAGCCTTCTTTAGTTAATGTATCTGCTAATGTTTTAGCATTATTAACTACTTGTTGTTGATATGTTTTGAAGTCGTCTTGTAATGCTTCACCAAAAGCAACTGCTTTCCCAGCAATAACGTGTTCTAACGGTCCGCCTTGAATACCAGGGAATATTTTTTTATCAATTTGCTTTTTGTACTCTTCTTTACATAAAATCATTCCACCACGAGGGCCGCGTAATGTCTTATGTGTTGTAGTAGTTACAAAATCTGCATATTCAACAGGGTTTTGATGTAAACCAACTGCAACTAAACCTGCAATATGCGCCATATCTACCATCAATTTTGCCCCTACTTCATCTGCAATCTCTTTGAATCGTTTGAAATCAATAGCTCGAGAATAAGCAGATGCACCTGCGACAATTAATTTAGGTTTATTTTCTTTAGCTACTCTTAACACTTCATCATAATCAATTTGTTCATTTTCTTTGTCTACGCCATACTCAACAAAGTTATAAAATTGTCCACTAAAGTTAACAGGCGAACCATGTGTTAAATGACCACCATGGCTTAAATTCATACCTAATACAGTATCACCATGTTCTAATGCTACCAGATAAACTGCCATATTTGCTTGTGACCCAGAGTGTGGCTGTACGTTAACGTGTTCAGCACCAAAAAGTTGTTTGGCACGTTCGATAGCTAATGTTTCAGACACATCCACGTATTCACATCCACCATAGTATCTTCTGTTCGGATAGCCCTCAGCATATTTGTTCGTTAATACTGAACCTTGCGCTTCCATAACTGCTTCCGAAACAAAGTTCTCTGAAGCAATCAGCTCGATATTGTTATTTTGACGGTTAAATTCATTTTGAATCACTTCGTATATTTCTTTATCTTGCTCTTGAATAAATGACATAGGTAAATCCCCCTCGTTCTGTATTAGTTATATTTTGCTCTTTCGCCACCAATTTTCTTAGGTCTTGAAGAAGCGATTGTAACAACTGCCTCACCAATCTGTTTAACACTTGTACGTTCTGGAATGGCTACATGCGCAATATGCATGCCAATTAATGTTTGACCAATATCAATACCTTTTGGCACTATTATTCGTTCAACAACCATTGGATCTTGCATATGTTGGTAAGCATAAGTTGCTAAGCTACCACCTGCATGAACATCTGGTATTACAGACACTTCTTCCATCGTAAGGGGGTTGAACTTAGACCTTTCAATTGTTATTGCTCTGTTAATATGTTCACAGCCTTGAAATACAAAAGAAACATTTGTATCATTCTCAATTTGCTTTAATGCTTCAAATATTTCTTGTGCTACATCCATAGAACCTACACTACCTATACGCTCACCAATTACTTCGGATGTAGAACAACCAATCACACATAATTCATTTGCTTTAAAGAAAGATTTAGTCTTTAATTCATTTAACAATAACTTTAGATCTTCCATTCTCCCACCCCTTTTAAAATAATGATTTAAAAAAAGTATTTAAACACCTCAATGCTATGAGACATACAAGATTAGACGATAGCAATTTTGCTATACGTATTTTATTATAACGTATTTAGCTACTCACTCATACTAATTTAACAAAATTATTACTTTAATATTTTATTTTTTAAAGTATCTATCAACAAATTTAATTCATTATATATTTTATTATAATCATATAACGATCCACCATATGGATCAGTGATTTCTCCTTCTCGTTGAACATATTCAGTGATAGTAAAAATTTTCTCTGTCTCTCCATATACTTGTTGTATCGTTTCTTTGTGAGATTGTGACATTGTTAATATTAAATCTGCATTTAAATCCTCTGCTGTAAAACGTTTAGCATTACTAGGTGATGGTAAATGATGTTCATTTATAATACTTAGTGTATTCTGTGACGTAGGCTGACCATCTTGAGCAAAAACACCTCGTGATTCTATGATATATTCAGGCATTTTTGCTTTGGCAATACTTTCAGCCATAGGACTTCTACACGTATTACCAGTACAGACAAAGATTATTCTCATAGTTGATCTCCTTTAACAATAGTTTGACTTGCAGCTTTCATCATTCTATTCATAATCGCTATGGTATGGTCAGTAATATCAAAACCATAAATATATGCTGTTTTAATTTGTTCATCTTGATCAATATGATGCAATATTTTATAAAGGTTATGATTTGCCCCTTTAATATCATTTTCATTTTTACATAATTCTATAAAAATAGACCCTTCAGGCACGAAATCTCGCTTATCATTTGGAACGATAAATGCTGTTTGGCTCCAATCTTTTTCTTCTGAAGGCTTTATATTGAATGCTTGAACAATTTGTAAAGGTGTATCTGGCGCATAATGTTTATATTTCATCCCTGGTGCAATTGGCTTATCACTATCCAAAGTCTTTGCTGTAGATACACTATGAGGTAACACCGCTTCAATCATCGTTTTCGTAATTGAACCAGGTCTAGCAATTCTAAATGGAAACTGTGTGCAATCTAATACAGTGCTTTCCAACCCTTCTTCACTTTGATCACCATTTACCATACCATTAATACGACCATTTAAATCTGAATAAACGTGTTCAAATGTTGTAGGTGACGGTCTACCACTTAAATTTGCGCTCGGTGCTGCTATGGGTATATCTACGAATTGCAAAATTTGTCTGCCGATTGAATGACTTGGCATTCTAACAGCAATTGATGATAAACCACCACTTACACTTTCACACAAATATCCCTTTTTAATCGGTAATATAAAAGAAATTGGTCCAGGCCAAAAATGCTTCATCAATAATTTAATTTCGTCTGTTATATCATGTGTAAAATGTTCTATTTGTTTTAAATCATGTATATGCACAATCAACGGGTTATCTGAAGGTCTACCTTTCGCTTCATATATCTTTTGGATCGCTTCTGCATTTCTCGCATCTGCACCAAGACCATATACTGTTTCCGTTGGTATTGCAATCAAGCCTCCTTGTTCGAAGATGTGCTTGATTTCATTTATATCCGGAAATTGATTGATTTCATTTTTATACTGTCGTAAATCCCAAATCTTCGTTTCCATTTAGCCCCGCCCTTTCTTCTCATGATTTTATTTTAGAATAAAATAAAAAGTTATGCACTCTCATGATTTATCATGTTCAGTACATAACTTCTTATTACCACTCGAAAGAAATAATTCTATCGTTATTATTAATATCTTTTATAATTTGAACATCTAATGAAGGATATTTAGATTGTATTTTTTGCTTCAATGTTTGACCTTGTTTATAACCAATTTCAAAAACGACCTTTGCATTCGGCAGAAGTACTTTTGGCAATTGGGTTAATATTGCATCATAAACCTTATACCCATTATCTTCTGCAAATAATGCAGAATGTGGTTCATATTTCAATACTGTGTCATCCATCAGTACAGCCTCACTATCATCAATATAAGGCGGGTTAGAAATTAGACCATTCACTTTTATACCTCTTTCTATTAAAGGTGCTAATGCATCACCCTGCAAAAAGTTAATAACTACTTGATGGCTAAGGGCATTTTCTTGTGCTACGGCTAATACTGTATCATATAAATCTGTAGCATAGACAGTTAATGAACGATTCATTTTTTTTAGTATAATTGGAATATTGCCACTACCTGTACCAATATCAACAATTGTATCATCAGAATGAATCTCGTTATAAAAGTGTAACATGACTTCCTCAGTTTCAGGTCTAGGTATTAAACAATCTTCAGTCACCTTGAATGTCTCACCGTAAAATGATTGGCTTCCAACAATATACTGAATCGGTTCACCTTTTAACATTCTAACTTCAGCGTCGTTATATAATTCTAAATGTATGTCCGACATTACCTCATCCTTATGCATCAAATAATCCGCTTTACTCCATTGCAATAAATCTAACATTAACCATTCTGCTCGAGTCGTTTCAATATCTAGTTCAATGCATTTCATTTTTGCATTAGAAAGTCGTGTTTTATAATTCACCATTGTTAAGTTCTTTCAATTTATCAGTTTGTTCAGCTAAAGTTAATGCATCTATCACTTCGTCTAATTTTCCTTCCATAACTTGATCTAACTTCTGAATCGTTAAACCAATACGGTGGTCAGTCACTCGACTTTGAGGATAATTATACGTTCTAATACGTTCTGAACGATCACCAGAACCTACTGCTGATTTACGTTGGGCAGCATATTTTTGTTGCTCTTCTTGTAATTTCATATCAAATAAACGCGCTTTCAAAACTTTCATAGCTTTTTCACGGTTTTGAATTTGTGATTTTTCTGAAGACGTAGCAATGATTCCGGTCGGCACATGTGTGATACGTACAGCTGAATCCGTAGTATTGACATGTTGTCCACCCGCACCACTAGAGCGGTAAGTATCTACTTTAATATCTTCATTTCGCACTTCAATTTCTACATCTTCAACTTCTGGTAATACTGCAACTGTAGCAGTCGATGTATGAATACGTCCACCTGACTCGGTCTCAGGTACACGTTGTACACGATGGGCGCCATTTTCATATTTCAACTTACTATAAGCACCTGATCCTGAAATTGAAAAACTGATTTCTTTATAACCACCATGGTCACTTTCAGCGGCTTCTACAATTTCTGTTTTATAACGTTGTGCTTCAGCGTATTTAGAATACATTCTAAATAAGTTTCCAGCAAAAATTGCAGCTTCATCTCCACCGGCAGCAGCACGTATTTCCACGATAACGTCTTTCTCATCGTTAGGATCTTTCGGAATAAGTAAAAATTTAAGACTTTCTTCTAGTTTCGGAACTTGATTGTTAAGTGATTGGTGTTCTTCTTTTAACATTTCAATTTCATCACTGTCTTTTGTTTCTTTTAACATTTCTTCTATTTCAACAATGTCTTCTTTGACTTGTTTATAATTACGGTATACTTCTACAGTTTTTTGTAGATCTGATTGTTCTTTTGAATATTTTCTTAAGTTATCTGGATCACTTACTACATCTGGATCACTTAATAATTCATTTAATTGTTCATATCTTTCTTCTACGATATCTAATTGATCAAACACTACATTTCCTCCTTCATATTATTACTTGGTGCAACAATATGATGCGCTCTGCATCTTGGTTCATAACTTTCATTTGCACCAACTAATATAACTGGATCATCTATTTTTGCTGGGTTACCATCAATCAACCTTTGTGTGCGGCTTGAAGATGCACCACAAACAGCACAAACAGCTTGTAGTTTAGTCACTTCTTCACTTACTGCTAGTAGGTGTGGTATAGGTTCAAACGGTTCCCCTCGGAAATCCATATCTAGTCCCGCTGTAATGACTCTATGGCCTTTTTTAGCTAATTGTTCAACAATATTAACTACACCTTCTTCAAAAAACTGCACTTCATCGATGCCTATAACATCTGTATCTGACAAATCGTGCTTAAGTATTTCAGCCGCTGTTGAAATATTAATTGCTTCAATAGCGTTGCCATTATGAGAAACAATCTTATCTTTATGATAGCGGTCATCTATAGCCGGTTTAAATACAACTACTTTTTGCTTAGCATAAAGGCCTCGTCTTAATCGACGAATTAACTCTTCAGATTTACCACTAAACATGCTTCCAGTAATACATTCAATCCACCCGGAATGATAAGTTTCATACATTATGCGTTCCACCTTTTTCAAAACATAATCGATTCATTATAGCATATTTTTTTAATTGAAATATGCTATTTCTTCAAGATATTGAGTTATTTTTATGTATAAAAACTATTAAAACTGTAATATTCTAAATTAGAGACTTATATTTATAAAAACAAAAAGGCATTCTCATATAATGAGAATGCCTTATAACAACGATTACTCGTCGCTTGATTTGATTCCGAATTTTTTGTTGAAACGTTCCACACGGCCATCCGCAGCAGCGAATTTTTGGCGTCCTGTGTAGAATGGATGTGAATCAGATGAAACGTCTAAACGAATAACTGGGTATTCGTTGCCATCTTCCCATTCCATAGTCTCTTTTGAAGATTTTGTTGAACCACTTAGGAATTTAAAATTCGTAGTTGTATCTAAAAAGATTACACTGTGATATTCAGGATGAATATTTTTTCTCATTATTTTCAGCTCCTTTGCCCTGAACCATCTGGAACAGAGTTGTTTGTGAGTTTTTACCCAATACTTGATAATTATAATTGCTTTAAAACCAAAACGCAACCCTAAATCATATATTAGCTTGATAACACTTTGCTAATTTCAACTTAAATAATTGGTTTACCTGTTTTAGTGCTTTCTTTAGCAGCCTTTTGTAATTGTTCAAAAAATTCTTGGTTATTTTCTGTACGTTTTAATTTGCGTACAAATCTTTCTGTAAAATCAATTGAATCTGTAAACATATTACGTAATTGCCATAATGATTCTAAATCTTTTGGAGAAATAAGTAGTTCTTCTTTACGCGTTGAACTACGACCGATATCAATAGCTGGAAATACTCGGCGCTCTGCCAATTTACGATCTAGATGTAATTCCATGTTACCCGTTCCTTTAAATTCTTCGTAAATCATATCGTCCATACGTGATCCTGTATCAACTAACGCTGTAGCTAGTATCGTCATACTGCCACCAGCTTCAATATTTCTTGCAGCTCCGAAAAATGCTTTTGGCTTGTGTAATGACGCAGGGTCTAAACCACCAGACAATGTGCGTCCACTTGGTGGTATGACAAGGTTGTATGCGCGAGCTAACCTTGTAATTGAATCCATTAAAATAATGACATCTTTTCCTACTTCAACAAGTCTTTTTGCACGTTCTAATAAAAGTTCTGCAACTTTAACATGGTGTTGTGGTGGCTCATCAAATGTAGAGTGCACAACTTCAGCAGATTCAACAGAACGTTCAATATCTGTTACTTCTTCTGGACGTTCTCCGACTAATAATACAAATAATTCTGCATCTGGTTTGTTGATAGCAATAGCGTTAGCAATCTCTTTTAATAGAGATGTTTTACCTGCTTTTGGTGGTGCAACAATAAGTCCACGTTGGCCCAAACCAATTGGCGTAATTAAATCCATAATACGAGTCGAAAAATTTTGCTTCGTTGTTTCTAAAACGATTCGTTCTTCAGGATATAATGGCGTTAACGCTTGAAAGTGAGGTCTTTTTTTAACTTCTTCTGCATTCTCGTCGTTAACAAAATCAACTTGTAGCAAACCATAATACTTTTCATTATCCTTTGGTTTTCTTACTTTACCAGTAACTTTATCGCCGCGTTTGATTTCAAAACGACGTATTTGACTGGCAGAGATATAAATATCTTTTTCACCTTTTGAATAATTAACTGTTCTAAGGAAACCATAGCCATCTTGTTGGATGTCATCTAATACACCCTCCATATAATAGTTACCGTCTTTTTCCATTTGCGCTTCCATAATTGCAAGAACAAGTTCTTTTTTATTAAGTTTACTATAATTTGTTAGTTTTAGAGATTTTGCTTTTTGAGTGAGATCTTTTGTAGTGTAATTTTTGTATAATTCGTGGAACGATTCATACTGAGGTGATGTTCGTACTTTATCAGGCATTATCTTGCACCCATTTCATAAATAAGTTTTTAAATAACGCAACGTACTACGCTACTTACTTTTATAACTATAGCAAATTTCTTATTTAATTACAAAATGTATTTCAGTTTTTATAAATTATAAAAGCAAGACAGTTAAACTGCCTTGCTTCATTTAAATTATTTAATTACTGCTAAACTTTATTATTTATAATAGCCAGCAATGGACTTAACTTCTAGGAATTCTTCGATACCGTAGTCGCCCCATTCGCGTCCAATACCAGATTGTTTATAACCACCAAATGGTAAGTCCGATTTACGGCCAGCTTCATTAATTTCTACTGTACCAGCTTCAATTGAACGTGCTACTTTTTGTAATGTGTCTTTATCATTACCGTATACATATCCAGCTAAGCCATATTTAGTATCATTTGCAATTTTAATTGCTTCATCTAAATCATTGTAAGTGATAATTGACATCACTGGGCCAAAAATTTCTTCTTGCGCGATTGTCATACTATTATCAACATTATTAAATATTGTTGGGCGAGCAAAGTAACCTTTTTCTAAGCCTTCAGGTTTGCCAGGTCCACCATAGAATAATTCTGCACCTTCTTCAATACCTTTATCGATATATGATTGTACTTGGTCAAATTGTTTTTTACTAATGATTGGACCAACTTGAGTGCCTTCTTCGCGTGGATCACCGACTTTAACTTGACTGAATTTTTCTTTTACAGCTGTTAAGAATTCTTCTTTTAGACTTGCTGGTACTAATGTTCTGGTACCTGCTGTACAAACTTGACCAGTATTGCTAACAACTTTACCAGTTGCTGCACTTGCTGCACCATCAATATCTGAATCATCTAAAATAATATATGGTGATTTACCGCCCAATTCAAGTGATACTTTTTTGAAATCTTCAGCTGCTTTTTTCATAATGCTTGAACCAGTTGGACCAGAGCCAGTGAACGACATCATTCTTACTTTCGGATGTTCACTTAATGGATTACCTACACCTTGTCCATCACCATTCACTAAGTTAAACACACCTTTTGGCACGCCTACTTTATCAAAAATTTCAGCCAAAATAATTGCGGCGAATGGTGTCTCTTCAGATGGTTTTAATACAACTGGACTTCCTGCTGCAAAAGCGGCAGATAATTTCAATGAAGTTTGATTCGTTGGGAAATTCCAAGGTGTAATTAAGCCAGAAACACCAATTGCTTCCTTCACAACTAAATCATCACCACGACGTTCTTCAAATTCAAAATTATCTAATGCATCACGTGCTGCTTCAAAGTGATCTAGTCCCATTTGATAATGTACTTTTTCTGATACTGATAAAGGCGCACCTAATTCGTCTGTAATTGCCTCTATAAGATCATCTTTTCTATTTTTATATTCTTGTACTATTTTATCTAATAATGTTCTTCTTTCTTCTATTGAGCTGTGTCTAAATTCTAGATACACATTTTCTGCAGCGTCTACTGCTTTATCAACATCTTCTTTATTACCTTTCGCAATTGTACCTGCTACTTCTTCTGTCGCTGGATTAATAACTTCTAGTGTTTCTCCACTAGTGCTTTCGATCCATTCTCCGTTAATATATTGTTTAGTGAAATTTCTCATCAATAATTCACTCCCTAATTTGTGTTGATAATTATATTTTAACCGAGATTCTATATTTTTAAACATTAATGCTCACGTTATTTGACGACAAACGTTGTTATTAAGCGTTTTCTAATCATTTTACATTAATAATTAGTCCCAACAAAAACCTTGAACCTCACAATTTATAAGCTGAAAAAATATATATTTTCTTTTTTTGAAACAAAAAAGAAGTCTATGACATGTCATAGACTTCTTCTCTTATTATAACGCTTTAAATCTTCGTTCATAGAGATTGATATTATTGATTTTCAAGTTCAATAAAATCTTGCGCCCACTTTTCCATTGGTACTAATGCTGCCGCTAGTGCATCACCTTTATCCGTAAGTTGGTATAATATGTTCATCGGGCTTGTAGATACTATTTTTTTCTCTACAAGACCCCATTCACTTAGGTCTGTTAATTTTATACTAAGTGCACGTGGTGTAATTGTTTTCAAATCACGTTTCATATCCGAAAAATGAGCAGATTTTTCTGGACACCTAGACAAGTAATTAATAATTAGACCATTCCAACTTCTACCTACTATTTTAAAGGTCTCTTCAAGATAAGGGCAAACCTCCATGGTCATCACCTCATATCGTTTTTATTCTATAATCTGAGTTACTAAAATATATTTCAAGTACTTAGTATATTTAGTATACCACATTTTCTAAATTTCTTCAGTCCAAATATCTGCACCTAATGATTCTAAAGTACTCACAATATTAGTGTAGCCACGATAAATATGTTTTACGTTGTAAATTGTAGTAACACCTTCTGCTAAAAGTCCTGCAACAATAAGACATGCGCCTGCTCGTAGGTCACTCGCATATACTTCTGCTCCTGTTAATTTAGATGGCTTAATAGTTGCCGTACCATCATCTGCATTGATATTGGCACCCATGTTTTTTAATTCATCAACGTGTCTAAAACGCGCTGGGTATATTGTTTCAGTCACAAAAGATACACCATCTGCCATAAATAATAGCGGTGTAATAGGTTGTTGTAAGTCTGTAGCAAATCCAGGATAAACTAAAGTTTTAATGTCGACGCTTGAATAAGGCGCACTACGTTTAATTTTAGCACTATCATCGCCAACTTGAATATCCACGCCTAATTCTTTTAACTTTACAGTTAATGGTTCAACATGTGTTGGGATAATATTATTAATTTGAATATCCTCACCACAAGCTGCAGCTATACACATATACGTACCAGCTTCTATTCTATCTGGAATAACTTGATGATGAGAACCGTGAAGACGATCCACACCATTAATCTTAATCGTACTTGTACCTGCACCTTTTATATCTGCACCTAGACCAATTAAATACGTTGCTACGTCTACAACTTCTGGTTCTTTAGCTGCGTTTTCAATGACAGTATGCCCTTCAGCTCGTACAGCTGCAAGCATAATATTAATTGTTGCACCAACGCTCACAATATCTAAAAATATATTTGCACCAGTTAATTTGTCAGCTTCAATTTTCATAGAAGTCTCACTTGATTCATCAATCTTCGCGCCTAAAGCTTTAAAACCTTTGATATGTTGATCAATAGGTCTTGGTCCTAATGGACAACCTCCAGGTAAACCAATGACACATTTTTTAAATCTACCTAACATTGCACCCATCATATAATAAGAGGCACGTAAAGACTCGACTTTATTATTAGGTAATGGTGCATTTTCAATGTCAGTAGGGTCGACCTTTAATGTCATACCATCTAATTCTGTTTTAATATTTAAATCCCCTAATAGACTAACCAATGTTTCTACATCAGAAATTTCTGGAAGACCTTCAATTGTTACTTTATCTTCAGCCAGGATTGCTGCAGGTATAATTGCTACTGCACTGTTTTTAGCACCGTGGATATCCACTTCACCTTTAAGTGTTTGTCCACCTCTAATTTTTATCACTTCTTGAGCCATTCGCTTGTTCTCCTTTGACTTTCAATCATTATTTGCATTATAAATTACTTTTTCCAGTTTGCAAAGTACATCAGTCTACTAAAACTTTTTAAAATTAAAATTAAGTGATGCAAGTTACATATAAATTATTTACTATAGTTTTTATTTCCCATTATTTTATGTTTTAAATCATAATTATATATATTTTGTTTGAGATTTATGTAAATAGTTTGGATTTAATAATAACCTCTTTACCAAACGATAGCAATTATAACATAAAAAAATAAGACTGGGACATAATTACATGTCTCAGCCTCATTTGTAATATAGATTAAATTATTTTGCTCGGTTAGATGTACCAAACTCTTTAATTTTACCAATAACTGTTGCTTTGATTGCTTCACGTGCTGGTCCTAAATATTTACGAGGATCATATACTTCTTTATCTTTGTCTAAAGCTTCACGTACTGCTTTAGCAGAAGTGATTTGGTTTTCTGTATTAACGTTAATTTTTGCTGTGCCGAAAGGAATAGCTTTTTGGATATCTGTAGTTGGGATACCAGTACCACCGTGTAATACTAACGGTAATCCTGTAGAAGCACCAATTTCTTCCATTTCTTTAAATCCTAATTTAGGTTCACCTTTATATGGTCCGTGTACTGAACCTAATGCTGGTGCTAATGTATCAATGCCTGTTCTTTCAACAAGTTCTTGACACTCTTTAGGATCTGCATAGATAACACCTTCAGCGATAATATCGTCTTCTTGTCCACCTACAGTACCTAATTCAGCTTCAACTGATACGCCATGTTCATGCGCATATTCAACCACTTTTGAAGTGATTTCAACGTTGTCTTCAAATGAACCATGAGAAGCATCGATCATTACTGATGTAAATCCAGCATCAATTGCTTCTTTACATTTTTCAAAGCTTGAACCGTGGTCTAAGTGGATTGCAACAGGGACAGTGATTTCTTTGTCGTGCATTAACCCTTCAACCATTTTAACTACCGTGTAGAAACCACCCATATAGCGAGCAGCACCTTCAGATACACCTAAAATAACTGGAGCATTCTCTTCTTGTGAAGCTTCTAAGATAGCTTGTGTAAATTCTAAGTTATTTAAGTTGTATTGACCAACTGCGTAACCATTTTCTTTTGCGTCTATTAACATTTCTTTCATTGAAACTAAAGGCATGAAAGTTCCTCCTTGGTGCTTTAAGCACATATTTTTACAATCTAATTATATCAAAATTAGAAACCTTTTGCATTCTTCTAATCAATTGTAAGCGCTTTTAATTGTTTTTTTCTTTTTAAAACCTTAAAAATAGACCTTTTTCTTCTAATTTTTGTAAATTTGTTATACTATACATCTTATTTTACAGTAATTATAAAAATATAATTATGAAATCGTTTCAATCAAATAACACGAATTTTGAAACCTTTATAAAAAATTCAATTATCGTTAATTTATAATGACATTTAACAATTAAGGATATAAAAAAGACGCATTGCTAACTGTAACTTTTAATTACTTAGCTAACATGCGTCATTTTTATTTTATTTAGATTGTTTATTTTTTAAAGCAGCTTCAATAAACGCTTTGAAAATTGGTTGTGGACGGTTAGGTCTTGATAAAAATTCAGGATGGAATTGACAAGCTACGAAAAAGTCATTTTCAGGAATTTCCACTATTTCAATTAAGCGACCATCAGGGCTCGTACCTGAGAACACCATACCGTTTGCTTCTAATTGTTCTCTGTATTCATTGTTAAATTCATAACGATGACGATGTCTTTCTTCAATATCAGTTTCATTGTAAATTGAGTGTGCTAATGTACCCTCTTTAATATGGCAAGGATAAAGTCCTAAACGTAACGTACCGCCTAAATCTTCAATATCTTTTTGTTCAGGTAGTAAATCAATAATTGGATACGGCGTGTTTGGATCTAATTCTGCTGAATGTGCACCTTCAAGGTTAAGTACATTTCTAGCAAATTCAACCGTTGCTAATTGCATACCTAGACAGATACCAAAGTACGGTACGTTATTTTCACGTGCATATTTAATCGCAGAAATTTTTCCTTCACTTGCACGGAATCCAAATCCACCTGGGACTAAAATACCATCTACATCTGATAATATTTCTGACACATTATCATCTGTCACTTCACTAGAATCAATCCATCTTACTTCAATATCTTTTTTAAATGGATAACCTGCATGTTTTAATGATTCAACAACCGATAAATAAGCATCTTGAAGACTTACATATTTACCAACTAAACCAATTGTCACTTTGCCATCTAAATTATTCACTGTGTCTAGTAAATATTGCCATTCATCTAACTGTGTTTCGTATTTTGGATTAAGTTCTAAACGATCAATCACAATGTTTTCCATATCTTGTTTGCTTAACTGTAAAGGAATTTCATATAGTGATTCTGCATCACGACATTCGATTACACTTGCTTTGTCGATATCACAGAATAAAGCGATTTTATCTTTTAAATCTTGTGTTAATTCATATTCTGTACGAACCACAATCAAATCAGGCTGAATACCTAAACCGCGTAATTCTTTTACACTATGTTGTGTTGGTTTCGTTTTCATTTCTCCAGCAGCTTTAATATACGGTAATAATGTACAGTGTACATACATTACATTTTCGCGACCTAAGTCACTGCGAATTTGTCTAATGGCTTCAATAAATGGTAATGATTCTATATCCCCTGTTGTTCCACCGATTTCAGTAATAACAACATCAGCATTTGTGCTTTCTCCTGCTAAAAGTAAACGTTCTTTAATTTCATTTGTGATATGCGGGATAACTTGTACTGTTCCTCCTAAATAATCACCACGACGTTCTTTCTTCAATACGTGAGAATACACTTTACCAGCTGTAACATTAGAATATTTATTTAAGTTAATATCTATAAATCGTTCATAGTGTCCTAAGTCTAAGTCTGTCTCTGCACCATCATCAGTAACAAAAACTTCACCATGTTGATATGGACTCATCGTTCCAGGATCTACGTTTAAATATGGATCGAATTTTTGGATTGTTACTTTTAGCCCTCTATCTTTTAATAGTCTTCCTAAAGATGCTGCTGTGATACCTTTTCCTAATGAAGAAACAACTCCACCAGTTACAAAAATAAATTTTGTCATGTTCTGCCTCCTAGTTATTAAAACAGTTTTTTCAATCAATACCGATATTGACATCGAATTTTTAAAATCAATTGCTTAATTTTTTGTGTAATAGCGTGTTTTACATATTATAATTATCATTTATTATTTTCATATGTATAAATTATTGCTCTAAGCAATTACCTAATTTCAAAGAATTCATAAATTTTTTATAGTCATTTAAATAAAAAAATCGCTCCCTCTCACATCGTTGTAAGGGGGAGCGTATAATATTTATACACGTCGTCCTAATTAAAGGAGCCCGAATAAAATTTTATCATTTTCACGAGAAAAGTCAATTAAATCTCAAATAATTATTTTTCAGTTTCTTCCTCGGCTTCTTCGTCTTCATCTTCTTCTTCGTCTTCATCATCAAAGTCTTCATCATCTTCATCAATAACAATGCCTTCTTCTTCAACTTCGTCTTCTTTTGGTTCTTCAGGATCATTCAAAGTTTCTTGGTCATCAGTTACAGCTGGGATGTCATCATCGTCATCAGTTTCATCTTCACCAAGTAATTTTAAATTTTTATCTTCTTCTGGGTCATCATCCAATATATCGAATTTTTGAATTGTTGGCGCAATTTTTTCTTCAATATCATCTACTGAATACCAATCACGTAATCCCCAGATATTTTCTCCAACGTTTAAAAAACGACCGTCAGTATTTAAGTCTGTATAGAATTGTACAATTCTATGTTCTACTTCATGGTCTTCATAATGTCCAAGCGCTTTAAATTCATCGATGATATCGTATAAATTCATAGTACTATTTTTTTCATTTAATAGCGTATAGGCCATATCGATAAATGATTTCTCATCAACCATTTCTTTTGTATAATCTTGAATTCTCATTATTTATTCTTCCTTTCAAAGGCATTTATCCAAATCCGTACTAAGTTCATCTTAAGTAATAATAACAAATGTAAATTATAAATGACAATTTGTGATTTCGCAATCTCTATTAATAATTTATATGCTTTTCAAATACTTTAAAATCATCCGCAGACTCGATTTCAACAAAGTTACTATTGATACATAACGGTTTTAATTCATTATTCTCACCATATAGTGTAATTGTCAACAGACTGACATCATCAAAATACTTTCTGATATATGTAGAAAGTTGTCTCAAAGCACTTTCCGCAATACCATTGTGTCTTTCTGATTTATTAACCTCTACAGAAGAAATATTCATACGTTGTTCATGTTTTTCTACTGCAATAAATCCTACTTTGTTTCCATCTTTAAATAAATCAATAATATGAATGTTGAACGGCACATCTTCCGTATTTGGCTTTAATTTCAATGATGATACATGGTTTGAATCTAAGTCTAAATAATATAATCTTTCTTTTCCTAGTGGTCCTTCTTCTTTAGTTGCAGTGTGCATGAAACCTGCACGTTCATAAACATTCCAAGCACTCTCATTTTCCGCATCAACGACTAAATATAAGTGGTTGAAATCTGGAAATAAAGATTGAACATATTGTGGAAGATACATCATCATTTTAGTACCATAACCATAACCTTGAAAATTTTGGTTAACAGATAGTGATCTAACATAAATCACTTGTTTTGGTGTATCGTAGCCTTCATGTTGATAATACTGATGCAAAACGAAAAATCCTACAACTTCCCCTTTTTTATTTAATGCGATGTTTGCAATTCTATCTTTATCGTGCAACGCATCTTCTAAAACATCACTCGGCAAAGATGAATAAATTTGTTGGCGCTCATTCAATTTAAAATTATAAAGTGCATCTTTATATTTATCTTCATACACTTGAACTGTAATTCCTTCAAATTGTTTTTTAATAAACATATCCTATCCCCTATTTAAAACTTAGTAATTATTTATTAATACCACTTTCTAACTAATTATAACCTATATTAAACCGTTTAGTTTAAAAAGCAATTCATGAGCCAATTCACACCAAATTGATCTTTAACTTGACCATGCATAGCATTGAAAAATGTTTTTTCAAGCGGCATATGTGGTTCACCAAATTTACTCAAAGCGTTATATACTTGTTGTTGCACTTCTAAATCGTCAAAGGTCAAAATAATATTAGTATTATCATTATGCCATTCTTTTCCGTATGTACTTGATATATGTAATATCACTGTTGCATTCACATGCAATTCTGTATGCAGTCGTCGTCCATTTGTTTCGTTTAATATTTTTTCTTCTCCACCAAACGCATTTTTATAAAAATTCACAGCTTCATCAACGTCGTCTACTTTAATAAACGGACTTAATTGCATCATAAAAGAACGCTCCTTTTAATTTCATATTTGATTTTCCCCTATTTTATTATAATATTAGTTATAATGTAAATTTATTTGGGGGGAAATAGAGATGAAGATTGGCATTGATGCTGGTGGAACTCTAATTAAGATAGTTCAAGACAATAACGGGGAACGTGTATACACAACAAAATCAACTACTGAAATTGATGATGTTATCTCATGGTTAAATCAACAAAATTGTGAAAGCATTAGTTTAACTGGTGGACAGGCTGCATTAATACAAGAACACTTGACTTGTCCTTCGCGTATTTTTGTCGAATTTGATGCGGCTGCAAAAGGTTTAGAAATACTTTTAGTAGAACAAGAGCACTTATTAGATGATTACATCTTTACTAACGTCGGTACCGGCACTTCATTACACTTTTCAGACGGTAATCATCAACAACGTGTAGGTGGCGTTGGCGCAGGTGGTGGAATGATTCAAGGGCTTGGATATTTATTAACTGGTATTAAAGATTATAAACAATTAACTGATACAGCTCAAAATGGAAATAGAGAGATTATTGACTTGAAAGTTAAACATATTTATAAGGACAGTGAACCACCTATCTCAGGTGACCTTACAGCAGCAAACTTTGGCCATGTCCTACATAATTTGGATGCCAATTTTACAGATGCTGATAAATTAGCATCTGTTATAGGTGTTGTTGGGGAAGTTATTACCACAATGTCTATTACTGTTGCTAGAGAAAATAATACTGAAAATGTCGCTTATATTGGTTCATCTTTTCATAATAATGATTTATTAAAAAAAGTTGTTACAGACTATACAATACTTCGCGGGTTTAAACCTTATTATATTGAACATGGTGCATTCTCTGGTGCATTAGGTGCAATTCATTTATAAATATCAACATGAAAAAAGCAGTTTTCTACGTTTTTCAGTAGAAAACTGCTTTTACTAGTAATTCAAAATACAAATGTCCCAAATTTCTATCTATAGTTTCAAAACAACTCATCATAATTAATCATTATTCAAATAATATAAAAACAAAATACTAGCGCATTGAAACGCATTTAGAAATAATTAAAATGTAAGTTGGTCAATCACTTTTTGAGCAGATACAACTGTGCCTACAACACCCGATTTCAAGTCTATTGCTACAGCTTTATCATCATCTCGTAAATTATCTAACCATTCAGCGAATACTTCACCTTCGATTTCGATAATTTCACATTCTTCAAAGTCTTCGTTCCTTACCTTTTCAGCTCTACTTTTAATGCTCCAAACAGGCATGATTTGTGGTCTTTGATGTTCATCATCACTAATCAATATAAAATGCTTTTCTTTTTGATTAGATAAACCAAAGACTGCGTCCTCTTTAGCAACATCGTTTACAAATTCTTTCAAACGAATATTGTCTAAATCAGACATTAACTCATTTGTAATTTCTACAATATTAATCAATTCGCCATCTGTAGTACCAGTAGCATCAATGAGTACTTCTTCGCCTTCTTCAAATAAGTTATCCATTTCGTATGTTACAAAACGGTCTATATCAATTTTCTTTATATTGCTGTAGTCAATATTAAGCTTCTTCAAAAATGTTTCCGCTTTAGATTTTTCCGACCACGCACATACTACATTTTTTCCCAATACTTCATGTCTAATTAATTCTTTTGATTTTGTAGCTACGTAAAAGACTTCATTGACTAAAATTTCTTGGAAAAATGAATTTTGTTTATAAGACATCATAGCACCTTCAATTCATTTATAATATTTACCCATACTTAAAATATAAATGACTCTTATACTCTAGTCAATTAACGTCTAATGTAATTTACTAGAGAGATTCATTATATTTGTGAGTAATTGTTCTATTCTTCTTCTAAATCATTTAAAAATTGTTGCTCCATTTTCTCCACATATGATTTGTTTTCCCCATGCCATATGCAACCAAACCTTGATTTAACAACTTCATTATCAAACCAATCCCCATCATAATAAGATAACGGAAATAATACACCCTTATTTACATACTTCATAATTGTGTTGAAAAATTTTGAATTATCTACATGTGATAAATAACTATAAAATTTATGATAACCTTCTTGAAGAAACGGTTCTAGCAATAACATACTTGTTGAGCCATTCTGTCTAAAATTCAAATCTATCGCAAAAATGTCATCGTTGCTATCTACCAAAAGGTCAAAACCAGCTATTCCAAAATATCCTTTCGAAACGCCGACTTCCATAATCTCTTTACCCGCTTGAATTACAGCATCAGGCACATCTTGTACATTTTCGTTTCCATTATAATATCCATATTTATTGGTTAACTGTTCAGAAGTCCCAATATAACGCACACCAGTATACTTCGAATATGCATATTGAACACAATAATTTGCAACTGCTTCTACTTTTTGTTCGATAATCATCGTATCTGTTTCGTTTTTAGCATTTTCAATACGCAATTTTGCTTGTTCTAAATCAGCATCATTATAACAAATCATCACACCATATCCACCTGCTGTTGGTAGGTCGTCTCCAGGTTTCAATACAAATGGATACTCCCATTTTGCTACAGTTTCTACAAAATTATCTATATCAACAACTTCTCTTGTAGGTAGATATTTATAGTTCGTCCATTCTGGTATACGTGCTTTATTATTTAAAGCTACAAAAATATCCTTATCCAATGCATAATACTTTTTATTCAAAATATCTTCACCATGAATGTATTGAAAGTAAACTTTTTTATAATCATGTGCCAAATCTTGTATCAATTGTTCATAGCTACTTTGATCTTGAAATTTAAGCGTATTGGTTGGCATAGCTTTACCAATTGCTTCAAATAGCATTTTTAATTTATCAGTTACACTTGCTTCGTGTACGATTACAGGCATCTCATTAGCAATAATCAGCTCTCTACCAGTCAAAAAATTAGATTGATGTACTTCGGGTTCCAACCAAGGATTCGATATATAAGACGGTCTAGAAGTATAAACAATATGTGAATCGTAAAGATCACTAAGTGTTAATGTAGGTCTTAGAGAGCTATGATTTGTCATTTTTTGTGCCCCTTTGTATATTGATATTGTTCGATGATTTCTTCAAACAATGGTTTATTTTCTATAAGTTCTTGCCCCATTAAAGCGAGAATTTTCGCACCTCTAATTAATGCTTGATCACCATGGGTACTACCTGCTGCTTCACGGAAACGATGTGTATGACCAACTAAATTTCGTGAACCAATTTTGATATGAGGATGAATCGTTGGTATACAATGACTGACATTCCCAGTATCTGTAGAACCATATCCAAAATCATCATCTATAACTGCTTCACCCATTTCAGTGGCATGTTTCGCAAATAAGTCATCTAATTTAGACGTTTTAATAAATTCATTAACCCCATTTTGTATTGGTCCAAATTCAAAGTCACAATCTGTTTGTAATGCTGCACCTTTTGCTATCTGTCCAACCCGCTCAGTCAAAACATCTAGCTCTTTTCGAGACGTAGCCCTCGTATAAAAACGCGCATGTGTAAAATCAGGTATAATATTCGCTGCTTTACCACCATCAAGTATCACACCATGCACACGTTGGCGTCTTTTAATGTGTTGTCTTAATTGCGCTATCCCATTAAAATAAGAAATCATCGCATCTAAAGCATTTCTCGCTTCATCTGCGTTTTCAGATGCATGCGTACTTTTACCATAAAATTTTATATCTAAAACATCGACAGCCAATGTATCAATCGTTCGATATGTTTCATTTCCAGGGTGGACCATGAGTGCAATATCCAACTCATCTATAACACCTGCTTTAACATAAGTCGCTTTAGCACTGCCATTTTCACCGCCTTCTTCTGCAGGACATCCTAAGACAATAATTTTACCACCAATCTTATCAATCACTTGTTTCAATGCAGTACCCGCTAATACACTCGCAGTACCTATAATATTATGACCACAAGCATGTCCTAAACCTGGCAAAGCATCGTATTCTGCTAAAAATCCAATTGTAGGCCCTTCTATACCTGAGTCATATCGTGCAATAAATCCTGTTGCATGTCCTGCTATATCAGTTTCCACATCAAAATCATGTGCTATTAGATCTTCAATCAAAGTTCTCGAAGCAAAAATCTCTTCATTTCCTAATTCTGGTCTTTGGTGTATCTGATGACTTATTTCTAAGTATTTATGATTTTCATTTTCTATATAATCTAAAATAATTTGTTTTTTCTCCATCGTTTGCACTCTACCTCCTGAATTACCAAAACACTTTCAACTTCCATACACTATGGATTAAGTAATTTTATAGATAACACCACATATCATGCTAAATATTTATATCGTGTTTAATTATTATTTATTCTATCGGGTTTCTCGTCTTCTGTCATTCCTTTTCTGAATTTTAAATAAATTAGTATTTTACCACTTTGTATTTATACCCGTTTCAGAAATTGTAAATACATTGCGGTCTTGTTACAATTAACTTACTTATAATATTAGGAGGATATGACATGCCAAAAATGAACGTTGAAAGCTTCAATTTAGATCATACGATAGTATCTGCACCATTTGTCAGACTAGCTGGTAAAATGGAGGGCGCTAACGGTGATGTTATTCATAAATATGATATCCGTTTCAAACAGCCAAACAAAGAGCATATGGAAATGCCTGGTTTACATTCTCTAGAACATTTAATGGCCGAGAATATTAGAAATCATTCAGATAAAGTAGTTGATATTAGCCCAATGGGTTGTCAAACTGGCTTCTATGTTTCATTCATTAACCATGATGATTATGAAGATGTCTTAAACATCATCGAACAAACAATCAATGATGTATTAAACGCTACAGAAGTACCTGCTTGTAATGAAGTACAATGTGGCTGGGCAGCAAGTCATTCTCTTGAAGGCGCTAAAGAAATTGCACAAACTTTCTTAGATCAAAAATCAGTATGGCAAGATATATACGGAGAAAACAAATAATCATACTAACCTATAATTAGCTTAAGATAACTGTGAGTTCATTTATTCCTAACTTAATTATATTGCATAAAAAAGTGGCTGTTAGATTTCCAATAAGGATACTAACAGCCACTTTCTTTATTTAACCGATTATAGCTTACTAATCATTTTTATCATGATAAATTGTAATGGTAAACGGCCATACAAAGCCCATTTAGGTAATTGCTTACCAGCTAGTGGTAAATTTTTACGTGCCATATAAATATTAGCTGGGAAGACAGCCCATAAAAAAGCATTTATCGTTTTTTTCAAACATGTTGAAGGCTGCTTGAATAATAATAATAAACCAAACACGATTTCAAACACACCTGTGATTAAAACTGCGGCTTTTCTAAATGGTAAATATTCAGGTACAATATTTCTGAAATTTTCTTCATCTTTAAAATGAAGCACGCCAGCTACGCTAAAACCAATGCCAAATAAAATTCTAATTATTTTCTTCATTACTCAATGCCCATTTCTTTTAAATAACTTCTTCCGTACTCTGGTAATTTCACATTAAAATTATCAGCAATCGTTGCACCCAGCGAACTAAATGTAGCATCTACCGATAATTCATGATATTCAGCAATTTTCGGACTAAACATTAGAACTGGGATATACTCTCTTGTATGATCTGTACCTTCAGCAGTTGGATCATTACCATGATCAGCAGTGATAATTACTAAATCATCTTCTTGTAAATGCTCGATAAGTTCAGGTAAACGCTCATCAAAATCTTTAATCGCTTGTGCATAACCTGCTTTATCACGACGATGTCCGTATAAGGCATCAAAATCCACAAGATTTAAAAAGCTTAGTCCATTAAAATCACGTTGTACTGTTTCTATTAATTTGTCCATACCGTCCATATTATCTTTTGTACGAACCGCTTCAGTCACACCTTCGCCATCGAAAATGTCATTTATTTTTCCTAAGGCAATGACATCATAGCCACCATCTTGTAATTCATTCATAACTGTTCTGCCAAAAGGTTTTAAAGCATAGTCGTGTCTATTAGATGTCCTTTTAAAGGAACCTGGTTCACCAAGATAAGGTCTGGCAATAATTCTACCAATTAAATATTTTGGATCTTTGGTCAATTCTCTTACTTTTTCACAGATATCATAAAGTTCTTCTAACGGAATAATATCTTCATGGGCAGCAATTTGGAGAACTGGATCAGCTGAAGTGTAGACTATTAAGTCTCCAGTCTTCATTTGATGTTCGCCCCATTCATCTATAATTTGCGTTCCAGAAGCAGGGCGATTAGCTACTACTTTACGACCAGTTATTGACTCAATTTCATCTATCAACTCTTTAGGGAATCCTTCAGGATATACTTTAAAAGGTTGCATGATATTTAAGCCCATAATTTCCCAATGCCCTGTCATTGTATCTTTACCAACAGAGGCTTCACTCATTTTAGTGTAAAAAGCTTGTGGTTTTGCTTCTTTTTCAATTATAGGTAGTGGTTCAATATTACCTAAACCTAATTTTTGAAGATTAGGTAATGACTGATTAAAATCTTCTAACGTGTGTTTTAATGTATGACTGCCTTCATCGTTAAAAGCTTTTGCATCAGGGCCTTCCCCTATGCCTACTGAGTCCATCACAATTAAGTGTACTCGTTTAAATGGTGTAGTCATTATCTCAACTCCTATTCAGTAATAATTTTATGAATCAATGTTGGTTCTGCACCTTGTTCACTTACTGTGATACTTTGGTTCAATTTCTCTATTACATCATCAACGTTTTCGCGATTACTGTGTATTGTTAATAGTGGTTCGCCTTCATCGACTCTGTCGCCTACTTTTTTATGCAGTACAAGACCAACACTTAAATCGATATCATCGTCTTTTGTTTGTCTACCTGCGCCTAACATCATCGAGGCAACGCCCATTTCATTCGCAACAATTTCAGTTACGAAACCAGATGATTCCGCTGGTAATGCGACTTGATATTTGGCTTGTGGTAATTTTGATACGTCGTCTACCACTGAGCCATCTCCATCTTGATTCTCTAAAAATGTTCTGAAACTTTCTAAAGCAGAACCATCTTGTATTGCTTTTTCTAACAATGCACGTGCTTCTTCTAAATCTTTTGCTTTGCCGCCCACTACAACCATTTGTGAACCTAAGGTCATTACAAGTTCAGTTAAGTCTTCAGGACCTTTACCTTGTAGTGTTTCAATTGCTTCTTTTACTTCTAAGGCATTACCTATAGCGTGTCCTAAAGGTTGACCCATATCTGAAATGATAGCCATTGTATTTCTACCTACATTATTACCGATGCTTACCATAGCATGTGCTAAAGCTTCAGCATCTTCAAGCGTCTTCATAAATGCGCCATTACCTGTCTTAACATCAAGCACAATTGCATCAGCACCTGCTGCAATTTTTTTACTCATAATTGATGAAGCGATAAGTGGAATAGAATTTACTGTACCAGTAACATCACGAAGACCGTACAATTTTTTGTCTGCCGGTGTTAAATTACCAGTTTGCCCAATGACAGCAACTTTAGCTTCATTCACTAACTTAACGAATTTTTCTTCACTGATTTCAACATGGAAACCTTCAACTGATTCTAATTTATCAATCGTTCCGCCTGTATGTCCTAGTCCTCTTCCGCTCATTTTAGCTACAGGTACACCTACAGCTGCAACTAAAGGTGCAAGTACTAATGTAGTTGTATCTCCAACTCCACCAGTAGAATGCTTATCAACTTTAGTACCGTGAATATCTGATAAGTCAATAACGTCACCTGAATTAACCATTGCCATAGTTAACGCAGCTCTTTCTTCATCATTCATATCTTGAAAGAATACAGCCATCGCTAAACTAGAAGCTTGATAATCCGGTATGTCACCATTTGTATAACCAGTTATAAAAAATTCAATTTCCTCTTTCGTAAGTACTTGTCCGTCACGCTTTTTTTCAATAATATCTACCATTCTCATATGAGTTGGCCTCCCCTGTTTGTCTATCATACAAACTTAATAATATATCCCTTTTTTAAGTATTAACTATTCTAGTAGTCAGAATCGCTTTCTAAGCCTTGAATTATTTGAACGCCTGCACTCGCACCAATACGCGTTGCGCCAGCTTCAAGCATCTTGTTGAAATCTTCAAGATTTCTCACGCCACCAGAAGCTTTCACTTCTAAGTCATCTCCAACAGTATCTTTCATTAATTTCACGTCTTCTGGAGTTGCACCGCCACCAGCAAACCCTGTTGATGTTTTAACAAAGTTAGCACCTGCTGCTTTACTTAGTTCACTTGCTTTAACTATTTCTTCGTCTGTTAATAGACATGTTTCAATAATTACTTTAACTGTTTTACCGTTCGCAGCGCCAACAACACTTTCAATGTCTTTTTGTACGTCTTCATAACGTCCGTCTTTTAATGCACCAACATTGATAACCATATCAAGTTCAGAAGCACCATTTTTCACAGCATCTTCAACTTCAAACATTTTCGTTTCTGTAGTAGACGCGCCTAAAGGGAATCCAATTACAGTACAAACTAATACTTCTGTATCTTTAAGTTTTTCTGCTGCATATTTTACATGTGTAGGATTAAGACACACTGATTTAAAATTGAATTCTCTAGCTTCCTCGATAATTTTGTCGATTTGAGCTCTAGTCGACTCCGGTTTAAGTAATGTATGATCTATATATTTTGCGTAATTCATATTAAATCCTCCTAATTTTTGTTTACAATTAACATTCATTTCACTTATTATTATAAAGCAAAATTAAATAGATATCTTTATAAACACTCTCTTATTATCTATATTACAAAAATTCGCAATAATAATAAACAAATGTTATCTTTAAATTGATAAAAGAACATAAAGGAGAAGATGATTATGACAAAATCTACACCTCATATTCAACCCAATGGAACTAAAATTGCAAAAACAGTATTGATGCCGGGAGATCCGCTTCGTGCAAAATACATAGCTGACAACTATTTAGAAAACGTTGAACAATTCAACGAAGTTAGAAATATGTTTGGATATACTGGTACTTATAACGGGAAAGAAGTATCAGTAATGGGATCAGGCATGGGCGTACCTAGTATTGGAATTTATTCTTATGAGCTTTATAATTTCTTTGATGTTGAGACAATTATCCGTATTGGATCTTGTGGTGCATTACAAGAAAACGTTAACCTTTACGATATAATTATTGCTCAAGGTGCTTCTACAAACTCTAGTTATGTAGAGCAATATAATATTCCAGGTCATTACGCACCTTTAGCTGATTTTGATTTAGTTTTAAAAGCAAAACAAAAAGCGGATGAAATTGGGGCAACTACACATGTAGGAAACATATTATCATCTGATACATTCTATAATGCTGATCCAACGTTTAATGAAAGATGGCAACGTATGGGTATCTTAGGTATAGAAATGGAATCTGCTGCATTATATTTAAATGCAACTTACGCTGGTAAAAAAGCGTTAGGTATATTTACAGTGAGTGATCATATATTACGCGATGAAGCAACTACAGCTGAAGAACGTCAAAATTCTTTCACTCAAATGATGGAAGTCGCACTCGAAATGGCTGAGTAATTGATATTTCAAATCATTATTTAAATAAAACAGGTCCTTCAAAACAACGTATGTTTTGGAGGACCTGTTTTTTAATGAAAAATGGATAAGATATAGAAATTCCGAATAAATGGATTCACTGCGATAGTGATTATATTCATGGCCTTTTGTATAAGTGTCGTGATTTTTAAATAGAAAAAGAGCGAAGAAAAATCAAAATTTGATTTTTCTTCGCTCCTACAACGTTGACTGGTTATCAGACAGCTACTATGCAATCCTTCAAAGATAACAGATTGATGCTTATAATCTAAAATCAGGTTATTTTCGCACTAGCTTACCACTCACTCAATCAAAATATAATATTCATTCATATATGTTACTGAATTCTCTTATTTACCTAAATAAGATTTTAACATCCAGTTATGTTTATCTATATTTGTTTTCATACCGATGAACATGTCTTCTGTTACATCATCTTCAGCAGCTGAAGCAACTTCAATTGCTTCTTCTAATTGTTTTGTAATATTTTCAAAGTCTTTAGATAGTTCTTCTACCATTTCTTCAGCTTTATAGCCTTTACCAGCTTCATCAATGATTGCAAGGTCTAAACTTTCTTTTAATGTTGCAACTGGGTTTCCACCTGCTGCTAAAATACGTTCAGCTAAATCATCGATATATTGACTTGCTTCATCATACAATTCTTCAAATTTAGTGTGTAATGAGAAGAAATTAGGTCCTTTTACATACCAATGAAAATTGTGTAATTTAGTAAATGCTACTGTCCAGTTTGCCACTTGTTCATTTAATACTTTTACTACGTCTTTATTACTGTTTGCCATGCTAAAATCTCTCCTTTAAGTTTAATTATCATTACAAAATGACAACTCGAGTTCTTGATTACATTTATTATTATATAATAATCATTATAATCTGTAAAGTGTTTAACTTATCTAAATTAGAATTATTTTAATCTGTGTTGTCATTTCATAATCTTACTATATTATACCCAAATTAAGGGGGTTTAATCTAGTTCTTTTCTGTATGGCATCGCACCTTGAGCACCTAATCCAGTTACAGAAAAACTACCCGCTAAATTAGCAAAATCAACGGCTTCTTCTAAAGGTTTATTTTCAATTAGTGCAACAGCTAAAGCACCATTGAATGTGTCACCAGCACCTGTAGTATCAACGACTTTCTTTTTATATCCTTTGACAAGTTGTTGAGAATCATTGTAAAACATAGCACCTGCTGCTCCCTTAGTTACAATAAGCTTACGAGGATAAGCTTTCAGTGCTTCATCTACTCCGTTTTCAAATAGTAGTTCACTTTCTGATTCATTTGGTGTAATCCAAGTCACTTTATCTATAATTTCTTTGTCAATGTTACGATATGGTGCTGGGTTTAATATTACTTTCATATCATGTTTCACAGCATAATCTGTCACTTCTTTAATTGTATGTTCTGGTATTTCATGTTGCATCAAAATAATATCTCCTGCACCAAAGCGCTCGAGTTTTGGTAACACTTTTTCAGGCGTTACATGATTATTAGCAGCAGGCACAACGATGATTCGATTATCATCTTCAAACAGTGTAATATGCGCTGTTCCAGATGTTTCATTTTCAATTTTATCCATAAAAGTTGTATCTACATTGTTTTGTTCTAAGTTCTCAATAATCTGTTTACCATTTTCATCATCGCCTACAGCGCCTATCATATATACCTTATTACTCAAACGAGCTGCTGCAACAGCCTGATTAGCACCTTTGCCACCAGTAGTTGTAAAAAATGAATTACCCATAACTGTTTCACCTGCTTGTGGTAAAACGTCTGTTTTCACTACTAAATCAATTGATGAACTACCTATTACAACAATGTTCTCCATATTTGCTTCCTCCGTCTATTCAATCAATAAAAAATGATTGCTCATAAGCATTAGGCTGATGCCAATGCGTTTTCCACATTTTATCCCTATTATCAGCAAACAATTGATATCCTAAATCTCTAAGTGGTTTAGGCGTCAAATGTAGCAATATACCGATCCATTTATAATTTGTCAGTGTTGTGATTAGTGTAGTGATTGCATCAGATTTATATTCGAAATGATCCCCTTCTTGCAATATAACACTGTCATATTGTTTTGTTTCAGGATAATTTTCAAATAAATTTTGTGCTGTTTCTCCTTGTAATTCAGCAAATTGATAACGTCTTGACAAACCATTTTGTATTAGCCAAATTGCATAGTTATAGCAATATACACAATTGGCATCATAATATATTATTGGCATATACTTCACCCCTAACAGTAAAATATTATATTGTCACTTCATAAGAGAATGTGATTTCTCCACACTATTATTATATCCTAAAATTATAAAATTAAATCATTATATCACTCGTTATCCTATTTTATTGTCATTTATCCTCTAATTATAACCGCTGGGACGTTTTAAACTAAATCGGACTAACACTTTAAACTACAAAAATTTAAAAGAGCACCAATCCATTGATAAAATACAATGAATTGATGCTTCTATTTTAAGTATGGATATATCCATAGCTTATCTTATATTATTAACTTTAAATAAGTTATGACTTAGAATTAGTCTTGATTTACTTTCACGATTCTTGTATATTTCAAAAATTGTTCAGTATATTTTTGCTTAATTTCATTTAAGTCATCATATGTGATACCCACAATATGCCAATTTGGATTAAAATGATAAAATGAATCTTTTTTTCTAGACCATTTAACCATACTACCATCTCTATTATAGCGTGGTAATGTTATTTCATAACCTTCAAGCACATTGATATATGTTTGGAATATATCAGGATCAATACGATTAAAGTTATCTATAACAAGGTAGCTTTTATCTGTACGAGGCATAAGATTCGTTATAAACCCTTCTCTGTAGTACAGTGCACCTGTTTCATTTGGTAAATACTTCCCGTACAACATATCTTCAGAAAAGTCAGGATGACCAGAAGTTATCACTGGTTTCGCATTCGTTTTTTGTAATAAATCTTCAGCTGCCTTTAAGCCTTCTCCTTTATCAACTACGAGTAAAATAAACGGTTTTAAATCTTCAGTATGTTCATCAATCATCTGACCACTTTTAACAGCTTCAAACTGTGATTTCATACCATCATTTTTACTTATTTCACGAATCGCATCGAATTGTGTTTTTGACATGCTAGCAATAGCTTGCTTTGCGTTTTCTTGAAGATAATATAAATTTTTCAATTTAGGATGTTTGTTTAATGTACCCAATGAAACAGGGTCAATTTCCTTTTCAAAATAAACCTCAATTGCAGTACTGTTTGTTCTCCCAGGTATAGGTGATTTTTCATGTATATGCTTACTTACTTCTCCTACACCAATGACGGACTGATCTCTATTTTTATTATAAAAAATAAGTTGATCACCTATTTCAAGTTGCGTGTAAAAATGATAACCATTTCGTTTAATACCGTTATATGTGTGCGTATATATTGTATTGTATGATTTAGGTTCGAACTCTTGTTCTTCCGCTATAAAAAAGTATCGAGGAATTTTTGTTTCTCCTTTACCTAAACTAACAATTAACTCAAATTCTTCTTGTGTTATTTGATTAAATAAAGTTTCTTTCATATTTCTCATTCTAAATTCTAATTGTTCGCTTCTTTTCAAATAATCCGCAGTTAATGGTTTAAGCTGTTCTTGTAATTGAAAATGAACACGAATTTTATTTTGAGCACCTGTTTGTACACTTGTAATTTCACCCAAACCTAATAAACCAGTATCCATTTGTACTTGATAAAAGATAACACGGTCTCCTACTTTAGCTTGTTTAAATGATCGGAAACCTTGTGAAGGATTAAATTGTGCACCTGATTCAAATAATGTCGTCTGACCTACTAATAGTTCATTATGGTTCCAGCGATTATATCCGCAGTTCAACCAAAAATAACTTGTTTCCTCTGCCATTTAGATACTCCTTATCTCATATAAAAATTCTATCTAGCCTATTATATGCAAAAATTTCTTTCTGAACAAACATTACAATAAGTTTATCAACTTCATCGTAATTAAACTTGAAATAATGACGACAATCCATGTTACTAACCCAAGCATTACCGGTTTCATACCTGCTTGTTTAAATTGTTTAAAATCAACACTTAATCCAATGCCAGCCATCGCCATTGTAATTAAAAACAATGAAATTTGTTGGAATACATGTATCACTGTTGGTGAAAAATTAAAAACAGTGCTTATTAAAGATGCTACGATAAACCATACAATAAACCATGGAAATATTTTAGCAATAGATGTATCAGTTTGTTTCGCTTTTTCTTTACGTATCGTTCTATATGTAAAAAAGAGTACCACCGGTATAATCATTAAAGTACGCGTTAATTTTACAACTGCCCCTGTTTCTAAGGCTGTATTGCCATAGTTTGAAGTTGCAGCAATCACACTTGAAGTATCATTAATAGCTGTTCCTCCAAAATATCCAAATGCAGTTTGCCCCATATTTAATACGTGGCCTAATGGTGGAAATACAAATACTGCTATTAAATTAAATAAAAATATCGTAGAAATAGCGAATGCTACTTCACTTTCTTTCGCTTTAATTACTGGACTTGTTGCAGCAATTGCCGATCCACCACATATTGCTGTTCCAACCCCTATTAAAATACTTAGATGTTCATTAATTTTAAATATCTTCATTAACAAAAACACAATGATAAAGGCAGCAAGTAAAGTAATGATAATGATTGGTAACGATTTCCATCCAATTGCTCCAATAGATTGAAAGCTCAATGTAAACCCAAGCACGATAATGCTGTAATGCAAAATCTTTTTGCTACTATACTTGATACCAGCTTCATATTTTTTAGGAATTAAAATTATATTATTGATAATAATTCCTATAATAATAGCAAAAATTGCACCGCCAATGACTGGAAATTCACTTCCTAATATTGTTGCAACCATTGCAATTACCAAGGTCATCATGATACCCCGTACTTTTTGCACACTTGCCACCTCCCAATTTAGTTTCATTTTAGCATATTTCTTTTGACATAAAACTGTAAAAATAAATATTATATTTTGCAATATTTATTTAAATATTTTCAGCTAAATTCTCACAGCACACAAATAATTAATCTTAAGATACTTCGTAAAGTATATTTCAAATTGTTTTTGTTCTGTTTTTTTCATAAAATCACAAAAAAAGTATCTTCTACAATAATGTAAAGATACTAAACTTATTGGCTATTACGCTACGGCAAACGCAGCCATAATCGGCATGATGTTAATCATAACCCCGCCAAGCTTTAATAAACCGCTTATCTCTTTATTAGGAATTGTAATCAATGATGAAATTATCCCAATTACTCCTATCATTACTGGAAATGCCATAGAAGGAAAAATTGGTAATTTTAAAAATATGCCTGCACCTGCTAACATTCCACAAACTAATGAGATATACAAAAATTTATACATTTCAAAACACTCCATTTTTTCTATAAGTAACTAACTATTAGTTCGTAGTCTCCTTCAAATATTGTATCTAAGTCGTCTGAAGTTAGAATAAAGTTTTGTCCATGATTTAAATCATAAACTTCGCCATCAATAATCACTTGTCCCTCACCTTTAAGTACTGATACGAGAACAAACTCTCTTGGTTTCATATAATTTAGTGTACCTGAAATTTGCCATTTCACAATTGTGAAAAAATCATTAGATACGAGTTGTGTACGTTTGTGATTTTCAATGATTTCAGTATCTGTAGCAATATTGATATTTTCATTGGCTATTTCAATGACGTCTTTAGCTTTTCCTTGGTCAAGTTCACGTTTATGTCCTGAGTCATGTTCACGATCGAAATCATACACGCGATACGTTACATCTGAAGATTGCATCGTTTCATACACTAGAATACCTGCACCTATGGAATGGATTGTACCTGCAGGGATAAAATAAAATTCTCCTGGTTTAACTTTAACTTTATTAAATAAACCATTATACTCTCCGTCATTTAATTTATCTATGGCTAACTCTTTTGTTTCTGCAGAAAGCCCATAGATAATTTCTGAATCTTCTTTAGCATCGATTATGTACCAACATTCAGACTTTCCATATTGCCCGTTCTCTTTTTCATAAGCATACGCATCATCTGGATGAACATGTACTGACAATGCTTCCTTAGCATCAACAATTTTAGTCATTAACGGGAATTCTTTGCTTGGAAAATCACCAAACAATTCTCTGTGCTCATTCCAAACTTGATCTAAAGTTTGACCTTTGTATGGTCCATTTAATATCTCACATTTGCCATTTGGGTGCGCTGATATCCCCCATGCTTCTCCAATACAATCGCTTGGTAAATCATATCCTAATTCTTTTAATCTATTGCCACCCCATATTTTTTCATGGAAAATTGGTTTTAAAAATAATGGCATTAATCACACCTCCAAATTCTTAAGTTGCTTCATTCAAATTTTAAGTCTTTCTATATAAAATACTTTTAACGGAAATTTTTATGTATGGTTTTGTATTTTTTATTTGAGCTATAAAGATTGTATCATATAACGCTGCGCGTTATAAACGACTAGTTCAACGTTCAACGATACTAAAATCACTTGTTATTATATCAATTATTTATAAAGCATAATAGATTATTTTGTTTGACTCAATTACATTTTTCGTCATTTTAATGAACAATTATATTATTGTCGTAAATTTTTTTACAAAAATACTTGCCATTATAGACTTAAAAATATTATAATTACTATAGAGTCACAAAAACAGACTCTATCTGTTTTACATATAAGGTAATTAAAAGTTTATTATGATGTACTTGAAAAAGCTGATTACTTTTTCAAAAATATAAAATTTGCGATAAAGCCCAAACTTCCTTAGTTTGGGCTTTTATTATTGCTCAACAACCTAAAGTAAAAAATTTATGCCTTAAACTTAATAAAATCAAAAAAATAAAAGCACTTATTTCATTTTTTAAAATTGAAATAGGTGCTTTTTTCAATAAGACTGAAACATAAATACCTGTCGCAACCATACTGTTACATTGGCAGTAGCTGTCTAAATTGAAATTACGCTTATATTAATGCTTTTATTCCTATTTTTAAGTCCTCTTTGCCGACCTAACTTCACACTACAAAAGCTGTTTTAAAAATTAGATTGCTGACACACTCCCAGATGCTTTCCAAATATTATTGCTCTTTAAAATTAGCTAAAATTGTTTCTTTAACTTCTAATAAATGTGACTCCATGGCTTTAACTGCATTGGTAGCATTTTGTTCTACGATTGCATTATAAATAATCACATGTTCTTCATGTAGTTTATTCATTGTCTTTTGTTTGCTATAAATAAATATCTTTCTTGTTTCTTCCATTGAATCTTGCATTAATTCAGAAATGTTATTTAATAGCTCAACTAGCAATGAATTTTTGGCTGCCTTTGCAATTGAAAGATGAAATTGTAAATCTGCTTTTTCCCCAGATGTGCCATCGGTTACCGCTTCACCCATTTCATCCAATGCTTTCTTTAAACTCACTAAATCTGCTTCATTACGATGTATGGCAGCCTTTTCTACCGTAGCACTTTCTACGATTTCTCTTAACTCTAAAAGTTCTGTAATTTGATCTAACGATGTGAACTTATCACCTAATTCAAAAAAGGTTGGTTCTATTTGCTTAATAAATGTACCATACCCTTGTTTCATTTCTATAATTCCAATTGTTCTTAAAGCATTTAATGCTTCTCTCACTGATGCAACACTTACACCATACTGTTGACCAAGTTTTTGTATAGAAGGTAACTTATCACCCACTTGATACTCCCCTGATTTTATACTTTCTAACAGAATGTCAGCGATTTGTTCATAGATTTTCGTGTTTGAAATTTTCATAATTACCTCCAAACGATATCTATTATTGTATCAAATTTTTGCTATTTATTTATATTATAAGCTATATATTTCAAATAAAAAAAGAACCAATTTACACTTCTATGTAAATTGGCCCTCTAAAGTCCGCTCTAAAATCGATAATTACTTATTAAAATTTGATAAAGCGGTTGAAATTTCTTCATCGCCACTAACAATTTGGAACTCAGTATTTAAGTAGTCATCTTCAGTCAATACTTTTGTTAATACAGATGCTACATCTTCGCGAGGGATTGATCCTCTACCTTCAAAAAATGCACCTACTTCAATTTTATTCGTACCTGCATCATCTAATAAACCGCCCGGATGTACAATTGTATAACCTACATCTGCTTGTTTAAGATATTCATCAGCATAGTGTTTCGCAATTGTATATGGTTTTAAACCTCCACTTGCTTCGAATGACTCTCTTCTAGAATCATAAGTTGAAACCATCACATATTGTTTTACGTTATTGGCTTCACTTGCTTTAATTGATTTAATTGCGCCATCTAAATCCACACTGATTGTTTTATCTGCACCTGTGTTACCACCAGATCCAACAGAAAAGACAACTTTGTCGAATCCTTTAACCTTTTCAGTCAATGTTTTGATATCATCCGTTTCTACATCTATTAAAGTTGCATCTATGCCTTTATCTTTTAACGCGTCTACTTGTTCTTGCTTTCTTACAGCAGCTGTAAAGCTTTCACCACGTTCTTTTAATTGATTTACTAGATGTTGGCCAACGCCACCATTTGCTCCAATTACTAATATACTCATAAATTATTGCCTCCTTAAAGGTAGTTGCTACTTAAAAGTCTACCACTTCTGTGGGATTTTAAAACTAAAGTGAATTATACTTTGACAATAAAGCCTCCTTATATTAATATATGAATAAATGTTCATATATTAATATAAGGAGGCTTTACGTAATGAATGAATCTTTAGATTCACAAACAATTGATAACGTGACTGAAATTTTCAAAGCATTAAGTGAAGGCAATCGTTTACGTATTATGCACTTATTATCACATGGCGAAAATAGTGTCGGTCATATTGCTCACAAATTAGAGATGAGCCAATCAAATGTTTCTCATCAATTGCGTGTACTGAAACAAGCTCATTTAGTGAAAGCTAAACGTGATGGTCAATCTATGATATATGCCATAGATGATACGCATGTTACTACCCTATTAAAACAAGCGATACATCACGCAACACATCAACAATAAGGAAGGTGGCGTTTGACATGTCTGAATCTGAACACCATGGACACAATCATGCACATGGTCATGTGCACACAAATAACAAAAAAATATTACTTATTAGTTTTCTAATTATTGGAACCTTTATGATTGTTGAGATTATTGGCGGCTTTGTTTCTAATAGTTTGGCATTACTTTCTGATGGTCTACACATGTTTAGTGATACAATTTCTTTAGGTGTAGCGCTACTTGCTTTTATTTATGCTGAAAGACATGCTAATAAACATAAAACATTTGGTTATAAAAGATTTGAAATATTGGCTGCATTATTTAATGGAGTCACATTATTCGTTATAGGCATTATTATTATTGTTGAAGCTATTGGTCGTTTCTTTGATCCTCAAGAAGTTCAATCCACAGAAATGTTTATAATTAGTGTTACCGGACTAATAGTTAATATTATAGTTGCTTATTTAATGTTTAAGGGCGGAGACACATCACACAATATTAATATGCGTGGCGCATTTCTTCATGTAATCGGAGACTTATTAGGTTCAGTAGGTGCAATTATAGCTGCTGTGCTTATCTGGAATTTCAACTTAACAATCGCCGATCCAATTGCCAGTATCATTGTATCTGTACTTATTATTAAAAGTAGCTGGGGCATAACAAAATCTTCTCTCAATATCTTGATGGAAGGTACGCCAAGTGATGTTAATATGAATCAAGTCTTTTCTATGATTACGGAAGAAGAAAAAATTAAAAATATACATGATTGTCATGTTTGGACAATTTCCAACGAAATGAATGCTTTAAGTTGTCATGCTGTAGTGCCAAATACGATGACTATTGAAGAAGGTGAAGTGCTCTTAAACAGATTAGAACATAAATTAGAACACTTAAATATTCAACATATGACCATACAGCTAGAAACAACTGATCATCTACATGATAATAATCTTTTATGTTCTGCAATTTATTCAAAACAAACAACACATCATTCACACTCACATTAAAAAAAGTGATTTTCCAAACAAAATTGGAAAATCACTTTTCATTTATGAAACCTTATATTTTTAATAGACCGTTGATAATTTAAATAAACTTATCAAAGATTAGATCTTTTGCTGGTACTTGTTTTTCAGTAAAGCCTCTTATAAATTCTTCATTATCATACGGAACTTTAATACGTTCACATGAGAATTCATTTTCATCAATTGTTATAATGCCATATACTGCATAAGCACCATTATTAAGTCCTACAGAACCAGGGTTAAAATATACAGTAGATTTGTCATCATAAAAATGCACTGTATGATTATGTCCAAAAACGATTAAATCAGCATTCTTGTCTTCAAATAATGCTTTAACGTTTTCTTCACTTGGCTCAACAATTGGACTATAAGGTTGTCCATCAATAGGTGTACTTAATTTCTCATTGGCAATTTCATAATGAATAAACAATACTTTTTTATTATTAAAAGTCTTCTCAATTACACGTGGTAATTCATCTAATTTGTCATAATAGTCTTCATCTAAATGACTTTCAATCCATTGATGATGTTCATAGAATTTATCCTTTAAGTCTTCTGGATAAGGAGTATCATTTACGATCGACATAACCGCTTCATCATGATTACCTGCAATGATTTCCATATCATCTCTATCGAAAATTTCATCAAGCACTTTATTTGTTTCATGCCCTACTCCGATATTATCGCCTAGATTAAATATTTTATTGATTCCTTCTCTTCTATCAATATCATCCAAAACGGTTTCCAATGCATCAAAGTTTCCATGTACATCAGTAATAATTGCAAATTTCATGATGATATCTCCTTTCAACTTTTTCTCATTAGGATATTCTAACATTTTATAGCCAATTTGTTACCTATTAATTTTAAAATCTTCAATTTTTTGATATCGTATTGTTATCACTAAAAAGGAGTGCTTAAAATTTGTTTAAATATCATAAACTAGCTTTGCAAAATGTAAAACCCCAAAATGCTAAAACAATACTGTTTTCAATTGTAAGTTTTATCATATTATTTGCTTTAACAATTTTATCGTTTATACCAGTTCAACCTGCAATTTATAAATTCGCAATGTCGATGGCAATGCAACAACCAATCGGTGGTTCAATATTTATGTTGATACTAACAATTCTGATTCCACTATTGATTTTTGTATTAATCGGTTACCCATTAATAGTTGGAACTATATACACTATAGACAAAGCATTAAATAAAGACAAGGTTAAATTAAAAGATTTATTCTCAGTCTTTAAAAAAGGTAAATATCTTAAAAGTTTAAAATTAGCTTTATTCACTTTATTATTCATTCTAATTTTATTCGCGCTCAATTTACTCGTATCTAAAGTACTTAATTTAGGTATCATGCAATTATTCACTGCACTACAAGGTCCATTAAGTAGTTCTGATCATGCACTTGGTCTTTCACTAACTTTCCAAATTATTGCAGCAACAATTACCGTCTTTATTCAATCATTTATTTATTGGTTCTTTGCTATTGTAATTATTAACTTTACTGTAGCATTTGTTAAAGATCCTAGTGTTGGTGCTTGGGCAGCTGTTAAACGTGGATTCAAGGGCGTTAAAAATGGTAAGAAAACTTGGTTTAAATTCTACCTTGGTATATTACTATTAAACTTAATCGTAATTATCCTTGCAAATCCTGTTAGTCAATTAATTTCAATTTCAACAGGCGGTATTTCACAAACTGTCGCAATGATTCTAATTTACATTATATCTATTATCGTTATTATTGTAAGATTAGCCATTTACTATATGAATATATTAGCGATTATTCAATATTATAACCGTAATGGTGAAAGTATAGATAAAGCTGAAATAAAAAAAGATAAAAAGAACTCTAAAAAACAATCAAACAATGATTCAAAAATAGAAAACAGTGTAAATAATACTACTGAAAAAACGAAGTCTAATCTAAGTGATAAAAGTGACAATATACAAGAAAATGCAAAAGATAACTTAAACGATAAAAGTAATAATATTCAAGATACTACAAAAGATAAAGCTTCAGATTTAAAAGATCAAATTAACAAAACAGATAAATAATATATATCAGAAACACGAATTGCCAATGTAGCATTTTAAATGTCTACATTGGCAATTTTTATATTTCGATACATTTATACCGCTTATTTATCCATCGAGTTTTAAACCCCTATTATGTGCATTCTATCTATATCGTGTATTATAAAGTTCTTGAACATATTAAAAAAATGATAGATAATCTTTTTCAAGAGAACCTATCAGTTTTATGTTTATTATTTTATGAAATGTTCTTTTAGATATGCTGCTGCACCATTTTCTTCATTCGTTAAAGATGTTACATCTTTTGCTAAAGCCTGAATTTCAGGTCTCGCATTTCTCATAGCAACAGTATAATGTCCAAATTCAAACATTGCTCTATCATTATCACTATCACCAATGACTAAAGTTTCTTCCTGATTAATACCAAAGTGTTCAATCATCTCTTTAATACCTGTGCCTTTGTCTGTATTAAACGCCATAGTCTCTGCATTAAAGCGTGATGAATTTGATACACTGATTTGTAATGCTGCACTATCTTCGATTAATTGATTACGGAAATTAGTGATTTTCTCATATTCAGGTGAGAATAAATAAATTTTTGAAAATGACGTATCAGGAATAGTATCTTCCCAATCTACTTTGCCTTTTAAAGACTCTCTTCTAGAAGTCCATTCACTTTCTCCTACTTTGCCCGGTGGTGTTGCTGGTTCAAATAATGCCTTCGCCCATGCTTCATCTTCTTTAAGCACGACACGGTCACTGCCAAATGGGAAGATTTCATAATATATTGCTTCTTGTTTTGCACGTTTAATAACTTCACTTACTGTATTATATGAAAGACCATGTTTAAAAATAGTCTCTTTTTCCACTACACCTAACGTTCCATTCGAACTTATAATGCCATCTACTTCAAAAGTTTCGGGCACCAAATAATGAATTTCGTCATGTGCTCTACCAGTTGCTAAGAACACTTTATAACCAAGGTTTCTTAATTGTTGAATCACTTCAGTTGTTTCCGTATCTACCCGGTTATCTTTATGTAAAATCGTACCATCCATATCTAAAAATATTGCTCTCACATTATCCATCTAAGTAATCCTCCATCACATGTTATCGTATTAAATTATGGCATTATATTTCCTTTTCCGCAACGCGTTATCGTCTTAAAAATAGTGAGTAGCGTTGATTTTGATAAACCACACTCACATCTCTATTGAAAAAATTACTTAAAGTGTCACTATTTAATACAGACTGTAGTTCTCCTTGCTTATAACATGTACCATCCTTCAATAAAAAGCCGCGTTGAATATTTTGTGTAATTTCTTCAACAAAATGTGTTACATAAATCACCGCAAGTTTTGGATTTTGTTTATATAATTTATCAAGTGCACTGAGCAAATCTTCGCGTGCTATAAAGTCTAATCCTGAAGCAGGTTCATCTAAAATCATTAATTTAGGATCACCCATTAATGCTCTAGCAATCAATACTTTTTGTCTTTCACCCGTTGATAAATAGCCATAATATTGATTTTCAAATTGACGCATACCCATTTGCTCTAAATATCGCTTAGCCATTTCAATATGACTCGCTTTCACTTCTTTATAAACGCCTATTGATTTAAAAATACCACTGATGACTACATCTAATACAATTTCGCCATCTTGAAATCGATTCATTAAACTGCTTGAAACAAACCCTATTTGATCACGTACATTATCTGCAGAATAACCTTTGTTCCCTGGCTGCATACCAAACAATGATAGCGTCCCTGATGTATGTGGTTCATAAGCATTTAAGATGTTGAGTAATGTTGTTTTACCTGCACCATTTAAGCCGTATAACATCCATTTTTCGCCTTCACTTATTTGCCAACTCACATTTTCAATTATTTCTTTTCCTTGTTTTCTTCTTGCAACATTTTTCAACTCAACAAGCATGAAATCACCCCTATTCTTTACACTTCAACTTATTTTAAACACTTACTTAAATTATTTTATGATTGTGCGTCTCTAAATATTTTTTCCAAAGTTTTGCCTTTAGCTAGTTCATCAATCATTTTATCTAAGTATCTAATTTCTTTCATAATTGACGGCTCCATATTTTCAACTCGAATACCACATATGACACCTGTAATTTTAGTTCTATTAGGATTTAACTCTGGTGCTTGTAAAATAAATGTTTCATAATCCGTTCCGTCATCAATAAGTTTATCTATTTGTGTTTGCGTATATCCTGTCATCCAACAAATAATTTCATCTACTTCAGCTTTAGTTCTTGCTTTCTTTTCAACTTTTTTAATCAGATGCGGGTATACAGAGCCGAAAGCCATCGTATATATTTTCGGTTTCGTCATTTTAAAAATCCTCTCTTAGTTTCTCTTAACAATTTTTATAATAATCTTAGCATAATAGAACAATTTATAATTTGAAAATAATATGAATACTATATACCTTTCAAAATCAAAAATAAAAGGCGGGTGTGCAAAAGCAACCAGCCTTTTATGAAAGTAATGCATATACAGTAATAAACTTTTCTTTAATTATCAACAGTATGTCAGTATAGAATTAAACTTATATCATTTATTTAATATTTCAATAAAAAAGTGAAATATTATTCACCTACGACCCCATCATTATCTCGATCGTCCATATGCGCATATAACCAATGATCACTATTTATTGGCATGCTGAACCCTGCAGCTTCAGCTTCTGCAATTGTCACTTGTCCATTACCATCAGAATCAACGTCCGCAACTGTCTCATCATCCCCTGTTGAAGTTGCTGGCTCAGACTCTGGCTCCTTATTACCAGTTAACCCAAGTGACTCATTTAGTTCATCAGGGTTCACATTATCAAATGAATCTGTTACTTCATTTCCATTTATAGTATAAGTATATTGATAGCTAGAAGGAATTTGTGTTTCGGTATCGGGATAAGTTATATTAGCTTCAAAATTAGTAGCTCCGCCCGCTTCTCGGATAGTCTTTTCGAGATAAGCTTGATCACCATGTCGGTTTAGCGTACTATCTTGTGGAGTAATATTATAAGCATTCGACACACCACCAAGTGAGTCAGCAATAATGTGTCCTTCGTCTAATTCATCACTTTCAACACCAGGTACCTTTGCCTCATCAGCATAATATCTACCTGACGATAACACATCCTCTGTCTCATCATCTTGTATTTTAATTTCATCTGCAATAACTCGTGTCAATTGCCCGTGTTCGTTAGTGAACGCCCAATATTTTCGATCACCATAACCGATATCTACAACGACGTTCGCGTCACGGTTCCCAGACATATCACCACCATCGACTTCAATTTTTTCATAGCCTGGAAACGTATCATCACTAGCTTCAGTTGTCGTTTCACCTTCTACTTGAGGTTCCTCTGATTTGTTTTCATTCTTTACCTTGGTAGTTGTTTCTTCTTTTTCATTTTTTAAATCTGTGACTACCTTTGCATCCGTATCTTTATCGGCAGAAGATGTATCTTCTCCGTTGGCACAACCAACAATAAAAACAGTCATTAAAAGTAAAACTAAATATTTTATTTTCTTCATTTTAGTACGCTCCTATTATGTTACTTGTTAATCATTCAAAACCCTCAAAATTATAATCTCGGACATTATAGTACTTACAACTTTTATGTATTTTTGTATGATATTATTTATTTCCTATTATACAGGAGTAACATTACTTTTGTTTTAGTTATGCAACAATTATTTATAATTATTTTATGCCTAATTTTTTTGAGTAAAATCAATGTATTTCACTAAATTTAATACATAATAAAAAGGCTGAATCACCAATGGATTCAGCCTTTTGTTATATAAACAATAAGTTATAATTTAATCTTTATTTATTCTACTGTAACTGATTTTGCTAAGTTACGTGGTTTGTCTACGTCTAAATCTCTGTGTAGTGATGCGTAATAAGAAATGAGTTGCATCGTTACTACAGAAACTAATGGTGTTAATAGTTCATGTACTTTTGGAATTACGTAAGTATCGCCTTCTTTGTTTAGACTGTCCATTGAAATGATACATGGGTTTGCACCACGCGCTGCAACTTCTTTCACGTTACCGCGGATTGATAAGTTAACTTTTTCTTGTGTTGCTAATGCAATCACAGGTGTGCCTTCTTCAATTAACGCAATCGTACCATGTTTTAACTCTCCACCAGCAAATCCTTCTGCTTGGATATATGAAATCTCTTTAAGTTTTAAAGCACCTTCTAGACTCACATTATAGTCTACTGTACGACCGATAAAGAATGCATTACGAGTAGTTCTTAAGAAATCTGTTGCAATTTGTTCCATAACATCAGCGTCATCTACAATCGCTTCGATTGCAGTTGTTACCTTAGCTAATTCACGTAATAAACTTACATCTACTTCTTTACCACGTTCTCTCGCTACGATTTTTGCAAAAATAGAAAGTACTGCAATTTGCGCTGTGTATGCTTTTGTTGAAGCAACAGCTATTTCCGGGCCTGCATGTAATAGTAATGTATGGTTAGATTCACGTGATAACGTTGATCCTGCAACATTCGTAACCGTTAACGATTTGTGACCTAATCTGTTCATTTCAACTAATACCGCACGACTGTCTGCTGTTTCACCCGATTGTGAAATATAAATAAATAATGGTTTTTCAGAAAGTAATGGCGTGTTATACACAAATTCTGAAGAAACATGAACTTCAGTAGGAATACCAGCCCATTTTTCGATAAATTCTTTACCTACTAAACCAGCATGATAACTTGTACCTGCAGCAATAATATAAATACGATCCGCTGCTGCAACATCTTTGATAATGTCTTCATCCATTTTCAAGTTACCTTCTTCATCTTGGTATTCTTGAATAATACGACGCATTACTGCTGGTTGTTCATGAATTTCTTTTAGCATGTAGTGGTCATAAACACCTTTTTCAGTATCAGCTGCATCAATTTGTGCTGTATAAGCTTCTCTTTCTTGAACAGTGCCATCTTGATCTTTAATAATAACTTCATCACGTTTAACGATAACAATTTCATGATCGTGAATTTCTTTATATTGGTTCGTAACTTGTAACATAGCCATAGCATCAGATGCAATCACATTGAAATCATCGCCTACGCCAATTAATAATGGTGATTTATTTTTAGCTACATAAATTTTATCTTTATCTTCACTATCGATTAAACCAAGTGCGTAAGAACCCTCTAATAAAGAAACTACTTTTGTAAATGCAGCTTCAGTAGCAAGGCCTGTATTTGAGAAATATTCTACTAATTGTACAATCACTTCTGTATCTGTTTCTGAGATAAATGAAATATCTTTTAAGTATGCGTTTTTAAGTTCTTCATAATTTTCAATTACACCGTTATGCACAAGTGTAAATCGTTCTGATGTTGATTGATGCGGATGTGAGTTTTCATGATTCGGCACACCATGTGTCGCCCAACGTGTATGTCCGATACCTACATTACCATCAGTATCATCACTATCTGCAACTTTTCTAAGCTCAGCAATGCGTCCTTTAGATTTAAATACTGAATTACCTTTGTCATTCACTACTGCAACACCGGCAGAGTCATAACCTCTGTATTCTAATTTTTCTAAACCTTTTAATAACAATTCTTTGGCATTATCATGCCCAATATATCCAACAATTCCACACATTTAATTTTCCTCCAATGTAATGGCGATGGGCAACGAACGTTCAGCGTGTACGAACCTGTTCAATTGCTTATAAGCCATCATAGACGGACTGGTGCCTTTGTTTATTTAAAAGCGAATCCATGTCTAAGATAGGCATATTAGTCCCATACACCTTATAATATTATTTTTATTTTATTTTTGGCTATCTTATTAACTTTGTGCACTAGGTTGCCCTAATGTTTTCCTTAATAAGTTCACGAATGAGCCACATCCGGGATAGCATCCGCCGATGGTTCGATAACTATCCTCCTCGTCTACAAGTACTGATATCATGTCTATTAAGATTTCTGTTATAAACCTTAAATATTTAACATTTATCACTTCACTTGCACAGGCGCTATAATTGAACTAAATGATTTAACTGTCCTCCTTTCCCTCAATAATTCTTATTGTACAATGTAAACAATGTTTATTGCAAATCATTTATTAACATTATTTTTACAACCACTTAAAATTTTATTTATATGTTGTCACACTACGTAATTTTCTTTCTTTTTTGTATTAGATAACTGTCGTAAAGTTGTCAAAAACTCTATGACAAAATTGAAATTACTTTAAGTTGTTTATTAATGTAAACAGCCATACAATGAACTTATAAATAAAAACAGAAAAAGAGGTGCAATTTATGTCACAAACAGAGACTAAAGAAAACAAAGGTATTGGGCGCAAAGTCCAGGCATTTGGCTCGTTTCTTAGTAGTATGATCATGCCAAACATTGGTGCATTTATCGCATGGGGTTTTATCGCTGCTATTTTCATTGATGGTGGTTGGTGGCCGAATAAAGAGTTAAGTGAATTATCTGGACCAATGATTTCATACTTGATTCCATTACTTATTGCTTATAGTGGTGGACGTTTAATTCATGAAATGCGCGGCGGTATTATTGCTGCTGTAGCAACAATGGGGGTTATCGTTGCTTTACCAGATACACCAATGTTACTTGGTGCAATGATTATGGGACCTCTCGTTGGTTGGTTAATGAAAAAAACTGACGAATTTATTCAACCGAGAACACCACAAGGCTTTGAAATGTTATTCAATAACTTCTCTGCTGGTATTTTAGGTTTTATAATGACTATCCTAGGTTTCAAACTTTTAGCACCAATTATGGAATTCATTATGTACATCCTTTCATTAGCAGTTGAAACGTTAGTACATGCTCATTTACTTCCATTAGTAAGTATTATAGTAGAACCTGCAAAAATCGTATTTTTAAATAATGCGATCAACCATGGCGTGTTTACGCCTCTTGGTGCCGATCAGGCAGCTTCTGCTGGTCAATCCATTTTATATACAATTGAATCTAACCCTGGACCTGGTTTAGGTATTTTAGTTGCTTATATGATTTTTGGTACTGGAACTGCAAGAGCAACATCTTACGGTGCTGGTATTATCCACTTCTTAGGTGGTATTCATGAAATTTACTTCCCTTACGTATTAATGCGTCCGTTACTATTCGTAGCTGTAATTTTAGGTGGTATGACAGGCGTTGCTACTTATTCACTATTTGACTTTGGATTCAAGAGCCCAGCTTCACCTGGCTCCTTTATCGTTTATGTTCTGAACGCACCTAAAGGTGAATTTTTACACATGCTTATCGGTGTAGTACTCGCAGCCTTAGTTTCGTTCATCGTTGCTGCCATCATCTTGAAGTTCACAAAAGAACCTGATGAAGACCTAGAAGCTGCAACGGAAAAAATGGAATCTACTAAAGGTAAAAAATCAAGTGTATCTTCTAAACTAACAGGGAATAAAGATAATAATACTGTTGGAACGACTGGTGCTGGTGCTAGTGCTGCAGCTACATCTGCAGATACTGAAAGTAGTGAAGCACAATCTGAAGAAGACTTATTAGATAATTATGATACAGAAAATGTACATGCGCATGATTATAGTAAAGTAAACCATGCTATATTCGCTTGTGATGCTGGTATGGGCTCAAGTGCTATGGGAGCAAGTATGTTACGTAATAAATTTAAAAAAGCAGGTATCCAAGATGTGGATGTTTCAAATACCGCAATCAATCAATTATCTGAGGACGCACAACTTGTTATTACACAGAAAAAACTTACTGATAGAGCAATTAAACAAGCACCTAATGCAATTCATATTTCAGTAGACAATTTCTTAAATTCACCTAGATATGATGAATTACTTGAAAATCTTAAGCAAGACGAAAATTAATTAAAAATTATATAGAATAATACTGGAGGGTATGACTATGTTTTTGAGTACACGTGAAAAAGAAATTATCGAAATGTTAATTAAGTATCACGGTCAATATGTCACGATTTATGACATTGCTCAACATCTAGCTGTATCCTCTCGTACTATTCATAGAGAGTTAAAATCCATTGAGTCATTCATAAATACGTTTAATATTAAATTAGAACGTGTGACTAAAAAAGGAATACAACTCGATGCAGATGAGCATGCAATGACCTCACTGAAAAATGTACTGTCACAACAAAATACAATCGATTTATCTCAAGAAGAACAAAAAGTTATTATTTTATATGCTTTGATTCAAGCTAAAGAACCTATCAAGCAATATGGCTTAGCACATGAAATTGGTGTATCTACACAGACGTTAACCAAACTTTTGGATGAATTAGACATTGAACTTGATCAATATCAATTAAAATTACAGAAAAAACGCGGCGAAGGTATTCATTTAAGTGGCGCTGAATCAAAAAAACGTGAATTATTAAGTCAACTTATGGTCAATAATTTAAATAGTACGAGTGTCTATTCAGTAATTGAAAATCATTTTGTCTATCAATCCATTAACCAATCTCAACTGGCGATGGTAGATATGGATAAAATTTTCCAAGTAGAACGCATACTTATGGATCATTTAGATCAACTCCCCTATTCATTGACTGAATCTAGTTACCTCACATTGACTGTGCATATTGTATTAAGTATCGATCGCATGCTTAATGGTGAATACGTTGCGCTAAATAATGATATCTATAATAATGTTAAAGATTCATTTGAACACAAAGTAGCTGCTGCACTCGCCTTACATTTAGAACATATTTATGGCGTGCAGTTCAATCAAGCAGAAGTAACCTTTATTACAATTCATTTGCGTGGTGCGAAACGTAAGGAATCCGTTGAAGTGTTTAAAGATAATAAGGATGAAGCTCGTATCGATCAACTTATTCACTCTGTTGCTAAATATTCACAACAAGACTTTAAAGATTGGGATACACTGAGTGAAGGTTTGAAATTGCACCTTATTCCTGCAATTAATCGATTGAACGCAAATATTGAGACATATAATCCATTAACAGAAATGATTAAACATAAATACCCTAGACTTTTTGAAAGTGTACATCGAGGTTTATCACATATTTGGCCAGATTTTAATTTTCCAGATAGTGAAATTGCATTTATTGTGTTGCATTTTGGTGGTGCTATTCAAAATCAAGGAAGTCCATTTTATAGCGTCTTAGTTGTTTGTAGTAGCGGTATTGGCACAAGTCGCTTACTAGCTACACGATTACAGCAAACATTCAGTGAGATTCAAAAAACGACACAAGCTTCAGTTGGAGATTTAAATGAATTAGATCCAACACAATTTGATGCGATTATCACAACCGTAGATTTAGACATTACAACACCTTATATCACTGTAAATCCATTACTGCCTGATTCAGATATTAATCATGTTGCTGCGTTTCTAAACATGCAAAAAGACTTACAACCCAGCGACACATTAGATTATACACATCAAAATATACCAGATCCTGAAGCTAAACTATCTTATATCAGAAAAGGTTTAGAACTTATTGATTCAGTATATATTGATTATATAAGCGTTTCTAATTGGACTAACTATTTAACTGAAACATTATTATCTCACCAAATTATTACAGATGGTCAGTCATTCGCTGAACTCATTAAGCATCATATGGACACTCAAGGATTTGTCTTGGAACCATATCCGATAGCCATACCTCATTTAAAGAATGAAATAATTCAAAAGCCTTTTATTTTAATTACGATTTTAAATGAGTCTATCATGCTTAAAAGTAATCAAAATGACGATTTATCAGTAAATTATTTATTAAATATGTTTGTACCGCATGATGATACGATGTCACAACTTGTCAGTGACATATCAGGAAAAATGGTTGAACATTTAGACAATATTGATGAATTTATGCAACATCCAGAACAATTGTTAGATATTTTAAAGCAGAGTTATCTTATACAATTACAAAATCTATTAAACTTGGAGTGAAGAAAATGAGCGAATTATTCAGTAACGAAAACATTTTTATTAACCAATCAATGAAAGACCAAAACGAAGCAATCGAAAAAGCGGGACAAGCCTTAGTTTCAAGTGGTGCCGTGACAGAAGCATATATTCAAGCAATGAAAGACCGTGAACAAGTCGTTACGACTTTCATGGGTAATGGCTTAGCAATTCCACATGGTACTGACGAAGCTAAAACAAGTGTCTTAAAATCAGGATTAACATTAATTCAAATTCCTAAAGGTGTCGATTGGGACGGTGAAGAAGTTAAAGTCGTTGTCGGAATTGCAGGTAAAGACGGTGAACATTTAGATTTACTTTCTAAAATTGCAATTACGTTTAGTGAAGAAGAAAATGTTGAGCGTATTGTTAAAGCTTCATCTGCAGAAGAAATTAAACAGGTCTTTGAGGAGGCTGACGCATAATGAAAGCATTACACTTTGGTGCAGGTAACATAGGCAGAGGTTTTATCGGTTACATCTTAGCTGATAATGATGTTAAAGTAACATTTGCAGATGTGAACGCTGATATTATCAATGCTTTAGATGAAAAACAAGAATATGATGTCATTTTAGCTGATGAAGCTCAAACAACAACACGCGTGCATAACGTTGATGCAATTGATTCAGGTTCCCTTTCTGAAAGTTTGAAAGAAGCAGTATTAGAAGCAGACTTAATTACCACTGCAGTTGGCGTTAATATCTTACCAATTATTGCTAAATCATTTGCGCCCTATTTAAAAGAAAAAGAAACACCTGTAAATATTGTGGCATGTGAAAATGCTATTATGGCTACGAACACTTTGAAAAAAGCGATTCTAGATATAACTGGTCCTTTAGATGACCATATCCATTTTGCTAATTCAGCAGTCGATAGAATCGTGCCAATGCAAAAGAATAAAAATATTTTAGATGTCGTGGTTGAACCATTTTATGAGTGGGTTATAGAAAAAGATAAATGGTTCGGTCCAGAATTAAATCACATTAAATATGTAGATAACTTAACACCATATATTGAAAGAAAACTACTAACTGTGAATACTGGTCATGCTTACCTAGCTTATGCAGGTCGATACTTTAATCAGCCTACAGTATTAGATGCTATTAATGATGAGAATATTAAACATGATTTAGATAAAGTACTTAAAGAAACTAGCCAGTATATTACAAGTCAATTTGATTTTACAGAAAATGAACAAGCACAGTATGTTGAAAAAATTATAGGTCGTTTTAAAAATCCTAACTTATCGGACGAAGTTACGCGTGTCGGTCGTGGCACAATTCGTAAAATAGGACCTCAAGATCGTATCATTAAGCCATTAAATTATTTATATCAAAATAATTTAGAGCATGACGGTTTAGTTAAAGCAGCTGCATTGTTGTTAAAATATGATGACTCTAACGATCCCGAAACAGTAGAGAAAAATGATTATATTAAATCCAACAGCGTTGAAGCATTCTTAAAAAATTATGCTAAAATCGATGAACAATTAACTACAGAAATTGTTCAAGCATATAATGTACTATAATATTTTAAAATTGCTGTCAAATAGTAATAAAAAACTGGGAACAAGAGTTTTAACCTTGTTCCCAGTTTTTTTATTTTATCAAAAATTGAAATTTGTTTATTCGTCTAATCCCATTTTATCTTGTACCACGTCTGCTATTGTTTGCGCGAAACGTTGTGCATCTTCATCAGTTGAAGCTTCAACCATTACACGAACAAGTGGTTCTGTACCTGAAGGTCTTACTAATATACGACCTTCCCCGTTCATTTCTACTTCTACTCTTGTCATTACTTCTTGAACATCAATATTTTCTTCTACACGATATTTATCTGTAACTCGTACATTGACTAATGATTGAGGATATTTTTTCATTTGGCCTGCAAGTTGACTTAGACTTTTACCAGTCATTTTAATAATACTTGCTAATTGTACACCTGTTAATAAACCGTCACCTGTCGTATTATAATCCATAAGAACGATATGACCCGACTGTTCGCCGCCTAAATTATAATTACCTCTTCTCATTTCTTCAACAACATAACGATCTCCAACTTTAGTTTTGTTTGATTGAATACCTTCATTTTCTAAAGCTTTATAAAATCCTAAATTACTCATCACTGTTGAAACAATCATATTGTTATTAAGCTCACGATTCTTAGACATCGCTTGCCCAATAATAAACATAATCTGATCACCATCAACGATTTCTCCATTTTCATCAATAGCGATAAGTCTATCTCCATCACCATCAAAAGCAAGTCCAAAGTCACATTCAGATTCTACAACTTCCTTAGCTAATGTTTCAGGATGTGTTGAACCAACTTCTTTATTTATATTATAACCATCTGGATTACATCCAACTGTCACAGTATCTGCTTCTAAATCTCCGAATAAAAATGGCGCTAATGATGAAGTAGAACCGTTCGCTCCATCTAAGCCAATTTTCATGCCGTCTAGATTTACATCTACTGTTGATTTTAAATAACTGATATATTTTTGACTACCTTCAAAATAGTCAGAGCAATGAACGATATCTTCTCCAATTGGTCTAGGTAAGTCAGGATTATCTTGATCTAAAAGTGTTTCTATTTCTTGTTCTTGGTCATCTGACAATTTAAAACCGTCTGAACCAAAGAATTTGATACCATTATCTGGAACTGGATTATGAGAAGCAGAAATCATGACGCCTAAATCAGCTTCCATTGCACGAGTTAAATAAGCAACTCCGGGCGTTGATATAACACCTAAACGCATTACCTCTGCACCAATTGAAATAAGTCCAGCAATTAAAGCAGATTCTAACATTTCTCCGGAAACACGCGTATCTCTACCAACGAGTACTTTAGGGTGCTTTTCCCCTTCATTATGTGCTAATACGTAACCACCGTAGCGTCCTAATTTAAATGCAAGTTCAGGGGTAAGTTCTTTATTAGCTACGCCCCTTACGCCGTCTGTTCCAAAATATTTTGCCATTATATATATCTCCTTTATTTTAAAAAAATCTATTTGACTGTAATTGTTGCAGTTGTATCTTTAGGACTTACTTTAGTAACCTTATCAGGTACTTCAAACGTAATATCTTTTTCAGTAGAACCTGCCACATCATCCAAATCAATATTGGCTGTAATTTCATCAATATCTTCTAGATCTTCTTTATTACCATAAATTTCAACTTCCTCATTATCTAATTCGATATTATCTACTTCACGACCGTTTGATAATGAGCCTACTGTTTTAGTTTTTACTTTCACTTTTTTACTATAGTCTTCTACTTTCACACTTAGATTGACTTCATTTGGTTGAACCATCACATCAATTTTATTTAAGTTTCTATCAAATGCAGTAATTTGTGCAACATCTGTTGTGTTTTTAGAAATTTCACTTTTATTTTTATATGTTGCTTTTAAATAAGCAATTTTATCAATTTGATTTTTACCGCCAGTCACTTTAACAGTTTCTGGTGACACGCTCTGTTCACTCACTTTATATTCCGGATCCAAATCATTATTACTTACATCTGGTTCTACTTTTAATGTTTTACTTACTTTCTCTTCCAGATTTATGGTTGTTTCTTTCGGTTTCACATTATAATCAATATCTTTATTTAACCCATTCACTTGGAATTGTGTAGTATGCTTACCTGCTTTTTCTTCACTCAAGTCTAATACGGCTTTAATACTTTCACCATTTTCAGCCTTTAGTACTTGTGATTGTGGTCCAGATATTTCTACATCTACTTTATTTGGAACTTCACTGGCATACAATGATGTGTTGTCATACTTCACTTGAACTGGTACATCTTCAATTGTTTCTGAAGATTTCTGTCCTAAGTTATCAGCATTAAAAATATTGCCAAACATATTATTAACTGATAAGAAAAATATTAACGCTAATACAAGTGCTATTAACCTTAATCCCCACTTACTTTCTAGCATATTATTTCACACCTTTCTTGTTAAAGTGTGTGCCAAACCAATGTTCAGCCAATAATTCTTCAAAAGCTTCGTTAGAAATATCTTTTCTTAATTTACCATCAAATGTAACGGAAATTGACCCTGTTTCTTCAGAGACAATAACTGTAAAAGCATCAGACACTTCAGAAATACCAACTGCTGCTCTATGTCTTGTACCTAAGCTTTTAGCAATCTTGGCACTATCTGATAATGGTAAATAACTTGCAGCACTTGCAATTTTATTTTCTTGTATAATCATCGCACCGTCATGTAAAGGTGTGTTAGGCACGAACACGTTTGTTAAAAGTTCTTGTGATATTTCCGAGTTCATGGCAATACCAGTTTCGATATAATCTTGTAACCCTGTTTCATTTTCAAAAACAATCAATGCGCCAATACGTCGTTTTGCCATATACTGCACTGCTTTGGATACAGAGGATATAAGTTTTCCTTCATCACTATTTAAATTAGTTGAATAGCGTTTAAATAGACTTCCACGACCAAGTTGTTCTAATGCGCGTCTAATTTCTGGTTGGAATATTACGATTAAAGCTAACACACCCCATTGAATAACTAAATCAAACAATTTGGCTGTGGCTGTTAAATTTAACATTTTACTCACTTGTTGACCAATAACTATTACGACAATTCCCTTTAATAGTTGAATGGCTTTGGTACCTTTAAAAACTGTAATGAGAAGATAAAGTACATACCATACTATGAGCAAATCGAGTACACTTGCAATTATTTTCACTGTACTCCAGTCATCAAAAAAGTTGGATAAATCCATAACATCTCCTCCGGTTATCTGTTCCCATGATATATATTATACCAATCATAAAGCCAACTGTCATATTTAGTATTTAATTTTATTGTAAAAATTAAAAAAACTGATATGGATTTAATCCACATCAGTTTCATTACTAATTATAGAAGCGTTTCTCCAAAGAAACTACCTACTAAACCAACAGCTTGTTTAGCTGTATCATTGGTGTGATCTATTAATGGATTAACTTCAACTATATCCATAGAAGTTACACACTTCGAGTTATGTAATAACTCTAACGCAAAATGACTTTCTCTATATGTCAAACCACCTAAGACTCTAGTGCCTGTTCCTGGTGTTTCAACAGGATCCAACGCATCGACATCTAATGATAAGTGTATACCGTCTGTTTTAGCTTCTAGATACTCTATCGTTTCATCCATAACTTGTTTAATACCATATCGATCAACTTCCGCCATAGTATAAGTTTTAATATTATTTTCTTTTATGTAACGGCGCTCGCCATCGTCTAAGTCTCTCATTCCTATAAGAACGATATTTTCTGGCTTTACTTTAGGTGTATAATTTGAAATGTTAACTAAACGATCATCCCCGTCTCCAGCAAGCACACGTAATGGCATCCCATGTATATTCCCTGATGGTGATTCTTCAGGTACATTCAAATCCCCATGTGCATCATACCAAATAACGCCTAAATTATCATAGTGTTTACTTACGCCAGATATTGAACCTATAGCAATGGAATGATCTCCTCCAAGAATTAATGGGAAGTTATTTTTCTCAATACTATTCGATACAGCTTCACTTAAGTTATTAGAAACAGTAATAATTTCATCTAAATTTCGTAAGCCCTCTTGCTCTGAATTAAACTTATCTAAATCGATTGCTGGTACTTCAATATTACCAGAATCTTCAACGGATAAACCTATCGCTCTAATACGATCAACAATACCTGCATATCGTATAGCATCTGGACCAAAGTTAACCCCTAATTTCCTTTGACCATATGTTGATGGTGCTCCAATTATTTCTATTTTTTTATTCATGTTAAAAACCCCTTTGCTTTCATCTGTTACTAGAATAATCGAAAGCGCTTTATGTTTCAAGTTAATGTAATATCATAATTTTTTTATAAAATCGACATTTTACATATAAAACCAGTATAATGATTTATAATTCATAAAAAGGCCTTATATTAGCTTTTACATACTATTCTAATCATAAAAATGTATATAAATTATTTTGAATTTTCTTTATTATATTATCATTTAAAAATTTTTAGTAATTTTAATTTTCAACACAAAAAAAGCATTTCTCATAAGAGAAATGCTATAGAGTGAGCCATAGTGGGCTCGAACCACTGACCCTCTGATTAAAAGTCAGATGCTCTACCAACTGAGCTAATGGCTCTAAATGGCTGGGCTAGCTGGATTCGAACCAACGAGTGACGGAGTCAAAGTCCGTTGCCTTACCGCTTGGCTATAGCCCATTAATGGTGGAGGGGGGCAGATTCGAACTGCCGAACCCGAAGGAGCGGATTTACAGTCCGCCGCGTTTAGCCACTTCGCTACCCCTCCGCTATTAAATTAAAAATGGTGGAGGATGACGGGTTCGAACCGCCGACCCTCTGCTTGTAAGGCAGATGCTCTCCCAGCTGAGCTAATCCTCCAATATGTATGACCCCGACGGGACTCGAACCCGTGTTACCGCCGTGAAAGGGCGGTGTCTTAACCGCTTGACCACGGGGCCATATGGCTCCACAGGTAGGACTCGAACCTACGACCGATCGGTTAACAGCCGATAGCTCTACCACTGAGCTACTGTGGAATAATGAAATTGCCTGGCAACGTCCTACTCTTGCGGAACGTAAGTCCGACTACCATCGGCGCTAAGGAGCTTAACTACTGTGTTCGGCATGGGAACAGGTGTGACCTCCTTGCCATTGTCACCAGACAATGAACTGTATAAAAAATTATACATTCAAAACTAGATAGTAAGTAAAATTTGATAATGCCAAACAAAACACTTTTTAAATTTGATTAAGTCTTCGATCGATTAGTATTCGTCAGCTCCACATATCGCTATGCTTCCACCTCGAACCTATTAACCTCATCATCTTTGAGGGATCTTATAACCGAAGTTGGGAAATCTCATCTTGAGGGGGGCTTCATGCTTAGATGCTTTCAGCACTTATCCCGTCCATACATAGCTACCCAGCGATGCCGTTGGCACGACAACTGGTACACCAGAGGTATGTCCATCCCGGTCCTCTCGTACTAAGGACAGCTCCTCTCAAATTTCCTGCGCCCACGACGGATAGGGACCGAACTGTCTCACGACGTTCTGAACCCAGCTCGCGTACCGCTTTAATGGGCGAACAGCCCAACCCTTGGGACCGACTACAGCCCCAGGATGCGATGAGCCGACATCGAGGTGCCAAACCTCCCCGTCGATGTGAACTCTTGGGGGAGATAAGCCTGTTATCCCCGGGGTAGCTTTTATCCGTTGAGCGATGGCCCTTCCATGCGGAACCACCGGATCACTAAGTCCGTCTTTCGACCCTGCTCGACTTGTAAGTCTCGCAGTCAAGCTTCCTTATGCCTTTACACTCTATGAATGATTTCCAACCATTCTGAGGAAACCTTTGAGCGCCTCCGTTACTCTTTAGGAGGCGACCGCCCCAGTCAAACTGTCCATCTGACACTGTCTCCCACCATGATAAATGGTGCGGGTTAGAAATCCAACACAGCAAGGGTAGTATCCCACCAACGCCTCGACGTAAGCTGGCGCTCACGTTTCAAAGGCTCCTACCTATCCTGTACAAGTTGTACCGAATTTCAATATCAGACTACAGTAAAGCTCCACGGGGTCTTTCCGTCCTGTCGCGGGTAACCTGCATCTTCACAGGTACTATGATTTCACCGAGTCTCTCGTTGAGACAGTGCCCAAATCGTTACGCCTTTCGTGCGGGTCGGAACTTACCCGACAAGGAATTTCGCTACCTTAGGACCGTTATAGTTACGGCCGCCGTTTACTGGGGCTTCGATTCGTAGCTTCGCCGAAGCTAACCACTCCTCTTAACCTTCCAGCACCGGGCAGGCGTCAGCCCCTATACATCACCTTACGGTTTAGCAGAGACCTGTGTTTTTGATAAACAGTCGCTTGGGCCTATTCACTGCGGCTCTCCTGGGCGTTAACCCTAAAGAGCACCCCTTCTCCCGAAGTTACGGGGTCATTTTGCCGAGTTCCTTAACGAGAGTTCGCTCGCTCACCTTAGAATTCTCATCTTGACTACCTGTGTCGGTTTGCGGTACGGGCACCAAAATTCTAGCTAGAGGCTTTTCTTGGCAGTGTGAAATCAACGACTCGAGGAAACAATTTCCTCTCCCCATCACAACTTGACCTTAAGAGTGCCGGATTTGCCTAACACTCAGTCTCATTGCTTGGACGTACAATCCAATAGTACGCTTCGCCTATCCTACTGCGTCCCCCCATCGCTTAAAACGAAATTTGGTGGTACAGGAATATCAACCTGTTATCCATCGCCTACGCCTATCGGCCTCAGCTTAGGACCCGACTAACCCAGAGCGGACGAGCCTTCCTCTGGAAACCTTAGTCAATCGGTGGACGGGATTCTCACCCGTCTTTCGCTACTCACACCGGCATTCTCACTTCTAAGCGCTCCACATGTCCTTGCGATCATGCTTCAACGCCCTTAGAACGCTCTCCTACCACTGTCCTTACGGACAATCCACAGCTTCGGTAATATGTTTAGCCCCGGTACATTTTCGGCGCAGTGTCACTCGACTAGTGAGCTATTACGCACTCTTTAAATGATGGCTGCTTCTAAGCCAACATACTAGTTGTCTGGGCAACGCCACATCCTTTTCCACTTAACATATATTTTGGGACCTTAGCTGGTGGTCTGGGCTGTTTCCCTTTCGAACACGGACCTTATCACCCGCGTTCTAACTCCTAAGATAAAATTGATTGGCATTCGGAGTTTGTCTGAATTCGGTAACCCGATAAGGGCCCCTCGTCCAAACAGTGCTCTACCTCCAATAATCATTACTTAAGGCTAGCCCTAAAGCTATTTCGGAGAGAACCAGCTATCTCCAGGTTCGATTGGAATTTCTCCGCTACCCACAACTCATCCGCTCACTTTTCAACGTAAGTCGGTTCGGCCCTCCATTCAGTGTTACCTGAACTTCAGCCTGGTCATGGGTAGATCACCTGGTTTCGGGTCTACGACCAAATACTCAACGCCCTATTCAGACTCGCTTTCGCTACGGCTCCACATTAACTGCTTAACCTTGCATCAAATCGTAACTCGCCGGTTCATTCTACAAAAGGCACGCCATCACCCATTAACGGGCTCTGACTACTTGTAAGCACACGGTTTCAAGTTCTATTTCACTCCCCTTCCGGGGTACTTTTCACCTTTCCCTCACGGTACTGGTTCACTATCGGTCACTAGAGAGTATTTAGCCTTGGGAGATGGTCCTCCCGGATTCCGACGGAATTTCTCGTGTTCCGTCGTACTCAGGATCCACTCAAGAGTGAACAAACTTTCGACTACAGGATTATTACCTTCTTTGATTCATCTTTCCAGATGATTCGTCTAATTTGTTCTTTTGTAACTCCGTATAGAGTGTCCTACAACCCCAACAAGCAAGCTCGTTGGTTTGGGCTCTTCCCGTTTCGCTCGCCGCTACTCAGGGAATCGATTTTTCTTTCTCTTCCTGCGGGTACTAAGATGTTTCAGTTCCCCGCGTCTGCCTTCAGATATGCTATGTATTCACATATCGATAACACGACATAACTCGTGTTGGGTTTCCCCATTCGGAAATCTCTGGATCAAAGCTTACTTACAGCTCCCCAAAGCATATCGTCGTTAGTAACGTCCTTCGTAGGCTTCTAGTGCCAAGGCATCCACCGTGCGCCCTTAATAACTTAATCTTTTCGACCTTCAACACGATAAAATCGGTTGAAAACCTAAAATGTTATTAATCTGTGAGTGTTCTTTCGAACACTAGCGATTATTTCTATTTTTTTGAATTCAAGCTTTTTAAAACTCTAATTCACTCGGTTTTGCTTGGTAAAATCATAAATTTTACTTACATATCTAGTTTTCAATGTACAAAATAACGCAATGAATACTCGTAATGAGCATTCAAAACTGAATGCAATATGTCAATGTCATTCCTCTTCATCTTCTCAAGGAAGATGTTCCGAATATATCCTTAGAAAGGAGGTGATCCAGCCGCACCTTCCGATACGGCTACCTTGTTACGACTTCACCCCAATCATTTGTCCCACCTTCGACGGCTAGCTCCATAAATGGTTACTCCACCGGCTTCGGGTGTTACAAACTCTCGTGGTGTGACGGGCGGTGTGTACAAGACCCGGGAACGTATTCACCGTAGCATGCTGATCTACGATTACTAGCGATTCCAGCTTCATGTAGTCGAGTTGCAGACTACAATCCGAACTGAGAACAACTTTATGGGATTTGCATGACCTCGCGGTTTAGCTGCCCTTTGTATTGTCCATTGTAGCACGTGTGTAGCCCAAATCATAAGGGGCATGATGATTTGACGTCATCCCCACCTTCCTCCGGTTTGTCACCGGCAGTCAACCTAGAGTGCCCAACTAAATGCTGGCAACTAAGTTTAAGGGTTGCGCTCGTTGCGGGACTTAACCCAACATCTCACGACACGAGCTGACGACAACCATGCACCACCTGTCACTTTGTCCCCCGAAGGGGAAGGCTCTATCTCTAGAGTTTTCAAAGGATGTCAAGATTTGGTAAGGTTCTTCGCGTTGCTTCGAATTAAACCACATGCTCCACCGCTTGTGCGGGTCCCCGTCAATTCCTTTGAGTTTCAACCTTGCGGTCGTACTCCCCAGGCGGAGTGCTTAATGCGTTAGCTGCAGCACTAAGGGGCGGAAACCCCCTAACACTTAGCACTCATCGTTTACGGCGTGGACTACCAGGGTATCTAATCCTGTTTGATCCCCACGCTTTCGCACATCAGCGTCAGTTACAGACCAGAAAGTCGCCTTCGCCACTGGTGTTCCTCCATATCTCTGCGCATTTCACCGCTACACATGGAATTCCACTTTCCTCTTCTGTACTCAAGTTTCCCAGTTTCCAATGACCCTCCACGGTTGAGCCGTGGGCTTTCACATCAGACTTAAGAAACCGCCTACGCGCGCTTTACGCCCAATAATTCCGGATAACGCTTGCCACCTACGTATTACCGCGGCTGCTGGCACGTAGTTAGCCGTGGCTTTCTGATTAGGTACCGTCAAGATGTGCACAGTTACTTACACATTTGTTCTTCCCTAATAACAGAGTTTTACGATCCGAAAACCTTCATCACTCACGCGGCGTTGCTCCGTCAGACTTTCGTCCATTGCGGAAGATTCCCTACTGCTGCCTCCCGTAGGAGTCTGGACCGTGTCTCAGTTCCAGTGTGGCCGATCACCCTCTCAGGTCGGCTACGTATCGTTGCCTTGGTAAGCCGTTACCTTACCAACTAGCTAATACGGCGCGGGTCCATCTATAAGTGATAGCAAAACCATCTTTTACTTTAGAACCATGCGGTTCCAAATGTTATCCGGCATTAGCTCCGGTTTCCCGAAGTTATTCCAGTCTTATAGGTAGGTTACCCACGTGTTACTCACCCGTCCGCCGCTAACTTCAAAGGAGCAAGCTCCTTATCTGTTCGCTCGACTTGCATGTATTAGGCACGCCGCCAGCGTTCATCCTGAGCCAGGATCAAACTCTCCATAAATGAATTATGATGTTTGATTAGCTCATAAAATACTAATTTGTGTGTTATCTCTAACACGTTTGAACCAACAATTTAATGTTGTGTTCGGAATTAACGTTGACATATTGCAATTCAGTTTTCAATGTTCATTTGGATAATTGCTTTATTACTATACCATTTCAATTGACGTTGTGTCAATAAAAAATTAATATTCTTTAACAATCATTTAACATTACTTTAATAATATTAAAGTATTTCTTATAATGTTTCAAGTATATTTTTTACACTTTTTCGAAATTGAATTAAATAATGTTTTTGTCGTTTTTGACGACTTTTATATAATATCAATTCCACAAGAGAAAGTCAATACTTTTTTGTTTATTGTGATTTGTTACGTTTACACTGTATCGTGCTTTCGTTGGTCACAAGAAATAATTCTACCACCATTCAAAAAAATTGCAAGAGAAAAGTGGATAAAAATTAAATTAATTTTTACCCACTCCTTAAATGCTACTATTTACTAGTCTTTTCAATGATTTGTTGTGCCATTGATTGGTATATTTCTCCTAATCTATCATCTGGTTGATAAATGGAAGGCGCGAAATCTTTTGGATTCCATGATGGTTGTTCTAATGGTAGGTGACCTAATAAGTCTGTTTGTAATTCTTCAGCAAGCTTTTCACCGCCACCTGTTCCAAATACATATTCTTTATTTCCAGTTTCTTCGCTTTGGAAGTAAGACATGTTTTCTATTACACCTAAAATCGTGTGTTCAGTGTGTTTTGCCATTGCTCCAGCTCTTGCTGCAACAAATGCTGCAGTAGGATGAGGTGTTGTTACAATAATTTCTTTACTTGATGGCAACATCGTATGTACATCTAAAGCAATATCCCCTGTACCTGGTGGTAAATCTAAAATCAAATAATCTAAATCTCCCCATCGTACTTCAACAAAGAAATTCGTAAGCATTTTCCCTAACATTGGGCCTCTCCATATAACTGGTGCGTTCTCTTCAACAAAGAAAGCCATTGAAATTACTTTCACACCATGACGTTCAACTGGTATGATTTCTTTACCTTGTACCCCTGGTTTTTCATCAATTCCCATCATGTCTGGAACGCTAAAGCCATAAATATCAGCATCAACTAGACCAACTTTTTTACCTTCTCTAGCTAATGATACTGCTAAATTGACTGCTACTGTTGATTTTCCAACGCCACCTTTACCAGAAGCGATGGCTATAAACTCTACAGGATTGTCTTTAGATAATAAGCCTTCTATTGTTTGTTGCTCGTCATCACTCGTACCTCTATATTGTTCTACTACATCAGATGGTAATTCTTCAAATCTGATGCCAACTGTATTAGCCCCATTTTCTTTTAATACTTCCACTACGGCCATTTGTAAATCTAATTGAGGTTGTCCCCCTAATTGAGCCATAGCTATTTTGACACTTACATGCTCTATTTCTTCTTTAATAGTAACCTCTATTATTCCATCAGTTTCTTTTAAAGGTACATTTATTATTGGATCTTTTAATTCTCCAACAAGTTCTTTAACTTGCTCAGTCGTTAACACAATGCGTCCCCCTCTTTATAAAATAATCATTATTTATATTCTAACAAACAAAACTTAAGTTTGCTTTAAATAGTTTATATTCAGTATAAATATAATCAGCTTATTAAAAAAGAAGTTAGCTCACTTCACTCTCTATTAAAGAATAAATAAACTAACTTCTTATAGTAATTGCTATATTTCTTTCTTAAATGGTTACTTTAACTATCGGAGATAAAGTTAAAGTATTACAGTTTCTACTATATATTAACATTATATTCATTCTTCATAATCACAACATTTAAAGTGCTTCAATTAACTGTTGTGATTTTCTAAAATAAGATGCTTATTTTCCATTTAAGTTTTCACTATCTGGATAAAATATTTCCTTACATATAAATAAGAGTCCTATGATGAATACAATCACCCAAAAATCAATATTTATATAAGTGTAATGGATATGCACTATGAAGTAAAATAGCAAAGTTGTTACAGTGAAAGTAATTAAGTGATAAGTTATTCCTTTAAAATATGGGTTATCTGGTAATTTTTTTCTAAAGTAATCCATTAAATTCTCTATTATAAACAAATTGAAATAACCTAATACAATATAACTACCATAATAAATTAAGTTATCGTAAAAGTTTTTGTTATATCCAAAATACGCAAGATGGAAATAAATAAGGATTCTACTCAAACCATATAATCCAAATCCTAAAAATGTTAAAAATATAGCCCCAGAAATAATAAATACCGAAAGTACAATAAGCGTTGTAAATAAATATTTTATATATTTCATTGCTTACTGTCCTCCCTTTTCACTCTATTTCGATATTCCGTTTAATAATCACCTAACTTTTGTTACAACCTCGCTAGTATTTATTATTAAAACTATAATCGCATAAACTATATTACCATTATAACAACTCACTACCAAATACAAATTAACACGAAGCTCTACTATTCAAATTATAACGTTTATTGATGAAGTAAATCATGTTTTAGTTATATAGATACAGTTTACTAATTAGATTCTTGTTTCTGTTCTTTATAAAACACAGTCCATAAAACTATTAGTATAATCAATATAATTAAACTAAGTAAGATAACATTGTGTATTTGCAGACTGATAAAAGTGAACGATAAAGCATAAACGTAACCCATTACAGTAGAACCTATTGAATTACCTAAACTCTTAGTTAATGTATAGAGTGACATCATCCGCTTCATATTATTTAATGAAGTCTCTTCTTGAGTTATAACACTATCTTTTGTATAAACTGTGCCAAAGCTAACCCCTGCAAGTAATAAACTAAATGCTATAAATAATGGCGATTCGGTGCCTATAAATATTAAAATGCCACATAGCATTAATAGTGTGAAAGCAAAAATATATAATCCTTTTCTACTCATTCTAACCTCTAATTTATCTAATGAAAAATTAAGCGCTAACCAAGCAAATGAAATTGGAAATATTACAAAGCCACTTTGTAATGGTGAGAGGCCCATTTCTTCTTGTAAATAAATAGGCATATATAAGTTGTAACCCATCAAAATAATTGCATAAGCAAAATCAGTAAAGAATATTAAAATAATTGTCTTATTAAATTCTGTAACTGGTACAAATGGTGTTTTTATGTTTTTTTCATTTTTGTAAAGAACCACTGCCATTATACAAGCTAAGATAAGCGAAATGATGTTTAAATATAAATTCGCTTTATTCATAACTGTAAACATTAAAAAGAAGATTAATACATAGAAGTACGTTAAGCCCTTCACGTCTAATTTATTTTTTGCAGTTGTATTTTCATTTTCAAAATGGAATGTGATTATCACCAATACCATAGCAGCAATTGCAATCGGAATATTCACGAAGAATAACCAGTGCCACGTTGCAAATTCTAAAATAGTTCCTCCCAAAACCGGGCCAATAATGCTAGAAATCCCCCACACACTACCAACAATTCCCATAATTTTATAACGTAATGGGATTTCAAAGGCAAGTTTAGGTACTATTTGACTCAGTGCCATCATTACACCAGCACCTAAACCTTGTATAAAACGAGACATGATAAGTATCTCAAAAGTGCCACTTATTCCGGATAAGAAACTTCCTATAGTAAAAAGCAATAATCCTAAAAGTGTGATATAAATAATTTTCGTTCGATCTAGTAGTTCTCCTACAATCGGATTAGCTATGACAATTGCAATAAAATAAACTGCGAAAATCAATGAAATGGATGAAGTAACATTTAAGTCATCTCTTATAGTAGGAATTGCTAAAGAAACAATTGATGTTTCGATGGCAGACATAAACATAATTAATATTAATGCAACTACGATACCTAAAGACTTAATATTCATAATCTACCTCCTTGCATAACAAATTAAATTTTTTTAGCATAATCAGAGCAATTACTATGTAGTAATAAGTTTCAAATCGACTTCTTGAGGCTAGGGCAGAAATACATGTTACAGTCTAAATCTTTCTTTGTTTTAAAAAAAGAGCGGGATAGAAATCAAAATCTGATTTCATATTCCCGCCCCCACAAAGCCTACTAAAAAATAATACAAGAGCCGAAACTCTTGCATAAGTACTTAAAACAAGCCCATATATATCAGACAGCTAGTGCCCATATAATAATTGCTTTTAAAACATAGATTTATGTCCTAGAGATTACTAAATCTATGTTTTTTAGAATTACATAAAATATAAAATAGCTATAAAATGAAATACGGATGCAATTACTATAAAGAAGTGCCAAATCATATGAAAATATGGACGATCTTTTTGTGCATAGAACCATGCTCCAACGGTATAAGCAATCCCACCAAATAGTATAAATAGCATAAATATTACCGATGAATCGAAAATAATTGTCGGTAAAAATAAAACGCCAATCCATCCCATAACTAAATACATAGTTAAGCTCAATTTATGACTAACATTTTTAGCTAAAGATTTGTATAGAATACCCCAGAGTGTAATACCCCAAAGTACTGCCATTGCAGTCCATCCTAACCATCCACCAATTAACACTAAACATATTGGCGTATATGTTCCAGCAATTGCAATATATATCATACTGTGATCGATAATTCTGAGTATATATTTATGCGAAGAATTATTAGGCATCGCATGATAAATCGTTGAAGATATAAGCATTAGGAAAATACTTATCACATATAGCGAAACGCTAAATGAACCTAATATGCCATGATTTAAAAAACTTTGTATTGCTGCATAAGGCAATACACATAAAGCAATGAATGCAGCTGCCCCATGTGAAACTGCATTTCCAATTTCCTCACCAAATGTTAAAGGTACAATATTTTTAAATGTTTTAGCCACTTTGCTATTATCTACATCTACTGTATGAGACATAAGTGTAACCACCTTTTTTATATCAAATTCATACGTTTCAAATCAGCTGTAGCTGTTTCAACACTATCTTTACCTTCTTTATTTTTTAAAGGAGAAAACTCTTCTTCTCTCGGTACTTGTAATGTAATAAAGCTATTAGCATATTGGAAAATATCAAAATAGAATAATTCAAACTTAAGTGTCGGTTGCTCAATTACGCCAAAATCATCATCTAACTGTTTTAGTTTTTTAATCGCTAAATGATATGGCAATGCATGATCAACCACATTGTTAATAAATAAAAGTTTAAATGTATGTATTCCTATATTAGCGTTATTAAATTCATTAGCAACTTCAGGGTCTAATTCTGAATATTCAAGCACAGTATCTTTTTGATTAGCTGTCACTAATCTACCAACACTTTCCCCCTCTTTAGGTTGAATTGACTTTGTAGTGATATCCATACTTTTTTGGAATGTATAACCTGCAAATAATGGATCCAATACTTTCACAAGAACGTTATCAATATTATTCAAGAAAATATATTCCACTCCATTGTCTGTCATTTCATCTAAATAGCCTGAATTTTTGAGTGATTTAAACACGCCACCATTACCGTTAGGCGTTTCTAGGATATTACCATCTACATCTAAAACTAACTTGCCTTCTTCAGATAAGGCAACAATGTTCTCTTGCTTGAAAAAGTGCACATGTGATTTATCATATCCAAAATAATCTTTAGCTTCGAAAAATAGTTGTGTTTCTTTGTCATTTACTTTGCTAGTCATGATATACCAATCGACAGCTACACCTGTTTGCTCTTTTAATGCTATTAATTGTTGTGCTTGAATTTCAAATAAGCTAACGCCTTCAATTTCAAATGAACCTTTAGGTCCTTTATAACCTAAACGCGTCCCTTGTCCACCTGCCATTAATAACACTGCAAATTTACCTTTTTGAATTGCGTCTAAACCAACTTCTTCATATTTTTTGATTTCTTCTTCTGAAAAATCATTTTTAACATCATATTTCACCTCATTAATAGAGGAAACGTCATCGATTACTTTTTTATTTACATACAAATCTTCGTATAAATCTTGAATATCAGATAAGTTTAAAGAGTCTACTTTATTAGCCAATTGTTCTTTCTCATTTGTACTCATTAGTTTTTCAAATTCAATTAAATGGTCTTGATTAAACTTTTCTAAACCTTTCTTATCTAGCATGTTCTCTCTCCTTAATATTCAAATATTAGATAAAAATAGTATCTTATTACTGACTTGAATATATAATTTCACTATTTGTACTTTATATTATTATGATTATATGCACAACCTTAATCATAACCATTTAAAAAAAAAGCTGCTTAATAAATGGTTGAAAAAACACATAAGTTGCGCCTATAGTTAACGCGCTCGCAAGTGATAAATCAACGAGACCACCTGTTTTAAAAACTAAAGGGAATTTCACATTGATTGGGATAGGATATAAAAATTTAACTCCCCTAGGTGTTAACATATCTAGTATAACATGAGACAGCATTCCTAATATAATGGTAATTAAATAATAAATTGGCGTTTGAATAGCATATAATAAACAAATTATAATTGAAATAAATAATAGCGAGTGTGTAAATGTCCTGTGACCAAATAATAATCTAATAAAAAAGCTCAAAACTTTAAATCGTCTACCAATTTTACTTTGTGCATGACAAATATCAGGTAATAAACTTGATATAACTGCAAGCGTTATAACCGTAATTGATGTAAACAAATCTGTATGAAAATATTCTATAGTTAATGCGCCTACTAATAAACCGCATGATGCGTGGGTTTTACCTGTCATTTTCACTTCTCCTTATCGCAATATATTTTATCATATCTTTTATATCAATGCGAACGTACTTTCGTAAAAAACATTGAGTATAACATATTCAATAAAAGTATCACACAATTACTTGAAAACGGTTGCATGTTGTTGTATGATATAGCTATAAATTAATTAAAGGATGTGTTCTAGATATGGCAATGACAGTTAAAAAAGATAACAATGAAGTAAGAATTCAATGGAGAGTTGCAGATATTAAGATTCCAACAAGTGATATTAAGAACATTTCACAAGATCAAAATATCCATGAAATTCCAAAATTAGATAGAAACAAAGTTTCGAGAATTGGTTCTACTTTCGGAAAAACGAACCGTGTTATCATCGACACTAATGACCATGAATACATTATTTATACGCAAAATGATCAAAAAGTATATAATGAAGTAACAAAATAATATTAAACAATTAACAATAAAAAGACGCAATTCTAACCCCACGTTAGAATTGCGTCTTTTTTATATTAATCACGTCTTAAACATATAAGGGATATCAATTAACCTCTAATTCACAATGATGATATACTATAGCTAAATCTTAGAAAGTGGGTGCATATCATGTACGTTGTTACGAATAGAATTGATGTTAAAAAAGGGTTTGCAGAGAAAATGGCGCCTAATTTTACAAAAAAAGGCAAAATAAATGAATTAGAAGGATTCCGTAAAGTTGAAGTTTGGCTAATCGAAGACGAAACAGACTACGATCAAATGTATGTGAATACTTGGTGGGATTCTGAAGAAAATTTCAAAGCATGGCTTGAAAGTGATGCGTTTAAAGAAGCACACGCAGGTAAGTCAAAATCTAAAAGTGAAGATTCACCAGTCATAGGGAATAAAGTTGTTAAAGCAAATGTTTTATCAACACTTAATTAATCAGATACGTTTGTAAGTTTAAATACAACAAAACAATAAATATTGCAAAACACCCCGAAGATTAGTTTTTCAATCTAACTTTCGGGGTGTTTTAATTGTATTCATAATTCATAATGTTTTTAAACTAATTAAAATATAAATGCGCCATCAACGCTATAATCGGTAATGCAATAATTGTTCTGATTAAGAAAATAACAAATAGTTTAAAGATACTGACTGGAATTTTCGAGCCTAATATCACCCCACCTACTTCTGATAAGTAGATTAACTGACTAATACTTAATGCACCGATAACGAATAATGTAATATCATTGCCTACGCCCTCAATTAATATAGAAGGTAAAAACATATCGGCAAAGCCTATTAATATTGTTTCTGATGCTTGCGCAGCTTCAGGAATTTGCAGTAATTCTAAATATGGTACAAATGGTTTACCTATAATTGCAAATATTGGTGTGTAGGTCGCAACGATTGTCGCTAGTGTACCAATACTCATAACAACTGGTAAAATAACAAACCACATATCTACAACTGTTTTAAATCCCGATTTGAAAAATGATTTGAATCCTGGTGCATTAATACCTGTTTCTGTTGCCATATCAAAACCGTGACTTAATGCTGTTTTATTTTCTGGTAATTTTTCAGTTCTCATTTCTTCAGATACTTCTTTTGAGTATTCGTCTTTGATTGATTTTAATGGCCAGACTCTTGGCAAAATCAATGCACAAACAATACACGAAACAATAACTGAAAAGTAGAAATAGAAGAAATGATTTTGCATATGTACTGTTTCCGCAATGACGATAGCAAATGTTATAGATACTACACTAAAGGTAGTAGCAATAACTGTTGCCTCACGTCTAGAATAAAAACCACTTTCATATTGTTTACTTGTTATTAATACCCCTACTGTGCCATCTCCAATAAACGATGCTAAGTTATCCACTGTAGAACGCCCTGGTAATGTGAATAAAGGTCTCATAATAGGTCTAAAGATTGGACCTAAAAATTCTAACAATCCATATTCCATAAGTAATGGTAAAAATAATGCAGCAAATAAGAATACAGCAACTAATGTTGGCAATAGACTTTCAAATACAAGCCCACCAGTGTCTGCAGAATAAATTACTTCAGTACCTACTTTCAAATAAGTCATCCATACAAAGACAACTGCTAATATTCTTAATAGCAACCAGACGATTTTCACATTAAATGCATTATATAAAAGTCCCTCTGGTTCTAATTTATTTTTCAATATTGTAGAGCATAAAATCGATAATATACCTGATATTGTAATAATCAAAACAATAATTAATGGCATAGCGTTCCCGAGCACATCTTGCAACAGTCCTGCTAATAGCGCGACGGGTAATGTAGTTTGCTTAACACCATCTTCAGTCACAGTAACAGGTACTAAAAACAAGATAATACCAATCAATGACATGACAATGAATTTTAATCTACCTCGTACCAATTGTGATTTACTATATTTATTCATTTCATTCACCCCTTAGGTGTTTATATTTTTATATACACTTAAAAAAGCAACAGCAATAATTATAACCTATTATGTATAAATATGTAAATCAATAATTTTAGGTTTTTATTGTCTTCTTGTATATGTATAAATAAAATGATTGACTCTAATATTATTTAGGGTCAATTACACTTTATATGAAAACGCTTACTTTTGCAATTTATTTTTGAATTATATTTTTCTTATTAAAAATAAAAAGTATGGAACGCCGACAATAGCAACGATTACACCGACAGGAATATCGATAGGTGGATGAATACCTCTTGCAAGGCCATCACTAATTGACAGTATAAGTGCACCAATCAAACCTGACATAATGATGATGTGGATATGTTTATGGCCAACTATTCGTCGCGCTATATGCGGTGCAATCAGTCCAAGAAAACTTAATCCCCCGACGAGTGAAATTGAAGCGCCTGCTAAAGCTACTGCTAAAAATAATAAAATCATTTTAATCTTTTTAATTTTTGCCCCTAGTCCCAGCGCTACATCGTCACCAAGAATTAAAATATCTAACTGATGACAGTAATAAAAAATAAGCGGTAAGGTAATGATAAACCATGGTAATATCACTGTTATGTTCGACATGTTGTGACCATATAAACTTCCAGTAAGCCAAACTAATGCAGTATTTGCATCTAGCGGATTACGTATTAACATATATTGAACAATCGTAGTACAAATTGCACCTATTGCTAAACCAATTAATGCAATTTTCGAACCTTTCATATTAAATTTAGATATTAACAAAGTCAAAATCAAACTAATACAAAATGCACCAAAGAAAGAACTAAATGGCAAAATATATAAAGGCGCTGTAGGAAATAGCATTATAACCGTAACAGCGGATAAACTCGCACCTTTTGTAATACCAATAACATCTGGTGATGCAAGTGAATTTCTTACAACACCTTGTATCAGAGCACCAGAAATCGCTAAGCTACTACCAACAATCAATGCCAAGCACATTCGTGGTACTCGATACTCATTTAAAATAAAGTTATCTTGTGAAAGTAAACTTTTAACCACTTCAGCAGGATGTATAAATACTGAACCTATGGACAATGATCCAATTGCAAAAATAATAAGTAATATCGTCACAATCGTATATTTTAATATAAGTCTAATAGTCATATGCGATCCACTCCTTTAGCAGTAATTGCAAGGAAGTATAATGCACCTACAAATGAAGTAACAATACCTACAGGCGATTCAAATGGAAATGCAATTAATCTACTGAGTACATCAGATAGCAATAATAAGTCTGCACCAATAATTATCGCTAAAGGAATCATCACCCTATAATTTGTATGTATATAATATTTAACAATATGTGGAACGATTAATCCTACAAAGTCAATAGGGCCCGCTACTGAAACAGAAGTTCCTGCTAATAAAATAACAAGAATAGCTATAATAATTCTCACTACTTTGACATTTTGCCCTAAAGATGTAGCTAATTGTTCACCTAGCTCCATAATTGTTAATTGTTTTGCTATCATAATAGTTCCAGTAAAAGCAATAATAAGCCAAGGTAAGATGCCTAAAATTTGTGTCCAGTTGATAGTAGATAATGAACCTACAAGCCAAAACATAACTGTGGAAGTTGCATGTTCGTTTAGTAGAATAATTCCTTGAGTCATACTTGTAAAAAATAAATGAATGGCCATACCTGCTAATGCTAACTTAATTGGTGTTATTCCTTTTGTAGATCCTGATAGCAAATAAACTGTTAAACCACCTACAAACGCGCCAAAAAATGCTAGTATTGTAGCAAATGGTGTTAAGGCAGGTATAAGCATCGTGATAAATACGATAACGAAAGAAGCGCCCGAGTTAACGCCAAATATTTGAGGCGATGCCAAAGGGTTTCTCGTCATAGCTTGCATGAGTAATCCAGCCACGCTAAGTGCTGCACCAATGAATAGTGCTGCAATCATTCTAGGCATACGCACATTATGAATTAAAAATGTTTGTTTCGTTTGATCGTGTGTCCATAGATAATCTATAAAATCTTTCGTTGTAATGCGTGAAGCACCAACCGTTAAATTAAAATACATCATAACAAAAAGCGCACCCACACTCACAATGAATATGAGTGCTGTGCGTTTTTGTATTTTGCTTTCAGAACTATTGGTTTGACTAATACGCTTTACTTTAGCCATTTACCATCACCCTATTGTTGTTTATCATTATTTTTGGTTTTAGAAACTTCTACGAGTTGTTTTGCTATTTCTTCAGAAGAAATAATACCACGTGCTCGTGCCCAAGTATTTCGATCAAAAATAGATACTTTATTATTTTTCACTGCGTCTAGATTTTTCCATACTGGATCCTGTTCTTGTTTTTTCAAATTCGGGTCGTCTTTTCCTTCATCAACCATGATAAACATTCGTCCTGGATTAATATCTGAAAGTACCTCAGAATTTAATTGTAAATAAGGACCTTTTAAGTATTTAGCTAAATTATCTGTTTCTGTTTTATTTAATGCGTTCTTAAAACCTAGCTCTTTTAGCAGCTCACCAACATAAGTATTTTCAGGATGAGATAGTAATCCTGATTTTGCAATAACAGTAGCTAACACTGGCTCAGATTTATCCATAGTAATTTCTTTACTGTATTCTGACATTAAATCTTGATGTTCTTTTAATCTTTCTTTTCCTTTATCTTCTTCTCCTACTGCTTTCGCAATTGTTTTAAACGCATCTAAATTATCTTTATAGTCACTATCAAAACTTGGCAGTAGAATTGTCGGCGCAATTTTTTCTAAATCTTTTTGTATGCCTTTATGTCTATTAGTATCAGCTATAATTAAATCTGGTTTCTGATTACTAATTTCTTCTAAGTTAGGCTGTTTACGTAAACCAACTGATTTATAATCACCGATTTTTTCACGAATTGGTTTTAATATTCTATCCTTTTTACCATCATCTGCTATACCCACTGGTTTTATATCTAAAGCTGCAAGTGCGTCTACATATGAAAATTCTAACGCTACGACTCGCTCAGGATTTTTATCAAGCTTTGTTGTACCGCCATCATGTTTAATCATCACGTCAACTTTATTAGCGTTATCCCTTTTAGATTCCCCAGTGTCTTTATCATTACCATTTCCACAAGCGGTCAATAATACTACTGTCAAAGCTAATATAAGCACACTCATAAATTTAAAACTATGCTTCATCGTTGTCACTCCTTAGATGTGTATATTTACATATCTAATTTTATTGAGAATGATTATCGTTGTCAACATATTTTTAATTAACTTTTAATTTTCTACAATGAATTAAACACTTGATTTTTAATGTTAGTGCATGCTTGCTCAACACCTTCATCACGTGTATATGCTTTTGTTAAATTAGGCATATACATGCTTTGTGCTAAAGCTTTATACCCTAGACTAAATTGTATTTTGTCTCCTAATTGATAAAAATCCTGATTTAATAAATCAATCATGACATGATCACTTGTAGCACCTAATATTTTCACTTGATGATGTATAGGTGTAATCGCTTCGACATGCGTATCCAAACTACCAATATCAATAATGGCTTGTAAATATTGTTTGCCTGTATCATAGTTCATACGTGGCTTAATCTCTACTATTTCTGCTTCTAAAATAATTGTATCTTGATATAACATTGCAATTGGATGATTTGTTGTGGTCTCAATTCCTCTGAAGAGCGTTTCGCCTATTCTCAGTTCGTTAATTTTACCTAAATCACTATAAGCCATTTGAGTTAACAAACTTGAATTTCCACCTGATATAATTTTAAATTTTATATTGGTCACTTCTTCAATAGACTTTACAAATTGATTAATCATTTTCACATCTTCATCTGTAGGTGCGTTCGACTGAAAACACATAAAGTTAAATGCTAACCCTGTAATATTAAGGTGATGCATCTGAATTATTTCTTTAATATAGTCAATCACATCATAAGTTAAGATACCTTCCCTAGCATCTTTCCAATCCACCATGAGTAAAATTTGGTGCTTCACTTGTTGTTTACCTGCAAGATCATTTAATTGTCGAATCGTCGCTATCTCAGTTTGAATGCTTATATTCGTATAACGCACTACATCTTCAAGTTCATATTGATTTGTAGTTCCTATCATTGCAAAAGATAGATTGGTATCTTTACTCTTCGTAATATTATCAATTCTGGCATCTGCAAAGTGTGTCATACCAATGTCTTTTAACACTTCTATAATTTTGCTATCACCAGCCACACATTTGGTTACAGGTGTAAAACAAATATTATTTTGACTGCACAAGGCGTTTAATACATGACCGTTATATTTAATTTTAGATAAATTAATCTGTAATTGTGCCATGTTTACACCTCTTTATATAATGGGTTCTTTAATTTTATAGTTACGTACTGTTTCACTTTACTTTCCATTCTCATGCGCAACAATGCTTTGACTGAAATCGTAGGTCCAAACAAAACTGTTTTCAACACTTGTGCATGAGCTTTTTGTGAATCTATCGCTTCATCTACTATGTTCCCAACTAATTTAAATAACGCTCGCTCATCTACTTCTTCATATTTTGAAAAATAATGAATCAGTTCTGCAATTTGATTTTGAATTACTGAATGTTGAAACTTTCCGATAACCGCTTCAATATTTTCAGCAATCAGACTTGAATTCGTTATATCAACATGAGGTAATTTAAGCTTTAAAGTGTCTAAATCTATTCTTGAACCACCTAGATCTCTAATAATAAATTTCATTTGATAATCCGGTCCAAGATTAATAATCGTATTTTGCATATGCGCTTCTAAGGCGATACCGTAATCTTGTATATATGCAATTAATGGTTCAATTAAAGTTTTCGCATAACTACACAAAAATTGTTTGATGGCGATTGATGTAGGTCCTTCTCCAATCCACTCCAAGTAACTATCTACAACGACTTTGTTATCAACTGGATTTTTATTAATTAGACTAGCTGTCACCAACGTCGTTCCGTTATCTGCGATATAAGGTTTGTGTCTCACTATGCAAGCCAATTGACGTGCGGTATCGTCATCTATATTTACATGAATACCATAAGGTTCCAAAGCGACTTGTAATTGTGGGTGTAGCTCTAACATCTCTTGTAATTCATAACTGAGTTTAGGTCCATCTACTGTCGTCACAGCTGCAACGGTTCGGATGGCACTCGTAGCTTGAATATTTACTGGTAATTTAATATGATACGGCTTATTGATTAACGCCATTGTTCTAAATGATAACGTTGCTTTAGATGCTACATCAAATGGTGTGGGTAATAATCGACCTTCTTTTATCCATTCCGAAAATTGATGCACAATCACATTGTCATATTGCCAAGGATGTACAAGTATTATTCTATAATCCTCCAGTTCAAACTGGTACGGTTCTAAAAATGCTTTGAGTTTATAACGATATTCAGGAATAATATGATTTAAAATATATTGTTCATCATCTTCCATTGACGTTGTAATACAATCTGCTTTATGAATAAGCATTACTTTTAATGGAATAATCTTTTCAAACTCTGGCGCATATAATTTTACTTCTTTTCTTGTTAATGGCAATTTCGTTTTAGACAAGGGATGCGTTGGATGCCCTTCTACAACGATACTCTCCGAATAAGTTAAATCATTAATTTCTTCTGAATCTTTAAAATGCTTTAACCAGACGAAGAAATTAATAGTTTCAGGCATTCTCGAAAATTTCAATGTTGCATGAATCAATGCTTGTCTATGAGAAAAATGGTCATACGTCAATGCAAAACCATCTCTACTAGAAATGAGTTCTTCTCTCAATCTGTTACTCATTGGTATATCAAATTGCTTATCCAATACATCGAGCAAGTGTTCTACAGTTTCGATTTCCATCATAGTGTTACCCTTGATGTAACGTATCTTTCCTCTAAATACATATCTTTCCATATCACTTTTATGTACTTTATCCACTTGTAAAAGTTGTCCATGATATTGTAATTCAATATAATCTTCAAACTCATTAACTATCATTTGATCAGGAAAAATATGTTCCTTAATAATCGCATTATAAATACGATACTGTACGTTTTTATCTGCAGTTTGCCATGTCCGATCCGTCATACAACAATGCCTCCATTTTGCTCAATCTATTTATTATATATTGAATAATGCTGTAATCACAAATGTATTCAATTCTATTACAAAGCATATGATTACTGTATTTAAAGTAATTTACTTCTACTTTTCCATTTTAATACTCACTATGTTCCCTCTATTTTTCAAATCAACACAGTACTAAAAATAAATTATTCGGTGTCCATTCACTTTGGGATGTTAAAATACATAGAAAAGTGGTAAATATAAATGATGAAACTGTTATATTTCATATGTCATACAATCAAATTAACACTATTATGATAGAACCCATACTTATTTTTATAATTGATAATTATTATCAATGTACTTAATATAGATTATATAAATACCTTATACTTTTGTAAAATAATTTTAAGAGGTGCCTTATGAATACAAACATAGACTTTAACAATTCAATTAATAAACTCACTGAAGATGAACAATATGCATTAACCTATTTAGAATCTATCAATTATGAATGGCGTGATGCATTTATGAAAGCGTTATTAATCAGTAGAGATAAAATATCACAGCGGCTCATCACTTCTTTACATAGAGAGAATTTAGTTAATAGTCGCGATTATAGTCAGGTCATTACAACACAAGATGCACCAATAAACTTAGCAACTAACCAATTACAAACATTAAAAATAAATTTCCCACACGCTCAAAAAACTTTATATGCACCTATTACTGGATTACATGCATTCGATAGAATTGATGTTGAAGGCCCCTTTTATTTTGAAAGTAAGCATAATTTTGAAAGAATTTTACATCCTAATGAGATATTAAGTTGTATTTTAACCGAAGTACCAACACTTAATAATGACGCAAGTTATCAATTTAGAGAAGATATAAATAATAGCGTAGCTAATATGGCTATTTCGCTTAGCTTTCAAATGATTACATTAGCTGATGAAACTTTGCCTCTTGGTCAACTAATTATTGAAGCGGAAGATAGTTATTTAAGATCCGAACAAGCAGTTGTTGAAGGGCATCCCTTACATCCAGGTGCAAAATTACGTAAAGGTATGACACCTGAAACTGCAATTAATTATTCTTCTGAGTTCAATAATGTTATAGGCTTAAAGTTTATCTTAATACATAAAGATATTGCAAAAGTTGAAGCATTATCCAAAAATTACAATGAAACTCTATATGATTTATTCGAAGGCTTATATTCCGAAGTTTTAAAAGAGGTTGGTTCTGAACATATTGATACGTACTATGTCATGGTCATACATCCATGGCAATATAATGAAGTATTAATAAATCAGTATGACAATGAGCTTAAAGAAAAACGAATTATTCCAATTCACTATCAACTTGATTATCACGCTGGTCTATCGTTTAGAACACTAATGCCAAAGCTGCCTATAACTTCACCCCACATTAAACTATCAACTAATGTGCACATCACAGGTGAAATTAGAACTTTATCTGAACAAACAACAATTAATGGCCCACAAGTCACAAAAATTTTGAATGACATTAAACATAGCGATACCCTATTTCATAATATTGCTGGAGATACGATTGATGAAATTGCTGGCATCCACTTTTTTAAAACAGAAGATCCACATGATATACAAACTATAAGAAGTGAACAATTAGGTTCGTTATTTAGAACTAATATTTATGATGTTATTGATAATAATACAACACCTATGATTCCATCAACTTTAGTTGCCAACTATGTTTATAACTATGAAACACCTATCAATACACTTATCAAAAAGTATGCACAAACACATGCTTTTGATTCTTATAAAGAAGCATGTATCACTTGGATAGAACAGTATAGTCAAGCACTAATTGATATTACGCTACCTTTATACATTAAATATGGCATCGCTCTTGAAGCACATTTACAAAATACTATCGCTACATTTAATAGTGATGGCTCGTTAAACAAATTATATGTCCGTGATTTTGAAGGTTTACGCATTGATGAAGCTTACTTGAATCACATGGGATATAGAACCCAAAATTTTCATGAGAAATCCTTAATTTTAACGAATCAACCACAAACTGTTTTTAATAAAGTATTTTATTCTAGTATTCAAAACCATCTTGGAGAATTAATCTGTACTTTAGCAAAATCTAGTGCTATTGATGATTTAGAACAAAGCATATGGTCAAACGTAAGTGATCTATTAGCTAACAAGTTAAATGTTATCGCCAATACTATGGATGATTCTAAAAGAATCGATGAAATTAGAGCATTATTATTCGCGTCTGAAATTGACTATAAATGTGTAACCACGATGAGACTAGAAGATGAAGCAGATGTTTATACATATATAAAAGTGAATAATCCACTTCACCGAAATCATGAATCTCATTAAAGTATGATATTAAGTCTATTTAAATATTAAAAAACCAAATGCTTTTATAGCAATTGGTTTTTCGACATTTTAAAACCGCTAAAGCAAATTAACTTTAGCGGTTTTTAGTTTGATACTCAATTAATTATTGTAAGCCTTTTTCCTCATTATTTGAGTTTTGGCTTTTTTCATTTTTTTGAGACCATTCTTTTTTAGTCATTACATCTTCAACGCGCATGTTAACTTCAACTACGTCAAGACCAGTAATATATTTAACTTGTTCTTTAACTAAATCTGTTACTTTACGGAAGATTTTAGGTGCTGATTCACCGTATTCTAATATTACTTTTAAATCAACAGCTGCTTGTTTTTCTCCAACCTCAACGCTTACGCCTCTTGAAACGTTCTCGTTGCTTCCGAATGAGTTAGAAATACTATCGACGAATCCGCCTTTCATTTCTAAAATTCCACTTACTTCACGCGCTGCGATACCTGCAATTTTCTCAATTACTTCATCAGAAAATGTTAATTTATTTGAAAATTGCGGTTCTTGTTTTTGTTGTTCTTGTTCTTGTTGCTTTTGTGCTTCTTGTTCATTAACTCCAGTTTGATTATTATATGCTTGTTTTGCTTTGTTATTATCTACTGCCATATTAAAATCTCCTTTGTCTTCTCAATTTTTAAAATTTAATTTTAAGTCATTTTCAAACTTTGGAAATACTAACTCCATCGATTTAAGAAATTTAAAAAGTCTTGCTTACGGTCTTTAGTATACCCGATTGCAATTCCAATCAAACATAATACTAAGATTAATATTGTACTCCAGAAACCTAGTGTTAAGAATAATATTGCGATAATCAAGAATGCTAAGAATCCAATGATTCTCCATTTAAATACTTTTAAGAAATCAACAACTTCTTGTGTAGAATCTTGTCCATTTTGGTGATTATTATTAGTCATGATAACCCTCCCTTACAACACACGTTTGCCTGAGGTTTTTTGATCTCTAACGTTGACCTCTAGTTTTGATACTGGTAATTCAGTAAAGTGTTCTACGTTCTGCTTAATGTCATTTCTAATTTCTTCCGTTAATGATTTAACTTGAACATCACCTGGTACAAAGAAATCCGCTTTCAAAGCAATATGTGATTTCTTTTTCTTGTTATACAATTTTGCAATCACGTTCGGTTGACGAATTTGATCATATTGTACAAGTGTATCGTATGCTGATTTTTCAATTGCTTTTCTCGATACATAAATATGACCATCATTGAAATCTTTGTAAAGTCCGGGTTTTCTATACGTAGGTTTAAACAAGCTGAATACTAGTATCAGGCCAATTAAAATGAGTAACGCTGCTAAAGTTATTAAGGTTGGTTGAAACCAATTAAACTGTGTTAAGTAATCTTGATACTGAGTAATTCTAGAGTCTTTGATATACATAAACAGTAAAACACCAACGATTACTACAATTAAAAGTCCTAATATGAAATTTTTAAGTCGCTTCACCTCGTATGCCACCTCCTATGTTTCTAGATTATGTACTTGTTATATATGACTAATACCCTTTAAAAAAATCTTAGAAACATTTTTATTGTATTTGTTAAATATTTTCTATGGCAAAATAAGTTTGCTCTAGTTATTATTCTTCCGATCTTCAGTTGATTCTATTTGTTTATCGTCTTCTGTTTCTGAATCACCTTGATTTGCTTTACGATATTGTAAAAGCTGACTATCCGTGACAAGTAGCTTATTGCTAGGTCTCGGCTTTTCTATTGCTAATGATTTAAAGAGTGACCATATCATTAATATAATGACAATGGAGAATGGTAATGCTGCAATAATTAACAGGTTTTGAATCGATTGCGTTCCACCCGTATAAATCATAATCATCGCAAATAACGCTAAAATAATGCCCCAACTGACTTTGACTAAACCAGAAGGATTAATACTACCTTTAGAACTCAACATACCTAATACATACGTAGCTGAGTCGGCTGATGTTACAAAGAAAATCATAATGACTATCAGCGTGATAATACTCAATACAAATCCTAATGGAAATTGTTCCAACGTAGCAAAGGTCGCTGTTTCAGTTGCTTCTTTCGCGATATTCGCAATACCGTTTTGTTGTAAGTAAATTGCTGAGGCGCCAAATACTGCAAAAAATATGAAACATACAAGCGCTGGTACAAATAATACACCTAATATAAATTCTTTAATCGTTCTACCTCGAGAGACACGGGCGATAAAGATTCCAACAAATGGCGCCCATGAAATCCACCAAGCCCAATAGAAGATTGTCCATTGTTTTAACCACTGGAATTTTTCTCCACCCGATTGCGGTATACGTAAACTCATGTTAAAGAAATTAGCAATATAATCCCCTAATGAATTGGTAAACGTATTTAATATCGTTAGTGTAGGTCCTACACAGAACAATAAAAGTAACACGAGGAAAGCTAACGCCATGTTAATATTACTTAAGCTCTTAATACCTTTATCAATACCTGACCAAGCTGACCAACTAAATAATAAGGTTGCTATAATAATGATAATAACTTGACTCCCAAAATTAGAGGGTATTCCAAATAAGAAATTCAATCCTTCATTGATTTGCAACGCACCAAAACCAAGTGTTGCAGCAACACCTGTTACAGTAGCAATAATTGCAAGGACATCTATCGCCCCACCGATAGGACCTTTCATCATTTTACTGCCTAAAATAGGTATTAACGTAGCACTGACTAGTCCCGGATAACCTTTATGGAAATTAAAGTACGCAAAAACGAGTCCCACGATACCATATACAGCCCATGCGTGCACACCCCAATGAAAGAATGAAAATTGCATCGCATCATTAATTGCAGTTTGCGTGCCTGCTTTATGTAATGGGGTTAAAGTAAATGCATGACTAATTGGTTCAGAAGTTGTCCAAAAGACTAAACCAATACCCATACCTGCACTAAATAACATTGCGAACCATGATTTTAATGAAAATTCAGGGTCTTCGCCTTCTTCACCCAATGTAATAGATGAATATCTAGAAAATAATAGATAAACACATACAATTAATATGACTAATACAAGTAATAAATAATACCAACCAAAATTAACTGCTATAAAATTCGTAATAGATTGAGTGACTGATTCTAATTGTTTCGGTAATATTGCGCCATAGAGTACAAATACTGTACAAATAGCTAATGCCACCCAAAATACTGCTGTCATTTTTTTAAAATGCATAACAAAATTACACTCTCCCTTTGCTTTATGTAAGATACATACCCTATCATACTTAATATATTCCATATTTGTAACCACTTTTAAGGATTATTAAAATCTTATTTAAACACTATAAATAGATTTATTAAATATGTAATTATAATAAATTTACATATTTAAAAGCCTTCCAATTATTCACCCATAAGGTAATTGTTTGGAAGGCTTATCTAGTATATTAATTTCATAACACATTAACATGACAGATTTTAATATTTATAACTTATGATTCTTGATTGAGTTGAATTACTAATTTACCAATCATGTTTTGATTTTCAAGTTTCGTATGTGCTTCGAACAGACTATTTGCTGTTAAACCATCTATCACTTCATTTAAAGTTGGTTGATATACATTCGCTTCTATTTTTTCAGAAATGTCCGTTAAATAGTCACGATGTAAAGTCATGTCTTCAGTTTCATGTAGCGGTCTTGAATACATATATTCATGTGTAAATGTAATACTTTTAGGTTTGAGTAAGTTTAAATCTTGTTTATTTTTAAAAGCGACAATGGTTGCAATGATCCCTCTTGGTTTTACGAGTTCGATCATTTTTTCATAGTATTGATCTGTATCAAATGTACAGAAAATATAATCAACTTCGCTTATTTCATATTTTTCAAACTCTTTAACTAAATCATTTTTATGATTTAATACAATATCTGCACCCATATCCTTAGACCAAAGATACGTTTCTTCTCGTGAAGCGGTTGTAATAACATGGAGTCCATGATGTTTAGCTATTTGCGTTGCAATACTTCCTACACCACCTGCACCATTGATAATTAAAATAGACTTACCTTTATTATCTTCTGGATTATGCGAAATTTTAAATACATCAAATAATGTTTCTGATGCAGTGAGTCCTGTTAAAGGTAAACTTGCAGCTTCAGCAGCACTTATATTTTTAGGTTTTTTAGCGACAAGACGCTCATCAACAAGTTGGTATTCTTGATTAGAACCTTGATATGCAGGAGAGCCAGAATAAAATACTTCGTCGCCAACTTTAAAATGATTAATTTCTTCACCTACCGCTTCTACCACACCAACAGCATCAAAGCCTAGAACTCGTGGTGGCTCGTCAACAGGAGACTGTCTTATTTTAGTATCTACAGGATTAACACTAATCGCTTTTACACGTACTAAAAGTTCGTATTGCGTTGGTTCAGGTCGTTCAACTTCAAATTCATAGAACTGATTTCCTTCATCTAGATCAAAACGAGTATCTGCACCTATTGCTTTCATATTACATATCTCCTTTAATGTTTAGATATTGTCTGACACCTGTACAACTTGTTTGCCAAAGTTATCGCCTGTAAATAAGTTTCTAAATGCCTCTGGTATGTGTTCAAATCCATTCATGACTGACGTTTTTGTTTTTATTTTATCTTCTTGGACCCATTGGGCAAGTTGTTTACTCGCATTTGCGAAATCATCTGCATAATTTGCCACAATAAAGCCTTTCATTAATGCTTGTGATTTTATGAGGATGGGTTGAATACGTGGACCATGTTCAATCGTTGTATCATTGTAACCAGAAATTGCTCCACAAACAGGAATTCGAGCAAATTGATTTAAGTGTTTCATTACTTCATCAGCAATCAATCCACCGACGTTTTCGAAATACACATCTACACCATTTGGTACTGCTTTAGCAAGTTGTTCTGAAAAATCATCTGCTTTATAATCCACACTCGCATCAAAACCTAATGTTTCTGTTAAGTATGTTGTTTTTTCAGGGCCACCTGCAATACCTACAACATAAGCACCTTTTAATTTAGCAATTTGTCCTACCACTGAACCAACCGCACCAGATGCTGCAGATACAACAACTGTTTCGCCTTCTTTCGGTTGTCCAATTTTTAATAGCCCATGATATGCTGTTTGACCAGGCATGCCTAACACGCTTAAATATAAATATAGTGGAACATCTGTGTTAGATACCTTAATAACATGCTTTGCTGGGACATTGCTTAGTTTTTGCCAAGGGAATTGTCCAGTAACAATGTCACCTTTATCAAAACCATCTGCTTCTGATGCAATGACTTTACCAACAACATGCCCTGATAAAGGTTCATCAATTTGGAATGGTGTGATATAAGAATCACTATCATCCATACGTCCGCGCATATATGGATCTACTGATATATATAACGCTTCTACTTGAATTTCATCTTTTTTCGGCATATCTATTTCAACAGTTTCATATTTAAATATCTCATCTGAAGGAATGCCTTCAGGTCTCTTAGCTAATACGATTTGTTCTGTATTCATTATATTGCCTCCATTCGCTATTTTCTTTCATTTTATAGTGATATAACGGTGCAATCAATCAAATCGCTTATTGAGCTCTATGTGGTCATGTTATGCTTACGTTAAATTCATATACTAATCGATATATAGTAATAAGGAGATATTGAAGTGAAACTAAGTATTTTAGATTATGTTCCAATTTTTGAAGGCCGCAACGCGACACAGGCTTTAAATCATACCGTTGAATTAGCTCAATTAGCTGAGTCATTAGGCTTTTATCGCTATTGGGTGGCAGAGCATCATCAAGTGCATTCTGTAGCCTCTAGTGCGCCTGAAATGGTTATGATGTCACTCTTAGAACGAACATCCTCCATTCATATTGGAAGTGGCGGTATTATGCTGCCTCATTATAGTGCATATAAAATTGCAGAACAATTTAAAATAATGGAAGCACGTCACCCTGGACGCGTCGATTTAGGCACAGGACACTCGCCTAGCTTCAAAAATGTGAATCATGCTTTAAATGAAGCTAAAACAAAAGATATAAGTTATAAAACACAAATTAATGATTTAATGCATTATTTTAATGATGACAATACTTATAATCATCGTTTTAAAGGGTTACAAGCAACGCCATTAATCGATACGAAGCCGAGTATGTTTATATTAGGCATGAGTAAACAAAGTGCTGCAATCGCTGCAGAAAAAGGATTACCTTTCGTAGTTGCACTTATGGGTCAAGCTAACCAAATTACTGAAAATGTTATTAATCATTATCGTGACTTATTTAAACAATTTCATCCTGAAAGTGAATCTTATGTTATTATTTCTACATTTGTAATTACTGCACAACAGCAATCACAAATAGCTCAATTAGAACATGCCTTTCATTTATGGTTAGTGCGCATTGGTTATTTGGATCAGCCTGAGTTTTATCCTTCAATTGAATTTGCAATGCATCGACAACTCTCAACACGTGAACAAGATAAAAAGATTTCTAACCAAAATAGAGTGATTTCAGGTTTACCTAATCATGTTATAAAAGCACTGAATGATGTTGCTTTAAGATTTAATGCTGACGAAATTATGATTCAACCACACGTTTTTGGTGAAACACACCGAAAAACACTGCTAGAGTTAATTGCCAAGGAAAATATAACAGAATAATAATAAAAGCAATATATCGCCCACATTTAACTATCGGCTGATATATTGCTTTTTTGCATGATATTTTAATTTACAGATCTTTATCCCATAAGAAATCATTTATTTTATCTTGGACTTTTTTATTATTTGCTAGTTTTCCATGCTCTGCATTAGGCCCATGCACTTTAAATTCATCATATGATTTTACGTTGTCACCTAATAAATATTTTAATGATCTTGAAGATACATTAGTCACCCTACCGTCTGAGTCTGTACCATCTTCAATGTCTCCATATATATTTAGCACATTTACGTCATCAGGAAATTTATGTTTCATAGCTCGTAATTCCTTATAATCATCCATCATTTTATTAGGTTTGCCTTTTTTATCTAATTCAATATTTAATTTTTTGCCATCTACATCTACCTCACCATTAAAGTTCCCGGCCAAATTTACTACTTTATTTAAAGCAGGTAGTTGTTCATCGTCTCCATAATTTAACATATAGTAACTAAATGATTTATTACTCATAGAATGTGCGACAAAATTAAATTTTTCAAAGTTATATTGATAGTTCGTGGCAATGATGGCATTTCTTATCCATTTTGCATTTTTTTCTACATTTTCATTATTATTATCTTCTAACTTAATTTTAATAATTGGATATTTAGATTTACTTGTTAAATTTCCATCGAATGTCACCTTTCCATCAGATGAAACATATGCTTGAATAACCTCTTTTGATGCACCTGACTTAATAGCTGAATTTACTAGAAAATTCCCTGAGTCAGCTGAGCCTTTATATCCATGAAGATAAAATGTAGGTATTGCTTCCTCGGAATCACTTCTGACAGGATATTCGTTATTTCCATAATATTTAATTACTAAAATAACTACACTTAATAAGGCAACGAGCAAAATGATAAGTAGTACTGTATAGAAATTATAAGAGTTCTTTTTATCTTCCATGTAATCACGCCTTATATTATAGAGTTATTTTCCTTAATTACCCAACATCTTATCATACTTAACGTTTTAAAATAAATTTTTATTTTGTAATACAAAAAAAGCACTTTCCAATTATATTGGAAAATGCTTTTTAATATCGAACACAAACTGTCTACACTAATTTGCATACTGTATCTGGAAGCGAATAACTTCGCAACAGTTGCAGTAGTAATATTAACGTTTTGAGAACTGTGGTGAACGACGAGCTTTTTTAAGACCTGGTTTTTTACGTTCTTTCATACGAGGATCACGAGTAAGTAATCCAGCGCGTTTTAAAGAACCTCTGTATTCAGGATCTGCTTCTAATAATGCACGAGCAATACCGTGACGGATTGCTTGAGCTTGTCCAGTAAATCCACCGCCGTGAACGTTAACTAAAACATCATAGTTACCTTTAGTTTCTGTAACATCAAACGGTTGGTTTATATCTAAAATTAATGATTCAAATGGTAAGTAGCTACGTACATCGCTGCCGTTAACAGTAATATTACCTTCACCTGGTACTAAACGTACACGTGCTACTGAGTTTTTACGACGGCCTGTGCCTTTATATTCAACTTGTGCCAATGTAATTTCCTCCTTTTAATTAACCACGTAACTCGTAGTTTTCTGGTTGTTGTGCAGCGTGTGGATGTTCAGCGCCACCATATACAAATAATTTTTTACCTTGTTTTTCGCCTAAACGCGTGCTTGGTAGCATACCTTTAATTGAATTTTCAAGTAAACGTTCTGGGTTCTTAGCTTTTAACTCACCAGCAGAAATTGATTTAATTCCGCCTGGGTGGTTTGAGTGACGATAATACATTTTATCTTGTTCTTTGTTACCTGTAAAATGTATTTTTGAAGCGTTGATGATAATCACATAATCACCTGTATCAACGTGTGGTGTATAAGTTGCTTTATTTTTACCGCGTAAAATAGTTGCTACCTCTGATGATAAACGACCAAGTGTTTTATCTTCAGCATCAATAACATACCATTTGCGCTCAATGTTTGATTCATTAGCCATAAATGTTTGACGCATATAATTGTCCTCCTAGAATAAATAAATGTTTCTTGTTTAATAGTTATTACTTTTAAGTTTAGATGTCATTTATTTTGTTAATTTTTTGTTCTTGTTCTACGTGCTTCTATATCTTGTTACACAATAAGATTCCGGGGCTTATCGTGGGTGATATAAAACAATACCGTTAGTAATCGTATAATTTTTAAGACGTTTTGTCAATCTTATTTAATCATTTTGTGTTGATTTTTTTTGATGTATTTTTATATCACTACCAAAGTCATTGATTAACGCTGAAGATGTCAAATAAATCCGCTCTAAATATAATCCTTCAGATGGTGCAGTATACGGAACCTGATTACGATCTTTCATCATTAATAACTCAGGTACCTCTTCAGGATTACGCTTTCCTTTACCAACTTCTAATAGAAACGCCATAAGCACACGTACCATATTATATAGGAATCCTGAGCCTGTGACAATATAATCCAGACCATTTTCTGTAATTTTAATACGACTTTCATATATCGTGCGCACTTTACTCTCTACTTCTGTTTTTTGTGAACAAAAACCAGTAAAATCATGCGTTCCTACGAATAATTGGGCTGCCCGATTCATTTTTTCAATATCTAATGAATCGGTAATATATGTTTTCAAACCGCATTGGAAAGGATCCTTGTGCTCTGATTGATAAATTTTATAACGATAAGACTTTCCGACACAATCATATCTACAATGAAAGTCATCATCGACAATCATTACATCATTCACATAAACATCATCAGGCAAAGCACGATTCATTACGTACTTCCATTGTGGCGGAGCAATATTCAATTCTGTATCAAAATGAAAATATTGTTCTAACGCGTGTACGCCTTTATCGGTTCTACTACTTGGGTGAATTCGCACATGACGTTTGTGCATTCTTTTAAGTATTTTTTCAAACTGTTGTTGTACTGTTCTACCATTTTGTTGTATTTGAAAACCAAGAAACTGACTTCCTTGGTATGAAATATTTACTAAAACACGCATCATGCATTACACTCCTATATATTTTAAAACAAACAGTATCACTGCTATTGGTATTAGTAATATGAGCACTAATACATCTGTCCATCGCCATTGCAACTTACGAAAACTCGTACGTTGTTTTTTAGTATCGTAACCTCTTACTTCCATTGCAATAGCTAAGTCTTCTGCCCTTTGAAATGCTGAAATAAACAATGGTATTAATAATGGTATAAAAGCTTTAATTCGATTAACCAATCCTCCAGAGCTTATTTCTGAGCCACGAGATTTTTGAGCTAAAATAATTTTATCTAACTCGTTCATCAGTGTTGGTATAAATCGCAACGCTATCGACATCATCATGCTCAATAGATGCACAGGTATCTTAACAAGTTTAAGCGGTGATAATAGTCTTTCAAATGCATCTGTTAAGTCAATTGGACTTGTCGTTAACGTTAATATCGTTGAAATCATAATGATGAACATGAGTCTCAATACAATATAAATACCTTCTAAAATCCCCTGTGTATCGATAGAGATAAATGACAGCTCAAATATTCTTGTGCCACCCTTGGTTAGAAACAAATGCATTAGAAAGGTAAATATGAGAAATATCCATATTGGCGTTAATCCTTTTACTAAAAACCATAATTTAATATGGGCTAACTTCATGAAAGTTAATATTAATAGAAACAACCAAAAATAAGTAGCAAACGAATGTGCAAAAAAGATTAATACAATAAAGAAAAAGGCAAATATCAATTTTGAACGTGGGTCCAAACGATGGATTATTGTATCTAACGGCAGATAGCGCCCTATGATAAACTTATCTCTCATGTTGTTGCCACTCCTTATACATTTCAATAAATTCTGCTTCAGTTAATGCGATTTTATTAAAATAATATTGATGTTTATCTTCAATATCCCTTTGCAGTTTCACAATATTTGGTACATCTAAGTGCATTTGATTCACATAGTTCGTATCACTAAATAATTTACGTGGTGTACATGAATCAATAAGTTTGCCATTGCTCATAATTTTAACTTCATCTACATATTTGGCTACGTCATTCATTTCATGCGTTACAAGAATGATTGTTTTTTGTTGTTCCACTTGAAGTTTTTTTATTAATTCCATGATTTGTTTTCTACTCTTTGGATCAAGGCCTGCAGTAGGTTCATCTAAAATAACAATGTCTGGATCCATTGCCAATATTGATGTAATTGCGATCTTTCTCATTTGCCCACCTGACATTTGAAAAGGAGACTGCTGCAATATATCCCTGTTAAAACCAAATTCTAATAGTAAACGAAACGCACGTTCTTTTACTTCGTTAAGAGGCATATTAAAGTTTTGAGGACCAAAAAGAATCTCTCTTTCAACAGAATCTTCGAATAGCTGTGATTCCGGAAATTGAAATACAACACCTACGCGTTTACGTACTTGCTTTAAAAACTTATCTTTAGTCTTATGGGTGATTGTTATATCATCTACTTCTAACGCACCACTAGTTGGCTTTAAAAGGCCATTGAAATGTTGAATCAATGTTGATTTGCCAGAACCAGTTTGTCCTATTACAGCATAGTATTTCCCTTGTTCAAATGACGTGACAATGTCTTCCAACGCAAGATATTCAAAGGGTGTGCCATTTTGATATACATAACTAACTTGGTTAAAATGAACCGTCATAATTTTCTTACCAACCCTTCATAAGTTACGTAATCAGTAACGCCTAATAACTGCTGATGCATCCGCATTGAAAATGGAAGATCTAAACCAATCTTTGTGAGTTCATTACCATCACTAAAAATTTCTTCTGGTAAGCCCGATTGATGTACAGTACCTTCATTTAACACCACTACATGGTCGGCCTCTACTGCTTCTGACAAATCATGTGTAATAGAAATAATCGTAACATCTTTATCGTCTTTTAAACGATGAATCAATGAAAGTAACTCATTTCTACCAGCAGGATCTAACATAGAAGTAGCTTCGTCTAATATAATGATATTTGTATCCAAAGCGAGAACTCCTGCAATTGCAACACGTTGCTTTTGGCCTCCTGAGAGAGACTGGGGTTCGTATTTAGCTCTATCTAACATTTCTACGTCAGCTAATGCTTTAGGCACAATACTCTGCATGATTTCATATGTTACGCCATTATTTTCTAAACCAAATGCAACATCATACTCCACTGTAGACCCTACAAATTGATTTTCAGGATTTTGGAACACAATGCCAATGTGCTGTCTTAAGTAACTCAAATTATCTTCTTGAACTAATCTATTAAGCAAATAAATATCACCATCAAATGGTGATTCTATGCCTATCATTAGTTTAGCAATAGTAGATTTACCTGAACCATTATGTCCTACAATTGATGTCCATTGTCCTTTTGGAATCTCAAAAGATACGTCATTTAACGCAAATCGTTCATCACTATTATATTTAAATGAAACATGATTAAATGTAATAATATTATCTCGCGTGTCCACATCAATTGCCTCCCAAAATTTATAATCATCATTGTTGTATACTTATCCTATTTTACATGAAACTTTCTAAAGAAGCACTAGTAAAGTCTAAAGAAACACTGCTATAAATAAGTACTTTAAAACTTTTATAAAATAACTCTTTTGACATTTGCGCATTAGTGTAAGTGTTCATACATTGCTAATCGGAGTGGGACAGAAATCTAATTTTTCTAACAAGATTTCGTCGTATGAGCCGAGTTCCGCTAAGCGGACTAGAAAATGGGATTCAAGAGTTGGAGCTCTTGCATAAGAACTACTGCTCTTCATAAATGAAGTAGTTCTTTAAAAGCTTAATATAAGCGCATCTTCATTTCAGTCAGCCACTGCCAATATAATAATTGAGGATGAGACATGTATTTTGTCCCAACCTCTTGATTTTCAAATGCATAAGGCCTCCTCAATTCTGTAGGAATTGAGGAGGCCTTATAAATAAAAAAAGCGCGCACCCCATCATATTTTTGAGTTCACGCTTTAAAGTTTATTAAGTTTGATGGGGTACTCTGAGCTAGACAATATTTGTATGTGGCAAACATTATCGTTGCACTCATTTGCTTTATACATAGTAGTACGTATATTTAAATTAAACTAATTCGATAATTACTGATTCAGCTCCGTCACCGCGACGAGGGCCTACTTTAAGAATACGAGTGTAACCGCCTTGACGTTCTGTATAACGTTCAGCAACTTCACCGAATAATTTTTGTAGTGCAGTTTGAATTGATTCATCTTCATTTAAGATTTCAACATTGCGTAAAGTTTTAGCAGCTTGACGACGAGAAGCTAAATCTCCTTTTTTACCTAAAGTGATTAATTTTTCAACAACACTACGTAGTTCTTTTGCACGTGCTTCTGTAGTTTCAACACGTTCACTAACGATAAGTGATGTAGCTAAATCGCGTAACATAGCTTTACGTTGATCAGAAGTACGACCTAATTTTCTGTAACCCATGAGTTAACCTCCTTTATATTAATCTTCTTTTCTTAATCCTAAACCTAAATCTTCAAGTTTGTATTTAACTTCTTCTAAAGATTTACGACCTAAATTACGGACTTTCATCATGTCAGCTTCTGATTTATCAGCTAACTCTTGGACAGAGTTGATACCTGCGCGTTTTAGACAGTTGTAAGAACGTACAGATAAATCTAATTCTTCAATTGACATTTCAAGAACTTTTTCTTTTTGATCTTCTTCTTTTTCAATCATGATTTCAGCATTTTGTGCTTCATCAGTTAATCCAACAAAGATATTCAAATGTTCAGTTAAGATTTTTGCAGCTAATGAAACAGACTCTTGTGGCGTTATAGAACCATTAGTCCAAACATCTAACGTTAATTTATCAAAATCACTACTTTGACCTACGCGCGTGTTTTCTACAGTATAGTTAACACGTTCTACAGGTGAATATAATGAATCAACTGGAATTACACCAATTGGTAAATCACTAGTGTTATTTTGTTCTGCTAATGCGTAGCCTCTACCTTTATTAGCAACTAGACGGATTTTTAAATGTCCACCTTTAGAAACTGTTGCAATTTTAATCTCAGGATTCAGTATCTCTACATCACTATCATGAGTAATGTCACTTGCAGTTACTTCGCCTTCATCTTTAACATCGATCTCCAAAGTTTTTTCTTCTTCAGAATAGATTTTTAATGCTAGCTTTTTGATGTTCATAATAATTGCAGAAACATCTTCAACAACATTATCTATAGCTGAGAATTCATGTAATACGCCTTCGATTTCAATGTATTTAACGGCAGCACCTGGTAATGAAGATAGTAGGATACGACGTAAGGAGTTTCCTAGTGTAGTACCGTAGCCACGTTCTAGTGGTTCAACAACGAACTTACCGAATTTAGCATCATCACTAATTTCAATTGTTTCAATTCTAGGTTTTTCGATTTCAATCATTTACAAATATCCTCCTTGATTACGTCGACTTGATTTGTACTGTAATTTCTCAGTGACCTGCGACAATAACAATAAAATTATACGCGACGACGTTTTGGTGGACGACAACCATTATGTGGAACTGGAGTAACGTCACGGATTGCAGTTACATCTAATCCAGCTGATTGTAATGCACGGATAGCTGATTCACGACCAGGACCTGGGCCTTTTACAGTGACTTCAACAGATTTCAAACCATGTTCCATAGCTGATTTAGCAGCAGTTTCTGATGCCATTTGAGCTGCGAATGGAGTTGATTTTTTTGATCCTTTGAATCCAAGTGCACCTGCTGATGACCATGATAACGCATTACCAAATTCATCAGTAATTGTTACGATTGTATTATTGAATGTTGAACGGATGTGAGCCACACCATTTTCAATATTCTTTTTCACTCTACGTTTACGAGATACTTGTTTACGTGCCATTTAAATTTTGCCTCCTTTACCTATTATTTTTTCTTGTTAGCTACAGTTTTAACTGGGCCTTTACGAGTACGAGCATTGTTCTTAGTCTTTTGTCCGCGTACTGGTAAGCCACGACGGTGACGGATACCACGGTATGATGAGATTTCCATTAAACGTTTAATGTTTAAGTTTTGCTCACGACGTAAGTCACCTTCTACTTTATAGCTATCTACTACTTCACGGATACGACCTAATTCATCATCAGTTAATTCGTTAACGCGTGTGTCTGGTGAAACGTTAGCTTCTTCAGCAATTTTATTAGCTGTAGTAGTACCGATACCATATACATAAGTTAATGAAATAACAATACGTTTTTCACGTGGAATATCTACTCCTGCAATACGTGCCATAATTATTTACACCTCTCTTTATTAGCCTTGTTTTTGTTTATGTTTTGGGTTGCTACAAATTACCATTACTTTACCTTTACGTTTAATGACTTTACATTTTTCGCAAATTGGTTTTACTGATGGTCTTACTTTCATTTTAATACCTCCCTATATTATGGAGTGACGATTATTTATAACGATACGTAATTCTTCCGCGCGTTAAATCGTACGGAGACATTTCTACAGTTACTTTGTCGCCAGGCAGAATACGAATATAATTCATTCTGATTTTACCACTTACGTGAGCTAAAATCTCATGACCATTTTCTAATTCTACTTTAAACATTGCATTTGGTAAAGTATCTAACACAGTACCTTCTAATTCAATAACATCTTGTTTAGCCATTTATTAACTTCCCCCTTTTTGCAATAGTTGGTTATCGTCAACAATCAACTCTAACCATACGAGTCTATAAGTGTTGTTAATAAGTTTAACAAAATTAAAATGAATTACTATATCGCATTGTCACTCTTATTCAATTATACTTTCGACATTCCATAGACCGTACAAGTTGATATTATTTTAAGTTTTCTAAGATATCGATAACGTCTTCAGTTACGACTTTAATATCTCTTGAACCATCAATGTTTTTTAATACTTTTTTATTATCATAGAATTCTAAGATAGGTTTAGATTGTTTAACATTGACATTTAAACGATTTGCAACTGTTTCTGGGTTGTCATCTTCACGTTGGTATAATTTACCACCATCAAGATCACAAATACCTTCAACTTTAGGAGGATTGAATACAAGATGATAAGTTGTTCCGCATTTTTCGCAAATTCTACGACCAGTTAGGCGGTTCATTAATTCTTCTTCAGCTACCTCTATATTGATAACAGCATCAATTTTTCTATCTAATTCTTGCATAATTTCATTTAATGCTTCAGCTTGTTCAATAGTACGAGGAAAGCCATCTAGTAAGAATCCTTTTTTTGCATCGTCTTCAGAAATTCTATCTTTAACGATGCCCACAGTTACTTCATCAGGGACTAATTCTCCACGATCCATGAATGATTTGGCTTCTTTGCCTAAATCTGTTCCATCTTTAATCGCTTTTCTGAACATGTCTCCAGTAGATATGTGTGGAATTGGGAATTTCTTTACAATTTCACTCGCTTGAGTTCCTTTACCTGCACCAGGTAAACCCATTAAAATGATATTCATAAGTGCCCTCCTACAATTTATCTACCACCAAAGCCTCTATAATCTTTTTGAGTCACTTGAGCTTCAAGACTCTTCATTGTTTCTATTGCTACACCAATTACGATAAGTAAGCTGGTACCACCAAGCTGAATAGATTGAGGTAAGCTCATTACTTTAGTAGCAATGATTGGCAGAATCGCAATTACAGCTAAGAATATTGACCCTACAAATGTTAAACGATAGAGAACTCCAGTAATATATTTTTTTGTTTGTTCACCAGGTCTAATACCTGGAACATAACTTCCTTGTTTCTTGAGATTATCTGACATCTTTCCAGGATTGACTTGAACAAATGCATAGAAGTATGTGAATGCAATGATAAGCACCACATAAACAATCATACCGATATTACTCGATGGATTTGCCACGTCTGAAATCTTCTGCGCCCAACTAGCGTCAGGGAAGAACAATGTTAATGTTCTAGGTAACAAGAAGAATGCCATTGCAAAGATAACCGGGATAACCCCAGCAGCGTTAACTTTCAAAGGTAAATATGTTGCTTGTGAACCTAATCGTTGTGTTGATTGCTTTTTCGCATATTGAATTGGAATTTTACGAATAGCTTGTAATACAAATATTGCACCGACTGTTAATAATATCATTCCAATGATTAACCCTAGTACTTTCAACCATGCCATTGTAGTATCATCTTGACCTACGAAAGACTGTTGATAGAACTGAATTAATGATGAAGGTAGTGATGATAAAATACCACCAAAGATGATAATCGAAATACCATTACCAACACCGAATTGAGTGATTTGATCACCCATCCAAATTAAGAATGCTGTACCTGCTGTTAATACAACAGCTATTAATAAATAACTAAGGATTGATTGATCAATGATCAATTGACCCTTTAGATAATTATTAAATTGGAACGCCATCCCAATTGACTGGATAAAGGCAAGAACAATAGCAAAATAACGTGTGATGTTAGTAAGTTTTTTTCTACCTGCATCACCTTGTTTTGCCCACTCAGAAAACTTCGGAACAATATCCATTTGTAATAGCTGCATCACAATTGATGCAGTAATGTAAGGCATTATACCCATGGCAAAGATTGAGAAATTCTGCAAGGCTCCGCCACCAAATGTATTTAACAAATCAGTGACACCTTGAGATCCTTGTCTACTGTCAAAAGCAGCTGGATTTACGCCAGGTGCTGGAATATAAGTACCTATTTTAAAAATAACTAACATTGCGAGAGTAAAAAAGATCTTGTTACGAACTTCTTTAGTTTTAAAGAAGCTCACAAGCGTTTGAAACATTAGATCACCTCGTGTGCTCCGCCTTTTGCATCAATAGCATCTACTGCAGACGCAGAGAATTTGTTAGCTTTCACAGTTAACTTTTTGTCTAGTGAACCTTTACCTAGTACTTTAACACCAGATTTTTCGTTCTTAACTACACCAGATTCTACTAATAAAGCAGGAGTTACTTCAGTACCATCCTCAAATTTATTAAGTTGGTCTAAGTTAACAATAGCATATTCCTTACGGTTAATGTTAGTAAAACCTCGTTTTGGTAAACGACGGAATAATGGTAATTGACCACCTTCGAAACCTGGTCTTACACTACCACCTGAACGTGCTTTTTGACCTTTTTGTCCACGACCACTAGTTTTACCGTTACCAGTAGCTGCACCACGTCCAACACGGTTACGTACTTTACGAGAACCTTCTGACGGTTTTAGCTCATGTAATTTCATTTCGGCACCTCCTTAATTATTTTTCTTCTACTGTCACTAAGTGACTGATTTTGTTGATTTGCCCACGAATAGCAGGGTTATCTTCAACAACTACTGAAGAGTTCGTTTTTTTCAAACCTAGAGCTTCAACAGTTTTACGTTGTGTTTCTGGACGACCTATAACACTACGAGTGAGGGTAATTTGTACTTTAGCCATAACTTATTTTCCCTCCTTAATTGTATAATTCTTCTACTGATTTACCGCGTAATTTCGCAACTTCTTCAGCATTTTTAAGGTTTTTTAATCCATTAATTGTTGCACGAACCATGTTGATTGGTGTATTTGATCCTAAAGATTTACTTAAGATATCAGTGATACCAGCTAATTCTAATACCGCACGAACAGGGCCACCTGCAATAACACCAGTACCTGGTGCTGCTGGTTTCATTAAAACATTACCTGAACTGAAACGACCATTAATAATGTGAGGTGTTGTACCTTCAACACGTGGAACAACTACTAAGTCTTTCTTAGCTGCTTCTACTGCTTTTTTGATTGCTTCTGGCACTTCTTGTGCTTTACCAGTACCGAATCCAACGCGACCGTTTTTATCTCCAACCACTACTAAAGCAGTGAAACGGAAACGACGACCACCTTTTACAACTTTAGCAACACGGTTAATTGTAACAACGCGTTCTTCAAATTCTTTCACTTCTTCTCTACGAGCCATGTAAATGTCCCTCCTTCAAATTAAAATTCTAATCCATTTTCACGAGCTGCATCTGCTAAGGCTTTAACACGGCCATGGTATAAATATCCTCCACGGTCAAAAACAATTGTTTTAATACCTTTATCGCTAGCTCTTTTAGCTACAGTTTCGCCGACTTTAGCTGAAAGTTCAACTTTTGAACCTGTTTCATTTGCTAAGTCTTTTTCTTGTGTTGATGCTTGTGCTAATGTTTTGCCATTAACATCATCGATAACTTGTGCGTAAATGTGTTTGTTTGAACGATAGATGTTTAAACGTGGTTTTACAGCTGTGCCTGACAATTTATTACGGACACGAGCATGTCTTTTCAAACGCACTTGGTTTTTATCAATTTTGCTGATCATTTTATTACTCCTTTCTTCTGAAAGTTATTTATTATTTACCAGTTTTACCTTCTTTACGGCGAACGAATTCTCCTTGATAGCGAATTCCTTTACCTTTATACGGTTCTGGTGGTCTTGTTGCACGAATGTTTGAAGCGATAGCGCCAACTGCTTCTTTAGAAATACCAGTTACTGTAACTTTAGTATTTTTTTCAACAGCGAAACTAACACCATTATCAGCTTTAATTTCAACTGGGTGTGAATAGCCAACATTAAGGATTAAGTCTTCACCTTGCATTTGAGCACGGTAACCTACACCTACTAGTTCTAATGTTTTTTGGTATCCTTCTTTAACACCGATGATCATATTATTAATTAAAGTACGAGTTGTACCATGTACTGTTTTATCATCTTTAGAATCAGATGGTCTCACAACTTCTAAAGTACTTTCATCTTGTTTATATGTCATTCTTTCATCCATAGTTTTAAACAATTCACCTTTAGGACCTTTAACAGTTACTGTATTGCCTTCAATAGTTACTGTTACGTCACTAGGGATGTCAATAATTTTTTTACCAACACGACTCATGTTATCGCACCTCCTTGTTATTTATTATTACCAAACGTAACCTAGGATTTCTCCGCCGATATTACGTTTTCTTGCTTCTTTATCAGTGATAACACCTTCTGAAGTAGAAACTAATGCAATGCCAAGACCGTTAAGTACTTTAGGTACTTCGTTAGCTTTAGCATAAACACGTAAACCTGGTTTAGAAATACGTTTTAATCCAGTGATAACACGTTCATTGTTTTGACCATATTTAAGGAATAAACGGATAACCCCTTGTTTATCGTCTTCAACAAATTCTACGTTTTTAATGAAACCTTCACTTTTTAAAATTTCAGCAATTTCTTTTTTAATGTTTGAAGCAGGTAATTCTAATTTATCGTGACGCACCATGTTGGCGTTTCTTACACGAGTTAGCATATCTGCAATTGGATCGTTGATTGTCATTGATTGTTGCCTCCTTTCAGACTTTTTATATTACCAGCTAGCTTTACGAACGCCAGGGATTTGGCCTTTATAAGCTAATTCACGGAAACAAATACGGCATAATTTGAATTTACGATATACGGAATGTGGACGACCACAGCGTTCACAACGAGTATATTCACGTACTTGGAACTTTTGTTTTTTTTGTTGCTTAGCAACCATTGAAGTTTTAGCCACTTAATTAGCCTCCTTTAGAGATTATTTTTGAAATGGCATACCGAATTGTGTTAACAATTCACGAGCTTCCTCGTCAGTGTTAGCAGTTGTTACGATAACGATATCCATTCCTCGTATTTTACTTACTCGGTCATAGTCGATTTCAGGGAAAATTAATTGTTCTTTAATACCTAAAGTGTAGTTACCTCTGCCATCAAATGCAGATTTAGATACACCACGGAAGTCACGTACACGAGGTAGTGATACAGAAATTAATTTATCTAAAAAGTCATACATTCTTTCGCCACGTAAAGTTGTTTTAGCACCAATTGGCATACCTTCACGTAAACGGAATGTTGCAACAGATTTTTTAGCTTTTGTGATTAATGGTTTTTGACCAGTGATAGCTTGTAATTCCTCTACAGCATCATCTAATACTTTAGTATTTTGTACAGCGTCACCGACACCCATATTTACTACGATTTTATCAATTTGCGGCACTTCCATTACTGAACTATAGTTAAAATGTTTCACTAAGTTTTGAGTAACTTCAGAGTTGAATTTTTCTTTTAAACGGTTCACAGTGGATCCTCCTTTCAATTAGTTATTAATTATTAGTTTTGATTTCTTCGCCTGATTTTTTAGCGATACGAACTTTTTTGCCATCTTCGAATTTATAACCTACGCGTGTTGGTTCATTCGTTTTAGGATCTAATAATTGTACGTTAGAAACATGGATTGCTGCCTCTGTTTCTAAGATTCCACCTTCAGGATTAAATTGAGTTGGTTTTTGGTGCTTTTTGATTGTATTGACACCTTCCACAACGACACGGTCTTTTTTAGGTTCAGTTGCAACAACTTTACCTTCTTTACCTTTGTCTTTACCTGCGATAACTTTTACGTTGTCACCTTTTTTGATATGCATGTGTGGCACCTCCTTAAATTTATATATTTATAAATGTATTATTAAAGTACTTCTGGAGCTAATGATACAATTTTCATGAAGTTGCCTTCACGTAATTCACGTGCAACAGGTCCAAAGATACGAGTACCGCGTGGGCCTTTATCGTCGCGAATAATGACACATGCATTTTCATCAAATTTGATGTATGAACCATCGTTACGACGTACGCCTGATTTAGTACGTACGATAACAGCTTTAACTACTTCACCTTTTTTGACAACGCCACCTGGTGTAGCATTTTTAACACTTACTACGATAACGTCACCAATATTCGCTGTTTTACGACCAGATCCACCTAATACTTTAATTGTAAGAACTTCACGTGCACCAGAGTTATCTGCTACTTTTAATCGTGTTTCTTGTTGGATCATGAGTTAAACCTCCTTTATCTTCACTATTTATTAAATAATAACTGATTCTTCAACAATTTCTACCAAACGGAAACGTTTAGTTGCTGATAAAGGACGTGTTTCTTGTATTTTAACTGTGTCCCCTAATTTAGCTGAGTTGTTTTCATCATGAGTTTTGTATTTTTTAGAGTATTTTACTCGTTTACCATATAATTTGTGCATTTTGTATGTTTCAACAAGTACAGTTACAGTTTTATCCATTTTATCGGAAACGACTCTACCTACATAAACTTTACGATCATTTCTTTCGCTCACTATAGTAACCTCCTCTTTAAATTAAATTATTGATTAGCTTTACCTTGTTCAATTTCTCTTTCACGAACAACAGTTTTTAGACGTGCAATCGTTTTTCTTACCGTGCGAATACGTGCAGTTTCTTCTAATTGACCTGTTGCTAACTGAAAGCGTAGGTTAAAAAGCTCTTCTTTTGAAGATTTAATTTGTTCTTCGATTTCTGAAGTGGTTAAGTCTCTAATTTCCTTAGCTTTCATTTGTTTCACCACCCAATTCTTCACGTTTTACAAACTTAGTTTTCACTGGAAGTTTGTGACTAGCTAAACGTAATGCTTCGCGCGCAACTTCTTCGTCAACGCCTGCGATTTCAAATAAAATTCTACCTGGTTTTGCTACTGCAATCCAGCCTTCAACCGCACCTTTACCAGCACCCATACGTACTTCTAAAGGTTTTTTAGTGTAAGGTGTATGTGGAAAGATTTTAATCCAAACTTTCCCGCCACGCTTCATGAAACGTGTCATTGCAATACGAGCTGATTCGATTTGACGAGATGTGATCCAAGAAGTTGTAGTTGCTTGTAAACCATACTCACCAAATGTTACATAGTTACCGCCTTTAGAACGACCAGTTGTTTTAGGACGATGTTGGCGACGATATTTTACACGTTTTGGTAGTAACATTATTATTTTCCTCCTTCACTAGTGTTCTTAGTAGCAGGAAGAACTTCTCCACGATAAATCCATACTTTGACACCTAATTTACCGTAAGTAGTGTCAGCTTCTGCATGTGCGTAACTAATGTCGGCACGTAGTGTATGAAGTGGAACAGTTCCTTCTGAATATTGCTCGATACGAGCGATGTCAGCTCCGCCTAAACGACCTGAAACTTGTGTTTTGATACCTTTAGCGCCATTTTTCATAGCTCTAGTAATAGCTTGTTTTTGTACACGACGGAACGATGCACGATTTTCTAATTGTACTGCAATATTTTCAGCAACAAGTTTAGCATCTAAATCAATTTTCTTGATTTCAATAACATTGATATGAACTTTTTTGCTTGTTAATGAGTTCAATTTATTACGTAATTTTTCAATTTCTGAACCGCCTTTACCGATTACCATACCTGGTTTACCAGTATGAATAGCGATGTTGATACGGTTAGCAGCACGCTCAATTTCAACTTGAGAAACTGATGCTTCTTTTAATGCGTTATCAATATACTTACGGATTTTTAAATCTTCGTGTAATAATGATGCGAAGTCTTTTTCTGCATACCATTTAGCTTCCCAATCACGGATGATACCAACACGAAGTCCGATTGGATTAATTTTTTGACCCACAGTGTTCCCTCCTTAAAAGATTATTAAGCTTCTTTAGCTTCTTCTTTACCGTCACTTACGACGATTGTAATGTGGCTTGTACGTTTGTTGATCGCACTTGCACGGCCTTGTGCACGTGGACGGAAACGTTTTAATGTTGGTCCTTCATTAGCATAAGCTTCTTTAACTATTAACTCATCAGTGTTCATGTCATAGTTATGTTCAGCATTTGCTAAAGCGGACATTAATAATTTTTCAACTACTGGTGATGAAGCTTTGTTTTTTAATTTTAAAATCGCTATAGCTTCACCAGCGCTCTTGCCTCTAATTAGATCTAATACTAATCTAACTTTACGAGGTGCGATTCTTATTGTTTTAGCAACCGCTTTTGCTTCCATTCGAATTTCCTCCTCTACTTGTTAGAAGTTATCTTCTAGTTTTTTTGTCATCTGCTGCATGACCTTTAAAAGTACGTGTTGGTGCGAATTCTCCTAATTTATGACCAACCATATCTTCAGTTACGAATACAGGTACGTGTTTACGTCCATCATATACTGCGAATGTATGTCCGATAAAATCAGGGAAAATAGTTGAACGACGTGACCAAGTTTTGATTACTTGTTTTTTCTCGCTTCCGCTTTGAGCCTCAACTTTTTTCTTTAGATGATCGTCAGCAAAAGGTCCTTTTTTAATACTACGAGCCATAGTGGCGCCTCCCTTCTTATTGTGAGCGTGCAGCAATCATGCCGCACACGCAAATAAGTCATTTTTATTTTTTCTTCTTACGTCCACGAACGATAAGTTTGTCTGAAGATTTTTTACCACGACGAGTTTTCTTACCAAGCGTAGGTTTACCCCAAGGTGACATTGGAGATGGCATACCGATAGGTGCACGTCCTTCACCACCACCGTGTGGGTGATCGTTAGGGTTCATTACAGAACCACGAACTGTTGGGCGTTTGCCTTTCCATCTAGAACGTCCTGCTTTACCAACGTTAACAAGTTCATGTTGTATGTTACCAACTTGACCAACAGTAGCACGGCAAGTTGAAAGAATCATACGTACTTCACCAGATCTTAATCTGATTAAAACATATTTACCTTCTTTACCAAGTACTTGTGCACTAGCACCAGCTGAACGAGCGATTTGCCCACCTTTACCAGGTTTCAACTCGATGTTGTGTACTACTGTACCTACTGGGATGTTAATTAATGGTAATGCATTACCTAATTTGATATCTGCATTTTCACCGTTTTCCAATACTTGACCTACTTTAAGGTTTTTTGGAGCGATGATATAGCGTTTTTCTCCATCAGCATAAACTAATAATGCAATGTTTGCTGAACGGTTTGGATCATATTGAATTGAATCAACTTTAGCGTTGATGCCGTCTTTATTACGTTTGAAATCAATAACACGGTATTGACGTTTATGTCCTCCACCGCGATGGCGAACTGTCAATTTACCTTGGTTATTTCGTCCCGCTCTTTTCGGTAGCGGTTGTAATAATGATTTTTCTGGAGTTGTTTCAGTGATTTCTGAGAAATCATAACCAGTCATATTACGACGACCATTAGTAATTGGCTTATATTTTTTTAGAGCCATTGTCGTTTACCTCCTTATTGGTAATGTTTTAGTTGAATAGATCGATTGATCCTTCTTTTAATTTTACAATTGCTACGCGTCTTTTGTTTGTATAGCCTTGGTAACGGCCCATACGTTTTTTCTTTGGTTTGTAGTTGATGATGTTTACATTTGCAACTTTTACGTCAAAGATTTCTTCAACAGCGATTTTAACTTGTGTTTTATTAGCACGAGTATCAACGTCGAATGTGTATTTGTCTTCTGCCATAGCGACAGATGATTTTTCAGTGATTACGGGGCGCTTAAGAACGTCTCTTGCTTCCATTATCCTAGCACCTCCTCAACTTTTTTAGCAGCTGATTCTGTAATTACTACACTGTCAGCGCTTGTGATATCTAGAACATTTAAACCTTGAGCTGTAGTAACTTGTACACCAGGAATGTTACGAGCAGATAATGCTACGTTTACATCTTCTGATTCAGTAACTACTAATACTTTTTTAGGTTGTTCTAAATTTGAAAGTACAGCTTTGAACTCTTTAGTTTTTGGAGCTTCTAAGTTTAATGTATCAACAACAGTTAAACCTTTTTCTTGTACTTTATAAGATAATGCTGAGCGTAATGCTAAACGACGCATTTTCTTAGGCATTTTGTATGAGTAGCTTCTTGGTGTTGGTCCGAATACGATACCACCACCACGCCATTGTGGAGCACGGATTGTACCTTGACGCGCACGTCCTGTACCTTTTTGTCTCCATGGTTTAGCTCCGCCGCCTCGTACTGCTGAACGGTTCTTAACAGCGTGTGTACCTTGGCGTAATGAAGCACGTTGTAAATTAATTGCTTCAAAAAGAACACTATTGTTTGGTTCGATTGCAAATACTGCATCGTTTAATTCAACTGAACCTGATTTAGTTCCATCTACTTTTAATACATCATAATTTGCCATTATGCATATCCTCCTTTCATTCTATATTATTTATTACCTTTGATTGATGAAGTGATTTCTAAGAAACCTTTTTTAGGTCCAGGTACATTACCTTTAACTAAAATTACATTGTTTTCAGTATCAACTTGAACTACTTCTAAGTTTTGAACTGTTACTGTGTCTCCACCCATACGTCCAGGCATTTTTTGTCCTTTAAAGACTTTTGAAGCATCTGATGCCATACCTATTGAACCAGGTGATCTATGGAAATGAGAACCATGTGACATTGGACCACGTGCTTGATTATGACGTTTAATGGCACCTTGGAAACCTTTACCTTTAGATACGCCTGTTACATCAATTACGTCTCCAGCTTCAAATGTATTAACTGAGACTTCTTGACCTACTTCGTATTCATCAACGTTAACGTTTTTGAATTCACGAATGAAGCGCTTAGGTGCTGTGCCTGCTTTTTTAGCATGGCCTTCAGCTGGTTTGTTAGCATATTTGCTAGTTTTGCTACCTTTTTTATAAGCTCGTTTATCTTCGTAGCCTACTTGTATTGCGTTATAACCATCAATCTCTTCAGATTTCTTTTGTAATACAACGTTTTGGCTTGCTTCTACTACTGTTACTGGGATTAAATCACCGTTTTCTCCGAAAACTTGTGTCATCCCGATTTTTCTTCCTAAGATTCCTTTGGTCATCGAAAGTCCACCTCCTAAATTTTTCTATTATAATTTGATTTCGATGTCTACGCCAGATGGTAAGTTTAAGCCCATAAGAGCATCAACTGTTTTTGGTGTAGGATTAACAATATCGATTAAACGTTTATGTGTACGTTGTTCGAACTGTTCACGTGAATCTTTGTACTTATGCACGGCACGAATTACAGTATAAACTGATCTTTCAGTCGGTAACGGAATTGGTCCAGATACATCTGCACCAGAACGTTTTGCTGTTTCAACAATTTTTTCTGCTGATTGATCGATTACGCGGTGATCATAAGCTTTTAATCTGATTCTGATTTTTTGTTTTGCCATAATTTTCCCTCCTTATTCGTCTACATTTAAGTGATAGACTTCTCCACGAAAACTATCTCACACAGCGCCATGGCAAAGCGGCCGGGTGTGTCAGTAACCTTTCGCTTCATCGCGTGTTCTTAAAGTCCAACATTAGATATGTTACATGAAAAGCAGTGATTAATCAAGCTTTTCTGCAAAAGTTTTTATACTTTTTGTCTAACACATACTTTGTTATTGTACTTGAATACGCTAATCACTTCAACCTTTTTTGAAATCTTTTTGAAAATCTTTTTAAATCTCTACAATTGATTATTACTTATTATTATTTAAATCCATTGGTTTGTTTTATAATAGTAGATATTAGGTGGTGATTTGATATGAAAAGCGGTATTCGTACTACGCTTATAATTTTGAGTTTTATACTCCTTATAGGAGAGTTTGTTTATGGTATTCCATTTCTTGGTGGTAGCATTATTCTTAGTTTTGGTTGGCAACCATTGCTCATTAACGCCCTATTATACCTTGTAACTATGATAATACTTATTGTAGATAAACAAAACTCAATTAAACCAATGATGGTTATTCCATTATTAGGTCTTATCGGTTCATTCATTGCATTTTTACCTTTCATAGGTATGGTTGTGCATTGGATTTTATTCTTTTTAATGCTTTTCTTTATATTCGTACTCTTTTCAACTCCTCTGTATGTAGCTAACAAAAATGCAAAAGTAGTATATACAGAATATAGGGAAACTCATAAGAATTAGACTTTCTTTTTAAATTTGTTTTATAAGTTCTGTTAGTTAGGATTAACTATTTTTCATCGAGCGTATATTGTATGAGTCTTTGTTTGGTTAAATCATACCAATCAGGTAAATTCCTTCTTTATGTAAAGCATGAATTTTATTACCTTTTCTAAAATTGCTATTATAATGAAGAAACTTGTTTTTACTTCTTGTATAATATAGATTTGATGTGTAATACTACCTACGAATTCTAAACAATTCCAAATTGATTATTTATAAAATATAAAAGCACATTGTCGCGTCACTTTGACGTTCAACAATGTGCTTTTAATTTATCCGTGAACAAATACGAAATAGAGAATAAATAATACCATTAAGCCATACATAATAGGATGTATTTCTTTATGTCTTTTAGAGATTAACATTGTAATTGGATAGAATATAAACCCGCAAGCAATACCTGTCGCAATTGAATATGATAAAGGCATCATAATAATTGTGACAAAAGCTGGTACTGCAACTTCAAATTTCTTCCAATCTATTTCTGCAAAGTTTGAAGCCATTAAGACACCAACTACAACTAATGCAGGTGTAGTAACTGCACTCGTCACTACTTCCATAAGTGGACTAAAGAATATCGCTAATAAGAAACAAAAACCTGTTACTACACTTGCAAACCCTGTCCTAGCTCCGACAGCAACACCTGATGTTGATTCAATATATGTAGTCGTTGTTGTGGTACCAAAAATTGAACCTACGATTGTTGCTAATGAATCTGAGAAAAGTGCACGTCCAGCTCTTGGAAGTTTGTTATCTTTCATCATACCAGCTTGACTAGCTACTGCTACTAAAGTTCCTGCTGTGTCAAAGAAATCTATGAATAAGAATGTTAGGATAACAATTAGAAATTGAACAGTAAATAATTGTGATGGATCTTTAAAGGCTTCAAAAGCTGCACCGAAAGTTGGTTCAATACTTGGAACTTGACCTACAATGCCACTCGGCGTATGTATAAGACCAGTAATCATACCAAGAATAGACGTAAGCATCATACCAATAAATATTGCTCCTGGCACTCTAACCGCATAGAGTATAACAGTGATAATAATACCAAATATAGTTAAGAGTACCGGACCCTCAGTAATTTGCCCCAATGTAACTAAGGTAGAATCATTGGAAACAATAATACCAGAACTTTGTAACCCTACAAAGGTAATAAATAACCCGATTCCAGCAGAAACTGCCATTTTCATCTGGAAAGGAATTGCGTTTATGATTATTTCCCGTAGCCCTGTCATAGTGAGGACTGCAAATACTAAACCAGAAAATAGTACTCCAGTTAAACCGACTTCCCAAGGAATGCCCATAGTTAATACAACAGTAAATGCAAAGAATGCATTTAAGCCCATACCAGGTGCTAAAGCAATCGGATATCGTGCGATTAGCCCCATAAATAGTGAGCCAACAAAAGCTGCAAGTGCTGTGGCAACGAAAATAGCACCTTGATCCATTTTCATATCGTCAGACACGCCATCAACGCCTGCTAAACTAAGTACTTGAGGGTTAACAGCTAAAATGTATGCCATAGATAAGAAAGTCGTTAGCCCACCAAGTATCTCTTTCTTATAGCTTGTTCCATGTTTATCAAACTTGAAATACTTTTTCACAGTTAGTTCTCCTTTTTTTAAAATACCTTCATATTTTAATATCAAATTAACTATTTTACAATAGCAAACACGAACTTTGTTAAATTATATATTTCGTTTGTTCGATTATTTTAGAATTTAAGGTCTTTTAGCGCGTCTTGGAATGGGTTATTCTCTATACCTTCATCTTTATTCATGTATTTTTTCATATCTTTTTTATTTATTTTATCTGACTTTTTATTTTTATGTCGTTTATCCATTTGAGCTTGACTTTCAGTATGACCACAGACACAGCGATAAACGGCATCCTTTCCTCTTCCGAATAATGTCATTTTTTTATGACAATTAGGACAGCGTGCGTTAGTTTTTCTTTGAACATTCTTTTTCGTTTTACACGTTGGATCCTGACAAACTAGCATTTGTCCATTTTTCGTTTTAACTTTAATCATAAATTTGCCGCAAGTTGGACACTCAGTAGTAGTTAAATTGTCATGCTTATACCTTTGTTCGCTTTCCTTAATTTCAGATACAACGTCGTTAGTAAATTGTTTCATCTCTGATATAAACTGTTTCACATCATATTTGCCTTGTTCAATGAGTGAAAGTTTTTCTTCCCATTCTGCTGTCAATAATGGAGAAGTAAGTTTTTTTGGTGCTAATTCTAAAATTTGTTTTCCTTTAGAAGTTACTTTTATTTTGCCATCACGTGCTTCAATCGCATTCATATTAAATAATTTTTCTATGATATCTGCTCTGGTTGCTACAGTACCTATACCGCCCGTTTCTTTTAATGTGTCATTATGTTTTTTATCATCTAACGCAAAGAATTTCTGAGGGCTTTCCATCGCTTTGAGTAAAGTTCCCTCATTAAAATACGCTGGAGGTGTTGTTTCATGTTGGTCTATGTTCACGCGAGTGATTTTAAGTGTTGCGCCTTTTTGCATTTGAGTAATTTGTTCATTTGTTTTTTCTTGTGTATCATAGACTGCTTTAAATCCTAATTTTGTAGTGATTTTATCTTTAAAAGTAAATTTATATCTACCAACACTTAATTCTATAGAAACTGCTTCGTATTCATGAGGTGGCATTAGATTTTCTAAGTATCTTTGAGCAATCATCATATATATTTTTGATTCTCGTTGGCTTAATTGATTCATATCAGGACGTACTTCTGTTGGTATAATAGCGTGATGATCTGATACTTTACTATTATTTACAAATCTTTGTTTAGCAGAAAATGATTGTGACATTTGTCCTTTTGCAATGTCTTTTAAAGTGGTAGCCATAATTGCTTGCAAACGGTCTTTAAGCGTATCTACCATGTCATCAGTTAAATAATTTGAATCTGTACGAGGATACGTCACAACTTTATGTCTTTCATATAATGCTTGTAGTGTATTTAATGTCTCTTTAGGTCCTAAGTGATAACGTTTATAAGCTTCTTGTTGTAAGTCAGTTAAACTAAACAATTGCTGTGGGTATGATTTTTTATGACTTTTAGTTATTGTTTCAATCGTTGCTACTTGTCCTTCAATTTCCTTCTTGATATCTTCAAAAATTGTTTTATCTGAATGTGATTGAGGTTTAATACACTGAAAATTAAGACCACCTGCATTCAATTTCATCGTGAAATAAGTTTGTGGTTTGAATTGATTAATCTCATTTTGTCTCATTTGTACTAATTGTATTGTAGGAGTTTGCACACGGCCAAGTGACAATTGAGCGTCATATTTAGTTGTCAACGCACGCGTAGCGTTGATACCAACAATCCAATCTGCTTCACTACGTGCTAATGCAGCATGATATAAATTGTCATATTTACGACCATCTTGTAATTTATTAAAACCATCTTTAATTGCTTTATTTGTTACAGAACTAATCCATAAACGTTTAATTGGTTTATGATTATGTGCTTTATCTAATATTAATCGCGCTACTAGTTCTCCCTCTCTACCAGCATCTGTTGCAATGATGATATCTTTAACATTATTTTTCTTAATTAAAGATTGAACTGTTGAAAATTGTTTTCTTGTCTTACTTATAACAACAGTTTTCATTTTATTTGGTATAATAGGTAAAACATCAAGTTTCCATTCTTTATAATTATTATCATACTGTTCTGGCGTAGCATTCGTTACTAAATGTCCTAACGCCCAAGTGACAATATATTTATTATTTTCAAAGTAGCCATTGCGCTTTTCATTAACATTCAAAGTATTTGCAATGTCTCTACCTACTGAAGGTTTTTCAGCTATAATTAGTGATTTCATAATTTCGCCCTTTCAATTTCAATATAATATTTATTGTAACATGTATATAGCACATCGAAACTTCCATTTATTTCAAAAAGTTCCTATAATTAACTTAAATAGTTTACAGACGGAGGTATTTTTATGAAAACTATCAAATTAAACGACTATGACCAGATAGAGCAATTTATAATTAACGCAGATTATCGCTCAGCTTCTTATTTATACAAATTACCACCAGCACATAAAAACATTACAACTAATATAAAACAACTGATTGAAGATCCAGGCGTCTATGCACAAATAAATGATCAAGACCAAATCATTATGCTAATTTCAGCCTTTCAATATGAACAAAATAAATATAAAGTTCTTGGTCCTTTCGTGAATAAATCAGTTTCACCATCAGTTTTAGCTTTTCAAGACTTATTTGAAACCTTAGCACAAAGCAAATCTGAGTCTACAAGTTTCAACTTTTCTTTTGAAGAAACAGAACAAAATTATTTAGATTTTATGAAAACCATCCAATCTTCTTATAGTTTTACAGATTATTATTTAGTAGCATCACAAGATATTGGTGAAATTGAGCACGCACAAAACATCACTGAATATCAACCAGCTTACTATCGTTTATTTAGTAAATTGCACGAACACACATTTAAACATGATGTAATGACTGCAGATGAAATTGTTGAATCACTAGATGAGCATCATCGCCTATTTATCTTTATGTCTGAGGGACTACTGAAAGGTTATCTCTACCTTCAAATATTTGAAAATAGTCATAAGGCAGAAATTAAATATTTTTCTTCACACTCTGATTATAGACTTAAAGGCATAGCATTTGATTTACTATCACACGCTATACACATCGCGTTTACTAAGCACGATATAGAAAAAGTTTTTTTCAAAATACGTAGTAAAAACACGACACTCGTTGAACGTTTTAATGAGCTAGGTTTTAATATCAATTATGAATATAAAAAATTTAAATACGTCGCTGCTCATATTTAATTCGTTATACCTTTATAAGCTTAAAATTTGGAATCCAACCAAATTTTAAGCTTATTTTAATTATTCTTATTAAAAATACTCAAAACAGTTACCCATCATATTTCACAATGATGTAAAATAATTTTGTATATAATCTAATATTTTTTACTATATTAATATTTTGCTTTAAAATATCATACAAGGGCAATCTAAGATAGTTATTTTGAAAGGAAAGTATTATTTAAATAGAGAGTGAGTGAAGATAAAGTATGGATATATTAATTGCCCTTTTACCCGCGTTATTTTGGGGAAGTGTTGTTTTAATTAATGTGCTCGTTGGTGGTGGCCCTTATAACCAAATTAGAGGTACTACATTTGGTGCATTAATCATTGGTATTATTTTATTATTAACTGGCAATGCTGAATTTGGTGACCCCACTATTATTATTGTCGGTTTAATTTCAGGTGCTTTTTGGGCGCTTGGTCAAGGCTACCAATTGAAATCAATTAGTTTAATTGGTGTGTCTAAAACAATGCCTATCTCTACTGGTTTACAATTAGTAGGTACAACATTATTTAGTGCTGTATTTTTAGGTGAATGGAGTACTGGTACTCAAGTTACACTAGGCCTACTCGCTATGGTATTACTCGTTATTGGTATTGCTATGACGTCTATTAAAGGCAAAAATGAAGCATCAGAAAGCACGAAAAACTTTGGTAAAGCAATGCCTATCTTATTAATTTCTACTGTAGGTTACGTCGTGTATGTAGTTATAGCTCAAATCTTCGGTGTAGATGGAATGAATGCCCTTTTCTTCCAATCTATAGGTATGGCGATTGGTGGCTTAATTCTATCAGCTAAACACGAAACATCAATAAAAAGTACTGTATGGAATTTAATTCCAGGTGTTATTTGGGGGATAGGTAATTTATTTATGTTCTATTCACAACCCAAAGTCGGTGTAGCAACAAGTTTTTCATTATCCCAATTATTAGTCATCGTATCTACACTTGGCGGTATTTTCCTATTAGGTGAGCGTAAAGACAAACGTCAAATGACTGGCATATGGGCTGGTATTGTTCTCATTGTCATTGCTGCCTTTGTACTCGGAAATATTAAAGGTTAACATTAACAATCAAATATCATGTATTACAAATAGATAAACAACATTAAGTTTAAGGCAACGACAATTTTTCATTGCATATTAAATGATTAGTGGCTTTCATCTCTAATCATTTAATATTTGTCTTAAACTTTTTGTTTTATACTATTACTATCAAGGAGGCGTCATACATTATGTTTAAAGACTTAGAAGGTAAAGTTGTAGTGATTACAGGTGCTGGTAGCGGTATTGGAAAAGCTATGGCAGAACAGTTTGGTGATGAAAAAGCCAACGTCGTTATAAATTATCGCTCAGAACGCCATTTAGAAGTTGTATCTCAAACTATTAAATTAATTGAAGATGCAGGCGGCAAGGCAATCAAGGTACAAGCTGACATATCAAAAGAAGATGATGTAGAACGTTTAATTCAATCTGCTGTAGATCAATTTGGTACACTCGATATCTTAATTAATAACGCTGGATTTGAAAAACCGATTCCTACACATGAAATGCCTTTAGAAGAATGGCAAAAAGTAATTGACGTCAATTTGACTGGTGCATTTATAGGCTCAAAAACAGCTATAAACCAATTTTTAAAAGAAGATAAAAAAGGTGTAATTATCAACACATCAAGTGTTCATGATAAAATTCCATGGCCAAACTATGTAAACTACGCAGCAAGTAAAGGCGGATTAAAATTAATGATGGAAACAATGTCGATGGAATATGCACAATATGGTATTCGTATTAATAATATTTCACCGGGAGCTATCGTTACTGAACACACGAAAGAAAAATTCTCTGATCCAACAACACGTGAAGAAACATTAGAAATGATCCCATCTAAAATCATTGGCGAAGCTAGTCAAGTTGCTAACGTCGCAAGATTTTTAGCTTCTGACTTAGCGGATTATATTCATGGCACAACAATATATGTCGATGGTGGTATGACAAATTATCCTGCATTTATGGGTGGTAAAGGTTAAACTAACATTTAATCTAGTGAGCAATTATTAACGACAGCAAAAAGCACACTTGTAAATAACAAGCGTGCCCTAATTGAGACTGAGACAAAATACATGTCTCAGTCTCAATTATTATATTGGCAGTGGATGACTGAATTGAAAATGTACTTATATCAAGCTTTTAAACAACTACTACTTCGTTTATGAAGACAAGTTGTTCTTATACATGAACTTTAGCTTTTGCATTGCATTTTCTAGTCAGCCTTGTGGGACTTGGCTCATACGCTGAAATATTTTCGGAAAAATGAGGTTCCTCCCCTTCACTTATACAAATAAAGCTTGGTAAATGTATAATATAATTATACTAATAACAATCGTTAAATTGGTGACCATACCTACCAGTGGTAATGTCTTATATTTAAATTGAATTGCATAAGGTATGATGGCTACACCTACGGGTAATAACCATGCAACCTGTAGTGTTGTTTTTACCATTTGATCATCAACTGGTAAAAAGAAATATACGAGTAAGCCAGCGATAACACCTAGACCATAATGTAATAAAATGTACTTCATCGCAATTGGTAAAAAGCGTTTATCTATACTAAAATTCAACATTAACCCTATCAAGATCATCGATAATGGCATATTAGCCCCTGATAGTACAGAGAAGAAATCAATTACTGGATCTGGAAAATGAATATTGAGCATATTTAAAATAAACATGATGATATATGTCATTAACGGTACTGATTTAAGAAGATTTTTCGCTAAATATTTAAAGTCAAAACTATCACCTGAACTACTAAAATAGCTTCCTACAAAGTAAGTAACCCCAAACATAATAATTGCGCCACCAATATCTACCATACCAAAATAAATCATACCAGTATTTGGCCATATGGCTTCTACTAGTGGATATGCAAATAAGCCTATATTGAGTGAAGCCATCATCATACCAGTTGTCCCTCGTATTTGATTATCATATTTCATAAAGAACCATACCATGATTAATTTTGTTAAAACACCATATAAAATCATCAGTATAGGTAAGACAGAAAGAGATAAATCTAAATCTGCTTCGTTTAAATTAACTATCACGAGCGAAGGCAATGTGACATTTAGAACTAATGTTGCAAAGACTTGGCTGTCGTTTGCCTTAAAGTAATTAATTCTTTTAAGTGCATAACCTAATGCAATAAGTAAAATAATTATGATAAATTGTTGGGTCACAATAAACCTTCTTTCGTTACATCTTTTCGTTTTCATTCCATTTTCATACTTTAACATATAACTCGGTTATTTTAGAAGCTTTCAATTTCATGTTATAATTTAAACTAAAATAGTGTGGTTAGTGCCGCATACAAAAGGAGTGTGTAAAAATGGATTTAAAAGAAAAATTAGCTGAACTAAAATATGATTATGTGAGACTACAAGGTGACCTTGAAAAAAGAGAATCCGTCAATCAACAAGTTGACCCATTATTACGACAACTTGAAGACATAGAAAAAGAAATTGCATCTGTTCGTTCAGAAATTAGTCAAAAAGAACGTAAATAACATCCTAGTAAATCAATTTTTTACGTGCTAAGATTAAGTGCATACATAGAAAGGATGTAATTCAATGCAACTGTACCTTATCTTTTTACCAATATTATATCTTATAGTAAGCTACATCAGTGTATTTAAAATGCCAACAATCATTACACGCATTTTACGTATTATTATGGCCTTGCTCTTATTATTTGTTGTAGCAATTACAACATTATCCTTCCCTGCAGTAAACTGGTGGGTGTTCATCGTACTATTACTTATCATTGGCAATGTAGAAATTACAGCATTTAAAAACGGTAAAAAAGATCCTAAAGCCGTTCAAATCTTAAATATAATTACAATTTTACTATTTGTGGTATACGCTATTTTAGTATTAGTATTATATTAATTATTTAAATATTGAGTATTGAAGTAGTTGCCTATTTCAATACTCTTTTTGCGTAGTGCATTATTTTCAGTTAACTGACAATATAAGCTCTAAGAAAACATATGATTTATTCTGTATCTTTTCTATATAATGACAAATAAAACTGCTTACACATATAATACTGTGTAAGCAGTTTTTCTGTAGGCGTTTATTAATACATCCTAATATGAGTTACCTATTTTTACTTTTTCTTGTTACGTTTATTTATAATTTTATCTTTCAAGCTAAATAGTATTTCGTAAATAACAGGTACTACAATTAGCGTTAATAATGTAGAAGAAATTAACCCACCTATAACTGTCGCTGCCATACCTTTTGAAATAATAATTGAGCTGTCTTCACCAAACAACATTGGTAATAGTGCACCAATTGTAGCTATAGCTGTCATAAGAATTGGTCTAATACGCGTACCACCAGCTTCTAATAATGCGTCTTTCATTTCCAGACCTTGTTTTTCTTTATTAATAACTCTATCTACTAGCACAATCGCGTTTGTGACTACGATACCAATCAGCATAAGCATGCCTATCATACTTGGTACTGATATTGTTTCGCCAGTTAAGACAAGTGCGATTACTACACCTATTACAGTATATGGAAGAGAGAATAGAATTGTAAATGGTGCAAGCGCACCTTTAAACGTAAGAACAAGCACTAAATAAACAATTATTATTGCTGCTATCATTGCTAGCACCAATTGAGAAATAGCTTTGCTTATGTCTTCATTAGCCCCTCCTACTTTAGTTTCTACGTTATTTGGTTTATCTATATCGTTCACTTTAGATATTACTTTTTGAGCCATACCACCGACATCATCGTTTGTTACTTTTGTAGAAACTGTTGCAGTGTAATCACCCGCTTCTGTTTCTATTTTATTAGGTGTGGATGATTTTTCTAAATCGGCAATCTCGCTTAACTCAATAGATTGACCAGTTGGTGTTTGTACTTCTGTGCTTTCTAATTTTTCTTCTGTCCAGTTTTTATCTTTGTCTTCTTTAACTTTTACATCTATGGATTTACCTTTTTCTTTAACAGTCGTAACCGTTTGTTCAGGTGTATTTTGATTTAATGTCATTGCTAATTGCGAAGCTGACAAACCATAGCTTGCAGCTTTATTTTGATCGACTTTGATATTATATTGCTCATAAGTTTGTGATAAATCTGACTTAACATTAGATAATCCTTTAATATCTTTCATTTCGTCTTCAACTTTTTTTACGGTTCCTTCTATTGAATCTAAAGATGGACCTGTAACTGCAATTTCTAATGCTTTGTTGTCTGTGCCAGTACCCATATCTTGATTACCCCAATCACCAGGGTGTTTATATTTTTCAATATGACTGAGTACTTTATCTGGTTCTTCATCAAAATTTGGTGTGTTAGAATCATATTCCACCATTATCGCCATGCTGTTTGAACTTCCAGTAGGGTCAGTTGGCGTCGCACCACCAACTGAATATTGAACAGTATTTACTTTATCTTTTTTATTTAAATATTTCTGTACTTCTTCCGCATGATTCAAAACGCCTTCTTCAGTTTCACCAGGTTCTGGTGTATATGTAAGTGTCATATACTTATCTTCACCTGTGGAAATGAAACTTGTTCCAAGTTTAGCAGCACCTAGCCCAATACTTGCTATCAAAATGATTGTACTAATAATAATAACAATCCATTTATGGTTTAATGACCAATTTAATACTTTTTTGTAATTACTACCTATCAAACCTAGTTTATTTTCTTTATGTTGTTTGATTCCTTTTTTAAAGAACGTTGCACTTAATGCTGGAACAATTGTTACAGAAACAAGAAGTGACGCTAATAAACTAAAAGCAATTGCAAGTGCAAATGGTCTAAACATTTGCCCTACTGAACCTGTTACAAAGACTAGTGGCAAGAATACAATAATTGTCACTATAGTAGATGATAAAATTGGTTTGAACACTTCACTTGTAGCACTTATAACTAATTTATCTCCGCTTAATTGCTCTTCCTTATCTGATAATCGTCGGTATATATTTTCTACTACTACGATAGAGTCATCAATCACACGTCCTATAGCAACGGTTAATGCACCTAAAGTAAGAATGTTTAATGAGACATCTGATAATTTCAATGCCACCATCGCTATTAAGATAGACATTGGTATGGATACAATTGAAATTGCAGTCGTTCTTATATTTCTTAAGAATAACAAGATTACGATAATCGCAACCATTGTACCTAAAGCTGCTTTTTCAATCATAGTGTAAAGAGAATCTTGTATAGGTTTCGCTGTATCCATGACTTTAGTTGAATTGACATCAGGATTTTCTTTAACAAATTTATCAATTTCATTTTTAGTATCTTCGGCTACTTTTACAGTGTTAGCATCTTGTGATTTAGTAACCTGTACATTCACCGCATCTTTACCATTTGTTTTGGAAATAGACTCACGTACATCGCCTACAGAGACATCAGCAATATCATCTAATTTTACTGATGGTACGCTTGCTCCACCTGAGCTACTACTTGCTCCAGCACCTTGCATTGCTGAACCTTGCGAAGAAGCTCCCGAACCATCTTGACTTTGTGCTGCGCCTTGTTGATTTGAATCACTTGCACTTTGTCCTTGAGTGCTAGAGCCAGCACCTGCAGTTAGTGGTATTTCTAAATCTTTCAATGCATCTACCGATGTGAATTGACCATCGATAACAACAGATTTTTCTGTCTTATCAAATTGGAATAATCCGAGTGGCGTTTCACTTGTAGCACTCTTTAAAAATTGTTGAACACTTTCTGCACTTAAACCACTTTCTTGTAATTTATCTTGATCAAACTTCACAGATACTTCTCGTGACGTTTGACCGTTAAGTTGTGCAGTTTGTATGCCTTCAATTGTTTCTAAACGTGGGATCAGTTCGTTGTTAATTTTATTTGTCGTATCTTTGAGGTTATCTTCCTTATTACTAAATGAATAAGCTACGATAGGAAATGCATCCATTGAACTTCTTGTCAGTTCCGGTTCCTCAACCTCTTCATCAAATTTAATCTTATCGATTTCTTTCTGCAAATCATTTTCCGCTTTATCCATATCTGCAGTTTCTTCATATTCTACAGATACCATTGAAGCATTTTGTATAGATTGAGCGCTTACGCTTTTAACATCAGACATAGACCTAACTTGACTATCTATTTTATCGCTAATGTCTTCCTTTACTGTTTCTGGGGTTGCACCCGGTAATGCTGTTTGTATTGTAATTATAGGTGGTTCGGCATCTGGTAATAGTTCGAGTTTCATTTTAGAACTCGAGTATATGCCAGCTAATATAACTAACAAGACCATTAAGAAGATTGCAAATTTATTTCCTAATGAAAACTGTAATAATTTTTTTATCATGCGCTTAATCTCCTCTCGTACTTTCATTTCGTTATATCTAATTTACCATAAGTCTCTAACTTACAATATCATATATATTAATAATTTTATAAATTTATTTAGTATATAAAAAATGCACAGTATAAAGTTTTATAAAATTTAAATCAAAACTTTATACTGTGCATTTTTATGTTCAACTATTTTATTACATTTTACTTACTTCTAAGTTTACGAGATATTCTAATTTTTGCTTTAGTAAGCTTCGGTTTTACATTTTCAATTAATTGATACAGTGGTTTGTTTAATACATAATCAAACTCACCTATTTTTTCACTTAAATATGTGCCCCAAACTTTTTTGAATGTCCATAAGCCATAGTGATCGGAGTCTTTATCGGGATCATTATCAGTACCACCAAAATCATAAGTTGTTGCGCCGTGTTCCCTAGCATATTGCATCATAGCAAACTGCATATGATGGTTTGGTAGAAAATCACGATATTCATTTGAAGAGGCACCATATAGATAATATGATTTGTTACCTGCGAACATTAACAACGCGCCTGACAAATAAATACCTTCAGGGTGCGATAGTTCTAATTTTTCCATATCCTCAATTAATTCTTGGGTTTTAACGATTTTATTATTTACATCGTTGATTTTATTTAGTGTTTTTTTATCTTGTTTTTTTTCAGCTAATTTAACTTTTTCTTGCTCAAGCTGTGATAAGTCTTCTCTTAAATCTTTGAGTACTGGTTTAGGCTCTAATTTAACTAAGAATAATTCTGCATCGCCTTCTGGATTCATAGCATCGTATATATTTTGGAAATAACTAATATCACGTGTTAAAAAGCCATCACGTTCACCTGTAATTTGCATTAAGTTAGCAAATGTTTTTAAGCCTTCTCTATTAGAACGCTCAACAGTCGTACCACGTTTTAAAGCTAATCTGACTTTTGAACGATTACGTCTTTCAAAACTTTGTATAAGTTCTTCGTCCGACTTTTCAATTGGTGTTATCATTGTCATTCTTGGTTGTATATAATCTTTAGATAAGCCTTCTTTGAAACCTTTGTGTTTAAATCCTAGTGATCTTAGGTTTGTTAATGCGTCAGCACCTTTGTCTACTTCAACATCTGGATCAATTTTAATAGCGTATGCTTTTTCTTCTTTTGCAATTTGCATTGCGTACTCTAAAAGCGTTTCTAATGCGAGTTTATTACTGTAATCTGTAACAAAACCTCTAGAAATATAGCATAACGTATAAGGTAACTTAGGTACCTTTTTAAATAATAGTTGAGCAACGCCTTTTACTTCGCCCTCTTCTCCAACTGCAATACGTTTTGAATACCATCCAGTTAGTGTTTTTGTTTCTGCCCATTTTGTTAATTGTAATAAATCACCCTGTGGATGCGACTTAACAAATGCATCATGTGCTTGATTTGTGATATTCATCTTTTCCATACAACTGATGTCTCCTTTATCAATTCAATACTTTGATATTATACATTGCTTCGCTCATAATTTCACATATAAACAATTCATTTGTTATACTATATTAAAAGAAAAAACGAGGTGTTTTCATGCGTATTTTTATTATTGGATTATTACTGATTATTAATTTAATCTTTGTAGTTCAAGCTTTTATCGAACCACTGTCAATATCATACTTGAGCTTAAGAGTAATTTTAGCAGCGTTGTCTTTTGTTATATGTGTTTACTTATTATTATTACGTACACATAAAGTCGCCACGTATTTAACTATTTTAACACTTATTATTTCATTGATACACATTTTCATTATTGCACATAGCGCATACCTTTATATTTATTAATCTGCCTCGAACTGATAGCTTGCTCCTCGAATAATTAAAGTATACGATGATGAAGTTTTATCGTCTCTTAATGTGACAGATTTATACCCTGAATGTTCACCATCATAAATGTGGTAAACGACATCATCATTTTTTAATTTTAATGCAGTATATGTTTTAGTTTCACTTATTTTTTCCATATCAAACCAATATTCCCATTTTTTTACAGTATGCTCTCGTTCTGTGCTGTATATATTAATTGTTTTAATCGTAAATTCTTTTTGTTGCAACGGTTCTAATTTTGCATTTCTCACTTCTTCAGCTTCACTCCACTGTATAAAAAATGGTGGTTTTACTCTATAGTCTGGATCTGCAATATAAAGCAATTTCCAAGATGTTTTATCACCTTTCACATTTTCCCTATGCATATCTATGGGACCAATGACCTCTATATTTCTCGTTTCCAAATCTTTTTTCAATTGATGAATATCTTGCGTACGAAATGCCAGTGTTTTTATACCTTGACTATAATTATCTTGTACTATTTTAGAAGGAAACGATACACGTCCTTCATCTGTTTTTATCATTTTTAATAATACGTCGGGTTTATACACGTCTAACAACTCTATATATGCATTATTCAAATAGGTTAATCTGTTATAAGTTCCCAACCTTTCATGGTGGCCACCTTGATGTAATTTAAACAAATGCCCCGGATATTTAAAGTTATCTAATTGATGAATATAATGAATCATATGATCTAATTTTAAATACTGCATTAGGTATCTCCCTTATTTTAGCTTTAACTATATCTTAACAAATTGTATACCACTTTACTTGTCTTAACTAACACTACGTAATAAATTTCTTATCTCCATAAACTTTTTCTTGAATTTTTAATGATTTTACATCGCCTACTATTGATTTTTTTATTAAAAAAGAATAGAATAAGTATGCTGTAAATTAAGTTAGCAAAGCTAACTATATTAGGAGGTCATTATGGAAAAAAATATTATATTTAATAACCTTATTGCAATTTATAGACCATACACAAAATTGTTTCAACCTATATTTGAAGAGTTTGATCTATATCCTGCTCAATGGTTGGTATTTAAAGATATAGCATACAATGCGCCTACTACTTTGGTACAAATATCAAAGCGCCGTGCCATCGAGAAACCAACGACACGTAAGATTTTAAAAGTACTTTCTGAAAAATCATTGCTTTCAATTGAGCCTGGAATTGATAAAAGGGAGAAATTATTGGCACTCTCAAAAGAAGGTCAGCTATTATATAACAACATTAGTACTCGAGTTGATAAGGTACAAGGTCAGCTTATTGAAGACACAGGATTATCTGAAGGCGATTTTAAACAGGCAGTTAAGACTATTCAATCAATACATGAAGCTATAACAAAAATGGAGGAAGGGTAATATGAATCAAGCAATACCAACAAAATCACCCATATGGACAAAAAGTTTTAATATAAACTTTATAACCAATTTTTTAATATACTTATGTATGTACTTACTTATAGTAATAATCGCCAGTTATGCTAAATCTGAATATAATGTTTCAGATAGCACCGCTGGCTTAGTAACAGGACTCTTTATCATAGGTTCCTTAATTGGCCGTTTTGTAACTGGTAAATATGTAAATAAAGTCGGACCAAAACGTATATTGTTAATTGGATTAGTATTTTTACTCGTTACCCAATTGTTATATTTTATAGAAGGTTCTATAACATTACTCATGTTTACTAGACTAATCAACGGTATTGCTACAGGAATTACTACAACGGCAACAGGCACCATCGCTGCTTATGTCACGCCTAATGATAGAAAAAGTGAAGGCATTAGTTTATTTTCTTTAAGCCTTGTTATTGGTGCAGCTATTGGCCCTTTCCTTGGTTTACTATTAATTAATACTTTTCCAATTAAAATGTTATTCTTAATTTGTCTTGTTTGTGGTGTAGTAAGCTTATTAATTTCTTTCTTTGTAAATCTACAATTTAAGCCCGATACAACTGATACAACTACTCAAAAAACAACAAGTAAAAAATTCAACATTAATAATTACATTGCAAAAGAAGCCATACCTGTAGCAATAATTATGTTGATTTCAGGTTTAACTTATTCTTCAATACTTACATTTTTGCAATTCTTTGCTCAAGAGATAAATTTAGTAACGATTTCTAGTTACTTCTTTATATTTTATGCCATTGCATCATTGATCACTCGACCAATTGCAGGTCGTCTCATGGATCAAAAAAATGAGAACGTCATTGCATATCCTGCCTTTGTATTCTTAATCCTTACATTCGTTACTTTAAGTATTACAAATAATGGTTGGTTACTCATTCTTGCTGGCTTGTTCTTAGGTGCAGGTTATGGAAATATTTCATCCTGTATGCAAGCTATTGCCATTAAAGTATCACCACCTGCTAAATATGGTATAGCAACTTCAACCTATTTTATCGGATTAGATTTAGGAGTTGGGTTTGGACCATATGTTTTAGGCTTTATGACATCCTCCGTATCTTATGCACAATTATATGCTATTATGGCCGTCATCGTACTTATAGCAGCTATTATTTATTTCTTCTTACATGGCAGAAAAGTTAAACAACTTAACTCATTGTAATAAAAAGAGAACGGAAAGGAATCAAATTTTGATTTCTTAGTCCCGTTCTCTTTTTTATGTATGCTTTTATGTAGACTTGATTATTGTGCTACTTTAATCGTTTCTATTTCTTGTATAATATCATCAAAAATCTTAGTTTGAATATCATTGAAATAATAATAAACTTGTCTTTCATCTGTCTCAGAGCGAACTTTAGACATGAGTTCTTTTTTATAAATTTTTCGTATAATCACGTCAATCTTGCTCGTGTCCCATAACATTTCGAAATGAAGTGTATCTCTCAATTCCTTTCCGCTGATTTTTTTAGCTTCATACACTTTATACAACACAACAAATTCTTCAATTGATAAATGATGTACGGTCTTCAACCAATGTTTTAATTGACTTAATGCTCTTTCAGAAGTTATAAAATAAGATACTTTACTTTCCATAATAATGGCCTCCTCATCGTTTTTTCTTGTTGTTTTAATGGCTTTATAATGAATAAGCTTCGAAAATATTATATAACATTTTCTTCATTAAATCTATTATTTTAAAAGTAATAGATAAATATTTTTTACTATTGTCTTTCATTTATATAGCTTCTTATACATACCAAGCATTTTTTTGTTTTAATTAAATCCCTAAAGTAAATATAAACATTTTTTATTAATAGAATATCTTAAAAAATCTTTATTTTAAAATTTGAAAATGTCTATTATTAACCTTTATTTTGTTAAATAAATAGAATGATTTTTTTATCTTGTGATTTAACACAAAAAACGCTGAGAGCATATTTATTTAAGCTGCTCCAGCGTTTTATGATTTTAGTTATTATGTCAGCGTCAAAACTATAACAAGTCTAATAGATAGATTGACAACTATCTAGTGATACTAACCACCAATATAATTCATATTAATTTTTTTGCGCTTTCTATTTGCTACGGTTTGTTCCGTACGTTCATCTGAATATCTATCATCTCTAACGTTCCATAGTACTTTAAATTGTTCAAATAGCTCGTCATCAGTTGCTCCAGCACGCATAAATGATTTCACATTAAAGCCATCTACTGTACTAAATAGACAACTATAGAACTTACCGTCTGATGACAATCGACCGCGTGTACAAGTAGAGCAGAAAGATTGAGATACACTAGTGATAAGACCAAACTGCGCACCATTATCTTTATGACGATAATATTTAGCGACTTCGCCAAAATATTTTGGCTCAACAGATTCAATATCAAACTCATTTTCTATCATATTTAACATTTCATCTTTTGTTACCACTTTACTAAAATCCCATCCATTATCATTTCCAACATCCATAAATTCTATAAATCTAATCTCAATATCTTTCTCTTTGAAATACTGAATCATAGGTAGAATTTGGTTATCATTTACACCTTTTTGTATAACCACATTTACTTTCACATGGAATCCTATGGAAATTGCATAATCAATCTGTTGCAATATTGTAGAAGCTTTTATATTTCTATTATTAATCGCTTGAAACACTTTGTCTTCAATTGCATCTAAACTTACATTAATACGTCTTAAACCTGCATCATATAATTTTTGACCATGTTTTTTTAACAATAAGCCATTTGTCGTTAGACCAATATCTTCTACGCCATCAATCTGATTCAATTCATAAATCAATTTATATAAATCACGTCTGAGTAATGGTTCACCGCCTGTAATACGTATTTTTTTCACACCTAATCGTGTGTATACTTTCGAAATACGTACCATTTCATCAAATGTAAGAAGCTCGTCTTTAGGTAAGAAAACAAAATCATCGCCAAATATTTCTTTAGGCATGCAATAATCACAACGGAAATTGCATCGATCTGTAACTGATAATCTTAAGTCACGTATCGGCCGCCCGAGTTTATCAGTGATTTGTTCTACCATATCGTTAGCCCCCTTTATCTATTTATAATTTCATGTTGTAAAGCGTCCAAATCATGCTGGAAATTAATATTTTTATACCAATAATCAGGTGAGTCAATTGTATTAACATCTAACCAATCGCTTGCAACTTTAGTATAAACATTCTTTAAACTATAATCATCTGAATTCAGTGCCTTATCAATGTAAGTTAAAGTATGTGGACTGTAAAAGGCAAGTGTAGGTATCGGTCTACCCGCTTCTTGAAAACCTGCAATATCTAACTGGTCTTCAATAAGGTGTTCCACCATAAATTGATATAATTTACTTATCGCTTTTTGAGTAATCATAGGTGAGTCAACGGAAATAACAAAGAAAAGTTCTTCCTCTAGGTGTTGGCTCATGACTGATCTAATACCTGCCAAAGGCCCTTTATCTTTATTCTGGTGTTCATCTATAATTATATTTGGGTAATCAAATTGTGTCGCAAGATTTTCATTGGTACTTATAATAATTTGATTAAACATGTTCGTTGCTTCTAACACATCTATAATTCGCTCATAAAATGTTTGCGATTCAATTTGTGCAAAAGCCTTAGGTTCACCGAATCTCTCTGACTGTCCTCCGGCAAGTATAATTGCTTTCATCTCTTCTTTACCCTCCGCTAACTGGTGGAATCAATGCGACAGTGTCATTAGGTTGGACAATGTCATCATTTTTCACAAATTCTTCATTTACTGCTATTTGAAATTTTTTATCGCTAATACTAGGATAACGTTTAAATAAATCTGTAATAAATTCATCTACAGTAATATCATAACTTAAATCGATGTCTTCTGATTGTTTTGCTAATATTTCTTTTATCTCTGCAAAATAAAGTACTCTCAAGATTGGCCTCCTTCAATCGCATCCTCATAGCTTCCATGTTGATGTCCTTGCCATTGTGCACCATCTTCCCATATTTCCTTTTTCCAAATAGGTACGATTTCTTTGATACGCTCAATTGCATATTCATTTGCTCTGTATGCATCTTTTCGATGTGGCGAAGATACACTAATAAGTACTGCAATATCTGAAATAGCTAACGGGCCAATTCTATGAACGATTGTTGTTTGTGTACCAGGCCATTGTTCTGAAATTTCATCACCTATTTGAGCTAACTTTTTTTCTGCCATAGGAATATAGGCTTCATACTCTAAATACTCTGTTTTAATTCCTTTTGTCCATTCTCTTACATGACCTGTAAAAACAACAACTGCACCTTGATGTTCATTCAGTACATAAGATCTATATTGCTCTGTCTGTATCGGCTCGCTTGTCACTTCAAATTGCTTCATTTAATTCATTCCTTTGATATTAAAAAAGATAATAACCATTGGTCATACTGACGTAAAGCCTCTGGTTTTGATATATTAATGGCATACTTAATATGTGTTAAATGATTTAGTGCATTTCGGTCGTTTTCATCACGATAAACTAACACTTTATCGTAACTTGCTTCTTTAAAACCCTCTACCAATATTACGTTACTGTCTATTGTAACAGATTCATCTATGATTTCATCAAGCGTTTTGTTTTGTGTTCTGGTGACACTTTGTTGGTAAGCATTACCTTGAACAATACTTTGATCTGCACCTGCATAAAAGTGTTTCATATGGTCAACATGATTATTTTGTAATGTGATATCAGGGTCGTCCTCAGAGTTATGATGTCCATGATGTTTCACCGTTGCTACTGTGTGGTGATGTTCTTTTAATACCTGAATTGTATGTTCTATTAATGTGGTTTTCCCAGAGTTTTTCAATCCAACAATTTGTAAAATCATATAAAGCATTCCGTTTCATAAGCTAGTGATTCAGTTAATATTACATTTACCGTATAACCTTTTTTATATCCTCTTGTTCCACCTGGTAACATAATCATGGCATTACTATGTGCAATCGCTACAACTGCACCTGATTTGTTAAATCCTGAAGGAACCGCTGTCATTTCTTTGCCGTTAAAAGTGACCGTCGCACGAATAAATCTCGTAAATGGGTTTGCTTTTGTAAAATCTTCCATCAATGTAGCTTGCACGACTTGAGGATAAAGTGCATTTGCGTGCATCATATGTTGAACTGCTGGCTTAACGTATAACTCAAAGCCTGTAAAGCATGCTGATGGATTTCCAGATAAACCAAATAGATACTTACCTTCTGCTACTGCTACTGTCGTCACACTTCCTGGACGCATAGCAATTTTATTAAAAAGGACTTCAGCATTTAATGCTTCGTATATTTGTGGTAAATAATCAAAATCCCCAACTGATACACCACCAGTAGTAATGACGATATCATGTTGTTGCATCGCTTCTGTAACCACTTGAATACTACTTTCTAAATCATCTTGTTGTATTTGATAACGTTTTACTTGTAAGTCTAATTTACTAGCCAATCCAGTAATCATTGGCCCATTAGAATTCCTTATTTTCCCAGGTTCTAAATCATCACTTACATCTAATAACTCACTGCCTGTAGCAATTACGGCTACGCTTGGTTTTTTAAAAACAGGAACTTGTGCATAGCCATATGTAGCTAATACTGCAATGGCACCAGGATTAATTTGTTGTCCTTTTTGTAAAATAACGTCACCTATTTGAGTTTCTTCACCTTTTAAAGAGACGTTTTCATTTGATTTAAATGCCTTACGTAATGTGAAACTTTGTCCTTGTTCTACAGTTTGTTCTAACATGACGACTGCATCTGCACCTTCAGGCATCGCGGCACCTGTCATAATTCGAACTGCTTCAAACGCACCAACTTTTTTATCCGAAACAGCACCGGCACCAATATGGTCAATCACATTGAAAGTTAGACGGTGCGCACCACTTGCATTTGTTGTATCTTTACTTCTAATGGCAAAACCATCATAGGGTGATTTGTTAAAACGGGGAATTTCGTATGTAGCAATAATATCTTCAGCCAATACATGGTTTAAGCTAGCATCTAGGGGCACTGTAGTCTCACCCATATAAATATTTTGACTCACAACGCGTTCAATGGCTTCACCTACTGGAATTGGATTTCTTTTCTCAACTGGCATCTAAATCTACTCCTTATATTAATTAATTTCGTGATATACTAGAAAACGATTAGGAGGGATATGTTTGTCTGAATTTACACATATTAATGAACAGGGCAATGCTAAAATGGTAGATGTTTCTGAAAAAAATATTACGAAACGTACTGCAATTGCACATTCAAGCATTACCGTAAACCCAGAAATCTATCAACAAATTGTTGATCATACAAATAAAAAAGGAAATGTTCTTAATACTGCACAAATTGCAGGTATTATGGCTGCTAAAAACACTGCTGATATTATTCCAATGTGTCATCCTTTACCACTAACAGGTATTGATGTTGAATTTCAGTGGCAGAAGCATACGCAAACTTTCACTTTGAATATCCAAGCAACTGTGTCTACTACTGGAAAAACAGGTGTCGAAATGGAAGCATTAACTGCTGCAACTGCTGTAGCACTTACTGTATATGATATGACAAAAGCTTTAGACAAAGGTATGGTTATTGGCGAAACTTATTTACTATCTAAATCAGGTGGTAAATCTGGTGATTTTGAACGAAAAGCATAATTAATATTTACGCTCAACTCGAATAAAGTCTCTAAGACATAAATACGTGTCTCAGCCTCAATAATTATATTGGCAGTAGCCTATCTCATATATAAATACACTAATGTGAAGCTCTTGTATTCTTTTTTCTAGTAAACCTTGTGAGAGGGCGGGAAAGATATCAAATTTCGTATTTTGATTCTTCTCACCCTCTTTATTTAGTTATTTCTTTAACCAAATGATTTAGTTCTGGTTTTATTAACTTCTCCAATGCTAATTTAACAGCTCCAGTAGATCCTGGAATACTAAAGATTAACTTGTCATTTACTGTCCCCGCGATTGCTCGAGACAATAATGCTCTCGTACCTACATCCTCAGCATAACTAAGATATCTAAACAGCTCTCCAAATCCTTCAATTTCTTTAGTAAAAAATGAAGATACTGCTTCTATAGTTACATCTCTTTGTGCAATACCAGTGCCACCTGTAGTAACAATCACATCGATATCTTCACTTAACCATTGCTCAACTTGCATTTGAATCGCTTCTTGTTCATCTTTTACTATTTTATAATGCGCCTTATCGATTGAAACATTTAATTCCGATAACAACTCTATTACTAATTTACCACCCTTGTCTGTCTTATAATCTCGTGTATCAGAAACTGTCAATACTGCACATTTTATATCTTGATTTAACTTAACATTTGTATGCATTGTTACACTCCTTTAGCCAAATAGTTGGTTTATTAAAGTAATCGCTTGTTGAGGATTCGTCATACCATGTATCAGTAATCTGCCACCTTTAAAGCTAACAATACGATAGCCATTATATTCAAAGTGAATCATATAAGGATTACGTCGATAGGCAATATTTTGCTGAGTTAAAAATGTTTCTAATATTTCCTGGGAAATATTAGGGTTTTCGTATTGCACTGTATCCCTACCACACAAACTAGCAAACTGTCGTTTCGTTTCATTTAAATGTGGATACGTAGGTGCGCAACCACAAGTCTTGCAATCGCTCCGTTGTAGTTTACTAAATCCAAATGTAAAGTGTGTGCCTTCCCATAAATCTCCATAAATTACTTTAGTCGGAACGTGTTGTTCTGTTAAAATTTTTAGCGCATCCCTCATCTGCAAACTTGTAGTCATCGTCACTGCAGGTTGAATTACACCTACCGTATCACATGTCATGTTTATAGCTGGTAACTGTGGCACTAAGCAATTAAAACATGGCGTGTGTCCTGGAATAAAAGCAGCTTCTACATAAGTACTTTGGACTACCCCACCATAAATCCACGGTATGCCTTTTTGAAAAGCAAAATCATTAATTAACTGTCTCGTTTCAAAGTTATCTGTTGCATCTAATATAAGTTGAGCTGAACCAGCATTGTCATCTAAAAACTGACGATTTACATGTGCAATATAACTATGAATCTTCAAATCTTGTCTAATATCCAATAATTTTTGTTTAGCAGCAACAACTTTTGGCAAACCTTCCAACGCATCCGATTCACTAAATAACGTTTGTCTTTGAAGATTACTATATTCGATATAATCTCTGTCTACAATAGTTAATGTACCAACCCCTGCTCTAACTAAACTTTCAGCAAGATGTGTACCAAGTGCCCCCACACCTACAATGAGCACGTGTGATTGCATGATTTTATCTTGTCCTTTAGGACCTATATGTTTAAATAACGTTTGTCTTGAATAGCGGTCTTTTGTCACTACAATAACCCTCTCTATACATCATTGTATCCATTATAAATCTTGCATGCGAGAGTAACAACGGTTTGCCATTAATATTACAAAAAGTAGTGAATTCCCTATGTATTTTTGATTCTGAGCACTAGCAATGATTGGTATAACTAGAAAAGTTAAAGGTTTTATTCATACACTTAATATGCTCTAAATCATGCCGCACGTTACTTATAAAGCATATCCTTTAATTATATGTTCGTGTTACAATAAGTTAACTATTACATGGAGGTGAATCAATGGCACGTTCAAAAGACTATGAACAACTATTGGAGCAAGCAAAAGATATCGTCATCAATTCAATTGGAGAAACCATGGATCTTTATGGAGTCAATCGTAGTGTAGGTAATCTATATGGCACGATGGTTTTTGAACAAAGTAATATGACACTAGATGAAATGCGTTATGAATTACAAATGAGTAAGCCCAGTATGAGTGCAGGTGTTAAAAGACTGCAAGAATTTGATGGCGTAAAACAAGAGTTTGTTCGAGGAAGTAGAAAACAACACTTTACTGCTGAAAAAGACTTTTTTACGTTTTTTGGAAACTTCTTTTCACAAAAATGGAAACGTGAAATCAAATTGAATTCAGAAGCAATATACAAAGCTGAATCTTTATTGAATCCCATTATTCATTCAGAAACTGCTACACCTGAAATCATAGAAGAAGCACAAGAAATTTTAGAGCAAATAGAACATTCTAAACTCTATTATGCTTGGCTATCTACTCTAACAGATGCGCTCAATTCAGGAGAAATATTTGACTATTTTCCAATTCCGGAAAATAAATTATAATCGACATGTCAACATAATAAGACCAATCCATAAATACTAATAATGGATTGGTCTTATTTTTAATATTTTATAATTTCACAAGTACCTAATCACCTAGAATATATCTTGAGCTTGCAGCATCTTATCAGCAATCATTCATTCAATATTAATCACTTCATGAGCCAGTGCCTCTGCTTCATAATTAGAATGTGTTACAAAAATAATTGGTATTTGCCACTCTTCAAATATGCGCTTTACTAACTGAATACTTTCATCTTTAGTCGTATCATCCAAGCTTGAAAATGGTTCGTCCAATAATATGAGATCTGGTCTAGTACTTAACGTTCTTGCTAATGCCACACGCTGGGATTCTCCACCCGACAGTCTCATTGGAAACTGTGATTTTAAATGCGTAATGTTTAATTGATGCATCAAAGTCTCTATATGTTCAGAAGGTTGCGCCATAAAAGTTATATTCTGATACACATCCATATTAGGAAACAATTGATAATCTTGAAATAAGTATCCAATATTACGCTGTTGAATTTTCACATCTATATTGTTAGGCGTATCAGTTAAAATACGTTCATTAACTTCTATATGTGCCTTATTTGCACTTTTCAATCCTGCTATAATATTTAAAATTGTTGTTTTACCAATACCGGAAGGACCTTTAACTGCATAAATTTTAGGTTCAGTATCTTGTATGCTCATATGCAATTGCGTGTTTTTGAGCGCATGCTCTAAATGTAATTTCAACAATTAATCTACCTCCCGATAACGGTCTTTATTCAACACATTGATTGTGCCAATTACTGTAATCGCAAATGCGACAAGGACAATCACCCACAACCACGCTTGATTTTCTTTACCTTGTTCTACTAAAAAGTATATTTCTAAAGGTAACGTATTCGTTTTATTAGGTATGTAACCAGCAACCATCAGTGTCGCACCAAATTCCCCTATTGCTCGGGCAAAGCTCATCATAATTCCTGATAATATCGGACGCTTGGACAATGGTAAAATTAATTTGAAAAATATCTTGTTTTCACTCGCACCCATCGTTCGTGCAGTATTGAGCATTTTATTATCTATACTACGAAACCCTTGAACAGTATGCTGATACATCAATGGAAAACTCACAATCACAGATGCAATAACTGCTCCAGTCAGCGTAAAAACTACTGGTAAATGTAATACATCCGTAAAAAATGCACCAACAAAACTTCTAGGTGAAAAGACAATTAATAAAATAAATCCCATAACAGTTGGTGGTAATACAATAGGTAAAATAATTATACTTTCTAAGATTCTAGCAATAAAACCATGTCGTTTATACAACCATCTTGAAACAACGATACCAATAAAAGTAACGATGGTTGTACTAATAACAGCTACTTTGAGTGATATCCAAAATGGTGTAACATCTACCATTGCTAAAACCTCCTATGCTTCAAATTGATACTTTTCTAATATTTCTTTAGCTTGATCTGTCTTAAGAAAGTCAATCCATGCTTTAGCTAACTGCTTATCTGTTGTTGTCGCTGCTTTATAAACAATGGGTTGCTTTAAATCAGCTGCATCGATTTCTTTAACATGACTCTCGCCATTTTGCTGGCTTTGATATAAGTCAGTTTTATACACATACCCTAATTGCGCATTACCTTTTTCAACATAGTTTAGTACTTGTCGCACATCTTTAGCAAATACTAAATTAGGTTTCACTTGTTCGTATAAACCGTTATCTTTTAAATATTGCTGGGCGTATTTCCCCGCTGGCACAGAATTAACCTCACCAATGGCTAATTTATCGCCTTCTTGTAGAGATTCAACCGATTTATAATTACTGTCCTTGGCACCAATAAGTACGAGTTTATTTTTAGCGTATTCATATGTATTTTGTGCTTTATCTTTATCTTGTAATGCATCAACGTCTTTCTTGTTCGCTGACATAAACACATCTACAGGCGCACCTTTTTCAATCTGTTGTCTTAATGAACCAGACCCACCATAATTAAATGTAACATTTGCATCTTTATGATCTGCTTCAAATGCTCGTTTCAATTCTTTAGTTGCGTCAGTCAGACTTGCTGCTGCTGAAATATGTAGTTCTTGTTTTTTTTCGTTTCCATCAGAATTGCTATCGTTTTTGCTCTTACTGTTTCCATTTGAACACCCTGCTAATACTAGACATAGCGTCATAAACATTACGATTAAATATTTTATTTTCATATAAAACAACTCCTATCACTTATAATTATATTCTTATTCATAAAAAAACAAAAGACCTAAATGATAGTACTTAGGCCTTTTGTAAGCGTATATTTTTTATAATTGTGAGGCGCTGTTTTATAGTTGTTCAATAAAGCGTTTAAACGCGTGATGACCTTGTTCTGTATTCTTAAATACGCCAGCATCTTCTAATACACGTTTGAATTTAAATCCTACTTCTTTATCTACAACTTCATCGACATTATTTACATTAATATCATATGATTGTTTCATTTCTTCAGCCCATTGTTGATGTATTCCTAAATCTATTTGAGTTTTATCTAATAAATAATCTTTAACTTGTTGTAATTCTTGTTTTAGTCGCCCTGGTAATATAGCAGTTCCCATTACTTCAATTAGACCTATATTTTCTTTCTTAATATGTTGCACGTCTTTATGTGGATGGAAGATGCCATCAGGGAATTGTTCTGAAGTTTGATTGTCTCGTAAGACAATGTCTAATTCATATTGTTGTTCCCTATATCTTGCGATTGGTGTAATCGTATGATGACGTTCACCATTAATGCTAAATGCTTTAATATCCACACTATCATCCGAATATTGATTCCATTGTGTCATGACATAAGTAGCTGCTTCAATCAGTTGCGCTCTATTGTCGCCTTTCAAACGAATAACACTCATTGGCCAATTTAAAGTGCTAGCTTGAACTGATGGATAATTAGCAATAGTAAATTGATTTATTTCAGCAGCGTTATCCATCGGAAATACATGTCTTCCAGTTTGATAATGATTGTGCGATAAAATTGATCCACCCACAAGAGGTATATCCGCGTTAGACCCAATAAAATAATGAGGAAATTGATCTATAAAATCTAACAAATTAATGAAAGTATTTTTATTGATTTCCATAGGGACATGTTGTTCAGATAAAACAATACTATGTTCAGCAAAATAGGCATATGGCGAAAATTGGAAGCCCCACTTTGCACCATTTAAATTTAAGCGAATGACGCGGTGATTTGTTCTTGCAGCTTGTAGCACTGAACCTTTAAAGCCTTCATTTTCTATGCATAATGCACATTTCGGATAAGCGGTAGCTGGTGCTTCTTTCGCTTTTGCAATTTGTTTTGCATCTTTTTCAGGTTTTGATAGATTAATCGTGACTTCAATATCTCCGTATTCAGTAGCAACATCATAATTAATATTATTCGCAATTGCATCTTCTTTGACATAGTGATTACGTTTAGCTATGTCATAAAAATAATCTGTAGCCGCTTCTGGTGACAGTTTATATGCTTCGTTAAACTTGCGGTTAATTACCGATGGGCGTGGTGTAATTAAGTCTAGAATTTGAGCTTCAACAATTTCTTTACTATATAATGCATCTTCAATACAATTTTCACTAACAGCTTGGCGAATCCAATATTGTGTAATTTCATTTGCTGTCGCATCTTTATTTAATTCAGACACTGCTGAATCATCAATACCTTTTGCATTTAAATTACGCAATAGTTGGTTTTGAATATAAATGCTATCTTCTTCTTCATAAACACCATACGAAATTGCTTGTGATACAAATTGTTGTACTAATTGTTGATTTAATAACATGCATTAACCCTCCACATTTTCTTGATATCCATTTGGATGTTGATGATGCCATTGCCACGCTGAATTAATAATATCGTTAATGTTATCGTGCTGTGGTTTCCAGCCAAGCACTTGTTGCGCCTTATCACTTGATGCGATTAATTTACTTGGATCACCTGCTCTTCTTTCTCCTACTACTGCTTCAATAGGTTCATTTGTTACTGTTCTTGCAGCTTCTAGAATTTCAAATACCGAATAACCTTGACTACTTCCTAAATTAAATGCACCAGATGCTCCGCCGTTTTGTAAATGTTGATACGCCAAAATATGCGCATCTATTAAATCAACGACGTGAAGATAATCACGAATACATGACCCATCTTCTGTATCATAATTATCACCGAATATTGTTAAGTATTCTCTTTGTCCAAGTGCGACTTCTAATACAATTGGTATAAGATGTGTCTCTGGACGGTGGTCTTCACCAATAGCGCCATTTTCTTTAGCACCTGCAACATTAAAATAACGCAGTGCTGCATAATTAACCCCGTATGCTTTATGACTCCAGTGCATCATTTTCTCCATCATCAATTTACTTTCACCATATGGACTTGTAGGTGTTTTAGAATCTTCCTCAGTAATAGGTACTGAATCTGGCTCACCATAAACTGCAGCTGTCGAAGAAAAAATAATATGTTCTACTTGATGGTCATACATGACTTCTAATAACACTTGTAATCCGTACACATTATTATTGAAATAGGCTAACGGTTTTTCTACAGATTCACCAACTAATGAATAAGCACAAAAATGGAAGACACCTTCGATGCTTTCTTTATTAAAGACATCATCTAAAAATGCTTTGTCTCGAATGTCTCCTTCATAAAACGTAGCTTCTTTATGCACAGCTGCTCTATGTCCTGTACCTAGATTATCTACTACAATAACGTTGTATCCTCTTGCAATTAACTGATCTACCGCATGACTTCCTATATAACCAGCGCCACCTAAAACTAAAACAGACATATACAAAATCCTTTCTCTATTCATTGATTAATAATTTATAATGATTTAACGCCATCACTTATACCCACATGATAAAATGACGGAGCGTAACCGATGCGCTCTATATATTGCTTAGAAACTTCATTTTCCAATTGTTTTACACTATCTTTATGTACTAAAGCAATTGCGCAACCTGCGAAGCCAGCACCAGTCATTCTAGCTCCCAACACGCCATCAACTTGCTGAGCTGTTTCTGCTAAAGTATCTAATTCTATCCCTGTAACTTCATAATCTTCTTTTAATGAGGCGTGAGATTCATTTAATAACTTTCCAAATTGATCAAAGTTATTTTCTGCTAACGCTCGATGTGCTTTTTTCGTGCGTTCATTCTCCGAAACTGCGTGTCTTGCACGACGACGCTTCACTTCATCCTCAATAAGATCTTGATGCTGTTCAAATTGTTCTAATGACAGCTCCCCTAATGATGCAATATCAAGTGCTTGTTGCAACGAAGCTAATGCCGACTCACATTGTGCTCTACGTTCATTATATTTACTTTCTGTAAGAGAACGTCGCTTGTTCGTATTCATAATTGATATGACATAATCTCCAAATTTCGCAGGTACATAATCAAATTCTAAAGTTGCGGTATCTAGTAATATTGCTTGCTCAGCTTTACCCATACCAATAATAAATTGATCCATAATACCTGAATTGACACCAATAAATTTATTTTCAACACGCTGTCCTATTTTTATAAGTGCTAAGCGTTCTAAATCTAAAGTAAACAACTGCTTAATGAGCCAGCCAGTTAATAATTCAATAGACGCTGACGATGACAAACTTGCCCCATTTGGAATATTTCCTTCAACTAAAATATTGAAACCATGGTCTATGTCAGAGAATTGTTCACTTAAATATTTAACTACACCTTTAGGATAATTTGCCCAATCATGTGCCGCTTCGAATTCTAATTCATCTAACGTAAATGTAATCATACCAACCTCTTCAAAATTATTTGAATAAAGTTGAATAAGTTTATCATCTCGCTTTGTAGCTAGGCCATATGTACCCAACTCAATCGCAGCTGGAAAAACATACCCACCGTTGTAATCCGTATGTTCGCCTATTAAATTAATGCGTCCCGGAGCAAAAGCACTGACTTCAGCCTTAACGCCAAACAAAGTTTCAAACTTATCATGCATGGCTTGTAACATAATAACCCACTCCTCCTATATAAATCATTTTATCTATAATGATATTCTTCTAGTAAACATAATTAAAGTTTACTTGTTTACTAAATGTTTTGTCAATTAAGATTGTCTTTTTGTTTTAAAAGTATTCCGCTCTTTAAGCTGTGCTTCTACTACGACATGTATGGCAACGTGTCTCGTTTTATTAATGCGTTCTTCTGCCATTCGCACTGCAGTTCTACCAAATTCATCTACTGGTATGTGTACACTACTTATAGAAGGCACAGCATACTGTATGACTTCTAAATCATTAAAACTTATCAATTTAACATCTTTTGGAATTGCTATTTTTTCATATTGAATTTGTTGTAATATACCTATAGCAATCATGTCGTTCCCTGCTATAAAAACTTCAGGTAACCGATGCGCATTTAACAACGTTTTTACAGCTTCTTCACCATTTTCTTTTTTCCAGCCATTAATCATAGTTATTTCGTTAATTTGATGTTCAGAACACCATTCTCTATACGCTTTATATCTAACATCTGTATGATTTGAAAACGGTGTACCGGCTAAATCTCTAATCATATGACTACCACCGATATACGCAATTTGAGTCATTCCTAATGACTTGATTTCATCCAATAAGTTGGTCATAGAATAGTGTAAATCTGAATAGACAGCATCTATTGATTTCGGTGTATTAGGATTGTTAATGACAACTATATTTTCATTATATTCACGTAGTGTGTTCAATGCTTCTGTAGAAAAATTACCTACTACGATAATTGCCCCTGCCTTGTCGACTTTATATAAATCTAGATTTTTATCGTTTCCATCTATTCTAATTGTGCGCTTCAAAGACAAATTCAAACGTTTAACTTCAGCTTCTATTGCTAAGCGTATCTCTCTATAATAAGGGTCTGACATTTCTTTAGCTCGAGATGCATAGGTAATGATTTGAATGCTTTTATTTTTTCTAGCCGATTTTTGATATTGTAGTTCGTTTGCAACACGATGAATCCTTTCTCTCGTATTTTTTGAAACTGACAATGTTGGATCATTATTTAATACACGTGAAACAGTGCCAGGACTTACCTCTGCTTCACGTGCAATATCTCGTATACTTGCCATATCGAAATTCACCTCTTTAATTGTTTACCATAAGTTTACTTGTATATATCCTTTTAATCAATCTTGACTATTTTAAAAATCATTATAAATAATACAATGTGTAAATTAAAAATCCTTTGTTATATTCATAAACTGAATCTTTTTTTTACATTGAAAAATGCGCTAAAATGAAAGAGTGAATATGAAACGGGGTGTACTCATGCATGAAGATATACTGACCAATCAACCCATAGTACGGTTTGAGAACGGTAAGTTAGTAGAAACAAAGGATCATTACGTTACTGAGTTTCCATTAACAATTATGGTAAATGGCGAAGAATTTGCGACTATAATTTGCAGCCCGAACCACTTAGAAGAGCTTGTCTTAGGTTTCCTAGCATCTGAAGGAGCTATTTTAAAAAATGATGACTTAAAATCTATCCAAATAGATGATAGTAAAGGGTTTGCTCATGTTGAATTGACCAAATCTCTCAGTGAACGTTTCGAATATTCAACAAAGCGCATGATTGCGTCTTGTTGTGGTAAAAGTCGAGAGTTTTATTTTCAAAATGACGCGGCAGTCGCAAAGACTTCTATGTCTAAAATTGTGTTAAATCCAACTCAAGTACTCAATATGATGACCCGTTTGCAAAGCGCCAGTAAAATTTTCAAACAAACTGGTGGCCTTCATAATGCTGCGATTAGTGATGGCGATAAATTCTTTGAGCATCGTCAAGATATTGGTCGTCATAATGCATTAGACAAATTGTATGGTTATTGTATACAACGACATATACCTGTACGTAATAAAGTGTTGATATTTAGCGGTCGTATTTCATCAGAAATATTAATCAAAGCTGCGAAAATCGGTGTTGGCGTCATCTTATCGAAATCTGCTCCGACAACATTAGCAGTGACACTTGCTCAAGATTTAAACATTACTGCCATAGGATTTATTAGAGATGGTAATTTCAACATTTACAGTCATCCAGAACGCATAACACCTGTTGAAACTTTTGAGTAGTAATTTAAAATCTAAATCTTTACAGAAATTAGATTTTAAATATAAAAAGGACGCATCCATTTGATTACGGATGCGACCTTTTATTTTGAGCGTGAGTATTTTTGTCTCAGTCTCTATAATTATATTATTTAAATGTATTTAGCATTTTCTTTTAAAATTTGATAACAGTAACTTATATATATGTAACCTTGTCGGATATACATTTCCTTAGCACTGTCTTCACCGTCAGCTATTAATATAATCGGTTTCGTATCAGCTACTTCCGCCACAAAAGTTTGCATCGTACTGCCAATGCCTTGTTTCTGATAACTTTCATCTACACCAAAACCATCAATTTCCACAGTACATTGTGAAATGATTAAATCCAAAATCCCTACAGGCACATCTGCTTTATATGCGATTACACGAGATTTACTATCTTTATTGAATTGATTGCGTATTACTTCAATACTTTCGTCTGCATACGCTTTGCCAAACGGTTCAGCAAATTGACGATAAATTGTAATATAATCTTCTAATGTTTGTTCAGTAACAAACATGACTTTAATTTGATCATTTTTATGTTTTTTTATATTCTGAGATTCAATTGCATAGAGTTCCATTAGTCCTAGTTCAAAATCATATGTTTGAATTTTATCTAACCATTGTTGATCTAACAGTGTATTCTCAGGAAATGTAAATGCTAAATGATGAGATGCTTGCTTTTTATGCATATCTAATTGATTTTTCATATCTTGTTCCCAAGATATGATAGACGGCATTTGTTTATAATCCCATTTATTCACATCGTAGACTAAGGGTTCGTCAGGTGTCAGATAAATTGTCTTTAGTGTATCATCCACAAAAACATCACCTTGTTGAAATATATCATTCATCGAAATCACCACGATTCAATCACCTGCCCTTATATATTTATTTTATTAATTGTTTAAAACGACTATGATTAAGCATAATATTACCTATCAAACTTGCAATAATTGCTTTGACTAAATCCGCAGGCATGAAGACAAATGATAAAGTCACTGATTTTGAAATCGGTAAATTAGTCATAAGCCCCATAACAATTGTACCTACAATATCTAATAAAATAACACCAAAGATTATTGTTGTAACTAATAATACAGTAAAGTTTATTTTTTTGAAATACAAATCTCTTACTAAACCAATTAGATATGCAATGACTGGATACATGATTAAAAAGCCAGTAGAGGGTCCTGCGAATACACCTATACCACCACGTCCACCAGATAATAATGGCAAGCCAGTTGCTACAAGTAATAATAATACAATTACACTAAGTGCCCCGTATTTACGTCCAAGTAAAATTCCCGCTAAGAAAATACCAATATTTTGTAAAACGATAGGTACTGGCATAATTGGCAATGGAATAGCTGGCACAAATCCTAATACACCAATAATTGCTGTCATTAAAGCAGTGTATACTAAATATTTTGTCGTCATAGTCAATCCTCCTAATGAAAAAAATTATACCACAAATGTTAACTATTAAAAATAAAAAGTTTACAATAATTTATATATAATAAAAAAACACAACTCAACGGTATTAAGTCGTTGAATTGCGCTTTTTTAAAGCTGATTATAGTATTAATCGTAATACTTATTAATTTAACTCGGTATATTAGTTATTTAAAAATTTCTCTTTTAAATCTTTTCTCATAAACTCTAAAGTATATGGGTCATTATACCAATAAGTTTCAGCTTGCACTTCAAGCACATTGTCATTTTGAACTGCTGGTAAGTTATTCCATAGATTAGTTTTGGCATAAGCTGGTGTTGATTTCCCTTTACTTGTCGAAACAATATAATCGCCAGCATAGTCTGCTATTTTTTCTTGTTTCACTTCAGCCCAACCTTCTTTTTCAACTAAATCATTTAATTTATCAGGCATTTTAAGGCCAAATGCTTGATACAATACTTCTCCGCCACGGCCCCAGTTTGGTCCATAACTATATAGTTTTTTCTCGAATTCATCAAAAATTGAAACTGTTGCGTCTTCACCAATTTTATCTTTAATTTCTTTACCATCTTTTTTAGTTTGTGCTTTCCATTTGTCTTCCCATTCTTTTACTTCATCTTCTTTACCAAGTAACTTACCTAATTCCCTTTGTTGATCTAAATATTTATGTTTGCCGTAATCAAATACGACTGTTGGCGCAATCTTTTTATATTTTTTAATATTTTTGTCAGTAGAATATACAACGATTAGATCTGGTTTCGTTTTTGCTACTTTCTCAACATCATTCTCGCCAACTTTTTCAACATCTTTAAATTTATCTTTAAGGAGGCTACTACTATCGACTTGTTCATTTACCGCAACAATATTTCCACCAAGATATTTAATTCCGCCAGCATATGTAGGAGCAACTACTGCTATACGTTTTGGATCTTTTGGTATATCTATCTTTTTCCCACTATCTAATTTATAAGACTTTGTTTCAGCTTTTGAGTCACTGTCCGAATTATTACCACATGCTGCTAAAATAAGCACTAAAGCAATTAACGGAAACAATAATTTTTTCATAAATTTTCCTCCATTGAAAATGATTATCACTACCAATCGATTATATAATGACTAAAGTAAATTTACAATAGTAATCATAAGTATCTTCAAATTTTTTTGGATAACAAAAAATACATATAGACAATTTGTCTATATGTATTTTAACTGTTTGTTTATATATTTTTAAAAATGATCTAATACACTATGTGCAATATTCGTATACGCCATATCTTCCATCGGTGGATTGTGTAAACCTGCGCGCATATCTCTATAATAGCGTTGTAATGGTCTTTCCATTTGAAGACTTTTAGCACCAACAATTCGCATAGCTGTATCTATAACTTCTAACCCTTGGTTCATTACCAACACTTTACTTGCTGATGTTTCATTCCAAACCTTACTACCTGAAACCTCACGATTATATATCGCTGCAGTACTCCACAAGAAATGGCGTGCAGATAATAATTGAGCTTCCATCTTCCCAATATTTTGTTGCACAGTTGGAATATCACCAATAGTACCTTCAATACTATTTGGACTGTAATTTTTAGCAAAATCTACAGCATAGTCTCTTGCTGCTTGTGCAATACCAAGATACACACTTGGTATATGTAAAATCCAGCCATTCGGTTTCTTACCACCGGCGCCTCTTATTTCAACAAAGTTTTCTTGCGGGATGTGCACATCATTTAATAATAAATCATGACTTTCAGTTGCACGCATACCTATCATATTCCAATTATCTGCAATTTCTACACCAGGGGTATCTTTTTGTATTAAGAAAAAACCAACTTGATCGATGTCTTCATAATAAGCACTCACAACAAAATGTGTCAGCCCTTTACTCATTGAGGTAAACGTTTTTACTCCATTAACAACAAATCCATCATCTACTTTAACAGCGTTTGTCGCAGGTCTTCCGCCACGAGTTGGGCTACCAGTCTCAGCCTCACTAACTGCTCGATTTACTAACGCTCCATTTTTCACTGCTTCAGCAAAGCGATCTAACATAGTTGGTTCCCACATTTGTTGTTCATATAATTGGCCTACTACACTTAAATGCCATCCTATAGAAAGTGCAGTCGCACCATCAATAGATCCTAAATAGCTTTGTAATATAACCATATCTTCAACAGTTGCCCCTTCACCACCGTATGCTTTAGGTAAAGTAAGCAGTGTATATCCTTCTTTCACTAGCCATTCAATATTTTCATAAGGAAAGCGCGAATGGATATCATTATATTCCGCTTTCTCTTTAAATTGCGTTTTAACTGTATCTAGTTTTGCAATCCATTTTTCTTGAATATCCGTATGTATTAATGCGGAATAATTCACTTTCATCACCTCATCATTAACTTTATTACTATTTAAACTTAGTTTAACACTCGCCATTATTGAAAGAAAGCTTTTCAGCACCAAATCCCTACTTTACCGATAAGAATTAATATGATATTTTGTATTTATTGACATACTGGGGGAAATTGAATGATTACAGTTAAAAACATCATACATAAATACAACGAGAACACGATACTTAACGACGTTGGCTTTGCACAAGAACAGGGCACGGTTACTGCAATTATAGGGCCAAGTGGCTCCGGGAAAACAACTTTACTTAGAACGTTAAACGCACTCGCGCTTCCTAAATCTGGCACCATTGAAATCGGGGATGAAACATTTGATGCTGCACACCATACAAATAAAGATATTGCTAAATTACGTCAAAAATCAGCTATGGTGTTTCAAAATTACAATTTATTTAAAAACAAAACAATACTTGAAAATATCACTTTAGGTTTAATACATGGTCAAAATTACACTTCCAAACAAGCTAATGATATTGCTACATCTTATTTAGAGCGCGTGAATTTATTAAATCAAAAAGATAAATACCCTATTCAGCTATCTGGAGGTCAAAGCCAACGTGTAGGTATTGTTCGTGCACTTGCGCTCAATCCAAAAGTTCTTTTATTAGATGAACCTACTTCTGCTTTAGACCCTGAATCAATTCAAAGCGTCTTATCTCTGATTAGATCGATTGCTCAAGAAGGTATGACGATGGTACTCGTTACACATGAAATACAATTTGCAAAAGCAATTGCTGATCAAGTTATATTTATTGATGATGGGCAAATTATCCATCGTGGAACGCCACAAGAAGTATTGGAAGATTCAAAATCTGAGAGAATCCATCGCTTTTTAAACAGAGTTGAAACGGAGCGTGACATTTAATGACATTAAAAAGAAGTTTCACATTTTTATTAATGTTAATGATGGTTTCCGTACTAACAGCATGTGGTAATAATGATGCTTCCAATAGTAATTCTCAGAAAAAAGAAGTTAAAGTAGCACTTTCTGCTGAAGTTAATCCACCTTATTTATATACAAATAAAGATAATGAGTTTGTTGGCTTAGATATGGATTATATGAAATTAATTGAAAAGAAATTACCTCAATATGATTTTAAATATGAAGTCGGTGAAGAGGAATCGAATTTAGTGGGGATTGGTTCAGGCAAGTTTGATATGGGGATAAATTGGTTTTTCAAAACACCAGAACGTGAAAAACAATTTCTCTATCAGGATGTGCCTTACAGTTATGCGCTACCTTTATTAGTAGTAAACAAAGACAACAATGACATACATAGTTTACAAGATTTACCTGATAAAAAAATCACTCCTATGGCACCAAGTGGTGGTTTATATTCTATACTCACGCAGTTTAATAAAGACCATAGTCCCAAAATTGACATCAACACAATACAAGAACCTTCAAATGGAGACAATTTAAAAATGGTCAGCCAAGGACGTCGTGATGCCATGTTTTTAAACTGGAACACATATAAAGCAATCCAAGAACAGATAAATGCCGACGTTAAAATAGGTGGTATTGTGAAGAAAGAACCATTGCATATCGTTTACAATAAAAAACACCAAAAACTTCACGATGACGTGGATCGCGCAACCCAAGAACTTAAAGATGAAGGCAAATTACAATCACTTTCAAAAAAATACTTTGATATAAATGTCTTTGATGATTTAAGTGAAATTAATGAGCAGAAAGATAAATTGGAGGTGACAAACTAATGGGATCAGTCAATTGGTTAGATTTGTTTGGACAAGTGTTACAACAATTACCTTTAACTTTATTGATGATAATTGTTTCTCTCTTTTTCGCAATCATACTTGGTTTTATTTTAGCAATGATTCGTATTAAAAAGACAAAAATACTCGCTCCTATTGTAAGAGTTTATCTTTCATTTATACGGAGTACACCATTATTATTACAACTCTTTTTAGTATATTTTGCATTACCTCAATTATTGTTACTTATTCATATAGATATTAACCATTTCAGTAGATTGTTTTTTGTTATCTTAGCATTCACTTTACATACAGGTGCATACCTTTCTGAAATTATCAGAGCAGGTTATCAATCCGTGGAATATAGTCAAATTGAAGCTGGATTAACAATTGGTTTATCTTATCCTAGAATTTTAAAAGATATTATTATACCTCAAGCTTTACGAAATAGCATACCAAATTTAACAACTCAAATCATAGAACTTGTCAAAGATACTTCATTGGCTTTCACCATTGGTATCATCGATATGATGGGACAAGTCAAACTAATCATTGGAAACAATTACGGACTCGGTATGCTAGAGGTTTATATCGTAATTTCAATCATATACTGGATTATTGCTCTAATTATTCAAGGTACCTTTACTTTAATTGATAAACGAACACAAAAACCATATAGCGTTTAAGGAGGAAAATCATTTTGTCATTCATTCTATATACTATAAGTGAAGTGCTTAAAGGCGTGCCAAATACAATTATTATTTCCATTGTAGCTATGTTCGTAGGTCTTATTATTGGGACGTTATTTGCGATTATTCGTATCAAACATGTACCTGTCTTATCTCAACTTATAATCGTGTATAATTCGTTTTTTAGAAGTACACCATTAATCGTTCAATTGTTCATACTATATTATGGAATACCTTCATTTATACTTTTTTTAAATGATCGGTTCACTTTGACAATCAATCCTGACATATTCTCACCTTTAGCGATTGCCTTTATCGTCTTTTCTTTTCATGCCGTAGCGTATCTTTCTGAATCAATTAAAGGCGGTCTTCAATCCGTAGATCAAAATCAAATTGAAGCTGCGCAAACTGTCGGACTATCAAAATTCAGCATTTATAAAGAAATTGTATTACCACAAGCTTTTGCTTATGCATTGCCTAACATAGAAAATCAATTCATTATGTTAATCAAAGGTACTTCCCTAGCATTCGCTGTTCAAGTAACTGAAATTATGGCAGTCAGTCGTGTTATTGCAAATGAAGGTTATCGTTTTATTCCTGTTTATACAGTAGCAGCTATATTTTACTGGTTGTTAGCAATAATATTAGAGTTCGTCTTTGCGAAAATGGAACGTAATACGACGCGTTACTTAAGAGCAAATGCTTCTTAGATAACGATATCAAACAAAAAACTGTTTCTGAAATGTTATTTCAGAAACAGTTTTTTTGTAATTTATTATATTTAAGCTAAACTTTCCATGCATTCCGCTTTAAGTTTATAATATTGTTTTACTTTTTTCGGCATTGTGCCATGTTGTAATTCATCTTTAGTAACTATAGGATAGTTTTTAAAAACAACTGAGCCTATATAACCACAAAGTGCACTTCCTGATGCACACATTAGTGCCACAATTATTACAGTTAATGCATTATTAAATCCAAACATAACCATAAGCCCAGCAATTGGTGTAGCTGTACCTGTCGCATCATTTACTAAACCAAACATAGAGATAATTACACCTGAGAGCGCACCACCTACAAAGTTTGTTAAATATACTGGTACTGGATTTGCTGTCACAATGTCAGCTTGAGATAAAGGCTCTATTGCAACTGAAATCGTTGTTTTACGATCTCCAAACTTCATACGCTTAAATAATACAAAATTCATAAATGATGAACCAAATACTGCTAAAGCACCGATAGCCATTGGTGTACCAGTTAATCCTAATAATGCTGTTAATGCCATTGAGCTTAACGGTGCAGTAGCAACAACAGTAATAATACCACCAAGTACAATGCCCATTAGAATAGGACTTGAAGTCGTAGATTCTTTAATGATATTTCCAATTTGTAATAACGTCGCATCTACTAATGGTGTTGTACCAATAGCAATTAAACGTGTAATAGGTGCGATGACAATAATCGCTGCAATTAAATCAAGCCCATCTGGTAATTTTTGTTCCATCCATTTCATACCGAAACTCGCAATATAAGCTGCAACAAAGCCAGGTAAAAGATCCATGCTTCCACATGAAACAGCAATTACAAATGCATAAACTGGAGATACACCCATAGCTAATGCTACGAGTCCTGCAGCTGCAACACCGCCAAGTCCTCCAGCTGCATCACCTAAATCTCCTAAGAATGGAATACCAAACAAGTCTCCACCTACATATTTATGAAACGCTTCTACTAGAAATGAAGCAATAGCTGCGTTAGCAAGGGCCCCCATGGCCTTGCCTCCATTTGGTGCTTTACTCGTGAACAATGTAAACAAAGCTAAAACAATCCCTAAAAATATGATCCCGATTAATAAATTCATAAAAACACCTTTCCAAACCGTTTTGTATGCGCTTTCATTAGACAAATATTAGTATAGCACATTTAATTTGGTTCTCAAATCATATTTTCGTACAATATATAACTATAATTATAAAATTACATTATTCAGAATATTCAAATCATTTAGACTTACGTACAACCTTATTATCATCAAGCTTTCACACATTAAAACTGTTCTTGTAAGTTCTCAATAAGTTCATTAATTTTATCACGTTGTGCTTGATTTATATATACTACTACAGTTCTTTCATCTATATTGCTTCTTTTTTTATTTAAAAAATCCATTTTTATAAGCTTTTGTAAAGCCTTCGTTAAATAGTATGGTTTCAATTCTGAGTATTGAGCAATTTCTTTTGCAGTGACGTCATTTTCTTTACAATTATACAGATAATTTAATATCAGTACCTCTTCGTAATTTAGTTTATAGTTCTTTTTCGTTGTTTTAAAAAACTTCCTACCTTGTTGATAAGTTGTAATAAGTTCATTTAGTGACTTGAAATTTTGTTCATTCACAAAACCACTCCTTTTGTTATATCTTGATGTTAGTAATTTAATTTTATCCTATTTAACGCCTTTAATTCAATATGCTTAACTATGAAAAATATGAACAATTCCTACTCTTTTTTTAATCTTTTATTTTTATTTTTAAATTTTAGTGGTTCATTCACCCTTTTTATTACTAAAAAAAGACATAGGTATAAAAATTTCAATTATCAAATATCTCTATTTAAAATAATGCATTTTGATATTTTAAATGAGCTATATAAATTCATACAAAAATGCACAGCAAGTGTTAGACTATTATCCAACATTTGCTGTGCATTTAAACGATTGCCATTTTAAATGATTGAGTTCTATCATTATTATTTTTTCTTAAGATCAACTGTGTCTATGAAGCTTAATGCTGCTAAACTTGTTAAATCTAATGCATGTTTAGCACCTGCTTTACCATGTCCTGCTTCAAAGTGTTTAAATGCTGCTACACCTAAAACTGAAATTGTTATAAGTGATGCAATACGTGATAATCTTTTACTTGCAAAGCTTAAAACGAAAAATACAGCACTTAATGCTTCAAGTGCTCCTGCCAATGGCATTGCATTCGATGGCAAATTAAACACTTCAACAAAAGATTCTTTCATTGATTGATCACCTTTAAGTTTAGGTTTTGATGCATCATATAATTCCTTAGCTAATTTTAAATTTGTTAAATAACGTAATATCATTACAAACGCTCCTTTTATTTGTTTTCAAAATATTTATCTACAATAGGCTTTACTCGCTCTGCTAACAATTTAATTGTATTGATTGTTTTATCATGTGGCATAGAACCTACAGGTGTATGCAGCATAAAACGAGTAAGGCCTAGTGCTTCAATTGTTTCAATTATCTTTTGTGCAACGGTTTCCGGACTTCCAACATACAAAGCGCCATGTGGACCTGCTTCACGATCGAAGCTGTTTTCATCATATGGTGGCCAACCCCGTTCTTTGGCTAATATATCATGACTCGCTTTTACTGATGGGAAAAACTCACGTTTTGCCAACTCATCTGTTTCAGCAATGTACCCCCACGAATGCGTTGCTATAGGCAATTCATTTATATTATGTCCGTAAGATCTAGCAATAGATTTGTACATATCTATATTTCTTCTAAATCTTTTTGGATCACCGCCAATTATAGCATAAGTTATAGGTAATCCTAATGCTCCTGCTTTCAATGAAGATTCTGGCGTTCCTCCAGTTGCAATCGTAATTGGTAAAGGCCCATGTTCCGCCTTAGGATAAACACTTAAGTTTTCAATAGAAGGTCTTAACTCCCCTTCCCAATTTACAATTTCCTCTTTATTAATGGTCAATAATAAATCTATTTTCTCATTAAAGAGTTGTTCATAGTCTTTTAAATCATAGCCAAATAATGGAAATGATTCAATAAATGAACCTCTTCCTACCATTATTTCTGCACGTCCATTAGAAACTGCATTTAATGTAGAGAAACGTTCATAAACTCGAACAGGATCATCTGAAGATAATACTGTTACTGCACTACTTAACTTTATATGCGTTGTATTACGAGCTGCTGCTGCTAACACTGTAACGGGATCAGATACTGCATAATCTGCTCGATGATGTTCTCCCAAACCATATACATCTAAACCATATTGGTCAGCTGTTTCTATTTCTTCTATTATATTTCTAATTCTTTGTCCATTACTTATAGCTGCTTGTCGTCCATTTTCCATATGAATATCAATATTATCTGCAAATGATGTCAAACCAAGTTCTATTTTCAAATAATCACCTCACAAACTAAGTATAATTTTTATACTTCTATATTAAATACTTCATTAGAACATGTCAATTTCAATGCTCTAATTCTTTTTTTCCTATTAGAACAGCATTTAATTTACATTAACCTTAATTTAATACTTTTTATATAGTATTTATTTAAAGCGTTTTTTCAAATATTTAAATAACTAAATTCTCTCATATTTTATTGTTTGTAATTTTCTGTTATTTTACAGCTTTGTAATAAACTGAAGTGCAATTATACACTGTAAATTTTGTAAAGGTTATATTAACGGCATTTTAAGCCTAAAATGCCTCTTCTCCTTTTGTTACATTACGCACTTCATTATTAGAACTAAATTACAAAACGATAACAAACCCCACAAACAGAGTTTTTTCTGATAAAGTAATTCTTGTCGTTAAAACAGCGAAAAAAATTATAAAAAATGTCTTTATGAGACTGGGATAAATGATTTACAATTATTAGGAGGAAATTTAACAATGAAAAAAATCGCTACAGCTACTATCGCTACTGCAGGAATCGCTACTTTTGCTTTTGCACAAAATGATGCAGACGCTTCAGAAAATAACAATGGTGGATATAACCCAAATGATCCAACATCATACAGCTATTCATATACAATAGATCAACAAGGTAACTATAATTACACTTGGCAAGGTAACTGGAACCCAAGCAATGCTAACCAAGGTCACAACAACAATGCTCAAAGCAATAACAGTGGTTATAGCTACAATCAAAATGCTTCTACAGCTACTAACAGTAACTCAAACCAATCATATACAACAAATAACCAAGGTACTGGTGGAAGCGGAGCTGTTTCAACTTCTACTTCAAATAGTAATGTTCAAGTAACAACTACTAGCGCACCATCAAGCTCATCAAACTCAATGGCTAACACTTCAGGGTCATCAAGCAACCTTTATACTTCAGGTCAATGTACATATTATGTATTTGATAAAGTTGGCGGTAAAATTGGTTCTACTTGGGGTAACGCAAACAACTGGGCAAGCGCTGCAGCTGCATCAGGTTACACTGTAAACAACTCACCTTCTCAAGGTTCAATCTTACAATCATCAACTGGCGCAATGGGTCACGTTGCTTATGTTGAAAATGTAAACAGCGACGGTTCAATTAACGTTTCTGAAATGAACTACGGCCAAGGTGCTGGCGTTGTTACTTCACGTACAATCTCAGCTAGCCAAGCTTCATCTTACAACTATATTCACTAATAAATGTTTTAAATAAAAAAAGACAATCCTCATGGATTGTCTTTTTTTGCTATTTTTTCTTAAAGTTCTTCACTTTAGTGATTATTCAGCTATAGTATTAAATGGAAAAAGGGGGCCGAGATAGAAATCAAAATTTGATTTCTATCTCGGCCCCTTTTATGTTTCAGTCTTCTAAAGTCTTATACTTATTAAAACCAATATGCTATCGCTATCCAATATATAAAGGCCATCAAATAAAGTAATGGAAAACTTTCTAAAGCTTTGCCTTTAATCCGTGTATATAACACAAATATACCTATTATGAGTAAAATAACTGAAAAAATAAGTCTTACAATAAACATTGTTTGCAATGAAATTATTGACGTCGCTGCCAACGGTAAAATCGCTACTACGATTGTTAATATAACAATAATAATCGTGTAGTAAATTGTATCGCTACTCTTATTTCGATGAGAATTAATCCAAAATATAATGAGTCCAAATATCGTAGTTAGTAAAATTTCATGTATTATCGTTGAACTATTTAACAATTCGGTCCTATAAAGTAATATCGCTACAATATACAATACAAAACCGATTGAAAAATAGATTATAGAAGGAGTCTTTACTTTTTTATCTACATTGAAATATTGATGAATTCCTGATGCCAATAGTAATATCGCTACAATTATCACTAGATATAACATAGAATCACCTCATCCATAGTTATATATAACCGAATTATATATTTTTAAACTTATAGTTCATTATTTATATTAAGAATTATAAGTTTTTCTCTTTCAACGATATAGACTTAAATCATTTGGTTTATTAACTCTTTGCTTTTTTAATGCCAATACCTGAAAATCCATAAAAAATTGCAAATATGATACATAGATAACATGGTACTGCCCAAATAAAGAATTGATCCACTGATACACCTAACTGTTGTGTATAATAAATGCCTGATGTTCCCCATGGAATAAGTGGAATAATCATTGTACCTGAATCTTCTAGTGTTCTTGATAAATTAGAACGATCTAAATCCATATCATTATACATTTCCATCATTAACACACCGACCATGATAATGACTACAGATGCCACACCAGCAGCGAGTACCATTATTAGGCTACCGATGACGGTCGCTAGTATTAATTGTCCAACTGAATTAATGTTTTTGGAAATTGTTTTCAAAATAACATCTAAACAACCAGCTTTTTCAACAATACCTGCGAAGGCATAGCCACAAAAAATAGTAACAATGATTTCTGTCATACTCATCATGCCGCCTTGCTCAATCAAATTAATGGCTCTATCCGATAAATCTCCACTACTTGACGCCACCATGCCTTTATTAAAACCATCGAAAGTGGACTTAAATCCATCTACAATGTTAAATCCATGATTAAATGCGCCAACAATGATTGCACTCAAACTTGAAATAAGCATTGCAGGTACAGTCGATATTTTTAATAATAAACACGTAATAATAATCAATAAGGGAATCCATACAAAAATATTTATATTATAAATTTTAGTTAATTCGCTAAGCATTTGATTCACTTGTGACGTATTAGTATTTCCACCAAATTGCATACCTGCAAAATACCAAACAATTAAGCCGATAATTGATGCTGGTATAGTCGTCCATATCATGGCTCTTATATGCGCAAATATATTCACTTTTGTTACTAAAGCTGCTAAATTTGTCGTATCTGAAAGTGGTGACATTTTATCACCAAACACCGCCCCTGCAATTATGGCACCTGCTGCCATACCTGGTGTAATATGTAATTGTGTCGCTATAGCCATTAGCGCTATGCCCGCTGTAGACGCAGAGCCCCATGCTGTCCCTGTGGCAACTGAAGTAATTGCACATATAATAAATGCAGATACTAAAAATAAATTAGGGTCTAAAAATTCTAACCCATAATAGATCAAAGCTGGGACAGTACCTGAGTACATCCATGTACCTACGATAATTCCAACCGCTAAAATGATAAAGATAGCTGGCATTGCTGTAGCTAAGCGATGTGTGATACCTTCTTCCAAATCTTGCCATTTCAACCCAACACGTCTTGCTATAAACGCAGCATATGCTGATGCTAAAATTAATAAAGCTTGTATTGGAATTTCAAAAACAACAAATCCTGTAATTACTATTATAATCATTACTATAATAGTAGAAATTGATTCTAAAAATGTTGGTTGTCTTGTCATACACAGTCCCCCTATTGTTAGTTTAAATTAATTAAGCCCCAATTTTTCTTTGCCTAATTCATTAATAGTGAGTCCTTCTTCAAAAAAGTCACGCTCTAAAATAGTAGATGCTAACACAATGATGGCATCAATGTTTGGCGTTTCAACCTCAATTTCACGACCAAGACTAGACCATAATACGAGTCCGTATGCAATATCTTCTGTTAAATAACGATTTTTCACATGGTTTGGTCCTTTGATTTGTGAAAATACTGGGCTCGTGTTAAACAATCTATTTAAAGGTTCATCTTCATCTTTTTTTTCTAAATAACCACGTTCAATACGTGCTTCTTTAGCTGGAGACAATTCAAAGCCTAACTTACGTCCTAAAGTTAATCGTTCCAACTCTACTGCGTGTAATAAACGAACGGTGTGTTTCGTTATACCTTCTTCATATAATGCAAAGTCATCTGCATAATCGATGCGTCCTACATTGAGTAATGTTGGGCCTGGATGCACTTCTGGATTCCCATTCTCAAGATTTGTTTTCCAAAGGCTTTCCTCTTTTACAACATATGGATATAACGTTTCAATTTTGTCAAAGCTGTTACTTAAATATTCTTTATCATATGTTGAAAAATGAACTTTTCTTACATTTAACGATAAGTCCACGTGAGCTTCATCAAAATTCACTCTTGTCCCATAAGTTAATGTGTTCACTTCAGCAAATATCGGCATAACTTCTATACGCATATCTTCTAAGACGTTCATAAATCGAATTGAGGCCATTGCCGCTGCGATATTAAAGAAAATTAATTGCTTATCATTAATAAATGGTGCCATCGTACGTGCATAATGCTCAATAAATGTAGATGGTATAATAACTTGAATGATTTCTGCATCACTAACAACATATTCCATGTCATCACTGATATCAGTAAATTCAATGAACGTTTCTTCTCCTTCATTATTAAACGTAAACCCACCTTGTGCTATCGCCTTGTCAAACTTATCAATAGATTGATTTCGACAATATAACTTCACCTCATGTCCTTTATGTTTCATATCTAATGCTGCTGTAACAGCACCATTTCCTGATCCTACGATTGCTATCTTCATAAATACCCTTCTTTCTCTAATGATTTGTATATATGAGTGTTTTAAACATTACTATAATGTATATCCAATTTAGATTTCTGATAAACACTGGTATTCAGCCTATCCTTAGTTGCATTATATTCATTTGTTTCATCCCATTAAATGCACTATATTTTAAAATGCTCACTTTGCTAATTTTTAAATTGTAGCCTTTCAAATTAAATATCATTTAAGAATAAAATTTGTTATAGTTATGCTAATAAGGGAGGCGTGATTCATATGGATCAACAATATAATACAAACCAATCTTCTACAGTTATAAATCAAGAACCAAGTAGCGATGATAGATTAATGGGTACTTTAATCTATGTGTTAAGTTTTTTCACTTCATTAATAGCACCACTAATTATTTGGCTCATTAAACGTGAAGATTCACCATTCATTGACAAGACTGGTAAAAATTATTTCAACTTTTTACTTTCTTATATGATTTGGCTAATCGTTGCTTCAATAGCGATGTTTATCATAATAGGTTTTATCTTATTCCCTATCATAGCTATTTTGAATTTTATATTTACTATCGTAGCTGCTGTAAAAGCATATAATGGAGAAGACTATTTACCACCACTTTCAATTAGATTTTTCAAATAAAATGAATCTAAATTTTGTGACTTATTACAACTGTTGTAATACAAATTAGTTATTTTGAATGTTAAGTTATTGTAAAACCTTATACCATAGCTTTTTACAAACCATTACAAACCGATACCTTTCTGTAACCTCACATGTCGTTTATTACAACGATATGTGAGGTTTTTTTAATTGTTTTACAAAAGCGTAACAAACCACACAAACCTAAATTCATCTGTTAGAGTATTACTTGTCGTTGAAAGCAAAGCGAAAAATAAAACATTAACTTTAAAGACTATCGAACGAATAACATAAATAATAAATATTAAGAACGTACAAATTTGGGAGGATTTTTTAATTATGAATAAATTAGTAACAGCAACAACTATCACAGCAGGTATCGGCGCAGCAATCGTAGGATTAGACCAAGGAAATGAAGCAAGTGCAGCAGAGCAAACACAACAAACAACTCAAACTACTACACAAGAAACTTCAAGCTCAAGTGCTAACTTATATACTTCAGGTCAATGTACTTGGTATGTATTTGATAAAGTAGGCGGAGGTATCGGTTCTACATGGGGTAATGCAAATAACTGGGCTTCAGCAGCTTCATCTGCAGGCTACACAGTTAACAACTCTCCAGAAGCTGGATCAATCTTACAATCATCTGAAGGACCAATGGGCCACGTTGCATATGTTGAAAATGTAAACAATGACGGTTCAGTAACGGTTTCAGAAATGAATTATAGTGGCGGACCTTACTCTGTAAGTGAACGTACTATCTCTGCTGGTGAAGCAGGTTCATATAACTATATCCACGTTAACTAATATTCGCTACTACAATATAAATTAGAATATTTCAGAGTGCCAACAAAGTCTAGAGCTTTGTTGGCACTTTTTTGTGCGTGTTTTTCGTGGGCACTTCCTCATCCTATAGTCTTCATATTATGCTTGATTAACTAGTCAATCATCGGAGTATAATACTACCCCTTTTTAAAATAATATACTCAATCATTCATCAATATCCGTTTATAGAGATAACCACATCAAAATAAATATGAGGACATCACGCGCTATAGTTAAAACAAATTAAAAAAACAGCGTTTAGCACTAAATTTTTTTATATAATTTTTAATATTGCAGTATAACAGAATATTTGAGAAAATAAGAGCGTTTGATGAAAAAAGGAGGCACAACGATGCAATGGTTTAAAGTTATACTTGCTGGACTTATAGAAATATTATGGGTCACTGGCTTAAACACTGCTGATTCGTTACTTAGTTGGATTGGTACGATCATCATTATTATTATAAGCTTCTTTCTTGTTATTGCTGCGTGTAAATCATTACCCGTCGGCACTGTTTACGCCGTATTCGTAGGTATTGGCGCAGTCGGTACTGTTTTAGTGGATATGTTATTTTTCGGTGATCCTTTTAACTCTATGAAAATTATCTTAATTATACTATTGGTAGTAGGTATTATCGGTCTAAAATTAACTACAGAGGAGGCTGAAAACTAATGGCTTGGTTTATTTTACTCATTGCAGGTCTATTAGAAGTAATTGGTGTAGTCATATTAAATGAAATTACACGCACTAAAAGGAAATCATTAGTCGCTCTATTAGCAATTGCTTTTATCTGTAGTTTTAGCACGCTCAAAGTAGCAATGAATGACATTCCTATGGGAACTGCTTATGCAATTTGGAGTGGCATCGGTACTGGCGGTGGCACACTTGTAGGTATGTTAATATACAATGAATCTAAAAATGCAAAACGTATATTCTTTATTGGTTTGATTATTTTTTCCATAGTGGGCTTAAAGCTCATAAGTTAGAAAAACAAATAATAAAATAGACTTTCTAAATCATGTTATAAAAATAAAAGCAATAATTCATTATTTAATAGTGAATTATTGCTTTTTTTGGTAATAGCTATGTATGACTTATATACTTTATAATATATAAAGAAGCAACAAAGAAATCGTTTTCTATAGCTTTTTCGTCATTACATAAAAAGAACACACAAGTATTTCTTTAATAAATATAATAATTTGTTTAGTGCTTTGAAGTTTACTATACTAAATATATAATGGAGGGATTATACATGGTAAAAGTTTATATCGTAGGTCCAGTACCTGAAGTAGGTTTTGACTTGTTAAAAGATCAAGGTTATGAGGTTGAAATGTATGAAGGCGAAGGTATCATTGATAAAGATACTTTAAAGCAAGGGGTTAAAGATGCTGACGCTTTAATTAGTCTGTTGTCTACCAACGTAGATAAAGAAGTAATTGATGCAGGTAGCAATTTAAAAATCGTCGCAAACTATGGTGCAGGTTTTAATAACGTAGATGTAGCCTATGCTCGTCAAAAAGACATTGACGTTACAAACACACCAAAGGCTTCAACAAATTCTACAGCTGAATTAACTTTTGCACTCGTACTTGCAGTTGCAAGACGTATCGCTGAAGGTGATAAATTATGCCGTACAACTGGCTTTGACGGATGGGCACCATTGTTCTTCCGTGGCAGAGAAGTTTCTGGTAAAACGATTGGTATTATTGGCTTAGGTGAAATTGGTGCTGCTGTAGCAAGACGTGCCAAAGCGTTTGATATGAATGTGCTTTATACTGGCCCTAACCAAAAAGTCGATAAAGAACGTGAAATCGGCGCCAAGTATGTAGACTTAGAAACTTTATTAAAAAACGCAGATTTTGTAACAATTAACGCTGCATATAATCCAGATTTACATCATCAAATTGACACTGATCAATTTAAAATGATGAAGTCAACGAGTTATTTAATTAATGCTTCGAGAGGGCCTATCGTTCATGAACAAGCTTTAGTACAAGCTTTAAAAGATAAAGAAATTGAAGGCGCTGCTTTAGATGTTTTCGAATTCGAACCAGAAATAAACGACGAATTAAAATCACTAGACAATGTAGTACTCACACCACATATTGGTAATGCGACATATGAATCTCGTGATATGATGTCTAAAATTGTTGCGAATGACACAATTAGTAAGCTAAATGATAAAAAACCTAAGTTTTTAGTAAATTAATGAATTAGTTGCTAAAAGCTTAGTTCTAAATACTTAGTACAAATTAAAGCACCCATCCATTAAAAATATGGATGGGTGCTTTCTATTAAAATATTCCAAGTTTATTTACTTTTGGATTTATATAAAAACTTAGTTTGGTTCGTAATTAATTTATTGGGCAAAGCCTTTGCAATGCCATTTCTTACAGCTACAACCAGTTTATTACTACGTTGTGCGAGTTTACCTATTTTTCTAGAGCGTGTAATTACTTTTTTAGTATGTTTTACACGTAATTTATCATAGCGTTGTAACGCCTCATCAAACGAATATGACTGAAGACAATTTGCTAAGACTATCGCGTCTTCCATTGCTTGTCCAGCGCCTTGTCCCATGTTTGGCGTCGTTGCATGCGCTGCATCACCAAGTAAAATAGCACGTTGATAAACAAATGTTTTCAGTGGTTTTAAATCATAAATGTCATTTAATAAAATATCTGTTTCGCTTTGTTTATCTAATACGTTTCTTATTTCATTTGGAAAACGATTAAATCTGGCTTGTAAATGAGGTTTGCCATAGGTTTTCATTTTACTATCTTTTTCTTTAGCATTAATAGAAATAAACCAATAGGCTTGGTTGTTTAATAAAGGTACAACCCCTACTCTTCCTTTCGGAGACCAATACTCTTTAGCAATTTGAGCATCTTTAATATCCACATCTTCTACCAATCCTCTAAACACTGTATAACCTTGATATTCAGGCTTACTATTAGGTTCAACCGTATTTCTTATCTTAGAATGTACACCATCTGCACCAATACATAAATCAAATGCTTCTTGCTGTTGTGTATTAAAATGTAAAGTCACTTTTAAATCGCCATTATCAATATGAGTCACAAAATGATCTGTATAGATTGCTTCTTCCGGCACATAAGATTGAATCACATCTATTAAATCTTGACGAGACATTGTTAAGTTCACCGTATTCTTTTTTAACTTCACTTTGGATAGCACGTTATTTTTATCATCTCGCACTTCCATTGTATCAATGATTTGCCCAACATTTTTAATGCCTTTTGCTAAATCATGCTTTCCTAATTTTTCAATAACGTTACCACCAATGCCGATACCTGCACCTATTTCAGCTACTTCATTGTTTTTTTCAAATACTTTGACATCATGTCCTTGTTCAATTAATAATGCTGCAGTTGTTAATCCACCAATACCCGCGCCAACTATAGCTATTTTCATTTTCAATTCACTCCAAATTTTCCTAGTCTATTCGATATTAACACTTTTATAAAACTTTATATTAATAAGCTCTTTGATATTAGCCTAAGTATTGTCAATAAGTCATCACACAAAAAAGATAACAAACGTATCATGAAAACACCCTGTTATCTTTCGTCATAAATATATTATAACTCAATTTTTACAAATAATAATCCTTATTAATATGATCTTTCTTTATACCCAGTTTATCATAATAAACCTTCATAAATGTGGCGATGTTTTCGTCCCATTCTACATCACTTGCATATTGGTGTTCTCCAGGTGATTTAGGATTCCAACGCATTTGATACAATGATAATTGTTCATTTTCAAAGTAATTACCTCTTATAAATTTAGCTCCACCCATAATTGCGCGTTCTGGTGAAGTCCAAGATTGCTTTTTAGCAAAACTGCTACCTGTGTGTACTGCATTTTCATCAAATGCACCTATACCGTAAAAATTATAGTAATGCTTACCATCATCTTCTATACCTTTAGCCAATTCAGATTTACCATTACCTGTTTCAACAAGCGCATGGCTCACAAGGTATAACACATTAACTTCATATTTGTCTTGTGCTTTTAAAAATGCATCACCTTTATTTTTCAATATCCCTTTATCTTTTAAAATATCATTTACTTCTTTTTCTGACATTGACACTTTTTCAGAAATATCCATATGATTCAAGTTATCTTTGTCATCATTTACATCCATAGCTTTTTTAACATCAGCTTTTGAAGCCTCAACAAATCGACCGTTTTTTTCTGTCATATTGAGAGTGCCTTCACCAAGTTGCTTATCTACCGCTTCATCAAAAGAATGTGTCTTTTTATCATCAAATAGGTGTGTTTCGTTTATAATTAATAAAATCGTAAATACAATGATGATAATGAGCATAATAAATAATGTTAATCTTTTCTTTATAATTTCATTCATTATATAATAACTCCCTAGCTTACACTTATTTAGTTAATGTAACATAAGCAATAATAATAGCAATTAAGACAACTACAAAAGAAATGTTAAGCGCTATCCTCATAGCTTTCTTATCTCTAAACAACATATTGAATATCATTAAACTGATGACTAATGAAACTGCGAACATTGTAATAGCCATTACCATATTCATCATTATTAAAAAAACAACTCCCAAAACTAGAAATACATTTGAGATAACCGCCATGATTTTAATCATTTTCGCGTTGATAAGCCTTCCACTCCTCGCCCTTAAAAATATATAAAATTTAATTCTAATAATAGAAATTGTATCATATTTACCATTGTTTCAATATGTCATTTTTAAAACAATAGGCTGAAGCGCTTCTATAAAAACTGCTTATCTTCATAAATGAAGTAGAAGTTCTTTAAAAGCTTGATATAAGCGCATTTTCAATTCAGTCAACCACTGCCAATATAAAAATGAGACTGAGACATGTGCTATGTCCCAGCCTCTAACTTTTATTTTAACTATTTATTAGGGAATGCTTATCTTGACATACCTCTAAGCATATTCATCATATATGTCAGACTACGATTCATTTCATCATCTTTCAACATACCCATCAAGCCAGTAATCGATGTTTTTTGATTCGGATTGGCCTGATTTGCGACATGTAAGCCTTTGTTCACTTTATTTAACATCTCAGATAAGTCATTTACATCTAAGTCACCTAATAAAAATACAAGTGAAGCCATATTTGAAATCAAACCTGAATATTGTTCTTTATTTAATTCAACAGAGAACTTATTGGCTATAACACCTCTACTTTTAATTGCACCAGACATAGCATCTAGCAATTTAGCATCATCTAAAGTGCTAATGATGTTGATTGCTTTTAAAATGCTATCTTTGTTTGCAACAATTGCATCTGTCACTTCAGCTAAATTTTCCTCTTTAATCTCTGCTTCAGTTTTTTGCATGCGTTTAATATTCGTTATTCTTTCAGCCATTATTTATCCACCTGACTTCCTGGGAAAGTATAATCTTTACGTTTCCATTTGTCTTCAACTCGAACGCTGTATTGTGGTTGACGTTGTTTATTTACACGGAAGTTCGTAGGGTTAAGTGGTGATTTACCTCTTCGTGTCTTCACTTCCATGCGACAGCTTGTACGTTTATAAGATGGAGTATCTGTATCTTTGTCTACATCACTATTTGTTAATAAGTTAATCGCTCCATGGTCACCATTTTCCATAGCATTATTATTTAATGGGATATAGATTTCTTTACCTTTAACTCTATCCGTCACATGTGCCACAAGTTCTAATTCACCAGTTTCAGAAATTAATTTAATTTCTGCTCCCTCATGAATACCTCTGTCCTCAGCTAGTTCAGGAGATACTTCAACAAATGCATTTGGCATTTTGTATTGAAGTCCTGGTACTTTATAAGTCATATTGCCTTCATGGAAATGCTCTAATATACGACCGTTATTTACATGTAAATCATATTCTTCATTTACTTTAAAGAAATTATCAAATGTTAATGGATAGAACTTCGCTTTTCCATCATCAAAATTAAAGCCTTCTAAGAACAGTGTCGGTTGATCTGTACCATCTTCTGCAACTGGCCATTGTAAACTGTCATATCCTTCTAAACGATCATAGTTCACACCTGAATATGATGGCGTTAATCTTGCGATTTCATCCATGATTTGACTTGGATGTGTATAGTTCCAATCATAACCTAACGTTTTGGCTACAGCTTGGATAATCTCCCAGTCTGGTTTAGAGTCACCTTTAGGTTCTAAAGCTTGGTATAAACGTTGGATACGACGCTCTGTATTTGTAAATGTGCCTGTTTTTTCTAATGATGGACTTGCTGGTAACACTACATCTGCGTATGAAGCAGTAAATGTAAAGAACTCATCTTGTACTACTAAGAAGCCAACTTTTTCCAATGCAGCTTGTACATAGTTGATGTTAGAGTCAACGATACCTGTATCTTCACCATATAAATAAAGTGCATCAATTTCTCCTTCATGTATACCTTCCATCATTTGATGGTTATCTTTACCTACTTTTCTAGGTAATGTTTGACCATATTCGCGTTCGAATTTTGCTCTTATTTCATCGTCAGTAACACTTTGATATCCTGGGAATTTGTCAGGCATACTCCCCATATCACTACAACCTTGTACGTTATTATGACCACGTAAAGGATAAGCGCCTGTGCCTGGTCTTCTATAGTTACCTGTTGCTAATAATAAATTAGATATCGCTGTTGAAGTGTCACTACCAATGTCTTGTTGTGTCACACCCATTGCCCATGCGATTGATACTGATTCAGCATCTACAAGTTGATGTGCAAAGTCTATTAAAGCTTCTTTAGAGATACCCGTTGTTTCTTCCGCAAAATCCATTGTAAATGGCGCTAATGATTTATGATACGCTTCAAAGCTGTTCACCCATTCGTCGATAAATACTTTATCATGAAGATCGTTATCGATAATGTATTTAGTCACTGCTGACAACCAAACTAAATCAGTACCAGGTTTAGGCTGATAGAAATTATCTGCGCGTTCAGCCATTTCATGTTTACGTATATCAAACACATTTAAAGTATTGTTATATAGCTTATGACCACGTTTAATACGTGAAGCAATAACTGGATGAGCTTCTGCTGTGTTTGTACCAATTAAGACAACCATATCTGCAATTTCAAGATCATCTATTGAACCAGAGTCACCACCATGACCTACCGTTCTAAATAGCCCTTTTGTTGCTGGTGCTTGGCAATAACGTGAACAATTATCTACATTATTTGTGCCAATGACTTGTCTTGCAAGCTTTTGCATAAGATAAGACTCTTCATTTGTTGCTTTTGAAGATGATATAAATGCTAAGCCATCTGAACCATGAGAGGCTTTAACTTTATTAAAGTTATCAGACACAACTTTTAGTGCTTCATCCCATTCAACTTCTTCAAATTGGCCATCTTTACGTACTAATGGTTTTGTGAGACGTTCTTCTGAATCAATATAATCCCAACCGAATTTGCCTTTAACACACGTTGCAATTTTATTAGCTGGTGATTCTTGTTGAGGTTGAACTTTTATAACTTCTCTATCTTTTGTCCATACATCGAAAGAACAACCAACACCACAGTATGTACATACTGTCTTAGTTTTTTCGATACGCTCTTCACGCATTGCTGCCTCTGAGTCAGAAACTGCAAACAACGGACCATAACCTGGTTCCGCTTTTTTCGTTAAATCAATCATAGCTGCTAATGATCCAGGCTCTAAATCAGTCATATAGCCGGCACTGCCTTCCATATTGACTTCCATCATTGCATTACATGGACAGACTGTTGCGCATTGACCACAACCTACACATGATGAATCGTTGATTGAAGTATCATTATCCCAAATCACTCGTGGTTGTTGGCGTTCCCAATCAATTGTAAGTGTTTCATTTACTTGAACGTCTTGACATACTTCTACACAACGACCACATAAAATACATTGATTTGGATCGTAACGATAGAAAGGACCGTAATCTTTTTCGTATGGCTTTTCTTTATATTCATAAGTTTGATGCTCTAAACCCCATTGGTCCATTGTATTATGTATTTCACAGTCGCCATTGTTATAATCACAAACTGTGCAATACAACATATGATTTTCTAAGATTCTGTCTAAAGCTTCTTTTTGGCTTGTTTGTACGTTATCATTTTGCGTATTAACAATCATAGGTCTATCAATTGTGGTACCACACGCACGTGCCATTTTACCGTCTATTTCAACAGTACACGTGTCACAAGTTTGTATTGGACCTAGCGATTCGTTATAGCATATTGATGGAATAAATGTATCTTGAGATTTGATGAACTCAAGTAAATTCGTCCCTGGTTCTACAAGATAATCTTTGCCATCTAATGAGACAATCAAATGTTCTTGCATTCTCTTCACCCCTATTATTATTTATGATGCCCGCGTTATATATCTATTAGGTGCTGAATAACATTCCATCTAAAAAGCCCACACTTTTTTAAGATAATGTTATCTATATTGTATATCTATTTCATTTAAATGTTAAGGATTTCCACCTTATTTCACATTTTATTATATTAGATGTACTTTATGGCTCAAAACTTAATATTTATAGAAAGTTATTTTATAATTCTTTTTGATCAATAATCTTTCTGTTATTTCGTAAATATTGGCATAATAAAAAAACTATAGATTTTAGCATTCGCCAAAATCTATAGTTCATTTAAATTACATTCCTAAATTATCTTTAATGCTTGCTTCAATTTCACTAAGTGAACTCTCACTTGGTATAAAATAGTACAAGCCATCATCTTGTATGCCACCCTGTCCATCTAACTGGTGTCTATTGACCTGTTCATTCGCATCATTATAATTACTTCTTATTTTGTTTAATTCTCCAACTGTAAGGTCCGTTTTCACATTATCTTCAACATGATTCATTAATGAATTAAAATGTGTAACTGAACTGATACTTGTAAGTTTATTAGCTAAGCCTTGGATAACAAGTTGTTGACGTTCTTGACGACCAAAGTCTCCGCCAGCGCCCTCTTCTTTACGACTTCTAATAAATGCCATCGCTTCTTCTCCATCCATATGGGATTGAACGCCCTCACTAAACTGATAACCATCATATGAGAATGACGCGTTACTCGTTACATTGATACCACCGACAGTATCTATCATATCTTGCATACCGTCCATATCTATTGTTGCGTAGTGATCAATAGGTACATTTAATAAATTCTCTACTGATTTCACTGCCATATCAGGTCCACCATAAGCATATGCATGGTTGATTTTTTCAGTAGTACCTTTACCTACGATTTCTGCTTGTGTATCTCGTGGAATGCTGACAATTTCTGTCGTTTTTTTCTGCGGGTTAATCGATAATACCATTACTGTATCACTACGTTGACCGCCACCTTCAGCATCTCTTTTGGCATCAGAATCGACACCAAACAAAGCAACTGTAAATGGATCACCATCATCTAAATTGACGTCTTTATCTCTTAATGAAGATTTATCTCTGTCTAAAGGATTATGAATTGATCCCCCAACAGAAAATATTTTAAATCCTAAATAAATAACTGCTAGTAACGCTAATAAAAATAATATACCAAAGAACCACAATATTAATTTTGTTGGTAAGCCCATTTTTTTATTTTTTTTAGAACGATTCACTCTTATCATTCTCCGTTTCTGTATTCAATTTCTCTCATTTAGTAATACATTATATATTAATAAGTTGGGTTTGGCATAGTGCTTTAGACCTATTATTTATATAATAAATAATAAATACAGTGATTTTTTATTGTATTTTGTATCCCTTTCCTGAATTTAGTATACCTAATACTTTTTCATGACAACCATTGTTACTAATAATAAATGGGCCTGCTTTAGAGAAGTCTAGCGGCGTATTATCTAAAGTCGTCATTTTAAGTCCAAGTTCACTGGCAAACAAGAATTGCGCTGCGATATCCCAAGGTTTTGGATTTGTATTAACATGCGCACCGAATTGTCCTTTGATTACACGGATTGAATCTAAACCACAAGATCCGATAAAACGATGGCTAAATGAAGCATCATTTAGGCCATGAATGGTCTCATCATTCATAACTAATGTATTAAATGAAATAATTGCATCTTGTAAATCAATACTTTCGGGTTTTTCTAGTCGCTTACCATTCACATATGCACCATACCCTTTAGCTGCTTTGTACAGTTGACCATGTGGGTAATCATAAATATATGACAGCATTGGTTCACCATCAATAAAATAACCTAGAATAATACAGTAATCTTCTTGTTGTTTAACTAAATTTGTCGTTCCATCAATGGGATCCATAACCCATACATGTCCTTCTTTAGGATGCACTTCTTCATTCGACTTTTCTTCAGCGAACAACTGATGTTCTGGAAAATTTCGCTTTAAAAATTGTTCGAAGTTATGTTGTATTGATTTATCAACATTTGTCACTAAATCAAACCTATTTTGTTTCGTACTTGTAACCATATCCTCGATTAACTTCGGGATGACTTTATCCAATGTTTCAAGCCAAGACCTCACGGCATCATCGATATAAATTAATTGTTCTTTTTCCATGTATAGACACCTCTTTAAATTTATAAATTATTATGTTCCTTATTAAGTATGAACTATCTTTAATTTATTATATTTTATCATAGAAATATTAATGAAATATATGATATATCATAACCACTAAAACAATTTGGCACACATATTGTTGCTATAACATAAAAATAAAACCGACCAGCGTAGCTAGTCGGTTAAATAGAAAGGAAAGTAAGTAATAAATATTGAAGATGTTTGATTAGTAACGTGAACGAATTAGATGTTAACAAAACTATATGTAATAGCCTACCCCTTTGTCATCTACTCGCTACCCCCTTGTTACTAATTACATATTAACATAAGTTTTTAGCTAATGTAAGCGTTTTCTTTATTTTTTTAAAAAAGTTTTTCTAAATGTCGTCATTGTCACTTTTATGATATAATAAATGTAATATGTAATCATTTGGGAGGTGACTTTCTAATGAATAAACGCGAGAGACAAAATAAACTTGTTCTAGCTATTCAAGAGAATAGACAAATTACCGCTTCAGAGTTAGCAAAAAACTTAGACGTGTCAAAACGAACGATTTTAAGAGATATTCAAGATTTAGAAGATCAAGGTGTGAAAATTTTAGCAAAGCACGGTAAACTAGGTGGCTACCAACTTCAAGAAACACCAAATAGTTATGAGATTGAGCTGACTGAAAATCAACTATCCGCTTTGTTCTTAGTGCTTAATGAAAGTCAGTCTTACACTACGTTACCTTATAAAGAAGAAGTTAATGCAATTATTAAAAAATGTTTGAATTTACCTTATACAAAAATGCGACGCGCTTTAAAAAAGCTAGACCGTTATATTAAATTTGATCACCGACAACATACAAATTTACCACCTATATTTTCTGAAGTCCTCATTTATTGTACTGAAAGAAATGTTATGGCAATGGAATACAATAACGGTACAAATATAGGCACTGAAAATGTTATTTTTATCGGATTATTATGTGAAAAAGGTCTGTGGAAAGCAGTCGTCTTTGAAATTGGTTTGGGTAAAACAAATGAGATTCCTATTATTGATATACACGATATCTCATATTCATTTGAAAAGACAATCAAGACTCAAGACATTACTATAAATAATTATCAACAATTTTTAAATCCAACTGAGTCCTAATTGTCTCAGTTGGATTTTTAATTACTTATATTTTTTCGATAAGCAAATAGTTTATTAATTCCTAAAGTCGTTTCTCAAAATTTCTCTCTCCTTTTCACAAGTTTATAATTACCTTCCTATTCTATTCAATATTGTATGTTGATTATTTAAATTCACCCTAAGCACAATGAAATATTTTCAATTTAAATTAAACAGCCTCATCACATTTATGAAAGGAAGTCTTTATGTATAACTTAGAATTCCATCATTTAGAACAACACATCAGTAAATTATTGAACTTACTAGAAATATATAAATTTGCAATCGTCACCAATCATAAAAAGAAAAACGACTACAAACAAAATATTCATGATTATATCGATAAAGAATACGCCGCTCTAAAAAGCGTCTCAAAGCATCATACTTCTCTTATTCACTACAATTACTTTCAATTTCTTTCTGAACAAATTGAACAGCCTATAGATGAACTAACTATAGGTAATACAACGAAATATATAAGTGATATTCAGCAACGTTTATTTCGTATCCACCAATTATTAACCCCTCTTTTGTAACAATATTACACTCTGAAGATTTTTATAAATTAAAATTGTAATAGTTTTTCATGTATTGTACAATGAAAACGATTACAGCAATATAAGGAGTGATAGCAATGCATGGATTTTCTATATATCTTGGACAGCCCATCGACAAACCATATATCAAACGGATGATTGCTTCAGGCTACAGCACCATTTTTACATCTGTACAAATTCCTGAAGAAAACGAAAGTACTAAATATCGCTATTTGGGAGAACTTTTAGATTATTTATCTAATGATCAGCTTACATATATGATTGATATCAATCCTTTGTTGCTGGATCACAATTTCTATCAATTCTTACATCAATATGAGACAGCAGAATTTATGATCCGTATCGATCATAGTACTTCTTTAAATGTCGTCAACGATATTATCAGTAACGGATTCAAATGTTGTATCAATGCTAGCATCATCTCAGAGCAATTATTGCAACAGCTTTACCATGAGCTTAAAGATTTTACTTATCTTTGTTATTGCCATAATTATTATCCAAGACCTGATACTGGTTTGGAGCCGCAATTCGTAGCGTCACAAAACAATTTGATTTTAAAATATAACGCACAAGCAGATATATTTGGCTTCATCACTGGTTCAACGTTGCGTGGCCCTCTATATAAAGGTTTGCCAACAATTGAATCTACAAGATATCAGCACCCTATTCAAAGTGCACAGTTACTTAAAGATAACTTAGTAGAACATGTAATGATTGGAGATCCACTCATTGATTCACATGCTGCACAACAACTCATTACTTTTTTACACCACAGACATTTCAACCTAAATATTACGCTTTTAGATGACCAAGTATCATCAATATTATTTAAACCTCATACGGTGCGTGCTGATAATCCAGCTCACGTTATTAGATCACAAGAAGCTCGTCTTTATTGTGATACAGAGATTCAACCATTTTCAACAAATGGTCGAAATTTCGGTGCTATAACCGTGGATAATAAACTAAATGGACGTTATCAAGGTGAATTACAAATTATTAAAAATGATTTACCACCGCATAATCATATCAATGTTGTAGGTGAAGTTAAAAAGACCGATTTACCATTAATTCAATGCATGCGCCCTAATGACACATTTGAATTTACGTACAAGAATAAGGAGCTGTAAAAATGAGTAATTTAATAACTGAATCAAGAAATGAAGCTACAATGCACTTAGACGAAATGTCTATTCAACAAGCTTTAGAGACTATGAATGAAGAAGATCAAAAAGTACCTCAACAGATAAAACAAATATTGCCTGACTTAGCCAAAGTCATTGAAGTTACAACGAAGCAATTTAAAAAAGGTGGCCGCATTATCTATATGGGCGCAGGCACGAGTGGAAGACTCGGCGTACTCGATGCAGCAGAATGTGTGCCTACATTTAATACAACACCTGATGAATTCATCGGATTAATAGCCGGTGGTCAACCTGCCATGACAGTCGCAGTCGAAGGTGCTGAAGATAGTGAATCACTAGCACATGATGATTTAAAACACATTGACTTAACAGACAACGATGTAGTTATTGGCATTGCGGCCAGTGGAACTACGCCCTACGTCAAAGGCGGTTTAAAATACGCTACAGAGTTAGGTGCCCATACAGTTGCCATTTCTTGCAATGTCGATACAGAAATTAGCAAACTAGCAGAATTCCCTGTAGAAGTTAATGTCGGTCCCGAAGTATTAACTGGATCTACGAGATTAAAATCAGGAACAGCACAGAAACTAATCCTTAATATGATTTCCACAATCACAATGGTTGGTGTGGGAAAAGTTTATGGCAATCTTATGGTAGATGTAAAAGCCACAAACCATAAATTAGTTGACCGTTCAGTGCGTATTATTCAAGATATTTGTGATATTCCATATGAAGAAGCTCAAAAGCTTTATAATGACGCAGACCAAAACCTTAAACAAGCAGTCGTTATGTACCTATGTGATATTTCAAAAGCTGAAGCAGAAACAAAATTACGTCAAAATGACAATATTATTAAACAAGCAATAAAAAATTAATTTATCCTGATTTAAATAGCAATGTCACGTTGCCACATGAACCATATAACTATGATGCAATAAGGAGGTATATAGGATGACAAAAGAACAAAAACTCGCTGAACATATTATAGACGCTGTTGGTGGCCTTGATAATATGGATAATGTTATTAATTGTATGACCCGTGTCAGAATTAAAGTGATCGATGAAAACAAAGTAGATTATGATAAATTAAAAGCAACTCAAGGTGTTATGGGCGTCGTAAAAGACGAACGCGTGCAAGTGGTAGTTGGTCCAGGTACTGTTAATAAAGTAGCGGATCATATATCTCAATTAAGCGGTGTACGTCTAGGGGAAACAATCCCTCATAACTCTACGAATTATAAAGCTGATGCTGAAGCCAAAGCACAAGAAAATAAAACAGCAATTCAAAGCAAACAAAAGCGTGGCGCCTTTAATAAATTATTAAAAACAATTGCCAATATCTTTATTCCGTTAATCCCAGCCTTTATTGGTGCCGGATTAATTGGTGGTATTGCTGCAGTCTTAAGTAACCTTTTAGCTGCTGGCCAAATTTCAGGTGACTGGGTTACACAACTTGTCACAGTGTTCAATGTAATTAAAGATGGTATGTTAGCTTATCTAGCTATTTTCACAGGTATTAATGCAGCCAAAGAATTCGGCGCAACACCGGGGTTAGGTGGTGTTATTGGTGGTACCACATTACTCACAGGATTAACTGATGAAAATGCGATTACTAATATATTTACAGGCGAACCACTGCAACCTGGTCAAGGTGGTATTATTGGTGTTATTTTTGCAGTATGGCTTCTTAGTATCGTTGAAAAACGATTACATAAAATTGTCCCTAATGCAGTAGATATTATTGTCACACCAACTATTACGTTATTTATCATCGGTTTATTAACTATATTTATCTTTATGCCATTAGCTGGCTTTGTTTCTGACGGTTTAGTATCTGTCATCAATGCTACAATCAGTATCGGTGGCGTTTTTAGTGGCTTTATCATCGGTGCTTTTTTCCTACCGCTAGTTATGTTAGGATTACATCATATATTTACGCCTATTCATATTGAAATGATCAATCAAACGGGTGCAACTTATTTACTTCCTATTGCTGCAATGGCAGGCGCTGGTCAAGTTGGTGCTGCTTTAGCTTTATGGGTAAGATGTAGGAAAAATACTACGTTAAGAAATACACTCAAAGGTGCACTACCTGTAGGATTTTTAGGCATCGGAGAACCTTTAATTTATGGTGTCACTTTACCGTTAGGCAAACCATTCTTCACTGCCTGTATTGGTGGAGGTATTGGTGGGGCTGTTGTTGGAGGTATTGGTCACATTGGAGCAACTGCAATTGGACCTAGTGGAATCTCATTGTTACCTTTGATTTCAGATCATATGTATTTAGGATATATTGCAGGACTACTCGCTGCGTACGCAGGTGGTTTCGTCTTCACCTATTTCTTAGGTACGACGAAGACTATGAGAGAATCTGATAGCTTAGGTGATTAATTATGACCAACGTACTTTACAAAATTGACAGCAATTATGCTCAGTTAACTAAAAGTGAGAAAAAAATTGCAGATTTTATCTTGAATTCACCACATAAAATCATCAATATGTCAGTACAAGATTTATCTAACGAGATTCATACTAGCACAGCATCCATCGTTAGATTTAGTAAAAAAATTACAGATAAAGGTTTCCAAGAATTAAAAATTGCCATTTCTCGTTATTTACCTGATGACGCAATCCATAATAATCACCTTGAATTGGCGGATAATGAGTCAGTCGATACACTAAAAACAAAAATGCTATCTCGTGCAACAGACACGATGAACTATGTATCAACGTACATAGATGAATATAGTATTGACAGTATTTGTGAAACAATGAAGCGTTCAAATACAATATTCTTATTTGGTTATGGTGCTTCACTCGTAATCGTTACTGACTTATTTCAAAAATTATCACGCATTGGACTCAATGTCCGTTTGTTACAAGAAACACATTTATTTATGTCAACATTAGCAACACACGATGAAAATGACTGTATTATCTTTGTAACAAATCAAGGTAATCATAGTGAAATGCAATCCATGGCTAAAGTCGCAACAGACTATAACATTCCAATTATTACCATTTCTAGTTCTAATGATAATCCTGTTGCAAAAGTTTCAGACCATACTTTAATATATGGTCAAACGGATGAAAACGAACTACGTATGGCTGCAACAACATCATTATTTGCTCAACTTTTTACAGTAGATATACTTTACTATCGCTATATCGCATTGAATTATCAAAGTGCATTAGACTCTATTACACAGTCTAAAATGGCTTTAGATAATTATCGTAAGCATTTATCTAAAATTAAATTCAAACATTAATCTATATGTTAAGTTGAACTATAAAAAAAGCACCTATCGTCAGCAAAATACGCTGACTTGATAGGTGCTTTTTTGTGAATTAAAATAAGAGACTAGTAAATCGTATAGTAATTTTTAGTGCCTTATTTTAAGTTATCCTAAATATTGATATTTTATTTATTTAGCTTCACTTTTTAAGAATTCAAAAATGTTTTTAGCATTATCTGTATTATCTATATTTCCTTGGAATTTATCACTACCAGGGCCATAAGCATATGTGTTCACGTCTTCACCTGTGTGTCCTGTTGTAGTCCAACCTGTATTCGATTTATCATTGATTGGTTTTTGAATTGCGTTTTGTAATTTTTGTAATTGCCCTTCATATGCATCATCATCTTCATTTAATTTTTTCAACTTCTCAGCTTCATCTTTAATTTTATCAATTTGAGATGCCTCTACATCAAATCCATAACCTTCATTAATTACTTTTTCAGCATCTTCGCCTTTGGCAATTTGTTCAGTCATGTATGTTCCTGAATGTTTCATATCGTGGATTACTTGAGGGTTCCAAAGGTAATCTTCACCTTTGGCAATTGATAAACCACCTGTTGAGTGATCTGCAGTTGCCACTACAAGTGTATCTTTATGTTCTTTAGCATAGTTCATAGCATAATCAAATGATTTTTCAAAACCTTCCATTTCTGACATTACACCAGTAACATCATTTGGGTGACCTGCTTTATCAATCGAAGCACCTTCCACCATTAAGAAGAACCCTTTATCATTTTGCTGTAATTTATTAACTGCAGTTTCTGTCATATCTAATAATTTAGGATTTTTATCAGGGGCGTCTATTTGTAATGGCATATTTCCATCAGCGAACAAACCTAATACTTGTTTACTTGTTGATTTTTGTAAATCTGTTTTATTATCTACAACGTCATAGCCATCTTTTTTAAATTTATCTGCTAAGTTGCCATTTTCTTCACCGAAATATTTTGCACCACCGCCAAGTAAGACATCTACTTTATGTTCGCCGTTAATTTTATCATTGTAAAATTGTTGTGCAATTTCATCTTTTTTATCGCGTGAGTCTACGTGTGATGCATAGGCTGCAGGTGTTGCATCTGTAATCTCAGCAGTGGAAACTAAGCCTGTTGATTTACCCTTTTCTTTTGCTTGTTCTAATACTGTTTTAACATTTTCTTTATTTTCATCTACACCAATTGCCCCATTATATGTTTTATGACCAGAACTAAACGCAGTAGCTGATGCTGCTGAGTCCGTAACATTCTCTTTCGGGTCAGCTGGATTTGTACGTTGATTGCCGACAAGATGTTGATCGAACGCAGTTTTTTCCATTTCTTTTGTTTCAGGATTATCTGCAAAATAACGATACGCTGAATTATAAGATGGTCCCATGCCATCGCCTACTAAAAATATTACATTTTTAGGATTTTCAGTATTTCCCATATACGACACATCAGGTGTATCATTTGATGCTTTTCCATCACCAGAAGCATATGTTGATTGTACATTTCCTAATGCAGATCCAACAACAATTGCACTAGCTACAGTTACAGTTGCTAACTTATTTAATAGTTTCATAAATTAATAACTCCTTTGATATGTATTATTGTGCTTACATGTTAAGTGTAATACTCTAATTTTGTCTCAATATTTTAATAATGTAAATTTTCTGTAAAACACTAGTTGTGTAAATGCTTATATACCTATGGTTTTGAGAGACATTTTTATAATAAAAAGGTTAGCTATTTTATAACTTTGTAATTTCAGTCATAAAGTAGCTAACCTATATTTAATTCAACCTATATTAAATTTGTTTATCTTTATCTAACTTATGATAGCCTTTTAAGAAATAGAAAATCGCCATAAACGATAAGAATACAATACCAATTACTACAGAAACAACTGTCTCTTTATTGAATAACATTCCAATTAATACTGTAATAAAGAATGCCATTGTAATGTAGTTTGTAAATGCTCCGCCTGGCATTTTAAAGGGATGATCCTTTACTAATTCAGGAGAACGTTTCCTAAATTTCAAATGACTAATTAAAATCATAAACCACGGTACCATACCTGGTAAAATAGATGCACTATATACATAAACAAAGACGCTCTCAGCACCTTCAATAAATAAAGGTAAGATAACATTTAGTAATGCTCCAATTAAAATACCAATAGAAATTGCTGTTACTGTCCACACAGGAACACCATTTTTCATAACTTTAGAAAAGAATTTAGGCATTTGTCCTCTTTGAGATAATGTAAATGTCATACGACTCGCACTGAATATTCCAGAGTTACATCCAGACATAGCAGCAGTTAATACTACAAAGTTAATAAAGCCAGCTGCAAACGTAATACCAACTTTTGCAAATGTTCCAACAAATGGACTACCAATGTTACCTAATTGATCCCAAGGATAAACTGTTACAATTACAAAAATCGCACCAATATAGAAAATCAATATACGCCAAATGACGCCATTAACGGCACTTTTAATATTTTTCTGAGGGTCTTTTGTCTCTCCGGCTGTAATACCGATTAATTCTACACCTTGGTAAGAGCCTATAACAATAGACAGTGCAAAGAAGAATCCAATCCAACCGTTAGGCATGAATCCACCATGTGCCCATAAATTTGATAAACCAAGTGCTTCTCCTCCATTACCTAATCCGAAGAAGATTAATCCAAATCCTGCAATAATCATTAAGATAATTGTTACTACTTTAATCATTGCAAACCAGAATTCAAATTCACCAAAAGCTTTAACTGACACTAGATTAGCACTGGCTAATAATATTACTACCAGTACACCTGGAATCCACTGTGGTAAATCCGGAAACCAATAATTCATATATTCTCCGACGGCTATCACTTCACTCATACCGACGACAATCCACTGGAATATATTACTCCAAGCAGTTAAATAGCCTGCCACTGGATGTATGTAATCACTTGCAAAGTTAGCATAAGAACCTGTGGTAGGATATAAATAAACCATCTCCCCCATAGCTCTCATTACTAGAAATAAAAAGATACCTGCTATTAAATATGCAAATATAACAGAAGGACCTGTCCACTTTATAGTGCTTGTTGCGCCCATAAATAGTCCTACTCCAATTGTCCCGCCAAGTGCAATCATACGCATTTGACGTGCACCTAGCCCCCTATGTAATTCTTTGTTCTCGTTCATAATTCAAACCCCATCTCTTTCGATTGTAAGTACAGATGAAACACTTATTATGTCGCCATTATACTATAAATTCTAAAAATTGGAATAATTATTTTCGATTTATGTAAGGGTTTACATTTCCGCTATTAATTGTATTTTATTTCGTCAAAAATTGCAAAGTAATTTTACAAATTCCAATTTTTTATTTTTCAACTATCATCATGAAATTTATTATGTAGATATTGTGAATTTATTCACAAATATTAATTAGCATAGTATACTTGTCCTAACCTATCAAAAGTGAGGATAAGTAATTGAATGAGAAAAACATTAAATGGGATAAAGTCTTCTATGGCAAGGCATGGATTAACCATGTAGTTGAAACGATTAGAACCAAGGACGTACTTCAAAGTTTTTACTTAAAGCGTTATCTATTACGTGCCACGATGGCCGGGTTTATCTTAGGTATCATTACTGTATTCGTGTTGTTAATTAAAGCTAGCATCGGAGGCGATATGGCCTCTGGTGTGACAAATTTAGTTTCATCCATCGCCTTTAGTTTCGCACTATTACTAATACTATTCACTAATTCAGAATTATTAACAAGTAATTTTATGTATTTCACTGTTGGATTGTATTATCGTGTTATTAGTCCTATGCGTGTCTTAAAAATTTTCACCTTATGCTTCATAGGGAATGTGGCTGGAGGCTTAATATTTTTCACACTCACGCGACTTTCAGATATTATGTCTCCAGAGATGTTCATTCAACTTGAAGTTGCAATTGAACATAAGCTATTTGCTGCAGGATTTTTAGCAATTTTAATCAAAGGTATATTCGCTAATTTTTTTATCAATATTTCATTAGTTATCGCCATGCAAATTGATGACATTCTAGCTAAAATGTTTGTCATGATGTTTGGCGTATCCATATTCGCCTTTATGGGTTATGAACATGTCGTTTATAATTCTGTATTATTTGCTGGTGGACTCGTTTATCAAAGTGATTTAATGTCATTGATCCCTACGTTAATTAATTTACTTGGTGCTGCTTTTGGAAACTATATTGGCGGGGGGTTGATTATCGGATTGTTTTACGCCTATTTAAATGATCATCATCAATATGATGGTGAAAGGTTACATTAATTTTGCGATATTCTATATTTCAAACTTTCTATGGTATAATTTTCATTAGATTTTATTACAAAGGAGTTCAACATGAATAAAATTTTACTAAAAAAAACAATTACAGTTTCTCTTATCTTTGGGGTGTTATTTTTCTTATTAAATTATGTTTCTGGTTCAGATAGTTCAATTGGACAATTAATTTTAAAAAGTCTACTTGTAATTGTAGTATTTGCTATTTTATATTATGTCTTATTTTCTATTGTTGATTCACCAGAACGAAAATATAAATTTGGTATCACGATTCCAATCGCATTGTTAATAGCTATTATCATATGTGCTTTAATATCTACTATAAAAGTTGGTATTATTGTCGGTTTAATTCTTGGTATCGTCGCTGGTTATGTTTGGGAATATATAGAAAAAAATAAAAATGGTGGTGACAAATCATGAGTATGATTATAGGCGTTATTGTAATCATTTTACTAATTGTAAGTTTGATTCCTAATTTAAAAGCAGTAAAAGCTTCTAAAGAAACTGGTGAAAAAAATACACGTTTTGCAATCATGGTAGGTATAGATTCAATACTACTCGTCCTCGTTGTAGCAACATTGATTTTCCAACTTTTATAATTAACAATGCTTATATTAAATATAAGCTCACATATATAATACAGTTGACTTCGCAACAGTGCTTTGTTTGCGTGCTAAAAGGGGCCTCCATATGGAAGCCCCTTTTTTAAATTTAATATCAGGTGCAAATTTACAATTTATCTTGAAGTACAAAATAATATATTAAACTAGCCCCTAACAAATAAACCACTGTGCCTACCATAAATGATCTAAAGTGTATTTTAAATGGTATTTTTTTATTAAAAATTGGGCCTAATAGCAAATTACTTATCGCCAATACAATGGGTCCACCCAAGAAAAATAAAATTAAATATCCACTCATTTAATTAATCTCTATTTTTCTCAAAGTATGTCGTAATGATTTCTTCACCGGTTAAATCTTTTCCAGTAAATGCCACTTCGCTAAAATCTTGTTTTTCTGTCATTGTATTTGTATTGACGATAACATCTAAACCAGCTACAACTGCAGCAGTTGCACCATTAACTGAGTCTTCAATCGCTAAACAATTTCCTGGATTGTAATTAAGTTTTTGAACAGCAGTGAGGTATGGTTCAGGGCTTGGTTTAACCGCTTCAACATCTTCTCGACCTACAACGATATCGATATAATTGCTTAATCCTAGACTTTCAAATGCTGGTTTGATATCGGCTCTATAGCTACTCGTCGCAATCGCCATTGGTATATGACATTTTTTGCAATAATCCATTAACTGTTTCATTGCATCAATGATTGGCAAATCAACGCTCGTGTTATTGTGTTCAACATAAATTTCATGCTTATTTTCTTTGCCTAATTGACCTTCTAAATAATGATGTAAATCCGTTGCGGCTCCGCCAATAGATTGACGATAAAAATCCAATGTTATTTCAGTTAAATTATGTTTTTTTAAGTGTTTATTAATGATTTCAAATAGATGTCTTTCTGTATCAATAATCGTGCCATCAAAATCGAATACGACTGCTCTATACATAATATATCCTCCTCTGTCCACTTGTTTTCTTAAATTATATTAATGCTAGCTTATCATATTTTTATTTTGAAATATGCATTTTCGGTTTTAAAATGGTAACATCAAAATTAAAAGCTCACTCCAAATTTGAAGTGAGCTTATTATATATGCTTCTAGTGTATTATCGTTTATTCCAATATTTTGCTAAAACTGGTCCGGTAATATTGTGTATCAAACTAAATACTGCTCCGGGTACTGCTGATAAAGGACTGAAATGTACGGTAGCCAATGTTACTGCTAACCCTGAATTCTGCATTCCAACTTCAATCGAAACAGCCTTTTTATCGGCGCGTTCCAGTTTAAATATATTTGCTAATGTATATCCAAGTACATAACCAACAATGTTATGTAATATGACTACTGCAAAAATGAGCAATCCTGTTTCTAGTATTTGTGATTTACTCCCACCTACTACAGAAGCGAGTATGAGAGAAATAGCAATTACAGAAACGATTGGCAATGCAGTTGCAGACTTATCAGCGAATTTTTTAAATACTTTTTGTAATATAAAACCAATCGCAATAGGGATAAGTATCACTTGCACAACTGACCAAAACATACTCATAAATGAAACTTGTAACCATTCATGTGCAAATAAATAAATTAATGCTGGCGTTAAGAACGGTGCAAGTAATGTAGAGACACTTGTAATAGCTACAGACAACGCAACATTTGCATTTGCTAAATAACTCATAACGTTACTTGATGTTCCCCCTGGACAACACCCAACTAATATCACACCAATTGCAATTTCAGGTGGTAATTGAAATAATTTAGCAATTAAAAAAGCCGCTAAAGGCATAATTGTGTATTGCAAAATCACACCAATTATTACGCACTTAGGCGATTGAAATACAATTTTAAAATCTTTAGGGTCAATGGTTAACCCCATACCCAACATTACGATACCAAGTAAATATGGTACCCAACCACTTAACGTAGCTAACTGAGTTGGAAAAATAAATCCAATTATTGCAGCGATTAACATCCATATCAAGAATGTGTTTGTTGCAAACCGACTCACTTTTGATAACATCTCTCAACACTTCCTCTATGTATTAATAAAGAAAAATGTATCATACTTTAAACGCCTATACAACTGAATTTTCAAAATATTCCAACTTTTGTAAATGCAATAATATCAAACTCAAAAATAATTTCTAACTTCGTTCTAAAGACCTAGTGCCAACATTTTAAAAGAGTGGTACAATTTAATAGAAATAAAAACTTGTATAATTTTAAGTGTAAAGAATATTATGATTAATATCCATATGACACTTTATATAGATATGGAGGTATAATATGTTTTTAGATAGAACGGAAACTTTTGTGTTAAATATAGGTGGACTTAACAAACGCGCCACACGAAAAAATTTAACTAAATTATGTAAGCAAATTAATTTTTGCAACTCATTCAAGTTTTCAATTTTCAAAGAAAATAACTTGTATGCATTAAAGGTCAACTTACCAAAATACCAGTTACCATATATTATTAGTTTTCTTAGCTTTCATAATTATTTAATTTATCAAATTATAGAAAGTAATCATTCTGAAAAGTTATTAGATCTTGATCATTTATTGTTATCTTCTAAACGTTTTGAACTGACTATCGATGGGCTTTACGACGCTTTTGTCAAAGATAAAGTTATTGATATTTTGAACTTAATCAATCAAACGGAGCATATTACATATACCTTCAATAGAGATAAAATAAATGTTTCTTGTTCTCCTAAAGTTTTCGCGAAGCTCATCCAAATGGTTGCTACTCATAACATTGATGTACTTGGTGCAATATACCAACCACGATTAATGAGTAAAGCTAGGATTTCGTAATTCGTTTAAATAATAAAAAATAAGCACAGCCCGTATGGAACGGTTCCATACGGGCTGTGCTTATTTTTTATTATTTATTTAATCTTGCTCTTCTTTGTTAACAATGTTTTCAAAAGCTTCTCTTACTTGTGGTACTGACATACCAACAACGACTTGGACATTTTTACCACTTTTAACTAATCCGTGTGCCATTTGGTTGTGCGTGAAATAACCACTATCTTCTACTTTATCTATATCATTCACTGTTAATCTTAAGCGTGTCGTACAATTTGTTACGTCCTTGATGTTTTCTTTACCGCCAAGGCCTTCTAAATAATAATTTGCTTTATCTTCGTATTCATTACCAGTAGATATTGTATTTGCTTTGTCATCACTACCTTTTTTACTCTTATAATCATTTTTACTATACAACTTCACGTCTTCTTCGTCTTTCTTGCGACCAGGAAGTGGAATATTGAATTTTAAAATTAAGAATCTGAATAAGAAATAATAAATAGCAGTAAATACAAGACCAATAATGATTTGAATTACATATGTTAACCAATGATTTTGTGCTAAAGGTATCCAATTCGTAGCAAAGAAGTCTAATAGACCGCCACCAAAGTTACCTACGAGGCCAAATCCATACATAAGTGTATCCATTGTTGCAGCTAATAATGCGTGCAATACAAATAAATAAGGTGCAATAAATAAGAATGTAAATTCTAATGGCTCTGTAATACCTACAACTACAGCAGTTAATGTAGCTGGGATAAGTAACGCTGCAATTTTTTTCTTATTCTCTTTAGGTGTTGTTGAATACATTGCTAATGCAATACCTATCGAACCAAATACTTTACCATTACCTTGTAACATAAATCCATAAGGAAATTGTTCTTTCAATGGCTTTGTACTCGTCGCAAATTCATTTACATGCGCAAACCATTCTGCTTTTAATCCGTGGTTTACCACTACCGGGCCTACTTCAATTGGTGCATAAATAAAGTGATGTAAACCAGTTGGAATAAGCACTCTTTCTAAGAAGTGATATAGCCATACTCCAATGTAACCTGATCCTATGATAAATCCTTGTAATGAAGAAATACCACCTTGAATCGTAGGCCAAACAATACATGTTATTAATGCAATAGGTAACATAACAAAAAACGAAATCGTTACTACAAATGTTAACCCTTGGAACACACCTAACATTTCAGGCAGTTTCTTACTATAGAACCTATTATGTATCCATGTCACAATGCTAGAAATTATGATACCACCTAAAATATTGGTATCTAACGTTTCGATCCCAGCAATTGCTTTGAGTCCGGTAACATTCTCGACACCTTTTTCCAAATTAGCTCCAAATGTATGTGGCCATTGCGTGAGAATAGCGTTAATAAATGTATTAAACATTAGATAACCCATTAACGCTGCTAGTGCAGCATGACCAGGTGCTTTTTTAGCTAAAGAAAGCGGCAACCCGACAGCAAATACAATTTCCATGTGATCGAATATTACCCAACCACCAGATTCTATTACGGACCATATTCTAAACCAAGTCGTCCCATCTTCTGCAATACTTCCCATTATTGCAGGATTTTTAAATAATGTAGCAAACCCTAAAACAATACCGAAGAAAGCAAACATCAATACTGGAACTATCATCGCACTCCCAAATCGTTTAATTGCGTTCATAGAAATATACCCCCAAATACTATTAAATTTAGATAACTTACATTCAAATCCTTATATGTAAATTTATCATTTTTAGATACGTTTGTTTCAAAACTTATCTCAATATTAAAGGAAACGCTTACATATAAGCAATGGTTTGACTACATTACGAATAGTTTTGTATAATCAGATTATATTTCCAAAACTTGAAAATATTTTCATGAAGTGCGAGGTTATCATATTGTTTTTAGATGAACGCGTTAATAATAACTTTAATAAATTAAATGAGAATGACTTACATATTGCTCATTTTATCAATACACATACGACAGAATGTAAAACCATGAAAATTCAAGACTTAGCAGAATTTACGCATGCTTCAAATGCAACGATTCATCGTTTTACGCGTAAATTAGGTTTTGATGGTTATAGTGACTTTAAATCTTACTTAAAGTTTGAAACTGAAAAATCTCATAATCTCCCTTCCGACTCTATCGAAGGATTCAAACAAGACGTCGAAAATACTTTTACATATTTAGAACGTATCGATTATAATCTTGTCACCGATAAAATCAACGAAGCAGAGACCGTCTATTTGTATGGAACAGGTGTCGCACAAATGAATGTAGCCCAAGAAGCGCAACGTATTTTGTTAACAATTCATAAAAATATTATTGTATTACATGATGTACACGAATTTAAAATGGTACTTAATAGAACTACACCTACAGATATTTTCTTCATTATTTCTCTTTCTGGTGAATCACATCAATTATCAGATATCACCAACTTATTACAGTTACGTCAAAAATATTTTTTCTCCATTACTACTTTAAATGATAATACACTTGCTCAAAAAGCTAATTATAATATTTATGTTTCTAGCAACACATTTTATCTTGCTGACGGTATAGATTATTCAAGCTTTATAAGTTATCACATATTTTTCGAAACATTATTGCGTAAATTTAATGAGCGCATAGAAAAAGGTGAAATTATATCGTAATAATTCACCTCCTTTATCCTGAGCTTACTTTTGAAATATAACTACACATCTCTATGTTCAAAAACCCTTACCCTAATCCATTAGCATATACTTATGGATTGGGGTAATTTCAATTTACATTAACTTGATTTCATATGGGACATCTGTAGGAACAATACGAGGTAAAATTTAAAAGCTAGGATTTGTGCCCTACAAGTAAGTATGAAACATTTATTGTAAAGGAGATATTACACTTGGTGGAAAACGTAAAAAAACTGTCAACAAAGCTAAAACTTTGCTAACAGTTTATATTCAAAATATCTTATTAAATATTAAAGGTCTGATTCAAATTCTTCTAATACCACTTGTAATTTATCAAATAATATTTCGAAACCATGCGCAGTAGAATCATGATATTCTTTTTTCTTCTGCTTATATTCCAGTATTGTATATCTACGTTCTTTTGGCACAAAAGCTTTATAATTAAAAATCATTTGAGCGATGCCCGCTTCTCTTTCGAATATTTCAATTTCAATGGTATCTTCAGAATCACTTAACTCTGGCATACCAATTGTCATGACGATATATTCATATGGCGTTAACGTAATAAAAGAACCTTTTACTACATTTTCTTTCCCTTTACGAACGTCAACAATTTCATAACTTCCATTTTGTTCAGCGTTAATATGAATTGATTTATTTGTTCTATCTGTTGTCATAAACCATTGTTTAAGAAAACGTTGATCTGTCCATGCTTGATATAATAATTCTGGTTCAACTTTAAATAGTCGTTCAAGTCGTATCTCAACGTATTCATTTTCAACATTATATTTACCCACGATTGTTCACCTACTTTCACTCTTAATTCTATTCTAACCTATTCTACAAGACTTCTAAACAATAATCCTATGAATCATAAAATGTTCTAGTCTTTACTTTAAAACGTTCAACTTCTATATTTTATCGTCAATAGTCAGTAAACGTCAAAATTTTAAACGTCACTTTCGCAAAAACATGTATTTAAGTACTTTTTATAAACTTACTGTATATCAAAGCATAATAAAAAGGGAGGTTCATCAGATACAAACACTGCACTGATTCGCCTTCCCTTTTAACCCCTTATTTCTTATTTAATCTTGGTAAGTTAAATAAGATTGCAATCAAACCACAAACGCCCAAAATCATTGGATAAATAGAGTAGGGTAATAACTCAAATGGCGATATAGACGCCACGCCTGCTGCTGCAATTAACTGCGGGCTATAAGGTAAGAGCCCTTGGAAACAACTCGCAAACATATCCAAAATACTTGCCGATTTTCTTGGATCTATATCATATTCTTCTGAAATTTCTTTTGCTAATGGGCCAGACATCAGTATCGATATCGTATTATTCGCTGTTGAAATATCCGCTGCACTGACTAACCCAGCTATACCTAATTCTGCGCCACGTTTCGATTTCACTCTATTACGAACAAAGTGAAGTAACCATGTGATACCGCCGTTATGTTGAATAAGCGCTACGAGGCCTCCGATAAGTAAGGCAATCATCGCAATATCTTCCATACCAATAATACCTTTTGAAATGGACTCTAATAAGCCTGTCCAACCAAATGATCCATCTATAAGGCCGATTATTGCTGATAATGCGATACCACCGATAAGCACAATAATTACATTAATACCAATTAATGCTAATATTAGTACCATTAAATAAGGTAAGACTTTGATAATATTATAATCGTAACTTTTACTTGCATCAATTTGTGCTCCATTTGTTAAAAACCACAAAGCTATAATCGTAAATATAGCACCTGGCAACACAATTTTAATATTCACTTTAAATTTATCACTCATTTTTGTCTTTTGAGTACGTACGGCAGCGATTGTTGTATCTGAAATCATTGATAGATTATCGCCAAACATTGCACCACCTACAACTGTAGCCATTGTAATAGCTGCTGAGACGTCTGTTGCTTGACTCAATCCAAATCCAACAGGCGCTATTGCTGCTACTGTACCTACAGATGTACCCATTGAAAGCGAAACAAACATACAAATAATAAATAAGCCTACGATAATTAAATTCTCTGGAATAAGTGACAGTCCTAAATTAACTGTAGATTGTACGCCGCCCATGTCTTCAGTAGTTTGAGAGAAGGCACCAGCCAGTATAAAGATGAGCATCATTAAAATAATATTTGAATGACCCGCGCCTTTTGTGAAGACTTCCACTTTTTTATGAAACGTTTCTTTTCTATTTAAAATCAAAGCTACAATAGATGCTACTAAAATAGCTACATTTAAAGGCATTGTTGAAAAATCTCCTGTACCAATACCTACACCTAAAAATAAACCTACAAATACGAGCAATGGAATCAATGCCCAAGCATTACCTTTCTTTGTCTTCTCCATACAAAACCAACTTTCTATAAGGGTAAAAGCGTGAAATTTATTCCCCGCTATTTCTTTATGTTTCTTTTTGAAAATAAAAAAACTCTTTTCTATTGAAGAAAAGAGTAAACGTTGTGTCTTCGTTCTTATCTTCTAGCATACATCTATGCTACTGGAATTGGCACACGCATCATCATGTTGCCGAAGCATCGACGGGCCAGTCCCTCCACTTCTCTAGATAAGTTATTAAATTGTTTTATTACAGTATATTTTAACTGTAATTCGTGAAATACTGATTTAGCTTAATACGTTAAAGCACGTTTGTCAACATTACTTTGCAACCATACGATATTTTCAACAAGTGTAACACCCTTATTCAGTAGGTCGCACAATCGTAAATGTTTCTCCTAAAGATGCATAGTCATTGCCAGCTAAGCGAGAAATAGCTGTTAGCGCTTGGGCATCAATTTTACTGTCTTCAAAGTATACATCATCATCGATATGGAACATAACGACTTCACCAATAATTAAATCAGAACCTTCTTGTGGATCCCCTAATGGAATAATTCTGTTTAATTTACATTCCATACGGATTTTTGCTTGTTGTATCCCTGGCACAGAAACAAGTTCTGAATCAATACATGTTAAATTTGTTCTTTCTAGCTCATTACTTGTACGTTCTATTGGTGCTGCCGTTTTATTAACTTCTTCAACTATGGTTTCATCAGTAATGTGAACGACAAATTCTTCGGTTTCTTCAATATTGACTGACGTGTCTTTTCGTTTACCTTCTGAGCGTACAGTAGAAATCATAATCATTGGCGGTGCGCTATTCACTATATTAAAGAAACTGAATGGCGCTGCATTTAAATGACCTGACTTGTCTTGAGAAGTAACAAATGCAATCGGTCTTGGAATAATACTCCCACTCAGTAATTTATAATTTTGTTTTTTAGAGAGTGTATCTGCTTTAAATTGTTTCATATTGTATTATCATACCTTTCAAAAAATAAAAGCTAGATAATCTCATAGAGATTTCTAACTTTTGATATCATTAGTCTAACTGAGTTCCGCCTGTTACACCATAAACTTGCCCAGTCGTATAACTCGATTCTTCGGCAGCTAAATGTACATACACTCCTGAAAGTTCAACAGGTTGTCCTGCTCTACCTAATACTTCTTTTTGACCAAATGTAGGTATTTTAGATTGTGGCTGGCCACCAGATATTTGTAAAGGAGACCAAAATGGCCCAGGTGCTACACAATTCACACGAATACCTTTAGCACCTAATTCTTCAGATAAACTTTTAGTTAATGAAATGATTGCTGCTTTTGAGGCTGCATAATCATGTAAAATTGGATTTGGATTATATCCTTGCACTGATGAAGTCGTCGTAATTGTAGCACCCGGCTGTAAATAATCTAGTGCTTTTTGAACTGTCCAAAATATAGGATAAACGTTCGTTTCAAATGTTTGAGTAAATGAAGCTGTATCAAAACTTTTTAAATCATCTCTGTATTGTTGATGTCCTGCTACAAGGGTTACATTGTCTAAACCGCCTAGTGCATTATAAGCTTGCTCTACTAAATCATAGTTAAATTGTTCATTTCGGAGATCTCCTGGTATTAAAACAGCTTTTCTACCTGCTGCTTCAATCACTTCTTGTACTTCTTCGGCGTCTGCTTGTTCTTCAGGAAGATAATTTATCGCTACATCTGCGCCTTCTTTTGCATACGCTATAGCTGCTGCTCTTCCAATGGCAGAATCTCCACCCGTCACTAACATTTTATAATTTGTTAATCTGCCATAACCAATATATGAAGTTTCCCCACAATCTGGTTTAGGTTCTAATTCTTTTTGTAAACCAGGAACCGCTTGTTCTTGTTTTGGAAAATCTTCACTTGAAAATTTTGTTCTCGGATCTTGGGCTGCCATAATACAACACTCCTTAAATAATTATTATATCTTTACATTACCCAAATTTTATAGGAGTTAATACATATACAAAGTGTTTGGCAACTTATACTTCGTTCAATAATTTTTGCACAAATGTAACAAAATACTCAGGTACTTTTTCTAGAATACGTTCATCTGGGTCATACTTAGGGTGATGTAAATCATATTCACTATTCGACCCAATAAATGCAAAGACGCTTGGATATTTATTTGAAAAACCAGAAAAGTCTTCCCCAATTGTTAAAGGTTTATCCATAACTTCTACATTATATCCAACTTGTTTCGCTACTTCGATAGCGTCATCCGTTAGTTTCTCATCGTTTTTAACGGCGCCTGGTAAACGATGATATAGTGTTTCTATTTCGACATCAAACGCTTCTGCAAGCCCACTTCCAATTGCTCTAAGCCGTTCTTCAATATAAACACGTTTATCTTCATCAAAGCTTCTCACAGTACCTTGGACATATGCCTGATCAGCGATGACATTCCATGTATTTCCACTAGATACTTCACCTATAGTTACAACTGCGCTATCAAAAGCAGATAGATTTCTACTCACAATCGATTGAACACTGTTAATTAATTGTCCTAGAACGATGACAGGATCATTACCCTGTTCTGGTTTAGCAGCATGCGCGCCTGTGCCTTTTATTTTAAATTCAAAGCGATCTACAGATGACGTAATTACACCAGGTTTCACTGCAAATTCACCCACGTCTAACGACGGATAATTGTGATAGCCTAACACAGCTTTTGCACCATCAATCGCTCCTGATTCAGTAATATGTAGTGCACCATAACCCAGTTCTTCTGCAGGTTGAAAAATAATGCGGACACGCCCTTTTAATTGGCTTTCAATGTCTTTAAGTCTTGTTGCTACGGCTAAAATACTGGCCATGTGTATATCATGTCCACATGCATGCATAATACCTTCATTTGTTGAAGTGAATTCATGTACCACTTGCTCATGAATAGGTAAAGCATCAATGTCTGTTCTTACAGCTACAAATGTTTCACCTTGTCCTACTTCAGCAACTAAACCAGTCTCTAATGGTAAATCAATTATTTTAATATCATACGCCTCTAATATTCGTTTCAATCTTTTTGTCGTCTCATATTCAGCATCTGAAAGTTCAGGGTATTGATGTAAAGTTCTTCTCCAATTCACGTAATCTTCATATTGTGGCATTATATGTCACGTCCTTTCTTATTAATAAAACGGAAAATCATGTAATAACTTATCGTTACAACAACGACGCCTAAGGCAAGGTTATTCGTAATTAAAATAAGCAATACAGTAGATATAATTAAAGTACTATTTAACAAAGGTGCTTTGCGAATGAATGGCACCGTTCGTCTATCAAATGTACCAAGTGAAATCGTGATCAATACAGTAGCTAACACTGCCATAGGTATTCGTCCGATTATTTCTCCAAAAATAAATAAACAAATCAATAAAAAACTGCCTGTGATGAAAGTAGAAACCCTCGAATTTGCACCCATAGCTATGTTAAAACGCGATTGTCCAACAAGTGCGCTACCGCCAAAACCTCCAAACAAGCCAACGATAAAGTTTGCAATGCCTTGACCAATAGATTCCTTATTCTTATCACTAGTTGTCGAAGTTACAACATCAACCATTTGTGCTGTTAATGTCGTTTGGATTACGGCTACGATGGCCATTGCTACACCATAAAGTAATGCAACCATCACTATATTCAAATCACTCATTTCATTAGGTATGGAAGGTATTGGCATTTTTATATGTATTGAAGCCGTATCAGAAACATATTGAATGTTTGGTTTAATCACTCCTGCAAGTAGCGTCAATATAATAATTGCTATTAAAGGTGCTGGTATAAGTTTGATATATTGCCCTGCAAGCCAAATAATAAAGAATGAAGCTATTGCAAACACATATGTCGAAGCTGAAACATTAAATATATGCTTTAATTGGGATGTAAACAATAATAAACCTAATGCATTCATAAAACCAATAACAACACCCGTAGGTACGAAGTCTAACAATTTATTTATGTGACAGTATCCTAATATGATTTGTATGACGCCCATAAACAATGTAGCTAAAATAAGCGCTTTTAGGCCATGACTTGCCATTAATGGTGCAACTACTAGCGACACACCACTACTTGGCGCTGAGACCATCAACGTTCTATTGCCAGTAAAGCTCAACACGAGCATCATCAAACCAGTACTTAACATGCCTATCGTTGGGCTTACGCCAGCGATGAAAGAGAATGCAATTGCGCCTGGAAGTAATGCAAGGGCAAGTAATATACCTGTGAGCATATTTTGACTTAAATCCCCGCTCCATTGTTTAACATAAGTAGTTTGCCCCACATTCGATGTCACCTCCCATGTATGCTTTAAATAACATGGTACCATAATTGTCAAAATATTTAATCAACTCAAACTTAATTAATTTACACTTAAAAAAGAAGAGTGAACTTGAAAAAGAGCTTTGCATTAGCTCTTTTCAAGTTCACTCAATTCACAACAATATAACAATTAAATCTGAGACATACGTATATGCCCCAGATTCAATATTATTAGTTATTTAATTTAATTTGGTTATCAACAAGTATTTGGCCATCTTTGATTACTTTTTCAGCATGGTTTATACCATAATGATATGGAATATACTCATGGTTTGGTGCATCCCAAATGACGATATTGGCTTTGTCACCTTTATTAATTGTTCCAGCATCAACATCAATTGCTTTTGCTGCATTCACTGTAACAGCATTCCAAATCTCATTCGGTGATAATTTTAATTTCAACGCAGCAATCGACATCACAAGTTGTAAGTTGTTTGTCACACAACTCCCTGGATTAAAGTCTGTTGCAATAGCGATAGCTCCACCATTATCTAACATACCTCTAGCATCTGCGTATTGCTCCTTACCTAAATAAAATGTGGTACCTGGTAGTAATACAGCTACTGTATCGCTATCTTTAAGCTTCGCTTTGCCTTCTGTACTTGACGCAACTAAATGGTCTGCAGAAATTGCACCTTCATCAATTGCTAATTCTAGACCACCTAATGGATCAATTTCATCTGCATGGATTTTAACATCAAAACCTAAATCTTTTGCTGCTTGCATATATTTTCTAGATTCTTCTACTGTAAATACGCCTGTTTCGCAAAAGATATCTGCAAAATCAGCATACTGTTTAACTTCAGGTAGTAAATCAATCATTTCTTGTAAAAAAGCTTGATTAGATTTCGCGTCTTTTGGTACTGCATGCGGACCTAAGAAAGTATGTTTCATATCTAAGTTATATTTTTCTGCTAAACGTTTGGATACACGTAGTTGTTTGAGTTCACTTTCTTTATCTAAACCATAACCACTCTTACTTTCAACAGCTAAGACTCCATGTTGTATCATCGTTAACAAATTCTTTTCAGCTTTATTAAATAGCTCTTCTTCAGTTGCATTTCGTGTAGCTTCTACTGTGGATAAAATACCTCCACCTTGCTCAAGTATTTCTAAATATGAAACGCCTTGTCTTTTAAGCGACATTTCATGTTCTCTTGAACCGCCATGCACTAAATGAGTATGTGCTTCAACAAGTGATGGTGATACAACTTTCCCTGTAGCGTCGATTGTTTCCTTCGCCTCATATTCATCTGTATGGGCACCCGAGTAAACCACTTTGCAATCTTTAACAACAACCGTTCCATTTTCAATGATTTCTAATTCGTCTAAATCTTTTCCTTTTAAAGGACGCTCTGTAGATTTTGGTAAAATTAATTCTTTAATGTTTTGAATAATTAAATCGTTCATTTTATATCTCCTTTACCCGTAATCATTGGAATTTTGATACCTTTTTCTTTAGCAACATTAATTGCTGATTCATAACCTGCATCTGCATGTCTTACAACCCCCATACCCGGATCTGTCGTTAATACACGTCCTAAGCGACGATCTGCGCGTTCTGAACCATCAGCGACAATGACCATACCAGCATGTAATGAGTAACCCATACCTACACCACCGCCATGATGGAACGAAATCCATGAGCCACCAGCCGCTGTGTTAATTAAAGCATTTAATACTGCCCAGTCTCCCACAGCATCTGAACCATCTTTCATACCTTCTGTCTCACGGTTTGGACTCGCAACAGATCCTGAATCAAGATGATCACGCCCGATAACGACCGGTGCAGAAATTTCTCCATCACGAACCAAACGATTTAAGGCTAAGCCCATTTTGGCACGTTCCTCAAAGCCCAACCAAGCTATACGAGAAGGTAATCCTTGGAATGCAATTTTTTCTTGAGCTAAATCTAACCAGCGAATAAGCTTTTCATTATCTGGGAATAGTTTTCTCATTTCTTCATCTGCACGTTCGATATCTTTAGGATCTCCACTTAAAGCTGCAAAGCGGAATGGCCCTTTGCCTTCACAGAATAAAGGTCTAATATACGCTGGTACAAATCCTGGGAAATCAAAAGCATTTTCTAAGCCATTATTATAGGCAACTTGTCTAATATTATTCCCGTAATCAAAAGCAACTGCACCATTTTTTTGGAATTCAATCATTAACTCAACGTGTTTTCTCATTGAATCTTGGGATAATGCAACGTATTCTTTAGGGTCTTTATCACGTAGTGATTTTGCTTCCTCTAATGAATAACCTTGTGGAATATAGCCGTTCAATGGATCATGTGCACTTGTCTGGTCAGTAACAACATCAATTTTAAATCCTTTATCTAAAATGGCTTTGTGTGTATCTACAGCATTACCAACAAGTCCGATAGATAATGGTTTACCCTCTTGTCGTGCTTCCTCGGCTAAACGTAAAGCCTCATCTAAGTCATGTGTTTTCACATCGCAATAACGTGTTTCTATACGTTTATCAATACGTGTCTCATCAACATCTACACCAATTACAACACCGCCATTCATCGTAACGGCCAGTGGTTGCGCACCACCCATGCCACCTAGTCCGGCTGTTAAAGTCACTGTCCCATTTAACGTGCCATCGTAATGTTGATTAGCAAGCTCACCAAATGTTTCATAAGTACCTTGAACAATACCTTGGGAACCAATATATATCCAGCTACCCGCTGTCATTTGTCCATACATCATTAACCCTTTTTTATCTAATTCGTTAAAGTGATCCCAATTTGCCCACTCAGGTACAAGTACGGAATTTGAAATTAATACACGCGGTGCTTCTTCATGTGTTTTAAATACAGCAACTGGTTTTCCGGATTGTACTAACATTGTTTCATCCGCTTCTAATGAACGTAACGTCTCTTCTATCGCTTCAAATGCTTCCCAGTTTCTAGCAGCTTTACCAATACCGCCATATACAACTAAATCTTCAGGACGTTCAGCTACTTCTGGATCTAAGTTGTTATACAACATTCTAAGCACTGCTTCTTGCTCCCAGCCTTTACATTCAATATCTAAACCTTTTTTTGCTACTATTTTTCTCATGAAAAATCACTCCTCATTTTAATTAATTAACCTTTGTTTAATAAATCTTAAAATAGCCATAATGCGAATGGTATCGTGATTAGTAATGTAAGCACTACTCTTTCAAACCATATCAAGACCAATTTACCAACTGATATTTTTATCTCAGTTGAAAGAATCACAGGTACCACACTCGAGAAAAAGATAATCGCCGAAACACTCATTACTGCTACTATAAATCTCGTAGCTAAATCAGCAGTTTGTGCAATGGCAGCAGGTAATAGCATCTCAACAATTGAAATGGTTGAAGCTTGTGCTAATATTGCTACATCCTGAACTGGGAATATACTTATAAATGGATAAAAAATATAAGATACATATTCTATTATCGGTGTATATTCAGCAATAACTAAACCTAAGAAACCGATAGACATAATAGAAGGTAAAATCGCAATTGTCATTACGACGCCATCACGTAAATTTTCACGTACGTTTCCTATTAGTGAGTCAGCATTTTTAACAGCCAACTTAGCTTCTAACCAAGATTCTTTTAATAAAGGCATATCTCTGCTTTTTTCTTCTTTATATGGTTGGTTCTGATATGTCGTGTTTTTCTCAAATCTTATAGGTGGGAGTTGTACGGTGATGGCAGTAACTATAAAAGTCACTGCAAGTGTGAACCAAAAATAAAGGTTCCAATGTTCAATAATACCTAATGTATTGGCTACTATAATCATGAAAGTAGCAGATACAGTTGAGAAACCTGTCGCAACAATAACTGCTTCTTTATGTGTATATCCACCATTTTTATAGACTTTATTTGTAATTAATAAGCCAATTGAATAACTACCTACAAACGAGGCAACCGCATCAACTGCTGATTTACCTGGTGTTTTAAAAATAGGTCTCATGACTGGTCTCATAATTACGCCAATAAATTCTAATAATCCGTAACCTACTAAAAATGTTAATAAAATAGCCCCTACTGGGATTAACACACTTAGTGGAATCGCTAATTTATCGTATAAAAACGGTCCAATACTTTCTTTCAATACAAATCCTGGTCCAAAATCAAAGACAATCATGAAAGCAATGAAGACGCCTAATACTTTAAATAAGCTAAAGATAATATCAGTTTTTGATTTGTTCCATTTTTTATTAATAAATGGATGCAATGCACCTATAATGATTAAAAGTAATACATAATAAGGTAAAATTGGATTCACCAAAAATGTAATCCACTGAACAATATGATCAATCAGAATTGTTGATTTACCATTAATCGTTATAGGTACAAAGAAACATATAATGCCAATTAAGCTATAAATGAAAAATTTCCACATGTACTTCACGCCCCTAACATGAAAGTACGCCTCCCGCTATATCTCTCAGTATAATATGATATGATATATACTACCAATATAAATAAACTAATTATTGATAGTTTAAAACTATAAGATAAATACATATTCACGGAGGAATTATATTGAAAATCATTCAATTAGAGTATTTTGTCGCCGTTGTGAAATATAATAGTTTCACTAAAGCTGCTAACTTTTTACATATTAGTCAACCGTCTTTAACGACTACAATAAAAAAAATGGAAGCCAATTTAGGTTATGACCTTTTTATGAGAACTACTAAGGATATTAAAATCACTGAAAAAGGAATTCATTTTTATAATTACGCGCAACAATTGATACAGAACTATCATCAAACAATCGAAAAAATGTATGACCTCAATATGGGACATGCGCCTAAAATCAAATTATCTATTTTAGAATCAGCAAATCAATGGATTTCTCAAGTGCTTTCTATCCATTTAAAATATAATCCTAATCAGACTTATCTTGTATCTGAAGTGCATGACCAAAATAAAATACTGGAACAACTCATCAATTTTGAAAATCATCTCGCTTTGACCAACGAACAAATTAGTCATGAAGATATTAAATCTATTCCTTTATACGAAGAATCCTATGTCGTTATTACACCTAAAAATGCTTTTCCAGATACTAAAATAACGTCTATTAAATCATTGCCATTAATTTTACCTACAAAAGGCTCTCAAGTGCGTAAACATCTTGATGATTACTTTACACGTATGAATATACATCCAAATATCATTATGGAAGTTGATCGTTTTGAAGCGGCTACGAATTTTGTCCATAGAGGATTAGGATATGCTGTTATTCCACGCGTATATTATCAATCATTTAATGCACGAGATTTAGATGCACTAGAAATGCGTCCCAAACTAGGCCGTTCTATTTATATTAACTATCTAAAAAAAAGAAAGCACTCAGAGCGAGTACTTTCTTTTATAGATCAGTGCATTGATTATTGGAATATTAAAGAATAAAATGATGTAAAAAATTAGCAGATAATTTAGCAGTTCGATTATCCACATCATATTTTGGATTTGTTTCGGCAATACTAACAGTCGAAACTTTCTCATTTGGAATAATACGTTTCGCCAATTCAAGTACAACATGCGGTGATAGACCTAATACAGCATTTGCACTTACACCCGGTGCGAATGCACTATCAATAACATCCATACATATCGTAAACATAATCACATCATGATCATGTACGAAACGTTCTATCTTATCCTTAATTGGAGGAGAAATTTGATGTAACAATTCATCAGAATAAACAAAACCGATGTCTCTTTCTTTCGCGTAATCAAATAGTGCTTGCGTGTTACCACCTTGTTGAATACCTAATACTAAATAATCAGTATTTTCATCCTGTTCTAAAATTTGTCTAAAGCTCGTACCAGAAGTAGAACCAGATTCTTTTCTAGTGTCAAAGTGTGCATCAATATTTATGACACCAATAGAAGCATCAGGAAACGCCTCACGCGTGCCCAAATACTGTGCATAAGCGATATCATGTCCGCCACCTAATAAAAAGGTTTGGTTATGTCTTTGTATCGATGAAGCAACATAATGCGCAAATTCTTGTTGGGTTTCTTCTAAAGTTTCGTGATTATGTTCAACATTTCCATAATCATAAATTGAACATGTTCTTAAGACTGGCAAATTAGCAAAAGTCTTCTTGATTGCATCTGGTCCTAACTTAGCTCCGATTCTTCCTTTATTAAGTTCAACACCCTTATCAACCGCATAACCTAGCATACCTACACCGTGACGTGGTTCATCGTACTCATCTTCAATATTACGAAATTGTATCGTTTGAAAATGTCTGAATTCTGTTTCCTCTGTTTCACTATCGATTCTTCCTGTCCATAAATCACGTTGTGCTAATTTATACATAGTTCTCCTCCTTTTGAAACTATATCGACACTTAAAGTATACGCTTACATTTTTGCCAATTCAATTATATTTATAATTACCTTTACCCACTTGTTTAAAAGTTAATTTTGAAATTCACATTAAAATTGTTGCGTTTACACGTTTGATTTTGTAAAAGTATTACATTTCAATGATAAATATTTGAATTTAATTTATTTATCACTAAGAAGTATGTATAATTAGGCATAAATGATTTTTCTGAACCCTATTGGAGGTTACATAATGAATACAAAACGTATACCAGGTTTTCAATGGGCAATGATGATATTTATTTTCTTCATTATTGCTTATGCAGCACCTATTATACTTAAAGATTTTCAAGGTACAATTTCACTTAAAACTTTTGTCTTTGACATAAGTAGCTTAGCACCATTTATTGCTGCTATTATATGTTTACTCGTCTTTAAGCACAGAGGTACGCAACTCGGTAGTTTAAAGTTTTCAATTAGTTTAAAAGTTATAGAACGTATCATTTTAGCACTCGTTATACCATTAATTATTTTTATTATTGCTATGATTTGCTTCAATGTTTATGCAGATAGTTTTGTACTTCTACAAACAGAAGATTTATCTGTTTCAATTATATCAATTATCATTGGTCAAATTATCATGGCTTTCTTAGTAGAGTTTGGTTTCCGTTCTTATTTACAACATATTGTTGAAACTAAGATGAATACATTTATCGCATCTATTATTGTAGGGATTATGTATTCAATATGGAATGTTAATATTTCATTTAGCTTTGATTATGCGATATATAGTTTCCTTTATTCTTTCGCTTTTTCAATGATTATTGGAGAACTTATTCGTGCTACAAAAGGACGTACAATATACATTGCGACAATATTCCATGCGACAATGTCATTTGGACTCGTTTTCTTATTTAACGAAGAATTAGGCGATGTGTTCCCAATGAAAGTAATTGCTTTAAGTACAGTTGCTGTTGCCGCTGTTTACATTCTATTAAGTATTATCGTTCGAGCGATTCTTTATTTCTTCACAAAACGTAATTTGGATGAAGTGGATGATAACAACTATCTTGACCATGTTAACGAAACATCTGAAAACGATGCTCAAATCGATGATGATGTTGATGAAGATAGTGTTAAAGATGAAAACAAGACAAACACTTCGACTTCAGACAGCTCAAAATCAACGACTGCTGCAAGTGGTATTGCTGTGGCCAACCGAACGACACATGACTCAGATCAACAGCCGCACACTGATGACACAACAAAGACGACAGCTTCAACAGTCGATGATAAAGATACAACATCTCCAGTTAATGAAGCAACTGAACAAAACAACACAGATTTAACTACTGATGATAATCAAAAAAAGACAAACACTGAAAACAACACGACGTATCATAACAGTGATGAAATAAATCAACAAGATGACAACACAAAATCTAATGATAATGACAATAACGACTCAAACAATTTAACTAATAGTTCAGTTGAAGCATCTACTGAAAAAGTAAAACATGATTCAAATGACAACGATAATGAGTCATTAAAAACAAGTGCGCGTTATTCAACTACTCGTAAATCTTCAGCAGTAAGTAATGCGAAAGCATCCATTACTGAGGATAATCATGTTGAAGACACATCATCAACTGAAGCAAACACTACACACGCAACACATAATGATGCAGCAGTAGATAATGATTCAAACGATAAACACACGCGTTCTCCTTTTAATCTTAAAAGTAAACGTGGTCACCGTCGTTAATTACATCAATGCGTTACATTATTAAATCTTGAGGAAGCATTGTATATATAATACTTCCTCATAGAGTGTCGACAAAGTCTCTGGCTTTGTCGGCATTTTTTGTATACATTTTCCGCGAAACCCGTAGTCTTCAACTAATACTTTATTAACGAGTCAGGCGTCGCCAAAATCACTACCATCTTTATATAAAAAAAGTGATAAATAATCCATTGGGACCTTTATCACTTTTTTATTATTTATTTATCAAGAATTTTTACACCGTCTGGTGAACCAACAATAATTTGGTCAGCAACATCTAAGAAATAACCAGTTTCCAATACGCCCACAAGATGGATTAAATACTCATGCATTTCGTAAGCGTCTATATTTTCGTATAATTCTAAGTCCAATATATAGTTACCATTATCTGTAATAAAAGGCACATCATCAACAACGCGGCGTATTGCTTTAATATTGCCCTTACCATATGACTCAATCTTTTTAGATACGAGTAGCCAATTAAATTTATCTACTTCTACAGGAAGCTTAAACGTTTGGCCTAAATAATCTACGCATTTACTATCATCTATTAAAACAATAAATCTGTCTGCCATAGCATCAATTACTTTCTCTCTAAATAGTGCTCCACCGCCACCTTTTATAAGGTTTAATTGGTTGTCTACTTCATCAGCGCCATCAATTGCGATATCAATTTTATCTATATCGTTTACATCGACTACACGCATACCTAATTCTTTAGCGATATAAGCCGTTTTGTTTGAAGTACAGACTCCAGTTATATCAATATGTGCTTGTTCTAATTTCTCTGCGATTTTTGGCACGAGTAGTTCAATTGTTGAACCTGAACCAATACCCACAATCATACCATCTTTAATTTGGTCTAATGCATCATCAAATGTACTTAACTTCAACTGTTTTTTATTCATAATGCTTCCCCTTTACACACAGTACTTTTACCTTTATTGTACATGAGATTTATAAAAATACATAGCTAAAAAACGTAAATATAAAACGCTAATATATGTTCACTTGCATATTCCTAAATTTGTTTTAAAATGATAATCACTAAACTGCAGGAGGTACTGAATTATGATTTATACGCTAGATGCAATTTCTACAGGTAAAATTCAAGATTTATCATACAGTACGAAAAGACCGATGCGCTCAGCCTTAAACAAAAAGAGAATCACAAATCAAATGTGGTTATCGAAGACTGGGTTCATTGAAGATGAGCAAGAATATAAAGGGCATGGTGGACCAGATAAAGCGCTATGCCTTTATAGTAAGAAGAACTATGAATTATGGAAAAATGATGTTTCTACATTACCTGACTATGCTATGTTTGGTGAGAATCTAACTGCTGTCGATTTAGATGAAAATGACATTTATTTGGGGGATCAATTCCAATTAGATGAAGCAATTGTAGAAGTATCTGAAATAAGAGAACCATGCTGGAAAATTCAAGAAAAGTATAAAATTCCAGATCTAGTTAAGCGCATGTCGCGTTCTTGTAAGACTGGGTTTTATCTTAGAGTTATCAAAGAAGGGTTTGTAAATGATGCTGCAAATTTAGAATTAATACATTCTTCAAACACGCATATGCCTCTTACAGTGTTCGAACTTAATGACATCTATTATAACGATAATAAAAATATAAGACGTTTAACAGATGCTTTGAAGAACCCCTATCTAACTGATGAGAGACATTCAAAGTTGCAAAAATTTTTAAAACGAGCACAAAACATCGCAGAGAAATAACTATATAAATGGGAACTGGAGAGAAAAATAAATTTTTCTCATAAGGTTTCGGTGTATGATTCGCTCTCGGCAAAGATGTCTAGAAAATAGACTACAAGAATTGCAAGTCTTTAAAAGTTTAATATAAGCCCATTTCCAATTCAGTTAACTACTGCCAATATAAAAATAAGGCTGAGACATAAAGTAATGTCCTAGCCTTATTTGCATAATATCAATTTAGTTTCTATAACTCTTTTTCAAAAATTTTATATGACGTTTTTGAATAGTATGGTTGATTAGCTTCCAATATAGATGGGGCTTTTTCTCCCATTAAGTTAATGTCATTTGGTATACATTGCGTCTCAAGTGTAAAACCAGAATGTGCCTTGTAAATATTAAAGTCACTTTGCCAACTTGTAGTATCATTAAATGTGAAAATTACAACATTTGGCATGTCAGTATTCACTGTTAATAAAAAGCGTTTATTTTCAACGGTCATTTCATTGCCACCTATATCAAATGGATGATCGATGCCGCCAAAACGTTCCATTTGTGCTTTCACAACTGGATGTTCACTCGTAAAAATGTCTTTAAATTGTATGTTTTTTTCGTTAAACGTGTCCACTAAATCAATTGGTTTCATGCTTTCAACAATATTATCGTCGCCTAATAAATACATATCTAATTTTGAACTTGAAATACTATGGTTATCAATTACATTATTATCTCTATTCAAATTAAAATAAACATGATTCATCGGATTAAATAACGTTTTCTCTGTAGCGGTTGCTTTGTATTCAATTGTCCATTTATGGTCAACATCATAAGTATGAATTACTTCTAGGTCAATATCACCAGGAAAATGGTCGTCTGAACTTTTTATAGTTGTTGTAAAAATAACTTTTACTTGGCCCACTTGCTCTTCAATTTCATAATCAAAAAAGCGTGTACCAATACCTTCTGGACCACCATGTATGTTATGTTCACCGTTATTTGCGTCAAGCTGATACGTTTTTCCATCTAATTCGAAAGTAGCATTTGCAATTCTACCACCATAACGACCAATTGTTGCCCCGAAATGAAATGGGTTTTCCTCATAGAATTCATCTGCTTCTACAACATTTCCAAGTACAATGTTATTATCATCGTATTTCCATGAGACAATACGTGCGCCATAATTTGTAAAAACAATTTTCGTTTCTTCATTATCAATTTTAATTAAATCAATACCATTACTTTGGCTTTCTACTTTTGCAAACATCATCAATTACTCCCTTTCAAACCCAATACTTTTTCAAAAGTTAATATTAAGTTTTATCATGAATAAAAACATCACTTACAAACGTGGCCTGTAAATCACAACTCAGAAGGGGATCTTCATTGTGTTTAGGCAATGTAAACTTTCTCACTACAAGTCCAATTAATTTGAATATTTAATTTGAATATTTATTTTGAATATTTATTTTGAAAATAATAATTCAATTGTAGTAAACAAACCCTATCACACATAATACGATTAAATGTAACAACATCAATGTGATTAACTATGCTTCCCTCTAGCATAAATTAACTTGCAAAGTCACTTTGATGCAATAACACAAATCTTGTGTAATATTTAATACTCCCTATTTCTTCTATTACTCTCTTATATTGTAACAATTTAGTCAAATGTTTATCTATACTAATCGTCAATTTTAACAAACAATCATAAAAATTGTTATACTTTTTCTATTATTATACAAATAATAGCCAAATTTTCATTGTATAATATTATAACTTTGTTGAATTCCTCTTTATTCTACTACTTAATTTATATAAGTACATAGTAATTTTATATAAACAACTTTCTATTTACTCTAAAAAGATACGTTTTTATACACAATAAGCGTATCAATATTAAAAAATAAACTACCTCCACATATTACATGGTGATGGTAGTTTATTTTAATAGCGCACTTTAAATTATTATTTTTTGTTAAATATACGTTTTACCGAGCTCATAAAGCCTTTATCAAAACTCAAAATCGTATCTTTATAACTACGCACTGCAACCCATAATAGTATAAAAATAGTGATAATAGATATAACCATACTTAATACGATTTCCCAAATAGCAACATCAGGCGTGGATGCACGAACAAACATTACAAATGGTGAAAGTAATGGTATAAAGCTCGTGATTTTCACTAATAACGTATCTGTGTTCATGATACTGAAAAAGGAAATATAGAAAGCAATCATACTAATTAATGTCATTGGCATTAATGATTGATTAATATCTTCTATACGCGCAGTAATAGATCCCAAAATCGATGCTAAAATAATATATGAAAGTATACCAATAATCATTGATATGATACCTACGACGATTAATTGCACGGTTAATTCGTTTGGTTCAATATCAAACCCTTTTAACATATCTCCAATATCAAACACTAAGAAACATATAATGCCAGCCACAATAAATATACTGATTTGGGTTAATGCTACTGAAACCACACCTGCCATCTTCGCAAGTATATGCGTCACTGGTGACACACTCGTAATAATCATTTCAATAACTCGTGATGTTTTCTCAGTTGCGATTTCCATTGCAACTTGGCTCGCATAATTGAAAACGATAAAGAATATGAGCATCACGCCTGCATATACAATCATTGTATTAAAGCCTTTTTGAGCTTCATTTAAATTTGAATTGTTGGCATTATCTGCAAGCACTTCTGAAGTCACTTCACTTTGAGACTGCAATTGCTTTAATTCATCTTGTGATAAGTTTAAATTCGCTGCAACAAATTGTGTTTGTACAGTTGATAATGTTGCTTTTAATTTTTGCTTATCTTGTTCTGAAACAGTATCTTTACTCAATATTTTACCTGAAAGTTTTTGATCTTCGCTCAGTTTAATAACGTATGCTTTATCTAATTTTTCGTTTTTAACCTGTGACTTTGCTTGTTTCTCTGATAATTGCTTAAAGTCTGCCCCTTCATCAAGCTGATCACCTTGTGATTTAATGACTTTATAAATTTCATCATTCGATGAGACGACCCCTACTTTATCAGGGCCATCGTCAAATAAATCAATGATATTATTAATATTCGCCGCTCCAACCATTAACAGAATCACAATAGCTGTGAATATAACAAATGACTTTGTTTTAACTTTATTTTTATAAGTTAAGGAAAAAGTTGCAAAGAATTTATCCATTGACGTCACCTACTTTTGCTATAAAGATTTCATTTAGTGATGGTTCTACAACTTGGAATCTTTTGACGAAACCATACTGTATTACAACTTCATAAATTTTCTCAGCAACCGCTTCTGTCTCAATCATTGCTTTAATTTCCCTTTTACTTCTATCTACATTTAATACACCATCAATGCTATCTATCTCTGACATTTCATGTTCTGTTTCTATGACGACACTTTTCTTACCATGATTAGCTTTCACTTCATCAATCGGCCCTGAAACAACAAGCTCTCCACGATTTAGAATACAAACATTATCACATAACTCTTCTACATGTTCCATTCTATGAGAGCTATATATAATAGTAGTACCAGCATTATTTAAATCTTTAACCGCTGATTTTAATAACTCTACATTTACTGGATCTAAGCCGCTGAATGGTTCATCCAAAATGAGTAATTCTGGTTTATGTAACATACTTGCTAAAAGTTGAATTTTTTGTTGATTCCCTTTGGATAGTGCTTCAATTTTCTTTTCTCTATTTTCCTTAATACCAAACCTATCTAACCAATAATCTATAGCTTCTGTAATTTCTTTGGACTTCATTCCTTTTAAAGTAGCTAAATAACGTAATTCATCTTCTACTTTCATTTTAGGATGTAATCCTCTCTCTTCTGGTAAATAGCCAATGTGGTTGTATGAAGTCTTGTCTATGGGTTTGTCATTATATGCAATTTTGCCTTCAGTGATTGGCGTTAGACCTAAAATCATTCTGAAGGTTGTCGTTTTTCCTGCACCATTTCTGCCTAGAAAACCTAACATTTTACCTTGTTCTAAAGATAATGAAATATCATTAACAGCTGTAAAATCTTTATACTTCTTGGTTACATGTTCAATGTTTAGTGACATTGTGCCCCGACCCCTTTCTTTTTAAAAATTATATACTTTGATAATACCATTAGATTAAGCAAAGTTACATTTTAAATTTAACTTTGCTAGACATGATTCTATTTTATTAATGGTCTTAGCTCATTGACGTAACTATAATCGATTAAAAATATAACTTTATTACTTCTTATGCAAATGATATAACACAATAAAAATAACGCTGTTTCCACTTAAACTAAGTTGGTAACAGCGTTTTAATTTCAATATTTTAATTCATCTTGCTTTTGAGTTTATCCAAGTTGCCCATTTTCTTTTGTATTAAAAGTATCTTCATACCCATGATCACTCGAACGAATGTGATTACCGTATTTATGGCTCGTCCCATATTTATTTGTTCTTCTTTCACTATCCAAACAACAAATAACTAAACAATATATTCCTAAAACCATATAAATGATATATATCAACAATAGCGTAATGATACTAGAAATATTAGCATATTCAGGATCCATCGCATTTATTGATGTAATAATAATATTAGTAACAATTAATACAGCAAAATAAATCACTGGAATCACCATTTTTCTACTAGTATCATGAAATCTTCTTACCAATAATGCCCAGCCAGGAATCAGTGTAGCTAATCCATATATAACAAGATATATACAAGATATGACTATTAAAATGCCCCCAATTATAGTAACTTCACCGGAATAAGATGAAACACCTGAAATAAGCATGATTAAACCTATAATAAGTATTATTAGCGCTGGTATCATAAAAATCAAATGCCATAACGTCATGTACCAATATTCGCTACGACGTGAGCGCCCTTTAAAATTAACATAGTTTGTCCAAAATAATTTGAGCGCTTGAAGAAAGCCAATTTTCCGCTCCATATTACTCCCCCTTCATATACGTTTGTTAAAGATAATTTTTAAATTACATTAAACTTTGGTACATTATATGTAAATTCTTTATATATCTCATTTAGTTTAGTGTAACAAACTATTTTGTGAGTAGTAATACAATTTTACTGATTCTAAAAAAAACATTTAAAAACATTTATTTTTTTTAAAACTTGAAACCGGAGGAACAACTCATGGATTTTTTACGTCGAGATACAATAGCTATTGCTAAAGATTTATTAGGTGTCAAAGTGGTTTTCCTAGATGAACTCGAAACATTCACTGGATACATTGTAGAAACTGAGGCCTATGTTGGCAAAGAAGACCGCGCTGCTCATGGTTTTAATGGAAAAAGAACGCCCAAAGTAGAATCTTTGTATAAACGTGGTGGAACGATATATGCGCACGTTATGCACAATCACCTTTTAATAAATTTTGTCACAAAATATGAAGGCATCCCTGAAGGTGTATTAATTAGAGCTGTAGAACCTGAAGAAGGTATTGAAACCATGAAATTAAATAGAGGAAAAAGCGGGTTTGAATTAACTAATGGCCCTGGAAAGTGGACAAAAGCATTTAATATCCCTCGACATTTAGATGGTTCTCACTTAAATGAAGGCCGCCTATCAATTGACACTAAAAACCGTAAGTACCCATGCGCTATTGAAGAAAGCGGACGTATTGGGATTCCAAATAAAGGTGATTGGACATTTAAACCACTACGTTTTACTGTAAAAGGCAATCCGTATGTCTCTAAGATGCGTAAATCAGATATGACAGATTCAGAATATACGTGGCTCTAATACAATATAATAATATAGAAAAAGAGCTTCCTAAGATGGACGGCTCCGCTACGTTCGTTTCTATTTCTTTTATCGATTGCTTTATTCAACATTACAGACCTCACCACTGTTTAATTTAAACATATTATTTTTGTTTGAAAAATGGCAGTAATTTGGACCGACTCCTGCGGGAAAAGCACTAGCCGAAGACTACAGGCTGAGGCTGTACCCGCGGAAAACATGCACAAAAAAGTGTCGACAAAGTCAGAGACTTTGTCGACACTCTGAGAGCTTCCAAAAATGGAAGCTCTTTTTTCTATATCAAGCATAAGTTTTTCATCAACTATTTATTTTTTAACTTTTTATTTCCATCTAATAAACCAAATTGAATTGTTATAATTGTACAAATAACCAATATAACTGGATAGAATGAATATTTTAATACTTCTAAATAGGAGACATCACCATATTGTTCTACCATTAACATCCCACTATCATGGGGTAGAACCATTAAGGCACTACAAGCAAATATATCTAGTAAGCTGGCCATCCGTTTAGGTGGCACTTTATATTCATCACCAATCTCTTTTGCAATTGGTGCAGAAATAATAATCGCTAACGTATTATGTGAAAGTGCAGCAGATAGCACACCTGACATCATACTGATGACATATTCAGCACTTTTACGTCCTGTAGCCTTCCTCTTCATAGCTTGAATGATCCAATCCACACCACCATAGTATCGAATCAATGCTACAAGGCCAGATACTAAGAATGCTACAAGGAAAATGTTGAACATACTTTCCATACCGTCGCCCATTGCTTTAGTAAATTGGAAGATACCCATTTGACCTTGAACCAAACCTAGTAGTCCAGCCATCCCAATACCAAGAATAAGCACAAGAATCACATCTAAACCTGCAATAGCCGCTATTAATACAAATATATAAGGCAAAATATTAATGAAGTTGAAACTTAAATCACCTTCTACATTACCAGTGCCACCAACAATGGCGTATATAATTGCAGTGATAAGCGCGGCAGGCAAAGCAATGAGTACATTCATTTTAAATTTATCTTTCATCTTAGCGCCTACACCATTCGTTGCGGCAATCGTTGTATCAGAAATGATGGATAAATTATCACCAAAGTAAGCACCTGCAATAACTGCTGCACCCGCTGCTGCAACACTTAAATCCGCTGCTTGTGCTACAGCTACACCAACAGGTATAAATGCTGCTTGCGCTCCTGTTGAAGTCCCTAAAGTTAACGCAGCAAACCCACTCATTATAAATATTCCTGGGATAAGTAAACTTGGTGGAATGACGGAAAGTCCCATGTTCACCATAGCTTCTTTACCACCCATTTCAGACGTAACCGTTGAAAAAGCACCTGCAAGTAACAAGATTAATCCAAGATTTACAATGCCTGAGTTCCCTGCATGTTCAGTAAAAATTTGAACTTTTTTCGTGAATTTCGTTTTTCTATCATAACAAGTCCATGCTATGACAATACCTATAAAAATAGCGACATGTCGCGGCAATTGATCAAAAGCATCCTCTTTGCCCATAATCGTAAATGTAATCCCCACACCGATATATAAAACTAAAAATATTAATAACGGCAATAATGCTAACGCACCATATTGTTTTTCACTTCTTAATGATTCACCCATATACTTACTCCTTATAACCTAGTATTTACATATGATATATAGTATATCAAAACTGATAGAATGTCATCGGATAAAACTTCATTTCTTTTATATAATGGTCATTTAGTCTTTTTTAGCTATTTGATTATACTTACTAATTTTAATTTTACTTCCTTAATTAACTTTAATACTATATAAATTAAGTTCTATTATAAATTTCGGTGTTAAATTACACAAAAAAACTATATATTTCTTAGCATTTAATTTTTTTGTAGCATTATCATATTCGAGAATGTATAATAAATATCATGGACTTTTGTAAGCACTTTCTTGCTTTAGTACAAAAATTATTTACATATCACAACTTAGGAGAGATTTATTTGTAAAATGAGGGGGAATGAAAATGCTAGAGCTAGACGCTATTACTACTTTAGCACTCGCATGTGTTTTATATCTTTTAGGGGTATATATAGTGAATCATATTGGCATCTTAAAGCGATTATGTATTCCTGCACCAGTAATTGGTGGTTTGTTATTCTCAGTACTTGTTGCTATCTTACAATCAACGAACATTATAACAATAAAATTAGATTCTGAATTCTTTCAGAACTTCTTTATGCTTGCTTTCTTTACAACAATTGGACTAGGAGCATCATTAAAACTACTACGCTTAGGCGGAAAAGTGTTAATATTATATTTTATCTTTTGTGGGGTTCTTGCCGTATTCCAAAACATTATTGGAGTATCCTTAGCAAAAGTTTTAAATATTCCACCATTACTTGGACTAACAGCTGGTTCAATGTCAATGGAAGGTGGACACGGGAATGCTGCAGCATATGGTCAAACCGTGCAAAACATGGGTATTGATTCAGCATTAACAGCCGCTCTAGCAGCCGCAACATTAGGTCTTGTTGCTGGTGGATTAATTGGTGGTCCTGTAGTTAAATTTTTAATAAATAAATATAATTTAAAACCAGAACACGCAGAAGAAACAACAAAAGATTACAGTAATGTAAAATCTAACGCATATTTAAGAAATCGCATGACACCAACAACAATATTCCTATTACAATTTTCAATTGTAGCGATCTGTATGGCCATTGGTTCTTATTTAGGTAATACATTCTCGGACATAACAAACATTAATGTTCCTGTTTATGTGGGTGCTATGTTTGTCGCAGTTATTATACGTAATATATCAGAATATAATAATTTAAATCTTATTGATATGAAGATTGTCGATAGTATCAGTGATGTTTCTCTTAGCCTATTCTTATCTATTGCCTTAATGAGTATTCAACTTACTGAAATTTATCAATTAGCGATTCCATTAATCGTTATTGTATTAGTACAAGTCGCATTTATCGTATTATTCTCAGTCTTCGTCGTCTTCCGAGGACTAGGTAAAAACTATGATGCCGCAGTTATGATTGGTGGTTTCATCGGACATGGTTTAGGTGCTACACCTAACGCAATGGCTAACCTAGATGTTATTACTAAAAAATACGGTGCTTCACCTAAAGCTTATCTTGTCGTTCCGATAGTCGGAGCATTCTTAATAGATTTACTTGGTGTACCAATCGTTACAACATTCATTAACATCTTTGGTTAAAGTAAAAATGACATTTGAATCAAACTGAAATATAAACCTTTTCAGTTAAATAAAAAGATGGTTGAGACAAGTATTTATGTCTCAGCCATCTTTTTTGTTATCTAATATCTAACCCTCTTTGTTCTATCCATGATTCTAGCTTAGGGCTAAAGATCATTTGTGATTGTTTTAAATCTTTAATTGTTGGTGTATCAAGCATTGTCATAATTTTCTTCATGTGATCTGTGAATTGTTCAGCATAATTAATTGCCTCTGTAATACCATGGTGCTCGACTTGGTTTAAAAATGGTCGTGACATACCAACAGCACTAGCGCCTAATGCAAGACATTTCACTGCATCTAATGGCGTTCTCACACCACCACTTGCTAATATATCCATATCTTGTTGGTGTGCAGTACTTTCTAATAGTGATTCAACAGTCGTTTGCCCCCATAAACCAAGATAATCCATATCTTTATATGTACGTCTTTCATTTTCAATATCTACAAAGTTTGTACCGCCACGTCCACTTACATCAACGTATCGGATCCCAATCTCATGCAATTGTTTAATTGTTTCTTTGCTCATACCAAAACCAACTTCTTTAACAATCACTGGTACATCCACATGCGCTACAATTTGCGCAAGATTTTCCATCCATGTAGAGAAAGTTCTATTCCCTTCTGGCATGACAAGTTCTTGAGGTGCATTTACATGAACTTGTAGCGCTTGTGCATCAAGTAATTTCACTGATTCAACTGCTTTATCTACAGGTACATCTGCACCAACATTACTGAATAAAATACCATCAGGATTTGTTTCTCTTACTATACTAAATGATGAAATCATTTTACTATTACGTAAAGCAGCATGTGTAGATCCCACAGCCATTGCCATTCCAGTTTCACGTGCAATGATCGCCAGTTTCTCATTGATCTCTTTCGTCCATTCACTGCCACCTGTCATTGCATTAATATATAATGGTTGCTTAAGTGTAAAGTCCTTTAATTCACTTTGTATATTAACATCATCCACATCGATATTCGGAATTGAATGATGGACAAACCTTATTTCATCAAAATCTGAAATTGTAGCATCTTGTTGTGCCATTGCAATTTCTACGTGCTCATTCTTTCTTTGTTCTCTTTTATTATCACTCATCTTATGCCCTACTTTCAATCCTTATTATGTTCACTCTATTATTTAAAACATTACCTATATTTTCAAATATAATATTAAAACCATTTCTCTTTTTTAAAATAAAAGATACTACCTATACTAATTGCTAACATGATTGCAAGTACAATGTAATAACCGTAATGCCATTGAAGTTCTGGCATATTTGAAAAATTCATTCCATATATACCTGTAATTAATGTTAAAGGAAGGAATACAACAGATACTAAAGTAAGTATTTGCATAATGCTATTCATCTTATAGTATGAATATGACGAATAATTATCCCTTATTTCTTCAGTCATTTCTTGTGATAAGTTTATTATATTTTCTTGTTTAATCATGTGATCGTCTATATGTTGAATATACATATGATTCTTGTCATCTACAAGTAATTGACTGCTTTCTTTCATATTATCTACTAATTCTCTCATCGGATATATAATACGCTTTAATTTTATGATTTTCGAACGTATTTTAAATACATCATCCATTATTTCTTTAGTTGAGCTACCATGTGTTTCTCTATCTTCTAACTCATAGACTTTATTTTCGATATCATAAATTAATTCAAAATAAGTATCTACAACTTTGTCTAAAATATAAAGTATCACATCTGAAGCATCTAAATCCGATTCATAATGGCTTGAGATATACTGCTCTACTTCTTGTAATACCTCAAAATGTTTATGGTGATATGTAATTAACATATTGTCTTTAATGTACAGATTCAGAACCTTGTCTCCAGTATATTGCGAATCAACGCTATGAAACGCTATATACTGATACGTGTTATAAATTTTATATTTAGCCCTTGGAGTCCCATTTATTGTATCATCGATTTCAAGTTGATTAAAATTAAAGTATGATTGTAGCATCTCGTTTTCTTCGTCAGATGGATTATTAAAATCACACCAAATAAAAGTAGCTGATTCAGGAATTTCTTTAAAGTGATTAACTTGGGATAAAGATTCTTTAGAAGTCTGATATTTTATTGTCACACTCATAATTTCCCTCCTCAAATCATTTCTTTTATTTTACCATGAAATACACTGTATGTATGGTTTAGTAAGTTTTAGTTATTTTTCTTTAGTAAATACATTTACATGTTAAAATTTAACTATTACTTTTATTTTTAACAACCAAGGAGCTGTTTACATGAAAAAGCCTTTTACAGTAGTACAAACTGTTGCCAAAGAAATGATAGATCATAACGGTCACGTACATGATGCCAACTACAATATGGTTTTTAGTGATGCAATAAACCAATTTAATTATCAGCATGGTTTATCACTTCAAGAACGAAAAGCATTAAATTATACAATCTTCACTGTTGAAGAACAGACTGCTTATTTATCGGAATTAATTGAAAATGACCAATTCTACATCAGTGTATATATATATAATTACGACGTTAAAAGAGTACATTTCTTCTCAATAATGAAGAAACAAGATGGGACGACTGTAGCTACAAATGAAGCTATGATGTTAGGGATTAGCAGAGCAACTAAAAAATCCGCCCCATTCCCTCAACATTTTTTAGATCAAATTGTAAGTTATTATGATAATCAAGAACGCATCGATTGGCCTAAACAATTAGGTCATCGTATCAACATTTCACAGTAAGGAGATGTATATTCATGTCACAAAATATAAGAGAAGTCGTACAATTACAGCTATATGATTTATTCGATAATACTAAATTTGAACTTAGTGAACTCAATCAAAATAAAAGTCTCGTTATTAATGGCCCTGATAGTAAACTCATCAAGCGTGGTTTAGATATAAGCTATCTCCAAGGTCAAAAGAAAGCAATCGACGCGATTGATACACTTTTAAAAACATATACAGATGATCGTATATTCATTGAACATTATAATAATTACGCGCTTATTACTTCAGAAGAATTTGAAACATCTGCTTCTAACTTTGGTTCAATGATTGAACCTCAAGATGAATTCGAATTATTTTTAGCAACTCATTATAATCTAATGGGTCAAAAACTAATTATCGATACGATTAATACACTTATAAATAGTTAAACGCAATAAAACAGTTCCAATTTATGTGCAAATTGGAACTGTTTTATTGCGTTCTATTTATATTTTGACTTTATAAGTTGGCTTTTACTTAAAGTAAATAACTTTATTGTTCATTATACGTCAATTGTATTAACGATTTGTTTAACAACTTTATGAGACTCTCTAATAGGCAATAGTTCGAACGCATGAACCATGTTTTTGTATTCATAATAATGAATTGGTTGTTGACGCTCTTCTAAAATATTAACCAATTTTTTCATATCTGGTTGATAAATCTCACGAGTACCACCAAACATAAATATCGGTGGTAAATTAGTTAAATTACCATTGATAGGTGAAACTTTAGATTCATCTAGTGATAAATCTTTTGACCAATAACGCATAATTTTTTGAATACCATATTTATTTAGAATGACATCTTTCTTTTCTAACTCTTCTGTAATTGCTTCGTTTTGTAGATGCGCATCTAGAAGCGGAGACAGTAAATAAACCTTGTTTGGCAACGGTTGTTGCTTATCTTGCAATTGCTGCATAAAGCTTAATGCTAATGCACCACCTGTCCCATCGCCCATAATGATGATTTCATCACTACTCACTTCGGATAATAATTGATTATACACTTCAAAAATAGCACTGTATGTGTCATCAATATAATACTCAGGTGCTTTAGGATAAATTGGCATAACAATTTCATGTAATGTACTCAATGCGAGCTTATCCATTAATCTCCAATGAAATGCTGAGGGTTGCAATACATTGTAGCCACCATGTATATATAGTATTTTTTTCTTGCGACTATGCCTAAAACAAAATCTGAAAAGTTGCATGTCACCTATAGTTTGCTTATCCAAATCGGATTTCACATTTAATGTTTCTGGTTGTTTATGCTTTTTTTCATTCATTTTTAACCTTGTGTCTAAAAAACGTTCAAAATCTTGCTCACCTTCAAATAAAATTGATCTATGTGGTAATAAATACTTGTTGATAAATTTTGTTGTCAGTCTTGATTTCATTCATAATCAACCCAATCTCTATATTTAATGTGCATTTTATCAGAATTTTTTAATATAATTTAGTATTTAAAATTAATGTTATGGTAAAATTAATACAATGACATAAAAACGAAGATATAATATAATGTAAGTAACATAAAACCCCTATTTTAAATGCTACTGAATATTAAATACATTCTATCGATAATTAAAATGTATCAGTTATTTAGCATTATAACAAAACAAAAGTCATAAAATAAGCAGATGCTAATATTAGTTTAGCGAAAGGAGCACCTTATGGCCGAAAAAAACAAACAGTTTGCCGATTTTGAGCACACACTAACGAGCGAGCCTATGCAAAGAGGATCTCAATACGGTAAAAAGAAACTTTCTTGGGTAAACATACTTATCCAACTTCTCGTATTAATATTAGTAGCTATTACAGGCTATAGTATGTTTAAGGAACCTATTTTCAATCTAGTGTTTGTTAAGGAAACAATTAACTTCCACCAACTTACAAACTTTCAAGAAACGATCAATAGCTTCTCTAACTTAAATATCAACGTTGAAAACATTGACAACTTACAAACAAGTGTCGATCGTTTGATATTAGTATTTTATGTATTTTTTATTGCTTGTATTTTTAGTTTAGTTTTAACTATTTTTACGATCATTTTTAATAGAACTTCATTAAAAATTGTCAATATGTTTGTTATTGCCATTATGTTAGTTATTACATTTGGTTTTTCTTACTTAATTAAAAATATTGCTAGACGTATCGCTAATTCAATAAATCAATATTATGTTTCCGTTAAGCCTATTGATATTTTGACTGAGGCTGATGCAATTCATAATGCGCTCATCCTTTTAGGATGTAGTATTGCATTGATTATTATTAGTATGCTTTTCAGAAATCGTAAACCTCGTATACGTGCTTAATAATGAAAGCATAACTGTTCATTCATTAAGCTAACACAACTAAATTTTAAAATAAAAGAACCAATCCATTAGATAATGGATTGGTTCTTTTATTTTGAGAATAGCTACTTATATCTCATTTTTAAATTTTATAGTTACTTTAATTTTCTTTTGATAAATAATGTTCTTTCCCTTTTAAGAAAAGACTTAATATAAATGCAAGTGCACTTAAACCTGTCGCAACTAAAAACGCGCTATTCACACCGTTAATGGAAGCAATTTTCTGAACAAATTCTAACAATTGTGATGTCGCTAATTGTTCGCCGCCCATTGTTTGTGCCATTTCTTGTAAACGATCTTTAATAAATGGATTCGTTTTATCCAAATCTTGTGAATAAGCAGCGATATGTTCAGTTGTTTGTGTTGACATTACAGTCACTAATAAAGCTGTACCTATAGAACCTGCAAGTTGTCTTAATGTATTTGATAAGGCATTACCATGGGAAATCAACCGTTGTGGCAAGGAATTCATGCCTGCAGTCATAATCGGCATCATGATAAAACTCATACCAAATGAACGAATCATATAAACTATCATTAAGTGAGTATACGTTGTATTCGTATTCAGTTTCGACAATTCCCAAGTTGCATAAGTCATGATTCCTGTGCCTATAAGGGCTAACGGCTTAATACCAATTGTATCTAATAATTTACCTGCAATAGGACCCATTAGTCCCATAATTAATGCACCAGGTAATAATAGTATCCCTGAATCCATAGGACTAAATCCTTTTAAGTTTTGTAAATACAAAGGCAATAGAATCATACCACCGTATAAACTCATCGTAACAATCATATTGATTATAGTTGTTAATGTGAAACCAGAATACTTTAATACTTCCATATTCAACATTGGTACACGCATTGTAAGTTCTCTAATAACAAAGGCAATAATAAAGATAACACCTAGCATTAATGAAATTAACACGATAGGTGAAGTCCATGTATTATTCCCTGCTTCACTGAAGCCATACAATAGCGCACCAAAACCAATGGTACTAAAGATAATACCTGGGACATCTGCTTTAGGGTTTGTTGTAACTTGATATACTCTAAACCATATATAACCAATAATTAATGCTACCAGTCCGATGATAAACATACCATAGAACATAACATTCCATTGGTAATTTTCAACGATATATCCAGATAATGTTGGACCAATCGCTGGTGCTAAGATCATTGCTATACCTAATGTTCCCATTGCCGCCCCACGTTTTTCTGGTGGGAAAATCGTCATAAATACATTTGTACCTAACGGCATTAATACACCAGCTCCAATGGCTTGCAATACGCGTCCTGCCATCATCATTCCAAACGAACCTGATATACCACAGACTAAAGAGCCTAATGTAAATAATGCCATCGCAACTAAAAAGAGTTTACGATAAGAATATTTATTAAATAAAAACGCACTGATAGGAATTAAAATACCGTTGACCAACATAAATCCTGTCATTAACCACTGTCCGGTATTTGCAGAAATATTAAAATCAATATTGATTTCTGGTAAAGCCACATTCAATAACGTTTGATTTAAGATTGCAATAAACATACCAAAAATCATTGCTACTAAAACTTTGGCTTGTGTAGCACCTTTACCAAACATAAATGAATTATGTTTGGCTTTTAGTTGTTCATTGACTTGGGCTTCTTCTGAGTTTGGATTTATAGTTTCATGATTTGAATCAGTTTGTTGTTGTACTTCTTCGGTTTCTGTATTAAAAGTTTCATTTTCATCATCAAGCACATCAGATTCTGATGTAACGTTTTCACTTGTATGATGTGTTGTTGCAGATTGTTTCGTTGTTTCGCTAGATTTTTCATTGTTTCTTATATTAAATTTAGATTGATAATTTTCATTTGATGTGTTGTTTTCATGCTTAACATGTTCCATTTGTCGCATTGATTTCTTTTTATTTCTTTTCGTTATAAATAGATTCAATAATCCGACAAGAATGAGCGCTATGACTACGTAAATAATAATGAAGGCCATTGTCATTTCAAGCCCTCCTTAGTTTTTATGGATTTTAACTTCAGCGTTCATTCCTGGAACAACATTATTAGATGGTTTTGAATCTAGTGAGATTTTTACAGGTACTACTTGAGAAACTTTAGTATAGTTACCATCACTGTTTGTTGAAGGCATCATAGAAAAACTTGACGCTGTTGCTTTACCAACCTCTTCTACTTTACCTTTAAGTTCAGCGTCTTCACCGTCTAGTGTTATATTTACATCTTTACCTTCTTCAACATCTGCAATGTCTTTTTCATCAACATTTGCAGTAATGTATGAATCATCTAAATTATAAGCATAGGCAATTGGCGATCCAGCTTGCGCCATTGAACCTTCCATACCATCAGTTTTTACAATTGTGCCGTCTTGAGGCATTTTAATATCCATTTTTTGTGATTGGCCGTCTTCACCTTTTGTTGCAATCTCTGCAACTTTATCACCTTTACTTAATTTCTCATTATTCTTAACGTCAAAAGATTTAATTTCGCCTGCTGCTGGAGCTGAAACTTTAATTTGCTCACCATCAACTTTGGCATTATCTGTACTGACGAATCCTGTAGCTTGATTATAAAAGTGGAAACCAACTACTCCTATTATTACAAGAACTACAATGGTAATGACATTAATTAACACCATTTTCTTCATTACACTTTCCTCCTATTTGCTTTTAAAATTCACCTTATATATTATAGAGTCATGCTAAATAAAAAAACACCGACACTTCTACTAAATGTGTCGGGTAAGTAATTATATGTTTTTTGAAGGAGATAAAATGAGACAGAAAGCTAAAAATAAAATCATTCGAAATATGATTATCCTATTAGAAGAACATCCATTTGAACATATTACTATTAAAATGATTTGCGCTTATAGTGGGGTCAATAGAACGACATTCTATGACTATTTTGTGGATAAATATGACCTTTTATCTACAATTCAAACTTATCACTTAAAAAAGTATATAAAATTATTAGATGTTTTATACAATAGCTTTGAACACACAGAAATCAACTATGAGAAATTATATAAATTTTTTAAAATTATTTTGTGCTATATCCATCGTCATTATGGCTTCTTTCACGCAATATTTGTTACACACCCAAATCGTGACTTATTTAGCGATTACGTTAAAGAAACCAAACTCAATTATACAAAATTGTTAGATGATTATACGACTGTAACAAATAAAAAACAGTTTGTTACGTATGCTATCGGTGGGCAACTTGGTATTATCTATTACTGGGTACGTGAAGACTGTATTGAATCACCAAATGAAATGGCACAAATTTTACTTGCAAATGCCATTAAATTAGGGCGTTAATACTGTAATCATTTTCGCATTACAATGTTTTTATAATATAGAAAATAAAAACGGCTGCTAGATATCCACTAAGGAATCTAACAGCCGTTTCTCATTTTCTTTTTATCCAATTTCACTATTTTAGAGCTACACGTTTAAATACATAATAATTTATTATTTGAAGTGTAATCAACAATAATCCTACTATTAATATAATCGTGACATAAGGGATATAACTATCTTCTCCCATCACGCCAACTAGTGGTGACACAAGCCCACCTATTAAGAATTGCACTAACCCTAATAAGCTAGATGCACTACCATTGCCGACTGTGTTCTCATCCATTGCAATCGAGAAACCTAATGTCGCTACTCCTGTAACAGGAGCCACTAGAACAATAAAGCCTATAAACAATAGCCAGATAGATAGATGCATGTATAAAATAACGCTTATCCATACAACACCCACTAATTGAATGATTGTTAATACACGCAAAAGAACTTGTCTATCAATATAATCCACTAACTTACCTGTCAATTGACTAGAAACAATGAGACTTATACCTACAGATGCAAACATTAGGCTAAATTGCTGAGCAGACATGTCATAAATACGTTGTGCAATAAAAGGAGATGCAGAAATATAACTAAACAATATAACGAATGTCACACCTTGTATAAGCATAGGTAATACAAATCGAGGTGTAGCTAATAACTGTTTGAAACCTTTGAAGATACTAACGAGATGGGGGCTATCTCGTTGCTCAGTTGACAATGACTCTTTAATATTAAATATCGTTCCAAATAACATTAGCAGACCAAATATAGTTAATATAACAAAGACCATACGCCACGTAGAAAATGATAAAATGACACCGCCTAATGCCGGTGCTAATACTGGTGCAACACCGTTTACTAACATGAGTAACGCTAAAAATTTAGTTAATTGTTTTCCGGTATACAGATCACTTGATATCGCTCTAGAAATCACTGCCCCTGCTCCACCACAAAATCCTTGTACAAATCTTAAGGCGATCATCAACCAAATATTATCCACAAAAATAATACCTATACTTGCCAATGTAAATAATGCCATAGCTACGATTAATGGTGTCTTTCGTCCAATAGAATCTGATATCGGACCTACAAATAAATTACCTAATGCTAAACCAATCATAAACAAAGATAAAGTTAGTTGTGAATTAGATGTTGTTGTATTGAAATCTGATTGTATCTGTGGCAAGCCTGGCAAGAACATATCAATAGATAATGCGCCTATCGCAGTTAACGCGCCTAAGATAATAACAAACAGTAAGGAATTCTTATGTTGCTCTTGATAATTGGACATTTCTATTCTCCTCAATGCTGAAACCCTAGCATTTTTAGCTACTTATTAACACTTCATCTCATATCATTATAAGAAAAAGTTCATTGCTATTATTATAGCCTTTGCTAACGCAATTTTAAATAGATGTAGTTAAATTGATATGTAAAAGACAAAGGAAGCGATGATAAGAAATCAAAATTTGAAATTTGATTTCTTATCACCGCTCCCACAAAGTTGACTAAAAATACGCTTTGCATTAATTTTTTAAATATTTAACTTTGCTCTGAATACTTCACTACTTTTAAATCATTCGCTTTGTCATTACCTTCAAGTTGATATTCTACTTCACCATATTGGCCATCTTCTTTTAATGTTTGGCCTGTAACATAGAATGTATTACCTTCTTTTACAATATCAGTAATCTGTGGCTGCTGAAGATAGAATAGTTCATTAGATTTAACGTCTTTTTTAGTATCCTTATATTTTTCACTATCTTTCTTTAAATAGGATGATACTAAATTAAAATCACTTTGACTGCGTGCACTAATCATTGCCGCAGTGTAATCACCGAAAAAACGAGACACCTTATTTCTAAAACTATTTTCTTCTTTTTCTTTTTTCTCAACATACTTCTCGATTTCATCATCATCAAAGTTTAAAGTGACTTGTGTTTTATCTTTGAGGTTATCTGTTTTCACTGTTGTTTCTGCTGATTTAAATGTTTTCTTCTTAGCTTGTCCTTCAGCAGATACCGTTATATCTTTTGTTTTAGGATATGGGCCAAATTCTTTAGCTTTTGCGTAATCATAAGTTTTGTCATTGATTTTAACTTTAACTGAATCTGTATCTATTTCAGATGCACCATTTAATTCAACTTGTACATATGCTTCGTTAAAGTCTTCAGTAACATCAACTGATTCATTGTTACTGTCATTAAAATTGAATTTGAGGTGACCATTGAATTGACCGTTCGACATTTCTTTTTTAGCTTCAAGTGTATAATCGCCTGGAATAAATTTACCTAAAGAAGTTGGCTTATTTTTCTCAGCTACTACAGTTTTTTGCTTATCATCTGCCTTAAATTCATACGTTGTTTCTTGTTTAGGTTTTACAATCGCTTCTTTAGTTGGTGCAGTAAAGCTCATATTATCAAATATTAAATAGCGAGTCCCATTTTTACTGATTCTCAGAACTTTTTCTCCATTTTTGGCTGTGACAAAATCTGAATTCTTAGTATCATTTTGGTTCAATTTCGCAATTTTACTATTTACATCTTTCACAAAGTTATCCATTCCAACTTCATTTTTTATGTATTTAATATAAGCATCAGCTTCATTTTCATCAACACTGTTATTTTGAGTACTCAAAAGAGTTGAAAGTTTTTGCGTATCGTTATTATCTACTGCGTTTATTATAATCTCTGATTGCGCTTCAGGTGAATTAAAGTTTCTAACCAAGAAAAAAACAATGATAAGTAAGATAAGGATAAAGAATGCAATACCCCAAGGAATAACTTTACGTACGTTAATATTGGTTGTGTTTTTATTTGTTTTTGTAGAGCGTGTCATTTTTTCTGAATCGCCTTGCTTTGCACGATAACCGCAATGACTACACCTTCTCTGCCCATTTCTTATGTTTTCTCCACACTTCGGACATTTTTGCATTTTATCACCTCTTTACGTTTACCCTTGTTTTTTACACTATCCCGTTATTTTAACACATTATAGGATTAAACTATATGACAGATTAATACTCCATTAATCACTATACCCATGCATAATCGCAGTATACTAATAGTATATTTTAAAGCTATAATATTTATTATATGTGCCTTGCTTAAAAATTGATATACGCATTTAGTCTAATGCTTTGTTCTTTTATTGAATCGTCTATTGTTCATAACAATGTACCTTCAAAATTAATATCTAAATGTTTTATAAGTTAAAAGAGACTACTAGTCACCCTAGCTTGGATGCTAACAGCCACTTAATAAGACTCATCTTTAGCTAATTATATCTCGATGTATTTTTTAAATATGTCCTATCATACTTATATTGATTAATGTTACGAATGATGTTTAATATTAAAGTTCTTCAGCCTTTGATCAATGATTTCTAATACATAACGCGCTTGTTCAATTTCATCATCTGATAGATCATGCAGTATATCACTGACTATGTCATTTATAATAGACTTACTTTTTCTATTAAATTGTTTGCCCTTCTCAGTTAATTTAATATATTTTAATCGTTGATCTCCTGTGTCTTCAGATTTATCCCATTGTACAACCTCAGCTTGAATTAATTTTTTTATTCTTCGGCTGACGGCAGCTTTATTTACACCTTGTCGTTCTGTAATTTCTGTTAAAGTCATCGCTTTTCCATTTTCAAGCATTAATATAACGTTTGCTTGTTCTTTTGATACATTGTATTCTTCTCTTAATGCCTTTAATAATTTAGCTAATAATGTATTTACATCATCTATAAATTCTCCCATGAATTCTATATGACTACTTAAATTTTTCACCATTGGTTGCACCTCTTTAATCTCCACTGTATGTAATATCATTTTGTAATTTGTTATATTAATAGTATCAATATTTTAACTTCTATAAAAGTTAAAATATACAATGCTTCCATTTACGGATATTGTATGTTGCTTAATATTAATAGTAACGCTTTATCCATTTGCATATTTTAATGGATTCAACTACATTTAATATACTATAAAACACTGGGGTGAAACATGAATATTCTGGCACTACTTTGTATTTTACTGATAGTACTTATTTTCTTAAGTATGTATTTTAATTTTAAATATTTTGCAAATATTAATATTTTTATTTCCCAGGTAATATTAGGTTATATTGTAATTATCTTACGTATTGGTTCTCATCAAATCCCTATAGACATCATTGTTGTAATGATTATTGGTTTCTTATTAGTACATATAAAACACAAACATATACTGCAGTATCGTATGAGCGCGCTATTTTTAAAACGACTTTATCGCTTATCTTTTAAAGTTATCGTTTTCACACTTGCTTGTGCATACATTAGCTTGCTACCTTTTGGATTTAATGTTGTATTCCTATGGTTATCAGCGATTGCCTTTAGCGCGATTTTCACTTTTATTTGTTATGTATCTTGCGCTTCTTGTTATTTAAATCAGAAATATATAGCAAAGTTTGATACGATACTCGTCTTAGGTGCGGGTATTTTTAATGAACATGTCACGCCTATGTTAGCTAATAGATTAGATCGAGCATTAGCATTGTATAAACAACAACCAAATGCCCAATTTATCGTAAGTGGTGGACAAGGTCCGGATGAACCTATATCTGAAGCTTTGGCCATGTTTCGTTACTTAGTTGATCGTGGCGTGAACCCAGCTCAAATTTTAATGGAAGATGCATCTACGAGTACATATGAAAACATTAAATTTACAAAAGCACTAATACAGCAGTCATTCAATACAAAACCTAAGATTGTCTGTGTCACAAGTCAATTTCATATTATGCGTGCAGTCCGCTTCGGCCAAAAGTTAGACCTTAAATTAAAAGGCGTAGGAAGTCATACACCTTATCACTTTTTTGAAGTTGCCTTAATTAGAGACTTTTTAGCATTAATGTATCAATACAAGTTATTGCTTACAGTTTACTTTGCTACATTATTTTTTTCTTGTATTTTTGCATTGTGGCACATCCCTACTTCTTAGACATATAATGTTAAAAACAACCAGCTTTAAATCGATTAAAATATCAATTTAGCAAATAGATCAACGTGACACAGTATTAAGTATTTATTAATAGTATTAAACATAAGATGAATAAGAACGTAAAAAATAAGAGGCTGGGACATATCACATGTCTCAGCCTCTTATTTTTATTGGCAGTGGCTGACTGAATTTAAAAAGCGCTTCGGCTCTTATATTCCATTTAACAGTCAGCTGTGTCGGGATGGCTCATACAACTAAATTTCATTGAAAAAAATTAAATTTCTGTCCCATTTCCTTCTCCCCGTTCTAAAAAGGTTATTTATTATTTTTATCTCCCAAGCGCTTCAAAAGGAATTAGACTTTTATGGGTTATGAATTCACAATTACACCATTATCTAATTCAATTACTCTGTCTGCATACTGAAATAATCTTTTGTCATGGGTAATCATTATACCTATCATTTTTTTACTTTGTATTTGATTTTTAATCATGTGAATAACTTCAGTTGCACGTTCTGCATCTAAACTTGCTGTAGGTTCATCCGCAAGTATAATTTTAGGATTGTTCATCAATGCTCTCATAATCGCTACACGTTGTTTCTCCCCACCAGATAACATATGTGGAAATACATTTAAACGGTGTTCTAATCCTATTTGTTTTAATAACATTTCCGCTCTTTGACTAGCATCATTTTTAGACATTCCAGCTTCTTTACCTATTGTCGTTAATTGTGCTTTCACTTTTAAATAAGGCACTAAATGTGAAGATTGGAATATAAATCCAATTTCATTCAATCTTAATTCTGATGCTTTTTTATCTCCTGCATATAATGGAGAACCATTATACAAAATGTCACCACTATTTTGTGAGAGTAAACCACCTAAAATAGTAAGTAATGTTGTCTTACCTGAACCTGACGCACCATTTAATATTACGAATTCTCCATCATTTACTTCAAAGTTTATTCCTTTTAATACAGGCGTTTCTGATGGACCTTTCCCAAATGATTTTTTAATATCTTTTACTTGTAAACTCATTATTCTCCACCTCCAATTGCTTCAATAGGGTCTACTTTAAACAGTTTAATGAACGATAACACTGCACCTATAATTGCCACTACAATAAATACGCCTACAACTAATAATAGATTAGATAGTGTTACATGGAATGGCATTGACACGGGCATAATTAATGATAAACCACTCACAAATCCTACAGAAATTAACACGCCGATCATAGTAGTAATTAATATTTGAATTAATAATGCACTTAATAAATGTTTTGTTTTGATGCCAATTGCTTTTAAGATACCGATTTCTGGTATTTTTTGAATCGTCATAACATAGAAGAATGCGCTAAGTACGATCGCTGAAATCACGAATAAACTTACAATCATCATATTTAATGGCGCTTGCTCTGCTTGATAACTTGGTATTTCACTTGTAATATCATCTTGTGTAAATACTTTGACATCTGAGATTTTATTTATTTCATCTTGTTGTTTACTTGTTAAGTCTTTAACAGGATAAACTGTACTCACTTGTTTGTTCAAATTGTCGAAGCCACTATCACTCATCATCACGACTGAGCTATGTGAATGCATCGTATCGTTGATAACACCTGATACTCTTAATTCTTTACCATCTTTAACTTCAACCATGTCACCAACGTTTATACCTTCTGCAGTGAGCTTACTATTAATTGCAAATTCATTATCTTTTGTTGGATAACTACCTTCTGCCAATTCAGGCTTGTCATTATTCACTGTATTAATCATCACAACATCTTCTTCGGTTTTATCAATTTTTAATGTTTGTGACGCTAATTTTAATGGTTCTTGGTTTGTAATATCTTCTATTTTCTTTTGTTGTTCTGGTTTGATAATTGATTTCTCAATTTGTGGTTGCTTATTATCCTGTAAAACATATTTTTCAGTTTTCATATTGTCTAACATCGATATGTTTTCTCTTGCTAACCCCTGTGCTAATCCGCTAATAAATAGAACCATAATACCTAGTAATAAAATGATTAACATAATTAAAATATAACGGAATTTATAATATTTTATCTCCTGCCATGCTAATTTCATCATTTCCACTCCTTCTCCAAAACTTATATCTAGAGTTTATCCTCCTTATGTGAACTCAATATGAACTTATGTTCATTTTTTAAAAACTTTTGTTATTTGTGAAGTCTATGAGTAACGTTTATAATGACAATAAAATGAAGAAGGAGACATTGCCCATGACAACTTGTCTTATTGTCGATGATGACAAAAAAATATTAGAGTATGTTTCTAATTATATTCGTCGTGAAGGATTAGAAACAATTACGCAATCAAGCGCTGAAGACGCACTGTCCTATCTAGAATCAAATCTAGTAGACATTGCCATTGTAGATATTATGATGGGTGGCATGAGCGGTTTTGAGCTCTGTAAAATTTTAAAAGAAGATTACGATATGCCAGTTATCATGTTAACTGCGCGCGATGCGCTAAGTGATAAAGAACAAGCTTATTTAACAGGCACAGATGACTATGTCACGAAACCTTTCGAAGTAAAAGAGCTCATTTTCAGAATTAAAGCTGTGCTGAAGCGCTATAACATTAATGCTAATAGTGAAATTACTATTGGCAACCTGACGCTTAATCAAGCGTATTTAGAATTACAGACAGATTCTAAAACAATGAATTTGCCTAATAAAGAATTCCAATTGCTATTTATCCTTGCTTCTCATCCAAGACAAGTTTTTAATCGTGATGATTTAATAGAAAAAATATGGGGATTTGATTATGAAGGTGATGAGCGTACTGTCGATGTTCATATTAAACGCCTTAGAAAAAGGCTTGAAAAATTGGAAGCATCAGTAACAATTCATACAGTGCGTGGATTGGGTTATAAGGTGGATGATCATGTTTAAATCACTCTATACACGCATTGCAGTGTATACTATTGTTGTTATGCTCTTCAGTGCAGTAGTCAGTTTTTTATGTACAAATATTATTTATCATAATTTTTTGAAAGAAAATAATGACGCAAAAATTATGCGTACTCTAAAAGATTCGATGGAATATCAAAAAGAATCAAAAATTGATAGTCACCCACCATTTTTCAAACATTTAGGTGAAATGAATTACCAAATTATGACTATTTCAGAAAATGGAAAAAGAACATACTATGGTGAAGCATTCAGAAAAGATAATATAGCACAACAAGATGTTCAAAGTGTATTAAACGGTAAAGATTATCATGGTATTAAAAATTTACCTTACACGCCTATTATTACTGGTTTTTTTGAAAATACTACTCAAAATACAGTAGGTATTGCTTTTGAATCCGAAGGTCAAAACTATGCCGTCTTCATGAGACCTGATATCGGTAAAACATTTAGTGAATTTAGAATATTCTTAGCGATACTAATATCGTTATTACTCATTATCTCTATCATCCTAGTTATTTCTTCAACTTATACATTAATCAAACCCATTCAACAATTGAAAAACGCGACAGAACGTCTTATGCAAGGTAATTTTGATACAGCAATTAAAATCACACGTAAAGATGAATTAGGCACGTTACAATATCGATTTGATAAGATGAGACTTTCATTAAAACAATTAGATGATATGAGACAACATTTCGTTCAGAACGTTTCTCATGAAATCAAAACACCATTGACACATGTTCATCATCTACTTGATCAGCTCAAATTTGCTAAGAGCGATCAGGAACGTGAGCGCTATATTGATGATATTTACCAAATCACTACACAACTTAGCGAATTAACAAAAGAACTTTTATTGTTATCCGAAATTGATAATGGTGCACATCTTGAATTTAAAGATCACATTGAACTTAATCAACTTTTAAAACAAATTATTCGCCATGAACAATTTTCTGCCAATGAAAAAGATTTAATCATCATGTCAGATTTAGAAAATATTGAAATGGTTGGTAACGAACGCTTATTACATCAAGCATTCCAAAACCTCATTACAAATGCAATTAAATATTCAATTCAAGGCGGTACGATAGATATTATACTTAAGCAAGATTTAGATTCTATTAAGTGTACAATTACAGACGATGGTCAGGGTATGACTGAAGAAACACAATCTCGTTTGTTCGAACGTTTTTATAAAGCAAGTAATCATGACAATAGTAATGGCTTAGGCCTTGCTATTGCTAAGGCCATTTTTGAACTACATGGTGGTACGATATCCATAGTAAGCGAAAAAAATAAGGGCACTACATTCTCTATCGAAATCCGTAAAAGTTAAATTAAAAGCGCACGGTTAGCCTAGTATGATACTAGATTAACCGTGCGCTTATTTTCATTGCTTATTATCATATCAATGCCAAAGCAATATTAATTTATTTTTAAATTTTTCGTGATTTCTTCATTCAATTTCGTATAAAGTGCTTCATTATCTGATAGTTTCATGCCATATGAAGGCACCATTGTTTTCACTTTGTCTTCCCATTGTTTAAATTCTTCACCATAGCAACGTTTAAGCATATCAAGCATGATATCTACTGCTGTAGAAGCACCAGGCGACGCACCTAACAATGCAGACAATGAACCGTCTTCAGAAGTTATAACTTCGGTACCAAATTGCAATGTTCCCTTACCATTTTCTGTATCTTTGATAACTTGCACACGTTGACCAGCTACAACAATTTCCCAATCTTCACTCTTAGCATTAGGAACAAATTGACGTAAGTCTTCCATACGCTCTTCATTTGAAAGGGTAAGTTGTGAAATTAAATATTTTGTTAAACTCATTTCTTTAATTCCTGCAGACAGCATTGTAATTAAGTTGTTTGGTTTCACAGACTTAATTAAATCCATATTTGAACCAGTTTTCATGAATTTAGGTGAAAATCCAGCAAATGGACCAAATAATATTGTACGTTTGCCATCTATGTAACGTGTGTCTAAATGTGGTACTGACATTGGTGGTGCTCCTACTGAAGCTTTTCCATATACTTTAGCAAGATGTTGCGTTGTAATTGATTCATCTTTACATACTAAGAACAAGCCACTTACAGGGAACCCACCAACATGTTTGGATTCTTTAATACCTGTTTTTTGTAGCAATTGTAAACTTGCGCCACCAGCACCGATGAACACGAAATCACTTTCAACAAATGTCACGATATCTGTTTGTAAATCTTTAACTTTCATCTCCCAAACACCGTCTTCACGTTGTTTAAGATCTTGTACTTCATGTTCATAATTTAATTCAACTTGCTTTTCTTCTAAGTTTTCAAATAACTTTTTAGTTAGTGCACCGAAGTTAACATCTGTACCAGTTTTATCATAACTCATTGCCATTGGTACATGAGATGTACGACCTTCCATCATCAATGGTACCCAATCAGCTATTTTATCTTTATTATCAGTAATTTCCATATTACTGAATAGAATGTTTTTGTTTAATCTGTCCACACGTCTTTTTAAGAAATCTACGTTACGGACACCTTGTACAAAACTCATGTGAGGTACTGGCTTAATAAATGCTTCAGGTTGCGTAAGTTGACCTTGTTTAACTAAGTAATTCCAAAATTGTTTAGTAACTTGGTATTGTTCATTAATTTTTACAGCCTTATTTATATCTATTGAACCATCTTTATTTTCTTTTGTATAATTCAACTCACATAATGCAGAGTGACCCGTACCCGCATTGTTCCAACCATTAGAACTTTCTTCTGCTGGCGTAGATAACCTTTCATACATCTTAATCTCTTTCTCTGGTGCGAGTTCTTTTAATATAGTTCCTAATGTTGCACTCATGATACCGCCACCGATTAAGATGACATCTGTTTTGCTATGTTTTGTGCTCATAACAAACACAGTCCCCCTTTTATATATGTTTATAGAAACGTTATCTTTATCCTTTTAAAAAAGTGGATGAAGCGTTTTCTATAACTAAAAAATAAAAAACCTTGCCGTTATTATTGATTAAAATGTAAAAATAACGAAATATATCTTTATACTTCTCTAATTATATACGTAATCGCCCTATGAAAAAAGGGCTTTCAGTAATTCTACACAAATTTTGTTAATATGTGTTAACCAAACTGTTAGTTAAAAGAGCTATTATATCTTCTAAAAAGACGTTAAAATGCTTTTTAAATACTGAAATAAGTTTGATACTACTAATAAAAACACATTATACATTTCATGATATAATGAATTCTAATTTAAGTTAAGAAACATTTGGAGGTTTTCCGATGAAATCAATCACTTTTTTCATGCATAATATCTATGCCATGGGAGGTACTGTAAAATCTATTTCACAATTAGCTAATACACTGGCTAAAAAAGGTCATAAAGTCGAAATCATTTCTATATTTAAAGGTGATTTAAAACCTTATTTCGAACTCCATGATTCTATCGTTATAAAACCTTTAATCAATTATCAGTTGCACCCTAAAAATTTCAAAAATTTACTTTTTAACCGTATTAATAAATACACTTCATTTTCTAAACCTAAAGTACTTTCAAAAAATGAACCAGGTTTAAACCAGTTTTCACGTTATATAGAGAAAAAGATGATTAAATCCATTCGTAAAATCGATACAGACGTTTTAATCGGGACTAGAGCCAGTTTTAATATATTGATTGCAAAATATGCACAAAACAACATTGAAACTATTGGCATGGAGCATATGAATTTTGAAGCCCATCCTGAAGCATTTCAACAAGAAATCATTGATGCATATACCGCTTTAGATAAAGTGACTACACTTACTACTGTAGATAAAATTAAATATCAATCTTATATTCAAACACCTATTTATGTTGTTCCAAATATTTTAGATGAACCTAGACTTAATAAAACAAAAGAAAAAATAATTACTGCAGCTGGCCGTTTAGAATATGAAAAAGGATTCGACATACTCATCGATAGTATTAATCCCATTCAGCATATCGTCAGAAAATTTGGCTATAAAGTACACATCTTTGGAGAAGGGCAAGAAAGAGATGCATTACAACAACTTATTGATCGATATGACTTATCAGATATTGTTTTACTACAAGGTTCAACGCAACAATTAAATGAACAATTAGCAATTAGTGAAATTACAGTTGTTCCTTCACGTAACGAAGGTTTCGGCATGGTTATCTTAGAAGCCATGAACCAAAGTAATATTGTAGTAAGCTTTAGTGGGAACGCTGGGCCTGATTCTATTATTAAAAATAACGTAAATGGTTATTTAATAGATCATAAGAACGTGACTGAATTGTCGAATAAACTGCGTAGACTCATCAATCAAGAATTCAAAGAACAAGTCCTTATAGAAAATGGTTTCAAGACCGTAGCTACTTATTCACCTGAGGCTGTTTATCAACAGTTTTCAAATATGCTTAATTCAAAATAAAAAAGATGTTGGAGCATATCAATTTATACTCCAACATCTTTTTTTATTTAAATATCTATCGTGATTCGGGTCAATCTTTCATCGAAGACTACAAGATAAAACTTTGATTTAGGCAAATCATTATAGATTTATATAAATTAGCGCTATCTACGTAAAACAAAAAAACTGCCAACAAAGTCTGAACTCTGTCGACAGCTAAATATTATTTATTTCTAGATAAAGAAATTCAAGATAAATGTCCAAATACATATGAAGACGAGCATCGCAATACTATAGCGTAATGTCATTTTCAACAATTGAGATTCTTTACCAACTTGTTGTACAGATGCAGTTGCGATTGCAATAGATTGCGGAGATATAAGTTTCGCTGCTACACCACCAACAGTATTGGCAGAAACGAGTAACGCGCCACTTGCTCCTATATTATTTGCAACAGCTGCTTGAATCGGCGCAAACAACGTATTATTATTTGTCACTGATCCAGTTAAAAAGACACCAATCCAACCTAAAATTGGAGATAGTAATGGGAATATAGCGCCTGTTTTTGCAATACCTTCACCAATTACATTACTTAATCCTGCATACGTCATAAGTTTTGAAATTACTAAGATAAAACATATTGTGATAATTGGTAACCAAAGTTCTTTAAATGAAAGTTTAAATAGTCGACCACCATCAGCAAAACCAACACGTTTAGACATTAAAATAGTAATAATTATTACTAAAAGAATGGCTGTACCTGTTTGACCAATTATGTTTAATGGAAGACTAATTGCTTTATTTGCAATCTCACTATAAGTACCCGGCAATGTGATGTTAAAGACGAACGCTTCTAATGCACCACCTGGCTCAAACAGTGCTTTGAAGTTTGGTGCACTCCATATCATTACAAATACTGTTAAAATGAAAAACGGGCTCCATGCATAAACAATTTCTTTCGCTTTATGTTGATCAATTTCTTGTGGTTTTTCTTCTTTATTAATTCTAAAGATATGTTTTGGTTGAAATTTTTTAGAAAATAAAGCTAATGCTAACATTGCGCCTAATGGTGGAATAATATCTGCTAATTCAGGTCCAACAAATAATGTAATTACAGCCTGTAATACTGTATAAGTAATACTTACAATTAAGATGGCTGGCAATGTTTCTTTAATACCTTTGAAACCATCAATAATCCATATTAATAGGAATGGTACTGCCATATTCATAATGAATAAAGTGAGCGTAGACATTTGTGATACTGCCATACCTGTAATATCTTCTGGTAATCCTAAAGTGTTAATTACAGTGATAGGTAAACCAATCGCACCAAACGCCCCTGCTGTAGCATTTGCAATTAAACATAGCATCGCTGCTTGTAATGGAGCGAAACCAAGCTGAGTTAGTAAAAGAGCACATATTGCAATTGGTACACCAAAACCTGCAGCACCTTCTAAGAATCCATTAAACGCAAAACCAATAAGTAATAATTGGATACGTTGGTCTTGTGAAATACTAGATATACTATCTTGAATAGTTTGGAACTGCCCTGTTTCAGTTGTAACTTTATATAATAATACTGCCATGATAACAATATAACCAATAGGTATGATACCTTGGAAAAATCCTTCGACAACTGCACCAGAAGCAATACTTACTGGTAGTTTAAAACACAATATTGCAATGATTAATGTAACGACTACAGTAGTAATTGATGCATATATCCCTTTCATTCTAAATACAGTTAAGCATAACAAGAATAAAATAATAGGAATCGCTGCAATGATAGATGAGACTAATACATTGTTAAAGGGGTTAAAAGTTTCTACAAACATTTGCTTCACTACTTCTTTCTATTTTAATTTATATTGAGATAGCTCGTTATTGTGATTTTTTTCACAATGAAATTATAACATTTTCTGTATTAAATACAATATACTTTTTAAAACTTTCATTATTTTTTCTAGCGTAACACGAAGTTTAAAATTTTAAAACCTGCTCTGCAAGGGATTCATTTATCTCAAGTGCACTCCGTGGTAAAATAGTAACAATAATGATTAAGTAGAGGGATATTAATGATAAAACAAATTGAATTAGTTGAGTGGCAACATTTAGAAACTCAACTAAAAAAAGCAACACTAGAAGATTATACACATTTTGTTGTAATTAACAACAGTATAAAAACACACCAAAATATGATTGAGGCAGTTAATTTGAAGCCTTGCACGATTGTAGCTGACTATACTGTTAACCAACAATACATAAATGATTGTCGTTATTTTGGTAAATTAGAGATTACATTTAATGATTGGATAGAAAATATTAATCACTATCCAAACATCATTTTCCATATAGAAACAACGCAACGTATTATAGATGAATTTAATATACAAAATTTATTTGACTTAGCTTTAATATCACTATTGCAAGATGATGTTGTTACTGACAGTCATGTCACTTTTGATTTCAGTCAGTCGTTTACTACAAGTAGCAAGATATGGAAGGATATACACCAACTGACACCATTGAATACGACAAAATTTAATTTAAATAAATTGGCATATGAACATAAACATGTCCTTCCATTTAAAACGAATGAAACATTGGCGCCTGAACAAATGCGTTTTACTGATAAATGGTTGAATGCTACAGGTTTCAAAATGCCCCATTGGCTTTTCAATATTGTGCAACGCCAGTCAGTTAAAAAGCATCGAGAAAAAAGCTATATATATGAAAAAAACCCGTCAAAAGTTAAAAATCATATTGTATTCTTAGGCTTTGATTATGGTTTTAGAGGTAACTCTCGTTACTTGTTCAATCATTTTGCTAAACATTTTTCAAAATTACCAATATATTTTATAACCGATGATGTCAATGGTCCAAACTTCATCAAGCCAGATGATCCAAAAGCAAAAGATCTCATAGAAAGCGCATGTGTAGTGATATTAGAAAGTAATATTCCTGATACACTAAAACCTAATGGAACTATTATTCAACTTTGGCACGGTACACCTATTAAAAAACTGTTTTTAGATAGTAATGAACCATCACAAAATCTAAATATTTACAATTACCGAGCACGTAAATATAATAAGTGGTTACAGCAAGATTATTTTGTATGCGATAGTGAATCCATTATTGAATATTTCAAATCTGCTTTTCCACAACAACAAACACATATTTTAAACTGTGGTTATCCTAGAATCAGATATTTGCTAGATAAACAAACGGATCACCATTATATTTCTTTTATTAAACGAGAATTGAAGTTAGACCCTGAAAAAGAAACTTTACTTTATGCGCCAACATGGAAATCTCACCAAGATGATTCAGATCTATTACCTATTAGTGACGGATTACTCAATAAATATAATGTTATATTTAAAGGACATATTGAAGATCAAGCTTCTTATATTCCTGAAAATGCAATTCTTGCACCGCCACATATAGAAGTTCAAGACTTATTATTAGTTTCAGACATTGTACTCACAGACTATTCTTCTATTATTTTTGATGCATTAACAATTAATAAAACTGTTTGTCAGTACACACCAAATCACGCTAAATACATTGCTGAACGTGGAGTTTATGATGAAGTTATGCATTCATTAGCTACTGTTAGATATAGTGATGCTAAGGCTTTGTTAAATGATTTAATTAGTCATCAAATGACAGAGATTCATTCCAATCCCTTTATCAATAAAGATAATCATGCTTTTGAAACACTGTCTCATATTATTAAAAAGTGTAATAAAACATATAACTAATATAGAAATATCGTTAATCATATAATAAAAAGGCTAGGAAACCTCATTACAGTAATGAGAGCTCCTAGCCTTTTTTTGTGTATGATTACTACTTCAATTGATTATTGATGATAAGCTGGATCTACAACTCGTACAGTTCCTTGTTGATCTACTGTAGCAATTGCGTATGTTCCTGGTTCAGCTTGATTTTGGAAACTAAAGATATAACTATAATTACCTTCGCTTCCTTCAATGGCATAATCATTATAAGGATTAGATTGACCATTAATTGAGTTAACTTCTGCCATTGCATTATCTAATGAGTTTTGGAAGTTAGGTAAATTCTGTAATGCGGCTTGATTATCAACAGTTCCTGACGAAATATTTTGTGAAACTGGAACCACATTTTGTCCTTGGTACGGTGGTACATATTCTGATGTCCCTGAATTTGCTGTACCATTGTTTGCATTGTTTGTATTCGCATTGTTTGATGCATCATTGTTTGCATTCGCATTACCATTTGCACCGTTTGCATTTGCACTATCTGCAGAACCATTAGCGTTACTACCACTATTAGCTGCATTGCTATTAGAATTTGCATCACTTGAACTATTAGCACTATCGCCACTATTAGAACTGTTAGCGCCATTACTATCATTTGAATTTGAATCATTGCTATCTGTAGCATTTCCACTGTCGCTTGATGAACTATCACTATCTGAGTCACTATTACTGTTGCTATCAGAACTATCATCATCGCTTGAATTGCTGTCACCAGATTTACTGTCTGAATCTTTGTCAGAGCTATCATTGCTCTTCTTGTCATCATTCTTAGAATCTTTTGATTGGTCTTCGCTAGATTTTTTGTCATCTGAACTATCATCTTTGTTATTACTTTCGTCATCGCCACCATTTGAACAAGCAGCTAAAGCTAAAGATAGTGTCAGCGCCCCTGCTAATAATTTTTTCATATAGAAAACCTCCTTATGTTTTAATACTCATAACTTAATAGTTTAGCCATATGTATTAATTTGCCAATAAGTTAGATGAGAATTAGTATGTTATTCACTATAAATTTAAAAATAAACATCTTTTGTCAAAAATCTTTCGAAAGAAAATATAAATTTAATGAGAACTAAAAATTTCAAAACTTTAATTTACATTATTATCAGCTTAATAAGTTAACTTAATTTATGATATTTAAATTGTTACTTAATTATTCCATTAATTTATTTGATCCAATTCATGCTATTTATAAATATTTCTCCATAATTAAATCCGTATCGATAATAGAACCTGTATAAAATTGATGTTCTCCAGTCACTGCAAGCCCTTGTTTTTGATAAAATCGATAAGCTTGCGTATTATGCTCCCATACACCTAACCAAAGCTTTGATTTGTTCAGATCTTTTGCTTTAGCCACTGCAAAATCAAAGACACTTTTACCTTTACCACTACCTTGCGCTTGAGGTAAAAAATAAATACGCTGTAGTTCAAGATATTCATTACCCATAGCTTCCGTTTGAGCCTCATTAATATTCAATTTAAAATAGCCAATAACTTTATTATTCTCTTTATAAAAGTAAGTGAATGAATTTTTATTTAGTAACTCTTTTTTTAGTTGTTCGACAGCATATGCTTCATTAAAGTAATGTTTGAAATCTTCCTCAGAATATTCTCCCTCCTCAAATGTTGTTCTAAACGTTGTCATACACAAATCTCTCAACATGTTAACTTCAGATTGTTTAACATGTTCAATACAGTGGGTCATGATTCCACCTCTATTTCTATTAATATTTGTTATTTATTATACTAAAACTAGGATAATTTTACTATAAATTTTTCATAATTCCGCTATTTTCGCAAGAGTATATTTACAATAATTCTCATCTTGTAACAAAACCAAAAGTTTTTGACTTTGAAGCGCTTACTTCTAAAACCTTATGTCTAGCCTTATTGTGTAATTTGCAATTACATGATAAAGTTGATTCTAGTTTTTTAATTGTGCATAAATATATACATAAGGGAGTGCCCTAAGGCAATGACTGAATCATTTAAAGCTTTTGTGGTCGACGAACAGGACGGCAAAGTAACAAATCAATTTAAAGATATAACTATAGATGACCTTCCAGAAGGTGAAGTGCTGATTAAGGTTAAGTACTCAGGTATCAATTATAAAGATGCATTAGCAACGGTTGAAAATTCAAAAGTTGTTAATACTTATCCAATGGTTCCAGGTATTGATTTAGCAGGTGTAATAGAACATTCTGATACGCACGCATTCGAACCTGGCGAAGAAGTAATCGTAACTGGTTACGATTTAGGGAGCAGTCATTATGGTGGATTTAGTGAATATGCTCGTGTCAAAGAAGAATGGATCGTGCCATTACCTAAAGATTTAACACTGGAAGAGGCTATGATTTACGGAACAGCGGGTTATACAGCAGGATTAGCAATAGAGAAATTAGAGCGTAACGGACTTTCAGTTGAAAAAGATGACGTACTTGTACGTGGTGCTACAGGTGGTGTTGGAACACTTGCTGTTATGATGTTAGATTCTATTGGCTTTGATGTTGTAGCGAGCACAGGTAAATCAGGTGTTGAAGAAAAACTTAAATCACTCGGCGCAAAAGAAGTTATACCTCGTATTAGCGAAACTGATAATAAACTCCTTGGCAAACGTACTTGGCAAGGAGCAATTGATCCTGTAGGTGGCGAAAGCTTATCTCAGATTATCAAACAAATAGATTATAATGGAAGTATCGCAGTAATCGGTATGACTGGTGGTCATAAATTTGATAGTTCAGTATTTCCTTTCATATTAAGAGGTACTAGTATTATAGGTATTGATTCAGTTTATACTGAAATGAAACAACGTAAACATATCTGGCGTCGATTAGCTAGAGACTTAAAACCAGATCATTTACACGAAATTAAACAAGTAATCAAATTTAGCCATATCGAAGATAGTATTAAAAAAGTCCTTGAACATAACAATTCTGGCCGTATCGTAATCGATTTCGAAGCATAGTAAAACAATAATTCCTTACCCCTACTTCAATTCATATTTTGAAGTAGGGGTTTTTGCATTTTAAATATAAATTCATTTTTATTCACATATAGAAAATATTCCGTTTGATATAAACACATATGAATTAATAAAAATCTTATACTTTAATATTTACAACCAATATATGAAAGCGTATACTTATATCTATCGAATTAAATCAGGAGGGTTTGGGAATGAAAATAAATAAGAAACTCATCTTTTTCCTTGGTGCCTTAGGTGGATTACTCTACGGTTATGACATGGGAGTCATATCTGGTGCTTTATTATTTATAAAAGATGATATTCCTTTAAATAGTTTTACAGAAGGTTTAGTCGTTTCATCTATGCTCGTTGGGGCAATTGTTGGTTCGGGAGCGAGTGGACCAATGTCCGACAGACTTGGACGTAGACGTGTTGTGTTTATCATAGCAATCATTTACATTGTCGGAGCATTAATACTAGCATTAGCACCATCAATGCAAATCTTAGTGCTTGGTCGTCTAGTTATTGGTTTAGCTGTTGGTGGTTCTACCGCAATCGTTCCAGTATACTTATCTGAAATGGCACCAACAGAACAACGTGGATCATTAAGTTCATTAAACCAATTAATGATTACAATTGGTATTTTATCATCATATTTAATCAACTACGCTTTCACACCAATTGAAGGCTGGAGATGGATGTTAGGTCTTGCTATTGTACCTTCTATCATCTTGCTTATCGGTGTAGCATTTATGCCTGAAAGTCCAAGATGGTTACTTGAACATCGAAGCGAAAAAGCTGCTCGAGACGTTATGAAATTAACATTTAAACATAATGAAATAGATAAAGAAATTGCTGATATGAAAGAAATCAACAAGGTTTCTGACAGCACTTGGAATGTCTTAAAATCAGCTTGGTTAAGACCTACTCTGTTAATTGGTTGTGTGTTTGCCTTGCTGCAACAAATCATAGGTATTAACGCGATCATTTACTATGCACCTACTATTTTTAGTAAAGCTGGATTAGGAGATGCTACTTCTATTTTAGGTACAGTCGGCATCGGTGCAGTGAACGTGGTAGTTACAATTGTCGCTATTAATATTATTGATAAAATTGACCGTAAACGTCTATTAATTATCGGTAATATCGGTATGGTTGCTTCATTATTAATCATGGCTATCTTAATATGGTCAATGGGAATTCAATCATCAGCTTGGATTATTGTTGCTTGTTTAACTCTATTTATTATATTCTTTGGTTTCACTTGGGGACCAGTACTATGGGTTATGTTACCAGAATTATTCCCAATGCGTGCACGTGGTGCAGCAACGGGTCTGGCAGCATTAGTATTGTCAATTGGTAGTTTATTAGTTGCACAATTCTTCCCACTCTTGACTGAAGTATTACCAGTAGAACAAGTATTCTTAATATTCGCAGCTGTTGGTATTGTAGCTTTAATCTTTGTTATTAAATACTTACCAGAAACTCGTGGACGTAGCTTAGAAGAAATTGAAGCGGAATTACGTACTAGAACAAATGCAAACGAAGCAAATATAAATGAAACAAAATAATTTCATTATATAAAAACGCTGACATCAGTTTCACCTCATAGCTGACGACAAAATCGTAAGATTTTGTCGTCAGCTTTTTTGTTCGCGTTTTTTGTGTGCACAACTTCATCCTGTATCGGCTTTTGCTTTATTAGCTAGTAAGGAGTAGGCACAAATCAATAACATTTTTCAAATAAAAAATTATTCATCATATTAAGGCAAAAGAAATAAATATATTAAAATTTAGTGAATAAGTGGCTCTTTTCATAGAAAAACACTTTCGTTGAATGCATATTAAAATGTATTCAACGAAAGTGTTTTTATGTTATTAGCTGAGCCAACTTTATTATATTTTAATATTTTCGATACATCCCTGCCGAATGCGGTTCTGTCGTTATAAAACCGTATTGTGCATATAGCTGATCTGCTGGATAGTCAGCAATTAAACTGACATATGTGCCTTGTTCAGCTTCAGCAGAAATGTACGCCATAATATTTGTCATAATCAACTTGCCATAGCCTTGCCCTTGATAATTAGGATTAACAGCTATATCAATAATTTGAAACGCTGTCCCACCATCGCCAATTACCCTCCCCATGCCAATAAGCAATTGATTATCATAAATTGATACATCAAAACAAGCATTAGCTAAACCTTTTGCTGCTGCTTTTTGTGATTTCTCACTCAATCCTGCTATTTTGCGTAAATTTCGATACTCTGAAACTGTTGGGGCCTTATGCTTTATTTCTATCATTTACGAACAACTCCTAAAAAAACACTATGTAACATTTACCATATCACATAGCTTCTTAGCTTACTTTTATTTTAAAGATATTTTTTCATAACCACTTTATTTGATTCTTTAAACACATCATTGTGACTAGATACATAACCCTCAGGTGTGGCTTTAGGCTCGACATATAATTTAGCTAAGTTTGCGGCATTAGCTGCATCACTAAATGCACTAGCAATAAGATGTGCTTTTGCCTCGTGATAGATAATATCACCACATGCATACAGCCCTTCAATACTCGTAGATGTATTGCCAAAACCTTTAATACTATATTCGTTAAACATATCAACTTGAGTTGAAGATTCTTCTAGTAATGTATTTTCATGATCAAAGCCATGACTAATAATCACTTCATCAAATGTTTTAGCAATTTGTTCTTTCGTTTCTGTATTTTCTAAAATAACCTGTTCAATTTTAGTTTGTGTAGAATCACCAATAAGTTGATGAATATGTGTGTTAGGTAATTTTTCAACTTCTAATTTATCCAACACATCTTTCATTGCCTCATAGCCTTTAATATCTGCTTTACGATAAATAAGTGTGACACTTTTGGCATAACCACTTAAATCATTTGCCCAATCTAATGCAGAATTCCCAGCGCCTGAAATCAATACGTTTTTATTTTTAAACTTTTTCAATGATTGTACTACATAATGTAAATTCGTTAGTTTATAGCGCTCTGCATCTTTGATATCTAATTGCTTAGGATTAATAATACCACCGCCTATTGCAATGATGACAGATTTGGCGTCATAAATATTATGCTTATCCGTTTCAATTTCAAAATGTTGTTCCGCTATTTTTCTAATGTCTAAGACACGTTCTTCCAAATTGACTTCAGGATTAAAATGTAAACCTTGTGTAACTGTATCTTTAATTACTTCGCCACATGGTTTAGGCGCTAAACCGCCAATGTCCCATATAATTTTTTCAGGGTAAACATGCATTTTCCCACCAAGTTTATCTTGTATATCAATAATTCTAACACTCATACCTCGTAAACCCGCATAGAAACTTGCGTACAATCCTGCTGGTCCACCACCAATAATTATAACGTCATTCATAATGAATCCTCCCAAAATCTATCTTTTCTCTTGATACTATTATGCTTGAAATGATAACGATTATCAATGGAAACGCTGTTATTTCCAGTCCCTTTTTCATTAATTTGTATACTTAAAATGGATATACCGATACGGTCATTTTTCTTAGATTATACTTTATTAACGAAGTTTCTCATCTAGAAAATAAAGGAGTGGAACCACCCCGGCAAAGCTGATTAGAAATGACGTATAAAAGCTGAAGTGCTTTTTCAATTCAGTCAGCCACTGCTAATATAATAAAAGAATCTGGGACATGTACTTATCTCCCAGATTCTTTTTAAATTTATGATCATACTTAATGTAGCATTACAGTTTATTTTTCATTTTTAGGATCTTTGATAATTGCACCTTTTAACAAGAAGAATAATAAAATAAACCCTGCTGTTAAAATTGTATGTCCGATACCAGCAAATCCTGCAAATGATTCTGGTACTGTTTTACCTATGACTTGATATGTTCCTTTAGTAAACATCATCCCTATTGTTGTTAATACACCTAGGTTAAATATAATGTAGAACCAATTAAATAGATAATAACTACTTAAATTAAAGACTTTTGTTACAGGTAATAAAATAAGATGCATAAACATGCCTAATATCAACGTATGTGTGTGTACAACTACAAGTTGCGTTTCACCAGTAAAATCATACGCTAATGTTAATTCACGATAATAAAACCCACTTAGTAAACCTAAGATTGTATAGACTAAAAAAGCATACAATATTCTGCGCATCGAGACTCCTCCTTATAGCTATTATAGGATATTTTTAAAAAAATTACAGTGACAATTCAACAAACTTACTCATTAAAAAGACAAGTCATATTTTTAAGATGACTCGTCTTTTTATTTATTTTATTAAATAACTTTATACACCTATTTTATTTAGCTGTCTTTTTAAAGATTGCTACTAACGACAAAATGATTGCAACAATAGATACAATCCATAGTGCTATTGGGCCATTACTAGATTGACTGCTTACAGCAGTATCTTCGTTCCCCTTAGCTACTTTAGTAATAGGTGCAGGTTTTTCTGCATCTTCATCTCCTGTCCATTTAACAGTTTCACCATCATCGTATGTTTGGTAAGCATCCCATTTAAATTCGCCTTCTTTTTCAGGGTTCGCCACTTGGATTGGTAAATCGATGAATTCATTTGGGCCAATGCCTTTATCTTTTGCCGTCCAAGTAATTTTCGTAATATTACCATCATCATCTTTAGTTAATTTATGATCAAATTGATCATTAGGTTCAACACCAACTACTGTAAGTTCTTTCGGTACTTTTAATTCAATTTTAGTCGTATTTGCATCTTTTTCGACTGGAACTCTGACATCATACTTTTCATATGAACCCGGTTCACTCGTATCTGGATTTAGCGTTACGTGAGCATCTGCACTTTTAGAAAAGCCCACTGCAATGATACATGCGACGATTGCTGCCATAATTTGTTTAAACATAAATTTTATCTCCCTTTATCCTGGAATATTGATTTGACTCATAATTACACCAACTAATATCAATATAATTCCCATAATTAATTCAATATACAATGTTACTTTATTTGCGCGGTGTTGTTTTCCTAACGCTCGTGTCGTTTGATAAAATCCTAGTGTCATCATGATGAGCGTTAATACCACTTTAACGATGAGCAATGCACTCCATGTTTGTATATTAGTCCAAATAGCTAATATATTTGTTTGGTCTATAGACATCAATACGCCAGAAATTATAATAAGTGCTACTGCAATCGTATTTAATTTCAATAAAAATGCTCTGATAGCATGGCTACTCTGATTTGATTTCGCACGTATGACAAGGAGTAAATAAATCAATGCACCTAACCAAAGTGACATCCCGCCTATATGTACTGTTCTAATTAAAATCGACCAAATAGGCACGCTTTGAGACCATGCGTGTCCAGACATACTCAATGTGATTAGCATTAATATTGTTATGAATACATACCAACTCTGTGACATGTGTTTCAATGTAAATAGCCCTAACAATACTATAATGGCCACCATCGTTAAGACAAATGGCACTTGTATTAGCGCTGCTGTTTGTAATGATAATACATCAGAAACAACATCTGAAGAAAGTGTCATCATATAAACTAAAGCAGTCATTACTGATAGCATCATAAGCATCCATACAATAGGTTTAATATATTGATTAGACTGAAATGGTAATAACCCTTTTCTACTTGCCAATTGATTTACTAGAAATAGGCCTGATAATGTAATAATGAGTCCTTCAGTTATAAAGCGTAATGCTCCAAACCAAAAATCTGCTTTTTCATAAAATGGTGGTGTCGTATCAATTCCATTAGCAGTTTCTTTACCAATTGAAAATTCAAACGTATCGCTTATCTCGTGACCATCTGCTGACATTGTTTGCCATTTTACATTATGTGTTCCTTTTTCTAACTCATCCACAGGAAATGATAATGTCTGTGAAGAACCTGTTGTACTCGGTTTCACTTCAGCAATTTCACTTCCAGTGTCATCAAAAATTTGCACACTCGAATATTGTGCGTGTACTGGTTCATTAAATTGTAGTTCAATTTCTCCTGGTTGTTCATTTACAACGCTGTTCGCGTTTGGCGTTACTTTTTCAAGTGTAGCATGTGCTGACACTTGTTGCGTTAATGCCATAAACACTATGATTATAGTGATGAAAAATATAGACATCGTCGCTTTAGGAAATCTTATAGACAGTTGCACGACAAATCCCCCTACTTATGTCTTGTACTTCTCATCATATTAAATTCAAAGTTTATTCACAATATTAATTATTAATTGTCATTTTTCAGACATATCATTTACATTAATTATTTTAATTCATGTTATATACTTGCAATCAATTTATTACATGTTATTGATTTGTACAATGCTATCTTTTAAAGTATGATGCTTTTATTTTTACAAAATAAATATCACTCATTTCCTCTCTAAACAATAAAAAGCTCATTCCCAAATTGTTGTGATTGGGAATGAGCTTTTTAATATATCAATTGATTTCAAATTATATTTTAGTTGTTTTCATTATTTTCAACTTGGTCTATTTTATCCACTTTACGCTGTGAACCGCCTTCCCAAGTTACATTGAGATAAGCTTCAACATTCTTTTTAGCGACTTCTATGCCAACAATTTGAGCGCCCATTGTCAAAATTTGTGCGTTATTACTTAATTGTGCACGTTCTGCAGAGTAATAATCATGTGCAAGCGCTGCACGAATGCCTTTGAGTTTATTAGCGGTGATTGCTACGCCAATCCCCGTACCACAAATTAAGATGCCTCTTTCGTTTTGTCCTTGTTGAATGCTTTTACCTACTTCAGCAGCTACATCTGGATAGTCAGTTTCTGCACATTGATGACAACCAAAATCTTCTACCTCATGTCCTAATTGTTCGACATGAACTTTAACCGCTTCTTTTAATTCATAACCATTATGGTCTGCACCAATTGCTATTTTCATACTAATTCCTCCTTATAGATTTAGCTACAGTAATTAAATAAATGATTTAAAAGTTTCTAACATAAGATACGAAGATGTCGCGCCTGGATCAACATGTCCTTGGGCACGATAACCTAGTCTTTTAGAACGTCCTTTATTAGAAATAATCTCTTTCGTGCTATCCATTCCAGACTTCGCTTTCACCAGTGCTTTATTAAAAGCGTCCCCAAATGGTTCATCCTTATCTAGTGAGGTTTCTAAAGATTTATAAAACGGGTCAAGCGTATCTATCATTGTCTTATCTCCGATTTCAGCTTTACCTCTATCTTTAATACCTTTACTAAAAGCAATCCAAAATTGATATAATGCTACATCATCTAATTCAGTTTTGTTTTTTACTGCAACAGCCGCCTTAAGATAACCAGAAGCATAGAGTGGACCAACTGAAGAACCAACTGCATCTAAAAAGCTTTTACCGACTGCAACGCTAATTTTTGCGATATCATTTTGTGTTTGCAATTCATTATTTATCGTTTTTTGTACAGCTTGATAACCAATATTCATCGTTACACCATGGTCACCATCACCAATTTTTCTATCCAATTCACAAAGGATATCTTGTTGTTCTTCAAATAAAGTTGTTAACGCTAAGATATATTGTTTAAATGATTGACTCGTCAACGCCATAACTACTTCCTCCTACACTTCTTTAAAGTTTGGGCAATCTACTGGATGATCCATACAAGATTTCAACGTTTCATCTAATTTCATTAAACTCACCGAAAAGCCGCCCATTTCCATTGAAGTTATAAAATTACCTACATAAGATTTATATGTTTTAATGTTTTGTTCTTTTAAAATTTCATCTACCTCTTTATTTATGATGTACAGTTCCATTTGAGAAGTTGCACCTAAGCCATTAACCAATACAATGACTTCATCATCAGCGTTGTATAGTCCTTCTTTTAAAATATTTTGCATAATCACATGAACTGTTTCTTTTGCTGTGCGAATTGTTGTTTTTTCAATACCTGGCTCACCATGATGGCCTAAACCAATTTCCATTTCGTTCGCTTCTAAATCAAAACTTGGTTTTCCAGTTTGAGGTAAGTAGCACGGGCTTAAACCAATACCCATTGAACGGGTACAATCATTAGCTAATTGGGCAATACGTCTTACCTCTTCTAAGTCATAACCAAAATCAGCTGCTGCGCCTGCTGCCTTATACACTAACAACTCTCCAGCTATCCCTCTACGATCATCAATATCTTTTGAAGACGCAACATCATCATTACCTATGACCACTGCAGTTTTGATATCATCTTCAATTTCAGTCATTTCACTAGCCATTTCAAAGTTCATCAAATCGCCCGCGTAATTACCATAAATGTATAACACACCGTGACCTTCACTTATTTCTTTAGTTACAGCTTGTATTGGAATAGGAGATGGAGAAGCAAATATATTACCGACAGCGACACCGTCTGCCATGCCTTTCCCTACATAACCTAGGAACGCTGGTTCATGTCCTGAGCCACCACCTATTAATACACTTACTTTTCGATTAGTATTGCGTTTTTTTCCAATTAACGCCCTTTGGTGAAGTTTTGAACGTCTAATATAGTCAGGGTAGGCAATCACATAACCAGTCATTAACTCTTCAATGACATTATCGGGGTTATTAATCATCTTTTTCATTTCAATTCTCTCCTTTTTACGATGCTCTATATTTGAACTTGGATGTTAAGGTACCAGAACGATTTTTAATGATTGATCACCTTTTTTCATTAGTTCAAAACCTTCCTCAAAATCTTTAAGTGCTAATTGATGCGTCACAACGCCGTCTGTTGGGAAATCTCCTTTTGCTATACCATCGATAACAAGCGGATAACAATAAGGTCCTAAATGGCTACCCATCAAGTCTAATTCTTTACGGTCTGATATAATACTCCAATCCACTGTAACAGGATCAGCAAATACTGAAAATTCTACAAAACGGCCTAATTTTCTGATTGCACTCAAACCTTGCTCTACTGATTTAGGATGACCGGTGGCTTCGATGTAAGTATCACAACCATACCCTTCAGTCAGTGCTTTGATTTCTTTGACGACATCTACTTTTGATGGATTCATAACAATATCAGCGCCGAATTTTTTCGCTAATTCTAAACGATCATCTTTCATATCTAGCACTACTAACGTTTCAGCACCTGATTTTTTAGCAGCGCCCACCATGCCTAGTCCTAAAGTTCCTGCACCAGATAACACAACGAAATCACCGAGTTTAACATTCGCACGTTGTACAGCGTGTAGACTACATGCGTAAGGTTCAATTAAAATCGCTTTTTCAATCGGCATATCTTCTGGCACTTTATAATTAATTGCTTCTTTCGTAAATTTCATATATTCTGCCATACCGCCGTTTACATTGTTTTGGAAGCCATATAAATCATGTTTTTCACACATCCAATACTGACCGTGATTACAAAATCTACAATCCCAACAAGGTACAATTTGTTCAGAAATTACACGATCACCAATTTCAAAATCTGTAACTTCATTTCCTTTTTCTACAATGCGTGCGATAAATTCATGTCCAGGTATCATCGGTGCCTTGATATATGACGGCTGTGTTTCATCACCCCAAAAGCTAGGTGCCCCATCATATGCTTTGATATCGCCTGCGCAAATGCCGCAAGCTTCTACTTTAACGACAATTTCCTTAGGATTATCAATTGTTGGCGTATCTACAGTTTCATATTTATATTCTCCAGGTGCATAAGCTACAACAGCATTCATTTTTTCCGGATAATTTTTCTTTGTCATTATTAACAGCTCCTCAACTTTTTAGAAAGCGTTTTCATTTACAATTACAATTCTAATATATATTTTTGTTTCTTTCAAATATTTTTTCGTTTCTTTTCGTTTTGATCTGTTTTTATTTGCTTGTGTACGATTTATGTTAAAATAGTTAATGATACGAAGGAGGATATGATTCATATGAAAATGTACGCGGATGAACGAAGAGAGCATATATATACTTATATAAAATCACATAAACGTGCGACTGTTAAACAGCTTTCAGATTATTTAAGTGTGACAGAAGCAACTGTTAGGAGTGATCTTAGACGTTTAGAAGGTGAAAACAAAGTCACTCGAACGCACGGTGGTGCAAAAGTAACTGAAAATATGACATCTAAATTAAACTTTTCTTATCGTCTGACACAAAAACATAGTGAAAAGTATAAAATTAGTAAATATGCATTAAAAAAGATTGAACCACAACAGTGCATTATGATTGATGCAAGCTCTACAACATATGAATTAGCAAAATTATTAGCAGAAACTACGATGGAACTTACAATTATTACAAATGGTTTAGAAAATGCGGTACTTTTAAAAGAGAACCCACATTTAACTGTTCTAGTAGTTGGAGGATTTGTTTCGCAGGACTCAAATGCTATTACTGGTAATATAGATTCACAAATATTAGAAATGTATCATATTGATTATTTCTTTTTATCCGCAAATGGCTTTACACTTGATAATGGATTAACAGACTTCTCACTACCTGAAGTTCAATTAAAAAAACAAATGGTGCGAGAAAGTGAAAATGTAATTGCACTTATTGATAAAAGTAAATTCGATATTTCTTCTACACTTTCCTTTGCAAAAATCAGTGATATCACCGAAGTTATAACAGATGAACCACCAACTCAAAAATGGACACATGACGTCCCTTTCACGCTCACAATTGCACACTAAATAAAAAAGGAACAATGATGATAGCTCTTATTTTAAAAGTTAAACATGACTTTTAAAATATCACAGTACATCATTGTTCCTTATATTTTTGTTATTTTTAAACGCCGCCACTCCAACCTACAGCAGTAAAGATGTAAAGTATAACCGAGCCAACGACAATCCAAATTAGAAATAGTGGTGCCATAAATTTAAACCACGAGCCAAAGTTTGCTTTGGCAATCGCGATAGCACCTACTGTTGCACCTAAAGTTGGTGTAATTAAGTTACCTAACCCTCCACCAAACGATAAGGACGTTAATAACATTTGATCATTAACACCTAACGCATTAGTCACAGGTTGTAAAATAGGAATCATCACGCTCATTAATCCTGAACCAGATGGTACTAGTAAATTAAATATACCTGCGACAATAAATACGATAACAGCTACCATGCCAGACGATGAACCATCAAGTTGTGTAGTAAGACTGTTTACAATTGTGCTCAATATCTTACCTTTTTCTAAAATCACACTAATTGTATTTGCCATGATAATTGCAAATGCTACGACTAACATCGGTTTAGCACCTTCCAAAAATCCATCAACCATTGCAGTTGTCCCTTTTTGTTTTATTAAATAGGCTAAAACAAAACTAATACCAAAAACAGTAATAAATACACCATTGCCGTATTTTTCTGTCCAGTTTAACATACCATTACCTAAGGCTAATATAATCGGTGTCACAATGACTAATGTAGCTACGATGATATCTCTCCAATTTACTTGTCTATCTTCAATTGCCATATCATCATTACTTTTTTCTTTATGATTAAACAGCCACTTTTGTGTCGGCATCATACTCTTATTAGGATCTTTAATGACTCTTCTTGCGTACCAAATCACATATAACAGAGTGATAATTAAAAACACTGCATACATTATAGCTCTTCCACCATAACCAGAATAAAGTGCTACTTCAGGATAAACAATTTGTCCAATTTTAGCCATACCTGAAGGTGAAATTGAAAAAGCCATATACAAAGGTAAAAATGTAATGGCTAGTGCCATAATAGGGTCTAATTTCAAACGATTTACGAGTATGACTCCAAGCGTTACGAACACGATCATTTGATCTCCACCAACGAAGAACCCGATAAACGCCATCAAGGAAAATAACCCGATAATTAATGGCAATGCACCAGCATGTTCGAAACGAAAAATCATATAATTCGTTAATTTTGTCACAGAGTCTAATTGTAATATACCACCCATTGCACCACCTATAAATAATAATAGTGTAATCGTTTGGGCTGATTGAACCCCCCCATTAAGTATGAGTGTAATAGCATAAAATGGATTCACTGGGTTTTGTGAAATTGCATGATACGTCCCTTGTATCATTGATCCATCTTTACTTGTATCAAATTGCCCAGCAGGAATGACATACGTCAATAAACAAGCAAACATCATCATAATAAGCATCATTAATAGCACATGAGGTAATTGGAATTTTCTTTTCACTTTTGTTTCAGTTTGCTCTGGCGCAGTGTTGACGTTACTATGGTTTACATGTTGATATGATGTTGTACTTGATTCTGACATGAACTTCACTCCTTATATTTAAAAAACAGACGCAACGTTTTAAAATAGAGGCGTCTATCCACTTTATTGTTTACTGAGTATTAGTGTGTTACTTCTGTCCTACTATATCTATTTTCTTTAAAAGGAATACCTATATGATCTCGTAATGTATCCCCCTGATATGCTTTATCGTAATAACCTTTTTCTTCTAAGATAGGTAATACATAATTTAAAAACTCATCATATACAGGTCCATTAATATGGGGGCCGAAGATAAATCCATCTGCTGCGCCATGTTCAAACCATTCAATGATTAAATTTGCTACTTCTTCATAAGTACCAGTGAAAGGAGAGCGACGGGCTGTTTCTTCCAAAGCGACATCTCTCAATGTTAAATTATTTTGTTTTGCGCGTGCCGCAATAGAATCTGCAGTAGCACGGAAACTATTTTGACCCACTTCACCTAAATCTGGAAACGGTGCATCGAGATCATATTGGCTGAAATCATGATGATCATAATATCTACCTAAGTAATCTAAAGCTTCGTCAATTGTCGCCAATGATTTTATTTCATCAAAGCGTGCTTCTACCTCATCGTTCGACTTACCAATAACTGGGGATAATATAGGATATACTTTAATGTTTTGTGGATCGCGTCCAAACTTTTTGGCTTGTGATTTAATACTGTCGTAATTACTTTTAGCGGTATCTAGTGATTCACCTAAAGTAAATACTGCATCAGCATATTGAGCTGCATATGCTTGTCCTTTAGGAGATGCACCTGCTTGAAATATAACAGGTTGGCCTTGTTTAGAACGACTAGCATTTAATGGACCCTTAACTTGAAAATATTGTCCTTTATAATCTAACGTATGCATTTTTTCCTTATCTAAATATGAGCCAGTCTCAACATCAAATGTAAAGGCATCATCTTCGTAAGAGTCCCATAACCCTTGAACGACTTGCAGATGTTCCTCAGCAATATCATACCTAACATCATGTTCAGGATGATCTCCTTTACTATAGTTATCGGCACTACCAGCAAGTGGCGAAGTTACTATATTCCAACCTGCACGCCCATGACTGATTTTATCGATTGTTGCGAGTTGTCGTGCAACAGTAAAAGGTTCACTATATGATGTTGAAATAGTACCAACTAAACCAATACGCTGAGTTACCGGCGCAAGCGCAGCTAAAAATGTTAACGGCTCATGTCTATCTAAAAAATGTGGAATAGATTTCTCATGAATAAATAATCCATCTGCCACAAATACAAAACTGAATCCTGCCTGTTCAGCTTTTTTAGCAACATCAAGTTGGAATTCAAAATTTGTACTGGCATCGCTCGGTACATCTTTAGATTTCCAAGCATGCATATGACCACCAGGACCGTTTAACATGATTCCAAAATCGATTTTATTTTGACTCATAATACCCCTTCTTTCTGCTTTTCTTTGTTATTCGTAATAGCTAATTGGTCTACTGTTTTAATTCTTAATTTATGATTTTGAACTGGCATATGTAGCATAAATTCATCTATATTGCCGTCACGATTTAATTGATTTAGCTGTTGCTTAATTTCATCCGCGGAACCATTAAAAACATCTATTTGCTTTTCTTCAACTTCAAAGTCTTCGTCACTTTGTTTTTTAAATGTTTCTACTTGTTCCTTTGTATTAACAGTGATTTTTCTACCATCATCGAAATGTAAAGCATAATTTGTACTACCTTCTTTAACTAATGCCTGTTCTTCTTTATTCTCTGATACAACGGCAGCCACCCCTACAATGACTCTGCCTTCAGGAAATTGTTGCTTATAATCTTTAAGGGCTTGTTGTAATGTTTCAATATTTGAATTTATGAAAAATGCATATATAAACCCAACTTTTTCTGTAGCAGCAAATTGAGCAGAACTTTCACTACCACCTAGTAGATAAATTTGTGGTGTGGAGATTTCATTATTGCGTATCGTTGTTTTTAATTGTCCATAATCTTCGTTTGCAGAAAAATCTCCATTATTAAATTGATTTAATAAATGAAATTTATCATTGAAACTTGTTTGTGGTGACTTTAATTCTGTTTGCAACGCCTGTGTCGCTAAAGGAAAGCCTCCCGGTGCTTTACCTATACCTAAATCGACTCTTCCAGGTGCTAAATGACTAATGAAATGAAATTGCTCTATAACTTTGAATGGACTATAATGTTGCAACATTACGCCACCAGAGCCTACACGTATATTTTTTGTGTGATTCAATATATGTGTTACAAGTATCTCCGGACTCGTACCTGCAACTTCTTCTATATTGTGATGTTCAGCAACAAAGTACCTTGTATAGTTTAATTTATCTGCTAGTTGTGCCAATTCCACTGTACGAGCTATACCGTCGTTTACTGTTTCATTTTTATCTATTGGACTTTGATCAAGAATGCTAATAGCTGTCACACGCTGTCCCCCCATATCAGTTTTCTGAAAAATTTATTATATGTAATATTATGCCTTCTATGACTTTTTGTCAAGTATCCCTATCTCTTTACTAAGGATTAAAAATAAAATGATTTGATACATGTGATTTATTGTTCCAAATACAGCGATATTGGTTAATTTTCAACAATACAAAAAAGTTGAGAAAGTCTGTTTTACAACAAACTTTCTCAACTTTTAATTTTATATTTAATTATACTTTAGTAAGTCCAGCCCACAGTATGTTCTGTTTCTTCTTCACTTGAAAGTTCGTCAATATCAATCATTGCTTCTGATACATTTCTCGAATGATAACCAATACGTTCTAGTATAGCAATCATATCTAGATATAACAGACCACCTTCTGGTGAACATTCACCTGAACTTAAACGCTTAATATGTTTTTTTCTTAAATCATGTTCAAGTGTATATGAATCGTTACTTAAATTAACAATTTCATCTTTTTTAACTTTGTCATATACGCTAAACATTTCAACTGATTTATCGAAAGACATATTCACGTGTGAATAAAGTTTATCGATACTTTGTGCAGCTTTATCAGAGATTTGTACTGGTTCATTGTGTAACTGTTTCAAATCTAATATATACGCTTCAGATAATCCAGCTACTTTTAACATCGTACGGTTTACGTCAAATAACACAGACATTCTTTCTGCATCTTTTTTGGATATTTTCTTCTCAGATATTTTCGTTAAATATTCTTTTACATTGTCATGCATATTTTGAACAGCCGCATGTTTTTGAAGTACTTTTTTCTCATTTTTTTCATTGTATTCACTAACATTCTCTAATAATGAGTATGTCATACGTCCAATGTTTTGGATTTCATCTTGTGCTTCTTGTAAAGCAATACTTGGAGCTCTATTAATTAAATTTTTATCTAGATGTCTAGGTTTATATTTTTCTGTTATATCTTCACCAGGAATAAGTTTTGTTACGATCCAAGCTAGAACAAATATAAATGGTAATTGAATCAATGTATTTGTAACATTAAATGTACCGTGTGCAAAGGCAATCGTCATTTCTGGATTTAAGTGCATTACTCCTTGCATCCATTCAACAACCCATTGATAAATAGGTAAAATCGCTAAGAATATTGCCGCACCTATTACGTTAAACATAACATGTACTGCTGCTACACGTTTTGATGCAAGTGAGCCAGCTAAACTTGCGAGTATAGCCGTGATTGTTGTACCAATGTTGTCCCCTAACAATATAGGTAACGCACCATTTAAACTAACTAAGTCATTCGCATAGAATCCTTGTAGTATACCAATTGTGGCGCTTGAGCTTTGGACAATAACTGTTATAATCGTACCTGCTGCAACGCCAAAGATTGGGTTAGTTGACATGTCTAACATGAATTGATGGAAACCATCTAAATTAGCTAGTGGTTTTACGGCACTGCTCATTAATTCTAATCCGTAGAATAACGAACCAAAACCAAATAAAATCATACCGATATTTTTAACTTTTCGCTTTTGAACAAAGAATATTAAAAATGCACCAATAGCTAATATTGGTAGCGAATATGCACCAAGATCAATACCTATAATAAATGCTGTAACTGTGGTACCTATATTCGCTCCCATTACAACACCAATGGCTTGACGCATTGTCATAAATCCTGCACTTACAAGTCCAATGGTAATTACCGTTGTACCAGAACTACTTTGAATCAAAATCGTAACTATCGCACCTGCAAGTACGCCCATAAGTGGGTTGCTCGTAAATTTATTTAATATACTTCTAAGACGGTCTCCTGCTGAGGCCTGTAAGCCATCGCCCATTTGCTTAATTCCGTATAAAAATATACCTAATCCACCGATAAAAGTGAAAATTGTCTCCATAACAGATGAATCCATTGTCACACCTCTTTAAATTATTTGTAAACTATGTGAATTATAACGCATATTTGTAAATTTAGTGTTAATTTTTTATTAAAATTATAGAGTGATTTCTAAATGCTTTTGCAATCATATTTCAACGATATATCAGACCACCTAATAAATGCTTTGCTATCAGTGTTTTCCTATTTATTTTATTGATTTTATGTGTAAAACAATTATGTCTTTTTAATGAATTTAATCATATAAATATACTCAAAAGAATTAATTCTCTTTATTTATGTTTTTATTGAGGTATATGTATTAAAACCGTCTCCCCAAATTTTGAGAAGACGGTTTTAATTTGAACTTAATGCTTATATAAAAACTTTTCACTAAATGATTGTTATATACCGTTAATTACTTGGTTTAAGATGGTAATTCTGATCGTTTTCCACTATGCTTTCTAATCATTGCTGCTAATATCGATGAAATTATGCCGAAAATTATAAATCCTACAAACATCCACATCGTTGAATTCATTTCTAATGACTGATGCATATAGAGTAATTCTCTTAAATATTCAGCATAGTGCGTAAATGGGTTCCAATCCACTATATAGTCTTGATAAAATTTCGGTAACATTTGTTTTGGCGATGTTACGAGTTGCATACTAAAGAACATTGCTATAAAGAAAATAGGAATTGATTTCATACCTAACCATGTCATTACACCTAAGATTAAACCCATAAATCCTAGAATAGAAATGGATATATAAATTGCTATTTTATTTATATCAGGGAAGTCAAAACCTAACACACCTGACATGAAATAAACATACCCAAATCCACCAACAAATGCTGTAATCACTCCTACAATCATTTGTCCTATTGAAGCGATAATACGTTGCGAAATTTCAATATTATTACTCGTTCTAAATGCAAAGAATAGTAGTAATGAAGCTACAATTGAGCTTATCCAGACTGGCATAAACATTAAGAACGGCGCGTTACCACTAGCTTGGTGGTCCTTCACTTCATTCACTTTTTTATTTATTACATTTACAGGCGTTGTAATATCTTTGATATCGCTCGCATCTATTTGCACATTCTGTTGGTCTAATGTATCTAAACTCTGTTTGGAAATTTGTTTGTTAAGATTATCCCCAATACCTTTCAGTATATTAGATGACATTTGTGAAGCCTGCATATTCGCCCCACTATTCGTAAGTGTTTTAAATTGAGCTTGCTTTACTGTTATATCTTGGTTACTACTTTCTTGAGCCATTTTCTGTTGCATTTGTTTGGCTTGAGCAGCAGGTATTTCACCTGATTTCACTTTATCTTCCATTTCTTGTTTCTTATTATCCATTACTATCTTTTGAGTTTTACTCATCGCATTTTTTGAAAAATCTTCTTCGAAAATTGCAGCACCAAAATATTTTTGTTCATCTAATCCTTTACGCGCTTCTTTTTCGCTATCTACATTGATCCATTTTATTTCATCAGAGTTACTATCTTTCAATTTATCTTCTAAATTTCCACCTATGTTTATATCTTTATTTTGAATAGATGTCCCTTCATCATGATTCACAATTGCGATTGGCATCTCTTTAGGTTGGGGATTATACGCTGGATAAAAACCAATTGAAAAAATTGCAAGTATGATTAATATCGCTATTGGCGCAATCCAAAGTAATTTACTTTTAAATATATTCATACCATTTACCTCCTTATTGAACATCATGTTGATTATTCACTACTTTGTTTATTATAATGAGGTTAATAGAATATTCAATATGCAATAACAATCATATTGTCTTTTTATCAACATATCATTACATATTGTTAATTAACTAAAATGAGGTGACTACTATGCCAGAAGATCGACGTGTACGTAAAACTAAATCAGCGATAAAAACTGCTTTTATACAATTACTTGAAGAAAAAGAGTTAGAAAAAATTACAATACAAAATATTACCCAATTAGCCGATGTCAACCGCGGTACTTTTTATTTACACTATGAAGATAAGTACATTTTACTTTCTGATATGGAAGATGAATTTATATCAAGGTTAGCCGATAGAATTGTATTCGAAAAAGTCATCATGCATGATGTAAGTGTTGAAGCATTTGCCAAAGCATTTTCAGAGGAAGTTTTAAAGAATATCATTACTTATTTATATGACAATATTGAATTTTATAAAGTGATTTTTAAACTTGATAGAAAAAGTAAAATAGAAGAAAAAATTTCTGATTTAATGTTAAATAATATGAAAAAAAGCATACCTTTTAGTAATACCGTTTCTGATATTCCTATTGGTTATTTTCATAGTTATGTAAATGGGGCCACAGTTTCGTTTATAAAATATTGGGTACAAGATGAAGATAGAATGGATCCAGATACGGTAGTTGATTATTTGTTTAAAATTATCTTTAATGGTCCTTTACGTCTTATGGCAAATGAGCACCAGCATACTGATCATACAAAGTAAACTTGTCATCTTTGTATTTCTTCGCTAGTATTAAAAAGAATTTTAGAGAAAGGAACTATTTGTATTATGATTACTGCATATAAACACACACAAACACATGAGATAGTTGAATCTCCATTAGATCAATCCGCTTCTTGGATAAATGTAGTAGATCCAAATTGGGAAGAAATTGATTCTTTAATAAATTTATACGGTATTCCAGATGACTTTGTTCGTGACCCATTAGATACAGAAGAAAGCGCTCGTGTCGAGTATGATGAAGATACACGGTATTCACTGATCATTCTCGATATACCAGTTGTTAATGATACAAACTTAAAAGTACTTTCCTTTATTACTATTCCATTAGGTATCATCATTGGCAATAAAAAAATAATAACTGTTTGTAATACTGAAAATGAATTTCTCGAGAACTTTAGTCGTCAAAATATTAATTTACATTTTCATAGTCGCTTTGCACTTAATATATTACTGACAATTGCCAATCACTATAATAGAAATCTTAGATTACTTAATAAAACAAGATTACGCATCGAACGTGATTTAAAAAATAATGTCACGAATAAACAACTTTATAATTTAATGGAAGTAGAAAAAAGTTTAGTATATTTTCTTGCGGCACTTAAAGGCAATGAAGCCATTATCAAAAAATTATTTCGACTACCTGCAATTAAGCGTTTCGATGAAGATGAAGATTTGTTGGAAGATTTGGTTATCGAGAATAACCAAGCCTTAGAAACCACAAAATTATATACAGACATTTTAGAGAGTATTACAACCTCTTATGCTTCATTGCTTTCTAATGAAATGAACAATACGATGAAGACATTAACGCTGTTTACTGTTTTCTTAACCTTACCTACATTAGTATTTAGTTTTTTTGGTATGAATGTACCCTTACCTATAGATGATCACAGCTATGTATCATGGCTCATTGTTATTGCTATTTCATTAGTCATCGTGACGATTGTTGGCGCATTTTTATGGCGTAAACAAAAGCTTTGAAGGCATCCTAAAAATTGATATTTAACATAAAAACAAACCCACGTTGTAATTAACGTTGGGTTTGTTTTTATGCGTTATAGCAAAAGTCTAAATCTCACTAGAATTTATATAATTATCCTGCTTCATTTTTATATTTATTTCTAAAAGATAAAGTGTACGTAACCGCAAAGGCTACGATAAAGGTAATGAGCATCGCAATACCATAATGTAACCAACCATTATTCTGACCGCTAATAGATATAAAACCTGGAAGTCCTGCAGTACCTAAAGCAATTGCTTTAACTTTAAAGAATGAGATATAAGCTGAACCAATACCTGAACCTACAATTGCTCCAATGAATGGATACCTTAATTTTAGATTCACTCCAAACATTGCAGGTTCCGTAATACCTAAAAGTGCTGAGATGCCCGCAGCAGATGCTACGCCTTTTAATTTCTTGTTCTCTTTTATAATAAAGAAAGCGGCTAAAGCTGCTGCACCTTGCGCTATATTAGACATCGTTGCTATTGGGAAAATAAATGAACCACCTGTAGACGCACTATCTGCAATCAATTGTGTTTCAATTGCAATAAAACTGTGGTGCATGCCTGTAATTACAATTGGCGCATATAGCAAACCAAAAATAAGTCCGCCAATTGCACCACCAAATTCATATAACCACGTTAGTCCATCAGATAACCAATAGCCTAACGTGCGTGTGATGGGTCCAACAAATAAAAATGTTAAAAATGCAGTAACTAAAATTGAAAGTAGCGGTGTTAATAAATTATCTAATACAGCTGGTACTACTTTACGTAAACCTTTTTCTAAATTAGCTAAAATATAAGCAGCTACTAACATTGGCAATACTTGCCCTTGATAACCTACCTGATTTATTTCTAAACCAAGCACATTCCAAGAAGGTATTTCTTCCCCTTCTTCTAAAGCTTTGGGATAATCATAGGCGCTCATTAACTCTGGATGCACAAGAATCATCCCTAAGGCTGCTCCAAGAAAAGCGTTTCCTCCAAAGCGTTTGGCAGCGCTAAATCCAATTAAAATTGGCAGTAGCGTAAACGGTGCATTCGCAAAAATGTTAATCATTTCTGCCAGACCTTTGAATTGATTATGTACTTCTATTAATGACTGTTTATCATAGAAAATACCTGGTGCTGTTAGAATATTATTAATTCCCATTAATAAACCACCTGCTACGATTGCAGGGATAATTGGTACAAATATATCAGATAACATTTTCACAAATCTCTGGAATGGATTCATGTTTTTATTACCTTCTGCTTTTACTTCTGTTGTCGTAGCAGCTTCTTTACCTGTTATGCTTTCTAACTCTGCAAATACCTTGTTCACAGTACCCGAACCTATAATAATTTGATATTGGCCACCAGTAGAAAATGTTCCCTTCACAACATCCATTTCGGATAATTCTTTTTCATCTACTAAGCTTTCATCCTTAAGAACAAGACGTAATCGTGTGGCACAATGTGCCATCGCATCTATATTTTCTTCTCCACCGATTGCTTGTAGTATTTCTGTAGCAGATTTTTTATAGTTCATCTCTATACCTCCCATTTAAATAGAACCGGTTCCATAAATATGAATATTTTTATTGTAACCGGTTCCAATAAATTACGCAATAGCTAAATGAACTTTTACACCGCTTATTCTACGATATATATACCACTTACTAAATGATGTTCAGCCCATATTTTCGAGTTCAGCATCATCAACATTATTATAATAGCCTTGAATCTTACTTATAAAATAATCTTTTAGTTTTAGTATAGATTCTGAATTTGTCTGTGCATCTTCTAGATGAATCTTCCATGCTCTGTCAGGACATTCAGTTTCAAAAAATTCTTTGTGTATTCTAACGGTACTTCTGTTAACTGGTAAATTGTATTTTTTTAATAATAGTGCAGCAACCCAAAAACTAACTTCTTCATTTTTCATAAATTCTTGATCTGTAAGCACACCATCTCTTTTAGATTGGCATCGTTCTACACCTATAAAATGTGTATTAGCATAGATGTTACCACAATGCCATTCAACATATTCTGTTGGGTGAAACCAATAGCAAGTATCCTGATCTACATAAACACTTGCCCATCCTTTTTCAAGTTCATTTTTTTCGATTCTATTATTTAGCCAATCTATATAATCTTTGGCAGCATAATTCTCAGCATCATCATGAAGAACAATGCCTAATATATAAGGTTTTAAATCAGTTATTTTATTATTTGTGGTATAAAAATTGGAATAAATATGATTCATAATGAATAACCTCCTCTAAATAATACGTATATGAATTAAAAATTCGTTATTGTATAGTAAAAATTTATACGTACCTCATTTTACATTGTTCTAAATTTAATTTTTACATCTTTATAACAACATTATATTCAAAAATATTTATATTTAAAGTATTACTGTTCACAACATTTTATTATATAATGTAATCTGTTTAACAAATCATTTTTCTATTAGGAGTTGCTTTTATGATGGAAAGTACAACACTATGTATTCATGAATATTTAAGTACATACACACGACGTTGTATCGACCGAGTAATCTTGTTATTTTCTTTAAATAACCAACTTGACGTCGTGATCAATGGGAAACATGAGTCTGTTGGCAGCAATCTTACCGTTATCAATCATAGTGATTTATATCAAATAACGAACGCTGAACAACTTGTTGAATTAACAATACCTGTACAGCAATTTGCGGAAATAGATCAATCATTCTTTCATTGTTATTATAATTTCAAATTGATAAATTCTAGTGAATATATCAAATATTTAACATTAACTATGATTGAGCAATTAAGTCGCTTAAATGATACGAAATCTTCAAATATCATTGAAATTATTACCATTTTAAATAAAGAAGCTAAAATTAAACAAGATTTTATTTATGTACCTTCTATTCAATCTGAAAGTAACTTGTTAAATAAAATTACTGTATTTATTAAAGCTCACGTAACTCAGCCTATTTTTTCAAAAGATATTTCTAATTCTTTTTATATATCGGCACCGTATATCTCTATTTTGTTCAAGAAATACTTAGGCATAAGTTTTAAACATTATATTGCTAGTTTAAAGATAGCCTCCTCCTTAGCAGAATTAGTTCATAGTAAGGAGACAATCCATGCCATTTCAGAAAATATGGGATTTAACCATTATCCAAATTATACACATCAATTTAAAAAACACTTGAATATGACACCTAAAGAATACAGGAAAAAATTCATGGTATTACAGCGTATCCCTGTGAAGCTAATTAACAAAGACGTTAGTAATTATATCCCCTATTTCGAATCTATTTCAGTAGAAAAGCCATTGTCATCTAATCAAGTCAACATCGAATTGGATCAATTAACCTATAAAGATACTGCAAAAACACCGACGCTTTTTATTCACATTGATGATCTGATGGATATCGTTCAATCAACTTTAAACACTAACCTCAATTTCACTGATTTATCCGAATCCTATTTAATGATTAACAATGTTAGTAAGCTCGCTTTAGAAAAGTTGAATTTCACTGGCTTGATTGACTTCATTGACTCATTATTTTCAAATAATGTAGGCATCGCAATTAGGGTTAAATCTAGCCATCAATTTAAATTTATTCAAGATATCATCTTACAGTATTTAAAATATAAAAATGAGTATCATTATCAACAATCTAACTCTAATTTTATAATGCTTTTCGATGCTGAACATTTGTCATTAAAAGAAATTAACCGTTTATATATTAAAGTAAAAAATTTAAATATTCGTATAAAACTAGCTATAACAGTAGAAGGTGTAATCAAACAAACACATTTCTTAAAAAGTGCATTTGATATATTACACAGATTCAATTTTGATTTTTACTTTATTGATATTGAACAAAAAGAGGTCCAATCATTGCTTAATAAAAAGAGTAATATGTTTAATCACTCAATGAGCTATTTTGACTATTATAATCAACTCATTGACGCATCTCAAATTCACACCTCTAAATTTGTATATACCAAACTCACCAAAAAGTGTTTTAAATTATATAAAGAAAATACTCCCTTAGAAACTGCCGACTTAATGTGCCATATATTAATTATGCTCAATCGAGGAAGTGGTGTAGGTTACGAATTAATGGCTAAAGATAATATGGATATTGCATTAATGAATCGTCACGGAATATGTGAGCCTTTAATATATCTATATCAAATTGTGAAACCTTTTATTGGTAAACCTTTATCAATTCATGAAAATTATATCGTTTTTAAGGATTTTCAAAATATACACATCTTATTATTTAATTCATTGAAACATCGCTTTTCGCCACAAGAAGTACATAAATTTGTCCTAAGACCTCATGTATTACCTACTAAGGCAATGCTATTTATACAAACACTTAACAGAGAACATGGTTTTATTGATTACGCCCTACCACCTTTATTAAATGAAACGTATATCGAACGCACACTTTTACGTCATATAGAACAAGCAAATACGCCAAAAGCCGAGATAAAACAATTTATACGAACAACTGATCTCCTAGAATTTGAACTTCATTATGACGAGCTAAAGTATATACGTATCTCACCATTCTAAATAGCAATCAATGTTACACTTAATGTAGCTTATCTTATAAATAAGTCTAAAATAGTACTATTCATTATAAATCGAATAAAATTACCCACTTTATAATTGCATTATTTTAGCATTTCAGATATAAAAGAAGAAACGGATATAAAGGAGATTTCAACTTTGAAAAACAAAAAAATGTTTGCAATTGTTATTAGTTCAGTAATGTTAATTGTTGCTATTGTTTTAGTCGTTATGATGATGTCTAGTGGTCCAAAAGAGACTTACTATGGCTATATGGAAAACAGTACAACAGCTGAAAAAGTAATCAGCGAGAAAGATAAAAAGATAGAAAAAGATGTGAAGTTACCTTCTGAATCTGGATTTTCACCTAAGAGCGGAGATTTTGTTAAATTAGTAAAAGCTGAAGGTGACGATACTTATAGTGAAATGGAAGTTATCGATCATGACGATATGCCACATGGCTTAATGATGAAAATTCATGACATGGGTGAAATGAAAGGCATGTAATCCACAGGTTTATGTAAGTGCTTAACTTCTTTACTCACATATATAAGAGCAGTTAAATTTTCTTAAATAGAGATTTACTGCTCTTTTTTTAATCTATATAGTCTCTGTAAAAAAGAAGTATTAATAAAATTAACGAACAAATATTATTTCAAAGATACCACCTAAAAAAACCAAATGCTTATATAGCACTTGGTTTGTCTACGTTTTTATTTTCTTAGTTAGTCTTTAATTTTATAATCTTTTTTAAATGCATTATGTTTGGCACCTTTGATATCTTTATTTGTCTCCGGATCAAAACCTTGGACTACAATTCCTGTAGTCATGCTGATTGGTTGAACTACATAAGTATGTTTTGGATCATCTTTAAATTTAACTTCTTTATAAAACAAACCTTTTTTAGCACTGTACAGTGTTTCTTCAGATTTAATTTTCTCTGTCAAATTTTGATCTTCCATATAATGATCAACCAATTCTAAGTGTTTATGCCCTTGGTATGTTCTCATGGCAAAGAATAATACAATTGAAATTATAAGCGCTACAAGTAATACACCCATAATTTTAAAAAATGTCTTCATTTATAATCTCCTCTAGTTAACGCGATATCTTTCTATAGTAAAGTAAGTCATTAACTTAATATGTAAGTTATATCTTACTCAAATCATTAATATTCGCTCATTCAAATTGATAATAGTAATAGTATGACTGATTATAATACAATTATAAAGCGTTATAACTGTTTTGTAACAAAATCTCCTTATATTTCAGAGCAACCCAAACATCAAATTAACATTTCTTAATATCATTTAATACATAAATCCTATTTCAAGTTTAGTCGTATTGATTTAAAGCCTATAATCTTTATATGAATTCAAGTAATTAAGACGTACGGAATGTTATAGTATTAAATTTTTACTTATTTAATAAGATAATAGTTAAAAAATAGTATAAAAAGCTATATCTAAAGGTGCGCAACCGTTCCTTGACAATGAATGGTGTTCATAATATGGTTAAATTTCAAAAGGGGTGATTAAATGGAGGAAAAGGACAGCTACCTAGAACAGCAACTATGCTTTCTATTTTATGTTTCTTCTAAAGAAATAATTAAGAAGTATACTTCTCATTTAAAAGAGTATGATTTAACATATACAGGTTATATTGTCTTACTCGCAATTAAGGTGGACGAAAAAATTAATATTAAGACGCTTGGTGAGCGTGTCTTTTTAGATTCTGGAACACTTACACCTTTGTTAAAAAAACTTGAGAAAAAAGGTTATGTAACAAGAACTCGTGAGATTGATGACGAACGTAACTTACAAATTGCACTTACTGATAAAGGGACAAACGTGCAAGAACCGCTTTCAAAAGTTTCAAAAAAAGTTTTTAGTGAATTCGATATGGACATAGATGAAGCTATAGACTTAAAAGATACATTGCAAAAATTTGTTAATAAACATTTCGCGAAAGATATTTAAATCATATGGGGTTTGTTGAGGTTAAATGGGACAATGTAATACATACATAACATTTTTATCTTCGACTCACCTCTTTTTAATCCTACTTACTACAACACCCACTTACTTACTTTACTCCTGAAACTTAACTATCCAACACTTGTTATAAAGCATTCTCTGCATCTTAACGTTTCATTTTAAAATGTTTCAACTTTCATGCTAAAATAATGTGAATACAATGATTAATAGTTTGACTTTGATTTTCTTTGACTATTTTATTATAATGTATTTGTAAGGTAAACTAAGTGTTCACTTTAATTTTATACTTTTTATAACTTAAACTTCAATTCCATTCGATTAAATATAATAATTAAACTACGCTGAGGAGAGATGTAGCATGACTTTTGAAAATAAAAATTTTAACAATCCGTTTATCGATGTAAATCCAGGTGATTTATTCAGAGATTTTGGAAAACAAATTTTCGAACAATTTCCTGGCAATGAGAGTATTAAATCAGATATTAAAGAATTAGACAATGCCTATATCGTTGAAGCTGAACTTCCAGGTATTAAAAAAGAAAATATTAGTTTAGAATTTGAAAATAATTTGCTAACGATTGAAGGTAAGCAAATTGTCGAAGTTCAAGATGAAAACGACACTAAACGTGCAGTACACCAAGAACGTAACCATAGTGATTTGAGCCGCCAATTCCCATTTGAAAATGTTGATGATAGTAGTATCAAAGCTTCTTATGAAAATGGCCTACTCACTGTAACGTTGCCTAAAAAAGAGCAAAAAGAACAACCGAAATCAAACATCAAAATAGACTAAACATTCATAGATAATAAATAGCGCTACATTTCCAATTTATGGTAATGTAGCGCTATTTGTTTTCTTATTTTTTCTATATTTAAGAAATCAGTCTCAAATTGTCTTTTTTTACGATATGTAGCATGGTAATGATGCCTATAACACCAAAGAATGCTAAAAATATAAATGCTAAATGGCTTGTACCAGTCATCATTGTGACATAAGATATGACAATTGGAGGGAAGAAACCACCAAGTCCGCCCATCATTGAAACAATACCATTCGCTGCTCCTGATTCTTTGGCAAAATAGAATGGAACGAGTTTGAACACGAGACCATTACCAGTACCTGCACATATACTAATAAGTAAACAACCGATTGTAAACAATAATATATGACTTGAAAACCCTAAAATAATTGCACCTATAATCATAAATACAAAATCTATCATTAATAAAATAACTGCATTAAATTTATCTCCTAAAATCCCACCTAATGGCCTTAAAAAAGTGGCTAACGCGATAAAGATACCAGATCTAATACCAGCATCTACTTCACTAATACCAAAGTTTTGAACTAAAAAATTCGGTAAAAATAATCCAAACGCTACAAAAGCACCAAATGTAATAAAATACCATAATGATAAATAATAAAGCTTAAGATCTTTCATTAATTTTTTAGACTGCTTAACGAGTGGCACCTTTATTTTTTTCTCATTCGCATCACCCAGAAGAAACATTAAAATTGCAAATAAAACAATAACAATCAAATAGCCTCTAACTGTCGTTTGCCAGCCAATCATACCTGCAATAACTGGAGCTAAAAATGAAGAAATTGCAGTACCAATGTTCCCCATACCATATATTCCATTAGCAAGTCCTACTCTTTCTTTAGGAAAATATTTAGGAATTGATGTGACACCGACTGAGAAAATTGCGCCCCCAACACCTAAGAAGAAACCAGAAGCCATTAACATGCCCGGCGTTTGGGCTTGGCTTAAAAAGTAAATAGGAAATAATAGAATAATAAAGCTACAGAAAAACACCCATTTAGCACCAATAATATTAGTTAAATATCCAAATGGCACTCTTAGAATAGAACCCAATATAACGGGTATTGCTAAAATAATTGAAAGTTGATTCCCCGTGATATTAATATCTTGGGAGATAAAAGGCATTAATGGAGATATAATACTCCATGCCATAAATCCAACTACAAGACTTAGCGTTTGTAAGCTAAGTTGGAAACCACCACTTGCTTTGTTCATTCATTTCACCTTCATTTTCATCTATTTAATTTCAATGATTAAATAGCCAGTATTTCGCAGTTACTCAATAATTAAAAAATATGGATATTATTTAATGTTTATGAAAGTTAAAACTGGTGTTATATAAGCGAATTGAAAATTGCTTTTTGTTTACAAAATACTAGCTACACTTTCATTTTATGTTTATTGTGAAAAAATTAACATAAGGATTATCCCTTAAGTTAATGTGTGGTTTCCCCTATATTCATCAACCATTATTATTACTTTATATTTTGGTTTCACAGCACAGTAAATAAATCTTTTATAAAAAAAGTTAGCACGAAAAAATGACTGAATAGAACAATCATTTTTCGCGCTAACACTATATTGATGAATCTATGTGATTTAAAAGTCGACTAGTTTTTTCTTCATTGCATATTCAACTAATTCAGGTTTTGTTTTTAAGTCTAGTTTTTGCATGATATGTGTTTTATGTGCTTCCACCGTTTTGACAGAGACGAATAACTTTTGAGCGATGTCTTTATTGCCATATCCTTTTGCAATTAATGGCAAAATCTCGATTTCTCTTTTAGATAAAATTTTAAATGGATCATTACTCGCTTGAGTATCTTGAAACGAATTGTTAACGAATTCGTTTACTAGCGATGTTGTGAGTTTCATATCTACGTAAGTTTCACCTTGGTAAACGGTTCTTATAGCCAATAAAAGCTGTTCATCTGGAGCATTTTTTAAAATGTAGCCTTTTGCGCCATTCCTTAATACATGAAATAAATATTCCTCATCGTCAAACATCGTTAATATCAATATCTTTGTTTCTGGAAAACTCTCAGATATCTTACTTGTTGCAATAAGCCCTGATTCACCCGGTGGCATGCTTAAGTCCATAATTAAAACATCTGGCTTGTATTCCATTACTTTCTGGTACGCTTCTACACCATCAGCTGCCGTCCCAACGACTTCCATATCTTCTTGATAGTTTAAAATCATAGAAAATCCTGTGCGCACAACAGCATGATCATCTGCTATCACTATTCTCAAAATTAATTTCTCCTTATTCCCTTATATTGGAACTTCTAATGTAACGATAGTACCTCTATCAATCTGTGTATCTATACTTACTTCTGCATTAACGAGTTCTGCGCGTTCATTCATACCATAAAGTCCTAATCCGGTACCTTGTGGTTGATCCGTTTTAATAAAACCTTTGCCTCTATCTATAATTTCTGCAATTAATTTATAGTCGTTTACATGTAAATCAATATCAACAGTATCTACACCAGCATATTTTATTGCGTTAAACAATGCCTCTTGAACAACACGATATACGACTGTTTCAATCTCACTATCAAAGCGATGTGAAGCTAGATTAGAGTGATATTCTATGCGTATGCCATAATTGGCTTCAACTTGTTTGAAATAGGTTTTAAATGCTGCATCTAAACCTAGATCATCCAAAGATGACGGCCGCAATTCAACAGATAAATTACGAATATCATCTATCAATTTGGACATTAATCCTTCTATTCGCTTAGAATTATCTACCAAAGTTTGCATTTCTCTATGGTATTTTAGCAGCCTTAATTCCACATCGATGTTTAACATTTCTTGTACGAGACTGTCATGCAATTCACGTGATATTCTTTTTCTTTCATTTTCTTGTGCAGATATCGTTTTTTGCATCATTTTTCGCTGATACATCTTGTCATGACGCTCTATTTGAGGTGAAACATTTTGTAATGTAAATGCTTTAATATCTTTTGTTTCATCAATAGTTTGATATGTCGCTGTAAAAGGTTCAACTGTACCACGCGTCGTTTTCATAAATACTTGAAAACTTGTATTTCCAACTGAATCAGCTTCTAAAAAGCAATTTGTACATGATTGTAAATCATATTCATTTGTATACCCATCACAGCGACTACATATCGTATTAGTCATTTCTTGGTAGTCATTATCCGGTGAAATAATATCATGCGCTGCTTTATTCATCGCTATCACTTGACCATATTTATCAACAAATACTATTTTTTCACTTGTATTATTAAAATATTGAACTAACAATTGGTCTATACTTTCCACTTGATTCGTTTTCATAAAATCACCTAGTCTTCTTCATTAAAAACACCCAATTTATTTACGATTGAAATAGAGTGACATGTTTGAGGTAGTGGTCTATTATTTCTTTGACCTAATAATAGCACACCATAAACGTGATTTTCATACCATAATGGTATTGCCATCACTGCTGTTAGCCGTTCACATAATATTATTGGATATTTGTGTTTTTCGCTCGGTAAGAGAAATTGATTGATATCTTCTATCACCATTCGCTTACCTGTTTTCATCACATTTCCTGCAATCCCTTTACCTATTCTAAGCACAATAAGTTTATAGCGAGAATTGGTACTTCCAGATACATAATTCCATTTTATCGGTGACAATTGGTTTTCATCTTTGTAAAATGCCAATCCTGCAAAATCAAAACCTTCTTCAATACGTAGCGTGTCTAAAACGGCTTGATAATTCACTTGTTCATTAAAAGATAATAGGCTCAATCTTTCGCCTCCATTCACACTTTATGCTTTCGATAAATAATGTAACTACGGCTCACATAAGTTAGTGGTACACTCCACACATGAACTAATCTAGTAAACGGCCAAAAAGCCATAATCACAAATCCTAGAAGTATATGCATCTTAAACGCGAGTGGTACATGCGTCATTAATGTAGCATCAGGTGAAAACATAAATAGTTGTCTAAACCATATTGAAATTGTCTCTCTATAATCAAATGTTGGTATCGTTGCATTTGTTACTAAAGTAGCATAGCAGCCCATAAAAACAATAATTAGAAGTAAAAAATTCACAATAATATCTGAGGCAGAACTCAATTTTCTAATGTTCTTTTTAGTTACACGGCGTGCGGTTAGCAACAACATACCTATCATAGTTATTATACCAAATATACTCCCAATATACACTGCTCCTATATGATACAAGTGATCATTAACACCGACTGCTGATAACCAAGATGCAGGTATAACTAATCCTACAAAATGGCCCATAGCTACGGGAATTATGCCTAAATGGAACATGAGACTGCCCCATTTCAATTGTTTCTTTTCAATAAATTCACTAGATTTAGCAGTCCATGAAAATTTATCAAATTTATATCGTGCGATGTGCCCAATTAAAAAAATAGCTACGCAAAGATAAGGTACAATCACCCATAGAAATTGATTAAACATTTGTCTTCACCTCTGATACAGGTTCGATGCACGCTTTCAAAGTAGCTCTTAATCCTTTGATTAAGTAATAATATGGGCTATCTTTTTCTTTTAATTGTTGTGCCATCGCATAAGTACCATCTTCAATAATCATGATGATAAATTCAATATTTCCTTGTGCGCGTGAATCATTTTGCCATTGTGCGACATATAAAAACTCTAGCATTAAAGGTAAATAATCTGGCAATTCATTGGCTGCCATTTCCAATCCAAACATCTCATATAATACTTTTAATTTAGCGAGTAACTGTCCACGTTCCTTTTGTGTATCAAATTTATTATAAGTCATATAAAGTGGTGCCTTTTTATTAAAATCAAATGTGTCTGAATACAATTGTTTAATTTCTAACAGGCTGAGTTCATGCATCTTTTCACGATAAATTAATAAATCATCAAACGCTGGATGTCCCAAATCAATAACTTCTTCAAATGTTTTCGGATGAAATGTCAATTTTTCAGGAAATTCCAACTGTTGAGCTAAGTAACCAAAAGTTTCTTGATAATAAAAATACTGCGTTAGATTAATCACGGAAAATCCCTCCATAGAAATTTTCGTTGTATATTTCTTGTCCTGATTTTTCAGATGCTGTACCCACAGGAACACCACATCCTTCACAATTAGAACCGAAGTATTCTCCACCATAACCTTGACTACCTTGAGCACGATACGTATCTATATAGTCTTCTTTATGAGATGTTGGAATTACAAAGCGATCCTCATATTTCGCTATAGCTAACAAACGATACATATCTTTTGTTTGGCGTTCAGTTAATCCAAGTCTTGACAATTTATCAGTATCAAATGGTTTGTTTGTCACTTCTGCACGCATATAACTTCTCATAATTGCCATACGTTGTAATGCTATTTTAATTGATTCTGTATCTCCAGCAGTAAATAAATTCGCTAAATATTGAATTGGTAATCTCATTTCTTCAATTGCTGGGAATATCATATCAGGATTTCTATTTGCATCTGTTGCCGTTTGCCCTTCAAAATAACTCATGATTGGACTCAATGGTGGACAATACCAAACCATTGGCATAGTGCGATATTCAGGATGCAATGGAAACGCAAGTTTATATTCAATAGCGAGTTTGTAAACTGGTGAATTTTGAGCTGCCTCAATCCATTCCATTGAAACACCATCTTTTTGTGCTTGTTCAATCACTGATTCATCATATGGATTTAAGAATAAATCGAGTTGTTTTTCATATAAATCTTGTTCGTTTTCTGCACTAGCCGCTTCTTCAACTCTGTCGGCATCATATAATAAAACACCTAAATATCTCATACGACCAGTACAAGTTTCAGAACATACTGTAGGCGTGCCTGCTTCAATACGTGGGAAACAAAATGTACACTTCTCTGCTTTATTGGTTTTCCAGTTAAAATAAACTTTTTTATATGGGCAACCTGTCATACAATATCTCCAACCACGACAAGCCTCTTGATCGACTAGCACAATACCATCTTCGTCTCGTTTATACATTGCACCAGAAGGACATGAAGCAACACAACTCGGGTTCAAACAATGCTCGCATAATCTTGGTAGATACATCATAAAGGTTTCATCGAATTTAAATTTAATATCTTCTTCAATACGTTGAATATTAGGGTCTTCTGGTCCAGTAACGTGCCCCCCTGCTAAATCATCTTCCCAGTTAGGTCCCCAATTTAAATCTAATTTCTCACCTGATATTAGAGAATGTGCTTTAGCGACTGGCGAATGATTACCTGCTTTAGCTGTCGTAAGGTGGTCATAATTATACGTCCACGGCTCATAGTAATCTTTAATCACTGGCATATCAGGATTATAAAATATTTTCCCTAATGCTATTTTTGACCATTTACTACCAGATTTAAGTTCTAGTTTTCCTTTTTTATTTAAGTACCATCCACCTTTATACTGTTCTTGGTCTTCCCATCTTTTGGGGTAGCCAATACCTGGCTTAGTTTCTACATTGTTAAACCACATATATTCAGCTCCGGGTCGGTTTGTCCATGTACTCTTACAAGTGACACTACAAGTATGACAACCTATACATTTATCTAAGTTTAATACCATTGCGATCTGTGCTTTAATCTTCAAGCCAGTCAACCTCCTTCAGTTTTCTAACAGCTACATAAACATCTCTTTGATTTCCAATAGGACCATAATAATTAAAGTGATAACTGATTTGTGCATAACCACCTACAAGTTGTGTTGGCTTTAAATGTATTCGTGTTGGTGCATTATGAGAACCACCTCTTGTTTCTGTAATTTCAGAACCTGGGGTTTCAATATGCTTATCTTGAGCGTGATACATAAACATCGTTCCTCTTGGCATACGGTGTGACACAACTGCTCGGGCAGTTACTACTCCGTTTCTGTTGTAGACTTCTAACCATTGATTGTCTGCAATATCATGTGCTTTTGCATCCTCTTTTGAAATCCAAACCGTTGGACCACCTCTAAACAGTGTCAACATATGTTGGTTGTCTTGATAAGTAGAATGGATATTCCATTTACCATGTGGGGTTAAGTAGCGTAATACGAGTGTTTGATCATCCATCGTGACATGCTTATCCCTTGTCCCAAATACCATTGGTGGTAAAGTTGGTTTATAGACAGGTAAGTTTTCTCCAAATTGTTGGAATATTTCATGATCAATATAATAACTTTGACGTCCTGTTAATGTTCTAAATGGTACTAAACGTTCAATATTTGTTGTAAAAGGTGAATAACGCTGTCCATTTTTATTTGAACCAGGGAACACTGCAGTTGGAATAACTTCTCTTGGTTGGGCCGTCATATTTAAAAACGTTATTTTTTCTGATGCACGTTCACTAGAAATATCTTTTAATGGCATGCCTGTTTGTTGTTCTAAATCTTCATAAGATTTTTGTGATAATTTGCCATTTGTAGCTGAAGACAAATTCAATACAGCATCTGCTGCACGTCTTGCAGTATCTATTCTAGGTCTACCGTTTCTCACTGAATCTTCTTTGTCATCATTCCAAGTACCGACCATATGTTTCAGCTCTTCATATTGTTCTGACACTGTAAAACTCACACCATGAGCACCCACTTTAGCTTTTTCTAATAAAGGCCCTAGTGTGACATATTTATCAAATATTTTTGTATAATCTCTATCAACAACTGTGAAGCTTGGCATTGTCTTACCAGGAATGGCTTCTACTTCACCTTTAGTCCAGTCCTTTACAATACCATTCACATTCGATATTTCTTGTTGCGTATCATGAGCTAAAGGTGTAGTTACGACATCTTTGTATACGCCTGTAAGGTGTTTTTTCGCAGTTTCTGACACTTCTTTACTTAACGATTTGAAAATATCCCAATCTGAACGTGATTCCCATAAAGGATCGATTGCCGGATTAAATGGATGTACAAAAGGATGCATATCCGTAGATGATAAGTCATGCTTCTCATACCATGTCGCAGCTGGCAAGACAATGTCTGAGTAAAGTGGTGTCGAAGTCATTCTAAAATCTAGTGACACAAGTAAATCTAGCTTACCTTCAGTGTCATCTCTCCATTGAATCTCTTCTGGTTTCACTTCTTCATTCGGTTCTGCCAATAGTCCAGACTTTGCTCCGAGTAAATGTTTCATAAAATACTCTTGCCCTTTCGCAGAACTAGATATTAAATTAGAACGCCAGAGGAATAACGTTTTCGGATGATTCTTTTTCAAATCAGGATCTTCAATCGCAAACTCTGTATCTCTCGATTTCACAGAATCTACTGCACGTTTTAAAATCGCTTCATTATTAAATTCATTTGCCTCTCTTGCTGCTTCACCAAATGACAAACTATTTTTATTAAATTGTGGATACGAAGGCAACCAACCTAATCTGGCTGCTAGCACATTATAATCTGCTGGATGTTGGTGCTTAATATTCTCAGCTAATGGGGATTTTATACTATCCACATTAGATTCTTCATATTTCCACTGATCTGTCGCAAAATAGAACCAACTCGTGCCATTTTGTAATCTTGGTGGTCCTTGCCAATCTTTGGCGAATGCAAGTGTATTCCACCCTTCAATGGGTCTACATTTTTCTTGGCCAACATAATGCGCCCATCCGCCACCATTCACACCCTGACAGCCACATAGTAATACTAAATTCAATATAGAACGGTATATCGTATCTGAGTTAAACCAATGGTTAATACCTGCACCCATAATGATCATCGATTTACCCTTTGTATCAATTGCATTTTGCGCAAATTCACGTGCCACTTGCGTAACCACATCTTGTTTCACACCTGTCACTTTTTCTTGCCATGCAGGTGTATAATATGAATTTGCATCTTTATAGTCCTTCGCTTCTAATTCATGATTAAATCTTTTTATGCCATATTGACTTGTCATTAAATCATAAACTGTCGTTATATATTGTTCTTCTCCATTTGCTAGAGTAATTTTTTTAACCGCAATTGGTCGTTCAAAAATACCATTGCCCTCATTATTGAAATATGGAAATTGTATTTTTTCTAATTCAAAATGATCTTCTGCAAGACTCAGTGCCGGGTCAATTTTACTACCGTCTTCATTTTCTAATTTTAAATTCCATTGTTTATCTTTTTCCCAACGTTGTCCCATTGTGCCATTTGGAACCGTTAAGTCTTGAGTGATTTTATCAAAAATGACAGGCTTCCATTCACTATGCTCTACTGTTTCGCCTAAGTCATTTGCTCTTAAGAAACGACCTGCTTTAAAACCATTTTCATCTTTATCTAACATGATAATAAATGGCATATCCGTATATTGTTTTGAATAATTTATAAAATGCGCATTGGGTTGATTAACGTAATGTTCTTGTAGTATGACATGCGTCATCGCTTGCGCAAGTGCTGCATCAGAACCAGGATGTGGTGCTAACCAATTGTCTGCAAATTTCACATTCTCTGCATAATCAGGTGCAATTGACACCACTTTCGTTCCTTTATATCGAACTTCAGTCATAAAGTGTGCGTCTGGGGTACGAGTCATCGGTACATTAGAACCCCACATCATAATGTAAGATGCGTTATACCAATCACTTGATTCAGGCACGTCGGTTTGTTCACCCCAAATTTGAGGTGAAGCAGGTGGTAAATCTGCATACCAATCATAAAAACTCAGCATTTCTCCACCAAGTAAACTCACAAATCGTGCACCAGAAGCATAACTCAACATAGACATAGCAGGTATCGGGGTAAAACCAGCTATTCTATCTGGACCAAATTTTTTGATAGTATAAATAATTTGAGCAGATATGAGTTTCCCTACGTCTTTCCAATTCGTTCTCACTAATCCACCTTTGCCTCGTGCTTGTTTATATAATTTTGCTTTTTCCTCATCTTCTACGATAGATGCCCAAGCTTCTATCGTATTATTATCATGAGTTTCTAGGACTTCTACCCAAAGTTCCCACAACTTTTTACGGATATATGGATAACGAATTCTTAAAGGACTATATTCATACCAAGAAAATGAAGCACCACGTGGGCAACCTCTAGGTTCAAATTCAGGCATATCAGGCCCACAACTTGGATAGTCTGTTTGTTGATTTTCCCATGTAATCACACCATTTTTAACAAATACTTTCCATGAGCAAGAACCTGTGCAATTCACACCATGAGTCGTTCTAACTACTTTGTCATGACTCCATCTTTCTCGATACATTTTCTCCCATTCCCGACTCTTACTTTCTAAGACCGACCAGTCACCATTAAATTTTTCTGTCGGCTTAAAAAAGCTTAATCCAAATTTTTTCATTGAAAACACCCTCTCAGATCATTGCCAGTAAAATTTTAAAAGTAGGATTCTATGGTTCACTTCATTCACTGCTTAACTAAATTGTACATTTTTTCACAAATTTCAAATATTAGGGAATCACCTAATAAGCAGTGGAAATACCCTTAGTTTTTAAGTACACACTCATGAGCAAAAGTAATTTAATGTCCTATAAATATAAAAAAGACGATCTCTATTCACTACAATAGAAATCATCTTTTTATTCTTTGGGGTTATCAATTATCTTCTGAAATCATCTTATTTTATATCCTTAGAGTGAATTTTCTCATCAAAATGTCGCATTAATTGTTGTTCTATAAACAACTGTTGGCTGTGATGAAGCTCATGCTTTTCATCAGGGTTAATTAAGCACCATCCACCGTTTTCATAGACATCAAATGCTTGCTCCATTGCCTGTAAACGGGGTCCAGAAATTAAATATTTCTTACTAGCACATTTTTTTAAGGTGCTTTTAATATTTTCATAAGCTGCTATATCTCCTACAATCACTATGCCAGGTGATATTTGTTCTAAATCATCAGAAACCTGCTCCGCAATTGTAGTTACCGTACCTATAATATGTTTTTCATTAAAAGAAGAAACATTAAATATGAGCAATACTGGATAATCTACTTGTGTAGTCTGATATATTTCATTCATAATTTCACTCAACCGCTTCACACCCATATAAATAGCTAACGTGCCCCCATTTATAAGTGCTGTAACATCAACTTGCTGCTGACTATTTTTATTCAGATGCCCTGTCGTAAAAGTGACACTATGGGCGACATTACGAATTGTTAATCCTAAACCTACTGAGGCTACAGCAGCACTCGCTGTTGTAATACCTGGTACAACTTCAAAATCAATTCCGGCTTGTGACAATGTAACAACCTCTTCATGGACTCTACCAAAAATTGCAGGATCCCCACCCTTTAATCTAACAACACATCTATGGTGCTTTGCAGCTGAAATTAATTTTTCATTTATGACTTGTTGTTGTATATGCTTACGGTATGCTTCCTTACCCACATTTATTATTTCAATTTCTGGTCTTACTAATTGTAAAATGAATGGATTGACTAATCTGTCATACAATATGATATCTGCACTTCGAATAAGACGTTCGGCCTTTCTTGTTAATAATTCAGGCTGCCCAGGTCCAGCACCTACGAGATATACCTTGCCATAAGTGTTTAGTGGCATATATATACAGCTCCATTATGAATTTCTACATCGTAAACATCCACACATCCAGTATCTGGTGACTGAACGAGTCCCGTTTTCAAATCTATTTTTTGATCATGCAAAGGACAATATACAAATTCACCGCTTACCGTACCTTCTGAAAGTGGTCCTTGTTTATGAGGACATACATTATGAACTGCGTGTATTTCACCTGATTCTGTTAAAAATAAACCAATTTCGATATCGTTTATGATTACCTTTTTGCCAACTAAAGGAACAAGCTCATCGACCGTTGCTACTTTTATTTTTTCTAATGCTTTCATAATTAAACTTTCTCCACTTCAAATATTTTTTGTGCTACTTCATTATTTATAATGTGTGACCATGGTTCAGCTTCTATAGCTTTTTTCGCTTCCATAATACGATTGAACAAATCGTCTTGTCTTTCTTGATTTAATAAAACTGCTTTAACGTTTTCAAAACCTAATCGCTGTATCCACGGTGCAGTACGTTCTGCATAAATACCAGTCTCTCTATAATATTGCATCATCGCACCACATAATTTAATGACCTCATCTTCTGTTTCGACGGTAGTTAAATGTATACCCTCTGTTACGTCCGTACCGCCATTGCCCCCAATATAAATTTGAAAGCCATTTTCAACGCTGATAACACCAAAGTCTTTAACACCAGATTCTACACAGCTTCTTGGACAACCAGAGACACCCATTTTAAACTTATGTGGCGTGTCGATGTATTCGAATGTTTTTTCTAAACGAATACCTAATTGCGTAGTATATTGCGTACCAAATCGGCAAAATTCCTTACCTACACAACTTTTAACTGAGCGTGTCTTTTTCGCATATGCTGAAGCTGAACGCATACCTAAATCAGACCATATTTGTGGTAGTAATTCTTTTTTAACACCATACAATCCTATACGTTGAGAACCTGTCACTTTCACTAATGGCACATCATATTTTTTAGCAACTTCTCCTAACCGAATTAACTGATCTGCATTCGTAACACCACCGCGCATTTGGGGAATCACAGAAAATGTACCGTCATTTTGAATGTTGGCATGATAACGTTCATTTGCAAAACGTGACTCAATTTCATCATTATGCTCAAATGGATAAACCATATTCAAATAATAATTAATAGCTGGTCTACACTTTGGACAACCCGACTTATCACTAAAGTTGAGTGCATAGCGTACTTCCTTAGACGTTTTCAATCCTTTTGCTCTTATCTGAGTAACAATTTGATCACGCGTGAGCTCAGTACATGCACATATACCAGATGGTTTAGAAGCAACAAAATCATCACCTAATGTATACTCTAAAATCTGACCAATTTGCCCTTTACACTTACCACATGAATTGCCAGCTTTTGTTTCTTTTGTGACTGCTTCTACACTAGTAAGACCATGCTCATTAATTGCACTCACAATCTTTCCTTTGCTGACACCATTGCATCCACAAACTGTCTCATCATCTGACATGTCGGCAATACTTATTTCACTCGTTACTCCGCCTTTATGCATAAGTGAAACCATCGTGTAATCTTCTAATGGTTCTTGTTTTTTCATCATATTAAAAAATCTTGGACCATCATCAATATCTCCATATAAGACTGCTCCAACAATGCTGTCATCTTTTAAAAACACTTTCTTATAATGTTTATTAACACCGTCAAAAACCTCTACACCTTTGATATCTATCTCTTCTTTAATTTGACCAGCACTATATAAATCACAGCCCGAAACTTTTAAAGAAGTAAATGTTGTGGAACCTCGATAGCCTTCTGCTTCTCGACCGGTTAAATGGTCTGCCAATACTTTACCCTGCTCATATAATGGCGCAACTAATCCATACACTTTACCATTGTGTTCTGCACATTCACCAACTGCAAAAATAGCTTCATCACTCGTTTGCATATAATCATTAACGACAATGCCTCTATTCACTTTTAAGCCACTTGACTACGCAACTTGTGTATACGGTCGAATACCAACTGCCATGACCACTAAATCTGCTTCTAATGTTGTACCATCCGCTAACAAAACACCGGTAACATCTTCTTGTCCAAGTATTTCTTGTGTACTTGCCTGCAATTTAAAGTGCATTCCTTGTGCTTCTAAATCTGCTTTCAACAAATCTGCAGCCTTTTTATCTAATTGCATTTCCATAAGCCATTCAGCAAGATGTATCACAGTAACTTCCATACCCTGGTCCATTAATCCACGTGCACATTCTAATCCCAGCAAACCACCGCCGATTACGATAGCACGCTGCTTTGTTTTAGCAATTTCAATCATACGCTCAGTGTCTTCAATCGTTCTCCAACCTATTACACTCGATAAAGACGCACCTGGTATAGGTAATACAAAGGCACTCGAACCCGTAGCAAATATACAAATATCATAATGACATCTAAGGCCATCAGCTGTAATCACTTGTTTTAGTTCTCGATTAACCTCTACTACTGGATCATTTGTAATAAGCTGAATATCATTGTTTTTATACCACTCAAATGGATTCATAATGGTCTCATCCACTGTCATTTTTTTCTGCAATATATTTGATAACATAATTCGATTGTAATTTGGATATGGTTCCTTACCTATAATCGTTATGTTATATTGCTGTGCATCACGTTCTAATATTTCTTCAATCGTGCGTATGCCCGCCATGCCATTACCAATCATTACTAACTGCTTTTTAGACATTGTCTTCCTCCTCATACTCTTCATTTAAAAATGCTTGTACCGCTTTTGATAGTTGTTTCACTCCGCTACGATTGGTACCATTTGATCTAAAATGAATACTTATGTCTTTGTATTTTATTTCGCACATGTTGTAAAAATCAGATTGCGCTTTATCACCTATATGGTTAACAAGTTGATAACGCTTAGCATCTTGTTTAATTAGATGATTCACATCTTCATCATCTGTTGCAGCAAAAATAATATCCGCATATTTAATATCTTCGCTGTCATAACACTTCGTAAACAACTTCATTTTAGGATATTCAATTTCAAAAAATTCCGGTAAAAATTTTTTGCTTATAATAACTAGCGACTGTATGTCTTCCTTAATAAGCTGTTGTACTTTTCTGTACGCAACTTTACCTGCGCCAATCACTACAACACGCTTATCTGACAAGTTGAGTTGAATTGGATACACTTTCAAACACCTCTAATTGTTTAATTCTTTCTGTAATCATCGTTGAGAGCAAAGGGTCAAAATTAATAGCTGCTGCATAATGTATATTACAACCGTCATTCATTTGCGCTATATGATGTTTTGCTTTGTTTACCAAAAAGCCGTCATAGAAAAATAAGGGTACAATCAATATGTCTGTATTATTTTTTAAATAGTGCAGTAAGTTAAAGCGATAATTGTAGTCACCATATAATGTCATCATAGAAATAGGTATTTCAAACACGTCACAGTCTTGAGTTAACTGCCATAAAGCAATATCAGGATGACGATAACGTTCGCTGCCATGAGCCATTAAAATAATGTGCTGTATTTTAGGATGACTTTTAACTTTAAATAAAATTTTCTGTTTAACTAGCGTTGTCATTAATTTATGTGTGCCAAGTGGCTCAGCAATTTTATATTTAATATGTGGATATTTATTCTCATAAAGTTTTAAGATCATAGGAATATCTTCTAAATAATGCTTTGCTGGAAAAAGTAAAAGTGGAATGATATTAAAACTTTTAGTACCCTGTTGAATACGTGTGTCTAGTACTTGTTCAAGACTTTGATTTTTACTTTCTAAGAAAGCAATACGATAATCACGTACGTTACGACTTACCAATTGCTCCAAAAAATGATGTAGTACTTCATTTTGTTTCCCTTTATTCATGCCATGAACAACAAGTATAAAATCAGTCATATGATCCCCCCTTTTCTTTACACTTGCATTGTAATATAAATTCAGTTGTTTTTGTGAATTAAATCACATGATAGTTTAAAAATAGGGAATCCCCTTATCCAATCACTAATGGGATTCCCTATGCATTTATTCAATTTATTAGAATGGTGGCGTACCTAGTACTTCTTCGTCAAAACTTTCCGGTATTAGTACTTTTCTCATGATAACTCCCAAATCTCCATCGTTACTCTCGTGCTCACCGTATATTTCATAACCACGTTTTTTATAAATATCTAGTAGCCAAGGGTGTAAACGTGCAGATGTACCAAGCGTCACTGCTGGTGCTTTAAGCGTGTCTCTTAAATAAGTCTCTTCAACATATTTTAACAATTTACTTCCAATACCTTTACCATCATATGACGGCTTCGTTGCGAACCACCAAACAAATGGATATATTGAGATACGACGTTTTCCTTCCCAAGGATAACGCACCGTAAGCGTTGAAATTATTTCATGATCATCTTCTAGTACAAACATCGTACTTGTTTTAATATTCTTTTTAACTAATTCAACATTCGCATTAACTGATGGCCAATCTATACCTAATTCCCTTAACGGAGTAAAAGATTCATACATCAATTTTTGTAATGCCTCCGCGTCAGATTCCACAGCAACTCTTATATTATATTCAGACATTTTGTCACTCCTTCTCATTTATGGCTTATTCATTCATGGATAACATCCCTAAAAAATCATAAACCATTTACAATCATATCAATACAATATGGCTTCTTAATTATTGAGTCAATTATTATGTTTTAAAAACTAAAAAAAGCACAATCACAAAAAAATTATGATCATGCTTGTTACTATTTTGAATATCATTAATTATGTAAGCTATTTCGTTTACCATTTAAATACGCATAAACTAGACCAACGAAAATACCTCCACCAATGTAGTTACCTATAAAGGCGAACACTATATTTTTTAATACGTGTAACCATGCGACTCCATCAAAATCATAAAACACCATACCTGCGTATAGCCCTGCATTAAATACAACGTGCTCATAACCCATAAATACAAAGACGATGACTCCACTAGCAATGAAAAATGCTTTTGTTAGACCGTCTTTAAATTGAATTGATAAATAAATACCAATATTAATAAAGAAATTACAAAATATGGCTTTACCTAAAATGCCATACCATGTGGCATCTACCGTCTTACCATTCACAAGTTTCGTTAAGCTTGCAACCATGTCTGAAGTCATGATTGGCGTGAATTTCATTAAAGCAAATAGGAAAAATCCACCTATTATATTAAATAGAAAACATACCATCATAATACCCAACGCTTTATTCATACCGATGACTTTATAATACCAACCAACTGTTAAAAACATAAAGTTACTCGTTAATAATTCTGAATGTGACAGTACAATTAAAACTAAGGCTAAACTAAATGAAATAGCTCCCATTAAATTTATTAAACCTTCATTTGCACCTGCAAATTGTGTTTTTATAGCTAGCATAAATACAGTAACAATTGCTAGTAAGAATCCTGACATAATAGATTTAAGTGCATAACGACCAGGTGTCTTATCAAACAAAACTTCCTTCATTTGTACTTGATTATTAATATTATCAATCGTTTCTCTCGACATGTAAGTGTCCTTAATGGATTTATTATTATCTACCAAGAAATATGCCCCCTTTTTTATTTAAAAAAATGATGATTTATCTATACCAATGATGTTATTATATTAGTTTCATTTGATATTTAATAGTCAAAAAATAAGTTTTTTAATTTTGAAATTTAATATATTGCGCATTAGCTTAAAATAACGTAAACTTTACTTGTACTAAAAACAAACACAAGCAAAACCTAAAGGAGGCCTATACTTGAATACACAATTCTCTGTTTCAATCCATATTCTCTCTCTGTTAGCTATAAAAAATGAACCTGTTTCAAGTCAATATATCGCTGACAGTATTAATAGTAACGCCACCTTAGTGAGAAAATTATGTCGTTATTTAAGAGACGGTAATTTTATACAAAGTAGCCAAGGTATCGCCGGTTACAGTTTATCTTGTTCATCCCATGATATTAAACTCGGTGATTTATATAAGCTTATTTTTGCTGACACAACCCATTTCGCCAAAATTCATGGTCACACTAACACAGATTGTCCTGTTGGGAAAAATATAACGCCTGCACTTGATGAAATATATAGTGATGTTGACGAAACGATTATAAATAAACTTAACGCCTATACAATTAAAAGTGTCATTGATCGCTTTTAAATAAATAACGCTTGATTAGCATGCTATGTACTTAATTTTCATTAAGTATAAACAAGCTAATCAAGCGTTTTATTTTTGTGAAGGAATATAGAAATGAGCGTTCTTATAATGGTATATCAGATGTGAACAATCAAATGGTATACCAGTAGTTGTATAAAATACTTGTTCATAATTTAAGCAAGGATCGCCCTCATCCAATTCTAATAATTCAGCTTCTTCTTCTTCCAATTTATCTACATTAAAATAAATATCAGAAAACCCAATCTTCACTTTTAAGTTTTGTTCTAAATATTTAAAAATAGAATTTTCTGCTATAGATTCATTTAAAAATAGCACGATATCTTTATTAAAATACGACTGCTCGAAACAAAATATTTCACCATCTACATAAACAATACGCTCTAAAACATAGACTAATGTATCTTTCTCTAACTTTAATTTTTGTCGAACGCTTTCTGGTGAAATGACTTCCTCAACGCGCAATACCTTATTTGTTACATTTAGCCCTGTAAATTCATCACTAAAACCGCCAGTTGAAAAGAGATTAAGATATCCATCTCTTTTTTTATTACGCACATAGATACCACTACCACGTGCTTGATAAATATTACCTTGTTTTTCTAATATTTCCAAAGCTTTAATAATCGTGCTTTTACTCACATTATATTTTATTTTTAATGCCTCAACACTTGGTAATTTATCCCCTGCTTGAAATTGACCACTTTCTATATATTCATTCATTTGTTGAGCAATTTGTTCATACTTGAGCATATACTTACCCCTTTTATATTAAAATTCACCCAATTATAACATGAATGCCAATTTAAACTATCGAACTTTTTATTTGTAAGGGTCTTTACAAATTGTACCGGTACAATTAGAATGTAAGAAACGATTACACAAATCGTGTTGATTAACTTATTAAAGGGGTTGGGAAATGTGGCAGACAAAAATAAAATACTCGCACAAAGTATATTAGATGCAGTTGGAGGAGAAGAAAACCTTGTCAAAAGTACTCACTGTGCGACACGATTACGTTTAGTATTGAAGAGATCTATTCCAGATGCCAAAAAGAAAGTCTCAGAAACAGACGGAGTTGTAACTGTTGTAGAAAATAATGGGCAATTTCAAGTCGTTATTGGCAATAACGTTGGTGAAGTATATAAATCTTTTGAGATTTTAACTGGTAAACAACAATCTAATGATAATGATCAACCTGAAAATAAAGGTTCGATACTCAATCGTGTAATCGCAACAATGTCAGCAGTATTCGCACCATTTATTTATATTTTAGCTGCCGCTGGTATATTACAAGGGTTATTAATAATCATAAAACTTATAGTTCCAAATTTTGAAAATACCGGTACTTATGAAGTATTTAACTTCATGTCTTGGGCACCTTTCACATTCTTACCAATATTCATCGCAATTACTGCTTCACGCCATTTTAATGTAAATACTTATATTGCAATTGCTTGTACTGCAGCATTGGTGAGTCCTGATTTAACTGGAATGGTAGAAAGAATACAAAGCGGAGAAACTATTAAATTGTTTGGTATGCCTCTTACAGAGACAAGTTATACTTCATCTGTTTTGCCACCATTGTTCTTAGTTTGGATATTATCCTATGTTGAAAAATACTTAAACAAATGGATACACGATGTAGTAAAACCTTTATTCACTCCATTTTTTAGTATTGTTATTATGGTTCCTGTTACGTTACTCGTTATTGGACCAATCACTACCCTCGGAGCACATGGTATTGCTGCTGGCTTTAATTTTCTAGTTGAAGTTGCACCATGGTTAGCAGGCGCACTTATTGGAGGTTTGTGGCAAATATTTGTAATCTTCGGTGTACATTGGGGAATCACTCCTATGGTTTTAGCAAATTTTGAACAACATCAAAGTGATTCTTTCCAAGCATTCCAAACAATTGCCGTAATTTCACAAATGGGAGCTGTTATCGGCGTATTAATAAAATCTAAAAGAACAGAAATTAAACGCGTCGCTTCTTCAGCTGCTGTTACTGGCATTTTTGGTATTACAGAACCTTCAATATATGGTATTAATTTACGCTTTAAAAAGCCCTTTATAATAGCATGTATTAGTGGTGCTCTAGGTGCATTTGTTGCAAGTTTCTTTAATCCTAAATATTATGCATATGCTGGCCTACCTGGTCCTATAACAATTATTAACGGATATAGTCCCGACAATCCTTCATCTATATGGGGCATTGTAATAGGATCAATAATTGCTATCATTTTACCTATTATATTAATTCAATTTTTAGGTTATGGTCATGATACGACAGAAGAAGTAGAAGACACAGAAATTAATTCAAGTACTGACCCTCAAACTAATTCAACAAATAATAATCTTGAAACACTTATTCATAGTCCATTAAATGGACAAGTCATTCCATTACCTGAAGTTGATGATCCTATTTTTGCTGAAGGTATGATGGGTCAAGGTATTGCTATAAAACCTCAGGATAATACAATTTATTCACCAATTGAAGGTACCGTAAGTATGATTGCTAACAGTAAACATGCAGTAGGAATTACTTCTCCTAATGGTGTAGAAATATTAATACATGTTGGTTTAGAAACTGTTCAGTTAAATGGAGAAGGATTTGAACTATTTGTTAATGAAAATGATGCAGTCAAGCAAGGTAAACCTTTAATAAGTTTCAATCAAAAATGGCTTGAATCAAATGGGTACGATACTGTAATTCCAATCATTGTCACTAATTCAGCTGAATTTAGTGAAGTAATTACTACAGATGCAGTACAAGTTTCGCAAAATGATGCATTACTAACAATTATAAATAAATAATAAGAATAAAGGAGTATATAATAATGACTAAATTACCAGAAGACTTTTTATGGGGTGGCGCTCTTGCTGCCAATCAATTTGAAGGTGGTTACGATAAAGACGGAAAAGGCTTAAGTGTTATTGATGTAATGACTAATGGAGAACATGGCAAGCCTCGTGAAATCACGCAAGATGTAGACCCAAATAAATATTATCCAAATCATGTAGGTATAGATTTTTATAATCGTTATAAAGAAGACATCGCATTATTTAATGAAATGGGATTAAATTGTTTACGTACGTCAATCGCTTGGTCTCGTATCTTTCCTAATGGAGATGAAACAGAACCTAATGAAGCAGGACTACAATTTTACGATAATATTTTTGATGAATTGTTAAAATATGGGATTGAGCCAGTGATTACTTTATCTCATTTTGAAATGCCTTTACATTTAGCACGCGAATATGGCGGTTTTAGAAATAGAAAAGTAGCAGATTTCTTTGCTCAATTTGCAGAAACTGTATTCAAGCGTTATAAGGATAAAGTTAAATATTGGATGACTTTTAATGAAATTAATAACCAAATGGATATAGATAATCCGATTTTCTTATGGACAAACTCAGGCGTCCTTATCGAAGAAGATGAAAACCCAGAAGAAGTACTGTATCAAGTCGCTCACAATGAATTAATCGCGAGCGCAAAAGCTGTAAAAATAGGTAGAGAAATTAACCCTGATTTTGAAATAGGATTAATGATTTCTCATGTAGCAATATATCCTTATTCTTGTAATCCAGAAGATATGATGGAATCCGTAAAAGCAAATCGTTTACGTTTCTTCTTCCCAGATGTCCAAGTTCGAGGCTACTACCCTAGCTATGCAAATAAAATGTTAGAACAAAAAAATTATGATATTGGTTGGCAAAAAGGAGATGACAAAATTTTATCAGAAGGTAAAGTTGATTATATTGGTTTTAGCTACTATATGTCTACTGTTGTTAAACACGATGCAAAATCATATACTGGAGAAAATGTTACCAATGGTGGGTTAGCGAATTCTGTCGATAATCCTCATATTCAGCAAAGTGACTGGGGTTGGGCCATTGATCCTACAGGGCTACGTTATACTTTGAACATATTATATGACCGTTACCAAATACCACTTTTCATAGTTGAAAATGGCTTTGGTGCTGTAGATGAAATTGATGAAAACGGTGAAATTCATGATACGTATCGTATCGATTATTTAAAAGCACATATTAATGTAGCAATCACAGCAGTTGACGAAGATGGAGTGGATTTAATGGGCTATACACCATGGGGTATTATAGATATTATTTCTTTCACTACAGGAGAGATGAAAAAACGTTATGGTCTAATTTATGTCGATAGAGATAACCAAGGTAATGGCACTTTAGAACGTAGAAAGAAAGATTCTTTTGATTGGTATCGTAATGTTATTGAAACAAATGGTGAATCATTAAGTTAGTGATAAAGACAGTAATTTTCACTGATTCCTGTGGTAATAGTACTAGTCATCGACTAATACTTTTGACTCTAACCTAAGTTAACTATTATGAAGAATATTGATTTACTTAAGTATACGCAAATAGAACTGACGACAAAGCCAAAGACTTTGTCGTCAGTATGAAGAGTAGTACAGAACTCTAATTAGAGCAATTAGAGTTCTGTACTACTCTCTTTTTATATAAAATATTAGTTTTTATACTTACTTAACACATGTAAGCCATAAGCAAAGATGCCATATCCTGTTAATGTACGTATAAACCATTTAAATGTAGTATGACTCAAACTTTTTTCATTTAATAATAACGCCGGTACTAGCGTACTCACTGAATATAGTCCAAGTACTTTAACATAACGTTTATTCAATACACTCACCTCTTTTCATATACTATTATATCGAAAAGAGGCTTAGAATAAACAGGTGATTTTCAACATCTTATTGACTATTCTTATAATTTTGTTAAAAGCGTCTCTAAATTATCAAAAGTACTATTCATACCTTCTTCTACACCCATGTCCAACAATTGTTGTGCTGCTTTAGGATCTGGCAATTCTGCTATAGATTTAATCGTAGTTAAACCGTCACTCTTTTCTTCTATATGAATGATGTTATGCATACCTGCCATTTTTTCATCAATATTACCATCTTTGTCTGCAAAGTAATCATAGTAATCAATGAGTATAGGTTCCTTCACTTCATTATAATTAGTCACAGTATAGCTTGTACCTTGAGGCGCACGTATCGCAAAAAATGCATGTCCACCAGTCTGAACATTAAATTGAAATACTTCAGTCTTTGCACCTTGTGGATGAAACCATTGTTCAAATAAAGCACGGTCAGTATAAGCTTTAAATATATTTTGTGCAGTTGTGTTAAAATCTCTCGTAAAAATTATTTTATTTTCCTTAACTTGAACTGTCATTTACGATTCTCCTTCATTCATAATTACATATGATGTTATCTTTTTTACTTTAGCATTTTTGCTATGGCTTTCAAATTCAAAGAAGTCTGCAAAATAAACTGAATCTCCATTTTGAGCAATTTGAGTGCCATGAACTGCGCCTAATTTGCCATGAGAAATATTATGCGTTACTTCCAATGATGCAATGTCGAATTTATGTTCGTTAATTTCATCATAAAACGCTTCAAAACCATGTAATTCAAAAGCGCCAGGAACCTCCCATATAAAATCTTCTGTGACAGCTTCAAATAATTGTGCTTTATCTACTAATATTGAGCCTATTAAAAAATCTAACATTACTTTTCTTTTAGGTGCATTATCACAATTTAAATCTCCCGTTAATTTAAATGGTAAGTCTGACTCGGTTTCATTATTAAAATTCAAGTTGATATCTATTAACGCTTCATGAAGTATTTCAATCGCTTTAGGTCCAATACCATGAATGCCTAATAGTGCTGTACGCTCATACTGTGCTACTTTTTCCAAAGTTGTTATCCCTATATTATTAAGTGCTTGTGTTGCAGGTCTTCCAATTTTCGGCAATTCTGTTGACATGTTATCTCCCCCTATCTTAGTATCACTATACCCATTTCATTGTTTCATTATTTATCAATAAGCATTAATTATAACTCACTAACTTTTGTCGTAAGGTAGTTGACAAATCCTACAATTTAAACTACCTTATATTATAAGATAGTGAAAAGAGGGATGATATGTCAATTTCAAATCAAATGATGAAAGGATTATTAGATGGTGCCATATTGGGACTGATTTCTCAAGGTGAAACATATGGTTATGAAATTCTAGATAAATTAAAATCTCAACAATTCCCTGAAATTAGCGATGGCAGTATATATCCAGTATTATTACGACTAAATAAAAATGGTTATGTCACTACAATAACTAAAAAATCGGATACTGGCGGACCAAAACGTAAGTATTATTTATTAACTGAAGACGGTAAAAAAGAATTAGCAAATTTTAAAAGTAAGTGGAACTACTTAAATAATGGGATGAATAATTTAATGAGGACTGTTGACGTTGTTGACTAAAAAAGCTGAAGATTTTTTACTTAAATTAAGAATCGAATTATTATTTCGTGGCAAGAACGAAGATGAAGTTAATGCGATTGAAGAAGAATTACGTGATCATATTACAATCGCTGAAGAAAACAATGATAATATCAATAATTTACTAAACACGCCTATTAAAGATTATGCTGATAACTTTTCTAAAGAATTGAGTTTAACTAAAGGTATTCATAAATACATACTTTACATTATTTCATTTATGATTGTAATGACAACTGTTCCAAGAATGCTGGATAATTCATTCCAGTTAAGCTTATCGTTAATATTCTATATTTTGTTCATCTTTATTGGTTCTTTTGTATTGGTATTGTTTGTAGTAAAAAAAGTAATTATGAGATGGGGCGATAGTAAGAAAACATATGTTGCTGCTTTCGTTATTGCACCTGTTATTTTCGGAATTTACTTACTGTGTGAATTCGTGTTACGTAACCATCCATTATTTGTTTTTTGGTCACCCAATCAAACTACTAACTTTACAATGGGACTAATGCTTTTATTGATAACAATGATTACTTGTTTTGTATTAAAACAAAAATATTTTGCTTTTTTAATATTAGTCTTATGTCTCCCAGACCTTATTGGAAAAATATTTACTAGTGGAGATCATACAAACTATAATTTCGTACTGATTACTAGTATCGGTACTATAATCATTCTCTGGAGTGTTAGTATTTATATATTCTTTAAATATTGGCGTGAGAGAAAAGAAAAGAGTCATTAATCTATATAAAAATAGCTACTAGATACCTATATTAGGTTATCTAGTAGCTATTTCTTTTAATAAGCGTTAAATTTTAGACGTTTATGTTTCTTAGTCTTCTAAAGCAAATTCTATACTAGCTTGGAATTTCACATCTTTACCAACCATTACGCCGCCTGTTTCCAGTTTTTGGTTAAATGACATGCCGTATTTTTCGCGATTGATTGTACCATTTACAATGAAGCCTGCAGTTGTTGCACCATTTAACGGATTTTTACTTGAACCTTCATAAGAAGCATCAAAAGTTTCTTCTTCAGTTACATCTTTAATTGTTAAATTACCCGTTACTGATTTTTCATCTACTGAAGTAATTTCAAATTTTACATCTGGATAATTTTCAGAATCAAAGAAATCTCCACTACGTAAATGACCATCACGGTCTGCTACGTTTGTATCAATTGAGTCAGCTTTAATTACAGCTGTACCTTTAAGTGATTTTAAATCATTAATGTCGCCTTCTAAGTTTACATCGAAATCTTTAAATTTACCTTTAACGTTAGAAATCATTAAGTGCTTCACTGAAAATTCTACTACTGAATGTGCTGGATCAAAATTAAATGTTGTCATAAAAAACATACCTCCAAAGTATTATTAGTTTATTTGATACATTTAGTATACCAGATATATTTATTATATCAAGTGAAAAGTTTGCACTTTTCATCTACTTTAATTTCATTCCCTCAATTCACTTTTTTATTCAATTTAAATTTAAAAAGTAATTTGACTTAGAGTAAATTTCAATATTAATGCGCTAGCATCTCTGCTTTAATTTCTTTACTACTTAACGCTTTAGGATAATATGTCGGCCAATTATCTAATTCTTTCATCACTTTTTCTTTATCATTACCTATAAATATATGATAGTGATGTGCTTTCTTAGGTGCAATATTATGGTCACTAAATTGGACATACTTAGGTAAATCTTTATCTCCATTATCCTCTAATTTAAATGTATATCTTACACCTCTATTGCCTTTTTCATATTTCAAAATATCTTTGCCATCATACTTATATTTACCTGACGCTTTTTTGCCGTTCTTCTCAAACGTAATTGAGTCACTTGTGATATTGATATTATCTATATCTGTTTTATAACCCTTTTCGTAATATGCTTTATATTCTTTTGCTGTCATTGAATCATCTTCTTCAGCTTTATGCTTCATCACATCATCTAATGATCCATCTTTCAAATATGGATATACTGATTGCCAATCACCTTTATAATCCGCTAATGGTCTATCTTTAACTTGGTTATCTTTAAAGTAACCCTCTGAAATTGCTTTTTCATGTTTGCCTTGCTGTTTATCATCATTTACTTTGATATCGTTACTTAAAGCTTTATCAATGTTTTTTATATTTTTATTCATAAGGGATTGATAGGTTAAATCCTCATCCTGTTGTTGTTCTTTATTAAGAGATTCCATATTATAAAATTTTAATGGCTTAGCCTTTGTTTCTTTACGAATTGTATCTGTAACTTTATTTGAAACATTATCTTCATATAAAATATATTTTGCTCCTGAATCATTAATTTCATTAACTATTTCTGTTAAAGCTTTTTGAGATGGGTCTTCTGCATTCATGTTTTGAACACCTTTTTGTACAAAACCATATCTTTCAGATAAATAACCCATTGATTCGTGAGAAATAAACACAGCATTACCTTGTTTATCTTTTGTAACATCTTTCATTTTGTCATCTATTTTTTTCAGTTCTTTATCTAGTTTTTTATAATTTTCTTCATAATCTTTTTTGTGTTTTGGATCTTTATTAATTAATTCATCTTTGATTTCTTTAGCAAAAGTTTGATTGAATTTAGGATCTAACCAAACATGCGGATCATATCCTCCATGATGATGTCCCTCGTGCTCATGCCCCTCTTCTTCTTCGTGACTATGTTGATCTGTAAGTAGTTGGGATTTGTCTAATTTATCTTCTAGCGATAATTTTTTATCTTCATCTTTTATCGTTGATGCCACTTTTTTAGCAACAGGGTCTAGGTTGTCTCCTGTGTATAAGAACAAATCTGATTTACTCGCATTAATTATGTCTTTTTGAGTTGGTTCATAGCTATGTAAGTCTGTGCCTGCTGGATAAATTGATTCTACTGAAACATGTTCTCCTCCAATTTCTTTAGCAAATGATTTTAGCGGAAAAACTGTTGTATTAATTTTTATTTTATTTTTGTCACCTTCACTTCCTTTTTCATTCGTATCAGCTTTGCCACATCCTGCTATGACAATTGCAAATGTAATGACCAAAGATATTATGTATAGTGTTTTTTTCATTCTACATCCTCCTACAAATAGTAATACTTACGATTTAAAATTATAAACTCACTTCGACCAAAATGCAATACTAAATAATAATGATTACGATTTATTTTCGTGTAAAAGAAAAGCCTAAAGTACATTGTTATTACAATTTTTTGTACTTTAGACCAGTTACTTACTTATTTTTTTCTATTAATTTTTTATAATTGTCGTAATCATACGGATCTTCCACTTTTTCTCCACCTATATAAACTGTAGGTGCAGTATCAATATTTTTATCTTCAGCTTGTTCTTTATCTTTCTGAGCTGCTTTCCATGATTTACTATCTTCAGTTTTATAATCTTTTTTAATTTTTTCTTTTTGTTTACTGTCGATACTTAATTTATCAATTTGTTTATCAACCAGTGACTTAGTTATCCATTCTTTTTCAGCATCGCCTTGTTGTTCAAACATTAATTTTTGAAAATCTAAATATTGCTTCGGTGCAATTTGCTGTACTGCATGACCAGCTCTCGATCCAATAATCGAATCATCACCAAGAAAAGCCATATTCACAAATTCATAATCCACTTTATTTTTATCTATATAATCTTTTTTAAGTTTAGGCATAATATTACTTTCTACTTTTTTACAATAGGAACATTTAAAATCACCATATTCTATAATTTTAATTTTCCCATTGGCATTTTGCTTGTCATCTTTATGTGCATCCTCATCACTTGAGCAAGCAGTTATTAATAACATAGTAGCTATCAAACCTAAACATAGCCATAATTTTTTCATATGCTTTCAAAAACACCTCAATTTTAGATATCAATAAATAAAATTATTCTTTAATATCCATATTTTCTTCTTTATAATCAGGTTCATGCTTGTGTGTATATGCTTTCGAATTAAAATCTTTTAAATGTTTTGCTTTATCGTCTTCAAATTTATAAGTATAATAATGTACTTCTTCGTCTTCTTTAAAAGGCTTATAAGCAAGCATGACATATTTACCTTTTTCATAAACGTATATATTCGCATTCTTTTTGTCGAATTTTTCTTCAAGATCACCTTTTTGTTTTTCAGATAAGTTTTCTTGATATGTTTGTTGTTTATTTACTGCTTTATCTATTTTATCAGCATACTTCCCACTACTACAGCCTGCTACAATAATCGTCGATATAGCGATCATGATCAATAACTTTTTCATTATTTGACACACTCCTAAATCCAGTTTAACTACTCATGAATCACCTTTAAAATATAATTCTTCCATAAATATTATCATACAATGAACAACTTAAATGTTCTAGAGTGATTTTAAATTCATTCTTTCTAAATATTTTATTTTACGAATAAAAATTCGGCTCGACAATTTATGTCAGGCCGAATTTATTGTTAATCTGCTAAACGCATTTTAATTGCTAATGCACCATAATTTAATTCGTCAGTTTGCGAATATATTTGATATATGGCTGCTAATTTTTGAGAAAGCTGTTCTTCCTCTTTAGCACCAATTTCTTTATTTGTATAATGATTAATCAATGCTTGAAATGAAGGGAAACCCACCATTTCTGTGACGATTACATTGACTTGTTCATCCGTCTCGAGATTTGTGAAAATAATGGTATCTCCATTTTGTACTTCTTGTCTTTTTTCATCATTTAATCTTACTTCGATTGTTTTTGTCCCATTTTTAACTAGATGAAATGGCTCATTATTTAATTTCATCGAATGTTCTATGATACATACACTCCATTCTTGTATTTATGTGGTTATTTATGTTTAAAAATATCACAATTACAAATGTAATTACAGTGTTGTCTATAGTGCTTCGTAACATTAATCTATTATAATTCTTTTTGTTCTGCTCGTATCTTGCGTTGACTTTTCAGCATAAACACACTGAGTAAACTGATAATAGAAATAATAACTGCAAACCAAAATGCGCCATGATACCCACTTAATAAAGCTTCATGTTGTATTTGAGCTGCCATCTCTTGTTTTCCAATACCTTTATAATTACTCATATCAGGTGTGAAGTTTTTAGAAACTTGGGTCATCACTGTAATTAAGCCAGCTGTACCAATAGAAGCTGAAATTTGTTGCACTGTATTCGTCATTGATGAACCATGTGCATTCATCTCACGTGATAACTGGTTCATTGTATGTGTCATTAATGGCATCAATCCTAATGCAATACCTATCATGCGAATTGCATATACCGTTGCAAGAATTGCTGGTGAAGTCTGTTCGTCCATTATTACAAAATAAGAAGTCGTTATTACAACAATGGACATGCCAATTAATGCTAATATTTTAGCACCATACTTCTCATATAAAAATCCTGAAGCTACTGACATTATACCCATTACAATTGCACCAGGTAATAATATAAGCCCAGATTGAAGCGCTGAGTCTTTCATTATATTTTGCACGAACATTGGTAATATTGTTTCAGATCCAATCATTGATATCATTGTAAATGCCATAATTATAATACCTACAGCAAATTGACTGTTTTTGAATACTGAAAAATCTAGTAATGGCGTTTTTAATTTTGTTTGGCGGATAATGAAAGCTGTTACTAAGATAAGTCCGCCTATTACAGTTGTTAAAACTACTGGATCATTCCAACCATCACGTGAAATCGAACTTGTACCATAGAGTAAACCACCAAATCCTAGTATGGATAATATGATGGATAATACGTCAACTGGTACTTTTCTATTCGTACCCACGTTTTTCACAAACTTAAGTGCTCCGATGAATGTTAATGCTGCGATTGGTGCAACAACAAAGAAAAGTGAACGCCAATCAAAGTATTCAACAAGTACACCTGATAACGTTGGCCCTATGGCTGGTGCTAAACCAATTACTAAACCAAATGTCCCCATATACTTACCACGCTCATGCGGTTCAAAGATGTCTAATATTGTAGTCATCATAAGCGGTAACATGATTCCAGATCCTAATGCTTGAACAATTCTTCCCCCTAATAAAATTGAAAAATTAGAGCTAAATCCTGCAATTATAGTACCTATAAAAAATATAAATATTGCTGTTAAAAATACTTTCCTAGTTGAAAATCGTTGAATCACCATCGCTGATAATGGGACAACTACGCCATTAGTCAATAGAAAGGCTGTTGTGAGCCATTGTACTTGCGTGTAATCTATTTGAAAATCTTTCATTATACTTGGTAATGCTGTTGTTAATAACGTTTCATTTAAAAGTCCAAAGAAACCGCCAAGCAACATCATTAATATCATTAATATTTTGGCTTTTTGATTCATATTCTGTCTCCTGTTTTCCTATTAGTCTATCAACCATAAAATAGCTGCATTTATGCATTATACATATATTTCAACGACATCACATTAAATAAACTTAAAAACATTAAAAATCGTCGTAATTATTTTTTTATGCACAATCCCTATCTTTAAATCGTAATAATTACTATTTACAAAATATTTATGATACTTCATAATACACATAGATAAAGGAGGTCATATTTTATGAAATTAGATGTACAAACAGCACGTCGTAACTTAAATAGTCCTAATATAAAGACACGAAAACGTGCGCGCAAGATTATTCAGCAACACAAACGTAATAAATAATATTTCTACTTAAATACTTTAATTTTAAATTATAGTAACAGCTTAAATTCCCTCCAGAATGGTGTTTGTCTATTTCTATTAAATTATGCAAATTTTCTACATAAATTAATTCTCATATAACTGTGTGATAATGATGCATAAGAAGACGGACAGAAATCTAATTTTTCTAATAAAATTTCGTCGTCTCACCCCAGCACAACTAACTAGAAAAATCGAGACTGAGGCATGTGATATGTCTCAGTCTCTTACTTTTCATCAAGACAATAATATACTTAAAAATATTATAATTATAGTATATTATTGTCTTTACTTTTTTGATAAAATAGTGTTGTACACCAATAATTTTATTTGGAAGGAGAATTTTATGCAGCTTTTAACTATAGAAAATATTAATAAACGGATTAAGAAGCAAAAAATTTTAAAAGACATTTCATTCACTCTTAAGCAGGGAGAGGTCGTAGGTTTAGTCGGTGCTAATGGAGCTGGGAAAACAACGTTAATGAAAGTAATTTTAGGACTTTCTAATTATCAATCCGGTTCACTTAAATTACATGGGCCTATGAATAATAAGCACATTGGCGCTTTAATTGAAAACCCTGGAGTGTATCCTTTCCTTACCGGTTACGAAAACATGACTTTAATTAATGAAGATAAATATAAAGAAAACATGGAACAAATTATAAAAAATTTAGAAATGTCTCAATTCATACATAAAAAAGCTAAAGCATATTCTTTAGGAATGAAACAGAAATTAGGTATTGCACTTTCCCTTTTAAATCAACCTCAACTCGTTATCCTAGATGAGCCTATGAACGGATTAGATCCAAAAGCAGTGAGAAATGTAAGGGAAACTATTTTAAGTCTCAAAGCACAAGGTGTTTCGTTTCTTATATCAAGTCATATGCTAGGTGAACTCGTTAAAGTAACTGACTCGATTTTAATTATTGATAATGGGGCTATCGTTAAAGAAACGACAATGGAAGAACTCAATAATTCGAATGAAAGTGATTTGGAAAATGTATTGCTTAATATTATCGATCATAAGGAGGAGAAAAAATAATGGGAACATTGATAAAACAAGAATTATATAAAATTTTTAAAAAGAAATCATCAATTATTATACCAATCATTATTTTTATCATCATGATTGGTTTAGCTATTTTAAGCAAAAACTATTCGAATGTAATTGAGTCAAATTTGCTACTTGAACAAGGTTATAGTGGTTTTTCTTGGATTATCTTTTTGATGATAATTCAAGCAAGTACAATTATTACTATGGAATTCCATTACGGTACAATTAAAAATTTACTTTATAGAAATTACACAAGAACAAGTATTATTTTAAGTAAACTTATTGCATTGTTCATCTACTCTCTAATTGTATTTGTACTTTGTATTCTAATTAGTTTGCTACTTAACCTTACATTTTTCTCTGACATCGATATTTTAAAACACTCAGGAGAACAATTATCTCCATTACAAAGTTTATTATTAACATCATTAGCAACTTATGTAGGTATGTGGCTCATTTTAAGTTTAACGTTGTTACTTTCTTGTATACTTAAAAGTCCAGGCGTCTCAATCGCTGTCGGTATTATTTTCTATTTTGCTACTTCGATACTCGCTGGCATTTTATTTATGGCAATTGAGCAATGGGAATGGCTTAAATGGAGTCCTATTAATATGTTAAATCTAAGTGTCCAAATTCTCGATAATGATATATACAAAAAAATGACAAAATTAGAATTACACGAATTACTTATTGGTAATGTTGCATATATTGTAGTTTTCTTAGCATTAGTAGTGTTAGTCTTTAGAAAAAAGAACGTTTAATTTTTACTACTAAGATAAGTTATTAAAACCAGACTCGAATGATGTGTTCTAGGTAAGCAAGCACGAAATTATAATATATAACAGCCCTGAATTTATAAATTCAGGGCTGTTATATATTATATCTAGTTTATTACTTAGCTTTCATCATAAATAATATTTATTCGTCACTTTTAAATCATCTGTTAATTCATAAATAAGAGGTGCGCCTGTTTTTATTTCATAATTAACAATAGCTTCGTCAGATATATCCTCTAAATATTTAATTAGTGCTCGTAATGAATTACCATGAGCAGAAACTAATACTGTTTTATCATCTAATAACTGTTGAGAAATTTGATCATTCCAATATGGTATCACTCTAACCAAGGTATCTTTTAAACTTTCAGATTCTGGCATAACTCTTCTATCTAAAAGTTCATATTTTCTATTATTTAAATAACTATTTCGTTGTTCTTCATTTTGCTTTGGTGGTGGCGTATCATATGATCGTCTCCAAATATGAACTTGGTCTTCACCAAATTCTTCACGAGCATCATTTTTATTTAAACCTTGCAATCCGCCATAATGACGTTCATTTAATCTCCAAGATTTTATAATTGGTATAAATAACTGATCAGATTCATTTAACAAATGATATGTCGTTTTAATAGCTCTTTTTAACAGAGACGTGTAAACAATATCAATTTCTATACCTTGATCTTTTATTTTTTTACCAGAGGTGATTGCTTCATTTCTACCCTGTTCAGATAAGTCTACATCTGCCCATCCTGTAAATAAGTTTTTAGCATTCCATATGCTTTGCCCATGTCTACATAAAATTAGTTTTGGCATAATATTTCCTTCTTTCCATTAAGTAAAATATGGTTTTATACGATATTTACAGGAATGTTACAGCAATAATACTTATTGTTTATAGTTGCAAAGCTGACCACTCACCTATTCCTGCACTAATTATCGCATTTCTATATTAAAATTATAACAATTTACACTTTATTTTGAAATGATTGTATTCATTTATTCATAAAAGATACTTTCTTTTTATTTTTCTGTAACCTACTCACCATTTTTTGATGTTACAGTTATAAACGTTGAAATAAGAAAACAGTAAATAACTATTATTTATTAAATTTTTAAATACTTAAATGTAAAAACATAACCTGTGATATTTCATATTGTATACAGGTAAATCAATTAGGAGGATTTAAAAAAATGAAAAAATTATTATTAGCATCTTTCGCATCGATTACTATTGCAGCAACTGGTTTAGGAGTGAGTTCAAGTGTATCAACAGCAGACGCAGCTGAGACATCAACACAACAAACTAACAATGACGTATACAGTGAATTTATAGAAGCAGGTGGCACTAAAGCGCTATGGGATAATATTGTAATGCCTGAATCAAGCGGTGACCCTGAAGCAGTAAACGAATTGGGCTATAAAGGGTTAGGACAAACTAAAGAAGCTTGGGGCACTGGCACAGTTGAAGAACAAACTAAAGGTATGATTAACTACGCTGAGGAGCGTTACGGTTCAATAGAATCAGCTATCGATTTCCGTCTAGCTAATGGCTGGTGGTAATTAATACCACCTATTCAAGCACTACGTGTGAGAATAGATTGTTTTAACACATAAATAATTTGTAGACCTGAAATTACTTTCAGGTCTCTTTTTATGTTATTAACTCAATTATTTATCAAATAACTATATTTTCCAGCGTAAAGGCTCGGACCGTGTCTTAGGCAAGCAATTATGGATCTTACATATGTTATAAAAAGTCGGAATAAAAAAACTGCCAACAATTGTCGACAGTCAGAAATCAATTACAAATATATTTAGTTTGAATATTATTTATTTTTAATTATTGTATAGATGCTGGTTCGGGATGTACATAAACTGAAGAAATACCTTTTTCATGCATATGTTGTTCTACTTTATCACAGATATTGTGCGCATCTTCTAAAGATAAATCCGATTCTACGACAATAGTTACATCTACAAAAATACTACTGCCATGGTATCGTCCTTTAATATTTTGCACATCAATCACATCTTCTATTTCTAAAACATAATTTTTGTAAGCTTCTAATTCTTGTTCATTAAACCCATCACTTAAAGTAAAAATTGATTCTTTAAATATTCTAAAACCAGTGTAGATAATAAGTAAACCTAAAATCGTTGCTAATACTGTATCAAGAATTGGCAAACCAAATTGTGTAAAAATTAAACCTACAGCTGTTCCAATACTAACTAACGCATCTGATAAATTATCCTTTGCCGCTGAATTTAGCGAACTACTATTCGTTCGTCTAGCTAACTTTTGATTAATATAAAATACTATCAACATAATAATGCCACTTATAACACTGACATATATCGTAATTACATTAGGTGCATGGTGATCTTTAGAAAAAATTTCAGGAACACTTTCTATAACAACTTGTATACCTACAAACATGATAATAAACGAAACGAGTAACGTTGAAATATTCTCTGATTTTAAGTGTCCATAAGGATGGTTTTTATCCGCAGGCTTAATAGAAATTTTCAGTCCTATAATAACCGCTAACGAAACTACAATATCAGTCATATTGTTTAAACTATCTGCTCTAACTGCTGCTGAATCGTACATAGAGCCAACAATAAATTTGGCAATTGAAAGAACGATATATACAATTAAACTTAAATAAGCGCCTTTTTGCGCTGTTTTCAAATTTTCATTTTGTGTCATATCTGTTGTCCACCTTAATTAATATAGAACATTTATTATGACTTATCCCAAGCATATTTACAACAATTTTTATTCAAAAATTATTTAATATAAAAAATCTAATTATTTTTTTAGTCTTTCCTAAATAAAGTTGTTAAATTGTACAAAAACAAAAGCCTTCACTATTCTAACTTTACTTTTAAGTCTAAAAAAATCAGTCTTTCAGTATATATTTTGATAAAACAAAAGTAATAGGTATCGTTATAATTAATCCTGCAAACGGGGCTATTACTGAAGAAATATGAAACCACTGTACGAATATATACAATAGCAATGTCTGCATCCCCATATTTACAACCTGTGTTAACGGAAATTGAATAAATTTACGCCATGTGGGTTTTACTTTATATACAAAATGGCAGTTTAAATAATATGAAATTATAAAACTAACCATAAACCCACTTACATGACTGACTAAGTAATTTAAATCTATTAATTTTAATAAGATAAGGTAAACAATGTAGTAATTTAATGTATTAATGCCACCAACAATGATGAACTTTATAATTTCATAGTGGGTTTTATTTAAATTCATCTGCTTACTCCTTTGATTCATATTTATAATTATTTCGCACGTTCTATTTGTTTTTTAGTATGTAAATTATCATTGCATTTCTAAATTCATATGGGATAATTATTTAGTTACAGAATAATTAAACTTGTATGTAATAATGCATAAGAGAGAAATTTAAAGGAGTACTTAACATGGACAAAACTTCAAATCGCCAAATACCGCTAATTGTTATTATTGTGTTGGGTATTATGACTACTTTTGGTCCTTTAACAATAGATATGTACGTTCCATCATTACCAAGTGTACAAAGTGATTTTAATACAACCGCTTCTCAAGCGCAACTCACACTGTCTTTCGCTATGATAGGACTCGCAATAGGACAATTTATCTTTGGACCTTTGTCAGATGCATATGGACGTAAAAAGATTGCTTTGATCATTATCATATTATATGCAATTGCTTCATTTATTGCAGTATTCGCAACTTCTATGTCTACTTTATTAACAATTCGTTTGATACAAGGTTTGACTGGTGGCGGAGCCATCGTCATAGCTAAGGCCTCTATAGGGGATTTACATAAAGGTAAAGCCTTAGCCAAAGGTCTAGCTTCACTTCTTGTCGTGAATGGGATTATTACTATTATCGCTCCACTGATCGGTGGTTATGCCTTAAGTGTCTCAAACTGGCAAGCTATTTTCTTTATTTTAACAATTGTTAGTATGATCATATTCTTTTTCGCCCTTTTCAAAATGGAAGAAACAAGAACAGCTGATCTTTCAAAACTTAACTTTGGCACTATTTTTAAAGACTTTGGTTATTTGTTGAAAAAACCAGCTTTTGTTTTTCCTATGTTGTTGCAAGGATTGACGTATGTGATGTTATTCAGTTTTTCATCTGCAGCCCCTTTTATTACACAAAAAATTTATGATATGACACCCCAACAATTTAGTGTGCTATTTGCAATTAATGGTATTGGATTAATTATCATGAGTCAGCTCACTGCTATTTTAGTTAGCTATATAAATCGTTATGTATTACTGATTGCACTAACAATGATACAAATTGCAGGCGTCGTATTAATTTGTATCACACTCATATTACACCTACCAACCTGGGTTTTAGTCATCGCATTCTTCTTAAATGTTTGCCCAGTAACAGGGATTGGTCCGCTAAGCTTCACATTAGCAATGGAATCTCGTACAGGTGGTAGTGGCAACGCCTCTAGTTTACTCGGTCTTTTCCAATTTATTCTAGGTGGTGTGATATCTCCGTTAGTTGGTTTACAAGGCGGATATAGTGTCATGCCATATTTAACGATTTTAGTTATTACTACGGTGCTAATTATTTCATTAGAACTTGGCTTAAAATTCACTACCAGAAGAAGTGTATTGAACAAATAATCTATATAAAACAAGTGCGACACCAGTCCTATTATAAAAGGGAGCTTCCAAATTTTTGGAGGCTCCCTTTTATTTTTTGTTACTATGATTTATCTAAACGATAGGAAGCCATATTTCTGTAATATATTCTTCTGATCTAATTGGTCCCTCTTTATACAACTCAAAAAATGGCGCATCGCGAAATTCATAATCTAATGTAGGTAAAATATGTCTATTTATCTTTTCCATACCCTTTTTAATAGACTCAGGTACTGGCCCTTTAGCATCAAAGACAATGTATCTACCCTCAGATAATTCTGTTCTCTGCCATTGCGCTTCATCTGTATCATTGGTAACACCAATGAGACAATGGACTTCACCATTAGCATGAGGCTTATAAACAGCCAATAGCCCTTGCAATTGATTATTACCTAGTGGCATTAATTCCTGTTTCTTCCCTTTATCATCAAAATCCATCCAGAAATTAAATATATCTTCTTGCGCTTTTTGACCAGTCCCATACTCCTTTTTCACACCTAAGACTGAAGTCCGTGGTAGCGTCTCTAATCTGTATTCCATACACATCCACCCCTTTTTGTTATTATAACCAAAATACATATACGATTTCTATCGTGAACTATTATATGGATATTCAGGCATCTTAATATGCATCTTCAAATAATGGTTATATAATAAAATAAATTTCAAAACAATTCCATTTTTGCAAATCAAGCAAGGAGCCATAGCATGAGTCGAAAAATTTTATCTGTAAAACCAATTAGTCAGCTTTTTCCTATTCCAATGGTTATGGGATGTGAAGGCGTATCCGCTGCCATGATACTACAATTTAATGAACACGCTATTCCAGCTACACAAATTATGAAACATTGGCCTAGACATGCAAATAACCCTTATAAAGGCTATGTGGGCAATCATCTATGGATTAAACGAGGGCATCACCAAACAATATTCCCGACTGCTTTAGTTCCTCATTTAAAACAATATGATGCACATATCAATGACAGTACTGGACAATCTTTAAATGACCTATGTAGCATTATTGATCAAGGCCAACCAGTGGTAATTTATCACACTGTGCTAGGTCAGCGTCCTGAGAAACGTACATTTAAATTAGATAACCATCCCACTCAGTTAGTGTCCAATATTCATGTCACTGTACTCATCGGTTATGACGAACATCATTATTATTATATTGATCCACTATGGTCACATTTAGGTAAAATAATACTTGTTCCTGCAATCATACCCAATCAATTTCAAATTATTAAAATCAAAAAAGCTAAATTAGAACATAGTTATAACGCACCTGGTCGCATGAGTTTTTATATTCAACCATCATAATGTTGACAAAATAAAAATAGATAGGACGAGATAGAAATTTAATTTGCTTTCATATTCTCGCCCCTATAAGGTTACTAAAAAATTGAAATACTATATAATGCATGATTGATTTCCTGTTCTATATCAGCTGAACGCCATTCTCTTTGATAACCTAAACATGGACAAATGTATGTGATACCGCGTTCTTCAAATGCATTTCTAAAATGAACATGCCCCATAATGCTATAGCGAATATCGTATTGTTGATATAGAGTATCAAAATCTGACGTTCCTATAAACGCATTAAAATAATCAAATATACGATGTGGCATTGGCACTGCAAATTTCGGATGCGTTACGATATGTGTCATAAGTATCACTTTTTTGTGTTTAACTTTTTCAATATCCTTTGCCGTTTGTTTGGCTGCAATGCGAGATAGTTTTCTATCTTCCATAGGCCAATCAATTTTAACTTTATCTTGCCATGTTGCACCGTAATACTTTCTACGAGCAATTCTTTCAATTGAAAATTTAGGATCCGCATACGTATAATCATACCATCCTGTGTTCCCAACAATGGCCCATTCATCATTTATGTCATAAGGTTTTCCAATTAAGCACGATTCCATCGCCATATAAAAATCTAAAATCTCAGCTGATGTGGCACCTGTATCTGTAGACCAAAAATCGTGATTTCCCGGAATAAATAATACTTTTATTTGTGTTGTGCTTTCAAGCCGCTCAATAAATTGCTGTGTTAAGTTATAATTATTGGAGATATCTCCTGCAATTAGCAACATTTCTATACCTCGCTGATTTATAACTTTAATTAATACTTGTTGATAATCTTCAGGTTTCAGTGTCTTATGTCTATCTACATGCAAATCTGAAATCATACCTATTTTCATATTTATCACATTCCTCTACTTCATAACAGTATCATTATTACATACTCTCTTATAGTTCATTAAGTAATCCGCATAATTTTGAATTGTTTTAATTAATAAAATATAAACCATTAACACAACGTCATCACGTAATATATTTATTCTACATTACTATTGAAAGTGTAAATATTTCTTTTTAAAAATAAATGATGCTATAATAATATCAATTTAGTATATAAAGGAGGACATTCTATGGAGTTTACAATTAGAGCCTTGTCCGAAGAAGATAAGCACGGTAAAGCGATAGTTCATTATGAAAGTTGGCTGGAAACTTACGATGACATAGCTAAGAATGATTACTTAGAAAAACTTGATAAGGAAAAGTTTATCAAGCAGTCCTCCTTACATGATGTACCAACATTAGTTGCTATTGTTAATAACGAAGTTGTAGGTTTTATTTCCTATGGCAAGACACAAACATCAACGTCTTCAGATGATTGGAGCGAAATCTTCGCATTATATCTATTAGAAGAATATCAACGTCATATGATTGGCTTTGCGCTAACACAGCGTGCATTAGAGTTATCTTATCCAGATAATGTAATGCTATGGGTTGTAGAAGAAAATGACAATGCTATCAATTTCTATGAACAGGTAGGCTTTAAACGAACGCCTGAAAAAAAACCTACCTATCTCGGTAAAACATATAATGAAATAAGAATGAACTTCACAAGAACTGAACACGACCAATAATTAAATCATAATAAACAAAGCGTACCTCCTACATAATGTAGACGTACGCTTTGTTTATTATAATGTAAGTGTTAGTGTGTTTCTCCTAACGCTACTTTGATATCTTTATCTGATTCAATGACCACTTCAAGCGCTACTTTCAAACCTTTAGCGATTGTCTCTAGAGACATCGATGGCTTTTCTACCTTATCTGCAACTTGTTCAGGTATGAATGGAACATGGATAAAACCAAATTTAATATTTGGAAACTGTGTCGCCTCTAAGTAACCAAGTTGATATAAAATATGATTGCATACAAATGTGCCAGCTGTATTAGATAAACGTGCAGGTACACCTTGTGATTTTATTCCCTCAGTTATACGTTTAACCGGTAGATTAGAAAAGTAAGCAGCTGCTCCTGTTGTTTGTATGACTTCATCAATTGGTTGATTGCCTTCATTATCTGGAATACGTGCATCATCTATATTGATTCCGACACGTTCCGGTGTTAATTCAAACCTACCACCTGCTTGTCCAATCGCTAAAACAATATCATATTCTTTTTGATTTAATTGTTCTTCTACGACCTCTTTACTTTTATGAAATACAGTTGGTATTTCTAATTTATCTATCTTATGACCATCAATTTCATCTGGCAAAAGTTTTACAGCTTCTAAAGCAGGATTAATTGCTTCTCCACCAAAAGGATCGAAACCCGTAATTAATATATTCATCATTTAATAGCCTCCTTTATTTTTAATTCACTAACGCTCAATAATTATGATTTAAAAAGCCCAAAAATACATTAAACCAATGTGTACAAAAATTAATATAAACGCGATAGGTGCTTGTGCTTTAATAACGCCAAATTCATCTTTCATTTCTAATAATGCTACTGGCAATGTATTAAAGTTTGCTGCCATAGGTGTTAACAACGTTCCACAAAATCCACCTGTCATTGCTAAAGCACCAGCTATAACAGGGTCTCCACCTTGAGCTATAACAAATGGAATACCAATACTTGCCGTGATAACCGTAAATGCTGCAAAAGCGTTGCCCATTAGCATCGTAAATAATACCATGCCTAATACATATGCTGTCGCTCCTAATAAATGATTGCCTTCCGATAAAAATGAAGATAGCCCTTTAGAAATAACATCTCCAACACCACTAACAGTAAATAGCACACCTAAAGCTGCTAAAAACTGAGGTAATATACCTACAGTGCCAATCTGTTGTGTTAATCTATCACTATCATAGAGCACATATTTGCTATTAGGTTTAATTACAACATAAGCTGCTAACAACCCTAAAACAGAGGATACACCTAAACCAATTGCGCCGCCTAAGGGCGTCCAATTTGATACTGCAATTGCAGCCACAGCTAGTATAATAGCTGGAATAAATAATTTATTACCATATTTTTTTGCACCTTTATCTCCTGTTGTTTCATCAACATCAATGATATTTTTGATTATTACTTGCTTAAATAATGTTAATCCACCCATTACTAAAATAAATATACCGTTTATTACATTTGGTATATAAGGACCTATGATAAAAGTTGTTGCTAGCAAAATCCAAAATAGGGCTGTACCATACTTCTTCTGATGTGACGAAGCTTTTAATACACGATATGCTGTATAAAGTAATTGTAAACCTATTAATATGTAAAAGAGCTCTAAAATATTATTTAATGTATTTTCACTCATTTTTGTTCACCTGCTTCGTGCCATACTTTTTCTCTAAATACTTATCAAACCTTATGTTATTAATCCACACAATAATGAAAACGATAATTGCAATTGGTAATGATGCGAGAACAAGATCGACTGCATCTACTTTAATGCCTAATGACTGAAACGTTCCAACCATTAGTAATACACCTGCTGCGCCAACAAATAAATTTTGTCCAAAGAAATTACCATAATTTTCCATTGCAGAAGCTTGTGCTTTTATCTTCTCAATATCTGTTGCATCGACTTCTTCATCTTTTAAGTTATAACGTGTTTTTAATGCACCTTGTACCATCGGATTAATCAGTGGCCTAACAAATTGTGGATGTCCTCCTATACGAATCGACGCCACACCTGCTAGCTCTCTAATAACTAAATAAATTGTCATCAATCGTCCACTCGTTACACGCTTCACCTTTCCTATTAAATTAGAAGCTTGTTTTTTCAATCCAAACCTCTCTATTAATCCAACCATCGGTAAAGTTAAAATGAACAACGTCACCAACCTATTATCTACAAACGCCTTGCCCAATGTATCTAGAATTTCATAAATATCTAATCCTGATACAATTCCAGTAACTACTGCGGCAATTAAAATTACTGCAATAGTATCAACTTTAAAGACAAATCCTAATATGATAATCAAAATTCCTATTAATTTTAACCATTCCATAAAATCCCTCCTTTTTACTATAGTATAAATTTATTATTCCTAAATACAATGAATTTTCAGAAAAATTATGTTGATAACTCGCTTTTATGAAAATCCACAAAAAAGAGCGGGAGTATGAAATCAAATTTTGATTTCATACTCCCGCTCCCACAAAGCTAACTAGTAAAAGTTTAACTTCAAGAATAACTGTTATTTAGTTTAACTTACTCATGAGATTTATTTTTATAACCATTTCAATTCTGACTCAGGAACTTCACGTGAAGGTAATAGCGTCTCAACAATCAATATAATCGTACAAATTATTGATACAACATTTAAGAATATTGCAACGCTATTGATTTGTATAATATCAAACAAGATATTAACAAGAATCGATAAAATAATTAAAATGAGTGCAGTAACCCTTTTTCTACCTGCATCATAAAATCTTCTTAACGTCACTGAAACCATAGGTACCATGATTGCTAAAGCAAATATACCAATAAGTGCAGATAAAATCGCTGCGACAATAAAAGCGCCTGTTATAAAGCTAATTGCGCCGATTAACGCTACGATAAAGATGCCAATGATATGAACCAATACTGGTGTCCAGAACTCTAGTCTATCTGATTTCCCTTTAAAGTCAGCATATCTCTTCCAAAAACTTTTATACGCCTCTATCATATTGTTACCACTCCATTTTCTTCTTATGGAATTACCTGTGCAATGAATATATTCACTAATATATCGCACTAACCTATACACTAACAAGCATTAGATTATAAAAATTTATTTAAGAAAAGATTACAAGTTATTCTTGCTCTTTTGCTGACTCAATATAAGAATTAATAATTTGTTCTAAAACAACAGGTAATTCTTCAAATGCACTTTTTTTATGCAAACGTTCACTGACTTTATGTGCGTCTTTACCTATCGGTCCACATAATAATATCGGTGCGCTAATAGCTTGAATAACTTCAAATGGTAGTTGATATGTTTTATTAAAATTAGGCGTATTTTTTTCATAGGCAGCAATTTGTTCCATATCTCCATCAAAGTTCAAATAACTACTATCACTAATACCATTAAAATAGTGAACACGTTCACTTTGACGTTGAAATTGATCGCGTAACGTTCGACGCACTAATTCAACCGTTGACTCAATACGCTTATCGTAAGACGAATTAACAGCAGGATAATATGGTGTTGCAAAAAATGTCACTACTGCTGGTGCAATATCTTTACAAGTTTGCATTAACGTATCAGCAACGTTGACACTTTGTAAATGTAACTCGTCTGTCTCTTGGATCGCCTTATCGATTTGCATAGTTATATATGCCTCTCCATGTTGTTTAATGGCATATCGCTTTAATTGCTCATATGTGAGCACATTAATTTTCGTATCAAATTCTTTCTCTTGCTCTTCTAATATAGAGAGCCAATCACTTTCACAACGTTCTGTAGCGTGTATTACTGAATCGATAAACTGTCTAAACACATCAGCTGGTTTATTTTTAAAAAGAAAAACATTAAACAATCCTATTGTTCTGAATGGTGTTTGGACATCGTACGCCAATTTATAATCTCTCATATGCAGAGATACTGGAACGGGCGTTGCATCATTTTCAAAAACTTCTCTAAATGCATTGTTGTATTCAATCTCTTGAGTAATATAACTCATCATAAAGTTAGAACTCAAACCATCTAATGGATTACCTACATGCGTTTCTTTGCCATAACATAATACACCAGGCATAATTTTTCCAATTGACCCTGAATATATATAATGCTTTTCATCAGCACCAGCTTGTTGAAAAGTAGGTTCACTATTTAAATGAAGTTGTATATCTAAATGATATTGTTGCTTTAGCTGGGCAATTGCTTCTACTGCTTTGCGCATCCCCGAAGAGTTGACTTCTTCATCTGGCACTGTAACTAAAATTAAATTAATGTCCCATGCTTCAACACTAGCCAATTCAATTAATGAAAGATGCAACATGAGCCCTGCTTTCATATCCATTGTGCCTCGGCCAAATAAATAGGTGTCATTGTTTAAGTCTTCAATTGCTTCTGCATTTAAATAATGATGATTTGGGGAAAATAATGATTTTAATTCATCTGGATTAAACGCATTGCAATGAAAATTACCATAATCTTCTACACCAACAGTGTCATAATGACTAATTAACACAATTGTTTTTGCCGAAGTATTTGCTTGATAAAAGGCAACAACAGCTTCCTTATCATCTTCAGTTTGTGTCAATTGAATATGCTTTTTATGTTCTTGAAAGTATGTAAGTTGTAACAATAGCTGCTTTACGAAGTTTGGAAATGTTAGTTCCCCTTCAGAATTCGTCACTGTTGGATGATTCACTAATCTCTTTAATAAATTCAATCGATTTTCGTATGATTGCCATAGCAATTTCGTCACTTTATCCCCTCCGTTTGTAAGCGTTTTCTCAAGTATAATATGTATTGAAATTCAATAGCAATAGATTTAATTATAAAAACGATATTTTAACGTATTTAATAGTTTCTCAATCGACACTTAGTTACAATTGAATGTTCCTAACTATAATATTCTATAAATTAATTAACAGTTTTCAGAAAATTAAAATTACATGTCATTATATCCTTGTAATCTGATAAGGATTGTTGTATTATTCATGTATTATCAATCTTGGAGGTTAATATTTATGACATTATATTTACTAGAAGCAAATGACTTAGCTTTTGCCTCAACAAAAAGCGAATTAGAAAAGAAAGCAGCTGATTTAACAACTGCTGAAGTACCAACGCTTATCGAAGTACAGGCGACAGAAGACCTTACACACGGATACTTTATCGTTGAAGCTAATGATGATACTGAAGCGAAACAATTTTTAGAAGATGCTTCAATTAATATAAATCTTGTTAAAGAAGTACGTTTAGTTGGTAAAGAATTAGAAGACGTTAAAAAAGGTGATGCACATGTAGATTACCTAGTAACTTGGAATATTCCAGAAGGCGTTTCTATGGATCAATATTTAGCACGTAAAAAGAAAAACTCAGTACATTATGAAGAAGTGCCTGAAGTACAATTCCAACGTACTTACGTTTGTGAAGATATGTCAAAATGTATCTGTTTATACGATGCACCAGACGAAGATGCTGTTCGCCGTGCACGTAAAGCTGTAGATACACCTATCGATGATATCGAGAAAATATAAAGAACTACTTTCTCAATGAAATTGAGATTAGTAGTTCTTATGCACTTTTTTCAAAATAAAAAATTAAAACCAATCACTTCACGGGCTATGTGTATGCATAGCCCTTTAGTGTAAGGATAAACCATACTAAAACGATAAGATTAATCGAGGTGTTGTAATGATTCACATTGACCACGTTCAACATCAATTTGGCGATAACCAAGTCATTAATGATTTTGAATTAAATATAGAAAAAAGTAACATCGTAACTTTTATAGGTAAAAGTGGTTGTGGTAAATCGACGTTATTAAATATTATTGGTGGTTTTTTAACACCAACTTCAGGGACAGTAAATATTGATGGAAAAATTAAACAAACACCATCACCTGATTGTTTAATGATATTTCAACACCACAACTTACTTCCTTGGAAAAATATTAACGACAACATACGTATTGGTTTGTCTCAATACATAAGCAATGAATACATTAATAAACAGTTAAAAACCGTAGATTTAAATCATAAAGGAAAATTATTCCCAGAAGAATTATCCGGTGGTATGAAACAACGTGTTGCGCTTTGTAGAGCACAAGTACACCAACCAAATGTCATTCTCATGGATGAACCTTTAGGCGCTTTAGATGCTTTTACACGTTATAAATTACAAGATCAGCTTGTACGTTTAAAAGAGCGCACAAAAGCAACAATCATTTTAGTTACGCATGATATTGATGAAGCGATTTATCTTTCAGATAATATCGTGCTACTCGGTGAGGGGTGTGAAATTATCAATCAATATAATATAAAACAATCTCATCCTCGTAACCGCAATGATAGTCATTTACTAAAAGTTAGAAATGATATTATGGAAAAATTTGCGTTAAATCATCATATGGCAGAGCCAGAATATTATTTATAAGGAGTGTTAAAAATTGAAAAAATATATTGCTTTTACTTTAATACTCCTACTTATTCTTTCTGGTTGTAGCCCAAATAAAAATCAAGATAGTCAAAATAGTGACAATAAAAAACAAACTATAAAAATAGGCTATCTTCCAGTAACACATTCAGCAAATTTGATGATGACAGAAGAAATTCAACAAAAGTCTAAAAAATCTGGTTACAAACTTGAACTCATACGTTTTAATAATTGGCCAGACCTTATGGATGCATTGAACAGCGGTAAAATCGATGGTGCATCTACACTGATTGAACTTGCAATGAAATCAAAACAAAAAGGCTCAGATATTAAAGCAGTCGCCTTAGGTCATCACGAGGGCAATGTGATTATGGGACAAAAAGGTAAAGAAGCTTCTGATTTTCACAATCACGGAGAATACAGTTTTGCTATCCCACATCGTTATTCAACACATTATTTATTACTAGAAGAAATGCGAAAGCAAATGAACTTAAAATCTAACACTTTTAGTTATCATGAAATGGCTCCAGCAGAAATGCCTGCAGCGTTAAGCGAAAAGCGAATCTCGGGTTATTCTGTCGCGGAACCATTCGGGGCACTGGGAGAAAAATTAGGTAAAGGCGATACTATAAAGCATGGTAGTGATATCGTTCCAGATGCTTATTGTTGTGCACTCGTACTCAGAAGTGATCTTATTGATCAACATCATACAGTTGCCAAAGCATTCATGTCAGATTATAAACAAGCTGGTTATAAAATGAACAACAAAGAAAAAAGTGTTGATGTCATGGCAAAAAACTTTAAGCAAGATAGAAAAGTTCTAGAACAATCAGCAGAATGGACATCATATGGCGATTTAACAATTAAAAAAGATGGTTACAGTAAAATTACAGATTTAGTAAATGATCATAATCTTTTTAAAGCACCTGCTTATAAAGATTTTGTTGATCCTACGCTATATAAGGAGGGATAAATGAAATGACAGCTAATTTAGTCAAAAAATGGACATTACCAATCATTACTTTCATCATTTTCCTATTTATATGGCAATGCGTAATATGGATTGGAGATTACCAGCCCATTCTTTTACCGGGACCCTTACTAGTAGCAGAAAGTATTTGGCAGTTCATTATTACCGGGGAAATATTCTCACACTTAGGTATTAGTTTATTTCGCTTTATTGTAGGATTTGGATTTGCAGTTATCGTAGGGGTTCCTGTTGGCTTTTTATTAGGACGCAGTAATGCATTATTTGATGCAATAGAACCGCTATTTCAATTAATTAGACCAGTCTCCCCTATTGCATGGTCGCCGTTCGTCGTTTTATGGTTTGGTATAGGAAGTTTACCGGCGATGGCAATTATATTTATTGCAGCATTTTTCCCAATTGTTTTTAATACAATCAAAGGGATTCGAAATGTGGAACCACAATACTTGAAGATTGCGTCTAATTTAAATTTAAAGGGTTGGTCATTATACCGAAACATCCTCTTCCCTGGTGCATTTAAACATATTATGGGCGGTATACATATGGCAGTTGGAACAAGTTGGATATTCTTAGTTTCTGGAGAAATGATTGGTGCACAATCTGGACTTGGATTCTTAATTGTTGATTCACGGAATATGTTGAATTTAGAAGATGTTTTATCTGCCATATTCTTTATTGGGGTATTCGGATTTTTAATTGATCGCCTCATTAGTTATTTAGAGAAAATGATATTAACACGTTTTGGTGAATAAAGGAGAGTATATTTATGAGTTTAAAAACACACATTGAAAACGAATTAGATCCCTATTTAGTAGAAATTGATGACGGTTCACATTATCCTAAAACCTTCATTCAAACTTTATTTGAAGAAGGTTATTTTAAAGAAAATGATGTCAAAGCAAATTCAGAAGTCATCGAAGAAGTATCAAAATCTTGTCTGACAACGGGCTTCTGTTTATGGTGCCAACTGGCATTTTCTACCTATTTACAAAATGCAGAACAACCGCATTTAAATAAAGAGTTACAACAGCAATTACTATCAGGTAAAATTTTAGGTGCTACAGGATTATCAAATCCGATGAAATCATTTAATGATTTAGAATCTTTCAACTTGTCACATCACTATAAGGATGAGCAATTCATTGTGAATGGTAGATTACCTGCGATTAGTAACATTGCTTCAGAGCATTATTTTGGTGCTATTTCTAAATCTGAAACATCAGATGAACTTGTAATGTTTATCGTTCAAGCCAATCAAGAAGGCGTTAATATAAATGAAATGTCTACCTTCTTAGGTGTAAATGGTTCAGCAACATTTTCAATTGAAATGAATGATGTGCACATACCTGAAGCACATATTATTACACACGACGCAAAAACATTCGCATCTAAGATACGTCCACAATTTGTAGCGTTACAAATACCGATTGCATTAGGTTCAGTACGTTCATCACTTGATTTAATTCATAAATTCTCTAATGCACAAAATGGCATTAACAAATATTTAGAATATGATGTTCAAGATTTTGAAGCACGTTATAATAATATAAAAAATCAATTTTACAATTTATTAGATACACATGATTTACACAATCAATTTGGTGACTTGATTGATTTGAAAAAAGAAGCCGGTTATTTACTACTTGAAGTCAATCAAGCATCTATGGTTAACGGGGGTTCTAGAGCATATTCACCTCGTGCACCTCAAGCACGTAAATTAAAAGAAGGCTTTTTCTTTGCAGCGCTAACGCCAACATTAAGACATTTAGGTAAACTACAAGAAGAATTCAAAAGCAGCAATGCTTCAGTTTAATAGCTCAATTTAAAAAAGTAATAACTTTTATATAATAGGAAATTACTTGTTGATATTTTTATTTTTAAGTAATAGCAGTTATTGGGGCGACTTCTGACTAGTTAATAAAGCATTAGCTGGAAACTACAGGATGAGCTGTACCCGCGAAAAGCGTGCACACAAAATTAGACAAAGTCTCAGACTTTGTCGACATACTAAAACAGCGAACAACTGTGTAAATACAGTTGTTCGCTGTTTTTCTGTTACTATGCGTTAACAAACCATTCGATTGCACGTTTAATACTTTGATCCCAATAAGCATAATCATGTTCGCCAGGTCCATCCTCAAATTGATATGGAACTGCTTTTTCATCTAAATACTTGATAAATTGTTGATTATCTTCGTGCAATTCATCTTCTGTGCCACACATGATGAGTAACTCCGGAATAGCTTTATTTTGGTCTACTGCTTGATCGACTAAATGATATGGATCTAAGTCAGTACCTTTAACCCTTTTACTTGTTCCTGCTATAGCTTCACCTGAGAAATCATACCAATCAAAATCCATAAGGTGTTGACCATTAAATACTGCTGATAACGGACAAGCTTTAGCAAAACGATGTCCTTGTGATAAAGCATATTTAATAGTGCCATAGCCACCCATAGAATGCCCAGCAATAAAATTATCTTCTCTTTTATCAGATAATGGTAAAATTTGATGCGCATAATCTAACACTTCTAATACATAATCAAAATAGTTATGGCCATAAACCATGTTACTATATCCACTATGGTCCGCGTTTGGCATAATGACAGCTAATTGATGCGTATTAGCATAACGTTCAATACTTGTGTAACGCATATAAGAAGTTTCATCACTTGAAAGACCATGTAGTAATAATAAAGTTTTCAATGGTTTCGGTTGTGCTGCTTTATTAAAGTAACTTTCATCTTCCGGTAAAATCACCATAAAATGATGATGCATACCTATTGTTTTAGAATTATAATTAATTGATAAAATTGCCAACTTTAATCACTATCCTTTATTAATTAACACTTTGTGGCTTATGCTTTGCTTTTTTCTGTGTTTTGTTAGAAGGATCTAAACGTTTTTCTAAAAATCTCAATCCAACGTCAATTAGAATTGCGATTAATGCAATTGGAATTGCACCTGCAAGAATAAACGTTGTGCCATCTGTTGCGTTTGTACCACGAATAATAATGTCACCTAAAGTTGGTGCTCCAATAAATGACCCAACTGCTACAACACCAATTGCTACAACAAGTGCGATTCTTAAACCACCTAAAATTACAGATAAAGACAACGGTAACTCAATTAAACGTAACACTTGGTTTCTTGTCATACCCATACCTTTACCAGCATCTTTAATGTTTGCATCAACGCCAATAATACCTGTAAAAGTATTTTTAATTATAGGTAATAATGCGTATAAGAACACTGTTAAAACAACTGTATTTGGACCTAAGCCCATCACTAACATTAAAATTGCTAACATCGCAATAACTGGTACAGTCTGTATAATATTGGCAATTGTAATAATCGTCCATGATAATTTTTTATATCTAGCAATGATAATCCCCAATGGAATACCTACGATTGCTGCAAATAAAACGCCATATACTGACATTAATAAATGCTTAATGAATAAATCCCATAGGTAGCCAAAGTTGACTGAATAATATTCGACTAATTGCTGTAATAAATTACCTTCCATTAGTTTTGACCACCTTTCTTATCGTCTTCAAAATAGTTGTGTGCTTTCAAGAATTTTTCAGCTACAACAGCTGGTTCTTGACCTTCACCATCTGCTTGATAATTAAGCTTTTGCATTTCTTCTGTTGATATTTTGCCCTCCAACTTATTAATAATTGGTTTTAATTTTGGATGTTTTTCTAATAAACTATTCGTTGCTACTGCACTCGAATCGTATGGTGGGAAAAAGCGTCTATCGTCTTCAAGTACTTTTAAATCGTACCCCTCAATACGTCCATCCGTTGAATAACCAACTGCTACTTCTAGATTTCCTGAATTTAAAGCATCATATACAAGTCCGATTTGCATTGGACGTACTGTATCAAAGTCAAATCCATATTCTTTCGTAAATCCTGGATAACCGTCACCTTCACGATGTAACCACGAACTGTCCACGCCAAGTCTTAACTCATCACTATATTTTTCTAAATCTGAAACAGTTTCTAAATTATATTTCTCAGCTGTTTCTTTAGTAACCATAAATGCGTATGTGTTCGCAAAACCATATGAATCAAAGAATGTTTGATCAAATTTCTTTTGGAACCCATCTTGAGTCGCTTCCATCGCTTTTTCAGGATCTTTTATTGGATCTTCTTTTAAAGCGCCTGTTAAATCTGTGCCATTATATCTTGCCCCTGACATATTTGCATCACCATTCACTAAAGCATTATGTTGAATGGTACTTGAACCTAAATTGTTAATTAATGATGGTTTAATCTGACCATCTGTGTCATGTTCTATTAAAAGCCTCAACATATGAGACATAATTTGTGATTCACTCGTTGCAAGTGCTGTAATTTTAACTTCATTATCTGAGCTGCTACCACTTAAACCAGGTAAACTACATCCAGATAACACCGTCAGACACAGTACAAGCACGATACTATACTGTTTAAACTTCTTCATAATGTCCTCCTTTTATTATCTGGATACTTTTAAGCCTTTTGGAACAGCCCATTTTTCGACTATTGAAAGTAATACATCTACAACTAAAGCTAAAATTGTTACAAGTATAGCTGCACTTACAATCATCAATGGATCATATAAATTTAAACCGTTAAATACAAAGTCACCTAAGCCGCCTGCACCAACATAACTTGCTAGCGTCGCCCAACTGATTACATATACAGATGATAATCGAATACCACCTAATATAAGTGGTAAAGCTAACGGTAATTCAATATCTTTCATAAGTTGTAACTTGGTCATTCCCATACTTGTGCCAGCTTCTTTAATATTATTGTCGATGTTTTTGACGCCTAACACAGTATTATTTAATATTGGTAAAAGTACATAGATAAATAATGCTACAATTGCAGGTAATTTCCCCACGCCAAATATTGGTATCATGATAGCTAATACCGCAAGTGTTGGTATTGTTTGAAGCACACCAGCAATTGTGAGTACGATATTTGAAGTTCTTTTCATTTTGGATAAGATAATGCCTAATGGAACAGCCACTACGATAGCGATTAACAATGCGATCATTGAGATATAAAAGTGTTCAGCTGTTTTTGATATCAGTTGCCCACCATATTGCTCTATGAAAACTTTCATTATTTATCAGCTCCTACATTTTCGGGCTCTACTATTGCATTTTGATCCGCATTGTCATCTTCGTCTATTTCGCCCCAAATACTGTCATAAACAATATCCACTAGGTTTGCTCTCGTAACTAATCCAATTAATGTTTCACCATCTTTATCCACTACCGGAACGTTTCTTACATTTCGTTTTAAAATTGTACGTACTGAATCTTGCAATTTACTGTCTATTCTTACTCTATAAATATCACGTTGCATCGTATCGATAAGCTCTTTGTTTGCACGTAAGCCTTGGTTAATGTCTTCAATATCTAAGTAACCTAGTAATCTATTGTTATTACCTACCACAAAAATAGTATCTACACGACGTTCTCTCATGACTTTAACTACTTCGTTCAGTGAACGATCTGCGTGTACAGTTACTGGTTTAATCATTGCATCTTTAACTGTACGCATATTTGGACGATCTTGAATTAATCTATTTTGACCAATAAAATCACGTACGAAATCGTTTGCAGGATGACGTAAAATATTATCTGGTGTATCAAATTGTATAACTTGTCCTTCAGACATAATACAAATTTTGTCTGCTAGCTTAATCGCTTCATCCATATCATGCGTAACAAAAACAAATGTTTTACCTAATTTTTGTTGTAATTCTTTCACTAAATCTTGTAATGTATCTCTCGTAATCGGGTCTAATGCACCAAATGGTTCATCCATTAAGATGACATCTTGTTCAGCAGCTAATGCACGCACTACCCCAATACGTTGTTGCTGTCCCCCAGATAATTGAGATGGATACCTATCTAAAAACTCTTCTGGTAAATCTACGAGTTTAATTAATTCTTTCGCTTTACGTTCTTTCTTTTCTTGAGACCATTTTAATAATTTCGGTACTAAAACGATATTTTCTCTGATTGTCATATGAGGCATGAGTCCTATTTGTTGAATTACATAACCAATTTTTCTACGTAATTCTACTGGATTCATTTTGCGGACATCTTTGCCATTAATTGTTATTTGTCCCTCAGTAGCTTCTATCATTCTGTTAATCATTCTTAAAGCAGTAGTTTTACCACTACCACTTGTTCCTATAAACGCAATAAATTCACCAGATTCAACATCTAATGATATATTATCTACAGCTTTCTTCCCACCGCCGTAGACTTTTGATAAGTTTTTAATACTTAACATGGTTCAATTCCTTTCTATGTACATATTTTTAAATTAAAAATATTTCATAATAAATTTAGGACTATCTGTGGATGTTATACAAATTCTAAAATAAGTAACAACATAGCTACAAATAGCCCTAATTTATTCGTTTTGGTTGTTAAAAAACAAATCAATTATACAATAAATTAAAATTTGATTTTGTTACCCTATACAATAAGATACCTTAATTAATAAAAATAAACAATTTATACTTATGAATTTTGTTTCTTTAAACATTCAATAAACATAGTTAATCAATCGTTTCAAATTGATTTCAATTATACTATTTATGCTTAATGCCAATAAGATGACCAAGCTCTTGAGGCTTATTTTTAATCGTATTTATAGTAGCATAATCTTCAATCGCTTTTTTTATCATTTCTGGAAATACTTCGGGCTTATCTATAGCTGTATTCATTCCCATGAGCATTACTTCATAAGTTGCACAACGAGATTGATTTGCATCTGTTAACGTCATAAACACATGTAAACGTTTCGCATCATAATCATATAGCTCAACATTAACCGAGATTAACTCATCTACTTTAATTTCTTTTAAATACATCACATGATTTTCTAAAGTAAACACTGTGTATTGGCTTTGTGCTATCGTCTCTTTATCTAGTCCTAGATAGGCAAGCCAAGCATCTGTCGCATCACTAAAAACACGATTATATTCAGCATCATTCATATGACCATTGTGGTCTACCCAAATATCTTTCACTTTAGTCGTATATTCAAACTGTGAATGTATCATATTAATACTCCGAAGGGCTTGTGGCTTTTTTCATTGATGGTGTATCTTCTGGCCAATATTCTTCTGCTAATTTTTTTACTTTGATTAAGAATTCGTTGCGTTTCTGATCAAGCTCTGACATTGTTTGGCCTTGTGATGATGCTTCACATCCATTAACGACTTCTTCATATAAATCTTTCGTTAATTCTGGTGCTACTAATTTAGTCCATGGTTTTTTCAAAGCTGGGCCAAATTGTTTTAACATGTGGCGCATGCCACCTTCTCCACCTGCCAAATGGAAAGTCATGAACGGTCCGTATTGTGCGTAACGCAATCCTGCTGCATGTGTGAATGCTTTATCTACTTCTTCTGTAGTAGCTATGCCATCATTTACAATATGCAATGCTTCTCTCCAAAGTGCTTCCATTAATCTATCAGCAATATGACCTTCTATTTCATGTCTTACATGCAGTACGTCCATGCCGATACCTTCATAAGCTTGTTCAGCTTTTACTGTCGTTGCTTCCGCAGTTAATTGTCCTGGAACAATTTCTACAAGTGGTAAAATATATACCGGATGGAATGGATGAGCTACAACTAAACGCTCTGGATGTTGTAAGTTTCGCTGTAACTCTGAAGGTTTAATACCTGAAGTGCTTGAACCTATTGTTGCATCAGGTCGTGCATAAAAGTCTATTTCAGTCAGTACTTGCTCTTTTAATGATTCAATTTCAGGCACATTTTCTTGTATATGATCTGCTTCTTTAACGGCTTCTTCTAAATAAGGTGTAAATGTAAGATTTTCTAATGAAGCACCTTCTGCTAAGCCAAGTTCTTCGGCATATGGCCAATTTTGTTTTACTTGTTTCAACATTCTTTCATATGCGCCTTCACTTGGATCAGTAGCGATTACTTCATGGCCATGTGCTAACATTCTTGTAATCCATCCACTACCAATAACGCCTGTACCTACGACTGCGAACTTCATTTTGCCCCTCCTTGTGGATCTCTAAGTTGATATTTTTCACGCGCTTCAGCTGGCGTCATTGGTTCTATATCTAAACCTTGTAATATTTCTACAGCCTTTTCAACGAGTTGTTCATTCGTGGCTTTGACACCTTTTGCCAAATATAAATTATCTTCTAATCCCACACGTACATTGCCTCCACGTTTAGCCGCTTCTTCTACTGTTGGAAATTGCATTCTGCCAATGCCAAATGCTGACCAGTGTGCATTTTCAGGTATACGCGTCTTAAAGTATTCTATTGTTTCAGCGTCATTTTCTGCTCCCCAAGGAATGCCAAGACAGAATTGGAACATTGGCTCTCCTTCGATTAAACCTTCATTTATAAGTTGCTTAGCAAATGATATATGACCACTGTCAAAACACTCTAACTCAGGTTTCACACCAGCATCTTTAACAAGTTGTGCTTGTTCTCTTAACCAACTTGCTGGGCTTAAATAAAGCGTGTCACCCATATTGACACTACCACAGTCTAGGGTACACATTTCTGGTAATAATGCGCCTACAGGTTCGTGTCTTTCTTTTGGTGTTTGCATGTCTGTTCCTTTTGCGCCAGTATATGGATCTTCCAGATTCGGGATGAAGTCTCCTCCTCCACCAGAAGTAATATTTATAACAATATCTTCGTCTGCTTCTCTAATTAATCTCACAGCTTCTTTAAAAAATTCAACGTTATGACTAATGCCACCTGTTTCTGGGTCCCTAGCATGTATATGTGCCACAGTCGCTCCTGCTTTTGCACATTTTATCGCTGAATCAGCAATCTCTTGTGGTGTTACAGGAACATTTTTATTTTTTTTTGTAGTATCTCCAGCACCTGTTATAGCTGCTGTTAGCATAACTTTCTTCATTAATATAAACCTCCAACAGAGTTTTTTAATACATCGATTAGTGTACCAACCAGACGGTTTAGTTTCAACCTTATAAAATATAAAAAAGGGACTAATCAATTTTTAATCATTGACTATCCCTATATTATCAGTGCTTTACATGAAATTTTCATTTAATTATTTTTTTATAATTTCTATTTTTATCGACCCTTTTTAATCGATTTTTTCATTTTTAGTATAAGTTGTTAGTCTTTCTAAAACTTCAGCTCGCATCGAATCATCTATGGCATCTAAACCAAATATTTCAGACAGCCATAGCCCATCGACCGCCATTCGAATAATTGTCGCATCAACTTTGTCTAATCCATCATTCTCAATATTGAATTGCCATTCTTTATATGTGTCTTGTAAAGGTAATAATAAATTACTATTTATACCTTGTGCAGCTAACATTCCTGAAGTGATAGATGCATTTTCCGAACTGTATTCGCGTGTAGCATCTATAAATGCGCGTATCCATTTACCTTGTTGTTGGTCATCACCTTGCACATGTTTATCAACGTTAATTCGATATATTTCGTCTGCATGATCGACAAGTCCTTGAATTAATGCAAATTTGTTTTTGAAATGATACAACAAGCCACCTTTACTTACGCCTGCTTTCTTAGCAACAGCATCCAAAGTTAAATATTCACTGCCTTGTTCATTAACGATAGATGCAGCTGCTTCTAGTAATTGTATCCGTTTAGAAACTCTTGGCATTAATACACCTTCTCTCTAAAAGTACGTTACGAGTTGATATCTCATAACACTTTTTATATTCGAGCAAACTATAAACGATAATTGTTAAAGTTGCAACTGTATCTTTTTATTATTAATTAAAATAATGACCATTAAACAAGCGATATGAACTAAATACACGTTTTATTTTATTTATATTAAATATGAATAACTCTTAAAAATCATTCTACACTTTTTTCAGCTTACTTAAATTACGTGGCTATTTTTCTAGACTTATTCTGTAATTTTAATATCAACTTCAAGTCTATATTATTTATCATCTATACCCTTACCTTCTAAAATATGATCCACATATTTTTCAACACGTTTTTCACGTGTTGTCGCTCTTTTAGCTTGTCCGATATGAAACATGTACTGTCTCTGTCTACCGGGTGTTAAATTATAAAATGCTTCTTCAAGTTGAGGGCTGTCATTTAATTTTATTTGTAGTTCTTCTGGCATTTCATAGTCTGCTGTTTTTTTCATTGGCACTTGCTTGCCTGATTTTTCAATTCTTATTGCTTCTTCAACATACCATTTAATTTCATCTCTTCGGTTTTCAACTTCTTCTAGGCATTCAAAGCGCAACTGTCTTGCAGCTTGAACATTTTTCGTTTGTTGAATAAGTGATTGATATGGGTCTTCCATGATAGACCCTTTTTCAAAAAGTAAAGCACAATAATGTTTAAAATCTTGAATAATCACTACATTTTTATTCTCTAACGTGTAACAAGGGTGCATCCATTTATAATCTTCTACTAATTCAGTTTCTCGAATAATTTCACGCATTATTTTAAATTCATCTTGCCATTGTTTTAATCTATCAATAAATGCATTTACTTTAATATGATCATCTTGTTCATTAGCCATAAAAATTACACCTCTTTATAATTAATTTATTTATATTTATTCTACTATGAAATGATTAATTTTATCTAGATTTAATCTTTTTAACATTTATACTAAGTTTTCCGATTGATATACTATGAATTGAATAGTTGTTATGGTATGATTTTTTTATTATTTAGACTATTACATAGAATATGAGGTGATTTTAATGCAACAAGCAACAAATTTAAAAAAAGTACTAGGTTTAACTGACGTCTTGGGTATAGCTATCGGGCAAATCATAGGTGCTGGGGTCATGTCACTTACTGGAATTGGTATACAGATGACTGGTAGTGGCATAACACCTGCATTTATTTTATCTGCCATCATCACCTTACTGACGATGCTCCCTATCGCAATATTAGGTTCGACATTACCTACTACTGGCGGAATGTATCAATACACTAGTCGTTTATTGTCTCCAAAGACAGGCATTTTTTGGTTATTATTATTTATCTTTTTACAGATCACGTTGTCATTATATGCATTATCATTCGCACAATATTTAGAAGGTCTTTTCCCTGGAGTACCGGTTAGGACTGTCGCCTTCTCATTATTAACTATTTTATTTATCGTAAATATCATTGGTATTAAATCTGCCTCTATTATTGGAAATATTATGGTAGTCACTTTAATAGTGGCTTTGTCTTGCTTTATCATATTTGGTGTTCCACATGTTAACTTTGGTGTATTTAATACGAAATCTATGCTCCCAGATGGTTTCACCGGCTTCTTTACTGCTGTAGGCCTTGTTTCTTTTGCGACTGGTGGTGCTCAAGTAGTTGCTGAACTTGGTGGAGAAATGAAAAACCCTAAAAGGGACATTCCCATTGTTATTATTGTTGCTACTATATTTGTCGGATTATTATACGCATTTATTGCCTCAATTGCAGTAGGTGTATTACCTATTCCAGAAGTAGCAGGTAGACCTTTAACGAGTGTCGCAAAAGAAGTATTACCAACCCCGGTATTTATCTTCTTTATGGTTGGTGGCGCGATGTTTGCTTTAGCAACTACACTTAATTCGACTTTTACTTGGGTAACAAAAAGTTTATTAGTGGCAATTCACGATGGTTATTTACCTAAATATTTAGGTAGCGTAAACAAAAGGTTTGGTACACCTCATTGGCTATTACTTATCTTTTACATTATTGGTGCATTGCCTATTATTACAGGTATGTCTTTAGATGTTGTTGCACAACTTGGTACAGGCATTTCTCTAATTGTATTTGCATTTCCAGCCTTAGCTGTGACACAATTGCCAAAAAAATATCCTGAAGCATATAAACAATCCCCATTTAAAGTGCCGTATCCTATCCTAGTGACAATTGCTATAAGTGCAATTATAGTCTTGCTATGCCAATCTTATTTGCTAATTTCAGATTTAAAATCAGGTTATATCATAGGCACCTTTATATATATTATTATCTCAGCATTTATTGCTCATTTCTCAAATAAAAAAGCGCATTTAAACATTAGTGAAATACAACTAAATTCTAAGCAAATCCCCGAAGAACAAATCAACTTTTCTAATGATTTATAATATAATAAAAATGAGGACGGGCACATGACATCAATTTTCCAATCGACATGTGTCCGTCCTCATTACTGTTTGACTTCCCAAAACTCTGTTTTCTGCTTAAAATCAAATATTAATTTACATATAACAAAAGCTTATTTATCACTAATTTTTGTGAGTCAATCAACTATTTTTGATACTCTGAATTAAATTTACTTACGCTTTATTATATTTCGCTGCTTTTTTTAAACTTATAACCAATATAAGTGCCACTAGGGCAATGGCAGCACTAAAGTAAGTTACAGCTAAAACATCTATTTTCGAAACAACTAAACCACCTATGATACCACCGATGCCAATACCGGCATTTAAGCTCGACATATTCCAACTCATCACTTGACTTGTATCCCCGTCAACGTGTTCAATGATACCACTCTGAACTGCCGGATTTGTACTCCATTGCATAATGTTCCAGATAAAGATAACCATTAATAGCAAGCCAGTACCTGGTAAGAAAACATTCAATACTAACATCATAAGAATAAATATTGAAGTTGCAATCGTTAACCAGCGCTTACTTGTTAATTTATCTGATAGTACTCCACCCATCGAAGTTCCTATTACACCTGCAATACCATTGATTAATAATGCTATAGAAACAAATGATAGATCATGACCACTGGACAACATTAACGGATTAATGTAGATAAATGTAACGGAATTCGCTACTAATAATAGGAATGTAATACCTAAATATTTTGTAATTTCTGCAGGTCTTAAGATTTTAGAATAACTACTGCCACGTTTTTGACTACTTGTACTTGTTGTAGATGCTTTAAACTCTGGATCAGGTACATAAAAGTACATAAGAATACCAACAAGTATACTTACAGCTACTATAAATAGAAACGTAAATCTCCAACCAACTAAATCACCAATAATTGTTCCAATAGGCACACCGAATACGTTAGCACCACTAAAACCTGAATAAACGATACCTATCATTTTCCCACGATGTTGAGGTGCCGTTAATAAAGCTGTTAATGCTAGTATCTTCACTACAATTAAAGCTGCAGCTGCTGAAGATAAAATGCGTCCAAATACTAAAATAGTAAAATCAGGGGCAACTGCAATAATTACGTTCCCTAACATAAACATTACTAATGCCCATAATAAAACTGGTCTTGGTGAAAAACGATTTGTGACTTTAACCAAAATCGGTCCTGCAATAGCAAAGGTAATTGCATATAAAGTTACTAACTGACCAATAATTGCTTCAGAAACACCTAAATCATTACTCATTAAATTCATAATCCCAGCAACCATCATTTCAACCATACCTACAATAAATATGCTCAAAATAAATGTTGCAATTCGCATAGCTGACATACGTTTCACTCCTTTCTTTTATTTCGTTGCAATTTTTACATAACCACTATATTATAAACCATTCGTCAACAGGTTTGAATATATTTACTTGGTGCCACCTCTAACGTATTAATAACATTTAACAATTCACAAAGTACCGCAACATTCATTAATTAGCTCATAAAGTTAAAAACAACAATGAATAAAGGGAACATCCTATTTTAGATGCTCCCTGACTGAGTTTCTTCTATAAAATTTAGCGTTGTTCAACATGCAAGTGACGTCCTATCAGTTGATTTCGATGGTTAAAAAATTGTTTATAGCTTAAGTATGTAGCAATTAGTGCTGACATGATTGTTGCTGTTGTATGAATAAATACAACCATCAATTGAAATTTCACAGCTTCTAATGGGTCAACACCACCAATAATTAACCCTGTCATCATACCAGGTATAGATACAATACCATATGTTTTAACAGAATCTATTGTTGGGACGATCGCTGTCTTTACACTTTCTCGTATTGTCGTTTTTGAAGAAAGTTTCGGCGTAGCACCTAGCGCTAATTTAGCTTCAATCCTACTCATCTCTTTAACAAATTCTCTATCTAAATTCTGATAAGCCAAATTAATAGCAATTAGTCCATTACTCCCTAGCATACCTGCAATCGGAATGACTTCATTAGGCTTGAATTGAATAGCACCTGTTATGATGACGCCTGCTAATGGTAATGCAACACCAATAAATATTGCTGCAAAAGATATCCAAAACACATGATGCATCACTGGTGATGCTCTACTGATTGTATTCCAGGAAGCATTAATAATAATAATAAATACAAATAATAAGAGTAACCATTTTTGGTTAACATCAAATATAAAGTGCAAAAGATACCCTAAAATAACAAGTTGAACGACAGCTCGTGTTGTTGCCACGAGTAGATCTTTAATAATATGTAATTTTTCTTTATAAGAGACAATCATGGGAAAGATTAGGAGTAACCCTGTTAACACTAAAGCTGTTGTACTCATTATAAATCCTCCTGTTTGTCTATTTTGCCATCAACAATTCGAATTCTTTTTTGAAAATGTCTAATACTCTGATTCGTACTATGTGTAATCCATAAAATTGCAACACCTTCATCAGCAAGCTTGAAAATGAGGTCTTCTACTTTCTCATTATTTTGCGTATCCAATGCACTTGTTGCTTCATCTAATAATAGTATTTGAGGTTTATACATTAATTGTCTAGCAATTGTAATACGTTGTCTTTCTCCACCTGATAGATGCTCTACACTTGTATTAAAATTATAGTGACCTAAACCAACAGCTTTTAATAACTTCTTAGCTCTTTTACGATCAAATTTGTCCTCTCGAACTACAGCAGGAAATGCCATATTATCGCCAATTGTAAAATCAAACAGATCACTTTCTTGTAATAAATAACTAATGTCCATACGTAATGATTCAGGTTTAATTTGTTCATAAACTTTACCATTAAAATATATGTCACCCTGCGTTGGACTAATCAAATTATTAAGCAACCGTAACAATGTACTTTTACCGCTTCCAGAAGGTCCTATAATAGCAATTGTATCTCCCTTTTCTATTTTCAAATTGATATTATCGATGATGTATCTATTGCCTATTTTGTAAGAAACATTTTTAACTTCTAACATCATCTGCCCTCCTTAAAGTATGAATCATTTCATCTTATTTATTCCCTAAATCAATTATTTTAATAGCCTTTTCACGCAATGCGTTGGGGTCAGGCGTTCACCTAATAATTAATATGTCATTCAACAAATTTCATTTACTTATTTTTTATTTCATAAAAACAATAGCTATGAATGAAATTAAATTATTTACAGCATGCAACGTTATAGCCAGTGCTAAATTCATACCACTCTTTAAATAAACAAAAGCAATCGCCACGGCAATAATAATATAGGAGCCTATCTCAAATGGAGATGTGGCACCAATCATATGAACACCTGCAAACAATACAATTGAAAGAACTGTAGCAAAACCATATGTAATTTTTTTGCCTAGTTCATGGATAATTAAATGCCTAAATAATAGTTCTTCAATAATAGGCGTTAAAATCACAATATCAATAAATAAAAATGGTAACATCCTGTTATCAGCGAACATTTCCTCTAAGAATATTTGATTTTGTGTTTCATTATATTGTAATGACTTAGGCAAAAATTCCATTAACCAAGCGTATGTTGAATTTAAAATTAAAATTAATAGATATGCAACCATAATCATCAATAGATATCGAGGTACTTTTTTAAACCTATCCATTGCAATCGATAGCATTTTATCTTTTTTATGCATTGCATAAAAGCTATATAGAATGATTATTTCTGCAATGACTGCGCTCATGACTAATATATTTTCATCAGTAACAAACGATTCATTTTTTATATCAATAATAGAATATATTCCATATATTAAAACAAAGAAAATAATAGGAACTATATTATTAGCAACAATATATATAGGGAATAGCCAAAAATCTCTTTTTACAATCTTGTCATTGTTCCATATGTTTTTTTCATTGTGTTCTTTTTTTATCTCATGAGTTGACTGTTTAGCCATATGACACCTTCCTTATCGTTGTATACAATGAATATACCATGATTTAAATTACTTATATACATTTTATAATATATTTATTCGTCAGCTATTCTCATCTTTAGTATATTGGTCAGCCCTACTTTATAGTAGATATCATATTGTAAAATGCGTATTTTGTTGTAGTATATATGTAAATGGGGAGGGATGTTACATGGCAATTTTGACAATATTACAATTCATCGTAAATATCATCATAGTGCTAATTTTATTAAGTGTATTAATTATTGGGGGATTTTTACTATTTAAAGATAAGCATCAAAAGCAACATAGTGTATTACGTAATTACCCATTACTTGCACGTGTTCGCTATTTTGGAGAAAAAATTGGTCCTGAACTCCGTCAATATTTATTTTTAGCGGATACGAAAGGTAAACCATTTTCCAGAAATGATTTTACTAACATCGTATTAGCTGGAAAATATAATTCTAGAATGACGAGTTTTGGTACGCAAGAAGATTATAAAGATGGTTTTTATATACAAAATACAATGTTTCCTTTACAAACATCAGAATTACACATTGATCAGTCACCTATGATTTCTTCTTTTATCTATGAAATTGATAATGAACGTCTGTTCAATCGTGATGAACATAAAATTCAAGCTGAATTTAATCCTTACTATATATCAGAAGAAAATCGTGTCACTTTAGGCGCAGAACTTAAGCACCCATTCAAACCTAAACGCTTAGTTGGTCAATCTGGTATGAGCTATGGTGCATTAGGTAGTAATGCAATCAAGGCATTGTCTAAAGGACTTGGTCAAGCAGGTACTTGGATGAATACGGGCGAAGGTGGATTATCAGAACACCATCTTTCTGGTGATGTGGATCTCATCTTTCAAATTGGACCGGGATTATTCGGAGTACGTGATAAAGCAGGCGTATTTGATATAGATGCTTTTCTTGAGTTAGCACATAGAGATAAGATTAGAGCCTTTGAAATAAAACTCGCACAAGGTGCCAAAACACGTGGTGGGCATATGCAAGGTAATAAAGTAACTGAAGAAATTGCAAATATACGTAAGGTTGAACCATGGAAAACAATTAATTCGCCTAATCGCTTTGATAGCATTAACAGTCCAGAATCTTTACTTAATTGGGTAACTCAGCTCAAGCAACAAGCTCAAAAACCGGTTGGCTTTAAAATTGTTGTAAGCAAAGTTTCAGAAGTAGAAAAACTTGTACAAACTATGGTTGAGACAAATCAATATCCTAGCTTCATCACCGTTGATGGCGGTGAGGGCGGTACTGGTGCAACTTTCCAAGAATTGCAAGATGGTGTTGGTTTACCTTTATTTACGGCTTTGCCTATTGTAACTTCAATGCTTGAAAAGCATGGCATACGTGACCGTGTTAAAATCTTCGCATCTGGAAAGCTTATCACGCCAGATAAAATCGCAATTGCTTTAGCACTTGGCGCAGACTTAGTGAACGTGGCACGTGGCATGATGATTAGTGTCGGCTGTATCATGAGTCAACAATGTCATATGAACACTTGTCCAGTAGGCGTAGCTACTACGGATCCTAAACTCGAAAGAGGACTAATTGTCGATGAGAAAAAATATCGTGTCACTAATTTTGTAACAAGTTTACACGAAGGATTATTTAATATAGCTGCTGCAGTCGGTGTGGAGTCACCTACAAAAATATCTAAAGACCACCTCATTATTAAAAATAAAGATGGGGGTGTTCAATCAATACGCGATTATAAACTGAAATTAATTGATCAACATCGATGACATAAATAGAGCTCTATTACTTAAAAGTAATTAAACTGCTTTTCAAAGTAATAGAGCTTTTTATTATTTATTTGCTTCATTTATTTGTTGCGTTAGTTTTGTTTCTATAGTGCTTTGCTCATCTTCTAATGGATTGAACTCAAATTTCTTATCATTTATAAATACTGTTGGTATGCCTTTAATTCCTCTACTAACCGCTTCTTCAGTAATCGCTATAGAGCGTTCATCAGCTTCTTTCTGAGGTGATAAGTTAAACTGTTTCTGCATTTTCTCTTCTATAGTAGCAAAATCAACTGTCCATTCTTTTTGAGTGTCATACAATTTACGTATAATTTCTAGTGTTTCGTCAGTATTTTGATAATCTAAATGAATATTTGCAACCGTACCTTTTAATAATCCGTTCTTCGTTTTATCAAAATGCTTAATTACATGTTGTACTTTACCTTGATCTATCAGTGTTTTTAATGATTGATCTGCAGCTTTAAAATAATTTTTACAATATGGACAAGCCAAATTTATAAATGATTCCACTTTAACGGGCGCATTTGATGACCCTAATGTAAGATGTTTAACTTCTTTCATATAAAATCCCTCCACTTTGTCTATATTTATATTGAAACATGCTTATTCTTTTTATGCACACTTTTAGTCTGAGTAATTTAGTAGGAATTTTATTTTTCAAACCAATTAGCGACGTTCCTCATTACTTATTCTCCCTCATAGTCAAAATGCTATGTAATTGCATACTTCATGTTAAAATAAAGTTATCAATTTTAATGGGAGGCATTATATGAACAATTCAGTGAAGTTATTAAAATCACTAACAGATGTTGATGGTATTGCAGGCCACGAAATGGCAGTTAAATCTTTAATGCACGAATATTTAACACAAGTAAGCGATGAAATCATAGAAGACAATCTAGGCGGGGTTTTTGGTAAAAAGACTGCTACTACAAGTAATAAAACATTAATGGTTGCTGGTCACTTAGATGAAATCGGCTTTATGGTGACTAAAATAGATAAAGACGGCTTCCTAAAATTCACCCCTATTGGTGGCTGGTGGAATCAAGTCATGCTCTCTCAAAAAGTAACGGTAACTACGGATGATGGTAGAAAAATTAGAGGTATTATCGGTTCTAAACCGCCACATGTATTGTCACCGGAAGAACGTAAAAAAAACGTTGATATGAAAGAAATGTTTATTGATATTGGCGTTAAAAGCAAAAAAGAAGCACAACAATTCGGTATCGAATTAGGTAATATGATAACACCATATAGTGAATTCGAAGCATTAGCGAATAATAAATATTTAACTGCAAAAGCTTTTGATAACCGTTATGGCTGTGCCCTTGCAGTAGATGTATTACAAAACCTTAAGAATGAGACTATTGACATCAATCTTGTCTCCGGTGCCAATGTTCAGGAAGAAGTTGGTCTTCGTGGAGCTAAAGTAGCTGCCAACAAAATCAAACCTGACTTAGCTATAGCTGTAGACGTTGCTGTCGCATATGATACACCAGGAATGTCTGGTCAAGTAAGTGATACAGCAATTGGTAATGGTCCTGTCGTTATTTTAATGGATGGATCTAATATTGGGCATGTTGGATTTATGAAGCATATTAAAGCAGTGGCTAAAAAACATAATATTTCGATTCAATTAGACACTACTGCTGGCGGTGGCACAGACGCAGGAAGTATTCATGTCGCGAATGAAGGGACACCAACTGTCGCTATTGGAGTCGCATTACGTTACATGCATTCCAATGTTTCTGTGTTACACACAGATGATTACAAAAATTCAGTAGCCTTAGTTACGGAAATTATTAAATCTCTTAATGACGATGTGGTTGAGCAAATCATTTGGTAATCTAGGAGTTAACTGAGATACAGTATTCAAATGTAAAGTTAAAACAAACATAGAACGTATTCAAATATACTAGCTATACGGATAAGGGAGCGGGACAGAAATCAAATTTGATTTTCTATCCCCTCCTTTTTTATACTTTTTAAATGAATTTTCAAACAAATACACGAACGTTCATATATGTTATATATATTTAAACTTTGAAAATCATAAAGTTTTCAGAATATTTATTCTATTTTTATTCTTAATTTGTTATACTACCGATAACTTATTAGGGAGGTCGTTATGATGGTTTCGAATACTAAAGGTAAGCCAACGCTAATAAATAGATTTTTGAATATTGTAGAAAAAGTTGGAAACAGATTACCCGATCCTAGCATTTTATTTTTCTTAATGTGTGTAGGACTCGCAATACTTACTTGGGTTGTATCATTATTTCAGATTTCCGTAAAACATCCAGGTACAGGTGATACGATTGCAATCAAAAGTATTTTAAGTAAAGATGGACTATCGATGATTCTGAATGACGCCATAAAAAACTTTTCAGAATTTCCAGCATTAGGTCTTGTCCTTGCAGTCATGCTTGGTATTGGGGTAGCAGAAAAAACAGGTTACTTCGATAAATTAATGATTCAAGTCGTACATAAAGCACCAAAGAATTTCATTGTGCCGGTCATTATTATTATAGGTATCTTAGGCAATGCTGCGGGTGATGCAGCGCCGATTGTGTTACCACCATTAGCAGCGATGGTCTTTATTAAATTGGGCTATCACCCTATTGCGGGTTTAGCAATGGCTTACGCGTCTGCTCTTGGAGGATTCTCTGCAAATGTCATGATTGGTATGTCAGACGCATTACTTTATGCATTTACAAAACCAGCTACAAGCATTGTTTCTGATAGTGTGCATGTCAATGTAGCTATGAACTGGTACTTTATTGCAGCAAGTGTGCTCGTTTTATTACCTTCCGTATATTGGGTTACTATGCGTTTTGTCATTCCTAGATTAGGCAAATATGATGATTCTAATTCAGCTATTCAAGCCGATGATTCTAATTCAAAGCTCACACCTCAAGAAAACCGTGCCGTATTTTGGGCTAATATCAGTTTTTTTGTATTAATTGTATTGCTTATCATTTTAGCAATACCGCAACACAGTTTTCTGAGGAATGCCAACACAGGTAGTTTACTGAATGATGCACCTATCATTAACGGTGTCGGTCTAATTATTTTAGTATTATTTTTAGTTCCTGGTTTAGTGTATGGCATTATGGTAAAAGAATTTAAAAATTCTAAAGACCTAGGAAAAATGTTAGCTGATTCAATGTCATCTATGGGTTCATTTATCGTCATTGTGTTTTTTGCAGCGCAGTTACTTGCCTTTTTAGAATGGAGTAACCTGGGCATTATCGTTGCTGTTAAAGGCGCTTCAATACTTCAAGGTCAGAATGGCGTTGTACTTATCCTAGGTATTATCTTATTAAGTGCACTGATTAATTTATTAATTGGTAGTGCATCTGCCAAATGGGGGATTTTAGCACCTATTTTTATCCCAATGCTTATCATTGTAGGTTTCCATCCAGCATTGACTCAAATGTTGTATAGAATTGGTGATTCTATTAGTAATCCAATAACGCCTATGATGCCCTACTTACCATTGCTATTATCTTATGCACAAAAATATGATAATGATATGAAATTAGGTTCACTATTATCTAGTCTAATGCCCTATACAATTATATTAAGTATCGTGTGGCCATTATTCATGATTGTTTGGTATCTATTAGGTTGGCCGCTTGGTCCAGGTGGTCCCTTACATGTAAAATAAATTATTAAAAAAGAGGCAGACAAGAAGGAAATATTTCCGTGTCTGCCTCTTTACTTTCAATTATACTAACCTCTGAAATAATCGGCGTGTAGTTATACTTTTATTAAGTAATATTAAATATTTTAGAACACATTTTTTTCTAATTGTTGTAATATAAAAGTAAGAAAAGGGTAAATAAAGTACAAGTAAAGTAAAATAACCTCATTTACTTAGGAGGAAATTATGGAACGTATAGGATTAATAGATATTGGTTCAAATACCATTCGACTCGTTATTTTTGAATTTGATCATAAAACAGGATTAAATGAAATATTAAATATCAAAACACCTGCAAGGTTAAGCCAATATTTAACTGAAGATTTGGCTATGACTGATGACGGTATTGAAGTATTAACTAAAGCATTGCGCAGTTTTAAAAAGGTTGCTGACAAGTTTAATATAGATGAATTACATCCGGTAGCAACCGCAGCCATTAGACAATCTACCAACCAAGAGCAGATTATTGAACATATCAAAGAAGCACTTAAAATCAACATTAAAATTATTACAGAACAAGAAGAAGCATTTTATGGTTTCTATGCTATCACACATACTACTGATGTTAGTGACGGCGTGTCTGTCGATATTGGTGGTGGCTCTACAGAAGTCACACTCTTTAAAGATAAAAAACTAATAGAATCACATAGTTTTCCATTTGGTGTTGTTACATTATCTCATCGCTTCTTTGAGGGCAAAAACCATAATGATAAATCAGCAATCAAAAACATGGAAAAGTTTTTAACTAAACAATTTGAACAACTTTCTTGGTTAAAAAATCAAGAAATCACCTTAGTTGGTATCGGGGGTTCCGCACGTAATGTCGCGCGCATTCATCAATCTGAGCACTCATACCCTATTGGTGGTGTTCACAACTATGCAATGACTGAAGAAAATATTGATGAAGTGTACTCAATCATTAAAAAAAGTTCATATGACGATTTAAAAGATATAGATGGTCTAAGTAGAGATCGTGTAGACATTATCTTGCCCGCTGTAGCTGTCTTCAAGTCATTATTTAATAGAATTAATGCGAATCAATTCACATTTTCTCGCAAAGGGCTACGTGAAGGTTATGCGATGAAATTAATTTCTGAACGTCACCCTGAAGAATTTAAAAAAGAGAATATTCGTAAAGATGCTCTATACCATTTAGCTAACGAATATCGCATTGAGGAAACAAGTGCTAAACAACGTGTGAAGCTAGCACAAACATTATTAGAACAATTAATAGGCTTTAAAAAATTAGAAGTAACTCAAAAAGAATACGAACTATTTGCTGAAGGGTCTTACTTGTACTACTTAGGAAGATTTATTGATGCTGATTCAAGCTCACCGCACACCTATTATATTATCGCGAATTCAATGATTGATGGTTTTCCCCATGAAGATAGAGTGAAGCTCGCTTTACTTGCTAGTTTTAAAAATAAATCATTATTAAAATTCTTTAGTCATGAAACCAAATGGTTGCGTGGCAAAGAATTGGATAACATCCAATCTCTAGGCGGCATTATCAAATTTGTCAATGCGCTTAATGTGTCTCATACGAGTTCTGTAGAGCAAGTAGAATTACAACAAAATGATGATGATTACACCTTATTTGTATACTACAACGGTGAGCCTATCGCTGAAGAATATCAATCCTTGAGGCAGAAAAAGCATATTGAAAAAATCTTAAAAGATGACCTATCTATCATCTTTACAAAATCTTAAAATTTATATGATAAGTTATACGTAGCAAAATACAATATTCAGACTACAACGAGGTGTAATTAGAGTTATGCATAGAAATTTGGGAGCAAAAGATTTGAACTTACCACAATACTACAATAATAGAGAACTCAGTTGGTTAGATTTTAACTATCGCGTATTACAAGAAGCCAATGATAAAAACAATCCATTGCTTGAGCAACTTAATTTTGTTTCGATATTTAGTTCGAATTTAGATGAGTTCTTTATGGTCCGCGTAGCTGGTTTACAAGACCAAGTCAAAATGGGTTATGATAAACCCGAAAATAAAGCCCAATTAACACCAAAACAACAACTTAATCAAATCAATATCAAAAATAAACAAAATGTCGACTTACAATATAAGCGTTATAACGAATTGGTAGAAGATTTACGTCAACATAAAGTTGAAATTGTTCAACCGGATGAATTACCTGAATCGTTATTATCTCAATTAGAAACAGAATTCAAAACTGGTATTTTACCAACATTAACTCCATTAGGGATAGATGCGTATCACCCTTTCCCAAAATTAAATAATAAAAGCCTGAATATCTTTGTTGATATAGATACTGAAGATGCGATTAATTCTGCAATTGTCCAAATACCTTCTTTAATACCTAGATTTTGTTCATTAAATAAAGGCGATACGCAATTCATAATTATGGTAGAGGACATCATTACGCATTTTATTAATGAATTATTTAGCGGATATGAAGTACTAAACACTTTTGCGTTTAGAATTACTAGAAATGCTGATTTAACTATACATGAAGACGGTGCGGAAGACCTTCTCATTGAAATTGAAAGGTTTTTAAAGGAACGTAAACGTGGTACTGCTGTACGCTTAGAAGTGGATGGACGATTCGCCACGCATGAAGACATTGTGTGGATTATGAACCAAGTAGAAGTACATGATGATGAGGTTTATTTTGTAGACGGTCCGTTAGATTTAACGATGCTGTCTAACTTAGTTGATCACTTATCTAATAAATTGAAGCACTTAAAATACAAAAAGTATGTGCCACAGACACCACAGTCTTTAGGTAACCATAATGTGTTTGATTTATCGTTGAAAAAAGACATATTCTTCCATCACCCTTTCGAATCGTTTGAGCCCATTGTCGACTTCATACGTGAAGCCGCTGAAGATCCAGATACAATTGCTATTAAACAAACGCTTTATCGTGTCAGTAAAGATTCCCCTATTATTAATAGCTTGAAAACCGCTGCTGAGAATGGGAAACAAGTTACTGTACTTGTTGAGTTAAAAGCACGTTTTGATGAAGAAAATAATGTGCATTGGGCAAGAATGTTGGAAGACGCCGGCTGTCATGTTATATATGGTATGACCCATTTAAAAACGCATAGTAAAATTGCGCTTGTAGTCAAACGTATCAATAATAAACTCACTTCCTTTATTCATCTAGGCACTGGAAACTATAATGATAAAACCGCTAAATTATATACGGACATGGGGCTAATTACTACAAACGATGCAATTGCTGAAGACGCACTAAACTTTTTCAATTATCTTAGTGGTTATTCAGTCAAACCTGTTTATAATAAACTTATTGTTGCACCATTTGATATTAGAGATGTCTTCTTAGCTCGAATAGACAATGAAATTCAAACACATCATGAACATGGTAACGGCAAGATTATAATGAAGATGAACTCTTTAACAGATAAAGATATTATTCTTAAATTATTTGAAGCCTCTTGTGCTGGTGTTAAAGTTCAACTTATTATTCGTGGTATTTGCTGTCTGAAACCAGGTATCCCGGGTATTAGTGAAAATATAGAAGTCGTAAGTATCGTGGGACGCTTTTTAGAACATTCACGTATTTACTATTTCCACAATAATGGAGATGAAAAAATCTACTTATCTTCTGCAGATGCCATGACACGTAACATGATTAAGCGTGTAGAAATCTTATTTCCTGTTGAAGACAAAGCCATTGCCAAACGTTTATTAGATTATATGAACCTTCAGTTATCTGATAATCAAAAAGGACGTTTTCAAGATTCACATGGACGTTATCATTACATTGAAAATAACTTGTCACCATTAAACTCTCAAGCTTATTTAATGAAGGAAGCGATGAATTATGGTCAACAACTTCAAGATGAAGTATCGCAACCACAACCTCATGTTGTATCAGCCAATTCACCTCAAGGTTGGTTTTCTAAAATACGTCGCACTTTCAAAAAATAATCCATTACATTAAATATAGCGCTGAATGCTCCGTTTAAAAGTGAGCATCCAGCGCTATTTATTATGTTTTTGTCATACAATAGCGCTTGCCATTATATATTAATAATGCTTCCATACATAATTATAAAGTTTAGACATCACCCACTTGTGTATCGGAGCTTGTGATACTAAATATACTAGCCAAGGTAAAGCGGGTTCATAATGATTCAAACCAATCACACATCTATAACTCGATGTTGATGTTCTAAATTCGAGCATTCCATCTTTTCCTCCATTACTACTTACTAGTAAACCGCCTGTTACTTTTAAAATGAAATTGGTTGGTGAGCTGTATGCTTTTTCCATTTTTATTAATGGATATGGTAAGAACTTCAAGCTAATTTCAAAGCGCTTCTCTGTTTGCTTAATTCTAATCCATCCTAAACTACATTCTTTTAAATATTGTTCATACATGTCAACAAGTTGTATGGCATTGATTTCTTTTGTAAGTAACATATGTTGAAATGAATAGACTTTTTTATATTTATCTTGCATATGTCTCGAACATTTACCTATCCTATTTATAACTTTAGAAACTGACATATCAATTACTTTGACTTTTTGCGAATTAAATATATTTTTAAAATGATTGTTATACTTTTTTTCCACGTTCAATATGTGGATTTTCTTGTCACTACATGAAGGTAAGGCGTGTAATATATTTTCAATAGCCCACATATGCATACTATGCGAATGTCCTTGTAAATATCCATTGGGAAGTGCTGCTTTATTCGTTATATATATAATATGATGCATTTGTTTTAAAGTACGTTGCAATTCATAAGTTTGGAATACATTTGTTGCCACAAAAACGCTATTCAAATGTACAATATTATTATTTGTATAAACTTCATGATGGTTTTGTAATTTCTTAATTAATTGTTTACCTAAATAACAATTCGCACCAAATATAAACACTTTCATTATTATCGCTCCTATTGACACTCTAGTTGATAATTGATTTGATATTTTTTAAAACGACCAATCAAATGATATCATTCGCATTTTAACACACTATTTTTGCTATAATTAATAAATGAAAGATTTCGTATTATAGGAGGATTTTTATGCTTGAATTAAAAAAATTAAAACAAAATTTCCCTTTAATTAATGATATGCAACAATATAAACCTATCTTTTGGGAAAACCCCAAGTTTCATCAAGTTGAAGCGCTCCCTTTTTCAATAGAAGATATCGAAGACGCAGCATTACGTCTCGAACGATTTAGTAGTTATATACGCAAAGTATTTCCTGAAACAGAGAAAGATCACGGATTAATTGAATCACCATTGAAGCCCATCCCCTTTATGCACAACCACCTTTCTCAAACAGAACAACATGGAGCTAACGGCAAGTTATGGCTGAAATGCGATAGCCATCTTGCTATCTCAGGTTCTATCAAAGCTCGAGGTGGTATTTATGAAGTTCTTAAGCTGGCTGAAACGATAGCAATGAAACATGGTGGTCTCGAATGGACAGATGATTATCGTATTCTAGATGAACCACATTATAAAGAATTGTTCAGTAAATATAATGTTTCAGTTGGCTCAACTGGCAACTTAGGTTTAAGCATAGGTATCATGAGTGCCAAACTTGGTTTCAGTGTTACTGTACATATGTCTAGTGATGCTCGTCAATGGAAAAAAGATTTATTACGTGCTCGTGGTGTAGAGGTCGTAGAACATCAATCTGACTACCAATTTGCTGTTGCTGAGGGCAGAAAAAGTGCAGAACATGATGCATCTTGTCACTTTGTTGATGATGAAGGTTCTGCTGATTTATTCTTAGGTTATACTGTAGCTGCATTACGCCTAAGAACACAATTAGATAGTCAAAATATTCAAGTAGATGCTGACCACCCACTTTTCGTCTATTTACCATGTGGCGTTGGTGGCGGCCCTGGTGGTGTTGCTTTTGGATTGAAAAAAGTCTTTGGTGAACACGTTTATTGTATTTTTGCCGAACCGACACATGCACCTTGTATGTTACTAGGAATGATGACGCAATTGCACGATGAGATTTCAGTGACTGATATTGGATTAGACGGACGTACCGATGCAGACGGGCTTGCTGTATCACGCCCTTCCCGTTTAGTCGGTCAAATAATGAACACACTTTTATATGGCGCATTTACAGTTGATGATAAACAAATGTATCGCTACTTATATATGTTAAGTGAGAAAGAAGATATCTTTATCGAACCATCTGCCGCTTCAGGTTTTGCTGGCCTTACTGAAGCTACAAAACACGCTAAAAATAAAGGAATTCATATAGAAAATGCCAACCATATCGTGTGGGCTACTGGTGGAAACATGGTGCCAAAAGACGAAATGATGAAATATGTGACTTACGGTCACAGTTTAACTTAGTATGTTGAATTGTCAGTAGTTGGCTCATGTTTAGTCAGCCTATCTGGGAGTGAGACAGAAATCTAATTTCAATTTTTGATTTCTGTCTCACTCTTTTTTAATCATTTTCTCCCACTTCTTTAATAAGAAACTTTTAGCTATCTAAGTTAAATCAAATATCTATTTTCAGAATATTTATTGAATTTAAAAAATAACTATGTTAAAGTATTCTTTATCAATCCACTTTAGTTCGGTAGAGTAACAAAGTAAAAAAGACAAAGGATGGTCATATTATGAATACAACGACACTTATTAACAACAAAGAATTTGAATTAGCCTTTTTAAAACATTTTCAGCAAGCTGAATTCAAACTCGTAGATTTCAGTTTTATCGAATCACTGTCATGGCAAACCCTTACAACAGACGATTTGCAACAAATGACTGAGCGCAGTTTCTGGCAACATGACCATCATATCTTTGCATTACGCAATGATTTTACCGATCAATTATTACGTTATTACAGCAATTATCCACCACAATATCAAAGTGTTGCCTACACTGGCCCTATTGTTCGTGATAATGAAGTTTATACTCAACTAGGTATCGAACATTACAATCCAACAATTACAGACATGCAAAACGACTTCATCACCTTTTATGACTACATCAAAACAACATTAAATGATGATATTGATTTTGTGATTTTAGGTCATTATCAACTGATAGATTTACTTTTATCGCCTAAAGAACAAACCGAAGATGTATTGAAACTCATACAGGAACGTAATATTTCAGAACTTACATCTCAATTAGGTATAGCGCATCCAGTTGTTCAACTACTCACTACCAAGACCACAGAACAACTTGATTTATTAAGTCAGCTATTTCCACATGATCATCGAACAATACAGGCATTACGCCGATGGGAACAATGGTTTAAATCTCAAGATATTACTAATATTCACTTAGATATCACGCCACAACCACCACGTTCTTATTACAAAGGTGCCTTTATGAGATGTCATCTTAAAAATAATAAATCACAACAACTTACAGGTGGTTTTTACAAAGGTGAATTAGAAGGCTTTGGACTTGGTTTTATACTTTAATTAAAAAGGGAGAGAACATCATGCTTACTGTAGCTTTAGCGAAAGGAAGATTACTAAAAAGCTTCATTGCTTATTTGAATGAAGTAAATGAACAAGAACTTGTACGCGCATTGGAACAGAGAGAGCGTCAGTTACTCATCTCTGTAGGAGAAATCCAATTTGTTTTAGTTAAAGGGAGCGATGTACCTATTTATGTCGAACAGGGGGTTGCAGATGTAGGCATCGTAGGTAGTGACATTTTAGAAGAAGGTAATTACACAATCAATAATTTACTTGATTTACCTTTTGGTGCTTGTCACTTTGCATTAGCAGCTAAACCAGATACAACAACTTTTACGAAGGTAGCTACCTCTTATACTAAAACAGCTAGAAAATATTTTGAAGCCCAAGGATTAGACGTAGAATTAGTAAAACTATCTGGTTCTATCGAATTGGCATGTTTAGTCGATATGGTCGATGGTATTGTAGATATCGTCCAAACAGGTACCACTTTAAAATCGAATGGCCTAGTTGAAAAAGATACAATTAAAAACATTAATGCCAAATTAATTACAAATAAACAATCTTATTTTAAAAAATCAGCCGAAATAGACGATTTTATACAAACATTGGAGGTGTCTCTCATTGATTATAAATAAAGCTACATTTTTAAAGGACTATTTAAATCAATCCGCATTAAATGAAGGGTTATATCCTCTAGTTAAGGATATTTGTGACAATGTAAAGCTTCAAGGTGACCAAGCTTTAAAAGCTTATAACCAACAACTTGATCACGTAGAGACATCAGAACTTGAAATTCCTTATGAAGCTTTAGAAACGGCTTATAATCGCATTGACGATACATTACGTGATGCGCTTCAGCAAAGTCACTCACGTATCAAAGCTTATCAAACTTCTATTAAATCTACAGCACAACAAGGTACAGATGAATGTTATGAAATGTATCATCCATTAGAACGTGTCGGTGTATATGTACCGGGCGGTAAAGCAAGCTACCCTTCTACTGTGTTAATGACTGTCACATTAGCTAAGGTAGCTGGTGTTAAAAATATTTTTGTTGTCACACCACCGCAAGCCCGAGGATTACCTGATATTGTTTTAGCAGCTTGTTATATTGCAGGTGTCGATAGAGTATTCCAGGTTGGAGGCGCACAAAGTATCGCAGCGCTTGCTTATGGTACAGAAACAATTCCAAAAGTAGATAAAATTGTAGGTCCCGGCAATCAGTATGTTGCTTACGCAAAAAAATACCTCTTCGGTCAAGTAGGTATTGATCAAATTGCTGGTCCAAGTGAAATCGCCTTAATCATAGATGAGACGGCTGATTTAGATGCTGTAACTTATGATGTATTTGCTCAAGCTGAACATGATGAACTTGCGAGAACGTTTGTGATTAGTGAAAATAAAGCGTTATTGCAGCAACTCGAACAACGCATCCAACAAACTTTAAGCCAAATTGAACGTCAGCCTATCGTTGAAGCAAGCTTAACAAACAATCATTTTTTAATTTCAGTAGATAGTTTTAATGAAGCATGTGATTTAATGAATCAAATCGCCCCAGAACACGCATCAATTCAAACAGCTTCACCACGTGATTATCTAAATCATGTGCGTTATGTGGGCGCACTATTCTTAGGACATTATTCTCCAGAAGTTATCGGTGATTATGTAGCGGGACCGAGTCATGTCTTACCGACCAATCAAACTGCGAGATTTACCAATGGTCTATCCGTTAATGACTTTTTAACACGTCATTCTGTGATTGATTTATCTGAAGCTACATTTGAAAAAATTGAAGGTTCTGCACGTAAGCTCGCTCATACTGAACAACTTTTTAACCATGAACAATCTATAGAAATCAGATCACCAAAGGAGCCACGTAATGATTAGAATTAACAAAAATGAAAGTCCACTTCGTCCATTATCTGATTCACAATTGGCAACAATTATTCAAGAAGCAACATTTAATTTCTATCCAGATGACGAGTATGAACGTTTTAAAGCAGCTTACGCAAATTATTATAATCTTTCAGCTGAACAAATTATTGCAGGTAATGGTTCTGATGAATTAATTCAAAAATTAATGCTGATTATGCCAGAAGGCCCAGCACTTACATTGAACCCAGATTTTTTCATGTATCAAGCCTATGCTTATCAAGTTGATCGCCCAATTGAATTTGTAAATGCTGAACCAGATTTATCATTCGATTTGGAACGTATTTTGCAACGTATAGATGAAGTTCAGCCAGCGTTCTTTATCATGAGTAATCCGCACAATCCGTCAGGCAAGCAATATAGCCTGACGTTCTTAAAAGCAATTGGAGATAAAATGAAGACATTAGGTGGTTATTTCATCATAGATGAGGCTTATTTAGATTTTGGTAATACTTATCAAATAGAGATGCAGCCGCACATTTTACAAATGCGTACACTTTCAAAAGCATTTGGCATCGCTGGGTTAAGATTAGGCATGCTCATTAGTACGCCCGAAACAATACAAGAAATTAAAAGGATTGAACACCCTTACCCATTAAACACAATTACATTGCATATTGCTTTATATATGTTTGAACATACAGAAATGCTGAACAATTTTATAAATCATCAAAGACAACTGGCTATGAAATTACGCAATATGTTTGATGACTTAGTATCAGATATCATGGTCGTATTTCCTTCCTCGACGAACTTTGTTTTAACAAAAGGAACTGCAGCACAAAGTTTGGGCGCATTTATTAAGGCGCACGGTTTCCTACCTAGAGTCTATGAGGAAAACGAAATGGCTGATTATGTTCGTTATTCTATAGCTACAGATGAACAGTTAGATGAATTAGCAGCAATCATTAAAAATTGGAGGTCTCAATATGATTTATCAAAAAACACGTAACACTGCCGAAACACAATTAAGTATTTCACTTGCAGATGATCAACGTACAAGTAAAATTGATACGGGTGTGGGTTTTCTAGATCATATGCTTACCCTCTTTACTTTTCACAGCAAATTGTCAATTACAATAGAAGCGAATGGTGATACGGAAGTCGATGATCACCACGTGACTGAAGATATTGGTATCGTACTTGGTCAATTATTATTAGAATTAGTTAAAGAACGCAAAAGCTTTCAACGCTATGGCGTAAGTTATATTCCTATGGATGAAACACTTGCACGCTCAGTTGTAGATATCAGCGGCCGTCCGTATTTATCATTTAATGCAGACTTAAGTAAAGAAAAAGTAGGTACCTTTGATACGGAACTTGTAGATGAATTCTTTCGTGCATTAGTGATTAATGCACGATTAACAACACATATCGATTTATTACGTGGCGGTAATACACACCATGAGATTGAAGGCATATTCAAATCATTCGCCCGTGCACTAAAAGAAGCTTTAGCAAGTAACGATTCAGAAGGCATACCCTCTTCTAAGGGTGTGATTGAATGATTGCTATCATAGACTACGGTCTAGGAAATATTAAAAATGTACAACGTGCAGTCGAACATTTAGGCTATAAAACGATACTGACAGATAAGCAAAGTGAAATAGAAGCTGCAGATATCATCATATTACCTGGTGTGGGTCATTTTAAAGACGCAATGCAAGCGATACAAACACGTGGCTTAGCATCAGTGCTACAGTCAATTACAGATAAACCGATTATAGGTATCTGTCTTGGTATGCAACTCTTATACGATTGGAGTGCAGAAGGAAATGTCGAAGGTTTAAAACTTTTCCCGGGAAATATTGTTCCAATCGAAACACACTATCCTGTACCTCATTTAGGCTGGAATAATTTAATTAGCAACCACCCTCAATTGGCACAAGATGTATATTTCGTACATTCATATCAAGCTGAAATGTCTGAACATGTCGTTGCTTTCGCTGAATACGGTGATCCAATTCCAGCAATTGTTCAATATAAACACTATATCGGCATTCAATTTCACCCAGAAAAAAGTGGATCCGATGGATTAACAATACTCAACCAAGCATTGAAAGGCGGTTTCTTATTATGATTAAACTCTGGCCAGCAATTGATTTAATCAATGCTACAAGTGTACGACTAACTGAAGGTAAATATGATTCAGAAGAAAAAATGCCACGTAGCGCTGAAGAAAGCATCAAATTTTATAACCAGTTTAAGTGCGTTGATCGTATTCACATTGTCGATTTAATCGGCGCAAAACAACAATTATCTATTGAAAGAAATTATATAAAAGAGTTACGACAACTTACTGACAAATCAATGGAAGTTGGTGGCGGTATTAGAAGTATCGACACAATAGAGGCCTATTTCAATGACGGTATTGATTATTGTATTGTAGGTACCAAAGGTATTCAGGATTTAGCATGGTTAGAGCAAATGGCAAATCAGTATCCAAATCGTATATACATTTCTGTTGATGCTTATCGTCGTGATGTAAAAATCAATGGTTGGGAACAAGACGCTCAACTAGATTTATTTGATTTAGTTAACGAAATTGAACGCTTCCCACTTGGTGGTATTATTTATACAGATATTTCTAAAGATGGTCGATTGGAAGGACCCAACTTTGAAATAACAGGACAATTAGTAGCAGCGTCTGATAAACAAATTATCGCTTCAGGTGGTATACGAAACCAACAAGACTTAACACAGTTAGAATCACTAGGCGTCTATGCTGCAATCGTCGGTAAAGCAGCGCACAATGCTGATTTTTGGGAGGGATTATCATGATTAAAAAGAGAATTATCCCCTGTTTAGATGTAAAAGATGGTCGCGTAGTTAAAGGGATTCAATTTAAAGGATTACGCGATATTGGTAATCCAGTAGACTATGCGCTTTATTACAATGACCAAGGTGCAGATGAACTCGTCTTTTTAGATATTTCTCGAACAGAAGCTGGTCACGATCTCGTACTTGATGTCATTGAAGAAACTGCCGGAAAATTATTTATTCCACTTACGGTTGGCGGCGGTATTGCTACTTTAGATGATATATCACAACTACTTAATCATGGTGCAGACAAAGTTTCACTGAATTCAAGCGCACTTAAAAATCCAGAGTTCATTAAACAAGCAAGTGAGAAATTTGGAAGTCAGTGCATTTGTATCGCTATTGATAGCAATTATGATGACGAACTGAAAGACTACTATTGCTATACTCACGGTGGTAAACAACGTACTGATAAACGTGTATATGATTGGGTCCAAGAAGTAGAAGCATTAGGGGCAGGTGAACTACTCATCACAAGCATGACTCACGATGGTATGAAACAAGGCTTTGATGTGAAACATTTACATGATATTGAACAACTTGTAAATATTCCTGTCATCGCTTCAGGTGGTGGCGGAAAACCAGATCACTTTGTTGATTTATTTAAACAAACAAATGTTTCTGCAGGTCTCGCGGCAAGTATATTACACGATAAAGAAACCACTGTAGATGAAATAAAACAAACGATGGCACAAGGAGGTATTCCCATTAGATGACACAGCAACCTGATTTTAGTAAAGGACTCTTACCAACAATTTTGCAAGATGTTGATACAAAACAAGTGCTCATGCTTGGCTATATGAACGAAGCAGCATATAACAAAACATTAGCAGATGGCATTGTTTGTTTCTATTCTCGCTCTAAAGAACGTTTGTGGACCAAAGGCGAGTCTTCTGGCCACACGCAAGTAGTTAAAAACATTCATTTAGACTGCGATCAAGATACACTACTCATCGATGTTGTGCCAAATGGTCCAACTTGTCATACTGGGAGCCAAAGTTGCTTTAATACCGACGTTCCTTTTAATATCCAACAATTAGAACAAACTGTAACTTCAAGTGCACAATCCAATAAAGAGAACTCATATACACAATATTTGTTAAATGAAGGTCTAGAAAAAATCACCAAAAAATTTGGAGAAGAATCGTTTGAAGTTGTTATTGGCGCGATGAAGTCTGACCGTAATGAAGTGACAAATGAAACTGCAGATTTAATGTATCATCTATTCGTATTATTACATGCTTTAGATATTAAATTTGAAGACGTCGAAGCTGTGTTAGCACAACGTCATCAGACCTCAAATAACTTCAAAGGCGAACGTAATGATATAGACAATTGGTAAAATTAACAATTGCTTTACTACGATGTGAATCCTTTTTAATTTTGCTAACTTAGCAAGATGATTGCTATTAGTCGATTTTAAATCATAAAAAGAGAGTGAAAATCAAAATTTGATTTCCGCTCTCTTTTACTTTATATTTTATTTGTTTTTCAAAAGTTCTTTTTTGAAAAATTCTGCTTGTTTTTCTACTGAGATCAAATCAGCATAAATGGCTTCATCCATTGAATAATAGATCACATTGCCATTTTGTACAGCTTCATTATTATGCCATATGTTCGATTTAACAAATTCATTGTTCACTTTCCCACCATCTTTTGTTGGTAAGAGTAAGTAATCACCTGAATAGTCATTGAATTTTTCTTTAGGTACTTTCATGAATTTTTCTTTTGGCATTGCTTCCTTAGCTTCGGGATCTTCTTTTAGTTTAAACCCTTCGTAAATTGCTTCACTGCCTCGTCCAAATCTAGGTCCAAATTGATAAATATCTTTTGCTTGAATATCCATAATTGAAAAAGTTTTATCTTCCCCAATGGCTTTTTTAATTTCTTCACCATCTTTTGCTAACTTTTTAGATAGTTCATCAGCTTGTTTCTTAGCTTTGCTTTCTTTGTTTACTAACTTACCAATTTCAATATGAGTATCTTTATAGTCCATATTTTGTACTTTTATAGGTACTGTTGGTGCTATTTTAGATAATTTTTTATTATTTTTATTTTCTTTATATGTAATAATCAAATCTGGTTTCAACTTAGCAGCAGCTTCTACATTTTCTGGATTAATTTTCTTAACTTTTCCCATGTCTAAATACTTAGAGTCTGGATATACATTCGTAATACCAACAGGTTTAACACCTAGTTTTTTTAAGTTTCCGTAATTTGCTGTTAAAACTAAGACTCTCTTCGGATTTTTAGGTATTTTAACTTTACTACCATCCTCAGTAGTATAAGATTTCGTACCCTTATCATCTTTTGCATCTGATTTATTAGATTCATTGCCACTACTACATGCCGCTAAAAATATTATAAAACATAACATTAAACATAGTATTTTTTTCAAATTAATAACCTCTCCCATTGTATAATACCTTCATTATAATTGAAATTGATTATCAATTGCAATTTAATTATACTTTTACAAGAAATAAATATATACTTTATTTAATAAGATAAATAAAATTACTGCTCTTTTAATTATCTTTTGATATTATAAAATTATATTAGGGAGATGACTGAAATGGAAAATTACTTTTTAGGAATTGATCATGTACAAGTTGCTGCCCCGGCCAATCGTGAATCAGAAGCTCGCGAATTTTATTCAGAAACACTTGGATTCAAAGAAATTACCAAACCTGCTAACTTAGCCTTAAATGGCGGCGTGTGGTTTCAAGTCGGTCACCAACAACTACATGTTGGTGTTGAAGATGACTTTTCACCGGCTAAAAAAGCACACCCTGCTTTTCTCGTTCATAACGCTACTGACGTAAGAAAATTACTTGAATCTAAAGCAATTGAAATTATATATGGGGATGAACTCGAAGGTGCAGATCGTTTTTATATTTATGATCCATTCGGCAACCGAATTGAAATTATTGAATGGTTATAATTTAGTGTCTTTATTAAAGTCCTTAAAAATACGCCTTGCACATAATCATTTATGTACGAGGCGTTTATTAGCTAATTTTTGCAATTATAATTGTTCATCTATCAATGTTAACGCAATTTCTAATGCTTGAATTCTATTTTTTAATAATGTCGTTCGACTATTTAGATTTCCTTTTTGTTCTCATTGCGTCAGCGATTTTTGACATTTTGTTAAAAGCGAGCGTATTTGTGCCCTACTTTGTTGTAATTCTGTTTTGGTATACTGTTCCATTATTTTCTCCCAATGCTGACTTACTAATCACAATGTTTATAATCAGCTTAAAGTTCTAAACACATTAAGTCCTCATCATAGTAAACAGTTCCATCGTATAGTGCTTTCGGCTCAGTTCCATAACGTTTAAATCCTAACTTTTCATATAAACTAATTGCACGTTTATTTTCACTAAGCACGCATAAATTGATTGTTTTTATTGTATTTTGTTCAACCACATAATCAACGATTTGTTGGATTAGTTGCTCAGCTATACCTTGTCGTCTATATCGTGGGTGACAATATACCGAAACTAAATTACCTTTATGCTTTATTTTTTCTAAAGTCTCACTATAAAACGTCGCAATACAAACCAGTGTTGCTTCATCAAAAGCCCCTACAGTAAAATGAGTAGCGCTATTTTCTAACCTCACTTTGAATTTCTCAATCGAAAATTCAATCTCTCTATCATATGTAGAAGCAAAGCCATTAGGATCTGTCTGGAGTGAATTGAGTCTTAGTAATCGATACTGTGATACATCAGCTTCACTTAAAAATCTAAAGTCCATTTAATCACGCCTTTCAGTCTATCGCTACAACTATCATTATAGACCCTTAGCTCTGCTTGAAGTTAGGGGTCTATAATGATACTATTCTAAACTGGTCGTACAGTTACTTCGTTCACATTGACATGACTCGGTTGTTGTAATGCATATATAGCTGCTTCTGCAATATCTTCAGGGTCTAATTTTTTACGTTCTCCCCAATCCGTTGCTCCACTTAAAGGCGTATCAACCATTCCTGGTGAAATACTCGTTGCCCGAACGCCTGTCTTAGCCAATTCTTTTTCTAAGCCTTGTGTTATCGCATGTACAGCTGCTTTTGACGCACTATATAATGTACTTTTTTTCGTTACTTCAAATCCAGAGATAGAAGCTATATTTATAATATGACCACTTGATTGATTTAAAAATGTTGGTAGCACTGCATTTATGCCATAAAGTGTTCCTTTAACATTCACATCAATCATTGCATCCCACGCTTCTACATCACCATCTGTAATTGCTGAAGACAGCATTTGACCAGCACTATTTATTAATATATCTACACGACCAAATTTGTCTTTCGCCGTTTGGACTAAGCGCTCAACATCTTGTTTGTCTGTAATATCCACTGCTAATGTCTCAACGTCTGCATTGCCTGCTTTTTGAATACGTTGGGCAGTATCATTTAAACGTGATTCATTACGCCCTGACAATACCACTTTCACTCCATGACTTGAAAGTACTTGCGCAATACTTGCACCAATCCCACTACTTGCACCTGTAACAATTGCAACTTTATTTTTTAATTCAACCATTTATAACTTCCTCTCTTTATAATGTAGGTAAATTTTTCCTTATATTTTCACATTGTATCATGCAGTTATAAGGATAAATAAATAATTGAATTTGGGTTATCTTGTCAGAATACATATTTCGTTATAAAGTAGGTGTATATAATAAATATAAGTAGCAATATGTTCGATGCTTAAAGGAGGATGGCTCATGAATTTTGAAGAACGCTTAGCTAAGTTACGTGAAACGATTGGTAAAACAAGCTTTGATTTTCGATTTGAATCATTATTTGATAAAGAAGAATGGATTAATATGAACATACCACAGCGTAAACAATTAGAACGTGAATTTCATAAATTTATAGAACAAAACGACCATTTACGTATACCTTACACTACCGAAGACCATATTCGTATGCGCTTGTATAATTTAGTTTATGATTACAATGAAATTAAACATAATTTTAAATCCTATATTTGATTCCTTCTTACTAAGATAACGTTTGCACTTTATATACAATACAAAAGCCTATACTACTGGATGAACAGTAAGTATAGGCTTTTGTAAGCTTCTAACGGATGAACGGTAAATCATGAAAGTTGATACTGGGGAGAAAACCATGTTAGAAGTTGGCTAATACCTTTCATTATTGCACAGTCATAACGAGAGGTATTACTCAACGCCATAATCACTCGATGCACACAGTGTATAAATCATTAGCTAGCTACTTTTTTTGCAAGTCCATAATTGTATAATTTCTCTGCATCAACGTAAGCTATATAATCAATACTTCTGTATCCATCTTTAATATCATTGATAATACCTTGGTTTACACCGGTATGAGTATAAATATCATAGCTACTTTCATTTGAAAAAATAACTTCCTCAATTACTTTTCTCATTATAATCACTCCGTATTTTTACTTTCGCTAAGCTTTTTCTATCTTCTACACTTTCATCATAATAGATAGTAACTTGATTTGAAAGTATTTTGTGATTATTTTCACAAATTTATCACTTTTAAGCTTTTTCTATTTATTAAAATCGTTTATTAATTGACTTCTCAAATTAATTGAAGTGATTTCTTCATTTTTATGTTGTTGAAAGTATTCTTATATTATTATTTTTATAGAAATACATAGGCTATGAGTTTCTCATTACGTTCTTTCACAAACATATTTTTTATTAAAAGAATAACCTTTTTGTTAAAATTCCTCCTTAAACTAAACATTTTGTGAAAATTATCACATTATTCCGTGAAATAATGTGGTATTTTTGCTTTGAGCGTGATAATTTTAATAGTGTAATGTAAGCGCTTTATAAAATTCTCTACGCTTAGACTAACAATGCTTTAACTATTTATTCGTAATGTCTAGATAGCTATACATAAAAATTATTTTTGAAAGGAGCATTTAATATGATCGAAACTTTATCACAATATCAACCTAAATTTAAAAAATTGATTTGTGTTGATTCAGATGGTTGTGCCATTGATTCAATGACAATTAAACACGAACGCGCTTTTGGCCCTGCACTTGTAAATGAATGGCAACTTGATGATATCAAAGAAGCTGTGTTACAGCGTTGGAATGCTTTTAATTTATATGAAATAACAAGAGGGATCAATCGTTTTAAAGGACTCGAAAAAATGTTGAGCGAACTTGTAGCAAAGGGATTAAACATTGAAGGTTATGAAGATATAAAGCATTGGGTTCAAACCACTGCATCTTTTTCCAATCCGGCTCTAGAACAAGCAATTCAAGCCTCACCTGAAAAGTTAGGCTTACAAAAAGCACTGGCATGGTCGCACAGTGTAAATGACCACATCAAGAATTTACCTAGTATTGGTCCTTTCGATCATGTCCAACGTACGTTGAAAAATGCCTCAACGTTTGCTGATATTGCAATCGTATCTTCCGCAAATTTATCCGCAGTTGCTTATGAATGGGAAACATATCACCTTACACCCTATTTGAGTGGCATGTTTGCTCAAGAAGCTGGTACTAAAGAATACTGTTTAGAACAATTGAAACAATATTACAATACCGAAGACATCATCATGTTAGGTGATGCTATGGGTGACATGGATGCTGCAAAATCGCATGATATTTATTTTTATCCTATTTTAGCAGGACATGAAACTCAATCATGGTTAGATTTTGATAATAAATATTTAAAATTATTTAAAGAAGGTCGCTTCAATCAAGACATTCAATCATCCTTAACTACAATATTTTATAATAATTTCGAAGGAGAGAACTAAGTTTATGGCAAAAGTAAATTTAAAAGCAACACCTTATAATTTAGATGACGAACAAATTTCATGGGTAGAGCGTACACTTGGCACTTTGACAGACGAAGAAAAAATTGGACAACTCTTTTTTAATTTATTTTCTTTAGAAGGCGGTAAGAAGTTTCATGATGCTGACTTAACAAATAAAGAAGTCTTAGAACGTTTCCACATTGGTGGCGCACGTTATGAAGGCGGGAATAAAGAAGATGTACAAAATTTACTCAATGATTTACAAGAACACGCAAAAGTTCCAGTCTTAGTAGCCGCAAACTGTGATTCAGGTGGTAACGGCGCTTGTAAAGATGGTACCTACATCGCAAGTGCTGCTCAATGTGAAGCAGCACAAGACACAAAAGTAGCTTATAATGCTGGCCTCGTATCAGCACGTGAATCTTCTGCTTTAGGCGTACATATTAATTTCGATCCATGTGTAGATATTTTGCAAAATTGGCGAAATACAATAGTGAACACACGTGCTTATGGTACAAATGCAGAAACAGTTATAAAATATTCTAGCGCTTTTATAGATGGTTTTAACTCTGAACGTGACATGATTACTTGTATCAAACACTTCCCAGGAGATGGTACTGAAGAACGTGACCAGCATCTCGTACTTGGTGTGAATGAACTCTCAACACAAGAATGGGATGATAGTTTCGGCAAAGTTTATCAGCATCATATAGATCGTGGTGTTCAAATGATTATGGCAGGTCATATTGCACAACCCGCTTATTCTAAAAAATTAAATCCAGCGCTTGAAGATAAAGATATCTTACCTGCTACACTTGCACCCGAATTAATTACAGGCTTATTAAAAGAAGACTTAAACTTTAATGGATTAGTTGTTACTGATGCTAGCCATATGTTAGGTATGACCGCTGCAATGCGTCGTGAAGACTATGTGCCACAATCTATAGCTGCCGGCTGTGATATGTTCTTATTCTTCAATGATTTAGAAGAAGATTATCAATTTATGTTAAATGGTTATAGAAATGGTGTTATCACTGAGGAGCGTTTAAATGATGCAGTACGTCGTATTTTAGGACTTAAAGCTCAAATGAATTTGCATAAACAACAAGCAGAGGGTACACTGATCCGCCCACAAGAAGATTTAGCTATTATTGGTTGTGATGAGCATTTAGCAATGCGTACTGAAGCTGCTGACTTAGGTATCACTTTAGTTAAAAACACTTTAGATCAGTTACCGATTCGACCTGAAACGCATAAGAATATTCAGTTATATATTATAGAAGGTGAAAAAGATGGTATCTATAAATCTGCAAACAATGTAGAAGAAGATATTATTCAAGAATTAGAATCACGTGGTTTCCATGTGACATTGAATGATGGTTCTACACGAGTTAAAGGTAAAACGTTAGAGTATCGTGAAAAAGTAGATGCAGCACTTGTCTTTGCTAATATTATTGGTTACGCAGCTGAAAATAATTACCGTATTAAATGGGGCACTGCCATGAGTAATGAAATTCCTTGGTATGTGCATGAAGTCCCAACAGTATTCGTTTCTTTAAACTTCACAACTCATTTGCACGATGCGACAATGGTCAAAGCTTATATCAATGCCTACCATTCAAACCCAGAAACAATCAAACAAACAGTAGATAAAATCATGGGTGAAAGTGAATTCAAAGGTACTCATAACGACTTAGTTTGGACAGATAAATGGCAAGCAAAATTATAATATTAAGTAAGTTTTCTATATTAGATTGTTGAAACATTTTTAAGAACATAAATACTTATCAACGACTAAAAGGGGGTTTCCACTTATGGAAAACCCTTTTTATATTTGTCGTTACAGTCGTTACCTTTATTTGCATTTTCAATCATGCTTTATAACGGACCAGCCCCAACTAGTAGTCCTCGGCTAGTGTTTTATTAACTTGTCAGGAGTCGCCCCAAACTACTACCACTTTTCAAACAACATAGGATATAACTTAAAAAGTGATAGTATTTATAATATTAATTATATTAATAGTTAAAAGATATCAAATGAAGTAATTTTCATATTGGAATGCTTTCACAATAATCACTTATTACATAAATTAGTTAGCAAAAAGTTTCATGATATTTATAAATGTATACAAAACGAACCCCCTACAAATGCCATCATCCATCGTAGAGAGTTCAATGTTTAAACTTTATTATAAATCATGTGTATTAATTTTTATATCCAAAATCAGGAATATTGTCCCAACGTTTTTTGAAATAATGTGCGACTGCTTTCGGTCTTCTCTCACGAGTGAAGATACCCTTTTTATTTCCTTGGACTCTGATAATTCCACTAGATGTTTCAAAGTCAGCAAAGTTCCATGTTTGTTCGCCTATAAATTGAGGATAGTTATCTATAACTTCATGATTGGCTTCATAATAACGAATTTGATATTCTTCCGTAAATAATTCATCATTAATTGCGTGCATCCCCGCTAATGTATCTGCGCCGTATTCCGTAAACATAATTGGCTTGCCCGGTTGTTTCTTACTCCAAGCATCTAACTCTGCTCTCAATGCCTCTTTAGCTGCTTCTAAATCACCAGTCTGTGTATACCAACCGTAATATCGATTTAAGCACAACACGTCTACTAAATCTTGTACTTCACATGTGTCTGGTTGGGAAGTGAGAATTGTCACAATCGTTACCGGACGTTGTTGTGGGTCACATGCTCTTGCTAAGTTCACTAAAGGCTCAAAGTACGCTTTAGCGCCTTTTTCAGTAGAAGCCGGTTCGTTAGCAACAGACCACATCACTACACATGCATGGTTCTTATCACGATCAATAAGACCTTTAATCACCGCTTCATGTGCCTCTTTTGTACCAATTTCCTTAAACGTATCTCGCGTCGTAGTACCAGATAAAATAGCACTAAAGTTTAGGTGCACACCTACCGCAGTCGTCTCATCAATGATGACGATACCTTGTTCATCTGCTAAGCGCATCATTTCTTCTGAATAAGGATAATGTGACGTTCTAAATGAATTCGCACCAATCCATTTCATCAGATTAAAGTCTAATACGTTTGTAACTTCATTCATACCACGTCCACTATAATAAGCATCTTCATGTTTACCAAAGCCTTTAAAGTAAAATGGTTCTCCATTAATTAAAAATTGTCCTTCTCTGACTTCTACAGAACGAATACCGAAACGCTCTGCATACGTATCAATAACTTGGTCATTATCTAACAGTGTGACTTCTAAATGATATAAATAGGCATTTAATGGTTGCCATAAATGAGGATTGTCTACTTCTATGATACCTTCTGCGCCTGATGTTTCAGCTACGATATTATCCTTTTCATCTCGTAACTTAACTGCTATTGTAGGCACTGCTTCATTCGTAGTGACTTTATATTGTACCTTAGCACAGTTTTCTAATACTTCTGGCACAATTTCAATATCTTCTATAAATACTTTAGGTGTCGTATATATTTTCACAGGTCTATGTAAACCTGCATAATTAAAGAAGTCGAAGTTTGGTGAATTTTTCTTAATTATTTTACCATCATTATTAATCGATTCACAGTACTCACCAACTGGCAAAGTGGTTTCATCTAAAATATTATTCACACAAACTGTTAAACGATGCTGACCAGAACCAAATTCCGAATCGATGTCAACTTCAAATGGTAAGAAGCCACCTTGATGTGATGTTACTTCTTTACCATCGACATATACTGTTGCTTTATGTGTTGCAGAACCAAATCTTAATACAACACGTTCGTTTCTTAATACGTTAGGTATTGTAAACGTTCTTTCATACCATACGTTACCAACGTGATTACGAATATCAGAAGTAACACCTTGGTCGTTATATGATCCTGGTACTGCCATAACTAAATCCGTATTTAATGGTCGTGTCACATCAATTTGATCATCTACGCCCTCTATCTTAAAGTCCCAGATGCCATTTAAATCAATCATACTTCTATATTTATTTATCACTGGATATAACATGATTTAACCCCCTCTAAAACAGTTCAATTATCTAAAAATGAATTATAATTCTTCTCTAAGTGCTAATTCTTTAACAATTTGTTTATGTCTATGGTCAGTTAATGGATATGCAAAGAAGAACAATATCACTGCGATTAAACAAAGTGAAGCAGGTACAATAAAGAACAATACTTTTAATCCTGTTATTGTTTCAGCTGATTGAGCTGCTTGTGGTACATAACCAATGAGCGTTAAAGCTAAACCTGGTAGGAAACCAGCTAAACCTTGTGATATTTTTCTAGTGAAACTGTAACTTGAATAAATAATACCTTCTGATCTAATACCTGATTGCCATTGGCCATATTCTACAACGTCTGCAATAAATGCCCAAGTCACAGTATTAGGAATAACTAAGAATAATTGTGCAATCGTATTAACAATTAAGAATAATAACACATTATCGGAGAAGAACATGAAGTTAATAAATTGGAATACAACGAAACCAGATACACCGATAACTGCTGTCATTTTCTTACCTACTCTTTTACTTAAAAATGTAGTTAAGAACAATGCAGGTACTAATATAATAACGTTTAATGTACTCACAACGCCCACTAAATTAGCTTCACCCAGCACATATTGGAAGTAATATAGTTGCGAGGACTGTTGTAAGAATAATGCTGTAATCGTTAATAAAGTATATAATGCTAAAATGATAAATGGTCTATTTTTAAATAAATTTAAAAACGCTTTACGACCAATACCTTTTTCTTTCGGTCTTTCTACTGTATGGCGTTCTTTAACGCCTTTGTAACACAATAGATGGAATGTCACACCAGCGACAGCAAGTATACCCACTACAACTGGATAACCCAATGCATGACTAGGGAATAGACTAACTAATGGGATAACTACAATACCAGAAATAAACATAGCCCCCTGTGAACCTAAGTTACGAAACACTGATAGTTGCGTACGATCATCTGCATTAATAGTCATAGATGCTGATAATGAGCCATATGGAATATTTACAAATGAATATGCTGCGTTAAATAATAAGTAAGTTCCAAATGCCCATATTATTTTCCCCGTTTGACTAATATCTGGTGACATAAAGGTTAAAACTGTAAGTAAGGCGAGCGGTATCGTACCGTACAAAATAAAAGGCTTAAACTTGCCACGTTTAGCAAAGTTCCTTTGATTATCTACTAAAGTCCCCACTCCAGTATCTACAAAGGCATCAAAGAACTTCGCAACAAGAAACACAGCTCCCCCAACTACTGACGGTATGCCCAAAATATCTGTATAGAATAACAGTAAGTAAATTTGTCCCATATCAAACATTAAGCCATTACCTAAATCTCCAAATCCATATGCAAGTTTTTCTTTGAATTTTAATCTTGGTGATTGAATTTCTTTAAAACTCTTTAACTTACTATTTGCCGGTTTTAATTTTGCTGTAACCATGCTGATAACCTCTTTCCACTATAGAAACGTTCCTGACTGCGCTTTACTGTTTTAATCGTTTCTTAGTATGTATTAGTGATTGTTACAATCAATCGATAATAAGACACACAATTATGTAAGCGTTTTCTTATATCGTTAAAAATTTTTATTCCCATAAATTAAATTACTTTTGAAGTCGTTAATGACATATCGCTCACCCTTATTTATAGGAATCTTAACTTTATTATATTTTGAATTACAGAACAGTCAACATTAAAATAACAACGTTGTTATAAAATGAATTTCACTTAATTAATACATCGTAAGCGAAGGTGATTCACAAACTCTATAACTACAGCTTTTATTGACATACGAACTCAGCTATTTCTTTTGGTTTGCCTACAATTCATTTTTTAAATATAAGTGTGTAAACTTGTATGTTAAACAATGATTTTACATCATAATTATCATTTTATTAATATTTTTAATAATATATTCACTAAAAATGAAACAATCAATGTCTTTTTCTAATTTTCTATAGTTCATTATCCTAATAAAACTCTTTATGTTTTGTTCGATAACTTAATGGTGTTGTTCCGTATTGTTTTTTAAAACACTGTGTAAAGTAGCTTTGCTCTTTAAATCCAACGTAATTTGCCACTTCAGCGACGGTCATTTTAGTTCTCGCAATAAGGTCACGTCCCTTTTTCACTCTTGATTCAATGATGTATTGTGAGATAGATTTATGAATTTCCTTATTAAATATTTTGGACAAGTAACTCGGTGCCAAACCAACATATGAGGCGAGCTCATTTAATGACAATGCACTATCTAAGTTTCTTTCAATGTATTGAATTACCTTACTTACTTTTGGACTATAGGCATTCGCTTTTACCTTCATCGCACTATCTGTATATGCTTTAACAATTGAATGGGTGATTTCATCTAAAGTTTCTATGTCCATTGTTTGATCTATTAATGCCGCATACTTTGCAGATATTTCATCAATATGAATCAAACTTACACCCGCTTTTTCTCCGGCTTTACGGCATAACGTATTAATCAAATATGCTTTGTATTGTTCATTTGAAATATCATCCCTTACACGTCGTAAGCCTGCAACTGATAAATTCATTGCATTTAGAATTGATAAAGCTTCATTAGCATTGCCATTTTCAACTGCAGTAAGTAGCTGATTCTCCATATTATAACGATACTCTATTTCTTTTAATGTATAATCCATTTGCGCTTTGGATTCTGCTAACTCTTCTGTATTCGAATGAAAACTAAAATCAATTTTCACAGTTTCATAAATGCTATTTCTTTTTTTCAAAAAACGAATTGCTAAGCGACACATTTTTTGTGCTTTAACTTGGTGACACAAAGGTATCGTCAGTAAATATTGCTTCAATATAGAAAGTTTCGATATTTTAATATCTAAACTTTGAAGTAACTCATTACAACGACGTTCATTTGGCCGCTTCTCCATATATGGGCCAACAATATAAATTTGCTTGTACTTTTTAAATTTGAAAATTAAAAAGTTTACACCAAAACGATTCGTATAATGATAAATTTTATTGCTATGCATTTGTACAATAAAATGTTTCAACTCATTATTGAACTGCTTGCGTGCAGTATTTGTAAACGGCGTCTTAATATGATTAATCACCCCATTCATATCACTCATATCATATCCTTCTAGCCGAATTCCCAATAATTGTAGCGCATGCATCTGTAAAATCTCTAGCGTTTCCTCATTCATAAAAAAACACCCCATTCCTTATATTTTTATTATATCTAAAAATATAAGGAATGGGGTGTGAAATTTATATTAAATTTCTTTGAACTTATCAAACAATTCTATAACCAGTTCGTTTTTTATTGTCAAAAAAATTAATTCAAAATATTAATTCAAATTGGATAAACGGCTATTTACGGTATCTTCACACGTTTACTCATTTGAATTTTTCTTACCAAATTTGAGTTTAAATGGTGCATAGAATAATACAAATATAAGTACAAGTCCTAAATAACCTATTAATGGATAGAAAATTGCTACTAAATCTGTAAAACCTACGAAACTCAAACACAAACCAATGATGACTGTAACTGTATAGAAAAGTTTAAAACGTTTCGTATCTACCATCGTAAAGCGTGTTGCAAATGCATAGAACATACCTAAACCAGTATTGAATATCATACCGAAAATGACAAAAGCCATAATGACTCCAAGTATAGGTGAAATATGATTCACGATACCTAACATTGGCATCTCCATTTCGCCAACAACATCGATTTGTGTAAAGATAGCTAAATGACTTAGTACAATCATAACGCCTAATGCAAGTCCACCGAATAAACCACCTAATGCTGCAACTTTTGTATTTTTCTCAGAACCACCCATGACAATCGCCATAGAAGCACCAACTGCTGTATTAAATGATGCATAGTTTACACCTGCTATAAACCAGTTAGGTAATGTTGATGGTTTCGCATCTGAAATCGTATTAAGTTGTGAGAATGGTACATCTGTTGTCATAAAACTATAAACTGAAATTATTATAATGAATATAATTAAAAATGGAGTTATATTCCCAATTACTTTAACAACGCCTTCTACTTTCATCATACCCGCAAGTAGAATAAGTATTGTCATAAGAATCGTACCTACAATTGAAGGTAATCCGAATTGTTGATTAAGGTTTGATCCAGCTCCTGCAATCATAACGACACCTACACCAAAGAGTGTAAAAATAATGACTAAATCAATAATCCATCCTAAAATTTTACCAAATATAGATTTTCCTGTGATATTATGTATAACTTCTTTATGAGAATCTGTCTTAGATTTACTTCCTAACCAAACAAGCATCATACCCACATAAGCAAATAATGCTGTAGTAATGATAGCGCCAAATGTCCCCATAATGCCAAAGCTCGTGAAGTATTGAAGTACCTCTTGCCCTGATGCAAATCCGGCTCCTACAATGACTCCAATAAATGCGCTTGCGATCAGTAATATTCTTTTCATAATTAAGCCCCCTATTTTACTTACTATAAATGAGTTGTGTATAATTTCAACACTCGTATATTTGTGTAACATCAACCACTCACATTTCAATCACTCAAAAAGGTTGAAATAGACGTTTTGATATCGCTAAAAATTTGATATTGGTTTTATTTTATCATTTTAAAGCAATTGGATGTTGTTCTTCTCAACGACATCTATATTTAAGTAACGTAAAATCACAACAAAAATTTAAAAATTCATAATAAATTAAATAAAAATCCTCTTAACTATTAAGGAGTCCTTTATTGAGATTATCTTTGTTCATCAATTTCATTATTTAATTTTAATAGAAATTAAGTTAATCTTTTTCGCTTTTTCTGTTATATTTTTATATGTTTTTGCTATTATATGAGTTCAATCATGAAATTATTTTAGTTTAAAGCAGCAATTATTTGGGCCGACTCTTGACTCATTAAATATAGTACTAGCCGAAGACTAGAGGCTGTGCTCGTGGAAAGCGTGCACAAAAAATGCCAACAAAGTCGTTAAACTTTGTTGGCAGATTGGCTTTCTATTTTAGACAAACATATTAAGTATAAGTATGAAGATTAAACCAGATACTGAAATCACAGTTTCAAGTAATGACCACGTTAAGAAAGTCTCTTTAACAGTCAAACCGAAATATTCTTTGAACATCCAGAATCCTGCATCATTAACATGAGATAAAATAACACTACCCGCACCTATTGCAAGCACAACGAGCGCAACGTTAACATCTGATACTTGTAACAATGGTAAGACGATACCTGTAGATGAGATTGCTGCAACTGTTGATGACCCTAAAGCAATACGAAGTACTGCAGCAACAAGCCATGCTAAGAATATAGGAGACATTTCTGTACCTTCAAACAATGTAGCAATAGTATCTCCAACGCCACCTTCAATTAATACTTCTTTGAAAGTACCGCCACCACCAATAATTAAGATCATCATCCCAATTGGATAAATCGCATTAGATACTGAATCCATAATTTCTGAGTTTTTGCGTCCTTGTTTAATACCCATAGTAAAGATTGCAAACAGTACAGCTATAAGCATTGCCGTAGCTGCAGTACCAATAAAGTATATAAATGATTCAAAGCCATTTGTAGCTTCTTCATGGCCTGTAATCAATTGTACAATTGTTGATAGCAACATCAAAATAACAGGAGAAATCGCAGTTAATAAACTGACTCCGAATCCCGGCATTTCTTCTTCTGAAAATTCTTTTTGTGCACCTAAGGCTGATATATCGCCCTCACGTGTATAAGCCGTTGGTGCAATTTTTTGCGCAATTTTATTAAACAATGGTCCAGCTATAATTGTAACTGGAATTGCAATAATCATACCGTAAAGTAATACGTGGCCTAAGTTTGCATCTAATTCTTTAGCTATAACTACTGGTCCTGGATGTGGCGGTAAAAATCCGTGCGTTACAGATAAAGCCACAACCATCGGAAAACCTAATTTTAACTGTGAAACATTTGCACGTTTAGCAATCGTAAATACTAAAGGAATCAATAATACTAAACCTACTTCAAAGAATAAAGCAATACCTACAATAAACGCAGCTACAAGCATTGCCCATTGTACATGTTTAGGTCCGAACTTATCGATAAGCGTGTCAGCAATACGTGTCGCACCCCCACCATCAGAGAGTAGTTTCCCTAATATAGCACCTAATCCGAAGATCAATGCAATATGTCCTAGTGTACTTCCCATACCATTTTCTACTGTTTCAATGATTTTATCTAAAGGCATACCTAGTAAAATTGCAGTCACAATTGATGTGATAATTAATGAAATAAATGTGTTTAACTTTAAGAAAATAATAAGTGATAATAATACGATAATTCCTATTACCACCGTAATCAATGGCCAAATTGTTTCAAACATCATCGTTCTCCCCTTTCAAATTAAAGATTGAATTAGAACTTTACAGACATGTATCTAATCAATCGTGGTAACGCTTTCTTTCATAATTAAAATTTTAAAGAGTATGTGACAAGTTCTTCGTAACGTGAGTGTCGCTTGTTGACTTGTCACTTTTCTCTTTAAAGGCTCTTTCTATATCGTCTTACTATGGTTTGTCATCCGTCATATGTTCACGTTGGAATGTTGCAATTTCTGTGTAGCGATCCTCTAATGAACGACTTAAGTTGATAAATATAGAAATGAGTTGTTGATACACCTTCACATTATCTTGGTTCGGCTTATGTTCGTTTGTAGTACCGACCATCTCTTCGATAATAGAAAAATCATCAATTTCGCCAAGTGCTTTCATTCCTAATACACATGCACCTAAGCAAGAGCTTTCATAACTTTCAGGTACAATTAAATTCGTATCAAAAATATCTGCCATCATTTGGCGCCACACTTCACTTTTCGCAAAACCACCTGTTGCTTTAATTGTCGAAGGTGTTTCATCCATTACTTCGATTAGCGCAAGATATACGGTGTAAAGATTGTAAAGAACACCCTCTAAAGCAGCACGAATCATATGTTCTTTTTTATGCGTTAATGTTAATCCAAAGAATGAACCTCTGGCATCTGCGTTCCATAATGGGGCACGTTCACCAGCGAGATATGGATGGAAAATCAATCCTTCTGCACCCGGTTTAACTCGATTAGCAATTTTAGTTAACACGTCATATGGATCGACGCCTAAACGTTTTGCAGTCTCTACTTCGCTGGCTAATAATTCATCACGAAGCCAACGTAATACGACACCACCATTGTTTACAGGACCACCTATAACATAATGATCTTCAGTTAACACATAGCAGAAAATACGCCCTTTATAATCTGTACGTGGTTTATCTATCACCGTTCTAATTGCTCCCGATGTTCCTATCGTCACCGCAACTTCACCTTTTTTAAATGCATTCACACCTAAATTGGAAAGTACACCGTCACTTGCACCAACCACAATTGGTGTATTTTCATCTATGCCCATCAATGTTGCATAGCGACGTTTCATACCTTTTAAAATGTGTGTTGTTGGTACAACCTCTGGTAATTGGGTCTCTTCAATACCTAGCAATTCTAGCGCTTCTTTGTCCCAAGCTAATGTTTCTAAGTTAAGCATCCCAGTAGATGATGCCATAGATTGATCTATAACAAATTGCTCAAATAATTGATAGAAAATGTATGTCTTAATATCAGCAAATGTAGCAGTTTGGTTGTATATTTCTTGTTGTTCATGCTTCATCCAAAATATTTTAGCCAACGGGGACATAGGATGGATTGGCGTGCCGGTTCTTTGATATATTTCATTACCATTATGTTCATTTTTAATCTGTTCAGCGTATTGGCTTGCGCGATTATCTGCCCAGGTTAAATTTTCAGTTAATCGTTGGTTACTCGCATCCATTGCTATTAAACTGTGCATCTGAGCACTAAATGAGATTAATTTAAGATCTTCTTTAGCAATATTAGCTTCTCTCATTACATATTTAACTGTCATTAACACTGCATCAAATAACTCATCTGGGTTTTCTTCAGAAGTTTCCACATTAGGTGTATGCAATGGATAACCGATATTGTGTTTCATTATAAATTGACCTTTTTCGTCGTAGAGTACTGACTTCGTACTCGTTGTGCCTATATCGACACCTATCATGTATTTCATGATTTTTCCTCCTACTTCTTTTACCGAGTTAAAACACTAATTTAACCAGAAACTGTCAACATCCTCGCCAACGTCATCAAAGTTGAGATGGAATGCTTCTCTAAGTTTTGCAGCATCTTGCTTCGCAATCGCTTCTATAAACACTTCATGATTACGATGAATACGCTCAAAATCTTCTGGATTCTCGCTCATGCGTGTACGCATTGATAATAATATCAGTGCTTCCATTACCGGTCTTAAGTTATTCCAAAAAGTTTTTAAGTATTGGTGCTTTGAAGCGAGTATCGTAACTTCATGAAATTTCATATCATGTTCAGTAAATGCTTCTGCATCTTCAAATTTAACTGCCACTTTCATCATTTCTAATTGTTTACGTAATTCTTTAACAATCTGATCATTATTCAAAGTTTTGATTCTACTAAACGCAAATGATTCCAACATTATTCTTAAATCATAAAGTTCTTTTTTCTCTGTATCATCAAAAGGCAATACTTCTGCGCCCATTCTTTCTAAATGTATCAATTGATCTTGCTTTAATAATTTAAATGCATCCCTGACTGGTGATCGACTAACATTAAATTCTTTAGCAATTTGATTCTCCGTCAATAACGTATCTGGCGTTATTGTGCCCTCAACAATTCTTAAACGAATCTCTGCAGCAATCATTTCACCTTTCGAGACGCCCTCTAGCCATTGTTCTGGATACTTATAATTCATGATGATATCACCTCTTTTTATCAATACGATATACTTGTATACAAGTATAGTAATACACAACTTCACTATTTGCAAACGCTTGCAAAGGGTGTTTTTATCTATTTTCAACTAAAAAAACCGACATGACAGGTCTTGAACCTATCATATCGGTTATTATATTTATTTTACTTTCATAAAAATTTGAAGCATTATGACGGTTGCAGCTCACGACATCCATTCCTCAGCAGTAACAAATTAGAGCTTCAACTTTAATGTAGTTTTACTTAATTATCGAATACTTCAGAATGTATATTTTGCATTTTACTTTCAACCGTTGTGATTTCGTTTGCACATTGCTTTAATGCATTTCTATAGTTCTCAGTATTTTCCGTGTTTTTATAACGTATTTTATGCTCTAAGCTTGCCCACATATCCATACCAATTGTTCTGATTTGAATTTCTACAGGCACAGTTTCTACTGTATTAGCTAAAAATACTGGAATTGCTACAACGATATGTAAGCTACGATATCCATTATCTTTAGGATTTCCAATATAGTCTTTACGTTTCAAGAGCTTCACATCTTCTTGTTTAAGTAATAACTCTTCTATCACATAAATATCATCTATATAGTTACAAATCACTCTAATACCTGCAATATCTAATATATTTTCTCTAGCTGACTCTGTGCTTATCTCTAATCCTTTACGATTTAACTTTTTAATTAAGCTTCGCATTTCTTTAACACGACGCTCCATATGATGGATCGGATTATGTTTATACATTTGTTGAAAATTATCATCTAAAATATCTAATTTAGTACTAATTTCTTTGAGTGCTGAAGAATATAATTGTTCCAAAGCAACGAACCCTATTACCATATCAAATGCATCTTCTTGATTATTTATATGCTTTAGACTCTCTCTAAATTCTTCCTTCAAATCGTCTATATTTAGTGATGGTTTACGTTCAATGTACATATTTCTTTCCTCCCAAGAGATCTACTTAGACTACATTATAGCTGATTTTTATTTATTAACTAAATAAAAAGATACTTCAAATATGATAAAATACATTTTTGAAGTATCGTTGTTTTTTCAAACTGAAATATATTTAAAAAAAGTACTAGTCCATCAAGTTAATGGAATAGTACTTCGGCGATTAACATCTATGTCCCGAAATCTCTTACTCTATGTTCTATTATTTCATGGGACAACTGAATATTTGATTGCTATTCATCTTTCTTATGTTCTCTCACTTCTGTCGATCTGTTATCAGCAATATTACGTGCACGTTTCATCGCATCCTCTTTCTTATCAAAACTATCGGAAGCTTGCTTAGCACCGTCTGTTTTAATCTTCCATTTATTATCTTCATAATAAACGTGAACATCTTTATTATTTAATTCAGGGTTCGCTGAATCATCTTTTTCATGTTTAGTTATTTTCTTGTTTTTCAATTCGTCTAATTCTTTTTTAGAAGCGTCTTTATACCAAGATTCAGCTTGCTTCGTAGCAATAGGTATTGCTCTATCTTCCTTATAACCATCTTTGAGCATCGCATTTCCAATATCTATTGCTTTTTTAAGTTCTAATTTTTCCATGTTTTTCCAACTTTGTGGGTAATCATCCATTGTCCAAGGCATTAACTTTAACCTCCTACGTTATAATTTATTCTTCGTCTTAATTGTTGTTTACCACTACTGAAAAGTTACAAACAAAGCAATATACACTTTCAATTAAAAACTCAAAATAGATAGCAATGATTAATTTTCTTAATGAACGGGAATTAAAGTATGAATCTAATCATTTCATACAGTACTTATAAAGGAGGGATATAATGACAAATATAGCGATAGGTTTAATTCCTTCACCTGACATGCCACATAAACTTATTAATAAAATTTCCGATTATCTAGCCGATGATATCCATAACAATGTAGATGATAAAACAAATTGGGATTTTGAAACACATGTCGCTTCCATGGTTGGGACAGCTGAACATATGGATAAAGCACTAGATATCGCATCAAATATAAAAAAACAAAAGAATTGGGACTACACAATTTGTATCACTGATTTACCAAGCCTATCTAATAATAAAACTGTGATTTGTGATATAAATCTAGATGACAAAACAGCATTAATATCTGTGCCAGCATTAGGTGCTGTGAATTTAAAACACAAGCTACGTCATTTTATTACATTTATTGTTAAATATTTTTTTACTTCAGGTTCAGATAAAAGCCTTTTGAAATCAAAGTATTTTAAATTAACAAAATTCAATGAAGTTATACCAAATGAAGATAACAAACAAGATAATAGAAAGCGTATTGTTTCTAAAACATCATTTTTAGGTTGGTTTCATTTAATCTTAGGCATGACTTTTTCTAATGAACCTTGGTCTGCTATTTTAGATTTCAAAAAAATTATTTCAGTATCCTTTGCAACTGGAACATATATCGCAATCTTCTCAACACCATGGGATTTGAGCTTAGATTATGAATACTGGCGCTTTATTCTACTCATGTTATTATCTATAAGCGGCATGGTCGGATGGTTAATATATTCATATAATTTATGGGAACGCCCAAATCCAAAAACACAACAATCCTATCGTTTCATTTACAATTTCACGACATTGACTACATTATTCGCTATCACCATTTTTAATTTTGCTGCATTATTTATATTACTCACAATAAGTACATTATTATTTGTACCACCAGAGATCTTTTCTAGCTGGACTTCTTTGAATGAAAAACAACCAACTTTCGTCAACTATATTAACCTTATTTGGTTTATAACTTCGTTGGGTATTTTAGCTGGTGCCATGGGTTCAACAGTTGAAAATGCTGAAAAAATCAAACGTGTAACATATTCATTCAGACAATATTATAGATATAAAGAACTAGAACAAGACGACGATAACACTAATAGTACTGATCAAGCGTCAGATTACAATAATGGCAAAAAACTATCACACAGTGAGGAGGATTCCAATGACAAATAGGACGATTGAAATCGGATTAGTAGCGGCACCAGGTATAACGGAAAAAATCGCTCACAATCTTGAAAATAACTTGCCAGACATATTAGCGAATTATTTCGCTAAAGATATTGAATGGAAAATCAATACAGTTGTTGATCCCCTTACTGGTTCTGCAGAAACTTCCAAAGAAATATTCGAAAAAATTGCTAACTACCAAAATAATAATAATTGGCAATACACTATAGGACTGACTGACCTCCCTATTATTAAAGATAATAATGTTATCGCTTTTGATATTAATAAAAGTAATGGTGCCAGTTTAATTTCCGTACCTTCCTATGGATGGCGACCAGTTCAAAAACGTATACAAAAATCTATAGTTGGAATTATTGAAACTGTGAATATGGATCATTCACAGGATTTACAAAAAAATGATCACAACGATAAAGGAAGTCAAGAGAAATTAAAATCACAATTTCCACTTTCAACTTTAAAATCACGCACAGCATATTTAGAAGACACAAATTCCAAACATACACACTATTTTGTTTCATCTAATACAAAAGGTTCTTTTCGTTTAATCAGTGGTATGACATTTGCAAACAACCCATTAAACATGCTCAGTAGCTTGAGTAATGTCGTAGCCATCGCATTCACTACTGGTGCTTTTGGTATCGTTTTTACTACGATGTGGAATTTAAGTTATGTTTATTCATCTTGGCGCATGTTACTCATGATGGTAGTCGCCATTTTGGGCATGATGTTTTGGATTATTGTAGCGCACCATTTATGGGAATCGAAAAAAGAAAGTAGAAATAAAAGAGTTACAATGTTATATAATTTGACAACTGTACTAACATTAACTGTTTCACTTATTATTTATTATATAATATTGTTCTTTTTATTCTTAATTGCTACTCTTGTAGTCTTGCCTTCAGGTTATTTAGGTCAAACTTTACAAATGGGTGGCTCCGCAAATTTAATCACTTATATAAATCTTGCTTGGTTTGCTACTTCTATATCAACAGTTGCCGGTGCAATTGGTGCTGGTTTAAACAATGAAGAACTCATATTAGAAAGTACTTATGGTTTTAGACAAAAAGAACGTTATAAAAAAATGGAAGACCAAGAAAAACAACAAGAACAGAAAAGAACTGAAGCTAAGAAAGATATTGAAGAGAAGAAGCAGGAAGAAGAAAAGAAAGCAGAACAAGAAGCTAAAAATAAACAAGATCACTAGGGACAGTCTTACCTCAGACAAACTTCAGACTTCCCTTCACACTTAAAAATTTGTTTGACACCTTAAAACAAATAAAAAACAAAAGCAAGCCAACCCTTAATTTCATTCATCATAGGGTTGGCTTGCTTTTTAAACTTGTGCTAATTTCACTTTTTGTCTTGCGTTCATACAATTATTTTGAATACTCATCAATGATGTTTTAATGTGCATATACTGAGGTAGTTCGGGTATTTCTTGAACTTTAATATGCGAACCTCTTTCAAAATGTTTTGCTATATTTTCAAAAATAAGTAAGTATTCGCCCATTGTTTCATCATCTATATGATACCTTTCTTCATTACTCAAAGCTCTTGTAAGCATAAAGCTAATTTCTTCTAGAGCATAAATACTCGGATAATAATACTGTATGACCATCTTATTACTAAACAGTTCACCATTTGCGCTGTTATATACTTGCTTCATGTTATTAAGTTTCACGCTTAACTGAAGCATTTCTTGTTTGTCTTGTTCTCGTGATGAATATTTACTACTTGCAAACAAGTAATGGAACAATACTGCCTCGTCTCTTGCTACGTCCGCGAGTGTTGCTGGTAACATGGATGACGCTGTCTTTCTGCCTATTACCAATAAACAAATAACAGCAATTGCAATACCCACAATTACATCAATCACGCGTGGTAATGCAATTAAAATTGTTAAGTGATTCGCTGCTATACCATTCAACAAGATCACTTGAATCGTTATAAAAATAACAGCGAATGAATAGTTAGCACCCACAAATACCTCTGTCACACCTGCTGCTGCAGCTAACAAGATAATCGCAATTGGTAACGGTGGCGTCGATAATAAAATTAGAGATAATACAAGCACACCTATAATTGTACCAACGCCCCTAGATCCAGCACGTTCAAAACTATGTAACGTTGTTGAACCTAATAGTACTGTATGTGTACTTAAAGGGATCCAATATGCTTTTTCAAAGCCAAACATAAGTGCAATAAAAATTGAAATAGCCATAATAACTGTATAGCGTAATGTATTTCTAAACACAAAGGAATCCAAAGTTAAATTTGTTAACATACGGTGTCCATAAATAGGAACACGAATATCAATTTCATGTTCTACACGTTCATTACCTGCATTCATAATTGCATCTACTTTGAATATATTATCAACTAGATTTTGATATTGGTCATCAATTTCCACTGCTTTTGTCCATTGTTTTTTAAAATTACCTTCAGAGTATACAAGTTTTATTACAAAATCTGCCATTTCTTTGATTTCTTTAGGTAAAGGACGCATGTTCTTTTCATTCAGCTCTAATAATTCTGAATGAATACCTTGCGCTGTATTATGAAGTAATAGCAAACGCTGAAATTCGGGCGATTCTTTAGATTTCGCAGTACTAGAAGTAATCAGTTGAGTATCTGAATTTCGAAAAGCAGTCACTGCGAATTGTGATGCTTTAGCAAATGCCTTCGGATCATCAAAATTATAAATAAGTTGTTTAATGATATTATAGTCATTTTTGATGGCTTTTGACTCTGCAGATTCTTTAGAAATAACTATAAGTATAGTAACAATTAATGTTGCTAATAATCCCCCAACAAACATAGCGAGCCCTCTATATAAAGCTTCTTCTGGAGCTACAGGTAAGTTGAAAGGTAAACTGAAAGCAACAATAAAGAATGTCGATGAAGGTCCTGGTATATTCAATGAACTAAATATATAATACGGAATGACCGTAACAATAAGTAGCAATACACCAAAGATAAGTGGTTGGCTTACTGTGAGCGTACCTAATATCATTGCAATAGATAACCCTATCGATGAGAAAAATACGATACGCAGTTTTGATTTAGATGACCCACCAAATACATATATATGTGCTAAAGTACCAGTAGATATTAATAATCCTGTAGAAAGATGACCCATTAAATAACCAATAATGAGTGGGATAAACATTAATATAGCTTGTCTTAAACCTTTAGCAACATCGATTTTCATGGAATTAAATCGAACAAGTGACTTTAAATATTTAACCAATGTTGGTGTTCATCTCCTTTAATATTTTATTTTTCATTAGTTTAATACGTGTGTGCTCTACAAATTAAAGTCTTTAAAAAGCACAAATAAAAATGGGAGAAGGAGAGAAATCAAAAATGTGAAATTTGATTTCGTATTCCAACCCCCACAAGGCTGACTAAATATCTTAAAAGTTTGATATAAGTACAATTAGATATCAGACAGTTACTGTGTAATCTCAAATTTACATTTACGACATAGTATGTTGTATTTATATCCTAGTCTTATTAGGTCGTAAACACATGTAGTCTATTTATCTCAGCTTACTAACAATTCAATATTTAATACAATATTGTTTATTATCGTAAAAATTACATATGTCCAACTTAAAACATCACTTTACTATTTTAACACTTTTTGAAAAATATTTTGTCGTATTTGATTGGATAATATCATAGACAATTTATTATAAATCATTTCATTGTTAGTATGATGTAAAAAATCTTTTTATATCGCCCAAATGATTTATTCTGCTTCTTTAATATCTTCATGAACGCTTGAATAATCGATATCTGTTTCTAAAAATTCATCATTATTCACAGGAAAGTGTTGTTCAAGTGTTTCTATATTACTAATTTCTACTGAGCCACTATTAAATTCAAAGTCTAAGACATGGCCACCAAACGTTTTATTTTTATCAACAAAATGTAAATGAAATCCTCCTGCAGCTACGCCATGAAATAATTGTGGAGAATAAAATCCTACAATCGTACCATGCACTTGTTCTTGCGTATATTCAGGTTGTTTTTTAGCCGATTCTATTAATTTAGTATAAGGTCTCTCTTGTTTCGGCATCATTCTGACATGAATCATTTCAAATTTACCGGTGATTTTGACAGCTATAAATATATTATTACTCGCTGCTTGACGTTGTATTTCATTTAACAAAGCTTCAGAGTCTGTGATATAGCGAACATCAAATTGCTTATCTACTTTGAAAGGGGTAACTGTAGAGAATGGTGTCATTTCATTACCTTCTAATTGTTTGAACTCACCATATTCATTGGCATGATATGCGTTACCATCTAATATAATAACTTCACCATCAGAACCAGTTAATGTTCCTATACCTAAATCACCATGTTCTAAAATTTCGTTAATCGTAGCAGTGCCTTCTAATAAACCTGCCATCAACGTACCTAAAGTTCCGTGTTGATATAACATTATTTCTTCTCTCCTTACTAAAACGTATTACTTACTTTTTAAAATTGGGGGTATTTTTATTATAATTGCTTCCAACATGAAATTATACACCATTATATTACACTGCAACAGCTTAGTGTCTTAATCGACCATATTAAAAGGCATAAAAAGTCTAAACTCACGAGATTGTGTAAGTTTAGACTCTTATTTTTGAAATGGTATTTTATTTAGTTTGAGAAACCTTAATATCTGGTTTTGTAATCAAATATTGCGTAACTTCTTTGAAAAAGTGTTGAAAGTGTTCTGTGCCATTGTGTACTTCTAAAGCTTCTTCATTTTCATATTGTTCGATAAAAGCAAATGTATTAGGCTCATCCGTTCGTTCAAAATGTGCATAATACAATGCGCCGTCTTCTTTGTTAGCTGCTAATACAAGCGGTTCTACTAACGCTAAATACTGATCACGCTTTGACGGATCAATTTTCATTATCGCATTTACAGTAATCATCTTTTTCTCCTCCTAGGAAATCATTATCTTTATAAATTACCGCAAACTAAATATCGCAAACATTGCATGCTTAATATCAATTATTAAAAAAAGTATCATTCAGTAATAAATCGAAATACTCCAAATTTTGAAACCAAATATATCAAAAAAAGACTAACTCCCCCTTTGAAGTTAGTCTTTTATAATATATAATTTCTCCCGTTTTAAACTAAATGAGTGACTTTATAGTTTAATATAAAACTTCATCTAGCTTATTTGTTTAATTTTGACTACATAATTTAAACCCCTTATTTAAATTATGTTTTACTTTTTCTTGCCAACGCTTTTAACAGTTTGACGTACATCTGCTAAATCCCCTTCAACATCGATGTCAGGTTTTTTAGTAAATTTACTTACTACAACCGTTACAATTAAACTTGTTAAGAAGCCTGGTATGATTTCATATAAATTAAAGAAATCATTAATTTCACCAAGTGGTTTAACAAATGCAATCCATATAATTACTACAATTGCCCCTGCTAACATACCACTTACTGCACCAGTACGACTTAAGCCTTTCCAATATAATGACAATAGAACAAGTGGTCCAAATGCTGCACCAAAACCTGCCCATGCATTACCTACAAGACCTAAAATCGTGTCGTTTGGTGTCCAAGCAATCCAAAGCGATATAAGTGCTACAACGATTACTGATAAACGTCCCACCAAAACAAATTCTTTTTGATGTTCTTTGGCTGCTTTCTCACCACGGAATAATTTATAAAAATCTTCTGTTAATGAACTTGATGTCACTAACAATTGTGAAGAAATTGTACTCATAATCGCGGCTAAAATAGCAGCAAGTAAGAACCCACCAACAAGCGGATGGAATAAAATTTGTCCCATTAAAATAAATAGTGTTTCTGGATCTTGTATGTCTGCGCCACCACTATTAATAAATGTGATACCTGTAAGACCAACCCCTACTGCACCTAGTAAGCTGACTGCCATCCAACCGATACCAAAACGTCTTGCTGTTGGTATTTGTTTAATTGATTTGATAGACATAAAACGTACAATGATATGCGGCTGACCAAAGTAACCTAATCCCCAAGCAAAGAATGAAATAATACCTATTGCTGTTGTACCTTTAAATAAATCCAAATTCGTAGGTTTTATTTCTGCTGCTTGTGATATTGTATCAAGTCCACTTAATTGCATCATAGCAACAATCGGTACCATCACCATAGCGATAATCATAACGACCCCTTGGAAAAAGTCTGTTAATGATACTGCTAAATAACCACCAAAGAATGTATATGCAATAACAATAACTGCTACGATTACCATACCCAAGTGATAATTTACACCAAATGCACTTTCAAATAATACCCCACCTGAAACCATTCCAGAATGAGTATATAACGTAAAGAATACAACAATAATTGCCCCGGCAATTATTTTAATAGAGTTAGATTTATCATCTAGTCTATTTTTAAAGAAATCTGGTAGCGTAATGGCATCCCCAGCTTTCTCTGTATATACACGGAGACGCGGTGCTACAACAATATAGTTTATGTATGCCCCTATAGTTAGACCAATCGCTAACCACGCTGCTGATAGCCCAGTTGTATAAACTTCCCCAGGTAGTCCCATTATCATCCAACCACTCATGTCGGACGCCCCTGCGGATAATGCTGTTACATATGGACCAATATTTCTGCCGCCCAACATATATTCACTGACATTGCCTGTCGATTGTTTAAAGCCATAGTAACCTATGCCTAGTAAAACAATGAAATAAACAATTAGCATAATATAAGTTTGCCAGTTCGGGTCTACTTGACTCTGTAATGATGCTCCCAATGTAAACATTGAACAAACTCCCTTTTACTTTATGATTTTGTCACATGCATTCATTATACAAAAATCAGAGAGATTTTAAACCACTTATCAGAAACTTTTTTCTTCCATTTTTTGTTAAAAGGGCTTTATGGCACTTTGAACACTGATACATAAGCGTTTTTAACGCTTAAAATTAAAAGTGTAATAATTCTCTTTTAGTGCTTTTAATCTCGTTTTACAATTCACGAAAATGTATGTTTCCCACAACTTTTATATAAATATCGTTTTTACTGTATTTGAGTAACATGTTATTTTACATTATTTTTTGCAGTAATTGCCTTTTCTATATATATAAACTATAAACATTTTCTATCGTTTATTCATTATTAAGCCGTTTTTTAGAATTTATGTACAGTTAATAATATAATAAGAAATGGACATAATAATCAAAATTAATGCTACAATAAAAACTATATAATGAAAGCGTTTTACATAGCTGTAATACAAAACATTACAAAAACTATACAACTGGAGTGACATAAATCATGTGTAAAACAACGGATAAAAGCGTAAAGGACAGATATTTAGATTTACTTTCAGAACAATTTCACTCAAAAGAAGAATTGGCTACAGAAATCATTAATTTGGAATCTATTTTAGAACTTCCAAAAGGCACAGAACACTTCGTCAGTGATTTACACGGTGAGTTCCATGCTTTCCAACACGTGTTACGTAATGGCTCTGGAAATGTACTGTCAAAAATCAATGACATTTTCCAAGATACTTTAACACGTAAAGAAATTAATGAATTTTCCTCACTCGTATACTACCCAGAAGAAAAAATAAAATTAATAAAAAATAATTTTACTTCTAAAGCTGAATTAGATGAGTGGTACGTAACTACAATTAATCGTTTAATTAAATTGATTACATATGCCTCATCAAAATATACACGAACAAAATTACGTAAATCGCTGCCTAAAAACTATGTCTTTATTATTGAAGAATTACTGTATAAAAGTAATAAATACAATAACAAACATTCCTATTACGAAACATTAATCAATCAAATCATAGAGCTTGAACAATCTGATGATTTAATCATCGGTCTATCATTTACCATCCAACATTTAGTAGTTAATCATTTACATGTTGTGGGTGATATTTATGATCGGGGACCAGAACCAGATAAAATTTTAGAAACACTTATTGATTATCCCTCAGTAGATATTCAATGGGGCAATCATGACGTTTTATGGATTGGAGCTTATGCTGGTTCTAAGGTTTGTTTAGCCAATTTACTGCGCATTTGTGCACGTTACAATAATTTAGATATTGTTGAAGATGCCTACGGTATTAATTTACGTCCATTATTAACACTTGCTGAGAAATACTATGATGGTAATAATAAGGCATTTCAACCTAAAAATACTCAGGATTTAACCCAAGCAGAATTAGAACAAATTACGAAAATACATCAAGCTGTCGCAATCTTACAGTTTAAATTAGAAGCGCCTATTATTAAACGTCGTCCAGCATTTGAAATGGAAGAACGTTTAGTGTTAGAAAATATCGACTATGCAAAAAATGAAGCAACATTGTACGGCAAGACTTACACGTTAGAAAACACTTGTTTCCAAACAATTGATCCTGAAGATCCTAATAAATTACTTGAAGAAGAAGAAGAAGTGATGAACAATTTATTATTATCTGTTCAACAATCAGAAAAATTAAAACGTCATATGACTTTCTTAATGCAAAAAGGTAAGCTCTATTTGCCTTATAACGGTAATTTACTTATCCATGGTTGCATTCCTGTAGATGAAAATGGTGAAATGGAATCTATGACGATAGACGGTGAAAAACGCTATGGTCGAAATCTATTAGACTACTTTGAAACTCACGTCAGAAAAGCATTCGATAATAAAGAAATTGAAGATGACTTAGCAACTGATCTCGTGTGGTATTTATGGACTGGTAAATATTCTTCACTATTTGGTAAACGAGCAATGACAACTTTCGAACGTTACTTTATTAGTGATAAATCAGCACATAAAGAAGCTAAAAACCCATATTATTATTTACGTGAAGATGTAGATATGTGTAAAAAAATGCTAAAAGACTTTGGATTAGATCCTGAACAAGGCCATATTATCAACGGACATACCCCTGTGAAAGAAATTGATGGCGAGAATCCAATTAAAGCAGAAGGTAAAATGATCGTAATCGACGGTGGCTTCTCAAAAGCCTACCAATCAACGACTGGTATCGCAGGCTATACTTTACTTTATAACTCATTCGGTATGCAGCTTGTAGCTCATAAACATTTTAATTCGAAAGAGCATGTTCTGCTTAACGGCGCTGATGAACTTTCGATTCGTCGCGTCGTAGATAAAGAATTACAACGTAAAAAAATACGTGATACGAATTCAGGTCAAACTATCCAAGAAAAAATTGATATCTTAAAAGAATTAATGCATGATCGCTTCGTAAATTAAAGCAACTCAATAAACGCATAAAAAATCCATTTGCTAACAATAAATTATTGCGCAAATGGATTTTTTCTATATATTCTGATGTAAATAAGCGTCTTTCAAATAACCAATCATCCCTTTTTCTGATTCTACAGGATTATTATTACCACGCTTGAATGTTACGACTTTACCATCACTAATATGATAAAGTATCATATCATTTTCAGTTAACTCACCTTTACAAGATACTGGTATTTCTATAATATTGTGATCTTTAATAAAACGGTTAAACCAACGTGATGTAAAATTCCAATCAAACAAAATATGATTTTTGATTGGCCCATCGACATTACTTCGTGCATGTTCATCACTAAACGACACGGGCATCATATCTACATTTTTCAAACCAAATTCTGGGACTAATTCATTAAATGCTAGACTGTTAAATACAAATGATTGCGTCATGAGTAAACATTTGTTGTAACGTGTCATATCTGCATAAATACGATCATTACTCGACAGTAAATTGCCTTCAAAAATTTCAAAATCTAAATCATGTGAGCGTTGAGACGTATTTTTAAATAAATTAAATGCCATAACTGGAATATTATGTTCTCTCAATTTTGCGCCGAGATGAAAAGCAAATTCACTTTCTCCTACAATGATTACACCCGGTGGTTCTGTACTTGAAAGCCTCATAACTTTACTCAACGGTAAGAAACTAAAACCATAAATCACTACGGTAATAAACACTAATCCAAAAGTAACTGGCGTGATGAATTCAGCCATTGGTGTACCTTTCTCTACGAATAAGCCCCCAAAAAACTGAGCAACAGTAAGTACGACAATGCCACGCGGCGCCATCATAGACACCATCGCGCGTTCACGTTTTGAAATTTCTGTATTTATCGTAGCCAGTATGATTGAAATCGGCCTAATTAAAATAATCATGATTGCACAGAAAATAAATAATTTCCACGACATGACACTTTTTAACACTTCTAATGTTAAAGAAGATGTAATTAAAATAAAGACCGTCGAGATCATGATTGATGACGTGTTCTCGATAAAATGATCAGATTCTTTGAATATTAAATCGTGACGTTTCATACGTGCCATCATTAAACCGAAAATTGTGACTGCAAGTAATCCAGATTCTGGTAAAATTTCATCACAAATAGCAAATATTAATAAAATAAAGACTAATTGAATTGGTGGCATGAGATTTTGAGGAATTAAATCACGTTTAATCAGCCACATAAATAAGTATGATGCACCAAAACCGATGACCACAGCTACTAAGAAGCGTAAGACAAAACTCAATATAATTTGCAATTCAAAGCCCTGTTCAAATATTTGAAACACATAAAAAGCACCGAGCGCTAACATAGGTCCAATAGGATCAAGTATGATACTTTCCCATCTTAATATTGAATCTACACTTTTTCGAACTTTAGCTTGTTTTAATAATGGTTGAATTACGGTAGGCCCCGTTATTAAAAATAAACCGCCTAAGACGAGTGAAATTGCCCATGAGAATCCTAATACGTAATGTAAGGCAATTGAACCTAAGATCCAAGCAATCGTAGCTCCTATAGTAATGATACGCATCACTGCCTTAGAAATACCTTTTAATTCACGAAAGTCTAAATTACTACTTCCTTCGAATAAGATAATAGCTACAGCTAATGATACTAACGGACTGAACACTTCTTGTCCTAAACTTTCTTGAGGGTTAATCAGACCAAATATAGGCCCTACGAGTAACCCTACGATAGCCATGACTACAATCGATGGCCATTTAATTCTGGTAGCAAACCACTGGCTGAAAATGCCAAGCGCTAAAAATATAACGATGAGCAACATTAATGGTAAGTTTAGTAAAGTCACATAACTCCCTCTCTCTATTTTTAATATCAAACAATTTTTGTATACTTTCTTTCAAAAATTCATTAACAGAAAAACATACTATCAAAATTTGAAGTTTAACGCACTAAAATGACCTTCACTATATACCCACACATATTTCACTTTAATCGTAGCGATATTCCGAAATACCTCGCTGAGTACTCTCCTGATATACATATGTCTACACCAAATAAACTTTCGTGTTTATTTCTCTTCCTTTTTAAGGTAGAATTAACTATTGTGATGCTTTTTATATAACATAACTTAATTCGGATAATGAATTGTCATGAAAGGATTCCAAACAATATGAATAAATTAAAAGAAATTATTATTGTTGCTTTTGCATTTGTCGGTGTTGTAGTAGGTGCTGGCTTTGCTACAGGGCAAGAAATTTTCCAATTTTTTACAAGTAACGGTAATTTTAGTGTGTATGGTGTTTTTATTACTGGCTTGATTATTACTGTTGGCGGGGTTTTTGTACTGAACACAGGTTATCGTCTGCGTTCACATAGTCATACAGAACCGATCAAATTTTACTTACCTCGTACTATTGCAACGATATTTGATGTCATATTAACATTATTTTTATTTGCATTAGCAATGATTATGACTGCAGGTGGCGTATCTACAATTAATGAAAGTTTTGATATTCCCTATGGTCTTAGTTCATTTTTATTAATCTTAGTTATTTTATTAACACTATTTTTAAAATTTGATCGCTTAATTACTGTATTAGGCATGGTTACCCCATTCTTAGTCTTAATTGTAACGATTATTGCAATATATTATTTTTCAACTGGCCAATTTAATTTTGAGGCTGCTGACAGCTATGCAAATAGTGAAGGCCGTACAGATAACTGGTGGTGGTTCGATGCTATCAATTACGGAAGTTTACAAATTGCTGCTGCTTTTAGCTTCCTTTCAGTAATGGGAGGTCGTTTAAAATTTGAAAAATCAACTATTTGGGGCGGTATTTTTGGTGGTATTATCATTACCTTCCTATTATTAATGCTCAATCTCGGTATGGTTACAGAATTCGCCCAAATTACAGGCGTTGCACTCCCATCATTATTACTAGCCAATAATATTTCCCCTTTTATTGGTGTATTTATGGCTATCGTTATGATTTTAGTTATTTATAACACAGTCGTAGGATTAATGTATGCGTTCGCCTCACGATTTACTGAGCCTTATAGTAAATCGTATTACATTTTAATTACCATAATGGCAATTATTACTTTTGCTACAACTTTTATTGGTTTTATCGAATTGATAGGCAAAGTATTCCCTATCATGGGTATTTTCGGTTTCATTCTATTAATTCCAATATTTATTAAAGGTATACTTAAAAACAAACCCGAATAACACATAATTGATTATCTATATTCCGAAAGAAAATCAGTTTTATAGGATATAGACAAAATTGAATATTTTGCCACCGCACTGAGTCACTCTATTTTGAGAGTGACTCTTATTTTTTATCTATTTTAAATCTAGTTATTATGATCTATAAATTTAAAAACAAGACATAAACTGCATGCGCTCTATTACACACATGAAGTTTATGCCTTCTATTTCTTGCTATTATTTTAATGTTTCACATTTTTCACTATTATATATTATTGATTTAATACTGTTTGACCTGCTTGAATACCTGCTTGCGTTAGTTCGTGACTATTCACCCAAACTTGCGTCACATTTGCTCCACGACTTTCAAAAATATCAATTACATTCTTACTAGCTTCTACAGTAACGATTGGATCGTTTTCTCCCATAGAGAGTAATACATCTACATCACTTAAATCTTTATTGTTCACTAAATCTACAGGATAAAGTGGTGCATATAACAATGCTTTTTTAAATGTAATATCATCATGTAACATCATGCTAATCGCTATATTTGAGCCATTTGAAAATCCTACCGGTATGGCTTGTGCTAAATCAAAGTTATATTTATCAGCCGCTTCTTTTAAAAATGTAATTAAGCGCTCTGTTCTATATTCTAAATCTTCGATATCGTATTTTCCTTCTCCTAGACGTTTGAAGTAACGGTTCATACCATTTTCAGAAACCTCTCCTCTAACGCTTAATACATTATATTTAGAATTCAATACTTCACCTAATGGTAACAAGTCTTTTTCATCCCCACCTGTACCATGTAATAAAATAAATGTAGGTGCGTTTGCTTCGCCTTCTTTAAAAATGTGTTCCATATAACGACATCTCCTTTAATTTTGTATTATATTCATTAAACTTGCTACTGTGTAAAATTGCTATTATCATACATCACTATATTCTAATTGGTGGTAAATGGCGTAAAAGTTCTTCTCTTTTTTCTTCATATTGAGGTGGTAACATCAAATGTGTACCAAGTTCCTCAAACCGTTCATCAACGGTAAACCCTGGCCCCTCTGTCGCAAATTCAAAAATAATACCACCATGTTCTTTCATGTAAACTGCATTAAAATAATTACGGTCCTTAACATCTGTTACGTGGTAACCTTTTCCTGTCATTTTTACTTGCCAACCACGATGGTCTTTATCTGTAGGTACAGACCAAGCAATGTGATGTACAACGCTAACACCCCAACGTACATGTTCTTCCGGTGCGACTTTCTGAACCATGACGTGATGTTGCCAATCACCAGCTGTTTCAATATGGATATAATCATCGTTTTCACTTACTTGCGACAATCCCATATCCTTTGTTAAGGTACGTACAGTCGCTATTGGATCCAGCGACAACATCGTCACACCATGAAAACCAATAATGTCTTTGTCATTATCTCCATTTGTTTCTCCTTCAACAAGTGCCAATGGCAAACCATGTATATCATCAAACTCTAAAGTTTCTTTATCGAATAACTGTGTTCTTTCTACATTTATATCATTTTCTAGTAAATGTTGTTCCCAAGCTGCAATAGCATCTTTTGGAATTCTAAACGCAATTCTTTCAACTTGTCCTGCACCAATACGACCTTTATGCGCATTTGGCCAATTGAAAAACGTTAATATCGTTCCATTATCGACGTTGCCATTCGAGAAATATAAATGATACGTAGACGGGTCATCGAAATTCACTGTTTTTTTAATTAATTTTAAATTTAATATATCTCTATAAAACTGAATGTTTTCTTCTGGATTACCTACAATTGCTGAAATATGATGAATGTGTTGAATTGCTTCCATAATTGTTCCCCCCTGATTATTTACCTCTGCACTTTTTTAAACGCGAGTGCTTTATCGTTTTGTGTTAAATGGTTTGACTTCTGATTCAATATATTCACGTTGCTCTTCTAAAAATGGTGGCAGTGCTAGACTTTCTCCAAGTGTTTCATATGGTTCGTCACCCATAAAACCTGGGCCATCTGTAGATACTTCAATTAATATATGACCAATACGTGCATATAAAGCTTCAAAATAAAATCTATCTACTAAGCCAGAATTACCTATACCTAATTCTTTATATTTTTCCATCCATTGCTCAATTGCTTCATGATCTTTTAATCTAAATGACACATGATGTACTTCACCGTAGCCTTGACGCGATGCTGCTCCTTCAACATCTTTTCTTAAAATTACTTGACCGCCATTGCCACCTTCGCCGACCTCTAATAAAGCAACATTATCTTCTTCATGTTTCACTTTCATACCAAAGACTTGTTCTAATATTTTGATAAAATCTTCAAAATAGCTAACTGTAATTTCAATTGGTCCCAATCCATAAATAGCTTTGTCTGTTGGTACAGGACCATTTTTCCATGGTGTACCCGGTGCAACACCTGTATTATGTTCATCTGATACAAGTTGGTATCTTTGACCATCCACTTCTTCAAATGGTAAAACTTTTGTGCCAAATAACGTTTGTATACCATCATGTTTTATTTCAAAGTCATTAAAACGTTGTTCATAATATTCAAGCGCTGCATCATTTGGAACTCTAAACGATGAACGTGAAATTGAATTTGTTCCTCCAGTACCTTTTGGCACATTAGGAAAATCGAAAAATGTCATATCTGTTCCTGGTGAACCTACATCATCTGCAAAAAATGTGTGATACGTATATATGTCATCTTGGTTTACTGTTTTTTTAACAAGTCTCATACCTAATACTTCTGTGAAAAATTTATAGTTTCTTTCTGCATCATCAGTGATCGCAGTTACGTGGTGGATACCTAATAATTGATTGTTTGTCATAATAAAACTCCTTATTTTATAATTTATCTCGATTTCGAAGTAATTTTCACTAAATTTTAAAAGTGCTACTACACTTCTGTGGATTGAGCACTTATTTTTTTCAAAGCTTGTTTTAATGTGGTCATTTCTTCATCGGTAAGTACCGAGAATGTTGATGTTAACGTTACTGCATGTTCTGGAAATATATCATCCATCAATGCATGTCCTTGATCAGTAAGCGAAGCATTGGTAACACGTTTATCTTGTTCATTACGTATTCTGATTACAAAACCTTTTTCTTCTAATTTATCTACAACATATGTGATGCTACTGCTAGCAATTAATACTCTCTGTCCAATACGTTGTATCGGTTGATCACCTTTGTTATACAATAATTCCATTACTTCAAATTCTGTAAGATTTAAGCCATAACGTTGAACGTCTGTCCTAACAATTTGTTCCAAATAGTCTACCGTTCGGTTTAATCCAATGAATGTATTTAATGATTCTTTTGTACGGTCCATTACGTCACCAACTTTCAATTTGTTTCTAATTCGAGATAAATATAACACCTCTCAATAACATAGTCAACATATAAGTATAAAAAATATACCAAAATAAATAAAACATCTATTTTATGGTCTTAGTTGAGACTAAAAGTCATTTTCATCGCTTATTTTCACTTCAAAATCAAATTAAAATATCCAATTAATTATTATACAAAATAATATTTTTTCTCTCATTCTCGTTTTCAAAAAATATTCAGTGGTAGAAGAAAGTATATGGAGGTGTCATAATTGAACAAATTATTTATTAATAATGAATTTATCGAAAGTAAATCAACTGACACAGCAGACGTAATCAACCCTGCTACGGAAGAAATAATAGATACAATTTCATTCGCAACAGAATCCGAAGTTAATGATGCAGTAGAAAAATCAAAACACGCCCAGTTAGAATGGGAAAAAGTACCTGAACCTACGCGTGCTGATCATGTAAAATTATTAATTCCATTATTAGAACAGAATAAAGATACATTGGCAGAACTATACGTTAAAGAACAAGGTAAAACACTTGCTTCAGCTAAGGGTGAAATTGATAAAGCGATTCAGTTCATCGATTATATGACTAGTTTAAGCATGAGTAACAAAGGTGAAGTTTTACAAAATAGTCGTGAAAACGAAACTATTTTACTTACGAAAAAACCTGTTGGTGTTACTGCTGGCATCGTTCCTTGGAACGCGCCAATTATGGTATTAATGAGAAAAGTCATACCAGCTATCGTTACTGGCTGTTCGGTAGTGATTAAGCCAAGTGAAGCAACTTCTTTAATTACACTTAAACTTGCAGAACTTATTCGTGAATCTACAATACCTGCTGGTCTTGTACAAATTCTACCAGGTAAAGGCGAAACAGTTGGCACTCAATTGTCACAACATCCGGACATTCAATTAATCTCTCTTACTGGTAGTATGCGTGCAGGTAAATCTGTATACGCTGAAAGTGCTAGTACAGTTAAAAAGGTTAATTTAGAGCTTGGTGGTAATGCACCTGCGCTCGTCACTTCAAACGCTAATTTAGATAAAGCTGTTGACTATATCGTTACAGCAAGAGTAAACAATGCTGGTCAAGTGTGTACATGTCCAGAACGTATTTTTGTACACGAAGCGATTCACGATACATTTATCAATAAATTAAAAGGTAAGATGGAACAACTTAAAGTTGGTGATCCATTCAATAAAGACACAGACTATGGTGCTATTATTAATCAACAACAGCTTGATAGCATTGATGACAAAGTACAAGATGCTGTGAAAAATGGTGCTGACTTAATTACAGGCGGACATAAAGTTGATGGCGCCGGCTATTTTTATGAACCAACTATTTTAGATAAAGTTAATCCTCAAAATAGTGCATTTAAAGAAGAAATTTTTGGTCCTGTCATACCGATTGTGACATATAATGAATTTGAAGATGCTATTGAACAAGCAAACGATACTAATGCCGGATTATCGTCATTTATCTTTTCTGAAGATTTAAAAGAAATAATGACTGCTACAGAGCGACTTAAATTTGGCGAAGTTTATGCTAACTGTGAAGCTGAAGAAGTTGTAAATGGTTTCCATGCCGGTTGGAGAGAATCTGGTATAGGTGGCGCTGATGGCATTCATGGCCTTGATGAATATTATAATACCACTGTATCTTATATAAGATACGACTAGACACATCAGTCACAGACTTGAATAATAACAGTAAAAAGCCACGAAGAAATGTGCTAAAACAGCATTCTTTCGTGGCTTTTTGACTTTGATTTTTTAATCGTTCAAAGCTTTATCCAATGATTTTATGTTTTCTTTCATCAATGATTGATATGAAATGTTTTCTTTATCCGCTTCGGATTTGGACAAGGTTGCCATATTATGGAAACCTAATGGTGTCGTATCAGATTCTTTCTGAATGACATCCGTTACTTTAGAAGAAATATTTTGTTCATATAAAACGTAAGGTTGTCCTGTTGCTTTAATGTTTTTAACAATATCCATCAAATCTCTTTGACTTGGTTCTTCATTATTCATACCGCTAACACCCACTTGCTCAAAACCATATCTGTTAGCTAAATAACCGATAGAATCATGCGAAATAACTACTTTATCACGTTTCGTATCTTTAGTAATTGCTTTCATTTGCTCATCAATATCTTCAATATCTTTAACTAATTTTTGATAATTTTTGTCATAATAATCTTGGTGTTTAGGATCTTTTTTCGTTAAATCATCTCTGATTTCTTTCGCAAATATTTTGTTCATTTCTGGATCCAGCCACACATGAGGGTCATTCTTGCCATGATCATGACCTTCGTGTTCGTCTTCATGTTCATGGCTATGCTCTGCTTCCTCATGTTTGTGCGCTGTTTCTTCATGTTCATGACTATGCTCTGCTTCTTCGTGTTCGTGCGCTGTTTCTTCATGTTCATGACTATGCTCTGCTTCCTCGTGTTCGTGCGCTTTTTCCTCATGTTCATGGCTATGCTCTGCTTCCTCGTGTTCGTGCGCTGTTTCCTCATGTTTATGATTAGCATTAAAATCGTCTTCACTCAAATTTTTTGCTAAGGGCAATTTTAAATTATCATTATTGATAGAACGTGTAATTGTTTTTGCGACTGGATCCATAGCTTCACTGGAATAAACAAATAAATCACCTTTGGCAATATTAATCATTTCTTTTTGCGTAGGCTCAAATGAGTGCATATCAGCACCGGGCGGGTAAATAGATTCTGCTTCAACATATTTACCACCGATTTGTTCGGTAAAACTTTTGAATGCAAATGCAGTCGTATATATTTTAAGTTTATTTTTAGAACTGACGTCTTGTTTTTCTTCTTTATTAATATCCCCACATGCACTGAGTAACACAGCGCATACACATGTCAGTATCAACAGTATACTTTTTTTCAAAAAAATTGCCCCTCCAAATCGAAATTGTTCCGTTAAAACTATAAACTTATTTCACATATTTTTCAATGGTTTTCGCTTAATCATTATATATTTCTTTACTTAACTTTATCACTTCTATGTTAATTCATACTGTAAATTGTTTAATATTTGGCAAAACGTGATATTTAGTAAGTAATACATTTATAATAGGAGTGATAAAATGGCTGATATTAAACAAGGTACGAATAAATTTTACATTGGTGATGATGAAAATAACCCACAAGCGCAAATTACTTTTAAACAACAAGGTGATAATCAAATTGATATCGATCACACTGGTGTTCCAGAAGAATTTGGTGGACAAGGTATTGGTTCAAAATTAGTTAAATCTGTTGTAGATTATGCACGTGAGAATAATTTAAAAGTAACTGCATCTTGTCCTTTTGCTGAAGCAGTAATTGAAAAGAATTCAGATTATCAAGATGTTTACGTAGGTTAAGCTTTAAAATTTTAAATTAGATATTTCACAATAGCTAGCTGATATTTAACTTAATTTGTTTCAAGTTCTTAAAGAACTACTTCCTCATTTATGGAGATGACTAGTTCTTATGCAAGAGCTTTAGTTCTTGTATTCTTTTTTCAGTCATCCTTATAGGGCGGGCGTATGAAATCAAATTTGATTTCATACGCCCGCCCTCTTTTTATCCATTTTGTAGTAAATACATATTATGATATATACCATGTTGCGCAATCAATTGATCATGGGTCCCTCTTTCTACTATTTCCCCACGATTTAATACAAGGATTTGATCCGCATCTTGTATTGTGGATAATCTATGTGCAATTGCTAAAGTTGTGCGACCTTTTCGCATTTCATTTAATGATTTTTGTATTTGCTCTTCTGTTGCTGAATCTATATTTGCAGTTGCTTCATCTAAAATTAATACTTTAGGATTCGTAGCAATTGTTCTCGCGAATGCAATTAATTGTCTTTCACCGCTTGAAAAAGCACTCCCTTTTTCTATTACTTTATGATTATATTGCTCAGGCAATTTCTCAATAAAATGATTAGCATGTACAAATTCTGCTGCAGCCTTCACTTGTTCAAACGTCATCGTAGGATGATATAACTTAATATTAGATGCGATTGTACCGTAAAATATAAATGCATCTTGTAAAACTAAACCTATTTTCTCTTTTAATTCAGCTTTAGGTATAGTCTTAAGTGAATTGCCATCGACTTCAATGTCACCTCGGTTAAATTCATAAAAACGCATAAACAAGTTAACGATGGAACTCTTTCCAGAACCCGTATGGCCAACCAATGCTACCATCTCACCAGGATTGGCAGTAAACGTGATATCATTCAGTACATCTGTTTCACCATCATAACTAAAACTAACATGTTTAAATGCAATTTTCCCGTCCTCAATTTTGTGTGTTTTGGTTTCATGCTGTTGTGGTTCATAAGTGTCATCATCAATAAGTGCAAATACTCTGCTAGCTGATACAAGTGCTTGTTGTAAGATATTTAAATTCTGACTCACTTGATTAATAGGTTCAAAGAAACGTTCCATATATTGTACAAACGCAAATACAACACCCGCCGTGATGCCAGTAGTATAACTAATAACACCAAAATAACCAAGAATCATGACCACTGCAAAAACAGATATAGAACTGATAGCAGGACGTAATAATAAACTATCAAGTTTTACTGTCTTCAGCATATAGTCATAATGTTCATCATTAATTTTGTTAAATTCTTTATTTAATCGTTGCTCTTGATTAAACGCTTGAATAATTCTCATACCTTCAATTGATTCTGCTAATTTAGAATTCAAATCAGATAATCTTTGTCTCGTTTTAGTAAAAAGAAAGGCAGAGTATTTTCTATACGTCGCTAATATTATAAAAATAATAGGCAAAAACACAAGTGCAATTAATGCTAATTTTACGTCTAAAATAAACATCATGATATAACTTGCAATCATCATAAAAAATGCCATGATAAAAGTAGAAAACACGCCAATGATCATATCCACGATTGTTTCTGTATCATTCGTCAATCTTGATACAATACTGCCTCCAGGAACTTTATCGAAATACTTCATACCTAATTTACCTAATTTATTAAAAGCGTCAATACGCAATTGTTGAATTACCTTAAAAGCTAAATATTGGAACATATACTGACTAAAATAAAGGGTGATAGCACCTATAATTTGTATACCTAAAAATATAACAATCAACCAAATCATCGTATCTTTTGGAAAATGGCGTGGCGTTAAATAATCATCAATAAATATCTTGACTATATACGGTGTCATCATACTTGCCACAGTGGATAAGATAAGCATGATAAAGGCTAATGTAATCGTACCTTTATAGGGTAACGTATATTTAAACAACCGAATTAATGCACTTCCTTGGTCCTTTGCAGTTAAGTTAGTACGTTCAGTCATTTTCATCGCCCCCTTTCGTAAGATGATCTAAGTTACGTGATAACTTATCTTGTAAAGCTTGGGCTTGATACGTTTCATAATACCAACCTTTTTTCTCTATGAGTGAGTTATGAGTACCACTTTCAACGATTGTCCCTTCATCCAATACAATGATGAAGTCTGCATGTTTTACAGCGCTCATGCGATGTGCAGTAATGATATTGGTTTTACCATTTCTCACACTTTCTAAATTAGCTAAAATAGCTTCTTCCGTTTGCGCATCCACAGCTGACAATGAATCATCTAAGATAAGAACTTCTGGGTCTACTAATAATGCTCGTGCGATGGACACACGTTGCTTTTGACCACCAGATAAAGAAACACCCCGTTCACCTACTACAGTATGATAACTATTAGGGAAAGCCATAATATCGTCATGAATATGACTTAAGCGACTCGCTTCATAAATACTGTCATCATCAATTTCCTCATTACTAAATGCAATATTATTACGTATCGTTGTGGAGAATAAAAAATGTTCTTGTGGCACATAGCCAAATTGAGCTCTTAAATGCTTCACATTATAATCACGTATTGGATGGCCACCGTAAGTGATATCTTGCCGTCTTTTAGTATCAAATTCTCTCAATAACAAGCGTATTAATGCACTTTTCCCAGAACCTGTACGTCCAACAATTCCAAGTGTCGATCCCTGCTTAACTGAAAAATGCATATCATATAGTCCTTGTTCATCATTACCCGGGAAATTAAACTGTTCTATATTAAATATAATGTCACCCGTTGGAGGACCATCGATTTTATAAGTGGTTTCTATATCGTTCGGTAAGTTTTCAATTTCATCAATACGCTCATAAGACGCTTTGGCTCTCTGCACAATATTAAAAAATAAACCTAGCGCTAATAATGGCCATACGAGCATGCCTAAATATGTAGTAAAAGTAATAAGTTGTCCTAGCGTAATCTCATTTTGAAATACCATTTGTGCACCAAATGCAATCGCTAAAAAATAGCTAGTACCAATTACCAAAGTTATCGTAGGATCAAATAAAGCATCTATTTTCGATACTTTTAAATTTTTAGCTACAACATCATCACTGAGTGCTTTAAAATCTGCTTGGTCACTTGATTCATAACCAAATGTTTTAGTCACTTTAATACCTGCAACACTTTCCTGCGTTTTATCATTCAATTTACTAAACGCAGCTTGTGCTTTTTTAAATCCTTTACTTAAAAGCGACCCATAGTAACTCGTTAATAACACCATAAAAGGTAAGGGAATAAGCGCAATTAATGTTAGTTTCCAACTTACCGTCGTAGCCATAGTAATTACAACGGTACCTCCACTAATTAACGAATCAGCAATCATTAGAATACCCGCACCTGCAGCATTTTGTACTGCTCTTATATCATTAGTTGCATGCGCCATTAAATCGCCTGTACGTCTGTTTTGGAAAAATATCGCGCTCATAGCCGTGTATTTTTCATACAAATAGGTTCTCAAAGTCTGCCCTAGCTTTTGACTCGTTCCAAAAATAGATAATCTCCATACATATCTTAAAACATACGTTAATATCGCTACAATAGTTAAGATAATAAGGTAGATTGTTAATAGTTTGGGTGTTAGCTTATTTGTCGTCATTTGGTCTATTGTCTTACCTATGATTTGAGGTGGTACGATTTCAATTAATGCGATTAATAGCAACGTAAATAAACCAACAATATAACTCATTTTTTGTTGTTTAAAAAACCATCCTAATTTCCAAAATACTTTCAAATCCTCACCCCCGAAATCATGTTAATTACACTGTCACTCTAGTTTACCATAAGTTTACATAGGTAAATATATCAATATTTTTACACTACAAGTCACTAAAAGACATATAAAAATACCGGCAATGAAAATCACTGCCGGCATAAATATAATACATTTTAGTTTGAGTTTTTTCGCTGTTGTTCTTGGAATTCGTAAAACACTTGGAATAACATAATTAACATTGCTGGGTGATACGTTTCACCTTCAATATATACGTCATGACGTGACGCTAATTTAAAGCGCTCAGACTTTGTTTGCATTAATTCATTATTCCCATCTGTCACTTTTACGCTTCTAGAAAAAAGTCCTGATTGAAATTTTAATGTATCACCTTTATTACCCTCAAAAAGCAATGTAGGTTTAAAGCCTATTTTCGAACGAAAAACACCTATTGGATCGTCATTTTTTTCTACTTGCCATACTGTTTTAAATGGTGTTTTAAACGCACCACTTATAGTTTTTTCCTGAAGAATACGATACGTATCTTTGCCATCTGTAATCTCAAAGTTTTGTTTGCTATTGCCAAACATTGCAAAAGCCTCTTGTGTTGATGAAGTATAAAATAATTGTAACTTAAATACCGCTTCATCCTTATCATTAAACACATCAATTGCTGCTTTGGAAGCACTGAAAAAATTTTCTTTAAAATAATAATGTGCCATTTTCAAAACTCCTATCCGTTAACTTTTTTCATTTAACCTTAGTATACCCCATGCTGAAATTCAAACTATAAATCGCTTTGAAATTCTATTTGTACATTCGAGCAAATTGTGTTGACTTATAAAGTAAGATACTCTAAACTCAAACTTGTAACAATAATAAATACAAGTAATGATAAGGAGCTTTATTATGACTTTTCACGATAATACATCAATCCAAGTAACGAATATCACTTTAAACGTTGAAAACCTATCAACAATGATTAAATTTTATAAACAAATTTTAGGCTTAACCGTCAATACTGAAACTCAAAAGGACGTTATATTTAATATAGGCAACCATGGTCACACTTTAACTTTACACGAAATCACTGATGGACGTCGCCCTTCTATGAAAGAAGCAGGTCTATTCCATATCGCCCTACTGTTACCATCTAGAATAGATTTAGCTAACTTCTTATATCACGCATCAAGTTTAGGCGTTCAAGTTGGTGGAGGTGACCACCTTGTCAGTGAAGCGTTATACCTTTCAGATCCTGAAGGCAACGGGATTGAAATCTATGATGACCGCTCAAAAAACGAATGGTCATGGAACGGCAATAAAGTAAAAATGGATACACTGCAAGTCGATGTTAATGACCTTATTGCACAACGTACAGAAACAGGTTGGCAAGGTATGCCTGACGATGCCAAAATAGGACATTTACATTTAAAAACTGCAGACTTAGAACAAGCGCGTCATTATTATATTGATCAATTGGGATTAGAACATATTTCCGATTACCCACAAGCGCTATTTATGTCTACCAATCAATACCACCACCATATCGCAGCAAACGTATGGCAATCCAACACGGTACGTCAAGATAACGACACAAGTTTAGGTTTATCACATGTTGATATATACAAACCTAGTGCAACTTCTGAACAATTTATCGGACCAGAAGGTTTTGAAATTGCAATACACAGCGACGCTTCACTTGTGGCTGATAAAAATAAATAATCCATATAATTTACGGACTTGAATTGCTTTCAAGTCCGTTTTAATCATTAAATTTAGATACTATAGTGTTATTTTAAATTTAATCTTTCTTTTGACTTATGATTACTACCTCCTCTATATTTAATATATAAATTTACTTTTATTAATTAGTTAATAAACAAGGGATGTTATTTACTATGAAAATTACTAAAATACTTAACAATAATGTTGTTATTTCTAATATCAATCATGTAGAGCGTATCGTAATGGGCAAAGGCATTGCTTTTGGAAAGAAAAATGGACAAAGTTTAGATAAAGATAAAATAGACAAAGTGTTTATACTTACGAGTAATGAACAAGAACGAATGCTCACATTACTCAATGAAATTGATCAAGATGTATTAATGACTACGCAAGATATTATCGTAGAAGCTAATAATTTATATGAGAAACCCATTTCAGAATCAGTATATCTTTCTCTTACAGATCATATTGATTATGCGATTAAACGTACACATGAAGGCCATAATATTAAAAACCCTTTATTATACGAAATTAATCGATTATATCCTCAAGAATTTAATTTAGGTCTAAAAGCGATTGAATTTATCAACCAACGTTTTAATGTATGCCTTCCTAAAGATGAAGCTGGTTTTATAGCAATGCATATTGTAAACGCGAGTATGGATGAGAATATAGCTAATATTTATGAAATTACTAAAATTACTAAAAGTATTCTTGATATCGTACGCTATCATTTCAATTTGCATATGACAGAAGATGAACTTAATTATTCTAGATTTATGACGCACCTTAAATTCTTTAGCCAAAGATTAATCAACCATGAAGCATTAAATGAAGTTACTGATGAATCGTTATTACATGCATTACAACAAAAGCACAACAAATCAGATGCCTGTGTCGATAAAATTTCTGATTTTCTTCAAAAACATTACAATCACAAATTATCTAATGATGAGCGCGTATATCTTATATTGCATATAGCGAGATTATTAAAATAAAATGAAAGCGTTGACATTTAAATATGCAAACGCTATACTATATTCAATCTTATATATTGTTACTTTAGACGTTATTATCGACGTTTGGGGTTGTAACTTTAAGTAGGCAAAACCCAGAGTAATACATTTCGAAACCTTAGGGCGACGTATGTGTATTATTCTGGGTTTTTTGTTTTTCTATTATTGTTAAGTACTTTCAAAGTGATATTAGCAGATGCCAACATTTCTTTTGTGGCCACAAGAAATGCAAACCATCTTTCACTCACTTTTATACTGCTCACACTTAACTTAATAGATAATTATAAAAATTGAGGTGAATTTGTTATGAAATATGAAGGATTAGCTAAAGATATCGTTGATAAAGTTGGTGGCGTTGAAAATATCAACTCTTTAACACATTGTATTACTCGTCTCCGTTTCAAGCTAAAAGATGAAGAGGAAGCAGATACTGAATACTTAAAAAACAATGAAGAAATCGTGACAGTTATGCAATCTGGAGGACAATATCAAGTAGTAATTGGAAATCATGTGTCAGATGTTTATGATGCAGTCAATAAAGTAGCAAATTTAAATGATGACGATACTGATACATCGCATGAGAAAAGCACAGGTAGTTTATTAAATCGCTTTATTGATTTAATTTCTGGTATTTTCCAACCTATATTAGGTGTATTAGCTGCTGCTGGTATGATTAAAGGTTTTGCTGCACTATTCTTAGCATTAGGATGGATTTCCGAACAGTCAGGTACTTATCAAATACTATTCGCTATCGGTGACGCATTATTTTACTTCTTTCCACTATTCTTAGGTTTAACAGCAGCCAAAAAATTTGGCTCCAACCATTTTATAGGTATGGCTATCGGTGCTTCACTTGTCTATCCTACACTTGTAGGAGCTATGGCAATGGAGGCTAAAGGAGCGTCCACTCTTTTTGCTGGCACGATTTTTGAAGTTCAATCAAATTTAACATTCTTAGGTGTCCCAGTCATATCAATGACTTATACATCTAGTGTAATACCTATTATTATTGCAGTTTACTTTGCAAGTATTCTTGAAAGAAAATTAAAAGTCATTATTCCAGATGTGATTAAAACATTCTTTGTACCATTTTTCACACTGTTAATTGTAGTGCCATTAACATTCTTAATTATAGGTCCTATCTCTTCTTGGATTGCCAATTGGATAGGCAGTGGTGCAATTGGCATTTATGGATTAAGTCCAATATTAGCTGGCCTATTATTAGGTGCATTTTGGCAAGTATTTGTAATTTTCGGTCTACATTGGGGTCTTGTAGCAATTATGATAAATAATATTTCAACTTCAGGATTTGACATTATTTATCCACTTATTTTTGCAGCGTCATTTGCACAAACAGGTATTGTATTAGGTATTTTCTTTAAAACTAAAAATACAAAGTTAAAATCTTTATCACTACCTGCTGCAATTTCTGGTATTTTCGGTGTAACTGAGCCTGCAATTTATGGTATAACCTTACCACGTAAAAAAATGTTTATTTATAGTTGTATTATTGGCGGTCTCTTTGGTGCATTCATAGGCCTAGCTGGTACAAAACTATTCTTTATGGGAGGATTAGGTATTTTTGGTTACACAGCTTTCATTGGTGATACAGGATTAAATTCAGCATTCTGGTTAGCAATATTAGCTACTATTTTAGCTACAATCGTAGGTCTGATCGTCGGTTATATTTTCCATACAGACAAAAATGAAAAAGATGTTCAAACTACTGCGCCTCAATCAGAACAGACGAATAATAAAGATAATGATACTTTAGATACAAACAAAGCAATTCAAAACGAAAATGTAAAAGAAGACGATTTTATCGTTGCACCTATATCTGGCGAAACATTGCCATTAGAACGTGTTGATGATCCCGTCTTTGCTTCTCTTGCTATGGGTAAAGGAGTCGCAATCAAACCCTCTTCCAATTCAGTGGTTGCACCATTTGATGCCAAAGTAGAAAGCCTCTTCCCTACTGGACATGCGATTGGTTTGAAATCTGCTAATGGCACAGAAGTACTCATTCATATTGGCATCGATACAGTGAAATTAAACGGCAAAGGATTTAATCCCCTTGTAGCCCAAGGTGACTCGGTTACAACAGGACAACCTTTAATCGAATTTGATTCAGAAGTTATTCGTGATGAATCATTTGATGACACAATTATGATAGTAGTAACAAATACTAACGAAACTAAAGATGTTGTCATAGAAGATAAAGACAGTATTATACAAAAAGATCCATTAATTTCAGTAATTTACTAATTTAAGGAGGTTTATTTATGTCAGTGTTAAATAAAAGTTTTTTATGGGGCGGAGCTATCGCAGCCAACCAGGCTGAAGGAGGTTATGACAAAGATGGTAAAGGATTAAGTTTAGTAGATCTCTTACCTGCAGGTGAGGCACGCAAAGAACCATTATTCAATCCATCAAAAGCTTTAAACCAGGACTTTGATTATTATCCTAGTCATCAATCAATCGACTTCTATCATCGTTACGAAGAAGATATAAAACTCTTTGCAGAAATGGGATTTAAAGCATTACGTTTTTCCATCTCTTGGCCTAGAATTTTTCCAAATGGAGACGAAACAGAGCCTAACGAAGCAGGTCTAGCATTTTATGATGGTCTATTTGATACATTAGAAAAGTACGGCATTGAACCTATCGTTACGCTAAATCATTTCGACACACCTTATTATTTAGCAAAACATTATGGTGGTTGGTATAACCGTAAGACCATAGATTTCTTTATGAATTATGCAACTGTTCTTTTTGAAAGATATAGTCGTCGCGTAAAATATTGGATTACACATAATGAGATCAATATGATTCTTCACATCCCATATATTGGTGGCGGTTTAATTATTGAAGATACTGATAATAAGAACCAAGTAATGTATCAAGCAGCACATCATCAACTTGTTGCTTCAAGTCTAGCAACCAAAGTCGCGAAAGAAATTGATGAAACTAATCAAATTGGTTGTATGTTGGCTGCTGGAGATGTCTATCCAAACACTTCTCACCCCAATGATGTGATGGCTGCTGTATCAAAAAACAGAGAACAATATATATTTATCGACGTTCAATCACGTGGAGAATATCCAAATTATAGTAAACGTATGTTCAAGGACTTGGGTGTGTCTATAAAAAAAGAAATCGGTGATGACGAAATATTAAAACAAAACACTGTAGATTATATTTCTTTTTCATACTATTCCAGTAGACTTGAAAGTGGCGACGACGCTATCAACAAAAACAAAACGGCAGGCAATGCTTTTGCTTCACTTAAAAACCCTTACCTAGAAGCATCAAATTGGGGCTGGCAAATTGATCCTGTCGGCTTAAGAGTTACGATGAACCAAATCTATGATCGTTATCAAAAACCACTATTTATTGTAGAAAATGGTCTGGGTGAAATGGATGAGATCAATGAAGATGGTACGATACACGATACGTATCGTATTAAATATTTAAGTGAACATCTCGAACAAATGATTGAAGCAGTCAAAGATGGTGTGCCATTAATTGGTTATACTTCATGGGGATGTATCGACATCGTTTCTGCAGGTAGTGGTGAAATGAAAAAACGTTATGGCTTTATATATGTGGATCGCGATAACAAAGGTAATGGTAGTTTAAATCGTAGTCGTAAAGATTCATTTTACTGGTACAAACAAGTCATTCAAAGTAATGGAGAAAATTTAACATATTAAATAAATTTTAGGAGGACGTATTATGACAATGTTACATGGATTTAAGGATTCATTTTTATGGGGCGGCGCAACTGCTGCGAATCAAATTGAAGGTGCGTATGATTATGATGGTAAAGGAATGTCGGCGGCTGATTTCGTCGAGTATGTACCGAAAGAACAACGAACTGGCGATAATAATATGGAGATGACTTCCGAAAAAATCAAAGCTATTTTATCCGGAGAATATGAAGGGCGTTTTCCAAAACGTGATGGTATAGACTTTTATCATACTTACAAAGAAGATATAAAACTATTTGCAGAAATGGGTTTCAAAGCATTTAGAATGTCTATACATTGGTCTCGCATATTTCCTAAAGGTTTTGAAGAAGAACCTAACGAAGCAGGTCTTGCTTTTTATGATGATGTATTTGATACTTTATTATCATATAATATTGAACCTGTAGTCACTTTAAGTCACTACGAAACGCCATTTGGTCTAACTGAAAAATATAACGGTTGGGTTGACAGAAACGTTATTGATCACTTTGTTCACTATGCAGAAACTGTATTCACACGTTACAAAGATAAAGTGAAATACTGGATGACTTTTAATGAAATCAATATTATTAATATTTCACCTTATACAGGTGGTGGTATTATTTCTGATAGAGAAACAAACCCTTTAAAAGCTTCATACCAAGCATTACATCATCAATTCGTCGCTTCTTCATTAGCAACTAAAAAATTAAAACAAATTATACCAAATGCTCAAATGGGTTGTATGCTCGCGCGTATGAAACATTACCCTTATACATGTAATCCAGAAGATGTATTGAAAGCACAACATGAAGATCAAATGAATTTAATGTATACAGATGTACATGCACTTGGTGAATATCCTAATTTTTACAAAAAATTCTTAGCCGATAACGATATTACTTTAGACATTACAGATGCAGATTTAGCAATCATTAAGCAATATACTGTGGACTATATCTCGTTTAGTTACTATATGTCTCTATTATCTTCGACTTCTCCTGAAGGAGAAACAACACAAGGTAATTTAATGAACAGCCTTAAAAACCCTTATCTTGAAGCTTCAGACTGGGGATGGCAAATTGACCCTATTGGATTAAGAATAGTCCTAAATGAATTATGGGACAGATATAAAAAGCCTTTATTTATTGTTGAAAATGGTTTAGGTGCTAAAGACATCGTTGAAAACGGTCAAATCCATGATAACTATCGTATTGACTATCTTGAAAAGCATATTACAGAAGCCAAAAAAGCAGTTCAAGACGGCGTAGATTTAATGGGCTACCTCGCTTGGGGACCTATCGACTTAATATCTATGTCTACAAGTGAAATGACTAAACGTTATGGTTTTATCTATGTTGATCAAGATGATTACGGTAACGGTAGCAAAAAACGCATTAAAAAAGACTCGTTTGAATGGTATAAACACTTGATTAATACAAATGGTAAAGAACTATAACTCGTGTATTTAATTCCAGTATAAGCATTTTAAATATATGTAGTAATTTGTGTTGATTACTACGGAAAACATGCACATAATACTAACAACTAAGTTCTGGAAAATAGGACAGACAAAAGGGAGCATATCGTTGATATGCTCTCTTTTTAGTGTTAAATGAGTCTTATTATAATTTTATATAATTGAACCAATTTCATTAAGTGCTGACGCCTTGGGGAATAGTATGAGCGAGAGACTACAGGCTCGAGCCATACCCCAGGCACGCATGCACTTGCAAAATTGGAAGTTTTTAAATTTGAGAATGAGCTATTTATATCTCCGGCACTTCATTATTAAACTTAGTTAAAATACTAATATTTTATTATAACCATTCTACAACATCTGCTTGAGGCTGGCGTACTTTTTCTTTAGATTCTGTTTCTCTATAACCAAAAGCTGCCATTACGGAAGGTGCAAAGTGTTCTGTATCTGCAATACCTTCTTCAGCTAAGAATTGAGTAACTGCATCCAAATCAAAACCTTCTATAGGACAAGAATCAATGTTTAATAATGCTGCACTCGTCATCATATTCCCAAGTGCAATATATGTTTGTTTTTTAGCCCATTCTAACAATGTTTGTTCAGTGTCATTAATATGAAAACTCGTTTGGAAATTTTCGAATTTTTCTTCTGTTGCCGGAATACTTTCTTCACTATACTTTTTAATATCACGTATCATATGTTGAACGAATGGTGATTTCGCTGTAACATTTTTGCGTGCTAAGATTAAGACAAAATGACTTGCTGTATCTAGCTGGCCTTTTGCACCCCAACTGATTTCTTTCAATTTGCTTCTAATCTCACTATTTTGAATCACAACAAATTTCCATGGCTCTAATCCGAGTGAGCTTGGTGAAAGTCTCCCCGCTTCTAAAATAGTATTAAAATCACTGTCTTCTATTTTTTTACTTGCGTCAAAACGTTTCGTTGCATGTCTAAAATTAAACGCATCTAAGATCGTTTGTTGCATTTGTGTCATAACCTGAGTGACCTACCTTTCAAATCAATTATATATATCAGTATAGCTACTTTCTAATTCTTATTGAAATAATATGTTTATATAATTGCGGCGGCTAATATCAGCGAGTAAGAACGTGCCTTAGGCAAGCGAGTATGAAATTTATATAGCACTATCTAAATTATGTCTGTAAAAAAGAAACAAAAAACTGCCAACAAAGTTACGATTTTGTCGACAGTTTAAGCGTAAGGCACATAAATACAGCAAAGTTAAAGATTTCTGTCCCGCTTTCCTATATATTTAATTCAGTACACTTAATACTTTTTCTTCAATTACAGTTAACACACCTTGTTCATCATTCGTAGGTGCAATGTGATTTGCTACTTCAAATAATGTTTTATCTTCACTATTTTTCATAACATAACTATGTGTTGCAAGCTCTAACATATCTAAGTCATTATTGGCGTCACCAAATGCCATCAAACTATCAGGACTTAATTCCCATTTCTTTAATAAACGATGCAATGCCTGGCCTTTAGTCATTCCAGGTATAATAAGATCGATACTGTCTCGACCACTTGATACAAGCTTTAAATCTTCAGTAAAGTTTTCACTTAAGTCTTCATCTAGTGTCGGGTGTGATTTTCTATCAATATTCAATGCTATTTTCACATATTCATCATCTGGTAAATCTTGAAATGACTCAATTTCTTTTAATTGACGATAATAAAAATGTGCTTCTTTTTTAAACGCTTCTGTATTATCCTTTAGTATATAGGCACTGCGTAATCCACAAACAATCAGATTATCAATGCCACGCTCAATGTTTAAATAGTCAATTACTTTTTGATAAAAGCTTCTATCAAATGCTTCATAGTCATATAAAGTATCCCCTTCATATATAACTGCACCATTTTCAGCTACAAACAACATATCACGTTGTCCGAAAATAGATTTTAATTTAGCATATTGGTTACCACTTGCTGCAATAAACTTAATGTCATGTGCTTTGAGCTGTTGAAAAATTTGTTCAAATCTTTTTTCATCATAACCTTTTTTGGAATCTAAAAATGTTCCATCCATATCAACCGCAATTGCTTTTATCATAATGTCCCCTCAAATCTTCCTATTTATGTATATCTTTACATTATATCGACTATACAGTGTGATTCAAAGTAAATTCATCATATATTGTAATTTAATTATTAATATTAAACGCTCACTGTCTTATTAAAAAAATCATTTGTAAATAATTCAATTTTAGATTTTTCCGTATAGCTTAAATAATGGAAAATAAATACAAAAACTGCCGAAAAATTCAATACTTTTTCGACAGTCTATATACTTCCAACGTACTGATTTTTGCTTTTATTTCAAGCTATATTATGTCTTTAACAGTTATTTTAATTAAGTTAAGTAGTTGTATGATACTGCTTAACTTTTATGTTTTTTAACATGCACTTTAGAAATATAATTAGATTTTTCTTTAATGTCATAAATCGTTAAGCCTTTAATATCTTTCTTCTCACCTGGGACAATAATACTCACAATATAAGAGAAGATAAAAGCAACTACAAATGAAATAATTGAAACAAAGAATGGTGAGTTTCCTCCACCTACGCCATTAAAGATATAAGCAATAATGATTCCCAAAATTAGTCCTACAATTACGCCAAATGTATTTGTACGTTTTGTAAATATACCAACTGCAAATACACCTGCTAATGGTACGCCTACAAGGCCTGTAACTAATAAGAATAAATCCCATAAATCATTGGAATCTGCTGCAATAAGATAGAGCGACATTCCAAAACCAAATAAACCAGCTAAAATAATCATCCATCTTGCAAAAGCGACTTCGCTTTTTTCTTCACCTTTGCCGAAAAATCTATGTTTAATATCAACAGATAAACAAGCAGAAATTGAATTTAAGCTTGATGAAATCGTTGACTGTGCGGCTGCAAAAATAGCAGCAATTAATATTCCAGCAACAAACGGCGGCATTTCAGTAAGTATAAAATACGGTACGATTGATGACGTATTAAAGCCTTCTGGTAAAGTACTTTCATGGCTATAGAATGAATAAAGCATTGTACCCATACCATAAAATAATGGTGCCGAAATTAACGCTAAAGCACCATTCATCCACAATGCTTTTTTCGTTTCTTTCATCGAATCTGACGCTTGGTAACGTTGTACCACGTCTTGACTCGCAGTATATTGATGTAAATTATTAAATATATTACCTAAGAAAATAATAGGAATTGCTGCAGCTGCCGAATTTAATTTCCAGTTATCTACACTAATAATTTTCTTGTTTTCCATTGCATCTGATATAAGTGTGCCCATACCATCTTGTAAGTGTGATACACCTAGTATGATAATTGCTGCAGCACCACCTAATAAGATGATCCCTTGAATAAAGTCACTCCATACTACACCTTCAAAGCCCCCTAAGAAGGTATATAAGATACAAAGTATCCCAACGAGACTCGCAACCACATAAGGATTCATATCAGATACTGCTGTGATTGCCAATGTAGGTAAATAAATTACAATTGCAACTCTACCTATATGAAATAACACAAACAGTAATGAACCTATGACACGGACACTCGGCCCAAATCGTGCTTCTAAATACTCGTATGCAGAAGTAACATTTAACTTTTTGAAAAACGGTACATAAAAATAAATTAACAGTGGAATAATAGCTACAATTGCAATATTACCAGCAATATAAGACCAGTCAGTTAGAAATGCTTTTTCTGGCGTAGACATAAACGTGATCGCACTTAAAGTGGTTGCATAAATAGAAAAACCTACTGCCCAAGACGGCAAACGTCCACTTGCTGTAAAGAAGCTATCTGTATTTTGACTTGCGCGTTTGGTAAAGTATGCACCAATTAATAACATAATCAATAAATAAGCGATAACTGCTACCCAGTTCCATGTACCAAAACCTACCTGTTGCATTTACTTCATCCCCTTGTGTGATGTTTTATAAATTATAGTTTTTGATTAATGTTTCCAATTTACTTCTATTACTTTCATCAAATGGTTTGAATGGGCGCTTAGGTTGGCCACCATCAATACCACGCGTTGCTAGAATTTCTTTTAATGTTGAATAGATACCCATGGATAATACATTTTCAATAATGTCATTTGTATCGTGTTGAATTTGATAAGCTTCATCAATTTCACCATTTTGAGCTTTTTCAAAAATTTGTCTAGCGCGCTTACCATTCACATTATAAGTTGAGCCAATTGCGCCATCTACCCCAGATATTGCAGCTTGGACTAACATTTCATCAAAGCCAGAAAGAATTAATTTGTTTGGATATGCTTTACGTATACGCTCGAGCAAGAAGAAGTTTGGTGCAGTGTATTTCACACCGATTACTTTTTCATGTTCAAAAAGTTCGCCAAATTGCTCTATTGATATATTCACACCTGTTAAATCAGGAATAGCATATATAATGAGATTGTTTTGAGTTGCTTCAATTAATTCAAAATAATAATCTTTAATTTCTTCAAATGAGAAAGGATAGTAAAATGGCGTAACTGCTGAAATTGCATCATAGCCTAATTCTGTAGCATATTTCCCCAATTCAATCGCTTCATTTAAATCTAAAGAACCGACTTGTGCAATCATCTTCACGTCATCATTTACTGCTTCTTTAGCAAGTTTAAAGATTTGTTTTTTCTGTTCTTTATTTATTAAAAAGTTTTCTCCTGAACTACCATTTACATATAATCCATCTAAACCTTCTGTTTCAATTGCATTTTTAGCAATCTGTTTTAATCCTTCTTCTTTCACTTGACCTTGTTCATCAAACGGTACTAACAACGCTGCATATAAACCTTTTAAGTTCTCTTCCATGTGATAACCCTCCATCTATTTTTCTTAAGTTATTATTATAAAAAATGTATATAACCTTTTATGATCTATATATCATCTTCCATAGATTTCTATTTACATCTCAAATTGTAAACGCTACCATAAATAGTGGCAATAGCTTTTTGAAAAGTTTCATCATTTATTACGATATTTTATGAAAATGATTTTCAAATGTAGTTATAACTACACATTTAAATATAAAGATGATACATATAATAAGAAGATGTTACAGGAGGCATGGCATATGGAAAATTATAAAGTCGCAATTGATATCGGAGGAACAGCAATTAAGGCGGCTGTTTTAGACGAAGATTTAAGTTTTATAGATTATCACAAAGTTTCTACACCGGACAATATTAATCATCTTATCGTTGATACTGTATACGCATTAGTTGAACGTTTTCAAAAAGAATACAATCTTAATCCCTTACAAGTAGGCATATCTAGTGCTGGTGTTGTTGATGAAGAAAATGGCATCGTTGTCTACACTGGACCAACAATACCTAATTATAATGGCACAAATTTCCACCATTTACTAGCACCACTGAATGCACAAGTACAAGTCTTTAATGATGTGAATGCCGCCTTACTCGGTGAACTTAGTCTTCACCAATATGAAGTGGATAATATATTTTGTCTTACACTAGGTACTGGGATTGGCGGCGCTTTTTATAACGATACGCTACAGTTATACAATGGAGAACGTAATAGAGCAAATGAAATAGGTTATTTATTATATAACGCGGAAGAGAATAAAACATTTGAACAACGTGCCTCAACTTCAGCACTAAAGTCTTTAATGTTATCTCGTGCGTTTCCCTATGAAGAGGATGTACCTAAACTATTTGAATTAGCTGAGCAAGGAGACACGTTGGCACTATCTATTCTTAATCAATGGAGTCAAGCTGTTGCCGAAGGTATTGCACAAATTCAAATCATCTATGATCCTGGTTTAATTCTTATCGGTGGCGGCATATCTTCCCAAGACCAGCAATTACTCAAATATATCACACCAAAAATAGAAAGGTTCTTACCGCCACAATATGGTCATGCAGCCATACAAACTACACATACACAAAATCATGCTTCACTGTTTGGTGCAATTTCTAAATTTTAAAAATAACCTGTGAAATCATGCGTTTTCTTTAATTTGAACGACTATATGTCATTCAGTAAATATGAGAAAAATCACGCACGCCATTTCGCAGGTTATCTGTTGTTATCATTCATTTAAAATCACTTTTTTAGTTTGTTGATAAACATTATTCATATATTTATCATCTAACAATAAATAACTGACAATATCTATTAAGAAAAGCGTCGCTATTTGTGTATTAATAAATTGTGTATCATTAATTCTAGATTGATCCGTTGTAATTAATACTAGATCTGCACATTGCGTTAAAAGACTTCCTTCATAATTTGTAATGACTACCACATAAGCACCTCGTTCATGTGCAATTTCTGCAGCAGCAATTAACTCTGTAGTCTCACCGCTATTTGAAATAGCTACAAAAGTATCCGAAGCTGTTAATAATGAGGCAAATATTTTCATTTGATGCGCATCTGTAGAAACGCTCCCCTTCAATCCCATGCGCATCATACGATAGTAAAATTCAGTTGCAGATAAACCTGAACTACCGAGCCCAGCATAAATAATTTGGCGGCTACGATTAATTTGATTTACAAAACTTTGAATTTTTTCATCAGATATAAATTCTCCTGTTTGTTGAATAATATCTTGATGATACTTATGAATACGTTGAATCAGCGGACTGTTCTCAATAACTCTGTCCGTCATTTCTTGTTGTAAATTAAATTTCAAATCTTGAAAGTTGTCATAATTCAATTTATTACTAAAGCGTGTAATGGTCGCTGGTGATGTTTTAATAGCATACGCTAGCGAATTAATTGTGGAAAATGTATCATCAAAATCATTATTTTGAATGTAATCAACAATTTGTTTATCAGTTTTTGTAAATAAATGATGATAACGTTGAATACGATTTTCAAATTTCATAAAATTCACCCTTTCAAAATAAATAATAATTAAAGTATATATGAAAATGTTTTTCATAACAATGAAAACTATTGATTATTATTTTCTTGATGTTATATTAAAATTACTAAGTCGATACAAATTAATTTTTATATTAAATCTACTAAAGTTATGGAGTGTAATATTATGTTACCACAAGGATTAATTGTTTCATGCCAAGCTTTACCTGATGAGCCTTTACACTCATCATTTATCATGTCAAAAATGGCTCTAGCTGCATACGAAGGTGGCGCAGTTGGCATTAGAGCAAATTCTAAAGAAGATATCATTGCTATCAAAAAAGAAGTTAACCTACCAATCATTGGTATCGTTAAACGTGATTACGATAATTCAGACGTTTTCATTACAGCAACAAGTCAAGAAATTGATGAATTAATTGAAAGTAAATGTGAAGTAATTGCCTTAGATGCTACAAAACAACAACGTCCTAAAGAATCATTACAAGAACTTGTTTCATATATACGACAAGCAGCACCAAATGTTGAAATTATGGCTGATATTTCAACGCTTGAAGAAGCGCAATACGCGGACGAATTAGGTTTCGATTATGTAGGGACTACATTACGTGGCTATACCTCTTATACTAAAGGACATATTTTATATGAAAATAATTTCCAATTTCTTAAAGATGTTTTAGCAAATGTTAATGCTAAAGTTATTGCTGAAGGTAATGTCATCACCCCTAAAATGTTCAAAGCAGTTACTGATCTCGGTGTGCATTGTACTGTCGTTGGCGGAGCAATTACACGTCCAAAAGAAATAACAAAACGTTTTATCGACGTTATCGATAAATAATATAAAAGACCGTTATCAAGCGATTATTGCAAGCTCATGCTTGCCGTTAAACTACACTCTTGTTCAATCACAGTAGTTTAATACAATCGTCTCGATACGGTCTTTTTTTAATTACTAATATCATTTAAGTCGCTTCAGCAACAAATATTTTACGGTCTTCCCACTCACCCGTTTGTTCATTATAGTTATCACAAGTAATTAAAGTTAATTGCTGTTTATCTAATTGTTGTTCTTCTAGAACTTCGACATCTTCAGGCTTCACATCAAATATTTTAGTGATTTTATATGTTTTTTCCTCATTCCCAGTTTTAAAATAGACACTGCTTCCTTTTTTTGCTTTTGGCAAGTTAGAAAATTGATAGGTCGAAGAACCTGTGAACGTATGACCAGCAATTGCAATGTTTTGATCTTCTAATGACTCATCTGCTTCAGCAAAACTCACACCTCTTTCAAGTTGTGCTGGTGTCGCTGGTCCAGGATAAACTGGTGTTTTTATATCTGCATCTGGCACGGATATATAGCCTGCCATTTCTGATTTATCATTTGGTATTTCAACCTGCTCTTGTTGGTTCTTGTTATGTTGTTTATCGAAAGTTTCAACTTTTTCCTCGTTCTCTTTCTCAGTAAAATAATTATCAATATGTGGCTTGGCAAAGATATAAATAGCTGCCAATATAAGCAATACTCCAATAAGTGAAATGAGTCGGCTCCCCCATTTTTTCATGCTTTATAACTCCTTTATTAGCTTTAATTATTATAGAATTCTACATAAGTATAGCACAAGGCATACTAGGCCATACATTCTTTTCCTAAGGTATTGTCTATTATATAATCTAAGATGTTAACTTTCATAACAATAAATTGCGTATTCATCATATTAGGTGTTAAATATAAATAAATGATTTTCTAACTACACTTATGAATTATTTTCACAAAAACTCACTGAAAGGATGATATATTATGATACGTAACGCAGTTCAATCCGACTTACCTAATATATTAGACATCTATAACGATGCTATACTCAATACTACAGCAGTTTATACATATAATCCCCAAACCCTAGAATCACGAGAAGCTTGGTTCGAAAAAAAGACCGACAATAATGAACCTGTCATCGTATATGAAGAGCAAGGAGAAGCAATCGGTTTTGCTACTTATGGTTCATTTCGAGATTGGCCCGCCTATCAATACTCAATTGAACATTCTATTTACGTTAATAAACACCATAGAGGCAAAGGGATTGCTTCTCAATTACTCTCAGAAATAATTGAACAGGCACACAGCAATGGCTATAAAACATTAGTTGCTGGTATTGATGCTACAAATGATTATAGTATTTATTTACATAAAAAATTTAACTTTACGCATTCAGGTACCATACATAAGGTAGGTTATAAATTTGATAAGTGGCTTGATTTAGCCTTTTATCAATTAGATTTAAGTACTATGCCATTGAAATAAGACTATACATTTCTAATATTTGTCTTCGACAACTTCATATACGAAATTTAACATATCGAGTTTGATTGAAAAGTTACAGTAATTTGGACCGACTCCTGACTAGTTAAAAAATCATAAGCTAAAGACTACAGACATTTTTGGCCTCCATAAAAAAATGTCGACAAAGTCGTGAACTTTGTCGACACTCTGAACAGCCCTAAATTTTAGGGCTGTTTTATTATATTTATTTATTTATTCATTTCTAACCACTTTGCCATTTCATTTAAATTATTCACTGTAATGGTCGGCGACTGTCCATTATCATCATATTGTTCTCCTTTACGGTTTACCCATACGGTATCAAAACCAAAATTAGCTGCTCCAGTTACATCCCAAGAGTTTGAAGACACAAACAAAATATCTTCTCTAGTCATTTTATAATATTCTAATATTAGCGCATAGCTTGCAGGGCTTGGCTTATATTGTTTAATCTCATCTACACTAATCACAGTATTTATATAGTCACTGATTTTTGAATTGTCGACTAACGGCATTAACATACTATCATTGCCATTAGAAAGTATACCGATATCGAAACCTTTTCCATTCAAACTAGAAAGTACACGTGGAATTTCATTAAAATAATTTAAATCTAAAAAGGCATCAAATAATTGATTTACATCGTCTCTATTATACTGAATTTTATGTTCATCCAGTACATAGCGTAAAGCATCTTTAGTTAAATCATCAAATGGAATATAGCGCTGCATAATTTGTCTTAAAAACATATGATTTAATTGTGTTTTTCGCCATAGTTTTGAAATTGATGCTGCTAATTCATCATCAAATTGAGTCATATCATTTTCTAAGGATGACATATCAAAGATTGTTCCATACACATCAAAGATAATAGCTTTATACATATTGAACCTCCCCTTCTTGATAAAACTAAACTACTTACTCTTTAGCACAATATTGGCATGTTAAACAGTTTTGACCTAAGATTTAAACTTAATTTATTAAATTCTTGCTTTTTCTTATGCAACATTTATATTGTTCGCTATAACTTGACTGCTTATCACTTTTATAAAGTTTTGGTAAATTTATACATATTACTATTACTTTTTGTTTAATCGGTTATAGAGAAATAAGAGAGGAGCTTGGTGACTATGAAAAAAATACTTTTGTCTGATATATTAAATCTTTTTGTTATAGCTTTAATCTACATGGTCTTTATCACGTTAATACTGTTCTCCCTTGATTTGTTTGAAATCCAAACAACTGGCTCCATATTTTTGGAAAAACTTAGCTCTATAACCATCTTTCAAATCTTCAGAAATACTTTATTTAATGGCTTATTTACTTTGTTTTTATTTATTACCTGTTCAATTTTAATTTTTAAATCTATAGACTTATATGCTAAGCAAAAATGATTCTAGTAAAAATTATTTCTCTCTCATTATTAAGTGCTAACTTATGTTAATTTCAAGAAAGTTAAGCCATTTTAACAAACCTACTTTGCATTGTGCAAATTTTTATTATTTATGCATTTTATATTGTAAGACTACATTGTTAGTTATATAATATTTATAGAGAATGTGTTTGCGTTTTATATAAAGGCCCATCATCGTGCCGTTTATTATCATAGTTATATTCCATTCCCAGAATTAAACTTTATGCACCCGTTTTAATAAAGCGTATCAACATGATTCTCAGCAAATGAGCATATACTTCAATATGGCCCATTGCAAGAGATCTAAAATCACTTTCAGGCTGTGGTTTTAGATCTTCTTGTATTGTTCACTGTTCCCTTTATTATCCTTCTAAATAAATCATAAGGTTAGCACGTCAGCATTATTTTTAAGTGCAACAAACTCCTTCTTTTTCATTATTTACTACTTTCTCTCACTTTAATTTAAAACAGAAGTATTTGTATCACCATTTTTATGTTTATTGCATATATTTAGCTTATATTTAAAAATTATATACAAATCCATTTATTTGTAACTAACCTCAAATTTTCACATTCTAAATGAAGTATCTTATTTATTAATTTAAAGCCCAATAAATTTAATGAATCCCAATTCTCCATTAAGAAATCATTTGTCTGAACGACTAATTATTTCTTTAAGATATCCATTTATTAATCTTGTTTGATATTCGAACATTTTTTCATGTCACAGTTGTACAATAACGTTATTACTATAAAGCAATCGGTTTATATTTAGGCAAAGGTGATATTTGTGATAAGTTCTTTATCTATTAGAAGTCATTACACAACTCAATTAACACGCTGTATAAATAAGGTTATTATACTTCTTCCGTTAGGGAAGCCATGTAAAATTAATTTGAATGGCTCAATTATGACGATAGAAAATGGCGTTATAATTAATAATGCTGATTTATATCAAATGATTGATGTTCAAGACCTTCTTGAACTAGATATCCCATTACCTCTATTTATTGAAAAAGATCCATGTTTATCGCATTCATTTTTTGACTTTAATCAAATACGTTATGTAGAGCAATTCAAAAATTTAATTTTACAAAAGCTCCAAAATAATGCTCAAGACAAAAATGTAATGAATTACTATATTTCTAATATAATCGAGTTTTTACTAAAAGAAGCAAAAGTGTCATTACAATATAATTATTTACCACCTCTATACACAAAGCACCCACTAGTTTATCGCCTAACACAATATATCCATAAAAATATCTATGACACTTTAACTACTAAGCAAGTATCCAAAACATTTTTCATTTCACAATCCTATATCTCTATTTTATTCTCAAAAATATTAACTATGAATTTCAAACAATATATAAGTTCATTGAAAATTGCTTTATCCGTCTTTGATTTAATACAAGATAATAAAGCGATTCATGATGTAGCAACAAAATATAAGTTCATGAATGTGAGTACTTATTCAAAACATTTCAAACATTATATTGGTGTACCTCCTAAAAGGTATATTTATCAATTTAGAAAAGGTTATTTCAACGATCCTTATCAAATAGCAATCAACGAACCTAATTTATCCAAATATTTTTCGGATATTTATTATTATTCTCGCAATCAAACAGAAATACCATATACTTTAAATCTGGCTGACCTATCTTTTAATCAACGCTTCCATGATACTTTTATGGTTATTCGGATAGATAATTTACAAGACTTATTAAAATTTAATTACAATGCTATACAAAATAATATTTATTCCAACTTCTCTAAAGTAAACTTTTTAATTAAAAATACAGACTTTGTGTACTTAAATGATTTAGATACTCAACAGTTATTCGATACAATTAAATATTTAATTACTCAAGGATATGATTTAACATTTAAAATTACAACTTTAAATTTAGTGCAAACATTTGATTATCATGTACTTAAAGTATTGAAAGAAACGCTTAATACTAAAAATTGCTTAGAGCAAATAACTCTATTATTTGAACTTGAAACCAGTTCTATTAAAGATATGCAATGTCTTATCAAAAGATTAAATCACCAATTTCCTTTGTTAAAAACAGGAATCGTTATAGATCCTTTTATTGAATATGGTCATAACCTCACTCACATCATTAAGAAAATTAATGCATTACAAGTAGATTATTTTTACATTAACCATGACTTGATTACATTTGGAAACTTAATTTCAAAAAAATCAACTTATTCTAAATCAGAAAATACTTTAAAACAAAATATAGCGCTGTTCCTTCATAAAATGGGGATAAAACATTCAAAAAAATTAATTTTCGCTAAAATAACCCATAATGCATTAAAAGTTTATTTCAATAATGAGACTGATGCTACCCATATATTATTGTCTGAATTATTGATTGAACTGAATCAATACATCGCTGGCTTTGGCTATGCCTATTATACAGATGATAAAGAGCACTTTATGCTTATCAATCACCATCAAAGCGTAATGCCTATCGTTCATGTTTATAGTTTATTAAAGCCTTTTCTCAATAATCAAGTTGCATTGCTTTCTTATGGAATCATAGCTAAAACAAAAAACCATTATCATTTTTTATTGTTTAATAATCAAAGCAATCAGACTCATAAATACGTAGAGGTTAATATTAACCATAATTTCTCCAACGATTTCCCTGTATTCACGCGTCTACTTAACCGTGATCATGGTATGGTTTCACAATTGGTACCTCACAAGCTCAACCAGAAATATATTAATCCTGCAATACTGAAACAAATAAATAATACCAACTATCCATTAGCAAAATTAAATATGCATGCTCATAAAGAACCTATGGTATTAACAGTTTCTAATTCTTCACTTTTGTATTTCATGATCCCCATAAAATAATAATATTGTAAAAAAAATGACTGTTAGATTTCCGTAGAATTCTAACAGTCATCTATTAAATTTTGAGTTTAAGCTTAAACATCTTTAAAGACAAACTAATATATCATTAATACTTTAAGATTAAATGCGGCGTTTCAATTCTAAAGTTCTTTTTAAGTTCGCTTGCTTTCACTTTCTCATGCACAGTTAAATCATATGTCATCTTATCGTTTGTGTTTAAACTGTTTAAATAACCATAAGTGAAGCGTTTAGGCAACATAAGTGCTGTCATCCCTTCCGATAATAAGTAATTGAATTTTAAGCTACGTAATTGTATTGTTTTACTATCTTTAGAAGTAACTTCTAACATGTCATAAAGTTTATTATTAGTTACATAGAATGACAGGTTATCAAAATCTTTCGTGAAGTATGGCGTAAAGCGATAATATTTATTATTACTTTCTGCAATTGTACTTGTCTCTACTTCATAAGGATATTTTGCACGTTTACTACCAATACGTTTTTCAACAATTATATTATCTACTCTCATCTCTAAAAAGGCATCCCAAACTTTTTCTTTCACCAAGTATGGGATTATATCATTCATCGACGCACTAAATTTAAAGCGAGATTGATCGTTAATTGCTAACGGTACATAAATCAGTTCTTTTTTGTTTCGAGAAACAAGCTTTAATTGAATCATTGTCGCAACATGATTAGGATTAATGATTGATTTTAAGAATTCTAGCTCTATTTCAAATCCTTTATCATTAAATTTAAAATGTGACATTCTTAAATCAGGTTTAATCAATTGTTTGAATTTGAAAAACGGCTCATTTTCACCAAATTGTATTTCCAGTTCTCCTTGGTGTGCATTATAGTTATAAAAGCGACCATTTTTATAACTTTCTTCAACCTTTTGGTAATGTTTCATATCTTTTAGACGTGCGTAATACAACAATGGTTTCAAGGAATCGTTTACTAATTCATCTACTTCTGAAGGTACTTTTTGGATAAAGTCACCTAATGCATCCATCCATACTTCTTTTTTATCATCGGCTATTTTCAGAGAAAAATTATTAGTTCTTGAGAAGGAGAAATGACGATCTATAAAATAACCTAGCACCTTATGTTTATTATCTAAAGGACTGTCTAATATTGCTTCTGTTATCAATGACATGACCTTGTAAAAATCTTCTGGTGAAACGTAGGCTGAACTCATATGTTCGCCTTCACGTTTTGCAGCATAGTAATAAGGTTTATCAGCTAGTACAGCTATTTTATCCGCATTGAGATAAGCTTTCATTGTAAATAGTTGATCTTCAGCGCTACGCAAATCTTCTGGAAAATTAATATTATTATTGCGTAATAATGACGTTCTATAAAACTTAGTAGGACCTAGTGTATATATAATCCTCGAATTTTCCAGTGTCACAGAGTCACTTGTTTCTTTAAACATAGACCTTGGAACACCACGACCATTTACACCTTCCATTCTTACTAATACCACATCTGCATTATTGTTATCTACAAATTTAGACACATCTTTTAACGTATCGTTATTAATATAATCATCAGAGTCTACAAAAAATACATATTCTCCTTGAGCAATTTGTAGTGCTGTATTTCTTGGCTTACCTGGGCCACCTGAATTAGTATCAAGCTTTTTCACAATTAAATTCATCTTATCTTTATATGGCTCTACAATTTTTAGTGTGTCATCTGTTGAACAATCGTCAACAAGTATCACTTCAAAATCCTTTTTATCATACTTTTGATTTTTTAGACTGTTCAATAACTCTTCAATATATTTTTCCGAGTTATAACTTGGTACTATAATTGAAAATTTCACTTTATTTCACCTCATAAAAAGTGAGCTAAGATACAATGCAATATACTTAGTTTAATAGCAAATAAAATATACGCTATATCTTACCATCAGTCTATTTATCATTGTACTTAACTCACTATATTGATCTTATTATTTTAGTTCTACTATAAGTTAACTTCCAAATACATTTCTTACTAAACGCTCACTTGAGCGCCCGTCTTGATATTTAAAATGTTTGTCTAAGAAAGGTGATACTTTTTCTACTTCGTAATCGCTATTATCTAATGCCGTAATTAAATCTTCAAATGATTCGATAATTTTACCTGGAACAAAAGTTTCATAAGGTTCATAAAAATCACGCGAAGTAATGTAGTCTTCAAGGTCAAATGCATAAAAGAGCATTGGACGTTTAAATACTGCAAATTCATATACAAGAGAAGAATAATCACTGATCAATATATCAGTAACAAATAGAATGTCATTAACTTCTCTAAAATCTGATACATCTACAAAATATTGTTCATATTCTCTAGGTATATTTAGTCTATTTTTCACAAATGGATGCATTTTGAACAGCACAACTGCATTATTTTCACGACAATAACGTGCAAATCTCGCAAAGTCTATTTTAAAGAATGGGTAATGTGCTGTGTGGTGGCCACTGCCTCTAAATGTTGGTGCAAATAGAATAACTTTTTTACCTTTAATGATAGGTAAATCTTGCTCCATTTCAGCTACAATTTCTCTTTCATAATTTTCATCGAAAAGAATGTCTGTTCTAGGCACACCTGTTGGTATAATATTCTGTTCTTTAATGCCAAACGCTTCCCCATAAAAAGGAATATCTGTTTCAGATGAGACAAAGGCTTTTGTATAATTTCTGTGGTTGACGGAATTAAAGAACGGCCCACCTTTTTTACCAGTACGGCTATATCCAACTGTTTTAAAGGCACCTACTGCATGCCAAACCTGTATAATTTCTTGGCTTTTTCTAAACTTCACTGTATATAATAGTGGATGAAAATCATCTACGAAAATATAATCTGCTTTACCTAATAAAAACGGAAACTTAAACTTATCAATGAAATTTCTTCTTGCAGAAATATTGGATTTAAACAGGGCATGGATTTTATACTTTTTATCTAAATTTTGACGTAGCATTTCGTTATATACGTACTCAAAGTTACCTGACATATATTCTCTTGAATCAGAAGTGAATAATACTGTATTCCCTTTTTTTAAGTGGAAAAATTTAGTTACTTTAAATATAGATTGAAATACAAAATTACGCATGTTAAAAGAGTATCTATTATATTTTAATCGCAAGTCCATCATTTTTTTCTTAACCGGGTTCACTTTCGGTTCCGGTGCTTTAAAATTAATATTCAACACAAACTCATTTACTTCGCTCGAAATCATTGGTTGAACAGTATATTCTGTTTTCTTTGAATTGCCACCTTTTTTAAATATCAACTCATAATGTTTCAAAAGATAATTATTTTTTCCATTTAGTGTTTCTTCTGCTTCGTATTCTTCTAGTTGGATATCATCTAATTCATAACTATTAGGATTCAGTAATGTTTCATTGATATGTGCAATATAATCAAAATGATCCTTGTAGACAATGAGATATTCACCAGATGGAAGATAGTTTCCATCATCTAAAATCGCCACATTAAAACGTGCTTTAAATTTGTTTCCTTCAATTTTCACATCATTTGCTGCTAATTCTTTAGTTTCAGTCAAATTTCGTAAAACAAAATTTTTCTTGTTAAGCTCAATATCATTAACGTGACCTTCAATAAATAATTGAATTCGCTCCCAATAAATGTCATCAATTATTATTTTAGATTTGCTCAATTTTAAAAACCCTCTCTCGTTCAATTAATTAGTTATAAAATTGCGCAATGTATATTAATAACTAATTTAGAATAGTTTAAAATAAGTATAAATTGAATTTTCAGTTATCTTGTTTGCATTTATATATTCATGTTATTTACATTGTCCATTTAAGAACAGTCTTGCCCCATGATGTTGATAAATCTGTTTCAAATGCTTTTACAGCATCATTAATTGTTTTAATATCAAATTCATTACCTTTTAGAAGTGCTAATTTTTCAACGACATCAGGATTGTCTTTATAAAATTGAGCAACGTCTCTGAAATCTTGCGCACCACTTCTACTACTACCAAACATCGTTATACCTTTTTCTAGTACAAGACGTGTATTTACTTCTATTGGATATTCACTTACGCCTAATAAGCTAATTGTCCCTTCTGGAGAAATCAAATCAATAATCTGATTCACCGCTGACTGGCTTCCTTTACCGCCTACACATTCGAAACCATGATCAAATGAGACATCTTCTGGCACCTCATGAATATGATATATATGTTCTACAAATGAAAAGTGACTTAATTTATAATCTGTTTTACCAAAAACATAAATTTTAGCGTCTGGGTATAGTTTGTGGAGTAAAATCGCTGTTATATAACCTAAATTCCCATCTCCCCATACGCCAAAACTATTTTTATGTGAAATTGATTTACGTTCAAAACGTTGAATTGCGTGCCAAGCTACGCTGACTAATTCAGAATAAGCAATTGTACTTAAATCTTCGATGCTCTCATCTATTTCAACGACTCTATCGTGATCCATAAATACATAATCTTGCATAAATCCGTCAAAACCACTAGATCTAAATTTACTGCTTGGCAAATAATTTTCAGCTATGACATCATTTTTTTCTACAGGTGTATTAGGTACCATGATGACTCTTGTACCAATCTCAAACATACCTTTATTGTCATAAACAACTTCACCAACACCTTCATGAATCAATGACATTGGCAGCTTGTTTTTCAGCACTTTTTCATTTCTACTACCTGTATAATATCTTTGATCTGCTGCGCAAATTGACAAATACAGTGGTCTTATAATAACTTTATCGCTTTTAATGTCTTCATTATTATATGTTACTTCAAATTGTCTCGGAGCAACGAGTTGATATACTTGATTAATCACTCGACATCCCACCTTTTATGATTGAGTTAGCAACTTTAAGATCATAAGGTGTCGTTATTTTTATATTGTATAATTCTCCCATAACTAGTCTTACAGATTTGTTTGCTACAACTAGTATCTTACAGGCATCTGTCATAATTTTCTTATCGTCACTTGAAAGCTCATTATAACTATTTCTTAACAAATTAATATTAAAAGATTGAGGCGTTTGACCTTGATACATTTCACTTCTAACTGGTATAGACTTTATGGATTCACCATCTTCTGATGTGATGATTGTATCAGTAGCTGTTATTACAGTATCTACAGCACCATATTTCAAAACACTTGCTATGTTTTCTTTAATAATACGGTGTGTTAAAAACGGTCTAACTGCATCATGTGTAACAATAACATCTTCATCAGTAATACCATTTTCAGCTTCTGCTGCTTCTATAATACTCATAATCGTTTCATTACGGTCCTCGCCGCCTTGCACAACTTTAATTCTGTCATCATTAATATTATGTTTACGTAAGGTATCTTTCGTATGAGAAATCCATTTTTGAGGTGTAGCAATAAAGATTTTATCGAATTCACTTGTTAATAAGAATTTCTCTACTGTATGAATAAGAATAGGTTTCCCATCTAAATCTAAAAATTGTTTTGGTAATGGAACATTTCCCATTCTTGATCCAATACCTCCAGCCAAAATACCAGCATATATCATATATTTCCCTCCTATGTAGTTGTTGCTTTTTCAGTTTTTATTTTATTTTTCAAATTTTATTATTAAATAACTTGGCTATATAAATCTGTTTTATAAGTCCATTTTTACACTGTACTCATAAAATGCATTATATAAACATTATATTACCAACTATTATAGTCTTTTTCTACTTATATCCATCCCCGTACAAGTTAATACAGTTTTTTTTCTAATTCCAAACCATATCTTTACTTTTATAATAAATATTACAGAACTTTATAAAATTTATTTTAAAGCATCATATTAAATTAATTTAAATCGATAAGGCAAAAAAGCAGATTTCCTTAAATAGGAAATCTACCTTTTCACTTTTCTTCATCAAATTTGTGTTGTTTGCTAGACTCATCAATTTAGCTTGTGCCTTATTTTATCTATTACCAACATCGTGTCCTATTTCTACAGTCTTATCATTTTTATTGTAAAGTGCTGCTTGCACACTACCAAAGTTAGGATCGTTTCGTTTTTCTTCTACTTTAAAACCTAAACTTTTGAAAATAGAAACATCTGCCTTACTCATAGCATTTTCATAAAACACTGTACCGCCATCATTGTAAAAGCGTGGCTTATCTATCGACTCTTGAAGCGTGCCATTACCTTTTAAGTAATCTATCAGCACTTCATTGGTTGTGGTAGGAATCTTATTACCTCCTGGCGTCCCAATACCCATATAATAATCAGGACCCACGACTATACTTGGAGCTGTATATGATCTAGGTGTTTTATGTTTCCCACCATGGTTAGGGCTTAAAGGATCAGAAGAAAAGTTTGATAAAGAGTTGTTCATATAGAAACCTTCCTTCATAAAATCACCTGAACCAAAGAAACTTGATAGTGTATTAGTAGTACTTGTTACTTTGCCCTCTTTATCAACTACAACAAAGTGTGTTGTACTTGTATTATCTACATTATTTGTGTTGAAGTTACTCTCAAAGTTCACTTCATTTAGTTTGCCTAGTAAATAATCTTGAGATAGGTATTCATCGTAATCTTCATCTTGGCCATTGACTATATCTCTATTTCGATACATAAGTGCTCTCGATTTTAAAATACCAGTAATATAATCTAAACGGTTATTAGGGGTAGTTTGATTATTTGGATCTATTTGCTCATTTTCTGGCGCAGACTGTGTATTTTGCGGCACTTGATTGTTTGTTGCTTCATCTATTTCTAAACCTTGAAGCATCAGTGTGCCACCTAATGGATTAGATGCAGAATAAACTTTAGTATTTAAATAATCTGTGCTAACCGGTTCTTTTTTCGTGGTTTTATAACTATTAAAATCTTTTTCAGTTATTTCTTCATCTACTTGATCAGAAACACTGTCGCCCACTTTATCATAGAAATAGTCTGGCCCATGATCTCTAATTCCTTTAATTGTTTTAGCTAATTCTGGCTGTTTAACTACTTCACCTTCTCTTTTGGTTTTATCACCATCAAAAAATGGTGAGTCCCTATCAACATCAGAACCGTATAATTTCAAACTGCGTTCTAATTCTGAATCAACTTCAAAACCTTCTTCTGCTAATGGAATCACATAGTTTAAAATTTTCTCTTCATCCATTTTACCCGCTTCTTTATGTGCATCATGTATCCCACGTACAAAACCTGGTGTACCTATTTCGTCTTTCTCATCATATTTAAATGATGAAATATCTTTGTATTGCCATTGCTTTGGCGCAACATTAGGTTTGCCATCATAGGCTAACATCGCGCCTCCGCCACCTAAACCAGATGAGTGAGGCTCGGTTATTGCTAATGCATATGAAACACCCATGGAAGCATCAACAGCATTGCCTCCGTCTTCAATAATTTTCTCACCCACACGGCTTGCTATTGGATTATTCGAAGCAACACCGTAATTTTCATCTGATGGGTTCTGATCATGATCTGCAATCTTATTTTCATATAATTCATCTTTATTATAATTATCTTCTTTGGTTGCTATAAAAAAGATAAAAGAAATAATTATAGTAAGGAGTAAGATTACGATGAGCGTTTTTTTATTATAAATACTCATACTTAAGCTCCTTTAGACAAATATTGGTGATGCGATGTTTTAAGTTCATTTTGTTCATATTGATCTAAACCTTCATTTGCTTGAGCAAATACAATTAATAAAAAGATAACTAATACTATTGAAACTACTGTAATACTCACCCATTGTGTTTTAATGTTCATATACGTAACCTCCATTCTCTTTTTTTAGATTTACACTTTTGCTTTCAATATTGTTCAATAATTTAATTTCTTCCACTTTGTTAGGATTGGATTCTGTTATTTTTCCACCCTGTGATTTAATTGGTGTTACCATAAATTCTGAATTTTTACCATTCCAATTTTGTTGAACAGCCAAGCCTTGTTTATTTTTAGATAAAAAATCCTCAGAAGTTACGTTACCAAGGCTATAAAAAATACTAGTACCCTTATATTTTTCAATCTGTTGAATCACTGAGTTGTGACCAATAATTACATCTGCACCAGCATCAACAAGTGAATGTGCATATTTCTTTTGTCGCGTTGTAACAGCACGTTCATCCGTTATTCCCCAGTCGACATTGGCTACAACGTAATCATTTTCCTCTTTTAACTTTTTGATTAATGGAATATAAATATTCGGTTCTAAACTTACCGAAGTTGTATTCTTCAAGGAGTCAGTGTAATCAGAATCAACATCTGTAAACGAAACATTGGCAACTTTTTTACCTTTAACTGTTTGTTGTACTGTTTTACTATTAATAGGATTCGAACCATTTCCAGTTAAGTAATTATAACCAGCCTGCCCTTCTACCGCTCTACCAAACTCTCTCGCTGTTATATTATCAGTGACCTGGTTAATAATATTTAAACTTTTAATATTTAACCCCCTTAAAAACATGACATTCTCTAAATTCTTATTAATATTTGTTTTTCTATCTTCTGAAAAATTGGTGAGTTTTAAGCTTGCTGTTGAGTAATCACTTGCATTTAAAACACTTTCTATCGGGCTAAAGGTGTCGTTAATATTGTTTTTCCTTATGTGCTTATTCATTTCTATATTACCTAAATAAGTCATCCTTATATCATCTTTGGCTTTCTTCATAGCTTGAACTGGTTCAACTTCTTGTGATGACATAGTGAATATTAAAAGTGCAATTGCCCCTATTAAAATAATGCCGGTGTATATAGAGTTGCGTTTTTTGTGACGTTTCGTCCATTTTAATACCCGTTCCTCTATAGTAAATCGTTTAGATTGCTTCATATTTATGCTCCTTACTAATTGATAAAGCTATAAAAGAATAAGATGACATAAGTAATACATGTTAATAACATACATGTAGATAAAGTAATAATGACACCTTGTTTTTGAATTGTATTTGCTATGATACCTGGAATAACAACGCCAATCCCTGACATTTCTACCATTTCAAATGGGGTTAAGGGATAAATGATGTCAAATACAAACTTTAATACCATACCAGTAAGTATCATTGCCGCAAATTTTCTACGACCATATAAAATTACGATTTTGCTTACACCATGATTAACAATGAAATATGTAATGCAACTAATAATGAGTACGGATAGTAACATTATCGGCTGATCAAAAATCAAAGCTAAATATCCTGGTACTACTAAACCAGCTGGACTAATACCAAATTTCTCGGCAAAGATTAGACTTAGTACAATACCCACAAATAATGAAAAATATAACTCTGAACCTATCATATTATTTGATCCCTTCTATATATTGCGCTATTTGTTTACCTGGTCCGTGAATGTTACCCACACAGAAAACCAAGGCATTTTGTGACTCTTTATATAATGCGCTCTCAACTTCTTTTATATCTTTACCTTCGAAGTTTAAATACTTCTTATTAGTCTGCCCTTTCATTACATCATTGACCATTTGAGTACTTTTACCTGTACAAATTAATGTATCAAATTCGACATCCTTTAAAAAATCTTCACAAAACTGTCTCGTTCTGTCGATTCTGTCGGAACGACAATTTAATATGAGTACAATTTTTTTATATGGATAATTATAAGTTTCAACTTTGTCTAATATTGCTTTTGACGATTTTGGCTCATTTGCAGCAAATGCATTAACATAAACATTAGTTGAATGATTAGCGTTAAAGTATTTAACTTCAACAGCTCCAACATCAGGTGGTGCATTGAGCATGCCACGCAAGGCTGTATCTCGATCTATACCCAGCGCTTCGGCAACGCCCATAGCAATTGCAACATTATCTGGGAATACGATGTAACCGAACTTTCTTAGATAGGATTCAGGAACATCTTCTTTATCAACAACAATTAATTTTGTTTTACGTTTTTTAGCAACTTTAGCAAAAAATTTAGTGTAGTCATCTTTCATTACTACAAGATGACCTTTGTATGGAATGGTCGCTGTAAATGCCTCGGCAACCTCGTTTAATGTCGGCCCTAACACATCCATATGATCTTCCATCACATTAACAATCACACCTATATTTGCTTTCACTAAGTCTTTTTGAAATGTAATTTGATAATCTGGATTAACTGCCATACATTCATTTACTAAGGCATTGGCTTTTTGTTTTACAACTTTACGAATAATGTCACGTTGTTCGCCGATATTTGCTCCTTGAGGCTTCCTATAAACTGGATACTCTCTTGGCGTAAACCAATACAGCATACGTGCATCTGTTCCTGTTGTTTTACCTATTACTCGGTAGTCGTCCTCACGTAGTGTACTGTAAATCAACCTAGTTATAGTGGATTTACCTCTTATACCATTTATATTTATGCGTATTGGAACTTTTTCTAATCTGTAGGAATGTTGTTTTTTCTCAACAATACCTAGCCAAAGTACTAGACCTACACATATGATGATGAGTAGCAAATTTCATCCCTCTTTTCAGCAGCGTATTTAATTTTATGTAAATATCAAAGTAGGTTAAGCATGTTATTAATACATAGTGAAGATGTATCAACTAAAAATATCATTCACAATATTTTAACAATTCCTACCTATCAATACTGTTATGCTACCATGTAGTTATTGATTTAATATAAATTGTTTGAAGAATTGATTAATTATTCGTAAATTCAAATTTACATTAGATGTAATATTCATCTTTTATCTATATAAAGCCTTATATAATGGTATTTGTATTTTTAGAAAAAATAAATACTTTTTATCGAAAAATTTAAATTTAATTTAGTATTGATGTTTTTTACCATAAATAAATATATAATATTTACTACTTCTTAACATGTTATTAAAATTTAAATGTTATCTTATGTGTGTAGGAAACAATAAATCTATGTAGGAGGCAGTTTATGAGTAAATCTGTGAAATTAGTAGTTTCTATATATCTTGGTGTTGTATTTCTTATCACTTTTAGCTATCTCATTATGATTTTAATTGGTAGTATTCAAGGTAATGATATGAAGGGTGCAGTTTTAGATACTGCCAATCCTACAAACCTTGAAAATGTAGAATACAATAACGAATCTTCATCAGGTAAAACATCAACTGAAAGTAATAGCGTACCTGATGAATTACAATCTAATCTTACAAATACATTGAAAACAAAAGCCTTATCACACAATGTTAATTCTCATACATGGTCCCTAGATTACACTCAATCTAAGAGCCATGTATGATTTTTTTGTTAAACATACGATGTACGCTCAAAATATAAATAAAAACTCAAATGAAATTTTCTTTCAGTACTCATCTTCTTTTTCAGTACGTTAAAATTTAATTAGTCGGAATCTTCAGATATAATTAAATTGATAGATGGTTATTATTTAAAGAAAAGGGGTTTTATTAAGATGAGTAAATTTTCAGAAGCAGAAAAAGTTCAAATACTAGAAGATTTAGTAAGTATTAAATCTGTAAATGATCACGAAATTGAAGTTTGTGAATATCTTAAAGATTTATTATCTAAACATGGTATCGACTCCAAAATAATTAAAATCAACGATACACGCGCAAATTTAATAGCAGAGATTGGTGAAGATGGACCAGTTCTAGGTATTTCTGGACATATGGACGTCGTTTCAGAAGGCGATAAAAATAAATGGACATATGATCCATTCAAATTAACTGAAGTAGATAATAAATTTTATGGACGTGGTTCTGCAGATATGAAATCAGGACTTGCTGCATTGGTCATCAGCTTGATTGATATCAAAGAACAAGAATTATTAGACCATGGTAAAATTCGTTTGCTCGCAACTGCAGGCGAAGAAATCGTCGGTGAAGGCGCAAAAGCTTTCCAAGAGCAAGGCTATATGAAAGATGTAGAAGCGCTCGTTATTGCCGAACCATCTCAGGATAGAATTGTTTATGCACATAAAGGTTCAATGGACATTCGTGTTACTTCAAAAGGTAAAGCTTCACACAGTTCCATGCCACATCTTGGTTTCAATGCAATTTCGCCACTTGTGAAATTTGTTTATAAAGCGGATGAAGGATTTGAAAAATTCGATAAAAGTAATACCCTTTTAGGTAATGCCATTATGAATGCTACTATCTTTAATGGCGGTAACCAAGTGAACTCTATTCCAGAACACGCTGAGTCAGAATTTAATATCCGTACAATTCCAGAGCATGATAACGAACAATTTATTTCTTATTTTAATGAAATTTTAAAACAAGTTGAAACTGATCAGACAGATATTGAAATCGATACTTATATGTCTAGACCACCTGTTTATACAACTGGCCAAAATAAACTAGCAGAATTAGCACGCGAAATGGGCACAAAATATTTAAATGCTGATTTACCTTTGGAAGCTTCACCAGGTGTAACCGATGCCTCCGACCTACTTGTAGATAAGGACGAAGACTTCTCATTTATTATGTATGGTCCTGGTTTAGTCAGCCAAGCGCATCAAGTAGATGAATATGTAGAAAAAGATGTGTACTTAGCTTTTATTGACTTATACACAGAATTTTTACCAACTTATTTAAAAAACAAGTAATACTGCTAACCCATGTCGTTTCCTCAAATAACTCAAGAAACAATATTTTATATATAAATTTAGACAATAACAATGAATGTTTGATTATATTTTTTCGTTTAATAATGGCAGTGCTTTGCGCCGACTCCTGACTAGTTAATAAAGCACTAGTCGAAGACCACTGACTGAGTCTGTGACAGCGGAATGCGTACACAAAAAACTGCCAACAAACCCCAAACTTTATCGGCACTCTAAAAGGGCTTTCCAAAAAAAATGGAAAGTCCTTTTATTTATATAGCTTAATTTATAAAGATTTTTAGGTTAAAAGATAAATTATTCTTAATGATTATTGATAATTTGCTTTAGTTGTTCTAAAAATTGTCGTCTTTCCGGAATTGGAAAGATTGGATGAATATGGAATAAATTATAACCTGGTAAGAAATCATGTTCGATGTTTTTTTCATTTAATAAGTTCGATAATTTCACTGCATCTGGATATAACGTTTCTTTTGTACCTATTGAAATCGTAATATGTCCTAAGCCATCTAATGCACCATTGATTGGAGAAACTCGCCAATCTGTTAATGGTGTATCGCCTGTCCACAATTCTATGAAATACTGCGTACCTTTAATAGCTAACATAGGATCTATTTTTTCATACGCAGGTGCTTCAGGATTAGATAAGGTCACATCTAAAACGGGAGAAATCAATACAATGTTACTTGGCTGTTCTAAGTTTAATGTTTTGATATATTGTGCAAATGACAATGCAATTTGACCGCCCGCCGAATCACCCATGATAATCACTTGTTGTGGATGTTCTACTTGAGCAATTATATTTTTATAGATTTCAGTAAGCAATCTAAACGTCTCTTTGTAAGTTGCATGTGGTACTTTGGGATATACAGGCATAATGACTTTCGCGTCCAATTCATCTGCAACTATATCTATATACTCAAAGTGTGTTTTAATAGGGTCTTGGACCCACGCACCTCCATGTAAATACAATACAACTCGTTGTTGGCTATCTGCTTTATCATTCACTACATACGTCGTTGCATTTTGTATAGTTGTAGTTCGAACATCGTTTCGAAAGCTATAATCCGTGCCTTTGTGTGGCCCTTCTGTATCTCTCATCACAACTTTCAACATTTTCTTCGCATTTTCTACACTTTCAAATGGCTTTTTCATTTGTGTAGCTCTTATTGTTGCTTCATATAAAAAGCTTTTATAGCTACGTTTTTCTTTTGCCTTAGCATAAAAGTAGGAAGTTATTACGCCAACACTCGTTAATCCTACAATTTTTTTAAACAAAATATATAACCTCCTCAATTCGTCTGATATATATTTTATAATAAAGTAGTTCATATTTTTAGTAAAAGCAATTACTTATATTCAATATTTTAAATTTATGTATATATCGTTGATTTCTCAACCTTACCTTGTCTTTTCGCCTGACATCTACAACATGCGCGTAGCATTAGGAATAAAATCCTAATCCAATATCATTGCCATATAGAGTTCATCATAGTAATGTTCATCCATATAAATTGATTCACGCTTAATACCTTCGATTTTAAATCCTAATTTTTCGTAAAAATTTATAGCAGGTGTATTCGATGTGATTACATTTAATTCTAAGCGTCTTAACCCCTTGCGCTTTGCCCACCTAATTGTTTCATCAAACATTTTTGTTGATAAACCTTGCTGCTGCTTATTGTTAACGAGTCCTGTCATAATATAACCAATATGTTTCACCTTAAATAATGTACTAATATGTACAGAAAGATATCCTAAGATTTCATTGTCATCTGTTTTAACACCAATATAAAAATTACGCTTAATATCATCAATAAATACTTCTTTATCAAAGCTACGTTCATCTGGCAAATACAACATATATTGCGTTTCTTGGTCGATTTTCTTCATACAAGTATATAGTTCCTCTGCTTCATCAGGACAGATTCTTTCTATTCGCATATACATCCCCCTATTGTGCTATTAATATTCTTTATCATACATTATTCATAAGAAATATGAAACTTTTTATCTAATTACTCACATTTTTATTTTAAACAATTTAATTATTTTGTGTTATTTCAAGTATCAACAACACAAAGATGGACTCATTATCAATGAGTTTTTGTTCTATATGATGGCTTTTGATTTTGAGATAACCACATTATACGAATACTATCTGAAAGTGTAGCTTCAATTCTTCGTCCAGAAAATATAGATTGTGTATAGCATAAAGAATTACTTTCAATATCATTTTAGGGTGATAAGGTGATGCACTATTTAAGTAATTGAATTCGTAGAATTCTGTTTCTGGGATTGTTTCAACAATTTGATTAACTGCATGTGCGATATCATTGTTAGGAATCAAAATTTCAGTTTCCATTGGTAGTGTTAACTGAGTCATATTATAATTTTTATACATAAGACACCTCGTTTTAAAGTCATGTTAGAGTAACTTTAAAACGAGGTGTCTTATTTTTGTATTAATTTATATAATTGTACCGATTTTAAATAGAAAGAAATTATACGCTAAAATGTATTAATCTATACTTTGATACATCAAATTCAACTGATGTTCAAATCGTTGCATATCAATAAAGCGACCTTGTCTGTGCATTTCTTTTCCATCTAAATATATTAAATCTACTGGCACAGTAAATATCGATAGTTCACCAGCGATAGCTTCTAAATTACTTTGGTTTATAACCCCTAGTGACACATTAGGATATTCACCTACAAGTCCTTCTATTTGTGGTAACACTGCATGACAAACGCTACAATTGTCTCTCATTACATGTATAACCGCCAATTTATGATTGTTAACAAACGCGTGAAATGATTCTATCGTAGTCAATGTTCGCGTCATTTTTAAACACCATCCTCGTCACACAAATTGTATCTCATTATGAAACATTTTCAGATGAATAATCAACGTATTTGCTTCGAAAATACAATAACCCAATATTCTAAAATAGCTACTATCCTTTTAGCAATTGAACATATTATATTTTAAAATATAGCATACAACTATTATAGTGACTTGGTGTTTTTTAACAGTAATTGTTCGATACGCGTTCTTATCTCTTGCGTATAACCTTGTAAACCACCTGTATGAATAAATAAAATGGATTGCTGATCATCATAATGACCTTGTTTTATTTCCTCAACAAGCCCTCGAAAAGCTTTTCCAGTATATGTGGGGTCTAATATTATTCCTTCTTGTTGCGCAATGTCGATATAAAATTGGAGTTCTTCATCCGTTGCTTGGCCATATCCTAAACCAATATAATCATCTTTGATTAAAATCGATTCAAATGAGACCGTGTCCTTGTCTAAATCTTTAATAATCTCAATCACTTTATTTTTAAAGGTTTCAGCATTTTTATTTACAGCATAGCCAATGATTTGAGTCGCTAAATTATTACTCGTTTTGCCAAACCAAAGACCAGCATACGTCCCACCAGAACCTACCGCTAAATTAATAGAATCAAACTGAACGCCCATCGTGATTTCTTGGTTTAATATTTCTTCATAAGTATTAATATAACCATGAGCGCCTATCCAGTCAGATGCGCCAGCAGGTATTTTAAATGGCGTTTTGCCACTTTCTTCTAATTCTCTATACAATATTTCCATCGTTTCTTCTCTTGAAGCGCTAGGTTCTATAAAATGTATATGAGCGCCTAACATCGTTGCCAAAAACAAATTCCCTTCATAGTACTTCTTAGTTCCTCTCAATATTAAATGGCATTCTATATTGTATTGCGCGCAGACAGCAGCAGTTGCACGCGCATGATTAGATGTGATTGCTCCAGTTGTAATGACTGTATCATAACCGTTATCTAATACATACTGTATTGTATATTCTAATTTCCTTACCTTATTGCCTGAAATTTCGGTTCCTGTATAGTCATCTCTTTTAATATAGATGTCTTTACCTAATGACTGACTTAGTGCTTCTAATTTATGAATAGGTGTCTTTAAATTCGCGATATTTAATTTTCTTTGTAACATCATCGATTCCCCTTAATTAAAGTATAATATTTATTTTTTAGGTATAAACACTTCAGCTTCACTAGCATTTGGATAATAATAACCGTTAGGGATGGTCTGTAATTCAATTAAACTCCCCCATGGCGTGCGTATATATACTGTTTTATTATTTGCTGTATCTTCATATTTTGTATTACTGTGTGGTGCCGAAATCGGTTCGCCTCCTGCTTGCTTCACTTGATTAAAAGTTGTTTCAAAATCATCTACGTAAAATGAAATATGTGTAAAACCAATATCTTGTAGTGATGCCGGACTTTGTTGAGTAGCATCTTTAAATTCAAACATTTCTATATTAGGTCCATTATGAAACACCATCATGCGTTTTTTTATAATTTTTGCTCCTTGTTCTATATCTAAGACATGTTCTACAAATGCACCTGATCGCGAATCATCAGCTTTGGTTTGACTATCATAGGCTATCTTGCCATCCAAAGCTTCTTTGAAAAATGTAGTTGCAACTTCAATATCTGGTACTGTCAATCCAATATGGTTTATCCCTCTTGTGATATCCATATCCACCCCCCTTTCAAAATCATATTTTTCAAATGTGATAAAAGTGTTCAATTTATTCTAGTGGAAATGTTCTTTTAATAATATATAACGGTTCATATCTCTAAATACTTCTCCATCGAATACATCTTGATAATCTGTAGCAACAAAAGAAAAGCCAACTTTTTCAGCAACTTTATTGCTTGGTATATTTCGAACATCAGCTAAAATAGTCAATTTATTTAAGCCTAATGTTTCAAAAGCATAATGGCACATACGCTTTACACATGTTGTTGTAATTTGCTTACCTGAATAACTTTCAGCAATCCAATAACCAATTTCTGCTTTACGATTCTTCGTATCTATTTTATGTAAATCTATGGTACCTATAAGATCATCTTCATAGTAAATAAGAAATAAGCGACCTGTATTGTCTGCATGTTGTTGAATCATCATTTTCAAATATGCACTTTCGTCTTGCACTGTGACATCTTCAGTAATAAATTCTAAAAATGGTTCTAAGTGTGAAAAATTTTCTTTAATTGTTTGATATAATGCTTCAGCCATATTTAACTCTGGTGGCATAAGTGTTACTTTAGGCATCACTTGCATTGATGGTCTATAGTTCATAATTTCACCCTCATTTTTAATATAATCATAATCCCTATGATATTTATAATTTCAGAATATTTCAACATTTTATCTTAAAAAATAAAAAACAGTTCGAATTTTTATCAATTCGAACTGTTTGAGATGCTATATAATATGATTATTTAGTCTTGTTTAACTGTCATAATCAATTGTTGTGATTTCACTTCTGATACATCAGTTATTTCAAGTGTACGATTTTCTAAGTTTGTTAATATCAATGGTGTCACAATACTAGGTGCATTTGCTTTAATATAGTCTAAATCAACTTGCATTAGCGTTTGACCTTTTTTAATTGTGTCTCCTGTACTCACCATACTTTCAAAGCCAGAACCATCTAATTTAACAGTATCAATACCAATATGAATAAGTAATTCTATACCTTCATCTGACTCTATACCAATCGCATGTTTTGTAGGGAATATTGTTTTCACTGTACCGTCAAATGGTGCCACAATTTCTCCATCTTCAGGAACAAATCCTACACCATCACCCATCATTTTTTGAGCGAACACTTGGTCAGGTACTTCTGATAAAGGTATGATTTGACCTTTACCTGGTGAGTAAATTTCCACTTCATCCAAATCGTCCATATGTGTAACTTTATTATCGTCTTCAACCGGTACTGTTGTTTCAGTTGGTTTTGTAATTTCACCTTTCATAATCATAGCCATATCATGCTTGATTTGATCGGATTTAGGACCGAATATTGCTTGCATATTATTACCTACTTCAAGCACGCCAGAAGCACCCAATGCTTTCAATCCAGCAACATCGACCTTACTCTTCTCTTTCACTTCAACACGTAGGCGTGTGATACAAGCATCAAGATGTTTAATATTCTCTTGGCCACCCATTGCATCTAATACTTCAAATGGTAATTCACTCGCTGTTGCTGTAGAAGCTTCAACTTGCTTGTCTTCACGACCAGGCGTTTTGTAATTGAATTTTGTGATTAAGAATCGGAATACAAAGTAGTAAATTACTGCGTATACCAGTCCTACTGGAATCACAAGCCACCAATTTGTTTGGTTCGGTAACACGCCTAATAATACAAAGTCTATAAAACCACCTGAGAATGTATATCCTAAATGCACATCTAATAGATACATAGTTAAGAACGCTAAACCATCCAGTATTGCATGAATAAAGAATAATAATGGCGCTACGAATAAGAATGAGAATTCTAATGGTTCCGTAATACCAGTTAAGAACGAAGTTAAAGCTGCAGAACCCATCAAACCAGCAACAACTTTCTTACTTCCAGGTTTCGCTGTATGATAAATAGCCAAAGCTGCTGCAGGTAATCCAAACATCATTACCGGGAATTCACCCTGCATAAATTTACCAGCTGTTAAATGACTTCCTTCACGAATTTGTTCTATAAAGATACGTTGGTCACCACGAATAATATCTCCTGCTGCGTTCGTCCATGAACCAAATTCAAACCAAAACGGTGCGTGGAAAATGTGATGTAAACCAAACGGTATTAATAAACGTTTGATAAAGCCGAATAAGAATACAGATAAACCTGTATTGGCATCAAGTAACCCTTCACTAAATGCATTTAATCCTGTTTGAATAGTTGGCCATATTAAAGCCATAGGGAATGCTAATACAAAAGAAGTCAGTGCCATCATAATTGGCACAAAACGTTTACCAGCAAAGAACCCTAAATATGATGGTAATGAAATATTAAAGAATTTGTTATAACACCAAGCAGCAAGCGCCCCAATGATAATACCGCCAAACACCCCTGTTTGTAATGTTGGTATACCTAAGACACTCGCATAACCACTCGCTGCATCATTTACGTTATCTGGTGACACATGTAAAAATGCACCCATCGTTTTATTCATAATGATATAGCCGACAAACGCAGCAATAGCTGCAACGCCATCACCACCAGCTAACCCGATTGCAACACCCATCGCAAATATGATTGGCAAATTATCGAATATAATACCACCTGCGCCAGCCATCATTTCACCGATACTTTGAATTCCTCCATTTTGTATAAATGGAAGGTATTGTTGTAGGGACTCCCCTTGAATTGCTGTACCAATTGCTAGTAATAAACCAGCGGCTGGTAAAATTGCGACTGGTAACATTAACGCTTTACCAATACGTTGCAATTGTCCAAAAAACTTTTTAAACATACACAAAAACATCCCTTCTCTATCTTTTTCGCCAAAACGCACACAAAAAGGCATGAGCAAACAGACTATTCCCGATAGTCGCTTTGTTTGCTCATGCCTGCTTAACCAGTAACACGCAATATGACGATTTGTTTTAATTTATTATATACTATTTCAAAAATTTATACAATATCCATTCGCATTCTATTTTTCAAAATGTTATAACTTCTTTTCACTATGATGTGCAATCAGCAGCCGATTATTAATGCGATAGACATCCCGATACTACAAATTACTACCCATATCACAATTAATTTCCACGCAAATTTCAGCCATTGTGTGTAAGTGATTTTCCCAACAGCTAATGCGCCCATGAGTATTGCCGACGTTGGGAATAAAACATTGCTAATCGCATCGCCATATTGGAAGGCAAGCACAGTAACTTGTCTATTAATATTTAATAAGTCAGATATAGGCACCATTAAGGGCATTGTTGTTAATGCTTGGCCTGAACCTGATGGTATAAAGAAATTCAAGCAAAATTGTAATATAAACATTGCTATGATTACCATTGAAGAAGGTATATCTGCTAATAAAGTTGTCATGCCATATACAATTGTATCGATGACTTGACCATTCTCTAAAATTACAATAATACCTTTAGCAAAGCCGACAATCATTGCTCCAAATAGTATATCTTTCATACCTTCAATCATTGCATCGAAAGTGCCATTCATCCCTAGACCACCAATGAAACCTGCTAATAAACCTGCTAGTAAAAAGTTCGCACTCATTTCATTAAATGACCAACCATAAGTAAAAATACCATATACGTTTAATATAATCGCTGCAACGATTAAACCTAAACCTATTGCCTGTCTTTTTGTAAATCGAGGTGTGGACATTTGGGTTTCTAGATTACTTTCTGCTTGTTCCAATTCATAAACGAGACTTTTAGTTTTATCTTTCTTAACTTTTCGAGCATAAAGCATTACTGTCATTATCGCGGCGCTTAAAATAAACAGATAGATGATTGTCCGTAGCCCCCAACCTGAAAACATGGGTAATTCAGCTACAGATTGCGCTACACCGACTGTAAATGGATTGAGCATACCACCTATAAATCCACTAGCTGCCCCAAGTATTACCATAGCAGCACCTGTAAGCGCATCATAGCCTAATGTTCGGGCAATAATAATACCAATTGGCACGAAAATAATCGTTTCTTCTGCTAGCCCAATAGAAAATCCTAGAATAGAAAAGATAGTCATTGTTAAAGGAATCATAAGCCCTTTATACTTCCCTAATGCTTGCATCGCTTTATTGACACCATTTTCAAATGCACCCGTCTTATGTACGATACCGAAGGCGCCACCTACTAAAAAGATGTAAAATACAATTTCTCCACCACTAATTAATCCTTCAGGTATCGCACGAAATATATCGAAAAATGATACACCATGCTGTTCTACTTCTTGATAAGATCCTGAAACAACTAGAGTTTGTCCGTCCTTTTTCTCACGTGCGAACTCCCCAGCCGGTATTATGTATGTAAGTAAGCTTGAAAAAGCAATAATTATTAATAATAATGCATATGTATGTGGCGTTTTAAAACGATTTGATTTAAAAAATGATTTAAACATTAGGATCTTCCTTTCTTCACTCAAACTAACGTTCGTCGCTATTTACTATTTATATACATATATAGCCTATTTTATGCGAAATAAGCTTGTCTGTTAATTTTTTATACAAAATTCCTAATATATAGACGAGTTACAGAGAACGATGTACTCACTTCTATTCATATTTTACGCTGTAATTGTATATAAAAAAGCTTAATCTCTCAATATCAATTTTGAGAAATTAAGCTTTTAACTTATATTCAAGGAGAAGGACGTTTCAGACAAGAGATTGTACTTTCTCGAAACTGTTAAATAATACTCGCTTTTATTGTTTGACGAAAAAATCATTTATTTAAATGTTATTCATCTTCTTTAACTCGCATTAGTCTCATACCATTCAATGCCACAAGTAGCGTTGCACCCATATCTGAAAGTATCGCGATCCAAAGTGTTAACCATCCTGGAATAACTAAAAGCAATGCAATAATTTTTATTATTATTGCAAAAGTAATATTCGCTTTTATGATATTCAGCGTTTTACGGCTCAGTTTAATCGTAAATGGCAGCTTATTCAAATCATCTCCCATCAATACTACATCTGCCGTCTCAAGTGCTACATCCGTGCTTGCTCCGCCCATAGCGACACCTACTGTCGAAGCTGCTAAAGCTGGCGCATCATTGACACCATCTCCAACCATAGCCACGCGTTTATATTTGGATTTTAATTGTTTAATCACTTTAAGTTTATCTTCAGGTAGAAGCTCTGCTTTTATATCTGTAACACCAACTTGATTACCAATCGCCCCCGCAGTATTCTGGTTATCACCTGTTAACATGACAGTGTTTTCAATACTTACCTGATGTAGTTTGTGCAGTGCTTGTTGGCTCGTTTCTCTCACTTCATCAGCAACAGCAATTATGACTTCAACACCTTTATCCGTCCCTGCTAGCATCACTGTTTTACCTTGCGCTTGAAGAGAAGATATTAAATTTCTAAGTTTATTTTCAGAGTTATTTGCAGTTAATAACTCTGAAAACATTTTTGAATTCCCAACGTAAGTCATACGACCATCTATTCTACCTTTTATACCTTTACCTGTAATAGAAGAGAAATCTTCTACAATAATATCTGAATAAGATATGTGTTCAGCATTCGCTTTACTCATAATTGCAGAAGCCAATGGATGTTGGGATCGATATTCTAATGCAGTAATAATGGACATTATTTCACGTTCATCCACTCGATTATTGATAACTTTGAAATCAGTCACGACTGGAACGCCTTTAGTCAAAGTGCCTGTTTTATCAAATGCAATTGCTTTCAGTGCTCCGATTTCTTCTAAGTAAATACCACCTTTGACAAGTACACCTTTCTTCGCAGCATTACCTATTGCCGATACTATAGCTATTGGTGTAGAAATAACAAGGGCACACGGGCATCCAACCACAAGAACTGCAAGCCCTTGATATACCCATTTATCCCAACTTGCTTCAAAGAATAGTGGTGGCAATACAGCAACCATTGCCGCAATCACTATGATCACAGGTGTATAGTATTTTGCAAATTTATCTACAAATGCTTGTGACGGTGCACGTTCTGCTTGTGCTTCCTCCACGAGATGTATAATTTTGGATATTGTGGTATCTTCAACTCGTTTTGTAATTTTTACTTCTAGAAATCCTTCTTCATTTAGTGTGCCTGCATACACATCATCATCTTTATACTTTTCAACTGGGACAGATTCACCAGTGATTGCTGCTTGATTAATTGATGAGTAGCCATCAATTATAATACCGTCCATCGCAATTTTTTGACCTGGTTTTACAATCATAACATCACCAACGACAATATCATCAACATGTACAGTCATTTCTTGGTTATCACGTTTGATTAAAGCCTTATTCGGGGCAACATCCATCAATGAAGTAATCGATGCTCTGGCTCTATCCATGGAGAATCGTTCTAATGATTCGCTAATTGAAAATAGAATCACCACAACCGATACCTCTGCCCATTCACCGATAATGACACCACCTATAACAGCAATTGTCATCAATGTTCTCATATCGAACTCTAATTGAATCAAATTCTTGAGACCAGTTGTTATCATGGAAGCGCCGCCGACAATCATTGATGTAATAAATAAAAGCGCCGTTATAATATTTTCATTTCCATTAATAAACATGGAAATAAAACCCAGCGACATAAATAATGCCGAATAGATTAATGTACTATGTTTCTTATAAAACGGAATATTTTCTTCTTGTTCATCTTTTGAATCCGAAGTTGTACGTGTTGTGGTTTTTGGTATTACTTTTAAATTTTCAAATGCACCGGCTTTTTCCAATTCTTCAATACTTGCTTCACCCTGCACAGAGATTTGAGAGGCACCAAAATTAACACTTGCATCGTGTACATTAGGCAGTTTTTTAACATTATTTTCAAACTTCCCTGCGCAACTGGCACATGAAAAACCCTGTACTCGATATGTACTACTTTCTTTATTTGTTACTTTGTCTTGCTGCTCAGACATTAGCGCTCACTTCTTTCCTATGCGTTAATGCCATAATCATAATCTGTTTGATATGTTCATCATCCAGCGAATAGAAAGCCATTTTCCCTTCTTTTCTAAACTTGAGTATCCCTTGTTTATTAAGCGTACGAAGATGATGAGAGGCATTTGCGATCGTCACACCTATGATATTTGAGATATCGCATACACATAATTCTTCTTCCTGACATAAAGCATAAGTAATTTTAGCTCTATTTTCGTCTGCGATTGCTTTCAAAAGTTGAGAAACACCGGAAATATCTATATTTTGTAAATCATGCTGTACTTTATTAACCTTTTTTTCGTCATAACAGAAAACTTCACACGTTTCATTTTTATTCATATCCTCCAACCTCTCATTAAAGTATATATTTGAATATTATTATACATTTAACTCAATAGTCATTCAAGTGTCCACTTTAATGTATAAGGATATGTAACGCTAAAATTTTATGTAACATACTAAGTAAAAAATGGCAGTAATTTGTGCCGACTCCTGCGGGAAAAGCACTAGCCGAAGACTACAGGATGAGGCTGTGCCCGCGGAAAGCGTGCACAAAAAAGTGCCAACAAAATCGGAGACTTTGTCGACACTCTGAAAGCTACCAAGCATAAAATAGTTTGGTAGCTTTAAATTAAAATATAAGTTTAGAAGAAACGTTTTACCGCTGTAGACATTGGAGGTAACTCCTCTAGGTCTAATTTTCCATCTTCAGTAATTGATCTAAATGCCCATTTACCATAATTCATTGCTTCATCCATCACAATCTTGCCTGGTAATGGTGCTGCTGTTTCATCAACGTACACGTTGACAATTGTTGGACGGTCTTGCGACATTGCATCTTCAACTACTTCGTCAATTCTATTTGGGTCAGTTAATGTGTAACCAACGCCACCACAACTTTCAGCAAATTTTGCGTAATCAATATCAGTGAAATTAATTGCATATTCTAATTCACCAGCTGCTTGTTGTTCATATTTAATAAATGAAAGTTGTTGATTATTTAACACAAAGAACGTCATTGGTAAGTCATATTGTACTGCTGTTGCAAAGTCTTGCATTACCATTTGGAATGCACCATCACCAGCAATACCGACAACTTGACGATTAGGGTATGCTGTTTTAGCAGCAATGGCACCTGGCAATGCACAACCCATTGTACCTAACCAACTAGATACAATAAATTTATTGTTAACTGTTAAATTTAAATAACGTGTTGACCATACTGTTGATGTACCTACATCAATAGAAAAGATTGCATCGTCTGTTCTTACTTGGTTAATTGCATCCATTAGACGTTCTGGTCTAATTGGTTTACTGTTATCTTCTAAATCTTTTGCCATCCATGCATCCCAAGTTGCTTTTCTTTCTAATGTTTTCGTTAAGAAATCACGTTCTGATACATGTTTTACTGAATCTGTTAATTGTAGTAATGATAATTTACTGTCACCAACAATGCCCACATTCACATCAAAACGATGGCCAATATTTTCAGCATTGTTATCAATTTGAATTGCTTTAATATTTTTCTTAGGTAAATAATCCACATAAGGATAATTCGTACCTATCATGATTAATAGGTCGGCATCTTGTATTGTTTGGTAAGATGTTTTCGTTCCGATTTTACCTAGATTACCAATATTATAAGGATGTGCATCCGCTAATAAACCTTTCGCAGGTAGCGTGATAATTGAAGGTATTTTCACCGCTTCAATAAATTGAAGTAGTTCATCTTTGGCATGCTTGGCACCCATACCGACAAGTACTACCGGACGTTTACTTTTATTGATAAGCTTAGTTGCTTTTTTAATACTACGTGGTTTTGGTGTTACACGTGCTAGTGGTGCAGTGTCCACTTTTGTATTTGTTGTATCTTTAACTTTATTTGTTAATAAGTTATTCGGTAAGATTAATACGGCTACACCTTTTTTCTCATATGCAGTACGAATCGCTTCATTGACAATACCAAATATATCTTTGTCATTTTCAGATATTTGACGGTTATAGACTGACACGTCATCAACTAATTTGCTAATATCTGTTTCTTGGAATGCTTTCGTACCTAAAGCTGTACTATCTGTTTGACCAGCTAAAATAAGTTGAGGTACATTGTCCATTTTCGCATCATACATACCGTTAAGTAAGTGAATTACACCAGGTCCACCAATACTTAAAGCTACTCCAATTTTGCCAGTCACTTTCGTATAACTTGAAGCAGTTAGACTTGCAACTTCTTCGTGTCTAACGTTAACAAATTTAATATTATTTCTAACTGTTCTTAAACTATCTACGACTGCATCTATAGAATCTCCTGGAATACCATATAAATGATCAATATCCCATGCTTGCAACGCTTTTACTAATGCTTCATTTGCTTTAATTTTTGCCATTTTTAAAATAGCTCCTTTCAAATTTCAATCATTTTAAATCGTTGATTCTTCTGATGTTGTTTGCAGTAAAATATCTAGTTCGTTTTAAAACTTAATATAATAAGAGGACGAGTATCGGTAATACAATAGAACTTAATACGGCTGTTAAAATCATACCGATAGAACTAAAAGCACCCGACTCACCATCTATTTCAAATGCTTGTGCCGTACCGAATGCATGAGATGCATTACCGTACGTTAAACCTTTTGCAATAGCGGTCTTAAATCTTCCCACTTTTAATAAATAAGACCCTAATATACTACCAATTAACCCTGTCGCGACGATAAACATAACAGTAATCGTATCTACCCCGCCCAGTTGGTTTGAAACTTCTATACCAACTGCGGCAGTCATGGAGCGTGGTAACATCGTCATAATAACTTCTCTTGAATAACCTAATATTTTCAATAAGCAAAATATAAACACAAAGTTTAATATCACTGCTGAGAAGACACTACTGAATATGATATTGGCATGTTTTAATATTTTATGACGGTTCTGATATAACGGAAAAGCTAAACAAACCACCGTACAGTTTAATAGATAATTAATCCATTGACCGCCAACCATATAACCTTGATAATCTACATTAAATAGAAGCAAGATCGTAATAATACCAATAGAAGATATGAGTGCTGGATTTAAAAACGGGTTTTTAAATTTTTGCTGTAATTTTTTAGCTCCAGCATATATAACAATTGTTAAGACAATCATTATCAAAGCATTTAAAAGTGTCATCTAATCTTGTCCATTCCCATATTCCGTAGTTCTAACCATTTTCTCCGCTATAAACCCTGAAATTAAAGCAACACAGCAAGTTCCTAAAATAATCATTGCGAAGAATAAAATGAAATTTAAATTGATCTCAGATACGACATCCATGACACCTACAACGGAAGGTACAAAGAAAAATACCATAGTTGTTAAGAAAAAATTCGAACCTTTACTAACCCATTGTGATGGGATAATTTTAAATTGTAGTAAGAGAAAAAATAAGATTAAGCCTACGATGCTTCCTGCAATTGGAATGTGCAGAACACTTTGCAAGACATTTCCAGCATACGTAATAGCCATAATCATTAATATTTGAAATAAAACTCTAACTACCTTTAGTGACATCTGCATTTTTATCATCCCTTTATCGTCATTTTTATTTGGTGTTTTGTTGATTACATATACTAGTATAAGCCCGTACGTAATATAATAAAAATATTGATTATCAATGACACCTATTACTTTTATTCATGTAAGCGATTAAGTCTATTATATTTCATTATATTAAAAATAAACTTTTAATATTCACCCTTTTCATTCAAAAGTCTCTGTTATCACAACACTTACATGACTTTTCATTTGATTATTTACGTTATTGTAAACAAAACGAGGGCAGGAAGAAATCAAAATTTGATTTCTTCCTGCCCTCTCAAGACTGACTAGAAAAACGATAAGCTATATAAGTGCTTTTTATAATCGTTGTTTCATAAATTCAATCCACTTTTTAGTCGCATGACTTAAATATTTATCCTTCTTCCATATAACGCCCAACTCCCAACGCATTGCTGGGTCATCAATTTTTATACTTTTAAAATTACCATCAAGTAAATTCACAATATTCTCTGGTAAGATACTCACACCAAGATGTGCGCTTAATAAATTTTCAATAAAGTTCCACTGAGAAATTTTAGAAATTGTATTTGGCACAAATCCTGAATTTTTAGCCGCTTCAATAATTTTGTCATTTAAATAGAAATCTTCATTAAATAGTATAAAGTCCTCTTCTTTTAACATACTCATGTTTATTTGTTCATAATTCGCTAATCTATGCTCTTTATTCAATACGAGTCTCAATTCTTCCTCATATAACAACACAGAGTGAAAAATGGACTGATCCACTGGAATTGTGGTGATACCAATATCAATCTCATCTTTAATTAACTGAGTCTCAATCATCTTCCCACCATTTTCCACTAAATTGTATGTAACATTTGGGTATTTTTGATGAAACTCACCAAGTATATGAATAAATTTATTCATGTTCATCACTGCAGATAAACCTATACTGATATGACCCGTTTCTAAACCAAGTAGACTATTAACCTCTCTAGGCAAATCATTATAGAGTGTTAAAATTTCTTTGCTTTTTTGATAAAACACTCTTCCTGCATCAGTCAATGCAAGTTGTCGTTTACTGCGATCGAAAAGTGTCATGTTCAATTCTTTTTCTAAATCTTTTATTGCTTTACTAATTGTTGGCTGAGCAATATATAAAGATTTGGAAGCATTTGTCATACTATTTTGGTTTACAACTTCAACAAAATACTTCATCTGTTTAATATCCATGCACGATCTCCTCTACTTGAAACATAATTAATACTTTCCAGTATACGTTTAAATTTCAATATTTCAATATTAACTCGTTACAAAAACGTCAACACACAGACCCTCATTATTTTTAAATACTTATCGAAAACAAACCCATAAACATAAAAATGCACTCCTAAAAATTGAAACTACATTCAACTTTAGAGTGCATTTATTTTTCGATATATTCGGACAATTTTAATTAATCAGAAATATATGTTTATACACTTAATTCATATTATATTGTTTAGATTACTAACCTTGAATTAAATACAACTGTTACAAATCAACGTGTTGACTGCTTTTAAATCAAATTGCTGTATTATGTTAGGTTCGCCTCTTCTTCTTTTCTATTTTGTTCAATTTCTTCTTTACTTAATCCTATAATTTTAAAACCAATATACCCAAATATAATAGATATGACTGGTACTGTATAATTTAAAATTGCATAAGGCGCATATTCTATAACAGACACACCTAATGTCGAAGCAATAAATACACCACAAGTATTCCATGGTACAAACACAGACGTTAATGTACCGCCATCTTCTAAAGCTCTGGATAAGTTTTTAGCATGTAAATTTTTCTTTTTAAATGCCCCTGCGTACATTCTGGATGGGACGATAATTGATATGTATTGTTCGGAACATGTAAAGTTTGTACCAATACATGACACTATAACAGATGCAATTAATGATCCTGTAGATTTAGCAAATTTTAATATAACCGAAATTAATGCAGTTAACATGCCTGAATATTCAAGTACGCCACCAAATGTCATTGCGACAAGTGTAAGTGAAATCGTATAGAACATCGATTCTAAACCACCACGGTTAAATAATTCATCAACTAATTTATTGCCTGATTCAATCGTGTAACCTGTTTGTAGTGCTGTTAACCCCTCTACAATGGAATCACCTTGTATAAACAGTTGCGCGAAAAACCCTAATATAATACCTACGCAAATCGATGGGATTGCTGGTACTTTGACTACTACAAGTGCGATAACTGCCAATGGTACTATGAGTAACCACGGTGTAATCACAAAGCTATCTTGCATCGTAGTCAGTATTTCATCTATATTTTTGGTGTCAAAGTTTTTATCACCAAAACGTATACCGATAAAGAAAAATGCAACTAGTGATATCACCAAAGCTGGTATCGTCGTAAAAAACATGTGTTGAATATGTTCAAATAAATTAACACCAGACAAACCAGAAGCTAAATTTGTCGTATCAGATAATGGGCTCATTTTATCACCAAAGTAAGCTCCACAGATGACTGCGCCTGCAACCATACCTGGCGAAATACCCATGCTCAGACCAATACCCATAGATGCTACACCTACTGTCGCCATTGTAGACCAACTACTACCTATAGCTAGTGCCACAACACCACATAGCACAATTACTACGACTAAAAAATATCTTGGGTCGATTAATTGCAGTCCGTAATAAATCATAGTAGCTACTACACCACTACCTATCCATGAACCAATTACTAGACCTACGAGAATAATGATTACTATAGCAGGTAATGCATGTCGAATCCCCTTATACATCATTTCTTCTACTTCGCTAAATGCGTATCCATGTAACATGGTTATAATAATCGCAACTGCCGTACCAATCATTAATGGTATATGAGGCTCTTTCTCAAGCACCGCTACCGTTAATAACATTGAAGTTATCATAATGATTAAAGTAATTAAAGCAGATGTAAGTCCTAATTCTTTCTTTGTTCTAATCTTTTCGCCATTATTTTTAGATTTCTTATTAAAAATAGTAGGCACCTCCCCTTTGTTATTTTATATCATACTTAACTTTTTATGCGCTTTCAACAGCGTATTTATTATTTAAAGGTAGTTATTATCACATTTGTAGTTATTTTACACCATCCAAACCACTTTTTTTATACACATAGGCCACTATTTTTTACAACTCGCTTTTTTAAAATAACTCGTCACATCATATTCCCCCAATCTTTATTAAAGGGAATGACTATGTATTAAAAACATTAATATAGAAAAAATGTAACTCCGAGTCGAAGTTACATTTTTCTATATCTGTTTATTCAATTAAATTTAATGAAATTGGTAACTATGATGTCCTTTGGCAAAACCTTTAGCAGTAAATAACCAAGAATACCCACCCATTTCTATATCGTTCGCACTAATAATTAATTGATCTGTACCAGGAATAAAGGCAGGATGCGTTGATCTCAACATGTGACCTTGATCACGTCCTGGTATCAAGATTTGACCTATTGGATAACCTTTTTTATTAAAAACAAGTACTCTTCCTTGGCCATACATTGCAACATAAAGGTTGTCATCGCTATCAATGCAACAAGAGTCTGGACCTTCATGTCCTGTGAAGTGATAAGGAATAGAGGCACCAAATGGCGCAATCGTAACACCATCATCCAATAAATCTATGCGATGTAATCGATTTGCATTTGTCTCTGTAACCCACAATGTTTTTTCATCAGTACTTAAGGCCACACCATTGGCCACAGCAAGATTCTGAATGACAGGTGTGATCGTTTTATAATCTGGTGACACATAGTAAACACCACCTTTAGGATTTGTAGAATAACCACGGAAATCTGTAAAATAAAATCCACCTTTACTATCAAATACTAAATCGTCAACACAATATTCAGTATCAATATCTGAAACAATTGGAACTTCTTGTTCACCTTCTGAATTTACTGCAAAGATACCTCCTGAGCTTTCAAAATCCCCTAAATAACAAACAAAAAGTCTTCCATCTTTATGTATTTTAACTGCTGCTGGATTTTGTTTTTGTGATTGAAATAGTGTTGTCACTTTTTTCTCTGGCAGGTCTACGTGAAAGATTGTACCTCCAAATACTTCACATAAAAGTAGATTCCCATCTTTATCAAAGCATAGCCCTTCAAGTTGTAAACCTTCATCAGAGATTTTTAACCATTGTTCTGCCGTAACTGTTTGGATATCCGCTTCATGTGAAAGTATTGGCACAGCTGAACTTGCATTCCCTTTATACGATAATGCCGGAATGTTGTTGTTTTCCATTATTCATACCCCTTTTCTACTTTTTTCTTATATAACAAGTATATGATAGTATTTTCTTAAAATAAAATCATAACCATAGCATTAGATAATAGAAATAGCGTTTTAACAATTTAACTAAAACATTTATTTCTCTTCAAACTAAGCACGTTAAAGAGGAGTGGACATTATCGTGGCCCACTCCTCTAATACATCCACCTATGATTCAATCATACCTTTCACATTGAAGGTGCTTTATATATATTAATTCTATTTGTTCTCTCTTAATTGATCTAGCAATTGTTGTGCTGTTGCTGTATTGGCTCTTGGCTCATCTTTCAACATATCTGCGATTTGTGCGATTTCTTTACCTTCTGCACCCACAACAATGGCTAACGATTTATACTGTAAGCTCATATGTCCTTTTTGGATACCTTCTGATACTAATGCACGACAAGCAGCAAAGTTTTGTGCCAAGCCAACAGCAGCAACTACATGTCCAAGTTGCTCAGCGGAATCTACTTTCATTAAATCTAGCGCTGTTTTAGCAATTGGTAACACTTTTGTACCGCCACCGACTGTCGCTAATGTCATAGGAACTTCAATCGTCCCAACTAATGTCTGACGTTGCTCATCATAATGCCATGTTGCTAAGCCACGATACTGTCCATCTTTACTTGCATATGCATGTGCGGTTGCTTCAACACCACGTGTGTCATTACCTGTTGCTAAGACAACAGCGTGGATACCATTCATTACACCTTTATTATGTGTCGCTGCACGGTGAATGTCTACTTGTGCTAATACAGAAGCACGTTCCATACGTTTCGCTACTTCTTGTCCATTGCGGCCATCTTTGGATAAAGCAGAAACTTCTATTTCACCTTGTACTTTAACTACAGACGCTGTCGCATGGTTTGATAAAATACTCATTAAAATATCAATATTGTCTAATTCATTTTTCAAATAAGCTGTAATACCTTCTAAAATTGTATTCAGCATGTTCGCACCCATAGCATCTTTTGTATCTACAAATACTTTTAATGACAATAAACCTTCCGCTGAAAACGTATCAATTTCTATGCGACGGTAGCCCCCGTCTCTTTCTAAAATTGAAGGATATACTTCATCAGCAATTTGTTTAATTTGTGGTTCCAACTGATTAATTTTTTGTGCAAGTGCCTGTGTATCATTTACGCCATCAAATACAATTTGGCCAATCATTAAACGTTCACTAGATACCACCTTGAAACCACCAGTTTGATTAACAAGTTTAGCGCCATAGCTTGCAGCTGCAACAACTGAAGGTTCTTCTACCATCATTGGCACAACAAATGGTTTTTGATCAACAATAATTTCAGGTAGTAATCCTACAGGTAACGAACCTTGACCAATCACATTTTCAATCAAACTATTCGCAATCTCTTCAGGAATAAGCGGGTTATTTAGCAATATCACTTTATTTTCATTGCTCAACCAGCCTTTTTGAACAAGTTGCTCTAATTTCTCTTCACGAGATAAATGACGAAATGACTTATCTAACGCTTCCATTATTTATGCCCCTTTTCAATTTCTAGTGCTATACCTAAGCCGCCGCCAATACAAGCCGTAGCGATACCACTTTGTTTATTCTCTTGTGACAATACATTCACAAGTGTCGTTACCAAGCGTGTACCAGTTGCGCCGATTGGGTGACCTAGCGCAATCGCACCACCGTATAAATTGAGTTTCTCTTCAGCTATGCCTAAATTGTCTCGAACAGGGATACTTTGTGATGCAAATGCTTCAGTCATTTCAACTACATCTACGTCATCAATATGTTTACCTGTCTTATCTAATAATTTTGTAACTGCATGATATGGTGCATATCCCATATAATCAGGATCACAACCTATTTCAGCATGTTCTCCTAGAAGCGCTAAAATTTCATAGCCTTGTTCTTTTGCATAAGCTGCGTCCATTAAGATAATAGTTGAACCACCATCATTAATACTAGAAGCATTACCACCAGTAACTGTGCCATTTTCTTTGAAAATTGTTTTTAAAGTTGCAAGTTTTTCTATACTCGTATTACCACGTATACCTTCATCACTTGTCATCCATTCACCATTTACGTCTTTTAACGGTACGATTTCATTATCAAATTTACCCGCTTCAGTCGCTTGATGCGCTTTTTGATGAGAATCATTTGCAAATTTATCTTGTTGATCACGTGTCACATCGTATTTCTCAGCTATTTTTTCTGCTGTAATGCCCATTGGTACATTTGAAAAAGCATCTGTTAACCCGTCATGCATAAAGCTTTGAACAGGTGATTCTCCCTCTTTTAAAATAAGTTGTGGTGCGTTCGTCATACTTTCTACGCCACCAACTGCAACTACTTTCGCTTCTCCCAATTGGATTGCTTGTTTACCGAGGATAATTGATTTTAGTCCCGAGCCACAAACTTCATTAATTGTCATAGCTGGCGTTGTATTCGGTACACCTGCATTGATACTAATTTGACGCGCTGGATTTTGTCCACTTCCACTTTGTAACACATTGCCATAAATAACTTGGTCTATTGTATTTGGATCCAATTTAATTGCTTCTATCGCTGCTTTTAATGTTTTCTTTCCGAGTTCAACTGCTGAATAATTACTTAATTTCCCTTTAAATCTTCCAATTGGTGTACGTTTTGCACTTACGATTGCTATTTTATTCATTTTCAATCTCCTTTATTTACAGTTAATTTTAAATCATTGTATTTTATAAGCGTGATTTGGTATGATACAGGTGCTTATTTATATATAGAAAGGTGTCGATACGCTTTATGACAATTGGTATTGATCAAATTAATTTTTACGTTCCAAGATTTTATGTAGACATGGCTAAACTTGCAGAATCACGCCAAGTTGACCCAAATAAATTTCTACTTGGCATTGGCCAAAATGAAATGGCAGTTAGTCCAGTAAGCCAAGATATTGTTACAATGGGCGCAAATGCCGCAAAAGACATCATTACTGATGAAGATAAAAAACAAATCAGTATGGTTATCGTTGCAACAGAATCTGCAATTGATTCTGCGAAAGCTTCAGCAGTACAAATACATAACTTGCTAGGCATTCAACCATTTGCACGTTGTATTGAAATGAAAGAAGCTTGCTATGCTGCAACACCAGCAATTCAATTAGCTAAAGATTATTTAGCACAACGTCCAGATGAAAAAGTATTAGTTATCGCTAGCGATACTGCACGTTACGGTTTAAACTCTGGTGGCGAACCTACACAAGGTGCAGGTGCAGTTGCTATGATAATATCACAAAACCCACGAATTCTTGAATTAAATGATGACGCAGTTGCATTCACTGAAGATGTCTATGATTTTTGGCGTCCAAGTGGACAACCTTATCCTCTCGTTGATGGCGCATTATCAAAAGATGCTTACATTCACTCGTTCCAAGAAAGCTGGAATGAATATGCTCGTCGCTACAATAAATCATTAGATAATTTTAAATCATTATGTTTCCACGTACCATTTACAAAAATGGGTAAAAAAGCACTTGACTCAATTTTAACAGATTCTGTTGATGAACAAACAAAAGCGCGCTTAACTTCTGGTTATGAAGATGCTACATATTATAATCGTTATGTAGGTAACATTTATACTGGATCTTTATACTTAAGTTTGATTTCATTATTAGAAACACATGACCTTTCTGGCGATGATACAATCGGACTCTTCAGTTACGGTTCAGGTTCTGTAGGCGAGTTCTTTAGCGGTAAAATTGTAAAAGGCTACCAAGATGCACTTGATATTCAAGGACATAAAGACCTTTTAAACAATCGTACTGAAATTTCAGTTGAAACGTATGAATCATTCTTTAAACGTTTTGATAATTTAGAATTCGATCACGAAACTGAATTAGCTGATGAGCAAAAAAATATTTTCTATCTTGAAAGTATTAATGATCATATCCGTAATTATAATACCTTAAATTAAATCTGAAATCACTTAATCGTATCATGATTAAGATACATAATTTAAATTACCATATTTAGCTTATGCATTTAAATCATGTGTTAAGGAGTCTTTACTGAATTTAATAAATTCATGTATATAAAAAGGGAGTGGGACAGAAATCTAATTTTTCTAATAAAATTTCGTCGTCCCACCCCGGCACAGCTGACTAGAATTGAAAAAAGCTTGAGATAAGCGCATTTTCAATTCAGTCAGCCACTGCCAATATAAAAAAAGAGGCTAAGACATGTCATTATGTCTCAGCCTCTTTTCTTTTTACTCAACAAACTAAAACAGAGGAGATATTTGTCAATTTACGACTGTATCTCCTCTGTTTTATGTACGTACCATGTTATAACTTAATTATTTTTCTGCTTGTTCTTGTTCAATCTTACGTGTATATGCTTCGTATCGTTCTTTATTAGGTTGTAAAGTCAAACCTAGATATTTCCGTTCTTTGTTTGCATCTTTAAATAAAGCAATCATCATTAATATCACTACAAAACTAAACGGTAGTGCTGATATGATAGCAGCAGATTGTAAGGCATCTAAACCAGTATCTCCACCAGCTAATAATAAGACATACGCAATAGCTGCTAATGCTAAGCCCCAGACAATTTTAACAAAGCCTGTAGGGTTTAACGTACCATGTGCAGTCTGCATACCTAAGACATAGGTCGCTGAGTCTGCCGAAGTAATAAAGAATGATGCAATCAGCGCTAATGCAATCATTGAAAGAATAAATCCAAATGGTAATTCATTAAAGATTCCAAATAATTGTGTCTCAGGTGGTAATTTAAATAATTCACCGTGTTCTTGTCCAACTGTGATACCTGTCGTACCAAAGGCACTAAACCAAATGATACTAATCACTGTTGGAACACCTAACACTGCAACAACAAATTCTCTTATACTACGTCCTTTTGAAATCCTAGCGATGAATATACCAACAAATGGACTCCAGCTCATCCACCAGCCCCAATAATAGATTGTCCATGTTTGTAACCAGTCCGATTTTTGTTCATTTAATGGAGCAACATCTAAAGTATTAAATAAAATCGAATTCAAATAGTCTCCTGTGCCACTTGTCATCATGTTTAAGATAAGTAGCGTTGGTCCCACAATAAAAACAATTACGAGTAGTAAAGCGGCTAACACCATATTCAAATTACTTAAATATTGGATACCTTTGCTTAAACCACTCCATGCACTATATAAAAACAATACAGTAACCACTGCTATAATTATACCTTGAACCAATGAATTAGCTGGTATACCAAATAAATAATTAAGCCCAGCGTTAATTTGAATAGCCCCTACGCCTAAAGAAACTGCAACACCAATTACTGTTGCAAAGACTGCTAGCACATCTACAACCGTGCCAATAGGACCTTCTACTCTATCGCCTAAAATTGGGCGTAGCGTTCTTGAAATCAAACCATTTTCACCTTTACGGAACTGTGAATACGCTAGTGCCAAAGCAACAACACCGTACATCGCCCATGGATGAACACCATAGTCTAGAAATGAAGATTGAAACGCTTCTGACATGGCTGCTTTTGTTTCAGCATCTGCAGTTGGCGGTGCTAAATAATGCGAAATAGGCTCTGATGCTCCGTAGAATACTAAACCTATACCCATACCTGCACTAAATAACATCGCTAACCATGACACCGTACGAAATTCTGGTTTGTCCGAAGGTTTACCTAACTTTAATTTACCGATTGGGCTAAATGCTAGAAATACGCAAAAGCCTAGTATTACAGTATATAACAACATATAATACCAACCGAATGTATCTGAAACCCAAGTAGACACACTACCTGTAATACTCCCAAATTGTTGAGGGAAAATTGCGCCAACCAAAACAAGTAATCCTATGATGGCAGCTGAATATATAAATACACTTGAAAATTGTTTTTTCTCTTTTGGCAAAATTCTCACCATCCCTTAAATTTTTAGCAAAGACGTGTAATAGAATACCATACTGAGTTAAATTATCAACTTAGTTAGAGTTTTTTTACAACTTGCAAGCGTATTTAAGTAACTTTTTTAAAATTTTAATTCATTGCTCAACCTTACTGCTTCAAGGCTTTGTACTATGTTTAGGTCTATAAAATGCATCCATATCCATTTTTTCTAATTTAAGTAACTCAATTTTGGTATCAATGCCACCACCATAACCTGTTAAACTGCCATCTTTACCAACAACTCTATGGCATGGAATGATAATTGAAATTGGATTGCTGCCTACTGCGCCACCCACCGCTTGTGACGACATTTGAGCTTTACCTCTTTTTTTTCCTATTATTTGTGCTATTTCTCCATACGTTACTGTTTCGCCATAGGGTATTTCTAAAAGTGTTGCCCAGACTTGTTCACGAAATTCCGTGCCAGACGCTTTTAAAGGAAAATCAATTTCCGGAATATTTCCCGAGAAATACGCATCTAACCAACGTTCTACTTTATCAAAGATAGGTTGTTCTGTTTCTACTAACTTGTGATCATATTTTAATTCGAAATCTGTTTGATTGGGTAGCCACAAGCCAGTGATATGCTCTCCGTCAGATGTTATTGCAACGCGTCCGATAGGTGCTTGATAGTATCTTTTATAATGCATGATGCTCCCCTCTTTCTGTCCTTCTGAATTTGTTTTATCATAAATCTTTCTTGGTTTTATGTAAACCATTAAGGGAATGAGTAAGACAACTCAAGATATGTATGGGAGGCCTTTTCTATGTCTAAATCAAAGCAACAAAATTCTATTAACAAAAGTGCTGATTTAAATTTTAATACACCTCAAAGATCTGAACGTCTTACAATGATTTATAAAGCACTATACCAATTAAACGATGTTGTTCTTGGCATCATATTCTTAATAGGTAGTTTTTTATTTTTCAGTGATACTACTGTCACTATAGGTACAGTATTATTTGTAATCGGCAGTATACAGATGACAGTTAGACCGCTTATTGCATTGTCACATGATTTACATTTGGCACATAAATATAAAAAATTAGAAATGTATGACAAATAGTATACTTTATAATTCAACGTAATAAAGACCACTGCAACGATAACGTTACAATGGTCTTTAATTTTAATATTTAACTATTTATTTTACGTGTCGGTATGATTAATGCACTCGCGAGAACGCCACAACCAACAATACAAGCACCAACGATAAAGCCTGCGGTTGCCGCTGTATGTAAGCTTTGTCCACTTTGCATGATCGCTGTGTAAATAGAAGTCATAATTGCAATACCAAATGCGCCACCAAGTGTTGAGCCCATTTTAAATATACCGGAAGCGACGCCCACTTTTTCTGGAGGTGTAGTTGAAACTGCAGTACTCAATGCAGGTGTTGCAAAGAGACCTGTACCGCCACCAAAAAAGACTGATGCAATTAACGCTACAACGATATACCCTGAGGTACCAAAGAACGTTAAACTAAATAATAATATACCTATTCCTGTAAATATTGGTCCGATAACCAACGCACGTTTCGCGCCAAATCTTTTAATGCTCTTTTCACCTAAGCGTACAACAATAAGTAGTGTAATCAAGTACGGTAAAGTAAGTAAACCTGCTTGGAACGCACTAAATTCCAATCCACCTTGCGCATACATATTAAATAAAGCAATGACACCAACACCTGTGTTAAGTAAGAAGTTCGCAAGTACTGCGCCTATATAAGGTCTATTTTTAAATAATTCCAAATCGATAAACGGCACTTTTTTGCCACGTTCTACTTTGAAGAACATAAATACACATATGATAAAGACAGCTAATAATATTAATGTTGGCGTACTCAGCCATCCCATTTTATAACCTTGTGTAATGACAAAACTAATACTCGCAATCATAATCACAAATATTGTAAGTCCTGCATAATCAAAACGATTTGCTTTGTCTTTAATTAATTTACTTTCTGGTAAATGTTTTAATAGCATCAGCGCAACAAGCGATAATATAATCGACAAAATAAAGATAGATTGCCACGAAATAAATGTTGCCATTGCTCCTGCAAAAAACGATGATAAACCTGTGCCGCCAAACGCACCAATCGACCAAAAACTCAATGCTTTTTGTCTTTCGTCCCCTTCAAAAAAATCATTGACGATGGATATCGTCGCTGGCATGATAATTGCTGCTGATAAACCTTGCACAACTCTACCTAGAATCAATAATACGACATTTCCTGAGACGATAAGCATAAGTGAACCAACGATACTTAGTATGAGTGCAATACGTGTCATTTTCACTTTACCAAATTTATCTGAAATGTTACCTGCTACTACCATAAACACACCAGTAACAAATGACGTTAAACTTATAGAAATATTGACTATACCTGGACTAGCTCCAAAAGTTGACTGGATTTGAGGCCCAATATTCAAAAATGACTGGGCAAATAACCAATAAGTTAATATTGATAATACAATACCCGTCAACAATTTACCCCCTGAAATTTGTTTCATTTTTTCTACCATAAAAGCATCCCCTATGTTTGTTAATAATATAAAGTTAGAATTTAAAAGACACTTCTCTTCGCAAATTACAATTGAGAATATTACACAATTAAGTGTACGATTATTTCTTTTAAAAATTCTTACACTTTAAATTTTATCATTAATTAAGCATAAAGGTCAGAATTTACATGCTATTATTTCGAATTTTCTGATAAATAATGGCTATAATTTGTCATTTTTTACGTGAGCAAATTAACTAAAATAATTTTTTTACCGCTTTATTAAAGTATTTTTTGAAATAAATTTGCTGGTGTAATCCTTTATTATTTGTAACAAAATGAAATGTCATTTGTTCAGAAATTAAGAGCTCATTTAGAATGTCTACGCCTTGTTTAGTTTGAGCTAAGATATTGGTATTGATCTCTGGATGTTGTTCATCTTCAAGCGTGCCAATATACCAATAAACATGTTCTTCTTCTTTAATAATAGGTTGCTGTTTCATAAATGTTAGAAAGCCTGGATACCATATTGAAGGTGAAATCAGTATATATGTGCCAAATGTATCTGGTTTCTTGAATAACGCATAGAGCGCAACTAATCCACCTAGTGACGCCCCAGCAATACTTATATCCAAGCGCTGTTCAGATACATTGAAACATTTTTTTAAATAAGGCAACAATTGATCAGAAATCCATAAGAGATAATCATCCACTGCACTATAAAATGATTCATCTTCGACTTTATCTTGCCAAGCCGCATAAATTTTGTCATTATCATTCTGCACTAATCCTACAAATATGACTTCTCGTTCAATATCCTTAAATAAGTCATCACCATCTTGAACGATTACTAAAGGATATGGACCAGCTTTACGCTTAAAGTATCCTTTAGGTAATTTCACTTTAATATCACAGTGTTGAAAACGAATATTAAAATTTCTTATATTCATAGCAATCAACCCTCTTCCTATTCACCTCCATTAACTCAGGTGATTTTATAGAAAATTATATAACTCGATATCATTTTCTTTCGCATATTCTAAAGCAAGTATTTCTAAGATATTAATTAGTGCAGGGTTACCTTTAACTTTAATATATTGGAATTTCAAATTATGTTCTTCTGCTTTAATATTTTTTAATTCTGATTCATCTAAATTTTGTTGCGCTACATAGGCTTTTCTAAATTTTGCTGTGCCAGCATCTGATTTCACATTGAATTGTGCGAGCTTATCATTTAAATCTTTTTGAGTAAGTTTGTATCCAGTCATAAACCCACCTGCTTGTCCTACATATAATGGTTTTTTATTTTTAAAGATAACAAAAACACCTTTTTGTTCTTGAACTTCACTTCTAGTTTCTTTATCAAATGTAAGTGCCTTTGACTTATCATATTTGAATAATTTTTTTAACGGCTTATTATAATCTTCAAGCAATTCACTTAGTTTTTTATCTGCATTCATTTCAATCATCCTTTTTTATTGTTTTATTATTCTATATATACACTTTAATGCGCCTGCATAAACTACATGAAAAATGAGAAGAAAATTATGCACACAAAAATAAAGGTTGTAGCCCAGTATAATAAGCTACAACCTTTATTTTATGTTTTAATACTTTATTTTAAATAATTGAATACGGTAACGCCTACTGCTTCAGCTGCTACGCGTAATGATTTTTCACTGATATCAAATTTAGGATGATGATGTGGATGAATGTCACCATTGTCAGGTGCAGCACCTGCATAAATAAATGTGCTCGGTATAGCTTTAGCATAATATGCAAAATCTTCAGAAGGTGGTTGTGCTTCACATCTTTCTATACCTTTAATTGCATCTGTATCAGCACTTTCAATAGATTCTACAACAAAATTCGTAAACTCTGGATCATTGTACAATGCAGGATAATCGACATTATATTCTAATTCACATGTCACACCAAACATTGCTTCTAAGCCATCTGTTAAACGTTTAACCTCTTTTTTAATAGTTTGTTTGGTTTCATCAGTCAAGGCACGTACATCGCCCTCTACTTCAATACTATCTTTGATTACATTAAATTGTCCTTTACCGTCAAATGAACCAATTGTTACAACGCCAGTTTCAAAAGGATTCAAACGTCTTGAAACTATTGTTTGTAAAGCATTAACAAAATATGCACCAGCTACAATACTATCATTTGCCGTATGTGGTGATGAACCGTGTCCTCCTTGGCCATTCACTTTAAGTTTAAAGAAATCTCTACCCGTTTGTACATTACCTTCACGATAATATACATTACCAGATGGCATATGACTCATCACATGGACACCTAATACATGGTCGACACCATCTAAGACACCATCTTTAATCATCGCTTGTGCACCGCCTGGAGGTACTTCTTCAGCAGGCTGATGAATAACAACAACTTTACCTTTAAATTGATCTTTCAATTCGATAAGTGTTTCAGCAAGAATTAGCATATATGCTGTATGTGCGTCATGACCACAAGCATGCATCACGCCTTCATTTTTTGAAGCAAATGCTAACCCAGTATCCTCTTGAATTGGTAGTGCATCAAAATCAGCACGTATTGCAATTGTCTTACCAGGTTTCCCACTATCGATTGTCACCTTCAAACCATTAGGACCTACATTCGTTTCTACTTCACAATCTTTATCTTTATAAAAATCTTCAATATACTTAGGCGTTTCTTCTTCGTGGAAAGATAGCTCAGGATATTGATGAAGATAGCGACGTATCTCAATCATTCGATTTTCTTTCTCTTTCAATATATCTATTAATTGTTTCACCATAACAGTTCCTCCTATATTAAATATATTCAACTTATTTACATTATATACTTTTTGAGTGTAATTTATGTGTTAGAGCATTTGTTGAATAACGTAAATGTTATGCCTTTTTAAATGATGGGACAGTAATCAATATGATAATTAACGATAATAATGCCATCAATACATTGAGTAATAATCCTATTGATGCGCCAGTTTGGACATTAGTAGTACTTGCCACGATGCCATAAAGTGCGCCTGATAACGCGATACCAAATGCACCACCGAGTGATGAAGCCATTTTATAAATACCAGAAGCCACACCTACTTTATCTTCAGGTGAATTTGAAATAGCCATATCAGTTGAAGGTGTAGCATAGAAACCGAGTCCCAAACCATAAAGTAAATATCCAATGATACAAACGACTACATAAATTGTGCTTGGTAAAAATGTAAGCGAGATTAAAATTATGCCAATCATATTAAAAAATGTGCCGAGCATCATCGGCTTTTTAGCGCCTACTTTTTGTAGAATCTTTTCTCCTACTCTAATCATTAACAATACTGTTACCAAATAAGTAATAGATAATAAACCAGTTTGGAATGCATTAAAGCCTAAACCTTGCTGCACAAATGTGTTAGCTACTAACAGTGCACCTGCTACACCATTTAATAAAAAATTAGAAAGTGTGGCACCTGTATACGCTTTATTATTAAAAAGTTTGAAATCGATTAATGGATTTTGTTTTTTATTTTCCATTTTAATAAAACTTATTGTCGAAACTATAAATATTATTATTAAACCTATAATGATTGGTGAAAAAATACCCAATGATGCACTTTGTGTGATCACCACATTAATACTTAACATCATAACAACAAATAATAGTAATCCTGTGTAATCAAATCCTACCTTAGTTTTGCTAACTGATTTTGTTTCAGGTGTGCCTTTTATTAATAACATCGAAACTAAGGCGATGATGATAGACAAGATAAATATCCATCTCCATCCTACAAATGTCGATACCATTCCGCCAAATAAAGATGCTAAACCTGAGCCTCCCCATGAACCGATAGACCAATAACTTAAAGCACGTTGTCTATCTTTCCCATCAAAATAAGCTTTCATTATGGCTAATGTTGACGGCATAATTGCTGCAGCAGACAACCCTTGAATCACTCTACCTACAATAAGTAAGATAGATAAGTTACTCACGATAATCAATAATGAACCAATAATACTAAGCCACAAACCAATATAAGTTATTTTTACGCGTCCAACTTTATCAGCGAGACTACCTGCACCTACCACAAACATTCCTGAGAAAAGCGCAGTAATACTCACCGCAATACTCACTGTTCCTATATTACTCTTAAAAGATTGCTGCAAAGTCGGGACTACATTTAATAGTGATTGTGCAAACAACCAAAAGGTGACGACCCCTAATACAATTCCTAATATTAATTTATTATCTCCTTTATATGTCTGTACATTTCCTTTTTGAGTCATTTTTTATCCTCCTAAATTAAATTTTCAAATGACAAACAGGAAAGATAAGCCTAATTGTAAAATGTTTTTCCACCCTAAACATCCTCAATCAATGATGCTCGCTATCCTCTCTAAAAACGATTTTAGCGCGTAATTTTTTATCTCAATATAGAGTATTTGTTGTTTTACTATCTTATTTATAATGCATTCGATTTATATTACTTCTATGACAAAAATGTACATATTGATTTTTGTCATCAACAATTATTCTCGCGGTTAAATATATGATTACTTATACATAACCAACATAAAAAAACTAACTAAAAGAAATAGTGATTTTTATTAATTCTTTTAGTTAGTTTTTTGTATTTATATTTCTTTATCAAAGTATCTTCTGAATTCAATAATTTGAATTGCATTTGTAAGTAATTTCAAATGATATGTTATTGTATCAGTTGCCTCTACTTCACTAACGTCTAATTTAGGAAAAGATACTCGATTAACATAATCAATCGTTTCTTCATCCATGCCATGTTGTGTATTATATTGTTGCCATACTTTATATAACGCACCGTGGTTTTTATCTAATGTTAGATGTTTGATTTTGTATATCCCAGGTAATAAATGGAAAATATTTATTTGATAGTCTTTATGATTTAAATTATTAGAAGGATTATTCAAAGTAAAATAAGGGTTATAATGTTCTGCATCCCAAAGCACAATTTGAAAATGTTCGGTGTTACCTAAAACAATACAATTTCCATTTCTATACAAGATGTTTTTAAATAATTTTTTATAAAACATACTTGTAAAAAAAGCAGGTCTTTTACCATCAAATTGATGATATAAATCAATACCGTTTAATTGTGTTTTTATATCTTTCTGACTATATTGCTGATGTATCTCAAAATTCAACCAGTATCCAATCCTATTAATATGACCATTCATTTCTATGAGTTGTTCAAAGATAATGCCTGCTCTAAAATATTCTCCATTTGTCAAACTTGTATTACCTGTCAATGTATTCCAATTTAATAACGTAAAGGAAATATTTCGGTCTTTTACATCTAACCATTCCATAATTTCCTCTAATTTGAGCGTGATATGTTTCTTAGCTAAATTATATTGGTTACTCTCAATAGATTGAAAATTGATTATGTCATTTTGATTTGCACAGAATGCAATACTATCAATATGTTGCTTATGGACCTCTAAAATATATTTAGCTACACGTGCCTCCGTCTGATGCTCAATATTAAAGTTCAATACAATTTTGATATCCTTAAAATACTGTTTAAATAATATGATTATTGCTTGGGATATATCTTCATCTATACAATTTATGTAAAGTACTAAATTAAATAAATGATTATCTGGCAGTGTGTTATAAATATGTTCCAATGCATATGCCAATTCTTTGGAATAAGCATTGAAATTCGACATTACTTTGGGCGGGTCTACCTCTATGCCCAGGCCAATGTGATGCATAAGTAAAAAATTCAAGCATTCATCTATTTTCATATATCGGTGCACATTCGGTATAACTTCGTCACTTTCGATAATCTTATCTTTAATAAAACCTCCTCTAATAGGATCTTTAATCAGTACATGATTTAAACCTATGCAATTTTTCACTTCTAGTATTTGGTTTCTAAATCTTTGAATGAGCAACACGTCTAAATTCCCTATATGTATCACATGTTGATAATGCAAAAGCGTTTGTTTTGAGTCCTTTAAAGTAATATCAATGACTTTTTCTGCTTCAGGTGATTGCAAAATATCACCAACAGATTCATTTATATAATCTGATAAATAGTGTAAATAAGTTTGATATGCAACCTCTTCTTTTTCTTTATTTAACTTTTCAATCAAAAACGTATTTTTATACTTTTCTCTATATTGTGTAGGCGTCATTTGGGTGTCTTTCTTAAAATGTTTCAGTAACATATTAGAATTGCTAAAACCATTTTTCAAAGCAATTTGCGTAATCGTTTCATCTGTATAAACCAAATCTTCCTTACAATGCTCAAGTCTTATGTGAATTACATATTGATTAAATCCCATTCCTATTTGCTGTGTAAAAAGTTTTGATAAATAAGCAGTACTAAGTGGCACCTTTTGGGCTACTTCAGTTAACGAGATATGCGCAGAGTAATTACTTTGAATATAGTTACACACAAATTCTAATCGATAGTCATTTAACATTTCTCTATATGATTCGTTCATTTTTGTAGGTAAAAATCGCGCAATTATAAACATTAAATTGATTAATTGCTGTTCTATGTATAAACGATAAAATTCTCCTTTTCTTATATCAACAACGCCTATCATTGCAATAGCATTTACGATTTGTTTATAAATAACTTCTTGTAAATGTCCCTTATCCAAAATTAAAATTTTATCATTATAATCAGATATATATTGTTTTATATATCTTTCAGTTAAATGAATAGAAATATAGAGCGTGTCTTCATTTTCTATAAAACGAAATTGCTCACGGTGATTAACAATAAAAACATCACCTTTTTGGTATTCATATATTTCATTATATTTCCATACTGTCATACTACTTCTCAGAACTAGCACAAGTCGTAAACCATCATTTATGCTGACAGTTAAATTGTTAGGTTCATTAAATTCTACTCGACAAAATGTTTTCATGATTCACCTCGTTATAGTTAAATATTTTAATGAAAATCCCCAATTATTCAATTATAATTTAAAATTTGTTAATCTTTAGACAAAAAAGCAGCCTGACATAATTGTCAGACTGCAAATTTTTACTATAAGCAATATTTTTTACTGGTCTTTATTTTTCGCTTTATGTGTTGATTCAAGATCTTTTTTTAACCCATGACCTTCAATATCAATACTTGGCAAGATTCTATTTAACCACGCTGGCATATACCATGATGCTTTACCAAATAATTTAGTTAGTGCAGGCACTAACATTAATCGTACGATAATTGCATCAAATAATACACCAAACCCAAGTGCTAAGCCCATTGATTTAATCATGACATCCTCTTGGAACACGAATGCGATGAACACACTGAACATAATCAATGCTGCTGCAACAATGACTGGTCCACTTTCTTTAATACCTACTTTTATAGAATGTTCATTGTCACGTGTAACACTATATTCTTCATGTATACGTGACATCAAGAACACTTCATAATCCATAGCTAGGCCAAATAATAAACCTATTACAATTACTGGTAAAAATGCGAGTAATGGTCCAGTAGTATCAACACCAAACAAGCCAGCCATAAACCCTTCTTGCATGATTAATGTTGTAAAACCGAGTGTCGCTGCCAGTGATAGTACGAATCCGAGCACTGCTTTTAACGGAATAATAATCGAACGGAAAACAACCATTAATAAGATAAATGCCAAGGCTACGATTACACCAGCAAATAATGGAATTGCCTCATTTAATTTTTGAGACATATCTATATTAATTACACTCTGACCAGCTACCTCAGTCTTGAAGTCGTAATTGTCTTTTGCTTTATCGTTATAATCTCTCAAGTCATGTACTAAGGTGTTTGTAGATTCTGCGTTCGGTCCTTTTTTAGGAATGACCGCCATCATAGCGTAATCCTTACTACCACTTAATTGTGGTTCTGTAACCAATTCTACATTATCCATGTCGTTAATATCTTTATTCATATCTTTCAAGGCTTTTTGTAAGGCTTGAGGATTATCTTTCTTATCTTTAACGTTCACTAGCATGGCAATTTGTCCATTAAAACCTTCGCCAAATTTATCCGAAACGATTTCATAAGCTTTCTTTTGAGTAGAATCTGAAGCTTTCATACCATCGTCTGGGATTCCTAAGCGCATGTCTTTAACTGGTATTGCTACTAGTATTAAAATAATTAAACCAATTAATATTGCTAATAATGGTTTGCCGAGAACGAATTTTGACCAACCTGTATCAACATCGCCTTTAAACTCTGATTTCATTCGTTTCGGTTTTATTTTTTTATGGAAAATACTAATCAATGCTGGTAATAAAGTGAGTGCACTCACTACCGCAACAAATACACTAATAGCAGATGCGAACCCCATGATTGCTAGGAAATCAATGCCAACAAGTGATAGTCCACAAACTGCAATGATTACAGTTAAACCAGCAAATATGACTGCACTACCAGCTGTACCTACTGCTAAACCAATTGCTTTGATGTGGTTAGGTTCTGTTCGCATAATTTGTCGATATCTAAATAATATAAACAACGCATAATCTATACCTACTGCTATTCCAATCATAACAGCTAAAGTCAATGTTATATTTGGAATATCAAATACATATGTAAGTAAAGAAATAATACCTACACCCGTGCCTAAACCAATTAATGCACTAATGATAGGCATACCTGCCGCTATAATTGAACCAAATGTAATTAACAGCACTACAAATGCTACAATTATACCAATTAACTCAGAAGAACCACCGATTTCTGTGGATTCCATGCCTGTACCCATTAATTCAGCCTGTACATTATGGTCCTCTTCTATTTTATCGATTTTATTTTTGATGTTATCTTTAGAACTTTCTTGTAATGATGTAACTTTGACATCATAATTCACATCCGCAAATGCGGTTGTTTTATCTTCACTAATTTGTTTATTATCATAAGGATCTGTAACATTTTTAACATCTTTGTCATCATCTTTAATATCTTTCAAAGCCTTTTTGACATCTTGTGTTATATCTTGCTTAATAATGCCGTTTTTCGCGTCACTTTTAAGCACAATTCTAATTTGTGCTTTTTCACTATCCTGGTTAAATTCATCCTCGAGTTTCTCATTTGTATCAAGCGATTGCAGACCATTCATAGTGATATCATTATCAAATTTAGGTGAATTTAAAGTAAGCGGTATTATAATTGCTACAAGTAAAATCAACCATGCAACAATACTCCACCATTTATGCTTAGCAATAAATGAACCTAATTTATACAAAAACTTTGCCAAACTATTGCCTCCTTATTTAATCAACGTTATAGTTTAAACATACAATGTAGTTTAAATTTTTGTTACACATTTATAGTAACATACTAATTCTTACGCCTGCCTTAAAAAAGTGGTAATTAATTAAAATTATTAATTTAAACTACAAATAAGGAGAAATGTAGTATGAATGAAAAAGACTTGCGTGTTATAAAGACAAAACTGTCGCTTTCCCAAAGCCTTTATGAACTAATAGAAAAACAAGCATTCTCTACAATAACAGTTAAACAAATTTGTGATTTTGCATTGGTCCATCGCACTACTTTTTATAAACATTTTTATGATAAATATGATTTACTTATCTATTTAATCACTGATTTAACCAAAGATTATTTTTCTATAGATTTAAAAGAACGGATTAACTCTCCAATTTCTACTATGCAAACCACTTTTGATAACGTGAACGGAATGGAACGGATTACAGAAAAGCAAAAAGACGACAAAGAATTTGAGCGTACGATTACAAATTATTTTATCCGTGTATTACAAAATGACATTAAAGATAATGTCTCACGTATTTCTGTAGATTCAAGTGTTCCAATCGAACTGATATTTTATATGTATGGCTCAAGCTTACTCGGTTTTATGGAGTGGATGCGTGATCATAATATTAAACGTCCAGCACACGAAATAGACGAAATTTTTCATAAAATGATTAATATCAAAGTAAAAGATGTATAACAGCAAAAAAGCCACTCACTGCAATGCAATGAGCGGCTTTTAAATTATTTTATAATTTTAATTAGAACATTTCTGAAGCGACTTTTTGTTCTAAGAAGTTTAATAGATAGTCTGGGCTACCTGTCTTAGCGTCAGTACCTGACATTTTGAAACCACCGAATGGGTGATAGCCAACAACTGCTGCAGTACATCCACGGTTTAGGTATAAGTTACCTACATCGTATTCTTCAACTGCATGAATCCAGTTTTCACGATCATTTGTAATTACAGCACCTGTTAAACCATAATCTGTATCGTTAGCAATGTCTAATAGTTCTTCAAAGTCGTTACCTTTAACAAAGCCAACCACCGGACCAAAGATTTCTTCTTGCATGATTTGGTCTCTTGATTTTAAGTCTGAGATGATTGTAGGTTCAATAAAGTATCCAGTAGTACCATCCGTACCACCACCGAACTCTAATTTACCTTCTTTGCTACCAATTTCAATATAATTTTTAATTTTATCGAATTGTTTTTTATTAATAACTGGTCCCATGTTCGTGTTATTCTCAGTATTGCCCAATGTTAAATTCTTAGTTAATTCAACTGTTTTTTTCAATACTTCATCATATACATCTTTGTGTACGATTGCACGAGAACACGCTGAACATTTCTGTCCTGAGAAACCAAATGCAGAACTTACAATAGATTCTGCTGCTAAATCAGTGTCGATATCTTTATCAACTACGATTGCATCTTTACCACCCATTTCAGCAATAACACGTTTTAAGAACTTTTGTCCTTTTTGTACTTTTGCAGCTCTTTCAAAAATTCGAGTACCTGTAGCAAGTGAACCTGTGAAAGTTACAAAATGCGTGTGTACGCTATCTACAAGATAGTCACCAATTTCTTTTGGATCCCCTGGTACAAAGTTAACAACACCTTTTGGTAATCCAGCTTCTTCTAAAATTTCAATTAATTTATATGCAGTTAATGGTGTATCTTCTGCTGGTTTTAAAAGTACTGTGTTCCCTGCAACTACTGGCGCTAATGTCGTACCAGCCATAATTGCAAACGGGAAGTTCCATGGTGGAATTGTAACACCAGTACCAATTGGTTTATAGAAATATTTATTATGTTCTCCTTCTCTATCCAATGTTGGTTTACCGTCCGCTAATTCCATCATTGATCTCGCATAGTATTCAATGAAATCAATACCTTCTGCTGCGTCACCTACAGCTTCATCCCATGGTTTACCTGCTTCGTAAACCATCACTGCTGATATTTCTTCTTTACGACGTCTAATAATTGCCGATACTCTAAGTAAAAATTCAGCACGATCTTTGTGTGACCATTTCTTCCATGATTTATAAGCTTCGTTTGCAGACTCAAATGCTTTATCTACATCTGCTTGAGTTGCTTTCGAAACTTCTGCAATAACTTCAGTAGTATTGGCAGGGTTGATAGATTGATACGTATCTTTTGTGAATATTTCTTCCCCATTAATTACTAAAGGAATTTTTTGATTTAATTCACCTTTAACTTTCTTTAAAGCCTCTTTAAATGATTCTACATTTTTACTGTCTGTAAAATCGATACCTGGTTCATTCTGATAATTAACTACCATTTTTCTACCCCCATGTCAGTTTGTAAATAGAAAACACGAATGGAATTATTCCACTCTTGATTTTATTGTATATGTATCACACCACAAATGCAATCGCTTACAATCATTTTTTAATTAAATCGTATCTCACCTATTTCGCATTATTCCCTAAAATTTGCTATTATATTCATTGATATTTATTGTTAATATTATATAAATAGTAAATGCTAATTTAATAAAATTTATCTTAATATTTACACTGAATTCTCATTACGTATGTTATTATTTAAACTTGAATATAATCATAACAATATTTATTTTCAAAAAAAGAACAATCGAGAGGTTAAGCTATTTATGAAAACATATACGTCTGTTATTTTTTGGATGCGTACTATAGCTTGTTTAAGTATTGTTCTCATTCATGCGATTACAACTACATTTTCCAAAATGGATTTTGTGGGCCATGGCACTGCTATTAGAATATTTCAATTATTGCTAATGTTTAGTACGCCATTATTTGTATTCATTTCAGAATTTTTATTAGCGAAAAATTATCACGTTAAAACAAAACCTGGTTTCTTTAAAAACAAATTGATTTATTTAGGTATCCCATATATTGTGGTTAATCTGGCTATCTCATATTTCTATTTTGAACCTGAGACATTAGAAGATTACTTTGGGCATGTTTCAAACACGATGTTCCACGGTGGCGCTGTGACATACTTTATTGTAATTATTTTCCAATTCTATATATTACACATTCTCTTTGCTAAATACATAATTAAATGGAAACCTATTCCTGTAATTATTGGTGCAACAATATTCGCCACATTATATTGGGCATTTAGAGAATTTGTACCCCCATCAGAAAATCCAATTTTAGGATTGTTTTGGGGAAGAGAAGGTTGGATGCTCTTTTTAGGTTGGATTAGTTATTTCTTACTTGGTTTTTATACAGGCATATACTATGAGTCCCTCATGAAGAATATTAAAAAATATACTTGGCTTATTATTTTTGGCGCAATCTTGTCAGCAGGTATATTAATTAGTAACTATTTATTCGGTGTTAGTACTTGGGTAGAATCTAAACGCTTTGATATACCATTTTATGTCACAATGGTGATCTTGCTGTTTTTCTTATTCTCATCCTATGTCAAATATGTTCCAAAATTCGTATTATTTATAAGTAACTACTCATTCTGTATATATTTGGTTCATTACTTCTTTGTGCATGATTTAGGCTTATTGAGAGCGGATAGTTCATTAAGAAACATTGCTTTCACTTTCATTCTCACAGTCACAATATCAGTTTGTCTAGCATATGTATTCAACTTATTCAAACTTGGAAAATTTATGGTAGGTGGGATTGGACACATCAATTACGACAAAGTATATGAAAGTTATAAACACGGCAAGATGGATTAGTAAATTAACAAATTATATATCAAATACAATAATTAAAAGAGGACTAGCTGTATTTTACAATCAGCTAGTCCTCTTTCTTCATCTTGTTATCACCATTTATCAATTTTACGTTCATCATAAAATACTCCGATTTTATTTATCTTTACGATCTTGGCGACGTTGATACGTGTGTTCATCAGAAGTCGATACCGCTTCGTCTTTGTCATCACTTAGTTTCTTTTGCTTTGCAAAGTCTCTATCATCAGTTTGATGTTCTGGTGATTCATCTTTTAATTCAGTATTTCGCTCTTGATAATGATTGTCTGTATTGCTTCTATTATTTGAATTCGTAACACCTTCATAGCTCGGTTTATGCGCTTTTCTTACCAATAGTAAAATCCCAGCTACTAACCACAATAATGCAGTAATCCAATTAAATGTAAATACTGTAACAATTGCAATTAATATCAGTACAACACCCGACACTTTAGGAATTTTATTAATTAATAACGCAAATATAATTGCGATAATTGTACATACGGTAACTGCTCCTAAAGCTACAATAAACAAGCTACTCGCCATATCTAATAATTGAGATGGTGTCATTTGATTTGATAGCTGATTAAATTCTTGACTATTGTTCATTGATTGTATGAGTGAATCTTTTACGCTTGCATCATTTAAAAATGGTGTAACGATAGCCATTAAAAATATTAAGATAAACTGTAGGATAATGCCTACCCAGGTTAATATTTTTTCCACAGTTCTTTTCATAATTTTCCTCCTCAGGAATTTACTTCTAGCTTTGTTAATGCTATACCCCTCACAAATAACGTTATGCAATAATATGATTGCTCAACCTATTCTATTGTATTTAAATACTTAAAACAAACGAATTTAGTCCAATGAATAATAAAATAATAATAAGGGTATGTAATTATAGTCTAAATAAACAAAGGAATGATTAAATAACGCCATGAACAATAAGCATAAGAGAAAAACAAAAAATCGTAATTTGGTCTACATTATTTCAGTAGCTATCATTTTACTCATCACTTTATTTGCTGGTATTTTCCCAAAGGGGTTTGGAACATACGCACAACAAGTTTATGACTACATATCAAATTCTTTCGGATGGTTATTCTTAGTTATTATTTTTATTTTAGATATCTTTTTAATTGCGCTAGCTGTATCTCGTTATGGACGCTTTAAATTAGGTAGAGATGATGAAGAGCCTGAATTTTCTATGCATTCTTGGATTGGAATGCTATTTTCAGCAGGCTTAGGTGTAGGTATTGTCTTTTGGGGTGTAGCTGAACCATTAAGTCATTATTTACATTCTCCCTTCCCAGGCACAGTCGCAGATGAGTCAGCAGAATCTGCAAGAGTCGCAATGGGTTATACATTTTTCCATTGGGGTATTTCACAATGGTCTATATTTGCAATTGCCGGTCTTACTGTCGCTTATTTCCAATTCAGAAAAAATCGTGACGGCCTAATTTCAACAGCGATGGAGCCTGTATTTGGCGAAGCATATAAGCGCCCTTACAGAAACATCATCGATATTTTAGCTATTATTGCGACAGTGATGGGTATCGCAACTTCAATTGGATTAGGTATTATGCAAATTAGTGGTGGTTTAGAACATGTGTTCAATGTACCTAATAATAATATCACTAAAATTACAATCACTATTTTGATGGTAGCTATTTTCTTAACTTCAGCTGTAACTGGTTTAAATAGAGGTGTCAAATGGCTAAGTAATATTAATATAGGATTAGGTGCCTTGCTTCTTATCTTTATGTTCATTTTTGGTGATTTAAAATTCATTTTCGAATCTTATACTTTAGCAATTGGTGATTATTTACGCCATTTTATTGAATATAGTTTGCGTATTAGTCCATATACTGGAGACAATGGTTGGATTCAACAATGGACAGTCTTTTATTGGGCATGGGTGATTTCATGGTCTCCATTTATAGGTGGTTTTGTTGCGCGCGTTTCACGTGGACGTACGATAAGAGAATTCATCGTTGGCGTACTCATTATTCCACCACTCATTTCATTTACTTGGATTGCTGGTTTTGGGGGTACAGCAGTTAAAATTGCACTCAAAGAGAATGATAATATTGCTAACGTTGTTGATCAAGACTACACCGTAGCGTTATTTGAATTGTTATCTAAATTCCCTCTTGCTGACATTACGAGTGCTTTAGCAATTGCACTAATATTTATATTTATTGTCACAAGTGCTGATTCAACAACACATATAGTCTCGGGCATGGCAACAGGTGGCATAGCAAATCCTAAGACGAAACACAAAATCATTTGGGGTATTTTAATCGGTGCAATTTCAGTATCTATGACAATTGCCGGTGGCTTAACAAGTTTACAAACCGCTTCTGTCGTCACAGGTCTTCCATTCTCTATTATCTTGCTCTTAATGATTGTGTCACTGATGCGTGCACTGCGTAGAGAACCAACAAAACACTTTAAAATGACACATATAGACGATGATAAAGATTATTCAATTCCACTTGAACAGCGTGAAGATGATGACACTAACGATTCAAAAGACGATTCAGTAAATGATAAACAAAGCACAACTCATGATGAAAAAGAAGCTGAATCAAACAAACAATATAGAAATAATAAAAAAGACGAAAATAATAATGACAAATAAAATGATTCACCCCTCCTATTCTCTAGCTAATGGAGGGGCATTTTTATAAACTTGTAATATACATATATTTAACTGTTATGACTTATTTTTGCTAAACTAACGATAAGTTTTAAATTAAGGGGATGGTTTTATGAATTTAGATAATATACAGCCACATAAATTAAGAGAAATGATTAGTAATGGAGAACTTACTGATCCTACAAGTGGTATGGCTAAAGGTTACGTACAAACCAATGTCGTTATTCTACCTTCAAGCTACGCATATGATTTTTTAAAGTTTTGTTTTAGAAATCCTAAAACATGTCCACTTTTAGATGTATCCGAAAAAGGTTCTACTACCTTTCCTTTCTTCGGTAAACAAGCAGATATTAGCACAGAAGTGGCAGAATATCGTGTCTATCGTTATGGCGAGCTTGTTGAATCACCAACAAATGTCTCGCATCTATTTAATGATGATATGGTCAGCTTTTTAATCGGTTGTAGTTTTACCTTTGAACATGCCTTATTAGAAGCCGACATTCCGATTCGACATATTGAAGAAGATCACAATGTACCTATGTTCATCACTGATATACCCGCAGAACCAAGTGGCGAGTTTGCAGGTAATATCACAGTAAGTATGCGCCCGATGACAATGCAGCAAGCCATTAAAGCAACTGAAATTACTACACACTTTAAAAATATGCATGGGACACCGCTACATATTGGTGATCCATCTAAAATAGGTATTGATAATATTACAAGACCTGATTTTGGAGAACCTGCCACAATAAAGGAAAATGAAGTTCCTGTCTTTTGGGGATGTGGTGTGACCCCACAATCTATCGCTCTAGATGCCAAGCCAGAATTAATGATTACCCACGCACCAGGACATATGTTTATTACAGATATACTTAATAGTCAAATTGGTGATTAATAACTAGTTATCTATTACTGTTTCAAATATCTCAAAAAATAAAAGGACGTTTAGATTTCATTTAAAAAATCTAAACGTCCTTTTTTATTCAATATTTTATAGTTCAACGCATTACAACGTATGTTTTAACGGGATTCTATATCCTCTTGCGTTACAATTGGATAATTTTTGAAAAGTATCGAACATACATAGCCTACAATTAGACCAATAACAGCGATAATTGCGCCATAAATGAAAATTTTCAATGGATCATTAAATCCAAACATCACTAAGAAGCCAGCTAGTGGTGTTGCCGTACCAGTCGCATCATTTATCATTCCAGAAGAAGCGATAACCGCACCTGCCAATGCACCACCTATAAAATTCGCAGTATATATTGGTACGGGGTTTGCAGACACAATATCTGCTTGAGATAGTGGTTCAATACAAACAGCAATTCTTGATTTACGATCGCCTAATTTCAATTTATTAAACATTGTGCCATTAATAAATGAAGATGAGAAAGAAACCATAGCAGCAATTGCCATTGGCATACCAGTTAGACCAAGTAATGCCGTTAAAGCCATAGAACTTAATGGGGCTGTTCCTACTACTGTAATAACACCACCAAGTATAACACCCATGATAATAGGGTTGATTTCTGTAGAACTTTGAATGATGTCACCTATTTTTAATAGTGAATTGTTAACTAACGGTGTAATACCCGTCGCAACTAATCTTGCTAAAGGTGCAATAATTAAAATACCTACGATCAAATCTATACCATCTGGTACTTTTCTTTCCGCGTATTTCATTAAATAACCAACAACATAGCCAGCGACGAAACCAGGTATTAAATCTAGTCCTCCACATGAGGCAGCTATAACTAAAGCATATACAGGTGAAACACCAATAGCTAATGCTACAAGTCCAGCTGCAGCTACACCACCAAGACCTCCAGCAGCATCGCCCAGTTCACCTAAAAATTTAATACCTAATAGGTCGCCACCTACGTATTTATGAAATGCTTCAACTAAGAATGTTGCAATTGCAGCATTTGCTAAAGCACCCATCGCACGCATACCCATAGGTGCTCGATATGTAAACAGTGTAAATAACGCTAACACTACAACTAAAAACAAAGTTCCAATAAATATATCCATCTTTGAAATGCCTCTTTCCTTTTCTTGAAGTAGTTATGTTTTTGTGTGGACATAATTGTTTCAATTCTAACTATAAGCAGATTTATCGATTCCTTTCTAAAAATCAGAGTCATCTATCTTATATATATTCATCTACAATTATATTACTTACCTTTTCACTCACATTTTTATATCTTAACACATTTCGCTATTATATTCCGAACAATTTTATTATTTTAAATTTAAGCTCCGCGGAATATTTTTCTACATTGTTTTAATTTGTTTTTTAATATTACACGATTTAATGATAATGACTATTGTAGATTATTTTTATATTTCATGATTATTTACACTATGTACAATAAAAAAGTGGTGGTAATATCCATTACGTAATGAATGTTACCACCGCTTTTTCTGTTAAATATTTATTAATTATCTATTTTATTTATAGGTTTAGCTGGTGTTCCGACTGCTAGTACATTTTCCGGAATATTCTTCGCCACAACACTACCTGCCCCAATGACTGCTCCATCACCGATTTGAACACCTGGCAACACAATAACGTTAGCGCCTAACCACACGTTATTTCCTATGTTAATAGGTAATGCTTGTTCTAACCCTATATTTCTCTGTTGATATTGAAGAGGATGAACAGCTGTATAAAGTCCACATTTCGGACCTATAAAAACATTACCTCCAATAAAAATCTTTCCGCCATCCATAAAATAACAATCATGATTTACAAATACATTATTTCCTAAAAAAACATTGTAGCCATAATCTACTTGGAATGGGCTTAATATTTCTAAATTATCTGGCTTGTCATTGAGTAAGTCAGTTAAAATTGCATTGCGTTTTTCTGAATTGCTCGGCTTTGTGTGGTTTAATTCAAAGCAAAGATCTTTCGCTTTATTCCTTTCAACATCCAAAGCTTCATCAAAGTTAGCATCATACCATTCACCTGCTAACATCTTTTCTTTTTCGTTCATACATACATCCCTCCATCATTAAGTTCCGTCAAATATACATACATATTCTAACACCTTTTACAATTTATCCTAGATGAATAAATAATTGATACATCATTGTTCCAGCATAATTTCCTATTACATAACCTAATGTACCAATAATAAGTATCGGGCCCACTAAACCTGACCAGCCTTTTCCAATAGCTAATGCTGCTGCAGTAGTAGGCCCTCCTGCAGTTGCATTACTTGCTAACAATATTTCTTCAATTTTAAATTTAAAGAGCTTACCTAAAATAAGACTTAAACCTAAATTGAAAATCAAAATAATAATGACAAAAACAAATAACAACGGTGCAGTTGTAATAATTTTAGCAAATGAAGCCGGCGTGCCAATGACTACAAAGAATATATAAATAAGGAAAGTGCCGATTTCTGATGCACCTGCTAACTTCTCAAAGAAATCTCCCCAGATAGCAACAACTATTAATGTCAGTGTTGTTAACAATAAATAAGAATCACCAAAGAAAGATACAATAATTGTTAATATGAGATTACTTTTAGGTACCCATAGTTGTATCAATTCTGCTATTTTGAAACTAATCGCTACAAGTGCAATGGCACTTGCCATTGAAAATGCAATATCTAATAATTGAATTTTTTTTGGTTGCCAAAATGACTGTTGTGTCTCAGGTGTCGTTTCAGATTTATAATTAGTAGTAAAATACTTTTTTATCCAAGGCATTGATGGAATGGCTATAAGTAATATAAAATACAGTGCCATAACACTGTTATCAGCAACTACTGTCGAAGAAACCATGTCTCCAGGTGTTTGGAATTTAGAACTTAAAGCTGCAAAATTCACGCCACCACCAATATAGCTTCCAGTCATCATGGCGCCTATTTTAGACAGGTAAGGTATCCATTGATTTAAAGTAAGAAATGCAACCACTGTACCTATCATTGTCCCTACCGAAGCAATCATAAAAATGAATAATAATCGTCTACTTTCTTTCCATATCTTTAAAATGTTTGAACTAAATAATAATAATGGAATAGAAAGTGGCACGATAAAATCCCATACCGTATCATACACCGGTGAACTCGTTGGTATCACTTTAAAGTTTGATAAGAGCATTGCCCCCACTAGCGCTATAATAGCTCCCGAAATTGTACTTGCCCACTTGTATCGCTGTTCTAGGAATAAACTTATTGTTGCCCAAACTATAATAATTGCCCATAACATCCACGTGTCATCTTTAGCTATAAGTGCACCTAATACCATGAACATTCCCCCTTTGAAATAAATTTTTATTCTAAGATATTAAATACAGTTTACCAGTATTTTTCATTAATTTTTATAATTTTCTGAAAAAATACATTGTTTTGCTCTTTTTAAATTGGTATTCTTGCAACTATAGACAATAACAAGGGGGATTTTTGCAAATGAAAGAAAAAATCGGTTTAATCTTAGGGCCATCACTCTTCATCATTTTTTATTTTATACCCAGTATTACAGGTTTAGCGGATGAACCACGTGCTGTTCTTGCAGTCACACTTTTTGTGGCTACATGGTGGATTACAGAAGCAATTCCTATACCCGCTACGTCACTCATTCCATTGATATTACTACCTTTGAGTGGCGGGACAAATGAACAAGTAGCTGCGAGTGCTTATGCTGATCCAATCGTCTTTATGTATATGGGCGGCTTTATTATCGCACTGGCCATTGAAAAATGGAATTTACATAAACGCATTGCTATGACCATCATTTCTTTGATGGGTTCAAATAGTAATCGTATTATTTTAGGTACGATGATTGCAACTGCATTTATTTCAATGTGGATTTCAAATGCAGCAACCGCACTCATGATGTTGCCAATTGCGTTAGCATTAATAAAAGAAATTAAAGATGCACAATTCCTCAAACCAGAATCAGCCCACAAATTCGGGAAAGCATTATTATTAACTGTCGCTTATTCAGCATCTATCGGTGGCTTAGCAACGCTTATTGGTTCAGTACCAAATGCGGTTTTCGCAGCCATCGCTTCCTCTACTTTAAATAGAGAAGTGTCCTTTGCGCAATGGATGTTATTCGCCTTACCATTAACAATTATATTGTTAATCATTTTATACTTATTAATGACAAAATGGTTATTTAAAATTGAAGACTCCGACAAAATATCTTCAGATTTTGCAAAGAAAGCTTTACATGATTTAGGTCCGATGAGTTTAGAGGAAAAGTTAACAGGTATTGTTTTCCTTTTCGTTAGTATCTTGTGGATTGGTGGTGGTCTCTTGCCTGCTTCTTTAAATTTATCAGATACAGTTATCGCAATGTTAGGTGCTGTATTGCTCTTCCTTATTCCTGCAAAATCTTCTAACGGCGCATTACTCGTATGGAATGATATGAGTAGACTACCATGGGGTATATTGCTATTATTCGGCGGTGGCTTATCCTTAGCTGCTGCCTTTGAAGATTCAGGACTGACAAAATGGTTTGGTGGCATGCTAGGTTTCGTCGAACCACTACCATTAATCCTTGTCGTTATCGTATTATCGACGTCTATTTTATTCTTAACAGAAGTGATGTCTAATACGGCAGTTTCCAATATGTTAATGCCAATCAGTATTGGTTTAGCCGCAGCAATTAGCCAAGATCCATTTATTATTATGGGAATTGTCGCAGTATCCTCAACCTGCGCATTTATGTTGCCAATTTCAACACCACCAAATGCTGCGGTATTTAGTTCTGATGAATTAGAAATGCAAGATATGGTTAAAGCTGGATTTATTTTAAACATGTGTGCAATTGTGGTAATATCACTATTCGTATATTTCTGGTTACCTATTGTATTTGGTTTATAAAAAGAAAGTTCTTAATAGTTTGTATCGTTAGGATACAACTAAGGTATGATATAATTTCGATACTAGGGACGCATGTCACAAAGTACAAAACGGTATAGAATAAGAGTATAAACTTATAGAAGGAGTCATTTATTATGAAGACAATCATTAAAGGGGCTATCGCAGTATTACTGATATTAGGCGTAGTTAAAACATTCCAGGACCATGACGTACAAGCAGAAGTAGTTAATTATTATAACCAAGCTAAAAATGGTGAATTACTTCAAAGTATAGAAAGTGTGAATTTCGACTCATTAAAGCACTTACAATTAGATGATCTTATCCCTTCTGATTTCTTTTAAAGTTTATCAACTTTCTTCTAGATAATTACAGAACAAACGTTATCTGATATGTTGGGTGTCAACCTTGTCCCAATTTCGTATCGATACTGTAATTGTCGTACCTTATTAACATAAATTTCAACAAATAGGTTTTCCAAGACAACCTTCAGACAAATAAATTAAGAGGCTGAGACATGATGACATGTCTTAGCCTCATTTTTTTATATTGGCAGTGGCCGACTGAATTGAAAATGCGCTTATATCAAGCTTTTTTCAACTCTAGTCAGCTGTGCCGGGGTGGGACGACGAAATTTTATTAGAAAAATTAGATTTCTGTCCCACTCCCTTTTTTGTGAAAAAATATAAATTTTTAAAGGGTAAGTGTAAAAAAAGCATAATGACATATTTCGATAAAAATCGTATAATAATATAAATTTATGATGTCATATAATCTCCACCATTAACGTGGATAACTTGGCCTGTAATATACGAACTATCTGCGTACGTTGCTAAAAATACATAAGATGGTGCCAGCTCAGCTGGTTGCCCTCTACGTTCCATTGGTGTATCAGAACCTTGATTTTCAACTTTGTCTTCTGTGAATGTTGCTGGAATTAATGGTGTATAAATTGGTCCAGGTGCCACTGCATTAACACGAATACCTTTTCCAATCAACGTAGTTGCTAATGAGCGTGTGAATGCAACAATCGCGCCTTTTGTTGCTGAATAATCTATAAGATGTCCCGAACCTCTATAAGCTGTCACACTCGTAGTATTAACAATCGCATCGCCATCACTTAAGTGTGGTACTGCAGCTTGAGATAAAAACATCATTCCAAAAATATTCGTTTCGAATGTTTCTTTTACTTGTTCTGGTGTGATATCTTCAAAATTATCTTTTGGAAATTGAACGCCACCATTATTAACTAATATATTGAGTCCGCCAAAATCATTTACGACTTTTTCAATTAAATCTTGTGATGATGCAACATCTTTCAAATCATGTGCATAGGCTTTTGCTTTTACACCTAAAGATTCCAAACGATTTACTACCGCTTCAGCATCTTCATGTTCATCATAATATCCAATCGCAACGTCTGCGCCCTCTTTAGCATATAGTGTTGCCACTGAACGCCCAATACCTGAATCTCCGCCGGTAATCAAAGCAACTTTCCCTTTCAATTTTCCACCACTTTTATAATCTTTCATTTCTGAAAGTGGCTGTGGATTCATATCTTTTTCAATTCCTGGTTGTCTATCTTGTGTATAACCTTTAATTTGTTTATGAAATTCAGTTAAGTTCATTTGTATACCTCCATTTTTACGCCTATTACTTGCTAGATACCACTTCAGAACACATACAAACATTTTGAATTTTTAATTAGTTTTGAACAATTTAAAATGTATACATTAACAACACACTATAACAGTGTCGCTATAGTGTGTTGACTGAGCTTTAAGATTATTAATTTTATTAATTGGATTTAGATAGAATGTTTAATAATTCTACTTGAATGGATAAATGACATAACTGCAAATATGCAATAAACAATTGAATATGCGCCCATAACAATATAGACAGGTAACATATTTGTAGTACTGAGGATCAACATAAATGCCTTAGCTGCAAAATATGCATGTAATAATGACACTACTAGTGGCAGTCCAAAATTAAACATTACTTTAAGCCCTAACCCTTTGAGCATATCACTATGTGTGTATCCAATTTTGCGTAATATACGGAAACTCGGTATCTCATCTTCTGTTTCATCCATCTGTTTAATATAAATAATACAACCTGACGCAACTAAAAATGCTAGTCCTAAGAATGATGTAACGAATAATAATATTCCCGAAGAGTCATTCAATTCTTGACGTACTAATTTTTGAGGATAGATATCAGGATGAACCGAATGGGCGATTTTATTAGCTTCTTTCCAATTATTTTGATTTTTTAAATCATAACCATATTGGGTACGTGTTTCCTCACCTTGTGGTTTCAATTGATTATATTGCTGTTCACTTATGAGTAAGACAGGTGAAGCAAAGCTGACATCGTTTTTAAAATTCACTTCTTTTTTAGCATCAATCACTTTAAATGTGTCCACTGGTTTAGTGTCAAATTGGATTTTTGTATTTAAATTGAATTTCATTATACTTGCGGACGAAGCCATATTTATCATTTTCGCTTTATGATTCGTAATATCCTTATCATTAAAATATTTATTACTTGTTATAAACATTTTATCAGTTTCACCAAAATTACTACTGTAATTATAAAAATTTTCTTTAGTTACTTTTAATTCAGTAACTTCTTTATATACTTTGTTATAACCTATATCCTTTTGTTTCAATTCATCTTCAAATTGTTGGGCTTGCTTATTTTCCAAGAAATTAAAATCTTGTGGTGAGGATTGCTTCACTGTATCGTCAATCGTTGACTTACTGATTGCACCAAAGCACAGTACGGTTACAGTAACAGCAGATATCGTCGCTATTATTGTGAGTGACAATGCATTTTTCTTCATTCTGTGCATGATTGAAGATGTAAATACAACATCTGTTATAGAAACATTACCATTTTTTGAACGCTTCAATGTTTTAAAAATCAGCGACACTGAACTTCTAAAGAATAGATATGCACCTATAATAGTTAAAAACAAAATGGCGAATGGCGCGTACATTAATTGCTCGGCGAATTTGCCAAACAGTTCAGTAGACATGTAATAACCAAAAGCAATCATGGCTATGCCTAAAATGCCTGAGATAACTTCAATAACGGTCATCTTAGATTGAGTTGCTTCAGATTTTGTACTATCATTCATCATTGATAATATACTGCGCTTACGTAAAAAGATGAAGCTTTGTGCCATAATCAATAGGAAAGACACGATAATTAATAAAATTGTTTGTATAACAGCAGGAAATTGGAACGTTAATGATACACTCGTGTCTATAGTTAATACCTTGAGTACAATCATTAAGAGAATTTTCGAACCAAAGACACCAATAATTACGCCCATCAACCCTGTTATTAAAAACATTGCAGCTTGTTCAATTAATAATATGCGCATAATATTTTTTCGAGTTAAACCTATTAATTGATATAAAGCAAATTCACGTGTCCGTCGTTTTATAAATAATTGATTTGCGTACATTAGAAATACGAGTATAATCGCAAATAAGAAATATGATCCTACTTCAGAACCCTTTCTAATAATAGACATTGAATTTACGTTGTTTATACTCTCTGTATACTTTAATGTTACGAAACTAAAATATAATACAATACTGACAATCAATGAAAATATATACATCGCGTAATGCCGTATGTTTTGTCTGAAGTTCTTAATTACGATCTGATTAAAACTCATTTGCTACACCACCCAAAGCAGTTTGCATATGAATGATATTTTTGTAAAACGCTTGATTCGAGTCATCACCTTGATAAATTTCAGAATGGACACTGCCATCTTTCAACATAATGACACGATTAGAATAACTTGCTGCCACTGGATCATGTGTCACCATTACAATCGTTGCATCTATGCTTTCATTCAAATCTTCAAGCCTGTTTAGAAGATCTTGTGCACTTTTTGAATCTAATGCGCCAGTAGGTTCATCAGCAAAAATAATAGCAGGTTTATGTACCGAAGCGCGTGCTGCTGCAGTACGTTGTTGTTGCCCTCCAGAAATTTCATTAGGGTATTTATGACCCAGTTCATGAATACCTAGCGCTTTTGTTACTTCATTATAATTATTTTCTTTTTCTGCTTTAGACATTTTTTGAATTGATAAAGGAAGCATGATATTTTCTTTTACCGTTAATGTGTGTAATACACTATAGTTTTGAAAAATAAAACCTATCTCTTTTTTACGAAAATCTGCTAACGCCTTGTTACTCATGTTATTTATTTTGTTACCGTTAATTTCAACTGTGCCACTCGTTATATAATCAATAGAACTTAGGACGTTTAAAAGTGTTGTTTTACCAGAACCTGAAGGCCCCATTATAGTAACAAATTCACCCTTTTCAATTGAAAAATCTATCCCCTTTAATACTTCTTGTTGCTGATGTCTGTTACCGTACTTTTTTGTTAGTCCTTCTACTTTTAATATCGACATGTTTGTTCACTCCTCGTCATCTTTTTCTCTATATAACTATCATAGCTAATTAATTTTTTCTTTTCGTTTGATATAACTAACAAAAAGCTATTTTAAAATGACAACTTTGTCACTTATATGAAATTTAGTTGATTCTATTTTTTTAAATCTACACTTCTGTCATATGATATAATAGTCTAATTGAATTTTAAATAAGGAGTACAAGAAGATGTTAAATAAACTTAAAAGAGAATGGCTCACTGCTCCGGGCACCAATATCGTAGCTGGTATCCTTGTGGCGCTTGCACTCATTCCTGAAGCCCTTTCATTCTCTATCATTGCCGGTGTAGATCCTATGGTCGGTCTATACTCTTCATTTATTATAGCAGTTGTTATTTCTTTCGTTGGTGGTAGACCAGCAATGATTTCAGCAGCTACAGGTTCTGTTGCCTTAGTCATTGTGCCATTAGTAAAGGACCATGGCGTTCAATATTTACTGGCAGCAACAATTTTAATGGGTATTATACAAATTATTTTTGGTGTGTTAAAGGTAGGACGTTTAATGAAGTTCATCCCAAACTCTGTCATGATTGGTTTCGTTAACGCTTTAGCCATTCTTATTTTCATGACACAAATCAAGCATATATTTGGTATATCAATACCTACATATTTATTTGTTATTACTACACTACTAATTATTTACTTATTGCCACGCGTATTCAACAAAATTCCCGCGCCACTTATCGCAATTGTTGTACTTACTATTGTCTACTTAGCGACTGGCGCAAAAGTCGAAACTGTTGGTGATTTAGGTCAAATCACACGTTCATTGCCACAATTTTTCATTCCTGATGTGCCATTTAACTTAGAAACATTACAAATTATTTTGCCTTATTCTTTATCTATGGCGATTGTTGGACTTGTAGAAAGTTTATTGACTGCACGTATCGTAGACCAAGCAACTGATACGTATAGTAGTAAAAATAGAGAATCACGTGGACAAGGTATTGCCAACTTTATTACAGGGTTCTTTGGTGCTATGGGTGGCTGTGCTATGATTGGTCAATCCGTAATTAATGTACGCTCTGGTGCAACAACACGTCTTTCTACTTTTACAGCTGGTGTATTTTTGATTGTTTTAATTATCGTGTTTGGGGATTGGGTCGTTCAAATTCCTATGCCTATATTAGCTGGCATCATGATTATGGTATCTGTAGGAACGTTTGATTGGCATTCATTCCAATTTATGAAAAAAGCACCACGAACTGATGCGTTAGTCATGGTACTCACTGTAGCTATTGTACTATTCACAAGTAACCTTGCCTTAGGTGTTATTGTTGGTGTCATTGTAAGTGCCCTTTGTTTTGCTACAAAAATATCAAATGTTACTGTAGATTACGAAGAAGTCGATGAGACAATTCACTACAAAATCAAAGGTCAAATTTTCTTTGTCTCTATAGATTCTATGATGAATCAACTTGATTTGGAATTACGCAATAAAATAATTTACTTAGATTTTAGTCAAGCTCACTTATGGGACGATTCCGCAGTGAATGCGATTGATACTTTAATAGAAAACTATCATAAGAAAAAAAACACAATTTATGTACAACACCTCAATAAAGACAGTCGTAAAATTGTTTCAGAATTAAGTAAAGTAAACAAACAACATCTTTTATAAAATATGAATCTATGAGATTGAAATATCGGTAAGTTTTTAAAACTACGCCCTTATTTCAATCTCTTTTTTCAAACACAAAAATTGACTTTTATACCTAGTGGGGGTATATTAAAAATATAGAAATTAAAAAAACGACTCTGTCACCAATATTTAGTTACATGTATGAAAGGAGGTTCACTTCATGACTGAAAAGAAAAAAACGACTTTAGGTATCACCGGTATGACTTGTGCCGCGTGTGCAAATCGTATAGAGAAAAACTTAAATAAAATTAATGATGTAGACGCCACTGTAAACGTTACAACTGAAAAAGCAACGGTTGCTTACAATCCTGAATCGACAACGATTGATGACCTTACGCACTCCATTGAAAAAACAGGTTATGGCGTCTTAACTGACAAAGCAGAACTCGATGTTATAGGCATGACTTGCGCCGCATGTTCGAATAGGATTGAAAAAGTATTAAACCGTGACGCTGGTGTTGAACATGCTAATGTCAATTTAACTACTGAAAATGCAACGATTGCTTATAATCCAGAAATGACTTCTATTGATGATTTGATTAAAAAAATTCAAAAAATAGGTTATGATGCAAAACCAAAACAAGCAGCCAGTGAGAAAAGTTCGCAAAAAGAACAAGAGTTAAAACACAAACGCACTAAACTTATTATTTCAGCAATTTTAGCAGCACCCTTATTGCTTACAATGTTTGTACACCTTTTCGGTATGCAAATACCTCATATCTTTATGAATCCATGGTTTCAATTTGCATTAGCAACACCTGTTCAGTTTATAATCGGTTGGCAATTTTATGTAGGTGCCTATAAAAATTTACGCAATGGTTCTGCCAACATGGATGTGCTTGTCGCCTTAGGTACAAGTGCCGCATACTTCTATAGTTTATACGAAATGATAAAATGGCTAAACCTTACAAATTATACACCGCATCTATATTTTGAAACGAGTGCAGTACTAATCACATTGATTCTTTTTGGAAAGTATTTAGAAACGCGCGCAAAAACACAAACTACAAATGCTTTAAGTGAATTGCTCAACCTTCAAGCAAAAGAAGCACGCGTGTTACGTAATCAAGAAGAACTTATGATTCCATTAAACGAGGTTGTCCAAGGCGATCACCTTATCATTAAACCTGGTGAGAAAATACCTGTAGACGGTAAAGTTATTAAAGGAACCACTTCTATAGACGAATCTATGTTAACTGGTGAATCTATACCAATTGAGAAAGTTCAAAATGATAACGTCATCGGTTCCACAATGAATAAAAATGGGTCTATTACAGTAGAAGCAACTAAAGTTGGCAAAGACACAGCGCTCGCTTCAATTATTAAAGTTGTAGAAGAAGCACAAGGATCTAAAGCACCTATTCAACGTCTTGCTGATATTATTTCTGGCTATTTTGTACCGATTGTAGTTGGCATTGCTTTACTCACATTTATTGTATGGATTACACTCGTACAAACAGGACAATTCGAACCAGCATTAGTTGCTGCAATCGCAGTACTCGTAATCGCCTGCCCTTGTGCACTTGGGTTAGCTACGCCTACTTCTATTATGGTAGGTACTGGAAAAGCTGCCGAAAACGGTATTCTTTTTAAAGGTGGCGAACATATTGAACGTACACACCAAGTTAATACTGTTGTATTAGATAAGACAGGTACAATCACAAATGGTAAACCCGTAGTCACTGATTTTGATGGTGATGATAAAGTGTTACAACTACTCGCAAGTGCAGAAAAAGGTTCTGAACATCCTTTAGCTGAATCTATTGTGAACTACGCTAAAAAGAATCACATTCCATTTTTAGAAGTAGCACATTTCGAAGCGATACCAGGCCACGGTATAAAAGCGACAATTGATGGTAAATCATTATGTGTTGGTAATCGTAAATTTATGATAGAAGAAAACATTGCAATAAACAGTGCTGAAACACAATTATCACGTTTTGAACAAGATGGAAAAACAGCGATGATGATTGCCATAGATAGCGAATTAAAAGGAACAATCGCTGTTGCAGACACTGTTAAAGCTTCAACAAGTGAAGCAATTCAGCAACTTCATGATTTAGATATTGAGGTCGTGATGCTCACTGGAGATAACGAACGTACTGCACAAGCTATTGCAAAGCAGGTAGGCATCGACACAGTAATCGCCGAGGTACTACCTGAAGAAAAAGCCTCAAAAATTGTAGAGCTACAAGATCAAGGCAAGACAGTAGCCATGGTTGGTGATGGTGTCAATGATGCGCCAGCACTTGTACAAGCAGACATTGGTATAGCAATTGGTAGCGGTACAGAAGTTGCTATCGAAGCTGCTGACGTTACAATTCTTGGCGGTGATTTATTATTAATTCCGAAAGCCATGAAAGCTAGTAAATCAACAATACGCAATATTCGTCAAAACTTATTTTGGGCATTTGGTTACAATGTAGCTGGTATACCGATTGCCGCATTAGGGTTACTCGCACCATGGGTAGCCGGCGCTGCAATGGCGTTAAGCTCTGTGAGTGTCGTCACTAATGCATTGAGACTTAAACGCATGAAATTATAATTCATTTTTGAAATAATATGATAGAGACATTCATTATTTTAAGGAGGTGATTTGTATGACTGCAGAAACAATTAAAGTAGAAGGCATGAGTTGTGATCACTGTAAACAAGCAGTAGAGTCAGCACTTACTAACCTTGATGGTGTTACAACAGCAGATGTTAACCTTGAAGAAAATAACGTTAAAGTAGATTATGATGACAGCAAAGTCGAAATATCTCATATGAAAGAAGCAATTGAAGACCAAGGTTATGATGTAAAATAAATTAATAGCACACAAATATAGTGGACGCCTCATCTCTGATGCGCCCACTTTTTTTATTGTTTATATTAATTTTAATACTGAGTTAAAAACCCTTTATAATGTATTAACACGGAGGCCTGTATCACCAGTGTTCAATACTTCTAATGTTGCATCTAGTGCATCCACAATTAAATTTTCAACTGCTGCATCTGTATAAAATGCAATATGAGGAGACAGTATAACATCTTGTCGTTCAATTAATTGAGTTAAAATATCATCTTTAAGTTCAGTGCCTCTTTGATCACTAGGAAACAATCCTTTCTCACCTTCATAAGTATCAAGCGCTGCACCTTTTAACGTTCCATTATCCAAAGTTTCTATAAGTGCGCTTGTCTTTACAATAGAACCACGCGCACAGTTGATAAACACAGCGCCCTTTTTAAATGCTTTAAATAAATCTTCATCAAATAAATAGTCATTTTCTTTACTACCTGGAATATGTACAGTGACAATGTCTGCATCTTTTACAACTTCAGTCACGGTATCTTTATAAGTTAAATATGTTTGGCATTGTTCATTCGGTTCAATATCATATGCCACAACTTCCGCGTCAAACCCTCGAGCAAAAATTTTTCCTACAATAGAACCAATGCGCCCCGTACCGATTACAGCGACTTTTAAATCTCTGATAGAACGTGATAATATCGCTGGTTGCCATCTGAAATCGTAAGTTGCTGTTTTTTGTTGAATATCATTATAATTACGAATTAAATTAAGTGCTTGAGAAACTGTATACTCTGCAATTGAATGTGGCGAATACGAAGGTACATTTGAAATAATCAAGTTATATTTTTGAGCTAAATCCAAATCATAACTATCAAAACCTGCACTACGTTGTGCAATTTGTTTAATACCAAAATCATGTAATTTTTTATATACTGTTTCATCTAATGGAATTTGCTGTGATAAAGATAAACCATCAAATCCTTCTACTCGACCTACTGTGTCTAAAGTAAGTAAATCTTTATCTAAATCAACCTCTACTTTGTATTTTGTTGCCCATGCTTCTATGTAGGGAATATCTTCTTCACGCACGCCAAAAAGTTTGATTTTCGTCATCTAAATTCACTCCTATTTTATTATTGATAAAGATATTTAAGCGATTGAATACGTTCTGCTGCTTCCAACAATGCTTGCTCATCAAGCGCCAATGAAATACGTACATAGTTACGCCCATGTTCACCAAAAGGTATGCCAGGTGCAACAAGAATAGATTGCTCTTGTAATAAATAGTCAACAAACGTTTCACCATCGTATTCGGGCGGTGTTTTCAACCACAAGAAAATGCCACCTTTCATCGGTTCAAATGGTATATCCACTTCATTAAGTTTTGCTTCAAATTGATTTCTACGTTTTTTAAAAGTTTCATTTTGTTCTTCTAAAAAATCATCATAATGATTCAATGCATAAGTAGCTGCATCTTGTAACGCACCAAACATACCAGCGTGTGTATGTGATTGGTATTTCTTTAAGGCTTGTATTATATCTTTATTCCCTACTGCAAAGCCCACTCTAAATCCTGACATGTTGTAACCTTTAGATAAGGAAAAAATTTCTACTCCCAAATCTTTCGCACCTTCAGATTGCAGCATACTGGGATTCTTACCATCAAAACCAAATGCACTATATGCAAAATCATGAACAATTTTAGTTTTCGTATTTTTAAATTTTGCAACAGCTTCATCAAATACAGCCTTTGTAGCCACTGAGCCAGTTGGATTATTAGGATAAGTTAAATAAACTAGACGTGTATTAGGTAGCACTTTTTTATCTACTTTATCCCATTCAGGTAAATAATACGGTGGTTTAAGTACCAATCGCTCAGGTTGTGCATCAGCCAACATCACCCCTGCCAAATAGTCTGTATAACCAGGATCCGGTAGCAATACATGTTCTCCAGGATTAACGATACATGTTGGAAGCGCTACTAAACCATTCTTCGTTCCATATAAAATACAAACTTCATCTTCTTTATCTAATTCTACTTGGTACTGCCTTTCATAAAAATCTACAATTGCTTGTTTCAAGCTATCTTTACCATGAAATGCTACATACTTCTGATTCTCAGGAAGACGTATCGCATCAGCGAAACAATCAATAATACCTTTTGGCGTTTCGCCATCAGGGATACCGACTGCCATATTGATTAATGGTAAAGGCCCATGTTCAACCTTTTGCCCCATTGTTTTACCAAAGTAACTATCAGGAATTTGTGCTAATCTATCTGAAATTGACATTAAAAAGTCCTCCTATATAAAAAAACTATATACCCAATGAAGTGGCATATAGTTTTCACATGTCACCTATCTATCAAGTCATGTCACTTGTTGGAAGTAGCACAGTACTTACGACATAAGTCTGCTGCTGAAGTCTCATAGGGCCAAATCCCTCAACTTCTCTGGATAAGTTTTCATTTATTTAATTAGCTTTAATTTTATCAGAATATTCACGCTTGTCAATAAACTTTAAAGTATAAAAAAAGAGTGACTACTAAGAGCCACTCTTTCTATTTATAATTAAATCATTATATTGTGTGCTTAAATCTTACCATGCAACCCATGCGCCAGCACCTTGAGATTCGTAAACCTCAACTGCTTTATCCATTTGATCTTGAACAGACATACCAGCATGTTCACCATGACCTAATAATTGGAATAATCCGTATGCACCTGATGAAGCGTTAACTGCGTTTGCATTTCCGCCACTTTCACGTTGGATAACACCTTTCCATTGTGATGCTGATACACCAGTACGTTCTGCCATTTGTTGCGCTACTGAATCAATGCTTGATGTATTTGTAGTAGTTGTACTTGTTTGTGTAGTTTCAACTTTTGTAGTAGTTGAAGCTTTAGGAGCTGCAACTGGTTTTACGTCAACATTGTTTGATTGTTGTTGCGTACTTACTTCGCTTGCTGATTTTTCGTTAGTATTAGTAGTTGCTTGTGTGCTAACGTCTTGAGTTGTGTTTGTAGAAACGTTAGAAGATGCAGTTTGAGCACCTGCTACATCATATTCCCATGACCATGATTGACCGTCTGAAGTGAATGTATATTCATAACCGCCTAATACGAAATCATAGTTGTATGCACCAGCGTGTAATGGTTTTTCATTTAATTCTGCAGCATTACTTTGTGCTAATTCAGCTAAATGTGCTTTGTCGATGCTTTCTTCTGAAGCGTGAGCTTGATTGTTGTCTGCTGTTGCTGCGTATCCTGTTACACCTAATGCTACTGCTAATGATGATGCTAAAATTGTCTTCTTCATAATTAAAAAATCCTCCATTTAAATCTTTTTAAGTAAAATTATATTTTCGTTAATTAAATTATCCTATGTACTTCAAGCAATTAATTTTTATGTGTTATTTTTTCGCCACAAATAATATACCATAAATTTCGCTCAATTATATTACACTTAGATAACAAAACGTTACAGATAACGCTTCTCTTTGTAACATTGAAATATAACCGTTTTGTTTTGTAACGCTCTAAACAAATAAAATATACTTTTCATATATCTCTAAATGTTATTATATTGCGCTTCACGTCAATTTTTATACTAGTTTTTTATATAGTCTGAAATATTACAAAACCATCTACTGTTACCCAACTGTAAAATTAAAATTCAACATAAAAATTATAATTTTGCGCGAAACTTGCACTGATTTTTGTCAAAATAAAAAAAGACCACTGTTATGTGGCCTTTTAGATTATCTAACTGTATTTTCAAAAAATCAATTTGACTGTTAGTTTATTACAAATCGTTACTCATTTCATATCCAAAACATATAACATTTTATGCTAAGAATTTATAAATGTTACTATCATACAGTTTTAATACCTTCATATAGAAAAGATTAATTAAGTACCCCATAATAAATGGAACTACAAAGAACGTGATAAATACTAATAATAAATTCATTAATATCGAGTCTTCCATAAATTTAAAAGCACTAATTGGCCCTACAAGCCCGATAATACCAAATCCGGCTGATTCTTTAGTACCTTCTATACCAATAAGCCCACCTACAAACCCTGTGATAAGTGCGTTTGTAAAAATCGGCAATAAAATAATAGGATGTCTTACCATATTCGGTATCATCATTTTAACGCCACCTAAGAAAATCGTTATCGGTACGCCTGGTCTATTCATTTTCATTGTGCCTGCAACAAGTACACCTTCACATGCTACGATGCCAAGCGAAGCAGAACCAGCTGCTAGACCACTTATACCTATGGCTAGGGCTGTAGCCACGGTCGATATCGGTGAAATAATTATGAAACTGAATGCAAGTGCAATAAGCATAGACATTAATATAGGTTGTAATTCTGTAAATGAATTTACTAAATTACCTATACCTGTAGTAATCATTTGTATGTATGGCAGTATGAGTACGCCTATTAATGCAGCCAAGCCTCCAACAATTGTTGGTAAAATAATTAGCGTTAAACTACCGAAACGTTCTCCTACTATTAATATAAAAAACACTGCAATTGCTGCAGTAATCATTGTATTGATTAAATCCCCAACGCCTACAAGCATCCATACACCATCTTTGAATTGTGCAACCCCACTACCAACAAATGCCGAACTTGCAACTACTGCTGTAGCTAATGGCGTTAGATTGAAGCGCATTGCAATCAATGCTCCTACAAGAAGTGGTACTGTAAATTGTATACTTTCGACAACTTGTAACATTGTTTCGAATATTGGATACTTTGGTGAAAGCAATTTAAATAATTCACCTAAAATTGCATTTGGAATCAGACCTGCAACAATCGCTATTGCTACACCTGATAATACATTATTTATAAATTGTTTCGGACTGACTTTCATCATAGCAGTTCCTCCTAAGTTGTAATAATTACTAATATATCACATTATCTTAATTTTCAGAATATTTATTTCGTATTTAATTTTTTAAAATAATCTAGTAAAACAACAACTAAAAAGCCCACAGATTACGATTAAGTAATCTATCGGCTATTAATTATATATTTAGTTTGATTCTAATGGTTTTTAGTTTCTTCCATAATAACTTTTATTTTTCCATTAATTCAGAAGTTATAACGAGTCCTTGTGTTTCAGTTTCAAAAAATTCTAGTTTTTGCAGTTTATTATTTTCTGGTAATAAGCGACCAAATTGTTCCCAAATCCAAAAAGCGATATTTTCAGCTGTTGTATTCATATCCGGCAATGTTTCGTTGACTAATTTTCCGTCTAAATAAGGTGCAATTTCTTTTTTATATAACTTATCAACTTCGTTAAAATCCATTGCTAGGCCATAATCATCAATTGCAGATAAAATTTCAATGTTGAATTTGTATAAATGATTCTCTAAATCTTTGTGAAATTTTTCAGTGAAATAAATACGATTATCGCATGTAAATTCATAATAGTTTTTTATACATACATTGTTATCTCGATATTTGAATTGTTGAGGTGGTTGCACATTATCGAAATTTGTCATTGAACTCACTCCTATTTCTCTCTTTGTATCTATATACCCTTTCTCTTTCTTCTATAATTAAAGTAATTATGTTTTTCTATATTCATTATAGGTAATTAAGTATTGTAATAGTTTTTTTAGAAAGGATGAATGCTATGACTATTCACATTCAAAGAATTTATGATAAAGAACAAAAAGATGGTGTGCGTATACTTGTAGACCGCGTTTGGCCAAGAGGTGTATCTAAAGAGGATGCAAATTTAGATTATTGGTTGAAAGAACTTGCGCCTACATCTGAGTTAAGAAAATGGTTCGATCATGATCCTAAATTGTATGCTGCTTTCAAAGAAAAATATGAAAAAGAATTACGTGAAAATGACAATCAACAAGAAGCATTTAACGAACTTAAAGAAATCAAATCTAATACTAAAAAAGATATTATTTTATTATTTGCAGCTAAAGATGAAGAGCATAACCAAGCTGTCGTACTGCAAGACTTGCTAAAATAAGGTGGTGTTAGAATTGGCCACATGGAATATTCATGTACAAGATGACTGTGTTCAACAATTAATTAAAAAAGATGCAACATTAGCATTACTTATTAAAAAAGTCGGCAATCTTCAAATCAATATTCGTCCTAACCCATTAAAATCTTTAATTCGCTCTATAATAGGACAACAAATCACGGTAAAAGTGGCCGCATCTATTTTCGAACAGCTAACAGATGCTATCAATGATGAATGGACAGTTGATAAACTGTCAGAAATTGAAGATACGCAAATGAAATCCTTTGGTTTATCTAAATCTAAAATTAATTATATTCATAATTTAGTAACACATATACAACATGGAAAACTAGATTTAGAAAATTTGCACAAGTTAAGCAACGATGAAGTTATTCGCACGTTAACTGAAGTGAAAGGTATTGGGCAATGGACTGCCGAAGTTTTTTTATTATTTACATTACAGCGTCCAGATGTTGTCCCTGTTCATGATGTTGGTCTGCAAAGATCAGCGCAATGGTTGTACGGTACAACTAAAGCGCAACGAAAAGCACAGCTTGCCTTATGTTCTGAACGTTGGACGCATTGTGCATCTATTGGTGCATTCTATTTATGGGAAGCCATACATCAAGATTATTTAGCTTACGCTTCCATACATGACATTAATGACTAATGTGTATACAGAAAGCTTTGCTAACTACAAAGCTTCATAATGTCGACAAAGCCTACGACTTTGTTGGCATTTTTTGTGCACGCTTTCCGCGGACACAGCCTCAGCCTGTAGTCTTCAGCTAATGTTTTTCCCGCAGGAGTCTGCCCAAATCACTGCCACTTTTTAAAATAATAATAATATAATCAATCATTGGTTGAAATTATGTAAAGACAAACGAAAATAAAATTGAATCTATAACTAAATTAGAGAAAAGATATTCCCTACATTTCTAATCATAATTGGCCATTGAAATTAATGAACAAAGATTGTCTCAAGGAAAAACATCTATAAAAAAACCAAATGCCTTTACAGCATTTGATTTGTCTACGTTCTGAGCTTTGGCAACATAAGGCTAAAGCTTTTTATTATTTTTTATATAAACTTTTTTCACCATCAGGCAGTTTTTCTATAAATGATTTAGGATCTTCGGCATACGTATTACCTACGCCACCATTCATTCTTTGGAAATGAAGATGAGCGCCTGTAGTTTGTTCGCCAGTATTGCCTGACAGTGCAACGACATCGCCAGCTTGCACTTTGTCACCTTCTTCAACCTTAAAATCATTTAAATGCATATACCATTGATGATACTGACCATTTGCTTCCGAAATTTGTAAGACTTTCCCACCTAATTCGTTATTAAATGTGCGTGTTACCGTACCGTCTGAGGCAGCTTTTATAGGCGTATCTTCAGGTAAATGATAATCTATACCATAATGTTTACCATCAAAATTACTTCTCTCGTATTCACCAAATGTTTCTGTTTCTCTACTTCCATCAAATAACATGCTAAATGAGTTACCATTATCTTCATAAGTCTCGTTACTGCTTTCTTCTGTAAAAGTTTTATTCATACTGTCTTGAATGTCGTCGATGTTAATAATGAGTAGTGTTAACGGAACTATAATAATAATAAGTAAAACAATTGTTTTTATCGTATTTTTCACTATTCAAATCACCTTTATTATATTTAAGTTGTGATATATTAGTATACTTTTTATAGTTTTGATACGCTAATCATACAGCTTGAAAACGGCTCATACTTTAGTTTGATGTCACAAAAAAGTCATCGTATATTGTTTATACAATGACTTTTTCATTCAACTTATTTCAGATTATGCTTCAACGCCCCTAAAGCTATATATTATTTTAAGTACTATAACTTCCAAGCATATTTTCCATTAGTTTCCATACGCTTTCTACATCCACTGCAGTAGCGAAATAAGCATTTTTTTCTTTATGCATAATATCATTTAAATCGACTGCCATCGTCCCATAAGTAAGCGGACTTTGGTGTTCAATATCTATGTGTGTATGTTGCATCGTAAATAAGTCTGGCTGTAATAAATACAAAATAGTACAAGCATCATGTATTGGGCCACCATCCATATTAAAATGTGTTTTATATGTTGATTTGAAAAACTCTAAAAGTTCAACGACAAATTTAGCAATTTGATTGTCGATACGCTTAAAGCGATTAATAACTTCATCCGTTGCCAATACTTGGTGTGTGACATCTAGCCCAAATACATTAATTGTCACTCCACTATCAAAGATTCGTTTCGCCGCTTCAGCATCTACCCAAATATTGAATTCCGCGTTAGGCGTCCAATTACCAAATGTGCCGCCGCCCATAATTGTTATAGAATCGATATATTGCGTGATGCTTGGATCTTTAATTAATGCAGTTGCTATGTTAGTTAACGGTCCTGTAGCAACAATGGTAACTGGTGCTTCACTTTGCTTTAATGTTTTAATAATGACGTCAGCAGCATGATCTGGTGTGGGTTTAAGAGATGGCACTTCAGGTAACTTCGGACCATCCAAACCAGTATTGCCATGAATTTGGGAGGCAAATGAAGCTGGCTTAATTAACGGACGTGTTGCACCAACTGAGACATTGATATCTCCTCTTCCCATAACTTCGAGCACATTCAATGCGTTCTTTGTATTTTTTTCAACAGATTGATTACCTGCCACTGTAGTTACTGCTAAGACATCAAGTGAGCTATTTTTTGCACCAGCTAAAATTAAAGCAATTGCGTCATCATGTCCTGGATCACAATCCATAATAATCTTTTTAGTCATATGCTTCACTCCAATTAAAATATTTTAGATATGTTGCTCATTTCAAATCTCAAAACTAAAACAATAGCTAATACTGAAAGTTCAATCAAAAATTCGCTATAACAAGAATCTTCTACGTAAACCTTACTGTATTCTAATCCTTCAATTCGAAATCTTGCCACATTTCTATCATACTACTTTTTAATATGGTAGTAACAATATTAACTAATCAATATTCAAACCGAAAACCATAGTAATAAACTAATTATGAAACAATGTAATTCATGTTAAAGTACACCGTTTTATATTTATTTTCACTCATTACAAATCAAGCATATTGACATTCATGAACTAAAGCCAGATAATTTGTATAAATTATCTTATTTGCAACTTATTTAAGGAGGTGTGAAGTCAATGACCACAACACATGTTGATCCACGAATTACCAGAACAAAAAAATTATTGATGGATGCCTTTCGCGACATTGCTAAAGAAAAGAAGTTACAAACCATTACAGTGAAGGATATAACTGAACGCGCAACTGTAAACCGTGCTACATTCTATGCTCACTTTTATGATAAATATGACATTATGGACTATACATTGTCAGAAACCATTCTTAAAAATTTAAACGATAACTTAACCCTTGCTTCCGAACTTAATGAAGAAACATTATGCAAAACGTTTATCACAATTACGAGTTATATTGAAGAAACACATAATGAATGTAAATTAAATAGTGCTGCATATGGTGAAGTAGTTGAAAAGAGAGTAAAAGAAGAACTGGAAGATATTTTCTTAACGTTAATCGTACAAAAACATCCAACTGAAGATAGAGAAGCCTTAGCTACAAGTGCTCGCTTTTTATCGTGGGGGCTATATGGCACAGCTAAACATTGGTTTCATACGAGCAACACTTCTGCACATAACTATATCGAAAAAGCACTTCCTTTGTTTATGAGTCACGTATTAAAATAAATCATACAAAAAAGCCTCTAAAGCAATGCTTATTTGTTCTAGAGGCTTAAAATTTTTCAAGAAACTATTTTTTGTTTTCATTAATAAAGTCTAATACATCACCAGTTAATGCGACGCCATTATTACTTTCACCTTCTACGCCACCATAATGTAATCCTACTACTTCATTATTCGCATTAAAGATTGCAGAACCAGAGTTACCGCCAAATGTACTCGCACCGTATGTAAGTTGCGTGCCGCTATTTGTTAATACTTCTCCCTTACTTTCCCACATTGTAGCTAACGATTTATCACCCGGATAGCCAGTTACTGTCACAGGATCACCTTTACTAACACTTGATGCATCTTGGATTGTTGCGGGTTGTACGACATCACCTACGGACTGCCCTTTATCGTTAGTATTAAAATGTACAAGTACTAAGTCTTCTTGACCAGGGTAAGCTTGGACATCTTTTTCAGTAAACTCACCATACGGAAATGAACTTTCATTTTTAGCTGCAGGTGCAAATGTCATATCGCCGTTTGAAAGATTAGCAACATGTTTATTTGTTAATACAGTATTTTCATCGATGACTACGCCTGTCGCTATATTTGCTCCCATATTAATGTATCCCACTGATTGATAATGACCTGTAGTGGTATTTTCAATTTGTGTTCTGTCTTCATCAGGTAATATGACCCTTGGCATAACTTCTGATGACTGACTATTGGTCGTATTATCATTTTGTTGTGTTTGTGTTTGCTGATTCGTTGTATCGTTATTTTGAGTATCCGTAGCTGCAGAACTACTAAATGGTGCAATTGCAGATAACATAACTAAAGAAAAAGCTATACTACCTATCATTTTTCTTATAAACATAAATAACCCTCCATTAAAATATATTATACTATTAAAATTTAAAGAATTTTCCAAAAATAATCAAATCATAATATTAGTTTTTGAAAATATATCACCTTAATTTATAAGTTTTTTTAGTAGTATATTCTTAGGTTATACCCTATCTTCTAAAATAGTATCATTTTCAAAACAACACATTTCTTTTTATGTTGTTTAAACGATACATAAATAAACATGTTGTTTGCTTTATATTTCGTAACGTAATACAATGCATTTAAACAACAGGTGTTAGTTAGGTAATGCTTGTTGCTTAAATAAAGTTAGGAGGGATAGACGTGACAACAATTCAAAAACACAATGGTTTCAAACGGACTTTTCAACAGGGTCATTTGACGTTAGGCTTAACGTTACCTTTTGATAATTCTGAACACATCGCATTGTCGTTGGAACATCAAGTTGATTTAGCGCAATACGCTGAAACACTTGGATTTACGAGCCTTTTTGTACGGGACAGTCCGCTTTATAGCCCACATTTAGGAAATGTAACGACAAACTACGATCCGTTTGTATTTTTAACTTATCTCAGCGCCAAGACATCAAAAATCGCTCTCGGAACATCTAGTATTGTTGCTACATTACGTCATCCAATTCATATAGCGAAAGCTGCTACTTCTCTTGACTTGATTTCAAATGAGCGATTATTATTAGGCGTTGCTACAGGAGATCGATCATTCGAATTTCCAGCTTTTAAAGTAAATACAAACCATTTAACTGAACAATTTCAAACAGCGATAACTTCTATAAACGATTTATGGAAAACACATTCACCGCAAATATCAAATTCTATATTTGAATTATATGAGGATGCCGGTTTACAAATATTACCAAAACACAAGCATATTCCAATGTTTGCTACTGGTTATTCAAAACAAAATATGTCTTGGCTAAAGAAACACATGGACGGCTGGATGTTTTACCCACAAGATTTTCAGCAGCAAAAGAAATTATTACAAGATTGGCATCAAAATGATGTATTCAAACCTTTTATGCATCCACTTGTTATCGATTTGTCTGTGAATCCAAATGAGTTGGTTAAACCTATTAAAGGTGGTTATCGCTTAGGTAGAAATACTTTAATAAAAATATTAAAATCATATGAGCGTATAGGTACGAATCATATTATGCTCCACTTAGTTGAAAATGAAAGAACTTATAAAAATATATTAACAGAGGTTGGAAATTATATTATTCCACACTTTCCGCCTCATGAATTACAGGAGGAAAAAAATTATGACACTATTAGATAGAATTAATATACTAGCAAATAAAGAAAAAGTTGAAACATTGAGCATTGAAGAAAAACAAGAACAACATGTGTTAAGACAAGAATATTTACAAATGATTCGTGGACAAGTTGTTAACACATTTTCAACTTTGAAAGTCGTTGATCCTTTAGGTGAAGACATTACGCCAGATAAAGTCTATAAATTACGTGAAAACATGAATACTTTAGATTTAAATTAAATTGATAACTTTATAATAAATATTCACAAAAACGGCTGTGCACTTTCATATCAAAGCGCACAGCCGTTTACTATTTCTGAGGTTCACAAAGTGCAATTACTTATATCAATCGTTTAAAATTTGTTGCATTGAACGATCAACACTGCTCGCATACATATTTCCAAATTTGACTAAGTGTACCATTAATAAATAAAGTCTATAAAATTCTAAGCGTTTCTCCGCACCATCGCTCAATGGATAATGCTTATTATATTCATCATAAAATGATTGTGTAAAACCGCCAAACACGGTAGTAATACCTAAATCAAATTCTCTATCACCATATAGTGGTGCCGGATCAAATAGTGCAGGCGAACCATTTTCTAAAAACATATAATTGCCTCCCCATAAGTCTCCATGCAATAAGGAAGGTTTACTCGTATGCTTATTCAGTGCATCTATAATGACCTTACGTACACGTTTATATGTTTGAGCATCGTTATCTGTCCATAATTTCAACCGCAATAATTCATCTTTTAAATGGTCCAGACGACGTTCCACAAATAATGTTGTCCATGAATCTGTCCAGCTATTATCAAATGAAATATCTCCACCTTCATATGGTAAATCAAACCCAAATTTTCCTGATGATTGTTGTTGGCTATGCATTTTCGCAACAAGCTGTCCTAATTCTCTTTGGCTACCAGTTGTGCCTTCATCTAAAAAGGTTAAGAGTAAATAAGCATCTTCATTAATTTTTCCGCTTCCAATCACTTTTGGCGCAGTAATTTGCGCTTGTTCAAAAAGGTTTAAACCTGCAATTTCTGCTGCAAAGAAATCTTCATTACGATTACGTTGCACGAGTAAAAAATAAGTTTCATCTGGTGTTGTTACTTGAAATGCTTCATTCACGTCTCCACCACCAACTGGAGATATAGATTCTATATGATTTAATGGAAGTTGTGCTTGCCATTCTTGTTTCATTTGTACCCCTCCATAACTATTAAGCTATAATATTGCTACTTAATTATTACCATTTTCAACATATCTTAATCAATAATGCTTATTGTCATACTTTTTATGTGACACTTCTTAAAATTATCTTGATTTACTCTAGGCATATATACAGTAAAATGCTAGTCTATTAAAGACATCATTTTCAATATAGCCAACAATATAAATTAACTTTTGGCTTAAATACATATAAAATTCGATTAACGGAGTGATAATCTCATGTATAAACTAATCAAACCTATTTTATTTCAATATGATCCCGAAAAAGCACATGGCATGACTATTGACGCACTGAAATTCGTACAAAAACATTCTAAATTATTACCAGTCATCGAACAATTATTTCATTATGAGCATGCGGCCCTACATCAAGAGATTCATGGTATTCATTTTGACAATCCAATTGGTCTTGCAGCAGGATTTGATAAATCTTGTGAAGTTCCTAAAGCTTTAGAAAAAGCAGGATTTGGTGCAATAGAACTCGGTGGTGTTACACCTAAACCACAGCCTGGTAATCCAAAACCACGTATGTACCGATTAGTTGAGGATAATGCTTTAATTAACCGTATGGGCTTCAACAATTTAGGTATGAATAAGGCACTTAGTAACTTACGTAAATATAGCTATCAAGTACCTGTAGGTTTGAATGTGGGTGTGAATAAATTTACTGATTATGAATCACGTTATCAAGATTATATAAAAGTAATCGATACATTTAGAAATGATGTAACTTTCTTTACTGTTAATATTAGCTCACCTAATACTAAAAATTTACAAAGCTTCCATGACAAAGATGAATTCTCACAGCTTTGTTCCGCAATTCAATCATATAAAGACAGTCACGATATCAACGTTCCTATTTTTATCAAGCTGACTTCAGATCTTGATTTAGATAGTTTAGGTCGTATGTTGGACCCTATCGTTGAAACTTTTGATGGCATTATTTTAGCTAATACTACTCAAAAACGTGAACAGTTACATTCTGACAATCAACATGAAACTGGTGGTTTAAGTGGTAGACCACTATTTGAGCGTAATTTAGAACTCATTTCTTATGCTTACAAACAAACAAATGGTCAGTTTTTAATTATTGGTACTGGTGGTATATTTAATACAAATGACGTTATTACAATGATGCGCCATGGTGCTTCACTGGTACAACTCTATAGTGCATTAGTATTTGAAGGTCCAGGTCTTACCAAAAAATTGAATAAGAACTTGGCAAAATATCTTAAAACAGAAGGTTATGCGCATATAAGTGATATTATAGGATTAGACATATAAAATTCAGCAATTATTTAATTTAAAATCATATTACATTATTTTTATTAGGGTATGTAAATATTAAAGGAGGCGCTATTATGTACAAGAAAATACTATTAGCTTATGACTTTGGCAACACATTCGATAACGTTCCGAAAGAACTACAAAACTTAACTGCTGGCGTAGATGACGCAGAAATTACAATTTTTAATGTTATTTCTGAAGGAGAATTGCAAACCTCAGTACGCTATGATGGTAAACATTTTGAAGAATTAGCAAACGAAAAGGGCAAAGAACTTGATCCATTTGTTCAAAAATTAGAAGATCTTGGTTTAAATGTTCGCGTGAGATTTAGTACAGGGTACATCAAGCAATCTATTCTACAAGAAGTTGAAGAAAACCATTATGACATTATCGTCATGAGTAATAAACGTGCAAAATCAGACATTAAAAATGTCCTAGGCAATGTCACTCATAAAATTGCTAACAGCGCGAATCTTCCTGTATTAATTATAAAATAATAGGTATATAAATAAGGAAGCCTCCATCTAAATTTTGGAAGCTTCCTTATTTTTTAGCATTATCGTCGATTATTTTCGACTTCTATTTATTCTTTATCCTCTTGATTTAAGTATCTTTCAATCACTTGTAATACACCAGAGTCATCATTAGATGGTGCACGGTGTTGGGCTATTTTTTCAAGTTCTGGACTACATTTTGCCATAGCATAACTATGTGTCGTCAGTGCAAGCATTTCTAAGTCATTATTAGCATCCCCAAAAGCTAATAATTCGTCTTTATCTATTCCCCATTGGTTTAAAAGTGCTTGAATCGCCACACCTTTATTCACACCAGGTAAAATAAGATCCACACTCTCAGCACCACTTGTCACGGCACGTATTTCGTGTGCATATTCACTTTCCAAACCAGCTTTCACTTGCTTTACGATATCGTCATCTTTGATTCTCATCGCCACTTTAACAAACTGGTCATCTTTGATATCACTAAAGTTTTCAACTTTTTCAATATCATAGTAATAGTTGGTAATAAAATTCATAAATTCATCGCTACAATTACTTTTAACATATGCTGATTTAATCCCACTTACTATAACGTCAGAGATATTATAATCCACCATAATTGTCTGCAAAATGTCAAAAGTAAGTTGTTGGTCAAAATGTGAGGAAGATATTAACGTATCATTAACATATGTAACAGCACCATTTTCTGCTACATACGTAATTTGTGATTCCTTGCCTGGGAAATATGATCGTAATTGGGCATATTGATTTCCACTTGCTACAATAAATTTTATATTTCGTTTCGTTACTTCTTCAAATATTTTTTCAAAATATATTTCATCAAACGTATGATTGGATTTAAATAACGTTCCATCTTTGTCTACTGCAATTGCTTTTATCATCGGTATACATCCTTCCAAATTCGTTATCAACCCTAACAATATATGCTACTACTTACTTTACATCACAATAACATTAAATAAATGACCATCTATGTCACTAAACAAACCACCATAAAACCCTTCTAACATCGTACCGCTCTGCAATACTTTACCGCCCGCTTCTTTAACTTTATTTAATAATGCATCAACCTCTTGAGACTGAGATACGGAAATAGAAACTAATGCTTCATTTGAGCCTATATTAGAAAGCTGAGATGCTTTTTTAAATTGGCTACGTTCAATAAGCATGATAATTTTATTATCGCTCGTTTGAATTCCTCTCATTTTATCCAAAACAGCGTCATTTTGTTGAATTTTAAAGCCAATTGCGCTAAAAAATGCTTCGCTTGCTTTAAGGTCTTTTACTGGTAAATTTAGCCACGCTGATTGTATATCCATTTTAACATGCCCCCCTATTTTTACTCACCATACCATATCTCACTCTATAGGGGGCGTTAATCACCTACTTTAAACTATAGAACCGTTATCCACTTACATTGTGATTATTTCCTAGGTTATACTATAAAACTAAAATTAAATGAATTAATCATCGTTAATATGAGTGAGTTTACGAATTTGCGATAGGTCGATCTTTTCAATCAATTGTTCATATATGTTCAACGCCTTTTTAGTCATTGTTAATCCTTCTTCAGTTAGATAGATATACATAGCGCGCTGATCTTCAACACATTCTTGTCTATAAACGAGCGGACAATCCATTCTTTCTATCCTAACGATTAAACGCGACATTGCACTTTGACTCAAATCTACAATTTTGATTAAATCATTCATTTTATATTTTTTTCCTGTTGCTTTATAAATTTCGTATAGTACATAAAATTCTTTTAAGCTTAAATGATATTGTTGTTTTAACGTTTTTTCTATTAATGATTCTGTATAGTGCACATATTTTGTCATTTCAATCCAATTATTTATTTTTTGCTGTTGTTCCATATAACATCCCCCAATACTTAACTAACATCTCTATTTATTCTTATTTGAATTTATCGATTTAAATTACGTCTAAGCTTGATTCAACTGTTAATCCCATAATTTACCATTAAAAAAGTGAGCGCATTCACTTAAGATTAACACATTCATTATTAAATAAAAAAGTACGCCTAAATACCACTAGCAACTTACTTTTTAATAAAAAAAACATACTGAAAGGCTTTATAAATAAAAGCCCTCTCAGCATGTCCAATTCACTATGAATTGCTATTTAGTAATTTCTCTTTAAGATCTTTACGTTCATATTCTAATGAATATGGATCATTCAACCAATAAATACCTTCATCTACTTTAAATGTATGGTTGTTTTGTACCGCTTCAGTATTTTTCCAAATTTCTTTATTTTCAAATGATAAGTCTGACCCTTTTGCTACAGGAGTCACAACATAATCGCCAGCCATTTTAGGAAGCTCCTCTTCTGAGATATCAGCTAAATCATTTTCTTTTGTTGCTTTTTCTACTGTCTCTGGCATTTTCAACCTAAATGAGTCGTATAAAATCTCACTACCGTGACCATACGTTTTACCTAGCGCATAGATTTTTTTATCAAAATCTTTGATGATAGACACTGTTGTATCTGCTCCAATGGCATCTTTGATTTCTTTACCATCATCTTTTGTTTTTTGTTCCCAGTCTTCAACCCATTTTTTTGCTTTATCTTCTTTGCCAACAATTTTCCCTAGCTCTAGGTGCTGTTCTTTATAATCATGTTTTGCATAATCAAAGGCAACAGTTGGTGCTATTTTTTTCATTTTTTTCAAGTTTTTATCTGTATTATAAGTAATGATTAAATCTGGTTTGAGTTTCGCGACACTTTCTACATTTTCAGCATCTACCTTCTCCACATCTTTAAATTTTTCTTTTAATACTTTACTGTCATCAACGATATTCGCAACTCCTACAATATTCGCATCAAGTTGTTTTAAACCACCTGCATATGTTGCCCCTAAAACGACAATACGCTTAGGATTTTTAGGTATTTTCACTTTATCTCCTGAGTCTTGTTTGTAAGTTGTTTTTTCGCTATCTTTTTTAGACGACTTGTCTTCTGAGCCATTGCTACACGCTGCAAGTACAAGCACCAACACTAACAAAGGTAATAATAGTTTCTTCATTGTTTTATGTCCCCTTTTTTATCGTATTTTAAATTATACAGGAAGTTGTATTAAACACAATAAGATATAAAGAATTACTATTTGAAATTCTAAATGATTGTAGATGTTATATATATAAACAGCCACTTTCTTAATATATAGAAAGTAACTGTTTTGTATATTCATGTCGTTGATTACTAAATAAATTCTCTACATTAAAATCGTCTACAATGATGCCATTTTTCATTACAATAACTCTTTCAACCAAATGATTTAAAAAGGCAATATCATGAGAAATCATCAACATGCCTTTTTGTGTTCTGTGATGATAATCTTTCAGCACTTCTATCATTTTTTGTTCTGCAATAACATCTAAGCTGGCTGTGATTTCGTCACATAGAAGCATATCTGGTTCCAACATAAGTGTACGGATTGTATTAAATCGCTGTAATTGGCCGCCACTTAATTCATCAGGTAACCTATCCAACAACTTAGCATCTAATTCCATATATGTCATCAATGCTTTCATTCTTCGTTTTACATCACTCATAACCGTACCTTTATAATACTGTATAGGTTCTGCTAAGGATTTTCCCATATTAAATTTCGGATTAAAACTATCATATGCATGCTGAAATATAGGTAATAGTGTTAATCCATGTGTGATGATTTGTCCTTCGGTCGGTTGAAGTAAACCTAGCATAAGATGCGCTAAAGTTGTTTTTCCGGAACCACTTTCACCTACGATACCAATAATTTCATCCGCTTTTATAGTCAGGTTAATATTAGTTAAAATAGGATCTTGATCGTATTTAAAGTTTATTCCTGTTAATTCAATCATAAGCATTCTCCCTTCTTAGCTGACTACGGGAATTAAATAACTCCAGGCTATAGGGTTTTACATTGTGATTTTTAAAGGCTTGAACATGATTAGAATCTATCACTTCTCCGTGACGTATCACATGAATCCAGTCACTAAAATCTAAAACGTGTGATAAATTATGTGTGATAATTAATAAAGTTACTTGATGCACTTCCGCTAAATGTTTAATTAAGTTCATTACATTATAGCCCGTTATCGCATCTAATGATGAGGTTGGTTCATCAGCGATAATGACTTCTGGATTTAACATCAGAACACTTGCAATTTGTACCCTAGCAAGTTGTCCTCCAGACAAGCTAAAGCAGTAGCGGTCCATGACTTGGTCAGGTACTAAATCTACCCATTGTAATGCTTTGATGACAAACTGCTTTGCTACTGCTTTCTTAACTTTATAGTGCATTCTGTAAATAGCCATAAGTTGCTTACCCAGTTTTGTATGATCATTAAAGCTGTGTGTATAGTCTTGAGAAATAAAACCGATATCTTTGCCTAATAAAGTATGCATATCTCTGACACTTTGGTTTTTGTAACGTAATCCATCAAATTTCATATCTAATGTACGTGGTACACGTTGAACGAGTGCTTTGGCAGTTAAACTTTTACCTGAACCACTTTCACCAACTAGGACATTCACTTTACTTTGCTTAAGCCCTAGATTGATATTATGGATGAGTGCGGTTCCTGTATTATCTTTGATTGATAGATTGGATATCTCGAGTATATTAGTCATCCAAATCACGCTTCCCTTTTAATAATTTATCTCGTAACGCATCACCAGCTAAATTGAATAACAATATTGTTAGTGTAATTAAAGTTGCTGGCACAATTAATAATAATTGATAAGAACTAATATAGTCACGTCCCGCATTAAGCATTGCACCCCATTCAGGTGAAGGTGGTTGCGCACCTAATCCTAAAAAGGATAGTGATGAAATATAAAGTATGATTTTACCAAAATCCACAGTCATCAGCACAATAATAGATGGCGTAACTTGTGGTAAAAAATGCTTCCAAATAATTGTACGCGTTGGCACATTAAAAAGCTTAGCCATTTGTATATAAGGTTTCATCATTTCACTGCTTACTACAGAACGCGTAAGTCTTGTATATGTCATCCATTTAATTATTGTAATGGCGATGACTAAATTCCAAATACTTGGTTTAAAGAAGCTGGCAAATGCAATCATCAATACAAATTCTGGAATACTTAGTCCAATGTCAATTAAACGCATAATCACAGTATCAACGATGCCTTTTTTGTAGCCTGCTAAAAGTCCAAGTGGGACACCAATAATTACTGTAACAAGTAATGTAACCAAACTAATGAGTAAAGTGTATCTTGCTCCAACAATAACTCTCGATAATAAATCTCTACCATAATCATCTGTGCCTAACCAATGGGCCAAACTTGGCTTTTCCAAAGCATTACCTAAATGTACTTCTAATGCACTATGAGTTGAAACAAAAAATTGCGCTATGATAATTATGATGAGATAGAAGGCAAAAACATAGAAAATGAGATTGTGTTTATTCATATGTTTCATTACATCTCACCATCCTGACGCGCTACTTTAGTCTTTTTACGTTTTTTATTGTATCGCCGTTTTGGATCTAGCCATAATAGCAGTAAGTCACTGATGGTGTTAGCTAGAACTACAAGGAAGCCGATCATAAGGACTGCACCTTGCACGACAGGATAATCCCTTGCTCGAATGCTATCGACTAAGAAATGGCCAATACCTGGTATGCCAAATAAGTTTTCAATAACCACTGTGCCTCCAATAAGACTGCCTATAGACATACCCAAGACAGTAACGACCGGTAAAATAGCAGGTTTAAACAAGTCTTTCCATAAAATATAACGTTCAGACATCCCTCTGAGCCGAGCCGCTTCTATTTCTTTTGATTGGTACAATTCTACTAAATTAGAACGCATTAATCTGACATAATAGGCACTCATACCTATGCTAAGTGCTATCACAGGTAAGACGTACCCTGCTAACGAATCTAATCCGGATGATGGGAGCAAGTTGAGTTTTTGAGCAAATACATAAATCAATAATGTTCCCAAAAAGAAGGACGGTATACTAACAGTAAAAGATGTTACTATCCGGATCAATGTATCAATCCAAGTATGATAGTATTTCGCTGCAATAATACCTAATGGCACTGCTACAATAAAAACAATAATAATAGTCAAAACAGCTATGAATGCTGTAGGTGGCGTATAATAAATCAATTCATTGATTACAGGTTCACCTGTTTGATAACTCGTACCAAAGTTCAATTGTACAATTTGTCCTAACCATTGAATATATTGGATGACTACGGGCTGATCTAAACCTAATTTTTGTTTGGTGGCTTCAATTTGTTCACTTGAAACGTTAGCTACATCTAAATGTAAAATTTTGTCGACTGGGTCTCCTGGCGTAAGTTTCATTAATATAAATGTGATAGTAGAAAGGACAAACAATACAATGATCATTTGTCCAATTCTAGAAAGTATATTTTTTAATATCATTGTTTTTTATCTACTTTATAATCGATAAGATAGACGCCTTCCGGTGTTGCTTTTAGGTTTTCTACATCTTTATTCATACCGACGATATTATCATTATATGAAATATAACTATTTGCTAAGTCTTTGTTCGTTATATCAATAATTTCATTCGTTAAACGATGACGTTCTTTTGTATCTACTGTTTTATTAAATTGATTTATTAGCCCAGTCACTTTGTCATTGTCATAATCACCTGCGTTAATCGCACCTTCTGGTTTGTACGCTTGGTTGAAGAAATAACCTGTGTCTCCTCTTGGAATCGTACCAAAACTATAAAGTGATGCATCCCACTGATTTTTATCTTTTAGATAACCTTGGATATCATCCACATTACGTAATTTAATATCGATATTTGCTTTTTTAGCATCTGATTGGATGACTTGTGCAATTTTTGGAAGCTCTGGACGCCCATTATATGTTGAAACTGTTAATTGTAATGGATGTTCTTTGGTATAGCCTTCTTTTTCCATAATTTGCTTGGCTTTATCTATATCTTGTTTCTGTACTTGTTGATTCTCTATGAAATCTAATTTGGTATTGAAAGGCCCGGTCGCTGGTTTAGCATGACCTTTTGACACATTTCTAGCAATACTTTCACGATCTATGACTTTATCAAGTGCTTCGCGTACAGGTTGCGTCATCTTATCGCTAGTATGGTTATATAAGAGTAAGCCTGTTCTAAATCCTGAAACATTTGATACTTTTGTTTCATCACTCTCTTTTAGTGTTTTTACTTTTTCAACAGGTACATCTGTAATGACGTCTGCTTTACCTGATTCTAAATCACTCGTACGCGCGTTACCATCCTCTTGATATGTAACATTGATATGATCTAGTTTCGGTTTACCTTGCCAGTAGTCTTTGTTTTGATCTAACTTAATTTTTTGAGATTGCTTATAATCTTTAATTTGATATGGTCCAGTACCAACAGGTGTTTTATTTACATCGCCCTTTGCTTCCGTATCATAAATCGCTGAAAATGGACTGGCAAGCTCTGAAACTAATTCAGGATATGCTTCTTTTGTCGTAATCGTAACATTTTGTCCGTCTACTTGAATGTCCTTAATAGGAAGAGATCCTTTTACCAAGTCACTTTTCTCAATACTTTCTTCCAAACTAGATTTCACTGCTTTACCAGTCACTTTTTTACCATTTTGGAATTTAATATCATCTTTTATTTTTAGATCGAGTTGAGTTGGTGACTTTTGATCATATGATTCAACTAATAATTTTTGAACTTTCCCTTCAGCGGAGGCTTTAAACAAAGATTCTGCTGCGCCAATTTTCACTGGTACATCGGTTTCATAAGGGGCGATTGAAGTTGTTTTTAAAGGTAACTCAATGTTCAAAGTGTTTCCTTTAGATTGACTTCCAGATCCACTACATCCTGCTAAAGTAATTGCTGCGGTTGCAAACAATACAACTAATTTTTTCATTTATTTTCCTTCTTTCTAAAAAACCATTCTTAAAATCAATTAGAAATTTATATTTTAAAACTTATAACAATAGAGTTAACTACACTTTCAACCAGATTACTTTAAGTTTTCATGTTATATCACTCTATTTGTTGTTCTTTCATTTGATTACCCGCAAATAGCATAATCCACGTAGCAATAATAAATGGCAATGTAAATACCGGTAAACCAAATGGTGTTAATAATGTAGTCATGCCTGCATGTAATATGACAGTTAGCAGAATGCCTAACACAATACTTATATAACGCGGAATTCTAGTACTAAATGCGACACCTAAAGCTAACACTGTAAGTATGACATTATAGCCAAACAGACCATCATTAATTTGGTCGTGATTACCACCAAGTACCGTGACTGCTGCAAAACCTATAATATTTGCAATAATTGCAAATGTACCAGCTTTTCTAGAAGCAATAAAAATACCAATAAGAATTAATATACCTGCAATCATATTTTTAAGTAAAAATATTTCACTGAAACCTGTCAAAAATGCACTTATAAAGTCGATACTATGACCAGAAAATTTAATTTCCTGAACTGTATTCGGCAAAATATTAACATCTGCGTTCACAAATTTAAATTGGAATGACATGAGTAATACAATCCAACTTACAAATACATATGGCATTGTTAACATTGGCACACCAAATGGTTTAAAAAACTCTCTAAATGCCGAACCAATAGGCATTGTTATAATAATTGCCACTAATACAATAATCACGCTATACCATTCTGGTACTAAAAACAATGTTAAAGCAATGGCAGTAAGTACGGGATTAAATCCAGCCAATCCCGTATTGATTTCCTCTTCGGAATAATTCGTGCGTTTTGCAAGCAATAAGGAAATGACACTTGCAATTAAAGCCATTAGCCCCACTTTCCAATTGCCTACAAAAATTCCTGCTAAAATAAACAACCCTGTCCACGAATTGTTCAACAATAATACTTGCGCAATATTCTTCAATATTATCCGAATAGCGTCCACAACGTCACCTGATTTCTATATTCTTTAACTTAAATAATATTATATTAATATCCACTAAATTTAAAGAGATACATATTTTCCATTATCAAATTTTTCTTTATTTTTCACACTTGCAAGGGGTTATTCTTGTAGTTAAATTATAAACGGCCTATTATTAAAATATGGAGATAAATAGTAGAAACATATTAATAATTGAAAGGTAGTGAAGCTCGTGCATTTTACTCAACGTGAACAAGATAAGTTGATGTTAGTCGTAGCTGCTGATTTAGCACGCAGACGTCAACAACGAGGTTTAAAGTTAAATTATCCAGAAGCAGTAGCTATAATTAGTTTCGAAATTCTTGAAGGTGCAAGAGATGGGAAATCTGTAGCAGAACTTATGAGTTACGGTAGGCAAATATTAAGTGAAGATGATGTGATGGAAGGTGTCGAAGGTTTAATAACTGACTTGGAAATCGAAGCAACATTCCCTGATGGCACAAAATTAATTACGATACATCATCCAATTGTATAAAGGAGGATTTATATTATGAAACCTGGTGAAATTATAGTTAAACGTACAGAAATAGAAGTGAATAAAGGTCATAAATCCACAATACTTAATGTAAAAAATACTGGAGATCGACCTGTACAAGTCGGTTCACACTATCATTTTTTTGAGGTGAATCCTGCATTAAAATTTGATCACGAAAAGGCGTATGGTAAACGACTGGATATTCCGGCAGGTGCGGCTGTACGTTTTGAACCTGGAGATGAAAAAGATGTTCAGTTGATTGAATATGGAGGCAAACAAAGAATTTTTGGTTTCCACGGTGAAGTGAATGGACCCATTGATGAATCTTGTGTCTATCGAGATGAAGATTTATCAGTAGAAGAAGTTAATGAAGAAAGCGAAAATGCGAATAAAGAAAGTGGGTATAAAGCATGAGTTTTAAAATGACGCAATCACAATATACAAGTCTTTATGGTCCAACAGTTGGTGACTCTGTAAGACTTGGAGATACAAATTTATTTGCAAGAGTGGAAAAAGATTATGCTACGTATGGCGATGAAGCAACATTTGGTGGCGGTAAATCTATCAGAGATGGCATGGCTCAAAACCCTAATGTCACGCGTGATGATAAACAAGTTGCAGATCTAGTTATGACAAACGCAATGATTATCGACTACGATAAAATCATTAAAGCCGATATCGGCATCAAAAATGGTTATATTATGGCAGTCGGTAAAGCAGGTAATCCAGATATTATGGATAATGTAGATATTATCATTGGTGCTACGACTGATATCATTTCAGCAGAAGGTAAAATCGTAACTGCAGGTGGTATCGATACACACGTTCACTTTGTTAACCCTGAGCAGTCACAAGTTGCACTTGAAAGTGGGGTTACTACCCATATTGGTGGCGGTACTGGTGCATCTGAAGGTGCAAAAGCAACTACAGTTACTCCAGGACCATGGCACCTACACCGCATGTTAGAAGCAGCGGAATCATTGCCATTAAATATCGGTTTCACTGGTAAAGGACAAGCAGTCAATCACACTGCCTTAGTAGAACAAGTACATGCTGGCGCGATTGGCTTAAAAGTACATGAAGACTGGGGCGCAACGCCTTCAGCATTAGACCATGCTTTACAAGTCGCAGATGACTATGATGTTCAAATTGCACTACACGCTGATACATTAAATGAGGCTGGCTTCATGGAAGAAACGATGGCCGCAGTTAAAAACCGCGTATTACACATGTATCATACAGAAGGTGCTGGTGGTGGCCATGCGCCAGATTTAATTAAATCTGCTGCCTATCCAAACATCTTACCTTCTTCTACAAACCCAACGCTTCCATACACAGTAAATACTGTAGATGAACATTTAGATATGGTCATGATTACCCATCACTTAAACGCTGCAATCCCAGAAGATATCGCCTTTGCTGATTCTCGTATTCGTAAAGAAACAATTGCAGCAGAAGATGTATTACATGATATTGGCGTATTTAGTATGGTAAGTTCTGATTCTCAAGCTATGGGACGTGTCGGTGAAGTTATCACACGTACTTGGCAAGTTGCGCACCGTATGAAAGAACAACGCGGTGCATTAGAAGGTGACAGTAAACATAATGACAATAATCGTATCAAACGTTATATCGCTAAATATACGATTAACCCTGCAATTACTCACGGTATTTCAGATTATGTTGGCTCTATTGAAGAAGGTAAACTCGCCGATATTATCATGTGGGAACCTGCTTTCTTTGGTGTAAAACCAGATGTTATTCTTAAAGGCGGACTCATTAATACAGCCATTAATGGTGATGCTAATGGTTCTATACCTACTTCTGAACCATTGAAGTACCGTAAAATGTACGGACAATTAGGCGGCAATATGCAAAGTACTTCAATGACTTTCGTGTCGTCAACAGCTTATGAAAATGACATTGATAAACTACTCGGTTTAAAACGTAAAGTGAGACCTGTTCGTAATATCCGTAAATTAAGTAAAGCAGATATGAAAAATAATAGCGCAACGCCCAAAATAGATGTTGATCCACAAACATATGAAGTATTCGTAGACGGAGAAAAAATTACAAGTGAACCAGCTACTGAACTACCGTTAACTCAACGCTATTTCTTATTCTAGGAGGTAAAAAATGATCATCGAAGAGATTGTAGGAAATATCGCTAACATTGCTGATAGTGAAAAAGAGAAACATACAGAAAAAGTATACTTGGAAAACTCTGATTTAGTTAAACGTATTCAACGTGTAACGACAGACCATGGTAATGAAATTGGAATTCGTTTAAAACAACCTATTGATTTACAATATGGCGACATTTTATATAAAGACGATACCAATATGATTATCGTAGATGTGAATTCTGAAGATTTACTCGTTATTAAACCACGCACGCTACAAGAAATGGGAGATATCGCGCATCAACTTGGCAACAGACATTTGCCAGCACAATTTACAGAAACTGAAATGCTTGTACAATACGACTACTTAGTAGAATCTTTATTAAAAGATTTAGGGATTCCATACGAGCACGAAGATCGTAAAGTAAATAAAGCATTTAGACATATAGGTCATTCACATGACTGATCATGCACACCTACGTCTGTTTCAATTTTGTGATTCTCAATTCCCGACAGGTGCATTTAGTCATTCATTTGGTCTTGAAACTTATATTCAACGGGACACAGTACATGACGAAGAAAGCTTTCAACAATGGCTCACGTTATTCTTAAATGAACAATTGACATATGCAGATGGCTTAGCCATGCGCCTTGTCTATGATGCGCTCGATCAAAATGATTCAGAATCTATATTACGATTAGATAAAATTCTTTTCGTGCAAAACTTACCAAAAGAAACACGACAAGGTTCAAAACAAATGGGTAACCGCATGGTCAAACTCGCTTCAGAACTTTATGATAGTGACTGGATTGACTGGTACAATGCGCAACTAAAAGAGAAAAAAGCCAAGTTGCATCCTGCCATTTGTTTTACAATGCTCGGACATCATTTAGGCGTCGATATCGAAACAATTATTGATTATTATTTATATCAAAACGTGTCTAGTTTAACTCAAAATGCTGTACGTGCAATTCCTTTAGGGCAAACTGCTGGTCAACGTATTGTCCATCATATGATTCCACTTATGAAAGAGACAAGAGACCATATCATGACATTGGATGAATCTCAATTGGGCATTACTGCGCCAGGATTAGAAATCAACCAGATGGAACACGAGAACGTCAATGTAAGAATTTTTATATCTTAGGAGGACAATTTTTATGACAGAGACAGTTAAAATAGGTATCGGGGGGCCTGTCGGTGCAGGTAAAACCCAACTTATCGAGAAAATTGTTAAACGTTTAGCAAAAGACTTGAGCATTGGTGTTATCACTAATGATATATATACAAAAGAAGATGAAAAAATATTAGTTAACTCAGGTGTATTACCTGAAGATAGAATTATCGGTGTTGAAACAGGTGGATGTCCACACACAGCAATTCGTGAAGATGCATCAATGAACTTTGCAGCAATTGATGAACTAAAAGAACGCAATGAGGATATCGAACTTATTTTCATTGAATCTGGTGGAGATAATTTAGCTGCAACTTTCAGCCCAGAACTCGTTGATTTTTCAATTTATATTATTGATGTGGCACAAGGCGAAAAAATTCCTCGCAAAGGTGGACAAGGTATGATTAAATCTGATTACTTTGTAATCAATAAGACTGACCTAGCGCCTTATGTTGATGCATCATTAGAACGCATGGCAGAAGATACAAAAGCATTCCGTGGTGATCGCCCCTTCACTTTCACAAATCTTAAAACTGACGAAGGTTTAGACAATGTACTTGAGTGGATTGAACAAGATGTATTTCTTAAAGGATTAGCTTAATGTCTGAGTCAAATCAAAAATGGACCGGCCAATTAGATTTAACTGTTTTTAATAACGGAAAAAAATCTGTTGCACGTGATATCTTTTTTGAAAGAGCATTAAAAGTAATGCGTCCAGTTTACTTAAACGGCTCGGATATTCCTACATTTTATATTGTAAACGTAGGTGGCGGTTATTTAGACGGTGATCGCTATAACATGAACTTCAATATAGACACTAATGCGAAAGTCATATTAACTTCGCAAGGTGCAACGAAAATTTATAAAACGTTAAATGACCATGTGGAACAATATCAAAATTTCAATATTAAAGATAACGCTTATGCGGAATATGTAGGCGATCCAATTATCGCTTTTGAAAATGCCAAATTCTATCAACATAATACATTTAACTTGAGTTCAACAGCATCTTTATTTTATACAGATATTTTAACACCAGGATATTCTAAAGAAGGTAAAGCCTTTAGCTACACATATATGCATTTATTAAATGAAATTTATGTAGACGATGATCTCGTTGTATTTGATAATATGTTACTTGATCCAACTAAAAATAAAGTGGATGATATTGGTTACATGGAGCATTATAGCCACTTGGGTTCTTGTTATTTTATCCACCCAGATGTTAACCAAAAATTTATAGATAACGTATTCGATCAAATTAAACACTTGCAACAAGTATATGATTGTCGTTTTGGTATTACACAGTTACCAACACATGGTTTTAGCATTCGTATTTTATCTAACAAAACACAAGTAATCGAAAAGATTTTAACAACATTACAAACTTATGTTGTTAAAGAAATCTTCGATCGTGACGTTGATTTTTTAAGAAAATATTAGTTATTCTCGAGGTTGGACATAAATACCATTCTCAAAATAAAAGGACTAATCCGTATTAAATGGATTAGTCCTTTTAAATATATAAATTATTTTTCAAACTAAAGACACAACTTTTAAATTAAATTAAGTAACCAAACTAAACTTATCACTAACAAAACTATCGTAACGATATAGATTAATAACTTTTGTCCTTTAGTTAAAGTTTTTTCTCCATTCGTAAACAAACTAAATAACGAACCATCCTTGCCCATTAATAATGCGATAGAATAAATAAGTAAGACTAAAGATAAAATAAATAATATTAATGCAACAAATACCATAATAGTACTCCCCTCACAATACATCTGTTTTTCTTAGTTCTATGCCTATTCATTCTATCTTAATATTCAAATTTGTAAAATAAAGCCTACACAAATGATCATATTGATTTTATTTCTATTATGGTAATTCTCCATTTTTTTCTAATCGTTTAACTTTAAATGGTGCATAAATTAATACCACAATTAATACTAATCCTAAATAACCAATGAATGGATAAAATAATGACATTAAGTCTGTAAATCCTGCAAAACTTACTGCAAAGCCAATTAAAATAGCTAAGATATAAAATATTTTAAACTGTTTTGTTTCAGGAGTAGTAAAACGTGTAGCAAGTGAATAGAACATACCTAAACACGTATTAAATATCATTAAATAGATAATAATAGACATAAGAACACCTAAAATTGGAGATATATCATTTACAAGCCCTAACATCGGCATTGGTAAATCCCCTACCGTTTCAATTTTAGAAAGTATCGCAAAATGACTTATCATAATCATTATGCCTAAAACAAATCCTCCGAAGAAGCCACCCCATGCAGCTACCTTAGGATTCTTCTCACTACCACCCATAACAATTGCCATAGTTGCTCCTAAACTGATATTTAATGAAACGTAATTAACTCCTGAAATAAACCAATTCGGCACCGCTGACGTATGTTCTTTAGCTATGTCAGTGAGTTCAGTAAACGTACCTGACATAGTAAACAAGCAATAAACCGCAACAACGAGAATCGCTATAATCAATAACGGTGTAATATTACCGATAACTTTAACAACATTATCTACACGTAACATACCGAATAAAAATACTAAGAGAACCATTAATAATGTTCCAAGTACTGCTGGTATACCAAACTGTTGTTCAAAGTTCGAACCACCACCAGCAAGCATTACGACACCAAATCCAAATAAAGCGATGATGAGTACAATATCTATCACCCATGCAAGCACTTTACCAAACAATGTACCGCCTGTTAATTTATGTATTACATCATTATGACTTTGAGCTTTAAACTTACTACCTAGCCATACAAGTACCATACCAATATATGAAAATAACATTGTTGAAACAATTGCTGCAAATATACCCAACTTACCGAAACTAGTAAAATATTGTAGGATTTCTTGTCCTGAAGCAAATCCAGCGCCCACAATTATACCAATTAAGGCACTACCTATTAAAAATACTTTCTTCATAGTAATCCCCTTTGTACGTAGTAATATTTTTTGTTTAAAACGTAAAATCATCATTGTGAAATAGAACGCATTACATTATATAACCCCTTTGTACACATCTATCAATGTAACTTCGTATTGTCTCTCACAACAATGTAAACGTTTACATATTCATAGTAACTCACTTAGCTTTAATTTTCAAACCGCTGAAAATACTTATTCTTGATGGTATTCACATTATATAATACGCACTTTTCAACTAATAATAATATCATTATAGAGAAAACAAATTTTTAAACTTTTCACTATAAAACTGATACAATTATGTAGTCCAATATTAAAAAATAATTATAGGAGTGGTCTCATGGTAGAAGAATACATATATAGAAATACCGTACAACCATCTTGGATTGACCGTAATAATCATATGCACGACGCACAATATTATTCAATTTTCAGTGATGCAGTTGTTGGTTTCTTTGAATCTGTAGATTTATCAATTTCATATCGTCCCGATCAAGAGATCACGATATTTAGCATCGAAGCACATATTTCTTTTTTAAATGAATTATTACTAGATGATCAATTTTATATCAAATTTCATATACATGACTATGATGCCAAGAGAGTGCATTTGTTTTTAACGATGTATAATGAGCAGGATGAACGTACGGCTACTTATGAAGTCATTATGATGGGCGTAAGTCACCATACAAGACGTAGCATGAATTTCCCTGAACCTGTTTATGATAAGATCAAAACATATTTTGATAGCCAACAACCCTTCGACATTCCAAAACAATTAGGTCATGTGATTGGTATTCCTAGAAAATAACCCTGTGATACATAGAAGCCTTATCTTAAAACTAAACTTAAGTCCTAATAAGCCATTATCCAATATGACATACAAAGGCTACAAAAAGTACTACATAGATATCACAACAGAACAGTGTCTTATAAAAAAGAACCTCCAAATGATTGGAGGTTCTTTTTTATAATTAATTATTTTAGGTGATCTAACGCTTTTTTTAAATCTTCCACTAAATCTTCAGTGTCTTCAATGCCAACTGAGAGACGAATTAGCCCATCTGCAATACCTTCTTTGGCACGAATGTCTTTAGGAATAGATGCATGTGTCATTAATGCTGGTACAGAAATTAAACTTTCTACTGCGCCTAAACTTTCAGCTAATGTGAAATATTGCGATTCACGGATAATTGCTTTGGCACTTTCTATATCCTCAACTTCAAAAGCAACAACACCAGTATGTCCTTCTGATTGTGCTTCGTGGATATCATGGTTTAAATGTTCAGCGATGCTTGGATGGAATACTTGTTTAACATTTTGATGGTGTTGCAACATTTCAATAATTGAAAGTGCATTACGTTGTACTTGTTCCATTCTTAGCCCTAATGTTTTAATACCACGAATTAATAAATAACTATCTTGTGGTCCCAACACGCCGCCTGTTGAATTTTGAATAAATCCAATACGCTCAGCTAGGTTCTCATCATTTGTAGCAACTAGGCCTGAAACGACATCACTATGACCACCAATGTATTTTGTAGCTGAATGCAATACGATATCAATACCCAATGTTAATGGGTTTTGGAAATATGGCGTCATAAATGTATTATCAACAACTGATATCAAATTATGTTTTTGTGCAATTTCAGCTGATTTTTTAATATCTGTTACTCGTAATAATGGATTTGAAGGTGTCTCAATATATAACATTTTTGTTTCTGGTTTAATATATTGTTCCACTTCATCTATATGCGTTGTATCTATGAAATCTGCTTTTATTCCAAAACGTGAAAACACTTTTGTTAGAGCTCTATAAGTGCCACCATAAACGTCAGAATTTATCAATAAATGATCGCCTTCATCTAATAACATAATCACTGCTGATATTGCTGCCATACCTGAACCAAATGCATAACCATATTGACCATGTTCTAAATCAGCAATTAAGCCTTCTAATGAACTACGTGTTGGATTAGCTGAACGAGAATATTCATATCCCTGTCTCATATCACCGATGTCATCTTGCATAAATGTACTTGTTTGATAAATTGGTGTAGTTACTGCACCTGTATATGGGTCTGTAGTAGATCCGCCGTGAATTAATTGTGTTTTTTTATTCATTAATGATTCTCCTCATAATTAAAGATTTTTTGTGACATGTATCGATCACTACCATCAGGAAAAATCGTTACAATAACGCCACTATTGATGTGTTTTTTTACTTCTAATGCACCTTGTAAGACTGCGCCAGAGGAACTTCCTACAAGTAATCCTTCTCGTTTTGCCAATAATGCTACATTTTCAAAAGCATCTTTATCAGATACCTTAACAATATCAGAAACTAAGGATTCAGGTAAAAACTGAGGCCACTTTTCAGAACCGATACCTTCAATATCATGGGGATGTTGAGCTCCTCCACTTAATATAGAACCTTCCGGCTCAACTATGACATTCTCTACATTTAATGAAGTTAAGTGTTCTGCAACACCTGTAAATGTACCTCCTGAACCTATACCAGCTACAAAATAATCTATTTCTGGCAATGCGTCTGTAATTTCTTTGCCCAACGTTTCTAAATATGCTTTCGGGTTGTTAGCAGATTCAAATTGATTTAAATAAAGTGCGCCTGTTTGCAATTCATATTGCTTTGCTGCTTCTTGAGCACCTTGCATGCCTAGTGCTTTCTCAGTTCTTCTAACTTCAGCACCTAAGGCTTTAATAATAGCTATTTTTTCTTCTGCAAAACCTTCAGGTGCAAAAATAACTGCATTTATATTATGATGGTTGGCTGCAATAGCTACGCCAATACCCGTATTGCCTGCTGATGCCTCTACTACAGTTCCACCTTTTTGTATTAAGTTGTTCTCTAAAGCTTTTTCAATTAAATACTTCCCAAGTCTATCTTTAATACTACCGCCAGGATTGAATTGTTCTAATTTAGCATAAATTTGAACATCCTCATTACTAAAAGATTTTAATAATACCATAGGTGTATTGCCGATTAAATCATATGCAATCATCATAGTCCTCCACACACAGGTGTTTTTAATATTTTGCTTATTCCCTACTATACTGATATGAATTATAAATAGTTTCAGCCCTTTTTGCAAATTTTATAATTAAAATATTGTAAAACACTTAAAATAAATCCTTACTTTTTTAATAAGAATACTTGAATTCACTATATAGCTCTTGTATAGTGTTAGTTATCAGAAAATTCAAATTTATAGGAGGATTTACATTATGAGTCAGAATTCATGGCATTTAGACACATTATCAATTCATGGCGGTCAACAAGTGGATGATTCAAAATCACGCGCAGTACCTATCCATCAAACAACGAGTTATGTATTTGATAGTACAGACCATGCACAAAAATTATTTTCGCTACAAGAAGACGGTAATATTTACACGAGAATTATGAACCCAACACAAAATGTCTTTGAAGAACGCATCACGGCTCTAGAAGGGGGCGTTGGCGCTTTAGCTACTGCTTCAGGACAAGCTGCAATACATCTCGCATTATTAAACATCGTTGAAACAGGTGATGAAATTGTTGCTTCTTCAAACTTATACGGTGGTACATATAATTTATTAAAAGTGACATTCAAAAAATTAGGTATTAAAGTCCATTTTGTAGATCCTAGCAATCCTGAAAACTTTAAAAATGCTATTACAGATAAAACGAAAGTTGTTTATGCAGAAACAATCGGCAACCCTCGTATTGATGTTCTAGATATAGAAGCTGTTGCAGATATTGCACATGATAATGGCGTTCCATTAATTGTTGACAATACATTCCCAACGCCTTATTTATTACGTCCGTTTGAGCATGGTGCTGACATTATTGTTCATTCAGCCACTAAATTTATTGGTGGCCATGGTACTTCAATCGGCGGTGTCATTGTTGATAGTGGTAAATTTAATTGGGATAACGGTAAATTCCCTGGCTTAGTAGAACCAGACCCTAGTTATCATGGTGTCTCTTATGCGAAGGATGTAGGAGAAGCTGCATTTATCACTAAAGCACGTGTTCAATTATTACGTGATTTAGGTGCATCTGTATCACCTTTCAATGTTCATGAGTTCTTAATTGGTTTAGAAACATTACATCTACGTATGGAACGTCATTCAGAAAATGCTTTACGCATCGCACAATATTTAGAAAAACATCCAAATGTAACATGGGTAAACTATCCTGGTTTAGAAAACAATGCTTACAATGAATTAGCTCAAAAATATCTACCAGATGGACAAGGCGCTATACTCACCTTTGGCGTTGATGGTTCAGTAGACGATATTGCTAATTTCGTTGAAGGATTAGATTTATTCTCACACGTAGCAAACGTTGGTGATTCTAAATCATTAATCATTCATCCTGCAAGTACAACACACTTACAATTGTCACCAGAAGAACAAAAAGCTTCAGGTGTACTACCAGAACTTGTAAGATTATCAGTTGGAACAGAAAAAGTAGAAGACATCATTTCAGATCTTGATAAAGGTTTTAAAGCATCACTTGGAAATTAATGAAAAAATTTCCTTAGTGGAATTAAGGAAACTAATGTTAAAAGTTTCCTTAGTGACGCTAAGAACCAAGTTCACACTCTGAAAATATAGCACGTCAAAAACGCCCAACCTTTATTTGTTTGGGCGTTTTTTAGACTGCGCGCTATTATCCCGTCACACAAACCGAAGACCCCTGTGTGTGTAAATTTTATATTTCAACTCCTATATTCTATTAATAAAGGTATTTACCTTTGTGTTTGTTAATTAATATTGGGATAATAACAATAATTGTTCAATAAGTTGGAGGTGCATGTTTGGATAATCAAAAAGATCAAATAACCATGAATGTCATATTACTTACCGGTAAAATACTTTTATCTTCTGGCGCTGAAGTATCGCGTGTTGAAGATACTATGCGTCGCATAGCAATTTGTATGGGCTATTACAATAGCCAAGGATATGTCATAAATGTGTTTATCAATTTTTCACTTAGTGAGGAACACGATACACGCATTTTGCGTATTAATAAAAATACCACCAACTTATTGAAAATATTTCAAGTTAACGCAATTTCACGGAAACTCACAAGTAATCAATTATCTATAGAAGAAGCTTACGACCTTTTAAAAAATATAGATCGCACATCAGTAACAATTCCACTGTGGAAGAAAGGGATAGCAGCTGGCATTATCTCGCTGAGCTTTTTATATTTACAAAATGGTACATGGCCAGATGCGATTACCGCAATCATAGCTGGTGCTACAGGATTTTTAATTGTAGAATTTATGCATAGCAAGTCACTGACTATGTTTATCCCTGAATTTGTAGCCTCTTTTGTAATAGGAACAATCGTTATCTTTGGGTCTAAATTATTCAATGTTGATAATATGTTTGGACCTGCCATGCTTGCTTCAGTCATGCCAATCGTTCCTGGCGTATTAATAACAACCGCAATACAAGATTTATTTGGCCGTCACATGCTTATGTTTACAGCAAAATTTTTGGAAGCATTAGTTATTGCTTTTGCGATTGGTTCAGGCATAGCAATTGCGTATTCACTATTTTAAGGGGGATTCTTCATGACTATTTTAATTACATTCTTATGCAGTTTCAGCGCCTCTTATTTCTTCAACGTGATTTACGATTCGCATAAAAAGGTATTTCTTCCCGCCGGATTTGCTGGAGCCATGGGTTATATCGTCCATTTTATTTTAAGCGAGCATGGACAAATGGATACAATATACACAAGTTTATTAGGTAGTTTAACACTAGGTTTAATCAGCCATACTATGAGTCGAATATATAAAGCGCCTGTTGTATTGTTTATGATTCCTGGTATTATTCCACTTGTTCCAGGAAGCATTGCTTTCAGTGCGACACAACAACTCGTTACGCTTAATTTTACTGACGCGACTAACACATTTATTCGTGCTATTTTGATAGCAGGTGCGATTGCTTTAGGTTTGTTGATTTCAGATCAATTATCTAAAACTTTGAACATACGAAAATACTTAGCTATTAAAAGAAATAAACTTTAAAAAGACTACACACTATTGTTATACATTTCAAATAGGTTTATAAAAACGTTATTTGATAGTAATACAACGTATGTGTAGTCTTTTATTATGATTCATTCACAAAATATAAACCCGTTAATACATTAGCTTCTAAATCACTTACTTTAATACTAATGGGGCTATTTCGTACTAAATGATGTTCTTTTACATAGGTTTCTATACTTTCTTTATAAGGCAATGGACTTTGCGTTACGCCGCCGCCTAATACAATATGATAAATATTAAATACACTAAATAAATTTGTACACAGTTGTTGAGTTAAGTTTAAAACTTCCTCAATCATGTGAGTTATTGTTTTGTCTTTACCTTGAACATACATTTCAATGGCTTCTTTTGTACTCACTTCTCTTTTGAGAATCCCACTCGCTTTTCTGCTAATCGCTAATCCAGAAATCTCATTTTCCACACAGCCATATTGCTTACAGACAGGACATTGGTAACTACTATCGCTTTTAATTACTGTATGGCCAATCTCACCAAAGTTCCCGTCAATGCCAGAGATTAATTGTCCCTGTTTCATATAAGCCATGCCAACGCCTGTACTAATCGTTAAATAAATGAAATCCTCAGTTTGTGCTTTTATATACTGATGTTCTGCTAAAATTGCAGCATCCGTATCATTAACAAATCGTGGCTTAAATTCACTATTCTGTGTTATATAAGTACCCGCATTAAATCCATTATATTTTTGCAAATTGGGGGGATTTAAAAATAAACCTTGATTATAATCACAAGGACCTGGCATCGCAATATTTAACGAAGTTTTATCGACATTTTCGAAATTCTCTACATAATCATTCGCCAGACTTATAATTTCTTCAAATTCCTTTTCGGGCACATCTTTATCCGTTTTAAATTTTTGACTCGCTACGATTTCTAAGTCTTCATTGATAAGGCCCACAATCGTTTTAGTTCCTCCAATATCAACACAAATTTTCAACATCAGGCACCAACTCCATCATTTATTAGTTTATCTTAATTATGTATAAAAAGAGGCACAGACAAAACTAATTTGCCTTGTGACAAATCAAATTCATCTTGCCTCTTCTTATTTATACATGGCTGACAATCATCGTCATGTCACCATTAAATTTTATCTCTGTATCTTCTGTTGTCAGTATAAAGTGCGTACCTTTGTTTAAACTATAGTCGCTTCCATCTACAGTAATTTGTCCGCTACCTTCAACAATTGAAACAAGACAGTAGTCATGCGGTTTTCTATAATTTAAGTTACCAGCGATCACCCATCGTTCAACTGTGAAAAAATCATTAGACACAAATTGTGTGTACTGCTGCCCTTGGATATTTTCATGTATTGGCGTCGTGTTAGGTGAATCTTCTGAAAGATGAATTACAGCTTTACTCTGTTCTAAGTGCAAATCACGTTTATTTCCATCTTTATCTACACGATCATAATCGTATATTCTATATGTCGTATCCGAAGATTGTTGCGTTTCTAAAATCATAATACCTTTTCCTATTGCGTGTACTGTTCCAGCTGGTACATAGAAGAAATCTCCTGCTTGTACTTTTACTGTTTTAAAAAGTGTATCAAATTGTTGTCGATCAATCATTTCGTTCAATTCATCCTGGTTTTTAGCGTTCACATCATAAATAATCTCTGCATCTTCTTGTGCATCTAGAATATACCAACACTCTGTTTTGCCATATTCACCTTCATATTTTTGTGCGTATTCATCATTTGGATGGACTTGAACTGATAATTTATCGTTTGCATCTAATATTTTCGTTAATAAAGGGAATTTAGTATCACCAGTTTCACCAAATAATGCTTTATCTTCATCCCATACTGCTTCTAATGTTTTACCTTTATGTTTACCATTCTCAATTATATTCGGTCCATTAGGATGTGCTGATATCCCCCAACATTCACCCGTATATTCATTAGGAATATCATAATTGAATGATTTTAAAGCCGTACCACCCCAGATACGTTCTTGAAAAACAGGTTGTAAGAATAATGGCATATGCTCATACCTCCAATTATATTTCTTTTAGTATATCGTATATTTGTTCTGTATGTGTTGCATCGATTAAACTTTGACGGATATTATCATCCATTAGCGCTCTAGATAAACGCTGTAACAATTTCAAGTGAGTATCACTACTATCACTTGGTACTGCAATTAAGAAAACAATTTTTGGCAATGTGCCATCTAAGCTATCCCAATTCACGCCTTGCTTATTATTCATAACTGCTACGATTGGTTTTTTCACTGCATCTGACTTAGCATGAGGTATTGCCACATTCATGCCTATAGCCGTTGTCGACTCCATTTCTCGTTTTAAGACGTCTGCTTTCAGTTTTTCCGTATCTGTAATGTAATCATATTTATCTAATTGATCTACAAGATGTTCAATTGCTTCGTCTCTTGTCAATTTCTTCTCTGATATTTCAATTACCTCTTGCTGAAATACTTCAATTTCATCATCTGTTGTTGATTGTTTATCTTCTTTTTCTTCGGCGCTATTTTGCGCAGTTACTTCTGAATCATTCTGACTTTGTTCTGTCATTCCTGCTTCTGTATGCGCTGCATCTCCAGATATTGCTGGTGTTTTTCTTCTTAGTGTTAACACTGAGAACATTGTCACAACACTACCTACAATCACTGCTATAAAGAACCAGAGCACTTGGTCAATACCACCAAGCACAGCTACGATAGGTCCACCGTGTGCTACTCTGTCACCTACGCCACCAATTGCTGCAATCGCCGCTGCAATCATAGCACCTATCATATTAGAAGGTATAATACGTAAGGGATCTTGAGCAGCAAAAGGAATCGCACCTTCCGTTATACCAAATAATCCCATTGTAAATGAAGCTTTACCCATTTCTACTTCACCTTTATTAAACTTGCGTTTGTTGATAAATGTTGCAAGACCTAGACCAATAGGTGGTGTACATACTGCAACAGCAACCATACCCATGACTGCATAATTTCCTTCAGCAATCAATGCTGAGCCAAATAGAAATGCTACTTTATTTACTGGTCCACCCATATCAAAAGCAATCATTGCGCCAATAATCAACGCTAAAATTACGATATTTGTTCCTTGCATCCCTTTCAACCATGTCGTTAAGCCTTCAAAAATACTAGCAATCGGTGCGCCAATTAAGAAAATAAAAATGAGCCCTACGATAAGTGAAGATATTATCGGTATAATGATAATCGGCATAATTGGAGCCATTGCTTTTGGTATTTTAATATTTTTTATCCATTTTGCAATATAACCTGCTATGAAACCTGCTACGATACCGCCTAAAAAACCTGCACCTGCGTCACTACCATAAAAACTACCATCAGCAGCTATCGCACCACCAATCATCCCTGGCACAAGCCCCGGTTTATCTGCAATGCTTACAGCAATATAACCTGCCAAGATAGGAACCATAAAGCTAAATGCTAAATTACCGATATTTTCAATTGATTTCCAAAATGAATCTTCCGGTATTACTAACCCTTCAGGTGTGGCTTTGCCTCCTAAAGTCAATGCAATTGCCATCAATAGTCCACCAACAACGATAAATGGAACCATAAATGAAACACCATTCATCAAATGTTGGTATATCATTTGCATGCCACTTTTTTGCTCCTCATCATCTTGATTAGAAGCACCTGTCGCATTAGCTTCATGATGTATGTGTGCATCTTTATCGATAATACGTTGAATGAGTTCTTGTGGTTTATGAATACCTTCTCGAACACTTTCATTGATTAATAATTTCCCATCAAATCGAGATAAATCTACTTGGCGATCTGCGGCAATAATAATCCCATCCGCTTCTCTAATTTCTTTCGATGTCAAAACATTTTCAGCACCAACGCCTCCCTGCGTCTCTACTTTAATGTCTATACCCATTTCTTTACCTGCTTGCTCTAATTTCTCTTGAGCCATATACGTGTGTGCTATCCCATTTGGACACGATGTTATCGCTAAAATTTTCATAACGTTCATCCTCCTTACTCCTAATTGTAAACGCATTCACAAATAAATAAAAAAGACTAATTGCCGTTAGTAGTGGCAATTATTCTTTCACTAACTGAATTACTTTATCCCTTAATATTTGATCTTCAAGCACTAACAACTGATCTACATCATTTTCAGTTAAATTGGCTATCGTATGAATAATCTTTTTCATAGCTGGAATATCTTGTTCTGCTATTGCTAAGAAAAAGACTAATTTCGCTCTATTTTGTTTCCAGCCAAAACCCTGCATGTTTTTAAAAATAACCACGTGTGATTTCAGTACCTTTTCAGGATCGCCGTGGGGAATACTAATCCCATTTCCTATAAAAGTAGAAGAAAACTTTTCTCTTTCCAAAGCACTTTGGATATATTTTTCGCTAACTGAATGGTTCTCCCCCAAAATAATTTGCGCCTGTTCAAATACATAGGATGCTTCTGTTAGCTCTTGCTTGTCTGAGTGCACATCAAATTGAATGGCTGCTAATTCATCCTGATTTAGCACAGGATTTTGCTTATGCCGTATAAATGATTGAATTTTATTAGCATCTTCATTGGAAAATAATGGAGAAACCTCCATTACTTGTAATGTATCTGGCACCTGAAATTTATCTATAAAATGCGTCGTAATCAAAGCATCGACACCTGAAAAATCATACTGTGACACATTTTCTAATTTCAATGTATCTATCACGTGTATCCTATCATCTAAATTTGCTATTTTAGCTTCCAATAAACTTGAAATACCCAAACCATAGTAGCAAGTAATTACGATATTAAAACGATTTTTTTCATTACGATCTATTGATGATTGAAAATGTAATGCTAAAAATGCAATTTCATCTTCTACTAGATTTATTTTTGCGTCTTCAGACAGATGATTTACTGTTTCATATAATGTGTTAAAAACAAAAGGATAATGTTTTTTTATATCTTCAGTTAATGGATTGTTAATGTAGACATTTTTAGCAATACGTAAGTAGGTTCTACTAAAATGTGAATAAACATTGTCACGTAATGCTTTATCTTTTGTAAAATTCACTCCAACACTTTTTTCCATTTGATATATCATTCTATCGATATAACTTTTAACGAACACTTTTTCTAAGCCTAAATCGTATTTATTAAAATAGTAACTAATAAAAAATGAAAACAATTTAGCTGTTTCATCACTTAGACTATATGCTAATTTACGATTTATTTCGTCTATGCAATGCTGTGCTATAATTTGTGATTCTTCATCTACAACCCACGAAGCGTCATTGCCATTGTTTCTTTTAAAGATAATAATAAGATGTATGAGCAATTGTCGAATTCGAATATCGGAAGTTTGTATTTGGTAATCACTTAAGTTATTTTTAATAATTTGAAATATCATTTGGATATGTGCTTCCGGTATTTCATTTAGAATGAATTGCTCTACAGTCTGGTGTTTTGTAGAGAGCTGATTTAAATGGAGAATCGCATTTCTTATATTCATTTCGTTACCATTAACTGTAATACCTTTCTTCTTAGAAATATTTACATTAATATCAAATGAGGTACACCATGATTGTATTCTATTTAAATAGTCATTTACTTCTGATTTTGTTAAGTCAAAGTCATTTTCCAATTGATCAACAGTCATGGGTTGTTGATGCATTAGCAATTGGCACCCTATTTTCAACAGTATTTCACTTTCTTTATTCGTATATGCTGTAACGATTTCTGCTAATTGTTCTACACTATATAAGGTACGGTTCATTTTATAACCTCGACCCTTTACACTAACAATGAGTTCTTTCACTAACTCACTATTAATATATTTAATGTCACTTCGTACAGTTCTGTTAGAAACATTCAAGTAGTTCGCTATTTCGTTTGCACTTAAATAATCATTACTATTATTTAATATTAAACGAATCAGTTTAGCATGTCTTTCTTGCATAGCTGCACCGCACTTTCCACATTCTTACACGCCTTATTAGTAAGCGTTACCTATAATATCAAATACATTGTAGCTATAACTCATTATATAAGCAAGGAGTTCACTGTTTATTTAACATCACCTTAATTTCTGCTATAAATGCTTATTTTAAATAAAAAAGAGATAGCAACTGAATTTTTCATTCGTTACTATCTCTCAATTATTAATTTGTTACTTTACTAATTATTTGTTTTATATATCGATGCGCCTCTTTGAGTTGAGCAATTTCTGTTGGACTAAGTTGAATTTCAAACCTCTGTTTAATACCTTCACGTCCCACTAATGTAGGTAGGCTAAAGGCACTCTCATTCAAACCAAATTCATTACTTATTGAAGTTAACGGCATGATGCTCTGCTGGTTTAATGCAATTGCTTGTATTAAATAATTGACTACTTTCGATATCGCTGCATTTGTCCATCCTTTTTTATAAAACACATCCATAGATACCTGATCTATTTCTGAAGTTATGCGCGTTTTATCGATGGGTGGCGTATCCGTCAATTGTTGAAATTCATCTAATGTCATGCCATAAATTCTAACTTTACTCCATACAGGAACTGCATGTTGCCCATGTTCTCCAATCACAAACGCTTCAACATTCTTAGGGTCAACTTGGTAATATGTCGCAATCAATGTTTTAAATCGAGATGTTTCCAAAGATGTACCAGTACCAATTATTTTATGTGAAGGATACTGAGACACATTGCTCATATAAGTAATTGTATCTACTGGATTAGAAACTAAAATAACAATCGCATCTTGTGTCACTTGATTAATTTGTTTCATGACCCCTTCAATCATAATTCGATTACCTTTCGCAAGCAATACCCGGTCACCCTCATTAGGATCTGTTGGCACACTTGCTGTAATTACAATGAATGAGGCATCGGTTAAATCCTCGTAATTGCCCTCGCGAATATTGATGTGGGTTGAATTAGGTAAACCTTGCGTGTGCAAATGATCCAGTGCTTCACCACTTGCTCTTTCTGTATCTGTATCAATTAATACAATATCTGAGAATAAATTTAAATTTTGGACGTCTGTAAGTACTTGGCTTCCTACTTTACCAAGCCCAATGATTCCTACTTTGGACATTTTACCCCCGCCTTATTTATAGAATATTAATATATGGTACTTTTAATTACTATATAAAATGTAACCAATTTATTGTGTTATCTATGACAACCTATTTTTCATACGGAATGACGTCTTGACCGTATTCTTTTTTAATAAAGTCTTGTGTTTCTTTTGATTGTAGTACTTTAATTAACGTTTGATATTTTTTATCATCTTTATGGCCTTTTTGAACGGCGACTATATTTGCAAATGGTGATGATTTATCCTCAACTGCAATCGAATCTTTATGTGGTGTTAGTCCATTATCGATAGCATAGTTGGAATTCATAATAACTGCCGCGCCTTCTTTGCTGTTATATGTTTTTGGTAAAAATTCAGCACCTTGTTTGTTATTGAATTTTAAATCCTTTTTATTTTCTACAATATCCTCAAATTTTGCATCTTCAATATTTACGCCTTTTTTAATTTTAATTAAACCTTTATCAACAAAAAATGATAAGAAGCGTCCTTCTTCAGCAGGATTGTTCGATACATAAATTGTTGAGCCTTTAGGGATATCATTAATATCTTTATATTTTTTACTGTACACACCCATTGGCGTAGTTAAGACTTTTCCTACTTCTTCAATATTATAGTTATGATCTTCTTTTTCAGCTTTTAGATAAGGCACGTGTTGGAAAAAGTTTGCATCTACATCGCCTTTATCTAATAATTTATTAGGCACTTTATAGTCATTCACTGTCTTAATTTCTAATTCATAACCTTCTTCTTTCATTGCTTTTTTAGCGTGTTTTAGCACTTCGCCATGTGGTGCAGGAGACGTTGCTATCGTGATTTTTTTATCCTCACCTTCACCCTTTGAATTTCCGCACGCTGCTAATATAACTGCTAATACTAATAACGAAACTAAACTTATAAACCTTTTCATCAAATCTCTCCTTATAATTTGTTTTAATTTACGACTAAAGCTATGTATAAAAAAATACTTTCTCTTGGTTTTCAAGAGAAAGTATCCACCTTCCCTCATCTTTGAAAGTAAAATTACTTTCTGTGAATTAGCACCATTTCAAAAACGACGGTTGCTGGGCTTCATAGGGCACATCCCTCCACCACTCTAGATAAGAGTAAATCATATGTATTTGATTGTTTTAATCCTAGCATCGCACTCATGATTAGTCAATAAGTTTTTAGAAAATTCTAAATCATTTGTTTTCATAAATATTTCCACTTTCGTTCCATGTGAAACAATAATCATTCTGATAGTTAACTTTATAATTTGAGAAGCTAAAGAAAAAATAACACCTTAATTTAATATATACATCTACAATAATAATATAAAATATATATATAAATATGCGTAATAATTTTATGAAGTGGTATATATATATTAACAAGATAGAAATAATACATAACACGAGGAGTTGCATAATAATGAGAATTTTAGTCTTAGGAGCAGGTGGTATCGGGGGCTACTTTGGTGGTCGCTTAGCTGAAGGTGGTCAAAACGTTACATTTTTAGTACGTTCAAAAAGAAAATCATATCTAGAGCGTAATGGTCTATCTATTCATAGCGAAAAGGGTGACTATCACTTTAACCCTCAACTTATTACAAGAAAAGACCGTGTGAAACCATTTGACGTAGTGCTCTTGTCTTCTAAGTCTTATCATTTAGAACATGCGCTTGAAGATTTAACACCATTTGTTAACGGTAATACAGTGATTATTCCGTTACTTAATGGAATCGCACATCTACCAAAGTTACAATCAACTTTCGGTGAAAATAAAATTATGGGTGGTTATTGCGTTATTGAAACGACTTTAAACCCCGTTGGTGAAATCGTTCATACAAGTCCTTTTGACAAACTCTTTTTTGGTGAATTAAATGGTGATCAAAGTGAACGTGCTGAACAAATTGCTCAAGCTTTTTCAAATACCAAAGCTGAATTTATTTTAAGTTCAAATATCCAGCAAGGTATGTGGCATAAATATTTAATGATCACTGTACTATCAAGTCTTACTACACTCATGCATGCACCAATTGGACCAATTCGTGATAGCGTGGGAGGCGTTGATTTTATTGAGTCACTATACAATGAAGTCGCTTCAATTATGCGTACACATAGTGCGCCGATTTCGGATAATATCGTCGATCAATATATGAAATCACTGCCGAAATTATCTTATCACTTCAAGACTTCTATGCAACGAGATATGGAAAAAGGACTAAATATTGAAGCAGATCATTTACAAGGTTATTTGTTAAATTTAGCAGCATCATACCAATTAAATGCACCTCTGCTAACTACTGTTTATCAAAACCAAAAAGTATATAAAGAAATGCTTCAATAATAACTATTTAAAATCGTTGTTTATAGAACTTAATGAGCAGTTGCATAGTGCCGACAAAGTTGAAGACTTTGTCAGCACTTTTTTGTACACACTTTCAGCAGGCATGAGCCATCCTATAGTATTCGGCTAGTACTTTTCCCGCGGGGTCGGCACAAATCACTGCATTGATTCATTGATGTAACTAAATATAGGACAACAAATATATAAATGAATTAGCGAAAAAGAATTCTTCCATTTCCTTGTAAATTTAGCAAAGAAATTGATAAACAAAGATTATCTCAAGGAAAAACACCTATAAAAAATAAACCAAATGCTTTTATAGCACTTGGTTTATCTACGTTTTGAAACCTCTCATGACATAACATAATGAGTAGATTTATTATGTTATTTTTTCACTTTCATTCTTTTAAATCCTTTTATAATCAGTGGATAGAACAGCGCTAAAATAGTCATCAATGTCAATACGATACTAATTGGGGATGCCAAAAAGATATCTGCTACATTGTTATTACTCACTATTAAGCTTTTACGAAAATTCTGCTCCATATCTGAACCTACGATTGCTGCCAAAATTAAAGGCGCAGCCGGGAAATCTAATAATTTCATAACTAAGCCGATAATACCGAAAATAATTAGAATATAGAAATCAGTGATACTATAACCTAATGTATATGTACCGATAAACGCTAGCACCAAAATAATAGGATATAACACTTTGGGTGGTGTACGTAATGTTTTTAACAGTAATCCTATTAAAGCAATGTTCAAAATGACTAAGAATATATTACCAATAAACATGCTATTAACGAGTGTCCATATCGTTTCAGGCTCATTTGCAAATAATAAAGGTCCTGGTTGTAAACCTAGCATAACGACTGCACCTAAAATTACAGCTGTTGTTCCTGATCCTGGCACGCCCATCGTTAATAACGGGATTAAAGCACCTACGGAAGCAGCATTATTAGAAGCTTCTGGCGCAGCTACGCCTTCTATTTGACCTTTCCCGAAATTCTTGCCATTTTTAGATATTTGTTTTTCGGTTGAATAGCTTAACATTGCCGCAATAGAGCCGCCTGCTCCTGGTAATACACCGATTAAGAAACCAATAGGACTTTGGCGAAGCATAGCGCCTCTTGTGTTCTTTATATCTTCCTTAGATAATTTCATTGATCCTACATCAGCTTTAGGTGGTTTCAATGCATCTAAATGTAAATAATTATATAATACTTCTGCTACGGCATATACCCCAATGATAACGACTAAGAAGTTGATACCTTCACTTAAATGAGGTAAATCAAATGTGAAACGATAAATACTTGTTTGTAAATCAACACCTACCGTACTAATGATTAAACCAATACTTGTCGCAATGAACCCCTTGACCATCTTCCCTGACGATAAAGTTACAATAGCTGAAAGCGTAAATAAGAATAATAAAAAGTACTCTTGAGGACCAAATTTTAAAGCAAAGGCAGATAACGGTTTAGCTAAAATGATAAAACCAATAACTGCTACAATACCTCCAATTAACGAAGCTATAGCTGAGATCGTTAGGGCTTTACCCGCCTCTCCTTTTTTGGTCATTGGATAACCATCGAATGTAGCTGCAATGGCTGAGCCATCACCTGGCGTATTTAATAAAATCGAACTTCTCGAGCCACCATACATGGCACCATAATAAATTGAAACCATTAAAATCAATGCGCTTACTGGTTCCATACCAAATGTCACAGGTATGAGTACTGCAACCGCAGTCGCAGGTCCTAATCCAGGTAACATACCTACCACAGTACCTAGAAAACCACCGATAAGGACCCATAAAAGGTTCATCGGATGAAACGCTGTTGATAATCCTTCTAAAAAACTACCTGCATCAATCCCCATTTAAATCACCCTCCTTAAGGTAAACTGACATTCAATAATTGTGCGAATGTGTACCATGCAATGCCAGAAAAAATCACCGTAACTAAAATATTCTGTAACCATCTTTTATATCCGTTAATTAAGAACATAATGGCACCTAAGAATATAATTGTTGAAATTAAAAAGCCAAGACGTTCGAATATTAAAGCGTATATTACTGTTAAAACAATTGTTAAGACGATACGTATAAATGTTTTTCTCTCTAGTAATTGTGAAAAGGCTGTAAAATCTTCATGACGTTTTTTAAATTCTTGAAAAAAATAAACAATGCTCATTATCAAAAGCAATAAACCAACTAACATTGGAAAATACATCGGACTATTAGGATCGCCAATGTTCGATTTAGGTATATTTATAGTTAATACTAAATAAATAAGACCAAATAATATTAATAATACTGGAAAGACAAGTCGTGACATTTATACTCCCCCTTATTTCAGACCTGAATCTTCGACTAGTTTTTTATATTTCTTACGTTGTTCTTTTAAAAATTTCTCACTTTCTTCGCTATCTTTATAATAATTCTCCCAGTCGTTGTTCTTTCTTATTTTTTGCCATCTATCTGATTTCACTACATCTTGCATTGTTTCATCCCAATAGGCAATTTGTTCTGGTGTCATATCTTTCGGCCCCATCACACCACGCCAATGTGGAAAGACGACATCTACACCTTGTTCTTCCCAAGTAGGAACATCTTCGATGCCTTCAACCGGTTTATCAGATGTTACTGCTAACATTTTTAATTTTCCAGTCTGGTGTTGTTCTTTTACTTCAGAGACAGCAGTAGAAGCAACATCTACATGTCCACCTAATAAAGCGGTTTGTAAATCTCCTCCGCTTTTATATACAAGGAAATCGATTTTATCTACATCGACGCCATATTCCTTCGCTGCTTGTACAAAAGCTAAGTGGTCATTGTTACCTAAACCTGGTGCAACACCTATGGTTAAGGATTCTGGATCTTTTTTTAGCTTTTCCATCACTTCTTTACCAGAACTTAAATTAGATTGATTAGATGCTGTTAAACTAATCCACTCTGTTGCTAAAATCGCAATAGGTGTAAAGTCTTCTGTACCTAAATCACTTAATCCCAATTCCTTGTTAGATAATAATAAACTTGAGTTGATAGAAATCGTATTCGGCGAACGTGATTTTAAATATTGCCAGCCGACTTCTCCGCCACCTCCAGGTTTATTAATCACATTAACATTTTGTTTAGTTAAGTCTTCATCAATCATAATTTTTTGTATCGCACGTGCTGTAGTATCCCAACCGCCTCCTGGAGAAGCTGGCGCAACGATTTCTATCGTTTCATTGGGAAATTGTTTATCCGATGCACTCGAATTATTTTCTTTACCACAACTTGCTAGTACAACTGAAAAAATGATAATTAATATCCCCCATCTTTTCATCTTAATCCCCCTTCATTGAAAACGTTTACAAACTAACTTTATATTATCAGATAATTCAGTCTATTAAAACATTAATTTATGCCTTTTATGTTTTTCTTATTCAAAAGTTAACATTTTAAAAGTTATATTAAAATATTAATAAAGGTGCTAAATATTATTTAAAAAGTGCGTCAATAACCTCCATTATTATCACTTTATCTAGCAGTTAAAATAAATTGCTTAATTACAGTAGAAACAGGATATATTAAGTATAGTGCTTCTTTAAAATTCTATTTTAATCAAATATGTATTAATAAGAATTAAACGCATAATTTGGGGGGATTTACTATGGGACAGAATCATCCATTTGATAAAGCTACACAACTAACTGAAGAAACGCCGGGTGTTTATAAAGGCCATACGTCCGAAAAGTATGCCAATATGATTGGACCGTTTGGTGGCGTTATTGCATCTACGTTGCTTCGTGCTGTCTTAGAACATCCAGAACGATTAGGAGAACCAGCTTCGTTAACTATTAACTACGCAGCACCTGTAGCTGATGGCGATTTTAATATTAAAGCAACACCTACTCGAACAAATCGATCCACTCAGCATTGGTATATTGTGCTTTCTCAAAATGCTAAAACTGTTATTACTGGAACGGCTGTTACTGCTCAACGACGAGATACTTGGTCTACTACCGAGATAGCGTTCCCTAATGTGCCAGCTGCTGAAAATGTTGATTTTCCATCAATAGAGGGCGCACCACCTTGGTTACAGAATTATGATATACGAATTATTAAAGGGGCACCACTCGCATTATCACAAACACAATCTAACAATGCTCATGATTCTACGACACTTCAATGGATACAAGACAATCCAAAGAGAAACCTTGATTTTCTCTCACTTACTTCAATATGTGATGCTTTCTTTCCACGTATTTGGGTACGTCGTGAAAAAATGGTACCTATTGGAACAGTTTCGCTTACTATTTATTTTCATGCTGATTCAGAAACACTTAAAATGAATGGTAATCGAGAAGTCTTAGGCCATACACGTGCACTTAAATTCTATGATGGCTTCTTTGACCAAACTGGAGAAATATGGAGTTATGACGGAAATTTACTCGCGACAACGAGTCAATTTGTTTATTACAAAGAATAAACATTTTAAATTTCATGAGAATTAAAAAGAGCTATAAAGCATCTACAACATAGATGCTTTATAGCTCAATTTATGAATTCTTTTAATGACTTACTTCTTCACTTTGAAAATGCCCACCATGATATTGGTCTACATATTGATAATCATGTTCTGTACGTGCTTTCAAAATTGCATTTCTTAATAGATTATTTACTTTATTTTTACCATGTATGATTTCGCCCCATACACGTGCATTTTCTTGTACAAATGTCGTGCGTGGTTTACGCTCTTCTTCAAATTCTGTAAATGCCTTTTCATAATTCGTTTCATGTTTTTCTAACATATCAGCCATGAATGATGCATCTTCTAAAGCTTGGCATGCACCTTGAGCAAGATATTGTAACATTGGGTGTGCGGCGTCACCAATTAATGTAAAGTTACCTTCTGACCATTTATCAATCGGCTTACGATCAAACATTGGCCATCTTTTTTGTCTTGAAATATAGGAAACTGCAGTTTGCACTTTATCACATGTTCCAGAGAATACTTCATCCATTTCTTCTGGTGTGCCCCAATCATCTGCTAGTTCATTACCTGGTTGATAGTTTTTACTTTTAAACACAACAACTTGATTATAAAGTTCACCTTTACGTACTGGATATTGTACAACATGCATATCAGGACCAATCCACATATAAACATCGTCTAAATTACCAATATTAGTAACTTCTTCCATTGGAATTGCACCTCTATATGCAACATATCCTGAACAAATAGGCTCGTCATCAATTAAATAACCACGTGTAGTAGACCATAAACCATCTGCACCGATAACGGCATTTGCTTCATGACTATCACCATTTTTAGCTGTGACTTTTACATCTCCGTTGCTTTTTGTTTCTATATTTTTGATGTATTGATTTGTAGATAATTCCACATTAGGATGTTCTTCACATGCTTCTAATAAAATACGATGCAAATCAGAACGATGAAGTACGATATAAGGTGCACCATATCTCTCACGATAAGTCGAATCGATGTCTAGCGCAGATAATTCTTCACCTGTAAATGCGTTCATTAATACTAATCGTTTTGGAAAAACAGCTACTTCATTAATCTTATCCATTACGCCTAATTTTTGTAATACATTCGTACCATTCGCTGCAAGTTGGATACCCGCGCCAATTTCTTTAATTTCTGGTGCCTTTTCTAAAACCTTAACATCATTTCCATTCTGAGCAGCACCCAAAGCTGTTGCTAAACCTCCGATACCGCCGCCAATAATGATCATTTTTTTATTTTCATTACTCATGATGTTTACCCCCTTGTTTTAAAAATCAACTTTCAATATATAATGATTAAATTTTTTTGTATCATCAAATACGATTAACGAAAATCCCCTGTGAATTCGTCTATTATTTTTTGATGCCCCTTATTTTCTTCTAAACTATCTCCTCTTTCTAACTCAAAACGATCCATAATTGGAATATCATTTACTGAGAATAAATATGAATCTTCACTTGCTACATGTTCATGCCAATTCCAGTTTGGTACTACAAAGTAATCCCCTTTTTTCCAATTAAATTTCGTACCATTAATAACAGTATAACCGGACCCTCTATGCACACAATAAATAACTGAGTGTGTATGTCTATGTGCTTTTGTATGATGTCCTTTAGGTAAATGTGTCATTCTAGAGCCAACGGTTGGGTTGGCAGATTTTCCTGTTGATGGATTAATATATTCAACTGTAAATCCATCATATGGATCAGAATCAAAGTTCATCAAACCATTGATTGCATCTACAGTGCGATCCCATTTATAGTTAGCCAGTGGTGCTACATCAAATTTGTCATCACCTATTGGACGTACCATTCCACCTCGATATCTTTTTTCAGAGAAGTTATCTGGAACATCAGGTTGTTGTAATCCATCTTCGTATGGTTCAAAGAACGTACCACCTAGATTATAAATAGTAGGAATATCTAACGCATCCATCCATATCATTGGTTCATCACCTAAATGGCCATGACCATGCCATAAATTTTTAGGCGTTGTTAAAAAATCCCCTTCTTCCATAAATATACGTTCACCTTGAACAATTGTATAAGCGCCCTCACCGTCAGTTATAAATCTGAGTGCACTTTGCGTATGACGATGCGAAGGAGCTTCTTCTCCTGGTTGCAATAATTGCACCGCTGCATAAAGCGTCTGAGTAGTTGATACATGTCCCCATGGTTGACGATAAGTTAAACCTGGATTTTGAAAATAGATAGCACGACGCTCGCCACCTCTGTCAGGCGTAAATATTTCCGCTGCCTCTGATAATTTTTTCTTCAACAATTCACCACTCCATAAATAAGCTTGTGCATGTGATTGTGGCGTCTTATTCATTACTTCAGGAATAGCTTCCCAAAGAGGTCCTAAATTATATTGTTGAATATCTCGTGTAAAATCTTTTACGTCACTGTCTTGTAAGAAACTTCCTTTATCTGCCATAAAAAATCTCCCCTTTAAAATATAATTTTATTCAGGCACTTTACTTAAATTTCTTTTAATTTGTCCAAGATGCTTTTCAATATGCTCATCAATAAAATGTTCAATAATAAATGAAACTGGTTTATTACCAAACTTTTCGAAATTTCGATGTGGGTTTTCTTCTGTTAAACGGCTTTCGTCAATTTTTGAAAGTCTTTCATTTACTTCGTCTTTCAAATTCGAAATTGATTGTATAACATTTTCAACATTTAATGCTTCTGGGTTAGACACTGCTTCTAATCTAGCTTCATCTTTCAAACCTCTTCCCCATTTTGAACCCGGTTCTGATAATACTGTTGCAGTTTCGCTTAACCAATATGAAGTCGCTTCTTTAACATGATTTAAAATTTGTAAAATAGACCATTCATCTTCTGTTGGGTTCCAACGTATTGTTTCTTCTGGTAATCCATATACTTCTTCTAAAATATTATCTAAAGTATGTTGAATTGATTCGATATACGTTTCTATTTTCGACATTTTATATGCTCCTTTAAATTTATTTTTGTTTGTTTTCTGTAACTACTTTATTTTCTAAAGCACCTATTTTATCGATTTCTATTTTTACGACATCGCCGTCTTTCATAAATACTTGTGGATCACGAGCTGAACCTACGCCACCTGGTGTACCTGTTAAAACGATATCTCCTGGTTTCAATGTTGCTAATCCAGATAAGAAAGTAACTAATTTTTGAACTGTGAATACATGATTAGATGTATTTGAACGTTGCATTTCTTCACCATTTAAAGTGAGTACCAACTCTAATCCGTCTGGATCTTGTAATTCATCAGAAGTCATAATCCATGGACCCATTGGCGCTGTGCCATCGACTGTTTTTCCTTGTAGCCATTGTAAAGTTCTTTGTTGAATATCACGGTAAGTTACATCGTTAACGATTGTGTACCCTGCTACATAATTAAGTGCGTCTGCTTCAGATACATTTTTTGCTTCTTTACCTATTACAAAAGCAAGTTCCGCTTCGTAATCCAATTTATCTGAGATAGGATAATGAACAATATCGTCTTCTGGACCAACAATTGTATTATCAAATTTAGCAAATACTACTGGATTTTCAGGTAAGTCACGCCCCATTTCTTTAATGTGTTCTTCATAATTATGTCCTACACAAAACATTTTTCCTGGATTTTGAATAGGCGCCTCTATTTTTACTTCTTCTTTTTTATAAATTAATTGATGATTAAATACATCCGGTTTAGCTTGCGCAAAATCAATTGCTTCTTTAGCATAGTTTAAACTTTCTTCTCCACCTTCAATGAACCCCTTCGCATCTGATGGAACATATGCTTCAGCAATCGTTCCGCTACGAAATTTACCCTTACTTTGTAATAAAGCTTGAAATGCATAGTTTAAATCTACTACTTCATTTTTTTCTGTTAATGTACCTAACCTAGAATAACCATTTGTTTTAAAAGTAATCAGTTTCATAAAATATCTCCCTTTGTTTTAAAATTTAAGTTTTCTTAATCAATAAAAACTTATTCTTTCTAATGGTTTTTCCACTCATGTGATAATGTGTTCACCATTTGTAAACAATTATAATTAATTGTCAGAAAATTGTCAATCTTCCTTTTGATAGTAATTCATTTCTATTAGTATAAAAAGACAATATTTTTAAATATAATTGAGTAAATGTATAGTGCTAGAATATTGTGCTATAATTTGATTGCATGAAGGAGCGTGAGTAATAAATGGCGGATAAAAAGAGTAAAGACTATATCCAATCTTTAGATACAGGTATTAAAATATTGAATGTATTACAGAAATCTAAATCCCCTATGAAATTTAGTGAGATTCAACAAATTACCTCTATTACGAAAAGTAACTTATACAAATATATGAATACTTTAGCTAATAATGAATTGGTCTATCGTAACCCAGCTACAGGTGAATATCATTTAGGAAACCAACTCATACAACTGGGTATGTCAGCAATGGGTAATTTAGACTCACTCGCTATTGTGACACCATACTTACAAGAAATTGGCCGTCACAATAACAATACAGTGCTGTATTCAGTAATCACTAGACGAGGCCCAGTCGTTACAAAAATTTGGCATGCAGAAGGTATTTTAAATATTGGTGCCCAAATTGGTACAGTACTCCCCCCGAAATCTTCTTCCGGTAAAATATTTGCAGCCTTTTTTGATGAAACTCAAAAAGAGTACGAAGATGAAGAATTAAATAAAATTCACAATCAACAAATTGCTTTTGCTGCAGAACCGTTGATACCTACAATTTCTTCTGTTTCTTTCCCTGTGTTTACATTTAATAAAGAACTAGAAGGGATTATTTCAGTTATAGGAGTAAAAGACAATTTACCAGATTCAGTAGAATCACCGGATACACACTATTTATTAGAAAAGCAAAAAGAAATTTCTAAATTATTAGGATTACACCTTTAATAATCAAGGTAAGTCAAATCATTTTCTGTTGATTAGACCAATAATTGAATACATAAACAGCCATTAAATGATTTTAATGGCTGTTTTTTTAGATTAAAATATCATATTAATTTTACTGCTCAGTCCTTTTCTCTTAGTTTTCTAACAGTTTGAATTACATCTCCATAGCAATTAAATATTCTTAATTTTCACATTTTTCATTGTAATTGTAAAAAAACACCTATATAATCACCACTAAAGAACAAAGGACACTAATATGATAAATATGCTGTTTTATTATCATATTTTAACTATTAGTGTTTAATTTCATGGAGGGGTTATATTTATGGGGGAAATCAATACAACCAAAGTAGTGAATAAAAGTAAGTTCAACAAATTTCATTTTAAATTAATTTTTTGGAGCTTTTTTCTTATTATTTTCGACGGCTATGATTTAGTTTTGTACGGTACAGCAGTACCTATGTTAATTGAGGATTGGGGACTCTCCGAAATTGAAGCAGGTACTTTAAGTAGCTATGGCCTATTCGGCATGATGTTTGGGGCTATAGGTTTTGGCATACTAGCTGATCGTATTGGTAGAAAAAATGTCATAGCAATCACATTGGTTTTATTCAGCTTATTTACATGTCTTTGTGGGTTTGCTGCAAATACAACACAGTTTGGCATCTATCGCTTTTTAGCAGGTTTAGGTCTGGGGGGGATCATGCCTAATGTAATAGCACTAGCAACAGATTTTGCACCTGAGAGAATGAAAAACCTTGTCGTTTCAATAGTGTTATGTGGCTACTCAATTGGTGGTATTCTTGCACCAGTATTAGGGTTAACATTAATGCCTATCGGAGGTTGGCGCTCAATCTTTTGGGTAGCAATTTTACCTATATTTGCACTACCGTTTTTACTTAAGCAATTACCTGAGACGTTTAGTTATTTAAATCGTACTAATAGGAAAAAAGAAGCAGTAAATACATTAAGAAAAATTGATCCAAAACTTAACATATCAATGAACGATACGATAAAAGATATCGAAGTTTCTACTACTAAAGTGCCTTTAATGGACCTATTTAAAGAAAACAGGGCGCTCAGTACAATCTTATTTTGGTTAACTTTCTTTTGCTGTTTATTAATGATTTTTGGTTTAAATACATGGTTACCAAATTTAATGATGCGAGCAGGATATGAATTAAATTCTAGTTTAATGTTTTTAATCGTATTACAAGTTGGAGCAATCGTAGGAACACTTATAATCGGAAGACTATGCGACAAATTTGGTTCCAAAAAACTACTTGTGCCATTATACATTGCTGGCGCTATTTCTTTATCTCTATTGTCTTTAGGTAAAGATGTTAATATATTTGTTATTTATATTTTAATTGCAATCGCTGGCGCTGCTACTATAGGTTCACAAAATCTCGTTCAAGCTTTCGTATCGCAATATTTCCCAGCCTATATTAGATCCACAGCGTTAGGTACAGCTTCTGGTATTGGGAGAGTCGGCGGAATGATTGGACCGCTAATGGGTGGCTTTTTACTCACATTTGCATTACCTATGCCTATGTACTTTATCGCTTTTGCTATTCCAGGTTTAGTAGCTGCCTTAGCACTTTATTTAATACCCATGCAACATGCAAGTGAAGAATATAAAAAAACGTATCAAGTTAAAGACGTGCCGAAAGACGTACCGAACGAAGTTAAATAACTTAATACTTAAAAATCTCAACCAATACTGGTTGAGATTTTTAAGTATTAAGTTATATTATAAATTTAGAGATTTAATAAAATCGATTATATCTTCAGACATTTCTTCATTATCTAAAGCAAACTGTATTGTTGTTTTGACAAATCCTGATTTTTCACCTACATCATAGCGATTACCTTCGAAATCGAAAGCATAAACGCAATCGTCACTATTTAGCCGTTCAATTGCATCTGTTAATTGTATTTCTCCACCTGTACCTATTTCTTGGCTTTCTAAATAATCAAATATTTCTGGTGTTAATACATAACGTCCCATGATTGCTAAGTTTGATGGTGCCGTGCCTTTTTCAGGTTTTTCTACAAATTGTCGAACACCAAATAAGCGATCATTTGATTCTAATGGATCCACAATACCATATCTGTGTGTTTCACTTTTATTCACTGTTTGCACACCAATGATTGGTTTACCAGTTTTGTCATATTGATTCATTAATTGCTTAATTGCTGGTGTATTTGACTTCACAATATCATCACCCAATAATACCGCAAAAGGTTCATTACCAATAAATTGCTTCGCTGACCATATCGCGTGACCTAGACCTTTTTGTTCTTTTTGTCTTACATAGAACATATTAGCTAAATTACTTGAATATTGTACTGCATTTAATAAATCTATTTTGCCCTTAGATTTAAGTATCATTTCAAGTTCGCTTTGATTATCAAAATGATCTTCTATTGCCCTTTTATGTTTACCTGAAACGATAATAATATCTTCTATACCCGCATTCACTGCTTCTTCAACTATATATTGAATCGTAGGTTTATCTAATATTGGCAACATTTCTTTCGGCATAGCCTTTGTTGCTGGTAAAAATCTTGTACCTAAACCTGCCGCAGGTATAATCGCTTTTTTAATTTGCATAAATTTTCTCCTCTATATCTAAACACAGATTCACATTTTGCGTTTGGTAAATTTAATATTTGCTTAATTTCTATTGTCTAAGTTGCTTTAATAATTCAGCATAATTATCAATTGCTGTTTGATGTTTTAATCGTTCATTATTTTTTACGCTGTAAAGTGGTTCATCAACAATTTTCATCATGCTTTTTGCAAAAAATGAAATATTATTAGGTTCGGCTAAGTATCCGTTCTGTCCATTTTCAATTATTTCTCGGGGACCATATTTAACATCATACGAAATGACAGGGCATCCAACTGCTATACTTTCCATAATTGTTAATCCAAATCCTTCAAAATCACTTGTTAACAATGATGCTCTTGAAGCTTTAAATTCTGCTAATGGGTTGGATGTATAGTCATTTATCTCTACGTACTCATTTAAAGCATATTCATTTATTAAGTCTTTAATCATTTTCAATTGATCTGCTTCATCTTTTCCATATAATACTAATTTACTTGTGTAACCTGCTTCACGAAATAATTTATACGCCTTTATAAGATGGTCTAATTGTTTTTGTAATCCAAATCTACCTATATAGATAAATTGGTCTTTAAAACTTGATGGTTCACGCGAAGGCTCTGCCACTTCAATAAAGTGGGGTATTACAGCAAAACGGTCATCTTCAATAGAATATAAATTTTGTATATCTTTTTTTTGATGGTTCGTTAACACTAAATATTTAGTAACACGTTCTGAATTTGTAAGTGCATATTTATATGATTTTTTTACATTACTGCCGTCTAAATGTGAATTGTGAAAAACCAATACATTTTTCGTATTATTCGTTTGTTGTAGCAATGCTCCGTCTAGAAGTCTGGCGTCATTAAAAACAATATCTCCATCTTCTAAACGATTTTGGAAATAATATTGAAAAAGCTGTTTTTCGTTTTCAAATGCTTTAAAATGTTTACCGTCTTTATATAATTGAACTAATAATAGTGTTGTATTCTCATCATCAGCAAAAAACTTTTCACAATATTTATTACCTTCTCGATCGTAAAACTTTTCGACAATTTTCCCATAATTTTTAGTAGAAAAATAAATTTTTTTATGCAATTCTCCATAATTATTATATTGATGTCTCTCTACTCTTTTTTTACAATAAGGTGTCATAAAATCTTCGAATTCTAAAATATTACTTCCTGGCCTGAATTTTCTATATAGAACATATGTATCACCATCATAATAGCGAACGACATCACTATTATTTTTTCTGATTTCACTCGTTAATCCTTCAATATCTCGTTCAACTTCCTGATATTCTATTGTGTCACTATTAGAGTGTGGATTATATAATAACTTAAAATCAGATAGCCAATCATAAATATTTTCTACTCTGATTTGAGCATTTAATTTATTATTTTCCACAAATGATTTAATAACTTCATAATAGTTAGGATTATAATTTGTTGTTAATATTGTGTTTGTTTCATTTAAATCGTCATGCATTAATTGAATTCTATTTAACAACGCTTTCGTTCTTCCGCCATGAACTGGTGGTAATGTAGATGTTATTGTATAAAGCACTTATGACTCTCCCCTGACATAATAAGTTGTAATAACAATAGTGTACCATATAAAATGAAGATTTTTATATGAAAGAAAACATTTATTTGAAAAAGCAAAATTCCGTACAATTATATAGCTCATTCATTAACATATCGCTAGAGATTAAATTAAAATAATACGGGAAGATAATTAATAAGAAGGTGAAATAATGTTAGATAGAGAAGAAGTTTTTAATTATGTGAATCGTAAGTATGATGTAAAACCAGATTATCCTTGGCAAACTTATTCGAACTTTGCAGCTTTAAGACATAAAGATAACAAAAAATGGTTTGCTTTAGTGATGAATATTTCTCAAGACAAAATAGGATTAAATGGCACTGATGAAATAGATGTATTGAATTTGAAAGTCAGACAAGAATTTATTGGTCCTTTAAGAAAAAAAGAAGGGTTTTACAAAGCCTATCACATGGATAAATCCAATTGGATAAGCATCAATTTAAATGAAATTAACTCTATAAATCATATTAAAGATTTAATAGCAGAAAGTTTTGAGCTAACACATTAACTCTGTTCATTTTCAGCAAAACTTCACACTAAATTGATATTAAAAACAGGTGAGCATCCTTTAGTTATAAGATGCTCACCTGTTTTATTTTAATTATTTAATTTTACTGTTCTTCTGCTTCTTTTTGATTCGTACGTTTTTGTAATAATATTGCTACCGCTGCTAGGATTAAGACTAAAACGGCGATACCGATAAGTCCAAGATATTTAGCAATATTACCAAAGACAATACCTACGACTAAGAAATCTGTATCTGAGAATGTCGTTGCTGCGCCACCAAGTTCACCTAGGAATGGCAAGAACAGTAGTGGTAAGAATGTAATTAACAAGCCATTTAATGCTGAACCTGCTATTGTACCTCTAATACCTCCACGTGCGTTACCAAAAACGCCAGCAGTTGCCCCTAAGAAGAAGTGAGCTACTACGCCTGGAAGTATAACTACGCCACCAAATAAGAATAAGACGAACATGCCCAAGACCCCAACAATAAAGCTGACAAAAAAGCCAATTAATACAGCATTTTGTGCATAAGGGAAGACTATAGGACAGTCTAATGCTGGTTTTGTATTAGGTACTAATTTTTCAGAAATGCCTTTAAACGCTGGCACGATTTCAGCTAATATTAGGCGTACACCTGTTAATATGATAAACACACCAGCTGCAAAAGTAACCCCTTGAATCAGTGAAAATACAATAAAGTTTTGACCGTCACTAATTTCTGTATGTACGAAGGTTGGTCCTGCAAATAATGCTGCCACAAAATAAAGTAATGTCATTGTGAGTGAAATACTGATTGTACTTTCTCTTAAAAAGCTTAAGCCTTTAGGGAAATTAATTTCTTCAGTTGATTTAGATTTTCCTTTAAATAACTTTCCAACCTCTCCAGCTGCCCAATAACTGATCGTACCAAAGTGACCTAGAGCGACTTGGTTAGTCCCAGTTATTTTCTTCATCGTTGGTTGCGCTAACGCTGGTAATATGGCCATAATTAATCCTAAAATAATAGATCCCGTGATTACTGTCAATGTCCCAGTGATATTACCTACTGACAGTAATATAGCTAAAAAGGCTGCCATATAAAATGTATGATGACCTGTTAAAAAGATATATTTCAAATTCGTAATACGTGCGATAATGATATTAACAATCATCCCAAATACCATAATTAATGCTGCTGTTGTGCCATATTGTTCTAAAGCAATTGAAATAATTGCTTCATTATTAGGTACAACACCTTGCACGCCAAAAGCGTGTTGGAATATTTTTCCAAATGGTTCTAATGATTGTGTTACAACATTCGCCCCTGCGCTTAACACTAAAAATCCAAGTATTGTTTTAATCGTACCAGACGTGATGTCAGTGGCAGATTTTTTTTGCATAATTAGACCTATCAAAGCGATTAAAGCAACTAATATAGCAGGTTGACTCAAAATATCAACGATAAAATCTAGTATAGGTTTCATAACGTTGCCCCCTTACTTATAATTTATAAAATGTTCAAATCACTTAATTTCTCATTCAATTTATTTTGTAACTCTTCCTTATCTAGAATGTTATCTAAAACAATAACGTCCCCTAAGTGCTTTGTATTTTCTTCTAAATCTCTACCGCAAATAAATAAATCTGCCATATCAGGACTCGCAGACATAACATCACTGTGTTCTACTTTAATGTCTGATGGTGCATTTAAATTTTTCAAAGCTTCCTGTGCATTCATTTCCACCATAAAGCTACTTCCTAAACCGTGACCACATACAACTAAAATTTTCATTTTCATCATTCTCCTTTAAATATATTTATTATTTCATCAATGTCTGTTGCTACTAATAATTTATTAACTGTGTTCGAATCTCCTAAGATAGTTGCTAAATTCCTTAATATTTCTAAATGGCCTTCGTTATCAACAGCGCTTAATACAAACACGAGAGAAGCATGATGTCCATTTTCAGAAAAGTTAATATGGTGATTCAATTTCAATAAACTTAATCCTATTTTTTTAACATCATCACTCGGTCTAGCATGCGCTATTGCAATTTCAGGTGCTATTACAATATAGGGTCCTAATTCTTCTACGCTATAAATCATCTTTTCAATGTATTGTTGTTTAAAGTACTCTTGTTCTAGCAGAGGTTCAGATGCAACACGAATTGCATGTTTCCAATCATCCACTCGATCTCGTATCTGTACTTTATCCGATGATAAAATTTCCGGACTCATTTATATCCCCCTTATTAATGTTGACTTACATCACGAATACATGACATGATATCTGCTATGTTTCCAGAAAACAGTGTTGCTCTCGTTGCTTCCTCCATGATTAGCTCGCTAAATTGTCGCAAAGCATTTAAATGTATCTGCGGCTGCTCCGTAGCTAATGTAATAATGATATGCACTGGATCATATTGCTGATGATTAAAGGTCACACCCGTTTTAAAATGAACTAAACTAAATCCTACAGGTTGTTTAACATGTTTATGGTTAGCATGAATCAATGCAATATGAGGACTAATTACCATATAAGGCCCAAATGCATCTAATTGTTCAATAATGTCAGCAGCATAGGCCTCATCTACGATTTGATCATTTACAAGCGGTGATACACATTGTCTAATTGCATCATTTCTTAAAAGTGTTTGCTGTTGTGTCAATATTCGAGATTGTGGTAATACTTCTTGTAATGTTGGTCCTAGCCCTTTAACATCATTTACATATCGCTCTCTTGAATGGTTAATAATTTCATTTAATTGCTTTCGATCATCTTTATTTAAAAATGGTGAAACCCTAATTACTGGTACGCTTGCTTGTTCAAAAGGAACCGTAGAAATGATATAATCAATACCTTCATGTTTTAGCATTACTTCATCTATTTCATATATAGAATAAGCATCTACAATTTCTAATTCTGGATAAATATGATCCATCCTACTTTTTAATAATTGAGATGTTCCTATACCTGATCCACAAAGTAACACGACTTTAATGGCATTTGTTGTCACTGCTGAAATCCGTTCAATCGCAGAAGCAAAATGCAGTGTGATATACGATAATTCATCATCAGTAAAGTCGATTTGGTAATTTTCTTCAATGCCCCATACATGCCTTTTAATTCCTTCTATAATATGGTGATACTGCGCATGAATCTCCTTATTTAAAGGGTTCGCATGCGTCATATCAAACTTCAATCGATGAATTGCAGGTCTCAAATGTACGATTAAACCATTTGCTAATTTGCTATCAGACATTAAATCTAGTCCTAACTCACCACTCATACGTTCAATCAATTGTTCTGTTAATATCTCTAAATCGTCTATTTGTTGATTGAGTTCATTCACTTCTGACGTTTTAGCACCCAGTAAATGTAAAGTAATAAAAGCTGCCTCACTTTTTGGAAATTCAATCTGAAAAATAGCTTCTAATTTTCCTTTAATTTTAAGTGCAATATGAAATTGCTCTGTTTTAGCGAGCTTTTCATACTCTTTATCAGGTATATCGAAAGCAAAATGTTCATTTGTACGATGAAGCGCAATCAAAATGTGATAAATCAATCCATCAATTGCACTTTGAACTAATTGATATTTTGCATCTAATAATATAGAAGTTACTGTTAAACGAATTTGTTCTAACTCTTTATTCGAAAAAAGTTGATGACCCATGTGATGTGTGTGTGTTTGAAAATATTCATGTACACGTGTGGCATAGGCTTTACGATAAGCATTTTCCTCACCCTGAATTACAAACCCTTTATTTTTCTTGTACTCAAGAAACAAATCGTTTTCTTCTAACCAAGATTGAACATTTTTTAAATCTTCAACAATTGTACGACGTGTTACTGAAACCAATGTTGCTAATACTTGGGATGAGGTGGGTTCAATCGATTCAAACAACTTCAAAGTGATATATAATATGCGTTCTTTCTTTGAATAATGCATCGATGTTCCTGTATATTTCGGCTCTAATGTTGCCAACTGAAGCGCTGTTGTTGTAATCTTTATCCCCTCATATTTATTCCGATCAATCGTTAAATCTAATTTATCTTCCATAGTTTCAATGTATTCAAGATCATATTGGATTGTTCTTTCAGATACATTGAACTCTGTTGCTAAATTATGAATTTGAACAAAGGCTTCACGTTCAAGTAAGTACGTTAATATATGATGTTGTCTCTTGCTTAACACATCAGCAACCTCCTTACAGTTATATTGTAACCGCTTTCTTGTACGTGTGGATGTGTAATCTATTTCGTCTCACAATACGAAAAGTTGCACATCTAAATAAAAAATACTATTTTTTAATTATAAAATGCATTGACCTATTTTGATACTTTTTTGTTTATTTTTTAAAATAAAAAAGATGTAAAAGTAATTAAACTTTTACATCTTTTGCTGACATTGATTCACTAGCATAACAAATCATACAATTATTTATTATTTTTTTACTTCTTTATATAAATCTATCATTTCTTGGGCAATATCTTTAAAAGTGATTGCCGTCATTAAATGGTCTTGACTATGCACTGTTAACAGCGTCAAGTTGATATGTTCACCTTGTGCTTCCTTTGTTAACATATGCGTTTGTACATGATGTGCTTCAAGCAAAGCATCTTCAGCTTGTTTCAGTTTTGTTTCCGCTTCATCAAACGCACTTTTTTTAGCTGCAAATATGGCTTCCATCGCATGACTTTTAGCATCACCACTATAAGCAATGAGCGACATCGCAAATTCCAAATTCCTCTCTTCTTCAGTCATTGTTCCACCCCTATTCGCTCATTAAACGTTCAGCTGCACTTAATACGTTTGCGCCGTTCATCGTACCGTAATCCGTCATTTCAATGACTTCTACAGGTATGTTTTTGTCTGCACATTTTTTAGTATATTCATCTTTTTTAAAACGGACCTGTGGACCTAATAACAAAATATCTACTTGAGCATCTTCAATTTTTTGATCCGCTTCTGTCGTTGAAACTGCAAATATTTCACGGTCTAAATCTTGTTTTTCAGCTTCTTTTTGCATTTTCTGAACTAACATACTTGTACTCATTCCAGCTGCACATACAAGCATTATTGTTTTTTCTGCCATATAAATCCCTCCATTTATTATTACTATACCCTATCTGTTAATTGATCTCGCTATCATGGATAATGTGTGGCGTTGTCCACGTATCGCTTTACTTAATTCAAAAATATTTTCTACAGGAGCTAAACCGCCATAGCCTGCGTCACCAATATGTTGAATATCCACACCGCATATTTTATTTCGAATTGCGAAGTCCCTAATTGTACTGGCGTCAGAACTCTCTTGACTTGTCCCTATTGCTGACATGACTAAACCACCATGATGATGGACTGCTTTCACTATGTCTTTTAATTGTGCTTCATCAAATCCTGGAACTGTTCCAATAGATGGTACTAAAATAATATCAGCACCTGCATCAATAAATTTTTCAACATATGCTTTAGTAATTACAGGTTCATCTACACCTGCACTGTGCATTTTTCCGGCTATAATCAATCCTGAAAAATTTGCTCTTGTCTCAGCAATTGCACCAACAATTTTTTCATTAGATACGCCAGTACCTGGATTTCCGGTCATGCAAATAAAGTTTATGCCTAATTTTTCTAAAGCTTTGACTGTTTTCGGACTTGCTTGTCGTCCTTTAGCAATATTTAATTTTTCTTCTGCCATGCTCGCTTGCTCATCTACTGGTTCTAAATTGACACCTATAGGTCTTGCAACAAGACGTCTTAATTCTTTAATGACATGTTTTTTCTCGTCTATGTTTTCTACTTTAGGATTGAACGCGTCTAATCCATTTAATAAAATCAAATCTGCTCCGAATGCACGTGATAGTTCTGCATTTGTTATGTCGGGTGTCACTGGTGTACGCGTAACAACATTCTCTGCTAAAACAACGCGACCATCACTTGCTTTAATACTTTGTTTTAATTCTTCAGCCGTCATTTTCACTATTTCTGAGGCATTAGCACTTAATAATCTCTTAACCATATTATCTACTCCTTTATTTTGGTTCTTCCGTTTCTTTTTTTCCGTTTACTTCTTTATCTTCTAAATATAAATTATATTTCTCCATTGCTCTATAAAATGGATAATAGAGTAAAATATCGATAATGATACAGACAATTTGAACCAATGAACCACTATAATGCCCTGTCGCTAAAAATCCACTGATGATAGGTGGTATCGTCCATGGCATTGCTGTACCATTTGTAAGGTGTACAAGACCACTCGACATTGCGAAATAAGTTATGGTCGCATTAATCATTGGTGCTAATACAAATGGAATAATTAATCTCACATTAAGTACAACAGGCAAACCAAACAATGTTGGTTCATTAATATTAAATATTCCCGGCATTAAAGTAAGTGGTGCCATCGTTTTTGTGATTTTACTGGAACGTTTTTTAAAAGCTAATATCGCAATTACGATGACTAGTCCTATTGTTGAGCCACCGCCACCCATAAATACAAAATTATCAATAAATGGCTGCGTTATGATATGCGGTAAGTCTCCGTGTGGATTGGCTTGATATGCTAGACGGTTTTCATCAATATTTTTCAACCAAATTGGTTGCATAACTGCATTTACTACGTTTGCACCATGGATACCAACAAACCAAAAAGCACTATTAAGACCAACTAAGATAATGGTACCGATCAAGCTGCCTCCCATCAGACTTAACGGTACGCCTAATGTATTAACAATCAATTCATGGATGTTGCCAAACGGTAAATTATCCAATGCGATATATACAGCAAGCCATAATATGATAATAACTGCCCCAGGTATTAATGCACTAAAACTCTGTGCTACTGCTGGTGGTACTTGATCTGGCATTTTGATTCTAATGTTTCTATTGATAAACCACTGAAAAATTAACCCTGAAATAATACCAATAATAAGTGCTACGAATAAACCCTGACTTCCCATATATATTTGAGGTATTGCTTCTTCAGGTACTTTATCTCCAGTCATTACATTCGGTGTGACAACTAAAAATGCTGACATCGCAATAATACCGGCTGAAACCCCGTCTGTATTATATTGCCGGGCAATACTATGTGCGACACCAAAACTTGCAACTAGTCCCATTAATCCGAATGTCCCATTCACTGCTTTCATTAAATATGGTTGAATCCCCTGTGCTTCTAGCCACTCTATCCAGCCCGGTATCGCAATACCACTGATTACTAAAAATAATGAACCAATAATAATCAAAGGCATTGCAACGATAATACCATCTCTCATTGAAATCAAAATTTTATTAGACCCCAATTTAGAAGCGACTGGTAACAAATGTTTTTCTAATGCGTCATTAAATTTACTCACATCAACACCCCATCGTAGATTCGATTTTGAAAACGCTTTCAATGTTTTAATTAATTATAATTTATAATCAATTATGTGTCAATATAGTTGCAACTTTTTATTTTTAATATAATAATAAGAGTATTAAGAAATTATGGTGATAAAAATGAAAGCAAACATGACAAATAAACAGCGAATGATACGTGGCCAAATTTTAAATGAAATATACGTACGTGGCCCTATATCAAGAGTTGACATAGCAAGAAATACAGGAATCACACCAGCAACAACAACTGCAGTAACCGCAGAACTAATACAAGATAATCTCATTAAATCTACGGATATTGAAGTTGATCATTACGATATTGATACTAAAAAAACGTCAGGACGCAAAAAAATATTACTTACAATTTGTAATAAATACAATTACTATGTTGGTATTGAATTAGCCAGAGATTTTGTAACGTTATGTTTAACTGACAATCTTGGCAATATCGTTGATCAGAATATGATTGATATTACTACAACACAATTCTTAAAAAAAATTACTCCAAACTTTATATTGGAAGAACTTAATCATTTCTTAAAACAACATGCAACTTATAATATTCAAGCAGTTGGCATTGCTTTACCAGGTCACTTTGATGAAACAGATCAACAAATTGCTTCGAATAGTGATTGGTCCGGTTTTGATTTGAAAAATTTACTTTCTCATATTGACCTGCCTGTATTTTTAGAAAATAACGTACATTGTATGAGTCTATATGAACATTTACTTACATCAGAAAATGATGGCGAAAATTTCATCTTCTTCCATGCTGTAAAAGGGATTTTTTCATCTAGTATGTACCGTGGTAATTTATATGGAGTTTCCAATTTTTCTGTAGGGGAAGTCGGACATACCATCATCCATCCAGACGGTGAACGCTGTGAATGTGGTCGTAGAGGGTGCTTACAAAACTATTTAGGTGGTATGAATATTATAAATAAAGCTAAAGTTATTTATAGAAGTGCTCAAAGTACCTATCTCACAAGTTTAGTAGCAGACTCAAATGATATAACTTTAGATACTGTTATAGAAGCGTATCGTTTAGGCGATAGTGGCATCGTACAAATTATCAAAGATGCTATGCGTGCAGTCGCAATTACGCTCAATAATTTAACCATGTTAGTAGATACCAATAAAATTTATTTGCATGGTCCATTATTTAACAATGATATTACAGATGTCATTTTAAAAGAATATTTAAGTTACCAAAACTTATACGGTGGATTAGGTAAAATTGATTTTCAAATGAAGTCGTATCAGCCTATTAATGGTGCAAAAGGTGCCTGTGCCCTTGCCATCCACCAACATTTAATTTGGTCAGAAGTATAAATGAAGCCAAATATGATAGTTCAACAACCGAGTCTGACACATAAATACATGTCACAGACTCGGTTATTTTATAGGTAATAGCTGACTAATATAAAATGTATTTATATTACAACTACGTCATCATAAATGAATATATATATAGTTCTTTAATAGCATTTCAACCCTTGCATTCCTTTTACTCCCCCAATTTTTTATATTTTTTAATTGTAACGATTTTCGTAACTTTTATATGCAAGTGTATATAATTGTAATATTACATGTTAGAATTTTATTGTAATAAACTCATAATGTTTATAAATCCACTAGATCCTGGAGACCTGGACTACTTATCCAGGTTTCTTATCATTTAAGAAATAGGTGAAAAGATGAACTTCGTAGAATTAACAGAAAAAGAATTCACTGATTTTATTAATCAAAACTTTGTGCATTATACCCAGTCTACTTCTCATTTTCATTATAGAAATAATAAGAAGAAGGATGTACATTTAATAGGTGTTAAACAAGATAAGAAAGTAATAGCAGCTTGTCTATTAACAGAAGCTAGGGCATTAAGGTTTTTTAAATACTTTTATTCTCACAGAGGTCCAGTTTTAGATTATAGTAATCCAATATTAATTAAATTCTTTTTTGAAAATTTAAAAGTATATTTAAAAACTCAAAAAGCATTATTCGCTTTAATAGATCCATATATTTTAGAAAATATTAGAGATGCTGATGGAAAAATAATCAAACACTATGATAATGAAAAGCTTAAAAATGCATTATCAAAATTAGGTTATGCCCATCAAGGTTATAGTATTGGTTACTCTACTACTAGCCAAATTAGATGGTTATCTGTTTTAAATTTAAAAGATAAGAGTGAAAGTACCATATTAAAAGAAATGGATTATCAGACACGTCGTAATATTAAAAAAACTTTTGAAATGGGTGTGGAAATAAAAACATTGGATATTTCAGAAACCGATGTATTCTTTGAACTATTTCAAATGGCAGAAGAAAAGCATAATTTTAAATTTAGAGATAAAGCTTATTTTGAGGAAATGCAAAAAATTTATGCTAATCATTCTATGTTAAAACTCGCGTATATCAATTTAGAAAATTATAAGCAGCAATTGCAAAAGAAAAACGCTAACCTTCTTTTAGAAATTAAAAATTTAGAGAATAAATTACAAGAAAACACTAATTCTAAAAAAACAAAAATGAAATTGAACCAGTTAACGCAACAACAAAAGAGTTACGAAAGAAAAATTAATGAGACGATTGAATTAATTTCAACAGAAGGAAATATCTTGAATTTAGCTGCTGCATTTTATATATACACGAAAGATGAAGTTTATTACCTATCTAGTGGTTCTAATCCTAAATACAACCAATTTATGGGATCTTATCGTTTGCAATGGGATATGATTACATTTGCCATAAATAATGCTATTCCAAGATATAATTTTTATGGCATTACTGGAGACTTCAGTGAAACTTCTGAAGATTATGGCGTACAGCAATTTAAAAAAGGCTTTAATGCACACGTAGAAGAATATATTGGCGATTTTATAATTCCAATCAGAAAATATTTATATAAACTATATTTATTAAATAAAAATAGACACGTTAAATGAATTAGATTCAGCTAGATTCAAAACCAAACGCTGTAATGGTATTTGGTTTTGAATCTATTTTTGTTCATTTATCTCATTATTTAATATTTCTTGAAAATGGCAGCGCCTTAGGCCAATTTCTGAATAACCCGAATACTATAGGCTGAGGTTGCACCCGCGGACAGCGCGCACAAAAAAATGCCAACAAAGTCATAAACTTTGTCGACATTCTAAACCAATACAAACTTGTATCGTCTTCTGTATATTTATTTAATTTAAAGCTGAGTCATCAACGATAACTTCTACATTCGGATGTTGGTGCAAGATTGAAGCAGGAAGTGATTCTGACACTTTACCATCCAGTAATTGTTGGATTGCTTCTTGTTTATTACTTCCAAACGCTATCAGAATGATACGCTTCGCATTCATGATAGATGCTAAGCCCATTGAAATAGCTTGTTTAGGTACATCTTCAATATTATCGAAGTGTTGACTGTTGGCTTTGATTGTTGAATCCGTTAAATCTACTACGCGTGTTTCACTTTCAAATGATGAAAATGGCTCATTAAAACCAATATGTCCGTTTTCACCGATACCTAAAATTTGAATGTCTGCTGGCCCTGCATCTTGTATACATTGCTCATAAGCTATACATTCTTTTTCTACATCTTCTGCATCACCTTTAGGTAAATAGATATTGTCTTCATTCCAAGTGCTATTATGATTGAATAAATTCTCTTTCATATAAGCATGATAACTTTGTTCGTGATCTGCCGCTAACCCAATATACTCATCTAAATTAAATGTCACCACATCATTTAATTTTGTGTGATTAACATTAATTAATTCCGATAAGTATTTATAAATATCAATCATTGTACTTCCCGTAGCAAGACCTAACACAGCATTAGGTTGCGACTTTATTTGTTTTAAAAGTTCTATAGCAACATATTGACTCGCCGTTGTGCGATCTTTCAAATTTATAACGTTCATATTTCTACCCCATTCTTTCTAATATCACTATATATTTTCATAATTAACATTTAATATCCTATATTACATAATTATCTGTTTTTTATCAAATTAATATAAAATGAATCATGCATACAATACCATTATACGCCTGTTTATGACTGTCGACTATCTAATAGTTCTTCTACTTCATTTTTTATCGTAGTTACATGGGGGCCATAAACAATTTGAACGCCGTTACCCTTCTGAATCACGCCTCTTGCCTCGGTCGACTCTAATACTTTTCTATCAACATCTTGATTAGTCTTTAAGGTCACTCTTAATCTTGTTGCGCAACAATCAACGACATCAATATTCTCTTTACCACCAAGACCTTGAATGATCGTTTTAGCACGATCAGTTGCTTCTACTGTTTCAGCCGCTTCGCCTTCTTCACGCCCAGGTGTTTTGAAATTAAATTTCGTGATGCAAAATCTGAATATAATATAATAAAGCATAAACCAAACGATACCTATTGGAATTACCCACAAGAAATTCGTCTTAGCATTGCCCTGCAATATACCAAATAATAGATAATCAATGAAACCACCACTAAATGTTTGACCAATCGTAATATTAAATATGTCTGCGAGCATAAACGCTAAACCATCTAAAAAGGCATGTATGACATAAAGAACCGGTGCTACAAATAAGAAACTGAATTCTAATGGTTCTGTAATTCCTGTTAAAAATGATGTTAACGCTGCAGATAACATTAATCCGCCAACGACTTTTTTACGTTCTGGCTTTGCAGTATGGTAGATTGCCAATGCAGCACCACATAAACCAAACATCATAGTAATGAATCTACCTGACATATATCTTGATACACCTGAATAATATTTAGTAACATCAGGATCACCCAATTGAGCAAAAAAGATATTTTGTGTACCTTGTACAATTTGTCCTTTCACTTCTAAAGTACCACCCAGTGCTGTCTGCCAAAATGGTAAGTAAAAAATATGATGTAAACCAAATGGTCCCAAAAGCCTTAAAATAAAACCAAAGAAAAAAGTACCAATAACTCCTGTTTTATCTACAAGTCCTCCAACACCAAATATCCAACCTTGCACAGTTGGCCAAATAAAGAACATCACGACACCTAATATAATAGAACCTAATGCTGTGATAATAGGCACAAAACGCGAACCACCAAAGAAGCCTAAATAGGTTGGCAAGGATATTTTATGGAACTTATTATGTAAAAGCGCTGTCATGATGCCGGTTATAATACCGCCAAATACACCTGTTTCCACTGTTTGTATTCCAAGGACTGTACTTTGCCCTTCTTTAGCTAAATTACCGTCTGCTAATGTATCTGTAATAATTAACAAACCATTCATTGAAGCATTCATAATGAGGAACCCTAACATGGCAGCTAAACCTGCTGTTCCTTTATCACTTTTGGCTAAACCAATCGCAACACCTACTGCAAAAATGACAGGTAAATTTTGGAAGACAATATTACCTGCAGATGACATTAATATAAATATATTTTGTAATAGTTCAATATCCAATAAAGGATATGCTTTGATTGTATTTGGATTACTTAATGCGCCACCAATACCTAACAATAAACCGGCTGCCGGTAAAATTGCTATAGGTAACATAAAGGACTTACCGAATTGCTGTGCTTTCTCAAATAGCTTACTCATAATTGATTAACCTCCTAATTACCATAAATATACAAGCAAAGAAAATGATAATCAATACAATTATCCATTATGAAAAATATTTTCAAAAGATACAACTCTTTTTATGTAAGCCCTTCATTATAAATCCCGTTTAGTTCACTTAAACAACAATTTTCTTTATATATTAAGTAATCTTTTTGACCTATCAAAGGCGCTTTACAATCTACATTGTCATATTAAAAGTTTCTCGGCAGTGTTTTGAGCCAATATTTTCGGTAAATAATAGTGGTTGAAGACTATAATCTGTGACTTCGTATGGTGTGCAAAAAAATGGGGAGGGATAGAAATCAAAATTTAAAATTTGATTTCTATCCCTCCCCTTACAGCTATTACTTCGCTTAAAATATATCGCCTAGTGTCACTGACATAATTGCTTTTATAGAATGTAATCTATTTTCAGCTTGATCAAATATCACAGCGTGCTCACCTTGAAATACGTCATCCGTAATTTCCATTTCAGACAAGCCATATTTTTCATAAATCTGTTGTCCTACTTCAGTGTTTAAATCATGAAATGCTGGCAAACAATGTAAGACGATTGCCTCAGGATTCATTGTATTCAGTAGCATCGATTCATTGACTTGATAAGGTAATAACTCATTAATACGTGTTTCCAAAACAGATTGATCTTCACCCATTGATAACCATACATCTGTATAAATAGCATCTGTTTGATAAATCGCTTGATTCACGTCATCCGTAATTAAAATTTCACTCTGAGATTGTGCAGCATAATTCTTAGCTAACTTTTGAATTGCTTCATCAGGTTGTAAAGATTTAGGTGCAGCAATATGTACGTTAACGCCTAATATTGCTCCAGTAATAAGTAAATCATGTGCTACATTATTTCTAGCATCACCTACATAAGTTAATGTTTTGCCTTCTAAAGTTCCCCAATTTTCTTTTAATGTAAAGAAATCCGCAATCATTTGCGTTGGATGCCACTCATTCGTCAAGCCATTCCAAACTGGTACATTGGCATTTTTAGCTAAAGATTCTATATCTTTTTGATGATAACCTCTAAATTCAATACCATCATACATACGTCCTAATACTTTTGCAGTATCAGCTGTAGATTCTTTCACACCTAAGTGAATATCTCCTTGGCCGAAATACTCTGGGTATGCGCCCAAATCATACGCGGCAACACTAAATGCCGAACGTGTTCTTGTAGAGGGTTTTTCAAAGAGTAACGCTAAATTCTTTCCTTTTAAATAAGGATGAGGGATCCCACGTTTTTTCTTTTCCTTTAACTCTCCAGTAAAATCTATCAATGTATTCAATTCTTCTGCTGAAAAATCGCATGTTTTCAGAAAGTGTTCCCCTTTAAAAACTTGTAACTTATTTAAAGCTGTTGTGTTCAACCCCATTTTCATCACTCCAATATTTTTATAAGATTTATATACATAATATACGTAATTAACAGATAAAACAAGTATAAATATACTTTATTCTGTATATTATTGAATTAAAGTTCAAAATATTATCTTACATCATTTGATAAACAGCACTAATTTAAACTAATGTTTTTAACATTCATGCAGTTTTTCAAAGCATTTATGCAATGTGTTTTTTAATGAATCACACTTGTGAAATTTATTTTTTGAGTTATGCACGAATGCACATTACACTACTTTTTTATACTACAATGTTCCTGAACTACTTAACTGACGGAGGTGATCGATTCTGTTAAATGAAATTGTGGCTGTAATCAAACAGATTGTTGCTCAAGTTATTTCTGGAGAGTTCCAAGAAAATTAGTCTTTCATTTCCACACCATTTCAAAACGATTGCATAATTAGCTTTTTAAAATAAGAGTGTCCCATTCTAATTTCCAAACTAGAATGGGACTCCCATAACGATAAATATTTATTTTTTAAATACATGCTTTTTTACGATTATGTTGCTTCTTTCTTACTAAGTTTTGCACGTTCTTCAGGTGTTTTTAAGAAACGTGTCATAATTGCACTTGCCACATATAATCCAAAGATTAAGTACATCATCCCTTTTACACCAATACTATCGTAGAATAACGCTACTAACCCAGGTCCAGCAAATACACATAGCCCTGCGCCTAAGTTTAATATAGCCATCGCTGGTCCTTTATCGCCATCACCTACAAGAGAAGGTACAAGCGCAGAAATTGGAACAAATCCTGCTAGACACATCCCCCATAAAAATCCTACAGTACCAACGACAAATACATTACCTGTAAATAATTCTGGTACAAAATATAATCCTAATGTAAACACAGCACAACCAACACCACCGATGTATGAGATTGTATTCTTCCAACCAATCTTGTCACTCAACGCACCGAATATTAAATTAAATATAATATTTGCGATAAAAATTGTTCCCCAAATATTGAGCCAAGTCGTCGTTGCAATACCTTTGGATGATAAATATATTGGTAAGAACAATGGAAATGCATATTGTGCCGCTTGATTAATTATTCTAACGATACATGCCACTGCAACACGTGGTTCTCTTTTTAATATCGTAATTCCAGCGCCCATTTCTTTTACATGTTCTTTAACACCATGCCCTTTATCTTCTATTTCAAATTGATCTCTGTTTACAAATACAGCTAAAAATGTTCCGATAAGTACCCATATAATGGCTGTCCATAAAGTGAACACATGACCAAACCATTGAATTGCAAATGAAGAATAGAATGAACCAAGCACACTTAAACCACCTGTAAATACAAACCAGAACCAACCTACTGCGGCACCTAATCGTTTTTGAGGTGAACGGTAAGCCACCCAAACTAAAAATGAATAAGCAAACAACGGATAACCAAATCCTCGAATAGCATACGATGGAATCATTAATTCATAATTCATCGTAGGTATCGCAAATCCTACAAATATAATATGACCAACAATATATAAACCTGTGCCTAATAACATAACTTTACGCGGTCCAATAATTTCGACCAAAACACCAGAGAACCAAGATCCAATTGCAATCGTCACACCATAACAAGTCGTTAAAATTGCAGTTTGTTGAACGGATAAGCCATGATCATGAAGATAAGGACTAATCCATGCAAGTTCTAATCCATCCCCCATCATAAATATTAATACGCCAATGTAACCCCATAATAAGGTTGGTGGCATTCCCATTTTCGTTAATTTTTTATTCATATTTAACACACCCCTATGTCATTAAATTGATAACTTATGGCTACTTATACAATTGCAAAACATACTAAAAAGCTAAGTGATAAAATAAATTTTAATTGTTGTCGTTCATGGTCATTGATTAGAAAACGCTTTCATATATTGCCTTTATATTATTGTATTTTTTCTAATAATGCAAATTTATTTTCGTTTCCTTTCGTTTTGTTTCGATTTATAATTAATAATAGATACTTTTTGTATTATTACACCTTCTATAGTACTCTATTAAATAAACTCAGCTATTTTTTTGATATGTTTAATAAATTATTTAAGTTATATATTAATTACAGATGATTGATTTTTATACTGAAAACGTTTACAATAATCATGATTTAATCATCATATGACTAGATGATATTAATTTGTAAGTTAGGGGTTAAAATATATGCTGTTATTAATTGCTTTAAGTGCAGTAATTGTACCGTTTATCTTTTTAGTGCTACTTCGTATGTCAGCTTTAAAAGGTATGATAATCAGTGCAATTGTTGTTACGTTATTGGGAATATTTGTTTGGGGTATGAAAGGTAATGTCGTAATTGCCTCATTATTACAAGGTACGCACAAAACGTTTACGATTCTATATATCTTATTCGGTGCGCTTGTATTACTTAATACTTTACGACAAACTGGGGCTGTAAATCGTATTAATTCAGGCTTCCAGAAAATATCTGGAGATATGCGTGTCCAAGTGATTATCGTCGCTTTCTTATTCGGATCACTTATTGAAGGTGCATCTGGTTTTGGTACACCTGCAATGGTTACAGCACCATTAATGGTAGCTTTAGGTTTCAGACCAATGATTGCTGTAGTATCTGCATTAATCGCAGATAGTGTGGCCGTATCATTTGGTGCGGTTGGTACGCCTGTCCTTGTAGGATTGAGTACATTGAAAGACGCTGACAGTGCATTCTTCCAATCTACTGCTGAACGTATTACTACATTAGATTTATTAAGTGGTATTTTCATTCCAGTTATTGTAATCATTACTTTAGTTGTTTTCTTTGGTAAGAAAAACAAATTAAAATCTATACTTGAAATGTTACCATGGCTCGCTTTAATTGGTGTTGTTTATGCAGGTTCAGCATTTGCTTATGCATTCTTATTTGGCGCAGAGTTCGTTGCAATTTTAGGTTCATTAACTGGTCTAATAGTAGCAGTTATAACTGCAAGTAAAGGTTGGTTATTGCCTAAGACTGAGTGGAAAGATGGCTTAGATGATTCATATGAAACTAATGACTCTGAACACTCAATGAGTTTGCTAACAGCTTGGGCACCGTATTTAATGGTAGTTGTCTTATTACTACTCACAAGAACGGTACCATTTATTAAAGATTTCACAACAAGTGTTTTAGATTTAACTTGGACTAATATAATGAATTTTGAAGAGATTTCATCAGATTGGGAAGTGTTATATTCACCCGGAACCATCTTAATACTATCCGCAATATTTGCGATACTCATTCAGAAAAAACCGTTTAAAGACCTAACTAAAGCTAGTAAGGAATCATTGAGTACAATTAAAATTACAGGTATTACGCTTATTGCGACACTAGCAATGGTTCACGTCTTCATTAACTCTGGTATTAATGCCAATGACTTAATTAGTATGCCTGAGTACATAGCTAATGCTATGTCCCAATACTTAGGTCCAATTTGGTTATTTGTCGCTCCATTCTTAGGTGCCTTAGGTTCCTTTATTACAGGAAGCGCTACTGTTTCAACACTTACATTCTCACCAATTCAAATGAACATCGCAAACGCAATTGGTGCTGAACCATTCACTGTATTAGCCGCACAAATTATTGGTGCCGCTGCAGGTAATATGATTTGTGTTCATAACGTTGTTGCAGTTTGTGCTGTTGTCGATATGCCAGGTAAAGAAGGTAGTGTTATTAGAAAAACGCTCGGACCAGCACTATTATATTGTGCACTTGCAGGTATTAGTGCGTATATCTTCACACTATTTTTCTTCTAATTTAATTAGAAATTAATAAAAAAACAGACTAAGTGCTTTGATTAGCATTTAGTCTGTTTTTATATGTTCTTTTTTAATGCTGCAAAACACTTAGGATATCCATGGATAGCAACTTAAAATTTTATCATCACTTTAGATGATAATTTTGAATTTCCAGCAATTTCAAACGCTTCTTTAAAGTCATCAATACTATAAGTCTGTGTGACCACATTCTCTATTTTTTCATTTTCATCTAAAACTTTTAATGCGTCTTCTATCTCACTATTAAATCTATAGCACCCTCGATATGTTACTTGCTTTACATTGATTGTCCCTAAATTAATAGAAGCTTTTTCATTTTCTATATTACCTACCTGAATGATTGTTCCTCCAATATTAACTGCTTTAAAAGCTGTTGTTACAGCTGGCGTTGCACCTGAGCATTCTAATACCACATCATAATAATCTTCTGGTACATCTTTATCTTTTATATTCAGTGTATCAATTTCACCTAAGTCTTTAGCACGTTCCAGAGGTTCATTTAACATATCTGTAATCATCACACTTTCTGCTCCTATAGTATAAGCTGCACCTGCCGCAAGCAAACCAATGGGACCTGCTCCAGAAACAAGTACTTTTTTTCCTTTAACACCGCCGGCCAAGTTAATTGCATGCATTCCCACACTTAGTGGTTCAGCTAATGCACCGCTCTTTAAAGATACATTTTTAGGTAATGGTAATATTTGCGCTTTATCTACTATCATTTTTTCAACCATGGCACCTTGTTTATGTGGTAAATACCTTGCAGATCCTAAGTATGAGCCGTTTGGCCAAACCTCTGGATTATGAGGCAAGCGGTCAATTTTCTCACCGTAAGTTGCTGGATGCACAGTTATTTTAGTACCTTCAGGCAATGTTTGCCCTTTGTACTTCATCTCTTCAAGTAGGATACCGCTTAACTCATGACCAGGTATTAATGGTTCTCTTATCACTGCTGCTCCACTTATACCTTCAGATAAATAATGTAAATCCGAGCCACAGATACCTACATATTTCACTTCAATTAACACTTTATCTTGATTAATATTTTTATTAATTGCATCAATATCACGTAAGACAATATCTTCTTTACCATTTATATATACAGCTTTCATTTTTTACATACTCCTTTTCTTTTAAATAATCATATTTAAAATTAAAACAAATCCTAATCCACAGACAGATATAGCGGTTTCTAATAACGACCAAGTTAAAAATGTTTCCTTTACCGTTAAACCAAAGTACTCTTTAAAAATCCAAAAGCCAGTGTCATTAACATGGGAAAAAATAATACTACCTGCACCAATAGCTAAAGTTACTAATGCTAAGTTAGCGTCTGTTGCTTGTAGTAGCGGTAAGACGATTCCTGTAGTTGAGATAGCGGCAACCGTTGCTGAACCTTGCGCAATACGTAGTAATGATGAAACAATCCATGCTAAAAGTATTGGAGACATACTCGAACCAACAAACATGTGCTCAATTGTCTTTCCAACACCGCCATCGATTAATATTTCTTTAAATGAACCACCTGCACCTAAGATAAGTAACATCATCCCAATAGGAATAATTCCAGATTTTGCACTTTCCATAATCTCATTCATATTTCTATTTCTACGTACACCCATTGAATATATTGCAAAAAGTAATGATATTAGCATTGCAATTGGTGCATTACCGATAAAGTAAGTAATACTTTCAAACTGATTTGTCGCTCTATCTTGGTGTCCTGTAATCATTTGAACAATTGTAGCAAACAACATCAAAATAACAGGTAATAATGCAGTAAACACACTAATACCAAACCCTGGACGATATCTTTCTTCAATAGATACCTGAGAAATTACATTTGTCATATCTACTTTTTTAGTGAACGCACTTGGTGATAATTTAGGTAATATTTTCACAAGTAAACCACCAACAATGGCAACTGTAGGTATGGCTATAATCATGCCATAAAGTAGCACTTGCCCTAAGTTCGCATTTAATTCTTTTGCTATGACAACTGGTCCTGGATGCGGTGGTAAAAAGCCATGTGTCACTGATAATGCAATGGCCATTGGTATACCAATAGTCATATGAGATACGCCTAAACGTTTAGAAATTGTAAATGCTAAAGGTATTAACAATACAAGACCTACCTCAAAAAATAATGCAATACCAATAATAAATGACGCTAAAATCATCGCCCATTGGATATATTTCTCTCCAAATTTATCTATAAGTGTATCCGCAATTCTATTTGCTCCGCCTCCGTCAGCAAGTAACTTACCTAAAATTGCTCCTAAACCGAATATAATTGCTACACTTCCTAAAGTGCTACCCATACCTGTTTCAACTGTTTTAACTATTTCATTTAATGGCATACCTAGGATAATACCTGTAAAAATGGATGTCACAATTAAAGATATAAATGCATTAATCTTAAATTTAATAATTAAAACTAATAGTACAATGACGCCTAACACAACACTGATTAATGGCCATAATTCTCCAAACACATCAACACGCCCCTTTTATTATTAAAAATATAAAATTTTAAGTTTTATGTTTATTCCACATTATGAAATGGTATATCATATAAAGGAATTAATTATTAGTATAAAGCGCTAATGAGAGCGCTGTCAATCAAAGGAGGAAGATTATGTCAAATGTTCAGTCTATTGATCGTGCCCTAATTTTATTAGAATCAATATCTAAACACAGCCCGGTTTCACTTAATGAACTAGTTGAATTAAGCAATCTATCAAAAACAACAGTCCACCGATTAGTAAAATCTCTTGTTGATAATCATTATGTAAAACAAAATTCTTTAACACATCAATATGAATTAACTTACAAATTATTTCAATTAGGTTATTCAAGTATTCAAAAGATCGATTACTTAAACATTGCTAAAAGTTTAATTAGCAAATTATCTATAGAGGTATCCGAAACATGTCATTTAGTCCTCGAAGACAGCAATGAAATTTTATATATAGAAAAATTTATTCCTAACAATACTGTCTATGCTATGGCCTCAAAAATAGGACAACGAGCACCAATGTATTCCACTGCTGTGGGAAAAGCTATTTTATCTACTTATAGTAATGAAGCTATTCGAGCTGTGTGGGATAGTTCTAATATTGAAAGTTATACTGAACAAACCATTACCGATTTTGAAGTTCTTATGAAAGAAATAGAATCAATTCGTGATCAAGGCTATGCAGAGGATAATGAAGAAAATGAAAAAGGGATTTTTTGTGTTGGCACTTACTTTGTTAACTATAAAAATGAAGTTCAAGGTGCAATAAGCTTATCTTTTTCAACGTCTCAACTAAATAAAAAAGCCTTTTTTATTGATAAGTTAAAATCAACTGCAAATGCTATTTCAAAACACCTAGGATATCCAATAGATTAAAGTGTATTTTTACTTTATAACTTCGTTATATTATCATACTCCTTAATATTTTGATAAAGTACAATTAACTTATTAATTAAATTTATTTGCCAAACTAAACAATGGGATTGGATGGGGATCTACAAATGAAATTTAAAAATGTTACATTATTAACATCTGAGTTGGAAGAAACTTTGCAGTTTTACGAAGAAACATTAGAATGTCCTGTTCAAGTTATTGATCAAGATTCTTTTATTGTTCAAATTGGGGAAACTCAATTACATTTTCAAAAATCTGAAGAAATCAATCAACCGTTTTACCACTTTGCAATAGATATTCCTTACAATCATTTTTATGATATGAAACAACACTATCAAAATATTTTATTTTTATTAATGGAAGATGGTCAACACACAACTTATTTTGAATCCTTTGCTGCACATTCACTTTATTTTAATGATCCTTCAGGTAATATTGTCGAACTCATTGCAAGGGTATCTAATATGACGGATGATCCTGAATTTTCAAGAATTAGTGAAGTCGGATTTGTATGTAATGAGCTAGACGATGTGTATCAAGCTTTAATCAATCATCATCTTACAACACATGAAGCGCGCTCATTTTCTCCAGAAGGTTTAAATTTCATGTGTGATTCAGACGATGAGTGTTATATTTTATTGACGCCAGAAAATAAAAAATGGATTTTTTCTGATAAAGCATCTACTACATTTCCGATAGCTATTGAAACACAAGACTTCAAATTAACTTACGACGACAAACATCAATGGTCTTTAGTATCTTTATAAATTTATACATAAAAAGGATGGGAGCAAGACATGTATTGATGTCACACTCCCATCCTTTTTATATTCAAAATATTATTCCCTTACCTGTGATTTGTCACTGACAAACTTTTTTAACGTTTTATCTAATCCATCTTTTGCTTCTTGATCATAATCATAAGTGCTGTCTTCATTAGAAGTGATGTGTTTATCTAATATAAATCTACCTTTGTGAATTGTATCTGCACCTAATTCTTTAATCACTGGATCTAAGCTATATTGAATTGCTAATACATGTGCAAAGGTTCCGCCTAATGCTAACGGCAATACTGTCTTACCTGTGAAAGCACCTCTTGGTAATAAATCTAAATACGTTTTAACAATACCTGAATAAGCTGCTTTAAATACAGGAGATATGATAATAATACCATCTGCGCTTTCTATTTTCTGATGTGTTTCATTAATAGACGCATTAGAAAAATCCGCTGTAATCAACGCTTCTGCGTCTAATTGATGAACGTGTACAACATCTGTATCAATACCTTCATCTTCTAGATATTTTTCAGCATACTCGACAATACCTGTTAAACGAGATTGTAATTTATTTCCACCTGCAATGATTGCTACACTTGCCATCTTTAATGTCCCCCTTTATTTATTCAAACTGCTTATACTTTCTCAGACACCTGACAGGAGCTCAATTTTTTTAAAACCAAACATGTTATTGTTGTGCGCTTTATCTCTATCAAATTTAAATTTCTGCTGTACTATAACTATATTGTTCATTTAATTGCGGTTTATATTGTGATCCTGGATGCGTTGATCTTAAATACTTTTCACCTTTACCGAATAAATTTTCTCTAAGTGTTGTATTTTCTTCATCATAATCTTTACGATAAACGCCACGTGCTTGTAATATTGGAACGACTTTTTCTATGAAATCTTCATATGAATTTGGTATCGTTCCATAGGCAATATTAAATCCATCTACATCAGCAACTTCAACCCAATGCTCTATTTCATCAGCAATTTGAGTAGGTGTACCGACAAAGCGAACTGAGCCAATACCTAAGCCATGATGTTTAATAGCCTCTTTCAGTGTCCATTTACGTGTCGGATCTTTCGCATAAATATCTAACAAGCTTTGAATTGCGTCTGTTTCAATATCTTCTAAATATTGATCTGGATCAAATTGAGAAAAGTCTATGCCTGTGTGTCCACTTAATAAAGCAGCAGTTCCTTCATAAGTGATATGTTGAATTAACTCTTGATGTAATTGTTCTGCTTCTTCTACCGTATCACCAATAACGGGAACAATCATAGTAAATACCTTTAAGTCTTCTTTATTTCTGCCTTGTTGTGTTGCTCTAGAACGAATGTCATTTACATCATTAGCCAAACCTTGAAGTGAATGATTCACGACAAAGATTGCTTCTGCATGTTTACCTGCAAAGTTACGACCTTTATCTGAAGCACCTGCTTGGAATAATACTGGTGTACGTTGTGGAGATGGCTCTACAATATGTGGTCCAGGTACATTAAAGAAACGACCTTTGTGATTAATTAAATGTACTTTATCAGGATCTGCATACGTGTTAGTAGCTTTATCTTTTACAACTGCATCATCTTCCCAACTGCTTTCCCACAATTTATACGTTACATCTAAAAATTCATCTGCACGATCGTATCTTGTTTCTTTAGGCATACGTTCTGTTAACCCTAAATTTTCCGCTTCACTTCCTAGGTAAGATGTCACAACGTTCCAACCAATACGACCATGTGTTAAATGATCTAATGTAGAAAATTTTCTCGCAATATCATACGGTTGAAAATAAGTTGTAGATACAGTTGGCGCAAACCCTACATGTGCTGTTGCTTGCGCCATAGCAGAAATCACTAATAAAGGATCATGATCTGGGACTTGAACAGCATGTTGTACAGCTGTTTTATAATCATTGCCATATTCACTATATGTTCCTAATACATCAGCGATAAATAATGAATCGAACTTTCCTTTTTCAAAAAGCTTTGCAAGCTTCACCCAATAATCGATTGTGCCATGTTGCGCACCTTCATGTTTGTCATGTTTCCAAAGTCCAATTGCATGTGGTGCTGGTGAGTTCTGAATAAAGCCATTGAAATGTATTTGTTTTTTTCCCATTGTTATTACCTCCTATGAGTTTAAGTGATACCTGTACTTATATTTCATGTTTCCATTTTCATTTATCATGTAAAATGTTTTTATATTAATTAGATATAATTAATCGGATATTATTTAAAAATTATTTTTCAATCGTACTCAAATCTCCAGCTGGTAAATCTAATTCCCAAGCTTTTAAGACACGACGCATAATTTTACCAAAACTTGTTTTCGGTAATTTATCCATAAAATCAATTTCTCTTGGTGCAGCATGTGCAGCTAAACCGGTCTTAACAAATTGTCTTATTTCAACTTTGAGTTCATCTGTTTTCTCTACGCCTTCACGCAATGTGACATACGCTTTGATAATTTCACCCCTTACGTCATCAGGGATGCCAATAACACCTGCCTCAGCAATCGCTGGATGTTCTACAAGTTTAGACTCAACTTCAAACGGGCCTACTCTTTCGCCTGATGTCATAATCACATCATCTACTCTACTTTTGAAGAAAAAGTAATTGTCTTCATCACGATATGCTGAATCTCCAGAAATATACCAGCCATTTACAAAATATGAATTGAATTTTTCTTCATTTTTCCATATTTTTCTCATCATGGAAGGCCATCCTGCTTTTAACGCTAAATTACCTAAGGTATTAGGAGGTAATTCATTGCCTTCGTCATCGACAATACTTGCAGTAATACCTGGTAATGGTTTACCCATAGAACCCAATTTAATTGTCTGACTTGGATAATTCACAATCATTAATCCACCGGTTTCTGTCATCCACCAAGTATCTAGTATACGTCTGCCGTATACCTCATTCCCCCAACGAATCACTTCTGGGTTTAAAGGTTCACCAACTGACAAAATACTTCTTAATGTTGATAAATCATATTGCTTAGTGAATGTCTCGCCTTTACTCATCAACATACGTAATGCTGTAGGGGCGGTATACCATAATGTAACTTTATATTTTTCTATCATTTCATACCATAATTCTGGAGAGAATCTTCCACCTATGACACAATTCGTTACGCCGTGAAGCCAAGGACTGAATATGCCATAGGACGACCCTGTAACCCATGCTGGATCTCCAGTACACCAATAAATATCATCTTCTTGTAAATCTAATACATATTTTCCTGTAATGTAATGCACAATCATCGCATCCTGTGCATGTAAGACGCCTTTAGGTTGGCCAGTTGAACCAGACGTGTAATGCAATACAAGTGGATCTTCACGATTTAGCCATTCAATGTCGAAGCTATCACTCGCACGCTTGAACGCTGTATGAAAATCAATATGTTCTGGCGATACATTGTTACCTACAACTATAATTGTTTCTAAGTCTGGTAATTTTGAGTAAGGTACACGGGGTAATAAATCTTCCGTTGTAACTAAGACTTTAGCGTCTGCATTGCTTAAACGTTCTTCTACTGCTTGATCCATAAATGCTTCGAATAATGGTCCACATATTGCTCCAGTTTTTAAAATACCTAAAAATGAAAAATAAAGTTCTGGCATTCTAGGCATATACACAAACACTCTATCGCCTTTTTCTACGTTAGCTTCTGTCTTTAATAGATTCGCTACTTTATTTGAAGCTAGCTTTAAATCTTCGAAAGTAAAAGATGCTTCTTGTGCGCTGTCTTTATAATTCAAGGCAATTTTTTGCCCTTTACCGTTATCTACGTGACGGTCTATACATTCATATGCCATATTTACTTTTCCTGTTTCATACCAAGAAAATGCTTTTTCCGCTTCTTCCCAATCAAAGTTATTATATGTATATTCATAATCTTGAAGATTAAAGTTTCCTTTTTCACCTTTTAAAATTTCAGTTGTCATGTGTAGGCCTCCTATAAAGATTTAAAAATCATTATAGAGGGAACTTTCTGAATATTCAACCTATTATTTAATAATTCCGATATATTTAGTATGATTTAAACCTTTGAAACCTAGAGCCACATATCTTAGAAGTTTTACAAATAATTTTAATGTTTTTTAATTGTTCCACAATTTCATTTTAAATTATTATAACTTAAAGGATATTTATTATTCATTTGATTATGATTGCTTTGGTGTGAGAATTGATAATAAAAATAATTATTATGTTAGCTTATATTTTATAATTGACGAGAATAAATATGACATTATCATCTCAAGAGATATAGAGGTCTTTTAAGAGGATATTTGAGACTCATAGATGTATTTGGTTTATTTAGGCAAACTAAGGATCATAGGCGGTTATATAGCATTGTAATGAATGATTGAATTTGTATTTTGAAAATAGCAGTGGTTGTGGTGACTCCCCAAGCTAAAAAAGAGCCTGGGACATAAATATCCCATTCTCAAATTAAAAGCAGCAATCCATTAGAAACTAATAGATTGCTGCTTTTCTACGTTAAAATCTTCCGATTTTGAAAGCGCATGCTTGCCTGGGGTATGGTTCGAGCCTGTAGTCTCTCACTCATACTATTCCCCTAGGCGTCAGCTCTTTACAAAATCGGTACAATTATATAAATTAATACAAAAAAATAAGTCACTTTCGTATAATAAAGTTACTCTAACATAACTTTAGAATGAGGTGTCTTATGTATAAAAATTATAATATGACTCAGTTAACACTGCCAATGGAAACTGAAATTTTGATTCCTAACAATGATATCGCACATGCAGTTAATCAAATTGTTGAAACAATTCCAGAAACAGAATTCTACGAATTCAATCACTTAAATGGTGCATCATCTTATCACCCTAAAATGATGTTGAAAGTAATTCTTTATGCTTATACACAATCTATATTTTCTGGACGAAGAATTGAAGCTGCACTTTCAGATAGTATTCGTATGATGTGGTTATCTCAAAATCAAAAGCCATCATATAGAACAATCAATCGTTTTAGAGTAAATCCAATCATGGATAAATTATTAAAGTCCCTATTTGTTAACTTTAGAACCCAACTTATAGAACAAAAACTCATTGATAATGAGTCCATATTTATTGATGGTACTAAAATTGAAGCTAATGCCAATAAGTATACATTTGTATGGAGAAAAAATACTGAACGCTATAATCAAAATGTGATTGATAAGTCGAAATCACTTTATGAAGAACTCATACAAACTGAGATTTTACCTGAGCTCAAATTAGAGATGAATGAAGAAATGAGCAATCAAGATTTAAAAGAAGTTTGTACAGAATTAGAAAATAAAATCGAAGATTTATCAAAAACAATTAAAACTGATAGTAATATTGAAAATAGAAAGTCACTAGGCTTAAAAAAGAGTAACTTGAAAAAATATAAGAAAGAACTTAACGAAATAATTGAACATAAAAGTAAATACCAAGTTCAACTAAGGACTTTTGGTGACAGAAACAGTTATTCAAAGACTGATAATGATGCCACGTTTATGAGAATGAAAGACGATCATATGAGAAACGGACAATTAAAAGCTGGTTATAATTTACAAATTGCGACAAATCATCAATTCATTTTATCTTTCAATGTTTATCAAAATCCTACGGATACAAGAACGCTTATACCTTTTTTAGAGCACATTAAAAATTATTATGGTGACATTCCTGAATATATCGTCGCTGATGCAGGCTATGGAAGTGAACCAAACTATTTATCTATTCTAGATGATTTTGGTAAAACACCTTTAATTACATATGGAATGTTTATCAAAGAACAAAAAAAGAAATATAAAAATGATAAATTTAATACACAAAACTGGGCATATGATGAGATTAACGATGAACTTATTTGTCCAAATAATCGTAGATTACCTTTTATAAGGTATGCTTATAGAAAAGATAAATATGGTTTTAGAAGAGATTTTAAACTGTATGAAAGTGATAGTTGTAACGGGTGTTTATTAAGAAATCAATGTATTAAAAATAACTCACTATCTAATAAAAAAGTAATGAAGAATTATAATTGGGAATATTTTAAATTTCAAATCAATAAAAAGCTTTCAGAACCAAAAACACAAAAAATCTACAGTCAAAGAAAAATTGATGTAGAACCAGTTTTTGGTTTCTTGAAGGCTATTTTGGGTTTCAAACGAATGTCACTTCGTGGGTTACCTAAAGTTAAACGAGAAGTAGGGCTAGCATTAATGGCAATAAATATAAGGAAAATAGTAGCTCATCGAGCTATTAAAATGGATAAGAACATAAAAATGGTGGTTTCTACTTTATTTCACGTAGAAACCACCATTTTTTTAGTTATCTGAGAAGCTTATGTCTCAGCCTCTTTTTTAAATATATTGTCGATCGTACTAACGCTGGATGGTTGTACCAACGTTTTGACCACTTTGTAACTTTTTAATAATATGTGATTCATTACCTGCCGCAATGACTACTTTTTCACAACCTGATTCAATCGCTTGAATCGCATCTTGAACTTTAGGAATCATACCGCCGTAAATTGACGCTTGATCGATATAGTGATTGATACGTTCAGCATTCAGTGTAGCTTGCACTTTTTCATCAATGATGACACCAGGAATATCACTTAATAGATAAATTGGAGCCTGTAAAAATTGTGCGATTTTATATGCTAATGTATCTGCATTAATGTTATACAATTGCCCTGTGCTTCTATGTTGACCTATAGATGCAATGACTGGTACAAATTGTTCTGTTAATGAAGCAAGTACAGAAGTATCGACATCTGTAGGTTCACCGACATAACCATATTTATCGTCTAATGGGATGACATCAAATAATTTTGCATCTAAGCCATTGATACCAACACTTTGAATATCTGATTTATTAATTTTGCTAACGAGACTTGGATTGACTGATCCAATTAATGTCTGACTTGTTACTGAAAGTACTTCTTGCGTTGTCACTCTTAAGCCATCTTTAAATTGTGTAGGCACGCCTTGTTGCTCCAAAGCTTCATTAATAAAAGGTCCACCGCCATGTACAATGATGGGTTTAAAGCCTTGTTGTCTTAAAAATGCAATGTCTTCTATTGTTGAATCGTGTAGATTTGTCAGAGTGCTGCCACCTATTTTAATTACAATATAGCTCATTTGTCACACTCCTTAGGTTCTATATGAAGCATTGATACGTACATATTCATATGAAAGGTCACAACCATATGCTGACGCTGCGCCTTCACCGTTACCAACTGATGCTTCAATGTAAATATTATCCGCTTCTAATTGTTTTTTTAAATGTAACTCATCAAATTCAACTGACATGCCATCTTCAACGACAGACACATTACATAAAGAAACATTCGTCTGACTTGGTTCTATGTCTTCAGAAGCATAGCCCATCGCTGTAACGATTCTTCCAAAGTTGGCATCTTCACCATGAATTGCTGTTTTAACGAGACTTGATGATACAATACTTTTAGCAATTTTTCTTGCTTCTGCAACATCATTTGCGCCTTTAACTTTAGCCGTAACTAATTTCGTCGCTCCTTCACCATCTTTAGCTATAGATTTAGCAAGATACTGGCTCACGAAATTTAACGCATATTCAAATTTTTCCCAATCTGGATGTAACGTATCGAGTTTATTATGGTTCGCCTGTCCATTTGCCAAGCCAAGAACCATATCATTTGTACTAGAATCTCCATCAACTGTAATCATATTAAAGGAGTTATCAATCGTTTGTTTTAAACAATTGTCTAGCGTATCCGCATCAATTTTTGCATCTGTAGTAATAAATGACAGCATTGTTGCCATATTCGGATGAATCATACCCGAACCTTTAGCTGTTCCTCCAATTGTTACAGTTATACCATCAATTTCAACTTGCACAGATAAATGTTTAGTAAATGTGTCCGTCGTTAAAATAGCTTGATTGAAAAACTCACTTTGATTATATTGTTCTTTTAAAACGTTTTGTGTGCCGTGTTGTATCTTATCCATAGGTAAAAACGATCCTATAACACCTGTAGACGCGACACCTACGCTTTCTTTGGATAAATTTAAATGCTCTGCTACCCATGCTTGCGTGTCTTTGGCATCTTGTATACCTTTTTCACCAGTACATGAATTAGCATTTGCTGAATTCACTACAATGGCTTGTAATGATTGATTATTTTTAATCGTTTCTTCAGTTACTTTTAACGGTGCTGCTTTAAAACGATTCAATGTATAAGTTCCTGCCGCAGCAGCTGCTGTCGTTGAGTAAATCCATCCAAAGTCTTTTTTCTTTCTTCTTAATCCAACGTGCATGCCTCCAGCTATAAAACCTAATGGAGAACTTACATCCCCTTGTAAATCTATCTTCAATTGATTGAGTGTATCTAACGTTTCAATATCTTTCATCCCATCTCACCTTTCTTTTTATATTACGGATATACAGGTAATTGTGTTAATCCTGTTGCTTCGTTCAATCCATACATTAAGTTTAAATTTTGTATTGCTTGACCACTTGCACCTTTGACTAAGTTATCAATAACAGAAACAATCACTGCTGTTTGACTTTCTTCGTCAACATACATGCCGATATCACAATAATTACTACCGTATACTTCTTTAGTTTTAGGATAATTACCTAAATCTCTAATGCGTACAAATGGTTTACTATCATAATATTGATTGAAAGTTGCATGTAAATCTTCGCTAGTAGTTTGTTTGTTTAATTTCACATATATCGTAGAGAGTATGCCACGTGTCATTGGTACTAAATGCGGAGTAAATACTACTTTGATATCTTCATTTGCTAAATACGAGACATATTGTTCTATTTCAGGCTTATGTTTATGCTTACCAATCGCATAAGCACTTAAGTTTTCATTCATTTCAGCGTAATGGACGTGTTGTGCAAGTGACCTTCCAGCGCCTGAAACGCCTGTTTTGGCATCTATAATAATTGAATCTTTTTGAATTAGTTTTTGATCTATTAACGGATGTAACGCTAATAATGTCGCAGTAGGGAAACAACCAGGATTAGCTACTAGTTGTGTATTCGTTTGATCTATTTCAGACCATTCTGCAATACTATAGTTTGCATCATCCAATTGTTGTTGTGTCGCAGCTGTTTCACCATAAAATTGTTGGTAGAGATCTCTATTAGTTAACCTGAAATCACCTGATAAATCGATGACTTTTATATTTTTCTTTACCAAATCTGGCGCTACATGTTTACTTACATTTGAAGGTGTAGCAAAGAACATCACATCACAGTCAACTGTTTCAGTGTCTAAAGCTTCGTAGTGATGCGTTAAATGGGTTAAGTGAGGAAATGTATCTTTTATTGGTTCATCCGCTTTAGAATGTGAAAAGATATATTTAATTGTTACATTTGGATGGTGTTGTAATAATCGAATTAACTCCACTGCACCGTAACCACTGCCTCCTACTATCCCAACTTCTATCATAACGTTCATTCCTTTCTGAATATTCAAACTTTTTTAAGTGTTATGCTTTACTTTTTTTCTAAAACTTCTGTTATTACTTTTATAACTTTATCAATTTCCTCATCTTCAATAACAAGTGGTGGTGCAAGTCTAATAATATTCCCTTGTGTTTCTTTACATAGCACACCTTGTTCTATCATCTGTTGACAATACGATTGTGCTGCTTCAGTTAATTCAATACCGATAAATAATCCTCTGCCTCTCACATCTTTTATGATGTTGCTGTCTATCAGCTGTAAATGGTTAAGTAATTTTTGTCCTTGTTCAGCAGAACGTTCGATTAAGTTTTCGTCAATTAACACATCTAATGCCGCTATTGATACTGCACATGCAAGTGGGTTACCTCCAAATGTTGAACCATGTGTACCAGGTGTAAGTACTTTCATCACGTCATCGTTAGCTAACACTGCTGAAATCGGATAAAGACCGCCACCAAGCGACTTACCTAATAAGTAAATGTCTGGTTCTACACCTTCCCATTCCATTGCAAACATCTTACCTGTTCTACCAAGACCAACTTGTATTTCATCTGCAATAAATAGAACGTTGTGTTCATCACATAAGTTTCGAACCTCTTGGATGAAATAATCTGGCGGTACGTTGACGCCACCTTCACCTTGTATTGGCTCAAGTACAATTGCGGTTGTATTTTCGTTAATGAGTGATTTCAAGCGAGTGATATCTCCGAAATCCATATATTGCATATTATCTAGCAAAGGTCCAAAACCTTTTTTATAACTTTCTTGCGATGATAACGATAAGGCACCTAGTGTACGACCATGGAAATTTCCATTCATTGCAATAATTTCGCCTTGGTTTTCCGCTATACCTTTAACATCAGTTCCCCATTTTCGTGCGATCTTAATTGCCGTTTCAATGGCTTCTGTACCTGTATTCATAGGTAATACTTTTTCTTTATTGGCAAGTGAACATATTTTCTCTTCCCATTTGCCCAAATTGTCGCTATATAATGCACGTGATACCATAGTTATTTTTTCACTTTGCTCTTGAAATGCTTTTATAATTTTCGGATGACAATGCCCTTGATTGACGACTGAAAAACCTGAAATACAATCAATGTAGCTATTATCTTCAACATCCCAAACTTTAGCACCGAGACCTTTCGTTAAAGCCAGTTTAAGCGGGCTATAATTGTTCGAACTGTATTGATCTGTTAGTGCAAATAAATCATTCATCGAAACCCTCATCCCTTTTCTATAAATATTCTAAATTTTGAATTAATATCCATAAATCATACACGTAATTTTACAATTAGTCAAAGATTAATTTAAATAATAATTAAATAAACAATTGCCTTAAAGCCTTTTTGCAAATTTTTTATATACTTAACATTTCTAGAAATACTGTGATGACAATCTGTTCAATGTATATAAGTTGTATTTTTTAGTACAGATGGCTTTTAAAAAAATGTTATGTAATTATTTAATGGCAGTAACCACCCTACTATTTTCATAAAAATGGCAAACTAAGTTTCCTTTCCACTTAGTTTGCTTAATATTAATTAGCACTATCTAAGATTTTCATTTGCTATTATAGAGTTTTGGTTTGTCCTCAAATTTGAACTTTTATCTTTATTGATTTGCTTAGTAAATTTAAAACAGATACTACGCCGTAGCATGCTGTATCAAATTTATAATAATTAGATATGAAATCATACGGGGCATGAATCTCGTTAATACAATTTTTCACGATACTTTTTAACAATAAGAAAGCAACGCTTACAAAGTATAAATAATTCATAAAGTGCTACCATTTTATTTGCGTTTTTGCTAATCTATTTTACGTTCAAAACAAGTTGAATGCATTTTTTATACAAACTCTTGTATACGGAATTATTATACGCATATAAAAACTCAAGTCAAACCAACTTTTAAATCGGCAATAACTGTATACAAAGGGATATTTATACACATTAAACATACTTAATGTATAAATATGTGGCACAATTCATTCGCCTTCAGTCCTATAGATAAAGTCCATAGCGTGTCATTTTACCATGTTACTCATTTATTCATTAAAAGTATATTCACAGTAAATATCAAATTTACACGCAATTGCCTTCAAACCTTTTGATGCCAACACTTGTAGGCATTTTACAGCCTTTTAAATCACAAATTTACCCTTATTTTACTTTTTTAATGTATTTATACACAAATGAAGCAGTATCTACAAGGAATTGTGTTTAATCCGTTTAGATACTGCTTTTTATGATGTTACTCAAATATATAATTATGCTTTTAGTAAGGTCATTACATAAATAAATCTAGTATTAGTACAACAATTAATCCAGTAATTGATGTCGTCAATAATAAGACACCCCATGTTTTAAAGGTATCCTTTATGGAAATGTTAAAGTATTCTTTAAATAGCCAGAATGAAGCATCATTTACGTGTGTAATGGTATTACTACCTACTGCAGTAGCGAGGACCATAAGCACAGGACTTACATTAAACGTAGGTATCAGTGGTCCTACAATACCTGCAGCAGTAATCGCTGAAACTACACCTTGTCCAGTAGCAATACGAATCAACGCTGTAATGAGCCAAGCCATGATAAGTGGTGAAATATTAGTATCTTTCATAATATCTGCTATATAGTTCCCAACATTAGCTTCTAGTATTACTTCTTTAAATGCACCACCTGCACCGACGATGAATATAATCGTTGCAACACCTTTCAAGCCGCTTTCAAATGTCTTCATCATATCATCCATATTTTTACCTTTTCTAAGACCGAAGATGACAATAGCAGTTAAAATAGCAATAATAAGACTGATTTCTGCACTTCCTAAAAATGTTACAGTTTCATGTAATAATGTATCCTCAGTAATAAATAAACTTAGAATTGTTGAAATCGAAATTAAAATTGCAGGAATAAGTGGTATAAATAAACTCATTCCAAAACTTGGCATTTCACTTTCTGAAAAAACCTTGTTCTTTTTTAATAACGGAGGTACTGGATAATCCATATTTTTCATAAACTTAGGTAGTACAATACCTGCCATGAACACACTAGGTATAAAGACAATAATTCCTAATATATAAACCATACCCATATCTGCGTTGTAAGCATCTACAAGGGCAGTTGGTCCTGCTTGAGGTGGAAATATACTATGCGATAGTGTCGTGGCAGCAACCATAGTAATCGCTAACTTCATAAATGGTGTTTTTGCTTCCACTGCAATACTAATTACTAATGGTGCTAAAATCATAAATGCCACTTCATAAAACACAGAAATACCAAATACAGCACCTACAATAATTAATGCCCACTGCACATGTTTAGCACCAAATTTATTTATAAGTGTCGATGCAATACGTTGTGCTGCCCCTGAATCCACCATTAATTTACCAAGTACTGCACCAAATCCAATAATAAGTGCTAGACTTCCTAACGTTGATCCTAATCCTTCTTTAATTGTTTCTAATATTGCAACAGGTTTCATCCCGTTTATAAAACCAACCACTATTGCTGAAAAAATGAGCGCTAGAATACTATTGATTTTGAGCTTAATATTTAAGAATAATAGTAAGGCAACCCCTATTACGAGTGAAATGAGTGGTAGATGTTCGCTTAAAAATGACAATTTCATGTCCTCCCATCCCTTAATAACTTATGAAAGCGAATTCACAACTTCTAATTATAATAGATTTGATTTAAAATAACAACGTTGTTATTTTAAAATTGCTTTTACTTTAATTTCTCAAAAGATATTCAACTAATTAATATAAAAATAAAAGCATACCCGTCACTGTATAAGTCTCTTTATAACAATAACGGATAGGCTTTTTAATTTTGTTAATTATACGTATCAAAGTGCCATTGCTTATCTTTCAGGACATCTCTATAGAATGGGTCTGTGCCGATTACTTTAATACGATCTGCTAACGCTTCTACTTCGTCTAAATGATGTGTCGTTAATATAATCAGACATTGTGCTTTCATTTTATTGAGCAAGCTATGAATATCATATCTTGATTTCAAATCTATACCTACAGTTGGTTCATCTAATATTAATATTTGCGGATTACTTAAAAGCCCTATTAATACATTCACTTTTCTTTTCGTGCCACCTGATAGTTTCGACACAGCAATTGTTCTATCTGCTAAATGAAGTTGGGATGCATACTGGTCTATTGTGTCCTCTGTTATAGGATTTTTACATAATGCCTTAAAGCAATTGATATTTTCATTTACTGACATGTGTTCAAATAATGCAATATCTTGAGGCACATATCCAATCATATCTTGAAGTTGCTTTTTGGCAACTTGGTCACCAAAGTAAGTAATATTGCCACGATCCGCTTCCTCTAACCCTGAAATCACTCTTAACAGTGTGGATTTTCCAGCCCCATTTTCACCAAGTAAAATAGTTAACTGTTTATCTTCAAATGTCATATCTAGCGATTCAAAGATGCTTTTACGACGGTATTGTTTTTTAATATTTTGTAATTCTATCATCTCATCACTCCTATAATTGTATGAAGATATAAATTAAACTCATCACTAGTGCATATATAAGGGTCATAAACAGTCTATGACTTAATGTATTTACTTTAAATAATAGCCAAGCTACGCCCAATTCATAAATTAAAATAACCAATAGCGATTTCACATAAAATATCAATGATAAATTTTGTTGAAATACGATTGTTGTCAGACTTAAAAAAATCATTAATATAATGGTATGTGCAATAGCATATGTGCCAAACAATTTAAGTCGACTATAACGGAACATAAATAACCTTGCCAGCGCTCCATTTTGTTTCAATCTTTGATGTAACACAATTTGAACACTGCTAACACATAATAAAATCGCAAAGACAATACTTAATGATATAGAAGTATTAGAACTATGATTAATAACATAATGCGCTATCTTTGATTCTGGCGTTTCTTGATTTAATTTTCTATTAACTGCTTTTAACGAGGTATCTTGATCGTTATCTTCTAAGTGCGACTTCACTATATTAGGTATTTGCTGTTCATACAAAGAACGACTAATCATTTCTAACGTAATATCTCCAATAAAGTCATCTCTGCCATATAGTGTTAGTGCATCTTTCAAATGATTACTATGCAACTTGTCACTATAATTTTCTGGTATTTGCAAACTGACTACCGCTTCTTTTCTAGTAACGCGTTCCTCAATGTATGCTTCCTCAAGCGGCACATGCTCTACCTGCACAAATTCATTGCCATCTATAGCTTCAATCAATTTTTTAGATGACGACGAGCGTTCTTGATCTTGGACTGCAACTGGTATTTGAAATGATTGATTGAGTGTCTTGTATACACCCCACACTGCCAATAGTGTAAATAATAATAATATCGTCAGTAACACGTATTGTTTCCACTGTTTTACGACTACGATAAAAAGGTAAGGTTGAATCATCTACGATACCTCCTGACAATGACAAATATTAATACAACAAATGATAATAGCAAGCTAATATAAAACATAAGCGGCGTTTCTAAAATGTAATTATTTAATATGATTTCCAACATTTGATTTGTTACAAAACTAAATGGTTGAGTCGTAAAAATACCATTGAATAAATGCTTAAAATATATGGTAGGTATGATTAAGCCTGATAGCAGAAAAATCACAAGACTTAATATACTTTTCAAAATATAATTCATCCATTTAAATGATATTAAATCAATAATCGTCAGCCAGATTATCAGCATCAAGATATAATATATAAGTTGAATTACTAGAGTAGACCAATTGTAGCTTTCAAAATCATTCGGCAATACATTGAGCATCCAAAATAAGCCAACTACAGACCAAATACTCGTATAAAATAATGTAAATAAACTTCGAATAAGTGTTAGTTTCTCAAATGAAAAATGATACATGCTTAACCTAGATTTTAATGCTGTTACTTGATTCATTTTTAAAATTGAAAATAACGATAAAGCGAAGATAAAAATAGACGCTAAATAGCCAGTTATCACATAATAACTCGCAGTATCATAGATTTGTACAGGTTGATAATCAAAACCGCCTGTACGGTTTAACCCTGTAAACAATAAGTCTGTTAATAAAAGCATCGTGTCTTCTTTTCCAGCGTCCTCTGCAAGTGATGTATAAGCAAGTCCCCCACCCATAGACAACATGAGACGATTGTACACTGAATCTGTTAATTGATTAATGACTAAACTTTTAGTCGATTGTTTATCATATGTATAAACCGAAATAGGCAAGTTACCATTTTTATAAAATGACTTAGTCATCCCTTTTTCAAACACATAGTATCCTTCTAACTTCCGAGCTTTTAACAATTGGTGTGCTTCTTGTTTATTATAGCGTTTGATACTAATGTCTTTGCCTAAGTTTGTACCATTGCCCATCGATTTAAGTATTAATGCAGTTTCTGTCGATTGATCGCGATCCACAACACCAATTCTAAATTTGGAATCATCTTGGTTAAATTGTTGTATGACAAGTAAGACTGAAAACAAACCAATGATAATTAACACCAAATATAAAAACAAATGCCATTTTTTCAATAAAAAGGAGTGGTAAATGCGAAACAATTGTAATGTTCTCATTTAACCACTCCTTTCATTAATATTTTAGTTTAAATTTTTATAATGCTTATTTATCTTCAAGATCTTTCACAACATCTTTCAAGATGTCTTCAGCATTATCAGAAATTTCTTTTTGTAATTTACTGAAATCACTGTTAGACATTGTATTTAAATCTTTCGCACCAGCTTTATCAAACTTAATGTCTTCTTTAAGTTTAGTTTCGCCTTTTATGTTAACTGTAACAGGTTCATATTGAACTTCAGTGGTAATGTCGAGATCTTGTTTTTGTGAATTATTCTTCACATCAGTCTCTAATTTATTTTCATATTCAATTGTAGTTTCATCGTAGTTTGCACTGATTTCGATATCACCTTTATCAGTACGTTTGTTACCGTCCACTGTTTCTTTATTTGTAACTTTGATATCTGATTCTTTAATACTATCATCAAAACCTAAAGTATATTTATCGTCATACTTATCATCTTCTTTTGTTGACTCACCTTTGAGCGAAATCTTAGCCTCATCAGCAGATACGTTATAATCCATAACTAACTTGTCATCATCGATTTGACTTGTACCCTCTAATTTGATTTCAGCACCGCTATTATCTTTCAATGTTAAATCACGTTTAAGAATTTGATTGTCATCTTCCCATATTACAGATTTAATACTTGGGAATTCATCTTTATCAGCATCTTTCACTTCTTCTAAAGCCTCATCAATTGAATCATCATATTCTTCAGCATTAAATTGATCTTCTGCAATGCCTTTAATATCTTTATCTTCTTTAGCTTTTTCTAGAACTGCTGTCAAAATTGATTTCGTTTCAGCTTTGCTAATATCCATTGTTACTTTATTCGTATCTTTCTCTTCGCCATCAACATCGATCTTATCGTCTTCTTTTTCAAAATTATCATCATCAAGTTTATCGATAATTAATTCACTATAGCGTTCACTAATTTTCTCAACTTTTTCTTGTGAAATTTGTGTCCCAGATAATAGAGAATTTAAATTCAATGTATCATTCGTGATTGCTGAATTATTGCTGTTCATATTTGATGAACTACTTGAAAAATCGCTTGATGAACTGCTTGATGAACTACTGACTGTTTCACCCGTTAATTTTTCATAAACATCTACGAGTTCATCATTTTTAGCTTTGTAAACATCATCTAAAATTGGTGCTGAGTAGTATTGATTGTTCTCATCTGCTGCCCATTGAAATTCCCCAATTTCATTATCGGCTACAGTAGGGTTTAATGCTAATACTGACTTTTCGTTCTCTGGATCATGTCCCATTTTAAATCCTATTTTAGAAGCATCTACTGCAGATTTTGGTATATCAGATGATTTAAGTAATTTCTCTGGTACATCTGCACTTGCATCTAAACTAATTAAATATGACTCATCTTTCATTTTGTCTTGAAATTTAAATTCATTTTCAAAACGGTCTTTAGCGTATTCTTGCATTTGCTTAGCGGTTTCTTGCTCACTTAATAAATATGTGTTCTTCGGTGAATTTTTCATGAAATAATAAGCAGCTGCACCGCCTATCCCAACAACGAGTAACACCCCAACAACGACTGCTATGACGATCTTCACTGTCTTTGACATATCGTCCAACCTCCCATAAAATTTTATTTCTTTTATAATATCACAAAACTTATAATATTAATTAATTAATTTGATAATTTTTATAAATTTTTGCATCTTTTTAAATTATATATTTATACTTTTTATACCGATGATATTATTTAATTAAGTGCAATGTATTGTGCTTAATTGACGATTGCACAAATTATTACAACTCACTTTTAAAGATTCATCATATAAAAAGACGCAATGCTCATAAATAAGCATTGCGTCTCTTATAATTCACCATATTAATCTTTTTTAACTTCATCTTCCCACCAAAGTGCATCTTTAGGATTTTGAATGACGTCTTCATATTCTTCTTGATTTTCAACGTTCGGATAATTCCCTCTCAATGATTTGTTTGATGTTGATTTAAACATTGTTAAGAAAATAATAAGTCCGATGATGTTAATAAACATCAAATAATATGAAGGTGAAATTTCTTGACCTGTCGTTTGTACTAACATTGATAAAATAAACGGTGTTAAACCACCAAATATTGCAGCACCAATATTATAAACAAGTGACAAGGTACGTAATCTCACTTTTGTATGGAACATACTTGGTAACACTGATGGCATTACGCCTTCAAATGTTGACATGAATAGTGCGATGATAAATAATCCTAAGATAACAACTGGTATAATTGGAATACTCATGAGCCAGAAGGCAAGCACAGAGAATAAACTAAAGCCAATTAAACCAAATAAAATTGTATTCTTATTACCAACCTTATCACTATACCAACCAAAGAAAAATACAGCTGGTATCATCACTAACATCGTGACCGTACTCAGTATAGAACTCATAGTGCCCCCTAAGTTAATGGTTGAGTTTAAGTACGATGGCATAAAGGATAACACCATGTAATTAGCCACATTTAAGAATGCGACACCGGCGAAACAAACGATGATATCTTTCCAATAATATTTAAATATATCTAAATAAGAATATTCTAATTCTTCTTGTTCTTCTAATGTCGATTCATAAGCAGGACTTTCGTCTAATCCTGTACGCAAGAAGATACCTACGATACCTAATGGTGCAGCAAGGATAAATGGAATTCTCCAACCCCAGTCTGCCATTTGTTGATCGCTTAACAATGCATACATCAAACCAGCTAGAACTGCTGCCATAATACTACCTGCGAGTGTACCAATTTCTAGTCCACTACCTAACTTACCACGTGCTTTATCTGGCGATGATTCTGCTATGTAGGTCATCGCACCAGCGTACTCTCCACCAGTTGAAAATGACTGAATCATACGTACTATAAGTAATAGAATTGGCGCCCATATACCGATTTGATCTTGCGTTGGTAGTAACCCAAGCATCAATGTTGAAGCTGCCATAAGTAATATTGTTGATGATAATACAACTTTCCGTCCATATTTGTCCCCTATATGACTGAAGAAGATACCACCAATCGGTCGTACTATAAATGCAAAAGCAAATACAGCAAATGTAGATACAATTTGCATCTCTTGCGGTAAATTACCAAAGAAATTGGCACTTATAACTACCGCTAATTGCGCATATAACCCGAAGTCAAACCACTCAATTGCGTTACCAATACCTGTGGCAACTACACTTTTTTTAGCTTGATCGGAATCTACCCTATTAACTTTTTCTTTTTTAAACTTCACAAAAAAAACACCCCTTAATTTTTGTCTATCAATATAACATAACATAACCTGTGTACAAATTTTTAAACAATTTAGATTTAATGTTCCTTGTATTTTACATTTAAAATGCATAATTACTTATATATCAAAGCGATACAGTGACCTACTTTAATCTCTATATTCATTATAATTCCCATAACATTGGACTTTATGGATTTAAAAATTAATTCAATTAAACAAAAACAGTTTATTTTAAATCACATTATGTTATATAAATACTTTTTACAGCCCAAAAATCATTCTTAAATTAATTTTTCAGAACGCTGCATATTGTTTTCTTTGGTATAATAGCTTCATAAAAATGAACATATGGAGGCATTCAAATTATGAAACAAATTTATTTTAACCATGATGGTGGTGTAGATGATCTCATTTCATTATTTCTATTAATACAAATGGATGATATAGAGCTTATTGGTGTAAGCGCAATTGGTGCAGATAGTTATATCGAACCCGCAGTAAGTGCATCTCAAAAAATAATTAACCGCTTCTCTGACCAACCAATACATGTTGCCGCTTCTAAAGAGCGCGGTAAACATCCTTTTCCAAAAGATTGGCGTATGCACGCATTTTTTATGGATGCGTTACCTATTTTAAATGAACCATCAAACCAGCACTCTTTATTATTAAAACAGCCTGCCTACCAAGATATTATAGATAAATTACAAGCTCAGTCCCAAAAAGTCACTTTACTTTTTACAGGTCCCTTAACAGATTTAGCCAAAGCTATCACAGTAGAGCCTACTATTGTTCAGAATATCGATTGCCTTGTATGGATGGGCGGCACATTTTTAGATAAAGGTAATGTTGAAGAACCTGAACATGATGGTACAGCTGAATGGAATGCTTTTTGGGATCCCGAAGCTGTGCAAATTGTATTTGATACGAATATCAAAATAGAAATGGTAGCTTTAGAAAGCACGAATCAAGTACCTATGACATGGGATGTTAGACAAGCATGGGCAAACGAACGTCATTATCCTGGTGTAGACTTCTTAGGTGTAAGCTATGCTGCTGTCCCGCCATTAACACACTTCCAAACAAATTCCACTTACTTCTTATGGGACGTATTAACAACAGCTTACGTTGGCATGCCTGAACTTGTTCAACAACACAGTGTGAATGTGTCTGTACATACTGAAGGAGCTAGCCAAGGACAAACGTATATTGACGATGTGAATGGTAGACCTATTTCACTAGTAGATCACGTTGAACATGACGCTTTCTTCAAATACATCACTGATTTAGCTAAAAAAGTCATACACTAAAAAGTAAATAATAGTTTTACTAATAAAAAAAGAGGGATTTCCAATTTTTTGGAAGATCCCTCTAATCATTAAAATATTTTTAACAGATCTATATTAATAACTATCCGTAGTTAAATATTGTTTATCGATGACATCTTTAGTGATTGTTTCTAAACGTTGTTTCGTAACATCATTTTCGTCATCATAGCTTAGTGCGTGGCGTTTTGCTAACTTATCATCGTATCTTTTAAGTGGATACATTTTAAAACTATGTCGTGTGTTGTCATCAAGTGGATTGGCTATTTCATAATGCGTAATTAAAGACTGCCATTTAACATTTTTAATCGTTACGCCCTTGGGCAATTTCTCAATATTAAAACGAATATTACCTCCTAATACATTACTTTCATCACCTGTACTTTGCCCATTCAAAAAATTTCCCAGGGAATAAGCTACTAGCGTCTTATGATTGTCTTTTCCTTTTACCCATTCTATAGGTTGAATGACGTGAGGATGTGTCCCAATTACAACATCTACGCCTGCATTTGCAAATACTTCAGCATATTTATTCTGTTTACGCGTTGGTTCATGTTTGCCTTCACTTCCCCAATGTGCCGACACAATAACCGCATCACTTTGTGTTTTAGCTTTCGCTACATCTTCTTTAATCTGAGCTTCATCAAAATAATTGATATGATACGGTTTTTCAGGAGAAATATCATTTGTGCCATATGTATAACTTAATATTGCAACTTTGATTCCATTTCTCTCAACAACAGGTATATGATCTCTCGCTTTTTGTGAATTAAACGCGCCAGTATATAAGATATCGTCAAATTGTTTCCATAAATTTATCTCATTCCGCAATCCATCGGTTCCTTGATCAAGCGTATGGTTATTCGAACCGTTAACAATGTCAAATCCCACATCAACGATATCATCCGCTATATCCGTCGGCGTATTAAATTGTTTGAAGCCTGAAAATCCTTTTTCATCTCCACCAATTGGTGATTCTTGATTTATATAAGAAATATCTGCAGATTCAATATCTTTTTCTAAGTATTCATACATAGGTTTAAAGTCGAAATTACCATCAACTTGTAACGCATCCTGATAAACTACTGGATGAATTAAATTATCTCCAACTGCATAAAATGAAACTTTATCTACTAATTGCTTTTGGTCATGCAAGCATAATCCACTAAAAAATATAAAAACAGTAAATAATATTGTCATCATTATTCTATATTTCCACATAGCTTCCCCCCTTTGACCATTTCAAATAAGTTTCACTTTACATTTATTAATTCTATTATAATTAAATATCTCAAAATATTATAGAGGATTTACAATATACTCAAACTTCCTTAACAATATAATAAGAGCTTAGGTAAAATCTCTTTTTGTATGAATTCTTCATAGTGATTGAATTCGTAGAATTCTGTTTCTGGAATTGTTTCAACAATTTGATTAACTGCATGTGCGATATCATTGTTAGGAATCAAAATTTCAGTTTCCATTGGTAGTGTTAGCTGAGTCATATTATAAGTCTTATACATAAGACACCTCGTTTTAAAGTTATGTTAGAGTAACTTTATTATACGAAAGTGGCTTGTTTTTTGTATGAATTTATATAATTGTGCCGATTTTGTAAACCGCTGACGCCTAGGGGAATAGTATGAGTCTGTAAAACAAATAATATCTCAACTCTATTGCTATATTTGCAGTAGATGACTGAAGTGAAAGCGCGCATAATATTAAGTTTGTTTCACTTCTAGTCATCTTTGCCGGGGTGGGACGACGAAATCTTATTAGAAAAATTAGATTTCTGTCCCACTCCCATACCCCAGGCAAGCATGCGCTTTCAAAATCGGAAGATTTTAACATAGAAAAGCAGCAATCCATTAGAAACTAATAGATTGCTGCTTTTAATTTGAGAATGAGATATTTATATCTCAGCCCCAATTGGATTCAGCTTATAATATTATACGTGCTTAGTAATTGTTTCTGCTGGTAAACGATATGAACCATGAGCAGGATTTTTTGCTTTTCCTATTGCTATAATCATAACAGGTTCATAACGTTCTGAATCGATATCAAAGGCTGCGGCTATTTGATCACTTTCAAATCCACCTATTGGATTCGTATCATAACCATAAGCTCTGGCAACTAACATAAATTGCATAGCAGCTAGACTACTATCAATTTTTATAATATCGTTCATTTCAGTTTTTTCTAAACTTCTATAGAAAGGTAATACTTTCCCAAGTAATTCATCTTTCACATCTTCGGGCATTAATCCTTGCTTGACAGCGTTATTATAGATTTCCTCACCGTATTCATGACTTTGCATATCCCCAAAGATAACTACCATTGCGGACGAAGAATCATTTTGACGTGTATTAAAGCGTATAAGCGGGCGTAATCTATCTTTACCTTCTTCACTCTCTACAACTAAAAAGCGCCATGGTTGCATATTGACTGATGATGGTGCCTTTGTTGCTTTTTGAATCATTTCATCCATCTCTGAGGTTGATATTTTAACTTGCTCATCAAAAAGTTTTACAGATTTTCTATTCATTACTATATCTTCAAAGTCGTTATTAATCATTATTCATTTCTCCTTAACTATTTTTAACAAAAACAAATTATACTCAATTTATTTCAATTTACAAATCATCTGTTTGAGAATGAAATTAATACCAACGAGAATTTAAATAATCATTAACAATACTTCATCAAAAACTTAATATAAGGATACGCTTTTCCAAAAAATCTATTATACTCTTTTTAATTAAATGCAATTCATACACTTAAACTTCACGAGTGCAAAATCGTAAATTACCCTAATCTGTTATTTGCATAGACATTGTTATATTTCTATCACAGAAACCCATTTTTTCGTATAATTTTTTAGCAAAGTTATTCGCAAAAACATTTAGCCTTACTTCTTTGATATTTTTCGCTTTAAAATACTCGCCGACAAATTGTATTAATTCTTCAGCGACTCCGTGTCTTCTATATTCATCAAATACATACAATTCGTATATAAAGCCGTACTCCTCTTGAATAAAATAATCTGTTTTGTCATCTATAAGCACGAAACCTTTCATGTGCCCTTCTTCTATTAATACATAATACTCAGCACCTTCATTTATTAATTGTTTTGACGCTGATCTCATCGCATGATCTGATAAGTCAAACTCTGCTGTTATTGCTTCTTTAAATACAGTCGGTACCGTTTCATTGATTATTTTCAACTCTTCTTGGTTTGCTTTTCTAATTGTCATCATTACGCACCCTTTCTGCAACACACTTTCTTTGTAAATACTTACAATCATTGTTATATCTCTTTACAATTCAAATAATTTTTATTACTTTGACAATACCCTAAATCAAAATAATTTAATTTCAAGGCTTTGCAAAATAAAAACTTTATTATTCAAAAAATTTAATATCAATATAATTCTTCTTAACTACTGTATATATTGAATTTTTATAGTAAAATAGGATAGTGACTTTATCTATATACCATTAATTACAGGCGACTTCACTATATTATCAAGAAGGTTTTTGCAATATACAAAGACCTATTTTTTTATAGTGAATACTGTACATGATACAATGGATGCTTTACAATCAACAGATCATCTGATGATTGATTACCATTGTTTCTTAATAGAGCATTTAAATAACTTACAAAGCTATTATCAATAGCCGAAAATATTATAAAAAGTTCGATATATTCTACCTTATATCAAAATATAAAGAGAAAATTTTAAAAAAAGAGGGAATAAATAATGAAGTCCATATCTGTAATAGTGACTTATTACAACTCAGAAGACTATATAGAAAGATGTTTAACTAGTCTTAAAAAACAAAGATTTCAAGATTTTGAGTTAATTTTAGTTAATGATGGTTCAACTGATAATTCAAAAACAATTGCAACACAAAGTATTGCAAATTGGGATATACCAATAAAAGAAATTGATTTACAACAAAATACAGGTCATGCACATGCAAGAAATATTGCTATGCAAGAAGTAGATGCACCATATTTTATATTCATTGATTCAGATGATTATTTAGCTTCTTATGCACTTGCATTTTATATGAAAAAAATAAATCAATTTGATGCACTTATTTCACCAATACATTCATTTACACTGGATATACCACAATATATAGACCAAGACTTAGTGCGTGTGGAATATTTAGATACCAAAACTAAGTCAAATCAATTTTTACGCAAAAATTCAGCGTGTAATATTGTCTTTAAAACCGCTATCGCACGTGGGCATAATCTACAGTTCAATGAAGGATTAGATGTCTTTATTGACTGGTCATTCATATTAGATTTTATAAAATATTCAAATGGTTTTGTACGTGTGAGTCGCTTCCCGTTTTATATCAAAGGCGAAGTTTACGACCCATTCTTAAAACCAAGATTATCTAAGCAAGATTTCGGTATTGTCTTCAATGATTATGTTTATAGTTTTTCAGATTCTATTCAACGTGCGCCTTTAAAGGAAAACAAGCGTTTCATAAAAAATAAAATGAAAAGTTTATTTAAATATTCGTTTGAACCTTCATTAAGAAAAACACCTGAAAGATACGAACAAAATAGTGAGTTATTACCAAGCTTAACGAGAAAACTATTTCCTACAATTTTCAAAAATGAAAAACCTTTATTTATCGCAGAATCGCTCATGCTTATGTTGAATAAGAGAAAATCAGCATTTAAAATTAATCAGTTTAGAAATAAAGCTCGATTAGCTAAAAATGTTGTTTTACGCAGAAAAAACAAACATCGTGCGCTTTACCAATTGACAGATTCTGAAGATAAAGTAAATCCAAAAACGATCGTATTTGAAGCTTTTGGTGGTAAAAATTATAGTGATAGTCCTAAATATGTTTATGAATATATGATGAAACATCATCCGAATTATGAATTTATATGGGTATTAAAAAAACCTGACAGCGTACAAATACCAGGTCCTGCCCAAAAGGTTAGAAAAAATTCTAAAGCATACTATGATGCTTATTCTAGAGCAAAATACTGGGTATCAAATGCTAGGCTCCCACTGTTTCTAAATAAAAAACCTAACCAAGTCTATATCCAAACTTGGCATGGTACACCATTAAAACGCTTAGCAAACGATATGAAGGTCATTCGTATGCCTGGAACAACAACAGATCGTTATAAACGCAATTTCAGAGAAGAAACAAATCGTTGGGATTATCTCGTTTCACCAAATGCTTATTCATCAAAAATATTTGAAACAGCGTTCTGGATGAGTCCAGAACAAATCCTCGAAATTGGTTATCCTAGAAATGATGTTTTAGTTAATCGCTCACAAGACGAAGCATATCTTCAAGAAATCAAAGAGAATTTAAATTTACCCGAAGATAAGAAAGTAATTATGTATGCTCCTACATGGAGAGATGACGAATTTGTTAAGAAAGGTAAATACTTGTTTGATTTGAAAATTGACTTAGATAACTTACATGAGCAATTAGGTGATGAATATGTGATTTTATTAAGAATGCATTACTTAATTTCTAATGCTCTTGATTTAAGAGGTTATGAAGAGTTTGCAATTGACGTTTCAAATTACAGTGACATCTCTGAATTATACTTAATTTCAGATTGTTTAATCACGGATTATTCATCAGTCATGTTTGATTACGGCGTACTAAAAAGACCGCAATTCTTTTTCGCTTATGATTTAGATAAATATGGTCAAGATTTACGTGGTTTCTATCTTGATTATCATAAAGATTTACCAGGTCCAATTTATCAAGATGCTTATAAATTAGCTGATGATTTGAAAAACTTAGACCAAGTAAAAGTAGATTACAAAGATAAAATCGACACTTTCTATAATGATTTTTGTTCATTAGAAGATGGTAAATCGTCTAAAGCAATTTCTGATTTAATTACTGGTCGACAAGACAAGTAGTTCTTAGATAAATGTTTCAGCTCTTGTATTCCATTTTAAATTAGCCTTGTGGGGCGGAAGTAAGCAATCAAATTTCAAATTTTGATTGCTTACTTCCGCCCCTATTTTCATTTAATTTTTGAGCTAATAACTGCCAAGCTTTGTGATAATTATCATCTAATTGTACAGGTTTAAAACCAAACTCAAGATACATATTAATGGCTTTATAACTAATCGTTTGTGAAGTTAAATAAGCTTTATCATGATATAACGCTAAAATATTCATTGCTGCACTAAGTAATGGCTTAGATAACTTTTTTCCTTGATATGCTGGTATAATACCAACCCAATGAATCCTCCCCATCATTTGAGTATCATCACCTAAATAGCCATACCACGCAGTTGTCGTACCCACAACTTCTCGCTGTTCATTTTCAATGAAGATACAACGTTGTTCCATCTCTGTTACATGATTCCCAAATTCTTTATTAAACCTTTCTAATGCCATTTCCTCAGTTGTAAACTCACCTGCTAGCGTTTCTATATAAGCCCATAATTTTTCATCGCCTTTACGGAATTTCCTAATGACAAAACCTTTAGGCACATCATACTGTGGTATGTCGTCTAACTGGGTTCTCATCATTTGTACTTTAATATTTTCCATCCTGCCACACCCCACATCATTAAATTTGTTATATCAACTTATATTTATAATAGCCTTATTCCCATCATAAAAACACATATTACAACTTCAAATAAAAACTTATATATTATGCACATTATAAATTTATGAAAAACATAAAAAAACTGCCAACCAAAAAAATCATACATTTTTGGTGACAGTGAAAATATCTATACTTATCTAGGATGTTATTCAAATCTATACTTCCTTATTTTGAAACACCTATCGTATTCAACAATACAATACCTATGAGTATAAACACGATTGCTATAATACCTGTGAGATTTAGATTTTCATTAAATAAAACAACTGCGAGTACTGTACTCAATATTAATCCCAAACCAGCCCAAGTGGCATAACTTAAGCCTAATGGTAGATATTTCATAGCTAAACTAAAAAAATAAAAGCAAATAATAAATGAGACAGTTGCTGATAAACTTGGGTATAATTTACTAAAGCCTTCAGAAGCCTTGAGTGAAACGGTGCCTGTTACTTCAGTAATAATAGCAATCACTAAATATAAATAAGCCATAATACTCCTTTCCTAAATCGAAGCACTTGGAAAGTTAATCGTTTTTATATTAACCTTTTTAACAATCGCTCTACTTCTATTTAATCAATATCAAAGTCCTGTTTAACTATTGTAGCAATTGTTCACTTTGCCATTTCCAACTCTAAAACAGTATCACTTTAACACCTACAAATAATAAGAAACTGGTGAAAATCATTGAATTTATGACTTCACCAGTTGTTATTTCAAATTATATATTTGTTCATTTCTTTTATTTTACTGTTCCTGCATCTTTGTCATGTACACCATGACGATAGAAATCGATATATTCTGGTTCCATAGGTTTTTTACCACGGATAATGTCTGATGCTTTTTCTGCCATCATTAATACAGGTGAGTGGATATTTCCGTTTGTAGTGCGTGGCATTACAGATGCATCTACAACACGTAAGTTTTCCATACCATGTACTTTGAATGTTTCAGGATCAACAACTGACATTTCGTCAGATGCTGGGCCCATTCTACAGCTACATGATGGGTGCAATGCAGTTTCGCCGTCACGTTTTACCCATTCAATGATTTCTTCATCTGTTTGTACTTCAGGTCCTGGAGAAATTTCTCCACCATTAAATGGATCTAATGATTTTTGAGACAATATGTTTCTAGCTACTTTGATTGCTTCAACCCATTCACGTTTATCTTCTTCTGTAGATAAGTAGTTAAATACGAAATCTGGTTTTTCAAATGGATCTTTAGACTTAATCTTCAAGTAACCACGAGAGTTAGAATACATTGGTCCTACGTGTACTTGGTAACCATGAGCATGTGGTGCTTTCGTACCATCGTATCTTACTGCGATTGGCAAGAAGTGGAACATTAAGTTTGGATAATCTACATCATCATTTGAACGTACAAATCCGCCACCTTCGAAGTGGTTAGATGCTGCTGCACCTTTACGACCTAAAATCCATTGTAAGCCAATGAATGGCATTTTCAATTTGTTAAGGCTAGGTTGCATTGAAACGGGTTGTTTACATGCATGTTGCACGTATACTTCTAAATGGTCTTCAAAGTTTTCCCCAACACCTGGTAAATGTAGACGAGGTTCAACACCAACTGAACGTAGGTGTTCTGTATCACCAATACCAGATAATTGTAATAATTGTGGAGAGTTAATTGCGCCACCAGATAAAATAACTTCTTTCGCATTCACTGTATGTTCTTTACCATTCTTCTTGAATGTTACACCAGTTACTTTATTACCTTCAAAATTTAATTTAGTTACAAACGCACGTGTTTGGACGTCTAAGTTTTTACGTTTCATAGCTGGATGTAAGTAAGCTCTTGATGCTGAAACACGTCTACCGTTATGCACTTGGCTATCAAAAGGACCAAATCCTTCTTGACGGAAACCATTAACGTCTGGTGTTTTATTATAACCAGCGTCAACACCAGCATTGAAAAACGCTTGGAATAACGGGTTTTTAGCAGGTCCACGTCTTAATTTAATTGGACCGTGGTGACCACGATACTGATCATCTTTAGTAGAACCAAATGTTGTTTCCAAACGTTTAAAGTATGGTAAACAATGCGCATAATCCCATGATTCCATGCCTTTTGGTTGCGCCCATTTTTCATAATCCATTGGGTTACCACGTTGGTAAATCATACCGTTAATGGAACTTGAACCACCTAATACTTTACCACGCGCATGTCCAACTTTACGTCCACCCATATGTGGTTCTGCATTTGTTTCATAAATCCAGTCATATAGTTTATTCCCTGCTGGATACATTAATGCTGCTGGCATTTGAATTAATAAATCCCAAGAATAGTCACTACGTCCAGCTTCTAATACAAGTACATCTTTAGATGCATCTTCACTTAAACGGCCACCAAGTACCGAACCGGCACTGCCACCACCAATAATGATATAATCATACGATTTTTTCATTTTTGATAAAACCTCCTAAATTTTTAATTATTAATATTTTTTATTTGTGTGCAAATTACCTATTGTTTACCAAACCAATTTACTGGCTCTGGGTTCGTATTACGTAGAATATGTTTCTCAACTTGATATTCTGCTAAACCTTCTTTACCAAGTTCTCTACCAATGCCTGATTGTTTATAACCGCCCCATGGTGCTTGTGCAAAGTATGGGTGGAAGTCATTAATCCAAACCGTACCCATCTTCAATTTATTAACAACACGCTCAGCTTTACCGATATCTGAAGTGAATACGCCACCTGCTAAACCATAAATTGAATCATTTGCTAGTTCGATTGCTTCTGCTTCTGTTGAAAAGCCTTCAATTGTTACAACTGGACCAAACACTTCTTCTTGTACAATACGCATTGAAGTATCACAATCTGTAATGACAGTTGGTTCAAAGAAGAAACCATCTTGTAAGTCTTCACGTTCTGGTCTTTTACCGCCAATCGCAATTGTTGCGTTTTCCGATTTTGCAACTTCCATATATTTTTCGATTTTTTCTCTGTGCTCAGCTGAAATAACTGGACCCATTTCGGTTTCTGGATTAAATCCATCACCTAATTTAATATTTTTAATTCTTTCAATTAATGCCGCTTCAAATTTATCTTTGATATCGTTGTGTACTAAGATTCTTGCCCCAGCAGAACATACTTGTCCTGCATGGAAAAACCCACCATTCAAAGCTTGATCGACTGCAAGATCAAAATCAGCATCATCGAAAATAATATTAGGATTTTTACCACCAAGCTCTAATGCAACATTCGTTACGTGATTAGCAGCTTGTTTCATAATATGTTTTCCTGTTTGAATACCACCTGTAAAAGATACTAAGTCTACTTCTTTATGCGATGATAACGGCTCTCCTACTTCTGAACCTTTACCTAAGACTAAGTTAATTACACCTTTAGGGAATCCCACTTCCGCCATCAATTCAAATACACGAATTGTTGTTAGCGGTGTGATTTCACTCGGCTTCATAACAAGCGTACACCCTGTAACTAATGCTGGAGCAATCTTCCATGAAGCTTGTAGTAAAGGATAGTTCCAAGGTGTGATTTGTGTGACAACGCCTACTGGTTCTTTTATCACTTTACTTTCAGTATTAGGGATTGGTGAATCTATTATTTCGCCACCATCTTTATCTGCTAAACCAGCAAAATAATTAAATACATTCGCAATGTCGTCCATGTCCGCATAAGATTCTTCTAATGTTTTACCTGTATCTAATGTTTCAAGTCTTGCTAATTCTTCACGGTGTTCAACGATTAAGTCAGCAATTGCGCCAACTTTTTTGCCTCTAGATTCACTTGTTTCTTGAAACCATTCGCTACCTTCAAATGCATTTCTCGCAGCTAAAATGGCACGTTCACTATCTTCCGAAGTACCTTCTGCGACTTCAAAAATGACTTCTTGGTTATATGGATTAATAATTTTTCTTGTTTCTTCGTTTGAGCTACTTACCCACTCACCATCAATATATTGACGACGAGATAATTGATTTAAAAGTTCCATGAAAATTACCTCCGTTAAGTTTGTTAAATTTTTATTTAACGAATTTTACAAGCTTTATGTTAGCATAGTAATTGAAAGGGTGTCAAACGAGTTTAGTTATAAGCTGATTAGGGATTTGTATAATTATAAAAATGTAATTATTTTGCATTCCTTAATCATCAATATCTTAAATTCGTATAAAAAATTATCGGAGGTGTACATCGTGGTACATTCAAACAACCCTGATAAGCAATTGGATGAAGCAAAAGACATCGTTATCAATGCAATTGGTGAAACGATGGACTTATACGGGATTAACAGAAGTGTAGGTAATTTATTTGGTACTATGCTCTTTGAAGACAGCATGACATTAGATGAAATGCGTGAACAACTACAAATGAGCAAACCTAGCATGAGTGCTGGAGTAAAAAGGCTCCAAGAATTCGATCTTGTCAAACAACAGTTTACACGCGGCAGTAGAAAACAACATTTCATTGCTGAAAAAGACTTTTTCAATTTCTTTAGTAACTTCTTTACCCGCAAATGGAAAAGAGAAATTGTAATTAACTCTGAGGCTGTTTATGATTCAGTAGCTATACTTGATAAGGTCATCAACGACAAAAATGCTGATGCAGCGACTAAGACAGAAGCTAGCGAAGTCAAAGCACAATTAATCGATACATTACCCTACTATGATTGGTTAGATAATTTAAGCCAAGCAATCGAAAGCGGCGAAATATTTAAATACTTCCCAATTCCAGAAAATAAGAAATAACACTTATTTCAATGCTTCAAGAGAAGTTTTACAACTTTAAAAATGGCAGTTAGATTCTTTCTTAGAAATCTAGCTGTCATTTTTTCATTTTCAGATACATCTTCATTGAAAAATCAGTGTAAAATACGTATTTAAAATTTCTGATACGTCACAATCCACTTCCATCTCCACTACAAAAAAAAAAGCAGTGAAGCAATCTAATGTCATAGATACTCCACTGCTTTTTATATGTTTTTATCTATAAGTTGTCGTCATTTTTCTTTTCTCTCACCTGTGTAATTCTCAGTGAGCGTCTTTCTACTTCTTTATATTTATCCGCACGACGCTCAAGTTTGAGTCGATCCTCATTTAATGTCCGTAAGAAGGAAATCATCATCATGACGAAGACAATGAGTACTGGCACACTAGCAAGTAAAGAAGCTGTTTTTAACACTTCCAATGATCGCTCACCACCAACAAGCATTAATGCAAATGGTAATAAACATAAAGCGAATGCCCAATATAAACGGTTTGCTTTTAAAGGTTCTCCAACCACTTTTTTCTGAGATGCTGCTGCTAAAATATAAGATCCAGAATCAAAAGTCGTTGCTAAGAACAGTACCGCAGAAAGCAAGAATAAAATAATAACTAAATTAGGAAATGGTAATTGATGCAACACTTCAATTATAGTTGCTTCTGTACCATGCGTGTTTAAATTCTGAACAACATCAAACGCTCCAGTTAATTGTAAGTAAACTGCATAGTTACCGAAAATACCAAAGAATAACATACAGCCTAAAGTACCGTATATTATCGTACCTAGAACGACTTCTTTCATAGTTCGTCCTTTAGAAATTCGAGCAATAAACAACCCTATAAACGGTGCATATACAATCCACCATGACCAATAGAATATTGTCCAATCTTGTGGGAAGTTCGTTTCCTTACGTCCACCGATACCTCCGAATGGTTCTATCCATGTCGCCATTTGGAAGAAGTTTTTTACCATATTACCCATACCTGTTATCGTTGTTTCCATAATAAACACAGTTGGACCAACAATCAGTACAAATCCGAGTAAAACAAATGACAAAATAACGTTCCAGTCACTTAATACTTTTATACCTTTTTTCAACCCAGAATAAGAACTGTATGCAAAAAGTGCAGTTATGATAAATAGAATCGCACCACGCATGACCATATTATCCCCGTCTAAACCGGTCAATCTTTCTATACCTGCTGTAATCATCGGTACGCCAAGTGCGAGTGATGTTGCAGCGCCTCCAAGTAAACCGAAGATAAATATAATATCAGTAACTTGTCCAATAAAGCCATCTGTCTGACTTTTTAAGATAGGTCGTAACGTTTGGCTGATTTTAAACACTGGTTTTTTCTTCACGAATATAAGATAACCAATACATAACGCTGGCAGTACGAATGTTGCCCAAGCGATAGGACCCCAGTGGAACATGCCATACATTGTAGCGTAGTTTAAAGCACTATCCGTCATTCCTTTACCACCGTGTGGCGGGTCTTGATAGTAAAAGGCCCATTCAATAACGCCCCAATATAAAATATCTGAAGCAATACCAGCACAGAACAGCATTGCTGCCCAACTAAAATTATTGAATTCAGGTTTATCTGTAGATTTACCTAATGTCACATTTCCATATTTTCCAAATGCAATGTACAAAACAAATATTAAAATTGCCAATCCAATAAATAAGTATACTGAACCAATTGTACTTACCACAGCTTCATTCATTTTCGTAATAATATCTTGACTGGCCTTTGGAAAAACCATCATAGGAATTACTGCAATTAATAAAATTACGGAAGACCCTATAAAGGTCGTCCAATCCATTACTTTATTCTTTTTCAATTGTTGAACACCCCTCATAGTAAATTTGTATGTAAAATTACCGCTAATAAATTTAATGAATTAGCAAGAACTATTTAATTATTCACAAACATGAGCCTAACGAATTTTAAATAATAATGCAAATTACATTCAAACGAGTTATTTGTAAAAGATGAATAATTATATAAAAACACCAATTAATTTGAATATGAAAATCGCTACAATCACAGTGTTAAGTTTAAACTTAACGAAATTAATGAATCTTACAAACTTAACTAACTGTATTTTTATACATATAATATGAATATATATTCTATTTTATTTTTTTATTTTATTTATGTATTTGGTGATTTTTCACAAAAAAATCGTTTAATTTTTACATTGCTTGGTTTTTGTTAATATTAGTGAAAAGCATAAAATAATTATAAATATAAATGTCTTTAAATTACGTCATATTAAAATGACTTCGAGTTTAAATTAATGGCCTTCAAAACTAAAAAGGTATAGTGAATCGCATACAAAAAAGTGTCGACAAAATCCGAGACTTTGTCGACACTCATAAGCTATTTTTATAATTTTAATATCATTTTTCTATATACCAATTATTGTTATCGAATATTAATATTTTGCAGCATCAGATGATGGATGTAAAATTAACTCTACATCTTGGTCCGATAATTTATAATCGTAAAATTTTTGATAATATGATTTAATCTCATCTTTCATATTGTATTTAAATTTATTAGGGTGGTTATGTTGTGCCATCCATTTCAACATTAATGGAGCATCACCATTTGGTGGGAACCAACGATAAATACCTAAAGGTACCTTATAGACTTCTTTGTCTTTCACTGCCTTCACTTGGCTCCAATCTTGACCATCCGTTTTATTTTCAATCAAATCTTCTGGTTGTGTTTCAGTGAAATTAGTAATATAGATTTTATCCGGATTCCATTTATAAATTTGTTCCATATTGACTTCTTTTTGTCCTTCTATGCCATCTTCTCCAACTATATCAATTCCGCCAGTTGCTTTAATCCATTTTTCACTATGGAAATTTGATCCAGCTACAACGATAGAATTATCTGAGTGCTGATGTAGAAATAAAACTTTGGGTTTCTCTGATTTTTTTGTGTCTTTTAAGCTTTCATCAATCATTTTTTGAGATTTTTCGCCCTCTTGCATAAACTTATCAGTTCTCTCACTTGTTTTACCACCTTTGATCTCTGAAGTTATTTCTAACCAACTGTTAAATGTAGTCAATGGATCATCATCTTCATCATTTACAGTATCAAGACCAATTGTAGGTATACCACTTTCTGCAACTTTATCTAAGGTTTTCTTTTCAGATGCAAGTTCAAAGTAGACATCTGGATTGATTTTAGATAATTCTTCTATATTGATATCACCATTTTTCACAAATTCAGTAGATGCTTTTTTAATATCAGGAGATATTTTAGCTAGCATTGAATTTTCTGCAGCATTGTAGGCATTTGGATGTAATCCTTTTATTTCTTTAGTAGAATTCGTCCCTACAAACCAAGCAGAAAAATAAGGCAGTATGCCCCCTACTACAATACTATCCGGATCTTTTTTAATCTTCACTTCACGATTTGTTTGATCGGTAACAAGTTTTTCCTATTTCGTTAATTCTTTATCTTCTGAATTACTCGCTGTACTGTTTGAACTACATGCAGTAAGTAATGTAGCTGATAATACAATCCCAGATAGGATACTATATTTTCTATTCATTGCTGATTTCCTGTTCATATCTATTTTCTAAACTAAGTCAAAATAACCTAGTGTAATTTATAAGTACTAGACCTATATGCATCCATAAAAATTGATTAAATACTTCCAATAGCATTCTAAGTCTATATTTATGCATATTTCTCTATATATAAACTATTCTAATGATAATGATAATCAATTTCAATATGTATTTTAATTATCTTACTTTTAATTGAAAGTATTCTATAATATAGAAGGAATAATAAAGTCTTGAATAAAGAGGGTTTGAAAATGGATAAAAAACAAATTGTAAATTATTGGGATAAACGTGCCGAGTCTTTTAGTAAAGATAAACAGGCCGAATTAGAAAGTAGTCATGCAACAGCTTGGTTGAAAGAGATAGAAGCAATTACTCCATTAAGAGATGGTTTAAAAGTCTTAGACATAGGTACAGGTGCTGGTTTTCTAGCAATCCTATGTGCACAACAAGGCGCTGAAGTATCAGGTATTGATCTTGCTCCTGATATGATTCAATCTGCAAAACAGAATGCACAACAATTAAATCAAAATATAAAATTTAAAGTCATGGATGCAGAACATCTAAATTATGAAAATGAAACTTTTGATGTCGTTATCGCTCGAAATGTGACATGGTTAATGCCTAACACACAAGCTACTTACAAAGAGTGGTTACGTGTGTTAAAACCAAATGGCCATCTTATTAATATAGATGGTAACTATGGCAAAGATTCCTTTATTAATTACGGGGATATCTCAACAGATCACGCACATAACACACTGGGAGATGAGATGTTGCAGGAAAGCGAAATCATCAAACAAAGCATACCTATTAATCATCAATCAAGACCACAATATGACATAAACATCTTAAAACAGTTAGGATATCAAAACATTCATCTTGATACTGGTGTTTATGCTCGAGTATATAAAGAACAAGATGCTTTTTATAATCCAACACCTATATTTTTAATATCAGTCACTAAACCTATGACCTAGTTTAATGTACATTTTTTTATATTAGATAGAATATTTATTATATTTTAGTATCTTAAGTGCCTTGAACTTGCGTTATGCTTCAATTTTTATCATACTAAAAGAGAATACAGTAAAAGGAGTGGTAAGAATGAATAAAGAACAATTTGATAAAGTGAAAAATGGTAAAGGTTTCATTGCTGCATTAGATCAAAGTGGTGGTAGTACACCAAAAGCGCTTAAAGATTACGGCGTTACTGAAGATCAATACGATAGCGAAGATGAAATGTTCAAACTCGTTCATGACATGCGTACACGTATTGTATCATCACCTTCATTCAGCGCTGATAAAATTATTGGTGCAATTCTTTTCGAACAAACGATGGATCGCGAAGTAGACGGTAAACATACTGGAGATTACTTAGCAGATAAAGGCGTTGTTCCCTTCTTAAAAGTTGATAAAGGTTTAGACGAACAAAAAGATGGCGTTCAATTAATGAAACCTATGCCAGATTTAGATGCTTTATTAAGTCGTGCCAATGAACACAAAATTTTTGGTACGAAAATGCGTTCTAATATTTTAGAACTAAACAAAGATGGTATTGATTTAGTGGTAAAACAACAATTTGATGTTGCTAAACAAATTATCTCTGCTGGATTAGTTCCAATCATTGAACCAGAAGTTAATATTAATGCTGAAAATAAAGCAGAAATTGAAGCATATTTAGCTGACTCAATCTTAGAAGAACTAAACAAATTAAACGACGATCAACTTGTGATGTTAAAACTATCTATCCCTACAAAAGCTAACCAATACCAAACACTTATTGATCATGCTAATGTTGTACGTGTTGTTGCACTATCAGGTGGATACAGTAGAGAACATGCAAACGAAGTCCTTAAACAAAACAAAGATTTAATTGCTAGCTTCTCTCGTGCACTTATTAATGATTTAAATGTAAATCAATCAGATGAAGAATTTGATAAAATCTTAGGTGAAACAATCGAATCTATTTATGACGCTTCAGTCAATAAAGCCTAAATAAATAATTCCTACACCTTATTTATTTCCCAGGAAAAGCAGAGCGCTTGAGATTTGAATACCTCAGTAAACTAATAAAAGCAGTTTTCTACTCAAAATGTAGAAAACTGTTTTTTTCATGATTAGATTTTTTTATTTGCACATAGAGGTACTTTTTTCGTAACAACAAACACCTAAAACACATATTTTTTGTATGCGTCCTACTAGAATGTGAGGTGATTTGAGATTATAAGTTCATGAAGTTCCTATGGTATGTAATCAGCAATAACATCCTAATTACCTTCATCAATTTCAGGATAAACAATATATCCATCATCTTCTATAATCGGCAAAGCACCCCATTGCCCTAATTCATGCTGTTGCTGAATAATTTGTTGTTCGTTATCAAGCATAATATGATGTACAGACCATTTGTGAGCAGTTAGCCAATTACTCACAATTAATCTATGACATCGCGCTGGATGAGGTTCTGAACACATGTATGCTACACGTTTTGAATCCCCTAACACTTCTAATGCCTTGATTCCTTCTTGAAAATCTTCCGTCAAAGTATAATCAGCGTAATTATGGAAAGACTCATTATTCCATGCTTCATTTATTGTTCTACCTACACTTTCAGAGGCTTTTCTTCTACCACCTAACAACGTATTATATTGATATTCAATGTTTGCTTCAGTGAGCCATTTTCTCATATTCTCTTCATTAAATTGAGGATTGCGTTTACTCCCTCTATACGCACGTACATCCACAATGACCTCTATATTAAATTGTTGAAGCATATCTATAAATTGCTGTTCCGAATGATTCGCGTGACCTATCGTATATATTTCCGACATTCTAATCCCCCTAACCGTTGAAACATCTTGTATTTATACTATATAACCTAATTAAATTTTTATAATCCCAACTATTTAATTTTGCGATATATTGACTATAAACTAATTCTTAAAATATACTAGCCATCATTGAAAAATATCTATATACTAAATTTAATTTATAAAATAACTTTATTTAAAGATTAAGGGGACAAAAATGAAGAATTATTTACATAGGTGGGTCATAGAAGCACTCAGTTTTATGGCTTTAGGATTATTCGGATCGTTAATTATCGGGTTAATTTTGGATACAATAGGTAGTCAAACATTACTGCCTCAATTAGACTTAACATTTTTAACTGAAATAGGTAAGGTTGCCATGTCTGTGACAGGTGCAGCGATAGGTGTTGCAATTGCATATGGATTAGGCGCAAAACCACTCGTTGTTTTTTCTTGTGTCATTGTAGGAACATTGGGGTATACCACTTTTGAAGGTGGTCCTGTGGGGGCATATATTGCTACTTTAATCGTAGTTGAACTGAGTAGATTATATGCAGGAAAAACAAAAATCGACATTATTATAACGCCCTTACTAACAATTATTATTGGTGGTTTCATTGCAAAAAGCTTTGGTCCGGCACTCAATCAATTTATGACTGGCTTAGGCAAAATCATCAACGCTGCTACTGAGCAACAACCATTCATAATGGGGGTTCTCGTAGCTGTCATCTTTGGTTTAGCTTTAACGGCGCCTATTTCTAGTGCTGCACTTGCACTTATGCTTGATTTAAGTGGATTAGCTGCTGGAGCGGCGACAATTGGTTGCGCAGCTCAAATGGTTGGATTTGCAGTCAATGGCTTTAAAGATAATGGCTGGGGAGGTATATTATCCGTTGGAATTGGTACAAGCATGTTACAAGTTCCAAATATTATTAAGCACCCTATGATACTCTTACCTCCAACACTTGCGAGTGCAATTGTTGCACCTATCATGACAACATTGTTCCCTATGACGAATAATGCTGCTGGTGCCGGTATGGGAACAAGTGGATTCATCGGTCAAATTATGACTATTAATACGATGGGGGGCTCACTACAAGTTTGGATGTTAATCCTTGTATTCCACATCCTCTTACCTGCAGCTATTAGTTTTTCATTATATAAACTATGTTTAAATAAGCAATGGATTAAACCTGGAGATCAACTTATCCATATCGCTAACTAATTTTTAAATAGTGATAATTGAATCTGACTCATATGTGGAAAAGCGTGCACAAAAAGCAGTCCGAATATAAAATTCGGGCTGCTTTTGTATTTATCCTATATTAAAATAATATTACCTATCTTCTTGTACTGGAACTTGCTCACCACTCACAACATTTCTCTTTTGTGTAAAATAGAGTACAAATGCAATGAAATACCAGACCAAGACAATTAACCATTCTGATGGCCAAGCCAATGATGATGGCATGCCAGGCAAGTATATGATTAAGAATAACACACTTAATACAATTGCAATTATACCGACTGCTTTACCATTCTTAATACGATAAGGGCGTTCTAACTCTGGCTGTGTTTTACGTAACTTAAGGAATGAAATAGCTACGAGTAAATAACCTAATACAACACCTATACCCCCTGCATTAACAATCCACTGAAGTGCAGGTCTACCTAATAATGGTGCAACAAATGCAAGTACACCTAAGAATAAAATACCGTGTGTAGGCGTTTTAAACTTTGGATGAATATAAGCAAACCATTGTGGAATCATCTTATTTTTGGCCATGGCATATAATATTCTGCTACCACCAATAATGAATGCATTCCAACTCGTAATAATACCGGCGACACCACCAAGCACTAGCAAGATACCGAAACCACTATGACCGAATAAATTGACCATCGCATCAGCTGTTGCTAAGCTACTTGTCGTCAATGCTTGTGGAGATAATCCTGTGGATACACCAAAAACAATCAATAAATAAAATATGACTGACGCAATAATAGAAAAAATTAAAATACCACCAATTTTTTTAGCTGGTGCTTTTACTTCTTCAGCTATTTGCGGTATGACGTCAAATCCCACAAATAAGAAAGGAATCATCATTAAGACAGACATTGTACCACCAACACCATTTTCAAATGGTTGTAAATTATTAAAGTTACCATTGAACCCTGCACCAAACACAAGTAGCAACCCTACTCCAACGATAAATATTGTAAATACTGTTTGCATAATCGCTGCTGGCTTAACGCCGAAGTAATTAAGTGACGTTAAGATGATACTTCCTACAGAACCGATGAGTACCCATGTCAGATAAACATCCCATCCTGCGATATTCCACAATAACCCTTGATGCTGAAACGGAATTACATAATCTATCACAGTTGGCAAAGCAACCGCTTCGAATGTTATTACAGAGACATAGCCAAAAAGCACCGACCAACCGGATATAAAAGCGATTCCCGGAGAAAATGCTTTTTTCACAAAAACAAATCCGCCCCCTGTTTCAGGAATAGCTGCAGCTAACTCTGCATATGTAAGTCCTATCACAATAACTAAAAATCCACCTATTAAAAATGCAATAATACTTCCTACAAAACCTGCTGTTGAAACCCATTCTCCTGATAATACGACCCATCCCCATCCAAGCATGGCGCCGATAGCAAGAAACAAGACATCAACAATACTCATTGATTTATTAAATTCTGATTTCATTGAACATACCCCATATCATTCCTCAAATTTCAAAAAGTGATATATCAAGGCTGAAATAACATCTAATTAATTACGATAATTCCAACCTTGGAATCACTTTATTTCCTCACTTTGTTTACGTTTAAATCATTTCATCTTGTAATTGTTGAAAATCAAAATTATCTGCTAAGTTTCTATTGATAGATATTTAGTTTCTAAATATGGTTCAATTCCTTCTGTACCGCCTTCTCGACCATAGCCACTTTCTTTCAAACCACCAAAAGGTGCGTGTGCTGCAGAAGGGCCACCGTCGTTCCATCCAATGACGCCGTACTCTAATTCATTAAATAATTTCAATCCAGTACGATAATTATTTGTGAAGAAATATGAAGCTAACCCAAATTCAGTATCATTTGCAATGTCTATCACTTCATCTAAATCATCATAGGTCATGATTGGTGCCACAGGTCCAAATGTTTCTTCATGCATCACTTTCATGTTCAAATCTACATTAGAAATTACTACTGGTTTTAAGAAATTGCCACCTAATGCTTGGATTTCTTCTAAACTACGAGATAACTTGCCACCTTTGTCTTGTGCATCTGTAATATGTGTTAACACTTTCTCGACAGCATTGTGATCTATTAGAGGACCTATTTTAACTTCCTCCTCTAAACCATCACCTACTGTGAGTGCATGTACTTTTTCAGTTAGTCTTGCTGTATATTGTTCCGCTATATCTTTATGTACAAAGATACGGTTTGCACATATGCATGTTTGTCCAGCATTTCTGAACTTAGAAGCAATCGTCCCATCAACGGCTGCTTCAATATCTGCATCATTATGTACAATAAACGGTGCAAGACCTCCAAGTTCCATCGTTACATTTTTTACTGTTTGTGCTGATTGTTCAATTAATGTTTTACCAACGGCTGTCGATCCAGTAAACGTTATTTTATTAATTTGGCCATGTCCAGTAAATATATCACCCGCATCTTTACCTGATGCAATAATATAAGATATCGCATCTTTCGGAATACCCGCTTCATGTGCAAGTTCTACTAATTTGATAGTAGTTAAAGGTGTCTTCACTGCTGGCTTACAAATGATTGTACATCCTGCTGCTAAAGCTGGTGCCATTTTACGCGTAATCATTGCTGCTGGAAAATTCCAAGGTGTAATTGCTCCAACCACACCAACTGGAAATTTATCTATAACCATTTTCTTAGAAGGTGTATGGGCCGGAATTGTACGCCCATAGACACGTTTCGCTTCTTCTGCATACCATTTCACATAAGAATTCGCATAAGCTACTTCCCCTTGAGCTTCAGCTAAAGGTTTACCACCTTCAAGGGTAATCAGACGTGCAAGTTCATCTTGGTGTTCATCTATAAGTGTAGCCCATTGGTTTAATTTACCAGCACGTTCATGTGCATCTACAACTTTCCATTCTTGAAAAGCTTGATGAGCGCGTTTTATCTGCGTATCAATCTCCTCATGCGTCGTGTAATCTAAACGTTCAACTACTTCATTCGTTGCTGGATTATATACTTCTAACTGTTCCATATCCTTCACTCCTTAAAAAACATTTTATACTCTATGTCTATCATTAACTTATACCCTTTAATATTTTGAAAATGAACTTCATTTTTTAAGAAACGCTATAATTTGAAGTCACTTCATCAAATACATGCGTTAAAATGTTTAAGCCTTGGTTAAGTTCTTCATCAGTTATTACTAATGGAGGTAAGAAGCGTATAACATTGCCTTTAATTCCTGCAGATAATAACAACAAGCCTTTGTCATTTGCTATTTGTGTGATTTTACCTGTCAGTGCTTTATCAGGTAAACCTGTTTCAGCATCTACAACTTCAAAAGCTACCATAGCCCCTAGACGACGAATCTGTGCGATATGCTTGTGTGACTGACTGAGTTCTTGCAAATATACTTCAATATCATGGCCAAGCTGTTCTGCTTTATCATTTAATTGCTCTTGCTCTATAATATCAATTACTTTTAACGCAGCTTCACAAGCTAATGGATTACCTGCATACGTACCTCCTAATTCTCCTGGCGCTGCACTATCAATGATTTCTGCTTTACCTACTACACCACTTAAAGGAAACCCCGCAGCAAGTGATTTAGAAACTGTGATTAAGTCTGGTTCAATATCAAAATGTTCAATTGCAAAGGTTCTACCTGTTCTAGCAAAACCCGTTTGTATTTCATCTACTACAAAAACGATACCATTGTCTTCACAAATTTGTTTTACTGTATCAACAAACTTTTGATCAGGAATAATAAATCCACCTTCACCTTGTACGGGTTCCATTACAATACATGCAACGTCACTTGGATCTACAGTTTCAATGAAGAAGTCATGTAATTTATGAATCACTTGATCTACATATGCAGCTTCCGTTAATTCTTCAGATTTTTCAGAAATATTAGGATATGGTGCTTGATAAACTTCAGGCGCAAATGGACCGAATCCATATTTGTAAGGTTTCACTTTGCTTGTCATAGACATTGTTAAATTTGTACGACCATGAAAACCACGTACAAATGATACAACGGCTTGTCTACCTGTATATTTCCGAGCAATTTTCACTGCATTTTCTACTGCTTCAGCACCAGAGTTTAGTAAAATAGCTTTTTTAGCAAATTCACCTGGCGTAATCTCTGTTAATTTCTGTGCTAGGTTAAGGTAACTTTCATACATCATGACATTAAAGCCGGGATGAATGAATTTATCTAGCTTTTCTTTTAAATGTTTGGTAATTTCTGGGTGCGTATGACCGACATTAAGCGTACCAATAGCACCAGCAAAATCAATAAATGTATGACCATCTACGTCAGTAATTGTTGCTCCTTGCGCTTTATCTGCAACATGCAAATTTCCATTACCAACACCACGTGCTACATACTTTTCTCTTTTTTCTTTAAAATGCTCAAATTGACCTGACATTAAAAAACCTCCTCATGCTTATTAAAAAAGATTTATGGTTGTCTAAAAATTTAAGTCATTATTGGTATTATGTAAAGACCCAGTTTAAGTAAACTAATGGTACCAGTTTATTCAGAAAGCACTTGTTTCAAACGCTTTACAGCTTCAGGTATCTGTGATTGTTCAATTTTTGAGAAGCCAATAATTAAAATTTTAACCGCCTCATTCTTATGAAATGTTTTTACAGAAAAGCGTTTAATAGTATAAAGTTCTAATTTTTGTGCTTTTGCGCGTGTTTCAATTTCTGTATATGTATAAGGAGAAACTACTTCTATGATGAAGTGTAAACCTGCGCGTGTATCTTTTATTTGAATGTCATCTTTAAAAACATTTTCTAAATGTTCGATTAATAGAGACCTTCTTTTTCCATATAGTTGATGCATTTTTTTAATATATTTTTCGTAATGACCTTCTTTAATCATTAAATTGAGTGTTAATGCATTTAACATAGAAAAATCTGGTATCATATTATCATTTTGTAATTCAAACTGCTTAATCAATTTTGATGGTAAAATCATATAACTCATACGTAAACCTGGCATTAATGTTTTGGAAAAAGTACCCAAGTAAATCACGCTGTCATTTTTATCAAAACTAAACAATGACGGTATATTGTCTGTTTCATACTTAAACTCACTATCGTAGTCATCTTCTATAACATAACTATGTGTTTGGCTTGCCCAGTTTAATAAATCGATTCGTCTTGAGACAGGCATAATGGTGCCCATAGGAAACTGGTGAGATGGTGTTACAATAACAGCATTAGGTTGCACTTGTTTGAGCTGATCTATAGATATACCTTTATGATCTAATTCTATTGCTGTGGTTGATGTATTCGTTTGATTTAGTAATGTTCTAAAACGTGAATAGCCAGGATTTTCTACAGCAATCGTTACATTTCTTTCCAATAATTGAATTAACTGCATCAATAAAGTATTCGTTCCTGATCCTATAACGATTTGTTCAGGATGACATTGTATCCCTCTTTGATATGACACGAGTTTCGCAATAGATTGTCTTAGTTCTATTGGGCCCTTAACGTGTGGAATAGTCGACAAATAATAATCATAATCTTGAAATACACGCTTTGTTAACTTTGCCCATGTGTCGACTGGAAATTCTGATATATCTGTACTCATATGGGAAAAAGAGTAATCAAATGTAGTTCGAGTTGTATGTTCGTGGCCCTCTAATGAAATTTGTGCGTCAGGATCGACGATTAATTTATCTAACGGTTCTATAAAATAGCCTTTTCGTTCCTTTGTATAAATGTAACCTTCAGCTAATAGCTGTTCGTAAGCTGATTTCACACTGTTCACACTCACATTAAGATGCTTTGCCATATCTCTTTTTGAAGGGATTTTTTCATGACTTTCATATTTGAATGCGAGTATATCATCTTTTAAGCGATTATATAACTGTCTATAGATATATTGTTCTGTGTCTTGTTGCATAACTACACCCCTTCGCTATATTACAATTTGTTTATTATACACATGGTTAAGTCTACTATACTAATAAAATTATTTTTTCTATTTTGATTTAAAAAACAACGGTAGCCACCATGAGGTTAACTATCGCTGTTGGTATTGATTTCACGTCAAGAATTATCAGACATTAGAATCAAATATTATAAAATTGGAGATGCTAATTTAGCAATAGATTGTTTAAACTTAATCCAATGTGAACGCTGTTCGTAACGTTCTTCTGTGAGTTCTTTTGAAACTTTAAGGTCTTCAAAGAATGCTTCTTTTAATTGTTTCGCGATTTGCGTGTCATACATAAATGCATTAATTTCAAAGTTTAATTCAAAGCTACGAACGTCCATATTTGCAGTACCCACGCTTGATACTTCATCATCAATCATAATCATTTTAGAATGGATAAATCCATTCTCATATGTGTAGACTTTCACACCGTCTTTAATCAGCTGAGCCACGCTTGTAATTGTCGCCCAATATACAAATATATGATCAGGTTTACACGGTATAATCAAACGAACATCGACACCAGATTTCGCAGCAATACGCAGGGCATTAATAAACCCTTTATCCGGAATAAAATAAGGACTGTGCATATAGATGGACTTTTTAGCATTCATAATCATCTTCATATATCCAAATTCAATTTGATGCCAATTATCACTTGGTGCACTGGCAGCCAGTTGCATAGACACGTTGCCACCTTGATAGGCATTGTTCGGGAAATATCTTTTATTATATTCTAGCTGTTCACGTTTAGCTTGCGAGTTCCAATCATGTATGAAACTCAATTGTAGTGCATCGACACCGTCGCCTCTCACTCTTAAGTGTGTATCTCTCCAATAGCCAAACTTCTCGTCTAAACCTAAATATTCGTCACCTATATTAAAACCACCTACATAACCTGTCAGTCCATCAATAATTACAATTTTACGGTGATTTCGGTTATTTACTCTAAAGTTTATAAAAGGTATTTTAGATTTGAAAAATGCCTCGACTTGTCCGCCCTCTGACTGAAACTTTTTGAAATTAGAATTATGTACCGATTTAGAACCTACGGCATCATAGAGTAGTTTAACCTCTAGACCTTCTGCAACTTTTTCTTCTAATATTTCAATAATTTCACTACCTAAGCCGTCTAATTTTAAAACGTAATATTCCATATGAATATAGCGCTTAGCATTGCGTAAATCTTGCTTCATTTGATCATACAAATCATGACCATCTGTGTAAATATCGATATTATTGTTATTACTTAAAAAAGATTGTTCTTTCGTTAATAACGTATTAGCAATATCAGCATGTTTTCTTACAATAGGATTTTTTGAATCACTAATTTTGTTTGTATCATCTTGAAGTTGTGACCGTAACCTTTTCAACCCATCTTCAATTTGATTATGCTCAAATCCGCGTTCACGTTTTTTTCTAACTGCACGTCCGAAGAATATATACACAATAAAACCTAAAATCGGCATAACGAATAATAAGAATAACCATGCCCAAGTTGAGGTCGCATCTCTTCTATCCCTATCTAAAAATACAATAAGTAAAGCGAGCACGATGTTCATTAGAAAAAAGAAAGCTAACACGATTCTATATATCGGGCTTATACCTGTATCAAACATCAATTGCATAAAATCACCCCACTACTTCACTTTTATAAAAATTGTTATTTAAAAATTAACTGTTGCATTAAACTTTTCATTTTATTCTCATATAAATTGAATGTCATAAATAATAACGTTCAATGAATAATATTTCAATTGATATAATCATTTCAATTATATTCTATCGTGAGTATTTTTACCATTTTAAATACATTTCATTTAATTTATGAAAATATATGACAGCTTATTTTCAAACTATTTATTTTGTTTTGATTGTGCTTGATTGTTCTATAGTACGTTTACGTCCCGCTTGTGAGCCAAATAGCGTTATAACAATCGCAGTAATTAATAAAATACTTAGTGAAGCAGTCCATTTACCTGTCATATCATGCAAGATACCAAATAATAACGGACCTACTGCTGCAACAAGATAACCTACTGCTTGAGCCATTCCTGAAAGCTTTGCTGATGTTTGAATATGTTCCGTTCTTAAACTAAAGAACGTATTCACTAAGCCAAACGCAAGACCACCCGCAACGCCGATTAAGATAGTAGAAATGATTGCTAGATGTGGCGCAACTAGCATAATTGTCACACCCACAATAAAACATATACCTGTAATAAAGGTTAAGAAGAATTGCGATTTCATTTTAGTCGCAAATATAGGTGTAATGAAGGTAAATGGAATAATAGCAATCTGCATAATAGATAAATATGCGCCTGCCTCATTAATAGTCATGCCACTATGAGATAAATAAGCAGGCAGCCAATTAATCAACGAATAAAATATAAGTGATTGTCCCCCCATAAGTATCGTAATTTGCCATGCTAATGGAGATTTCCACACATTTACACTTTTCCGAGGTAAAGCTGTTGCGGTTTCTTGTGTTCCTTTTAATTGAAATGACCATATAATGATTGTTACAAGTGTGATAATTCCTATAACACTGATAGCGATATTATAATTAAATGCCTTTACTAAGGGCGCTGTCCCATATGAGGATAAGCCACCAAACACATTCATCACAACGGTATAATATCCCGTCATAATACCGATATGTAGTGGAAATTTCGCCTTAATCATTGCTGGTGCTAGTACATTACCAAATCCGATACCAATACCTATCAGCACTGTTCCTATGTATAACCATGAAATGCCCGTAATTGATCTGACAAGGACACCAATAAAGATTAAACAAAGTGCTAAGAAAATTGTTTTTTCTAATCCCATTTTATTACTTGTTCGAGCAGCAAATAATGAAATCACAGAGAATGCCAATAATGGCACAACTGTTATAACACTGACTGCACTATTAGACATCGCTAAATCTGTCTTAATGTCAGGTAACGCAACACCAATAGATGTGATCGGTGCTCTTAAGTTAGCCCCTACCAGTAAGATGCCTATAAATAATAACCAATTAAATGGCTTTATGGTTCTATATTTTTCCATATTGTACCGCCTTGCTCGCTTTATTTTAAAACAACACAATATATGGTACGATATGTACGTTATATTGTAAATAGGAGGATTCACTTGTATAATATTCAAAACATAGTAGCCAGAAATTTATCTGCCTACCGAAAAAAACACAACCTCAGTTTAGGTAAAGTTGCAATAGCAACAGGTGTGAGTAAAAACATGCTGAGCCAAATTGAAAAAGGCACTTCTAATCCAACGATTACAACGTTATGGAAAATCGCAAATGGATTACATTTATCATTGTCTCAATTAACCGCGATGAATAATGATAGCGTTGACTTTATTGATGAATCAGATATCATCCCTATCATCGATGAACAAATAGCGATTTATCCTTATTTTCCTTACGACGATAATAAAAAATTTGAAATGTTTAAAATGGAGATACAAGCAGGAGGCAAGATGCTTTCTGAACCTCACCATACTGAGTCTGAAGAATATATTATTGTTAACAAAGGTCAGTTAAAAATAGCAGTCGATACAACAATGTATACGATCAATAGTAATCAAGCTTTCCGCTTCAATAGTGACGTGCCTCATCGTTACTTTAATCTAACTGATGAACCTGTTGTATTTACCGCAACGATTCATTATCAATAGAACATTCAATTTAATCCTTATAATATTATGAGCCATTAGTCTCCTAACAGAAATCTAATGGCTCATTTTGTATTCAAGATATTTTAGAGTCTTGTTGATTCCTTTGGCATTTCGTCATAAATCTTTCATAAGCTAAAATAGCTTAAAGTGTCGTGTATATTTGACACATACTCTCATGTCAGATATATTGTACATGTAATATATATTTGACACTAAAGAAGGGTAATAAATCTATTATGAATAAAGTTAAAAACTTTCGTACTGCTAAAAACATGTCACAGCTCACACTTGCGCGTTCAGTAGAAGTATCACGTCAAACCATTAATATGATTGAAAACGATAAATATAATCCCTCGCTTAATTTATGTATAAAGATTGCTAAAGCATTAGATGTCACCTTAAATGACTTATTTTGGGAGGATGATAATCATGAATAATAAAGATAAATGGCTTTATCAAAGATTTGCAGGAACAACGAACTATCCCGATGAATATCAAAGACATGAAATTGACAAATTACTTGCTAAACTTTCAATTATTTCACTATACATATTCTTAGCTTTACTTTACTTATCTATATTTTTTGATATTGAGCGTTCATTTATTTCACCTTTTAGTATAGGCGGTATCATATTGATAATTATATTGGCGTGCAGGATGTCTATGAGTCATTTTGCAGCAGATGCCCTTACAATAGAAGTTACTGATAAAGAAACGTATCATCAAACATTAAAAAATTCACGTAATAAGAGAATTATATTTCTTATTGTAGCAATCATTTATATACTACTTGTTAACTCAGTCATTGCTCCAATGCTTGCAGGAAACGCATTGAATATGGAACGTCTAACTGACTTAAACACATTTTTCCCTGTAATAGTTATTGCAGTATTTACAATTGCTAAAGATTCACGTGTAAAACTTATTGATCAAAAGGAGACGTATAATGGAAAATAACAGGTTACTTCGTTTAATTCCTAACTTCAGGTTTACTGATGAATATGAAAGACAGCAATTACTTCATGAATACGCTAAATATTTTGTGTGGCTATTTTGGGGCATCATGATTATTTCTGTAGCAGATATATGGATAGAATTTTACTTACACCGTATACCTATCTTAGGTATTTTAGGTTTTGCTTTAATTATGATATTATCTCTAATTATGATCATCGCTATTAGAAACAAAAAAATAGATGTAGTAGAGTCTTATTCAGAAGAATCATTGAAAAAAGAGATGAAGAAAGTGCGTAATGGGAGTTATATTTTTGCTGGAATGATATTCTTGATTGCAAACTTTAATCAATATATTCTCCCTTTTATTATACATAGTATGCTTCCTGAGAAATCTGATATACTGATTAACTTATTCATTTCTATTGGATGCGCCATTATAGCCGGCTTGTTTGTTTATACCCTTGGTCGCAGAAAGGTTACGCGTGCCTATATGAATAAATAAATATAAAGAACCACGTACTCATAAATAATTGAGCACGTGGTTTTATACTATGTCGGAAAAGTATAACTTAAATCCCAACCAATATCATATTTATCTACCAGTTTAGCGTACTTAGCACCCCAGAACATATCTGCTAGTTCCATCTGTACCTCTCCACCCTCTTTGAGACGGTTATAAACTTCCTCTATATCTGCTTTATTTTCAAACTCTAACACAATATAGACATTGCGATCTTGTAACATAGTATCATCATCTTTCGGAATATCAGACAGCATAAATATTTGACCATCTACCTCGAGTTGACTATGAATAATTCTATTCGAGTCATCAGCAACTGATTCATTCGCTTCGCCATAAGTCATGATTCCTTTGGTCGTCCCACTTAATATTTCACTATAAAAACCTAGTGCTTCTTTACACGTACCGTTAAAAAACAAGTAAGGCATTACTGTTTTAAGCATAGTGACACTCCTTATTAAAAATTTTATATCACTTTAACAGTACCCACTCTCACACATAACTAGTCTCCACTTTTTTAAAACAGACACTGACCGACGTCTTAAATATTTCATTCGCTTTGAAACATGATTATAAAATCTAAAATAATAGATGTTATTACAAGAATTTTTCAATATAAAATGCAGATTCTTCGATAGATTTATATTCCGTATTAATCACAGTCGCGTTTAATTTTTCAAAAATTTCCTCAGCATATACTAACTCCTGTCTGATACGTTCAATACTATTGTAATTTGTAGGCCCATGTAACCCTAAAACTTTCACACGTTCATTACGAATATTCAAAATGTAATTAGGACTAGCAGTTAAACCAAATACTTTCAATTTCTTATATTTAAAGACTTCATCTGGTATATCAACTTCTGGTACTAAAGGAATGTTTGCTACTTTATAACCCTTATTCGCTAAATACATACTCAAAGGTGTCTTTGATGTTCTAGAAACTCCAACGATGAGCGCATCCGCTTCGCCGATATCAGTAAAATGCTTACCATCATCATATTTCACTGAGTATTCCATTGCTTCAATTCTTTTAAAATAGTTTTCATCTAATTTGCGTAAAGCGCCACTTTCAAGAATAGGTGAACAATTGGTAAGCTGCTGAATAATCCCTATTAAATCTGACATATAGTCGACATAAGGGATTTGTTCATTTTGTGCATACTTTTGACCTACTATATTAAATTCTGGGTTCACTAACGTCGTAACAACGACTGCCCCTCGTTCTTTTGCTCGTTTCAAAACATTAATTAATTCTGATTCACTTTTAATAAATGGAAACTTCTTAATCTCTATTTGTGATACTTCTGGAAACTGAGTTAACGTGGCGTGAATCATACGTTGTGCAGTTTCACCAATTGAATCTGATACTACGAACAAAGTGAGTTGTGGTGTTTGTGTATCATTAAACACGTAATCGACCACCTTCAACTTCACTTTGCGCAGTAGAAAGCAATGCGCCTGGCACTCTATACGGAGAGCATGAGACATAATCGATATCTAAATTATTAAAGTATTGTATTGATTTATGGTCACCGCCAAGTTCACCACAAACCCCTATTTTAAGCGTTGGATTGGCAGCTTTCGCTTGTTCCGTTGCTACTTTAACTAATTGTCCTACCCCTTCTGCATCTAACGTTTGGAAAGGATCAATATCTATGATGCCTTGTTCAGAATACGCACCAATAAATTTCCCAGCATCGTCACGTGAAAAACCAAATGTTAACTGTGTTAAATCATTCGTACCAAAGCTAAAGAAATCACATTCTTTTGCTAAATCTCCTGCAATTAGACAAGCACGTGGTGTTTCAATCATTGTACCTATGAGGTAATTTACAGATTCTCCCGCTTCTTGCTGTAATACTTCAATACGTTCAGTGATTTGTGTCTTTAATGTCGTGAATTCTGCAACAGTTGAAACAAGCGGTATCATGATTTCTGGTTGGCAATCAATACCTTGTGCTTTTAATCTTAATGCACTTTCCATAATCGCTTCTACTTGCATGACATATAGTTCAGGATAAGTAATAGCTAAACGACAACCTCTATGACCAAGCATTGGATTCACTTCGTTTAAATTTTCTATATATTGTTCTAATGTTTTTACTGGTACATTTAATTGTCCGGCAACAGATGATTTTTCTTCTGTTGATTTTGGTAAAAATTCATGTAGTGGTGGATCTAACAAACGAATAATTGTCGGACGTTCTCCAGATAGTTTTAATATTTCTTCAAAATCTGTTGTTTGATATTGCTTAATTTCATTTAAAGCTGTGATACGTTTATCTTGTGTATCTGACAGAATGAAACGACGCATTTCAACGAGACGTTCAGGTCCAAAGAACATATGCTCTGTACGTACAAGCCCAATGCCTTTTGCACCAAATTGATAGCCAGCTTGGATATCTTGAGGCGTTTCTGCATTCATACGTACGTCTAATTTTGCTACACCGTCTGACCATTCCATAAACTGTTCGAAAGCTTCACTCCTTTCTGCTTTCATTGTTTCAACTTCTCCAACATAGATGTCCCCTTGAGCGCCATCAACAGATATCATATCGCCTTCGTGCAATGTGCCTCCAGGATAATTTACAACTTTATCGACAACATTAATTTCTAAATCTGAACAACCTGTAACACAGCATTTACCCATACCACGTGCTACAACTGCTGCGTGAGAAGTCATTCCGCCATGCGTCGTTACAATTGCTTCACTTGCGACCATACCTTCGATATCTTCAGGTGACGTTTCAGGGCGCATTAAAATAACACTTTCACCTTGTTCAAATTGTATTTTAGCTGTTTCTGCTGAAAAGACAATTTTTCCACTCGCTGCACCTGGACTGGCTGGCAAGCCTAATTTAGAAATAACTGAAGCATGATCTAGCGCTGTTTTATCAAAGTTAGGATGCAATAATTGATCAATCGATTTTACTTCGACATTCATCACAGCTTCTTCTTTTGTAATTACACCTTCTTCAACTAAATCTACTGCAATGTGAATCGCTGCATTCGCTGTACGTTTGCCATTACGCGTTTGTAAAATATAGAGCTGTTCATTCTCAATCGTGAATTCTATATCTTGCATATCTTTATAATGTGTCTCTAAACGTTGCGATACATCTACAAATTGTTGATGCACATGTGGCATTTGATCTTTTAATGATTCAATATCTTTAGGTGTACGTATACCAGCTACGACATCTTCACCTTGTGCATTTAATAAATATTCACCAAATAATTTCGCTTCTCCAGTGACAGGATTACGTGTAAACGCAACACCTGTGCCACTGCGTTCGCCACTATTGCCAAATACCATTTCTTGAATATTAACTGCAGTACCTATATCATGTGGAATTTCATTTAATTCTCGGTAGACTCGAGCACGATCGTTATCCCACGATTTGAATACTGCTTCAATTGCTTCTGTTAGTTGATCAAATGGTTCTTGTGGAAATGGTTTGTATACTTCATCTAAATAGACACCTTTAAAATGTTCACAAATTTCTTGTAACCCTTCTGCCGGAATATCAGCATCATTTTGGTATTCATGTTGCGTTTTATAAGCATTAAAATATGTATCAAATGCATTCATTGGTATGCCATATACGACCTCACCAAACATTTGTAACAATCTACGATAACAGTCATAAGCAAAGCGAGCATCATTTGTTTTCGCTGCTAATTTTTTCACGTTATCATCATTTAGCCCTAAGTTTAAAATTGTATCCATCATGCCAGGCATAGATATTTTCGCTCCACTACGTACTGAAACAAGTAATAATTGTTCCTCAGATGAAAATGATTTTTCTGTACGTTGAGAAAATGCTGCTAATTGACTATTCAATTGTTCTGATAATGCTTCAGGCACTTTAGAACCATGTTTCAAGTATTCAATACACGCTTCAGTTGTAAGCGTGAAACCATCTGGAACAGGTAACCCTAAGCGTTTCATTTCAGCCAAATTGGCCCCTTTGCCACCTAGTAAATCTTTCATTGATTTTTGACCTTCGTCAAATGCATAAATATATTTTGTCATACTAAATCACCCCTATTTTGAAATACGTTATACTAATTGTTATTGAGTATGTCATATTGAAAAGCAAAAAACAACTATAATATTGGAAAATTTGGAAAATATATTTATTTTTTCTTTATTACAAACTCATCTGATTCAAACAAATGGTAGCTGCTTTAAACACAAAAAAGCCCAAGCAATCATTATTAATGCATTGCTTGGAGCTTCTTATGTTCACCAGTTTATCGTCATATTTGAATGTAAGATATCATTTAATTTACTATGCAACTATGATGCTTACAATATAAGGAACCTGCTTCATAGGTAGTTTTCATATCACCATCAATGAAATGTTATATTTCTATCAATCATAAAACGCACAGTTAATCTATTTAATATTTTCATTTGATATAAACTGGTTCTATTCATTGATAAATGTTAAAAGATTAAGTGAGTTAAATAGATAGATTTGTGCTATATAAACAATCTAACATTTATAACTTGTGGCATTTACAATCATTCAAAATGACATTTTACAGACCAAATGTCTGCTTTAAAGTAGGTGAATATTTAATATATAATCATTTGATAAAGTGATAAAGAGGTATACTTGCAATTGAATTATGTCGCGAGTAACAAAGGTGGAAATTATTAGTTTTGAATATGCTCAACTTTTAAGTTGAAAATAAGGTGCTTCTTCCTCTGTAGTGTAATACTTATTTTATAGCTTCGTGCTTTGCAAAATACTTTTCTAAAAAATAACTTTTATTTCGCCTATATCTTGTTCACGCTCCTTCATCTCGAAATACACCAATGACACATTGATGTGAGTTATTACTTAACAACTCAATAATGGCGCCATTTCCAAAACAAAATTTCAAACTGAAAACAAAACGTTTTGCATCTATAAAGATTTTCGTTATTTATTTTATAGAATTATTTAGCAATAACTTAATTTTATTATATTGTCGTTCGTGTAATTTGTAAAGTGGTTTTTAATAATTTTCTAAAAATTGAAGTTCTAATATTTTACACCCGTTACAATTTGAAAATTCAATCATGATAAATATCAAAATTCTAAATTTTATAATCATTTGCTTTTCAAATCACACCTATCCATTCTCGCTTTAACACCACATCGCAATTTGTAATTTCAATGCCTCTGAATACTTTTTAGGGTTCAATCCTGTAACTGTTTTACATTTTTCTAACCTATATAACAGTGTATTTCTATGAATGTATAAATGCTTTGCTGTTTGCGAGATATTCAAATTATTATGAAAAAATATTTTCAATGTTGCAATACTTTGCTCATCTAAATCTCCTATTATTCTTTTTTTGAATCGTTCTCTAATTTCGCTGTCGATTTGATATAACAGTGTTTTTTCTTCTACCTCTTCAAATGATATAAGTGGTGCTGATTGCTCATTTAACATAAATACGAGCTCACATTCTTCATACGCTTTTTTAAAATCATTTAAATTTGTAAATATAAGGCTTGAGGTCATATGTACTTCTAATTGTAAGTCTTTAAACATTTGATGAATTCGATTTATTTTCTCATCTAAAGCACACCGGTCTTCATCAGTAGCAAGAATTACGATACGGTTATGATTCGTAAACGCAATGACAAAAGAACTAGGGTCAATCTTACTTGCTAATGTACGTACGGTGCTGTTCCTAGAGAATATTTGCTTTTCAATATTGATGATAATGCATTTGCCGAATGTTAATAGATTAATATTAAGTTGATTACTTAAATGTTGAATAAATGATTTTGACGGTTCACTTTTCAGCAATTCTTCTATAAATAACTCCTGACTACGTATATTACCTTCTAATTCGTATGTAAAATAATTTTGATATAGCAATAATTCCGTAGACATTTTCACTAAATCTGATACATGGGTGAGTTTTTCAGGATCACCTGTTATACCAATCACACCAACGATGTTATCTTGAAAAATAATCGGTAAATTTACGCCTGGTTGCGTTCCTTCTAATGTCGCACTATCTTCCTTTGATAATATAACTGTTTCTTCTCGTTCTAATACTTTACGTGCACCTTCATGAATTGTGCCTACACGTTTTTTATCAAATGATGCTATGATTTCTCCATTAAAATTCATGATATTAATATTGCTCTGTGTTCTTTTAGCTGTTTCTTTTACAATTAATGTTGCCATTTCCTCTGTGAGTATATTCATATTTTCACCACTTATCATTTTTATACAAAATTATAGCTTTATTTTTGTATAGTTTAACTCTATTTTCAATAAAATAAAATCGATACAATGAAATAATAAACAAAAGTAAGCGTTTACAAAGGAGGAACCACAAGTGAAAATCATTTTAGCACCGGATTCATTTAAAGGGAGTATGACAGCAACCCAAGTCTCAAAATATATGGCAGACAGCATTACAGAAGTATATCCACAAGCTGACATACATGCTTTACCCGTTGGTGATGGCGGCGAAGGTACGATGGAAGCACTAGTGAATGCCACAAGCGGAAGCTTTCATACTGCTTCAGTAACAGGCCCTCTTGGAAATCATGTAACTGCTCAATATGGTGTGCTCGGTGACGACACATGCGTAATTGAAATGGCAGAAGCTTCTGGGCTAAAACATTTAACTGATGACACTTTAAATGCTATGACAACAACGACTTATGGCACAGGCGAATTAATTTATGACGCTTTAGAAAAAGGTTACAAAAAATTTATTTTAGCTATTGGGGGCTCTGCAACAAATGATGCTGGTGCAGGTATGTTACAAGCTTTAGGCGCCAAACTATTAGATAAAAACGGCAAAGATATCGCCTTTGGGGGAGGTGCTTTGCAACATATTAAGCAAATAGACTTAAGTCATTACGACACTAGAATTAAACATTGTGAATTTATTATTGCGACGGATGTTCAAAATCCTTTAATAGGTCCTGACGGCGCTTCACATGTTTTTGGTAAACAAAAAGGTGCCACAGAAGATAATATTAAACAACTTGATGCCAATCTCACGCATTGGGCAAATCTTGTAGAAAGAAGTACGCATATGAGACTTCATGCTTTGCCAGGGGCTGGTGCAGCTGGTGGACTAGGAGGTGCCTTCAAAGCATTTTTACCTAGTCATTTTGAAGATGGTATTCAAGTAGTAATAAAACATACGCAATTAGAACAGCTTTTACCAAATGCAGATCTAGTTATTACTGGAGAAGGCAAAATTGATTTTCAAACTTTTTATGGTAAGACACCTATGGGCATCGCAAAATGTGCGAAACAATTTGATGTCCCTGTCATCTTTATCGGAGGCTCTATCGAAGTAGATATAGACCAATTTGATGAGGTTGGTGTGGTAAGTGCTTTTAGTTTAACCGATGGTCCATTGTCATTCGCAGAGACGTTAGCAAATTCGGAAAAATTAATTAAAAAAACAACTAAGAACATCATAAGAACATTTTTCCATAACCACTAGCATAATTAAGGGGATGTTTCGTTATGAGAATTAAAGATACGATTGAAAAAGTACCTGGTGGCTTGATGGTTGTTCCGTTATTATTAGGCGCTGCAATCAACACGATTGATCAATTGCACTTGAATTTTATTACGAATGGTTTGAAATTTTTAGGCGCTCCAAAGACTGAAGAAGGACATTATGAAATGTTGCAAATTGGGGGGTTTTCTCAGGATTTATTTAAAGATAGTGCGCTCGTTTTAATAGCCTTATTTATCTTTTGTGTAGGAAGCCAAATGAATTTAAAAATTGGTGGCAAAGCGTTAAAAAAAGGTATGATATTAACATCAACGAAATATTTTTCAGGTTTAGGTGTTGGTCTATTACTTGGCGCTATATTTGATCCATGGACAGGGTTATTCGGTTTATCTACAATAGCTATTATTGCAGCAATGACCAATAGTAACAGCGGAATGTATGCTGCACTAACAAGTGCATATGGCAACCGCTCTGATATCGGTGGTTTATCTATATTAGCTATTAATGATGGTCCTTTACTTACATTAATATCTTTAGGATTTATCGGTACGAATTTTCCAGTCATTTCTTTCGTTTCTGTGTTATTACCACTCGCAATAGGTATGCTCTTAGGTAACTTAGATCCTAAAATCGCAGAATTTTTACGACCAGGAGAATCATTACTCATTCCTTTCTTTGCCTTTTCATTAGGAGCAGGAATGAATTTAGCTGAATTCTTTAATTTCTCAGTATTATCTGGTGGCCTCACATTAGCATTGCTTACATTTGTCTGTACAACTGTGACAGGTGTAATTGCCTTTAAACTATTTAAAGAGAAAAGTGTCATCGGTCCTATTTCAGAATCATCTACTGCAGGTAACGCCGTTTCTACACCTGCTGCAGTTGTCGCAGCCGCTTCAACTGCTTTAGCTAGTGGTAATTTGAGTCAAAGTGAATTTGCTATGATAGAAAAAGTAGCACCTATCGCGACAGCTCAAATTTCAGTTTCTGCTATTACTACGGCGATTTTATGTCCAATTGCTGTTATCATGGTAGATAAATACCAGAAGCGCAAAGGCATTGATGGCACTCAGGAACATTTTAAAAACGATCACAAAGCATTTCCTAAGTTAAAACAAGCCACAAATGCGGCTAATTATGAAAGCGCTTTAACTAAAAAGGAGGATTAACTTTGAAGACTACAATATTATACGGCAAATCAAATGTTGAAGTTGACTTGCCGGAGCAAAGCGTTCTAATTGAACCCAAAAACATTGAGCCACTTGAAGATCATGTAACAGCAATACGCACAGCATTAAATAATCCAATTGGCTCAGAACCATTGCAAGACATGGTGAGTGCTAACCAAACTGTATCTATTGTTATTAGTGACATCACACGACCGACACCCAATCACATTCTCGTACCATTACTGATAGAAACATTAGCCCACGTACCTTTAGAAAACTTTGTGATTATCAATGGTACAGGTACACATCGCGATCAAACACGAGAAGAACTTGTACAAATGCTTGGTGAAGACATAGTGAGCAAAGTGAAAATTGTACATAATCATTGTAACGATAAGGATACGCTTAAAAAAGTAGGCCATAGTCAATATGGTTGTGATGTATACCTGAATAAAGATTATGTTGAATCTGACTTTAAAATTGTCACCGGTTTTATCGAACCTCACTTCTTCGCTGGCTTTTCTGGTGGGCCTAAAGGTATTATGCCTGGTATTGCTGGCATAGAAACAATTATGACTTTCCATAATGCTAAAATGATTGGCGATATACGTTCAACTTGGGGCAATATGCAAGATAATCCTGTTCAAAATATGACCCGGGAAATCAATGCAATGTGTAAACCAGACTTTATGCTCAACGTCACGTTGAATAAAGAGAAAGCGATTACCGAAGTATTTGCTGGTGAATTATATGAAGCACATGATAAAGGGTGTGAATATGCCAAAGCACATGCTATGTTCAAGTGTGATGAGCGTTTTGATGTCGTGATTGCTTCTAACTCCGGCTATCCTTTAGATCAAAACTTATATCAAACAGTTAAAGGCATGAGTGCAGCACATAAAGTAGTTAAAGAAGGTGGCAGCATTATTATGTTATCTGAATGTAGCGATGGCTATCCTAATCATGGTAATTATGCAGAGATACTAAAAATGGCTGACTCCCCTCAAGGGCTTGTCGACATGATCAGTGACCCTAACTTCGCGATGCTTGACCAATGGCAAGTACAAAAACAAGCTGTGATTCAAACTTTCGCTGATGTTTATTTATATTCTAAACTCAGTGACCAACAAACCAAAGATGCCATGTTGCATCCTGTGCATAATATAAATGAGACACTTAAAGCATTAGAAGGTAAATATGGAAAAGATATGACGATAGGTGTTATGCCACTTGGACCACTTACTATTCCATACGTAGAATCATAATTTAGGAGGAATCATTATGTTAACTAAAGTATTAACGAAAGAACAACAATTAGAACGTGTATTAAAAGATATGAATCGTGTAATCGTCGCGTTTTCAGGTGGTGTAGATAGCAGCTTTGTATTAAAGAAAGCCATAGATGTACTCGGCACTGATAATGTAAAAGCAGTTATTGTAAAATCCGAGTTATTTAGAAATGAAGAATTTGATCAAGCCCTGCGTCTAGGTGAATCATTAAATGCCAATATGATAGAAACTGAAATTGAAGAATTAAAAGATCCAAATATAGTTGAAAACACACCAAGTAGTTGGTATTACAGTAAACGTTTATTATATTCAAAACTTGAAGACTTGAGAGTAAACTACAACTTCGACTATGTCATCGACGGCATGATTATGGATGATTTAGATGACTTCAGACCTGGACTCAAAGCAAGAACTGAATTCGGTGTTAGAAGTGTGCTACAAGAAGTTGAATTATATAAATCTGAAATTAGAGAACTAAGTAAATCCAATGATCTACCTGTATGGAATAAGCCTGCATTATGTAGCTTGGCATCTCGAATTCCTTATGGTGAACCTTTAAATTTCACAAAGGTTAACAAAGTAAATGAAGCTGAAAAATTCATTTTAAGCTTAAACATTAATCATGTCAGAGTACGCTATCATAATAATATCGCAAGAATAGAAGTAGACGACACAGCTATCCCTGCAGTGCTTCAATATAAAAATCAAATCACACTTCGCTTGAAAGAACTTGGTTTTGATTATGTAACTATTGATTTAGAGGGCTATCGTACAGGCAGCATGAATGAAGTCATCAATACACAAGATGAGATTTAACAAAATAAAGGTGGCATAACTATGACTGAAAACCAAGACCCAATAGAGTCATTACTTCTAGCGGTAAAAGAGAATACGCTTTCCATTACAGAAGCAAAAGATAAATTAAGTCATTATGATGAATTAGGTTTTGCAAAAATTGATTTACACAGAACAAAACGACAAGGCTTTCCAGAAGTTATATTTGGTGAAGGAAAAACTGTAGCGCAATTAGACGAAATCGTACACACTTTAATAAAGCATGACGAAGTCATTTTAATTACTAGAATCGATCAAATTAAAGCAGATGATATCATCGCTAAATATCCACAACTTGAATACCATGAAACAGCACGTATCGTTTGTACACCTGTTAATAAAATTAATAAAACGGAACATTTTGCAGCGATTATTTGCGCCGGTACATCTGACCTACCTGTAGCTGAAGAAGCGGCTATTACAGCTGAAGTTATGGGTATTTCAGTACAACGCTTTTATGACGTAGGTGTTTCTGGCATCCATCGGCTTTTTGCACATATCGAAGCCATTCGTCAAAGCAAGGTGTCCGTAGTTATTGCTGGTATGGAAGGTGCATTGTCTAGCGTCGTTGCCGGCTTAGTGGATCATCCAGTCTTTTCAATACCTACGAGTGTTGGTTACGGCGCCAATTTAGATGGTGTTACCACACTCTTATCTATGGTTAATTCTTGCGCACCTGGCTCGAGCGTACTCAACATCGATAATGGATTTGGTGGTGGCTATAATGCCGCAATGATTATAAATATGATTGAAAATGCTTAGAACGGAGTGAAACATTATGTCCAAAGCGATTTATCTTGATTGTCATGCTGGTATTGCTGGAGATATGCTATTGTCTTCGCTTGTAGATTTGGGTGCAGATGTCATCTTTATTGAAACACAATTAAAAACATTACCGCTCAATCATTTCAAACTTAACTTCTCAACTCAAAACAAACAAGGCATTCAAGCTATGTCACTTAAAATTGATTTCGAAGAAGCACACCATCATAGAAAAGCATCAGATATCTTTAAGATGATCAAAGAGAGTAGCTTACCAAGCAGAGTGAAAGAAAGAAGCCTCCGGGTATTTGATGTGATTGCACACGCAGAAGCTAAAATTCACGGTATGTCTGTTGAAGATGTTCACTTTCATGAAGTTGGCGCTATGGACTCTATCATTGATATTATTGGCGGATGTCTTGCACTAGAAGATTTAGCTATTGATGAACTCTATGCCTCGCCTATCCCAACTGGTAACGATAAAATCAATATCGCACACGGTGTCTATCCAGTACCTGCACCAGCGACTGCTGAAATACTCAAAGGTATCCCGCTTGCGTCCTTTGATGTTAACAGTGAATTGACAACACCAACTGGCGCTGGTTTTATTAAAGCATTAGTTTCGGAAATCGTTCCTTTACCTGCAGTAACCATGGAGCAAATCGGTTATGGTTGTGGTACGAAAGATTTCGATTTCCCCAATATTTTACGAACAATTGAATATACAGTAAAAGACAACACACCAACACAAGTCCAAGTGATAGAGTGTCAGATTGATGATATGACACCAGAGATGCTCGGTTTCTTTATCGAACAAGTACTGGATGACGGTGCGCTAGATGCTTACTTCACTCCAATTACAATGAAGAAAAGTAGACCCGCAACACAACTTACAGTGATTAGTAAATTTGATGATGCACAATACTTTGAGAATTATATACTTAAAAATACAAGCTCTTTAGGTGTAAGAAGTTATGCAGTCAATCGCAAAATTCTCCATCGCCAGTTTCAAACAATTCACACAAAGTATGGTGCTATATTAGTAAAAATAGGCATGATGGATAATAAAATTATCAAAGCGAAACCAGAATTTGAAGATGTAAAAAATGCAGCAATCCAATCTGGCAAAACTTTCTCAACTGTATACAATGAAATTCAGCACGAAGTTCATAACCACATTAAAATAGAAGATTAAAATAGTCTATCATGAGCTAAAGACTACAGGCTGAGGCTGTACCCGCGGAAAACGCACACAAAAGACTGCTCCAAAATTAAAAATCTATCGACAACATAAAATCCAGCACTCACACTTAAGTGAAGTACTGGATTTTTTATTGCTTAATTATTTTAATGAAGGACCCACTTTAATATTTGCACTATCTAATGCAAGTTCTAATACTTCTATAACTTGAATACTATGTTCTAATTTTTCTTCTGCTAAATCGAATTTTTTATCATTAATAATCTGAACCATCTTCACAAATTCCTCATACATACGATGTTTTTGTTGGTTAACTTGATATGATTGTGTACCACCGTCATTAAATGTAAGATCAAACGCTTTTAATTCATTTGTTGGACCTTTAATATGAATTGTTGCATTTTCACCTTGAATGTAAGACTGATTGTCAGAACTAGAGTCTTTTGCACCAATACAAACAACTTTCATTTCATCATAATCAAGATTTAAGATACCAGATGTATCAATATCATTTTTAACGTTAGCAAAATAAGTAACACCTTTAGGCATCCCGAAGAGTCCAACTGCTAAATGGATATTGTATACATTGATATCCATGAGTGCACCTCCGCCCTTCTCAGGATCGAAAGCAGGTTGAATGATGCCTTTTTTAAAATTATCATATCTTGAAGAGTACTGTGAATAATTAAATTGGGCTATTTTACATGTACCTATTTCACTCACAGATTGTTTTAACACATCATAATTACTTAAATACAGGTTAGTAATAGCTTCGATAATAATAACGTTGTTCGCTTCAGCCAATGCTTTTAATGTTGTTAATTCTTCTTTAGTTAAAGTAAATGGTTTTTCACATATTACATGTTTCTGTTGCTCAATTGCTTTGCGTGCATAATCAAAATGCAGATGATTTGGTACAGCTAAATAAATCGTATCCATATCTTCATCTTGAAGAAACTGATTATAGTCCGTAAAAATTGTTTTAATATTAAACTGTTTCTGTAAACTTTCTACATTTTCTGGATTTCTTCCTGTTGAAACAATACTATGAAACTCAATGTCTGAAATTTCTTCCATCACTGGTAATGCTTCTTTGACGATTTTGCCCGCGCCTACGATACCTAATTTCATGTTGGTCTCTCCTTCTCACTTAATCTAAATTATGCTGCATTATCATTTGGTGCAATATTAAATTGTTAATAGCTATTTTAAAACCCATTCAATATATCATTATATTTGAATTCATCATGTAATTCAAAATCTACAGCCTTGATACAATTCGTATTTTGTTTTGAAAATCTCACTAGTGGTATACAATTAATATAAAGGTATAACATGAAATCATTTTTTATATTCTTTAAATAAAGGAGGCATTTTTGTGTCCATATTTTATTTTTTAATATTTATAGTAATTGTTTTAATTATCTATTTCATTTTCAGAAAAAATTATAAAAAAGAAGCTGCAGTTAATAAAAGAAAACGTAAACGTGAAAAAAGAGTAGCAAACTATATTAGCGAAGCTTTTAAAATAGAAAATTTAGAAGATGTTAAAGAAAGTAAAACAACAATTGCTTTGGTTTATCCTAAAGAAACATTAGATGTTGAACCTGAACAAGTCGTAAAAGTAGAAAATCAAAGTGAAGAAAAAGTCGTAACAGAATTTGAAATGCCTGAAGGTATTAAAAGAGAAGAATTATATGACTTTTCTCTTAAACACACTAAATTTTATATCGCACATGATCGTTACGCACGTCTTAAAACGGTTGATGAAAATGAACAAACAAATAGTGGCATTATAAAATAATTCAATTGTTAAAGGAGTATGTATATGACACCAATTGTTAAAGCTTATTCAAATGATGAAGACATTGAAATTAATATCAACACATTAAAAGATCAAAAAATTAATGCAAAAGATATTTATGTTCTATCTCATGATGCAGATCATACAGAACGCATCGTGAAAAATACAGAAGTCTCAGGTATTGATTACAATCGTTCTGATGTTGGCGAAAAAGAACCAAATCAAGGTGACCAACTAAGAGATAAGTTACAAATTCTTGGCGTTTCTGAAAGTGATGCGCAAGATTACGAAGAACTTATGGATCAAGGTAATGTACTACTCATTGTTACAGATCAACGCGCAGTTAATGTACTCTAAAATTAAATTATTTAGCTAAACCAATGTACCCCGCATTCTTTTAATTAGGATGCGGGGTACATTGGTCTTTTATACATATTTATTATAATTGATTAAAGTTATTTTCTTGAAGATCTGTAATTTTAGCAATTTCTACTTTTTGGTCTTTAGGCTCCAATACATGTAAATACTGTTCATCGTCGTTATCTTCAATTTTCTTTACAGTAATACGGTCATGTTCTATAGTTTCGATAATTATTTCTGAATGCTTATTTAAAGCCTCTTTAATATGTTGCTTATCCATGCTACAACCTCCTTAAATAAAAGCTGATTATATTTCGAATCTCTTCATCTTCTACCCTTAAAGTATTTTTCAAATCAAAGAAAACATAACCAACCTATTTATAAACCATTGAATATTGTTGTGACGAAAGTGAATGTAACAATTAAGGCTGAGACATGAATTTATGTCTCAGCCTTAATTATCAATTTTTATTAACTTAATATTACATCTACTAATTCTTCTGCAGTAGCTTTACCGAAATAATATGTAATGTCTATTTCACTTAAAGCTTTTAATAAATCCTCTTTGACTACACGTACGCCTTTGAGTTGTTCTTCAACATCTTTAATGTCGCCTTGTCCAAAAAAATCTCCATAAATACGACATGCTGAAATACGTCCTTTTTCTACAGAAAGAGAGATATCAATCGTGCCTGCCGCTAATCTCGCGTCTCTATTATATTCATAGCGTGGGGAACCACCAAAATTCCATTCCCAATTTTTATATTTTGACGCTAACATTTCATCGACGGCTTCCCAATCAGCATCAGTTAATTCGTAACGCTTTGCGTCATTCATATCATCAATGTCTAAAATCTCTTTAACCATCAGATCTTTAAATTCATGGATCGTTACATTTTGATATTCTGGTGCCAAATATTCACGAATATTGCCTACACGTGATCTTACGGATTTAATACCTTTGGATTCTATTTTTTTACGATTCGGCTTCAATACTTTAACCATAGGTTCATAATCTACATCCAATAATAAAGAATAGCCACCATAGATACGTCCCTTAATCAAAGTCATTGCTGCACCAGATACTTTTTTATCGTGAATGGCTAAATCATTACGTCCACTTTGCACAACTTCTGTTGCACCCAGTTGATGTAAAGCATGTATACCTGGTTCGTAAAAGCGTTTAAAATTACCATAAATTGTATCGTCTTTTTCTAAAATACAACACATATTCACTGCACCACTGTCTACATAAACTGCGCCACCACCTGTATCACGGCGAACAACTTGAATACCATGTTCGTCTAAATAATCTTGGTTAATTTCTACAGCAGTATTTTGAAAACGACCTATCTCCACTTTTGGATCACAGATATACGGGAATAAGATATCTTCATTTAAAAATATATTTTGGCTAACGTGAATTTGCATCGCTAATGCAACTGCACCGTCTGTTATATATTCGCCATTGCGAATAGGTTCAATTAAATACATATTGTTCTCCTATATAGTTAATTTTTTGTTGGCTTCAGTTATGAGTGTTGAAATATCTTCGGTTAGATGTATTGTTCTATCTCGAATATTTTCTGGAATACGATATGCTTTCTTATTCATTGTCATAAATAAAGCATTTGGATTATGTCGTGTCATGCGTTGAAAAGGTTGTTTCACATATTGTGGTGTCGTATAGCCGATACCTATTTCTAGATATAATACTTTATCTTCTTTATGTGCATCAAGGAACTGATTATAGCGAGATAACTGCGCATGAAAATCAGCATCCTCTACCATACCAACTTGTGCTTTTCGTTTATTGATTTCCATGGGCGCATCACATTCAGGACAATGCGGCAAGAGTTCTCGTGGTACTTCCATATGCTCTTGTTCTACAATCATTTGACGTATTGCAGCATCATCACGGTAAGTCTGCGCATGACAATGTTGACTACATTGCCACAAGATATACTCTCCTTGAATATGAAAAACTTTATCCAAATCAAAATCAGCTACCGCAAATGCATTATCTGCATTCGTCGTGATGATATGATAATCTTTATTACTTAAAATTTGATTAAGCGCAGTATAAGATGCGCCTACAGGCTGGTCTAAATAATTCAGCGCAACAAATCGACTTTGAAAAGCCCAATATTCTTGCCAACTTTCGAATGTATGAAGGCTTGCTTGTAACATATCAAAGAAACCGTATTTTTTAATAAAATCCGGGAAATTTTGTGTGAAACGTTCACCTATATACGTAAAACCATCTGACGCTGACATACCGGCACCTATCCCAACCACAACTGCGTCCGCTTCATTTAAAGCATCTGCTAATATATCGGATTGTCGATTATAACTAGTATTTAAGACATCCCAAGTTGATTCAGCCATAATGTTTCAGTCCTTCCTTATACAATGCAGCATCTTTATCTGTAAACACATTGAAAACAACTGTGATATCAGAATCATGTTCTCTTTTATATTGCATTACAGTCGAAATTGCTATCTGTCTAGCCTCATCTTGAGGAAAACCAAATACGCCTGTTGAAATACAACAAAAAGCAATGCTTGATAATTTTTGCTGATCCGCAAGTTCGAGACAGCTTCGATACGAGCGCGCAAGTAAATCACGGTTCATTTGTGACACCGGTGTTTTACGAATTTGTGGTCCTACTGTATGAATGACATATTGAGCAGGCAAGTTATAAGCAGGGGTGATTTTTGCTTTACCAACACCTTCACGTCTACCTTGTTTATCTATTAAATTTGCACAAGCTAAACGCAACTGGACGCCTGCTTTAGTATGGATGATATTATCGATACAGTTATGATTCGGCTCAAAACAGCCTAACAGCTTACTGTTAGCCGCGTTTACAATAGCGTCTACCTCAAGCTGCGTGATATCACCTTGCCATAAATATATATCGTCATTGAGATATGGGGTTAATGATGTTAACGACGTAACTTGTTGCGCATTGTAATTTTTTAAAAATGCATCTTGCACCTCAATAAAATCTGCTTCAATCGGTGTTGCTGGTCTTACATTTACTAACCCTCGAAACGTTTCGAAACGTTCTATTTCCGTATCAGGTAAGTCTGCAATGGCGCCGTCCTGTGTTTCTTGCCACAAATACTCAATTAAATACGCTAAACGTTCTGTTTGTTGCATAATTTATGCCTCAGGAAGTGCATTAAATGCTGCTTCGTCAACATTTTCTAATTTAACCAACCAATTTTCTTCAGCTTTTTCAGAATTTAAAAGCGTTGGTTCATCTTCAGCTTTTGTATTACGTGCAACAATTTTACCTGCTAATGGTGATTGAACGTCTAATACTGTTTTAGAAGCTTCAATACTAACAATTTCGTCATCGACTTTAATGTCGTCGCCACCCATAAATTCAACATAACCTACTGTTCCTACATCATCTTGCAATTCAGGTGTCATACTGTATACGTACTGCTCTCCAACTTTTTCTACCCATAAATAATTAGCTAATTTTTTCATAAAATATCTTCCTTTCATCAACTTGTTATAAATATATTTGCGCGAGTAATTCGATTGTACGACAGCGTTGCGCTATGTCTGGGATCAAAGGTACAACCATCACTTCGTCAGCATTAAATGTTTGAATCATTGTGTCTATTTGTTTTTTTGCACTTTCTTTTGTACCTACAATTATACGAGCTCGGCTTTGAGTAATCAAACGTTCATCTCTTTCAGAACGTGAATATGATTGTGCTGTTTCGATAGAAGGTAGACGTTCAAATTCGGCAAATTGTTGTTTTCCTAGTAGCCAAACTTCTAATGATTGAGCTAGTGCTTCTGCTTCTGATGCTGTATCAGCAACTGCAACAAATGTAGTGAGCATAACAGTAGGTTTCATATTTAATGCCGTAGGTTTAAAGGCTTCTCTATAAGCTTGTACACTGCTTTCAGCTTTTTTAATTGCTTTTTCATTAGGTAATAAAAAAGTTCCCAGTGTATATCCCATGCCTTGACGTCCTGCCATTTGTGCAGACGGTACACTCGTACTTAATAGCCACATTTGAGGCACAGTAGTAACACGAGGTTGTGCAAATACTTGTTTAAAACGTTGCTCTGGTTCACGCTCCGTTAGATAATGTCGCACATCGGTAATAGACTGCTCGTAGTCTAAGAAATGTGTTTTCGTTTCATTCATAGCTTGTTTTACACTGGGTGTACCTGAATTATTACCGATACCTAAGTCTACTCGCCTAGGGTAAAATGCTTCTAATAATCGAAAATTTTCAGCCACTTTAAACGGACTATAATGCGGTAACATCACTCCACCCGAACCGAGTCGGATTTGCTTCGTCTTTGCCAGTAATTGCATCATCAATAATTCTGGACTACTACATGCAAACGCCGGTACATTATGATGTTCCGTCATCCAAAAGCGCTTATAACCAAGTTTGTCTGCTAATTGCGCTAAGCGTACTGTATCCTGTAAGGCATCTTGTGCTGACTTGCCTTCATCAATAACAGCATAATCTAAAATATTCAATTGAACCACGTTGGTTACCACCTCCACCAATACTGACCTTATATACTTTGTCGTACTTATAATGTAAGCACTTTTGTTTGAGTGTATATCGTATCTCAGTTATGCTAAGATTCATGTACAAAACTTTAGACACGTATCTGCAAAACATGTTTCCCTTTTTTAAATTACCCTCACCCTCTAGGATAACTGATATAGAAAATTTTTGTTACATTTTGCTTGAAAAAATTACCATATTTTTTATTTAATTGACCACGATATCCTATTAGTGTTAATTTTAAATTACATATTACAACGAAGATCGAGGTTATAGTTATGAAAACTCATTATCAAGCATTATTCGAACCATTAACGTTACCCAATGGCGTCGTCTTCAATAACCGTTTTGTGCTATCACCTATGACTACGAATTCCTCAACACAAGACGGACATATTACTGAGCAAGACTTACGCTATGCACAACGCCGGGCACACGCTGCGCCCTTGCAAGTAACAGGTGCAGCCTATATCGAACCTTATGGTCAATTATTTGAATATGGTTTTAGTATCACTGATGACAGTTGTATACCTGGTTTGAAAAAATTAGCAACTGCAATGAAAAAAAATGGCAATAAAGCCATTTTACAACTGACTCACGCAGGACGATTTTCAAATCAAGCCATCTTAAATTATGGCCAAGTTTATGGCCCAAGCGCTATGTCCTTAAATTCTCCTATTCAACATGACGTTCTAGCTATGTCTTTAGATAAAATCACTTCTGTAACGCATCAATATGCGGAGGCAACTTCTCGTGCTATACAAGCTGGTTTTGATGGTGTAGAAGTTTCAGCTGCCCAACGCTTACTTATACAAACATTTTTCTCTACTTTTTCTAATCAACGTACAGATCAATACGGAAATCAAAGTTTAGATAATCGTGCCCGAATCGGGTTGGAAATACTAGCTGCTGTACAAAAAGTCATTGATAAAGAAGCACCACCACAATTTATTTTAGGCTATCGCGCTACACCTGAGGAAACAAGAGGGAGTGATGTGGGGTATACAATAGACGAATTCAACGAACATCTTGATTGGGTATTAGATACAGCGAATATACAATATTTAGCAATCGCAAGTTGGGGGCGTCAAATTTATCAAAACAAAGTCCGTTCTGACGGCAAGCACACAGGAAAATATGTCAATGCTGTCGTCCATGATTACCTTGATGGTAGAATTCCTGTCATCGCTAGTGGTGGTATTAATTCACCTGAAAGTGCGCTTGATGCCTTACAACATGCAGATATGGTGGGGATGTCGTCTCCATTTGTGACGGAACCAGATTTTGTCTTAAAATTACAAGAAGACCGTCCAGAGGATATTGATTTACATGTAACCATCGACGATATTGATGAACTCGCAATCCCGTACGCGGCATTTAAAGATATCGTTAAAATGATGGACTACGGCGAAGGATTAAAAAAAGAAACCCGTGATGAGTTACGTAAACTTGAAACAAACTATGATCAAGTAGATTATAAAGCAATAGAAAAAGATTAATTTAAAATACTGACAAACTGAGCAGATAAAACAGCTTAGTTTGTCTTTTTTATATCGCGTATTTGTTTTGGAAAAATGAATTAACATCTCAAAATATGTAAAAAGCATTGGACCTTATCATGTCCAATGCTTCCTTGTTACATTTTATGTGAATTTAACCATTTTGTTTTGCAAATGCTTGGCCAATTGCATTTAATTTATGTGGTGCGTCATGTACTGCCATCTTCACTTCAACTAGATGCATCATTTCTGGTTGTGCCTCGATTTCGAGGAATGTATTTTGTAGTGTTTCACTCGTTGTCACATCGTGCACAATGACTTCATCTTTTCCACCGAAGACTGTTGGTAATAATTTATAATCCCACATTTTAATATCGTTGTATGACGCATTTTCTCCATGAATTTTACGTTCTACTGTATAACCGTCATTATTGATAACAAAAATAATCGGCTTGATTTGCGCTCTGATCATCGAAGACATTTCTTGTACTGTTAATTGTAAGGAACCGTCTCCAATTAACAATAAATTTCTACGCTGTGTGTTCGCCATCTGCGTACCCAGTGTCGCTGGTAAAGTATAGCCAATTGACCCCCATAATGGCTGTCCTATAAATTTATTGTTACTGTATAACGCTAAATCATAAGCACCAAAGAATGATGTGCCTTGTTCAGCTAATATCACGTCGTCTTGCTTAATAAAATCTTGCATCATTTTGAAATAAGTTGCTTGAGATAAAGGATCCCCATTCAAATCGTATTGATTTTCTTTAGGACGTAGAAATTGAGGGAACGTTGCGTCATTAACGTAATTAATTGTATTTAAGCCATCCAATAAATCGATAAGTGATACTTCCATATCTTTCGTTTCATTCATTTTGAAGTGACGATGATTGATCATAACGACATCATCAATATCAAATTGATACGAATACCCTGCAGTTGCAGAATCTGTTAATTTCGCTCCAATATTTAAAATTGCATCACTTTGATCCACGTAATTTCTAATACCTTCTTCTGCTAATGAGCCATCATAAATACCCATGTAATATGGGTTTTCTTCATTAAATGAACCTTTGCCTAATGATAATTGTGCAACAGGAATTTGCGTTTGATTCACAAATTGTTCAAGCTTTTCATGTAAATCGAAACTATTAATCTCATGGCCTGTGATTATGACTGGTTTATCCGCACTTTGTAACTTTTCTTTGATCATGTTCACATACTTAGCAACATCCATCCCCTGATGTTGTGGCACTTCAAACGGTTGGTCTACTTCAATTTCTACGCTTGCTACGTCAATTGGTAAATGTATGTGCACTGGGCGTTTTTCAATTAATGCAGCTTCAATTACTCTAGGAATTTCTGACTGGGCATTTTCAGGCGTAAGATACGCTTGTGTCGTCGTAATCGGTTCATACATTTTTCTGTAGTCATCAAAATTTCCTTCTCCTAAGGAATGATGCACATACTTCCCTGCCTTTTCTACTGCTCTTGTAGGCGCACCGGTAATTTGAATAACCGGCACACGTTCAGCATATGCACCAGCAATACCGTTAACAGCACTGAGTTCTCCTACACCAAATGTTGTTACCATTGCACTCATCCCTTTTAAGCGCGCATAGCCGTCAGCCGCATAACTAGCATTTAATTCATTTGTGTTACCAACCCAGTCCATATCATCGCGACTAATAATATCATCTAGAAAAGTCAGATTAAAGTCACCTGGCACACCGAATACTTTATCGACGCCTACAGCGCTGATACAGTCCATTAAATATTGTCCTATACGTTTTTTCATTCATCATTTCCCCTTTTTTATCCATCTCTATTACACTACAAACTTAACTTAATAGAGATAAAAGGTCAATGATGTTGACTTTATTTTTTGCTATTTTTTATATGTTAATTCTAATTGATGAATCATATGTGTCAGCATTTCATTATGAGGTGTCGCCACACCACAGGCTTTACCGTATGTAACAATTTGTCCATTTAAATAATCTATTTCTGTTAGCCGCCCTTTATATAAATCTTGATGCATTGATGGATAATGTAAACCTTGTGATTCAATTGGATAAGCAGCTTCAATTTTGTTAATTAAATTTTCAAAATTGAGTTCTAGTCCTCGTGCATGAGCCACAGCCACGATTTCTTCAATAATAGGAATAACCATTTGTCGTGCTTGTTCATATAGTGAAAATTGGTTTATTGTTTTATCTAAGATCGTGCATAATGGATTCAGTACACTGTTCAATGTAGCTTTTGACCATATAGATTCAAAGACATTATCACTAATTGTAGAATTTAATTTTGCATTATTAAAAATTGTATTAATCGCTTCTGTACGATAGTCTTCCCCACCGTCTGCGCGTTGCAGTTCTATTGTTCCTGTACCTTCTAACAGTATTTGTCCAGGCCCTCTTAAACCTGCTGTCCACATCGTTACTGCTAAAAATATTTGTGATTTCGGTATAATTTTAGCAAAACGTTCTTCATGTCCTAAGCCATTCATCATTGTTAATACCGCCGTCGTTTCTTTAATCGCATTAGCTTCATTCAACGCCTCAATCATTGCTTCTGAATCCATCGCTTTTGTTAAAATGATAATCAAATCATATTGCTCATCGATTTGTCCTGGCAACTGCGCTTTGATATTAATATGATATGTATCTTTTTCGGTTTGTATATTCAAGCCATGTTGCTGAATATTTGTAATGTGTTCTGTCCAATAATCTATTAAAGTTACATCATATCCTGCTTCGGCAATTTGCGTTCCAACACGACCACCCATTGCTCCTGCCCCTGCAATTGCTATCTTAACCATACAATCATCCTTCCTTTTATTTCATAATAGTAATTCAACAAGTTAATTCCGCTATAGTTAGAAAATTCTTAATTTTTAAATAGTATAAAGTTGTTTAATAATTTAATCTTTCTTATTCTCGTCTTTTAAATATTTTACTTCTTGAAATCCTGTACGATAAGAAGCAAATTCTTCCATTATGTCATACCAATCATTGCCAACTTTTTTCTGTATATCTTGAAATAAATCATTTTGTGCCTTATTAAGTTCTTGTACTAATTTGGTTCCTTTTTCTGTGGGGTACAAGGCTTTAATACGTTTATCCGTTTCGGTTGGTTGTTCAGTGATATATGCCTCATCTTTTAATTTTTTCAACGTTGCATGACTGCCTTGTTTAGAAATCTCTAAACTTTTCAATAAATCTTTTATTGTAATTCCAGGTACTTTTTCGATAAAAAATAAGAACCTATGATGTTGTCTATTTAAGCCATATGCTTCAATAATTTCATCTGCTGTATTTATAAACGTTTTGTAAGCAAAATAAAATAACAAATTCTCATAATCATTATTATTACTTTCCATTATTCACATTCCTTTTTTGTAATTTTTAGCGCATCGGCGGGGGTTACTAATTAATATCTTTATTACAGTTCAGTTGATTATTACAAGTGCTTTAAATGTGGCTCCAATAATACGGAAAGTTCTCCTACTAAAGTATCTATATCACATGGTTTTGATTCTTCAATCCACCATATAATAACGCCTACTACAGCAGAGGATAAAAACTGGGCAGTAATTTCACTGTTTTGTTTATTTATGGTGTCGCGCATTTTCTTTGATAATGTTTGCTTAAGCATATTAAGATCTGACTTTTTAACCAAAGTTTTCAAAATATCGTACTGATCGTCAATAACGTACATGACTTCACGCAACGTTTCTTTATTATCTCCTGATTCTGCAAGATAAATATTGCATTTATCCACTGCTGCGCCCAAAATATAATCAATTGCATGATCTAAAATGTCGTACTTATCTATAAAATTCAAATAAATGGTACCTCTATTTATATTGGCATGTTGAGCAATATCATTCATTGATATTTTATCAAAGTCTTTTTCTCTAATCAGTTCAACAAAGCTACGAATAATAAGTTTTTGGGATTTTTCTTTTCGTTTATCCATTTTAACTCCTTTTAATATCAACAATTTTTAATATTTGTTCATTAAACATCAACAAGGTTGTATTGTTCATTGAGTTTAAATCTTATTGATGATAACTTCAAGTTATTAAACAATTGTTCAATAATTAAACTGGAGTGATAATGATATGAAAATTTTAATATATGGTGCAGGTGTACAGGGGCAATTTTTAGCTCACGCACTAAATACCAAAGATAATGACATTACAATGTTTGCACGTGGAAAAACTTTAGAGCACTTGAATGAAAAAGGTTTAAAACTTAAGCATTCATTGCAAAGGAAGACAACAAATGAACCTATAACAACGATAAGTACACTTTCAGAACATGATATTTATGATGTTATTTTTGTAACTATGAAGTATTCAGATTTTTACAATGTCGTACCAACATTAGCTCAAAACAAAAGTGAAAACATTATTTTCATTGGAAATAACATGAATCCTAAATTACTACAAAGCACATTGACGCAACAGAGTAATCACCTTAAGCATATCACTTTCGGCTTTTTAATGACTGGTGGTTCAAGAGAAGCAAGTCATACTAATATTTTAAGATTTAATGCTGGAGAGCTCAAAGTAGGAAACATGCATGGGGAAATTACGTTCTCAGACAAACTAAATTCAATATTTAAAAATGCGAAAATCAAACTAACTTATGAGCAGAACTTTGAAGATTGGTTGATGTCACACGCTGCTTTAGTCTTACCTTTAAACATGTTATTTATTCTAAAACAAAACCAAAACACTAGTGCGCATACGATAACCAAAGAAACGATAGCTGCTTTTACTGAACTACATCAATTGTTAGAACACAAAGGACATACTATAAAACCAAAAGCACAATCTGTTATATTTAAAAATTTCAAAGGATTATCCAATATAGTATTAAAAGCAGTTATGAACATTGGCCTCATCAATCAAACACAAGGTTCTTTTAAAGAGCTTGAAGCACTTTATAACGATGTTAAAGTACTCAATCAAAATACAGCACTAACTACAAGTCATCTAGATGCTCTATTTGAAGCGAGCAAATCCGTCAGTTAAAACGACTCAATTCATTGCAGTTAAAAAGGAGTGGGTATACGAAATCAAAATTTAATTTCGTATACCCACTCCCACTATGCTGACTAGATGATAGGTTCATTCTTTAATTTAGGTTATTTTATTTCAATTGTACGTTTCTTTAGAAATGAAGCATATCCTAAAATCACGTAAATCACAGTCACGATTGCAAATATCACTTCAAATATCATTACAAAATACAACACACTTTGTACTTTATGAGGTAAAGATTCAATTTCAAGTAAGTTATAGAGTGATGTCGCTGTTGTCACCCACGGGAAGGTTAATGCTGAGAATGAAAATCTAAAATTCAATTTATATAATTTCGGTATAAATGTTAATGAGTATATAAATATGAGTTGAGAGATAATCAACATCGTTATAATGTAAAACATTTGTGTATGTACTACACTTAATAAATAACCGTTTAAACAAAGTGAAGATGGTGCTGCTATGATGATTGTCATAGGAAATTGATTTTCGTTATATAATCGCCATGTCTTTTTAAACAGTACGACACATATTAATACTAAAAAGCATAGCGTCGCAATATACACGATCAATTCCCCAAAGAATGGTGAAAAATCTTCAGCAGTTTCTGAAATAACGCCAATTCCCACAAATGTAACAAACCAACTGGTACTCGGAACGATACGTTCATTTTCATGTAAATAAATATGGTAATAAATAAATAACCCAATAATAACAAACTGCAGTATCACAACGAACCACCACAACCAAATTATGATTTCCCAGGTAATATTCAATTGGTGGTATAAGATATAGAGTAATGTCAGAAACGTCATTGTAAACGTGGGAAAAGTCGCACATATATTACGGTCAGATAATTCTTTCAATACAATACTAGGAAATTGTATACATTTTAGTATAAATAATCCAACCACAATAACACTAATAATTAAAAATATTGTAGCTAAAACATTTCTATCCATAATGTACAAAAGATTACTTAATGCTGAAATACCCAATGCTAAGCCACAAATAGCAGTCGGTATTACACTTATAAATTTTCGAAACATATCATTTATTAATCCTTTTTATTTATATTTGAATATTACATACATTATAACTATACTATTTTATCGAATTCTAAGCGTTACATCTGTTTATATTGCTTTGAAAGCCGATATGATTCTTCTCATTTATCAAATGAATTTTAACACTAATATGTGACAGATAATACCTCACTGGGAATAATCTTTTTTATATAAACAAGCAGACCACTATTATTAATTATGGACTGCTTTACATTATTTTCATTACAGTTGTATATTAATCTTCAATAATGTCTAATCCATCTTTACGTAATTGTGCTAAGCCTTTTAACATTTGTTCAATATCATGATTCGAGTGTCGTTCCCATGTAGCTAATTTTGCTACAATTCTCAAAGGTTCCTTCGAGCGATATGAGCGAGTTGGGTTCCCAGGAAATTTTTTATCTGTGACATTAGGATCATTTTCAAATGTCCCAATAGGTTCAATAATATAAATGTATTCTTGTGCCGGTTCGTCAGCTAATGCAGCCGAAAGTTCTGCCCCCCACTTAGCTGTGTCTAGAGCCCCAGTAAAATAAATATGGTTCATTTTACGGTTTTGATAATTAGAAATTCGCTGTGTTTGTAGTAAATCACCTATTTGTAATTCAGCCTTTGTCCCATGAAAAAATGGTCCTTGATCCAACACTTCTTTTTGTTCTACCATTGTTCAACACTCCTTCTTCATCTAAGCTATTCACCAGTATAAACTGATAAACAATAAAGAAGTAGTCTATAATAATATTATTATTTAATGTATAATTAAGACAAAGGACCTCTGATTTTAAATCATATTAAAAAAGAGCAGAAGAAAATCAAAATTCGGAATTTGATTTCCTACTCCCCTCCAGAAATACAATTTTACAATCTTTCTAAATGAATCATTTCATCTGCTTTGTCTGTAAAAATACCATCAACGCCCCAATTTGCTAATTGATTTGCACGTAATTGCTTATTTACTGTCCAAACGTTTAATACATAGCCCGCATTTTTGATTTTTTTAACACGTGCTTGCGTCAATTTCGCATCTTCAATATTCACTATTTTCGAACCACAATAATCTAATAGCGTTCTCCAATCATCACCAAAAGCTGCAGATTTAAATATGACAGCTCTCTCATAATCAGGCATAAACTGCTCTGCTAATTTCACTAAAACCAAATTAAAACTTGATATCAATACATTTAACTCCGAATCTAATCCTTTTAATTTATCTGCAACTTGTTTAATCATACTTTCAGATAATACTGTGCCGTTCGGACCTGTAACGCCCTTCAATTCAATGTTTAAGTTCATGTTATAAGCATTTGCCAATTCAATAACCTCATCAAACGTAGGTAGTTTTTCTGCTTCAAATTCTGTGCCAAACCAGCTACCTGCTGATGTATCTTTGATGTCGGAATAATTTAATTGTGTCACTTCTCCTACCATATTCGTTGTTCGATCTAAAAAATCATCATGGATTAAAATCAACTGTTCATCTTTAGTAATCGCTACATCTAACTCAATCCACTTTAATCCAGGCGTATTCCCAGCTTCTTTATAAGACGCGAGCGTATTTTCTGGTGCTTTACTTGGTAAACCTCTATGTCCATAAACAGTAAACATATCATCATCCTCTTCAATTTAAATTTAATGCAAGTATGATATGGTATTAAAGATATTTCAAATATTCTTTGTTAATTCTGCATATTACTATAAAAAAACGTCCTTGAATTCTATAACAGAATTTCAAGAACGTTTTATTTTATCATTTTAATTTATGCTTTTGAGTTTACGTATGAAGTTGGGTCTACTGAATAACCGTTACCAATTCCGCCTTCCATGCGTTGGAAGTGTAAATGTGGTGCAGTAGAGTTACCAGTGCTACCTGACTCACCGATTTGTTGTCCTTCTTTAACTTGGTCACCTTTTTGAACGTTTAATGAATTCATGTGCATATACCATTGATAGTTGTCACTGTTTTGTTCTTGGATTGTAACTTGGTTTCCTCCACCATAATTACTCCAACCACTTTGAACAACAGTGCCATCTGCTAATGAATACACTGGTGTGTTTTCATCCATTGCATAGTCCACACCGTAATGTGCGCCGCCACCATGATATTGACCATATGGTTGCATTTGACTATTACTTGTTAACCAATTTGATGAACTTGTGCTGTTATTATTGTTTGATGATGTATTGTTATTTGAAGCTTCTGATGTGCTTGCGTTGTTATTGTTGTTTGATGATGCATTGTTGTTTGAAGCTTCTGATGTGCTTGCGTTGTTATTGTTGTTTGATGATGCATTGTTGTTTGAAGCTTCTGATGAAGGTGCCGCTTCTTGTTGCGTAGCATGTCCTTCATTAGAACTATTTGTGTTTGTTGATTCTGTAGCAGGTGTATTTGTTGTGTTCTCTACGTTATTTGACGTTGCATTTTGTTTCACATCTTCAACACCGTTACCGTCATTGCGTGTATAACTACTTTCATAGTTTTCGTTTGATGATGTGTTATTTTGTGTATAAGATGCGTTGTCATTAGTTGTTGTGCTTTGTTCTTGTGATGAAGTTTGAGCAGAAACTTCATTATTAGAACTTTGTGGTGCTTCTTGTGATTGCGCTGGTGCTTCATTTACATCGTATCCACTCTGTTGCACAGCTTCATGACTTTTATTAGCACTATAGTTGTTATCATTATATGCATTTGTTGCATTCGTATTTGTTGAGTTTGTGCCTTGATCATTCATAGGGAAATAGTAATAATGGTAATTTCCTTCTTCATCAATTAAATAGAAATAATATTGTTGTTGATCAAACAATGATTGATCCCAGTTTCCATCTAATGTATGGTGATAATTTCCACTATTATCTTCATCAATATAACCATATTCAAAGATATCATTTGTAGCTTGGTTACTTGAATATTGCGTACCTGATTGATTATTCTCTGATGCTTCTGCGTCTGACTGTGCTATGCCCACTGCTCCCAATGACAATGTAGCAATTGTTGCTGTAACGATTTTTTTCATAATTAATAAATCCTCCCAAAATTTTTCCTTAGCTAACAATAGCAAAGAAATTATATTAAGAGAATAGCAGAAACTGTTTTTTAATTTTTTGGTAATTGATTTGAGACACCTGTAATTATTTTGAAAATTCTATCTATAATATATATTAAAATATGCTTGGTATAAATTTTAAACATAACCACTTCTCAATGACATAAAAAAATATAGCATTACACCTTTTAAAAGAACTAATGCCTTTTTTATATTATTTGTTACGTGATACTATAGATATATTAAGAATGAAGGGGGCATATAATGGAGGATTTGAAAAACAGCTATGTAAATAGAGGTTCAAAAGCATATATTAAAATTATCGTTGCGCTTTTCATTTCAGGATTCACTATTTTTTCAGTACTATATAGCGTTCAACCATTGATCCCCCATTTCACACAATCATTTAATGTGAGTGAAACCGTTGCAAGTTTGGCATTGTCGGCTGCAACCTTGACATTAGCTTTTGCTATGCTTTTTTTTGGTGCAATATCGGAAGTAATTGGACGTAAACCTATTATGATTTTTTCTGTAATTTCGGTGTCATTATTAGCGCTAGTGCAACCGTTCATTACAGATTTCAATACCTTCTTAATTGTTAGGCTTATACAAGGTATCTGTTTAGCAGGCTTACCCTCTATCGCCATGGCATATATCGGTGAAGAAATTTCTGCGCATAGTTTACCCGAGGCAATGGGTATTTATATAAGTGGCAATGCCTTTGGTGGTGCGTTTGGTAGAATATTCACTGGATTTATTTCAAGTATTTATGGTTATCAAGTCGGCTTATTCTCCATTGCAATTATTAGTGTTGTCGCAGCAATATTATTTGCTTTCTTACTACCAGCATCTCGACATTTTGAGAAGCAACGTTTTTCTGTTAAAGCATTAGTATTGAGCTATAGTCAACATTTGAAAAACATTCGTTTACTAAAACCTTTTATGATTGGATTTCTATTATTAGGCTGTAACATCGCTGCTTTTAATTATATTGGCTTCGTGTTGGCAGCTAAACCTTATCAATTGCATGACAGTATTATTAGCTTTGTTTACTTATTATTCTTAATTGGTATGATATCTTCTATATTAAATGCAAAATTACGTAATAAATTAGGCACATTAAACGCTTTAAAATTCAGCATATTACTATTAATCGTTGGTATTTGGATTACACTTTTACCTTTTTTAGCTTTTAAAATACTCGGATTGGCATTCAGTGTTTATGCATTTTTCAGTGGTCACGCGATAGCAAGTGGCGTAGTTGCAAGTCGTGCTGAACATCATAAAGCGCAAGCATCTAGTTTATATCTATTATTTTATTACATGGGGTCATCTATTGGCGGTACATTAGCAGGTATCTTCTATGGGCTGATACAATGGCCAGGTGTTGTATTTATGATCACAGCTTTCATGATTATTGCATTTATTATTTCATTAACAATCAAACAGAAAACGGCTTACAAATCTTAAATTTAAGATTTATAAGCCGTTTCTTTTACTTCTTCAGTGTTTTTATCCAATTATATTAATGTTATTGTATAGGTGTCATTTGTGCTTCAAATTCATCAAGCAGTGTCCGGACTTCATCTGTTGTACTCGTACTCATCAGCTGATGTCTCAGTTCACCTGCACCTTTGATGCCACGTACATACACTTTAAAGAATCTGCGCAATGGTTTAAACTGACGGGGTTCTTCTTTTGTATATTTATCGAATAGGTCAAGATGTAATCTCAACAGACCTAATAGCTCTTCACTCGTATGCTCTTTTGATTCTTTTTCAAATGCATACGGATTTTGGAAAATTCCACGTCCAATCATTACACCATCAACGCCATACTTCTCTGCCAGTTCGAGTCCTGTTTTTCTATCCGGAATATCTCCGTTAATCGTTAATAATGTGTCCGGTGCGATTGCATCACGAACCTTTTTAATTTCTCCGATTAATTCCCAGTGCGCATCCACTTTACTCATTTCTTTACGCGTACGAAGATGAATCGATAGGTTCGCAATATCCTGCTCGAATACGTGTGTCAGCCAATCTCTCCACTCATCGATGTCAGAATAACCGAGTCGAGTCTTAACACTTACGGGAAGACCTCCTGCTTTAGCTGCTTGAATAATTTCAGCTGCAGTTTCAGGACGCTGAATTAGTCCTGAACCTTTACCTTTTGTTGCAACATTCGGCACAGGGCAACCCATATTTAAATCGATGCCTTTAAAGCCCATTTCTGCCATACCGATACTCATTTCACGGAAATGCTCTGGCTTATCTCCCCAAATGTGAGCGACAATAGGCTGTTCATCTTCAGTAAATGTTAAGCGTCCGCGTACACTGTGTACACCTTCAGGGTGGCAAAAGCTTTCTGTATTTGTAAACTCCGTGAAGAAAACGTCAGGTCTGCCTGCTTCACTGACAACGTGACGAAAAACAACATCTGTAACATCTTCCATTGGTGCCAAAACAAAAAATGGACGTGGTAATTCACGCCAAAAGTTTTCTTTCATATATATTTAAACCTTCTTATCTATTATTATCTCGAATTTTTATCCATGACGATATTACCACAAAAAGTCAATTTACACAAAAGTATTATGACTGTTAAAAAGCCTGAATAGAGTACTTCTACACGTGTATATAACTCCTCTAACTTTTTATTTATTTAAATCCATTTTCTCTTTTCGAATATATCATTTAATTTGTGACTCTATAACTATACATACTGCTTAATAGTCCCACGCAAAGTATAATTGACGCGAAAATCAGTGCTGCATTATAATTTCCAGATTCACCGATCAATACACCAGAAAGTGCTGGTGCAATCATTTGTCCCAAACTATAAATAACCGTTAATGAAGCAACTAAATTTATTTTACTATTACTTTGAAACATTAACGTTTGTGCTTTAGACATAAACAATGTCGTTAACCCAAGAAATGTAGCACCAAATAAAATAGAACTTATCACTAGACTCGTTATGCTTTCTGAAAAAACAGGCAATATTACGGCAATAATTTGTAAAATAAATGCTAAATTAGTTGCTTTACTGTACCCTAATTTTTCAGCCATCATAGACCATAAAATCGTCGATGGAATAGCTCCTAATCCTACAAACATCCAACTTAACGCTGCATAATCTGCAAATTCAGGTATGGATTTAACGATTGCTACTAAAAATGTACCTGTAATTATGTAACCCGCACCTTCACAAAAATACGCTATTGAAAATCCCCAAATAAATTTTTTATTCAATTTAACTTTCGGTTTATCTTCCTTTTCATTTAAGGTTTGTGTTTCATTTTCAACATTTGAATTTTGGCGCATACCAAAAAACACAAAACTTCCCATAACTAAAGCAAAAACGCCCAGTAAAATCCACGTTATCTTCCAATTATTTTCTGTAGTGAATAAAAATATGAATATACTACTTGTGAAAATGCCTAGACCCACACCACTATAAAGCATACCTGAGATACGACCTTTGTTCGCTGCTCTCAATGCTTCGAGCGCCACATTTGAGGCTAAAACAAAAACCGTTCCACTCGTTATCCCTGCGATTAAACGGAAAATTATCCATAATGTAAAATTATCAAATAATCCCATCAATATTGTTGAAACTATATTGATTAGTAAATAAACTTTCAAATCTGTAACCTTGCTAAACACAACTATCCATATAGGAATAATTGCTCCAATTAAATAACCTAAGTAATTAATAGTTGCAAGTAATCCTGCACTCTGGTTATCCATATGTCCCGTTTGTTGCATAAACGGCATAATAGGTGTGTATGCAAAACGTCCAATTGCCATAACTATAAACAAACAAATCATACCTAATATAAGTTGCCGATAAGCTTTTTGCATTTCACCACACCTTTCTTTACTAATTACTCCATTATACGCCTAAGATATATTTTTAGAAATGGCACATCATCAATAAGTTATATACAAAAGAAGACGGAAGCTCTATTTAAAGAGCATTCCGTCTTCTTTATTTTGTAATACTATAGTGATATTTTATCTTTATAATATTAATACTTATTAATGTTCTTCTGTATTTTTACGACGTCTTCCAATTAATATAAATGCACCAATCATAGCTAATAATGAACTGAATAATCCTTTATTTTGGTTCTCATTTTCACCAGTAGTAGGTAATTTATCTACATGTTTATTATTTCCTTTATCTAGATTATTTTTATCATTATTCATATTTGAAATAGTACCTTTTTCATCATTAGTTTGTATAACATCGCCTTTGGAAGCTACATCTGTCCCTGATTTATGATTAACTGAATCATCGGAATGTTTGCTGTTACTATTTGGATTTCTGTGTTCTTTTCCATCTTCCCCTTCAATTCCATTCAATCCTAATTGACTATTTAAATCAAAATTATTGCTAAATTTATCATGATCATTCGCTTGTTTTGTTATTGAAGCGCTACTATTATTCACAATAATTGTTGTTGTTCCAGACATATTTCCTGACTTATCAATTGATGAGACTTGTATAGTATCTCCAGGGTTTAAATCTATTATAGAAGGAACATTAATTACGTAGTTTCCTTGATTATTAGCCTTTCCAGTTACGATAGTTCCATTTGGGAATTTAACTGTAATTGTTGAGCCTGGCTCTCCTGTGCCTGTTACTTTCATGTCCCCACTCGTTACCTCATTCACCGTTGGGGCTACAGGTACTGTCGTATCTTTAACAGTCAATCTTGTTTCTGGTGATACATTACCCGATGGATCTGTTGATGTGATAACTAACTCTTCGTTTCCATTCAATTGCTTATCAGCTGGTAAATCGATCACGTAATTTCCTTGATTATCAACTGTGCCTGTTACTGTACTTCCATCTGGGAATTGAACTGTGATTGTTGATCCTGGTTCTCCTGTTCCTGTTACTTTCATGTCTCCACTTGTAACCTCATTCACCGTTGGGGATACAGGTGCTGTCGTATCTTTAACCGTTAATCGCGTTTCTGACGATACGTTTCCTGATCCATCTGTTGATGTTACAACCAATTCTTCGTTGCTATTCAATTGCTTATCAGCTGGTAAATCAATCACATAATTCCCTTGATTATCGACTGTGCCTGTTACTGTACTTCCATCTGGGAATTGAACTGTGATTGTTGAGCTTGGTTCGCCTGTTCCTGTTACTTTCATGCCTTCACTTGTCACTTCATTCACCGTTGGGGCTACAGGTGCCGTTGCATCTTTAACCGTTAATCGTGTTTCTGGCGATACATTGCCTGATGCATCTGTTGATGTTACAACCAATTCTTCGTTTCCATTCAATTGCTTATCAGCTGGTAAATCAATCACATAATTCCCTTGATTATCGACTGTGCCTGTAACTGTACTTCCATCTGGGAATTTCACTGTAATCGTTGATCCTGGCTCGCCTGTTCCTGTTACTTGCGCGCCTTCACTTGTAACCTCATTCACCGTTGGTGCTACAGGTGCTGTCGCATCTTTAACTGTTAATCTTGTTTCTGACGATACATTGCCTGATCGGTCAGTAGCCGTAAAAATTAACTCTTCGTTGCCATTCAATGGCTTATCAGTTGGTAAATCAATCACATAATTTCCACGATTATCTACTTTACCTGTTACTGTACTTCCATCTGGGAATTTAACCGTAATCGTTGAATTTGGTTCGCCTGTTCCTGTTACTTGCGTACCTTCACTTGTCACTTCATTCACCATCGGTGCGTTTGGTACTGTCGTATCTTTAACCGTTAATCTTGTTTCTGCTGATACATTGCCTGATGAATCTGTTGATGTAACAACTAACTCTTCATTGCCTACTAAATCAATGTTTGTCGGAATATCTATTGTGTAGTTGCCTTGACTGTCAGATGTGCCTGTTGCCACACTTCCATCTGGGAATTTAACTGTAATCGTTGAGACTGGTTCACCTGTTCCTGTTACTTGCGTGCCTTCACTTGTAACCTCATTCACCGTTGGTGTTACTGGTGCGGTCACATCTGTAACAGTTAATCGTGTTTCTGACGATACATTGCCCACACTATCTGTTGATGTAACTACCAATTCTTCGTTCCCTACTAAATCTACGTTTGTCGGGATATCTATTACGTAGTTTCCTTGATTATCCGCCACACCAGTTACAACACTTCCGTCTGGGAACTTCACTGTAATTGTTGAATTTGGTTCACCTGTTCCACTTACTTGCGTGCCTTCACTTGTAACTTCATTCACCGTTGGTGCGTCTGGTGCTGTCGTATCTTTAACCGTTAATCTTGTTTCTGACGATACATTGCCTGATTCATCTGTTGATGTGACAACTAACTCTTCACTACCATTCAATTGCTTATCTAATGGTAAATCAATCGCGTAATTTCCTTGATCATCCACTTTACCTGTTAACACGCTTCTATCTGGGAACTTAACCGTAATTGTTGAGCCTGGTTCGCCTGTTCCTGTTACTTGCGTACCTTCACTTGTGACCTCATTCACCGTTGGTGTTACGGGTACTGTTGTATCTTTAACCGTTAATCTTGTTTCTGGCGATACATTGCCCGCACCATCTGTGGATGTGATGACCAACTCTTCGTTTCCATTTATTTGCTTGTCTACTGGTAAATCAATCACGTAATTTCCTTGATCATCTACTTTACCTGTTAACACACTTCCATCTGGGAATTTAACCGTAATTGTTGAACCTGCTTCACCTGTTCCAGTAATTTGTGTACCTTCGCTTGTAACCTCATTCACCGTTGGGGCTGTTGGTACTGTCGCATCTTTAACTGTTAATCTTGTTTCTGCTGATACATTGCCAGTACCATCTGTTGATGTCACTACGAGTTCTTCATTGCCTACTAAATCTACGTTTGTCGGAATATCTATTGCGTAGTTGCCTTGACTGTCTGCTGTACCTGTTGCTACACTTCCATCTGGGAATTGAACTGTAATCGTCGATCCTGCTTCACCTGTTCCTGTTACTTGTGTGACTTCACTTGTGACTTCATTCACTGTTGGTGCTACGGGTGCTGTCGTATCTTTAACTGTTAATCCTGTTTCTGGTGACACATTGCCCGCAACATCTGTTGATGTCACTATCAATTCTTCGTTCCCTACTAAGTCCACGTTTGTTGGGATATCAATCACGTAATTGCCTTGATTATCTACTGTGCCTGTTGCCACACTTCCATCTGGGAATTGGACCGTAATCGTTGAGCCTGGTTCACCTGTTCCTGTTACTTGTGTGCCTTCACTTGTAACCTCATTTACCATTGGTGCTACGGGTGCCGTCACATCAGTAACAGTCAATCTTGTTTCCGGTGATACATTGCCCGCACCATCTGTCGATGTCACTACGAGTTCTTCATTGCCTACTAAATCTAGGTTTGTCGGGATATCTATTGCGTAGTTGCCTTGACTATCTGCTGTGCCTGTTGTCACACTTCCATCTGGGAATTGAACTGTAATCGTCGATCCTGCTTCACTTGTTCCACTTACTTGCGTGCCTTCACTTGTAACTTCATTCACCGTTGGCGCTACCGGTGCCGTCACATCAGTAACAGTCAATCTTGTTTCTGGTGATACATTGCCCGCGCCATCTGTTGATGTAACTACGAGTTCTTCATTTCCTACTAAATCTACATTTGTCGGAATATCTATTGTGTAGTTGCCTTGACTATCTGCTGTACCTGTTGCCACACTTCCATCTGGGAATTTAACCGTAATCGTCGATCCTGGTTCACCAGTTCCTGTTACTTGTGTACCTTCACTTGTAACCTCATTCGCCGTTGGTGTTACTGGTGCCGTCACATCAGTAACAGTCAATCTTGTTTCCGGTGATACATTGCCCGCAACATCTGTTGATGTAACTACGATCTCTTCATTCCCTACTAAATCTACGTTCGTTGGAACATCTATTGCGTAGTTGCCTTGACTATCTACTGTGCCTGTTGCCACACTCCCATCTGGGAATTGAACTGTGATTGTTGAATTTGGTTCGCCTGTTCCTGTGACTTGCGTACCTTCACTTGTCACTTCATTCACCGTTGGTGCGTGTGGTGCTGTCACATCAGTAACAGTCAATCTTGTTTCCGGTGATACATTGCCCGCAACATCTGTTGATGTAACTACGATCTCTTCATTTCCTACTAAATCTACGTTCGTCGGAACATCTATTGCGTAGTTGCCTTGATTATCTGCTGTGCCTGTAACTCTACTTCCATCTGGGAATTGAACTGTAATCGTCGATCCTGCTTCACTTGTTCCTGTTACTTGTGTACCTTCACTTGTGACTTCATTCACCACTGGTGCGTTTGGTGCTGTTATATCTGTCACAGTTACTGGGTCTGATGCATAGCTCGTTTTTCCATTCTTTGTAGCAGTAGCAGTCAAAATTGTTCCGGCTTTAAGTGGCTGGGTCAACTGCAACGTTTTCGTTGTCTCGCTGTTTCCTAACACCACTTTTCCAATAACCTTGTTATTATTATCTTTGACCACAATAGTAGATCCTCCAACACCATTGACTTGAAGGCTTGTACTTTGATCGTTAATCGGGGCAATACTTGGTTTTAATAATGATTTTATATCAATTACCTTAAATGTATTTACCTCATCATTTCGATAGTTAGGTGAGTCTATAGCCACCTTATAAGTACCAGGTGTTAATTTCGATACGTTTAATCTAAATGTACCGTTACTATTCACGGTACCTTGACTTACTACCGTGCCATTTGCGTTCAAAATTTTCACTTTTTGATTTGCTGCATATTGATCTAATGGGACATCACCTTTGATGATGGTATCCTCTGTTGTGATATCATTTACAATAGGTTTGCCTACTAATGGAGAGGTCTGATATCTTAAAAATTCGTCTCCATCATTTTTACCATCTCTATCTGTATCACCGTTAAATGGATCAGAATGAGAATTATGAATTTCAAAATTATCTGTCAAACCATCTTTATCTATATCTTGAATGTAGTACGTTGAAGAACCAAAAGTATTAGCGATCATTCCTCCATTTCTATCTGTTAAGTATCCATTAAATGCAAAGTCTTCTTTTACTCGGGTTGTACTAGGTATTAAATTACCGTTCGCATCATAAGAAGCACCCCTAGTTAATATATTATTAGGGCTTTGATTATATACAAGTACAATTCTAATACCTACAGTTTCTGGTAATGAATTATTAAATTCTATGAGTTGATTTAAGTCGGTATCTGCAATAGTTCCTCTACCATTTGCATCAACTGCAAGCGTTGCTACTCTATTTCCTTTATAATATTTCTTATCAAAACCACTTACACCTTTAAAATCTAATTTATGTAATTCTATTGAAGAAATATATGGTAATAAAGTAGGATCAATTTGATAATTATATGCCCATTGTTTATTTAACCCAAGATCAAGTATTCTTCCACCATAGTTAAATATTCCATTCTTTAATATTTGATGATCAATGATTGCACCACCGAAATTACCGATTGTAGAATCAAATTGTACTGTTCCACTACTTGCTTTAAATGCATTATTGGCATTATTAGATTGTGATGGGACAATGTTATTTATTTCCGTATCTGATGGTGTTAAAAAATAACCACTTGTTTCTGAAGTTTGTATTTTTTTATTTTTAAAATCGTCTTTCACATATATTAGATAATTTAACTTATCTTTTTTATTTTTCATACTGTTCAAGATATTTTTAACGGTAGTGTCAAGTTCCATACGTCCTCCAGTGGCTGTATATTGCGATAATATTTCTGCACCACCAAATAAACCACCATTTGCTCTAATGAAATTAACTTGCCAAATATTAGTCAGTTTACCTTGCTTATTAGATAATCTAACTAACTTTACTGGTGATGTAGAACCAACAGGATTAACAGTAATTCTTGTCACATGGTTAGCAATCACTGGGTCTAGTTGTAAATTTATTTTATATCTATCTCCAGAATTTGCTCCAGTCAAATAACTATGGATTTCAAATGGAATAGTTTTTCCATTTGAAATTTCGTTACTTGTTAATGTACTAGGATCAAAAATCAAAGTTTGGAATGTATAGTTATCTGAGTAATCTAATGTTTCCAAAGAACTGTCTTCTGTCATTGCTCTGGCTGATTTATTTCTAATTATGACTGAACGAGCCCTTCTCACTTTAGCAACATTATTATTGGATTCATTTGTATTCAGCGCTCTCGCTCTTTCACTTCCACTTCTATCTACGGCAGTGTTTGCATTAGCTGAATTAGTATTTTCTCTTTGTGTATTTACTTCATCTTTTGCTTTTATTTTATTACTAGTATTATTTGCTATATAACTATCAACATCTCTTGTTTGTTTAGATTGTGCCTCGCTTTGGTTTATTGTAGTTTCCTCTGCTACATCACTTGTTTGTCTATCCTCGTAATTTGGAGATGTGTCATCAACATTATTAACTTTTTTATTTTCGTTTTTTATAATTTCACTATTTTCTTTGTTTTCTTTTTCAATTACATTAGTTTCTTTTTCACCATTCGCTTTATTATCAGCTTTTAGTTTATTCTCGGTTTTTACAATTTCACTATTCTCTTCATTAGTTTTATTAGGTTTTGACGCTGCATTTTCTTTTTCAATTACATTCGACACGTTGTTATTATTCTCTTTATTGTCAGTAACTTTACTTTCATTAGTATTTACAGCTACTTCTGGTTCTTTATTGCTGGTGTCAATTTCATTTGTGTTATTTGCTGTTGGCTTACTTTGAACAATACTTTGCTCTGAAGCACTATGACTTGCTTTTAAATTGTCCTTCTGAATATCATGGCTTTCTGAAAAGTCATTGACTGGCTCTTGTTCGTTGCTATTTGCTTTTTCTGTATCAACTAAGTGGTTATCATCTTCATTCACATTAGTACTGAGTGCTTTGGAATCTTTTGGAAGATCGTTTTCTGCTGCATTCGCATCGTTAGATATTCCGAATACTAATACGCTTCCTACTAATAATGACGCTGTGCCAACTGAAAGTTTTCTAATAGAATATTTATTCTTTCTATTAGGTGTTAAATCATGATTGTTTTTCATTATTTTCCTCCATTAATCTTAGTCGATATTACAATATCACAATTGTATTATTTTTTTAAGAGTTTTATATGGATTTAAATATAAAAATTAAGTTAGAAAATTATTTATTAGGTTCACGAAAATATACAATTGGAAATAATTTTAGTAACAACAAAAAAACTATCACGCATTAGCGCAATAGTTTTAAATTTCTCATTATATTTATTTATTTTTCATTAAAATAGACCTGTTGGCTTTGTATCATAACTTACAAGTAGATTTTTAGTTTGTTGATAATGGTCTAACATCATTAAATGATTTTCTCGTCCGATACCGCTCATTTTGTACCCGCCAAAAGCAGCATGCGCTGGGTAAGTATGATAATTATTAACCCACACACGTCCTGCTTGAATTCCTCTACCAATACGATACGCAGTGTTCTGGCTTCTCGTCCAAATACCTGCTCCAAGACCATAGATTGTATCATTCGCCATTTCTAGAGCTTCTTCATTTGTTTTAAAAGTTGCAACAGATAATACCGGACCAAATATTTCTTCTTGGAAAATACGCATACTTTGGTCACCTTTGAATATCGTTGGTTCAATATAAAATCCATTTTCTAAATCCTCGTTTTCTTGTCTAACATTTCCACCTACAAGAATTTCAGCACCTTCTTCTTTACCAATATCTAAGTATTTTTTGATTTTTTCTTGTTGCTCATTTGAAGTTTGTGCACCAACCATTGTTGTTTCATCTAAAGGATTTCCTAATTTTATTTTATTCACTTTTTCTATACATAAAGCTATAAATTTTTCATAGATGTCTTCATGAATAAGTGCTCTTGAAGGACATGTACATACCTCACCTTGATTTAGTGCAAACATGACTAAACCTTCTACAGCCTTTTCTAAAAACTCATCATCTTCATCCATAATATCTTTGAAGAATACATTCGGTGATTTACCGCCCAGTTCAAGTGTAACTGGTATAACATTGTCACTAGCATTCTTCATAATAATTTTTCCAGTTGTTGTTTCACCTGTAAACGCAACTTTATTTATGTTTTTATGCGTCGCTAACGCCTCACCAGTCTCATTTCCGAAACCATTTACTATATTGAGCACACCTTCTGGTAAAATATCTTCTATCACTTCAATAAAATGTAAAATCGATACTGGCGTTTGCTCTGCGGGCTTTAGTACTACTGTATTACCTGTTACAATCGCTGGCGCAATCTTCCAAGTTGCCATAAGTAAAGGGAAATTCCAAGGAATAATTTGTCCAATTACGCCTAATGGTTCTTTGTAATGATATGCAACTGTATCATTATCTATTTGTGAAATGCCGCCTTCTTCTGCACGAATCACACCTGCAAAATACCTAAAATGATCTACTACTAATGGTAAATCTGCTGTAAGTGTTTCTCTCACTGGCTTTCCATTATCAAACGTTTCTATCACTGCTAAATATTCTAAATTTTCTTCAATACGATCAGCTATATCTAATAATAACTGCGATCTTTGAGATAATGATTTTTTACCCCATTCTACTTGCGCTTTCTGGGCAGCTTCAACAGCTAAATCCACATCTTTTTGTGTAGACTTAGGTATCTTGGCATAACTTTCACCTGTAACTGGTGAAATATTATCAAAATAGTTCCCTTCTTGTGGTTCAGTCCATTTTCCACCTATAAAATTAGCATATTTCGATTTTACTTTGTATTTTGCATCTTCTTGATTTGGATTTGTATATATCACTGTAAAACCTCCTTTATTGAGTCTAATACCCTCAAAAAAATAAAGTAAGCGCTTTCTTAAACAATGTTTTCTTTAATATGAGAAATAATAAAAAAGATTACATTTTGTATTAGTTTAGCTTGTTAGTTGAAAATATATTTAAATCAGACAAAAAAATCCCTTGAAGCTTAACACTTCAAGGGATAGTTTATTATTTATTGTTTAAATCAAGTTCTGCATTATTTGCTTGTCGTATTTCTTTTAATAGTGCATAATCTTCAATTAATGATTTACCATAAGATGGAATGATTTCTTTCAACTTAGGTTCCCATTCGGCCATATAATCTGGGAAGTTTTTCTCGATTACTTCTAATGCAACTGAAACTGAAGTAGAAGCACCTGGAGATTCACCTAATAATGCAATTACAGAATGGTCTTTTGAATTTACAACTTCTGTACCGAATTGAATAAATCCTCTACCGTGTTCTTTCGTATCTTTGATAACTTGAACACGTTTACCAGCTTGCATAATATCCCAATCTTCATCCTTAGCATCAGGAACAAATCGACGTAATTCTTTCATTCGATCTTCTTTTTTAGCTAATACTTCTTGAATAGAATATTTAATTAACGGGAAGTTTTTCGCCGCTGCAGCTAACATAGTGATTATATTGCTAGGATTGATTGATTTAAATAAATCTAAATTAGAACCATTTTTCAAGAATTTAGGGCCAATCGCTGCGAATGGTCCAAATAGTAATGAGTTTTCATCTTGAATATAACGTCTGTCTAAGTGAGGTACCGTCATTGGCGGTGTACCTTCAGGTTCTTTACCATAAGCTTTAACTTCGTGCTTAGCTACAACATCAGGATTATTACATACTAAGAATTCTCCTGTAATTGGGAATCCACCTAAATGTTTACTTTCTGGAATACCAGTTTTTTGTAGCATTGGAATTGCAGCACCACCTGCACCAATAAATAGATAATCAGTGATGTGATGTTCTACTTTATTAGTCTTAAGGTCTTTAATTTTAACTTCCCATTTACCATCTTTACGACGGCTGAAGTCTTGAACTTCATGTTTGTAGAAAAGTTCTGCATTTTCATGTTCGTTTAAGTTTTTAGCCATTTTTCTTGTAAGTTCACCGAAGTTAACATCTGTACCTTCGTCAATTTTACTAGCTGCAACTACTTCTTCTGGGTCGCGGCCTTCCATCATTAATGGCATCCACTCTTGTAGTTTTTTATGATCTTCTGTATATTCTATACCTTTAAACATTGATAAAGGCGCAAGTGCTTCATAACGTCTCTTCAAGAAATTCACATTTTTATCGCCTTGCACAAAACTAATATGCGGTAATGGGCGTATAAATTCTTGTGGGTCTTGAATTTGATTACTTTTTACTAAGTGAGACCAAAATTGTTTTGAAATCTCAAATTGTTCATTAATTTCTTTCGCTTTTTCTATATCGATTGAACCATCTTTTTGTTCAACTGTGTAGTTCAATTCACATAATGCGGCATGTCCAGTACCAGCATTGTGGCGTTCGTTAGAACTTTCAATTGCAGGTTTTTCGAGTCTTTCAAAAAGTTTAATATTCCATTCTGGTGCAAGATCTTTTAACATCGTACCGAATGTTGTACTTAAAACACCAGCACCAATTAAAATGACATCTTTTGAGTTAGATTCACTCATTTTTTTACCACCTCTCATAATCACTTTTTAATTAATTATATAAGATAAAACAAAGTTGTTTAGTTCTTGAGATAACGCATACATTATTTTCACTACTGTATTTATACCCTTAAAACTATTTAATTATCATATAATTGTTTTCTCGATAAATATCTCTCTCTACATATGATAAATCAACACTAAGAAAATGTAAATTGTATATTGAGAGAATGTTGTATCTAACTGAATTGTTCACTAATCATGTAAATACATTACGACAAATTAATCACCGATAATAATATTATCTATTAAACGTGCCTGACTAAATTTGACTGCTAGCGATATAAAAATTTTATCTGTAATTTCATGTTGTTCGATAAGTTGAGGATAGCTATAAATTGCCACTGTTTCTATATCCCCACTCGTATGTTGTTGTATATAATCACGCGTAGCTTCAATAATTTTCAAACTGCTTCGTTCACCTTGATTATATAATGATTGTGCTAACTGCAAACTTTCATAAAGGTGAGGCGCTTCTGCTCTTTCTTCTGACGTTAAATAAATATTACGTGAACTCTTAGCTAGACCATCCGCTTCACGAACAATGTCTACGCCTACAATATCAATTGCATGATTAAAGTCTTCAACCATTTTTTCCACTATAGCTAATTGCTGTGCATCCTTTTTTCCAAAATAAGCACGTTCTGGTTGTATAATATTGAACAGTTTATTTACTACTGTCACTACGCCGTCAAAATGCCCCGGACGTTGTGCGCCTTCTAATACTGATGCTAGACGTCCAGCCTTTACTTCAATTGTAGGTTGTTCCGGATACATTTCTTTTTCACTCGGATAAAAAATATAATCTACGCCTACTGATGAGGCTTTAATTGTGTCACTTTCAATGTCTCGAGGATACGCATCTAAATCTTCATCAGGTCCAAATTGTAGTGGATTTACAAAAACACTAATCACTGTCACGTCATTTTCAGTAATAGATTGTGACATCATTTTCAAATGGCCCTCGTGTAAAGCGCCCATCGTAGGTACAAAGCCCACTGATTTATTTGATTTTATCCATTGCTTAGACATTTCAGTCATTTCTTCTATAGTAGTAATTAACTCAGTCATTCAGACACCTCGTTCATGACCTGCTTTTTGTAAGTGTGCGCATCACTTGGAAATTGTTGTGACTTAACTTCTGTATTATATAGAGATAATGCTTGAACACCTTTTGAAAAATCACCATATTGTTTCACAAATTTTGCTTGATGGTTGACTTCATAATTTAGTAAATCATGATACACCAATACTTGACCATCTGTGCTTTTACCAGCGCCAATTCCAATAACTGGTATATCTAAATTTTTAGTGATTTTAGCAGCTAAATCGCTTGGAATTGCTTCTAGCACTAACATAACAGCACCTGCTTGTTGTACATTATAAGCATCATCTATAAGTTGTTGTGCTGCTTCTTTAGTATTTGCCTGCATTTTATACCCAGTTATACCAACACTTTGGGGTGTTAACCCAAGATGTGAAACAACTGGAATACCCACATTGCTACAACTTTCAATATATTGAGTTAAATGTGCACCTTCAGCTTTAATCGCATTCGCTTGAGTCTGCTGATATAATTTTACAGCTGTTTCTAAATCCGACTGCTCGTTTATACCCACCGCACCAAAAGGCACATCTACAATTACAAATGTGTCTGGCGCACCTCGTCGTACTGCTTTTGCATGGTGAATCATATCGTCTACCGTCACTTGTACTGTACTATCATAGCCTAAGACGGTCATCCCTAATGAATCACCAACTAATATTGTATCTATTTGTGCTGCTTCAGCTTGCTTCGCACTAGGATAATCATAAGCTGTCACCATTGATATTTTATCGTTACTCTGTTTCATATCTAATAACTGATTTAATGTTTTCAATTAAAATCATCTCCGCAGTTTGTTATATTTGTATTGTTATCCATATACTAACCAATCTACTTAGAAAAGGAAATTAAAAACATGAACAAAATTGCAATAATTGGACCTGGCGCAGTAGGTAGCACGATTGCAATTGACCTTTTAACCATACATCCCGACTTACACTTACTCGGTCGACAACATCAAACACTCACCTACTTTGCCAATAATAATACTGGACATGCACATACTTTACAGGTAACGCCATTAACAAATGATCAAAGCCAAGTTGATTTTTTAATTATTGCGGTCAAAATACCTCAGCTTGATGCTATATTAAGAGAAATGAAACATTTAATCCATGAGCAAACAACTATTATACTTGCTCAAAATGGTCACGGTCAGTTGTCACGCTTTGAACACCCTCACGTATTTCAAGGTGTTGTTTATATTAGCGGACGAAAATCTGGTTCTACAGTAACGCATTATCGTGATCACAAAATCATTTTAGAAGATTCTCCAGAAACGCGTGCATTCCAAGATATTGTAGCTGGCTCTTCTTTAGAAATTGAACTCACAAACGATATTGATTATGCCATTTGGTATAAACTACTTGTTAATTTAGCTATTAATAGTGTCACAGCATTAAGTCGTCGCACTGCCGAAGTACTTCAAGTCCCAGGAATGAAACATCTTTGTAAGCAATTATTAGTTGAAGGTGTAGCCATTGCACAAGCTGAAAATATCTATTTTGGTGATGACATTATCGATGGTATTATGACGATTTACGAAGGTTATCCCAATCAAATGGGCACAAGTATGTATTACGATATCATCTCAGATAACCCATTAGAAATAGAAGGAATCCAAGGCTTTTTATTTAGAAAAGCAAAATTACATCAAGTGAATACGCCAGTACTGGATACTATTTATTCGCTGTTATTGGCACAACAAAAATAATTAGTGCTATTTTTTAAAATACGCTCTACTTGATATGCCAATATTAAAAATTATATTTCATTCGTTATCGTGCGTTTCTTTCATATTGTTATAAACGGTAATTTATTTTTATGCTGTTCATAAACAGTTCATAAAATTACTTTATATTGCAGTTATTAACAATTTGGAGGAAGAAAAAATGAAAAAATTAATGTTCAGCTCTGCCTTTTATACTTTATTAGGATTACTTAGTGGTTTGTTCTATAGAGAAATGTCAAAAGGAGAAAATTTTAGCGGTTATTCGCAATTAAATGTAACGCACACACATTTATTAGTTTTAGGTACAATTATGTTCTTGATTTTCATGGTTATCGAACATCAACTTAAATTGACTCGTAATAGTAAATTATTTAATAGTTTCTTTTATATTTTCCACTTAGGCGTATTAGTAACTGTAGCGATGCAATTTGTGAACGGTATTGCTACTATCAAAGGATTCAATGTAAGTCCTGCAATCGCAGGCATTGCTGGTTTAGGTCACATCTTTATTTCTATCGCATTCATCTTATTCTTTGTGTTATTAAATAAAAGAATTAACGCCACTGCAGAAAAAAGAAAATAGCATAACCAAAAATCTGTTCAAGTCTCAATAATAGAAACTTGAACAGATTTTTTGTGTGTTTTTATTTTACTCCATACATAAAATTATTAAAAATTAATTCTATATTTTAATTCATTAAAATGTTAATGAATTAATTGACACTCTTGCTCACAGATTTCAGAAGTGTACAATTGCGAGCAAGCGCTTACATAAATCAGTATAAAAATTCATTTTATGTTAGGAGAATTAATTTGATTACAGAATTCATTGATTTCTTAGATAAAATTATATGGAGTCCTCCGTTAGTTTTTGGTTTATTAATAACAGGATTGATATTTTCACTTATTACTCGCTTCGCACAAGTGAGACAATTTAAAGAAATGTTACGTTTATTATTCAAAGGTGAAAAATCTCCACAAGGTATTTCTAGTTTTCAAGCTATTTCATTATCACTAGCTGGCAGAGTTGGCACTGGGAATATCGTTGGTGTGTCAGCTGCCATATTTATTGGCGGCCCCGGCGCAGTCTTCTGGATGTGGGTGACAGCTTTACTAGGTGCAAGCACTGCATTTGTAGAGTCTACATTGGGTCAAATATATAAACAAAAGGAAAATGGGGAATACAGAGGCGGCCCTGCTTATTACATTGAAAATGGTATTGGAGGAAAGTTCGGAAAAATATTTGCGTTAATATTTGCTATAGTGACTATTATTTCAATCGGACTTTTAATGCCAGGCGTACAGTCCAATGCAATTGCAACTTCATTACATAGTGCTTTTAGCATTCCAAAATGGGCAGTCACAATTTTTTTAGTAATATTACTATCGCTTATCATTTTTGGTGGAATTAAACGCATTGCCAGTATGGCAACAGCAATTGTCCCTTTTATGGCTATAGCTTACATTTTATTAGCTGTTATTGTAATTTTTTTAAATATTGAGGAAGTTCCTGCATTATTCGCACTTATTTTTAAATCTGCACTAGGGTTGCAATCTACTTTCGGTGGAATTATTGGGGCAATGATTGAAATTGGTGTAAAACGAGGATTATATTCAAATGAAGCAGGTCAAGGGACAGGACCCCATGCAGCTTCAGCGGCAGAAGTATCTCACCCAGCAAAACAAGGGCTTGTACAAGCTTTCTCAGCTTATATAGATACTATTTTCGTCTGTACAGCTACCGCACTAATTATTTTAATTTCAGGAACTTATAATACAACAGATGGCACAGAGAATGCACAAGGACAGCCTAATTTAATTGAAGATAATGGTGTTTATGTATTAAATGCAGATGGCTCTAAAGATTTCTCTGGGACTGCCATGTATGTACAATCTGGTATCGATAAAGCATTTCAAGGCGATAGCTACCAATTTGACCCAAATTTCGCTGGATTCGGCTCTTATTTTATAGCAGTTGCATTATTTTTCTTTGCATTTACTACCATATTAGCTTATTCGTATATTACCGAAACAAATATTGCGTATCTTACTAGAAATTTGAGTGCTAAAAAATCAAATTTTTATATTACATTGACCCGTTTCCTACTTATTTTTGCCACTGCATATGGCACAATCAAGACCGCTGATGCTGCGTGGGCAATGGGCGATGTAGGTGTTGGTATGATGGCATGGCTAAATATTATAGCTATATGGATTTTATGTAAGCCCGCCTTTCGTGCTTTAAAAGATTTTGAAAATCAGAAAAAATCGAAAGGATCTGGCAGCTTAGCTGTTTATAAACCCACGCAACAAGATGCTCCTAATGCATATTTTTGGTTTAACAGAGAAAAAAATAAAGACAATTTTCATAAACAAGAATAATAAATCTTTTACACACAGTTATATTATTTTATAACAAAACCCATGCCCTCTACTACATCGAGGAACATGGGTTTTAATTTATTGATAGTCAATAACCATAGATATTAGAGTCATATTTTCTCCATTATTAATATAGCTATGAGAGATGTCTGATTTGAACCTCAAGGCATCGCCTTCGCCTAAATGAAGCGTTTCATGTTCTAAATGCATTTCTAATTGTCCATCAATTACAATAATCGATTCCTCTGAACCGGATAAATGGGGTTCTGCATCTAATGTTGCTCCTGGATCGAGCTCTACATAAAAGAATTCAAAGGACTTACTCTTTTCAAATGGGAAATATGGATAAACACGATATTTACCCTCATCTTCAGTCACAGGTACAACATCTTCTTTTTTTAACTGTGTATAATCTGACTCTGCCTCATTCATTAAACTACTAAACGATAATTTTAAACCGTTACTAATTTTCCAAACGGTATTTATTGAAGGAATCGTATTACCTTTTTCAATTTCATTCAATGAAGATGTACTCACCCCTGTGAGTTTTGATAATTTGTCCAAGCTAATCTTATTTTTCTTTCTATATAAGTAAATATTCTTAGCTACTATTTTATGAAATTCCATTATTCGACCCCTTTTATATTGACTTTCCTGTTTAATGGATATAAAATCCTTTTAAAAGGAAATATCCTATTGAGCGGAAGTTTAGTGATTATATTTCCATAATACAGGATAATGAAGGGAGAATGCAATTTGTTTATATCATTTATTTTTTATACGTTTTTTATGAGTTATACCCCTGGGCCTAACAATTTATTAGCATTAGACGGCGTTTTAAAATTAGGTCTTAAAGGCACTGTGAAATTCTTAATTGGTATTGGATTAGGTTTTTTAACGCTTTCAATGTTTTGCTTGTTATTTAGTGAATATATGGCTGCTTACTTTTCAAATTTTATATTTGTAATTAAAATAGTGGGATTTATTTACTTATTGTATCTTGCTTATTCTGTATTTAAACATGATAGTAAAGACGCTCAACAAAGCAATACGTATCGTATGAGAGATGGTTTGCTTCTTCAATATATGAATCCTAAAACAATCGTTTATGTACTTACTGCTATCGTGACCTATGTCACTACTCAAAATATAAGTTTTCTTGCTACACTGAGTTATACAATTATCATTGCACTTATCGGTGTTTCAGGTGCAGTCGCCTGGGCCGTTATGGGGCTTTGTTTTAAAAAACTTCTATTAAAATATGAATTCATCTATAAAGTTAGTATGTCTGCATGTCTTGTAGTTTTAGCATTTATGATGATTTTAGAATGATTATTATCAAATTGAACTTTATTAAATTTTCTTGGAATTTACTTTTTAATTCTCACTATTAGGGTATAAGGTATATAGAGGTGATTCATGTATGGATAATACTAATTTAACTAACAAGATTAACGAAATACTCAATACATCACGTGTCGGGGTGCTATCTACCGCATATAATCATATACCTAACAGTAGATACATGATTTTTTATAATGACGGTAACACGCTTTATACAAAAACAAATGTTAACTCAATAAAAATTGAAGAAATTGAGTCAAACCCACGTGCACATATTTTAATTGGTTACGATGATACAAATAATCGTAGTTTTTTAGAAATTGATGCCACATTATCAATTGTTCAAGATCAAGAAACAATTGATTGGTTATGGCAAAACCAAGACAAATCATTTTTCGATAATAAAACTGACCCAGAACTATGTGTAGTTAAAGCTCAGCCAAAATCTATTAAGATAATGAATGATAAAACGTTAGACGAACCACAAATTATAAATTTTGAAGGTTAATTTTCAAAACGCTTGTATAAGTAATAGCTTATACAAGTGTTTTGTCTTTCGTTAAATAATCTACGATTTAAGATACACTGTCTTTTTCACATAGAAAATGAATACATTCTATATTTAAATAGGTTATTATAGAAGTAAGCTTTATAAAATAAGTTGAAAATGAATTTTTTAATTTATATAAATCTAGTGACAATTTACATATAGGAGGTAATTTATGTTTTTAGCATGGAATGAAATTAAACGTAACAAGTTGAAATTCAGCTTGATTATCGGTGTCTTAATTATGATTAGTTACCTACTCTTCCTTTTATCTGGCTTAGCAAGCGGACTGATGAATATGAATAGAGAAGGTATCGATAAATGGCAAGCCGATGCTATTGTATTAAATAAAGATGCAAATGAAACTGTAGAGCAGTCTTCGTTCAATAAAGATGATGTCGGAAATACATATGATAAACAAACGACTTTAAAACAGACAGGTGTTATCGCTTCTAATGGTAATGCAGAAGAAAATGCCTTACTATTTGGAGTCACTTCTGATTCTTTCCTAGTACCTGATATGATAGAAGGCAAAAAAGTTAAATCTGACAATGAAGTAATAGCAGATGAAACTCTAAAAGATAAAGGATTTAAAATAGGAGATAAATTATCGTTATCACAATCAGATGAAAAATTAGAAATTGTAGGCTTTAGTGAAAGTGCTAAATACAATGCCTCTCCAGTGCTGTTTTCTAATAATAGTACAATACAAAAAATTAATCCTTCATTAAATGAAGATAAAACCAATGCGGTCGTGGTCAGAGATAAAGATTGGAATAAACAAGATTTAAATAGTGATTTAGAAGCTATAGAAATTGAAAGTTTCGTTGAAAACTTACCAGGTTATCAAGCTCAAAACTTAACGTTAAACTTTATGATTACATTCTTATTTATTATTTCTGCAACAGTGATTGGCATCTTTTTATATGTCATTACGTTACAAAAAACAAATTTATTTGGTGTGTTAAAAGCACAAGGCTTCACAAATGGATATTTAGCAAAAGTTGTATTATCACAAACGTTCATCATTGCGATGATTGGTACAGTGATTGGTCTTGCGCTAACTATACTTACTGGTGCCTTTTTACCAAGTGTGGTCCCAGTTAAATTTGATGTTACTACGTTATTAATATACGGCGTCGTCCTTATCATAGTTTCTCTATTAGGTAGCCTCTTCTCGATATTGACGATTAGAAAAGTAGATCCACTCAAGGCAATAGGATAAATAGGAGTGTATAAATAAATGCTAGAATTTAAAAACGTCACTAAAAGTTTTAAAGATGGGAATCAAACAATTGAAGCTGTAAAACCTACATCTTTGAAATTTAATAAAAATGAACTGATTGCCATTATCGGACCCTCTGGTTCTGGAAAAAGTACATTCCTAACAATGGCCGGCGCATTACAGACGCCCACATCTGGTGAAATTATCATCAATGATAAACAGGTATCTCAACTTTCGCTGAAAGAATTAGCAAAAACAAGGATGCAAGAAATTGGTTTTATTCTTCAAGCTACGAATCTTGTACCATTTCTAAATGTAAAACAGCAATTTAAGTTATTACAAAAACAGAAAAAAGATGTGCTAGACGAAGCAAGTTATAATCAACTTGTTAAGCAACTAGATATTGCGGTGCTTGAGAATAAACTTCCAAGTGAAATATCTGGCGGACAAAAGCAACGCGTTGCGATTGCTAAAGCACTTTATACAAAACCATCAATTATTTTAGCTGATGAACCAACCGCTTCATTAGACACAAACAATGCAATGGAAGTAATGAAAATTTTGAAAGAACAAACGATGGAACAAAACAAAACTTGTATCGTCGTTACGCATGATGAACGACTAACAGAGTATTGTGATAGCGTATATCACATGGAAGATGGTATGCTTACGCTGACTCAGGACAACAAATCATAATAAAATCCCTTCATAGCAATCAAATTCAAGTGATTATTTATGAAGGGATTTTTTATTTTGGTTAACAATTAATATCATATAATTAAATTTGTGATTAATATTAAGATAAGACCTACCACAGATAAGATAGACTCTAATAGCGTCCATGTTAAAAATGTTTCTTTCATAGTTAAACCAAAGTATTCTTTGAACATCCAGAAACCTGCGTCATTAACATGAGAACAGAAAATACTTCCTGCCCCAATTGCTAATACTACTAAGGAAATATTCACATCTGCTGTTTGCAATAATGGTAATACAATTCCTACTGAAGAAATCGCTGCTACTGTTGTAGAGCCTAATGCTGTACGTAATAAAGCAGCGGCCAACCACGCAAGAATAATCGGTGACATTTCTGTGCCTTTAAATATTTCTGATATAGTGTCACCAACACCGCCATCGATCAATATTTGCTTGAATGTTCCTCCACCACCAATGATAAGTATTAACATAGCAATTGGTGTAATTGCGTTAGCAACAGTGTCCATAATTTCCTTCATTGTTTGTTTACGTCTAATTCCCATTGTATATATCGCAAACAACACAGCGATAAGCATTGCAGTTACAGAAGTACCAATAAAGTAAATAAAACCTTCAAATCCTTTGGCGTTACCATCATCATTACCCGTAATGAGTTGTACCACTGTCGCCAATAACATCAATATAACTGGAGCAAGTGCTGTTAGTAGACTAATACCAAAACTAGGTAATTGATCTTGATCGTATTCCTTCATTTCTCCAACTGCTGCTTGATTACCTTCTCTTTTAAAAGCTTCTGGTGTCAGTTTATGTGCAATTAAAGGAAATGTTCCGCCAACAATAATCGCTAATGGAATTCCAATAATGATTCCATACATTAGCACATAACCAATATTTGCATTAACAGCTTCGGAAATCGCTACAGGACCTGGATGAGGTGGTAAAAATCCATGTGTTATAGCAATTGATGTTGCCATTGGTAAGCCGACTTTTAAATTCGATATTTCCATTCTTTTTGCTAATGTAAATACTAATGGAATTAATAATACAAATGCTACCTCTAAAAATAACGAAATACCAATAATAAATGAAGCAATAATCATAGCCCAGGTCACATATTTTTCGCCAAAAACGTTTATAAGTGTGTCTGCAATACGTGTTGCTCCACCACCGTCAGATAACAGTTTTCCTAAAATGGACCCGAGACCAAAGATAATTGCAATATGTCCTAAAGTATCGCCCATCCCTTTTTCAATAGTAGTGACAATCGTGTTTAAAGGCATACCTAGCAAGATACCTGTTACCATTGAAGTAATGATTAATGCAATAAATGTATTTAATTTAAGCCAAATAATTAACATTAATAATATAAGTACCCCTATTACTACAGCAATTAATGGCCACATTTCTCCCATCATTTTATCTCCCTACCTTCTAATTCTCTTTTATACTACTGTTCATTTTGTATACATTTGTTAACGTATTAGTACTACCAATATTTCCCGGGAAAATAACATAAGGCATATTAGAATACTTTGCTTCTTCACCAGTCAGCCACACAGGTACGCCTTGCGTTATTTGCCCAATTACTTGTGCTTTTTTAATTTCCAATCCTTTAGTTGCAACATCACTAGAAGTGATTCCGCCTTTGGCAATAATAAACTTTGGTTTTATGCTTAAGCCCCTTACAATTTCTACCAAAGCATTTGAAATATTTGTAGAAATCCCTAAATTATTTGTTAAATCTTCAGTCTTAATAACATCTCTAGAAGTATAAACAACCACATCTTTACTATTTTTAATTAATGATTCTACTTCTTGAATTCTTTCGTCTATATATACGTTTAAATCTGCTTTAGTAACTGATTTAACATCAAATTCAATTGGTGTGATATGAGTGTTGTTTAGTAAATGATGTAATTGTGATGATGTTTTTTTCACATGTGATCCAACGATAATCAAACCACCATGGTTATTATTACTAAATTGATTTAGATTAATGATTTCACCTGGAGTCTGACACATCGATTTCACAAACGACGCAGCTGTTCTAAACATAAATTTCTTATCATCATTCGCTAAAAATGCTGTTAAACAAGATACAAAATAATCCATATCTTCATCATTTAATGCATCTACCACGACTGCATCAAAGTTTGATACTGCGTGAAATGTTTGTAATATACTTTCTTTATTTCTTTCTCTTATTTGAGATAACGTAATATGGTATACATTTTCAGCTTTAACGTCACCAAAACTCTTCTCTTCTATAAAATCTGCCATCGTTTGGGATTCAAAACCAAATGTAGTATCATTGGCAAATTCACTTTCAGAAACAGGAGTGTATTTCCCATCTTCTTTAAGATAATGGACGCCGTTATATGTATACCTCTCACCTTCAAAAAATTCAGGTAAATAAAACACCGCATCAAATGCTTTTTCTGAGGCATCACTTAAGACCTTAGGTTCTAAATAAAAGTGACCTCTTAGAGTGGAATCGCCCCTACTAATTACAATAAAAGGGTAGTCTAAACGTCGAGAAACCAATTCTATATTTCGACTAATTTCCTGATGCAATTTTGTCGTTTCTTGTTCATTCAATGCTCTAGAATTAGTTAATATATAAAACATATGATTCTCTTGGTTAAATCCATCTTCAATTAAATCTTCCGACCAATCTGTATACACAGGTAAGTCTTTAACTGTTTGTGTACCAGTTGGATCATCATCCAAAACTATGATTTTATATTTAAAGTCATCCAATTGCTTATGAATCTCGTCATTGTTTGTTTGATTAATTAAATCTTCAGTTAGCACTTTCTCACCTCATCTATATATTATTAATTTTTTCAAAATATTTGATAATACCAGAATGATCATTTGTACCATTCCCTTGGGCTACTTCTGATTTATATATTTCTTTGACTTGATTTGCTAAAGGTAGTGTTAGTCCAACTGTATCTGCTGTCGAACTTACATTCTTCATATCTTTCAGGTTTATATTAAGTGTGCCACCAGGTTGATAATCTTCTTCAATCATCTTAGGAAATTTTGCTTCCATAACATTTGAACCTGCAAGGCCATCTTTAATTGCCTCATGCATACTTTCTAAGTCAATATCAAATTTTTTCGCAAGTACAACTGCTTCAGAAAGTGCTGCAATATTTGTATTTACTATAATCTGATTAGCCAGTTTAACAACACTTCCTGCACCGACATCACCGACTCTTATCACAGATTTTGCAATAGGTTTTAGAACGCTCTGAACGATTTCTAAATCTGATTCATCACAACCAATCATGACTGAGAGTTCACCAGTAATTGCTAATGGCTCACCGCCACTTACAGGTGCATCTATATATTTAATTTGCTTTTCTTTCAAAACTTTACTTATCTCTAACGACTCATTTGGCGTTAACGAACTTGTATCAACGACTGTCTGAACACTAATATCTGACTGATTTAAAATTGCATCTTTTCCACTGTATAAAACTGCTTTTACAATTTCACCATTAGGTAATGAAGTAATAATGTGATCTACTTCTTGAGCCATTTGTTTTACAGATACTGCTTGTGCACCCTCATTAATAACTTCTGCTTCTGCTTCTTTATTCAAATCATTAACGAGAACCGTCACATTCTCTTTCAAGTAATTCTTAACCATTGGTTTTCCCATTATACCGAGACCAATAAATCCTATTTTCATAAATTACACCCTCCTGAAAACGTTTACAAACATTATTGTATACTAAAACAATTAAAATGTATACATTTATACAAAGAATTATTTATAGTACACTTATGATAATGAGGTGAAGAAATTGAACACTAATGAATTAACTGTTTATCAAAAGATTAGAAATGATATTATTTCTGGTGAATTGAAAAAAGATGAAAAGATTACAGAAGCTAAACTTGCTAAGAAGTATGATGTAAGCAGAACGCCTATACGCGAGGCTTTGAAACAACTAGAATTAGAATATTTTATTAAAAACTCTTATATTTTCATGCCAACAAGTGAAGAATATAGACAAATTTTTGAAATGCGTATTTTATTAGAAACCTATGCATTAAGAAAAGCAGCGGTAGTATACACAAAAGAAGATTTAGAAGAATTGAATAAGTATGCCGAAATAAATATCGATAAAGAATCTGAAGATCAAATTATTGAAACGAATGACAAGTTCCATCAAAAGATTATTGCAGCTACAAATAATCAATTTATACTCGATACGTATCAAAAATACAAAAGTTTTATCTATCTATTTAGTCAAACTGTCATTAATCAACGCCGTCCTGGACTAATCGAAGAACATAAGGAAATTGTTGCGGCACTTTTTAAGAGAGACATAGATTTAGCTGTTGAATTATTAGAAACACATCTAAAAAATGATTTAGAATTCAGTCTCTATTATTTAGATTTTAAAAAAACTGAATAACATCAAATAGGCATAGATACATAGTAATTCAATGTATCTATGCCTATTTTTATTTCGACTAATTATAGAACTAATATAATTTAAATGAAAACTATGTATAAATTATATTAGTTCACAGTTATTGCTTTTTTTCCATTTTCGACATATATTATAGATAACTAGTATACTTTTTATACTACATCGGTTTATTTTCTTTTAAATAGGTAATGAGTATTAAAACTAGAAATTATCATAATGCGGGGGTACACATATGAATATTGTCGGTCATCATCACATTTCAATGTATACAAAAGATGCTCAAATAAACAAAGACTTCTACACTCAACTATTAGGATTACGCTTGGTAGAAAAATCCGTGAACCAAGATAATCCAACTATGTATCACTTGTTTTTCGGTGATGAAATTGGCTCTGTCGGTACGTTACTAAGTTTTTTTGAAATTCCACATGTAGGTAAGAATCGTCCTGGTACAAATTCTATCCATCGTTTTTCTTTACTCGTCCCAAATGAAGCTGCACTATCTTATTTCAAGTCGCGTCTCACAGAAGCTAATATTACGACAACTGATATAACATATCTAAATCAGCCAGCACTATTGTTTAAAGATGTCGATAATCTAGAAATTGTATTGCTCGTTAACGATGACTATAAAATCCCTACAACGTGGAGAAAAAATCCTTATACGGATATTCCTTTGCAACATCAAATATTAGGTATGGGACCTGTTGAGCTTAGAGTACGTGAAGCTCAACCAACAATCGATTTTTTAAAAAACGAACTCAATTATGCACCTCGTCAAGACACTGATGAAACTGTTATGGCATTAGATCAAGAAGGTTTGTATACTGATTTCGTAGTTATTGAACAACAAGGAGAGCGTGCGCGTCCTGGTCAAGGATATGTACATCATATCGCCGTGAACACGCCAAAAGATTCAAATTTAGAGTCTGTATTAAACACAATTAATCATAACCCAGGAAATAATAGTGGCATTATAGATCGCTACTTTTTCAAATCTCTTTATTATCGACATAATAGTATTATGTATGAATTTGCAACTGACTCACCTGGATTTACGGTTGATACAGAGATTGAAAACCTAGGTAAAGAACTCAATTTGCCAGATTTTATGGAAAATCAAAGAACAGAAATAGTGTCTAAACTACATGATTTATAAAGGATGATACGCTATGGCTAAATTAAAAATGAATGAAAATGCCCCATTAGAATTTGGTCTTTATTCACTTGGAGACCACTTACTTAATCCTCATAAAGGTGAAAAAGTAAGTTCTGAAAAACGTATACAAGAATTAATTGAAGCGAGTCAATTAGCCGAACAAGCAGGTATCAACGTTTTCGGCGTTGGTGAAAGCCATCAAGAACATTTTACTACACAGGCGCACACCGTTATTTTAGGTGCAATCGCACAAGCAACAAATACGATTAAAATATCTAGTTCATCCTCTATTATTAGTGCAGCTGATCCAGTTAGAGTCTTTGAAGACTTTGCAACACTAGACCTTATTTCTCACGGTCGCACAGAAATTGTAGCGGGAAGAGCATCACGTACTGGTATATTCGATTTATTTGGTTTAGATTTAAATGACTACGACGAACTTTATGAAGAGAAATTAAATTTACTGTTAGAACTTAATAAAACAAATAAAATTACTTGGTCTGGTAAGTTCAGACCTGACTTAAATAACATGGAAATTTTTCCAAGGCCTATAGATAATGTATTACCAATTTGGAGAGCAGTTGGTGGTCCTGCTGCTAGTGCAATCAAGGCTGGTCGTCAAGGTATTCCGATGATGATTACAACTTTAGGTGGTCCAGCAATGACATTTAAAAATTCTATAGACGAATACCGTTTAACTGCCAAAGAATATGGCTTTGACAATTCCGCTGAAGCATTACCTGTTTCTACAGCAAGTTTATTCTATACTGCTGATACAACACAAGCTGCTTTACGTGAATTTTATCCTCATATTAATGTAGGTATGTCATTTATAAGAGGAACTGGTTATCCAAAACAACAATTTGCAAATACACCTGATTATAGAGATGCCCTAATGGTAGGAAGTCCACAGCAAATTATTGAAAAAATACTTTACCAACATGAGTTATATAATCACCAAAGATTTATGGCCCAAATTGATTTTGGTGGTGTACCTTTCGATAAAATCATGAAAAATATCGAACTTATCGGTAATGAAATTATACCTGGAATCAAAAACCATTTGAAAAAGTAGGTGACTTAGCATGAAAATCGTAATTCTATCCGGTTCAACTGTCGGTTCTAAGACAAGTACAGCCATGACATATTTAAACGAAGCAATTTCTCATCAACATGAAATTCAATTTTTTGATTTAAAAAATTTAAATTTGTCATTTAGTGATGGTCGCAATTATTTAGATTATTCAGGAGATACTTTAGAATTCACTACTGCCTTAATGCAAGCTGATATTATTTTTATTGGTTTCCCTATATTCCAAGCTTCAATTCCTGGCACTTTAAAAAACGTATTTGATCTACTTCCTGTTAACGCTTTTAGAGATAAAGTTATCGGAATCATAGCCACGGCCGGTTCACCTAAGCATTATTTAATTCCTGAAACACAATTAAAACCAATATTAGGTTATATGAAGGCACACATTATTCAAACTTATGTATTTATCGAAGAACGTGATTTCTCACAAGGTGCTATTGTAAATGATGATATCTTATTCAGAATAGAGGAATTAGCTACTTCAACATTACGCGTCTCCAAAGTGTATTCACAAATAATAGAAGAAGAAAATGATCAATATGACTTTTAGTATATAAATTTCACAAATTAAACTTAAGTACATTAATCTTTAATTATAAAATAGTTGGTTTAATAAAAATACGGAGAAACGATAAATATCATCGTCTCTCCGCTTTTTTTAATCTTTCATCATTATAATCAATATGTTATTAATTCAATTTATTGGTAACTAAACCTTTAGCAGTTTCAAAAACAGTAATATCTTTTTTTGTGATGAGGTCTTCAGTTAATTGCAATTCAGTTATTTGGTTTGTATCATACCATTTAACATACATTGTGCGTGTTGTTAAATTGAACACAGTTTGGTAAAGGGTATAATGCAATTCTCCATTTTCATCAAGTACAGCGCCTTTAGGAATACTAATGCCATCTAATAATTTGAATGCATCCAACACATCATACTCAGGTTTGTCACTATTTATAAGATGATTTTTCAAAAATGCGGTGCGCACAAATCGCTCTGGTGCTGTATAGCCACCCGGTAAACCATAAGTGCCACCTTCATTTCCTAAGGATTTTAGTGGTTGCCCCATAAATGTACTTTCCTGTGGTTTCTGTGGTGTAATATTTGTATAATTTCTTAGGTTTTCGTAATGCCAGTTTAAATCTGGGTTATTCGTTAATACGCCGATTGGATTTTCATTTATGACGATACGGCCATCTTGGAATGTAAGTTCGACAGATCTACCTGTATCATCAGAAACGTGATAATGCAATGGCGGTACTTCTGCAATTTCGTTTACTACATGTGCTACCACATTAACTGATTTAGCATTTTCGATTAAATCTTCAATATTTTTATTATAGCCAAGTATCCATGTAATAATTTCGTTTTGGCTAATATTTATAAAGCCTTCTCGTACTTCAGAAGCATACGATGCATAACCTCTAAAGTACTGTACGGAAGCACCCACGCCGTGTTCATTCACGCCGTCTCCAAATACAAAGCCTGCCATATCGCTGCCTGCTCCGATAAAACCATACAACGTCTCACCTTTATATCCAACACGTGATTCCCAATAAAAATGACGCGGCTGTACTGCGGGTTGTCCGTCCAAATGATAGACAAAATCCATCGTACGTCCTAAGATCGCCTGGTTACTCTTTGATAAGAATGAAAATCCTGTACACATTCATAATCTACTCCTTTACGCTATGCTTAATCTCTATCTATAGTGATTAAATTCAGGTTCTTGTTCCTTGTTCCTCTCTATATTAGGAAACTTCTTACTATATTAATACTAATTCGCTTGCGTAACCGAGTTAAAATATAAAAATTAAGTTCTTTTTTAAGTCGTAATATATTCACATCGTTTACCTGTGCTCAATGAAGTTGGTACATCAATAATGCGTTGATTTAATGAACCTTTATAAGGTAAGTTAGGTTGAAACAAATGATTGATAAAAGGCCCATCTACTAATACATCGATGAGCTCAAGTAATGCCCTTCTCTCAGCAGTATCTTGAACTAAATATTCATATAAAAATCCTGTCCATACCCATAACGATTTGGAATTACCAAAACGTTGCCTCAATACTTGGGCACATTTTAAAGTAATATCTACATTACAGAAAGGTTCGCCACCTAAAATGCTTAAACCCGAAATATAATCTGGTTCGCAATAATTCATAATTTCTTCTAAAATCGAGCCATTAAAACGCTCTCCGTATCTAAAATTTTGAGCAGCTTTGTTATAACAATTTTTACAAGCAAAAGGACAACCAGAAACGTACATACTGCATCTAACCCCTTCGCCATCAACAAAGCTCTGTGCTTCTATTTTGGCAATATAACCTTGTCCCTTTGTGATTTCTAAGATTTTCATAATGTTGTATCTTTCAAGTGTTTAACACGTGCACACATTTCTTTATGACGACCTTCAATTGTCGGCCGTTGTACAGGATTGCCTAAATAACCGCAAGTTCGTTTAACGACATCTACAGTTGTTGGGTCATCATTACCACATTCAGGACATTGATAACCTTTAGCCGTTGTTTTGAAATCTCCTTTAAAATCACATTTACGACAATGATCGATAGGAATGTTCGTCCCTAGATAGCTCACCTTGTCATAGGCATAATCCCAAACCGCTTCCAAAGCTTTCAAATTATGATTGAGCTTTGGATACTCGCAATAGTGAATATACCCACCGCTCGCATATACAGGATAATCTTTTTCAAAATCAATTTTCTTAAATGGTGTGATGTCTTTACGTACATCATAATGGAATGAATTTTGGTAGTAGCCTTTATCTGTAATGTCAGCAACGTCACCAAATTTTTCTCGATCTAATCTGCAAAATCTATCTGTTAAAGATTCACTTGGTGTACTATATATGCTGAACCACACATCGTATTTTTCAGTCCAACGTAGTTGATAAACTTTCATGGCTTTTAAAATAGCTAACGTAAATGCTTTGCCTTTGGACTTACTTTCCCAATTCGGACCAAAGAATACTGTAGCCGCTTCATATAAACCGATATAACCCATAGACAATGTTGCACGTTGACCTTTAAATAGGTCCATCACACTATCATTGTCTGTTAAACGATGTTTAAATGCGCCATTTTTATATAAAATAGGAGCATTATCAGGTGTTGCTTCTGCTATTCGCTCTATACGATACACTAACGCATCATGCATGAGATTCATGCGTTCATGGAATAATTTCCAAAATAGTTCTATATCTCCATCAGATTCTAATGCAATGCGTGGTACATTGAGTGTCACTACCCCAAGATTACATCTACCATTATTTTCATATTCACCTGCTTCATTTTTCCATGCAGGTAAAAATGAACGACATCCCATCGGTGCTTTGAAATCGCCTAGCAATTCAACAGTTTTATCATAATTTAAAACATCTGGGTACATACGCTTTGTAGAACATTCTAGCGCAAGTTGTTTAATATCATAATTGGGATCTAATTCATTGAAATTCACACCTTTTTTGATGGAAAATACTAATTTAGGAAAAATTGCGGTAATACGGTCTTTACCTAATCCTTTAATACGCGTGTGAAAAATTGCTTGCTGAATTTTACGGCTATATTTATCTATACCGAGCCCAAATCCCAGTGTTACAAATGGCGTCTGTCCATTAGATGTATATAAAGTATTAATTTCATACTCTAAACTCTCAATAGCATCACTTATATCTTGTGTCACTTGAGTATCCACATATGTATCAATATCCGCTGCATTCACAAATTTTTCTGCAACTTTGCGGTGTTTTTGCTCATTAAATTGAGCGTACTTACTTAACAATTCATCTACTCTATCAATTGTGCAACCGCCATACTGACTACTCGATACATTCGCAATAATCTGTACTAACTGCGCAGATGCTGTTTGAATCGATTTCGGTGAAGTCACTGTTGCGTTACCTATTTGAAAACCGTCTTCTAGCATACTTTCAGCATCGATTAAACAACAATTCGTTAGCGGTTGAAAAGGATGATAATCTAAATCATGAAAATGAATATCTCCCTGTTTATGCGCTTCAGCCACATGCTTTGGCAGTAAATAGTCCAATGCATATGATTTAGAAACTACTCCCGCCGTTAAATCTCTCATTGTTGAAAACGTAGAACTATCTTTATTGGCATTTTCATTAACTACTGTAGGATCTTTAGTAATAAGATTTTTTAAATTCGTTTCAAGTTTATTCATATTATCCCTCTTCACTATATATTGTGTTTTATTTTAATTTATAACACTATATATAGTGATTCAAATATGAACATCTACGTTAACGAATTTGTCATATATTTTCAAACATTTCATGAACTTTAGTTTGTTTTTGCAATAAATGCATTACCTCATTTATCACTTTAAGCATTTTAGAAGTTCTTCATATAATGCTACTGCTTGGCCTTCATTTTCAATACCATACACGTTCATTCTGCCGTCTTTAAATAGCGTTATTTGATAATCTCGATAAGATATCATTTTAGCGAAATGATTACTTTTCATAACTTTCACTGGAAGTAAATCTGTATATTTAAATATTTGAGGAGTAAATCTCAGTAGAAATACATTACCGCACTGTTTTTCAATAGAATTTGGTTGAGCCATGTTGAGATATTCATAATTTCCTTCGTTACAGATAGGGCAGTTACTATTTTTTAATGAATCTATATTGAGTGTTTTATATTGCATCGTAAAGCAATCCATCGTTGTTAATTTTTTAGAAAAACCTTTTCCAGACAGCCACCTTAATAACTCTGAGACTTCCATGCTTGCCACTTGATGAATCACTGGAGGAAGCACACCGTTTATTGCGCAACTTTCCCCTGTAGATGGCGTCGTACTAAGCATACATTTTAAGCATGGCCCCTGATAATCAATGGCATATACTGTGCCCTTACTGCCTACAGCTGCACCATAAATCCATGGCACACCTAATTTATGACAAACTTCATTAATCAAATATCTAATCGCAAAATGATCCATTCCATCTAGAACAATGTCAGGTTGATGTTGACAGAGTAATACTTCAATATTTGTATTTGTAATCTCTTGATATAACGCCTGTACTTGAACTTCACTATTAATTTGTCCAAGATGCACTTTTAACGCTTCTACTTTAGGCAGCATTTGCGTGGCATCTGCTTCAACATAAGTAGCCTGTCTGTGTAAATTGGATTGTTCTACAATATCCATATCGATAATGGTGAGCTGACCAACACCCATTCGAGTTAACAGCTCTGCACATTGGCTTCCAAGCGCACCTGCGCCCATGATCATGACATGTGTCTGTTGCAATTGCGCTTGTCCATATTTACCAAATGCTTCATAACGCATTTGGCGATCATAGCGTTGTGTCATAGGAATCCTATACCTTCAGTAGGGCTTGAAGCTTGTGCTGTGTATTTCACTGGTATTCTTCCCGCTTCATAACTCAACCTACCTGCATGAATACCTAATTTCATCGCTTTCGCCATTTTCACTGGATTTTGTGCGCTAGATATTGCCGTATTAAGTAGGATACCATCTGCTCCGAGTTCCATTGCATGACAGGCATCTTTAGGAGAACCAATACCCGCATCAACTATGACAGGAACATTTACTTTTTCGATTATATAACGTAAATTCAAAGGATTATTAATACCTCTGCCCGTGCCTATCGGTGATGCGAGTGGCATAATTGCATGCACACCTAAATCTTCTAATCGTTTTGCTAATACCACATCATTAGAAATATAAGGACAAACTGTATAACCTTTATCTAACAAGATTTCACAAGCTTTATACGTTTCTAACGGGTCGGGCAATAATGTTTCATCGTCTCCTATAACTTCTACTTTAATCATGTCACAGACACCTGCATGATTTGCGATTTCAGCTATGCGGACTGCTTCTTCTGCTGATTTTGCACCTGCAGTATTAGGAAAAGTAATGAATTTAGTTAAGTCTACTTTCGCTAATGGATTGGGTAAATTTTTATCGTATAAATTCATTCGACGTACTGCAAAGGTCAAAACCTCTGTCCCGGACGCCTCGATTGCTTCCGTTTGTATTGCTTCACTATCAAATTTCCCTGTACCTAATAATAATCTTGAATTCAACTTAAATTCTCCTATATTGAACATGTTATCCGCCTCCTACAAATTCTAATAATTCCAAACGATCTTCATCTGTAACCTTATGCTTTGAAAATTGTTCTCGCTGAATTAATTGTTCATTATGTTCCACAATCATACGCGTTTCATCCAAATCCAATTCTTGAATCACTTCCTGAATACTTAATACCTTATCAAAAGTAAAGTTGTCACCGTTTATAATGCACTTCATTGGTCTTACCCCTTTCAATTATAAAATCTGCAAATTGTTCCGGCTTACGATCATACTGAATCCAATTGCTCATCCATTTTCCGACGTAAGGTGATAGTAAAATGCCATTGCGATAATGCCCTGAAATGATAAATAAATGCTTGTCTATTTCATCCATAATGGGTTTTTCACCTGAGGTATAAGGTCTAATGCCTGACCATTGATTGATTAATTTACCATCTCTTAATTTAGGAATATGCGTCGTAGCCTGTTGTAACAACCATTTTTTCCCTAATTGAGAAACGCCTACTGAATAATCATCAAAGTAACTTGTGGCTCCAATTAAATAACGATTTTTCATTTTTGGAACAACGTAACAACCATTTGTAGTAAATAGCGTTGTTTCTAAAGACAGATTTGGATGCTCTACAAGTAACACTTCACCTTTAACGCCTGTAACACTACTGTTTGGCATGTAGTGGCTCAATAATTTTCCACTCCAAGCTCCTCCAGCGACCACTATCTTTTCCGCAGTTAACACATCTGTATCGGTTACCACACGATAGCCTGGATTTAATGGTGTTATGTCACTAACTTCTGTGTTGTAAATACGGTGAATGCCCCGTTGTTCTAATGATTTTAATAACGCTTTCGTGTATTTATTGGCATTGATTTGATTATCATTCGGTATATACATCGCGGATAAATTGTCTGATATTACGTTGCCATTCGTTCTTTCTTTCAGTAACTTTGCAGGCAATAATTCCACAGATCGGTTGTATTGCTGCAGAAATTTGTATTGCTTTTCAACACTTGCGTTATCATCAATACTGCTTGCGATTTTAATTAAACCACTATCCAGATATTCAATATCTAAGCCTACTTCATCTAGCAAACTATCCCTCAGTGGCTCGAACATAACTTGAGACTCTCGTGCTATATGAAACAAATCACTGTCTTCAGTAAATTCATTTTGAGCACCAAGCATTCCTCCAGCTTTAAATGAAGCATGTTTCCCTGGTATATCACGATCTATCACAGCAATTTTGATATCTGATTTACTTAATTCTCTCGCGATTGACATACCCATTACACCAGAGCCAATGATTATGACATCATACATACGTCTTCCAAGCCTCCTTCAGCTGTTTAATTTCATTTACGTTTTGTTGCGCAAAAATGGAAATCCCTGCAATGCCTTTGAATCCATTAGGTAGCTCTTTTAAAGTTTGTGTATTGATACCGCCTAAAGCGATAATTGGGATATTGAATTTTAACGCTTTATTTATTTCATTTTCTGTCCTTGGATGTTTATTCGGTTTGGAATTGGTTTTAAAAATATGTCCATATAAGACAAATGCTAACTGTAATGCTTCTGCTTGCGCTATATGTTTTGTGTCGTGTGTAGACATACTAACTTGGATGTCTGGATGATTATATTTAAAGTCCGCTATGCGCTCATCTTTTTCTTTAAAATGAATCGCACGTAACTTGCATCGTGTTAATACAGTTAAATTGTCATGAATAATTATTTTACTTTTCGGAAAGCCGGATTGATTAAGCAAATGAACCCAATCAATCAATTCAGCCGTCTCCATTGGTGTTCTGATAATTAAATAGTCTATAAACTGCTCTATTTTGATATACTGCTTAATTTCTACTGCATTTAAATACTTATACTGTGTAATTGCTATAAACAATGTTTTCACCCCAAATAAAAAAACGTCATTTTTCTGGTAAGAAAAATGACGTTGGATTAACGAATTCGCATGTTTATAACGCCACTTTCCTACGCCAGTACAAACTGGATCAGGTTCAAGGAATTCCCAAGTTACTACTTCGGTCTCAGCCTTATGCAAGGCACTTCCAGTGGTTATTTAAGCTATTTAATTTTTATAATAATTATTAAATATGTGTTGAAGAATTATTACATACAACTTAACCTATTCCATTGATTATTTCAAGTGGTATTATAATTTAAGTTGTTTTTAAGTGTTAAAGTAGATACTATTACTTATTTTTAAATTATTCAACTAGTAACTATTTTTTACTTTTAGATATTTCTAGTAAACTAGCTGTAAGACTTTGAGTTTGTCGATATACACTTTGATATAAATCAAAATATTGCATATATTGTTTGTGTTTCTCACTATCTGGTTTAAAAGATTTTTCATAACGTATAAATTGCTTTGTAGCCGCTTCGATACTTTCATACCATCCTAGACCACATACAGCCAAGATTGCCGCGCCCATACAAGGCCCTTCTTCATACTTCAATTTACTAATTTCAGCATTAAATATATCGGCTTGTAATTGCAACCAAAAGTCGCTTTTTGCACCGCCACCGATAGACACGATATGTTTAATATCTTTACCACAATCGCGTAAATATTTTATCGACTCGAATAAAGAAAAGGTTATGCCTTCAATAACTGCCCGTGCCATGTCCCCACTACTGTGTAAGCCACTTAAACCTATAAAGCTCCCTCTGATGTTGGAATCCCCATGTGGCGTACGTTCTCCCGATAAATATGGTGTGAATAACAATCCATTACTGCCAACCTGTGATTGGCTCGCCATGGTAATGATTTCATCATAGCTTAAATGTCCTAATATATTTCGGCGTAGCCACTGCAAACTGTCACCAGCAGCAAGTGTCACGCCCATAACATAAGCCATATCTTCTAAAGCATGATTAAAATAATGCATATTCCGGCGATACTCCGTATGTTTTTCACTTTCACATGATAAGACCACGCCTGAGGTGCCAATACTACAGAGTGTTTCATTGGTTTTAATCATTCCCGCACCAAGCGCTCCACACGCATTATCACCACCACCTGCAATAACAGCCACTTGCGCATTTAGTCCGAGTTCTGTTGCTATCTCCTCGTCCATATAACCAACTAATTTATGTGAAGCTACAAGTTTAGGGTAAATATTATGAATACCAAATTGTTTACCAATATTTTCATCCCAAGCTTTGCACTTATGATCAAATAATAATGTACTTGAGGCATCTGAATATTCCATATTTAACTTGCCAGTTAATTTGAATCGAACATAATCCTTAGGTAATAAAAACACTTTCGTATTGCGCCAATGTTCAGGTTCATTTTCCTTTATCCATAATAATTTCGTAAGGGTAAAACCTTCTAATACAGGATTATCTAACACATAATCACCTAGTTTTTCTCTAATAACCTCACATTGAGATGTAGTCCTTGTATCGTTCCAAAGAATTGCATTTCGTAGTGGTTCGCCATTATCGTCCAATATCACCAAACTATGCATTTGTCCTGAAAGTGATAGTCCGCTAATATGCATATGCTTAACTTCATCTGTCACCATTAATCGCTTAATACATCGTTTAGTTGCTTCAAACCACGCTTCTGGATGTTGTTCATTAAACCCATTTTGTGGCTGTATGATGTCTAGAGATTCGCTTGCACTCTGTAAAACTTTACCATGTCTATTTACTGCTATTACTTTAACAGAGCTTGTTCCAATATCAATACCTAACACTGTATCAGTCAATTTAATCGGTCCTTTATAAATAGATTTTAAATTTTTATTTCGTAATATGTGATATACGACCTATTTATAACACGTCCGATAAATAAATCAAAATTCTAAAAAAAGAGCAGGAATATGAAATCAAATTATGATTTCATATTCCCGCTCCACTAGGTTGTCTAGATATTTAAAATAGAATTCTAGAAAAATAGATGACGATGACTACTGTTACTGCACTTAGTAGTGTTGATAAGAATACCAATTGCGCAGCAAGTTCTGGGTGGTTATCATATTCTTGCGCAATAACTGAACTATTTACCGATGTTGGCATAGCAGAAGCGATAAATAATGTTTGTGCAATCACGCCTTCTAAACCAAGTAATTTAATAATCACTAAAGCAATAAGTGGACCAATAACTAGTCTCACAAATATATAAATATAAGAAATTGACCATTTAAAGCTGAATTTAATATTCGCTATTTGAGCACCTAGCAATAATAATGCAACAGCAATCATTGCATCCGCCACGTAATTTGCTGGCGTCCAAATAAATTCTGGGATTGGCACATTATTATAATTTAAAATAATAGCTAACACCAAAGCGTATAAAACTGGCATTTTAAAATATCCAAGTAGCGCCTGTAATTTCCCTATTTGCAACGACTGAATCGCAAAAATTCCGTATGAAAAAGTGAATATATTTTGTAATGACAATACAATAACTTGCACAGACATAGCTAATGGATCGCCCTTAAACACTAAATCATTAACTGGAACGCCATAGTTGCCTGAATTGAAAAACAGAATACTATTCGTCAACGTTGTTGCTTCCCCTTTATCTGTTTTACGAATAGTAGACAACAGTTTACCAATGACATATAGGACGACCATATACAAAATAAAGAAAATGACTATGTAAAATAAAAGCTTTATAGCGAAATCTGTTTTATAAAACTTCACAAATATAAACCCTGGTACAAATACATATATATTTAATTTAGCTAGCGTCTTTAAATCTAATGTGAATTTCTTTTGTAAAATAAACCCTAAAAAAATCATGATAAAAATAGGTAAAAGCACAGTTTGTAAAATATACAACATCTCACTCATTATATTCCCCCTTTGTTCAAAATCATATATGAATTAGACTTATATAAATTAATTATTATAGTTTATGATAGCAGAATATTAATTAATTTACTGTTTGTCTGACTAATAAAATATTTTTCATCTTTATATTTACGTATGAAATAAAAAAACGGATTGTTTAACGTGAAACAATCCGTTGTTTTATAAACATTTTATGTATGGGATTTCATTTTTAAGATTCTGAAATCTAGACTCTTTTTAACTTGGTCGTCTGAAAAAATATATCCAAACCACTATGATTTCCACATACTGAGTCGAGAATTAGACTTCTGCTAGTCTTCCTTCACTAAGAGGTAAGGCTAACCTTTGGGTAAAATGCCAATTTCATGCGGAAATTAGCTCTATTTTGTAATTAAGTATTCTAAGTTTAGTGTTTCTTTCAAATACTTAATATTTTATTTCTTACGATTTCTTTTTTTCTCTTCTAACACTGACATCACTATAAATCCAACTACCAAAATAGGTAATAGCATTCCAATTACCATCATCATATTTTTCACCCCATTTTAATATCAGAAAATAGCCTGATAACAATTAATTTAATTGAATAGCTCTTTATTAAAATATAACATATTTTTTATGGTTTTATGAATGTGAATATGACTATAATATGTCTATTTTATTTATAATTTGAAAAACTAGATTTCCAATCATCTGGAAACCTAGTTTGTTTTTGATCTATTTAATTGTCGAGTTTAATTAGTATTTATATGGATCATTATGATCTTGTTTCGTTTTTCCATCTAAATCATCAAAGTCTTTTAAATCTTGATCTTGATTAGAGTTAGATCTTTCATATGACTCATTCACTGCATCTTGTTTATTGTCATTATACATTTCACCTTCACCATGAATCGGTTGTTTTGGTTTTCTCACTAATAACATAACACCTGCAACAATCCATAATATCGCATTTATCCAATTTCCTAAGAATGAAATGACACCTACTAGAATAAGTAAGATTCCGGCTACTTTAGCTTTTTTATTTATTAGAATAGCTCCAATGATTGCAATGATCAAAATTACTATAGATAAAACCAAGCCTGCTGTTAATAAACTACTCAACATACCGAAGATATTTGTACCATCTTCATATGAGAAGCTTGGATCATCTGCCATCATTTGTTGAATGACTGTTTCTTTCACCTCATTGTTACCTATCATTGGTATGAAAACTGCGATAAGAACTACACCAATTAATTGCAATGCAATACCTATCCATGTGAGTACGCGTTCAGTTGTTCTTTTTATCATAATCGTGCGCCTCCTATTTCTATTTATTCGCTTCAATTACAATGCTAATTATACTAATTGTTAATATTTAAGTCTATTCATTATAAACAAAATATGTTTGAAATAATAAATAATATAATAACAAAAAAGCTCGCATTGTATGCGAGTCTTTTTTGTCAGTTTTTATGTGCTTTAAATGCGTCATTAAGACGCGACAATTGGTCTACAAACTCATGTACTTCATCTGTTGTAAATTTGTCACCTATACGTTCTTTAACAGCTTCAATCATAACTGAATTTGCTTTTTTTAAAAAAGTCTCCCCTTCTGTACTGAGTTTAACTAATTTAATACGTTTATTATCTGTATAGGCTCTTTCAACGTAGCCCATTTCTTCTAATTTAACGATACGTTTAGAAGCTGCCGTTTTAAATATATTTTGCAACATTGCAAGTTCATTAATCGTCACTTTACCTTCAGTTTGTATTATTCTCATTGCTTCAATTTGTTCTCTTGATAAAAAATTACCTAAACCTGTTTCCTTTATCATTTCTACAATTTCTTTATTTAAATGCAACATAACAAACTGAAATTTGGTAATGGCTTCTTCTATCGTTTGATTGATGTTTTCATTTTCCATACTTTTCACCCCTACATTGCTTTAGCTTTACTTAAATTCCACTGAAAATGGAACTTTTTCTCTCTTGTTAAACCATAATAGCACTAAGAATTGTAATAATATCATTCCAATAATAATAGCACTTAATAGTATTACAATGAAACTAAAGTTAAAGTGTCCAGCATTGGTAAAAATTGCTTCTCTATATCCTTGAATTGCATAGGACATTGGAGAAAATGGATGAATCCATCTAAAGAAGCTGGCTGAAAGTTCAATTGGGAACATGCCTTCACTTGAACTCAATTGTAATATGAGTAATAACATGGATAAGAATAATCCAATTCTATCCAAGAATAATGCTAAGAATGACGTAATCGTTATTGCAGCAATAGCCCATAAAAAGCTCACTAATAGGAATTGGCCTACGTTGTCAATCGACATATTGAATGCAAATATAACCCAACTACTCATAAACAATGCTGATAAACTACCTTGCAGAAGATAAAGTAATAGCTTACCAAGCGCTTGTTTAGTTGAGGAAACGCCTTTGTTTAATGTTTTTCTCAATGGATAAATCGCACTAAATGACACTGCTCCAACAAATAAACTTACACTCGCCATATAAGGTACAATTGTTTCGCCATAATTGTCAGCCTTAGTAGGATTATTTTCATTTATTTTCGTTACATTATTTAATGCTTTTTCATTGTCATCTTCAAGTGAAACATCTTGCTGACTCGTGATTGCTTCATCTAACTTAGCTTTTAATTGATCATTATTTTCCTGTAATTGATTTAAACCATCAGTAACTTGGTCATTACCTGATAATAATTGCTGTGCAGGTTGTCCTACAGCTGGAACTAATTGTTGCAAGCCATCACTGACTTGCTGATTACCATCAATTAATTGTGACTCTGCATTAGACATTTCGCCTAGTGCGTCAGATGTATCTTGATAACCATCTTGTGATTTTTTCGTACTCGCAAATATTTCAGTTAAGTAATTTTCACGAATGTCATCTTTAATTGTGTCTGTTACTGTATCAATTGCTTTCTGAGCAGTTTGACTACCCGTGTAACTTGAGCCCGGATTAACTTGCGTTTCTAAATTAATTTTTTTAGGATTTTCATCTAGTAATGTCGTTGCATTTTTAGATGCGTCTTTAGGTACAATAATTGTTCCCACACTATTACCTTTTTCCAATTCATGTGCAGCTTTTTTCTCGGAAACTGCTTGGAATTTAAAATCCTCATTATCTTTTAATTCATCTACTAAATCATCGCCAATTGTTATTTTTTCACCATTTAATTTGGCTGATTCGTCTTGATTTACAATAGATATTTCCAATTGATCTGTCTTATCATATGGGTCCCAAATTGAGCCTACAAATAGTGCCACATAAATTAGAGGGATAAGCGCTATGGCTATAAGAGATACGATCAACATTTTATTTCTGAATATAAATTTAAATTCATTAAACATTTACTATCTACCTTTCTTTTTTGAAAATGTACACCCCATGTACTATTAGTTTGAAAATAATCCCAAACGCTATAAATATTACGTTATGGAGCGTGTTAATCCTTGAATTCGTCCATTTTTTCAATATGTGGAGTGTTTTTATTTATACAGTACACCCCATGTACATTTTTATATAATACGCTCTTGAAAATAACTTGTCAATCATAAAATTCAACTTCTAAAAATACTATTTTTGTTTTATCTTTATATTATGAATTTTAACATATTTAAAAAATAATGAATTTAATGTGATACATCATACATAAAATGTTCATAATTTTCTGATTTTATTATATTGACCAATTTATGAAAACGCATTATATTAAAATCAAATAACAGAATGGAGGTTTTGCATATGAAATCTTTATTAGATTTATTTAGTCTAAATGAAGTGAATTTGTGGATTTTCAAGTTTGGTAGAAAAGGCAAAAAATGGTATTTTTAATCTTTGTTATTGAAGGTGTGTTATTACACACCTTCTTCTTAATATCTAAGAAAGGTCAATATCTATGAAGAAAATAGAAGCAATTGTAATTGCAACATTACTTATAGTTGTCTCTGGTGTGAGTTTAAATATAATGCTTATGCTTTCAGTATCTATTCTAGATAATTCTTCCGCTCTTATATACTATATAATTTTTATGTTTATTTTTATCATTTCATTCATTGGATTACCCACTTTACTTGTAATGTATTTATTTAAAAAGCATTTACGTATTTGGTACTTACAAATTTTTAATTATAAACGTTTAATTTTTATGTTTATTATTATTTTGCCTTTTTCTTTATTTTTAATTGGAAAGGCAGCAACAACTGAGTATTTTATTGTAGCTATTTGTGAAGAATTTTTATTTAGACATATTTTACTAATACTCTTATTAAGCGTCTTTAACAAATCATCAAGTTTTATAATAGGTTCTTTTTTATTTTCCTTAATCTTACATATTAATGGTGATCTCATAGTTAATTTATGTACAAAATTCCCAAGCAGCTTAATTATGTATTGGCTCGCAGATAAATATAAATTACAAGATGCCATCGCTTTCCATTGGTTGTATAATATTTTGATTTACAAGTTTTCTTAAAAGGAGTTTGTTTTTATGAAAAGAGTATTCAACAAATCTAATATCATTTTTTCATTTATATTAAATCTTGTATTCTCTTTTATAATGTCTTTAATAAATGTCAATTTAGGATTAATATTTATGATTTTGGGATTACTTATTTTTCCATTACTATCAAATATTCTTTCTATTATTTTTAGCAAGAATACGTATAACTTAGTATCTTTATTTATAATGGCTCTGTTCAATATTTTATATTATTACATTGTGTCAAACTCTATAATGTCTAATCCAAAATTCAAAGAAATTAGTGATGATTTTACAACTGAGAAGAACGATTTTTATATAGAAATAAATCAAAATTTACTTACCATCCCTCAATTTATCTTTTCATTTTTAATATACTTTTGTTTAACTTATTTAATCTTAAAAATATTTTTTAAAGGAGAACATAATGTTAAAAATAGATAATCTTTATAAACGCTTTAAAAATTCTGACTTCAATGTGCTTGATGGTGTTTCTTTAACGATTAATAAAGGCGATATTATTGGATTAATCGGTAAAAATGGCGCTGGTAAGACTACATTAATGAAAATTATTGCTAAGTCTAAAAAACCAACTTCAGGATCTATCACTTTAAACGGTATAGATATTTTTAAAAATAATAACGTTATGAAAAACGTAGGCATTATGATTGATACAGTTTATTTCAAACACTTTTCCGCTAAAAAAAATTTGATTTACTACTTACATGTAAATAATAAGGAAAAATATCTTGATAATATCGATAATGTTCTAGAACTTGTTGGACTGGCACATACTAAACATAAAAAAGTGAAAGACTTTTCCTTTGGTATGAAACAAAGATTATCTTTGGCGATGTGTTTACTAGATGAACCTGAATTAGCAATTATGGATGAACCTTTTGTTGGTCTCGATCCTGACGGTGTTAAAACGCTCATTAGCGCTTTGAGAACATGGGTGGAAGAAAGAAACATTGCGCTTCTTATTTCAAGTCACCAGTTAAACGAATTATCCGAGGTTTGTGATAAATTCGTGATTATAAAAAATGGAAAACTTCATCATATTGATTACAATAAAGACCAAGCTTTAAAAATTGTAGTTAAGGAACAAATTCATCCTGAACATAGACAAGAATTATTAGACCTATTTACAACAATCAAAAATATTTCTATAAATGAAATTTCTATTGAAATCGATTCTGCAGAGTATAACGATATTATGAAATATGTAGTTAATCATTACACATTAGTAAATACAGTCAATGAACAAGATAATTTATATCACCATTATGATGAATTTGAAAGGCAGTGAGAAAATGCTTACTAAACATATATTTTGTAATATATCCACTCGCAATTCAGCTTTAATTTTTTACTTAATTGCGCTTTATCCGTTTTTATATTTAATTACGCTAATCCTCCCTACTAATTTTATGCAAATAAATGGAGAAACAAATGGACTCACCGGACTAGATTTCTATTATGGTGTTTTAGCTGCTCAATCTCAATTTGCTGTACCATTAATTTTAGTTACTTATTTTATTAGTTTTCTTTTTTATGAAGAGTATGAATCTGGTCGTTTAATTTTTTATAAAGATATTAGCCGTACATATCTATATAACTCTAAAATAGTTGCTTTATTATCTATGTATGTTATTTATTTCATTCTATTGTTCATTGCTTCTCAAGTTTTATATTTTACATATATTATTAAATTCAATTATGCTTCGGGAGATTTTTTATCATCTTCTGCAAGTATTAACTACAGTGATATTTTAGGCATTATAGGTATCTATGGGATTACATTAATAGCTATTTTCTTTGGAATCATGTTATCTATGAAACTCTCAACAGGTTTTAACATACTTGGTGTAGTCATATTATTAATGATAATGTCTGCTGCCCCACTCATTCATGGATTTAAATATTTCTTTCCTAACAGTTATGAAGAAGCAAATAATATCAGTGAATTCTTTACTAAACTAGTAATTATTATTTTAATAACGCTCGTTTACTCTATCGTATGTTATATCGCAGGTTTAAAAATGTTCAAACGCTTAGAATATTAACTTAAAACATCAAAATGGATAATTGATTATAATATGTTTTTAATAATGGCAGTAATTTGGGCCGTCTCATAACTAGTTAATAAAGTGCTAGCTGGATACTACAGGATATGCCAGCGGAAATCTTGCATATAACAATTGCCAACAAAGTCGAAGCTTTTGTCGACACTCTAAAATAATCTAAACATAAAAATGTTTAGATTATTTTTATGTTTTATCTTCATAATTACCATTTTTTTAATCTGTCTACTATAATATATAATATAAGTCTTGTATCACTAATATTACTTGCTAACATAACTTTATCTATAATCTATAACTTTGGTGCAATGTGTTACACTGTTGTAATATTAGACAAAAATCGCATTTAAACCCTGTTTAAACTTATAAGAGGTAATTAAAAAATGGAAAATAATTTAAAAATCAGTATGAATGAAAGACGTGTATTAAAACAAATCTTCAATAATCATAATATTTCACGCACTCAAATATCTAAGAATTTAGAAATCAATAAAGCCACTATTTCTAATATATTAAATGCTTTGAAAAAGAAATCCTTAGTCATTGAAGTGGGCGAAGGTAATAGTACGAAAAGCGGAGGACGCAAACCAATCCTCCTAAAAATCAACAAACATTATGGCTATTATATTTCTATGGATTTAACATATAGCTCTGTAGAATTAATGTACAATTATTTTGATGGTACCGTGTTAAAACATGAATCATATAACTTACCTGACAAAAAAGTGAGTAGCATCTTGGCTATATTAAAAACAAATATACCTACTTCTGAAAGCTATGATACTTCCTATGGCTTGTTGGGCATGTCTGTCTCAATTCACGGTATTGTAGATCACAATCAAACTATTATTCACCTTCCCTTCCATGAAAGTGAAGGCATTTCCATTACAGATGAGTTAAGATCACTGACTCAAGTTCCAGTAATTATTGAAAACGAAGCAAACTTATCTGCAATTTATGAAAGAAGCATCCATAGTAATTCAGAAATGAGAAATTTAATTGCTCTAAGTATTCACAAAGGCATTGGTGCAGGTTTAATCATCGATAAAAAATTATATCGTGGCTCTAATGGTGAAGCTGGCGAAATCGGTAAAACGCTCGTTCTTCAAAATGGTGAAACATACAACACAATTGAAAATATTTGCTCTCAAGAAGCATTAATTCAAAGTATTAGTAATAAATTTGAACGAAATATATCACTTGCAGAACTTATCGAACAATATCATCAACATAATGATATTGTTATTCAAGAAATTGAATATTTTACAACTAAAATTGCAGTATTAGTTCACAATTTAAATACGCAATTTAATCCGGATATGATTTATGTGAACTGCACATTAATCAATGAATTACCTGTTATTTTAGATTCGATTAAAACACAGCTACATCAATATTCGACTCATTCCGTACAACTCAATCTTACTACGAATGTGAAACACGCAACCTTATTAGGTGGCTCAATCGCAATTATGCAGAAATTATTAAACATTGATGATATTCAATTAAAATCTAACTAAACAAGCACACCCTTTTACATTTTTGTAGAAGGGTTATTTTTGAAATATTTTAGAAAGCGTTTACAAAAATAATTTTCCGTGCTATATTATCTCTAAAGTTAGTTTGTTTAATAAACTAACCAACTAGTTATAGGAGGATTATCATGACATATTTCAATATTGATAAAGTAAATTACGAAGGACCTAAATCAAATAATGTTTTTAGTTTTAAATATTATAATCCCGAAGAAAAAGTAGGCGACAAAACAATGGCAGAACACCTAAGATTTGGTGTGGCTTATTGGCATACATTTACAGCTGACTTATCTGACCCATTCGGTGTTGGTACAGCTGAACGTGATTGGGATAACTTAAGTGACATGGACAAAGCTAAAGCAAGAGTTGATGCAATTTTCGAATTTATGGAAAAAACACGTATTGATTATTTCTGTTTCCACGATATAGATATCGCTCCAGAAGGTGCAACATTAAAAGAATCTAATGAAAATTTAGATATCATTGTAGACCTTATTAAAGAAAAAATGGATCAAACTGGTAAAAAATTACTTTGGAATACGACAAACAACTTTACACACGAACGTTTTGTACATGGTGCAGCAACTTCTTCTAACGCTGAAGTTTTCGCATATGCCGCTGCAAAAGTTAAGAAATCATTAGAAATCGCTAAAAAATTAGGCGCTGAAAACTTTGTTTTCTGGGGCGGACGTGAAGGTTATGAAAGTTTACTAAACACAGACATGAAATTAGAGTTAGACAACTTAGCTAATTTCTTAAAATTGGCTAAAAGCTATGCAGAAGAAATTGGTTATACAGGACAATTCTTAATTGAACCTAAACCAAAAGAACCTACAACACACCAATATGATACTGATGTTGCGACTTCACATGCTTTCTTACAAAAATATGACTTAGATAAAACATTCAAATTCAATATTGAAGCAAACCATGCAACATTAGCTGGTCACACTTTCCAACATGAATTAAGATATGCACGTGATAATGATTTATTAGGTTCAGTAGATGCAAACCAAGGTCACCCACTATTAGGTTGGGACACAGACGAATTCCCTACTGACGTCTATGATACAACATTAGCAATGTACGAAATCTTAAAAAATGGTGGATTAAATCCAGGTGGTTTGAACTTCGATGCTAAACCAAGAAGAACTTCATTCAAACAAGAAGATTTAATTTTAACGCATATCGCTGGTATGGATACATTTGCACTTGGTTTAAAAGTAGCTCATAAAATGATTGAAGATAATTTCTTTGAAAATATTGTAGATGAAAAATATAAATCTTTTGCTGAAGGTATTGGTAAAAAAATAGTTGAAGGTAATACTTCATTTAAAGAATTAGAGGAATATGCTTTCAACATTAATGAGATTGATAATACTTCTGATCGTTTAGAAGTAATTAAAGCTCAAATGAATCAATATATTTTAAACATTAATAATGGAGACTGATAAAAATGACTTATGTAATCGGTATAGATATTGGTACAAGTTCCTTAAAGTCTATTGTTGTTAATAAAAATGGAGACGTTGTAGATTCATACAGCGTCTCTTATCATACGCTGCATCCTAAATCTGGATACAGTGAAATGAATCCAGATATCTGGTATGACGCAACAATTGAAAGTTTAAAACATTTATTAAACAAATATGCACAAAAAGAAATTACTGGCATTAGTTTTTCAGGTCAAATGCACGGCCTAGTGGTTATTGATCAAGCAGGTGCAGTCATTAGACCTGCTATTTTATGGAATGACACCCGCACATCTAATGAGGTTGATGAAATCAAAAATAAATTAGGTCTCGACGCACTACTGAAATTCACACAAAACACTGTGTTAGAAGGATTTACATTACCTAAACTAATGTGGCTTAAAAATAATGAAATTGATAATTACAACAAAATTCATAAATTCATGTTGCCAAAGGATTACATTGTTTATAAATTAACTGGCAACATTTTTACAGAACCTTCAGACGCTGCAGGTACAATTATGTTTAGCGTGAAAGAAGAAAATTGGTCTACTGAACTACTAAATAGTTTAGATATTGACACATCTATTTGTCCAGATATCATTGCTTCTCATGAAAAAAGTGGTCAATTAACTGACAACGTGAAAAAAGCTTTAAACATCGATTGGGATATCAATGTCTATCAAGGGGGCGCTGATAACGCATGTGGCGCTTTAGGCTCTGGTATCACAGATGAACAAAAGCAATTGGTAAGTATTGGTACTTCTGGCGTAGCACTCTCCATTGAAAATAATACTGACTATGAAAATGATGGCAATGTGCATTACTTTAATCACTGTGTGCCCGATCAAAAATACATTATGGGAGTTACTTTATCCGCTGGTTATAGTCTGGAATGGTTAAAACAACTATTAGACCCTGATGCAGATTTTGCTGCATTCTTAAAAACGATTTCTGATTCTGATGTTGGATCAAATGGATTAATGTACACACCTTATTTACTCGGTGAACGTACACCACATAATGACGCGGCAGTTAGAGGCAGCTTTATCGGTTTGGATGCGAATACCACACAACTCGATATGAAACGTTCTGTTATCGAAGGTATCACATATTCTATAAATGAAAGCATTCAAATCATGAAAAACAACGGTATTAACATTAAGGAAATTGTTTCTATCGGGGGCGGCGCAAAAAATCATGAATGGCTCCAAATCCAAGCAGATGTCTTCGATGCAGCTATCACCACAAGAACTGAAGAACAAGGTCCAGCTTATGGGGCAGCGATGTTAGCTGCCATGGGTGAAGCGTGGTTTGATACTTTCAATGAAATGAGTCAATCATGGATTACATATAATCAAAAAGTATCTCCTATTGAAGAAAATAGTAAATCATACCACAACTTATTTGATATTTATAAAACAATCTATGACGCTACACAACCAGTAACTCAAAAACTAAGTAAATTTAAGTGATTTATCAAGGGGATGGATATATGTCAACTTATAATAATAAGAAGTTTATCTTTAAAATAGCTTTAATCGCAACGCTTGGTGGGTTGTTATTCGGCTATGACACTGCAGTTATTTCTGGTGCTGAACAATCTCTCCAGAAATATTTAACTAAAGATTACGGTAGCTTTATCCATGGCATTACAGTTTCTAGTGCCTTAATCGGCTGTATTATTGGTGGCTTGTTATCTTCAAGTTTCTCAAGTCGTCTCGGTCGTAAAAAATCATTACAAATAGCTGCTATTTTATTTATAGTTTCTGCGCTTTTATCAGGCTATCCGGAGTTTTTATTTTTTGAACCAGGTGAATCCAGTCTTTCTTTACTGATAACATTTAATATATATCGTGTCATCGGTGGAATTGGCGTGGGATTAGCCTCTGCAATATCTCCAATGTATATTAGTGAAATTGCACCTTCTTCTATAAGAGGGAGACTTGTTTCATGGAACCAATTCGCTATTATATTTGGTATGTTAGTCGTTTATTTTGTAAACTACGGTATCACTTTCGGTCAATCTCAAAGTTGGATTGAACTCATCGGATGGCGTTATATGTTTATGACTGAAGCAATACCAGCAATTGCATTTTTCTTTTTATTATTTTTAGTACCTGAAACACCAAGGTATTTATCTTTAAATAATAGAAACACTGAAGCACTTACAGTATTAAATAGAATATACTCTTCTAAAAATCATGCACAGAACGTTTTAAACGATATCTTATCAACTAAAAATAAACTAACAGATGTAAAAGCACCATTATTTAGTTTTGGTAAAACTGTGATTATTATCGGTATTTTATTATCTATTTTCCAACAATTCATCGGTATCAATGTGGCATTGTATTATGCACCACGTATTTTTGAAAATTTAGGTGCAGGTGAGAATACCTCAATGATACAAACTGTTGTGATGGGATTAGTAAACGTAATATTCACCGTTATCGCTATATTATACGTCGATAAATTTGGTCGTAAGCCTTTATTAATTATCGGTTCTACTGGTATGGCAATTGGAATGATCGGAATGAGTACACTCGCTGCTAATGGCGCGTTTGGCATTACAACTTTAATATTCTTAGTTATATATACTGCATCATTTATGATGAGTTGGGGACCAATTATCTGGGTGTTATTATCAGAAATATTCCCTAACAGAATTAGAAGTGGCGCGATGGCTATAGCTGTCGCAGTACAATGGTTAGCAAACTTTACAATCACTTCTACTTACCCATCTATGATGGATATTAGCGGTACAATGACTTATGGATTTTACGCACTGATGAGTATATTATCTGGCTTGTTCGTATGGAAATTCATTCCAGAAACAAAAGGTAAAACACTAGAAGAATTAGAAAAAGTTTGGATTAAAGACAAAGATAAACAAGTTTCTAATAATGTAGAAGAAGTTCAAAGTAATAACTCAGCACAGTAAAATTCGAAGTTAATGTATAGATATTTCCACTATAGTTAAACTTAAAAAGTCTAAAACATAAATTTCTCGTTCTCAAATAAAAGGCCCAATCCATTATAAAAAATGGATTGGGCCTTTTATTTAAAATATTTACTATTATATAATTCCATCTATGATGAAAGCAATTGCAAAAGCTACAAATGATAATAACGTTTCCATTACTGTCCACGTTTTAAATGTCTCTTTGACATTTAAACCTAAGTATTCTTTAACCATCCAGAATCCTGCGTCATTTACATGAGATAACATTAAAGAGCCTGCACCAGTTGCAATAACTAATAATTCTAGATTCACCCCAGACATGTGTTGAATAATTGGTGATACGATACCAGCAGCTGTAGTTAAAGCAACCGTGGCTGATCCAGTAGCAACACGTATTAAACCTGCTACTAAAAAGGCTAAGAGTAATGGCGATAGTGAAAGCTGTTCTGTCATCTGTGCAATTGTATTTCCGACACCTGTTTCAATAAGTATTTCTTTAAAGCCTCCACCAGCACCGATAATTAAAATAATGGAGCCAATCGGTAAAATACATTCTTCTACTAAATCTTTAATTACATTTTTCGTCATACCTTGCTTAAACCCTAATAGATAGAAAGCGGCAAAACAAGAAATTAATAATGCTATCACAGGACTTCCTATAAATATCAATGAGTTTTTTATTATGCTAGGAATCTCTCCTAAGTATGGTGTAATTATAGATAGTAACATTAGTAATACTGGTAAAATGATAACTAAAAATGAAATACCTACACTTGGTAATCCCTTAGTTTTATTATTTACTTTAATAATATTAGGTGGATTTTCCGGTATAACTCGTTTACTAATAAACTTACCAAAAATTGGGCCTGCAATAATTGCAGTTGGTAACGCAATGATTAGTGAATATAACAACACTTTTCCTAAATCTGCTTCATATATGCCGATTGCTGTCATTGCACCAGGATGTGGTGGCACAATCCCATGCACAATTGATAAACCTGCTAATAACGGAATCGCTATTAGTAATATACTGGTCTTAGTGGTTTTATGAATTGAAATCACTAATGGTAATAAAATCACAATCCCTACTTCAAAAAATACAGGTATACCAATAATAAATCCTGATAACATCATTGCCCATGGTAATTTTTTATAACCTAACGCTTTCACTAAGTAATCCGATATTTGCATACCAGCACCAGAGTCAGACATTAATTTACCTAAAATTGTACCTAAAGCTAAGATACCTACTAAATGTCCTAATACATCTCCGACACCAGTTTCATATGCTGTGACAATTTTTTCAGGAGATAAACCTGCCATAATAGCTAAGAATAAACCTGCTACAGTTAAACTTATAAATGCATGCCATTTCCACCATGCAACACCTAATATGACAATAACGATTGAAAGTAGCGTAATGATTAATAAATATATATTAGAATCCATTTTCGTTCCCCCAGTTATGTTAGCGCTACCAACAAGTCAGAAGAGTTTGCCTATTCTTTTAAACTGATGCTATATTTCTCCAATTTACTATTATAATAACCGATACTATACTCAACTATATTGTTTAGCGTTGAATAAGATATTCTTTCTCTTACAAGTAATGGCTCAGATGGATTAAGGTTCAAATAAGACGTAGCTTGTGCATCAAAACCAACAGAGAAGTTATCTTCAATATCTTTTATTTCTATTTTTTCATCTTCTAAAATTTTATAAATAGATAGGTCATTATTTTGTTTTAATTGACTATACTTATCCAAACTATTTAATGGATATGGTAAATAATGTTTGAACAGAATATACGGCGTATCATTTAATAAATAAACTCTCGTGATCTTATAGGATTTTTCACCAAACATTTGAAATAATTCACTATTTTTATCATGCTCTTCGACGACAATATCTTTTATAAGCTTTTGAATTTGGTTCCCTTGTTCTACGAGTTTTTCTGTAAAGTTTTTATTATTAGTAACATTGCTTAACTGTTTGTGATTAATAACAGTTGTACCTTTGCCACTTTTTTTCTCTAAGTAGCCAAGCGAAACTAATTCTTTAATAGCTGCTCTAACTGTCACTTTGCTTACATTAAATTCTTTTTCAAATTCAATTTCGGTTGGTATATAATTACCAATAGTGTAGATACCGTGAATAATTCTATCTTCAATAATTTGTTTTATTTGTAAATATAATGGCCCTTTATCTGATGATAAATTTGTCATAAATCAATTACCTCTCAATATCATTTTTTTCTTCATTTATGACTTTTATTATATCATCAGTATCAAACAATGGTGTATCCCCAGATATTGTATGTGCTAATACACAAGATGCCGTTGAAAATGAAACTATTTCTTGAGGATCCATATTTGATAATTCACCATGCATCACACCACAAGTGTACGCATCTCCTGTACCAATTCGGTCTAAAATATCAACTTCGAATGCTTTAGAGTAATACATTCTTTTATCTTTAAATAAATAACCTTTGATATTATTTTGATTACTGCCTTGAATCGTTCTTATAGTTCCAGCGATAATGTTTATATCAAATTTATTAGCTACAATCGGTAATAATTCTTCTAGTTGTTCTTCTTTTGTTTCTTTCGTTGTTGTTAAATCCAGAGTATTAATTGCATCTTTTTCACTCATGAGCACAATGTCTGCTTCTTTTAAAATACTTTCATAGTAAGGTTTAGCACGTTGATTACCATTATCCCCCCATAATGAAGGCCTAAAATTACAATCAAAGACAATCTGAATATTTTTCTCTTTTGCTATTTTAACTATTGTCAAAATATTATTTTGCGTTAAATCGTTCATGGCTAAAGATATACCACAAATATGCAAAACATCGATTCCTTCTAGTGACTGGGAAATATTATATTTTGATATATCTGTTGTATTAAAACTACTTTGCTGTCTGTTTGTATATGTTACATTGCTTGGACGATTCCCAAATCCTTGCTCCAAAAAATACATTCCTAAATTATCATTATTTTTAATAACAAAATCACTATGAATACCTAATCTTCTTATTGCCCCAATAGCTGCTGTTCCAATAGCATTATCCGGCACTGCACTAATCAAGCTCGTATCATATCCAAATTGTGATAATAAACCTGTTACATTAACACCTGTTCCAGTAAAAGAGTATTTTAAATTTTCAGCTTGTCTTAATAGCAGATTATCAGGTACCTCTAATCGCATCATTATTTCTCCATAAGCTGCAATGTGTTTACTCATAAGCATCAACCAATTGTTTCATTTTATATGTTAGCCATTCGACATCTTCTAGATTTGTTAGTCCTGTATCTTTATCAATAATAGAAGAATATACATGTGGGATGATTTTAGGAACATTATATTCTAATGCGATTTTTACTATTTGTTCAAAATTTTCTTTTGTAATACCACCTGTTGGTTCTAAACCAAATTCTGCTTCTCCACACGCTTGAGCCACTGCTTTATACTCTTCAACCGTAGCTAAACCTTTCATAGGAAAGAATTTGATTGATGAACCTCCCATATCCTTAATTAAATTAATTGCTGCTTGAATTGGGACGTTCGCCTTCTCGACGCCATCACTACTTACAGGTCCCGTAGAAATATTAACGTACCCGGGTTGCCCTGTAGGAGACACTAAAGCATTAACCCAAGTATTTTCACCGCTGTTAGCTGTTGTTTGTCCAACACTCGTAAACACTTGATTGATATGTGATCCTTTATAAAATTTAGCAATATCAGCTACCACTTTTGCTTGTCTATTGTCTCCTGCACCTAGCCCTATTGATATTGCATCATCTACCTCATTGCCAAATTGACTCATAGCTTTCACAGCATAATTTACGCTATCATAATCTTTTGATAAGACTCCTATCACCACATTTTTATCTGCTGCATGAAATACTTCTTTTATATTTTCTTCACCTTTAGCTAATACGTTCAAGGCTACTCTATCTTTATAAAACCTTTCTAGAATTTTCATTAAATAACTCCCTCCAGGATTTCAATAATTGTTTCATAAATAATTTCAATTTCCCCTTGCTTTAATGGTCTAGGGTCAATATCAAAGAACCCTTGTTTAACACCATAATCTCGCGTATATATAGCAATATCAGCTGTTTTTAGTTTTTCAGAGAATAATTCTGCTGTTAAATTTAGAATAGATGGATTCACATGTACGCGTGTTCTGTATATTTCTCTGCCCGCTTCATCTTGAACAATCTCTAATTTTATACCTTCATAATTATTTAATGATTCTAGTTTTTTTAGTTCATTTTTTTCTTTTTTGGAATTATCTACTTTATCAAAGTATTCATCTAAAGCTTGTAGTAATCCAAAAGTCGACTCTTTTCCTACTTTCATACTGCGTCCAATAAAATGTAATTGAACTTTAACCGATTCAATGAGCGCTTTTTTACCAGCAACAATACCAGTAGTTGGTCCTTGAATTGCTTTTGAACCACTAAATATGACCAAATCAGAACATTGGATGTATTTTTCTAAGTCTTCTTCAGCTGCTGCATCGACAATTAACGGGATATTATGACTTTGTGCTACTTCATATATTTCTTCGACCGATGCCATATTTTTTTGAACAGCGTGATGAGATTTAACATATAAAATAGCTGCCGTATTTTCACTTATTGCTTCTTTAACATGTTTGTTTCTACCTTCATTTGCATAACCTACTTCAACAGTGCGCCCTCCTCCTAAATAAACCATAGTTTCGATAGGTGCACCATATTGGACATTATGTCCTTTAAATAAAATCACTTCATTTCTATCTATTTTTTCATTATGCAATCTTTGACTCTTACGCTCATTACCCTCAGTAACAATTCCTGCAATAGATAATGCAATGCCACTAGAAGCTGAGTTTACAACGACAGCATCTTCAGCATTAATTTTATTTGCAATGTACTCACCAGATTTATCAACTAGCTCTGCAATTTCCACATAATTTTGTCCTCCAAATTTCATTGCGTTCATTACGGAATTTGTAGGTGAGGACACACCTAGAATACTCATTCTCCCACTTGCGTTTATAACTTGTTTCAAACCATACTTATAATTCAATGAATTTGCCATTTGCTACCACGCCTCTTTCTTTGATTACTTTATTTGTTGTAACTTCGTGCTCATGAGAATCTATTATAATTTGTTCCGTATCAGTAACATCAAATATAGTTAAATTTGCTGTCATACCTTCTTTAAACTCTGCTAACTTGGGTCTATTTATTATTTCAGCTGGTTTTTCTGTTACTGCCTTGATAATTTCATCTAATGTGTAACCAAGGTATAAGAATTTAGTTAGTACATTAGATAAACTAAATACTGGACCTTCTAATCTGTTTTTTTTATAAATATCTGAACTTATACTATCGAAATGTATATTACTTCGCTGAGCTTGCTGAGCAACTTCAAATGAAAAACTGGCGTTACCATGACCAACATCTAAATTCACACCTCGTCTTATCGCATCTTTTAAGACTGTTAATGCATTACCTTTTTCATCAAATAAATTATTAGATTTACCATTCAAAAAGTGAGTAATGACATCTCCTTTTCTAAGTAAAGGGATAACGTCCTGAATTTTAGGGGGTGCTGAACCAATATGAGTCATAATTGGTAATTTTAATTGTTCACTTATTTCTACTGCTCTTTCTAATGGAATTGTCCCATTCCCTTTAACTACGCTACTACTTATACGTGCCTTTAACCCGATTATCATATCTTTATATTCTTCAGCAGCTTCAATACACGTTCTCATATCTATCCATTCTAAATTTGATAATTCGTCTATTCGTTCTAGACCAATTTTAGAAATATTTAAAAACGAAAATACATTTGTTTGGCTGCTTTGTGCTCTCTCGTACAATTCACTAACTCTATCTGCACCACAACTACCTGCATCTACTATCGTCGTAACACCTTGCTTTACTCCAATCTCATCGATTTCATCTCCATACGGACTGAAATCTGAAAAAGCATGTACATGTAAATCAATCCAACCAGTTGATACAAAAGAATTTGAACCATCAAAAAGGATATGACCTTGTAAAACATTTTCTTTTGAAATTTTTTCGATTACACCGTTATTCAGCAAAATATCAATTCGACGATTGTCTAAAGTAGCAATATTTTTAATAATTCCTGAACTTTTCACATTAGCTCACCTCTTGAAAAAGATTATAACATTATAATGTTTGTAAGCGCAATCATTATAACGTTATAATCTTTTCTTTTTGAATAATGTGCTAATTACTTTTTTAATAAATAATATTAAAACATTCAACATACCAAAACTAAAAACACTTTCGCAATATAAATTATTACGAAAATGTTTTTAGTTTTTTCTATAATACAAATTTAGTTTATATAGGATTAGCGGCTAACTATATCGCTGTCCAACCACCGTCTATTTTGATCGTTTCACCTGTAACAAAATTTGATAATTGTGAACTTAGATATATGACTGCGCCTGAAATATCTGTAGGTTTTGGCATTTTATGAAATAGGATACGATTCAATACGTCTTCTTTAAACGCTTCATTCTTGAACATCTTCTCTGTTAATTCTGTTTCTACAAATGTTGGAGCAATTGCGTTAACGTTGATATTGTATTGTGCCCACTCAACAGCAAGTGCTTTTGTTAGTTGAATCACACCACCTTTGCTTGAAACATATGGCGCTCTATCAAAATAACCAACAAAACCAACTTGTGATACCATATTCACAATTTTTCCACGCTGTTCTTGTGCCATGTATTTTCCAACAAACTTAGAGATAAAAAACAATGATTTTAAATTAATGTCTAATACGTTTTCCCAATCATTTTCCTCAATTTCAAATGCAGGTTTACTTATATTTATTCCAGCATTATTCACAAGTACATCAATTTTTCCATATTTTGAAATAATAGCGTCTATTACTTTTGAAAGTTGATCAATTTGAGTCATATCCAACGCATAAACCGTATGTTGCCCACTAGATTCATTCAGTATATCTAACGTTTTATCTAATGAATCTTTATCTCTAGCTATAACGATTACGTTGGCACCTAGCTGAGCGAAATCGATTGCAATTTCTTGCCCAATACCTCGGTTGCCACCAGTTACAATAACAGTCTTACCTTCTAAATCATTAAGTTTTTTTCCACTATAAATCATCCTATTTAGTTTCTTGATCTTTCTTCAAAAAATACATCAATACTTCGTCACGCTTATCAATAATTTCTTGAGACTCACTTTCGCCCCAATCATAAAACCCTTTCCCCGTTTTATATCCAAGGTTGCCTTCATCAACATGTTTATTCAAAGTTTTACCAGATGCTTTTTCAGTACTTAAATCTTCAAATAAATAATCAGATATGGCACTAAAAACGTCCAATCCTCCTAAATCCGCTGTCATGAGTGGACCAACGACAGGGTATCTTCTACCTACACTATAAGTTACTGCAGCATCAATATCTTCCTTAGACGCTACACCTTGATCAAGTAATGATTGTGCTTCTCTAAAAAGCGCATACTGTAATCTATTACCAATAAATCCTGATATTTCTTTTTGTATTAATATCGGCTTTTTGCCTATAGCATTAATTACATTTTCAGTCCGTGCAACAGTTTCAATATCTGTGTCTTCATTTTTCACAATTTCTACTAATGGAACTAAATGTGCGGGATTCCAAAAATGTGTGATGATAAAATGATTGGGAAATTTATAATTTTTGGTTAATTGTTGTAATGTAAAACCAGATGTATTACTAGCTAATATGGTTTTTTCATCTAATAAAGCATTTAATTTTTCATATAGTTTACTTTTAATAGTTAAATCTTCTGGCACAGCCTCTATGATAAATGTAGTGTCTTCCACTACCGCTTCAATATCTGTGTCTAAGGTAATATTATTTTTGATATTTTGCATTTGAACGTCACTAATTAAATCATTTTTATATAATAACAGTACCTTTTTATCAATTTCTGTTTCAGCTCTTTTTAAATCTTCCAAGTTGATACTGTAAACTTTAACTTTATAATTCGCCCAAGCAACGGATAGAGCGATTGAATGGCCCATCGTTCCACTACCTAATACAGCAATATTCTCCATCATTACACCCCTTTTGGCTAAACTATTTTAATTTATTTATCTCAGTAAATTTCCAAGTGTTTTATAGACCTAACATAAATAGACCGATTGCGATAATCACTGCTACGAGTGGAACAACGACTGTCATAGCTCCAAACGCCCCGTATGCATCTTTATGTGTTTCACCTGCAATAGAACGAATCGTCGTTACGGTATATCCACCATGTGGCAATGAATCTAACGTGCCTGAAGACATCGAAATTGTCCTATGCATCGCATCAGCATTTACACCCATATCTAAATAATGTGGTGCTAATATAGGTAAGGCTATCGATTGTCCACCAGATGACGAACCGGTTAAACCGGCAATAACCATTACCGCAAATGCACCTGTAATTAATGGAGAACCTGGCAAGTTCGTAACATAATCAATAGCGTCATTAAAAGCTGGTGTCACTTTCGCGACGCCTCCAAAACCTACAACTGCTGACGTATTACCTAACGCAATCAATGCACCTTCAGTACCTTTTCCGACTGCTTTCCAAAAATCTTTAAAATAACTTTTATTCAATAACCATGTTGCGATGATACCACTCGTTAAAGCGACTATTAGTGCGGATTGCTCTAATGTATCATGTAAGAAAAATGATACTAACAACACAATTAATAACGGAATCATACTTAAAAATGGATTAGGTAGTTTATTCCTATCTTCCATTTGATCCCCAGTTCTACTAATAAAATATTCACCTTTTCGTTTTGCTTTTTTAATCATATGCATCAACCATAAATAACCTGCAACTAACATAAACAATGCAGTGATGATACTAACAGTCCATCCTGCATATGGACTTGTATGTAAGTATGGTACCGGTATCCAGTTTTGTATTTCTGGAGACCCAGCTGAAGTCATTGTAAATGTAGTGGAACCTAAAGCTAAAGTAGCTGGAATAAATCTTCTTGGAAAATCAGATTCCTTAAATAAATTTACAGCCATAGGATAAACGGCGAATGCAACTACAAATAGACTAACTCCGCCATAGGTCAAGACACCACAGGCTAGTACAATTGCTAAAACTGCTCTTTTCATACCTATTTTTTTAATAATCCAATGTGATACACTTTCTGCAGCACCACTGTCTTCCATGACTTTTCCAAAAATTGCTCCAGTTAAAAACATTAAATACCAAGATGTCACAAAACCAGAAAACCCACCCATATAACTTGTAACAAAATCCATTTCCTTACCTGTAGCAAGTTGAGAAAACAAAGGTATACCATTTAAAACGCCAACAAACAACGCAGATAAAGGCGCTGCGATTAATAGATTCACACCTCTCATTACTAGAATAGTTAAAATAACTAACCCACCAACTAATCCTATAACACCTAACATATAAGTATGTCCCCCTTTAGAACATAAACGGTTTTATTTACTTCCTTTATCTCCATACTTTCTAACACGTAATAATGCTTGTTCTGCGTGTCCCGCAAAATTCTCATAACCGCATAGTCTCGCTGCATACTCACCCATAGCTGCACTTTGTTCTTCAGATGTAATACGTTGATAAGTCACTGTTTTAATAAATTTACCTACCCATAAGCCCCCTGTATAACGTGCTGCCTTTTTAGTAGGTAGTGTGTGATTCGTACCAATGACTTTATCCCCATAAGCTACATTTGTTTCTGGACCAAGAAACAGCGCGCCATAATTTGTTAAATGATTTAAAAAGTAGTCTGGTTCTTTAGTTAATACTTCAACATGTTCAAAAGCGAGTTTATTCGCTTCTATTACAGCTTCTGCTTCATCTTTCACAATAATCACTTGGCCATAATTTTTCCAAGATTCCCCTGCAATATCAGCTGTTGATAACGTTTGTAATTGTCTTTCTATCTCTTTTAAAGCTGCTTCCGCAATTGCTTCAGAAGTAGAAATAATCGCACCTGGAGATGTTGGTCCATGTTCCCCTTGGCCCAATATATCTGTAGCAATCATTTCAGGTTCTGATGTTTCATCTGCAATCACTAATGTTTCTGTAGGGCCCGCGAGTAGATCGATACCGACTCTGCCAAATAGTTGACGTTTCGTTTCTGCTACAAAAGCATTACCTGGCCCAACAATCATGTCTACAGAATCTATTGTTTCTGTACCTATCGCCATACCACCCATGGCTTGAATGCCACCTAGAATATAAATTTCATCGGCGCCCGCTTTGTACATTGCGTACACAGTTGTTTCTGGAATTTTACCGTCTATTGGTGGTGTACAAGCTATAACACGTTTCACCCCAGCAACTTTGGCAGTTAAGATACTCATATGTGAAGAAGCAATCATCGGGTATCTACCGCCTGGAATATAACACCCTACGCTATCAACCGGTATATTCTTCTGACCTAATATAACGCCAGGTGAATTTTCTGTTTCGAAGTCTTTCAACGAGTTTTTTTGAGCTTCAGCAAATCTTTGAATGTTATTTTGCGCGAATGCGATATCGTCTTTAACTTGTTGTGGAATATCATTAATAATGCTTTCAATTTCTTCGTCACTTAATTTAAAACTTTCAGGACTCCAGTTATCAAATTTCACAGACAAATCGCGTAAAGCTTTATCCCCTTCAGCTTCAATCGTTTTAATCGTATCACTTACAATTTGACTAACCTTCTCATCAGATTGTTTTATTTCTTCTTGGCTTTTACCATTTTTTAATTTGTAAGACATTTAAAAATCCCCTCTCCCAGAGCGTGCGCATGCAATTAAACACAACAAAAGATTTTTGCATACGTATGCAAATATTTCACTTTATGTTATAGTAAGCGTTTTCAAATGTCAAATTGTTTTCGTTGTTTTTCTGAATTTAAACTTCCCTTTTAACTTCCTTTGTTCTATCTCATCTAAGTTGTCTTTTAATAGGATTTCAATTGTTTCATCGATCATTTCATTCAATGGCTGTGACCAAGTAGAGAGCTGATGATTGGGCCATGAAGCCATTCGTATATCATCGAATCCTATCACTTCAATTTCATTAGGAACCTCAATATTCATTTTCTTCACTGCCTCTAATACACCGAGTGCTGTAATATCGTTTGCGCCAAATATACCTCGAGGTCTGTTGCCATCCTTTAGATATTTCAATGTAGATTTATACGCTGTCTCAAAGGTGAAGTCCCCCTCAATCACATCTATATCCTGTTTTCTTTCACTAAAATACTGCCTAAAGCCATGTAATCTATCTCTATTTGTAGATGTGTTATGTTGACCTGACACATACAAGTTCTGCTTGTATCCTTGATTATAAAAATATTCGGCTACCGATCTTGCTGCAAAAATATTATCACTTGAAACTGAATTACAATTTAAGCTTTCATCATATCTATTAAATAACATGACTGGAATATTTGAGCTTTTTAACTTTTTCACTAAGTCTGATGATAATACTGCATCTGTGATAATAATTGCTTCAACATTATATTCAAGAAATTGGTTAATTTCTTCTTGTTGAATTTCTTCATTTTCTGTATATACAAATAGTACAGAATAGCCGAATTGTTTCAATTTTTGTGTAAATAATGCTAAAACTTCATGATAGAATGGGTTCTGTTTATTTTTCATAGCTAAACCAATTAGTTTAGATTTGTTAGTGATTAAACCTCTAGCTAAAGCATTGGGTTTATAATTTAATTCATTGGCAACTTTCAACACTTTTTGTTTTGTTTCTTCTGACACACTTTTACCAGGTGTAAAAACTCTGGAAACTGTAGATTGTGATACATTCGCTTTTTTAGCTACCAATTCTGCTGAAACATTCTTCTTTTTCAACTTTACCACCTCATCTATACGTCTTCATATTTGTATGTAGTACACTATATTTTATAACTCTTTATATTACATTATAGAATAAGAATTTCAAATGTTGCACTATTTTAATAGTAAAAACACTTCCGTAAGCATCCATAACATATGAATTTACACGAAAGTGTTTTTAGATTTTTATCTTAATGTGTATAAAATTTCAATATCATTCTTTATACTTTTCTGTAACGTTTAAGTCCAATGATATTTAGTATTGTAAATATCAAAATAAATAGCAACAGTATAACAATATCGAACCAAATAAATTCAAATCCCTGTCCCTTAATCATTACATTAGTCAGCGCATCACCGGCATATCTTAACGGAAATACATAGCCAATAGTACTAACCCAATTGGCAATGCTATCTAAAGGGATAAGTCCAGAGAAAAAGACTTGAGGTATAACAACTAACGGTATAAATTGAACCATTTGAAATTCTGAATTTGCAAAAGTTGAAACAAACAAACCAATAGCTAAAGCAGATAATGCAATAAGTATATTAATTAATAATACCCACCATATACTTCCTACAACCTCAACTTTCAGTAAATATATGGAATAAAATACAATAATTAATGTTTGTAATATCGCAAACAAGCCATAACCTGCTAAATAACCAAAGACAATTTCACTTCTTTTAACAGACGTTGCAAGTACACGTTCTAAAGTTCCTTTCGTACGTTCTCTTAAAAGTGCTATACCAGAAACTAAGAATACAAAGAAAAAGACAAAGAAACCTATGAGAATTGGAAATATTTTATCAAAAAATGTGCTGTCAGCATCACCATAAAGATAATGACTATCTATGCTCAATGCTTCTGCCTGTTGTCCATTGCTTTGTTTCATATTGTCCGGTATCTTTTCAACAATTTTAGTCATATCTTGCATCTTATTCTTTTGGATTGCACTCGCTAACAATTGTTTCGTTGAGCCTGTAAGACTTGGATCTTCATTTTTATAAGTAACTTCTAGATTAGACCCTTTTTGTTCAATATATGCATCCAACTCTGAATCCACAATTGTATCTTTAATTGAGCTAGGTGCATCATACTTTTCAACATCTACTTTGTCTGAAGGCAAAGCGTTCACAATTTCATTTGATACTGATGCGTCCACACCCATTTTTATATTTGTTTCATTATTAGTATCAAATATAAAATACATCATCGTTAAAACCAAAATCGGTGCAAATAACATTAATGCTAACGTTCTTTTATCTCGTAATAGTTCTTTAATAACTCTGATAAAAATCGCCTGAAATCTCATTACTGCACCTCCGCTTCTGCTTTTATAAACACTTCTTCGATAGAATCAACTTCAAATTTATCTTTTAATTCTTGAGGCGTTCCAATCGTAAATAGTTTTCCTTCAACAATTAGACCTATATAATCACAACGTTCTGCTTCTCCCATAACATGCGTTGTGACAATCACTGATTTACCCTCATTTGCTAATCCATTCAATTGCTTCCAAACATCTTTTCTAAGTTTAGGATCAATGCCGACTGTAGGTTCGTCTAAAATAATAAGATTGGGATTTGCTAACAGTGTTATAGCCAAAGAAAGTCTACGTTTCATACCACCTGAAAAATGAGAAACGACCTTCCCTAATTCAGGTTCTAAATTTACTATTTTTGTATTTTTAGTAATAGCTGCTTCTAATTCCTTGCCTTTTAACCCCATCAAATTACCGAAAAATACTAAATTTTCTCGAGCTGTTAACGACTCATATAACGCATCACTTTGGCCCATATACCCTATTTCATTCAATACTTTGCGATTAGGTATTTGTTTATTGAATATTTGAGCCTGTCCTTCATCTAAACTTTCCATACCCATTAAACATTTTATTGTCGTAGTTTTACCTGAACCACTAGGACCAATCAATCCTAATATTTCTCCCTCAGTTAATTCTATATTAATGCCATCTAAGACTTTCTTTTGATCATAGTATTTTATTGCGTTTGTTAACTTTGCTACAAGGTCAGCCATACATACTCCTCCTTATTAGACATCGTGTCAATTATCATTCATAATGCGATTATATACTTATGCCCTATAAATGCAATGAAGATGTCAGCGTTAATAAACACATAAATTTATATGTCAATTAATATTTGGAGTGAATAGAATGAATGATGCAATGATTACTGATATACGTATATTAAAAACCAAAAGAACTACAAGAAAAGCATTAATAACACTTTTGAAAAACAAAAAATTTGATCAAATAACGGTTAAAGATATTTGTCAGCAAGCAGAAATAAGTCGAGGTACTTTTTATTTACATTACAAAGATAAATATGATTTAGTATATCAATATCAAATTGATATGATGCAAAAAGGAAGTGAGAAAGTTAAGCAATTGATTGATACAGACCGTAATTTATTATTCTTCAATATGATTAATTTTTGGAATAATGAGGCTGAACTCTTATTGTTACTGATATCCAAAAACGGTTCTGTTGATATTCAAAACCAAGTTAAATCTATGTTACAAAATCATATTGAGAAAAATATTTTATATTTTGTAAATCCTCCAAGGCTTAATGAAAAAGAAAAGCATTATTTTGCAATATTTTTAAGCAATGCAGTTTTTGGAATTATTCAAGAATGGGTGAACAACGGGCAACAAGAAACACCTCAGGAGCTCGCAACAATCATAAATATAATCGTTCCTGAATCATGGTTAAGAAGAGATATGTAGAGGGAGTTTACTATTTCAAATAAAAAAACTGCGCTATCATTCATAATTAAGAAGATGCGCAGACAATTCGTATAAAATCTTTTTTATTTTAATCCTTGTGTTTTATTGGAACTTCACTGATTCGCTAAAAGCTTTATAGCCTTCTCTTACATTAACGATATGATTAAAACCTTTATCTTCTAATATCCCTACTGCTATAGAACTTCTTACACCTGATTGACAGTGAACATATATTTTATCTTCTTTATTAAATGGTATATCTTCAATCATCAATTTGCCATGTGGAATATGAATCGCTTGTGATAGATGTCCATTCTGCCATTCTTCTTCAGTACGCACATCTAATATGTTTTGTTCTTTGCCAGTTATATCACTGCTATGAATAGATGATGTCATCGTTAAACTCTGTGGCAAACGGTATCCGCTGACATAATCGAATCCTATTAATTGTAGTGTGTGTACCGCTTCTTCTAAAATTTCTTTGTCACCTATTAAATCAATGGGTTGATTATAATTTAAATACCACCCGATTTGGTTAATAAAGTTCTTATTATAAGGGATATTGATTGTACCTTTAGTATGTCCACCATGAAAAGCTTCTTTAGTACGTAAATCAAATGCTAAATTATCTTTATTTAAACTAGGATAAACGTTATACGAATGATATAAGTTCATCCCAAACTGATTAATTTTTTTCATTTGCGCAAAGTGATGTGGTGGCGCGGGTTGATTTGACGTTAATGTCTCAATGAATGTTACTTTATTCGTTTCATTAAACGCCCAATTGTTTATTTTTTCATAACCTAAGGTAGACATTGGCACCGCACCTAGTGACTTACCACAAGGACTGCCTGCCCCATGTCCCGGCCATATTTGAATAGAGTCAGATAACTCTTTCACAGTTTCAATAGAATGATACATTTGCTCCGCACTAACTTCAGTAGAACCTTCCATTTGAACTGCTTTTTCTAATAAGTCAGGTCTGCCGATATCACCAACAAATATAAAGTCACCGCTAAATAGCCCCATAGGTACTTGGCTACCGCCACCTTCGTCAGTTAATAAAAAACTAATACTCTCTGGGGTATGTCCTGGCGTGTGTAACACTTCTAATTTAATGTGACCTACTTTAATTTGATTTTGGTGTTTAACGTAATGTGTTTGGTCTGGCATATTTTGATAACTTAATTGATCATCACCTTCTCCAGATACATAAATTGCTGCGTTTAAACGCTCTGCGACATCACGAATACCTGAAGCAAAGTCAGCGTGTATATGTGTTTCTGCGGCATGTGTAATCGTAAACCCTTCACTTTCTGCTACTTCTATATATTCTGCTAAATCGCGTATCGGATCTATCACTATTGCTTCACCTGTACGTTGACATCCTACTAGATAAGAAGCTTGCGATAATTGTTCATTATAAAATTGTTTAAAATACATAATACATCCTCCTTTTTAACCGTTACACTCGTACTAAATAAATAAATTATGACTCGCGTTTTCAGTGTCGCCGATATACGTACCTACACCGCCATAGGAAACTTCATCTCTCAACTCTTCTTTTTTAATGCCCATAACATCCATGCTCATCGTACATGCAATCAGTTTGATATCTTGATCTATCGCTTGGTTGATGAGCGATGGTAGCGAATCAACATTTTTCTTTTTCATTACATAACGCATCATCACATTACCCAATCCAAACATGTTCATTTTAGAAAGCGGCATTTTTAAAGGGGACTTCGGCAACATCAAATCAAACGTTTTCGCAATACCTTGCTTACGCATTTTTGAAGTTTTTTCCTTTTTCAAGGCGTTAAGCCCCCAGAAAGTAAAGAAGATAGTAACATCTCTGCCGGCAGCTTTAGCACCATTTGCGATAATCATTGCTGCCACTGCTTTATCTAACTCGCCACTAAACAATACAATTGTAGTGCCTTTAGTTGTATGCCTAACTTCCATAGTTTTGGGTTGTTCTTTTTGGATAATAGCTTTAACATCATGCCCATCTTCATTTAAATTAACCAAGGTATGACCTGTTTGTTTCACCCAACTTTTAATATCACTAGAGAAACCTGGATCTGTAACAGTAACCTCCATTTGGTCACCTTCTTGAATATTTTTCACTTCTTTACTGATATTAACTATAGGCCCTGGGCATTGAAGATTACTGTAATTAAATTGTTTACGGTCTGACTTAATATCTACCTCTGCACTTTCTACTGCTGCTTCACCTTCACTCACATTGTTCTGTGCATAAGCTTGATAACCACCTTCTAAATTGACTACATCATAGTTTTGCTCAGATAAATATTCGCTCACTTTAGCACTGCGTTTTCCACTTTTACAGTGTATATAGTAAGTTTTATTTTTATCATAATTAAATGTTTCAATGTTATCTACGGGATGTAGTATGGAACCGTTGATATGTCCTAATTCATATTCTTCTTCTGTTCTAACGTCAATCAGCTGACCCTCAGAAGCTAATCTTGCTAATTCTGTTTCACTTAAATCATTGATATGTTTTTGGTTATATTGTTTCATATTCATCCTCCTATAAATACCTATAGGGGTATAATAAGGTCTCTATATATTATTGTCAAATACCCCCTACCCTATTTGACACTTTTAATTTATTCACTTAGTATGTAGGTAATTAGTTTTTAATATGGAGGGAAAATTATGGATTACGATAAAAAAATGGTTAACCGTATAAAACGAGTTCAAGGTCAGTTAAATGGCGTCATTAAAATGATGGAAGACGAAAAGCATTGTAAAGATGTCATTACTCAACTTAGTGCATCTAAAAGTTCTATCCAACGATTAATGGGTGTCATTATTAGTGAAAATTTAATTGAGTGTGTCAGAGAAGCAGATGAAAATAATGAAGATTCACAAGAATTAATTAACGAAGCCATTGAATTATTAGTGAAAAGTAAATAATGGATATTCTCACAATAACTATTATGTTGTTTATTGGAATATTTGGGGGATTTATCTCTGGATTAGTAGGTATAGGAGGCGCAATTATTATTTATCCAGCTATCTTATTATTACCACCATTGTTTGGCGCTCCTGCATATAGTGCATATATCGCCTCAGGCCTTACTTCAAGTCAGGTTTTCTTTAGTACATTGAGTGGTTCAATAAAAGCCAGGAAAAAACCTGAATTTTCTCCACAACTTGTAATTTATATGGGTGGGGGCATGATTGTAGGAAGTGTTTTTGGTGCGCTCCTAGCAAATTTATTTAATGCTGCATTTATAAACGTTATATATATTATAATCGCTGTACTAGCGCTAATACTGATGTTTATTAAAGTGAATTCTTCTTCACAAACTTCTCAATTTAACGGTCCTTTACTCATAAGTATTGGAGTTATAATCGGTATTATTTCAGGTATAGTCGGTGCAGGTGGCGCCTTTATTATTATTCCTATACTACTCGTAGTATTTAAATTACCAATGAATACTGTTGTCGCTAATAGTATTGTCATTGCTTTTATGTCTTCAATAGGAGCTTTCGTTATAAAGTTTATGCAAGGTTATATACCTATGACAGATGCACTATTTTTAATTATTGGGAGCATTCTTTTTGCGCCATTAGGTTTAAAAGTAGGCAATAAAGTGCCAAGCTTTGTACAAAAATGGATTGTGAGTATTTTAATTATTATCGCAATTATGCAACTGATAATCTAACTTAATTTAAAAGGAGGCTTATAATGAATCACTGGGATGAAAAATTCGACTCAGACAATTATATCTACGGCGAGGAAGCAAACGAGTTTGTGAAAAATATTTTTCAAACTAACACTACAAACAATGAAAATATAGTATTATTCGCAGAAGGTGAAGGCCGAAACGCGATCTATCTTGCACAACTTGGTTACGATGTCACAACATATGATATGTCTAAAGTAGGTATCGATAAACAATATAAGCTAGCACAAGAGACCGGTGTTAATATAAAAGCAAATTATGGTGACATCACACAGCCTGACCTAACAACTCAATCAACATTTGATTATAGTATTAATATTTTTGGTCATGTCCCTGCCGAGGGCAAACAAGCTATGTTTAATAATCTTATTCAATCATTAGTCAAAAACGGTCACAGTTATTTTGAATTTTACTCAATAGAACAACTAGAATATCGTTCAGGCGGTCCTAAAGATAAGTCAATGCTTTATGAAATAGACGAAATTAAGCATTACTTAGCTCAACACACTATTAAAATTCATGTGCTAAAAAAGCGTGAAACATACCGCTACGAAGGGACAAAACATACAGGTCTGGCTTCTGTAATACAAGGTCATATTGAAAAATTATAATTCATCAATAAATCATCATATTCTATTAATAACCCTTCTATACAGTTCACAGCAGTATCTAAATTGTATAGAAGGGTTTAAATCATTTAAATCCCCCTCTATATTCCTCGGCTATTTAAAATGCTGTTCAATAAAAAATTATAAAAACCAAAGGAAATACCTAATTCTTACAAATCCAATAAAATAAGTAATGTTACACTTAGGCATAAAAATCCTCCAGTTAGGCAATTTCGCGCAACTCAACAGTGAAATATTTTATATTGTAGTTGATAAATTAAAACTTTGTTTTAATTTTAAATACTTGGAAAGGGGTGTTTTATATGTCAGCAATCATAGAAGCACTAAATAATGCCATCCAAGCAGGTATCGCTCATGATTGGGTAACTATGGGTACAAGCATTGCAAGTGCATTAGCTAGCGGGGTAGACTTTGTTTTAGGTTTCTTAAAATAAAGTTATTTTCCTCACAAAAAGGACCTTCTCTAAAATCACATGTGATATTTTTAGAGAGGGTCTTAAATTTAACTTCTAAACATTTGTAATTTTTGAAAATAAAAAATGGCCGAGACATAAATATATGTCTCAGCCTCAAAGTAATAGCTTAACTATACTTTTTCAGTTTGTGCTTGTGCTTTTTCATTGTTTGACGCATGTGAAGCACCGATTGCTTCGATTTCTTCTAGTGTACGTCCTCTAGATTCTGGAACGAATTTTTTCACAAATAGTACGCCGAGTATACAAATGATGCCGAATATCGCAAATACGATTTGTTGAGGGAAATACACTGTCATAATTGGGAATAGTAATCCAACTAAGAAAGAACCAATCCAATTTAATGAGGATGCTGCACCTGAAGCAAATCCTCTAATTGCTAATGGGAATATTTCTCCAACTATAACCCATGTTAACGGCGCCCATGTAAATGAATAGAACGCTACATAAATACTTAAAAATACAACAATGAGTATCGGATTCGCATTTGGTAATATCAAATTAATGATTGCTGGTAATATGAAGGATAATCCCATCACAGTACCACCCAACATAAGCAATGTTCTTCTGTTAAATTTATCCGCTATCCAAATGAAGAGTAATGATCCTAATACTAAAATTACACCTTGAATAATTGGCCACATTAAAGCTGTACTTGCTGAGCTACCAGTAGCTTGTTCAACAATTAATGGAATATAATAGAATATTGCATTTGCCCCTTGGAATTGTTGGAACGCAGCTACACCCAATCCAGCGATAACTAAATATTTATATTTGCCACTAAATAATGTTGCTAATGATTGGTTTACTTTATTCTTATTTTCTATTTGAATTGTCTTGTTTATTTCTTCAAATTCTTTATCTACATTTTGGTTATTTCTAAGGTTGCTTAAGACCATTTTAGCTTCTTTAAATTTATGATTTTTAATTAAAAATCTTGGAGACTCTGGCAATTTTAATACACCCCAGAATAAAATGATTGCCGGAACTGCTGCTGCTCCTAACATTAATCTCCAACCCATTTCAACAGGTAAACCTCTTAAGAAATAGTCTACGATGTATGATAACAACATCCCAGATACAATCATTGTTTGATTCATACCAGACAATTGACCACGATACTTGGCTGGAGCCATTTCTGACATGTAAGCTGGTACTAGTGCTGATGCAGCACCAACTGCTAACCCCAGAATTACTCTTGATATAATTAAGAAATAACTACCGTCATGTGGTGCGATACCTGACAAAACAGAACCAATTACGAAAATGATTGCAGAAATTAAAATCATTTTCCTTCTACCAAGCGTATCAGATAATTTACCTGCTAAAATACCACCAAATATTGCGCCTAGCATTACTGACGAAGTAATTAACCCAATTATAAATCCACTATTAATATTCCAGTCTTCTCTTAAAAATGGTAACGCTCCGGTCATAACACCTATGTCATAACCAAAAAGTATCCCACCAAAAGCGCCGAAGAAATAGATAAAGCGATTCGAAACTTTACTGTTTATTTTCATCCCATTCACCCTTTTTTAAAACAAAATATGCCTTACATTACGTTATTTGATTAACGACAAATCTACTGTAATTTAATTTATTAATGTATATTCTGAATCAAACATGTTTAATAATATTTCTATTTGCGATGTATTCAATTTAAGTGACAGTACTGTGTGATGACCGCCGCCTTCTTCAATCCAACGTTTCACGCCTTGTTCTAATGATGGTTTAACATCCCATAACACTCTAGCTACTGGTAAGTTAGGTGCAGGTTCATCTAATTGTTTAGCAGTAATTTCATTCACAATAAACTTGAAGTGTGTGCCAAGATCCATCATTGTGACCACTACGCCGTCGCCAGCTTTTCCATCGAATACTAATCTTGCTGGATCTTCTTTACCACCTATACCTAGAGGATTTACAACGATTTTAGGTTTCGTGTCTGCTAATGTTGGATCAACTTCCAACATATGTGCGCCTAGTATATGTGATTGGTGACTTCTTAAGTCGTACGTATAATCTTCCATGAACCCTGTTGCTTCATTTTCTGCAGCAATTTTAAGTAAGCGGTCTAAAGCAGCAGTCTTCCAATCACCTTCACCTGCAAATCCGTAACCTTGTTCGTTAAGTCTTTGTACTGCTAAACCTGGTAATTGTTTCATGCCATGTAAATCTTCAAAGTTAGAAGTGAAAGCAGTATATCCACCCTCATCTAAAAAGCGTTTAATCGCAATTTCATATTTTATTTGTTCTTTAACGGAAGCATTAAATGCGTCTTTACTGTACGCTCTGTATTCAAAGTCATATAAATCTTCATATGATTTAAATAATTGATCTACTTCTGAATCTGTTACTTGATTCACATATTCTACTAAATCACCTATACCAAAATAATCTACAGTCCAACCGTATTGGATTTGTGCTTCGATTTTATCCCCTTCAGTAACAGCTACATTACGCATGTTGTCACCAAATCTTGCAACTTTTAAGTTGAAGCTTTCATTATAAGCATTGGCTACAACCATCCATTCTCTTAATTGCTTTTGTACATTTTCATCTTTCCAATGTCCAAAAATAATTTCATTTTTCTTATTAAGACGGCGGTTAATATAACCGTATTCTCTATCACCATGCGCTGATTGATGTAAATTCATATAATCCATATCAATGTTTTCCCATGAAATATCATTGTTGTATTGAGTTGCTAAATGTAATAATGGTTTTTGTAATAATTTAGTACCTCTAATCCACATTTTCGCTGGTGAAAATGTATGCATCCATGTAATCACACCTAAAATATCATCACGATAATTCGCTTCTTTCATAATATCTGTAATAACATCTGCAGAAATTGCTAATTTCGTTTGTAACTCTATTTCAAACGGTAATTGTGCCTGCGCGTTTAATTCGTCCGTAATATTTTGTGCATTTTGTTTAACTTGTGCGAGTGCATCATCACCATAGAGTTCTTGTGATCCAATCACAAACCAGAATTTTTTTGTTGTAGTCATTTTGTTTCCTCCTTAGTTTTGTCCGTAATAGGCATTTGTGCCGTGTTTTCTTTCAAAGTGTTTATCAAGTACTGCTTTAGGTAATGTTTCTGCGAATGGATTTAATTGTCTTGTGAAGATATTCATCTTACATACTTCTTCTAACACTACTGCGTTCATCACAGCTTTTTCACAATTATCTCCCCAAATAAATGGTGCGTGACCATGCAATAATACTGCAGGTACTTCATGTGGGTTGATACCTTTTTCTTTAAATGTTTCAACAATGACATTGCCTGTTTCATACTCATAATCTTTATTGATTTCTTCAGTCGTTAAAAATCTAGCACACGGAATTTCGCCGTAGAATGTATCTGCATGTGTTGTTCCCATAGCTGGCACGTTCAATCCTGATTGCGCCCACGTTGTTGCCCATGGTGAATGCGTATGTACGACACTGCCAATATCACCAAATTCTTTATAAAGGACAGCATGCGTTGGCATATCTGAAGAAGGTTTTAAATTTCCTTCAACCACTTCACAATCTAAATTACAAACCACCATATCTTCTGGTTTCATGACATCGTAATCTACGCCACTCGGCTTGATAACAAATAATTGTGATTCTGCATCAAAGGCACTCACGTTACCCCATGTATATTTAATCAATCCTCGGTTTGGCAACTCTAAATTTGCTTTATAAACTTCAGCTTTTAACGCTTCTAACATGTTATTTGCCTCCTAAATACTTAGCTATCGATTGTTCTATAGGTAAACCCTTTTTAACTTTTTCTACATAGTTATTAAAGTTAATCACTTCTTGTTCTGCTGGTTCCACTGTTACTTCTTCTGTGTTTAAAAATACAACTTCATTTAAAAAAGTAGCTAAAGGTTGTTGAGATTCTTGTGCGCTATAGTAAGCTAAAACACTGACACCCCATGCGCCACCTTCACTTGCCGTATCCATTACGGTAATTTTATTTTCAAGTGCTGATGATAATACTTGCTGTGCGACACCTTTCGTTTTAAAAATACCGCCATGTGCTATTAATTTATCTATGTTAATCGATTCATTATTTTTCAATAAATCCATTCCAATTTTCAAAGTACTGAATGCACTATATAAATGCATTTTCATAAAATTAGCTAAATTGAAATTATAGTTTGGTTCACGTACAAATAATGGATAACCTGTTTCTACGTCTGTGATGTTTTCGCCTGAAACATAATTGTATGAAAGTAAGCCACCAATGTTGTCATCACTTTCCAATGAACGCTCAAATATCTGTCCGTACAACTCATCTGATGAAAAATCAACACCCATGACACTTAATACTTCGCCAAATATGTTCATCCAATCATTAATATCAGAAGTACAGTTATTGGTGTGAATCATTGCTACTTCACTTCCATCAGGTGTTGTTACTACATCAATTTCTGGGTACATACCCTTTAATGCATCAGATAATACAACCATTGCAAACGCACTAGTACCGGCTGATATATTACCTGTATTCTTCGCTACTGTATTCGTTGCTACCATACCAGTACCAGCATCACCTTCTGGAGGGCACATCACGCTACCAGCTTCAAGATTTCCTGAAGGATCTAATAATGTTGCACCATCACTTGTAAGACGACCACCATTTTCACCTGCCAATTTAATTTCAGGTAATATAGTTTCTACTGACTTTGCAAATCCTTCACTTTCAAATAAGTCATTGGCTTGATTTAATAAATCAGATCTATACGTTTTGTTGTTAACATCTATTGGGAACATGCCTGAAGCCTCGCCAATACCGACAACTTTTTCACCAGTTAAGTACCAATGTACATATCCAGCTAACGTTGTTAAATATTCAATTTGATTCACATGGGCTTCTTTATCTAATATGGCTTGATATACATGCGCAATACTCCAACGTTCTGGAATATTAAATTGAAATGCTTCGCTAAGTAACGTAGCTGCCTTTGCTGTATTACCATTTCTCCAAGTTCTAAATGGTACAAGTAAATCTTCATTATGATCAAACGCTAGATAACCATGCATCATACCGCTGATACCAATCGACTTCACTTGTTTTAATGTTAAATTATGTTTTTCTTTCATTTCTGTTGTCATTGCACTATAACTTTTCTGTAAACCGACCCAGATATCATTAATGGAATATGTCCAATATCCATCTACGAATTGGTTTTCCCATTCAAAATGTCCAGATGCAACTGTATTTAAATGCTGATCAATTGCTACGGTTTTAATTCTTGTAGAACCAAGTTCAATACCAATCGATATATCTTCACTATTTAATGCTTTCTTCAAACCATCCATTTCCAACACTCCTATTGAAACCGTTTTCAAATACACCTTATAATATTTGTCCGTACATGTCAACATTTATTATTTTATGTCCGTACATGTTTTGGGTTATAAAAAGGCTCAAACCAATAGCGTGATTGATTTGAGCCTGTCTTTTATATTTTTTTTACAGAATTTCGTTCGATAATATATGTATCTATAAGTTGTGACGTTTGTTTTTTATCTGTATTTATCGCGTTAATCATCCATTCTGCTGCTTTTCTACCAAGTAATTCTTGAGGATGTGACGTTGTAGTCAAATCCATCTCACTCAATTTACTTAGCACTGAATTATCTTCGCCAACCACAGATAAATCGCTTGGTATCTGCACGTTTCGCTGTTTTAATCTTTGGATGATCTCGTAAGCAATTTCATCGTTATAACAAACTAAGCCAGTGATATTAATCTTTTTCTCACAAATATGCTGAACAATTTGTTCGATGACTTGTGGCTTACTTTCGGTATCAAATGTATAAATATGTTCGCCTTTAAAAAGAATATGATTACTTTCAAAAGCATTAAAATAACCTTTCATTCTTAATTTACCTTGGTTATCGTCTATTTTAGTAATTAAAGCAATATTTTCATGTCCTTGATCAACTAAATATTTTGTTGCTAAATAGCCAGATTTCACATCATCAATTGCTATATAAGGCAAATTCAACTCATCATACTTAGCATTAATCATTAAAATCGGAATATCTCGCTGTTTGAATAATGAATAATAGGACAAGTTCGGATTATAGACATTACTCTTAGTAGGTTCTATAATAAGTCCCGTCACACCTTGATTCAGCATCATCTCTAGACATCTACGTTCTTCCTCATGATTGTTATTCGTACTTGCTAATATTAAAGAATAGCCATGCTTTTTTAATACATTCTCAATGCCTCGAATAATACTCGGGAAAATATAATCCGATAAGTAAGTCACGATTACGCCTATTTTTTTAGTTTCATTGTTCTGATTTGTATTTAAATAATTGTAACTCACATATGATCCAGAACCTTTTTTCTTTTTAATGTATCCTTCTTTGACTAATAAATCCATTGCTTGTCTGATTGTATAGCGACTTAAATTATATCTATCCTGAAATTGCTTTTCTGTAGGCAAGAGCATTCCAACTTGATAGCTTTTGTTAATTATTTTTTCTTTAATTTCGTCCGCTACAATTTGATATTTCGGCTTATTCATAATTGAAAATCTCCTAGTCTCACCAATTTGTCTTAATACCGCATATTATAGCATACGTCATATTTATTCAATGAATCAAATTTTAAGAAAAATTGAATTTATACGTTGAATTCATCATATAATATAAAGTAATTACGTACTTAGTTTAAACGTCGTTCTTTGTACTGCCATCCCTCTTGAAAGACTACTGTTAAGCCATTGAAACGTCACTCATTAAAATCTTTTGACTTATGAATTGACTGTTGTTATATTAAAATTAAGAAGGAGATATGCGCTAACATACCTCCCTCACAGACCCGTTAAAATACGGTGGCTTTTTGATTTGAAAACAACGTTCCAACACTTATTAGCCTAAAGTTGGAACGTTATTTTTTTTGCTATTACAAACTAAAATGAGTCCAATGATTGTTAACACAACCATTAAGATTTCATAATCAGTCATTTGCTATCCTTTCTTGGAGTAGAGACCAAAACCATAGGCATCACCCCATTTTCAATGAGATTAGCCACCTTTATTCCAACTTGTCTGTAAAAATATTTTACTACATGAACTGCGTCACTCCTACCTTTTCTTCACTTTTTGAAAAATTTAACTATCCCTAAATGAATCATTTTATTGAAGTCTTATAACGTCTCTATGTAAGCTTTTAAAAATATAATAAAATCTTTTGACTTATGAATTAACCGTTGTTATATTAAAATTAAGAAGGAGATATGCGCTAACATACTTCCCTCACAGACCCGTTAAAACACGGTGGCTTTTTGGTTAAAATAACCTTAACTTCTCCAAAGTTGGAAGGTTATTTTTTTTGGCTATTACAAACTAATATGAGTCCAATGATTGTTAACACAACCATTAAGATTTCATAATCAGTCATTTTCTATCCTTTCTTGGAGTAGAGACCAAAATCATAGGCATCACCCCATTTTCAATGAGATTAGCCACCTTTATTCCAACTTGTCTGTAAAAATATTTTACTACACGACTTGCCTCACTCCTATCTTTTCTTCACTTTTTGAAAAATTTAACTATCCCTAAATGAATCATTTTATTGAAGTCTTATAACGTCTCTATGTAAGCTTTTAAAAATATAATAAAATCTTTTGACTTATGAATTGACTGTTGCTATATTAAAATTAAGAAGAAGGTATGCGCTAACATACCTCCCTCACAGACCCGTTAAAAAGACGGTGGCTAGACAAAGTGAAAATAACGTTCCAACATTTATCTGCCTAAAGTTGGAACGTTATTTTTTTTGGCTATTACAAACTAATATGAGTCCAATGATTGTTAACACAACCATTAAGATTTCATAATCAGTCATTTTCTATCCTTTCTTGGAGTAGAGACCAAAACCATAGGCATCACCCCATTTTCAATGAGATTAGCCACCTTTATTCCAACTTGTCTGTAAAAATATTTTACTACACGACCTGACTTACTCCTATCTTTTCTTCACTTTTTGAAAAATTCACCCAAAAATATAAAACGTTTTCATTTTATTAATAAGAAATTGATACATTTTACTTTGTACATGGTACGCTATAATTAATAAAAATATTACTTATTATATTAAATGGATAGATTGTATGAGGAGTGAACTTGGATGAAAAAAGTTTCTATCAAAGATGTAGCTAAAGAAGCAGACGTGTCTTTGACTACGGTTTCTCAAATTTTAAATAAAAAAAGCAACCGTTTTTCAGAGGAAACAGTAAACAAAGTCATTGCTGCTAAAGAGCGATTAGGCTACTTCCCTAATAAAAATGCGCAACAATTACGTGGTAGCCAAACAAAATTAATCGGTGTGCTATTACCAAATTTAACTAATCCATTCTTTTCCACGATGATGCAAACTATGGACGATCATAAACCAGATGATGTCGATTTATTCTTCTTAACAACAAAGGAAGATAAAATCGAAGAAGGGATTATGCATCTTGTCGAACGAGGCATGGATGGTCTGATTATTGCGCAGATGATTAAGAACCCGTCTCGTTTAAATCAATATTTATTAAATCATAATATACCCTATATCGTACTAGATCAAAGTGATGACCATGGATTTACTGATATCGTAAAAACAAATGAACGCAGTGGTGGTGAACTTGCAGCCGCACATCTTATTGATTACGGCCACACGCACATTTCAATCATTCAACCTTATAATTTAACGAGTAATATGAAAGCAAGAACAGATGGTTTCATCAAATATTGTGAAATGCATGAGATACCATCTCCTATAATTATCGAAACCCCTTTAAATAAAGAAGGTGGATTTGCAGTCATTGATGATATTATAAAGTCCAAATCTAGTGCTATTTTTGCAACGAATGATGAGATGGCTATTGGTATTATGCGTGGTCTCGCTGATAAAGGATTTCACGTACCAAACGATATTTCAGTTATTGGATTTGATAATATAGACATTGCAAAATATCTTGTCCCTTCCCTCACCACAGTTGCACAACCTATTAAAGAAATAGGCGAGGCTGCATTAGCTTTAATCACTCATAAGCTGAATCAAAATGATGCAACTTTACATAACGTTGCATTACATAATGAGTTAATTATCAGAGAAACAACGCAACATTTTTAAAAATAAAACACACATAATATAAGACTTAAAGATATGTCATTGATTGCTTGACTCGAGTTAGCAGTTATCAATTTTCAGCTTATCTTCTAGGTCTTATATTTTTTTTGCAAAAAATGAAAGCGTGTACAAAAATAGAAATTGATGTTATTATGACTTAGTAAAACGTTTTACTAAATCGTTTTACCTAAAAATAATCACTACATAAATATATATATAGAGGTGTCTTATGGATATTATAGCAATTTTAATTGGTCTTGGACCATTACTGGGTTGGGGACTATTTCCTACCATCGCATCGAAGTTTGGTGGACGACCAGTTAACCAAATATTTGGTGCAACAGTAGGAACGTTGATTTTCGCATTAGGTTTCGCATTCATTCAAGGTATCGATTTTCCAACAGGAATGAACCTTATATTTTCATTGATATCAGGTGTTGGTTGGGGCTTTGGACAAATTATTACTTTTAAAGCATTTGGTCTAGTTGGTTCTTCCAGAGCTATGCCAATCACAACTGCATTTCAACTGTTAGGTGCATCACTATGGGGTGTCTTCGCATTAGGAGATTGGCCAGGATTAACAAATAAAATTATCGGCTTCACTGCCCTACTTGTTGTGCTAATTGGTGCATATATGACTGTTTGGAGTGAAAAATCAGAACAACAGTATAGTAAGAAATTAAGAAATGCAGTTATTTTACTACTTATAGGTGAAATAGGTTATTGGGCCTACTCTGCAGCACCTCAAGCAACTAATATCAGTGGTATGGAAGCATTCTTACCACAAGCAATGGGTATGGTGCTTGCTGCAGTAATTTATGCATTTATGAATATGAAACAAGGCAATGCTTTCTTAGAAAAAGTCAGCTGGAAACAAATTATTTCAGGATTGTTCTTTGCATTTGGTGCATTAACATACTTAATTTCTGCACAGTCAGATATGAATGGATTAGCGACAGGATTCATACTGTCACAAACATCAGTAGTATTAGCTACGTTAACAGGTATTTATTTCTTGAATCAGAGAAAAACACCAAAAGAACTTATCGTTACTATTATTGGACTTGTAATCATACTAATAGCAGCAGCAGTTACAGTATTTATTAAATAAACTATAGAATGGGAGATTTAATTATGAAAAAAACAAAGGTTTTAAATAGTCATGTATCACATGCAATTGCAACATTAGGGCATTTTGATTTAATAACAATTAATGATGCGGGTATGCCAATTCCAAATGACGAACGTCGTATTGATTTAGCGATTACTAAAGATTTACCACGCTTTATTGATGTTTTAGAGAACGTTTTATCAGAAGTTGAAGTTCAAAAAATATTTCTTGCAGAAGAAATCAAAACACAAAACGCTGAACAACTTAAACAAATTAAATCATTGATAGGTGACAATGTAGAAATTTCATTTATTCCACATGAAGAAATGAAACAAAATTTAAATCATTCACTAACAAAAGCTAATATTCGCACAGGGGAAACGACACCATTTTCAAATATTGCACTTGAATCTAACGTGACATTTTAAAGAAAAAAGGAGAATATACTATGACAAATAAAGTTGTAATTATTGGTTCTACCAATGTAGATAAAATTTTAAACGTAGACCGTTTTGTTAAACCAGGAGAAACATTACATCTTCAAAATGCTCAAAAAATTTATGGTGGCGGTAAAGGCGCAAATCAAGCACTTGCAACTGCTCGCTCAAATGCCCAAACAACTTTTATTTCTAAGATTGGAACTGAAGGAGACGCAGATTTCATGTTAGAAGATTTTGAAGAAGCGCATATGAATACAGACTACATCATGACAACAGATACTGCCCAAACAGGCCAAGCATTCATAACAATTGATGCCAATGGACAAAATACAATTTTAGTTTATGGTGGCGCAAATATGGAATTAAATGATACAGATGTAAATAAAGCAGCCGACGCAATTGCAGAAGCAGATTATATTATTGCTCAACTTGAAGTGCCTGTTCCTGCGATTATTAGCGCTTTTAAAATCGCACGTGAAAACAATGTCACTACTATTTTAAATCCAGCTCCTGCAAGTGAATTATCTAAAGATTTACTGACTTTAACTGACATTATTGTGCCAAACGAAACAGAAGCAGAATTATTAAGTGGTATCGCAGTTACAGATCGTGCATCAATGCATCAAAACGCCGAATACTTTTTATCTTTAGGCATGAAAGTTGTCATTATCACACTTGGCGAGCAAGGTACTTATTACGCGACAGCAAATTCTGCTGGTTTAATACCTTCGTTTAAAGTAAAAGCGATTGATACAACAGCAGCAGGTGACACTTTTATCGGTGCATTTGCAAGCCGTCTCAATATGACAGACTTTAATATAGAAGAAAGTATTACTTACGCAAATAAAGCAGCTTCGCTTACAGTCCAAGTTGAAGGTGCTCAAAAATCAATTCCATTAGAACAAGATGTGTTAAAAGCTTAAAGATAAACTACTTATTTAATACATCATGAGATAGTTCATAATCACTGCTCATAAACAAAGGCGGTTCTCACTAATCTGAGAGCCGCCTTGTTTATTTATTTATATTTATTTACGAGTGCTTTAGGAAGATGACAGTAATCATCAGGGAATCTTGTTAATCTATCTTGATTTTCTTCTGCACTTTTCACGTAATTTGTCAGTGGTAATACTTCTGTTGCAATCAGATAATGGTCTTCAATTGCGTCTATAAATGCTTGCGCCTCTTTTAAATGCTTGGCATCTTCACTGTATAATCCTGTTCTATATCTCAAGCCAACATCTTCACCTTGCTTGTTTACGCTATAAGGATCAATAATTTCAAATAGATATCCCATTAAGTCTGTAACTGTCACTTTTGCTGGATCAAATGTTGTCTTAATGACTTCTACATATCCATCATATTCTCCATCGAGTGTATCTGTAATACCGTTTGCCCTACCGCCTTCTGTGTCTACTACACCAGGTAAAGTTTTAACAAAGGCTTGTACACCCCATAGACATCCGCCTGCCAAGTATACCGTTTCCATTTACATCTCTCCCTTTTCAACTAACAATTATCAATTCAGTATAGTAATAACCACGTTCATTTGCAATTACTTATAGTTTAGCGTTTTCAAAGGTGTATGATTGATTTTTTGTCAAAAGGGAAAATATTAAAGTAGTATACAAGGAGGAATTACATGCCTAAAGTTGAAGAAAGAATGTTAGAAGATATCGAAGAAAAACCTTCAAGATCACAAAGCGATTTAAGCTCTGAAAAGGAAATGCAGCAAAATGCCTTTGAAAGATTAGGCAAAGACGTCGTAATCATCGAAACTTTAGCAATTATGAACATTATTTTTGCTATAAGTACAATTGGCTTAGTGACTGCACTTGTTTGCACAAATAAGAAGAAATAAGTTCATCATAGCTGCTTCTAAATTTTAAGAAGTATAAAATGAATGCTATATACCTATGCTCTTTTCATGGTTTTCACTATTAAAGTGACGGCTTTGAGAAGAGCATTTTTATTTTTCTATTTCTTCAAATGTACTTTTCATATATAATGAAAATATTGCACTAATTTAAATTAATAAATTGAATATTATCCCTTTTTTGTTATAATGCAATAAGGAGAATTTTGTTCTTTTACTCGAAATAATGAGTAAGTAAATTATAAATGAAGCATCACGTTGCTTCAATACAACCAACCACTTCAACCATAAATTTTATATTAATAATAATGAAAAGAATAGATTAGAGGAGAATCGAATTATGGATTATAGAGTATTATTGTATTATAAATATACAACACTTGATGACCCCGAAACTTTCGCTACGGAGCATTTAGATTTTTGTAAGAATTTAGAACTTAAGGGCCGTATTTTAGTATCTACAGAAGGTATCAATGGTACTGTATCTGGGACAGTCGAAGCTACTGATAAATATATGGAACAGTTGAAATCAGATGAAAGATTTAAAGGGATTACTTTTAAAGTTGATGAAGCTGAAGGACATGCTTTCAAAAAAATGCACGTACGTCCAAGAGAAGAAATTGTTGCACTAGATTTAGAAGATGACGTTGACCCAAGAGAATTAACAGGAAATTACTTATCACCACAAGAATTTAGAGAAGCTTTATTAGCTGATGATACTGTAGTCATTGATGCAAGAAATGATTACGAATACGATTTAGGTCATTTCCGTGGTTCAGTTCGCCCTGATATCACGAGATTTAGAGACCTACCTGATTGGATTAAAGAAAATAAAGAGCAATTCATGGACAAAAAAATTGTCACTTATTGTACTGGCGGTATCCGCTGTGAAAAATTCTCTGGTTACTTATTAAAAGAAGGCTTTGAGGATGTTGGTCAACTTGAAGGCGGCATTGCTACTTACGGTAAAGATCCGGAAGTAAAAGGTGAATTATGGGACGGTAAAATGTATGTCTTTGATGAACGTATTAGTGTAGAAGTTAACCAAGTAGATAAAACAGTTGTGGGCAAAGAATGGTTCGATGGTACGCCATGCGAACGTTATATCAACTGTAGCAATCCAGAATGTAACAAACAAATTCTTGTTTCTGAAGAAAATGAAGAACGTTATTTAGGTGCTTGTACACACGAATGTGCAACTCACGAAAATAATCGTTATGTAAAAAAACATGACATTAGCGAAGAAGAAAAAGCAGCACGCTTGGAAAACTTCAAAAATCTTGTAAGCCAATAAATAATATAAAACACTGTTATGCATGATGCATAACAGTGTTTTATTTATCGTTTCACTCGTGTTATCAAACTTTCTACTAACCCTTCTATACTACTATTAATAACTTCTATATTTTTGTCATTTATGTTTTTGTCACCATTAAACCAAATTGGTTTCATGCCTACATTAAGTGAACCAGAAACATCATTTTCCCAAGAATCTCCTACATATATTGTATGCTCAGGTTTGATATTTAGCATATGAGTCACTTTTAAAAAAGCAGCACTATCAGGCTTTTCACTTCCAATATCTTCAGATATAAATATATTATTTTCAAAAACCTTATTTAATTCTAAACGCGCTATCTTAGTCGTTTGTTCTAAATTTTTCCCGTTAGTTAATATACCTATATTCACCCATTTTTTTAATTCATTAAGGTGATCATTTAATATTATATTAGGTTTAATATGTTGAATAATAATGTCAAAAAATGCTAAGAAATATTCATGAGCTCCTTTCGTTGTAATATTTTTCTTAAAATATTTTAAGCTTTCAATTAATCGTAGTTGCCTGAGTTCATCTAAAGTTATCTCTCCTCGACTATGTTTCAACCAAAATTTTTTATCATAATAAGTGTAAATTTTGAGGAATTCATTATATGCAATATCTTCTGCATATCCAGAATCGTTGAAAATTTGTTTATTCGCAATTAACCATAAATCATTGAAAGGAAATAAAGTATTATCTAAATCAAATAATACTAATTCTGCATTTTTAATTAAAAACCCCTCCTTAAGAGTAATTAACGTCGTTACATAATAATTATAAAGCGACTTTTCACTTTTACTGTATTAAGTTTTCAACAAAATTATGAATTTTAAAACCTTCTCGTCATAAACTTAATCCCTTTATGCGTACAAACTAAAAATAGAATATGTGCAATGATCCAACAGATATACCCCATGAATTGGAATTGAAAAACAGGGTTAATTGCCATATAAATCAGCAATGGATACAGTGCTAAAAATGAAAACATGACACAAATTAACGCGATATAATAATAATCCCCTAACTTTTTATAAATAAAATAGAGTAAAGCATAAAGTAAAATTGTAATGCCTACATGAATTAAAAATTCCATAACAATATTTGAAGCATTGTCATCTATTAAAAAATCTATATTCAGTAATAATGCTGTTAAGTGCATCGATTTAAGTAAATCGAAAAATAAAGTAGTCAAAAATAATATAATTGCTAACGTCAATGCTACGATTAAATGTGCTAAAAGTTTTTTCATAATATCATATTATTCCCTTACACCCATTAGTTAATCAACTTTCAAAATAAATTTATTTACATATAAAAATCCCTGCCTCTACATGTGTAGAAACAGGGATTAGTTTATTCACTTAACTATATTTAATTTTAATTAGACATTACTGCTTATATTATGCAGTAACCCATTGTGAAGCACCTTCAGATTCGTAAAGATCCATTGCTGCTTGATCTTGTACTGATTCTGGAGCTTCAGTTGGTGATTGACCTTGGTATTCTTCAGGTGCTACTGAATCCCAAGTACTTTGTAAGAATTGGTATTTACCTGCTGCACCTGATGAAGGGTTAACAGCTTTAAGGTCGCCACCTGATTCACGTTCAGCAATTCCTTTTAAGTGATCATTAACTTCTACAGATGAACCACTTGAAGCCTCACTTGAGCTAGACTTATTTGAACTTTCTGAAGATTGAGTTGAAGCTGCTTCTTGTTGTGGTTGTTGAGTTTCTTCAGTTTGTGGAGCTGATTGTTCAGTTGGTTGCTCAGCAGTTGCTTGTTGTGCTTGCTCTTGTTGTGGTTGAGCTTGTTGTTGACCACTATTAGTTGAAGCTTGCTCTGATGAACCATTTGAACCTTCACCATAGCTCCAAGTAAAGTTTGTACCATCTGATTGGAAGTTATAATTTACGCCATCTTGAGTAAAGTTATGATTATATGAACCCTCTTGTACGGGTGCTTGATTTAATTGTTCAGAGTTTGATTGAGCTTGTTGCGCTAATTGTGCTTGGTCTACGTTTTGTTCTGAAGCGTCAGCTGAATTTCCTGCTGCTGCTCCTGTTACGCCTAATCCTACTGCTAAAGTTGATGCAATTACTGTTTTTTTCATTATTAATAATCCTCCTAAGAGATAATTTCTATTTTATAGTTTTAAAATTAATTCGTAATTTCAATCATCGCTAAGACGATTTACTTTCCTCAATTAATTTACAAGACCTACTGTAACATCTATAAATAGCTCGTGGGTTACAGTGAAGTTAAAAAAACAATCGACTTTTTACACTCCCATTACACTAAAAATCTTAATAATTTCCAGAAAATTCAACCAAAATCCTCTCATGATAGTTCATAAATAGAATACTTGGCTTTACCTCTATGTAATCTCTATGTAATTAGTGTGACAACGGTGTATCTTTACACCAATAGTATACAGTTACTTTTTACTTCGATTTATTTTTATTTCCCGTTATTTAAAATACATTATTTTTTATTTCTATAATATATTTATGTCATTGAATTTATTCTACAATATGATAATATACTATGTTGATATATTTTTAATTATTTTTTAATATTGCGTACTAACTATGTAAAGCATTATATCGATTTGGAGGAGTTCAATGTTGATCAATGTCCTTTATGAGGATAATCATTTACTTATGGTCGAAAAACCTATTAATATACCAGTACAGGCTGATGACTCAAAAGATGAAGATTTATTATCTATGTTAAAAGATTACATTAAAGAAAAATATAATAAACCAGGAAAGGTTTACCTTGGTTTAGTACATCGTCTCGACAGACCAGTCGGTGGTGCTATGGTTTTTGCCAAAACATCTAAAGCTGCGTCTCGTTTATCAAATGAACTAAGAAAACAAAACTTTGATAGAACATATTTAGCGGTTGTTCATGGTGCTCCTGCAAAAAAACAAGGTGAATTTAAAGATTATCTCTGGAAAGATCGGAATAAAAACATCGTACATGTGGTAGATTCAAGGAAAAAAGAAGCAAAGCAAGCCATCTTAGACTACAAGATGATTCATAATGCTGAAAAGAAAAGTTTAGTCGAAGTACAATTACGAACTGGACGCTCACATCAAATTAGAGTGCAATTTGCGAATCAAAACTTACCATTATATGGTGACCAAAAATATGGACAACATATGAATAAACCTGGTCAACAAATTGCTTTATGGGCATCGCACCTTAGCGTAAAACATCCGACTAAAGATGAAATTATATCTGTAGAATCAATCCCAAGCGAAGGCATCTGGTCACGTTATTTGTAATACTTGCATTGCATTCATACTACGCTTGCATTTCCTCGGAAATATTTTAATAACAAAAACAAGCACGATTTAGATACTAATCTAAATCGTGCTTGTTTTATTTATCTCAAATTATTTATTAAATCAAAAAACCTGCTTCTATATTGTAGAAACAGGTTTTGAATACTTTATTTAACTGATTAATTACTGACTAAATTATGCAGTAACCCATTGTGAAGCGCCTGCAGTGTTGTAAAGTTTAACTGCTGCTGCATCTTGTACTGATTCAGGTGCTTCTGTTGGAGATACACCTTGGTAAGCTGCTGGAGCTACTGAATCCCAAGTACTTTGTAAGAATTGGTATTTACCTGCTGCACCTGATGATGGGTTAACAGCTTTAAGATCGCCACCTGATTCACGTTGAGCGATTGCTTGTAAATGAGAGTTAACATTTACTGATGAACCACTTGAAGCTTCACTTGATTCTTTTGAAGTAGATTCTTGTTGTGGTTGTTGAGTTGCTTCAGTTTTTGGTGCTTCTTGCTGAGCTGGTTCAGCCGCTTGTTCAGCTGGCGCTGATTGTTGTGCTGGCTCAGCTGCTTGTTCAGCTGGTGCTTCTTGTTGAGCAGGTGCCTCAGTTGAACCTTCAGTTGATCCTCCACCAAAGCTCCAGCTAAAGTTTGTACCATCTGATTCGAAGCTATAGTCTGTACCGTTATGATTAAAGTCTATGTCATATGAACCATCTTGAACAGGTGCTTCATTTAATTGCTCTGGATTTGATTGAGCTAATTGCGCTAATTGTGCTTGGTCTACGTTTTGTTCTGAAGCGTCAGCTGAATTTCCTGCTGCTGCTCCTGTTACGCCTAATCCTACTGCTAAAGTTGATGCGATTACTGTTTTTTTCATTATTAATAAATCCTCCCAGAAAGATAATTTTCATTTTTTATTTTATGCGATTGAATTTCAATTATTTAATTAAAAAATAATTTACTGCTTCAACCAACTCACAAATAATACTATAACATCCATAAAATGTTTGTAGGTTACAGTCAAATTAAAATATACGCATGTTCATTACATCTAAATTACATTGAAAAAGTGACTCATAATGACTAAAAAGTGAATAAAAGCTTTGATGAGCGTCTGTAAACAGCTTAATTTAGAATATAAACACGTAATATTTATGTAATTTGTTTGTCAATTGTGTACAATTCCACCTTGTTTTCCCATTTGCAATTTATTGAAAATCCTACTTGCACCCTTTTTAAGAGTTATTTTACTATAGTTCTATATAAATCATACAAAATAGCTAGATAACAAATTAAAAAAGCCATTCAAATTTTCATAATTTGAACGACTTTCTAGATTCTACTATTTAGATAGTGCTATTTTAATATGTGCTAAGTGATGTTCTTCATGCCAAGATAGTTTTGCTATCTTTTTAGCTACCGTTATCTCGCCACTATCTTTTAACGTAAATGTTTGTGCTAATTGATCTTCATTTAAATTGTTAGCTACCGCTACGATACGCTCGTTCATGCCTTCTAGCATCTTAATCGAGCTTTCGATAGGTAAGTCGTTATCCGGCAACATCACCCATTCATCTTGAATAAACGCTGGTACGGTCGGATTGTTATCCGTGAGTGCTAACTTCAAACGCTGATACATATTTAATTGAGAGTCAGCAATATGATGTACAAGTTGACGTACTGTCCAACTCCCTGCACGATACTTTGCATTCAACGCTTCATCATCTAGCGAGTCTACAGTCTCTCTTAAGCGTTCAGTATAACCTTCTATTTCTTTCGCCCACTTTTGTATATCATCTAATGTTACATTATCTGGAACTTCTAATTCTCCTATTGGAAATCTTACATCCATTTAATCACCTTATTATCATTTATTTAAATTCACGCACATTATCTCTACATCATTATTATTCTCTGTTTCTTTAAAATTAAACATTTTATAAAATGCACACAATTTTTCAGTCATTATAATGTAGGTTCTCATCCTCTTCTTTATATTTCTTACTTAACTAAAGGCATTTTTATGAACTTTTTAATATTATAGTGAGCACGTTTTACTGATTTGATATTATAAAATTGAAAAATTAAGAAAAGGAGCATTTTAAAGATGAAACAACATTCAGCAAAGAATAAAAACACCACATTTAAACCGCTTTGGCTAATCATCAGTGTGCTTGCGCTTGTGATTATCATGCTATTACCAACGCCAGACACCTTACCTTTCATGGCTAAAAGTGCATTAGCTATCTTACTATTCGCCGTTATCTTATGGGTAACTGAAGCAGTCACTTACCCTGTATCAGCAGCGATGATTGTCGGTTTGATTATCTTGCTCTTAGGATTTAGTCCCGTACAAAATTTAACCGAGTCTCTAGGTAATCCACAAGCAAGCGGTAAAGTTTTAGAAGGGAGTAGTTTATTCGGTACGACTAACGCATTGAAACTCGCTTTTAGTGGATTCTCATCTACTGCCATTGCACTGGTAGCTGCAGCACTATTTTTAGCTACCGCAATGCAAATTACAAATCTACATAAGCGTCTCGCACTCATCGTTCTTTCTATGGTAGGTAATAAGACCAACCGCATCATTATCGGTACAATTATTGTTGCCATTTTTCTAGCTTTCTTTGTACCTTCAGCAACTGCGCGTGCTGGGGCAGTTATTCCTATTTTGTTAGGGATGGTTACTGCTTTTGGCATTTCTAAAAATAGTAAACTTGCTGCTTTACTTGTCATTACGGCGGTACAAGCTGTGTCTATTTGGAACGTAGGTATTAAAACGGCAGCCGCTCAAAATATCGTTGCCATCAATTTTATTAATGATCAATTAGGAATAGATATTTCATGGGGTCAATGGTTTCTTTATGCTGGTCCGTGGTCTATCTTGATGTCTATTGCACTTTATTTCATTATGCTAAAAGTAATGCCACCAGAGGTACACGAAATATCTGGAGGCAAGCAACTGATCAAAAAACAATTACATGAAATGGGTCCTATCACTGCTAAAGAATGGCGTCTCATTGCTATTTCAATTGCATTACTTTTACTTTGGTCTACAGAAAAAGTGCTACATCCGATTGATTCATCTTCTATTATTTTATTAGCGCTAGCAATCATGTTAACCCCTAAAATTGGTATTATGACATGGAAAGAAGCTGAGTCTCGCATTCCATGGGGTACGATTATTGTATTTGGTGTGGGTATCTCCTTAGGTAATGTGTTATTAAAAACAACTGCTGCGCAATGGCTAAGTGATCAAACCTTTGGGCTTATCGGCCTTGAATACTATCCATTAGTGATGACGATTGCTTTAATTTCTTTGTTTAATATATTAATTCATTTAGGTTTTGCAAGTGCCACAAGCTTGGCATCTGCATTAATTCCAGTATTTATTTCACTCACAATGACATTAGATTTAGGAGAGCAGTCTATGGCCTTTGTGCTCATACAACAATTTGTAATTAGCTTTGGCTTCTTACTTCCTGTTAGTTCACCACAATCTATGTTGGCATATGGTACAGAAACATTTACTGTTAAAGATTTCTTGAAAACAGGTATTCCAATCACCGTTATTGGTTACTTACTTATCGTATTATTTAGTTTTACTTACTGGCAATGGATAGGTTTCATTTAAACACTTTTAGTTATCTAAAAAAGCGAACGCACAATGATTAAAATTGAGCGTTCGCTTATATTTTAGTATCTATTTCAACCACTTGCCTGTTTCTAATTAAACGTTTTTCCAAAACCTACAATGATATCTTTATATTGATCTAATGAGTCTACTACGGCATATTCACCATCTCCATGCCACGCATCACCAGAAGGTCCGAATTCAATTGCTGGCACATCAAATCTTGAAAAGTATCTTGTATCTGCAAAGCCATGCTGTCCAAAAATATTGGCTTCTTGATTGCCAGTTACAGATTTAATTTCTTTTACAAGATGTTGAATATAAGGATTATCTATTTCATTTTTCACACTCGGACCTGACATATGCACAGCTATTTCATCATCTGTAACACCTTTAATTTGTTCTAGAATGTCATCTTTATCCTGGTTAGGTAAATAACGAATATCAACTGAAAGCGTACATGTATCTGGTACTTTGTTATAAACCTCACCACCAGAAATTTTAGCGAGATTGATCGAAGGGCCATCAAAAATATCTGTAGATTGTTTCGCAAACGGCAAGTCAATTATTTTTTCGTATACTTCATAGGCTTTTATAATGGCATTGTCACCTTCCCAAGGTCTACTACCATGTGCTGACTTACCATTTAATTGAATGTCAAATTGTAAAAGGCCTTTAGATTGATAGCCAATTCCAATTTGCGTTGGTTCAGCACAAATCACAAAATCACCTAAATAGCCTTGCTCTGTTAAATACGCAGAACAGTTATGACCACCAATTTCCTCATCTGTAACTAATTGAAGTTGAACGCTGGCATCACCTAAATCAGCATCTTGAAGTTCAGTCATTGCAACCATAAATGAAGCGACACCTGCTTTCATATCAGCAGAACCGCGTCCATAAATTTTGCCATGTTTAATTTCAGGGTCAAATTGTGCTTCTTTCCCACTCACCACATCAACATGCCCATTTAGAATGAGTCGCTTACTACCTTCGCCTACATTACAAATAAGCATCTTATAATCATTGTTCGTTATAATTTCAGATTTGAGCCCCTGTTCTTCTAACCACTGTTTACAATAATCAATGGTTTCATTTGCAACTTCTTGATTAGAACTATCAAAAGTAATTAATTTTTGTAATAAATCCAACGTTTTGCCCATTCAATCTACCCCCTATGCTTATTTGTGCAAAGTATAGTATATTATCTGAATATTGACAAGATTTAAAAATTTTAGTAACATTTGATTAACACGAAATTGAAAAGGGTTTCAATAATATGATTTTAGTTTTGTCCAAGTGAATAACAACTAAGCAAAGGCGCTTATATCTCAATTAACAAAAATTGAGTATATAGGCGTCTTTTTGCGTATTAAGGGGAGATTATATGACACGTAATTTAAATTATAACTGGGTAAACGGTGAAAAAGTTGAAACAGACAATACCATCGCCGTCGTTAACCCAGCAAATGGAAACTCCATTGGCAAAGTACCAAGTGTAACTGAGGACATCGTACAACAAGCAATTGATAGTGCGTCCACTGCTTTTGAAACATGGTCGAATTATACTGCTGAAACAAGGCAAGGCTATTTAGAACAATGGGCAGTCAATTTATTAAATAAACAAGAAGCACTCGCAACGATTATGAGTGAAGAACAAGGTAAACCTTACGCAGAAGCTTTTGGTGAAGTCGGAGTTTGTGCTAAATTCATTCGTTGGTTTGCTGAAGAAGGGAAACGTATTTATGGTGAAGTCATTCCACCTTCATCAGAGAATCAACGCATCTCAGTCACGAAACAACCTGTAGGCGTTTGTGGATTGATTACACCATGGAATTTCCCTGGCGCAATGGTTGCACGTAAAGTGGCACCTGCATTAGCTGCTGGATGTACTGTCATCGTCAAACCATCAAGTGAAACACCAAGAATTGCAATTGCGATTTTCGACGAATTAATGGCAACTGGCATTGATAAAGGAGTCGCAAATATTGTTACTGGTAGTTCTTCAGTCATTTCAGACAAACTATTTGAGGACAAACGTGTTAGAAAAATGTCATTCACAGGTTCAACGCCAATTGGCAAGAAATTAATGAGCAAAGCTTCTGATCAAGTCAAACGCATCTCACTCGAACTCGGAGGCAATGCACCAGCAATTGTGTTACCGGATGCCGATTTAGATAACGCTGCAGACGCGATCGTTGATAACAAGTTCGAAAATAGCGGTCAAATGTGTAATGGTATCAACGTTGTACTTGTACACAAAGATGTTAAAGCAGAGATGACACAAAAAATTATCGACCGTGTAAAAACTATCAAAGTCGGCCCAGGTGATCAAGAGGATACGCAAGTAGGACCGCTCATTAATCAAAAAGCGATTGATAAAGTTGAACACTTAGTCGCAGATGCTAAAAAACAAGGTGCTCAAGTTGAAACTGGCGGAGATAAAGCTGACATTTCTACATCAAGTCTTTTCTATCAACCTACTGTCATAACGGGAGTTGAACGAACGATGGCTATTGCACAGGAAGAAATATTTGGCCCTGTCGCACCGATTATTACATTCGAAGATGAAGATGAAGCGATTGATATTGCAAATGCTTCACCATATGGTTTAGCTGCTTACTTCTTTTCTAATAATATTAATACGGTTTATAAAATCAGTGAAAAATTAGAATTTGGCATGATTGGTGTTAACGGTACGCAATTAAGTGTCCCTCAAGCACCATTTGGCGGTATTAAAGAAAGTGGAATGGGACGTGAAGGCAGTCACTTTGGATTAGATGGGTTCTTAGAATTGAAATATATTTCATTATCTTTACTTAAATAAACTAATAAGGGGTTGTCATATATGAATAACAATATTAAAGGCAAAAAAGTAACTGGCGATATTACAAAGGAACAATTACTTGAATTAGTTAAATCTGATGATATCGATACACTCATCATGGGCTTTTGTGACATGCAAGGCCGTTTGATGGGGAAACGAATCACGGGTGATTTCATTTTAGAAAATGATATATCTGATGGTACACATTTCTGTAACTACTTGTTAGGTACAAACTTTGAAATGGATACGAACGATAATTTTGAATTTATGAACTGGGACAAAGGCTATGGTGATTATTTAGCTGTACCTGACTTGAATACGTTAAAAGTCGTGCCTTGGTTAGAACACACTGCGATGGTCTTTTGTGATGTGTATGCCGTAGATGGCAGTGAACCGATTGCAATTGCGCCGCGTAACATTCTCAAACAACAAATTGATAAAGCAGAAGCACAAGGCTTGTCACCACATATGGCAAGTGAACTTGAATTCTACTTATTCAATAATTCATTTGAAGATATTTCGAAACAAGGATACGACAATTTAGAAGCTGCCGGTCATTTAAATGAAGATTATAACTTATTGCAAGGTAGTAAGAATGAACCGATTTATCAAGAAATTAGAAATCAAATGCACTTAATGGGCATTACTATCGAATCTTCAAAAGGTGAAGCGTATAAAGGACAACACGAAATCAACTTAAAATACTCAGACGCCTTAGATGCTGCTGATCAACATATTATGTTCAAACATGGTATGAAAGAAATCTGTATCCAAAATGATAAATCCGTAACATTCATGGCTAAACCTTACGAAGCATGGACAGGTTCAAGCGGTCATATTCATTTAAGTATGATGAAAAAAGGCACGAAAACGAATGCTTTCTATGCAGGTGATGACGCAGAAGAACCAAAATCTGAAACGATGAAACATTTCTTAGCAGGTATCATTAAATTCACGAGAGATTTTTCATTAATGTTTGCGCCTTACGTAAACTCTTATAAACGTTTTGCGCCTAACTCATGGGCACCGGTAAGTATCGCATGGAGCCAAGACAATCGTTCTGCTGGCTACCGTGTTGTAGGAGAACAAAATGCATTACGCTTTGAATCACGTATTTCAGGTGCAGATATGAATCCATACTTAGCTTACTCTGCTTTAATTGGTGCTGGTTTATATGGTATCGAAAATAAAATCGAACTTACTGATGAACTCGTTGGTAATGCTTATGAACAAGATCATATCGACCGTATCCCATCATCGTTACACGAGGCTATCTTAACTTGGAAAAATAGTGATGTTGTGACAAAAGTCCTTGGTGAAGATGTTGCGAATCATTATTTAGAAGCTGCACAATCAGAACAGAATGACTTCGATTCTTTCGTAACAACTTGGGAACGTTCACGTTACTTTGAACAAAGCTAAATATATTACTGAGGAGGAAAACGATTATGAGATTACAAGACAAAGTATGTATTATTACAGGTGCTGGCGGTGGCATGGGTAAAGTAGCTGCACAAATGTTTGCAAATGAAGGCGGTAAAATCGCAGTATTCGAGAGAGATGAACAAGCCGGTCAAGAGACTGTGAAGGCAATCACAGATAACGGTGGAGAAGCTTCTTTTTTCAAAGTAGATATAGCTAATGAAGCCAATGTTAAAAGTGCGGTTGCTGATACAGTTGAAACTTATGGAAAAATTGATGTGCTTTATAATAATGCTGGCGTCATGCCAGAAGCAGATAATTCTGTCGTCAATACAAGCGAAGACGTATGGGATTTAGTCATGAATATAAATGTTAAAGGTATTTTCTTTATGACGAAATATGTGATTCCTGAAATGGAGAAAAACAATTCTGGATCTATCATTAATATAGCTTCATTTGTTGCTGAAATGGGTTGCTCAGTACCTCAAGATGCGTACACCGCTTCAAAAGGTGCAGTCGTATCTTTAACGAAATCATTAGCAATTCAATTCCGTCCTAAAGGCATTCGCACAAATGCAATCAGCCCTGGTCCAATTGAAACACCCTTATTAATGGAATGGTTAGTTGCAGATGAAGAAGCTAAAAATGCGAGATTAAACAGACAACCTACTGGAAGATTTGGCAAACCAGAAGATATTGTCAACGCCGCGTTATACTTAGCGTCAGATGAATCGGATTGGACAAACGGTGCAAACATGAACGTAGACGGCGGTATCACTGCAAACTACTTCTAATACCTCTCTACAGAATCAGCCTTTAAGGAAGCAGGAACACGAAATCAAATTCTACATTTTGATTTCATATTCCCGCTTCCTTTTACTGTGTTCTAAATAAATTTCATGACGTGTTTCTTCTATTGTATATAGTTATATAACTGGACCATTTTTGTAAAGCGCTGACGCCTATGGGAATAGTTTGAGTCTGTAAAACAAATAATATCTCAACTCTATTGCTATATTGGCAAAGATGACGAAATCTTATTAGAAAAATTAGATTTCTGCCCCGCTCCCATACCTCAGGCAAGCATACTCCTTTAAAATTGGATTATTTTAACTTTAAAACACCAATCCATTAAAAAATAATAGATTGGTGTTTTAAAATTGAGACTGAGATATTTATGACCCATCCCTGTTTTTTAGTTTATTTATCTAAATATTCATGCTCTCCAATGATGCCGGCACGTCTATCAATTTCTTCCAATTTTCTCGCTTTCGGTATACATAGAATATAAGCAAAGCATATGGCTATAACACCTGCACTCAATTTACCAATTAATACAGCTGGTATGAGCGTCGGCTGGAAATTTGCCGTATATGACAAATGGTCACCCAATAAGAATGCACCACAGACACCGAATGCGATATTTAACACTTTATCTTTAGGTGGCATATCTCTTACTAACTTAAGCATTGCTAGAATATTAGCAATCGTAGCGATAAACCCAGCACTACCCACTTCACTGAGTCCTACTTTACTCCCAACACTATGCAGACCTTTAGAGAAGTACTTACGTATTAAATAAACCATTGGAAATGCACCCGATAACATGATAGCAATATTCCCTGCGTTCTCTAATGCCCTAAAGTTATCTTCACTATCTGCCATAATTGGATCAAATCCCCAAACACCAAAAACTGTTGTAAATAATCCTGTAAATATTTCTACTACTGAAAATACAAAGACCAATTTAATACAAGAATCTAGTATTTTACCAAAGACAATAAATATCTTAATCATAATATCTGAGAAGAAATACAGCCCTATGGCCGTTACTACTACAAAAATAATTAACGGTAATAAGTTGATAAACACAGTGGACAAGCTAATTTGGAACACATGTGTTGCTGCACTCGTTGTATCAATCACTGTACGTATTTTTGTATGACTGAATAAAATAATTACCGTGGAAATAAATACACCAAAAGGAATGGCCAACAAACCTGATAGAATACCTAAAGCCATGTATTTATGATCTCGTTTATCCAACATCGGGAGACCAAGCGGGATTGTGAAGACGATTGTGGCACCAGCCATGAAGCCAACAATCATTGCCATAATCCAACCTTCATAACCATCCTTTAATACATCTGCGAGTTGATATCCCCCCATATCTGTCGCGAGTATTGATGTTGCAGCTATAGCGGGATCCGCACCAATTTTATCAAAAAGTGGTCCAAAGAATTTTTCTATAAACTGCGATATGAATGGAATAGAAGCCATAATACCTGCTGAGTTAGCAAAGATAGGTCCAATGGTATAAATTCCTTCCATAAATTCCTTCCCTATACCTTCATTCGCATTCCGAATTGCACCAAAAGCACCTAACACTGCACATACCATAATAATGTAAATAATCACTGTACCAATATGTTCCATGATAGTTTCCCCCATTTTATGAGCTATAAAAAAACAAAAAGGTGCCTATTTGATTAATTCAAATAAGCACCTTTGCTTGATTATATTCACTTGTATTGTAATGCTATTACCCCAATTGTTTAATGATTGCTGAAGCTTCTTTTTCAATAGTTATTTGGTTATCCATACTGTTTCTCCTAAGCTTTTGATAAGCTGCTTCTTCCGTTAAATCAAGTTGCTTCATTAGTAAGCCTTTTGCCTTTTCTATACGTTTCCGATGTTCCATTTGCAAACGTGTATCACTCACTTCTTGCTTGAGTTTACCCATACTATCTGATTGCGACATTGCAATTTCAATAGCTGGCAGCAATTGTGACTCAGATATAGGTTTAACGATATAACCTACGATATTTTGTTGCTTAGCTTCTTCAACGTACTCACAATGACTATATGCTGTCAGGATAAGTATCGGAATATCATGTTTCTTACCAATAATTTTACTGGCTTTTAAACCATTCAACTTTGGCATTTTAATATCCATGACAATCAAATCTGGCCGAAATTGATCTGCGGCTTCAATTGCTTTTTCTCCATTGCCTACTTCTGCGACGACATTGTAGTTTGCTTCCCCAAGCATTTCTACTATATCCATTCGGACAATTGCTTCATCTTCAACTACCATAATAGATTTCATTTCAATCCACCCCTTTGTGTTGAAACTCAACTTTACCTATTGTTCCAATTGAATTACGGTCAATGTTAAATGTACCTTCTAAATCATTTTCTGCTATAGTAGTAACAATTTTCAAACCAAATGATGGTTGAAAGGCACTCTCTTCTTCACCCGTATCTTGAACTTCAAGCTTTACGGTATCAGATTCTGTATCGTACGCTAACACTACACTTATGATACCCTCAGTCTGATTGTTGAAAGCATGTGTTAAGCAATTCGTAATTAATTCATTCGCAATCAACGCCACAGAGACTGCAATATTAGATACTAAATTAATATGTTCATCTGTCTGATATGTGATATGTAAGGTTTTATTCGATGATTCGTTATAAACGACCATATTACCTATCTTTTTAATCAATTTATCGATATTCACCGTATCTGTCGATGATTCATCTAGAATGACTTCATATACAGAAGCGATACTTAGTATACGATTTAAACTTTCTTGGAAATATTTTTCACTACCATTTGGCAAACCGCGTCTCATCTGTAAGCGCAGTAAACTGGCAACGGTTTGTAAATTATTCTTCACACGGTGATGTACTTCTCTAATTGCTACAGATTTAGAAATGAGTTCGCGTTCCTTTTCTTTCAAATCTGTAATATCTTTCAATAGTATTAAATGACCTGTCATTACGCCTTCTTCAAGTAACTGAATACATTTCACTTGAAAGTAGTGTCCTTTAAGCTCGCGTTCTTCAATTGTGATAACACGACCATCTGTAAGCATGTCTTTAATGCTCGGGAACAGCGTTACGAAATTCAATCCCGCTTCACAATTGACGTCTACTAAATCTCTAACCATTGTCTCACCGGCTAAATTATAGTAGCGAATATCTAATGCGTTATCTAAATCAAATAAACTTTCTTCAATCATATCCGGTACAAAAATTGGGTTATCACTATTTTGCGAGACGATATCACTTAATGTTGTTGTCGCCTGCGTCAAAGCTCTTAAACGTTTTTCTTCCATTACTTTGTTGCTTACATCTATTTCCATAATCAGCGTTCCAACAATGACATCTTCCAATTTAATTGGTGTAACACTTTGTTCTACGACTTTACCTTCTTGAGTGATTGCACGATGTTGTGCAAATTCATCTCCTTCCAACACTTGGAATACAGCGGGTTCAAATTTTTCATACACATTTTCACCAATGACTGAACCTTGGTATAAACCTTCGTCATTTGTAGGTATGGCCTCCGCTACTACTATAACTTCTCCATCTTTTTTAGTAGGACAATCAATAAACACATTCGCCCTATTTAAATCAGCAATCATTTGTAAATGATCAGATACTTCTACGATATGTTGTATAGCCTGTGGTGTTAAACTTGTATGCGTTTTACATAAATTTTTCACTTCGTTGATAGTCATCATTCCAAACATAGTTTTGCGAATATTTAGATTTCTCATATATATAACTACCATTATGAAATTTTGACGATTATATGTCAATGTAAAATGAGATAATTTAAAAATTTATAGTAATTTTTCATCATTATTGCGTAGTCTCGATTATTCTACCTCGCACTTTTATATAGTTAATATATGTGTTGCTTTAAAGTTCCTATAATTAAAACGGAGCAGAATAGAAATCAAAATTTGATTTCATATCCCGCCCCCACAAGACTCTCTATAAACAAGCTCGGTTGTAAATTATTTATGCATCTAACTGCATATATACGATATGTGTTCTTAAATATTCTTCTAAGCCATGCTTACCGTCTGCTCCACCAATACCTGACTGTTTTACGCCTGCATGGAAACCTTGAATTGCTTCAAAGTTTTCTCTATTTATATATGTTTCACCGAATTCTAATTTTTCTACTGCTGTAAATGCTTTTTGGATACTCTCTGTATAGATAGAAGATGTTAAGCCGTACTTACTGTCATTTGCTAATTCAATTGCTTCTTCAAAAGTATCAAATTCAACAATTGGCAATACGGGTCCAAAGACTTCTTCTTGAACAATATCCATACTATTTTCACATTTTGTGATGATTGTAGCTGGATAGAAGTAACCTTGTTGTTCAGGTATTTCTCCGCCACATTTAATTACGCCGCCTTGTGCTTCAGCTTTTTTAACATGGTTATGCACATGCTCTTGAGCCTGTTTATTAATTAAAGGGCCCATGTCGTAATTATGTTCTAACGTATTACCAAAACGAACTTCGCTCATTTTTTGAGCTAATCGTTGTGTGAATTTTTCACTTATACTGGAATGTACATACACTCGTTCAGCGCAGTTACACACTTGACCCGTATTAATAATACGAGAATCTATAATATATTGAACTGCTTTATCTAAATTAGCATCTTCTAAGACAATTGCCGGTGCTTTACCACCCAGTTCTAAATTAACTTTAGTTACATTTTTACTTGCAGCTTCCATTACTTTTTTACCTGCTGAGACACTACCAGTAATAGAAACGAGTGCGACTTTACTATTACTCGCAAGCTCATTACCCACCACGCTACCTTCACCGTTCACTAAATTAAACACACCAGGTGGTAAGCCAACTGAATCTAAAATCTCAGTGAATATTTGCGCATTTATAGGTGTTTCTTCTGAAGGTTTAACTACAATTGTATTTCCAGTAATAAGTGCTGGCGCTGTTTTGCGTGCGATTAAGAAGAACGGGAAGTTCCATGGCAAAATACCTGTAGTAACCCCGAGAGCTTTTTTGTACATTAGAATATGTTCCTTCTTACGATCACTCTGTATGATTTCTCCTTCATATCTTCTTGCCCATTCTGCCATATAATCTATATAATCTGCTGTAAAAAAGACTTCCGTGTTCGCTAAATCATATGTTTTACCACCTTCTTGCATAATCACTTTGGTAATTTCTTCACTTCGCTCACGAATACCTTCCGCAATTTTTTTAAGGTAGTTGCCTCGTTCAATTGCTGGCAATTCGCTCCATTTCGTTTGGGCTTTATCTGCGTAGTCGATAGCTTCTTTAGTGTCTTGTTCTGAACCTCTATATAATTTTGCAATCGTTTCTTCAGTTGCAGGATTTTTCACATCAATTGCATCTTCCAAGTTTCTTTCAACAAATGAACCGTTAATATAATCTTTAATATTCATCATATTTTACTCTCCCCTTCTTGAATCATGGTATTTGTTTCTGGTGTAATGTTTACGCTACTATTTGCACTTTCTCCATATCTTTCACGTTCAATTTGTTCTAACGTCTTACCTTGTGTCTTAGGAGTTAGTACAATGCCAATGACTGCATGAATAACTAAAAATGAAATCATAATGATTCCAGTAATTTTGAATCCAAGTGATGCTAAAATGGTAGGTAATACGAATGTATATACTGAGATTCCTGCTCGTACTATAAAATACATCAAGCCTTGCGCACCAGCACGATAACGTGTTGGAAATAGTTCACTTGTCCATAATGCATAAAAGGCTTGTGCACCTATACCTGCTGCTGAGCCCCATAATAAAACAAATAAAATTAGTGATATCCAATTCATAGGTGCAAAGGTCAATATGATCCAAGCTACAATCCCCATCGTTGCACCAATACTAAATAATAATCTTTGACTGATACGGTCCCCTAATTTCATAAATCCAAAGTAAGTCGTAATCACTGTACAAAGCCATAAAATCGCTTGTAAAATATTGGCTTGTGCACCGCTCAGACCACCGACGCTTTCATAAATGAAGGGCATAAAGTATCCCATTGCGCCAGACGTTAAATTCCAAAATAAATAAATTCCTATGAGTAATAACATTGCCTTTAAATTTACTGGATTAGTAAATAATTCTTTAAAAGCTGATGTCTTTTTAACATTAAATGAAGCTTCTCTTTGTTCTTTTTCCTTCTCTTCTTCCCAAATTTTAGATTCTTCCATACCTTGTCTAATCCACCACGTAATACCTGCGATGATAAACAAATGTAGAAAAATTAATCTTGAGCCTAATAATCCTAATGGCGCTAGCATAACTGCTAAAGTAAAAGTAATTGCTGGTCCAATAGACCATGCTAATTGTGCAGTTCCTACACGTTTTGCTCTTTCTTTTTCTGGCGCTTCTTCTGCAATATATGTCCAAGCTACAGGTACCCCTATACCTACAGCTATACCAACAATAATTGTACCTGTGAGTAACATTGATAAATTAACAGAAAGCATGATAATTAAAATACCTACCATGTACAATAATAGATCGTATTTAAAGATAAATTTTCTACCTAATTTATCTGTTAATGGACCACCGATTAATGCACCAATTGCTGCACCTATCGCGTTCGCACTTAACGCACTCAGTAACCCCATCTGCCAATTATCAATGTTCAAATATGCTTGCCATAATGATAAACTACTCGCCGCTGCAATAATTGAACCCGCTTCTATATAATTGGCCATCGCAACTGCAATTGTTGCAAGCCAGCCATTTGTCTTTTTAGGTTTTAAACTCATAACCTCATCCCCATTTTTTGTTTATTTCAAATAGAACATCTCTCTCAATTCAGTTGATTTAGGACTGTTATCTTCATTAACTTGCATGATATCTGACATGTAGTCCCACCATTTCCGACAAATCGGATTTTGTGCCATATTGTCATATGCCGTTTTATCGTTAACATCAAGCACTGCAAATAATTCTCCAGTGGCTTCATTCAGAAAAATACTGTAGTCATGCACGCCGCTCTCTTTTAATAACTGTTTCATTTCAGGCCATAGTTCATCGTGTCTACGTTTATATGCATCATAAGAATCTTCATTGACATACATCACCGTTGCGATTCGTGTCATCTATCTCACCTCAACCTCTAAGTAACCTTCTTTAGGTTCAACATTAAATCCTTGAGCTAACTCCCATAAATTCTCATCCGAAATCGTTTGTTTAATACCACCTTGTGCTTGCGCGTACGTATATACTTCAGCTGCTTTTTCAATGGTTTCAATCAGACCAAACACTTCGTCTAAATCATGCCCAGCTCCAAATACACCATGAAATGGCCAAATAACAGATCTTTGCTGTTTCATCTTTTCTGAAGTGAGTTGCCCTATTTGTTCTGTGCCAGGTACGACCCAAGGAATAATACCAATGGCATCTGGAAATACAACGAGACATTCCGTACACATTTTCCATAATGTTTTCGTAAATGCCTTTTCATCTAATTCATGTGTATACGTCATCGCAATCGTATGTGTGGCGTGACAGTGCATAATAACGCGGTGTGTAGCATCGACTTCCAATCGTTGGATATGATTCATTAAATGCGTTGGCAATTCACTTGTTGCTACTGCATCATTCACAAACCCCCATAAAATGTTATAGCTTTTACCATCTGCTGCAATTTTAATTAAACCTAATGCATCTTGTGGATCGTCTATAATATTTTTGAAGTATTTTCCCGTACCGGTGACAAGAATATATTTATCCGCTAATGGACGAACTTCAAATGGCAGACTTACGTTTCTTATATTTCTGCCATCTTCTGATAAATACGGTTGAACCTTGGCATCATCTAATATCCAAGATATGTTTCCTCCGTTACGTTCGTCCCAACCTTTGTGATACATCAAATGTGTAATCTTAGATAATTCTTTAACTGCGGGAGAATCTACAAAGTTTTCCAATTAAATTCCTCTTTCCTCTAAAATATTTTCTTCGTATTTTTTAATCGGCTCATACCAATCCAATCCTGGTTCAGCATCGTTTCTACTACAAAATTCATTCCATATCGCGCCAAACGGATACATCTTCATTTCTTCTTGTAACGCTAAACGTCTCGTGAAATCACCGCTTTGTTCAACTTCTTTTAATTCATTGATAGGATCTAATAATGCTTTAAGCAATGCTTTTTGCATATTTCTAGTACCAATAACCCATGCAGCCACTCTATTAATAGATGCGTCAAAGAAATCTAAACCAACTGTTGTAGTCTTAAGTAAATCGTTATAAATGAGTTCTTTGGCTATCTCATTCAATTCGTCATCCAATGTAACCACATGATCGCTATCCCATCTTACTGGTCTAGAAACATGTAAACTTAAACCTTTTGTAAATAAATTGAGTGCCGATAATTTGTTAGACACCACTTCTGTTGGATGATAATGTCCGGCGTCTAGTAATATTTGTTTATTTCTTGTTAAGGCATAACCCATATAAAATTCATGAGAACCCACAACATAACTTTCAGAACCAATACCAAACAATTTACTTTCTAATGTATCGATATTGTAGCTTTCATCTATTTCTTCTTTAAAAATTTCATCCAAACTCTCCATCAAACGTTTACGAGGTGTTAAACGATCTACTGGTGTGTCTTTATAACCGTCCGGAACCCAAATATTCGTTGTTGAAGGTTCTCCGAGTTCTTTACCAAAATATTCACCGATTTTTCTAGATTTTTTACAGTGTTCTATCCAAAAATCTCTAATTGATTTATCTGGATGTGCTAATGTGAACCCGTCTTCTGACTTCTCATGACTAAAGCATGTCGGGTTAAAATCTAATCCCAATTCATTTTCTTTTGCCCAATGAACCCAATTTTCAAAATGCTTTGGCTCTATTTCATCTAAATCGATTGCTTCTTCAGATTCGGCATAAATACCATGTAGATTAATTTTATGTTTTCCTGGAATATGTTTTAAAGCTTCTTCTAAATCACTTCTGAGTTCTGCTCCATTGCTTGCTTTACCTGGATGATTACCTGTAACTGATATGCCTCCTGATAATTCTTGATTGAAAAGGAAACCTTCTACGTCATCCCCTTGCCAGCAATGAATAGAAATTTTAATATCTTTTAATTTAGTTAAAGCTTTTTCTACATCAACGCCTAATGCCTCATATTGTGTTTTTGCTGCTTCAAATGCTTCTTTATTATACGTACTCATAATGAGTAACCCCCTTGAATGTCTTAATATCTTGATTTGCCATACGCTTCAATTCTGGTTTGGCTATCTTTCTCGTATCTGTAGAACCCTTAATTACTGCTCTAGCTTCTTGAATATTTTCAAACTCACCTGTGCCAATCATTGTTGCTGCTAAATTCCCATAAATTGTCGCTTCCGTTGGTCCCGCAATGACGTCACAATTTGTATACAAGGATGTGAGTTCATTTAAATAGTCATTGTTGGAACCACCGCCAACAATATTGATTACTTCGATTGGTTCTTTTGTTATTTCGTTTAACTCTTCTATGGAAATTGCATAAATTATTGCCAGATTCATATAAACGCTTTGAACAATTTCACCTAACGTTTGTGGCGCTGTTTGGTTCGTCTGAATACAGTAATTTTTAATTTCATCCACCATACAGTCAGGATTAATAAAGCGTTGATCGTTAAAGTCGATATAGACTTTAAAGTCTTGATGTTGTTTTGCTTCCTCTACCATTTCAGGAAATGTATAATTTTCGGGCCAATCTTTTCGAATGCGTTGTATAATCCACATACCTATAATGTTTTTTAAAAAGCGATAGGTGTGGTTCATACAGCGTTCATTAGAATATCCAAGTTCTAATGCTTTTTCAGTTACAATTGGGCTTTCTAATTCTTTACCTATTAATGACCAAGTACCACTTGATAAAAACGCCCATTTTTTTAATGCATCTCCAACAGAACCTAAAACAGCTGATGCGGTATCATGCGATGCTGTCGCATATACATGTGTCACAGGTAAATCATCCTGGATGTTTAAGTCTGCATTGATTTCGCCTATGTATGTACCAGGTTCAATCGTGTTTGGAAATTGTTCCTTATCTATTCCTATTGATGTCAGCAACTCCTGATCTAACGAATGATCATGCACTGAAAGTAATTGTGTCGTACTTAAATTAGTAATTTCATTTCTTTTCTCATGAGTAAGTAAATAATTTAAATAATCAGGAATAAGCAAAATATCATGTGCTTGATCTTTTAATGTGTGTGTCTCTTCAAACAATTGATAAATTGTATTAAAAGTTAAAAATTGAATTCCAGTTTTTTGAAAAATATCGTATTTGGAAACTTCGTTGAATAATTTACCCATCGTTGTATCCGTTCTTGAATCCCTATATGAAACGGCATTTTGTAAGCGCTTCCCTTTATGGTCTAAAAAAAGGTAGTCTACGCCCCACGTATCTATACTTAAACAACACTCTGTGATGCCCATAGCTTTCGCTTTTTTCAAAGAAACAATAATTTCTTCGAATAAATAGTCAACATCCCACACTTCCTGTTGATTCTGTGTTGTAAAACCATTGGCGAAACGATTGATTTCTTGTGTTTTAATCTGGTTATTGTCGATATTTGCTAAGATGGCTCTACCACTAGACGCCCCAATATCAACAGCTATATAATGCTTCAACTTATCACCTCTTTGGTTATGATTATAATCAAACAATCCACATAAATCAACATAAAACAAAATATTTCGATAATTAATGTGGTTTATGTGTTGTTTTCAGTCTTTTTTTGTGAGATTAAAAGCGGTTTTATGCTATAATGATGACAATATATATTTAGGAGAAATTTATTATGAAGCCATTTGAAAGAAGAAAGTCACTACTAAATCATCTTTATTTGAACAATGTTGTTTATGTGAATAAATTAGCTTCTGAATTTAATGTTTCAGAAGAAACAATTCGTCGAGATTTAGAAAAATTGGAAAAAGAAGGTATCGTAGAACGGAATTATGGTGGCGCTAAACTAATCAAAACTGAAGAACTGCCTTATTCAGTGAGACATACACGCAATAAAGATAGCAAAGTCATTATTGCTAAAAAAATTGATCAATTTATACAAAATGATACAAGTTTATTTGCTGATTCTAGTTCTACAATAAATGAAGCATTAAAGCGTTTCGCTATTTCCAATAAAAGAATTCATATCATAACAAATGCTGTAAATGCACTATATGAACTAAATCAAACATCTATGGAAATTAACTCAACAGGTGGTAAATTATTAAAACATTCTTCTGCATTAGTTGGTCCACAAACAACAGAATCAATTAATAAATTCCATACAGATTATGCGATTTTAAGCTGTAAAGCTTTGTCTAAAGATGGCATCATCACCGATTCTAATGAATACGAATCTCATATTAAAGAACTCATGATCAATAAAGCCAAACAAGTTATTTTGGCAATTGATGCTTCTAAACTTGATGGCAATAGTTTAATAAGCTTTGGTCACTTATCCAACATCGACTATATCGTGACAAATATTGAATTTGATGACGAATGGAAAAGTATCCTAGAAAATCATTCAGTAAAGGTAATATAATTTCTCTTTTTAACTTTCGTATCTTATAATCAATGAATTAAGAATGAAATTATTAAAATAATAAACATATTATACGATAAGCACTTATCATTCCAAATGCGATGGTAAGTGCTTTTTCTCATGCTAATCACAATGATGTACATAAAACGGAAATGCATTTGTGTCTAATGAGTGTACAACTCTTTGATGAGCTGTGCTAAATTAGAGTCAACAACAAGGGAGGGATTCAAAATACAAGCAGAAAACTTTAATATCATTACCGAAATGATTAAAAATCCGAAAATTAAAGGCAAAGACTTAGAAGTAATGTTCAACATGTCTCGTAGACAACTTGGCTATCGAATCCAAAAAATCAATGAATGGTTAACTGAACAAGATTGCCCAACGATTGAACGCACAAGCCAGGGATTTTTCATCGTTGATGATATAATCAAAAATTTTCTTAATGTATCAATTGAACCTATTCCACAGGAAGATGAGCAAGTATATACTGCTTACCAACGCGCGCATCTCATTTTACTGATGTTGTTTAGAGAAGATGAAACATTGTCATTAAATCACTTTGCAATCGATTTAAAAGTAAGTAAGAACACAGTGTTAAATGATTTAAAAAAATTAAAATTATTACTAGAACCATATGATGTCACTCTGAAATATTCACGGCAGGAGGGTTATTATTTAGTCGGTAATGAGTTTGAAATTAGAAGACTTTTAACACGTTTAATTGATAAAGTATTCACTTTAAATATTTCAAAAGATGATATTTTAGCAAGTTTAGCGTTGCAAGAAGAGAAACTTCAAATTATCGATTTTCAAATCAACAAAATCGAACAATATTTAGAGAATAATTTTATTGATCAAAGTACTGAGACATTACGCTACAAACTCTATTTCATTATGAGAAGAATTCAGCACGATAAGATCGTCTCACCTTTTTCAATTGGATACGATGACCTTTCCGACACTGAGGAGTATCAAGCAACTGAAATACTAACTTCAAACTATCCTGATATACCTCGGCAAGAGAAATTATTTATAACATTGCAACTCTTATCAACAAGCGTGCAATGGTCGGAATTAGATGATGTGAAAGTTTTACCAGAATTAAAAACTGCATTACAAAGCATGCTTGATCAATTTGAGAAAATCACTTTTATCACTTTTGAAGATCGTGAAACATTGGTCAACCAATTGTTATTTCATATGAAGCCTGCCTTTTACAGAATTAGATATGAGTTATCTGATGTCGATAGTTTACAGAATAATCTGAAAGATGATTACAAAGAATTATTTCATCTTGTTAAACTCTCTTCTAAACCTATGGAAAAGTTCTTTAACCAACCATTACCTGATAATGAACTCGCATATCTAACCATACTCATTGGCGGTATTCTAAGAAGACAAGATGAAGACATCGACAAAAAGGTAAAAGCTGTTGTGGTTTGTACACAAGGTACATCAATTTCTCAATTGATGTTACAAGAATTGCGTAGTGTGTTTCCAGAATTCATATTTTTAGATGCATTATCACTACGTGAATTTAATCAGTATACGCTAGACTTTGATATTGTCTTTTCACCAATGCACGTGATGACACACAAAAGATTATATATCACGAAATCTATATTAACTGCCAAAGAAAAACACGATCTTCGTCAGCACGTATTCGGTCAACTCAACAACAGTTTCGAGACAGACATACACGCTGAAAAGATGTTAGCCATGATACGTGAACATGCTGATATTTATAACGAAGATGCTTTACTTAATGAAATTAAAAACCAATTTGATGATATTCATGCATATGCTTCAATCAAATCGTCTTCAATTTCGTTAAATGGTCATTTGAATTTACAAGATTTATTACCGATACACCATATTCAATTTGCATCTCATGTTTCAAATTTGGAAGAAGCAATTCGGCTAACGGCTGAACCACTTTCTAGTCAAAAGTATATAGATGCAAATTACATCGATTCAATGATTCAATCTTTTGATGATACTTATATGGTTATCAATCAACACATCGCCATACCACATGCTGAAAACGAACAAAACGTAAACCGTACGTCTATGAGTATGTTGGTATTAGATGAACCATTAACGCTAAGTACAGGTCTGAAAGTACATGTCTTTGTGGTTATCGCAGCAACAGATAAATTCAAGCATTTAAGACCTCTACTACAGTTACGAGATTTAGCACAAGACAATGAAAGTATGCAAAGCATTATACAAACAGATTCAAAGTCCCAAATATTTGAAACGATTAAACAATTTTCAAAAATAGACTAAAGCAAAGGGGTTGCGTCATATGGAAGGTTTAACAGTTGATGCCTCGAATGTTGTCATTGGTTTAGAGGCCACTACAAAAGAAGACGTATTAAGTCAATTAGCTGATTTAATGCATGACAATGGTTACGTAAAAGCATCATATAAAGATGCAGTCATCGAAAGAGAACAATCATTTGCTACAGGGTTACCTACAGTTTATTGTTCTGTAGCTATCCCACACACAGATATTCAGCACGTGAATTCAAAATCAATCGGTGTGGCTGTCCTTAAAGAAACAGTGCCCTTCGTCATCATGGGCGAAGTTGAAGAAACAACCGATGTGAGATTAATCTTTATGCTCGCAATGGATAAAGAGGATGCCCAGTTATCATTACTTCAAAAATTGATGGGTATTTTCCAAAATGATCAAATACTTGAAACCATTGCCAATGCAACAGATAGCAATCAAGTCGTAGAAGTTATTGAACAAGAATTAGCAGACGCATAATCATTCAATTTATTAATAAAAATATAACAGGAAGAGAATTTAAATATTAAGTTCTCAAATTAGGAGGAAATTATTATGAAACAAGTATTAGTAGCATGTGGCGCAGGTATCGCAACTTCAACGGTAGTAAACAGTGCAATCGAAGAAATGGCAAAAGAGCACAATATCAAAGTAGATTTAAAACAAATTAAAATTTCAGAAGTTGGCGTTTACGCAGATTCAGCAGATTTATTAGTTACAACTGCAATGACGCAAAAAGAATACGACTTCCCTGTCATTAACGCACGTAATTTCTTAACTGGAATTGGCGTTGAAGATACTAAGAAAGAAATCTTAGACGCATTACAAGAATAATAAGTCATTTAATTTAAAATACCGAATCAATCGTTGGGATAAATATCAAAAAAGAAGTTCATGGTTTTATCAAAATGACGTCTTTATTTATACCAACATCACTTTATATTAAAGAGGATGGTGTAAGGGATGAGTGGATTTGTAGATTTTATTCAAGCTTTTCTAGATTTAGGGGCAACAGTAATCCTTCCAATCGTTATATTTTTACTAGGATTATTCTTTAGGCAAAAAGTCGGCGCAGCATTTAGATCTGGTTTGACGATTGGTGTCGCATTCGTAGGGATTTTCTTAGTTATTGATTTACTTGTAAACAATTTGGGACCCGCTGCTCAAGCTATGGTTAAGAACCTAGGGGTAAGCTTAAATGTTATTGATGTGGGTTGGCCAGCAACATCATCTATTGCATGGGCATCTGTTATCGCAGCATTTATTATTCCTTTAGGTATTGTGATTAACATTGTCATGTTACTGACAAAGACTACTCGAACAATGAACGTAGATATTTGGAACTTCTGGCATTATACATTTATGGGTGCCATGGTTTACGCCGTATCTGATAGCATTTGGCAATCCTTAGTGGCTGCAGCAATATTCCAAATCGTCTGTCTGAAAGTGGCTGACTGGACTGCACCAATGATGAGTGAGTTCTACGATTTACCTGGGGTCTCGATCGCCACAGGTAGTACAATTTCATATGCGCCAGGTATTTTCTTAGTCAAAGGTTTACAAAAAGTGCCTGGTATCAACAAACTACATGCAGACCCAGAAACGATTCAAAAACGTTTCGGTGCATTTGGTGAATCCATATTCGTCGGTTTAGTACTTGGTTTAATCATTGGTTTGTTAGCTGGTTACAACGCTGGCGATGTTATCAACCTTGGTATGTCAATGGCTGCTGTTATGGTGTTAATGCCTCGTATGGTTAAGATTTTGATGGAAGGTTTAATGCCTGTTTCCGAATCTGCACGTACTTGGTTAAACAAACGCTTTGGGGAGCGTGAAATCTATATAGGTTTAGACGCTGCGGTTGCATTAGGCCACCCAGCAGTTATCTCAACAGCTTTAATTTTAGTTCCGATTACAGTATTATTAGCAGTTATTTTACCTGGTAACCAAGTCTTACCATTTGGTGACTTAGCAACAATTCCATTTATTGTCGCATTTATCGTAGGTGCTGCACGAGGTAATATCATACACTCTGTTATTGTCGGCACAATCATGATTGCCATCTCTTTATATATCGCAACAGATGTTGCACCGATATTCACAAGCATGGCAGAAGGCACAAACGTAAATATGCCATCTGGCTCAGCTCAAATTTCAAGTCTTGACCAAGGTGGTAACATCTTAAATTACATTATTTTCAAATTCTTTAGTTTATTTAATTAACAGATAGGAGCTGACATTACATGAAAGCACTCGTTAAAACTGAACCAGGATTCGGGAATCTAGAAGTCTTAGATAGAGAGATACCTTCACCGAACGCAGATGAAGTAAAAATAAAGGTCCATTATGCAGGCATTTGTGGCACGGATGTGCACACGTATGAAGGTCATTATAAAGTGAACTTTCCAGTGACACTTGGCCATGAATTTTCAGGAGAGGTTGTAGAAACAGGCGCTAATGTCACTGATTTTAAAATCGGTGATCGCGTCACTTCTGAAACAACATATTACATTTGTGGTGAATGTGAATATTGTCAAAGTGGTGATTATAACTTATGTAATCATCGTAAAGGTTTAGGCACACAACAAAACGGTGCCTTTACGCAATATTTAGTTGCACGTGCAGCTAGTGTCCACCGTATTCCTGATAATGTTTCATATAAAGCAGCATCTATGACGGAGCCATTAGCTTGTGCCCACCATGCCGTTTCTAAAATTGAAATACAGCCTGACGATGTCGTAGTCGTTATGGGGCCTGGACCTATTGGATTACTTGTCGCGCAAGTCGTTAAAAGTAAAGGTGCACAAGTCGTAATCACTGGATTAGATAATGATCAAACAAGATTAGATAAGGCAACAGAACTTAAATTAGATCATGTCGTCAATATTCAAAATACTGATTTAAAAGACTATGTAAACAGTATTACGAATGGTTATGGTGCAAACGTAGTTTTAGAATGTTCTGGTGCAGTACCCGCTGCCAAACAAGGTTTAGATATCTTACGTAAAAAAGGACAATATGTCCAAGTTGGTATCTTTAAAGATCCAGAAATTTCTTTTGATTTAGAAAAAATTATACAAAAAGAAATACGAATGGTCGGTACGAGAAGTCAAAAACCAGCCGACTGGGAACCTTCTTTACAACTATTAAGCAGTGGTGATGTTAATGCTGAAGCGTTAGTCACAAATGAACTTGATATTACGCAATGGGAAGAAGGCTACAACCATATCAAAGGTGGAGAAGGCATCAAAGTACTCCTTCGCCCTATCGATTAACTTGTTTCAAATAACCATCATTTAGCAATTAAATGATATAAGGAGATAATTATTATGGTAGAACATATGTTAGATTTCATGCTTGGGCCATTGAGAGGTATTACAGATTTATATATGAATAACTTACTTTATTGTAATATAGTCGTTTTTCTTGGTTACTTCGGCGCAAAATTTTTTAAAAAGAAAAAAGTTACTTCTGATCAGAATTAATATTCAGAAGATAAGAGGTGAAATACTTTGAAAGCTTTGAACCTATACGACATTGAAGATTTAAGATACGAAGAAACAAAACCGCCTGAAATTGAAGACAGTAACGATGTCATTATTAAAGTGATTGCAACTGGTATATGCGGTTCGGACAATTCTCGCTATAAGAAGCTAGGCCCTTATCGTGAAGGCGTGACATTTGGTCATGAATTTTCAGGAGTTGTAGAAAGTATAGGCAATAACGTTAATCATGTGGCAGTTGGCGATGCAGTCACGGGTTGTCCAGCTATCGCTTGTCACGCCTGTGAGCAATGTGAAAAAGGTGAATACTCTAGATGTGAACATTTATATGTTATTGGCTCTTATGAACCTGGCTGTTTTGCAGAATTCGTTAAACTACCTGCAAATAACGTCTTAAAATTGCCAGCTAATGTAGACTTTGATACAGCTGCTATGGTCGAACCTTCTGCAGTAGTAGCACATGGTTTTTATAGAACAAGCATGAAACCTGGGGCGACTGTAGCTGTTATAGGATGTGGCAGTATCGGTTTACTAGCCATTCAATGGGCTAAAATATTTGGTGCCGCTAAGACTATTGCTATTGATATCGACCCAGATAAATTAGCAATTGCTAAGACGCTTGGCGCAGATTATACGATTAATTCTAAAGCAGAAAATTTAGATGACGTTATCGCTACGATTCCTCATAACATAGATGTCGCTGTTGAATCAGCAGGCTCACCATTTACGATTGGACAAGTCTTAACGTTACCAGCTAAGGGCGGGGAAGTCTTACTGCTAGGCATACCTTACTCCGATATTGAAATGGATCGTGTTCATTTTGAAAAAATATTACGTAATGAACTTAACGTCATTGGATCTTGGAACGGCTTATCCGCCCCATTTCCAGGCGAAGAATGGCATGCGTCCCTTCATTACATGTCTACAGGAGAGATTCAAGTGGATCCGATGATTTCAGATCGCTTAGATTTAGCAAAAGGTCCTGAAACATTTGATGCATTAGTTAATAAAAAGAAACATTTTGATAAAGTAATCTTCCACCCATAATTAAAATCTAACATTGCCATAATTATTATAAAAAAGTCCTAACACTGATGACAGTATTAGGACTTTTTTGATGCGTATTGATATCCACACATGTTTTATATTACTGTACTTTCATAAAGCCATTCCCCAAGACATCTCGCACATCATGAATAACAAGAAAAGCATTTTCGTCGTGAGCATTAACGATTTTCTTAATTCTTGATAATTGGTTTTGCGGTACAACGACATAAAGCACATTCGTCTCTTTTCGTTCATAACCACCGACTCCATTCAATAATGTTGAACCTCTACCTGTTTCTTTATTAATTCCCTTACTAATTTCATTATTATAATTTGAAATAATTGTAATTGCCTTTTTAGGATTAAAACCTTCTATTACAAATGACATACTTTTCTCAACGATAAAAAGCATAACAATGGTATATAAAACATTTTGCACGGGAAGGATGAATAAGAAAGATAACACAATGATTGAATCAAGCATAAACAACGCTTGAGAAGTTTTAATCTCAGTATACTTGTTTATAATTTTAGCAATAACAGATGTGCCACCTAATGTACTTCGCGCTGAGATTACAAGTCCAGTACCGACACCAAGTAGTAAGCCGCCAAACACTGTGCTTATAAAATCAGATTCAATCTGCATATTAAATGATTCAGTTAGTCCTAAAAATATTGAACTCGAAATTACTGTAATCAATGTGTAAACTGCTGTCGTTTTACTTAAATATTTCCAACCTACCGCAATTAATATCATATTTATAATTAGTGAGGTAATTGCCGGTGATAAGCCTAGTGTATATTTTAGATTTAGCGAAATACCTACTGTACCACCCTCCCCAAAATTAGCAGGAATTACAAACACATTAATGCCTATACCTATAAGAAATGTTCCTAAAATACAGAAACATATATTTTTAAAATGGATTTTGTACAACATCCCAATAACACCTCATTCCTTTTATTTGAAAATCACTCATTCCTACTGTTTTATTTCATTTATATTGATCGGCTAGAAAGCACGACATAAAAAGAAACTTTTCAGTTATTAACCAAAAAGTTTCGAAGATATAATTTTTCGTTATTTTTTTAACACAAGTATATATCATAGTAGAAATGGTCTGTTATTTCAATTGAATAAGGTTAATTTGTTTTATAAATTGTAATTGAATCCGTTACTTTTATTATATATTAGCAATAGCGTTGAATTAAAAAGACAAATCAAACGATATGACTCGTCCGATTTGTCTTAGTACAAGTTGAATATTGTAAGTATTATTCTTCTATATCAATATTATTTATTGCTTCCTTCGAATTAGAAATAATGCTTGGAATTATCAAAATAGTTAGTAAAAGTCCAAGTATAATGTAAATACCTATATGACCCATCCATGCCCCAATATTTCCTATAATTACACCAAGCACTCCAAAATCAATATCGCCGAATGTAGTATTTTTAAATCCTAAATCCCCAAGAACCGGTAACAACATTGCAGGTAAAAATGTTAATAACAAGCCATTAACAAAAGCACCAATTATTGACCCCCTTCTTCCACCTGTTGCATTACCAAAGATGCCCGCCGTTGCCCCAGTGAAGAAGTGAGGAACGAGACCAGGAATAATAAACACCCCAGCCGTAATACCGACTATAAACATTCCTACTATGCCCCCTGCAAAACTACTAATAAAACCAATTATTACAGCAGTTTGAGCAAATGTGAAGAAAACAGCACAGTCGACTGCCGGCACTGCATTAGGGATAACTTTAGTCGCAATACCTTGAAATGCAGGAATTAAATCTGCAAGAATCATTCTTACGCCAGCATATACTATTGCAACACCAACTGCGAATTGTAAACCTGTAATTATTGCGTATAGATAGGGTGACTTCCCATCTGACAAAGTTGCTACATATTCACTCCCAGCTGCTATAGCAGCAATCAAATAAATAATCATCATAGTTAAAGCTGTTGAAATAGTGGTATTACGTAAAAAGCTCCATTTTTCACTTACTTGTATATCTTCGGTGCTAGGACTATTTTTCCCAACTTTTGAACCTACATAAGCAGCTAAATAATAACCTAAACTACCAAAATGACCAACTGCTAAATCTTCATTATCTGTTACACGTTTCGTATAACGTTGTCCAATAGCTGGCGATATTGAACTCCAAGCTCCTAGAATAAACCCACCAATAAGTACTAAGCTTATTCCCTTGAAATCCAATGCTCCTAAAACTGCCGAAAGTAAACATGCCATAAAAAAGCTATGATGACCTGTTAGAAATATATACTTAAATCTAGTGAATCGCGCTATTAGGACATTAAATACCAATCCTACAATAAGTATGCTCATTGTTTCTACACCTAATACTTCTTGAGCTACAGAGGTAATCGCTTCATTATTAGGTACAACACCTTTGATATGAAAACCCTTCTCTATCATTTGAGACAATGGGTCTAAAGACATTACAATTACATTTGAACCTGCAGTAAGCATTAAATAACCCAGAATAGGACCCATAGTTCCTGTAAATACTTTATGTCCAGGTGATTTAAGTGCTAACAAACCAATCATAGCAATCAATCCCATTAATATTGCTGGTTCACTAATTAAATCTTTAAAAAAATATAATATCTGCATTTTATCACCTGCTATAAATTATTTACTTAACTCTTGCATTGTTGTTAACAAATCTTCTGTTATTTTCTTTTTATTAGTATAACTTCTTACAAGAGCTACTTTCTGACTTTCTTTAAAAATACTTGCTAATTCTTTAACTGTCACAAATAAATCTGCATCTTTACCAACTGCTGCGTTCGAATCTATCGATTCAACATCCACTTCTAAATCATTTTCTTTTGCAATTTCTTCTACTTTCATTTTCAGCAATAAACTACTACCAATTCCATTTCCACAAACTGTTACAACTTTTAACATAATGATTCCTCCTAAGAATTTATATATTTATCTATCAATGTTGATAAGTCTATTGCATTATCAGCCTTAATAATTTCCTCTATTTTTATATTATCATCGATTACTTTAGACAATTGTTGTAATAAACCTAAATGTTCTTTATTATCAACAGCTGCAAGAACAATAATAATATGCACTTCTTTCTCTTCATCAAATATTTCTTTTTTATCTAGATTAAAATCAATTGGCACATTATTTTTCAATAAACTCAAACCAATTTTATTCACACCATTTTCTGGTCTTGCATGTGCTATAGCGACGTGTGGCGCAATAACAATGTAACTACCTAATCTATCTATTATTTCAATCATTGCATCAATATATTTCAATTCAATATAACCATTATCTTTTAATGGCTGAGCAGCTAATTTAATTGCTGATTGCCATTCGATTTTTTCTTCTATAATATTTATATTCTCTTGTGTAAACAGCACCATCAAACAACTCCTTTGAAATTCACAATAATTTAAATATGATGTTAATATATTGTTTAAGTCTTTAAAATTGCATTTTAACCATTTGCATTCCTCTTATCCATAGCTTTGAAATACCATGTAAACAATAATATATAAGCCACTAATGACACTATAGCAAAAGTAACAAGAGCTAAATCCATTGTATCCCAAGCTCTACCAATTAACACACCCAACATTTTTTCAATTGGATCTGAATCCACAGATGAAAACATTTGCTTTTCAGAAAGTCCTGATGGAAATTCACCTATTTTTTTAGATGTATTTGTTAGATAATTAGATATCATCGTGGCAGCCCATAAAAATAGTGGAATGAGTATGGTTCCAATCACTGTCATCCTTATTACCTTGCCTTTAGTGATAAGTAACAGTGCAGGAACTAATACTGTCATTAAAATACCACCAAGTGGTAAAACATTATTTCCAGGTAAGAACATTGCAATTAGTAATAATAATGGAGCTAAAATGTTTACTACAGCCCATAGTTCCGCACTAGCTGCAAGTATCGGCCAATCAATCCCAATGAACAACTTTCTATCCTTAAATTTTGAAGTCATCAATTTACTGATTTTCTCGGATAAAGGACCGATAGCAGGACCAAACCACCCACCAATATATGCAAATAATTCTAATACTACACCAGTGGTAAAACCTAGTGTCAAAATTTCTTTCACTGATTGCTGACCAAGTATTCCAATAAACGCCCCCAAATAAACACCTATAGCAAACTTACTACCCCAAAATCCAATTTTTCTATTCAAGGTTTCTGCATTAAAATCATATTTATCAATAAAAGGTAAATATCTAGTAATAATTTTATCTAATATTAATACAAAAGGTGCGATAAGTAGTGACGGATGTGCAGTAGTAGTAACGTTTTTCTTATCATAGTTTAATACATAATTAATCGAAGGTTTTAATGCATCTGAATTTTTCAACATAAAAATATAAATCAAAATAACAAATAAACTAGTAATTATAATGTTATGTGCATAATATTCAATCAATAAACCAATGATAGATATATTCCAAATGTTGAATAAATCCACATTCAATGTTTGAGTTTTGTTAAAAAATAGCAAAACTAAATTCGTAATGATGCAAATAAGAGCAAAATATAAAGTATAGACTGATCCCCAAGTAATGACAGCCATAGGCGCCCAACCTAAATCAGTAATATTTAAGTTCACACCTGTAGACTCTACAAAAGCATTTAAAGCAGGCCCAAGTGCTTCAGTTAGCAACGATATAGCAGCAGTCATCCCAGTTAAAGCTATTGCCATTCTAATTCCACTTTCTAATGATTTAGAGAATTTAACACCAAATCCTAATGAAAGCAAAGTAATGATTATAAACATAATTGCCGGGCCGCCTAAACTGATAAAACTTTCGAAAATATTGTTAATAAAATCAATCATGCTCTCCCTCCTTTTGTTGTAAACGGTTACAAAAGATGGTTATTTACATAATAATCTAATACTGCTTTGAATTCAAGTTAAATTGACATAATATTCAGAAACTTATACACTTAAATGTAATCGGTTACAATAAAGAAGGTGAAATTTTATGGTTACGATAAAAGATGTAGCAAAGATGGCTGAAGTTTCTACTGCTACTGTTTCTAGAATACTTAATAACCGTCCTGGAACTAAACCAGAAACAGAAGAAAAAGTTAAAAAAATAATTGATTTATTAAACTACAAACCTAATCACATTGCTCAATCTTTATCTAATAAATCTTCAAATTTAATTGCTTTGATTATTCCAAATTTAAACAACCCATATTTTTCAGACTTAGTTAATTTATTAGAGTCTTCCGCTAATAAATATGGATATAAACTTTATTTATGTAATAGTAACGATAGTGAAGAAAATTTATCATTCTTCTTAGAAAGTATCGTTAATAATTATATTAAAACCGTAATAATTAATTCACTAGCAGTCACGCAAAAAGATATTGATTACTTAGAAAATAATGGAGTAAAGGCCATTACAATAGATCGAACAAATATTGATAGTCACCCTAATGCTGTATCTGTAAATCACTTTAAAGGTAGCTTTTTGGCTACAAAATATCTTATTAAGGAATGTAATTGTAAGCATATCTTATTCCTTTCTGGAAAAATGAATGAACGATCATCAATCAATCGGTTTAATGGTTATCAACACGCCGTCAAACAGTATATCACGAACGGCAACACATATTTGTCAGAAGGTGATTTTACTTGCGAGAGCGGTTTTGAACTAACAATTGATGCTATTAATAAACCTAATTCATACGATGCTATTGCTTGTGCAAATGACGCTATGGCTATAGGAGCTATTCGAGCGTGTTACCAAGAGGGGGTTTCTATTCCAAAAGAAGTACAAATAGTTGGATATGATAACTGTCACTTATCTCAATATACGACTCCTAGTCTAACGACTGTCAATCAATTAAATAGTGAAATTGGAGATTCTATTATGAAATCTATACACGAAAATGAAATCATAAAATTTGAATACGAACCAAAAATAGTTGTGAGGGAAACGACGAAATAATTATTATTAAGGGGCGCTGATTATGACTAACGAAATTATTACTATGGGAGCTATTAACCAAGATATATTTCTTAATGCAAATAGCTTTCCTAATCATGGTGACACAGTATGGTTAAAAAGTATCAATAAACAAACCGGTGGTAAAGGTGCAAATCAAGCTCTGACATTATCAAGGTTAAATAATGACATACGCTTTATCGGAGCAGTTGGTGATGATGATAACGGTCAAAACATGCTACAATATTTTAAGAATCTTCATTTAAATACTGACTACATTCAAGTAAAACAAGAGGTTGAGACAGGAACTTTCGTCATCATATTAGATAGTACGGGAGAAAATACAATGCTTGGCACTTTAGGCGCTAATAATTTGCTCAACAAAAAAGATGTTGAATGTGCATTTGAAAATACAGAAGCTAATTATTTTTTACTTCAGCTAGAAACAAGTAAAGACTCCATTTTGAGTGCATTAAAACTAGCTAAAAGTAAAGGTATTACTGTAGTGTTAGATCCCGCACCATCCGATGGATTCAACATCCAATATCTTAAATACGCAGATATTATTACGCCAAATCAACAAGAGGCAGAAACCATCACTAAAATAAAAGTCACTGATAAAGATACTGCATTTGAAGCCGCAAAAGCTATTCACAAGATGGGCGTTGCAACCGTTATTGTAAAAATCGGCGCCCAAGGATCTGTTATTTACAATGATAATATAGAAGCTTTTATCCCTGCTTATCATGTTAAAGCTATAAATACTGTTGGTGCGGGGGATGTTTTTGCGGGTGCACTTACCTCTGAATTAAATAATGGTAAAAGTTTAGAGGAATCAGTAAAATTCGCTACTATAGCTTCTGCAATTAAAATTAGAAGTTCCAAAACACAAGAAGCCATACCAACTCAAGATGAAATAGAAAAGTTTATAGAACAGCATAACTAAACTTAAGAAGCATTCATACTTAGTATGAATGCTTCTTATTTAAGTCGTTTCTCTTTCAACTAGAGATACTGGCAACGTTACATGCATATCTTTATTATATTCATTCTTATTACTTATTAAATCTAAAAGTATTTCTGCTGCTGTTTTTCCCATAAGTGGCTTATCTTGTTCTATTGTCGTTATACTTGGATAGCTATATCGAGATACTGATACATTATCAAAACCAATAATTTTAACATTTTCAGGTACTTTTACATCATTACCTTTCAATGCATGTAATGCACCAAGCGCAATCCAATCATTTGTAGCAAAAATACCATCAAAATCATATCCTTTTTTAACCAAATCATCAATAACCATTTTAGCATCATCGAAATGCGTATTATCAAGATTAATAACATCTCGTTCATCAATTGCAAATCCATTTTTTTCTAAGGCTTTGCAATACCCTTTATAGCGTTCAATTGAGGTGGATGTATTATTTTTGTTTTTTAAAATTAAAATCTTTTTACAATTTTTATCAATCAAATATTGCGTTGCTATAAATCCTCCTTTGAAATTATCTGATTCTACAATTGCAATTTTTTGATCTACTGCTGGTTTTCTATCTATACAAACAACAGGAATATCACGTCTAACTGAAGTATGAAGTGTATCGTTTTTCCCCGAAATATAAATTAAACCATCTACGCCTTTAGAGTCAAGACTTGCCAAGTAATCCAATTCCTTCTCTTGCTCACCATTTGTATTACAAATGAACACTGTAAAGCCGCTTTTTTCAAAGAAGTATTCTTCTATTTCAGCAACTATAGATGCAAAAAATTCATTTTTAATATCTGGTACAATAACTCCAATTGTATTAGTTTGATTTATTCTTAGACTCTTAGCCACTAAGTTCGTTTTATAGTTATTATCTCTAATAACTTTTAGCACTCTTTCTTCAGTTTCTTTAGAGAACCTGCCATTTTTATTAATAACTCTTGAAACAGTTGCTACCGATACACCACTAATTTCTGCAATTTGTTTAATTGATAAATTTTTCTTTATCATACATGCACCTCAATATTTATACGTTGAATCATTTATTTGGTTTTTTTTGAGCATCAATTATACCTTTATCTTTATTTACTTTGTTATGGAGATTGATTGACTTAATGTCAAATTCATTGCTGTTTGTTACTATCACTGGTGTAACAACTTTGTAGTTAGGTTTGATTTTTTCAATATCAAAAGTTGCAATCTTATCACCTTGATTTACATGTTGACCTTGAGTTACCAGTGACTCAAAATGCTCACCATTTAATTCTACAGTATCTATACCAAGATGCACAAGCAACTCTATACCATTATAACTACGAATCCCATAAGCATGTTTTGTAGGGAACACTGTTACCACCTCTCCTGAAATTGGAGCATAAACTTCATTAGATTCAGGTATAATTGCCACCCCATCACCTAATAGTTTGTTAGAAAACACTCCATCTTCAATTTCTGATAATGAAATCACATCACCTTTAATAGGACTTTTAGCTATCACCTGTTTTGAATCGCGATTGTGTTTCTTATTTTTTTCATCCTTGTTGTTTTCAAAATTTCTAGTATTATCTACTTTACTTGTATCCATGCTTGCGTCATTAAATCCTAGTAGATATGTTGCTATTGCCCCTGCCACGAAACATATTGCTAAACCAATTATATAGTATACAAAGGTTGCTCCAACAAATGCGGGTAGCGTTGTAAGACCTCCAAACACAAAAGCATAAGATTTAACACCCATACCACCTATATAAGCACCACCTACAGCACCACCAATAAGCGCACCAATAAATGGTCTCTTTAATTTCATACCAACTCCGTAAATAGCTGGTTCTGTAATTCCCGCTAAGAAAATGGATAATAACGCAGATAAACTAAATGATTTCATTTTTTTATTTCTAGATTTTATCAATACTGCAAACACTGCACCTGCCATGCCAAAGTTAGCAGCAGCAGTTAATGGCACTATTTTATCAAAACCTATAGTGCTGACATTACTAATCATTATTGGATTTACTGCCCATTGCAAGCCAAACACTACAAATATATTCCAAACTCCACCAACAATAGCACCAGTGAGCCATCCATTAGATTCGCTCATCCAATTAATTGCATTTGCTATCCATTCGCCCACATAAACACCAAACGGACCAAACAAAGTAACTGTTACTGGGACAATGATAACGAACGAAATTAAAGGTACAAGAATAATTTGCATATTCTGCCATATATATTTTTCCAAAAATCTTTCAAGATAAGAATAAGCCCAAATCGCTAAAATTGCTGGAATAACAGTTGAAGAATAATTCATAAGAATCACTGGAATCCCCATGAATGATGTAGTCGTACCGTTCCCATCATCGCCAAGCAATTTTATCAAGTCTGGGTGAATCAATGATGCTCCAATTACAGCAGCGATATAAGGATTAACCTTAAACCTTTTAGCGGATGTAAACGCTAACATTATTGGTAAAAAATAAAAGATTGACATTGAAGTAGAAGAAAGTATTACATACGTTCCTGACTCCTCATCAATCCAACCTATTTGTGCTAGTAAAAGTAATATCCCTCTTAAAATACCAGCACCAGCTAATGCTGGTAAAAGTGGGGTGAATATCGCTGCAACAGTATTAAAAAATCTAGATACTAAATTGCCTTTATTTTGTTGAATATCTTCATTTGAATCTTTATCGCTAATGCTAGATTCAGTAATTTCCGTTAAAGCATTATAAACTTTGGGAACTTCTGTTCCTATAATAATTTGATATTGCCCACTTTTTGAAAAAGCTTGAATCACATCATCAGATTCATTTAAGGCGTCTTCATTTACTAAAGATTCGTCATTTAAAACAAAACGTAATCTCGTAGCACAATGTGTGACCGAGTTTATATTACGCTCTCCCCCTATGCTGGATAAAATAAATTGTGCACTTGCCTTATAATTCATAACTATCACTCCCAATTATTTATGCTAGAAATCTATTTCTAGCATAAATATTCTGTTTCTATATCATCTATCATATTAATTCTATTTTGGTGTCTTCCACCCTCAAATTCAGTGCTAACCCACTCATTCACAATCATTTTAGCTAAATCTATTCCTATAACACGTGAACCAAATGCTAAAATATTCGTATTATTATGTTGTCTTGATAATTTCGCTGTATATGGTTCACTACAAACTACAGCTCTAATACCTTTCACTTTATTAGCAGATAATGAAATACCAACGCCAGTACCACAAATTAATATGCCTTTATCAACCTCTCCTTTTACAATTGATTCTGCTACATTTTTACCATATTTAGGATAATCAGTTCTTTCTTCACTATCTGTTCCAAAATCAACAACTTCGTGTCCTAATTCCTCAAGATAATCCTTAACTTTATATTTAAAATCTACTGCTACATGATCGTTTCCTATACCAATTTTCATAATAATTACTCCTATTCCTTTAATTTTTTAATAATATCACTGTATGATTCTTCTTTTCCAAAAAGAGAAGATGTTCCTAAAATGAATCCCTCCACACCTAACTTGCTTAGGCTATCTACTTTCTCCGGAGAAATTGCTCCATCAACATTTACTTCATAGTTATATTTTGATTTAAACTTCTCTGATGTAAGCTTTTCAATTTTTTCATTAATAAATTCAAGATATTTTTGACCTGCAAAACCAGGATTAACAGTCATTACTAAAACATAATCAACTATATTTAATAAAGGCTCAATCGTACTTATAGAAGTATTAGGATTTATTGCAATACCAGCTTTAATACCTTTATCTTTAATTTTTTGTATAGTTCTAGCAGGATGTAAATCTGTTTCGGGATGGAAATAAATAATATCTACACCTTTTTCAGCAAACAAATCAATATAATTATCTGGATCTTTAATCATTAAATGGACATCAACAATTAATGATGTAGATTTTCTAATTAATTCTAAATCTTGTAATCCCATACCGAAATTTGGAACAAACTGACCATCCATAAAGTCAATATGAAAACCGTCTACTTTTGCCTGTTCTAAACCAATAATTTCATTTTTTAAATTACCAAAATCTGCACACATCATTGATGGAAACATTTTTTTCTCCAACATATATACCTCCTATATAGCCTTGAGTAATCGTTTACTCTTTTAAAAAATTTTCTTCGCCCCATTAACATGAGTAATCGTTTACTCATGCAAGGCAATAATTCACAATTAAAATGTAACATACTCTTATTGGGATTTCAAATGAAAATTTTAGGCTGCTTTCACATTTAATATGTAAAAGCAGCTTAAAATTTTCTTAGTATTAAAATGCATTCTGATTGAGCCATTGCCCGCCATCCATGGTCATGCAAGCGCCATTGATATAGTCCGCATCGTCTGAGAACAAGAATTTAGCCAAACCTGCAATTTCTTCAGGTTGACCCATTCTACCAACTGGTACACTATCTAGTGTCTGTTGACGTGCTTCTTCAGATAGACTTAATTTTCCTGCCCCACCTGTATTTTCAATTGGCCCCGGTGCAATGGCATTCACTGTAATTCCATATTTAGAACCCCATTCCACGGCAAGTGTTCTCGTCATAGCAAGGACGCCAGCTTTCGCACTTGCAGAATGAATAACACCTGGACCAGATCTCCAAGCATACGTCGCAACCATATTCAAAATACGACCTTTTTGACCATGTTTAATCCATTCTTTACCTACTGCTTGTGTACAATACCAAGTACCATTTAATACAATATCTACAACTGAATTCCACGCATTAATCGACAAATCTTCTGCAGGGCAAATAAAATTACCCGCTGCATTGTTCACAAGCCCATCTATCTGTCCAAATGTTTTTACAGTCTCATCTATTGTATACTGCACACGCTCTGGATCACGTACATCCATGTCTATACATAACACCTGACCTTCATATTGTTCAATTTCCGCTTTAGCAACTTCAAGTCGTTCTAATGAGCGACCTGTTATGACTACTTTGGCACCTTCTTCAGCAAATCGTTTCGCCATTGCTTTGCCCATGCCACTACTACCGCCCGTTATCATCATCACTTTGTCCTTCATTTACATTCTCCTTTTAAAAGCTTGATTTAATATGATTCAAATAAATTAGTAAGCGCTTACATATTATTGTACATTAATTTTACTTTTTTAGTAAATTATCTTATTTTTGTTTTTAAAAAAAGCGAGAAAATAAACCAAAATTTGTAATTTGATTTATTTTTCCGCTCTATAAAGATTACTAGATATTTAAATTATCAACATGAGATGCTTTATTTATGCTCTAGTCTCTTAAAACATTATTGTTTATGCTGTACAAAGCGATGGTATAAATATTTTACGGCAGTTACGAACATTAATAATATCCCTAATGCCACAAATAAGAAACCAAATTCCACTAAAAACCATGGCTCACGTAAGATGCCATCTTGATCGACACGACTAGGTAAAACAATAAATAGACCTCCCATTAAAATTCCGAAAATCATGCAAAAAATACTTGAAAAAAATATTTTTTTACTCATAATCTGTATATAACCTCCTAAATTTATTAGACAATTAACTGCCTTCTTTCAAGTTTTTATTATCAAATATAGAATGTATTTATAAAAGAAAGCATCACAAGACATAGCTGTTTTGAGTGACAGTATGTCTTGCGGGAGGTGTAAAGTGTTGCTAGCAATCGCATAACATCAGCTTTTACGAAGAATCTAACTATATAGAGATTGGAGGAAAGATCGTATGGATTTTGGAAATCAAATTAAATCGATTAGAAAAGAACATCAACTCACACAAGAACAACTTTCCGAACAGCTTAATGTATCCAGACAAACAGTATCAGCTTGGGAAAATAATAGATATTTACCAGATATAGAAATAATTGTGCATATCGCTAAAACGTTCCACTTGTCACTCGATGATTTAATCTTAGGCGATGACGTTATTAAAGATAAACTCGTTAATGATGGAAAAAGCATCAAACGCATACGTCTAAGTATTGTAAGTATGATTTTAATTTTGATTGGTATTACCTGTGCGATACTTTTCTTAGTCATCCCCTCTTACGTTTCACAAGACGGCATACTGCATGAGCCTTGGTTTCTTGTACCTCTTGGATTGTATGCGCTGATAGGTGGCCTCACCGTAGGACTTATCAATTTAATCTTAATATTCATGAGTCACTACAAACATTCACGTAGTTAATCATAGAGAGGGTGACACTTTATATTTAAATTAAGGCTGCGTTGAAAGCTCGACGATTTAATTTTATATATTTCTATTAACTTATTTTCATGGTATAGACGTTGGCACTTTTTTGTGCATGCTTTCCGCGGGCACGGCCTCAGCCTGTAGTCTTCGGCCAGTGCCTTTCCCGCAGGAGTCAGCCCAAATTAGTGCCACTTCCATAATAATATAGTATCTTCAATTATTTATTATCATTCATTGTTTAAACTTATATATAGGAAATATTTGCTATAAAAACTACAACTATTTCACTTTAAACGCAGTCATAGATTTCTCTAAATGAGATTTCATCGTGTTTACGATAGCTTCCTCATTTTTGTATGATAGTGCCTTAATTATTTCATTATGTTCATCAATAACTTCTATCATTCTTCCTTGGCTTTTTAATCCTTGAGTACCAATAAGAATGGATAGGTCATGTTGCACATTATAGCTTTTTAAAAATAACTCAAACTGAATAATTTCCATTAAGTAGGTATGGAAACTTTTGTCTAATAACATAAATGTATAATAATCATCATTTTGAGCTGCTTTTATTTGTTTTTCAATAATAGCTTTTAAATCATGAATATGATCTTCATCTATTATTTGTACAATAAAAGGCACACAAGCAATCTCTAGTGATTCTCTCAATAAGAAAATTTGATCAATTTCATGGTTAGTAAATGTATTTACTTTATAACCTTTTCTTGGTTTAAAAATCATAAGTTGTTCTAACACTAATTCATTTATTGCTTCCCTAACCGGTGTACGAGAGACGTCTAGTAAATTAGATAATTCAACTTCAGTAATAAATTGATCAAGTGGTAATTCATTATTAAATAATGAACGCTTAACTTGATCATATATTTCTTGTTTTATTGAATTTCTATTAACTTTTTTTAAAGAATCATACATCCTTGAACCTCCTAGAGAATTTATTTAAATAACGAAACCGGATAAGTAATTAACCATGGTACGTACGTAATGATTATTAATATTACAATTAAAATAGCTAATTGTGGTGTAACTGATTTGATAATTTTTTTAATATGCACTTTACTTATAGATGATACTACAAATAAACAAACTCCTACCGGTGGCGTTATCATTCCTATAGATAAATTCACAGCCATTACTACGCCAAAATGAATAGGATCTATATCTGTTGCCATAATTAATGGTAAGAATATCGGTGTGAAAATAGTAACTGCGCTTATTGTATCTATAAATGTACCTGCTATTAATAATACAATATTTATTACAAGTAATAGTAAAATTGGATTATCTGCAAAAATACCTAACATGGATTGTAGTTGTTCTGGAACATTATTGAAGGACACAAACCAAATAAATATTGCTGCACTTCCTATTAAGAATATGATACCAACGGAAGTCTTTGTACTACTAATTAATGCTTCATACAATTTTTTGAAGTTTAATTCTCTATATACAACACTACTTATTATTATCGCATATAAAACTGCAATTACACCAGATTCTGTAGCAGTAAATAATCCACTAACAATACCTCCTATAATAATTGCTGGCATTAATAATGCCAAAATAGCATCTTTAAATCCTAAGAGTATATCTTTTAAAGGGGGAAAACTATCCATAGATTTATATCCTTCTTTTTTACCTACAAAGTAACTATAAATCATTAATCCAATCCCCATTAAAATACCAGGAACAACTCCTCCAATAAATAAATCACTTATAGATTGGTTTGCCATAACACCAAATAAAATAAATATAATACTAGGAGGTATAATTGGCCCCACAGTCGCAGCCGAAGCAACTAATGATGCAGAAAAACCTTCATCATATCCTTCTTTTTTCATTAATGGTAACAACATGCCACCTATTGCAGCTGCTGCAGCTATCGCTGTACCTGTTAACGCAGCAAAAAATACGCTCGAAATTATTACAACCATTGCTAAACCACCAGGCAATGGACCAATTAGTAGTTTAGAGAATTCAACAATTCTTTTAGACATACCACCTTTTGACATTATTTCTCCAGCTAATACAAATAGAGGTATAGCTAAAAGTGAGAAATTATTTATGCCAAAATACATTTTCCTCGGTATAATTTCTAAAAATTCTATACCAGTCCATCCAATTCCTATAATAGATACAGTCATTAAAGAAAACGCAATGGGCATTCTGATAATTATAAGTACAAATAGCAATATAATTAGAAATAATATCATGATTTATCACCCGGCTTCCAAGTAAAATAAATCATCAATATGAAACATATTGGCATTGGTATATACATAATCCATCTACCAATTGGCAGAGAAGTCATAACTTGCCCCGCACTTATACTTAAATTCACTTGTAAAATACTATAATAAAAAATTATCAATAGTACGAAGGTGATTACACTTTTCACAAAATAATCTAGCGCTTTTTCTAACTTTTTAGGTAACTTTTCAAATAAATCAACTTGTAAATGCTCTTGCTTATACATTAATACCACTGCTCCAAATAAAATACTGTACACAAAAAACAACATTAAAAGTTCTTGCGACCAAAAAATTGAAGTTTTAAAAACAAAACGTGTAAGGAGCTGCAAGAATATAGTCAAGATCGATAAAATCATAAAAACTGTCATTAGGTGAGTAAGAATGGTTATAAATTTCTTCTCTATTATATTTAATTTATTCATATTTATCCCCCTTATTCGCTAAATTGACGAATTATGGATTTAGGTACTTGATCATTGATTTCTGACTGTACATCATTCGTATTCTTTTTAAACTCATCCCGATTTACTTCAGTAATAACCATGCCCTCATTTTTTAGTTGTTTCTTTATTTTTTGTTCTTGGTCTGCAATATATTTACGTTGATATTTTGTTGATTCTTCAACACTTTCATTCACTATTTTCTTCTCCTGCTCAGAAAGGTTCTTATAATAATCTTGGTTCATGAGGATAACTGCAGGTGTGTAAGTATGATTGGTTAAAGAAATATATTTTTGTACTTCGTATAATTTTTGAGATGCAATTGTTGGTAATGGGTTTTCTTGGCCATCTACAACGCCCTGATCTAATGCAGAATATAATTCACTAAAACTAATCGGCGTAGGTATTGCGTCTAAAGATTTTAAATGTTCATTCCATACCTTCGCAGATTGTACTCTTAGCTTTAGATTTTTCATATCTTCAGGATGCTTTATCTCTCTTTTATTATTTGTAAAATGCCTAAATCCTACTTCCCAATATCCAAGACCTTGCATATCTTTAGATTGTGCTAATTTCAATAAATCTTTTCCTGGTTTGCCATCGAGTTTAGAATACACATCTTGTTTATTTTCAAATAAATACGGTATACCAAATAAGTTCATTTCTGGTATTGTGTTTGACAAGCTACTATCAGCTGCTACAGTAGACATTTGAATTGAGCCAGTCATCGTTTGATCTACTAACTCGTCTTCATTACCCAAGCTTCCATTTCCATAGACATTAACTTTTAACTCACCTTGAGATTTCTTTTCAACTAATTCTTTGAATTTTTGGGAAGCTATATTATATTGGTGTGTATCTGAACCAGTATGTGCCAGACGTATTGTTTTTACTTCCTCATCTTTAGTTTTATCCTCACCACTTTGACAGCCGCTTAATATTAAAACTATTAATAAAGAAAATGAAAAAAATTTTTTCATAAAATGTCCTCCCCTTAAAGGCTCATTAAGAATATAAATCTATTCTTCTATTTTTAAATACGGGTATACTTTCACGTATTTCATGAACGAGCTCCACATCTATTTCTGTAAAAATTGTACTTTCACTTTCTCCAGCTTCTTGAATAACGTTTCCCCTTGGATCAACAATCATAGAATGTCCTGCATATGTCGTTTTGCCATCACTTCCAGATGAATTACAAGCTATAACATATACCGCATTCTCAATTGCTCTAGCAATATTTAAGTGCTTCCAATGATATAACCTTGAATCTGGCCATTCTGCAACGACAAAAATTACTTTAGCGCCATTTACTGCTAATTGACGTGTTGACTCAGGAAACCTTAAATCGTAACAAATAATGCCCCCCATATCTGTATCCATCAATTGAAAAGGTTGTGGTAAGAAATGTCCTCCAACCATGAACTTTGGCTCGTCTAACATTGGAACCAAATGAATCTTATCGTAATTGTAAATAAGTTCGCCATTTTCATTAAAAACAACTAACGTATTATAAACTTCATCTTGTTTTTTATTCGAAACAGATCCTGCAACTATGCTCACTTTATATTCTTTAGCTAAATTTGAAATAAAGTTTATGGTTACTTTCAGATTATCGTCAGCTTTTTCATTTAAATTTTCTAAATCGTAACCGTTATTCCACATTTCTGGTAAAACAACAATACTTGTAGTTTTTAACAACTCCTCACTAAATAATTGCATGATTTTATTTTTATTTTTTTCGAAATCACCTAAAGCAACATTAAATTGAAATAATTGGACGTTGATCATAGTTTTTTTACCTCATATTCTAATGTAATATATTTGTTATTAGATGGATTTACTAACTCAGCTTTAAAAGCATTCGGATATTTAAATCCACTAACCAATGGCACAGTACCACAATAAACAACAGCATTTTTTAAATTTGCGTCATCTTGATTTAAAGAAGTTATTAAATCTTTATAAGGTAAAATACTGCTTACTTTATCGTCTTGATATAATTGCCAGTCCCCATCTACGAATACGAATGACCTTAGCTCTAATTCATCCCAGTGTTCTTCTACCTCAGTAAAATCCCATATAGTGCTGGCGATTGGCTTTGCACATAATTGTTTAGACTTATGAATACTCACAGTTTCTAGTTCACGATCAGTGTGATCGCTACCAAGCGTCACATAGCGCTTATCATTATCAAAGATAATAACAATTTCAGCTTCTCCACTAGATTTATCACCAATAATTGAAATAGACTTATTTTGTCTAAAAAGTAGCGGATCTAAATGATAAATTTCAGGAACTGAATTAGGTTCAGGCACGCCTAGTTCTTTTAATTCAGCTATATGCTCCTTTGTTTTTTCAACATTTCTTCCTGAATATCCAATGCAATAAGCATTATCAAAAGTTAAATCTATTTCTTCATAATCTAATTTAAATTTCATATTCACACCCCTTTTTAATGTATACATTATACAGTGTACATTAATTAAGTGAATATTTACAATATTTTTATAATTTAAATCTTAAAAACATTTTCTAATTCTCACTAAATAAACTATTTTTTAATTAAGAAAAATGAGCTATAAGCAATATTACAAAATATGATAAGTTCTTAAATTTTATGTAAATTCAACCTCAGACAAAAGTATAAATGTTACATTGAAATCGAAATACGATATCGATTTCCGATATATTAGTTAGAGAGGATGAATGCATGTGGAATCAAAATTAGAAAGACGTATGTTTTTAGGGTTTATTTATATTCACATCTTGCATCATGCGAGTGAACATCCTATCTATGGTAGTTGGATGATTGAAGAACTTCAAGAACACGGTTATACAATGAGCGCTGGTACGTTGTATCCCCTCTTACATAGTATGGAAGACGAAGGATTGCTTGTTAGTGAGAAAAATGTGGTTGCAGGTAAACAACGCAAGAACTATACCATCACTTCATTTGGTAAAGAAATGTTAGTAAAAAGCCAACAAAAATTAAAAGAACTTGTTGGCGAAGTATAATTTATAAATTGGGAGGTTATGCTAATGAAATATCTTGAAGTCTTTTTGGTCGCGCTAAGATTAGGTTGTACATCTTTTGGTGGTCCAACAGCACATCTCGGTTACTTCTATGATGAATACGTTAAACGTAGGAAGTGGCTCACAGAACAGCAATATACAAATTTAGTCGCGTTATGTCAGTTTTTACCTGGTCCTGCAAGTAGTCAAGTCGGTTTTGGTATCGGCATAACGAAGGCAGGTTTACTTGGTGGCGTTATTTCATTTATTGGTTTTACATTGCCTTCAGTTATTGTATTAATGCTTTGTGCGACGCTGCTCCTTGCTTACAGCAGTGATTTAGGTTGGACGCATGGCTTGAAATTAGTTGCAGTTGCCATCGTGCTTAATGCCATTATTGGCATGGGCAAGAAGCTTTTGCCTGATGTGAAAACAAAGCTTTTTGCACTATTTACCTTAGTTATGGCAGTCACAGTGATTCATCCTATGTCACAATTGGGTGCATTGATTATCGTGGCGCTTGCTGGATTATTACTCTTTAAAGAAAATGATGAAAGTAAAACATCAATAAAGATATTCAATATTCCTAAATTAGTTGGTGTTATTGCACTTACACTCTTTTTCAGTTTTTTATTAATTTTACCTATTATTAATTTCTTCACAACCAATTCATGGGTGAGTATGATTGATCATTTTTATCGCTCAGGTGCACTTGTTTTCGGTGGCGGCCATGTTGTTCTACCATTATTAGAACAAGCATTTGTCGCAACAGATATGATCAGTGCAAACGACTTTTTAACAGGGTACGCATTAACACAGGCAGTGCCGGGTCCATTATTTACCTTTGCAGCATATATCGGTACCGTTATGTCTGGCATTCCAGGTGGTATTGTCGCAACAATCGCTATTTTTTTACCTGCCTTTTTACTATTAATTGGCGTTTTACCATTTTGGGAACACGTGCAGTCGAATCGCTATGCTAAAGCAATGTTAAAAGCGGTCAGTGCTGGTGTAGTTGGTATTCTAATCGCAGCACTTTATGATCCTATTTTCACATCATCCATCAATTCACACATGGATTTCGCATTTGCTGCTATATTATTTGTATTGCTAGCCTACTGTAAAGCTCCGTCATGGCTAATTGTAATTTTGGGTTTAGTGCTTGGCATAACATTTTATTAAATTGATACTTTGTACTGTTTTGCAAAAGTATTTACTAATTACAACTCATATTCAAATCATTTATTTTGCCAATCGCATTGTAGTTAGTTACAATATTATCAAATAGAATAGTTCTCTTATTAAGAGCGAGTGGAGGGATTTGGCCCTGTGAAACTCCAGCAACAGCTTTAACGAGCGATGTGCTAACTCCAACAGTTCATTTTATATGGACTGAAAGATGAGAAGATGTGCGGAAGCTCTTCTTGTCTAAGAAGGGCTATTTTATTTGTAAAAAATGAAAAGGTGGTATTTTTTATGAAATCATTGCACGAATTATTCACGGAACTTGAATATTGGGACAGCTACAAACCAAATAATATGCCAAGTAGTATGGCCAAAGTACAGCATATTCATCATCTCGAAAATGAAATCTTAAGAAACATCGATGTTCGCGATTATAAAACAATTATTTTAGACAAAGAACAGTCATAAGATACAAAAAAACTGAGGTGCGTCGTATAATACGCATCTCAGTTTTTTTATTCTATATTCATAATTATTTCCTAGGACATAATTATGGTATTATGCTTCGCTACCAAAAGGTACATACTTAACTTTTGTATCTGCTGGTAAACCTTCATATTTATTGAATAGCGTTTGATATTTATCACTTGTCGGTGTTGCATGATGTAAATAATGTTCAAATGGCAGTTTCTCCATCGTATAGAAATCCTTATCTGGATTCTCTTTTACTTCTTGTTTCAAATTCGCGATTCGCGTTTCATTTTGATAGTGAATATAGCAAAAACCACTCAAATAAACAACACCAAACATGATTGCAATTCCCACAATCATATTACGCCACAATGTATGTATGACGTTGAGTTGAACAAATAAAATCAATAAAATGATGCTATAAATTACATATACTGTATAAAAATTCCTTGGACCGAGTGGTGATACAATGACTAAAGGTGCACATACAAGTAAAGTTGAGGCTAGGAGTAAATATAGTGTATAACGTACTTCCTTTTGCCCGATCACTAAATGTATTGCATAAATCATTGCACTTAAGAATACAATACAAATCAAAGTATTGAGCAGATTTGCTATAGTCATTGAATGGAAATTTTGTAATGCGAATTGTTTATATATGAAAAAGTAATACATAGGTAATATCAATAATCCACTAACAGTCAGCCCTATTTTTACCTTGGATAAGCTATGCAGTGCAGTACTTCGATATAACATAACTAGCACCACAGCAATTACCATAGATAAAATCACAATTTGATTGAAAAAGACCCAGTCTGGAATTGTTGTAGTCACCGTATGGAATATTTTATCGAATAATCCTGTTTCACTCGATATATTCTGGTAACTGCTGCCTTCAAAAAATATTTTACGATAATTGGGGTTTAAAAACATGATTACTGTGCCAGCCACAGATAATAATAAACCAACAATAAATTTAGGATTAATTTGTCGATAAAGTAATAAGTTCAGGGCGATAGCTAACACCAAAATCATACTATTAAAGAGCGTCGTATTTTCCATGAAAAACTGCCCAATAAAACAAATAATATAAAAGACAATATTAATTACAAGTGTAAGCCCTCTTCTTTCAAATAAAACTGTAACAATAAACCATAAAATGAACAGCACGCACAATGTTGCTGGGACATAATTATAAAAGCCTGCAAACCATCCATAAGTTTGTTTGTATATCTCACTTGGTATCGTAACCATAAGTATGAAAGCTATTAAATAATATAGTGGCTGTTTCGTATTATGAGTAAAACGAACAATAATATATATCATAGCCATGCTGATCAACGCGTAAGATATCCACCTAAACCAATCCAAACGAACTGCTACAGTTTCTAAAATATTACCCAAATAACGTCCATTTAAATTCGCATATTTTTCCTGCCACATTTGCACGCCATACTGACTATACCAATCCCAATCATCATGGGTTAATGGTAAAAAGAACGCCATAAAATAGTAAAATAAAAATAGTGCTGTAAGTGTCAGATACATCTTGTCCAAATTTAGTGATTTCATATTAATTTACCTCATGTTTATTTAAATTCGTCTTATGTATAATAAATAACGGTCTCTGTTTCACTTCATAATAAATTCTACCTATATATTCTCCAATAACACCTAAAGAAGTCAGCTGCACGCCGCCTAAAAATAATACCGCAAAAATAGTAGTGAAATAACCAGGCGTAGACACACCATAACTCAGCGTATAAATTAAATTGAATACAATGTAGAGGAAACTCATCAAACAACTGAATAATCCTAAATAAATAATAATACGTAACGGTCTATTATTAAAGGAAATCAGTCCATCTATACCATAATTTAACAATGAACTAAATGACCATTTAGACTCTCCTTCTTCACGTTGTACATTTTGATATTCAATGACTTTAGGCTCAAAGCCAATCCATGCAAATAATCCTTTTGAAAATCGATTGTATTCTCCTAATTTAACAACTTCTTTAACGGCACGCTGACTCAATAACCTGAAATCTCCTATGCCATCCTCTAAGGTAACATCTACCATTTTATTAATCATTAAATAATACATTTTAGACAGATGCTTACGTAACCAACGCTCTCCAGTCCTATCCCTTTTAGCCACCACTTGATCTTCGCCATTTCTAAAATCTACAATCATTTGCGGAATCAATGAAGGCGGGTGCTGTAAATCTCCGTCTATGATTATCAACGCCTCAGCTTCCGAACTTGCTTTCAAACCTGCATACATCGCTGACTCTTTACCAAAATTACGTGAAAACGAAATATATTTCACTCTACTATCTAATTCAGATAATTGTTGAATTATTGTTAATGTTTGGTCTCTACTTCCATCATCCACGAAAAGTAATTCATATGTATAACCGTTAATATAACTATCATGTTGCATAATTTCTGTTAATTTATCATAGGTTTGTTTAATTACAAACGCTTCATTAAAGCATGGAATCAATATTCTAATCATTAAAACGGTGCACCTCTTTGAATTATATTTATATAAAATTTATTATATACAGTATTATACAATATAACAAATCAGAATGTACTATATATTTTGTACATTCTGATTTTATCGAGTGCGCTATGTGTATTTTATTTTCTTTCCATTTTACCTACGACATAATTAATATCCCGTTGGATGTTTTCTGGTTGTTCACCTATATCATAATTATATTCTAGAGTCAGATGTGCGTTCGGCGTATATTGATGATACATTTCAAAAAATGCATCCATGTCTAATGTTCCTTCATGCAATAAATTGTGGTCATCATGCTTACCGTCATTGTTGTGTAAATGATAGAATTTAATCTTATGCTTAAGTTGGTGAACCACATGTTCTAAATCCCAATTATTAGCGTTAGCGTGTCCCACATCAATTAATACACTGTTCTCTCTTTCTTTACAGAAATCAATAAATTCTGATTCTGTTAACAGTTTATTTTGCTTAGTATCTACCCCTACATTTTCCACTAAAATATTTACACCTTGTACTTTCGCTTCTGACGTAATATTGTCTAAATTACGTGTTGTCTCAGCAATCATTTGCTGTTTATTGTTAATAGCTACATTATTTACATGGTAAACAATATCTTTAATACCTAATGCCACGCAGTGTTCAATTGCCAATCTAATTTGCTTTAAGCTATATGAATCTTCTTCTCTCGGATGCGAATGCTCTACATCAAAAATTTGTTCGTGATATGTTAAGAAACGTTGTGAATCTTTACCTAGCTCAAGTAATTCCTTCGTATAGTCTTCATCTTGGTTGTTACCAAAAAGTTCTATGCCTAAGTTTGGATTTGCTTCTAAAAGACTATAAATTGGTGCTAATCCGCTTCTAATATATGTGTTTGTACTTAAGATTAATGCCATGATTATCGCTCCTCAATATTTATTTCTGTATTTTGGTCAAATAATATTACTTTATTCATATCAAACTTTATATTTACAACTAATTGTTCAGGCTTGTCATAACTTTTCACAGTCAATGTTTGTTCGTTTAACTTACCAATCAAACTGTAGCATTCACCTAAATTTTCAATATCTTCTATTTCAAATTTCAGCTCAGTTTGTTCGTCTGTGATATGAACTGCTTCAGGGCGAATACCGACTAAAAGATGATGTCCTTCGTACTGATTTAAATATTGTTGATTTAGGCTTTTTGTGTCTATTGAAAATTGTGTATCAAATTTAAGTCGATTATCTTCATATGTTGCGTTCAGAATATTCATCGGAGGTGCACCAATAAAACGTGCCGTAAAGACATTACGTGGATGATTATAAATATTTTCAGGTGTGTCGAACATTTGTATTTCACCCTTATTAAACAACGCAATACGATCTGCCAATGCCATCGCTTCTAACTGATCATGCGTTACAAAAATAAAGGTATGTTGGTACATGTCATGTAAATGCAACAACTCTCTTCTTGCAGAAACACGTAATAAGGCATCTAAATTAGACAATGGTTCGTCTAATAAGAAATATGAAGCATTTTTAACAACTGCGCGCCCTAACGCAACCCTTTGACGTTGACCACCTGATAATTCACTCGGTTTACGCTCTTTTAAATGTTTCAAATCAAGTATAGAAAGTGCTTGGTCCAGTCTCTGGTTAATCTCTTCTTGTGGTACTTTATTCCGTTTTAATGCATAAGTAATATTTTTCTCTACACTCATATGCGGATACAATGCATAGTTTTGAAAGACCATCGCAATGTCTCTTTCCCCCGGTTCATAACTTGTTACATCTTTATCATCAAAAAGAATTTGACCGTCTGAAACACTCTCAATACCTGAAATCATTCTGAGTATGGTAGACTTTCCGCACCCAGAAGGACCTAAAAACACAACACGTTCACCGTCATTTATTTTTAAAGTTAAATCCTCAATTACTTTGGTGTCACCAAATGATTTACTTAAATTTTTCAATTCTAAAGTACCCATTGTCATCCTCCTATTTAATTCCACTAGTAGTAAAGGTAGCGATAATAAAACGTTGGAACACTAAATATATAATGAGTGGAATCGCCATCGTTAATACACTTAAGGCCATCGCCACAGTAAAGTTCGTCCCACCTTCTGAACTTACGAACAGTTGTAATGCTAAAGGTAGCGTATAATTCTCTTCATTTTTCAACATTAAATTCGGCCAGATATATTCATTCCATGACAATATAAAAAACCAAATACTTGTAGATGTTAGTGCGGGCTTAGTAATCGGTACAATTACATCTTTCATCGTGTGCCACACTGAAATATTATCTACTTGAAGCGAGTCTAATAAAGCTCTCGGAATATTACGCATAGACTGCGTTAACATGAATATACCAATTGCGTCTGCGAGCTGCGGTAAAATGACACCCCAAACCGAATCCACAAATCCTAAACGTGCCATAATAATATAGTTCGGAACCATTGTTACTGTAAATGGCACGAAAATAGTTGCTACAAGTACTATATATGTCACTTTTTTAAATTTAAATTGGTAAAAGACAATGGCAAACGCTGCTAAAAATGAGATTGCCACTTTAACAATCGTAATCACACTCGCAATTACGAATGTATTCGTCGTAATTTGTAGCAATGGAATATCGTTAACTAGCTTATCGAAATTCTCTATCGTAAATGGTATCGGAATTAAATTAAGCATAGAATCATACGCATAACTTAACTTTTTGAATGAATTACTTACCGCAAAAATAATCGGATAGATTGCCAATAATATACACATAATTAATACAATGTGAGCAATATAAGATTTAGTTTTCATACTTAACCCTCCTCTCAACCACTAAAAACTGAATCAATAATAGTAAAAAGAAAATAATTAGCGTAATTGTTGATACTGCAGCTGACATTCCTGTCTTATATAAAGTAAAACCTTCGTGGTAAGCATGATAGATTAAGTTACTACTCTGATAATTTGGGCCACCTTTAGTAATGACGCTAATGGGCGTAAAGACATACTGTAACCCTTGGACAATCGTCATAATTAAAATATAAAAGCCTGTCGCTGAACTCATCGGTAAAATAATATCGATAAAAATACGCGATGGTTTTACATTATCTATTTTTGCCGCTTCGATCATCTCTCTTGGAATACCGATAATACTTGAATATAGTACTAGGAAGTTATAGCCAAACACTTTCCAAGCAACGATTAAACTAATCACGAATATGACCCAGCCATTCGTAGTGGTCCAATTCGGTATCGATAATCCAAACACATCGAGTATTTGTGCTACAGGCCCCGATACAGGATTTAGTATCCAAAGGAACACCATCGCTCCTACCACTAAAGAAATTACGGAAGGTATAAATAACACCGTTTGATAAACCCGTTTACCTTTGCCGACAAAGTAATCTACGATAAATGCAAAAATGTAAGTCATTACTGTATTAAATACGATAAGTAATGCAATATAAGCAAATGTCTGAACGGTAATCATATAAAATTTGGGATCTGTAAAAAGATCAATATAATTATTCAATCCCACAAATTCTTTATGTGTTTTAACCATATTCCAATCAAAAAAACTTAAATACACGGTATAAATTAAAGGAATAATGTTAAATATTAAAATGATGATTACAGATGGTAATAACAACGCATAAGGTAACCATTTTTTATTCATTGCTTGCCCCTCCTCAACTCGTTAATCTAATTCCTGATTAATTCTATTTTGTGTTTCTTTCATTGTTTGGTTTACATCTGCATTTTCACCGAGTATCTTATCTCGCATATCAATGAGTTGTTGTTCGGCTTCTAAACCACTATTACCAGGGAACGCAGCCCATGGCACAACATTGCTCATCTGTTTAATTGCGGGTTGCATCATCTCATTTTCTGCAACATATGATTTCAAGCCTTTTGGATTATCTACAACATCGTTACGCGGCGGCACATAACCTGTACCTTTCGTCCACTTAGCCATGTTCTCTACTTTATATAGGTACTTCATAAACTTCCATGATGCTTCTTGCTCTTCTTTTGTATCTGAAGTAATACCTAACATTGATCCACCAGCGGGAACTTTTTTCTCTTTGCCTTCCCAGCTAGGCATTTCTATCGCTTCGACATCAAACTTGGCGTTATCTTTAATATGCTTTTGTTTCGCATTAGTTGTAAATAACATACCAACTTCACCGTTAATAAAGCTTTGTTGACCTTGTTCATCATTTGTATGTAATGCTGATTTATTTTTCACCATGTCTTGCATCAATTGATACGCTTCTACGCCCTCTTCACTCGCAAATGATGCTTTTCCATCTTTAACAATTTTGCCACCGTTACTATCAACGATCGCTTGTTGTGCCCAGCTATCAGCTGGTTCTTGTATAAACACGCCGTATTGATTTGATTTATTTCGAATCGTTTCAGCATATGTTTGAACTTCTTCCCACGTTTTCGGACCACTTTCATCTAAATTTGCCTTACGTAAAATATCTTTATTTATAAACATAACGGGACTACTTACAGAGTACGGCAGTCCTAACTGCTCACCTTTTTCATCCTGTGCAATACTCAACATTTTGTCATCAAATTTTTCCTCTATAAATTTCTTATCTTCTGGAAATGATTCATTAATGACATCTTCAGGTGATGTATATTCAAAGTTATCTTTGTAATAGTTTTTAAATGACCAACCAATTTGAACAACATCTGGTGTCCTTCCACCCGCCGCTTCAGACATCATATTTTGTATTAATCCTTTATACATGTCCGGATTATATTTAGATTGCACGTAAACATCATCGCTTTGCGCATTAAAATCTTTCACAAGTTCTTTTACAGTTTTACCGCCTTGCGTCTCTGCATTGACATGCCAATATTCTATTTTGACCTTGCCATCCTTTGTCTTATTGTTGTTTTCTTCAGCGCTACAACCGGCTAAAAATAACAATCCAATACACAATAGAAAACCAATTTTTTTCATTTGCCTTAAAACCTCCCAAAAAAAATTGCCAAATAAACGTGTAGATACACGCTTATTTGGCTCTCCAATTGCCTGTCGTTTACTTGTCATATTCAATGTAACAAACCAATATTGAGTTTCATCAATGCTCATGTAAAAATTCAGTAAATTCTCTTCTCCACATCTCTTTATTCGCTGTCGATACGCCTAATGCACCATCTTCAAGTGCTTGAGTTAAGTAACTTTCTCTATCTACTAAACCGCCCATAATAATTGGTATCTTCACTTGTGACTGAATAGAGTTGATTAAAAATGATGTAATTGTTGGCATTATTTCTAACAAATCAGGTTGACTTACACGAGCAGTATTAATGATATTTTCTTTCATATCATGATCCGCTAAGAAGAAACGTTGAATCACAAAGATGGCATTTTTCTTAGCTAATTTAACATGGCTCGTTTTTGTGGTTAGAACACCTTGGGGTTGGATTATTTGTTTTATGTATTTAAAACCAAAATCATCTAATTTTAATCCTTTAATCATCTCTACATGAATATAAACATCAATGCCATGTGATTGATACAGCTTCACATACTCTTTTATGTTTATAAAGTTACCCGTTAAAATAAACACTGCTTTTATATTATCTTTATATTTTAGAACAGTTTCTAACTGTTTTTCATTTGTCACAGATGCAATCACTACTTTATTGTCTTTCATTTTATCCTCCACTTTATAAATAACTATAATACTATTTAAGCATTATTTTATTAATACAGATACGTCTTCACATTTAAAGATTGTTAAAATTGTTTGAAGCTTTAATATTAAGTCGAATAAAACACACGAAAAAATTGCCGACAAAGTTTGAGTCTTTGTCGACAATTTAATTTACTTATATTACTTTTCTTTATCTTTGCTTTCTTTTGATTCGTCCTTTAATTCTTGTTTGTTTTCTTTTAATTTCTCTTTATCTGCCTCAGGTGTGTAATCTACGCCTGTTGTATAATCATTCGCAGCATTCCACAATAAGAATTCATTTACGCCGTGATCTTTAAGCGCTCTAACTTGATCCTCAATTGCTTGACTATCATACGCTTTATAATTACCTTCACCTAAATACTGAGCAGTAAAATCTTGTAACCATGGGCGTGATTTTGGTTTGTCTTTGCCTAATGCATTTAGCACTGACGTTTCTTTATCTAAATAATTATCTATTGCTTTGTACGGTTCTTTATCTGGTGCCGCAAGACCGAAATCTTCTGAACTCCAATGCGAAGGATAAATCATAGATGAAATTGCGTCTGTATTTTCAGCTATTTTAGGGAAGCTTTGACCTATTCCAGGAGCCTCTTCTACCATTGCTGCGTAGCCAAATACATCAGCCGATACTTTCACATCATAATCTTTTAATTCTTTTCTAGCAGTACTTAAAAATTGAGTGACTGTATCAACACGCTGGTCTACATCACTTAACTTACTATCTTCGTATCCATCTTTGCTATATTGCAAGCTACCTTCCACATTTTCAAATCCTTCAGGAAAACGTACATAATCATATTGGATATCTTTAAATCCAGCTTTAGCCGCCTCTTTAGAAATATCAATATTATAATTCCATACATTTTTGTTAAATGGGTTAACGAATTTATCACCGCCATCACTTTCCCATACACTGCCATCTTCTTCTCTAAATGACCATTCTGGGTGGTCTTCAGCTAATTTTGAGTCTTTAAAAGTAACAATTCTCGCGATGGGATAAATATTCTTTTCTTCCATTTCTTTAAGTAATGGCTTTGCATCTACGATATCAATCGTATTATCATCAATTTGCTTATTACCAGTATTAAAATTGATAGTCACATTACCTGTATCATCTTTAACATCAATAACCATCGCATTTAAATCAGTCTCATCAATAAATGTTGTTAATTCTTTAAATTTTTCTCCATTTGTTGAATTTGCACTAACATAAATACCTTTCACGCCGTCTTTAGGATACGCCACGTCACTATAAGGTTTGCCATTTTCTTTATCTTTCGATTCACTTGCATGATTTTTATTATTGCTTTCTTCGGAACCCTTCTGTGATGAGTCATTCGCACATCCTGTTAACGCAAGCGTTCCAGCAAGTATCGTTGATAAAATTAGTTTTTCTTTCATTATTCATTTTCCCCTTAACATAAACTTAGGTATCCCTTCACACTCGAATGCCTTGATTTTAAGTTTAGCACAATACAATTGTGTTGCAAACGTCTAATTATTAAGGTTGTTTTCTTTATAACAAATGAGTTGAACACTTTACATATTATCGATTACCGTAATATCAGATAGTTCTTTGTAAAATAATTTTATATTCAATTTATTTCTGTCACTTTAAGGGTAAATGTTAATATAAATCGTAAATCATGAATGGAGGATTATTTTGTCACGTATAATAATTAAACCTGCCTATCCTGAATTACAAAAGGGTGGATATTTTAACTTATTAGCAATTGATGACATGGCCAAAGTCTTTTTCAATACAGAGAATGAAATTAAACTTGAACAAGGCATGCAAAATCTATGGCGACAAAATGGCAATCGATTTAGCTACAACAACACGATTATTGCTTTTGTAAATGGTCAACCCGCCGGTGCTATCTCTTGTCTTCCTTATGATACGCTTGAAAGTCAGACATTAGCCACTGTCGAACAGATAGTAAAAATACAGAAACTGCAAATAGTGCCTCAGTTCATCAATAACTTTAAAGCTATAGTCGCTTTGATTAATTTAGATGAAGGTAGTTCAGGAGAATATCATGTAAGCATGCTTGCCACACTTTCTCAATTTAGAGGTATGGGTATAGCTAAAAAGCTACTTACTTATGCTGAACAACTTGCCTTACATAAAGGCTATGATATTATTTCACTGACGGTAGAAATTAATAACACTTCTGCCCAGCGCTTGTACCAAAAACAAGGTTACGATTATGTAGGTGAAACTGGTGAAGGCGATATTAAAGTATATAAAATGCGGAAATATCTAGGCTAGTAGTTACCTTGTAAGATATGAAAAACACGCACTCCTTTTAGATAAGAAGTGCGTGCTTCATTGTTGTTTTCTAGACGCCTGGCATTGTTCGGCCAGACAACCCGATGACTGACCTTTCTGATGTGAGGGGTTTTCAAGGAATGTTTCATGTAAAACATTTATGATTTATTAATACGTACTTTATCAATAGGTTCACCTAGTTCTTCTGAACCTTGAGGTACATGATATGTTAGGACTTCAATATATGAATCTTTGATATTTACTTTACTAAACGTAGGTTTGTTGTCTTGAATTGATTTCGCAGCGTAATCTTTTTCACCATCAAGCTCATAAAATTTACTACCACTCGAAGAATTTAAAGTAACATAAACTGTACCATCTGGATTTGTATACGATTGCGGTGCTTCACCATTTTCATCCCATTGTACTTGTGGTTCTTTACCTTTCATGACATGCGAACGACTGTAAGAATGATCATGACCACCTAATACAAGATCTACATTATATTTTTCCATTAAAGGTGCAATGTGATTACGTCTATTTTTAGTTGCTAATGTATCTGAGTGTTTACCTGCAGAGTATGGATTACGGTGTGTTAAACCAACAATCCATTTAGGGTCTTGACCCTTTGTATCTTCGATTGCACGTCGCAGTGTTTCTTCATGACCTTTAAAATCCAAGCTTTCCGAATTCAAACTTACAAACAAAGTATCATTATGAGTATAGTAAAAATTTGAACTCGCTAAATTTTTTCCATCATCTTGTAAATTCGGTAGGTTGAAATGTTGGGAAAATGCTTTGTTTGCTCTATCGTGATTACCTAATGTGGGTACAACTGTAAAATTCTCCATACCTTGTGCTTCGATGAAACCACTATAAGCTTTTTCATCCCAAGGTTCATTAACTTGATTACCTAAACTCAATAAGAAGTCAGGATCTTTGTTTAATTGATCCATTTGATTTACTGTGTTTTGCCATCCTGCATTGTCTTCTTCTAAATTACCTGAAGCACCTAATTGTGGATCAGCTACTGCAATAAAGTTAGTTTCGCCATTGTTATCAGTATCAAATCGACGTATTGCTGATTTCTCTCCGTTGTCACCATTATAAAAAAGATACATATATTCTTTATTTTCTTCTAAATTGGATAGCGTGGCTTGTGTATAATTCATATCTGGTACATCTTTATTTAAAAATAGTTCCGTGTTACTTCCCTCATGCGTTTGTCCTTCAATACGTCTTGCATTAGAAAAATCTTCATCTTTGTTTGCTTCTGCAATTTCCACGTAGCCTTGTTCATCTGATTCATGGTACCAAGTGAGATTTTTTTCTGAATTATCCGCACCAATTGTTAAAATTGGGTAACGATGTTCGTTTGATTGTTGATTTTGAGTCGCTTGTTGAGATTCACTAGCTGGTTTTTCTGAAATATTTTGAGACGGTTGTGGCGTTTCATTTGATGGTTGTTCATTTTTTTGTGTTTCAGTATTTGTTGATTTCACTGATTGGTCCATCTTTGTACTTCCATTTTTATGGCCTTGTTGTTCTGTAAATTTGTTATGTGATTGATCTTCACTTTTTTCTTTAGTTGTATTATTGGTATTTTCATTTGTTACGCTTGTTTCTTTTTGTACAGTATTTCCTGGGTTATGATTTGATGCTATATTCTCATGAGAATCAATTGTGTTTTTAGGAGGTGTTTCACTTATTTCCTCATTTTGTTTTTTACTTTGAGTCTTTTCAGTTAGTAAATTCTCTTCTGGATTTGTAGCATCTAGAGTTTGTTGATCAGTAATATCTTGCTCATTTTGTTCATGCTGTGCTTGGTTTTCATCTGATGAATTTATGTTCATCTGTCCATTTTCTTTTGGCGGCTCTATATTTTTTTGATTATTATCTTCAGAGTTTAAAGTGTCATTTTGAGGTTCATTATTTGTTTTTGTTGTATCTTTAGAAGAAATGTTTTTACCTTCTGTCGACGATATATTTTGTTGTACACTGTCATCTTTATTTACCGATTGTTCAATATTATGTATTGGCTCGTTTGTCTCTCCTGAGGTGTTAGCATGTGCATTTGAAGATGCAATTATAAATCCTGCAACTGATAGACTAAATAAGATACCCGATGACTTTTTCTTCATAAAACGTACCCACTCCTAGTTTAGTTATGTAATTATTAATACTATTCTTTCTCTTAAATTTATCAAAATAGTATTAATTCAAAATTAAATAGAAGTAAATGTTTATGTGGAATACATATTTAGACTAGTTATTTGCTATTCTGTTAAATTTTGGTTATAGTATTTTTAAATAGAATAGTTCTCTTATTAAGAGCGAGTGGAGGGATTTGGCCCTGTGAAACTCCAGCAACAGCTTTAACAAGCGATGTGCTAACTCCAACAGTTCATTGATATGAATTGAAAGATGAGAAGATGTGCGAAAGCTCTTCTTGTCTAAGAAGGGCTATTTTATTTATAAAAAATGAAAAGGTGGTATTTTTTATGAAATCATTGCACGAATTATTCACGGAACTCGACTATTGGGAAAATTACAAACCAGTTAATATGCCTAGTAGTATGAACAAAGCACAACATGTTCAATCAATCAAAAGAGAGATTGTTAACCGTATCGATGTCCATAAGTATAAAGACGTTATATTAGAAAATGAAAACTAATATTTACTAGAAAAAAAGACATTCGTCATAAATACGAATGTCTTTTTTATTAGTAAAATGTTCCTTAGAATAAATTCAATTGCGAATAATCATCTTTATTCATTTCTTCTATTTTTTCTATTTCATTAGCAATTCTTGTAACAACTGGTACAACTAATGCATTTCCCATACAAAAATAACGCATTCTATTTGCCATAGTATCTGTCCAACCATCAGGAAAACCATTTAATCTTTCTGCCTCGACAGGAGTTAGTAGACGATATCTTTCATTATCTTTAATTAAATGTGTACTTCGATTGACTGACCCTTCACTTGTAAGCATTGTACGAGCTGGTAAATCTATAGAGTCTGTTTCAGACATACCACCTTCTGAAAAGTAATATTCGTGTCCTGTATTTGATGTTCTTAATATCTTTTTAGGTCCTCTTAAATACCTAAATTTTTCAATTTTTTCGTCAGATAATTCAAATTCATCTGCAACATCTGCTTCAAGTATTTCTTTTAACGGGGTCGGACTTTCATATATAGGAACAGTATCAATTGTTTGTATCTCTCCGTTTTTCATAACACCTGAATTAAAAAATTGAAGACTAAAGGTGTCAGAGATTTCGACAATATCATTCGAAACCTTCGTCGAAGTCGTCCTGTTTTTATTAGGAGTAGCTTCAATTGGAAAAGCTTCAGCGAATAAACCTTTACTATATATCAATTTTTCTAAACTATAATTCCCCATCATTTTTGCGTAATTTAAATCACGTCTGTAACCGAAAATAAACACTCTACGTCTTCGTTGTGCATTTCCGTAATCAGCTGCATTGATTACTCGCCATTCAACATCATAGCCCAATTCATGTAAAGTCGAGAGCATTACACCAAAATCTCTCCCTCTTTGTTTAGAAGGAGATTTAAGTAATCTGTCAACATTCTCTAGTAATATATATTTAGGTACTGTATTTTGTATAAATCTCACAATTTGCCAAAATAACACACCTTTTTTTCCTTGTATTCCTAATTCACCTCTTAAATTTCTTGCCACAGAGTAATCTTGGCAAGGGAAACCACCAACAACCATATCAGCACTTGTATCCGCCATTTCTTTATCTGTGACTTCGGTGATATCTGCATTACTGTGAACGCCACTATTGAACCTAGAGCTATAACAAGCATATGCGTGTTGAATTTTTCGAGATGGTTCCCATTGATTAGCCCATGTTACATCAAAATATTTTTTATTAGTACTCTCTAAGCCTAAACGAAATCCGCCAACACCCGCAAATAATTCTGCTACCTTAATCTTACTCATTTTGAAGCTCCTTAAATTTAATGAATATATTTATTATATCAAAAACCGAACAATCGTTCTAATATTTTTCACCAGCTCTGTATAGATCTATAAATTAATTTTCAGCTTAATTTTTCGAAGTATACTATAACACTAGTCAAGCAAGTCTTCAATTTGTTCTCTAATATAAGCGGCATTTAACCAAAAACATGTTTTAGTCATCCATTTGTTCGAAAAATTGTAACCATCCGGTTTGCCTTGCCATTGAGCAGGAGTAGGCAATTCATTAGCATATTTCCCATCTACAGAATAATCACTTTTAGTAGCATGGGGTCTCACGTGGCATATTTTATGTTCTCCTGATCCAATAAAATTATTAGTGATTTTAATTTTATTATTTTTATCATAATTAGTTTTTAATTTTATACCTTCTCTAATTTTATTTCTTGTATCCTCCCAAACTTCTTTTATTGTAGTATTTATTTTTTCTTCAGGAATAGAGTGGAACTTAGTACCTTTAAAAACAATTTTTCCATCTTCCTCTTTAAATACTACAAATAGAAATCGTGATTCTAACAAGAAATTATGCCACTGAGCAGAAGGTGAACCATATTCATCTTCCCAGTCTTCTTCAGATAATTCTTTGAAATCAAAAGTAGGAAATGACATGCTCTCTTCAATTACATTGTTTGTATTTACTTTAATAGTCTTTACAACTATAGATGCTTTTTCAAACTCTTCTATATCATTTAATTTATCAGTTAAATCATGTTTGCCATTTATATTCAATATAGCTGATGCAACTATACTATTAATATTTTTTGCATTACTTTTTATACCAAAATGGTTACATAACTCATTTAAAGCCCATCCTATAAAAGGTGTAAATTTTCCTGAAACAATCTCTTCTATATTCTTCTCTTTAACTTCAAATCTATCTTTAATTATTGATTTACATTGTTGAGTACCTAACACATAATCTCTTAGTAGAGATGTCATGTAACCTGTTTTTAGAGAGAATGCTCGTGTCTTTGCCATCACATCAGAGTTAGGTTGAGTTCTTACTGACTCTCCATTCTTACCTTTTGTACATGGAGATAAATATTGAAAGTGTTTTTCACTTAATTCATGTGCTCGACCTTCTTCAACAAATTTATATATTTTTTCCCAATCTTGTTTTATAATTTCAAAATCAATTGGGTTATCTTTCATTTGATATAAAATAGCTTCTCGAATAAACCAATCACCTTTATCAACTTCATTATCATGTTCATAAAAAGCGATCTCAATTGTATTATTTTTAAATAGAAAGTGACTTGTCTCAAATTCTTCTTTAATCAAATCATTGTAGTTAATCATGTTTAACACTAATCTTTCTTTAGCACTATACTTGTTATTTTTTATTTTCTTAAAAGGTGTTGCTTTTAATTCTACTCCAGCTTCTTCCATGTCCGGCTTACTTTCACTATCTGGTTGTTTGCCAAACCAATTTTCAAATGCATCTCCCATAGAACTTTTTGTTGATTTTACATATCCGTTTAAACTCAATTCTTTTAATGTCATACCCACAGCATCTTTAGCTCTGTTATGTACTTCTTCTTTTGTTTTATAATCATTAACCATATTTTCAACCTCACAATCAATTTTAGGTTTACAAAGTATCCGTTTATACACTAATAAGCTTACCATATTTTAAAAATTGCACTTCATTTTCAATATTATGTTTTCAAGCTACTAGACTTTCTAAATGATTTTCTAGCACTAAAAATTTTATTTTATCCTCAAAATAAAAAAGAGATTAAACAACTTATCGTTGCTTAATCTCAAAAATATTTCTTTTCCGCTTTTACTTGAAACTTCTCTTATTTATATTCTTCAACCAATTCTTTATAAAACTTACTCAATGCTTTGTTTTCTGTTTCTTTAAATTGTTGGTCTGGGCGTAGGTTCGGGTCTTTACCAGTATGATCTTTTGGTGCGAAGCCTGATGCTAAAGTCACATCATCTTTATCTTCAAATTGGTATTCGTAGACCTTGCCCTCTTCAGTAAAAATGTATTTTGTCACTGGCTTACTTAAGTCTGCAACTTCCTTATAACCTTCTACATTAGAAAGGTCTTCCGCTTCTTTATCAAAGCCTGTTTCACCATCTTTAGGTGTATAGGCAACGGCGCCAGTTACAGCATGTAAATCGAATGCTTCAGGTCCAGGTTTGCCTGTATTATTTATTTGAATTTCTCCTTTTTCCGTACCTGCATACCAATCACCATCAGAAATACTACTTGTACTAAAATAACGATTGGAGACTGCCTTACCGTCTTCTTTTTTATCTTCAGCTAGCCAATCTATCATTTCTTCTTTTATTTTCTTCTGTTCTTCATCAGAAATTTGAGTTTTATTTGATGTTTCTTCTTTACTGGACTCTTGCGCTACTGCTTCTTTTCCAGTCGCTTTATCTGTCTCAGCTTTTTCATTACTACAACCCATAAGTAACGCTGTACACATAGATATTATTGATAAAGCTTTAATATATTGTTTCATAAAACAAGTCTCCTTTTTCAAAGGGAAACCGATATACCTAAGCTATAAAATAAATTACAGCTTAGGTATTGGTTTTAATTATATTTAATCTTTTTGAATACCAAATTCATCTACTAATTCTACGCTACGTTGTTCACCTTTACTGATGTCACCGCGTAGTTGATAAATTTTAACTTTCAATTGATCGCCTTCAACTTCATATACTGAGAAGTTTTGAGCTGATGAATCTCTGTTATTTTCATGTTTATCTTCAAATGCGTCTGTTTCTTGTGGCTGCTCGCCTAGTTTGAATAAACTATTGTAATGATCTAAATCTTTCTGAGTTAACCAGCTTAATTCTGGTCTAACCTTTTTAATGTGCTCTAATGAACGGTCATAAATACTATCATATTCTTTCGTACCACCAGTGTTAGGTAACACATAAACTGAACCTTCTGGATCGTCATAATATTTCACGCCATCTTCGCCAACGAATTGTTCAGTATCTTCTTTCTTCGCGTTCACAAAACTATTTTTCGTAGATGTGTGTTCTAAAGGATGTGTACGTGATAACACATGGTCGTGTCCTTGTAATACTAAGTCAACGTCAAGATCATCAATTTCTTTTGTTAATTCTTCTCTTACTTTCTTCACATCTTCATCTGAAAGTGCATGATATGATTTAGAATACATTGGTTTGTGTAAGTTTAAAACAACCCATTTTGCCCCATTGTCTCGCGCCTGTTTAATATCTTTCTTAATCCATTCCATCTGTTCATCACCGATGGCCTTTTCATCTGGATTGTCTTTTGATTTCTTATTATCGTTTGTATTCGCTACTACCATGTGTGCCCCATTATAATCAAATGAATAGTACGAACCGCCATTTACTGCGTCATTTTCTTTTGGTACGTTCATGTGTTCATTGAATTTACTCAATAATTTTTCGTCTTCTTCATTTAACGCATACTCATCATGGTTACCTGGTGCTGCAGCAACTGGTAACGACATAAATGATGGTCTAGATTGTTTATACAAGTCTTTCCATTCATCTTCAACTTCAGCAGTTTCTACAAAGTCCCCTGTATGTAGTGCGAAGTTAGGATCTCCTGCTGTTTGGATTGCGTTTTTCAATGTATCAGCACCAAATGCTGCTTCATTTCTTACGTTCTCATTCCAAAAAGCATTTTGCGTATCTGTGTATTGTACAAAGCTAAATGGATCGCCTTTATCACCGGAAGTCTTGAACTTACCTATTTCACTTTTCTTCCCACTTTCACTACCCACTTTGTAGTAATATTGTGTATTCGGTTTTAAATCTTTAGCTTGTGCTTTGTATGTATATTCTTTTTCTTTGATTAAATCTGTTTTACCGTGCTTGTCGCCACTCGTCCACTCAGGGCCACCTGCATTTTCATCGGTGTAATAACCATTCACTTTAGGTTTGCCATTTTTTTCAATAGGTTCGCCTTCATCATCTTTAGCTACATCTTTATAGATGATATTGCCATCTTTATCTCTTTCAAGATACTTAGAGTCTACTTTTTTAGGTTTCGCATCAAATGATTTTGCGTCTGAAAAATCTTTAGATTCTGAAACCCATACTTTAGAATCTTTGAACTTGTCTGTTGTATACCAACTAAAACCCATTTCTGTTTTAGTGTCACCCTTAAAATTTGTAATTACACGGTTAGGATTATTGTTCTCTGGAACCTCAGCTACTTTAGGTTTTTTATCCAGTAATTCAATATCACCTTTTTTTTCCCCTTCTGTTGCACTACCTGCACTACCTGAACCACTTGCATCAGCTGTTGGTGCTGAAACTGTAGTAAATACTATAGCTAGACTCATTACAGTACTTACAGCAATAGAACGATACTTATATGCCATCACACGTACCTCCCAATATGAATTTTTAATGTTTCATTCACTATTTTAGCAATGTAATATTAATCTAAAGTTAATGCTATATGGATTTTGTAAATTTCAAATTACTATTTGAAATCATTAAAATATAAAATCCAATATTTTTAAGATTATTTAAATTTCCGGATAAATATTTTGGATTGCTGTATATAATGCGTCAGAAAAATCATACATGGTAGATGTCCAATTGTCAGTATTTGTTCTAGAAACAGCACTCAGGTCTCCATTCTTGAAAAATGCTTCTCTTAAAGCTCTCGTTAATTCGAGTTGAATACCTGTGCTATTCTCTTCACTATTTATAAAATTGTTGTCACTCAACCCTCCTATATTTTCTGGAGGCGTTTCTACCACAAAACCGTATCTTTCAAGTTGATTTTGAATTTCATCTTTTAATGTAGATTTTAACCCGCCTAAATAAACAATTTCTTCATCACCTTGAGCACCATGAATTGCAATTGTTGCTTTACGATCTTTAATCATATGATTCAATGTTGGGTCATCATAACGTGTGGAAGTAACGTGTAATTGTGAATTATTAGATGGTCGAATACCTTCAAAAGAGAAGTAGTCGTAATCACCTTCATTAGCTAATAATTTTGTTAATTCTGAAGTACCTTGTTCTATACCACCACCATGAGCTGCTACCACAAGCACTTCACTGCCATTATCTTTAGTCTCTTTTTTCCAATCTACGTTTTCTACTGTGTCATTTTCCAATTCGGTCATTGAATTATAATAGTCAGTGGTGTTTGTCTCAACTGCTACATTACTAGAATATTTAACTTCGTTTGTTAATGATGCCGACATTTTATTAATTGTTGCTTTAGATTGGTTTGTGGACAATGTTACGGTATTGGGTGTAGTTGTATTTGTTTTCATCGATGCTGACTCAGTTGGTGAGACAGATGATATGGGCGCTCTTCTCGTTTTAATTGCTGTTGCGTTTTGAGTTGATGATTCCGCTGTAGCCCTTGTGTTGTTTGTTTCTGTTGTTGTTTGTGCAGTTGACGCTGACGGTTTAGATTTTGGGCTTACAGTTTCTGAGCTTGAGTGAGATTGTTTTATCGGTTTGGGTGGTATTTTAGTTTTTGATGTCATGGGAGCATTTGTAGTTTTAAAATTTAATGTGTCCTCTGGTTTTTTCGCAGTTGTTTCATCATAATCTAATCCGCTCATTATAGGTTGATTAGATGTAGAAGTTAATTTTTTTGTAGTCTCTTGGGGTTGTTCTGTTGGATTTTCGATTCCTGTTTGTTTTTTGACCTCTATTGGATTTTCGATTTCAGTTTGGTTTTTGGCCTCTATTGGGTTTTCGATTTCAGTTTGGTTTTTGGCCTCTGTTGCGTTTTCAATTTCAGTTTGGTTTTTGGCCTCTGTTGCGTTTTCAATTTCAGTTTGGTTTTTGGCCTCTGTTGCGTTTTCAATTTCAGTTTGGTTTTTGACCTCTATTGGGTTTTCGATTTCTGTTGCGTTTTTGGCCTCTGTTGCGTTTTCGATTTCTGCTTGCGTTGCTGTAGTCTGGATTTCGCTCTTCGTTGATCTACTCGCATGTGCCTGTTCATTTTTTAAATTGATTACGCTTAAAGTTATTGCCACAGTCACAATTCCAAAAGTCACTTTACTTACTGAAAAGGTACGAAATCTAAAAACATTGTTCATGTGTATTCCCCTTAATAAATATTTATTTTAGTATAATCATAACCAATAATTCTATAAAAGCAATATTTTATTATATACCATACAACACTTGTGTTTATCATTAGAATTTAAAAATTAAATATATATAATACCAACCACACAATATTGGTATGCGTCTATATTACTTTGTCTTTCTCTCAACATCCAACTCAATCGTGAATTGTGGTTTTTCTTTTTTAAATAAATAATCACCATTTCTAACAGAAGCTAGGCAATCAACTCGGCGACGTTGAGCTTCGAATACGTTGGGCGCATCAAGCACGATAAAGTTAGCTGGCTTACCTTCATTTAAACCATAAACTTCCTCAATCTGCATTAATTTGGCGCCATTATAAGTAATTAAATCAAAATTACGTGGGAAATCTTCCTCACGCATTAATTGAGTAGCATGTAGACCATTGTCTAAAATATTCATTAAGTTACCTGAACCTGCTGGGTACCATAAATCAACAATCGAGTCTTGACCAAATGCTACGTTAATATTGTTATCTACGAATTCCTTAACGCGTGTTAAGCCACGACGTTTAGGATAGCCATCTTGTCTGCCTTGTAAGTATAAATTTTCAGTAGGACAAGATACAAAGTTCAAGCCAGATTGACGAAATAACCCCATCATACGGAATGCATAAGCATCATCTGTTGAACCAAATGAGCATGTATGAGAGGCAGTCGTTGATTGACCATAGCCTTGTTTCATCGCTTCAGCATTTAATATCTCTAAATAACGTGCTTCAACATCATCTGTTTCATCACAGTGCACATCAATTAATTTATTGTATTTAATAGCTAGGCGTACGATTTCTTTAACCGCCTTTGTGCCATCTTCAGGGCTCCATTCATTATGAGGTATGCCTCCGACACAATCTGCACCTAATTGTAATGCTGCTTCCACCAAGTCACGACCTGTTTGGCCTTTTTCTTCAAAAGAGTACATACCATTTTGTGGAAAGGCAACAACTTGTATCGTGATATTATCTTTGAGTTCATCGCGTACTTCAATCGCTGCTTTAATACCTGTTAAATTAGGATCTGTACAGTCTGTTTGAGCTCGAATATATTGTGTACCATAGCCTGCCACATCGTTAACTGCCTGTCGCATGCGTGATTTCATTTCTTCTTTAGTTGTACCTTTTTTATAATCATTCCATAAATCAATCGCTTCGAATAATGTACCTGATTCGTTTTTTATTTGTGGATCTTGACCAGTAAAATAATAATCTAAGTGTAAATGAGCGTCTACATATGGGGGTAATACTAGCGCACCCTCTAAATCAATTACTTCATCAGCTTCGCCAAAGTTGTTTCCAAAAGATGAAAACTTGCCGTCTTCTACTAAAATCTCGGATGCATAATCGTGTTTATATATTGTTGCATTAATAAATTTTTTAAACATTTATAAAACCTCCTCCATCTATATTTACCACAACTACAGAATGAAATGTTAATCGACCCATTGCAAATGAGATTAAATTGAAATCAGTCACAAAAAGCACTTCCATATATTTGTTTATGGAAGTGCTTTATTTTTAAATTCGTTTCACTTTAATCTCATATTGTACTTACAAGATATAACTATCTGTCACCTTTTAATTCTCTTTCTTTTAATACATAACTTAATAAATCTAACATGACACGTGCTGCAGTTTGACCTGTCATGCCAGTTTGGTCATACATCGGAGCTACTTCAACTAAATCAAATCCAATAACTTCATTATGTTTAGCTACTGCTTTTAACAGCTCGTTCACTTCATCATATAATAAACCTCCAGGAGAAGGAGTCCCTGTTCCGGGAGCTATTGATGGATCTATACCATCTATATCAATTGTGATATACAACTTCTCTCCTTTAGGAATGAGTTCTGCCAATTTTTCTGGTCCTTTTTCTCGCATTTTTTTAGGAGATAAAATTGTTGCACCATATTCATGTGCTGCATCAACATCTTCTTTTAAACTACTACTAATACCTCGGATACCAAATTGATAAATATTTTTCACATGGTCCATTTCAGATAATCTTCTAATACAACTACCATGACCATATCTTTGGCCAGATCTGTGATCAGCCCAGTCTAAGTGTGCATCAATTTGTAAAACATGAAAAGGTCCCAATGCTTCAAGTCCTTTACCTGTTGCAGCTGTTATTGAATGATCTCCTCCAATAATTACAGGCATAGCATCTTGTTCAACAATTTTACTTAAAGTTGCTTCTGTATTTTCATGACTTTGCATAAGATCGCCATGTACGATATCTACATCACCTACGTCAAAGACTTTCCACTTTGGTCCTAAATAAGTAATATCATTTTCGATATCGTAAGCTCCGTCTAATCCAAAGCTATATAATGTTGAGCCTTCCCTAACCCCTCTTGGTCCCATTCTTGCGCCTGATTTCCATTGTGTTCCCATATCATTAGGTACGCCGACAACTGCCACATCAGCTTTAAGTTCTTTTAACTTTTCAATACTCTCACAAATTGGATATTTTCCAAATGTACAAATACCTGTAAACGGTAAATTAAGAGTTTGTTTTTCTTCTGGATTCATCATATTAAATTCCCCCTGTTTTTAAATATTAAGTCCATTTCGTTCTTAATGATTTTTCATACATTGTTAACATCAAAATGGTAATTGAAACTATCCCAAATAATAATGGTGTTAACATGCCAAGCGCTCCTGCTAGATGCTCATTATTAAATAATACTGAAAATGAGCTGTAGATAGCTGTAGATATTGCAATTCCAAAAGAATAACCTAATGAACTTGCCATTTTATAAATACCTGAACCAATGCCGACTTTATCATCACTTACATGTTCTAATAGAGTATCTATAGAAGGCGTTGCATATAATCCAATACCAATACCTGCAATTAGAAATCCTATAAATACAACAATGAGGTAAGGAAGATTAGGTAAAAATGTTAATGCTCCAAAACTCATACCAACACTTGCAATAATAATTGAGAAAAACATCGGTTTACTTGGCCCCATTTTCTGATGCATTTTTTCTCCTACTCTAATCATTAATAGGAGTGCAACAATATTACCAAGTGTTAACAATCCTGTTTCAAAAGCAGTAAATCCTCTACCAATTTGAATATAAGTATTAGCAACAACAATTGTTCCTGCTATACCATTCTGTAAAAAATTGGTTAAAACTGCACCAGTAAATGGTTTTGATTTAAACAATTCAAAATCAATAAATTGATGCGATTTTGTTTTTTCGTAAAATATAAATACTAACGTTAATAGGATAGAACCAATAAATAATGTAACTATAGTAAAACTTGTCCAACCCAAATCTTGCCCTTGCGTCACGATGACATTAATAGCGAGCAAGATAAATACGAAAATTACAAAACCGACAATATCAAATTTTTCTTTATTTACTTTCGCTACTTTTGTTTCTTCAATATTTTTTAGTAAAAACATGGCGATCATAGCAACTACAATTGATAGTATAAATATCATACGCCAATCATAGTAAGTTGCTATTAATCCTCCAACAAATGTTGTTACGCCACCCCCACCCCATGAGCCAAATGACCAATAACTTAAAGCTCGTTGACGCTCACTTTTTTCAAATGTTGTTTTAATTAAAGCTAAAGTCGCCGGCATAATTAAAGCAGCTGACAGTCCTTGAAGCGCTCTTGCAAAAATTAATAAGATAGGTTCTCTAGCAACTATGACTAATAATGAGCCAATGATGCTGATAATCAAACCAACATAAGTTATTTTCTTTCTCCCAATTCTATCTGCTATACCACCACCAACTACAATGAATAATCCACAAAACAATGAAGTTAGACTCGTGGAAATATTCAAAACACCTGTTGAAACTTTCAGGTCTTTTTGCATGGTTGGAATGATATTAATCATTGATTGTGCAAAAAGCCAAAAAGTCAATATTGCCAAAACCATTCCCAAAATATACATATCGGTCTGTCTTTTAGCTTTCATGGCAATCCCCCTTTATTTGAAGGCAACTTCAAATTAGTTGAAGTTTAGCACCATGATTAGAGCTCGGCAAATTCATTTCTGAATAATCAGATAAATAAAAAGCGAGATGACTTAACAACAAATAGCACTACAATAACCTTTGTACTCCTCGAAATCCTTTTAAATGTGACGCTGTATAAAATTTATTTATGAGTTCATTTATTTTTTTATATTTTTTCAAAAAATAAAGCGACAAGTAGATAACTACTTATCGCTATTTTTTATCGAATGTAAAGTAACACTTACAAAAATCGATGAAATTAATAATGTCAGAATTCAATGCTTCTTCTCGATATAACAGCCAAGTACTCCTTGTAATACACTCACCATTTTTAAACTTCAAATCTTTTGTATAAAAGATATCTTCATCTAAAATACAAGATCGTGGAACAATTGAATAGCCCATACCTATTTGAACAAATTTTTTACATATTTCAATCTTATCAACTTGGGAAATATTCCTAGCATATGTATCATAACGCTCATCCCACCATTCATTGATTGATTTAGAAATAGAATTTTCTAATTCTATATAGGTATTATAATTCTGGTGTGATTTATAAACTATACGATACTGTTCGTGTAATTTTTTTAGGTTTATCGGTTTTTTGCTAATAATTGTTAATGGATCTTGATTTAACAATATTTTCTTTCCATACCAATCGTATTCACCAGTTAATATTCCAATATCTATATCATGATTTTCTAACTGTTCTAATATCTCAATACTCCATCCGCTCGTCATATTCATATATACTTCTGGATGTTCTTGAGAATACTGCTTTATTAATTCTGGCATGGTGTAAATTGCAAAGTTTGTATTTGCTCCTAATTTTAAATTACCTTTTAAATCTTCATGTATTTCATTAATACTTGATTTTAAATTTTGAATTTCAGATAATACTTTGTTTGAAAATTTAACTAAGTGCTCACCCTCAGCTGTAAAATTAAATTCATTCCCCACCTTGTTAATAATTTTAATACCAAACTCTTTCTCAATTTTCTTTATTCTATACGATAGTGATGGTTGGGACATAAATAATTTATTTGCTGCTTTAGTAAAACTTTGTTCTTCGTTAAGTAACGACAATATTTTATAATCATCATCTTGCACATGAAAACCTCCCATTTTACAAATCATTACACATCATTCTACAGTATTATTACACTATTTTCTCTTGCGAGATAACTCATTAAGATTATTAATCCTAATTCAAGATGTTCAAGAAGAATTTAATATTAATTTACGCTATCTTAACAATTCCTTTGAATTAGCTTTGTTACAATATAATTAAATTTGAAATTTAAAGGGGAATGGTTTTGAAGAAATTAACTTGGTCATTAATCACATCTATGGCATTAGCAACTACTGTCATAGCACCTAGTACACTTCACGCAACGACAGCAGAGCAGAGTCCGAAAGATACAAAAGATAGTTCGACAAAAAGTATAGAAATTCACGATATCCAAGGTGAAGGTCATCAATCACCTTACGATGGCAAAAAAGTGAACAACATAACAGGCATTGTTACATATCAATATGAATTAAATGGTGGCAAGTACTTACATATTGAAACACCTGACGATAAACAGGATAATAACCCAAATACATCTGAGGGGCTTATCATTTATACGGGTAATCAAAATTATGACGCCCAAAAAGGTGACTTAGTTAATGTTACGGGCACTGTCGATGAATATTATATTGACGGTTATGGCGATAAACAAGAAACTGACTTACCAGTAACTCAAATTAATGCGCGTGACGATAAAGGTGGCAATGTATCTATTGAAGAAAGTAACCAAAAATTGCCCGAGCCGTATGAGATTGAAAAAGTACCAAGCAAAATTTCTGCAAACGATAACTTTCAGACCTTTGATCGTGAGCAATACGCAATTGACTACTGGGAATCGCTAGAGGGCATGCGTGTTGAAGTTGGCGATGTCAGAAGTGTTGGCCCACAAGAACACGGTGACCTTTTCACTGTTTTAGACGACCAACCTGCTGAAACGGACAATGGCGGAGTACGTTTAACAGAAAATGACCAGCATGGTGAACGTATTCCTTTTAAAATGTATGATAATAATAAAGCGCGTGATTTTGATGTAGCAACAGGCGATAAATTTAAAGGTCCAATTATTGGTCATGTGAATTATGGATTCCAAAACTACAAATTAAATGTAGATTTAGATGACATGAAACAAGCACATGTCGAGGGTGACACTGAGCCACAACCAACTTCCATTGAACCGAGTAATCAAAAGCTCAATGTTGCATCTTATAATTTAGAAAATTTCTCTAACAATTCATCATCTACAACAGAGGATAAAGCGGATAAAATTGCGAATGGTATCACAGAACACATGAAAAATCCTGATATTATCGGCGTGACTGAAGTACAAGATAATGACGGACCAAAAGAAGGTGGTCCAGAAGCTAATAAATCTTATGAACGCTTAATTAAAGATATTGAAGAAGCTGGTGGTCCCAAGTATAAATATTTAAATATAGATCCTTCAATGAATGAAGACGGCGGACAGCCTGATGCAAATATTCGTGTTGGTTTCTTATACAATCCTAAGCGTGTTCAATTTGATAAATCTATTGAATCTGGAGATGCGGACACAGCAGTCTCATATAAAGATGGCGACTTAACATTAAATCCAGGTCGCATCGACCCAAATAACCCTGCCTTTGATGATTCTAGAAAACCATTGGCTGCTCAATTTAAATTTCATGGAGAACAAGTCATCGTATTAGCGAATCATTGGAACTCTAAAAATGGTGATACACCGCTATTCGGTAGTCAACAACCACCTGTATTAGAAAGTGAAAATCAGCGTGTTGAAATTGCGAAGTCAGTTGGACGCTTTGTAGAACAAGTTCAAAAAGACAATCCTAATGCGAATATCGTATCCGTTGGTGATTACAATGATTTCCAATGGTCAAAACCGTTAAAAACATTTGAAAGCTTTAATATGAGCAATATGATTTACGATTTACCTGAAAGCGAACGTTATTCATACAATTATCAAGGTAATTCACAAGCACTTGATCACATATTCGTTTCAAATAACTTGAAAAACCATACAGAATTAGATCCAATTCATGTAAACAGTGATTTCACTGATATGTCAGGTCGTGCGAGTGATCATGATCCACTATTAGCTCAAATTGATTTAAAACAGGCCCGTAAAGATGAAAAAACTAAATAGGTACAAAAAATCGACAAAATCATAAGACTTTGTCGACAGAATGGAACGAGGATGCCATGCATCACTCGTTCTTTTTTTATAATAAGACGTCATTGCTCAACTAAATATACTTTTTCAGAATAACAACGTACACTATCCATTTTTTCCTCTAAGAATTTATTCCATTTTACATTTCTATTTAGCTCACTCTGTTCTTTTAAAATTGTTAATGGCACTTGTAAGTTAAGACAGCGACCAGAAATGTTAAAACGTGTGACACCGGCTGGGACAGTTTCTCCTCTATTGACGATTGTTTCGATTTCTTGAAAACCAAGCGGCTGATATTTCATCAAGATATGCTGGTTAGATACACAAGTATTATCACTCTGTGCTATACGTTCCACATCATAGGTTTGACTATAACTGGCAACGACCTTTGCCCACGCTTCTAATTTCTGTTCTCCTAAATCTTCTACATATAAATATTGTTCGTCATGGCCTTTGCACATTGTAATAAATGGCGTGGTATTTTTAATTTCTGTCGTCCATGGCAAACTGTTATCTTGTCTCAAAGTTTCCCACCATTGACCAATAGCCACTTTATGGTTCCATGTACTAATTGAATATTGTGTCTCATTAATATCTTGCACTGGTACAACGCGACATCCAAGTGCCTTGAGACTCGTGAAACGATGCACACCGTCAATAACCATATATCTACCTGACTGTGTTTGTGTAACTAACACTGGATGTCTCATAATTTGTTCTGCTTCAATACTTTGCTTTGTCTTTTCTAAACGCTTTTGCTCAAATGTTTCGTGTAAGTCTATGTGTTCCACTGGTACAAGTTTTAATGCTTTATACATTTGTTCCATTGTAGTCCTCCTTATTGATCAGATAAATAGATAAATGTCGGATGTGGATGACTTAAAAAATCATGGTGAGAAATAGACCAACCATAAGCGCCAGCGTAATTAAATATTACGACATCCCCAGTTCTTACAGATTTTACTGGTGTTTCTTTTGAGAAAACATCTTTCGGCGTGCAGAGTTGACCGACGAATGTCACCTTTTCATTTGCGACTTCCATGCGTTCAAAGTGATAAGAGTTATGGTCAATATGACATATTTCAAAAGGATGGTTGTGTTGCCATGACACTGGTAGTCTGAATTGTTGCGTGCCCCCTTTTAAAATAGCGTAATACGCATTATGCACTTGCTTGATATCAATGACTTCAGTCGCATAGTAACCGATATGCGCAACTAAGTAACGGCCACACTCAAAGTTCAACGTAACGTCATTCATCGCTTCTTCATTAATCACGTCTTGAAAGCCTTCAACAAATTTCTGCCATTCGAATTGTTGATTTAAATCTGCGTAATTGACTCCGATACCTCCACCGATATTGATATGTTTCAGTGGAAATTGAAAAGCTTCTGACCATATTTTTGCTTTATGAAAATAGAGTCGCATAACATCTAAATGTAACGCTGCATCTAAGTTATTTGAAATAGAATGAAAATGAAACCCTTCTAAGTTGATATGCGGTAGTTCAAGTGCAAGTTTAATTGCTTGTTCGACTTCATTTTCCGATATACCAAATTGGGTTGGGCGTCCTGCCATGTGTAGCGTTGCATTTGGAAAAGGCCCTGATAAATTCACACGTAATAAGACATCCATCTGTTCATTTTTGGTATCTAGGATCGCATTTAACCTTTTTAATTCATATATACTTTCCACGTGAATGCGTTGAATGCCTTGATCGATAGCAAATGTTAATTCTTCGTCTGTTTTTCCTGGGCCACCAAAAATAATACGCTTTGCTTTTTTATGTGCTAAGCCTTTTTGTATTTCACCTTGAGATGCAACTTCAAATCCAGCAACGGATTCACTCATCGTTGCTAAAATGTCATCTTCACTATTCGCTTTCATCGCATAATACATCTCGCAGTTCTCTGGTAAGGACGACACGATTTTATGCACATGTTGACGTAATGCGTTTAAATCATAGATATAATGACAAACAGGTGCGCCACTTTGCTTTATCTCTTTAATTTTGTCGAATATTTGTGTCACGTTCTGCTTCTCCTTTAAATGAGGTTAATTCTGATTTTAAGTTACGGTAGAGTTTGCCACGGTCGTCTCCAAGTACAAACGTATTAACACCACGTTGTGCCCATATATCTTGTTGTTCTTTATTTCTTGGTAAGGCACAAAAGTATTTATTGTAACCACTTGTCACGTCATGCATGTAACGTAATGCTGATTGTACGACTTCACTGCTCGTTTCCCATGGTATGCCAAACGATTGCGATAAATCGGCAGCACCTTCAATAATCATGTCTAAACCTTCAACTTGTACAATGTCTTCTATGGCGCTGATGCCCTCTTGATCTTCAATCATCGCCATGACAATAATTTTGTCGTTTGCGTTCGCCATGTAATCCGTTAATGGAATTTCACCAAACTTGGCCATACGTCCACCATTTAAACTACGCATACCTTGAGGATAATAACGACTTAATTCCACAATATGTTCTACGGTCGCTTTATCTTTAACATGAGGGATAATAATACCTCTTGCGCCCATGTCCAACACTTTGATAATATCTCGATCAATGACTTGAGTGACCCTGACAATTGGCGTGATTTGCGCTGCTTCAGCTGCACGAATTAAATGTTCTAACGTTTCATCGTTAATGGCAGCATGTTCAGTATCTATAATTACAAAATCGTAACCACTCGCTGCGATGATTTCAATAACAAGTGGGTTCGGAATCGAATTGAAAATGCCATAGACTTCAGCGTCTTGTGCCAATTTATCTTTGAGGGATAACGTCATCATGATGAATCACTCCTAACGGGTTAGTTACGTGATGGATTCTTATTTCCGTATCCTCTAATAATCTTCTTGTCGTTAATTTTTCTACTTGTATCGTTTTTTCAAACAAATCAAAGTGGTCATAATTAGGTAAGTCAGGATGGGTTTGACGATATTGCTTGATTTCATCATATACATACATCCATTGTTGATGTTCACTCAAATTGTAGTGACGTTCAAAGAACATAATGATTTCAGAAATATTAATAAAGAAAAATGCATCTAAAGCAAAATCTCTAACAAGTTCCACATCTTCTGTTTCGATAAATGAATTACGATTAATTTTCTTATGTTCCTCTGGTGTGTCTTTTAATTGAGGATTTTGTGCCTCTTTACTTAGTAATCCACGTTTAAAACGCACACCATCATGAAAATCTTTAATTGCTACACGTGTTGGCCAACCGTCTTCATGAATAAGCATCATGTTTTGCGCATGTGATTCAAGTGCAATACCGTGATAATAAAGCATATGGATAATCGGTTGCACTGCAACTTTGATAAATTGTCTAACCCAAGCTGCTACACCATATTGTGCAATCCATTGCTGAATAATTGGATTCTGTCGTTGGTCTAAACTATAAATCGCATTAAACGGTATCGCATCTTCAGTTTCAGTTAAGTAACTGTGTAAGTTCTCTCGCCATATGACAGATACTGCACCATATATTGCTTCACGCTTTGATTCAGTTAAATTATCATTAATATAAGACATACCTAATATTTCACCTAAGAATACTGTTTTTAATTCCTTATTTAGATAGCTATCTTGTTCATGAATATGCTTTAACCAATCTGTAATTTGCGCTGCATTCTCAATCGTATGTGGCGCTAATACACGTTTAGTGGATGTATTCGTAATGCTTAAAGGAACTTTAATATAATATTTAGACGTGTCCACAGGTGATAATGTACGAATCGATTGTTGCGGTGTATAGTATTCTTCCGATTCGCCTAGTAATATAATTTCACCATTAATCCATTGTTCAGCAAGTTCACTCGCAATAATGTGATCAAATTGCCAAGGATGCACTGGCAACCACTCATAGTCTGCTAATGGTTTATCTAATGCTAGTAGCACTTCTTTAAACTGCTGCACAACTTCATCACCTAATTGTTGTTGAAGTAAGTCTTGCGATTCGATATTTCGAGAGACAGTTTGTTCAATATAATGTTTGGGAATTGCGAGCCATTTCAATGTAAATGTCGGTTGGAAATCAGGGCCATATTGCAAATTATCTACCAGAGTAAAACCAAGACGTGATTTATAACTTGGGTGATAAGGATGGCCTTCCATCGCATAAGATTCAAGTGCATCGAACGTTAATTTAACACTACCCGCAGTCATCTCTTTATATCGCATGGCTTGTGTATCTTTCAGCTCCGTTTGTAGTAATTCGTTGATAAACGCCTCAACTTTTTCATTGTTTTTATCAAATGTATATATGACTTCTCGTAACATTGTAGCGTAATCAACCGTTACTGCTGTATCGCCATCATCTGTGATTCGCCATACAGGTGACGTAAGTTCTAGCCTTTGAAAGCTGTCTAATTCTCTCACTTCAGCGCGATACGTTGCGTCTTCAGCTTCAATGGTTACTATCGAAGTAGCACCTTGTTGTGTCACCTCATATTGCACAACATCCTCATATATAATAGAAGTTACAAGTTGATTCATAATGCGTTGCTTTACTTGTTGTTCAATATTGTGCATCATGTTGTCGTACCTCCTCTTCCATAAACATTGAGTTCGGTATATTGGTATAAAGTGGGTTATCGCCGCAATCTTTTATTTTGCTCATAAAGTTTGCTTTTGCTGAAAATGTTGGACTTTCATATAGGTCATCCACATAGACTTTCATTTGTGCTGATGTACTTGCGTCTTGAGACCAATTCAGCAATTTATTGCGAACCGTTTGCCATAATGTCGTTTCACTGCCAACGCGTTTGCCCATTGTAGCGACCAAATGTCCTAAATGATTTACAATAATGTAGTATTTAAAACGATGCCACGCCGCTTCATTACTATAGACAACTGGACTAACGCTTTGTATTATATTGGGAATAATTTGCGCACGCTTTGCGATATCTTCTGCTATGCATACGCCTTCCAAATCTCTGACATAACACACTTGCGGATGGCCATCTTTAAATTCAATTAAAGTATTTTGTACATGTGCTTCTAAACTAATGCCAGTTTCAGATAATAATTCAAGCATAGGATATAAGGTGATGTCTAAGTATGTACTTAACCATTCCTCATCCGACAAACCGCTTTGAGTAATCAAGTCTCCTAACATAGAACCCGGCTCATGTGGCATGGTTTCAAATAGACTTGCTAACACGTGAATTTGTTTCTCCGAATGATAATCTTCAATACCTTCACGCACGATCATTGCAGTGTTTGCTAATAAATCAAAAGCTCCTGCTTCAGACGAATATTTCAATGCACGATAACCTTCTTCAAACATCAGTTTAAAATGCTTTGTTTCATAGTCTGTTTTTATCGATGCGATAACATTTGCAGCATCAATCGTTCGTTCTACTTGTTCATAATCATTCGTTCTTACGAAGTTTGTGATTTTGACATTTATCGGTAATTTCAAGTAAATGTTAAGCTCTTTTGAAAATACCGTACGAACAGAAGACGTTGGATAGACATAATGTCCGCTGATACCGATGTCTTTAATTAAGCCGTCATCCATCCATTGTTTAAACTTAGCGTTATCTTTTAATACGGTTATTTGATATGGATGTAAGGGTAATAATATATAACCGTCGTCTATGTCATCAGTATCTAACTGTGCCAACTGTAATACCAATTCATTTACTGCCGCCGCTCTACCTTCCACATATCGTTCTAGCATGATAGAACAATCAACTTGTATATAATACAGTTGAAATTGCGCGTGGCATTCTGGTGCATAATGCAATAAATCTTCTTCGCTAAATCCGACAGAACTTTTGGGTGTTGGATGAAACGGATGACCTAAATAAAGGGATTGTTCCGAAATAATATACTCATCTTCAGTTTGTTGTTGTTGCGCACGTGTTAAATAGAGTGCGGTGCGTTTTACACTATTGTTAATATCTTTATAAATATTTTGTAGTATTGCTTTTAATCCGGTTTTATCTTCATCTTCTGTTTGTTGTGCGAGCATCTCAAACACGTACTCAATCACTTCCATTGGTGCTAACTGTGAAGACGTGCCATTGTCTTGTGCACACATCACTGGGTGGTATGTGTGATGACCCATTACTGACCAATAATTAAATTTACCTATTAACGTTTTAGACGGCCCGAGCGTGATGTGCCACATGTTTTGCTCTGGCTGCGCATTGTACAAATTTTGTTCTCTAAAATATACATTCAATATACGTTCTACAGCTGCATGTTCAGCTATTTCAATATTCTGATTACTTTGCACGTTTATTATTCAACTCCCATACATTCATTGTTAATTTATAATCTTTCACAGCGTTTAATTGAGATGATAATAAGACAACACAACTGCTTATAAATATGCCACCCATCACGATAAATGTAACCGTAGGGTTATAGCTACTTGTAATCACAGCGCCTAACATACTGCCTGCTACTTGTCCTACAACTAACATACTGTTTGTGGAACCAACGAAAGTGCCTTTTAAATCTTGATGACATGCCTTAACAACGACATACATCACACTTTGAATTAATGCACTATACGTAAAGCCTTGTATCACTCTAAAAATGATTAACATCCATAGTGTAGTGGACAGACCTTGGAATATAACACTTAAGCCACAAATGAGTGCAGTGATTAAATAGACATATTTGACGTAGTTTTTATCATTTAAGCTTCCCCATAATGGGGCACTTAAAATAGAAGCAGTCCAAAATGCAGATTGAACGAGACCTACTGCCGCTTTATCATCTAAAAATGTCTGGTTGGCGCCAGTTGTTAAAGGGGCGAGTGCAGTCATCATGCCATACATCGCAAGATTGGCAAGTATACCAACGATAATGAAGCGACATGTCACTTGCGAACACAGTAAACATTTAAATGATTGTCTTACACCACAACGTATAGGTTCTGGTTCGCTACTGTTATGCTGATGTGTAGTTTCTATAAGTAACTTAATACCTACTGCACAGACAATAAATGTCAAAATAGCAATCACTAACAGTAACGACTGAAATCCAACAATACTTGCTGCAACGCCTCCGATAAGTGGTCCCACAAGAGAGCCCGCACTAATAGAACTTTGCAATTTCCCAAGTACTTTACCACGCATTTTTTCAGGTGCTTCACTCGTCGCAAATGCATTAGAAGCATCTACGACACCGCCAAATAAACCTTGTAATAATCTGACTAACACAAACTGCAGTGGCGTTGTACAGAGTGACATCAATAATAAACAAATTGCTAAACCTAATAATGCACGGAGTACCATCCATTTTCGGCTGATTCTATCTCCAAGTTTGCCCCACAACGGTGATGAAATCATCGTTGTGATAGCGGGCGCTGCAATTGCAATCCCACTCCACATTTGAATTTCTGTAACAGATAAATCCTTGAGCGATGCAATATAGATTGGCAACAAAGGAACGAGTACGGTCAGTCCAGCTATCGAAATAAACTGGCTCAGCCATAAAATGCGAAAGTTCCTATACCAAATCGCTTCACTGTTCATGACGCATCATTGGGTTTGGTATTGTCCCAATACTGGATGGCATGCTACCGCCACCTGATTCTTGTTGATGTAAAAGTGGTAAGAGTACGCGTTTAAAAGGCCACGTTTGCTTCTCGAACAAAATATGTTGCACTTGTGCTTTATCCACTTCCGAACAATCCATCTGCTGCACATGCTTTGAAAGTGATGATTTAATTTTATTCATTAACATTAGTTCATCCAATCCAAAGACGTGATGTAGCATATCTACAATTGCATATAAATTCACTGATACTGCTAATGTTTGAAAATATGTAAAGAATGTTTCTATATCTTCATTAATTAACGTATTTGGAGAATTTTTGCTTATCGCATATTGTGGAATATCAATGTTATTTTCATGCATCCATCGTGGATAAATACGCACTGTATCGTGATCTCTCAATATAAATTGATCCACGTGCCCTTCTTTAAATAAGATTAAAATATTTTGTCCATGTACTTCTGGTAAGACACCATTTTGCATAAATTTAATCATAATACGAAGAAATTGATCTATCATCTCATCAAATAACACTTCTAATTGCTGACTTTCCATTTGATCTTGGGCTATGCCAAGAATATCTTCATATAATGTGGCATCATGTGCCGCTAATGCAGCCATCGATACGAGTTGTGACGATGGTGCTGTCACTTGTTTAGGATAACTTCTAATCTGTGTTGTCAGATGGCCTATTTGATCTTGGAATATATCTTTATCTGCATTAATAAACGATAGCCACTGCTTTTCATTACACAGCGCTACCTTATTTTCTAAAGTGCTGTCTTGAGCTATAATTTCACTTAATAATTGCTCTGCCTTCTCACCATTTAACAAATAGCGTGTCGGTGTTAATCTCAGTGCACCTAATGACTGCATTGAAAACGGTACTTTAATATGCTGAAACGGACGTTGAATATCAATAAGCGAGCGCATAGATGATGACGGTAGAAACTCGCCGAACTCATAATCTAACGGCACAATGATGCGCGCTGCGATTTCTGCTTGAAACATTTCGGGAATCACGTGTGTCATTTGCCAAGGATGTACAGGAAATACCATATACGACTCTGAAGATAAGCCTGCCGACTCAAGCGTGTGTCCCAATATATCCTCGTCTTCGATTGCTAATGCTTCATTGAGTATGCTTTCGTTTAAATACTCACTCTTTAAAATGTAATCACGATGTATCGCAACCGTTTTTAAAGAAAAAGTTTTAAAGTATTCGGGTTGATATTGTTGATAATCTTCTGTATCTAAACCACGTTTTTCTTTAGCTAAAGGATGAAATGGACGATCCTTTAAACTCGCAAACTGTTCTGATTTGATAAAGGGATGCTCTGATAATGTTAATCCTGCTAATTGGGCTGTTAACTGATCCATCGCAACTTCTAGGCCTTCTCGAAAACGTACTGTATTCAATTCACGGCTCGACGGTGCATTCATTTCAACTAATGCATCCCATAACCCTAAAGCATTGATCTCGTGTTGTTCGTCATTGTCTTTTACAAAGACGGTCGTTCCTTTTAATCTATAAATATTTAAACCACTATGATAAACAGGTATATAGAGCGCCTTATCTTCATTGCCATATTTCAATATCGTATCTGAAGCGATTTGCAATGCTTCACTTTTTGTCAAAAGACCAAAGATATCTTCAAATAATAGACCATCCACTAGATCTCTTAAAATAGTAGTGTGTGCATGATTTTGTTGATGATTCGCTGTGGCTTCTATCACTGTACGACACTCCTTAATATAGACTTAATGTTGTTCCGATTTGCTGTTGCTTAGCTTCTTTATAAATATAATAAGCACTTGAAATATCTTCGATTGCCATACCCATTGGATTTAATAAAATAATTTCGTCATCATTTTCTCTTCCTGGTTTAGCACCCGTTAATAATTCTCCTAATTCAGCATGTAAGGCTTCCCTACTAAAGCGCCCTTCTAATACAAGTTGGTTAATTGTCTTTTTCTCGCGATTTGCTTGTGACCAATCGTCTACCAAGACTTTATCTGCTTGTGTAAAGACGTCTTTTTTAATATCCATAATTGAAATATTGCTGATAAATGTGCCTTTTTGAATCCAATCATATTCAATGTAAGGTTTGTCCGTAACTGTACAAGTAATGACTACCTCTCCATTTTCAACTGCTTTTTTCGCTGTTGTCGCTTGAACAAAGTGAATATCTGGACGTGCTTCGGCCCATTTTTCAATAAAATTAGCGCTGGCTTTTTCAAATTGATCAAAAACATATACTTGTTTAATATGATTAAATTGCTCTAACATACTTTGCAATTGTCTATCACCGATTAGACCACAGCCAATAATTGTTAATGCTTCAAATCCTTTTTTTGCTAATTTCTGAGCAGCAATTACCGAAACAGCCGCCGTTCTCATACTACTAATTAAGCTCGCTTCCATCACTGCAATGGGATAGTTTGTTTCAGGATCATTCAAGATAATGACACCACTTGCACGTTCTATCTTACGTTCTGAAGGATTGTCATGTTTACTTCCAATCCATTTAATACCTGATACTGGATCTTGACCGCCAATATGACTTGGCATGGCAATAATACGATCCGCTATATGTCCTTCTGTACCATTTGCGCGTAAATATGGCTTTAATGGTTGCACAAAATCTTGATTCGCATGGGCTTTTAATGCTTCAGTTAATGCATTTACATAAACTGTTGAATGATTACCTCCTGCTTGTTCAATATCTGATCTATTTAAATACAACATGTCTTTGTTCATCGTGTTAGCGCTCCTTTTTTATTTTTCACTTCATCAAACCATTCATCTGAATAAACTAAATCTAAATAGCGATCGCCTCTGTCAGGTAAAATCGTCACAATTGTTTTATCTTTAGCAATTGAATCAATGACTTTTTCAATCGCTGATATAATTGAACCTGTTGATCCTCCTGCAAAAATACCTTCATAATCAACTAAGCGTTTACATCCAAGTGCTGATTGGTAGTCATCCACATGAACAACTTGGTCTATTTCTTCTTTATTTAAAATTTCAGGCACTCTACTCGCGCCAATACCTGGTAATTCTCTATCTGTAGGCGTTTCACCAAAAATAACTGACCCTTTCGCATCCACCGCAATAATATGTGCATTCGGGTGATATTCTTTGATCTTTCTACTCATGCCCATAATGCTACCTGTAGTACTCACTGGCGCTATAAAATAATCAATTGGAGTTTCTATTTGCTCTACGATTTCTGCACCAGCACCATGATAATGTGCTTTCCAATTTAATTCATTTGCATATTGATTAATCCAATATGCGTTGTCAGTGGAATCAAGTAATTCACGAACACGTTGAATACGTGTCATTAAATACCCACCATTTTCATCCGCTTCGTTTACCATATCTATATTTGCACCATAACTTTTAATAATTTTTAAATTTGTTTCTGAAATTTTCGGGTCTACCACACATGTTAGTGTTAATCCTTTTATCTTAGCGATCATTGCTAGAGCAATACCTAAATTTCCTGAAGTACTCTCAATTAAATGTGTACCTTTAGTAATTGTTCCTTTTTTAAAACCATCTTCAATGATGTATTGAGCTGGTCTATCTTTCATACTGCCGCCTGGATTCATATATTCTAATTTTGCGTAAACATTATGTTCCGGGAACAGTTGCTGGAGCTGTATCATTGGCGTTTTGCCTATACATGAAAGTAAAGAATCATGACAATGCTTAGGTTCTTGTCTCACTTAAATTCCTCCTAAAAAATATGGATTATTAATAACACTACGATACTGATAACGATTATCATTATCAGTAAACTGTATTCTAGGTATCCTTTCTAAAAATGTCAAATCTTTATTTAATTTTTTAAAAAATTAAAAATTTTTGTTGACATATCGTTTGCTTTATAAGATATTAGGATTGATAATGATTATCAATCCAAGTTGGAGGTTTTAGAGAAATGAAGCATTTAACAAAAGTATTCATTACTGTTTTAGTAGCCGTTATGGTGTTAGCAGCTTGTGGAAATGGGGAGTCCGAAAAGTCATCGGAGTCAAAAGAAGATAGTAAAACAACGAAGATCAAACATGCTATGGGGACCACTGAAATTAAAGGAAAACCAAAACGTGTCGTAACATTATATCAAGGAGCGACTGATGTATCTGTCGCATTAGGCGTCAAGCCTGTCGGTGCTGTAGAATCTTGGACGCAACAACCTAAATATGATTACATAAAAGACGACCTAAAAGATACAAAAATAGTAGGTCAAGAACCTTCACCAAACTTAGAAGAAATATCTAAGTTAAAACCAGATTTAATCATCGGTTCTAAAGTCAGAAATGAAAAACAATATGAACAACTTTCTAAAATCGCACCAACAATTACGCACGATACAGTGTATAAATTTCAAGATACAACGAAAATGATGGGTAAAGCACTCGGTAAAGAAGACAAAGCTGATGAGTTATTAAAGAAATATGATGATAAAGTTGCACAATTTAAAAAAGATGCAAAAGCTAAGTATGGAGAACAATGGCCAATGTCAGCTTCAGTTATCAACTTCAGACCAGATCATGCACGTATTTATGCAAGTGGTTACGCTGGAGACATCTTACATGACTTAGGGTTTAAACGACCAGAAGGACAACAAAAACAAGTTGATAAAGGTAAAGACATCATTCAATTAACATCTAAAGAAAGCATTCCACTTATGGATGCTGATCATATATTTATGTTCAAGTCTAACACTACTGATAAAGACGCAGAGTTAACTAAGAAGACAGAAGCAGATTGGACATCAAGTAATCAATGGAAAAACTTAAATGCAGTAAAAAATGATGAAGTTTCAAAAAATGTAGATGAAATCACATGGAACATGGCTGGTGGTTATACTTCATCTCTTGAACTCATTGATGATTTATACAAAAAATTAGATATTGAAAAACAATCTTAATCAATAAGGAGTTACCTCATGTTACTTAAACCGCGGTATAAATTAATGCTTTCTGGTTTATGCCTTATCGTTGTAACGATTTTAAGTTTAATAATTGGAAACACGCTTGTATCACTTTCACAGTTGGTACAAGCGTTGTTCCACTTTAATAGCAATAACGATATACATATTCTACTTGCCGAATCACGCGCATCAAGAACACTCATTGCTCTACTTACCGGCGCGGCGTTCTCTGTATCTGGTTTGCTTATGCAAGTATTAACACGTAATCCAATTGCTTCACCCGGACTGTTCGGTGTTAATTCAGGCGCCGTGTTCTTCGTGATTTGTGGCTTAACATTTTTTAAAGTGCAATCATTTGAAGCGCTCATAACTATTTCATTTATCGGGGCAATTATTGTAACTGTTCTTGTCATTACACTTGGCATGTTTAAACAAGCGCAATTTTCACCTAAACGTGTGATATTGGCTGGCGCAGCGATTTCAGCATTATTCGGAGCATTTACACAGGGCATTTTAATTATGAACCAAAGCAATTTACAAAGCTTTCTGTTTTGGCTAAGTGGTTCTGTTGCTATGCGTAATGTGTGGGAAGTGCCTTGGGTCATTCCAATAATTATTATATTTCTGCTCATTGCCTTTGCGATGTCGTCACATATCAACATCTTAATGACGAGTGATGAAATTGCTTCTTCACTTGGTCAAAAGGTCAAATTAACAAAAATGGTTATGGTATTAACTATTAGTGCGCTTGCCGGCATTTCGGTCGCACTTGCAGGATCTATTATGTTTATCGGGTTAATCGTACCGAATATTAGTAAAAAGTTAATGCCAGCTAACTATAAATATTTAATACCTTTCACTGCGGTTAGTGGCGCTATGTTAATGACATTGTCCGATATTTTAGCTAGGACAATTATTCAACCACTCGAACTTCCTATAGGTGTTATCACAGCAGTCATTGGCTCAATTACACTTATTTATATTATTAGGAAAGGAATTCAACGCATATGAATGAGACAGTCCATAAAAAAGATACTAAACGCTTAGTCATTGCCGTTCTCATATTGATTGTTTTTTCAATATTGAGTTTAATGCTGGGGTCTACTTTTATATCGTTAAATAGTATCCTTTCTTATATTATTGATCCTATTTCAAGTCCTGATCAATTTACAATCGAAGTGTTGCGCTTGCCAAGAATTACATTGGCGATTGTAGCTGGTGCAGCACTTGGCGTTAGTGGTTTGATTCTACAAAATGTACTTAAAAATCCTATTGCCTCTCCAGATATTATAGGTGTAACAGGTGGCGCAACATTTGGTGCAGTAACATTTATTGCGTTTTTAGGAGATATTAGTGTCCATTGGTTGCCAGCGTTTTCGCTCACTGGTGCAGCTGTGGTCATGATGATTCTTATCAGTTTTCAAAAAAAGGGCAATATCCAACCAACGACATTAGTTATTATTGGTATCGCACTTCAGACGTTATTTATGGCGCTCGTTAATGGCACGCTTGTGCTTACAAAGCAACTTGCTGCGTCTAAAGCCTATACGTGGCTTGTCGGTAGTTTATCTGGTGCTACATTTGAAAACAGTTTGATATTGGGGTTATTTATAGTGTGCACTTTGCCATTGTTGATTATCGTGCTTCCGAGAATGAAAGTATCCGTTATGCATGATAATGTTGCCACAGGTTTAGGCGTAAAGGTTCATCAAACGCGACTCATTCAAATGGTGATTACAACGATACTTGCTGGTGCAGCGATTAGTTTTGTGGGTAACATTGGCTTTGTTGGTTTAATCTCACCGCATATTGCTAAAGCTTTGATTAAAGGGAATTATTTAAAGCGCTTATTGATGTCAGCGATCTTTGGCGCACTTTCCATCGTCATTGCGGATCTTATAGGAAGAACGGTGTTTTTACCAAAAGAAGTTCCGGCTGGTGTGTTCATTGCTGCATTCGGCGCCCCATTCTTTATCTATTTACTATTGACTGTAAAAAAACTCTGATACGATCATATATTCTCAAATGCAAAGAACTAATACATTAAATTATGTATTGGTTCTTTTTTCTATACTAAAATCTTACGATTTTGAAAGTGCATGCTTGCCTAGGGGTATGGCTCGAGCCTGTAGTCTCTCCCTCATACTATTCCCCTGGGCGTCAGCACGTTGCAAAATCGATACAATTATACAAAACATATTTAGCCCCTTTATCTCAACTGTATAAATATTATTGATTTATAGTATGATTAACTTAAGACGAATACATGAATATTCAAAGGGGTTTTAAAATGAGAGAATTAGTAGGAAAATGTTCTGTCTGCCAAAAAGATATTTATTGTTTAAATGGTTTCTTGAATGGTGAATATAATGACAATCACTTGTATTGCTTTGCTTGTGCATCAAATATTGAAAAAGAATGATTTTATATATTATAACAATTTAAGTGGTATTAAGTTATAATAGTGTTATGTTAATTAACACCAGGAGGTTAAATTATGCCATTAGGCTCTGCCATAGCTCTACTTTGTGCATTTTTTGTTATTTTCTTTTTGCCATATATGGAGAAGAAAGATAAAAAGAAAAAGTGAAAAAGCTATTATAAAGTTATAAATATAAATTTTCAGAATTCACTTATAAAAAGCAGTCACAAATCATTAAATTTGTGACTGCTTTTTTATACATCTATACTTGTCAGATTTTGAAGAGTCCGGCCAACTAAGGAATAGTATGATTGAGGATGCATACTATAAAATAGATAACCAAACATGTTCAAAATCCTAATTTTTTAAAATAACAGTGGATTGAGTTCCTACTGTATTCAAAAATGCTATATTACATTAGTTCGAGACACTTTTAATAAAGTTACTACTTTTGTACGCTTCTGTTAAAAGTTGTCCATCGTTTGATACGTAAAAATATTTTTCATCAAGTGTAGACACCTCTGTTGGGAAAAGCCAATATAGCTTACCTTTTTCAAAGGATTTGTCTTGTTTGATACATAAATATCTACATTCTGATATGCTCATTTATTGCTGCCTCATTTCAAGTTAGAAGTAGCCCTGTATTATTTAATAATCGTGTTATTAAATACAAAACTAGGTTCTGCACCTAAAACGATAAGGAATATTTGTGAGTAAGCTACAAATTGGAATTTTAATATCATTTCATTAACAAATTTGAATTCATTATTTTGTTTAACTTTTTCAACTTCTCTTTCATATAACTCCAAAACAGAATCTCTAATTAAGATAGGTCTGTTGTTTTGAATAGCTTCATTATTATTTGAAAACATAAGTAATCCTAAATATTTATAATGAATACTTAATTGTCTTGTTAAACTTGCTATATATTCTAATTGCTCATATAACTGAGGAGATTCTTCTCTCAAAGTTTTTAAATCTAATTTGCATTGTGTGAGTTCATCCATTTCATTAACCATTTTTATCACTTCTCCAATTCCCATGGTTTACATAAATTAAGAGACTTAATTAATGTTTTACTTTGTGCTCTTCTCGCTTTACGCATTTTCGCTCTTTCTTCACCATACATATACAATGTTTTTTCATCTTGAGTCTGCGCTGTAATTTTAGGTACTTTAATTGATTTTTTGTTTTCATCTAAGGCTACAAACGTAAGAAAAGCGATAGCAGCAATTTTTCTTTCTGCTGTAATCATATCTTCCGAAATAACCTTACAAAATATTTCCATAGATTTTTCTCCTGTATAAACTACAGAAGATTCTATACAAACTGAATCAGATTGAGTAATAGGATGTAAAAATTCTACACTATCTGTAGATGCTGTGACACATTCTTTAACTCTTGCATGTCTTCTAGCAGACAATGTCGCATTATTATCGATTTTTTTCATCAATACGCCACCAAATAGTGTGTTGTAATTATTTAAGTCATTAATTAACACTTGATCGGTACTGACAATTTTACTATCGCTCGGATATTTATAATTTTCCATGAAAAACTCCCGTTCTATAATGTTTATGTCATAAATTATAGAGCGGGAGCATATAAATAGAAAATACCCTTTTTTTATAAGGGTATAAATTTTGTGAATGACTTTGCGTTTAATGGTGTAATAAGTAGTTTTCTTGTATAAATTTAATCCAATTTTTAGTTAATGAATCAACTATGATATCTTTTCTCCAAATAATGGCAAGTTCCCATTTCATTGAAGGTTCGTTAATATTAATAGCTTTCAAATCTTTATCCAATAAATCAAGTATCCCCTCAGGTAATATACAGATGCCCATATTATTTATTAACATTTCTTCTATAAAGCTCCACTGAGTCGTTTCAAAAATAATATTAGGATTAAACCCATAGTTTCTACACGTATTTTTTATTTTATCGTTTAAGTAAAAATCAGAATTAAATAAAATAAATTCTTGATGCTCTAAATCTTCAATATCAATCGTATCTTTATCAGATAATGGATGATCTTTATGAACTACAAGCTTTAATTTTTCTTCCAAAAAAGTGAATGTACTGAAAATTTTATGATTCGTCGGTAAGACAGTAATCCCCATATCCAAATCACCATAATATATGTCATTTTCGATTTTTTTACTTCCATTTTCAAAAAGTTGAAATGTTACATTTGGGTAAGAATCATGAAACTGAGAGATGAGTTTTATTAGTCTTCGAATATTAATAATTGTAGGAATTCCTATTTTTAAATGTCCACTTTTCAATTCTAAAAGATTACTTAATTCATTAGGGATGTTTTCATACATTTTTAGCATTTCTTTACATTGAAAAAAGAATGCCTCTCCTGCATCAGTTAGGTATATTTGGTTTTTATATCTATTAAATAATGTTACTTCTAATTCTTTTTCTAGTAATCTAATCGTATTACTAATTGTTGGCTGTGTAATAAAAAGTTTAGCTGCTGCTTTCGTCATACTTTTTTGTTTTACGACTTCAACAAAATACTGCATATGTCTAAGTTCCAATAAAATCACACCTTCTTTTTATATTATGAGTATAGCGTTCTATAGTTTAATTATTTTTATATTTTATAATCATGAAATTTTTAGCGTTCTTATTAATATTAATTTTATCATGTATTAGAAATATAACACTAAGGTTTATTTTTATATCATATTATTATTTCCAAGGAAATAGCTAAATCACTAATTGTCATCATGATTTGATTAAAAAAGACCGTTACCACATTTCGTGATAACGGCCTTTTCAAATATATAATAAATTTCTATTTTTAATACTAACTTAAAAATAATCATAAAATTATTTTACTACTCCTTTTGTAAGCATAATGTTACCATATATTGCTATTTCACCTGTTTGAATAATCGTATGACAGTTTTCAGATGTCTTATAAAAATCAAATCGTTCTAAATAATTTATCTCTTTTTCACTAATTAAATTTTTATACTCTTTCCAAATATTCGGTTCTTGATCTTTTTCTACAGGAGACATTAATTGTACAGGCGTTTCTATATAATCATCTATAGGCATAACCTCCATTATTGCTACTAATAATTCAGTTATATTCAATCCATCTGCACGCACTACTCTTTTACCGTATGTTTGCGCAGGATAATTTGCATCTGCCAACAGTAATGTATCACCATGACCCATTTCCATTAAACTTTTAACTATATCTGGTGATAAAATCTTAGGAATACGATTTAACATACACTAACCTCACTTACCATATTTTGGTCTTAATGCTACTAATTCATCGATGCGTTCTTTTGGTAATTCACGTTCACCATCAATTGATCTAGTAATGAATGTTAATTTTGCAATATATTCTAACCTTTCCATGTTTAGATACGCATTCATTAAAGTATCGCCCCATGTTAACGCCCCATGACTTTCTAATAATACTGCTTCATAGTTATCAAAATATGGTTCAACAGAATCAGGTATTTCTTCTGTAGATGGACATCCATATGCTGCTAATGGGATTTCAGGCATTGCTATTACTACTTCTGGCATAGTTGCCTTTTTAAGTACTTCTCCTTTAATAGCAAAACCAGTTGCATATGGTGGGTGTGCATGTACGACACCATTACACTTTTCCATTGCTTTGTAACATCTCAAGTGCATTTTCACTTCAGAGGATGGTAAAACACCTTCTTTAGCTTCTAATATATTGCCCTCTAAATCCAATTTAACTATACTATCAGGAGTCATATAACCTTTACTTGTAGCTGTAGGAGTAGCCAAAACTTCATTTGCAGATAACCTAGCTGATATATTTCCGTCATTTGCGGCAACAAAGCCTTTATTAAATAAATTTTTACCTATATCACACATTTGTTCTCTTAACTTCTTCTCTTTTGTATCCATGTTTTTTTCCTCCATCTTCATTTTCTATCCAATAACGTTCTATTTCTTCGAGTGTCTTTCCTTTTGTTTCTATAGCTTTAAAGTGTATATAGAATATTGCCACTAATGATAATAGTGCATAAATTAAAAATACGTTATTACCCATCCAAACTAAAAACATTGGGAATGTTAGTGAAAAGACAAAGTTTAATCCATATTGAGCAAATGTAATAATCCCCATACCTAAAGCTCTAGCTCTTAGTGGGAATATTTCTGGAATATAACTCCAAAATACAGGGCCTAATCCAATACCAAAAGAAAATACAAAAATAAACAAACTAATAATTGCTAACACCGCATTATCTCCAAAAAATGCCATTCCTAAACAGGAAGGAATTTGTCCAATCATTGAGTAAATTAATAAACTCTTTCTACCTAATCGATCTATCAAAGGTAATGAAATTAGTGTACTTAAAACAAGAGCTATACCAACACCGTAATTAGCTATAATTGAAGCATGTGAAATACCTACATGTTCAAATATTTCTGGAGCATAATAAATTGCGGCATTAATACCTGTAAACACTTGAAATATTGTCAATATAAATCCTAGCATCACTATAGGTCTGAATTTTTTAAATAAATCAGTGAATTTAGTAGATTGATGGTTTAAACTTAATTTAATATCTTGAATCTCATTTTCAACTTCTTCTTTACTATATCTAACTTTATACAAAACTTTCCTAGCTTTATCTATCTTGCCATCGCGTACGAGCCAACGAGGACTTTGTGGAGATATAAACATACCTACTGCAAATATAAGTGCTGGTATAACACCTAAGCCTAAAGTCCATCTCCATTCACCATTTGAAAAGTTAGCTGCACCTACCATATATGATGCAAGTATCCCTATATTGACACTTAATTGATAAAGTGATGCCATAAAACCTCTTATTTTGGGAGGTGCTAATTCAGATAAATATATTAATCCATACATATTAGCAATGCCTGCTGCTATTCCGAGTATAAATCTAAAAATTAGTAACGTACTTGTATTATCAGCAACTGCACATCCAATAGAACCTATGATAAATATAATACCGCCCCAAATGAGTAAATTACGACGCTCAATTTTTCGTTCGAATATAGTTGCTGCTATAATAGACGGCAACGCCCCTAGAAGTAAAAAGCTAACTACTAACCCTTTTTCTTGAGTATTCAAACCGAATTCTTTAGTAATTCCAGGTAGCGCCAATGCAATTGCACCCGAATCATATCCATAAAGTAATCCTGCAAACCCTCCCAATACAGCAAAGACATAAACTATTTTCGGGATTTTACTTGATACATTTTGTTCCATAGTATCCCCCTTTTTATAACGTTTCTATATTGTTAAATTTCTTCATTTCAATTGAATTGGAAATTATGTTAGGTATGTCTGTATATTCAATTAAATTTAACGCAATGAGTTGACTTAAAATATTCCCAAATGAACTTGCTTCAATCGGTCCAGTCAATATCTCTCTCTTCGTTTTTTGAGCTGTTAATTCACAAAGTAATCCATTTTGTATACCGCCTCCAACAATATGTATGTTAGAAAATTGCTTTTGAACTACTTTTTCTAAATTAGTAATTACTTCTTTATATTTTTCAGCCAGACTATTAATAACAACTCTTACAAAGTCACCTACTGAACTAGGTGGTATTATATCTTGTTTAATAAAATGATTTTCAATAGTTTTATGCATATTACATTTATTCATAAACTCTTTTTGATCAACATCAATCGTTTCGTTATATGATGATAGCTTAGCCTTTTCAACTAATTTTTCATGGCTATACATTACACCATTTTCTGCCCAATACCTTTGGAGCTCTTGCAAAATCCACAAGCCATTAATATTTTTTATTAGTTTAGTTTTTCCATCTACTGTCCCTTCGTTAGTGAGTTTTAATTCAAATGCTTTTTTCTTCGTAATGGGTTCCTGAATTTTAACGCCCATGATTGACCATGTACCACATGATAAAAACACTGAATCCTCTTTTGTTACCAATAATGATGCCGCTGTATCATGTCCAGCACCAGTAATAACTTTAGTGTTTTTATAAACTTCTTCGTTGAATTCTGAGTTCTTAACCTCTCCTAAAACTTTTACGTTTTCAATCTCTTGCTTGAACCAATGTTCTGGAAAATTCAATTTATCAATTACTTTTCTAGACCATTCATGATCTTTGTTTAGCAACCCACTCGTACTTGCTATTGAATAGTTTGTTGCTTTTTCTTTCGTTAAGAAATAATTAAACAAATCAGGCATAAATAATAATGTTACTGCCGCCTCTCTTAACCATGGATAACGTTTTAAATCTGCATATATTTGTACAATAGAATTAATTGTAGTTGGATAAACGCCTGTTTCTTCAAATAACTCTCTTTTTGATAAAAGTTTATATATTTCATTTTCATACTTTTCTTTCTGTTCATTTCGATAATTACGAGGTAGCATTAATAAATCTCCATTTTTATCTAAATAACCATAATCAACGCCCCAAGTATCGACAGATACACTATCAACATGAATATTTTCATTAGCCAATATTTTCATGCCATTTTTTATTTCTTGGTATAATTTTGGAAAATCCCAATAGAGAATACCATTCATTTCTACAGGTGTATTAGCAAACCTATATATCTCATTTAACTGGATATTATTTTTATGAAATTCTCCTAATACCATTCTTCCTGAACTTGCTCCCAAATCAAATGCAATATGATTTGTTTGATTCATGGCTCTCACCTACCTATATAATGGTCCGAAATTTTGACACGCTCTAAAATCCGCTCCTTCTAATGACTCTGTTCCAAAAGCAGTCCATACTTTAGGTCTGAATATGTCTGCTTCATCAATATTGTGCATATTAATTGGTATGCGTAACATGGACGCTAAAGTTATTAATTCTTTTCCAATATGTCCATAACTAATCGCTCCATGATTAGCGCCCCAATTATTCATAACATCATAAACAGATTTAAATGCTCCTTTGCCTGTTAATCGAGGAGCAAACCATGTCGTTGGCCAACCTGGATCAGTACGTTGATCTAGTATTTGATGTACATCGCTTGGTAAATCAACAGAATACCCCTCCACAATTTGTAATACTGGACCAAGTCCATCCACTAAATTTATACGGCTCATAGTCATCGGCATATTACCTTTTGTTAAGAAATTAGTTGAAAACCCACCGCCTCGGAAGTATTCACGATTTGCTGGTACTAATTGGGTATGTTCAATACAGGCATCTACTTCTTCATCCACAATATCCCAGTAGGGTTTCATAACTGGCTGTCCATCCTCGCTTTGTTGCCCTGTTCCATCCAAAGTTGTTGAACCAGAATTAATAAGGTGTAATACACCATTTTCAGCTTGTCCTTCTAATTTTTTTCCAGTAACACGTTCTACTGCTTCAGAACTCCAGTAAGTTCTTACATCAGAAAAAATTTGTGCTCGGTTTGTTAACAAATAATTAAATAACATGGACACACCATTCAAACTATCATTTTCAGTTGCGAAAATATGTGGTGCTCTTTTGCCATTCCAATCAAAAGAAGTATTAAGTATCGTTTCTAAGAAGTCACCATTAGGATAATAATCAGTCCATTGTCTTTGACCTTGGAAACCTCCAACAATTGCATTGTGACCTTCTGATTCTTCTTCAAATCCTAAGTCAGCTAATTTTTTGTTACCTATAAGTAAATCTTTACAAATAATCGTCATTTTTATAACAAATTCCAATTGCTCATTCTTAGCTTCTTCACTTATTGGATTTTCTTTTGAATAAATATCTTCAGATACTTCGAATTTTTCTTTAGTCCATTTTAATGCTTTTTCAAACTCAGAATTATCATATATACCCTCGTTCATTCTTCTGATAATTTCAACAGAGTCAACCTGTTCATTACGCATACCTAAATACTTTTGAAAGAAATCTTCATTTACCATAGAACCTGCAATCCCCATTGCTACGTTCCCTATAGAAAGGTAAGATTTATCCTGCATCATACCTTTAGCTAATGCGCCCCTACTGAACAATAAAATTTTGGATTTTACATCATTGGGAATGAAATCATCATCAGAATCTTGTACATTTTCACCGTAAATACCAAATGCTGGGATTCCTTTTTGAGCATGTGCCGCTAAAACAGCAGCTAGGTAAACTCCTCCTGGTCGTTCTGTTCCATTCAATCCCCATATAGCATGAGGTATGTCTACTCTCATATCCATTGTTTCTGAACCATAACACCAACATGGCGTCACAGTGATAGTTCCGCAAATATTTTCTTTATCAAATTTTTCCTTACTTTTACTAGCCTCAGAAACACCACCGATTGTAGTATCAGAAATAACACACTTTACAGGTTCTCCATTTGGATATTTTAAATTTTCTTGAATAAAAGCTTCTACAGATTTTGCCATGTTCATAGTTTGATTTTCTAAAGATTCTCTTACTCCTTTACGTCTCCCATCAATTGTCGGTCTAATTCCTATCTTTGGTAAATTATTAAACATATTTAACAGCCCCTTTTCTTAAATTAACTACATCTTATGACAGCGCTACCAAAAAGTAAAGAAAAAACAACATTTTACTTTTGTTTTTTCTTTGTTTGTTTATCTTTAAGTATAATTTCTATATACTGTATACGAGGAGTTGTTTATAGTGAAAAAATTTCAAAGATATCAAGAAATCATAAATATTCTAAACTCATACAGACATGTTGAAGTTAAAAATTTAGCTGAAACTTTTAATGTTACAGAAGAAACAATTAGAAGAGATTTAGAGCACTTAGAGGATCAAAATGTCCTCACAAGAACTCATGGAGGTGCAACTTTAGCCAGTAGAAATGATTTATCATATTACTATCGTTCTACTAAAAATTTAGAACTAAAAAAGACTATTGCTAATAAAGTTTTAGATTTATTAAAGGATAAAGAAACCATCATGGTAGATTCCAGTTCAACAGCATTAGAATCAATTAGGTTACTTTCAAGTAAAAGTTATTCTCCAAAAATAATAACAAATTCTGTGAATTTACTTTATGAATTTTCGGATACAGACTTAAGTTTAGTATCGACTGGGGGTAACCTAAATAAACATTCAGGCACCTTAGTAGGTGCTCAAGCAATAGAAACGATTAAAAATTACTATACACAAGCTATTTTATTAAGTTGTAATACTATGAGTAATAATGGTTTTAGTGTAGGAGGAGAAGAAGAAGGATTAACTAAAAAAAGTATGCTTCAACAAGGAAGTTTGGTCATTATGCTTGTAGATTCCACAAAAATATTGAACGATGTTACTGCATTTTTTAAATTTGCAGATTATAATCAGGTCGATATAATTGTTACAGATAAGCCCACATTACCAGATGAGTTCATACCATTTATTGAACGCCATAAAATTAAGGTTATTTAATTTTATGCCTAGATAATTTCTTACTATTTGAGCTTATTTTATGAGATATTCCCCTATAACAGTCATAATTATGAAGTTTCTCATTAAGATACTAAATGAAAATTATCTTTTACTCACGAAAGTTATTAATAATTCTTAAGAATATATTTTTAATTCTATTATACCGATAAGTAAAAAAAGACCGTTACCACATTTCGTGATAACGGTCTTTTCAAATATATAATAAATTTCTATATTGCTGATTAATATGAGTGAAATACCTTAAACACTAGTTACTCAAAATTCAATTTAAAATTAAATTTGATTTGTGTATCATTGAGTCGATAAACTTCATTTAATTCTGGACCGCAACTATTAGAGCCAATCCCACTTTGAGCATAATCAATATACAAATACGTATAATCTTCGACTTCTAATTGATCTTTATGTGACGTATGCGTTAGCTGATTTAATGAATAATGCGTTGTATTAAAACTGAATGTGTCTCCACTTGTTACAACCATAGCATTTCGACCATTTGAAACTTTAACAAATGTAGTCTGATTATGACTTCCTGATTCTTGAGGTTTGATATCGTTACTTACATTATCTGTCACTGTCGTTTCGAAATAATCTAAATATGTTGCCACACCTTTATCTTGATAGCTGCTATAAGGACCATTCCCATAATATTCGACTTGCTCATAGTTACTTGGTAATGTCATGGCTAAACCGAAACGTGGTAGAAATGGAGCTAATGTATCTTTCACTAAATCATAATTCACAGTAAGTGTACCATCGTTTTGAATCGTCCACGTAAGTGTACCTGAAAGCACAGGAGGAACCGCTTCATTAACCAACGCAATATCAAAAATAAGACTGACGTCACTCTTATTTTCAACGATTCTGTAATCATGCACACGCGTAGTAATATCTTTATATCCAGCGTATGCCCATTCTTGCTTAACATTGATGTCATTATCTGTTGGTGCACGCCATAGATTATTTTCTGTTTTCTGATTCATAACTATTACACCTTCATGCGCAACTGTTTTTAAACTCGCATCTATTTTATTAAAAGTGTATATCCAATCACCAATAGAAACATCGATTGTATGAATATCGTCTTTATATGCTATTGATGACGGTTTCGTATTCTTATACGTCATTAATTGTCGCTGATATACGATTTGATCATATCCTAATTCAAAATGAGCCGAACGTAACTTATCTCCATATTTCAATTTGTAGTGTAACATCACATCACTGAGTTCATTTATATTAATATAGTCACTTAAATCAATCTTTTGTGTCGTATGGGGTGCGAATTTAGTAAAAGGAACTTCAAACGTCTGACGCGTTCCATCTAAATAAGTAGCAGTTGCTTCAACACTTAAATAATCTTCTATATGTGTGAAATCAAGTTGATTACGTAATGTTAGTTGATACTCATCTTGCTCTATTACTTTTAACGGTCTATGTTCATGTTTAAATTCATAATATCCTTCGTGAGGTATACGGTCAGGTGAAACAATACCGTCCACACAGAAATTACCATCATGTAGACGTTCTCCGAAATCTCCACCATACCTAAATATTGACTTACCATCTTTCACACCTGTCTGAATTCCGTGGTCACACCATTCCCATACGAACCCTCCAATAAAACTATCGTAAGCCTCAACAAGCTTTTGATAATCATGAAGATCTCCTGGTGAATTCCCCATGGCATGCGCATATTCACACAAAATAAAGGGTTTATCTAAATTCGGGTTATTCAAATATGTCGTTTCAATTTCTTCTGGAGATGGATACATCCTACTAATCATTTCAATGTTAGATAAATCATAGTCTTTTGATTTATCACGATGTAATGTGCCTTCATAATGAAGTGGTCGTGTAGCATCTAATTCTTTCGCTCGTGCCAAGCCTTCAACCACATTAACGCCAAATCCAGATTCATTACCCATTGACCATGAAACAATCGAACTATAGTTTTTCAAAGGGATTATTGAAGCTTCAATACGCTCGATAATTGCAGTTTGATATTTAGGGTCATCCGTAATGATATTAAAGTGCTCAGTGTTCTCTTCACCATATAAACGAACTACACCATGCGTTTCTAAATCTGCTTCACTCATCACATAAAAGCCATATTGGTCTGTTAATTCATAGAATAAAGGCGATTTCGGATAATGTGCTGTACGAATTGCGTTAAAATTACCTCGCTTCATAAGCTCTAAATCTCTCATAAATTGAGCTTCATTTATCGTATAGCCTGTTTTAGGATCACTATCATGATGATTGGTGCCACGTAATTTAATAGATTGTCCATTAATATAAAATTGATTATCTCTGATTTTAACTTCTCGAATACCAATTTTTTGGGTAATCACTTCTTGAGCAGTAGTAATTGCTAACGTATAAAGCAAAGGTCTTTCTGCTGACCATAATTGTGGTTTGTTAACAGTAAAGCTATACTGTTCTGAAGCTTGAGTACTGCTGACTAATTCACCATATGGATTATATAAGTGTAATTCAACTTGGTCTAATCCTTGTTTACGTGCCAAGTTCACATCTATCGTTGCCTTATTCAAATCATCATTTAAGTGTGTTTCAATTTTAAAATCATCTACACGTGATTGCGCTCGTTTTAAAATATAAACATCTCTAAAAATACCTGAATGTCTGAACATATCTTGGTCTTCAAAATATGTGCCATCTGAATATTTCAATACAAGAACTTGTATCGTATTTTCTCCATCACATACAAATTTTGAAATATCAAATTCTGAAATAGCATGAGATATCTGACTATAACCTACAAATTGATTATTTATCCATACATAAAAGGCGCAAGCTACACCTTCAAAATTCAAATGATAATCACTTTGCATATCATATGAATTTAACTCAAAAGAACGTGTATAACGTCCGCATGGGTTATACTTCGGAACATATGGTGGATCAAATGAAATTGGATATTGTGTGTTAAGGTACTGTATTTGATCGTAGCCATATAAATTCCATACAGACGGTACTGGCAATATATCCTTTTTAATCTGTTGAGGTTGGTTTAAACATGCTTCTAGAGAATTGAAATATTCAAAGTGCCAATCACCATTTAATAATGTCACATTTTTTGTATTATAACGTGTTTCTAAGCGGTAGTCAGCCTCCCCTCGTTGATAAGGTATATAAAATGCACGTCTTGGCATCAAGTTCACATGCTGAATCTCCATATTTTCATGAAATTGCTTTTCTAACATAAAATGACATCCCCTCTATTTAATATTCTCTCTATGTTCTCTCTGACGTTTATATCGGAGTGTTTTCTCAATATCATTTAAAAAGTCACCTTTTAAATGGAATGCTTTATGATATAAAAATGCTGTTAGACTAACGAAAACTAGCGGTGCGACAATAATCATGATACGCAGACCATTAACTGTGGCCTCTGATTGTGCCTCATTCGGCGTATAACCTAATACAGATAATCCAATCCCCACAATTAAAGCGGCAACTGCTTGTGATGCTTTAGTTAAAAACGTATTTGTGGAAGTGATCACACTCTCATTACGTTGCCCAAACTTCACTTCACCATAATCAATCACATCTGCAAGCGACACTGTTGTTATACCAATCATAAATCCTGAACCAACACGTAACATACCTGCACCTATAATGACTAAGATAGTACTCTGTGGCGCCACGAAGCCTGATATTAAAATAATAATCAAACCAGTTATGATAAGTGTAATAGATGTATTAAACGCTCTAGTTCTACCAACCCATTTAATAAAACGTGGTAAAAGTAGCAAACCAAGCATTTCACACAGAATCATTGAATTAAAAATTGAAAATAAATGTTCCGCATTCACTACATATTTAAAGTAATAAATGATAGAACCATTAAGCGTTTGTAGACATAAATTAAAAGTTAATAAAACACCCATGATGGCAAGTAATTCTTTGTTTTTAAATAAAATACGACCAATATCTTTAAAATTAACTTTAATACCTATTTGTTTTTCCATTTCATGATCTTCAGGTACTTTGAATACTGTTACACCTATCGTAAAGATAAAAACAATACTACAAATTACGGCAAAGACAAAAATTCCTACTGAATCACTGCCACTACCAAAGACATCACCTAATTTATGTATAAAGAACAAACCAAAAGTACCTACAATAAATGCAGCTAAACTTGCGAAAAATCTAGGAATAACTGAAATCTCTTCACGTTCTCTAGGATTATGCGTCAAGTTCGGTAACCAAGACCAGTATGGAATATCCATCATCGTATATGTCATTCCCCAGGAAATATACATAATCGATATATAAATATACATAGACGTTTGAGATAAATCTAAATTCGTAAACAGCAAGACTGTAACAATAGCATTAGCAAGCGTACCGATAACGAGCCACGTCTTGAACTTACCAAAGTTATTCCGCGTATTATCAACGATCATCCCCATAATCGGGTCATTAATAGCATCCCAAATACGTGCAACAAAAAGCATAACTCCGACAAACGCAGGAGATAAACCTACAATATCTGTGATATAAAACATTAAGAAGAGCCCAACAATATTAAATATGGCGTCCTTCCCTATTGCACCAAATCCAAAAGCTAATTTTTGCTTTCCAGTTAAATATCTATCCATCTTCTCCACCTCTAAAATTTCACTTTTTAAAGCGTTTACATATATGTTAATGTCATTTTATCAACTTAAAGTGCGTGTAATGAATAGCATAATGATGATGTTATATGGCAAAATGTTGCATTTTGTTATTATAATGTGGTTATATAAGTCTAAAGAAGTTCAATATGATGAATTGAGAGGTGTGTTATGCAAGTTTTATGGAAAAAATTTAGCAAAAAGTTAATAGATGCTAATTTAGTAGAATGTGGTATTGAAGTCGGTGTACCAAACGTAGGTTATAATTATACAGTTTTCCAAACATCTGTCATACATATCGTGACGCATGGTGAAGGTATTTTTAAATATAATGGGCAGAGTTTTAACTTAAAAAAAGGCGATATGTTTTTACTAGAAAAAGGTATGGAAGTTGAATATAAGCCTTCATTTTCAAAACCTTGGACTTATTATTGGGTTGGTATTAGCGGTAAACAGATTCTAGATTATTTAGCACGCAGTTATATCGTTGATGATCACGTCATTAAAGGTAAAGACACTTCTGAAATTAAAAAAACGATTCAAAATATCTGTAATCTTTCAAAAACCATTGCGTCTAGCAACTCACATGATATTTTAATCATGCAGCATATATACCAATTAGTTTATATGCTTCAAGAACAGTTTCCTAAAAATTTCTCAGTTAACGTCGATATTGTTAACGAAGATATCCAAAAAGCAGTCGAATTTATCAATTCAAACTATCACAAGAATATTAGTGTCGTTGATGTTGCGCAATATGTTAATGTCACCCGCAGTCATTTATTCAAGCTGTTTAAGAAAAATTTAAATTGTTCTCCCAAAGCATACTTAACATATATCCGTATGTATCATGCATCTCAATTACTCATACATACGAATAACATGATATGTGAAGTTTCAAGTAAAGTCGGATATAAGGACCCTTTACTATTTTCTAAAAATTTTACAAAGCATTTTGAAATTAGTGCGTCTGAATATCGAAATAATTTTTCGTAAATAAATATGTTTAACTTCTTTGATATGTGGAATCATAGTACTATAACATTTTAAGGAGGCGTTTATTTATGAGTAAGTTTGACGAGTATAAAGATCAAGCAACAGATAAAGCTAAAGATAAGGCCAACGAAATTAAAAATGACGACGAGAAAAAAGAAGAATTGAAAGACCAAGCAACAGATAAAGCTAAAGACTTAAAAGATAAATTCTAATTTTTGAAATATAGCTAAATTAAAATAACCGCCAATGATGAGATGCCTCATTATTGGCGGTTATTTTAATGGTTTAAGTTGGTGATAATATTTGGTTTTCTTTCCACAATTTGGAGACAGTTCAATTATATTTTTCTATATGTATATAAAATTTTAACGTTCTTTTTACTATATAAATTCAATTTTGACAAAATTATGTATTTAAACAATTCAATAAATATATTTTTGAAATTTTTACCGTTACTATAAAATGAAATTAGATTGTGTGTTATAATACTTTCGAATAACACCCTCCTTTCTTTAGATGAATTTCATAATTTTACGAAAAACCATGGGTTGGTTCTATTAGTACAAGGAATAGGGATAATAATTGCTGTTAATACTTTAATACATTGGCTATTTTATTGGGGAAATCATATTTTTTAATAGTAGCTAAAGACTATGGAGATTAAAAACTATTTTTTAAAATTAAAGAATAAAGAATTAGTTTCAAATTCAGATTTATATTTTTATGAGGGAAAAATAAATCATATTGTTGGAAAAAATGGTGTTGGTAAATCACAACTAGCTAAAGATTTCATATTAAATAGAAATGGTTGTATACCTAAAGTAGTGTCACAAAACACAACTCTTATTTCTAGTTCATCAAATGTACCTAATGATATAAGTAAGGATTTTCTATTTGATTTACTGAAATGCAAGTTTAATAATGAGAGTAAATTTAAAGAGATTAGTAAGATGCTTAATCTAGAGTCAATACCTAGCAAGATTCTCATTAAAAATTTAAGTGATGGTCAAAAACAAAAATTAAAATTATTAAGTTTTTTACTAGAGGATAAATCAATAATAATCCTAGATGAAATTACAAATGCTCTAGATAAAAAGACAGTTAATGATATTTATAGTTTCCTAAATAAATTCATCTCAGATAACCCTTCAAAAGTAATTATAAATATAACACATAATTTATCAGATTTAAGTAGTATAAACGGCGCGCACTTTTTATTTAAAGATAAACGCATTGAAGAATATACATCAAAAGATCATCTAATAAATGATTATATTAACTTATAAAGATAAAGAGGTGTAAAAATGTTATTAGAATTTAAAAAGAGTATTTCAAATAAAATAATTTTGACATTAGGTATATTGTTCATTTTTGTATTTTTATTAGGTTATTTTTTACCAGTTGGTATAGATAAAGTTATCAATTTGACATATGGACAATATTTTTTCAGCACATACACGGTAGCTACTGAATTTGGTTTTTTATTATTCTCTTTCATAATTGCTTATTTCATAAACAAAGAATATAGTAATAAAAATACATTGTTTTATAAGTTACTTGGAGATAACGTATTTAAATTCTTTTATAAAAAAGCTGCTATTTTATTTATTGAAAGCCTTATATTTTTAACAATTGGTTTAACAATAATTTCTGCTGTTTTTTCAAATTTTTCGCACTTTTTACTATTACTCACTTTATTTTCTTTAGTACTCTTACAATATATATTGATTATTGGAACTATAAGTGTACTATCGCCAAATGTTCTTATAAGTATAGGCATAAGTATTATTTATTGGATAGGATCAATCATACTAGTTGCAATAAATAAAACTATTTTTGGGATAATTGCTCCGTTTGAAGCTAGTAACAATATATATCCATTAGTCGAGCAAGTATTAAATGGTAATAAAGCGTTTTTACCTGCAAATCAAATTTTAACTATATTTATATTTTTCCTGATATTATTTGTAGTCAACTTCATACTTTTAATTTTTGCTAAAAAGCAGTGGTTAAAATTAGGGCTATAACTTTTTATGATACTAGCCCTTTGAATGCGAACCCGGACACACTTGATTAGACAAATTTTATTGTTAAATTGAGCGTATCGATATTTCCACTATTACTTAATTATAAAAATGACGACGAGAAAAAAGAAGAATTGAAAGACCAAGCAACAGATAAAGCTAAAGACTTAAAAGATAAATTCTAATTTTTGATAAACACAAAAATACACTTCCACTTAGTAGCGGAGGTGTATTTTTTATGCTTTATATAATTGTTGTCACCTAACGAAATAATATGTCCTTGAGTTAGATTATAAATCACCTGTTAAAAATTGTGCTTCACCGTTAAAGAAACTCCAGTTTTCATCGGTATTTTCTACTAAACTAATCATAATATCTTCTTTACGAATGCCTACTTTTTCATGTAACGTATTCACTAAATTTTTGTAGAATGTCGTTTTTTGTTCTTTTGTTCTCGGTCTTGAAACGATAGTAAATACAATCACGTCATCCGTTCTTTCGATGCCTAAGCCTGTATCTAATATTTCCATTTCATAGTCCTCATGTTGATTCACAATTAAATATTTATCACCTTTTGGTGCTTGAAACGCATCTAACATCACGTTATATGTGATATCTAAAATACTTTTGATTTCCTCTTTTTCTCTACCTTTGATCATGTCTAATTTAATTAATGGCATGTAAATGCTCCTTTTAAAATTATTTATTTATCTTTATTTGAATATCCGACTTTTAACGAAATAAACACTACAACAAACATTCCTAGAAAACCATATAACCATATCGATAACATCTCATTAACAAACATTAATTATTACCTTCTTCTACATTATATTTTTGATTATCTTTTGGCTTGATGAAAAATGCAGTAATTGTAATTGTTGCGATACCGATAAATGTTGCTACTGCCCCTGCCGACATAGTACTTGGAATAATACCGCCGAAGTAAATGACTAAATATGAACCTAGCCCTACAAACATAGATAACTCTGCTGCTCTCGCTGGTGCTTTCTTCTTAGCGTATATGGCATGTAAGATAGGACCTAACGTCCCCGCTGCGATACCTGATATTCCAATCCACATAATGTCGCTCATATGTTTTGGAGGTTGTAAGACAAGTAAAAATGATAATATACCTACGATTGGTACACTGATTTTACTTATTTGAAAAGCAATTCTATTCGCTTTTTCATCACTAATATTAATTATTTTTCTTTTAACTAAGAACTTCAAGAATATGTCATTCGCAAATACTGTAGAAATAGATACAAATAATCCATCTGTTGTCGACATTGCTGCAGCTAAAATGACCACACCGAAAAGTGCTACAATCACTGCAGGAAATGCCCAAATGATATAGTCAAGTAGTGCTAAGTCTGATGTTTCAACACTATTACCCAATGCGACGCGAGCGAATATACCACCGAATAACACGAGTAGACAAAGCCCAGTGACAATAATATAAGTATTGATCATTTTTCCTAAATCTTTTTCGTTTTTCAAGCCTAATATTTTATTGAATAAATGTGGTGCAGAGGCGAACGCCCACTGTATGACGATTGCACCTAAAACCATGGCAAAAGAGTTGAAATGTACAGACTCTGGATTAAATACCTTAACTAAATTTTCATTTTGGTTAGATAAATTATTTGCGATATCAGAAAATGTACTTGTTATACTCCCTTTCCAGAAAATAACAATACCTGAGATAAATACACCAAGACCTGCAATGGCCATAATGATAACTTGTATCGCATCAGTATAAATATCTGCGAGTGCACCACCAACGTAAACGTATAGTACGACAATAACGGCTATAAAGACGAGTCCGCTAAAGTAAGACATACCGAGTAAATATTCAAAAATCCTTGCGCCTGCAACAAACTGGCTGGCTATATAAAATATATTAAAAAGAAGGATAATGCCAGTACCTACACGCATAATATCGCTGTCGTAGAAATCTCCTAACCAATCTGGAAGGGATAAAGATTTTTGAGTTGTATTTAATTTCCTTACCTTTTTGGCAACCATTAAGACACCCGTGGGTCCACCGATAAACATAGCTAGAAATAGCCATAAGTTATTAAGACCCCATTCATAAGACCAACCGGGATAGCCTAAAAAGGTGGCTGCACTTAAGTATGTTGCTGCAAATGATAGTCCGAGCACTCTAGGCCCTACATTGCCGCCACCAGTTGCAAAATCAGCAATATTTTTCATCTTGCGTGAACTGATATAACCCACGATGACCATGACTACCATAAATAATATGAAGCCTATCCATGTATAGAGAGAAATTTCATCCATTGTTCTTTACTCCTTTTTTATTAATTTATATAAGAGTATTCGCTGCACTCTTGTTTTTTGCTGGATGATTTTCTTTTATTGTTTTTTGATCTTTACCGAACATATTTTCACGAAGTGTTGTACCTTCGTATTCTGTTCTATATAGACCTCTTTTTTGTAATTCAGGGATAACATGCTCAACAAATTCTTCAAATGTACCAGGTGAATAACTTTGAGCGATATTAAACCCAGCTGCCCCACCTTCAACTGCCCATGATTCAAATTTATCAGCGACTTGCTCTTTCGTTCCAATAAATTTAGCTGTGCCATTGCCAAGTCCATGGTTTTTCACAGCTTCTCTGAGTGTCCATTTATGGTGTGGGTCTTTGGTATACATATTAAGATTGCCTTGCATCGCTTCTGTCTCAATATCTTCTATATACTGATCTGGGTCATACTCTGAAAAATCAATGCCTGTATGTCCACTTAATAATGATGCGGAACCTTCATAGCTAATATGTTCTGTTAATGCTTCGTATTTTTGATAGGCTTCTTCTTCTGTTTCTCCGATAATTGGGAGTACCATAGGAAATACTAAAATATCTTCCTTACTTCTGCCATGCTGTTCAGCTCTTGTGTGTATATCGTCTACATAGCTTTTCAATGATTCTACTGAGGTATGTTTCGTGAACACTGCTTCTGCATGTTTCGCCGCAAACGTTTTACCTTTTTCTGAAGCACCTGCTTGAAATAATACAGGCGTTCTTTGAGGTGATGGTTCAACTATATGGGGTCCTGGCACACTAAAGAATTCACCTTCGTGGTTAATTTCATGCACTTTATCAGGGTCCGCGTACGTATCCGTGTCTTTATCATTAACTACAGACCCATCTTCCCAACTGTCCTCCCAAAGTTTATAAACGACTTGGAGAAATTCATCTGCTCTGTTGTATCTTAAATCTTTTGGCAATCGTTCTTTCAATCCTAAGTTAATCGCTTCACTTTCTAAATAAGAAGTGACAACATTCCAACCTAAACGACCATTAGTTAAATGATCTAATGTAGATAATTGTCTAGCTAAACTATACGGTTGTGCATATGTAGTAGAGATTGTTGGGGCAAAGCCAATATGTTTTGTCACTGCAGCCATAGCAGAAATAATCGGTATAGGATCGTGCGCAGGCAGTTGAACCGCATGCTTAATTGCAGCATCACTCGATTGATTATAAACACTATACGTTCCTAAAACGTCTGCAATAAATATAGAATCAAACTTACCTTTCTCTAAAGTTTGCGCAATATTTATCCAATAATCTAATTTATTATGATGTGCACCTTGGTCTTTGTCATGTTTCCATAATCCAGATGAATGAGGAGATGGTGAGTTTTGAACAAATCCATTAAAATGTATCTGCTTCTTCGGCATATGTTTTTCCTCCTAAATGTAGTTTCGTTGTGCTTAATAGTGACTGTTGAGGAAATTTTAAAATTTAATTTAATATTTTTTGAATTACTTTACTCATTTCCCAAGATGAAAATTCTCAATATATAGAATTTTCAGATAATATCTATGCTAGTTAATATAGCGAATATTACATACTTCGTCAACACCAAAACTGTAATTTATATAAGATTAGTCGGATTAAATCGGTAAAATACTTTTATTCATATGATTCTGTTTATGAAAGTGTATAAAACCAAGTAAAACTCATTCATTCGGGTATGAAAGAATGAGATGCGAATATAATAGATATATGTATAGTAAAATCCAGAGAAAAGATAATTCACCTATTTCATAATTTTAGTAAACATATGACGCTAAGTGTCTATTTTATAAATTACATTATTTGAACACTGTGTTTAATTATCATATGTTTAACTTACGAGAAGCAATTACAGTGGATGGGAGTTCGATAAATATGAGTAGTGACGTATTAATAGTTGGAGCTGGTCCTAGTGGTTTAGCTATGGCAATTTCATTAAGTAACCAAGGGGTACCATATAAAATCATTGATCAAAATGAAGGTCCTGGAACTGCTTCACGGGCAATGGCTGTCCAGGCAAGAGTACTTGAATTTTATCAGCAATTAGGTTTTGCAGATAAGATTGTGAAAAAAGGAATTTTAGTAGATACTATAACTTTATATAAAGATAATAAAGATGTTGCTAAATTACCTGTAGGTAAAATAGGTAAAGGCATCAGCCCTTATCCCTATGTTTTAACACTACCTCAAGACATCCACGAAAGCATACTTGTTGATGAACTAGAACAACGAGGTGGTCAAATTGATTGGAATCACGAGCTATTAAGATTTGAGGATGATGGTGACGCTGTAACAGCTACCATAAATACATCTGAGGGAGAAATGACAAAAACATTTGCCTACATTTGTGGTTGTGACGGTGCCAGTAGTGTTGTTAGGAAAGCACTAAACATTGATTTTCCAGGTGGAACATACCGTCAAATGTTCTTCGTCGCTGATGTAGAAAATGATACTGCATTAAAAACAGCATCCATGGGCTTCCATAATAACTACTTTTGTTTAGGATTCCCAATTAGAACTACAGGACAACTACGTCTTATTGGTTTAATACCTGATGACCTTGTAGTAGACGGGGAGGGTCCTCAATCACTCACTCCTCTAATTCCACATGTTGAACGTATATTACCAATACAAGTAAATAAAGTGAACTGGTACTCATCCTACCGTTCCCACCATCGTGTTGCTGAAAAATTCAGACTAGGTCGGGCTTTCTTATGTGGAGATGCTGGTCATATTCATAGCCCTGCTGGCGGTCAAGGTATGAACACTGGCATAAGCGATGCGCTTAATTTAGCTTGGAAACTTGGAGCAGTTCTAAAAGAAAAAGCCTCACCAAAATTACTAGATACTTACGAGCCTGAACGTATCCAATTCGCTCAAAGGTTAGTGAAGACAACAGACAAAGCTTTTCAAATTATGGCCAATAGTCGGATGGTGAAAAATTTTCTCATTCCTTTTTTTGCACCTAAATTATTACGTTTTAACACTTTAAAACAATTAATGTTTAAAACAATTTCTCAAACTAATTTAAATTATCGACATAGTGAATTAAGTAGCGGAGAATATGGTGACATTAAAGGTGGAGATCGCTTACCATGGGTGTATATAAATACTATTGATAACTTTGAACCATTAAATTCTTATGATTGGCAACTTCATGCATATGGTAAAGTTACTCAAGAACTCAAACAGCTCGCATTTGAAACTGGTATTCCGCTATATGATGTACCTTGGCAAAGAGCAATCAATGTGAAAGGTATTAAAGAAAATTCAGTATTTCTAGTACGTCCAGATAGTTACGTATCCGTAGCTACAGACCTCCAAAATTTAGACACTATAAAAAGTATGATTCGTAATTATAATATTCGTCGGTTAAATTAACTTAGATTTTGAAAAATGTGTGTAAAAAGTGCAATTACTCACCCCTTTTTTTAATCAAAGAATCTCATTCATCCAATAAGATAGATGAGATTTTTTCGTACTAATTTAAAAAATTAAAAATTTATCGACATTTGTGTTTGCTACTTACAATGGTATAAAATATAAAAGAGATTATTAAGTAACATATATAAGAAGCATGAACAATTGGACGCAATTAGTACGGATATTAACACATTATTAGATTTAAAAATAGAAAGGATACGTATTGAATAATGAATAAATTACAAAAAGATGGTTATTCAAGATATGATTTAATGAAAAGTTTAAATTATGAGGGTATTGAACAGGATTATAATGAAATATTAGCGTACTTTGCTGATTTACCTGAAGATGATTATGCGCCTAACCTTAATAGATATAGAAGATACTCTAGAGCAATCGTTTTACCTGGCACAGAAGATGTCTTTTGGCTTCCTACAATTGAAAGAAATGGCGTTGATTATTCTGCGTATTTTCAAGGAAAGTTCAATCCAGAACATTCCGGCTCATATAGAGAATTCCATTCTATTGATGAAAATATAAGAAGTAATAAATTGTTAAACGATATTATTATAGCCAATTATCATGAAACGTTTTGGAACGAAGAGGATAAAATCTTACCGATTCATGTGGGCGTGCATTTCGTTAAATTGTATGTAGAAAATGACGGAGATAAAGCCGTTTCCTCACCGAACTGTTTGCACCAGGATGGAGAGCCGTTTACTTTTGCTCATTTAATTGAAAGAAAGAATATTGTTGGTGGAACGAATGCTATCGCTGTACCAGAAGCTGCTGGAAGTAACCCGAAAGATACAGATGAAAACAATATAATAGAAGTTTTTGAAATGGAGAACCCTTTAGAGTCATATGGCGTTTACGATCCTAATGTCAGTCATTATGTGAGTCCCGTGGTAAAAGGTTCAGAACAAGGTACAGGTCTTAGATCTGTCATATTAATTGATTACCAACAAACAGTTGTTGCAGATGTCGATGAATAATAAAAGAGCCTGGGACATAAATATCCCATTCTCAAATTAAAAGCAGCAATCCATTAGAAACTAATAGATTGCTGCTTTTCTACGTTAAAATCTTCCGATTTTGAAAGCGCATGCTTGCCTGGGGTATGGTTCGAGCCTGTAGTCTCTCACTCATACTATTCCCCTAGGCGTCAGCTCTTTACAAAATCGGTACAATTATATAAATTAATACAAAAAAATAAGTCACTTTCGTATAATAAAGTTACTCTAACATAACTTTAGAATGAGGTGTCTTATGTATAAAAATTATAATATGACTCAGTTAACACTGCCAATGGAAACTGAAATTTTGATTCCTAACAATGATATCGCACATGCAGTTAATCAAATTGTTGAAACAATTCCAGAAACAGAATTCTACGAATTCAATCACTTAAATGGTGCATCATCTTATCACCCTAAAATGATGTTGAAAGTAATTCTTTATGCTTATACACAATCTATATTTTCTGGACGAAGAATTGAAGCTGCACTTTCAGATAGTATTCGTATGATGTGGTTATCTCAAAATCAAAAGCCATCATATAGAACAATCAATCGTTTTAGAGTAAATCCAATCATGGATAAATTATTAAAGTCCCTATTTGTTAACTTTAGAACCCAACTTATAGAACAAAAACTCATTGATAATGAGTCCATATTTATTGATGGTACTAAAATTGAAGCTAATGCCAATAAGTATACATTTGTATGGAGAAAAAATACTGAACGCTATAATCAAAATGTGATTGATAAGTCGAAATCACTTTATGAAGAACTCATACAAACTGAGATTTTACCTGAGCTCAAATTAGAGATGAATGAAGAAATGAGCAATCAAGATTTAAAAGAAGTTTGTACAGAATTAGAAAATAAAATCGAAGATTTATCAAAAACAATTAAAACTGATAGTAATATTGAAAATAGAAAGTCACTAGGCTTAAAAAAGAGTAACTTGAAAAAATATAAGAAAGAACTTAACGAAATAATTGAACATAAAAGTAAATACCAAGTTCAACTAAGGACTTTTGGTGACAGAAACAGTTATTCAAAGACTGATAATGATGCCACGTTTATGAGAATGAAAGACGATCATATGAGAAACGGACAATTAAAAGCTGGTTATAATTTACAAATTGCGACAAATCATCAATTCATTTTATCTTTCAATGTTTATCAAAATCCTACGGATACAAGAACGCTTATACCTTTTTTAGAGCACATTAAAAATTATTATGGTGACATTCCTGAATATATCGTCGCTGATGCAGGCTATGGAAGTGAACCAAACTATTTATCTATTCTAGATGATTTTGGTAAAACACCTTTAATTACATATGGAATGTTTATCAAAGAACAAAAAAAGAAATATAAAAATGATAAATTTAATACACAAAACTGGGCATATGATGAGATTAACGATGAACTTATTTGTCCAAATAATCGTAGATTACCTTTTATAAGGTATGCTTATAGAAAAGATAAATATGGTTTTAGAAGAGATTTTAAACTGTATGAAAGTGATAGTTGTAACGGGTGTTTATTAAGAAATCAATGTATTAAAAATAACTCACTATCTAATAAAAAAGTAATGAAGAATTATAATTGGGAATATTTTAAATTTCAAATCAATAAAAAGCTTTCAGAACCAAAAACACAAAAAATCTACAGTCAAAGAAAAATTGATGTAGAACCAGTTTTTGGTTTCTTGAAGGCTATTTTGGGTTTCAAACGAATGTCACTTCGTGGGTTACCTAAAGTTAAACGAGAAGTAGGGCTAGCATTAATGGCAATAAATATAAGGAAAATAGTAGCTCATCGAGCTATTAAAATGGATAAGAACATAAAAATGGTGGTTTCTACTTTATTTCACGTAGAAACCACCATTTTTTTAGTTATCTGAGAAGCTTATGTCTCAGCCTCTTTTAAAGTTCATCATTACGGCAATAAGTTAAATCCAAACTAAAAAAGCAATGAAATAAGTGCGAATATAGGGAGCCCGCCTTGTTTTAAAATTATAGATTTTTGACTAGTAATTGCCCCATATATGGCAACTAAGATAATATAAATTAGAATACAAGTAATTAATGCTCTAGGATTATAGGAAAAGAACAGCGCATATAATAACATCACACCAAGAAGTCCATTGTATACACCTTGGTTTTTCATAAGAATCTTTAAATTGGGCTGCTTTAATTCTTCCTGCTTAATATTGAATATTTTACTAGTTCTAAGGGAAGTTGTTTTAATCGTCTGTAATATCATTATATATATAAATTCAATAGCAACTAATACAACTAAAATCACTGTAACAATACTCATAAATAAACATACCTCTTTTTCAAATGAACTTTCCATATATTAATATCACAACTTTAACTGGAGAGTAATAAATTAAGTGATTTGAAGTAACTCTCCTTCAATAACTCCAATTCTTTTATTCAATACTTCTTTTTGGTTATTTAAAACCCCTAAATGTACTTCTAATATTGTTTTTATATCTATTTCATTATCATATAACATACCTGTATTTTTTTTGATTTCTTTTAAACTCATATTCAAATTACTTAAACATTTTATGAATTTTATCATTTCAATATCATCTTTACTATAGAGCCTTTTATTATTAGTGTCTCTTTCTATAAATTTTAATATCTCCTTTTTTTCATAAAATCTTAATTTACTTTTACTTATATCACATATGCTTGCTACTTGATCAATATAAATTTTTTCCAATGTAAGCACATCCCTTCTCTTAAACTAAGGTTTAACTGTTATCTTATTATATAACCACGCTAGAGGAGGAAAAACAATTAAAAAGATTTGATTTTTATAGTTCAAAAGCAATCATTATTACAAGAAATCATTTTATTTAAGCAAGTCAGTTTAAACACTAATTAAAAAAACATTAAAACGGAGGATTATTATGCAAAATGAACAAATTGTATTAAACGAAAGACCAGAAGGATTACCTAAAGATGACACTTTTAAATACGAAGCAATCCAAACAGCGGAACCTAGTACGGGTGAAGTACAATTAAAATCTATTTATATTTCTGTGGATCCTTATATGCGCGGAAGAATGAATGATTCAAAAAGTTACGTTAAACCTTATGAAATCGACAAAGCAATTGATGGGCATGTTTTAGCGAAAGTTATAAAATCTGAAGTAGAATACTTGGAAGAAGGAGATTATGTTACGGGTGTCTTACCTTGGCAAAGAATAATCACTACTGATGCCAATCAAGTGACTAAAATACCTTCCACAGAAGTTCCTCTACATTTATACTTAAGTATTTTAGGAATGCCAGGTATGACAGCATATACTGGTTTGTTGGAAATAGGTAAACCAAAAGAAGGAGAAACAGTTGTTGTATCTGCTGCTTCGGGCGCTGTAGGGTCTGTAGTAGGACAAATTGCTAAAATAAAAGGTGCAAAAGTAGTTGGCATTGCCGGTGGAAAAGAAAAAACACAATATTTAACAGACACATTAGGCTTTGATGCGGCTGTTGATTATAAAGGCGATGATTTTGAAGCACAACTTGCCGCATCTGTACCAAATGGTATTGATGTATATTACGAAAACGTCGGTGGAAAATTATCAGATGAAGTTTTCAAACATTTAAATACATTTGCACGTGTACCTGTTTGTGGTGCAATCTCAACTTACAATAATACGCAAACTGAAATGGGACCAAGAATTCAGGAAACACTAGTTAAAAGCCAAGCCCTAATGCAAGGTTTTGTAGTAGGACAGTTTGCAGAGCATTTTAAAGAAGCAAGCGAACAACTTGCCAAATGGGTAGCTGAAGATAAAATAAAATCACAAGTAACAATCGATGAAGGTTTTGATCAATTGCCTAATGCATTTAGAAAACTATTTTCTGGTGAAAACTTCGGTAAACAAGTGGTTAAAATATCAGAAGAATAACTTGAGATATAATCTAATATGAAAGTATATGAGATAAAAAACACAATTAGCTTATAATAAAAATCTCACTCATCAAATAAGATGAGTGAGATTTTTTATTATAAAGTTTTTGGTAAACTGTTTGCTTAAACTGTTGCGTAATCTTTTTTACCAAAGCATGTTACAAGTAATAACATAATTATTGATAGTGGCAACCCAATTAAGATTGGATGCAGACCAAACGGATGACCTAGTATTTGCCATATTACTGCTGAGCCAAGTCCACTCCACATTGCGATGTTACCCGCAAGTTTGGTAGGTTTTTGCCAAAACAGACCGAAAATCACTGGCGCAAGCAATCCTGAAACTGTCATCGCAGTGCCTGTTACCATCAGATTTACTAATTCTGGAATCATAAGTGCTAATACTAAAGAAATAACAGCTACGATTAATACTGAAAGTTTACTATATAATAGCATTTTATGTTGATTATGACTTTTCACATTTGGTTTTATAATATCATTTGCTATAGATGAAGACCCTGCAATAAAGAAGGAATCCGCGCTAGATATTACCGCTGCTAATAAGACGATTATCATTATGAGTACTAATGGAAATGGGAACACTTCTTGAATGACATTATAATAAACTAATGGGGTTTCTGCTATGTCCAAATTCAAACCAAACTTAGCATAGACACCAATAAACACTGTCATTGCGCCTAACGCTACTGCAATAATCATAGAAATACCATAACCATTTCTTGCAGTTTTCAAATCTTTAGCAGCCCAAATACGTTGCCACACATCTTGTCTGATAAATTGATAGAACGCTAATGTTAGCAGATAAATTAAGATTTCATTCGGTGTGATATTAAGGTAATTTAACATATCGCTTTGATTTTGACTGCTTGCATTGGCTTGAATATCACTCCAACTACCTGAGTAATAGATAACCACAAAGAATAACACAATAACACCGATTGTAAGTATTGTTCCTTGAACAACGTCTTGCCAAACGACAGCTTTTAAGCCGCCTAGATATGTTTTTATAGTCAGCAAGATACATCCTATAATAATACCCGCTGTCATATTTAATCCTATTGTTAAATTCAAAATAGAAGCAATTGCAACAAATTGCATACCTGTCATCGCACAATAAGCAAATAAGAAACTGATAACAGTAGGAATACGTGCTGATTCGCCATAACGAAGCGCAGTATAATCACCGATTGTCACCATATTATGCTTTTCACCTAATAATCTAATACGTTTTAATAAAAAGAATGCAAGTACAATAACAGCAACCATCATAGTTATATGAATCCACTGTTGTCCCATACCTAATGTATAGCCATTTTCCATATAACCTAACAGTGTCGCGCCACCTACACCTGTACTCACAAATGTTAAAATCAGTGGCCATAGTGTTACCGTTCTGCTTGCCATATTATAGTCATCATAAGTTTTAATTTTTCGTTGTATGTATACAGACATTAGTAATAGAAAAATAAAATAAATAATGATCGTAAATCCTAAAATTAATTGTTCGCTACTATTAAACACTACATTATCCCCTCGTAAATATATTTTTCACAATGCCTTTAGTTTATCGTGACTCCTTACATGAATCAAACTAAATTTTTAGTTTTTGTTGATGTCATTAGACTTCCTTAAATAGTTGAATATAAAACGTTATTCCCTCATCAGAATTTTAAGCTAGCTCGAAGTTAATGTAAACCAATTATTTATTTAGGTTTACATTTGTATAGAAATAGCCTTATTATAAAAAGGAGAAACTATTAAATTCTAAATAAATGAGGAGAATTAATATGAAATTAGCTAAAAACATTTTACAAGGGGAAACATTAACTAAAGATACGTTGCTAAAAATTTATGAAGATCCTAACGTAGACACATTAGATTTATTAAACGAAGCTTATATATTAAGAAAACACTATTACGGCAAAAAAGTTAAATTAAACATGATTTTAAACGCAAAAAGTGGTATCTGTCCTGAAGATTGTGGTTATTGCGGTCAATCTAGGGATATGAAACAAAAGCAGCGCTATAGTTTAGTGCCAGAAGAACAAATCGTTAGTGGTGCCAAAGTAGCGCATGAAAACAATATAGGCACTTATTGTATTGTTATGAGCGGTAGAGGTCCAAGTAACAAAGAAATTGACCATATAAGTAGAACTGTAGAAGAAATAAAATCAAATCACCCACAGTTGAAAGTATGTGCATGTCTTGGATTAACCAATGATGAGCAAGCTAAAAAACTCAAGGCAGCTGGTGTCGATAGATATAACCATAATATAAATACAAGCGAAAACTACCATGAAACAGTTGTAACTACACATACTTATAAGGATAGAACCAATACTTTAGAAATTATGAAAGCAAACAATATTTCACCATGTTCTGGTGTCATTTGTGGTATGGGAGAATCAAATCAAGATATTATTGATATGGCGTTCGCCTTAAAAGAAATTGATGCCGATAGTATTCCTATTAATTTTTTACATCCTATTCAAGGCACAAAGTTCGGAGAAATGGATGAATTAACTCCTATGAAATGTTTAAGACTAATTGCTTTATTTAGACTCGTTAATCCATCTAAAGAAATTAGAATTGCTGGCGGTAGAGAGGTTAATTTACGTTCACTACAACCTTTAGCTTTGAAGGCTGCAAATTCAATATTTGTAGGAGACTATTTAATTACTGGAGGACAGCCAAATCAACTAGACTATAAAATGATTCAAGATTTAGGTTTTGAAATTGACTTTGGATACAATGAATTGAAAGGAAAATAGGAATAAAACTGCTATTAATACTATGCTTTGGTCTATCTTTTGGTGGTGCAAGAATTATATTTAGAAAAATAATCGTGACAGAATACGCAAGTCACACTGTAAAAAATGTTTATTCCCTGGGAAATGCATTCGGCCTACCCATTCTTTCTGTTTGTATTTATCTAGGCATGTTGAATTTGGATTTTGTTTGGTTACCCTCATTCATTTTATTAACTATATTACTTATTTTACTTAAAACTCAATACCAAAAAGGAGCTCTGTAAATGAACACTCAAATAGTTAAATTATAAAATTGATTATATTGAATAAAAAAGAACTCAGGTTTAACTATTTGAGCTTAATTTCAGGTGTCGTTAACTTCATAATATCGAAAGTGAACAATTATGGTTTTTCTCTTTTTAGAATAAAATTCTTCACAAATTTATATTTTTTCCGGTCGTATTTCGCGTATGAGTAACTTAGTACACTAAATGTAGCTGCACCCAGCAAGTTCACAAATAAATCTTTCATTGTGTCATGTATGCCGACATCAAGATAGCCACCATCAACCACATTCTCAACACGATTTCCCGACGCATCTCTACTCTCTATAACCGTTTTCTCAATACTATCAATGTGGTGCACAGTATTGTGCTCATTTGCCAAAGCTGCACTATTCACTTTTTGAACTACTCGATCTTTTTGCATGTCCATACCCATACCCTGATCAACAGTATATTCAAAGAACTCCCACATCACACCGATTGTCATAGAAAAACAAAATGTAACGATTGCCAGAAACAGTGGATTTAAATTGATTCCTCGTACATTTTTATTAAGTAAAAATACTAATGAAAATCCGATACCTGCAGCTAAAAAGCCATTAATTGAATGAAGCATTGTGTCCCATAGTCTAAAATAACTGTAAAAATCTCCAAGTTCACCTAAAATCGTAGAACTAAAAATAAACAGTACAATTATAAATTCAAGTAAATTAGGAATTTCAATTTTTAATAATCGTTCAGTTAATTGTGGAATGGTAAAGAGTATAAGCGTCAAAACAAGGGTGAAAATCACATCCCATCTTTGGATAAATATCAATTCATTAATAAGGCTGAACATAACAATTAAGCGCAAAATCACATATACGGTGATTACTTTCTTATTTGCCGTTTTCGTGCTACTTGTAAATATCTTTTTAAAATTATTCATAGGCAACCTTCTCCAATACTTATAGCGTATAACTTACAACCAATGAAATGATATATAAGCAGTTTTATAGTTTTTACTTGGCTTGTTTTTCATTTTCAAAACAGATACCCTTAATTTTCTAATTATGGTATCAATTTACTTAAGTTAAATTAGATGTGGCATTCTCTATTATAATGACTTCAGCATCTTCTACTTTTAAATAAAGTTATATAATCTATTAGACTATAACATTATATGGGGGGTAGAAACGAATAAGCAAACCTATTTTTATTTAATAGATTTGCTTATTTATTATAATTTTTAATTAGATAAGTGTTTTTATATAATTTTTTATCTTTATTTACTTACTTAGATTTTTTGTTCGTTTATCGTTGTATAAATTCAATGAGTATCAATGAATTATTATTTTAAAAGGTGGCAATGCTTGTGCCGACTTCTGCGGGGAAAGCACAATTCGAAGACTCCAGGCTGAGTCTGTGTTCACGGAAAGCGTGCACAAAAAATGCCAACAAAGTCATAGACTCTGCTGGCAATCTAAATCTTTTATTTCCTTTAGAACCACAGATCTGCGAGTAGTTCCATGGATTGTTTTCTTTTTTCTGGGTCATACGCATAAGTCACAATGATAAGTTCATCCGCTCCAGTCTCTTCAGTGAATGCTTCTAATTTATTACGAACTGTTTCAGGTGAACCCACCGCTTTGATACTGAACATTGATTCCATCATTTTTCTTTGTTCTTCTGACCCTAATTCTTCGGGATCTACAGGTGGTTGTAGCTTACGTTGTTGACCAGTATGCATATCTCTCATCATTTGAATCGTCGTTGTCCAAATTTTTTCTGCTTCTTCATCTGTTGGTGCTACAACGACATTAATCCCCGCCATGACATACGGTTCATCAATTTGAGAAGTTGGCGCATCCGTCTTGAATGTTGAACGGTACATATCAATTTTTTGTTTATAGTCATCAGGTGCAAAATGTGTCGCAATAGAATACGGCAGGCCAAGCTGTCCAGCAATAGATGCACCATTTATACTTGATCCCAATACCCAAATTGGTATATTCGTACCTGTACCTACTGTAGAAGTCACAGGAACACTGTTACCGAGACCTTCGTCGCTGAACCAGCCCATGAGGTCAAAAATAGAATTTGCAAAAGTCTGTGCATCACTATCAGAACGTGTAATCAACTGTGATGTCTTTTGATCAGTGCCAGGCGCTCTTCCAAGTCCAAGGTCAATTCTCCCCGGATAAAGTTGTGCAGTCGTGCCGAAATTTTCAGCTAACTGCAATGGTGAATGGTTTGGCAACATAATACCGCCCGAGCCGACACGAATATTTTTTGTTCGTGCTGCTGCCATCGCAATCAGTTGTGATGTAGCACTGGATGCAAGATTTTTTGTATTATGATGCTCAGCAAACCAAAGTCTCTTGAACCCAAGATGATCTACAAGCTCTGCATTATCCATAGATGCTTCAAGCGCTTCTTTGACTGTCTGATTTTCTGAAATGCCTACAAGTTCGAGGACACTTAATGGTATATGTTTTGTCATTTATTTAGTACTCCTTTATAAACCTTATTGAATATTGATGATTTTCTAATTTGATATCATGCCTATACTGTTATATTTAAAACGTATATGAGCATCACACAATTTAAAAAATCCTCTGCTGATTACATGATAAAACACCAGGCGATATAAAGATAATTTACTGTTTATAGCATCTAAATATTCAATGTAACTAGCATTCTTTATTATTAAATTTAAAAAGGTTCTGTTATTTAATTATTTCTCGGGAAATAAAAAAGATGAGAACACTACTTTTCATAGTGTTTTCATCTTGTTAAATTTTATAATTCATTAATAACAGCTCAATTTATTTGGCTTCGTAATAGTTTTCTCCAAGTATATTCGAGATAGTGTATTTCGATTTGTCCAAGTCTTTCTCTATGAAATTTGGAACATCCTTTTCTTCGATATCGTACATTACTTCAATTTCTTTGGAAAATAAACTTGATTGTTCATTTAAATATAATGATAATTTTGGCAATGGATTTGGCTCTATAGTTGTAGAAGTATCTAATTTTCCTAATGCATCTATATAAGTTTCTAGTGAGCGAGCCCCTACAATTTTTGTTCCTTGGTTATCTTTATTTACGATTACTATTGTTGGGAATCCACGTACGCCCAATTGACTCACTAAATTAAAATCTTCCGTAAGAAGATTTTGTCCTATATCGCTGTCTGCGATGTTTAAAATTGAGTCAACATCTATAGTATTGTCACCTTTATATAAATCTTCAACAATATACTTAAGCACTGCTTTATCTGAAATATTTTTATTAAAAACAAAAACAGCTTCTCTAACTAATCTAGTAAATTTAATTGCAGCCGCAGGTGAATCTACATGTTGAATTGCTTTATAGAGTCTAGATGCAGGAAATGAAGATTGAACAGGATCTATTTCCATTATTGTGCCATCAATAGGCATGCGTGAATAATTCCCTACTTCTTGCCAGTGTGGGGTAACATCTGCAGGCTTGTAGATACCATTCGCTGGATCTATCGGGCCGTCTCCCCATTCCTCTAATAATCCCCCCATAACCATTTGGAAATTAAATAAATGACCATATTGTACAAGTAATTTATTTAGAGTGGGTTCAAATGCCCAACAATGTGAACACATAGGATCTGTTACATAATACAAAGTTAAATTCGGTGCGCTCACATCAAAATTTATCGTTTCAATTTCACTTTCCTCACTTGGTTTACATATACCAGAATACATATCACATACCATGTTTTTTCCCATTGAAATAACCTCCAAAGTTTAAATATAACTAATATAGCTTTATAATAAGTATTAATAGCGATAATAAGTACCAACAAAGATATATTAATGTTGGATATTCAACACTAATGACAAAGTGTTGGGAGAAAATGAGGGAGTCGAATGCTAAAATCAAAATCAGACTTGCGAGTTATTAAAACCAGAAAGTCAATTATGCAAGCATTTATTAAGCTTTCAGATGAAAAAGATTTTAAAAATATAACAGTAAAAGATATTACAGAAGAAGCACTCATTAATAGAGCTACGTTCTATTATCACTTTAGTGATATTTACGATTTACTAGATAAAGTCCTTGCCGAAGAATTATTGATTAATTTGAACTATGCAAATTATGAACAACGTCAATTAGATGAGGCTACCATTTCTAATATTTTTAAAACAATCGCAGAGTTTCAATTATCGTTAAATAGAAGATGTCATAGGAGTTATCCTGAAACAATCGGCAACATTATACAAGAACACGTTGAGAGAGTACTTTATAAATTGTTGCTAGAGGTGAATTTCGAGGATGACGATACACGACACTTAGCTGCAACGATGCTAAGTGCAAGTATATATCGAGCTTCTGAAAAATGGTGTCAAAGTTATAGCGATATCCCTGCTGAAACCTATATCAATCGTGTGATTCCATTCATTCTTTCTGGCTTAATATCTCGTGACAAAGAATAAATGAAACGAGGCGCTTTAGATGGAAATTATAATTATTATATTACAAATTATTTTAGGCATATTTTTCATAATGACAGGTTCTAAAATATTATCCGGAGCCATGAAAGCTGATTTTTCACGACTTGGTTATCCACCCATTTTCAATCAAATCACTGGTACATTTGAGTTGCTTGGTGGTTTAGCAATGCTTATCGGCATTTTCTATGGCATGTTCGCTTTCTTAGCTAGCATATTACTCGGCGCGACAATGTTAGTAGGCGCGTTATCTCTCGTCTTTTTAGGAAACGATCCTATTAAGAAGGCAATGCCAGCAACCGTATTATTTATCTTAAATTTAATCATATTTATCTACTATGTATCATCAGGACTTCTATAATAAATATTGAAAGACAATAACCCTCTTAACGCGTTTATATACAAAACCTTAAGAGGGTTTTTCTTATTTTAATCAGTCTCCCTTATTCATAATAATTAGTATTTTATTAAGCAAATGTTATCCTCTCATTGCCATTTCCCACTATTTAATTGCGTTAATTATAACCACAATACTAATTAGATTATAATGAGTACAATTATTATTTTATATTATGCTATAATTATTTAAAAAGGAGGCTAATATGACTAACGGATCAGAAGTTTTAATATGGAAACAGAATAAAGTCGCTAAGAAACTTATCGAAGCGCATGCCACTTCGCCCGAACATGCTAGGACTTACGAAAGTTTAAATATTAAATACAATAGGACGTTTAAAAACTTATTAAAAAAAGAAGTGATTAAAAAAACTGGTGATAAATACTACCTTGATATAGCAGCATGGGATAAATTCAGAAAATCTTGTAAAAGACTATTTATACTTTAAAAACATATATAACTTTTGGTTAAGCGCTTTGTCGTCTTCTTATGTGCTTTTCACTTTTAACCCACGATAACGATTAAGCGTTGCACAGAATTCCTGCTTTCTTGGCAAAGCTAAATTTCCTGGGTGTCCATTAAATGGAGTAAGTGCGTCTAAACCATTGTGCTCTATAAAATCATAAAGCTTGTCAGCTGCTTGAGTTAAAGTATCCTGCTCATTTAATAGATGCTTATGGTAATAATCAATCATGTCCGCTAAACATTGTGTTTGACTATTATCTACCAATTGTTCCAAACCTGAAATATCAATAAGTTCCTTACCATATAAAATCGAATACAGTCCTTTAACTTTAAAACGATTTTCTTTCCCTTTTTTAGAAAAACTAGACTTTAACGGGATGCGTTTAGGAATGTCACCGAATTTTTTATCTATATTCGTACTTTTATTACTATCGTTTGACGTCGCAATGGATTTAGCTTGTGCTGTAACGTCTTTCAATACATATTCATCCATCATCAACACTTGGTCTGCCGCTTCAAAATAATCGCCCGAGCCACCCACAATTAAAATTGTAGAAACACCATATTCTTCATAAAGTGGTGTTACCTTACTCGCAAATGGTGTGATAGGTTCTTTCTCAGGCGCAATCAGTTGTTGCATACGGCTATCTCGAATCATGAAGTTTGTTGCAGATGTGTCTTCATCAATTAGTAATAATGATGTGTTTGACTCTAAAGCTTCCATCACGTTCGTTGCTTGCGACGTACTGCCACTCGCATTTTCAGTCGAGAATTGCTGAGTATTTTTATTTCCTGGTAAATTATTTATAAAAGGACTGATGTTCACTTTTTCTATATTACGGCCATCTTCTGCACGTATTTTCATAGCATCATGACACGTAATAACGTATTCTCTACCGTCACTAGGAATATGATTATAGACACCACGTTCTAATGCTTCAAGTATCGTTGACTTACCATGGAAACCTCCGCCAACAATTAAAGTAATCCCTTGCGGAACACCCATACCAGTGATGGTTTTCCCACTCGGTAAAGACAATTCAACTTCTACATTTTCCGGACTATTAAACGCTACAGCACCGGATAATTGTTTATCTGAAACACCACTTTTACGTGGCAATATAGAACCATTTGCGACAAATGATACAAGCTGTCTGCGCTCAAGTTCTTCACGAATAAATGCTTGGTCCAACATTAACGTAACTTGTGTCTTTAATGCAGCTTGATCAATACTTTTATAAAGTAATGTATGCTCTACAATTTCTGGTAACGTGTCGATTAATATATTTGCAGCGACTTTTCCTAAAATTTTTCGACCTGCTGCTGGCAAACTAATTTCTAGTCTCACTTCAATGTCCTGTTTATTGATCACAACAGCAGTCCGCTCTAAAATCTCTTGACCACAACGATCGATAGAAATATTTCTAGCACTTTTTGCGTGTTTATCGTTATGTTTCAATGATTCTATGCTTTCTTTAAACGCTCGAGCTAGAAAATCAGATACTCCCACAATTTTGTTTTTGGAATCTAGCAGATTGTCTGGAATATTTGCCGTTTCACGATTCATGATTACTCTCATTTTTGAAGGCGGCGCATACGGATCCACTTGTGCATGATCAATCGCAAGACGAAACTGCTTAAATTGATACATACCTTTCAGGCGTTTATATGCATCATACTTCTGTCCATCTAATGATCTTAATAACTGCGCAAATTCTGTAGCTTGTTTCAATAGTGTACCTCCTTCAGTGATGCTTTATTAAAATACTTTAGACGCTCTTTCTAATATTTACCCAGTATAAATTATTAAATTAACTGTGTACAATATTTATTTTTTATAGTAAAACTATCTCTCGCAATAAAACCCAAAAAGAAACGTAGCAACATCAAAATATTTATATGATTACTCTATTCCCAAATATAATTGAATTAAATATTTTCTAAATTGCTTGATTCATATAGGTAACACTATGTATTAATAGTTTTATTTATTTTTCAAAAATAAAGCATATGAACACCAAGCTGAATATGGGAAAGAGCTGTATACGTTTTAGTAACCCAAAGAAAATCCCTTATGACCTCCTTGGTGAACTGGCAGAAAAAACAAGCGTTGAAGAATGGATTGCACTGTATGAATCACGCCTGAAAAATTCTCAGTAAAATAAATAGTATTCACCTATCACAAAAATAATTAAATACTAAAAGAGGAAGCATTATAATCAAATGCTTCCTCTTTTGGTTTATTGTTGCTTACTTATCTCCCATTGATAAGGGTCTGCTAAACTGCCCCAATCTTGCTCTATTTCATAACGATTTAACAAACATGCATCGAGTTCACGTTCAATTTTTTCAGTATCTAAATCTGTACCGATGATGACAAATTGTGTGTTTCGGTCTCCATATTCAATATCCCATGTTTCTGCCACATCTGTTCTTTCGTGCAATATCTGTCTTTGTTGTTCTAATGGCATCGCAGCTACCCAGTAAGTCACTGGACTAATGTTACAAGAGGACCCAGCTTGTGATAATAAACAGGCGACTTCATTATATTGCGCGAGCCACACGATACCTTTGGAACGCACGATGTTATCTGACATATTTTCCAACCATGTGTTAAAACGTTTCGCGTGAAATGGTAATCTTCTGGAATAAACAAAAGAACTAATACCATATTCTTCAGTTTCTGGTGTATGTGTCGCATGGCCACCTTCAGTTAATTCTTTAATCCATCCTGCAGAATCACTCGCTTTTTCAAAATCAAAGCGTCCCGTATTTAAAATTTCGTTTAATTCTACCTCTGCATTCACAGTTTTAATTAATTTCGCTTCAGGTTGTAACTGTCTCAGTACATTTTCAAGTTTCTGTAATTCCTCGTCAGTAACTAAATCTGTTTTATTCAATACCAGGACATCACAGAATTCAACTTGGTCGATTAGTAGATCTGCAATCGTGCGTTCATCCGTAACATCAGCACCTTGGTCTCGATCGACCAATAAATCTTCTGAGTTAATATCATGGGTGAATCGATTCGCGTCTACGACTGTCACCATTGTGTCTAATTGACATATCGACGTTAAATCAATGTCGAGTTCATCATCTATGTATGAAAATGTTTGGGCAACGGGTACAGGTTCTGAAATACCTGTAGATTCAATGACAATATAATCTATATTTCCTTTATGCACGAGGCGTTCCACTTCTTTTAATAAATCATCTCTCAAAGTACAACAGATACAGCCATTTGATAATTCAACGAGTTTTTCATCTGTTCTCGATAAGCCACCGCCTTCTGCAACCAAATCTTTATCAATATTAACTTCACTCATATCATTTACAATAACTGCTATTTTACGTCCCTCTCGATTTTTTAAAATGTGATTGAGCAACGTTGTCTTCCCTGAACCTAAATAGCCACTTAAAACAGTCACCGGAATTTTACTCATTAGACATAACTCCCTTTTTATAAATCGTAATAATTACGTTTTATAATGTAACGTGAATTATAAGTAAAGTCAATATTATAATAATGACCTATTGATTAATTTTTCAATCTTAAACGTAACTTATAAAATTTTAAAAAGCTGACAACGAAAATAATGTTGTCAGCTTTTTCAATACTTATTTAGAATTCATCTGCTTCAGGTTACTCAATTTCCATTTTGTGTAGCATGATTAATCTGTCAATTGTTTGCTTTTTCATTCTAAACTAATATTTTCACTTCTTTTTTCGCACTATGCTTAACCGCTTCGGCGACTTGGTGAGTGACGTTTTTATCTAGTGCATTCGGAATGATGAAATCTGCTGCCAACTGATCTTCTCTTATTGATCCTGCAATTGCTTTAGCAGCTGTTATTTTCATTTCTGTTGTAATATCACTTGATTGTGCGTCTAACACGCCTCTAAATATTCCAGGAAACGCTAGTAAATTATTAATTTGGTTAGGGTAGTCTGAACGTCCTGTTCCAATGATTGTAGCTCCAGCTTCTATTGCTTCTTCTGGGTATATTTCTGGGATAGGATTGGCTAATGCAAAAACAACTGGGTTATCATTCATTGACTGTACATGATCTTTTGTTAACGCTTTGGGACCTGATACACCAATAAATACATCTGCATTTTGAATGACATCATCCAATGTGCCTGTAGATCTTTCAGGATTTGTATATGTTGCAATATCTTGTTGGGCGCTGTTCATCCATGTTTCTGATTTATTTAAGACACCTTCTAGACTGACCAGCGTAATATTATTATATCCCGCTTCTAATAACAACTTAGCAATCGCAATACCTGCTGAGCCTGCACCATTAATAATTATTTTTGAAGAATAGTCCTCTTTTTGAACAAATTTAAGTGCATTGATTAATGCTGCAAGCACAACGATTGCCGTTCCATGTTGATCATCATGGAATACTGGAATATCAAGTTCTTCAATTAATCTCTTCTCAATTTCAAAACAACGTGGTGCGGATATATCTTCTAGATTAATTCCAGAAAAATTAGGCTCTAACGCTTTTATAATAGATATAATTTCTTCAGTATCTTTTGTATTTAATGAAATCGGAAATGCATCTACATTTGCCAGTTTTTTAAATAAAATACTTTTTCCTTCCATAACTGGTATAGCCGCTTTGGGTCCAATGTCACCTAGTCCAAGTACAGCCGTACCATCCGTAACTACAGCAATCATATTACCTCGCGCTGTTAACGAATTTACTTTTGATTCATCTTCTGTAATCGCCTTACATACTTCAGATACACCAGGCGTGTATACGACACTCAAATCCTGTTCATCATTAACCTCTACTTTACTCGTAATCTCTATTTTTCCTGAACGTTCATGGTGTAAACTGATAGAATCTGTAGTTTCATTTCTTACTGACATATTTATTACCCCTTATATAGTATTATGATTTAACTTAATATTTTTAACAAAAACGTGGCCATGATTACTGTTGATACGCCGCCTATTCTGGTAGCAACTTGTGCAAATGGCATAAGTGCCATACGTTTAGATGCTGATAATATAGCTACATCTCCTGTACCGCCTAGACCACTATGACATCCCGTCACGATAGCGGCATCTACTGGATACATTTTCATCAATTTACCTACAAAATAACCAGAAACAATCATGGTTAATACGACTGATGCACATATGACAACATATGCTGGTGTAACAATCTTAACGACATCTTCTAAAGGTATGTACAACATTCCAAGACCTACCATTAATGGCCAAGTTAAACTTGTAGATACAAATTTATATAAATTATGTGCGCCATCTTCCATTTTGTGTGGCATTACTTTCAAACATTTAATAATCGTTGCAAATAGAATCATAATAACTGGCCCCGGCATACCTATGAATTTTTGACCAAGTGTACCGACAATAAAGAAACTACAAGCAATGAGTAACCCTGCTCCCATAAGTGAGAAATCAATGACTTTTTCTTTCTCTTCTTTATCATCATTTGTTTCATTTATGTTTTCAGATTTAATTAATTTTCCGTTTCCTGAAAGCTTTGTATGTTTTTCACCTACGCGCATCATGACTCCCGCAGTGACAACCGCAAATATATTACCAATTACTGCTGCTGGAATCATTTGAGAAACGAACGATTCAGCACTTCCTCCTAATATAGATGAGTATGCAATGGATAATGGGAGAATACCTTCACCAATACCTCCTCCAATAATAGGTACAACAATATAAAACAATGTATGCTTAATATCATAACCAAATAATAAGCCGACTAATAAACCAGCAGATACTGCCAGAATAGTTCCCACTAGTAAAGGCACAAACATACGTGTGAATCCTTGAATTAACACTTTACTGTTCATACCTAAAATACTTCCAACAACTAAACAAGAAATATAGAAATATAAAAAGTTCGATGTCTTCATCAAACTTGTAACCGCTTCCATTGAAGACGTGTTAATAACGTCTAAAAACACTAAAACAGATGGTACAAGTAATGCTAAAATAGCAGGTCCACCGATATCTTTTAAAATCGGCAATTTTTGACCAAGATCTCCTAGCAAGATACCTAAAATCATGATTACTGCGAATCCACCAATCATGTCTGCAGGTAATGTATTATATACGGATGCAGCTAATATAATTGCAGCTAGTGTTAAGTAAAGTGGTAATGGCAACACACCCACTTTAATATGAATCAACCTTTTTCCTAAACTTTTAAAGCTGCTCTCTATTGGCATCCCATCATTAGTAAGCGCTTTCAAATTTGCTTTCGTATTCATTATTAACCCCCTTGTTACGTATAAATCTATTTTATTCATAGACGATATAAATTTATAGTTTATGAAATTTTAATTATCTTTTTGTAATTAAAAAAACCGAATCAAAAGGAATTTCATCCCTTTGATTCGGTAACATTTCACTATAATTCTATATAACCCTTTAAATACTGAAGATTATCCTTTTTAACCTTATAGAAATTAATGGGACGCCCTATACCATAATTTAACGATTCCTCTAAAACCTCTATATCCGTTAAAAACTTTAAATATTTTCTTACAGAAACTCTCGAAATATTAACACGCTTTGAGATATCATCTGTAGAGAATTCATTTTCTTCAAAGTACTTCATTTTATCAATAATCACTTGTAACGTGGCTTCTGTTACACCTTTTGGTAATTTGAGCTCTGAATCACGGTCAACAACTTCCTTGTTGAGAAACTCAGCATCAATATCCGTTTGATTAATACTACTAGTTTTATTAAAGAATGTGAGGCCTTTTTTATACCTCAGTAATGATTGTTGAAAACGCTCAAAGTCGAAGGGCTTAATCAAATAATCTACAGCGCCGTAACGAAATGCAGTTTGAATCTCCTCGATATCCGTAGCTGCTGTGATGAGAATTGCGTCTATTTTATAACCTTGCTCTCTTACATATTTAAGAAATGTTAATCCATTTTCCTCAGGCATGTATATATCCAGCAATAGTAAATCAATTTCTTTATTTTCTATATGTTTTATAGCTTCTTTAACATTTGAGGCAATATCAACTGAAGTTTGGTCATCTATTTTTTTAATAAATTGTTGATTTATTTGTGCAACCATTGGATCATCTTCAACAATTAAGATATTTAACATTTATAGTTCCCCCTTTTCTGAATAATTTATAACGACTGAAAATGTCACATTGCCTTCTACATTAGAAGCTACATTTATTTCCCCGTTAAGTTTCTCTACGCTTTGTTGAACAAGATGCAGCCCATAGCCTCTGTGCTCCCCTTTAGAAGAGTAGCCCTTTTCAAAAATTTGATGGGCTAAATCACCTTTTAGACCTAAGCCTGAATCTACAATATCTATGATTAATGCGTTATTTATATATTTCAAATGTACGTCAATTGTTTTCTCACTAACAGCAGATGCGCTTAAAGAATCTATACTATTATCTATTAAATTACCTATAATCGTAATCATTTCATGAGTAATATATGACTGCTTCGGTTCCGGAATCATTGTATGGCTGATAATAGACAATTTAATATTCTGTTCTCTCGCCAAACTTAATTTGCCAATTAAGAATCCAGCTAACACAGGATCTTTAATCTTCGACGTAATACTACCATTCTCTTGACTGCCTAGTTCCACAATCTCATGTATATACTGTTTTAAATCCTCATAATGTTCCATTTGCAGCAGGCCAGAAATCACATGCAACCTGTTACTAAACTCGTGTGACTGCGCACGTAATGTATCAGCATATGTCTTCACACCTACTAACTGTTCAGAAAGTTTGTTCACCTCTGTCTTGTCTCTAAATGTTGAAATTGCACCAACAATTTCATTATTTACAACCAGTGGCACTCTATTAACCAAGATCTTCACTCCATTAATATTTTGTTCCTTGTCCAATTCTGGTTTACCTAACTCGAGTACTTTTGGTAGTTGTGTAGACTCCATATAATCATCAATCTTCATGCCGATTGGATTGCCTTTTAAATTTGCCTTATTAAATATATCCATCGCTGATTTATTCACTAAATTAATCTTACCTTCTTTATCAACAGCAACGATACCCTCATGAACAGATTGCAACATCGTGTTCCTTTCTCCAAGTATCTTAGCAATATTCGATGGTTCTAAACCAAGTAAAATTTTCTTAATATATCTAGACAGTAAATATGCACCAATGGCACCGACAATAAGTCCAACAATTGACCCAATGATAATTTGCTTATTCCCATCTGCAAGTGCTTCAGAAACACTTTTCATCGGTACACCAACGGCAACTACTCCAACTTGCTTACCATCAGAATAAACAGGGGTAAATGACCTTAATGATTCACCGAGCGTCCCTTTAGAAATCGAAGCACTCTCTTTACCGTGCAGCGCATTTGTTTCATCGCCACCTTTAAAATGCTTACCAATGCGTTTTTCATTAGGGTGAGATTTTCGTATCCCGTTCATATCCATCACAACAATAAAACTCACATCCGTTGATTGTTGTATTTCAGACACATACGTTTGTATACTGTTATCATTGTCACCTTTTTTCAAAGTAGATTGAACAATCTCAGACTGAGCAACGGTCTTACCAATTACTTCAGCTTTCTCTTCAGTTGTTTTATGTATCGTATCTTTAATGGTCTTACTAATCAATACACTCGTAATAAGTAATGAAAATAACACTACAATACATACTACAATAATGATCAGTGTGCTTAACTTTAGTCTCTGTTTCTTCAAAGCCCCAAACCGCCTTTAGTTATTAAAATTTATACATATAATTATTAGAAATATATCATACTTTTTAGAATTAATTAGTATAAGTTTTAAATGTGAAATTTAATAGAATAATAATACAATTTGAAAAAAGACCGTAAATATACCCTTAAACAAGAGATAATATACGGTCGTATGTTGGTGCTTAAGTATATGTTTTATTTGCTAAATTACTTTTTACAACTTAAAATTAATTTAAAGGTTAGGAGTATGATTTTTAAAATTTTAATGGAGTGAAATGCATGAATGACAGGATTGAACAATTCAAGAACATCATTAATGATTCTAATAAAATCACGTTTTTTACAGGGGCAGGTGTATCTGTCGCAAGCGGTGTCCCAGATTTTCGTTCTATGGGTGGGCTATTTGATGAAATTTCAAAAGATGGCTACGCGCCTGAATATTTATTAAGTACGGATTATCTTCAAGATGACCCAGTAGGATTTGTTGATTTTTATCATAAACGTTTACTTATAGCTGATAAGCAACCGAACCTTGTTCATCAATGGATTGCTCAACTAGAACAAGACAAACGTTCATTAGGTGTCATTACCCAAAATATCGACGGTCTGCATTCTGATGCGGGGAGTCTTAACGTTGACGAACTGCATGGTACGTTAAATCAATTCTATTGTATTGACTGCCATAAGGCATATTTCAAAGATTATATTATGGAACAGCATTTACGTGATTGTGAAGTGTGCGGTGGTCCCATTAGACCTGATATTGTACTTTATGGGGAATTATTAAATCAAAATACGATATATAATGCACTGGATAAAATAAATAAAGCTGATACTTTAGTCGTCCTAGGTTCGTCACTCGTAGTCCAACCAGCAGCAGGACTTATTTCGAACTTTAAAGGACAAAATCTAATTATCATTAATAATGACCCTACACCTTATGATAACCACGCAACTTTAGTCATTCATGACGACATGGTCAAAGTGGTTAATGAACTAGAATATATAGAGTGAGTTATGTAGTGAAGTGAAAGCATTTATAAAAAAGGAGAACGCGTTTTATAAGACGCGTTCTCCTTTTTATAATCTTTGAATCTATACTAAACAGCTTAGAAATACTGGAAACAACCTCATCGATGGCTTCACTTTTTTAATCTTCTATAATTAATGCATCTATATTATCTAATTCATATATTTGTATTGTTCAGTCATAATTTCATGGGAAGCCATATTCATTGACCTAAAGTATACTTTAAGGTTTATTATGAACAATGAAGAATATCAATAGAAATATTCTGATGTACGAATATTGGAGGAATTAATATATGTTAAATGTTAAAGCTAGAGCTGTGAATAGTCCAGATTCTGATTTTTATGCTACAGAAATTAAAAGACGTGATCTTGATACACACGATATTTTGATAGAAATTAAATATGCAGGCATATGCCATTCTGATATTCATACTGCACATGGAGAATGGGGTCCCGTTAATTATCCATTAGTGCCAGGTCATGAAATCGCAGGAATTGTTAAAGAAGTCGGTTCTGAAGTCAGTAAATATCAAATAGATGACCGTGTCGGTGTAGGTTGCATGGTAGACTCTTGTGGAGAATGTGTTCATTGTCAAAATGGCGAAGAACAATACTGTCTAAAAGGAAACGTCGGTACATATGCAGGTACAGACAGATATGGTGAACCAACTCAAGGTGGATACTCAACACATATCGTAGTCCATGAAGATTTTGTATTACGTATTCCTGATAATATTGGTTTAGATGCTGCTGCACCTTTACTTTGTGCTGGCATTACGACTTATTCACCTTTAAATCATTGGAATGCAAATGAAGATAAAAAAGTAGCGATTATAGGTATGGGTGGACTTGGACATATGGCTGTTCAAATTGCACATGCTATGGGCGCTGAAGTAACTGTATTATCAAGAACATTAAATAAAGAAGAAGATGGTTTGAAATTAGGTGCTTCACATTATTATGCAACAAGTGATGAAGCAACGTTTGAAACACTTGCAAGCTCATTTGATTTAATTATTAATACAGTGAGTGCGAATCTGAAATTAGATGATTATCTTAACTTATTAACACTAGATGGTACAATCGTTAATGTTGGGGCACCCGCAGAGCCTATATCATTACATGTAGCAAATTTAATTGGTCATCGTAGATCATTTGCTGGTTCAGCTATTGGTGGTATAAAAGAGACTCAAGAAATGTTAGATTTCTGTTCAAAACATAACATTGAACCTCAAATCGAATTAATTTCAGCTGATCAAATTGATGATGCTTATAAGAGAGTCTTAGCTTCAGATGTTAAATATCGTTTTGTAATTGATACAAGTACTATGTAATATTTTGAATGAATAATATTCATTTGCAATTACTAAGGAGGTTATTAGATGGTTAGTGAATCTGATATGACTTATTTAGAACGATGTGTCGAATTAGCAGAACAGGCACTGAATAAGGGAGACGAGCCGTTTGGATCTATATTAGTGAGTTCTAATGGCAACATTTTATTTGAAGATCACAACCATGTTAGTGGTGGTGATCACACTAGACACCCTGAATTTGAAATAGCGAAATGGGCCGCTAATCGTTTAACACCAGAAGAGCGCAAGACAGCAACAGTTTACACTTCTGGGGAACACTGCCCGATGTGTGCCGCCGCGCATGGTTGGGTAGGTCTTGGAAGAATCGTTTATGCCAGTTCTTCTGAACAATTAAATACGTGGCTAAGTGAGATAGGTGCACCACAATCACCAGTAAAAAGTTTACCAATCCATCAAGTTATTGAAAATGCTGATGTCGATGGTCCAGTTCAAGCATTGGCAGAAAAAGTACACACTTTACATTTAAAGTTACACAAAATAGTTTGATTTCTTGCTAAGCTATTTTTAAAAATGCCTAAAATTGGATGAAAGTAATTGAGCCTGGGACATAAATATCCCATTCTCAAATTAAAAGCAGCAATCCATTAGAAACTAATAGATTGCTGCTTTTCTACGTTAAAATCTTCCGATTTTGAAAGCGCATGCTTGCCTGGGGTATGGTTCGAGCCTGTAGTCTCTCACTCATACTATTCCCCTAGGCGTCAGCTCTTTACAAAATCGGTACAATTATATAAATTAATACAAAAAAATAAGTCACTTTCGTATAATAAAGTTACTCTAACATAACTTTAGAATGAGGTGTCTTATGTATAAAAATTATAATATGACTCAGTTAACACTGCCAATGGAAACTGAAATTTTGATTCCTAACAATGATATCGCACATGCAGTTAATCAAATTGTTGAAACAATTCCAGAAACAGAATTCTACGAATTCAATCACTTAAATGGTGCATCATCTTATCACCCTAAAATGATGTTGAAAGTAATTCTTTATGCTTATACACAATCTATATTTTCTGGACGAAGAATTGAAGCTGCACTTTCAGATAGTATTCGTATGATGTGGTTATCTCAAAATCAAAAGCCATCATATAGAACAATCAATCGTTTTAGAGTAAATCCAATCATGGATAAATTATTAAAGTCCCTATTTGTTAACTTTAGAACCCAACTTATAGAACAAAAACTCATTGATAATGAGTCCATATTTATTGATGGTACTAAAATTGAAGCTAATGCCAATAAGTATACATTTGTATGGAGAAAAAATACTGAACGCTATAATCAAAATGTGATTGATAAGTCGAAATCACTTTATGAAGAACTCATACAAACTGAGATTTTACCTGAGCTCAAATTAGAGATGAATGAAGAAATGAGCAATCAAGATTTAAAAGAAGTTTGTACAGAATTAGAAAATAAAATCGAAGATTTATCAAAAACAATTAAAACTGATAGTAATATTGAAAATAGAAAGTCACTAGGCTTAAAAAAGAGTAACTTGAAAAAATATAAGAAAGAACTTAACGAAATAATTGAACATAAAAGTAAATACCAAGTTCAACTAAGGACTTTTGGTGACAGAAACAGTTATTCAAAGACTGATAATGATGCCACGTTTATGAGAATGAAAGACGATCATATGAGAAACGGACAATTAAAAGCTGGTTATAATTTACAAATTGCGACAAATCATCAATTCATTTTATCTTTCAATGTTTATCAAAATCCTACGGATACAAGAACGCTTATACCTTTTTTAGAGCACATTAAAAATTATTATGGTGACATTCCTGAATATATCGTCGCTGATGCAGGCTATGGAAGTGAACCAAACTATTTATCTATTCTAGATGATTTTGGTAAAACACCTTTAATTACATATGGAATGTTTATCAAAGAACAAAAAAAGAAATATAAAAATGATAAATTTAATACACAAAACTGGGCATATGATGAGATTAACGATGAACTTATTTGTCCAAATAATCGTAGATTACCTTTTATAAGGTATGCTTATAGAAAAGATAAATATGGTTTTAGAAGAGATTTTAAACTGTATGAAAGTGATAGTTGTAACGGGTGTTTATTAAGAAATCAATGTATTAAAAATAACTCACTATCTAATAAAAAAGTAATGAAGAATTATAATTGGGAATATTTTAAATTTCAAATCAATAAAAAGCTTTCAGAACCAAAAACACAAAAAATCTACAGTCAAAGAAAAATTGATGTAGAACCAGTTTTTGGTTTCTTGAAGGCTATTTTGGGTTTCAAACGAATGTCACTTCGTGGGTTACCTAAAGTTAAACGAGAAGTAGGGCTAGCATTAATGGCAATAAATATAAGGAAAATAGTAGCTCATCGAGCTATTAAAATGGATAAGAACATAAAAATGGTGGTTTCTACTTTATTTCACGTAGAAACCACCATTTTTTTAGTTATCTGAGAAGCTTATGTCTCAGCCTCGTTTTTATGTCTCAATGTTTTTTCCACATCTTCTAAGCTTATTTTAAAATCAAAAATTCCTTTTCAAACGACTATTTTCATTATAACTAAATAAAAACAAGCCGTTTGCTAGAATGAAAACCAAAGCTATTATCACATATAATGTGTGTAGTGATATTACCTCCAATAATATTGAAGCTGAATAACCAGCTATTGGTATTGTGCCCCAAGTAAATAAATATATAGTAGAATTTACTTTACCTCTAATGTTTTCAGGAACAATTTCATATTGAACTGTGGTTCTTAAAACACTTCCAAAACTCCTACAGAGATATCCTAAAAATACACCTAAAAAAAATAAATATGATTTTGAAATAAGGAATAAAAATGGAATACTTAAAATGAGGTTTACTACCCCTATTGATTTTTCAAAGCTAAACTTTTTAATAATTATATTAGGAAGTACCGAACCAACTATAGCTCCAAATGAAAGCAATCCTATTATAATTCCTGCTAAATGATTACTTAATTCTAAATATCTTACTAAGTATAAAACCATGGTATTTGTAAGTATTGTCATTGAAAAATTAATCCCCATTGTAACGATGATTATCAAAATGAGTTTTCTATTTTTAAAAATATATTTTAACGAATTGAAATTAATATTGTCACTATTCTGATTAACATCTTTTTTATACGAATTTACATCCAATCTTCTTAACTTGTAAGTATAAATTAAGAGATTTAGTATCTGCAAAAACAGCAATATAAACATAGCTACAGTTATACTATTAGTTAATGTAAAAGTTATTATTGGAGATAAAAAATTAACAACTGATCTAACTAGTTGAACTAAACTATTAATAGAAGTTAAATCTTCATAAAAATAATCTGGAATAAAAACGCTTGTATTAATTTCTAATATACTTGAAAATAAACTCATTACAACAATAATAATAAATATAATCGTAAAGTCATTCATGTTACGCAGTAAAGTGAAAATAAAAATTAAATTAAACATAATATAGACTAAATATGTGAATATAGGTACTGTCACACTAGAAAATTTATCAATAAGATAACCTGAGAATTTACTAAATATGATAAAGCCTATTGAGTAAGTTGACGTGAGGAACACTATTTTAGAATCAGAGAATTGCCATGACGTTATACCTATCAGTGGTATGAGATAAATAATCATGTCATTTATCAATAATCGATTAAATTCAGTAAAGATAAAGTTATTGCGCATTTTTCAACTTTCCCGAATACGTAATCTTAGAGTGTAGCTTTTCGAAAACCTTTATTACACCTTTATATAAAACCTTTGAGTCTATACTCAAACGCTTAGAAAGACTGACAGCAACCTCGTCAATAGCTTCATTATTTTGTTCCTTTATAAACAAGCTACTCATGCTTCTTAACATGTTATCCCCTCTTTTAACATGAAGTAAAATTACAGTTTTATTTTATATCGATTTGTGTTGTTCATCAACTATATTATAATTTTAATTTCTATTGCATGAGCAACTCCCTTCATAAAAAAACACTTTCATTTGAATTCAACGAAAGTGTTTATATTTTACTATGCTCAACTATATAGAAAGATTACTTTTAACTAATTGAATCTTTTATTTATATCATGAACGGCTTTCTATGGTTTCATCGAGATCTTCTGTATTAGATTCTAAGTTAATAACATTGTAGTATGGTTTAGATTTAATCCGATCTTTATCACCAATAACATAAAATTCTTTTTTAGCCCTTGTGACAGCAACGTTTAATAGATTGGGTTTTGCGCATGACCAATTGACTGCACCATCTTGATTATTGTCAGTTCCTATTACAAAATAAACTTTCTTTGCTTCTTTACCCTGAAATGTATGGACAGTTCCAATTGAATTTTTGATCCAGTCGCTTACTTTTTTAGAATCGTCACTTACAGTATGAAGCAATTCTTTTCTTGCTAATAATTGAATTTGTTTTTTTACTTCAGTAAATGGTGAAATGACATAAACGCTTGGTTCATGCTCTCCATTTTCTATAGCTTGTTTCCAATCATTTTTAAGTAGTGCTATGACTTTATCTCCTTGTTCTTTTACGAATTGTCTCTGTACCGAATTACCTTTAATATCATACCATCCAGTTTTACCTATATTGGTAATAGTTTTAGGTAAGACCATTTTATTATCATAGGCAATTTGATTGGCGATAGTAAACATTGGCTTTAAACATCTTCTATGTACCCATAATGGAATTCCAATCCAGTATTTACTATCTTCATCATCCGTCTGAGTCTTCCAATATCCATATTTATTCGCAAAATCAGCTACAGTTTGAACAGAAGATGCTTTTGAAAGTAAACGTTCATGAATATGATAGCCTTTTCTAATATTAGCTATTAAATTATCTTCCATTGTTACTACTGGCTCTATTTGAATAGGATCTCCAACTGCAATCACTCTCTTAGAACGATATAATGCTCCGACTGCTGCTTGTGGGAGAGCTTGGCCTGCTTCGTCTATAAACAAGTAGTCAATAAAATCTTTAGACAATCCTCTATACATTGATGCGAAACTTGCAAAGGTCGTACTCACTACAGGAAAAATAAGATGCATCACATTCCATGCATTCGTCACACGAACTGGTGCCGAATCAAGAACAGCTAGTTGTTGCATTAAAGATAATTTATGTTCAATTTGAGATGGCCAACGACCATCTGGTAAATTTTCTGGATGTAAGAACTCCTCAAACACTTCTTTATTCTCATCTACTTCAATACGCTTTGTATCATCTATCCCTTCAATATAAGCTTTCAATGTTTGGTTAGGGTCTTTACGAGCTCTTTCTATATCGCCAATAAAGAAACTATTAAAATCAGGGTCTGGAGATTCACTATTTTTAACATATTCAATCGTAAAATAATGTTTGAATATGCCATTTGTTTCGGAAATAAGTACAGCAAAAAAGTCACGATACGCTTCATCCAATTGCTTAATTTTATCTTCGTTAATCGGCTCATCTGCAATAATTTCATTGAATTTTTGCTGGAATTTACGTTTAGTGTCATTAAATATTTGTTCTATGTTTGCACTCTTATTTTTTCTGATTTCTTTAAGTGCACTCATAATCATAGGGATATGTAGACTATCTGTTACTACTTTTCCATTTTCATCAGTTTGGAATGTGTAACCATAACAACGCTTTTCATTTGGGTTAAAAATTTCTGCATTATCGTTGAAAATATTTTGAATTTCTTTATCAATTTCTTTAAAATAAAAGCAATTTCTATATAAACGAAATATTCTTTTACCGTATTTTTGAGGTTGCTCTGCAATTTTATATCGTTCATCATTCCATATATCATAATAATCTTCAAAACTTTGTAATTGCTTTTGTTGTTCATTATTTTGAAAATTACCTTTAGATAAAGTGCTTCCCTTGTCATATTTAACTTCACCAGGTTGTAAAGATTCTACTAGTAACCATGCTGATAAAGTATCATTAACTAAATTCGCCATTTTGTCTCATCCTTATGTAATTAAGTTCATTCGCCCTATTTTAACAATATTCTGAAAAAATTCATAATGGCTATAAATGTTAATACGAATTGTGCCGTTATTCCATTATTAAATTAATATCTTTATTAAGAGAGTTTTAGCTTTAGATGTTTAATATCGCTTTGTAATTGATACAAGTACTATGCAATATTTTTGAAAAAATGCCAGTAGAATTTGGAGCATTAGAAGTTTTCATGAAATTTTAAATGTAAGAATTGAGACATGAAACAGAGCATTTTAATAGAGTAGTATGATTTCTATTCGACATAATTCAACTTATCAGAAGTGCATATGCTTGTAGATTCTCAGATGTCGCCTATCTCTCAGGCGTCAATTTGACGTAGGGAGGAGGTGTATAAAGTGATGCTTATTTTCGTTCACATCATAGCGCCAGTCATCAGTGGCTGTGCCATTGCGTATTTTACTTATTGGCTATGTAAACGCAATAAAAAATAGGCGACATTAAGCCACACCAACAAAAATCCCCTCACTACTCGTAATAGTGAGGGGATTGGTGTATAAGTGAATACTTATTTTCGTTAAATGTATTATAACATCATAGTGTAGAGGAATGCAAAAGACGAAGAAACTAGAATATTATCAATTGATCTATTTACTTTCTAATATATAAAACTCTTTAATGAGTATTGTTGTTTTTTAAATAAATTTAGATGAACTTTGATAACTATTAACATTTTGATAGGAAGTTTTATTGTATTTTCAAAACGATGGTATAATTATTTAAATAGGAGAAAATAGGAGGGGTAAAAGTGCTACTAGAAAATTTACAATCTTATAATAATAATTTAGCTGAATCACATAAAAACATTAGAAATACAGGTTACGAAATTCATGATAGAAATATTTTTATAAATCATATTTTGAAGCCTTTAGGTTATGAACAAAAGAATATTCTACATGATGTTCCCCAAAGAGGTGATAAAGGGTCAAAAAGTCCAGATATTAGGTTATATGGTAAAAAAGAGTACAAATCTAAACATAGTTATAGTCAATTTATAATTGAAACAAAAAACTATAAATTGTTATCGGAAAAAAATATATTATTGACTATTTACAATTAAAAAGATACATAAAATTTAATGAATCTAAAATTAGGTTGATAGGACTAACTGATTACCAAACATTAATATTATTTAATGCTACAGAAATTAAAAAGAACTCAAAAATTAACTTTAATAACTTGGATAAGATTACTAATATCGAAAAAGAAGTTTTTGAACGAAACATAATTATGAGTATTGATTTAGAAAATGAATCAGAGAATACAATAAATAAACTGAAAATTATAAGTCATGAAAAAATATTTGAAAATCAAAAGTTTATTAATCCACAAGAATATGAAAGAACTAATTCTATTAATAATCCATATGTAAGGAAAAACTTTATATTTGAGCTATACCATTTGATGATAAGGTTACAAAATCAAATTGTTCCAAATTTTGAAACTAAAATTTTAGATGTACAATCACAAGTGACAATGAGAGAAGTTTCATGGACTGAATTTATGAAAATTATAATGTCTACCCATAATGAGGCAGTAATGAACTTTTTTTGGTGGGGCATAGAAATGAACTATTTAGATAATTTTATGGAAGATAAAAAAAAGTATGATGTTACTTTGATAAATACATTTTTAAATGATAGAGAAAAAAAAGATTCGTTTGTATTAACATCGATATATAATATTATTAATAAAACAATGTTTTTAAGAATACTAGAGGATTCAAATACAAAATCCACTAAGTTTCTAGAAGGCTTAGTAAACGGAAGATATATATCCAATGGTATTTTGGAAATGAAAAGGAAAGAAGGAAAAGATTCTCTTTTACGACATTTTGTAAATGTATTTAAATTTGACCAACCTGATTTGAAACCATATAATTTTATTTTAAGTAAAGATATATATAATTGGGTGCTAAATGAAAATGAATACTCAATCACAGATTTGTTGATTGAACTAGTTCGATTATTTAATGATATTAATTTTAGTAAAGTTAACCAAGATATTTTAGGTGATATTTATGAACATTACTTAGACCAAGAAGAGAAGGGTTCAGAGAGAACAGCGCGTAGATTACTTGGTCAATATTACACACCTAAACCTGTTGTAAGGTTAATGTGGTATTTGACTAGAGATGTTATTCAAAAATATCAAAGTAGAGATTTATATTCTGAAGGAAATGATTATTTAAATATTATTGACCCTGCTTGTGGAAGTGGAACATTTATTTCAGAAACAATTCTTCATATTAATGAATCAGCAAGTAGTTCTAAAATTAATAAGAATGGAAAAGTATTTCATTTTATAAAAGACAGAAATGAAAGTAAACGTATAGAAAATAACTTATTTGGTTTTGAGATAAATCCTTTAAGTAAAAGTATTGCAGATATAAACCTTTTTTTTGCATTAATTCAAGCTTATGGAGAAAATTCATCTGAAGAAGTAATAGATGATATTAATGTTTATCGAACTAATAGTTTAGATTTAATTGATAGTGAAAATGCAATTGATAAAAATGATATAGAGGAAAAAGTTTTGTTTTTAAAAACTGAAATAAAAAAATCATATATGCAAAATTACAATCTTAATCTTGCTAAATCTCAAAAGTATGATGTCGTTATAGGAAATCCTCCATATGGTTCAACAGATGTGAATAAAATAATGAAAAAAGAATTAATACCTTTTGCATTTGCTGAAAATAATTTTGATGTTGAGGGCGTTAACATTAAGTTTAAATGGAATAATAAGGATTTTTCTGGGAAAGTACCAAGTAATGAAAAAAATTCAGGAAAACTTAATGATTTATATGGTTATTTTTTTGGATTAGCTGATATATTATGTGAGGAAGAAGGGATTATTAGTTTCATCACGTCAAACACTTATTTAACAATTCCAACATATAAATGGTTTAGAAAGTATATTTTAGAAAATTATACAATAGAATATATTATTAATTTTAATAAAATTTCAGAAAAAGGGAATTCTATATTTTTTCCTGACGCTGGTGTAGCAACAAGTATTATTATAATGAGAAAAAAGACTGCTGATTCAAATCATGAAATAAACTATCTGGATTTAAGCAAATTAGATAACATAAAAAAGAAGTATGAAGCATTTTGTGATATTACCTGGAATAAAAAGACAGGTATATTAAATAAAAATGACATAAAAAGTTTCTTGGTTAAACCAATAAGTAAAATGGGCTTTCAAAAAATACAACAATCTAGTTTGTATAAAAATAATAATTATATATTTTCATTTAATGAGTTCTCAGAAACTGAATTACTAAATAAAATAGAGAATAATTCGGTACGAATTACTTCATACGGTTCAAAAAATACAGGCATAGATGTTGGCGATTTGGAATTAGTCAAGAAAAATAAGAAAGATTTAAAATCAGTAATAGAAAAAACTGTCTTTAAAAAGGACTTTAGTAATATGAAAAAAACATTAAGCAACCACTTGAAAAAACAATTTAAAAAAAATAAAATAAAAACTGTTTTTGATGATAATAAAGTGGAGAAATTTGTATATCAAAAACATTTACAACCGTATTCATTTAAAGAGACATCATTAACTTATTTTGATGAAAATATTTTATGGAGGCATAGGATTTATGATAAAAATAAAATAAATGATAATCCTATACACTCAATATTTAAATTGTTCATCCTTGAGAGAAGAGCTAAAGGCCAGTTAATTAGTTTAGTTACAAGTGAAAAAGTTCTTCCTCAGCATGGTGGGCGTTTTATGTATTTAGTACCTTCAGAAAATTGTAGTATAGATAACCTTTATATGATGGCTGGAATTATAAATTCTAAAGTAATTCAATACCTTTATAGAAATAGATTAATGGGAGATAAAGACATATTGATTCCAGACATTAGTAGAGTCCATTATGATATAAAAACGAAAATAATAGATACAAGTAAAAATATTCATAGTTTAGAAAATCATAAATACAATTATTATAATAAGCTTGAAGAAATGCATTCTCTATATAATGAGCAAATAAAAATCAATTTATTTACAGATAATAATTATTGGGAGGCTCATCAAGAAGACAATATTATTCAAGATTATAATGTAAATGAAATCATATTCGATGATGAATTAAAAGTTATTAAAATGAACAATAATTTATATATAACAACTGATACAAGTGAAAATTTAAGGATGTTATATGAACAAATCAAAAATTACGAAGGTAATTTAATTAAAAAACCTTTGATAATAAATTTATTGAAATTTACTAATACAGAAAAAGAATACTTATTAACTTTAGATAATCAAATTAAAATTTTTATAGATTACATTGATAAACTAGTTTATCAAATTTATAATTTGAATGACGAAGAAATTAAAAAGATAAAACGTGAAATAACTAATTAGTTATTTCACGTTTTATCTTACACATTTATTTTAACTGGTCAATCTTAGTTTGTTTTAAAATACGATAAACTGTTGAACGACTTACTCCAGTATGTTCAGCAATTTCTTCCCCAGTAAGTTTTTGTTCGTCATATAAGAATTTAATTTCCCTTTTCTTATGGTCAGGTAATGAAGGTCGACCACCTATGCGCCCTCTTGCTCTTGCAGCTTCTAGACCTTTTTTCGTACGCTCAATTAATAAGCTAGCCTCTAATTCCTCAAAAGCACTCATCATGGTAAAGAACATTTTTCCAATCGCATCTTTGGTGGAGACGTTCATATCTATAATATGTAAATCAATGTTATTTTCATCTAACCACTGAGATAGCTCAATTAATTGCTTTGTTGTTCGGCCAAGACGATCTAGTTTATAGATAACGAGATATCGCCTGCACGTAAACAATCCAAACTTTTATCAAGTTCCGTTCTTTTGGTTTTACGACCACTCGCTTTCTCGCTAAAAATACGTTCACAACCATATTCTTCAAGTGTATCAATCTGTCCATCCAGACTTTGATTTTGTGTTGATACACGTGCATAACCAATTTTAGCCATTTGAATATTACCTTTTTAAATCATTTTATAGGTAACTTATTAACAAAATCTAATTCTCGATGCAAATAAACGTGTTTCTCATCGTCTAAAAACTCATGGTTTTTGATATTTATGATACATTGATTATAACGCAAGTTAATAGTCTTAAATATCCAAGAAAAACGTTTTAAAATCTGAATTAGGGTGTTCAAAATACAATGATTTTAGATGCTTTCATATATTTCTTTTTTATATTGTCTATACGCATTTGTATTATTTACTTTATTATCAATCTCTATTATTAATTTTCCACTATATTCTTCTGATAAATAAGCTTTCTCTTTACAGTGTTTCTGTCATTCTAATCTAGGATCAACTTCATTTATATACCATTCCTCAATATTAGGTAAAATGAAGATAAGGTAGCCCGCTAGTCTGTGAATACCATTGGATTCTTTCGCAATTAGAGCTTGTAATATTAAGTATTCAAATAAATCGCAGTAAACTAGATTTTCTTTCTTTTGATAATCGAAAGCGTATCTATAATGACGAATAAACTTAAGGTTTGAAAGATTATCATATTTACTATCAAATATATGATGGCAATATAACCCTTCTTTTTTTTTGAAGATTTTTCTTTATAATAGTCGTCTGTATCTTCATCATACTTTTTAAGTAATAGCGTTATAACCTTTGCATAAGACATTTTAAGTAAGCTTCTATATTATTTATATTTTTCTTCATGGTTAATGATCATATTATTAATTCTCCCGGTTGACTATTCTACTTAATTCCTCAATTGATAAAGGCTGTTTAGGATTTGTATGAATCATTTTATGGCAGTGTGAACAAAGAGGAATTAAATCATTTTCAGGATTTACGGTAACTTCTTTTCTTATAGAAAACATAGGTTTTATATGATGTATTTCAATAAATCCTTCTCCCAGGTCCCCATATTTGGATTTAAAATTGAAACCACAAACTTTACAAGTAGTACCATGTATTTCTATGGCTTTTTTTCTTAGCGCTTGATTTCTTTCATATTTCATTCCATATTGAATATAAGGTTTTCCTTCAATATATTCAGTGTTTTCTAATTCTTTCGTTGATTTAGAATTTTTATTATTTGAAATCTCTTTTACATATTTTTTAAAGTCGCCTTTTAAAGGAAATGGTTCTTGTACATTCCCGTTCAATCCATTTTCTTTTAAAGAAGTAAAATCTAGTTTTTCATCATTAAGTTCATTTAATAACTCTAACTCCATATAATTACCGTAATTTATATAGTTTTCGCCTTTGATCACAAATTCACTGTCATCTATAGTTGTATTCGATTTATTCACTTCGTTTATTAAGCACTGGTATTTTATGCTTTTGACAGGAGAAGAAAGGTAGATGTATACAATATCTCCTTTTTTAGCTTTAGTTAATTGTTTACTTTGCTTCCAATCTATCACATTAAATTGATTGAAGGCACCTATAACATCATAGAACTGAATGTTACAAGGTATTATCCATTGTGTATTTGTCATTTTGCATATTTCCTTCCCAATTAAGAAATGGTATTAATAAAATTAACTCACTCTTTAGTTTACATAATAAATCGTTATCAGAACTAAACAAACATCTTCTGTAAAAACCCTTTCTTATCACATGAAAATTTTGTACTTCTTTATTAATATTCATACTTTATATTAGTATTACTACTTCCAATCTTCATACTCACTTCTTATCAATTCTTCATTTTTATCGATAACTGTTTTCATACAAAACATGTTTTTAATTATTGATATAATAGCCATTATAATCACAATACAAAGTAGCCAAGGGTCTTTAAATTCAAATATTTTTGCGATAATTACACCTACTATACCAATTAGAAATATTGATATCCAGCTTAAAATGTCCATAACAAAAAGCGAAAATTTTTCGTTAAATATTTTGATGCTTTTCAGTCGATAATTTACATTAGAAACAAAATTATTATTTTCTATATACTCTTCAGATATCGGTAATGCAACTTCTCTATGTATTTTTTTGTAAAATTTACTAATTTCTCTTTCTTCAAAAATATCACTTAAAGCTTGATATTTTACAATCCTATGTGAATCTATAATTTTTTGTTTAATAAGTAATCCTGAAAAACTTGAAGTTTTTATTAATGTAAATGTAATTCTTAATTTTGATTGATAGATCATTTCCAAAACAATCGTAATTAATATTATAAATATTGAAATAGATAAAAGGGTTCCTCCATACAAACTATGATTAAAATTATCCCAACCACCTTTATAGAATATTAAGCCCCATTATACTTCCTAGATTTTGCAAATATTTAGCTATTATATAAGCCCACTCCATCACAATCACCCTAATTCTTATTTATTTAACCTATTTACATCATATCAGCTACAATTAATAATCGTCATATAGTCTAATATGCTAAAATCTCTAAGTGAACAATAAAAACATATTACTTATGATATTATTAACAAAAACATAACTGCAATTCCTATAAACCTCATACAGTATGTTACGTTCAAAATCCCTTTACTAAGCGGCTGAAAAACCGCATCACTTATGATAAGCTTCTGCTTATCGGTTAATGATTCATTTTTACAAATGCACACCAAAATTTTTCTTAGCTTAATATTTATTATCTATATTATCAAGATATCACATCATATATTTAAAATTTGACAAGTTTTAAATATTAAGAGAAATTAGTGTTGTAATATTTTATTTTTATTAAATGAAAGGATGATTTATATTATGCGTAGCTTTGAAGATATTATGTATGAGGTTGCAAACATTCATAATTATTTTAATAAAGTATCTAAAATTGAGGCTAGAAATGCAAGTGAAAAATGGGAACTTTCAGAAGCAAATTCACAATCAGGTATGTTGGCAATGTTTTTAGAAAATATTTCTGAAAATATAGAAAATTATTCCACCGATGAATTAAGTAAAATGATTTATTCTATATCACGAGCACAAAGAGAAATATTTAAATTAATCTAGTATCCAAGCACATACATTGAATGTATGTGCTTTTTAAACAAAGGAGTAAATTTATGATAATGTATATATTTACATTATTAAAGCGAGTATATATTCAAACTTATTTTTTATTATAGGAGCTTAAGTGATTGTTATTATATTCTTCTCTGAATCATTTGATAAAAAATATAATATATTAAAAACAATAACGCAAAATCTATACGAATCTCTTTCATTTTCTCCAGAATTTTTGGAATTTCTTCATATCAATCTTATAAATATCAACTAATTTATCAATTCTTTTGTAACTACGCCTTATTTTTTAAACCTAAAGCTTTCTCAAGATTTTTTTGGTATACGTTTTTTGTATTCTTGTTCCATAGTTAGTTTTTGTCATAATATATTCATATCACATTTCATATACATTTATAACTATATTATTAAATCCACTTTTGAAGTTCCTCTTTATTTTCTTTATTTAAAACTCCACTACATATTGCACTTACATGCTGTTTATCTTTATTATAAATTATTCCAATCACCTTTCTTATTGCCTCTTGAACTTCTGTAACAGACAATTCATAATAATGATTATCTATAAATGATATTCCGTGAGAGAGACTATTAATAATGTCTAAGCTTTCTTCTAAGTCTTCAATTTTTTCATTTGCTATATTATAATATTTTGATAATTCAGTAACCGAAGTAGCTGTCGCGTATTCTATTTTATAATGGCTCCTAGCATGGGATTCTAAAATAAACCTCACTTTATTTGCATATTTAATATAATTATCAAGCTTATTAACTTTACTCTTACCTTTTATTGCAAAGGACATTACTTCGTTAAAAACAGTCCTATAATAATCACTATAATTGCTTAACTCTTCTTTAGATAATTTATTTACTTTACTAAGCCCATCAATTTTTTCAATATACCAGTAGGAAGTTTCCTTGGTATTATTCTTTCCTTTGAAAGCAAAATTATGGAAATCAAAAGACGAATGTGTAAAAACAAAAACCTGTTTATTTGCAGATTTGGAAAACTCAATAAATTGATTAATAATTTTAGTTAAATGATATCTATTTTCTGTATCTAAACTAGTAATTGGGTCATCTATGATTATATACCCAATATTTTCTTTCATCTCACTATCTGCTATCATAAATAAATTATAATAAAAATGTAAGAAACCTATTAATCGTTTTTCACCCTCACTTAAATCAACTAAATTAAGTTTTTCTTTTGTTACTCTATGTAAAACTCTATAACTCTTAACTTCAATATTAGGCTCTAATTCAATATTTATATCAAGTATTTCAAACCTCTTATTTACTATTTCACTAAACTGTTTCAAGTTAGATGAGTTTGTTTTCAAATCTGTTATCCAATCATTATTATCTATTATACATTCTTCAGCTGCTTTTATTTGTTTTTCATTTCTACTAATGTTACAAATTTCCATTTGGATTCCTTCATCATTTTTTAGCTTATTACCAATCCATGATTTCACAAAATCCGCAATTGAATCTATAATCTTTTTATCATTTTGTATTTCTTTTTTTAAATTTTCCATATAATTATTAACGATATTATCTATTATGTTTATTGATTCCCAATTATCCATAGGATACTCAAGCTGTTCATATGCCTTTACTTCCTTATCTTCCAATATATGTAACAGTCTAATAAGTTTTTCTTTTTGATTCGAGAAATTTTCTGAGTCAATATCTATATTTAAATTTTCAATATTACTTAATGATTTATTTATTTTTATTTTATAATTGTTTAAATTTTCAATCAAATAACTAAATTCATTTTTTATTCTTGCATCTATATTTTCTTTTACCAATTCTACATCAAATAAGTTACCGCAAAACTCACATGTTTCCTCTTTTGATTGCATGTTATGAATTTCTAAACCATCTTTTATCCATTCAGAAACTTTGTAACTCACACTACTTGTAGGTTTAATTACTTCTTTCATTAGTAATTTCACCATATTACTAAACTCATCATAATCAAAAGCTAAAACTGGTGTTTTTATATTATTTAATAAGACTTCTTTGCTGGTTAATCTTTCTTCTAATTCATCTAAAGATTCTATAGTCATCTCTTCAATTATATCGTTAGCATTTTTCTTCCAACTATAAAATGCATTAACAGGATCTTTGTCAGCATTTCTCTTCTGCTTAACCACATTACTACCTATTTCAAATCTTTCTCTAGCTTCATTTAGTCTAATATTCATTTTATCGTAAATTCTTTCTTTTGAATGCATAATTTCATTATTTTTCCGAGTAATAAAATTTTCTAAATGATTGATAGCACTATTTAAATGCTTAATTTGATTACTATGATTTATAGATTCTTCTCCAATAACCAAACTCACACCATCGATTTCTTCAACTTCTTCAATGTTATTTTTTAAGTAACCAGTATTAAAAATAACGCTTTTTTCATTATCTAATCTTTTTAACCATTCACTTAAAGAACTTTTTCCACTCCCGTTTCTTCCAAAGAATATATTTACTTTAGTCAAATCATCATTACTAGTGTAATTATCAAATGATTTATAACTAACATTTTCTAATTTATTAAACATCAAATCAGCCCTTTTTTATTTTAAAATTATATTATACAAAACCTATTTTTTAGTTTTATTTGTGATACGCTTCTCCCCTCATGATCTTAAACGCACGGTAGACTTGCTCGATTAAGATGACGCGCATCATTTGGTGTGGAAAAGTCATTTTACTGAAAGACAGGGCGTAGTTGCTGCGGTCTAAAACTTCTTTATGTAGACCATTTGATCCCCCAATAATAAACGTAAAGTCGCTTTGACCGCGTGTCATGCGGCTTTCTATTTCTTTGGCTAATCCTTCTGATGTCAGCATGTTACCTTTAATCTCTAAAGTAATCACTGTGGATTGTGGTTTTACTTTTGCTAATAGGCGCTGACCTTCTTTCTCTTTAACTTGCTCTATCTCTTTGTCACTCATATTTTCGGGTGCTTTTTCATCAGGTACTTCAATGATTTCTATTTTAGAATATGCACCTAACCTTTTTTCATATTCTGCTATAGCTTGTTTCCAGTATTTCTCTTTTAGTTTACCTACTGTGAGTATCGTAATCTTCATAGTTATCCTCCAAAAATTGTGTAGTAGTTGATAGTTATTAGACTTATCCACAAGTTATACACTTATTCACACTATTCCCTCTTATTATAACAGGAATGCATACTATTTTTTAATAATGTTTACGATTTCTACACAAAAGTAAGTGAATAACCTGTTTATTTGTGGATAACTCTGTGTACAATGTGGGTACTTCCCTGTGAATTGTGCACATCTCTGGATAACTATGTATAATTCCGTGGATAAGTACGAGGTTGTCTTACATACTTATTCACAGTGTTTACATTATCTTCATACTATCTTTGCTGAATCCTTACTACATAGTAATTTCATTAATTGTTATAATTATCCGTCAATTGCATATGGTTATTTTCAGTTAAGACCTAGGGTTGTATACCCATATATTCCTTCTTTTTTTGAGTAAATTTCCCTATAAAAATCCTCCTATTAAATGTATTTTATCTTATACATATGCTAGAAAAATATAAAAAACCGATACCTCCTATTGAGATATCGGTTCCTTCACTTTAATGTTGACCATGGATTACATTAGCTTGAAGCTAATGCATTAAGAAAATCTAAATTTCAAACCAGTTAAAATGTTCTATAATGTATATATCGGTGTTGCTTTGGCTTTATCGGTATCGCATAGCAATACTTCTTTTTCTGTGTCGATGTCGTGTTCGTTGAGGACTTGTCCAACGCTCATGCGTGCCAAGTCTTTCATATTATTGTCTTGTGATAAGTGAGACAGGTAAATGCGTTTTGTGCTGCCTGTGATGACGTCTGTCATTGCTAAGCCTGCATCTTCATTTGAAACGTGTCCCATATCACTCAATATACGTTGTTTCGTCTTCCATGGATAACCGCACATGCGTAACATATCCACATCGTGATTACTTTCGAAGATAAAGGCATCACTACCTTGAATCATGCCTTTCATGCGGTCCGAAACATAACCTGTATCTGTTAAAATCGTGAATTTCTTATAATTATTATGGAAAATGTAGAATTGTGGATCTATCGCATCATGTGAAACATTAAACGATTCGATATCAAATCCAGCAATTGATTTCGTTTCGTATGGATTAAAAATGAATTTTTGATCCATTGGAATTTTACTATCTTTCTTTTCAATGGCTGTCCATGTCTTCTCATTCGCATAAATTGGCAAACCATATTTACGTGCTAACACACCTAGACCTTTAATATGATCAGTATGTTCATGTGTAACTAAGATGCCGTTTAAATCTTTAATTTGTTTGTCTATTTGTCCAAATAGCTCTTCCATTTTTTTTCCTGTCAAACCTGCGTCGACAAGAATACTACCTTTATCACTTTCCACATAAGTGGCGTTCCCTGTACTGCCACTCGCCAATGCGCTCATACGTATCAAGCGATTCACCCTTTCTAATCTATTGCTTCTATTACTTATGGGGCAGTCTCCGGTTTATGTGCCATCAACATGCCCTCTGTCTAATTATTTATTATAATATAGTAATTTATCTAAAGTTTTGAGAATATGAAACGAGCTCTTTTTCAAAAATTGGCTTAAGCTATCTTCAAAATTATAAGTATATGATACTCTAATGAACTGTTTCATACTTCTTTAATAACTCTCATTAACAGTATTTAATTTTAACATACTTTTAGCTTTCAGCATGTCCAAATTGTTTATTTAGATACTAATCTATCTTTTAAATTCCATTAATCACATTCTAAAAAGTGATTTAATAATTATCCGTAACTTGTAAAAATTTTTGACGAGACGCCTGAAGAAACAACATGAGTCTAAGACTACAGGCTAAGGCAGTGCCCGCGGAAAGCGTGCATAAAAAAACTGCCAACAAAGTCGGAGACTTTGTCAACAGTCTGAGCACACTTTACTCAAAAGGGCGTGCGTTTTAATTTCATTCTCAACTTATCCACAGTTATCCACAAGATTATTCTTCAATAATTTTTGGACTATCTGCTACGGCTTCGACATAATATGTTTTTATCTTGTCGCCGTGTTTTACTTTGATTTCCCAATTGGCTTCAAGCACTTGAACGTTCGGCTCTTTGACAACAGTATAGTAGCCTAGTCGTGCATTGGTTACTTCGTCGTTGCGCTTGAGATAACGATTATAGTAAAGGTCTTCGATGGCGCTTTGCGCTGTGTTCACTTGCTTTTTATCATTATTCGTACCTTCTGAAGGCTCGATAGATTTCATAGCAGTTTGTTCATAACTTGAAGCTTTGCCATCTTCAACATTAAATTCTAATTTCGCTCTACTATTATTCATAATTGGATAATCATTATATGTCTGTTCAAATGTAACTTTTTCATCATCAATATGGCTCATTTCGTAATCTTCACCTTTAAAGACGCTGCCTTTGACATACGATTTAAGGTCGGTGAATTGATCATTACTGATGTTAATTGGGTCACTAATATCACCTTTGGCTACTGCGCCTGAATGCTCGCTAGTGATACTTGGACGTGTCTTCGCATAAGATGAAAAATCATTCGATCTTGCTGTCAGTAATTGCATTTTCAAACCATTCACACTTGGGAGGTTCTCTGGAATTTTAATTTCTTCTTGTTTAAAATTCACTGCATTTTCGTCTTCACTATCACTAATCTGTGATTTATTCACTTTATCCACATAGATAATAATCAGGCTAATGTTGACTAGAATAAATACGATAATAAATAATGTTTTTGCGCGTTTCCAGTTCATTTATTCTAGCCCCCCATCGTTGTATGCATGCCATTCGCCTTTATATTCTACATACCATTGTGGTTTGAATTCACTATTACGTTGAATTTCGATGTCGCTACCGTCATCTTTATGTTCCATGTTGTAACCAATCGTCATGTTTGTTACTTCTTCAAAGTCGATTTCAGGATTGTTTGCCAGTTCTGAACGTACTGTTTCAGCACCTGGTAAATCTATTTCATCTTCACCGCTGTCTATCGTGACATTAGATTTTAACAATGCACGTGCATAACTGAAGACGCCTTTGTCGCTCCATGAGACTTTAATATTATTCAAGTCGTCATCATTGAAGGTTGGTCGGCCGTTTAAGAACATTTGATATGTCAGTTCGCCGCCTTTATTATCTGTGCTGAACAGTCTGTAATCATCTGTAAAGCCACCATGATTGTTGATGTAATCATAAGTACTTGGAATACTATCTTGCATGTTTGTTGAACGATCTTCATCTTCTGAGAGATTCGTGTAACGATATTTTTCATTATCTTCACTGTAGTTGGCGACACCGGTGTTATTGTTGTATGTCGCTGTCCCGCTTTTCGTGCTACGTACGACTACTGAGTCATTGAAGAGTATAGAATTCATCGTATCGACACTAATGCGATTATAAATCGTGTGGTATGATTTTAAACCTTTAGGTGCCTTCGGTGCAAAGATATGTGTAGCCTTATCGATGGTATCTTTATTCGTAATAATCTCTGTATATGGCTTCATACTTTTCTGTTGTTCTTTCATTTGTTTAGCAAATGAACTGATCTTCGCCGTCGTCGTCATACGCACGACATTATGACGATCTTTACTAACAGCATAGAGTTTAACTTTGCCGTCTTGATTGTCATCAATTAATAAACGGTCGAATTTAAAGTTATTCGGTACTTTCGCATCGATGTTCAATGCTTGGCCTAAATAAGTCGCTAGTGGCATGTCATAACTGAAATCCAGTACTAAAAATTCGTCACTTAAATCTGGAATAATCAAATTATGATTACTATGCATTTGTTCGGCATGTAATACGCGCTGGTTTTTCAAGGGACTAATCGTCTCTTCGACGTTGCTACGTGTTGCTTCCATACCTTCTGTGTCATCACCATTAGAGTGAATGATTTGATATGGGGCAACAACTTTACTCATACCTTGATCAAGTGGTTTACCTATCGTATTTGCTTTCGCATCTTTATTACTACTATCTTGTTGATCTACGTTCGCTAAGTCTGGCGAGAAGTTCCACGTCATGTATGTCAGCACAACACTCATTAATACTAAAAGGTATAGGATGATGGATTTGATTAACTCTTTACTCCGCATCCCAATCACCATCTTCTAGTACTTCACATGGCAGTGTAATGAAGATTGATGTTCCTTGTCCTTCTACACTGTTTGCCCAAATGCGACCATTATGTGCTTCAACAATTTCTTTGGAAATGGCTAAGCCTAAGCCTGTACCACCCATTTTACGTGTACGTGCTTTATCCACACGGTAGAAACGGTCAAAGATTTTATCCACTTTATTAATTGGAATACCAATACCATTATCTTTCACACGTATTGTCATACGATTGTATAACGCGTTCTGTTTCACGTGAAACTCTACACGTTTATCACCGCGAGAATACTTCATCGCATTGGTAATAACATTATCAAATACTTGTGTCATCTTGTCTGGATCGATTTCTGTAAAAATCGTATTATTTGGAATTTCGCGGACGAATGTCGTTTCTTTATCGGACATTTCGTGACGGTTAATAATTTTATTGATAAACATATTAAAGTCTATGATTTCTTTCGTAATTTGATCGGATTCGTTATCCATTTTAGATAATTGTAAGAGATCATTTACGAGACGAATCATACGTTCTGTTTCTTCACGTGTTACAGATAAGAATTGCGGCGCAAGTTCTTTATCTTCCCAAGCGCCACTTTCTAACGCTTCAATGTAGCTGTTCATAGATGTCAGTGGTGTACGTAATTCATGTGAAACATTTGCTACGAATTCACGACGTTCACGTTCTACTTGTTGCTGTTCTGTAACGTCATGTAGTACGGCAATGTAACCTGTCACAAACCCTGTTTCTTGGACAATTGTACTAAAGTTAACACGTGCAATAATGCCTTCATTTTCATTAATATCTAATAAGAAGCTATCATTATTCTCTTGAATTTCATCTAAAGAGAATTCTTCTTCTAATTTAAGGACATTTAACATGTAGTCCCCAATAATATCTTCTTTTAGTGAGCCCATCATCGTCAATGCCATGTCGTTGACAATACGCACGCGACCACGGCGATCGGTCGCAATAATTCCATCACTCATATGAGTGATAACTGAGTCTAAGCGACGTTTCTCACTTTCTGTATTCGCTTGTGCTTCTTGTACACGTTTCGATAGATTATTAAAGGCAAGTGCCAACTCGCCAATCTCATCGTTACCGTATATTTTTACGCGTTGCGTATAGTTACCTTTAGACATCTCTGCAGCTTGGTTACGCATATCTGTAATAGGTTTCGTAATCGTTCGTGCAATAAAGAAACCTAAGATAATAGTAATTAATAAGGAAATCCCTGTACCAACGATAAAGATTTGGTTGATGCTGCTAAGTTGTTTAAATACATCGTTAATATCCGCTTCGATATAGACGTTACCTATCGTACCGTCGTTAGATGTTTTAACTGGTAGGTTATATACCCACACGCGTTGTTTCCCGTTACCGTAATCTTTTAACACGGTATGGCTATTAATTTCGCCTAAAGATAAGGCTTTTTGGATAGAGTTATCGTTCGCTTTTTGATTTATTAGACTACGCGTAGACTGCTTTGAAGTGGCCATAATAATCTGGTCTTTATCAATAAAGCGGATTTCTTCTATTTCTTGTCTATTGGCATACTCATTTAATAAGTTTTGAACTTCTTTTTGAGCATTAACCGAATTGTCTTCGTCATAGACTTTTTCTATATTAATTTCGATTTGTTTCGCGTATTGCGAAATATTATTTTTAAATGTTTGTGTTAATTCTTTTTCTAGACTATTGGTAAAATATAAACCGATAATTTGCATACCGATTACAATGAGCAACACATAGACAATAACAAGTTTCGTGTGTAAAGACTGAAAATATTTAAGCCATTTCATTTATAAGCGTCCCCTAGTCATGTTGTTGGAGGAAATATCCAACACCACGACGAGTTACTATATATTCTGGATGAGATGGATCGTCTTCGATTTTTTCACGTAAGCGTCGAATTGTTACGTCTACTGTACGCACGTCACCAAAATAGTCATAACCCCAAACAGTTTGCAATAAATGTTCACGTGTCATTACTTGACCCATATGTTTAGATAAGTAATGGAATAATTCGAATTCACGGTGTGTTAAGTCAATTTCTCCGCCACGTTTTTTGATAGAGTATGCATCTGGATAAATAACGATGTCTTTAATAGAAATTTCATTGGATGCGTTGTCCACTTCTTGTGCTGGTTGTGAATAATGACGACGTAAGTTTGCTTTCACACGTGCGATTAATTCGCGTGTACTAAACGGTTTCGTTACATAATCATCGGCACCGAGTTCAAGACCTAATACTTTATCAATTTCTGAGTCTTTTGCTGTAAGCATAATAATCGGCATTTCAAATTTCTTACGTACTTCACGACATACTTCCATGCCATCACGCCCTGGTAACATAATGTCTAATAACACGATGTCGGGTTCTTCTTCATATATTAAATCAACTGCATCATCACCATCGTAGGCACAAAATACTTCGTAACCTTCTTTTTTTAAGTTAAATTCTAAAATATCAGCAATTGGTTTTTCATCATCGACTACAACAACTTTTCTAGCCATATTTATAAACCTCATTTCTAAATTGTAGTACGTTCATTTTTAAAAATTTTACGTCTTTCTCTCTAGTATAATTTACCATTTATAACCTATTAATTCTATTTTTCTAAATAGAAAATTATATTTGTATATTGTAAAATTATAACATTGTTCGTATTAAATGGGTACTTATCGATAAATCATAGATGCATCAAGTGTAAACAATATCAACGTATCAATCGAACTTCTTGCCTATAACCCATATACAGCCTGCATTTAACCTTCCTTTTAAGAAGCATGCAATACGCATACATCTTCCTACCAAAATCAAAAAAAGTGATACATATATGAAGTAACGGGTCATGTATTCAGGTTACAGCGAAGAATGATTCATTCGCTCTAATTTCTACATGTACGCGTCGCTTATTTATATGTATCACTTATCATTTTTAAATTGTTTTCGTTTTTTTAACAAATAGAGACAGTATAAATCCGATTATTGTTAAACCTACTATAAAGAAGAAGGTATATTGGATACCGTGTGCAAGTACAACTTCTTGTGCAGCATTCGGGTTAGCTGAACCGAATGCCTTCATTGCCGTAGTATAGATTGTTATGGCAATCGCAGTACCAGCTGATCCACCTACTTGAATTAATGTTGTAATCGTAGCTGAACCATCTGCATATAGATGATGTGGCAACTGATTTAACGCATTTGTTTGTGCTGGCATCATAACCATGGATATACCACAGAATAATACCATGAATGCAAGAATGATTGCCCATACTGGAGTAGAAGCTGAAATCATAAACGCGAATGAGATTGCTGCGATAAACATGAACAAGAAACCTATAATGCCAAAGTATCTCGCGCCGAAGCGATCAAATAGTGATCCAATAACTGGCGATAATACTAAGTTCACTGCGTTACCTGGTAATAAGATTAAACCAGCAACAACAGAACTAAATAATAGCGCGCCTTTTAAATAGAGTGGTAATAAAATACCTGTAGATAATATACATAAGATCGTTATGAACACCATTGCCGCACCTAATATAAACATTGGGTACTTAAATACATTTAAATTAAGCATTGGTGAGTCGATTTTAAACTGACGCACGATAAAGATTGCTAAGCCAATTACGCCAATGAATAATGGCAACCAGACGATGACATCTGTAAATGCCGCTTCTGCCATTGAGCTAAGTGCGAATATTAGTCCTGCAAAACCAATCGTCGATAAGAAAATCGATATAATATCTATTCTAGGTTTCGTAATTTCTCCAACGTTTTCAACATGTGAAAAAGCCATCAATAATACAACAATATATAAAATTGCGCTAATCCAGAAGATGAAGTGCCAACTTGATGCTGAAATAATAACACCTGATAATGTCGGCCCGAGTGCTGGTCCTGCTGTAATAACAAGTCCCATTATGCCCATGACTGCACCACGTTTTTCAATTGGGAAGATTAACATTAGTACGGTCACCATAATCGGTAACAAGATACCTGTACCTAATGCTTGTATAATACGTCCTAACAATAACAAACCAAAGTTAGGTGCAAGTGCGCCTACGATGACGCCTAATAAAGATAATAATATGCCTGTAATAACTAGAGACTTTGTATTAAACCATTTGATTAAATACGAAGATGCAGGAACTAAACAAGCCATGACGAGTAAATAACCTGTCGTTAACCATTGTACAGTTGCTGCTGAAACTTGAAAATCAGCCATGATATCTGTTAAAGCCATATTTAATGCTGTTTCACTAAACAGACCCATAAATCCGCCAATCATTAATACGAGTGCATACATTTTTGGATTTTTCACTATTACTTGTGTTGCCATTTGATATACTCCTTTTTATGGTAAACGAAGTATAAGTATAATTAAGAGATAATAAAGTGAGTGTTGCCTTGAAGTAAAAATTCAAGTGTAAAGCAATCGTGCTTTGTCGCTCATTTTATTAAATTCATCTCCATGCTTTACTACTTATTCCTATATTTCCATTTCATTTTAGTCTATATAAATTGAACATCAGTTTTGTATCACCCAGGAAATAATTTAAATCATGATGACAACAAACAACGTCCGCTCAATATGAACCTACTTACTGTACCAAATTTTTCAAATTAATGTCAACCTAGTTGACGAAAATGATTGTAAAAAATTAAGCATCAAACAATTGCTTCTATTGCTTGATACTTAATTATCTATTTAGTATTTATTTCAATATCTTCTAAATGCCAATCTTGCTGAAGTACTTGTTTAAGTTGCTCTAACTGTGTACTACCAATCATTGTTTCTATGTGCGCGACGAGTTGTAATTTATGTTCTACATACTCTTCAAAACACTGCAGACCTAATGTAGTTAAGTTTACGCATTTTTCTTTTTTATTATTGGGCACAGCTTCAACTTGAACGACACCTTTGTGCTCTAATTGTTTGATCGCTTTATGAATAGCTTGGCGTGTGAGATGAATTTTTCTAGTAAGTTCGGCAAAAGTTGGTTTCTCATAGTTGATTTTATCAATCAGATACCATTCTGAGCTGCTGAAGTGAACATCTTGTATTTGCTCTGAAGTTGTGGATTCCAAAGTTTGTCTAAGCGCACTGTGACGTTCACTAATTAAATCTATGAGATCTAATCCCTCTATACTTTTATCATTTGCCATACTTACACTCCTCACATTGATTTCATATGATGCTATGCCAATAAATGCTCATCACCATCGCGACATCTCGTTATGTTTATGCTGAAAATTGATATTAATCTACCATATGCTCATTTATCATAAGCAATTTTTTTATCAAATTCAAATTAAGCTCATTTTATAACTTCTATATGTAATAACACTAGTATAATCAATTGATAATGATAACAAAAAAATGCCCATCCTATTGGATGGGCATTATACGGTCTCGACGGGAATCGAACCCGCGATCTCCTGCGTGACAGGCAGGCGTGTTAACCGCTACACTACGAGACCTAAAAAATGGTGACTCCTACGGGACTCGAACCCGTGTTACCGCCGTGAAAGGGCGGTGTCTTAACCGCTTGACCAAGGAGCCTGTCTTAAGCACAAGTTAAATTATACCAAGTCTCTAGAAGGAAGACAAGCTCTTTTTTTAATTTTATTAGTATAATTTTCTATATTTATTGTATAAAGTTAGTGTTTTGAGATTTATTTTGAAAAAACTGCTATAAAGCCACTAATGAAAATGCAGAAATCTTTAAATTCATTCAATATCGTGACAATAATTTTTAATTTAAAACAAAACTATTAAACTTAAAATCTTTTTTGTTTTCAAAACTTTTTGCTAAACTTGTGTAATAAAATAAATTAGGAGGCTTACCTTTGGCAAATGTATTATTTATCAACTCAGGATCACCCGGACATTTTAATCCAACTATTGCAGTATGTAAGGAACTCGTTGAGCGCGGTGAAAACGTCGTTTATTACATATGCGATAAATATAAAGATAAATTAGCTGAAACAGGTGTAGAAGTACGCACTTTACCTACTGATGCTATAGTCAACCGTTTTAGATCTTATGGCCAACATCACTTATATAACGTAATTAACGGTTTATTGAAAACTGCGGATATCATCGTGCCTCAAATTTTGGAAGAAACGAAAGATGAGCATTACGATTATATGATTCATGATTCTATGTTTAGTTGTGGCCATATCCTTGCACAAAAATTAAATATCCCTTCAATATCTTCTATTGCATCATTTGCGCATAGCAAACAAAGTTTTGATGCATTTACAGAAAAATTAACAACAATGGTTGATGCCAATGAAATTAAACAAGCCGATGACACATTTAATGAATTGAAACAACATATTGAATCTACATATAACGTTGAAGTCCCTTCACGCTTTGAAGTGATGAATAATCCTGGAGATTTCAACTTATGTTATGTAATGAAAGGTTTCCAAATCAATTATGACCTATTTGATGAGCAACATTGTGTCTTTACTGGTCCTTCAGTCATTCAACCACAACCCTCTGGATTTATGGATGACATTGATCAAACACGACCAATCATTTACATTTCTTTAGGAACTGTTTTTAATCAAAATATCGCTTTTTTCAATAAATGTTTTAAAGCACTAGCAGACATCAATGCATCGGTTGTCGTCTCTATCGGGGAAACAAATCATCTAAACGATTTCGATGAGGTACCTGACAACTTTATAATTAAAGATTATGTACCACAAACTGAGTTATTACAGCATACAGCATTATTCTTAACACATGCGGGCATGAATAGTACAAACGAGGCTATGATGATGAATGTGCCAATGCTAGCCTTCCCACAGAGTGCAGACCAACCTATGGTAGCCAAACAGATAGCAGACTTAAATGTAGGTCATCACATTGATGAGGCCATTACGTCTGAACAATTAAGCTGTGCTGTATCAGAAATGTTAGAAAATCAAATGTATTATCAACGACATATCGAAAAAGTAAAAAACGTGCAATCTATCGATGAAACGGGTTATGCATATGCAGTAGACCAAATACTCGCTTTTCGTAATAAAATTTGCCAATTCAATTAAATAACAGTTATATATAAATAAAAATACCTTGTAGACGCACCGTTAACGGTGAACTCTACAAGGTATTTTTTCATAATTAGACTGGAAGCCTAACTTGGTATTATTTTCCTACCATAAAGATTTTAATAAGTTTGTTTGATTACGGTCTGGGCCTACTGAGAAGATTGAAATCTTCACATCACACAGCTCAGAAATGCGTTCTAAATATCTACGTGCATTTAAAGGTAATTCTTCTAATGAACGACAACCCGTAATATCTTCAGTCCAACCTGGTAGTATTTCAAAGATTGGTTTACAACGGTTTAAGTCTTTCAAGTTTGCTGGGTATTCAGTGATTTCTACGCCATCTAATTCATACGCTGTACAAATCTTCACTTCTTTAAGACCAGTCAATACATCAATAGAGTTGATTGATAAGTCTGTGATACCACTTGCACGACGAGAATGACGTAATACCACTGAGTCAAACCAACCAATACGACGTGGACGACCAGTTGTTGTACCATATTCACGGCCAACTTCACGAATGTGGTGACCATCTTCATCGAATAGTTCAGTTGGGAATGGACCATCACCCACACGAGATGTGTATGCTTTACATACGCCAATTACTTTAGATACGAATGTTGGACCAACACCGCCACCTACAGTAACGTTACCTGCTACTGGATTACTTGAAGTTACAAATGGGTATGTACCATGGTCAAGGTCTAACATAACGCCTTGAGCACCTTCAAATAATACTTTTTCTTCTGCTACAAACGCATCATCTAATACTTTAGCTGTGTCTACTACGAAAGGTGCGATACGTTGACCTGCAGCGTAATATGTTTCAAAGATTTCATCAAAAGTTGGACATGCTTTGCCAAACATACCTTTGAAGTAATCATTTTTATATTCAATATTATTTTTTAGTAATTGTTCAAATGTTTCTTTGTCTAATAAATCTGCCACACGAATACCGATACGTTGCGCTTTATCTACATAAGCTGGGCCGATACCTTTTTTCGTTGTGCCAATTTTATTATCTCCACGGCGTTCTTCTTCATATTCATCTTGTTTTAAGTGATAAGGTAAAATAACTTGTGCACGATTAGAAATACGTAAATTATCTGTTGAAATACCTCGTTCATTTAAAGCATCTAATTCTTTTAATAGTGCAACTGGATCTACAACTACACCATTACCAATCACTGATAATTTTTCTTTATAAAAAATACCAGATGGTACTAAGTGCAATTTATAAGTTTCTCCACCAAATATAATTGTGTGGCCCGCATTATTACCGCCTGAAAAACGTGCAATAACATCTGCTTGTTCTGCTAGAAAATCCGTAATTTTACCTTTACCTTCGTCTCCCCATTGTGTCCCAACGACTACTATTGATGACATATGAGCACCTCCAAGTTTTTCTCAATTAACCAATGAGTATTCTACCAATACCACAACGATATTGCAAACAAAAATCGAACATTGATTTTTCGTCATTTTTCTAATCCTCATCGATATTCAAACACCGCAATAAATACGGTAAACATAGTAATACCAATGTTTTCATTGTATTTTCCATTAAAAAAAGACACATACTTACATTAAGATTCAAGAATGAAATACAAACAAAAACCGTACAATAAAACATAAGTATGTATTATTGTACGGAAAAATTAATTTTATCTTTTTTCTAACCCATCATATCTGCATGGGCATAATCTATATCTGTAAATTTATTATATTGTTTCATAAAGTGGAGCTTCACAGTTCCTGTAGGACCGTTACGTTGTTTGGCAATAATAATTTCGATATCACCATTATCATCATTCGTTTGTGGTTCATAGTTCGTGTCGTCATCGTCTTCTTCATCTTCACCTTGATTGTAATAATCATCACGATATAGGAAGGCAACGATATCGGCATCTTGCTCAATCGAACCAGATTCACGTATATCACTCATCATTGGTCGTTTGTCCTGACGTTGTTCAACGCCACGTGATAGCTGACTTAGTGCGATTACAGGACATTCAAGTTCTCTGGCAATGGCTTTTAATGTACGAGAAATCTCAGAAACTTCTTGTTGTCTGTTGTCTGAAAAGCGTGAACCACTACCTGAAATTAATTGTAGATAGTCGATCACTATCATGTCTAGCCCGTGTTCTTGTTTCAAGCGGCGACATTTTGAACGAATATCTGTAATACGGATACCTGGTGTATCATCAATAAATATCTTCGTACGTGATAACTTACCTACTGCAATTGTAAAACGATTCCAGTCTTCTTCAGTCATTGCACCTGTTCTTAATCGGTTGGAATCGACATTGCCCGAACTACAAATCATACGTGTCGCTAATTGGTCAGCACCCATCTCAAGCGAGAAGATACCAACTGAATAATTACGTTCATTTGTAGCTACTTTCTGCGCAATATTAAGTGCGAAGGCAGTCTTACCTACAGAAGGACGGGCAGCTAAAATAATCAAATCATTACGGTTAAACCCTGCTGTCATCTGGTCTAAATCACGATACCCTGAAGGAATACCTGGTGTCTGACCACTGTTTTGATCTAATAATTCTGCCGTCTCATATACTTCACCAAGTACGTCTCTAATGTCTTTGAATCCATCACTTTCACGTGAGGATGATAATTCTAATATACGACGTTCCGCGTCGTTCAGTATTACATCTAGTTCCAGTTCATCATTGTAACCATCATTCGCAATACTATCAGCTGTTTGTATTAATTTACGCTTGGTTGCGTGTTTAAATACGATTTCTGTATAGTACTGAATATTACGTGTGGTTGGCACATTACTAGATAATTCAGCTAGATATTGTGGACCGCCCGCTTCATTCAATCGTCCTTCTTGTGACAATTGATCCATGATTGTTACCACGTCAATATCTTTGTTGTCTTCGTTGAGGTTCATCATGGCTCTAAAGATGTGTTGATGCGCGCCTCTATAAAAGGACTCAGGAAGTAATACTTCCTGAGTTGTGTTGATCAATTCTGGATCTATGATAATGGCACCTAAGACAGACTGCTCAGCCTCATTACTGTGTGGCATTTGATTTTGTTCATACATTCCATCCATTACGATTACACCTCATATCTCAATCCGTTATTATTGTTCAACTGTGTGTACACGAATTGTACCTTCGACTTCTTTGTCTAATTTAACTGGCACGTTTGTGTAACCCAATGCATGGATACCGTTTGGTAAGTCCATTTTACGCTTATCAATCTTGATGTCATGTTGTTTTTGTAATGCTTGCGTGATTTGTTTCGTACTTACCGAACCAAATAATTTGCCGCCTTCACCTGTTTTAGCAGATACTTCGACTTCAATATTACTTAATTGTTCTTTTAATTGTTTAGCGTCTTCAATTTGTTGTTGACGCTCAGCTTCAGCTGCTTTATTTTTTTGTTCTAATTGTTTTAAGTTACCTGGTGTTGCTTCCACCGCATAATTTTTCTTTATTAAGAAGTTGTTTGCATAACCTACTGGTACGTCTTTAACTTCGCCTTTTTTACCTTTACCTTTTACATCTTGTGTGAATATTACTTTCATGAATTTTCACTCCTACTCATTTGTTCTGTTATAGCTTGTTGTAATTTTTCGATTGCTTCATCGACAGTTACATCTTTCATTTGTGTAGCTGCATTTGTTAAATGACCACCACCGCCAAGTGCTTCCATCGTTAATTGAACATTAACTGCACCAAGTGAGCGGGCAGACATACCTATGAGGTTGTCTTCTCGTCTCGCTATTACATATGAAGCCTCTACACCATCTAAACTTAACAGTTCATCGGCAGCTTGTGCAACTGTAACAGGATGATAGATTTTGTCGTTAGAACCGTGGGCAATCGCTACCCCATTCTCTTGCAGTTTCACCGTTTGAATCAACTCAGTACGATTGATATACGTATCAAGATCATCTTTCAAGAAATGCTGTGTCAATATCGTATCGGCACCATGTGCACGTAGATAACTTGCGGCATCAAATGTTCTAGAGCCTGTACGCAATGTAAAGTTACGGGTATCTACGATAATACCAGCAAACATAACTGTTGATTCTAAACGTGTCAGACGTTGTTCTGTCGGTTGATACTCTAGTAATTCTGTGACAAGTTCAGCTGTCGAACTTGCGTAAGGTTCCATATATATAAGCAATGGACTAGAGATAAAGCTTTCACCGCGTCTATGATGATCAATCACGACTTTACGGTTTGCTTTATTTAAAATATTTTCATCAATAACCATTTCAGGTTTATGCGTATCTACGATGACTAATGTTGTCTTAGATGTCATAATATCCCACGCTTCATCTGAAGTAATGAAACGATCTTTTAGTTCTGGTTTTTCATTCACTGCATCCATAACACGACGTAACGTTGGATCGATATCTGATTCATTTAATACAATGTAGGCATCTAAATTATTCATCATTGCAAAGCGGGATACACCAATTGCTGCACCGATTGCATCTAAATCAGGACGTGTATGCCCCATAATAATTACTTTGTCGCCTTCCATCAAGATATCTTTTAAAGCGTGTGAAATCACTCGTGCTCTTACACGTGTACGTTTCTCCATTGGGTCAGTCTTACCGCCATAGAAACGTACATTACCATTCATACTCTTAATCGCTACTTGGTCACCACCACGGCCGAGCGCTAAATCTAAGCCTGACTGCGAAAGTTCACCCAGGTCGATAAGATTTTCTGAGCCTTCACCGACACCAACACTTAATGTAAGTTGGGCACGATAACCGACGCTCTTTTCACGGAGTTGACTTAAAATACTAAAATTAGATTCTTCGATATCTTTTAAAATACGTTGATTTAAGTACGCCACAAATTGATCAGAACTATAACGTTTGAAATAAATGTTATATTCTGTCGCCCATCTACTGATTACACGTGTAACCATAGAGTTAATTTCTGATCTTTGTGTATCGTTCATATTTTGAGTAATTTCATCATAGTTATCTAAGAATAATGTCATGATAATCGGTTTGGATTCTTCATATAATGCTTCCGTTTGAATTTCTTCTGTAATATCAAAGAAGTATAAAACATGTTCTTTTTCAGAATATCGAACGCGATAGTGATATTCATTTTCTTTAATTTCAATTTCTTGTGTTTTTTCTAATTGTTTTAAAATATTAGGATATACTTCGTTTACTGGGTCGGAAATGACATTACGGTCTAATCGTTCCGACATAAAATGGTTCATCCACTCTATGTTTTCATTTTCGTCTAAGATAATCATCCCAATAGGTAAATTCTTAATTGCGATGTTGCTACCTTCAGAAATATGACCACTCAGACCATCTACATAGCTATCTAGTTTTTGTAAAGCTTGTCTTACCAAAAATACTGTCCCTATAATTATAACCACTAAGACAATCGCAGCGATACCTGCCATAATTTGGTTGAAAACGAACCATATTACAACAAGCGCAATTGCCGTGAGTGCCATTATGATAAATGGCAAGAGCAAGGCTTTTTTAGTGGATTGACGATTCATTTTTCCACCTCAAATCATTTTTTAATGATACGTTTTAAGTTAATACATAAATCTACAACACCCAGGAGGCTTACAATATGTGTAAGTGGCATTAGAATTGTCCCTATTGCCATTAAAATCACAGTAAGTGTGAGCGGCATTGATTTTGCCTTTCCGAAAAAGTGAATCACACTTAACCCCTGAATATACATACATAATGATAACACAATTTCGAAGTTTAATACGATACTTTGGAACGCACTCGGTTCGACAGTAAACATAACACAAAGTAGGACAATCATATACATCCATAGCAATGAACGCTTCATTTGCCATGCATATAATGGTTTGAATATTGGTGTAGCAATTTTGAATTTACGTAAAATTGGAAAAGTAACTAGTAAATTGATTAATATGAGTATAAATACTGCAATGATTACATAACTTGGTAACTGAACTGATAATTGACGGAACATTTCTTCAAACATTTGTTTATAATCTGCACCAACACCTGCATTAGAAATATAATAATTTATTTGATCTTTCACAGGTTTCATTAATGTTGTTGATGTTGGTATTTTATCAAATGTTTGTAATGCCATAAATGCAATTAACGAGATCATACTCACGTATGTAGTTGTAATATAAAGTATACGCTCTTTAGATGTACGTTCTTTTAATAATTGGCCAACAACGAAACTCACTAAGAGTACGAGGACCATGATACTTAATACGAATATATTACCTAATAAAGTTGTTAATACAACTGTTACGACTGCTGTTAAACCAAATGATTCTACAGACTTATGCCATAAAATAATGCCTGGAATTGTCGCAAACAAACTCAATACAAGCCCAAGCGGTGGTAATATATGTAAAGCTAAAGCTACTATGACTAGCGTGATTATACTAAGTATAGTTGCCTTAGGATATATTTTTGAAAACAAATTCGCCACTCCCATACTATTTTTGACTATAACTTTTATTTTAACCTCTTTAAAACTTTTATACAATTATTGCCAACTCATTTCTATAGAAGTTAAACATACACTACACATTCAACTATTTGAAGATAAACTAACGTTCACCCTTTCAGTTGATATTTGGTACAGGAACAACCCTTACTACTACATAAAATCACAGGTATTTCCTTGCATTTTCCCATAAAAAACAGGACATACAGTAGCAGTCAGTCTACCTTGTATATCCCACCTGATTATTCTGATTCTACTCTGTCGTCCTAAATTTAATATTCTATAATAAAGTCACTCTCATTTACGCTTGATTTTATACACCTTTAAGAAATGGTATAAATTAGGTGCCCAATCATTAAAATTAACTAAAAATCCATCATGCCCTACATTGTCAGGTACAAAGAAATGTTTATGATATTTAAAGCGTTGCCCAACTGCATAAACAAGGTCATCAGGATAAAGTAAGTCGTCCGCAAAGCCCATCGTCATCATCTTAGTATCTAGTTTACTGAACACTTCGTCCACGTCATCACGGCCTCTATCCACATCGTGACTGTCTAAGACATCAAGCAGTGTTAGATAACATGAATAACTAAAGTGCTTCATAAACTTATCACCTTGGTGCCTTTGATATGCAACTACTTGATCTGGCGAGAAGCGTTGTTCATAACTTTTAGACGAACGGTATGTTAAGAAACCGAGCTGTCTTGCGATACTCATACCTTGCTCATTGTCTAAATGAATCGCTTGTCTCGCAATTTCATTAAATGCACGGCTATATGAAGATGTTCTCTGTGTAGCAGCAAGTATAACAGCTTTATCAACATCAAATTTACGGTTATATAATAACTCTACTGCCTGCATGCCACCTAAAGAGCCACCTATAAGTATATTAATACGTTCAAATCCTAAGTGCTCAATACCTAATTCAATTGCACGCACTATATCACGCAAAGTTAGTTGTTCTGGAAAGTCTTCATCAGTAAGTGCTGAACTAGAACCAAATGGACTACCAATTACATTAAAAGTTAAAAACTGATAATCGTTAATTGGCATATAACCACCATCAATAATGCCTCTCCACCATCCAGGTTGTTCACTTGTACCATACGTTAAGTGATTTCCTGTCAAAGCATGACACACGACCACAAGAGGTTGACCTTTCAATCCAACATGTTCGTAACGTAATTTTAAGTTTGAGATTGTTTCTCCTGACTCTGTTGTAAATGGTCCTAATTCTAATGTATCAACCGTATAATTCGTCATGATTTACCTCCTACTTAGTAAAAAAACTCCTCACTATAATAAGTAAGAAGTTGAAAATTACTTATCATTCGACTATATCGTTGGTTTTAGCACCGTACTTTATTCAGCCGGTTGCTGAAGCATCATTGGGCCAAATCCCTTAGCTTCTCGAAATAAGATTTAATTTTAATTGTATTGCACTACATTACTACTATTGATGTTTCTACAATCAATTTATCTTTTAAAAAATGTCGGAATTTTCTAATTATTGTTATTCTAACGGATAAAATGATTTACATCAATGAAATAAATTAAAACACCCATCTTAATGCAGCCATAATAATAATGCCACCTACGATTGTAATAGTTAAACTACGTGTGATAACTGCAATCACTACTGTAGGGATCATCGTAATTAAAAATGGCACATTAATGCTATACCCCATCATTCCATCTTGTTGTTCAATCAATCCGTCAATAACTAAAGCAGTAAATAGCGTAATTGGTATAAACGATAACCATTTTACAACTCTTTCAGATAGTTTAATTTTAGATATAAGTAAAAACGGTATTATCCGTGTAAACCATGTCACAATACCACAAAGCAAAATAATGATAAGCATGTGCGTCGTTGTTGTCATCGTTCCATCACCACCCCAAGCCCAGCTGCTATCGTAGAAGCAAGTATAATTGCCACATAGGATGGCATAAAGAGACTTAAAAGAAGCATCATCACGATTACAGTAATAATCAATACAAAATACGTCTTAATGCGAGAGCGTTGAACTGATTCAAACTGTGATACAGCTAAAAAGATAAACATTGCTGCAATAGCGAAATCTAAACCTAACGTCTCTGGGTTGTTTATGTATTTTCCAAAAATAGCGCCCATAACACATGCAAATGTCCAAAACAAATAAGCTGTGATATTTAAACCGTGTAACCAACGATCATTAATTTTTTCTCCTTTAAGGTGTGGTGTAATTGCTACACCAAACGTTTCATCTGTAATGAGCGTTGAAAGCCCTATTCGATTTAATAAACCGTATGATTGATAACTCGGTGCAAGTGTCATACTCAGTAGAAACATTCTGGAATTAACGATAAATGCTGTTAACACAATCGCAGAAATCGGTGTACCTGCGATGACTAGTGCACAAATAATGAATTGTGCAGCACCAGCATACACGAGTAAACAGAGTAAGATAATTTCAAGCAAACTAAATCCTGAGGCTACAGCTACAATTCCAAAAGACAACCCTACCCCAGCGTACCCTAATAATGTAGGAACACATTCTTTCACACCTTGCTTAAAAGTTACATGCGCTTCCATTACCTCACTCCTTTCATTTTTAATTTTTAAAAACAATAGATTAAGTTTAATATAAAGCAGGAGTTTCATTCAATGACTTTAGACTTCTGTTTGTGTGACGGAAGACAACCCTCAGTTTAAATGTGTTGTTATCAAAAGGTTTTTGATGTGTCAGAATTTTATGAAATATTTTAGACTTACTTGTTGTTTTCCGTATAAAAAACCATTGAGGTCACTTATATAATTTTATAAATTACGTTATTTTTACCCCTACCCTACCCCACCACGATATAAATAAAGAGCGTAGCAAATGCCTTTGCTACGCTCTTTTAGCCATGCTTGTTTAATTTTATTTTACAGGACGGATTGCTGTTTTACCGCCCATAAACGGAACTAAAGCATCTGGTATTGTAATAGAACCATCTGCGTTTTGATAGTTTTCAACGATTGCTGCAAATGTACGTCCAACTGCTAACCCACTACCATTTAGTGTATGCACTAATTCTGGTTTAGCATTTTTATCACGTTTGAAACGGATATTCGCACGACGCGCTTGGAAGTCAGTTATATTTGAACATGAACTAATTTCCTTATAATCATTATAGCTTGGTAACCAAACTTCTAAATCATATGTTTTGCTAGCTCCAAATCCAATGTCACCTGTACACAGATTCACACGACGATAAGGTAGCACAAGTTCTTCTAAAATCGCTTCTGCATGATTTGTCATTTCTTCAAGCGCATCCCAAGAATCTTCCGGTTTTTCAAAACGAACCATCTCAACTTTGTCGAATTGATGTAATCGAATCAGACCTCTTGTATCACGTCCAGCTGAACCCGCTTCACTACGATAACATGCTGATTGTGCTGTGAATTTAGCAGGTAAGACATCAGGACCTATAATTTCATTACGATAATAATTCGTTAGTGGTACTTCAGCTGTTGGAATTGTGTACAGCCCTTCTTTTTCAATTTTAAATAAATCTTCTTCAAATTTAGGTAATTGACCCGTACCATACATTGAATCTGCATTTACTAACTGTGGTACCATCATTTCTGTATAACCATGTTGTGTTGTATGTTTCGTTACCATGTAGTTCATTAATGCTCTTTCTAATTGAGCACCTTCACCAGTTAAGAAGACAAATCTCGCACCTGACACTTTAGCACCACGTTCAAAGTTAGCCATATTTAAATCTTCTACAAGATCCCAATGTGCTTTTTCTTCAAAATCAAAGTTTCTTGGTGTGCCCCAACGTTTAAGTTCTACGTTTTCTTCATCTGACGCGCCTACAGGAACATCATCTTGAATTATGTTTGGAATACGAGACAGTTTATCATTAAGATCATGATCTATTTGATTTAAATCATCATCTAAGACTTTAATTTCATCTCCAAGTTTACGCATCTCAGCAATAACATCGTCTGCATTTTCTTTATTACGTTTCTTCTGAGCAATCTCTCCACTTACTTTGTTACGTTGCGCTTTCATTTCTTCAGCTTGGCTAATTAATTGGCGACGCTTTTCATCTAATGCTAAAATATCGTCAACTACTTGTGCATCCATACCACGCTTTGTTACTTTTTCTCTAACTAAATCAGGTTCGTTACGGAATAATTTAATGTCTAACATATCGCATTCATCCTTTCAATTTTTAAAAATGTTTGGATAATAACACAAAAAAGACCACATCCCCTCTACAAGGGACGTGGTCTACGTGTTGCCACCCTATTTAACAGCCTAATTAGACTGCACTCTCCATAAATAACGGCCAAAGCCGGTTGTTCTTCTAATAGTAGGTAGATTCACACTAACGTTGATTACTTGTTCACACCAACCACAAGTTCTCTGAAATCAAACAATTAATACTACTTAGCCTACGAACAATAACTTATTAACTTGTTTTAAATATAGCAAATAACCTTATATTTTTCAAGAGTGACAGTGCTGACGTCTATTATATCTCATTCATATACGCAATATCGTGTAAATATTGCGACACCGCTGCGATATCTTTATGAAATTGTCTATCTTCTGTGATGGATGGTATGATTTGGCGTAACGTTTGATATTTTTCATACGTTTTTGGTGATAACTTATCAATATCTTTATATTCTACAGCTTGTAATGCAATAATCGTCTCTATCGCTAAGACACGTCGTGCATTCTCTACCATCATATAACCGTGACGAGAAGCAATTGTCCCCATAGATACATGATCTTCTTGGTTCGCTGACGACGGTATAGAATCAACACTGGCAGGATGTGCAAGTGTCTTATTTTCTGAAACTAAACTTGCTGCCGCATATTGCATAATCATTGCACCACTTTGTAAACCTGGTTGTGGACTTAAAAATGCAGGTAAGCCATTATTCAATTGTGGATTCACAAGTCTTTCTAGTCTACGTTCTGAAACATTAGCCAGTTCGCTGACCCCTAATTTTAAGAAATCTAAAGCAAAAGCAATCGGTTGTCCATGGAAATTACCACCGGATATCACTAGTGTTTCATCATCTTCATCAAATATAAGTGGATTATCATTTGCAGCATTCATTTCAAATTCTAGTTTTTCTTTAACATAATTGAACACTTGGAAACTTGCTCCATGAATTTGTGGGATACAGCGTAAAGTATAAGCATCTTGCACACGTACTTCACCTTGTGTCGTTGTTAACTCAGAACCTTCTAACCAATCTAACATACGCGCAGCTACATCAATTTGTTCTTGGAAGTTACGTACTTTATGTACTTTTTCATTATAAGCATCTGTAATACCATTGAGTGCTTGATGTGTAAGTGAAGCAATCCATTCTGCTTGATAGCCTAGACTTTCTGCTTCTATATAGTTGATTACACCCTGGGCAGTCATCGCCTGTGTACCGTTGATTAGTGCCAGTCCTTCCTTTGCCTGTAATTCTAGTGGCTTACGCTTCAAGTTATTTAAGACATACCGACTGTCTACCTCTTCACCTTGGTAAAAGACATTACCTTCACCAATCAAGGCCAATGCTAAGTGAGATAACGGTGCTAAATCTCCAGAAGCACCAAGTGAGCCTTGTTGAGGAACTACCGGTACAATTCTATTATTAATGAAGTATACGAGCTGTTCGACTAAAGCTACTGTAGTACCAGAATGTCCTTTAAGTAGGGTATTTAATCTTAATACCATCATCACTAATGACACTTCTTCTGAAAATGGATCCCCCATACCACATGCATGTGAACGGATAAGGTTAACTTGTAATTGATTATATTCCCCTTCATCAATACGCACATCACTGAACAAACCAAATCCTGTTGTAATACCATAGACTGTCTCTTTATTCGCTATAATATTCTCTACTGTTTGACGGCTTTGTTTTACCCGTTCAAAAGCTTCTTCAGTCACTTCCACCGTATCTTTCTCGTATAAAAATTTCTTGATATCTTCAATTGTAAGCATTTCTCCATTTAATTGTAATGTCATTTCTCCATCTCCCTACTTATGAATTTAATTCGATTAATTCGAGTATACGCTTACATTTTCAGCAGAACAATAGCTTTTGACACATCCGTAACATGGTATCAAATCACTGTTTTAATAGGGTAAAGTAGCATTCATCTTCATTTTAGAAAACTTAATCATTTCTTAACAACGTTACCTATTGACTTAAATGCAATGCAGGTTTATTATTTTCTATTGTATTAAAAAACAGCTTAAAAATTTAAAAACAAAATCCCTTCAATAGACAGCAATATTTTGCACGTATAATTGAAGATTTTAAAGCCAATTTATAATTACTTTTGTAATTTTAAGCTCTGACTTTTTACGTATATTATTCAAAAATGAATAGCGTTAAATTATCATAAATTTTAAAAGGAGGTTTCAATATGGAAACTTTATCATCGGTAAGCATTCCTAGACGTGAAGATGATACACATAAAGGTGATTATGGCAGAATCCTTTTAATTGGAGGTAATGCAAACTTAGGTGGCGCGATCATGCTTGCAGCACGTGCATGTGTTTATAGTGGCAGTGGGCTAATAACAGTAGCTACACACCCAACGAACCATGCTGCACTACATTCTCGTTGTCCTGAAGCAATGGTCATTGATATTAATGATACAAAAATGTTAACAAAAATGATTGAAAACACAGATTGTATCTTAATCGGCCCTGGATTAGGTTGTGATTTCAAAGGTAATAACGCAATCACATTCTTATTACAAAATATTCAACCACATCAAACGCTAATCGTAGATGGCGATGCTATAACGATTTTCAGTAAATTGAAACCTGAAATACCTGCTTGTCATGTCATTTTTACGCCACATCAAAAAGAATGGGAACGTTTAAGTGGTATTCCTATTGAGGAACAAACATATGAACGTAATCGTGAAGCGGTAGATCGTATTGGAGCAACTATTGTCCTAAAAATGCATGGTACGGAGATTTATTTCAAAAACAAAGATTATAAATTACCAATCGGCACGCCTGCTATGGCAACCGGAGGCATGGGCGATACCCTAGCTGGAATGATTACGAGTTTCGTCGGGCAGTTTGATGACACTCAGGAAGCTGTCACAAGTGCAACATACGCACATAGCTTCATTGGTGAACAGTTAGCAGAGAAAATGTATGTCGTCCCGCCATCAAGACTTATAAGCGAAATCCCACATGCCATGAAATCATTAGAAAGCTAAGTTATAACGAAAAAAGACCTACCTTAATGAGGTAGGTCTTTTTATATGTGTATTTATCTTTAATCAAAGATTATTCTTCTTCGTTGTCATCGCTATCTGCATTATCGATATCTTCGTTAACACGATCCATAAAGTCTTCTCTTACTTCTTTACGGCCATCTTCTTCAGAGTTGTCATCTTCAACTTCTGTATGGATACCACTACCAGGTGTGTTATCTTCTACAACTGCTTCATTACTAGATGACGCATCTTGTGATTCAGAATCCGTTGTTTGAGCATTTGTTAAACTTGCTTCATTTACTTCAGATTCTTCATTTGCTTCAGCTTCTTCTTCATCTTCCTCGTTTACTATAGCTACCGTAGATACAAATTGATTATCATCTAATTTGATTAATCTCACACCTTGGGCTGCACGACCATTTTGTGAAATGTCATTTACATCAATACGAATAATAACACCAGAATTTGTTACAACCATCAAGTCTTCTTCTCCTGTGACTGATGTTATACAAACAATATTACCATTACGTTCAGTAATCGTAGCAGTCTTAATACCTTTACCACCACGGTTTGATAATCTGTAATCTCCTACAGGTGTACGTTTACCGTAACCATTTTCAGTAACGACTAGGATTTCATCATCTTGTTCCGCTTTAGTAACATCTAAGCCGACAACTTTATCGCCTTCTCTAAGCGTAATACCTTTCACACCTGCCGCTGTACGACCAAGTGGACGTAATGCAGTTTCGTGGAAGCGAATTAATGACGCATGCGCAGTTCCGATAAGAATATCAGTTTCACCATCTGTAAGACGTACTGCAATCAGTTCATCATCATCTTTAAAGTTGATAGCAATCTTACCGTTTCTGTTTATGCGTGAGAAGTTGCTTAACGCAGAACGTTTAACTCTACCTTTTAATGTTGCAAATACAAGGTAATCTTCTTCACTTTCTAAATCTTTAACGGCAATCATTGTACTGATAGATTCATCACTATCTAACTCTATGGCATTGACTACTGGAATACCTTTAGACTGACGTGAGAGTTCTGGTACTTCGTAACCTTTAAGTTTATAAACACGACCTTTATTCGTAAAGAATAAAACGTGATCATGTGTACTTAACGTTACGAGTTGACTAACAAAGTCTTCTTCGAGTGTATTCATACCTTGTACACCACGGCCACCACGATGTTGTGATCTATATGTTGAAACAGGTAGACGTTTAATATAGTTATTATGACTTAATGTAATGACAATTTGTTCTTCAGGGATTAAGTCTTCATCTTCAATATTATCAAGTCCACCAAGTTGAATTTCAGTTTTACGTTCGTCACCAAAACGATCACGAACATCAATCAATTCATCACGCACGATTTGTAAAAGCTTTTCTTCATCTGCAAGAATTGCTTTTAACTCTTCGATATAAGCAATTAAATCATTGTATTCTGATTCAATCTTATCGCGTTCTAAACCAGTTAAACGTCTTAAACGCATGTCCAATATCGCTTGAGCTTGACGTTCAGTTAACTTAAATTGCTCTTGCAAGCTTGCCATCGCAATTTTGTCGTTATCTGATTCACGTATTACTCTAATGATTTCATCAATATGATCTAGTGCAATTCTTAAACCTTCTAAAATATGTGCACGGTCTAATGCTTTTTTCAAGTTGTATTCAGTACGTCTTCTTACAACTACTTTTTGGTGATCTAAGTATTCAACCAATGCTTCTTTAAGCGTGATAAGTCTCGGTCTACCATTTACCAATGCAATCATGTTTACACCAAATGATGTTTGTAATGGTGTTTGTTTATACAAGTTATTTAGAACAACACTTGCGTTTGCATCTTTACGAACGTCAATTACGACACGTACACCTGTACGTAAACTTGTTTCATCACGTAAATCTGTAATACCTTCTATTTTTTTATCGCGAGCTAATTCAGCGATTTTTTCTATCATACGCGCTTTATTGACTTGGTATGGTACTTCAGTCACTACGATACGTTGACGTCCGCCACCGCGCTCTTCTATTTCAGCACGAGAACGCATTATAACTGAACCACGTCCAGTTTCAAATGCACGACGGATGCCACTTTTACCTAGAATTAAAGCACCTGTAGGGAAATCAGGACCTTGAACATCTTCCATTAATTCAGAAATCGTGATGTCAGGGTTATGACTTAAACTTAATACGCCGTTAATAACTTCTGTTAAGTTATGCGGTGGAATATTAGTAGCCATACCAACAGCGATACCCGAAGCACCGTTAACTAATAAGTTCGGGAACCTTGATGGTAAGACTGACGGCTCTCTTTCATTACCATCATAGTTGTCTATGAAATCAATTGTATTTTTGTTAAGGTCTCTCAACATTTCAAGCGTGATTTTAGACATACGTGCTTCTGTATAACGCATCGCAGCAGCGCCATCGCCATCCATTGAACCAAAGTTACCTTGACCATCAATTAAAGGATATCGATAGCTGAAGTCCTGTGCCATTCTTACCATTGCTTCATAAATCGATGAGTCACCATGTGGGTGATATTTACCCATTACGTCCCCAACAATACGTGCAGATTTTTTATATGATTTGTCAGGTGTCATACCTTGTTCATGTAATCCGTATAATATACGTCGATGTACTGGTTTTAATCCATCTCTAACGTCTGGCAAAGCACGTGAGACAATAACGCTCATCGCATAATCTAAGAACGATTCGCGCATTTCATTGGTTATATTTCGTTCATTAATTCTTGATTCAGGTAGTTCAGCCATCAAGATATCCTCCTTCAAAAATTCAGTTCATTGTATTAGAAATCTAAGTTCGCATAGACTGCGTTATCTTCAATAAACTGTCTACGATTCTCAACAACATCGCCCATCAACATTTCAAATACTTGGTCTGCTTCTATAGCATCTTCTAATGACACTTGTAGTAACGCTCTGTGTTCAGGATTCATTGTAGTTTCCCACAATTGGTCCGCATTCATTTCACCGAGACCTTTGTAACGTGAAATCGACCATTTTGGACTTGGATCTAGTTCTTCTTTAAGCTTATCTAATTCACGTTCGTTAAACACGTAATATTTTTGTTTACCTTGCGTCAATTTGAAAAGTGGTGGTTGCGCAATATATACATATCCCGCTTCTAATAACGGTCTCATAAAGCGATAGAAGAATGTTAAAAGCAATGTTCTAATGTGCGCGCCATCGACATCGGCATCTGTCATAAGGACAATCTTGTGATAACGTGCTTTACTCAAATCAAATTCTCCGCCAATTCCTGTACCAAAAGCAGTAATCATTGAACGAATTTCATTGTTATTTAGTATTCTATCTAATCGTGCTTTCTCAACATTTAAAATCTTACCCCGTAATGGTAAAATCGCCTGTGTCTCTGAATCACGGCCTGATTTTGTAGACCCTCCGGCAGAGTCACCCTCGACGATAAAGATTTCACTTCGAGATGGATCTTTACTAGAACAGTCTGCAAGTTTACCAGGTAGACTTGAGATTTCCAATGCAGATTTACGGCGTGTAACTTCACGTGCTTTTTTAGCTGCAAGACGTGCATGTGACGCCATAATACTTTTCTCAACGACAATACGTCCGACTTGTGGATTTTCGTATAAGAATCTTTCAAATAATTCAGCGAATAGTTTATCAACGACTTGACGCACTTCTGAGTTACCAAGTTTCGTCTTAGTTTGTCCCTCAAATTGTGGATCACTATGTTTGATAGAAACGACCGCTGTTAAACCTTCACGTGTATCCTCACCTGAAAGTCGCTCTTTATCTTCTTTGATTATTTTACTGTTTAGACCATAGCTGTTTAGCACACGAGAAAGCGCACGTTTGAATCCTTCTTCATGTGTACCGCCTTCATATGTGTGAATGTTGTTCGCATATGTTAATAAGTTAGTTGCATAACCTTTGTTATATTGTAATGCGATTTCAACTTCAATGTCATCTTTTGATTCATGCACATAAATCGGTTCATCATGAAGTGGTTCTTTCGTTTCATTCAACATTTCTACGTAAGATTTAATACCACCCTCATAGTGATATGAGTCTTCTCTTACTTCTTCTTCACGTTCATCTCTTAACGTAATTGAAATACCTTTATTTAAGAAAGCAAGCTCTCTTGTACGCTGTTGTAATGTGTCATAGTTATATTCTGTAGTTTCAGTGAAGATCTCAGGATCCGCTTTAAAACGAATTACTGTTCCAGTAGGCTTATCAGTTTCCCCAATGACTTTCAAATCAAATTGAGGTACCCCTTTTTTATAAGCCTGATGATAAATTTCGTTATCTTTATAAACGTACACTTCTAAATCTTCAGACAACGCGTTAACTACTGATGAACCTACACCATGTAGTCCACCAGATACTTTATATCCGCCGCCGCCGAATTTACCGCCAGCATGAAGCACTGTCAAAATAACTTCTACAGCAGGACGTCCCATTTTTTCTTGAATACCTACTGGAATTCCTCGTCCGTTATCAGTAACTTTTATCCAATTATCTTCTTCTATAACAATTTCAACTTCGTCGGCATATCCAGCAAGTGCCTCATCGATACTATTATCGACAATCTCCCATACAAGATGATGCAAACCTCTTGCTGAAGTTGAACCTATATACATACCTGGTCGTTTACGAACCGCTTCTAGACCTTCTAATACTTGAATCTGACCAGCACCATAATCTTCCGTGTTGTTCACATCTGACAATGCTTCCACCTTCACTTTCTATTACTTTATAATTTCGCCTTGGTTGATGCGATAAAGTTTAGCGTTCTTCATAATTTCATGCTCTATACCGTCGACTGATGTTGTAGTTACAAAAGTCTGCACTTTATGTTGAATTGTGCTTAATAAATGCGACTGACGTGAATCATCTAATTCACTTAATACATCATCTAGCAATAAGATAGGGTACTCTCCTACTTCGATATTCATTAACTCAATTTCTGCGAGTTTTATCGATAAAGCAGCAGTCCTTTGTTGGCCTTGAGAACCATACGTCTGAGCATCCATACCATTTACATTGAAACCTAAATCATCTCTGTGAGGACCGTATAAACAAACGCCTCTATCTTTCTCGCGTTCCATATTGTCATTGAGCAAAGTTAAGACTTCTTCTAAGCGTTCCGTGTCACTTTTCTCTTCATCGCTGAGTTTTATACTAGGCAAATATTTTAATGACAATGTCTCACGTTCGTCCGTTATCCCAGAATGGATAGGCTTAGCTAGTGATTCAAGTTCTTTAATAAAATGTTCACGTCTGAGCGTAATTTTGAGCGCATACGCTGCAAATTGTTGATTTAAGACATCTAGCATTGTGCTATCTGTCTTTTGACCATATTGCAGTTGCTTCAAATAATTATTTTTTTGTTTTAAAATTCGCTGGTACTGGGACAAATCATTTAAGTATACTGCAGAAATTTGTCCAAGCTCCATATCTATAAATCTGCGTCTAATTTGTGGTGATCCTTTGACAATATTTAAATCTTCAGGCGCAAACAATACAACGTTCAAGTGACCAATATATTGAGTCAGTCTACTTTGTTCCAAGTGATTAATTTTAACTTGCTTACCTTTTTTGGTTATAAACATCGTTAAAGGCATTTCACCGTATCTATAACTAAGTTCACCTTCTATTTTAGCATAGTCCATACCGAAACGTATAAGTTCCTTGTCATTGGACGTTCTATGACTTTTAGCCAACGCTAATGTATAAATAGATTCAAGGAGGTTTGTCTTCCCTTGTGCATTCTCACCTATCAATATATTGACCTCTGGATGACAATCAAGGCTAACTGAATCATAGTTACGATAATTTTCTATCTGGAGTGTCTTTAATCTCATTCTTCACCTTGATGTAAAATAACAAATGAACCGATTTCTGGTATGACAATGCTATCTTGATGGTTTAACTTTTTACCGCGACGTGTTTCACGTTCGTCATTTATCAAGACATCAAAATCTTGTAAGAACCATTTTGCTTGTCCACCAGATTCGATAATACCTTCTGTCTTTAGAAATTGCCCTAAAGTAATGTCTCCATCAACGATTACCTCTTCAACCAAATCAATCACTCCGTTTCTTTTAAGCTCACTAATATATTATACCTTTTTTCACGAAAAATTTCATGTAAAATACAGTGTGTAAGCGTATTCTTATAACTAATTTCCACTTCTTTTTAATAATTATCTACAAAGCCCGTTATAGTAGTTGTTTTACATATAATATTATATCAAATTTCGAGTAGTTTTAATCCGTTTTTTTGATTCTCTATCCGCAATTTCCAAATATAATTCGAAATTATATCTGCATTTTTAATATTTGAGCTTTTAAATGACATTTAAAGCGTGTTTTAGACGCATTTTAAAATTCTATTAAAATACCCTAACAATTAACTATAAATGCTTATATTTAATCGCTCAGTGCCTTTAAAAATGAAATATACCTCTTAAAATACTTCTAAAATTTAATCTTGTCTTAAAAAATGTCCCCTGCTTTATTTATATACACGCATATAGACCAGTAATTACTTTTGAATTTAAAAATGAATAGAAAAAACCCCAGACAAAATAAATTGTCTAGGGATAAGTTATTAAATTCTAATATGTTCTGATTGGTAGAATTAATTGTGTTACCGAATCATCGTCTTTAGGTTTTAAAATAAATGGTTTCATTGTGCCGAAGAATTCTATTTCGACTTCGTCATTATCAATTGCTTTCAATGCATCCATCATATATTTCGAGTTGAATGAAATCTTCAAGTTGCCACCATCAACGTTACTTGCTTTAACGTCTTCGTTAACAGTACCAATTTCAGGAGATGTTGAAGATAATTCTACTAATTCATTACCAGTACTTAATTTAATAACGTTATTACCACCTTCACGTGCTAATAATGATGCACGATCGATTGCATGATAGAATTCACCGTTATTAATGCCTAATTTAATTTCGTAATTCTCTGGGAACAAGCGAGATGTATCAGGATAGTGCCCTTCTAATAAACGTGAAATAAAGTTCACATTGCCAACTTTGAACAGTACTTGGTTTGATGCAAAGAAGATATCAATCTCTTCTTCACTATCTGTCATTATTTTATTTAACTCTGATAATGCTTTACCTGGAATGATGACATTTTTATTTTCAGACTCGTCTTCTAATGCCACTTTTCTTACAGCCAAGCGATGCGAATCAGTAGCTGTGCATATTAATTCACTATCTTGTATAAGCCAGTTAACACCAGTGAGAACTGGGCGTGTTTCTGAGGTGGACACTGCAAAATTCGTCTGTGCTATCACGTTTTTAAGCACTTTTACAGATAATTGAATCGCATCATCGCGAGAAACTTGTGGTAACAATGGGTATTGATCTGGATCTAAACCACTTAAGTTAAATTCAGAATGTCCTGAAGTAATTAATGTTTGAAATTGTTCATTTGTAGAAAGTTTTACTTCTTTACCAGGTAATTTTTTAATGATATCTACGAAGAAACGACCAGGGAGTACGACTGATCCAGTTTCTGCAACTTCTATAATGTCTTCACCATCAACTTGTTTAGGTATAGTGATTTCGATAGATATTTCTGAGTCAGAACCAGTAAGTATCACTTCGTTATTTTTAACTTCAATTTTTATACCAGTTAATATTGGTAATGTAGTTCTTGGTGAGATGGCTTTTAATGTGTCATTTAATTGAGCAATAAAATAATCTCTTCTTATTGTGAATTCCATCTAATTTTCAAACTCCTTCCAGTCGTTTATATATAAATTATATAGGTTTTAAAACAGTAGTAATAGTAGTAGGGCTTGTGGATTACGGGATAACTTATATGAATTCAGGTATGGCATTATTTAACGACTGTGGATAACTTGTGCACAGTGTGTATGACTTTTACACATTATCCACAATTCCCCAAAATTTATCGTTACTACGTTATTCCTCATTTTTCTACAATTAATCTGTTGTAGTACAGTTTTTTTATTGATTTCTAATTTCTTTTTCCAAGTTTTCAAGTTCTTGTTTAAAAGTTGAATCACTACTTACTTCTTTAGCTATTTTTTCATGTGCATGGATAACCGTAGTATGATCACGACCACCAAACTCTTCACCAATTTTAGGTAATGAAAAATCAGTTAGCTCACGTGATAGGTACATTGCAATTTGACGCGGATAAGCAATGGATTTTGTACGTTTTTTAGCACTAAAATCTTCAATTCTTACGTTATAGTATTGTCCAACTATCTTTTGAATGTCCTGAATCGTGATTTTTTTCGATTTTGGCGCTTGGATAATATCTTTTAAGGCTGCAGCAGTTAATTCAGTTGTAATCGGTTGGCCTTGAAGTTTAGAAAATGCTAATACACGAGTGAGTGCACCTTCAAGTTCACGAATATTAGACTGGATTTGATTAGCAATATAAGTTAAAGCTTCAGTTGGAATATTTAAATTTTCTTCTCCAATTTTTTTCTGCAAAATAGCCATTCTTGTCTCGTAATCAGGAGGCGTAATATCAACGATTAATCCCCACTCAAAGCGAGAACGCAAACGATCTTCTAATTTAGCAATTTCTTTCGGCGGTCTATCACTTGAAATAACAATTTGTTTGTTTGCTTGATGTAATTCATTAAAAGTATGGAAAAATTCTTCTTGCGTTTGCTCTTTATTTTGGATGAATTGAATATCATCTATTAATAAAACGTCAATATTACGGTATTTTTCTCTAAAACGCTCAGTTTTATTATCACGAATAGATTTAATAAATTCATTAGTAAATTTTTCACTAGACGTGTAAATAACTTTAGCATCAGGATTGTTTTCCAATACATAATGACCAATTGCATGCATTAGATGCGTTTTTCCTAAACCAACGCCACCATAAATGAAGAGCGGGTTATAGGCTTGAGCAGGTGCTTCGGCAACAGCAAGACTTGCTGCATGAGGAAATCTATTGCCAGGTCCGATTACAAAAGTATCAAAAGTATTGTGTGTATTGAATTGTTCGCCGCCAATGACAGCTTCATCTACACCTGGTGTATACTTTTTCTTTTGTGGAATCTCCTGACTTGTGTGTTGATTTTCACCGGACTTTAAACTCTCTAACTGGTCTTCAGAATAGAAAACTGGCATAATTTCATGACCTATTGCCTCATATAATGCAGTTTGAATAATTTCAACATAATGTGTTTTTAACCAATTGGCAACAAATGGATCATCGATAACAACGATAGCTTCATCATTTTGCAATGAGTAAAGCTTAGTATCTTTAAGGAAAGTTTGATAGCTAGGATAACTTACTTTCTCTTGAGCCAAGGTTAGGACTTTTTCCCAAATTTCTTTTTCTGACAT